>NZ_JACSQP010000010.1:0-37517 GCF_014836535.1 Microbacterium pullorum
CAGCCCCACCGGCCGGGTCTACCCCGACATCCCCCGACGCGTCCTCGAATTCACCGCCCTCGCCACCGCCACAGCCTACGAACCACCGCCGTTCTGAGCACGCCGCCCGCGCCAGCGCTGAGTCCGTTCTCCACCCTGACGACCGCGGTGTGTCTGTGCTCTTCGGCTGGCTTCTTCCGCGGGAACTCCGATGATTTCAGGGGACGGGCGCTTTCAGTGGATGAAGCGTCGCATCATGGCCTCAGTCGCGTCCGGTCCCGCGGCTTGACAGACGCCTCGTGTGCTCGACCAGCTCGGCCAGATTCAGCGCGGATCCGGACAGATACGCGTCCCGCCACCGCGCGTCGGTGAGCCCCTCGCGCACGCGCCGACGATAGCGCTCGAAGTCGCCGGGCTCGTTCGCCCGTGGGTCGAACCCGTAGCGCGGGCCGATGGCATCCACCGCACCGATGATGCGGGCCCCTGCGGCGTCGGATCCCACCGATGCCGCTGCGCCGGCGGCCACCGAGGTCGCGATGAGCACGCTGATCGGGTCGGTGACCACGCGGGCATCCCCCAGCGCAGCACGCAACTCGTTCAGCGCGCGCCGCGGGGCGCGCATGTCGATCAGCACCTTCGCGGCGACCACGCGCGCCATCAGGGAAACCCAATCGTGTCCCGCATCCTGAGCCAGGTCGCGGGCCGAGCCGGTGAACCGCAGCGCGCTGGCGTGGTCGCCCACAGTCCGTTCGACCTGCGCCGAGACCAGCGCGACCATCGCCTGCGTGCTCAGGGAGGCCCCTGTCAGCTGCCGGCGCGCCATACGGATGGCGGTGATCGCCGCGCCCGCGCCCTCGGGCATCAGGGTGGCGAGGTAGGCGCGGAACGCGTGATCCAATCCGATCAGGTCGGGGTCGCCGGTGCGCGACGCGAAGTGGCGTGCTCGCTCCAGCGCGGATCGCGCCTCTCCCATGCATGCCAACTGGTAGGCGAGCACACCCCGCCCGAGTCCCGCCTTGGCCTCCGTCACGGGCGCCGCCTCGCCCGGTACCTGCGCGGCACGCCGCGCGAGGGCCAACGCCGCGCTCTGCGAACCCGACACGAGTCCGAGCCACGACAGCCCCGCCGCGATCCCCAGAGCATTCTCGCGGTCGCCGCAGGCAACGGCCCGCTCGAAGGCGGCGTCGATGTCAGCGCGATCCGCCTCTAGCCGCTGCCCGGCCGCCGCGGCTGAGTGCGTGGTCAGCTCGTCGAAGGCAGCGAGGGTGCGTGCGGCGAACCACTGCGTGTGCCGCGTCTGCACCTCGCGCGGCTCGTCCGGGAGCGCGATCCGTCTGCGGACGAACTCCGGCACGCGGTATCGCGCGTGCCCCTCGCCGGACTCGTCGCTCAGGAGCGCCCAGCTGCGCAGTGTTTCCAGCGACCGCGCCGCGGCCGCACCGACGACCGCCGCGGCGCTGTCTGCGTCGAACCGGCCGCGAAAGACACACAGCAGCGAAAGGGTTTCGGGGTCGCCGGCGCCCAGTCCCGCCAGCGTCGCCGAGACTGCGGTGTGGAGTGAATCGGCACCGCCGCCCGAGGCAGGTGCGGACAGCGCATCGACCACCGAGTCCAGCGGGACATGCGCGGCTCGCGCCGCCGCCAACTCGATGGCGAGAGGCAGCCGCCCGAGAGCAGCCACGACCGCGTCTATCTGTGCCGTCACGCCGTCAGCAACGGGCAGCGCCGCCGGCGCGCGCAGGCGGAACAGAGCACGCGCATCTGCGACGCTCAGCGCCTCGAGCCGCAGCACGCTCTCGCCCGCAACACCCAGCGGGCGACGGGCGGTGACCAGCAGCGACAGCCCGGGGCAGCCCTCCAGCAGTGCGGCCCAGTCCACCGCGGCGTCGATCGGCTCGGCGTCGAAGCCGTCCAGCACGATGGTGCCCCGCACGCGCTCGAGCCGACTCGTCACTCCGGCCAGTGTGCTCGCGGGCGCGCCGACCGCGTGTGCGACGACATCGAGCCACGACCGCAGCCCCGCACGCCGTCGACAGAACCAGACATGCTCCTGGCCAGCACTGGAGGGCCCTCGCGCCCATTCGATCGCCAGACGAGACGTGCCGACGCCTGCCGGGCCCACCAACGACACCAGCCGCGACAGCCGCAGTGCCGCGGCGAGCCGGAATTCGTCCTCCGGCCGCGGTTGATAGGCCGCGATGGGCGCCGGCACCCCGATCCGACGGGTCGGCGCGGCGGGCGTCACGTGCCCGGCGCTCGCGCCGGCGGTGGGCCCAGGGGAGAACCCCGTTCGCGTCGCCAACAGCAGCGCGCGAAGCTCCGGGTCGTTCGGCTCCCGCGCCGCGAGACGCTCCGCGAGGGGCAGAGCGAGCGTATGCCGTGGGTGCGCCGCCACGGCGCGCATCGCGGCTCTGCGTGCCGAGACCTGCGCCTGGGCGCGCGCACCGGGCACGAAGGGTGACGCCCCGCAGCCGTCCAGCGGCAGCGATTCGAGCGCGATGACGAGTTCCGCCAACAGTGCCGACGTCGGGGGCGCGGGTGCCTCGACCGCGTCGGCGATGCGCCACAGGTCGACGTCGAGATCGACGTGCGGGGTCACCGCGTAGCCCTGCCGACCGCCGACCACATGCTCCCCGAGCGCGGTGGTCCGCAGCCGCGACACGTCGGCGCGCAGCGCCGAGCGGATGCCGGGTGTCGCCCGGCCCCACACCTCACTCATCAGCGCATCGGCGGACAGCGTCCGCCCCCGCGCCAGAAGCAGACAGGCCAGAAGCGCTTGCACGCGCGGCCCACCGATCGGCACGGGCCGCGCCCCGATCGTGACGGTCACCCGACCGAGCAGGCGCACCCGGATGGGTCCGTGCTCGGCGACCGCGATCATTGCAGAATCATTGCAGCGGCGGCATCGGGGCACCAGTAGCCCGCATCCGTCGAGGCTGAGTCCATGCAGACATCAGAAGAGGCGACGAGCCTCGACTTCACCACCTCCCTCGGCAGAATCCGCGCGCGCGTGCACGGGGAAGGGCCCACCGCGATCCTGTGGCACGGCATGTTCGTCGACGGACGCAGCTGGCAGTCCGTGGTCCCGCGGCTGAGCCGCCGGCGGCGCCTCGTGGTCTTGGACGGCCCCGGCTACGGCGCCAGCGACCCACTCGCACGGCTCACCACGATCGAAGAGTGCGCAGAGGTGGCCGCACAGATCATCGATGCCCTTCCCGAGTCAGGCCCGGTCGACTGGGTCGGGACGGCATGGGGTGGTCACGTGGGAATGACGGCGGCGGCGCTGTATCCGCAGCTCCTCCGTTCGCTGGTCGCCATCAGCGCGCCGGTTCAGCCCATCGATCCGGTCTTCCGGGTGAAGCTGATCATCGCGGCCGGGATGCTCTCCCGTCTGGGTCCGATCGCACACCTGCGACACGCTGTGCACGACGCGCAGCTGACCGAAGCCCACCAGCGCGACACCGCCATGACCGCCCTCATCGACGACGCCATGGCGGGCGTGGCTCCTCGGGCGCTGGCGCGGACCGTGACCTCGTTCATCATCAACCGAACGGATGCCACCCATCGGCTCGCCCGGCTGCAGGCGCCGACCCTGCTCATCACCGGCGACGATCGCGGGGAGTGGAGCCCCGAGACGATGGCCGCGGCGGCTGCGCTGGTTCCCGATGTCCGGACAGCGGTCATCCGCGGCGCCCGGACCCTCGTTCAGGTGGAGCAGCCGAACGAGACGGCCGCCGCGATCGAAGCGTTCTGGGACGCGCGGGGCTGAGCACGCGCATCGCCGCACCCGCGGCACGCGGTGCCGCAGCAAAAGGTGAAGGCCAGGGGTGGAAGCCCTGGCCTTCGGTTGAGAGCCGCGCAGATGACGCGGGATTCTCATCACTCAGCTTACGCGACGAAACGCCACGCACCGAACCGTCGCGTCGATGGCCGCACCGTCGGCATCAGATCACCACGCTGAGAGGAGGTCAGGCTTCGAGGTCGTCGACTCCGGGCATCCAGCTCGCGCCGCCGCGCCCCCAGCCGCGCTTGCGGGCGATCTTCTGCACGGTCTTCCAGTCGCTGTCATCCAGCCGATCGACGTACAGGATGCCGTCCAGGTGATCGAACTCGTGCTGCAGGATGCGCGCACGCCAACCGTCTACATTGATGCGCACCGGCTCGCCGTCGAGATCGATGCCGGTGATGAGGACCTCCTCCGATCGGCGCAGCGGGAATCGCTCGCCGGGGAACGACAGGCATCCCTCGGACTCCTCGTCGGGGTCGGGCGCACCCGGCTCGAGCGGACGCATCCACAGCTCGGGGTTGAGGATCACACCGCGCCACGGCTGGCCCTCGTCGTCCTCGTACGAGTACGTGAAGATGCGCAGGCCCACGCCGACCTGAGGGGCCGCCAGGCCCACGCCGGGGGCGGCATCCATCGTTTCGAACATGTCCCGCACGAGGTCACGCACCTCATCGGTGATCTCCTCGACCGGGGCGGCGGGGGAGTGCAGGACGGGGTCGCCCATGATGCGAATAGGAAGAACAGCCACGCCTTGAGCCTACCCAGAGGGCTGTGACGATATTGTCGAGTGGTGATGTGGGCAGGGAGTCTCGAGGATGTCGGCGATCAGCTCGTCGGCGCGTTCCAGAACCCCGGCCTGCTGCTGGGTATCCCGCTCGCGCTGGCAGGCGCCGTCTTCATGTCCTTCGGCGCGCTGTACCAGCACCGGGGCGTCGAGAAGGTCGAGCGACTGAGCGGCAAGGACGGTTCCACCGGTCTCACCGGCGGGCAGCTGCGGCAGCTGCTGGCGCGGCCCTCGTGGGTGGTCGGCACTCTGATGCTGGGCCTGGCGATCGTCTGCCAGCTCGGTGCGCTGGCCGTCGCACCCCTGATCGTGGTGCAGCCCCTGGGCGCCGTCGCCCTCGTGATCACGACGCTGCTCAACGCGCGAGTATCGGGGCACGCCCCGACGAGGCGATCGCTGCTGGCGATCATCGCGTGTGTCGGCGGCATCTTCTGGTTCGTGATCGTGGCTGCTCTGTTCGCCACGGAGCAGACGGTCACAAGCCGCCAGATCGTGATCGTGCTGATCGTGCTGGCTGTGATCGCACTGCTGCTGGTCGGCTTCTGGCTGCTCGTGCGCCGTCGCCGTGGCATCCGGGCGCTGTTCTACATCCTCGCGGCCGGCATCGTCTACGGCTTCGTCGCCACCCTCGCCAAGATCATCATCAAGCGCATCCAGGCCGGTGACGTCGAGTGGCTGACCGTCTTGTGCGTCGTCGCGCTGCTGGCCGGCACCGGGCTCGGTGCGTACTTCGTGCAGACCGCCTATTCGTCGGGCCCACCCGACCTCGTCATCGCCGGTCTCACGGTCGTCGACCCCATGGTCGCCGTCATGATCGGCCTGCTGGTGCTGGGCGAAGGTGCCGCCGTGCCCCCGTGGGGCTTCGTGATGTTCGGCATCGCCGGGGCCATCGCGATCTGGGGCGTCACCACGCTGGCGCGCTATCACCCACAGGTGATGTCAGAGAGCCAGGAGCTGCCGTTCACCCGGGGAAGCTCGGGTGGTCCGGCGGCAACCGGCGCGGGGGAGGACCCGCTCGTCTGAAGGCGGGCAGCCTCGCGATAAGCTCGAATGCGAGGGGCGGTGGCCAAGCTGGTCAAGGCAGCGGGCTCATAACCCGACGATCGTGGGTTCAAGTCCCACCCGCCCTACGATGAGGCATGCACTTCGGCATGCGGCACGGCGGTCACGCTCCGTGGGCGCTGGGGCCAGCGCGAGGAGGCGACAATGACGCTGTTGCGGTCAGAAGTTACACACTTGTGATTTCTTGCGCCCGTCGGCGATAATGGCAACACAAGCGAAAAGCACGCCGGTACTCCGCATCAGGTCGTAGGGGAAGACGCACCTGACGAAGGAGAAACCATGGCGACACCACAAGCGCGCGGAGTGATCTTCATCCACTCAGCGCCGCGCGCGTTGTGCCCCCACCTCGAGTGGGCGGTGGGCCGGGCTCTCGGTCATGCCGTCAGCTTCGAGTGGGCCGAGCAGCCTGTGCTCTCCGGCAGCCGCCGCGCCGAGTTCTACTGGGAAGGCCCCGCCGGCACGGGAGCCGCTCTCGCCACGGCGATCCGCGGGTGGGAGCATCTGCGCTTCGAAGTCAGCGAGGATCCCACGCCCCGCAGTGACGGCGGCCGGTGGCTGCACACGCCGGGCCTCGGCATCCACTACGCCCAGACCGATACGGCAGGCAACGTCGTCATCGGCGAGGACCGACTGCGGTACGCGATGGAAGTCGCCGCGGGTGACGCCTTCGAGTTGCAGCGCGAGCTGCAGGTCGCCCTCGGCGCCGCGTGGGACGAAGAGCTCGAGCCGTTCCGCCACGCCGGCGATGAGGTGACGGTCGTCTGGCTGCACAAGGTCGGCTGAAGACTCAGGCGGGCGCGCGGCGCGGGTATCGGAAATCGGTGAGCACTCCCGGAGATCGAGACAGCGTCCGCCCCGTCTGGCTGCAGAAACGCCCCCGGATGCCATCGGCACCCGGGGGCGTGGTTTCTGTTCTGCGGCTCTAGGCAGAACGGAAGGCCACGACGGCGTTGTGCCCGCCGAAGCCGAACGAGTTGCTGATGGCGAGCTGGTCGCCGGCACCGAGGGGCATGGGTTCGCCCGAGAGGCGGAACGGCACAGCCGGGTCCTGCTCGGTGAGGTTGATCGTCGGCGGGGCCACGCGATCACGCAGCGCCAGCACGGTGAAGATCGCCTCGAGCGCACCGGTTCCCCCGAGGAGATGCCCCGTGGAGGCCTTGGTACCCGAGACCGGGATCTCGTCGACGCGCTCACCGAACACGGTGCGCAGCGCCTGGTACTCGTTGGGGTCGCCGACCGGAGTGGAGGTGGCGTGCGCGTTGATGTGCGTCACCTCGTCGGGCGAGGCGTCGGCCTTCGCCAGCGCCAGTTCGACCGCACGCGCCGCTCCCGTGCCCTCGGGGTCGTTCGCGGTGATGTGGTACGAATCTGCCGTGACACCGCCGCCGGCGACGAAGGCGTAGATCTTGGCGCCGCGCGCCCGAGCGTGTTCCTCGGTCTCGAGGATGAGCACGCCCGAGCCTTCGCCCATGACGAAGCCGTCACGGTCGATGCTCGCCGGCCGCGACGCGGTCGCGGGGTCGTCATTGCGGCGCGAGAGCGCCTGCATCGACGCGAACGACGCGATCGTGATCGGATGGATCGCCGACTCGGTGCCGCCGGCGATCACGACGTCTGCCAGTCCCGCCCGGATGTGCTCGACCGCGTTCACGATCGACTCCGTGCTCGAGGCGCAAGCGCTCGCGACCGTGCGCGCGTACGCGCGGGCCCCGAAGTGCAGCGAGAGGTTGCCCGCAGCAGCGTTGGGCATGAGCATGGGCACCGTCATCGGCATGACCCGACGCGGACCCTTCTCACGCAGCGTGTCCCAGGCGTCGAGCAGGGTCCACACCCCGCCGATACCCGTGGCGAAGTCGACACCCAGACGCTCGGGGTCGACCTCGGGCGCGCCGGCATCCTCCCACGCCTCCATCGCCGCGACCATCGCGAACTGCGACGCGGGATCGAGGCGCTTGGACACGGGGCGCGCGAGCACCGTGTCGGGGCGCACAGCCGCCTGCGCGGCGAACGTGACGGGCAACTGGTACTTCTCGACCCAGTCGTACTCCAGCGTGCGCGCGCCGGAGGCGCCGGCCAGCAGGGCCGACCAGCTCTCGGGCGCGGTCGCGCCGATCGGCGTCGATGCGCCGATCCCGGTCACGACGATGCGGGGGCTGCTCATGTGGTGGTTCCTCCGACGGAGCCGGTGGGGGCGCGAAGCCCCCACCGCGCTCAAGCCTGGTTCGACGTGATGTAGGTGACGGCGTCGCCGACGGTCTTGAGGTTCTTGACCTCTTCGTCCGGAATGGTCACGCCGAACTTCTCTTCGGCGTTCACGACGATGGTCATCATCGAGATCGAGTCGATGTCGAGGTCATCGGTGAACGACTTCTCCATCGCGACCTCGTCGGCCGAGATGCCGGTCTCGTCCGTGATGAGCTCTGCGAGCCCGGCGAGGACCTCTTCGTTACTGAATGCCATGGGATTCTCCTGTTCTTCGGGGGTCTTCGACCCGGACGGGCCGCTGATCAGTTTAGAGTCGCGGTCGCGGCTCTCAGGGGAGCACGATCACCTGCGCGCCGAACACCAGGCCCGCGCCGAAGCCGATCTGCAACGACAGACCGCCCGACACTTCCGGGTGCTCCTCGAGCAGACGATGCGTGGCAAGCGGGATGGATGCCGCAGAGGTGTTGCCCGTCGTCTCGATGTCGCGCGCGATCACGACCGACTCGGGCAGCTTCAACTGCTTGGCGAACTCGTCGACGATGCGCATGTTCGCCTGGTGCGGGACGAAGGCGGCGAGGTCGTCGGCCGTGATGCCGGCTGCCTCCAGAGCCTGGCGGGCGACCTTCACCATCTCCCACACCGCCCAGCGGAAGACCGTCGGGCCCTCCTGGCGCAGCGTCGGCCAGGGGGCCTTGCCGTCGCGGAAGTCCACGAGCGTGGCGTTCATGCTCACGGCATCCGACTTCGAACCGTCCGAGCCCCACACCGTGGGGCCGATGCCGGGAGTGTCGCTCGGACCGATGACGACCGCGCCCGCGCCATCTCCCAGCAGGAACGAGATGGAGCGATCGGTGGGGTCGACGATGTCGCTGAGCTTCTCGGCCCCGATGACGACGGCGTAGTGTGCGGCACCGGCACGGATGAGCGCGTCGGCCTGCGCCACGGCGTAGGCGAAGCCCGCGCAGGCGGCGTTGACGTCGTAGGCGGCGGCGGGGTTAGCCCCGATGCGGTCGGCGACGATCGCCGCCACCGACGGGGTCTGCATCGGGTTCGACACGGTCGCCACGATCACGACGTCGATCTGGGCAGGGTCGACGCCGGAGCGCGCCACGGCCTCGGCACCCGCGTCGGCGGCGAGGTCGATCGCGGTCGTCTCGGGGACGGCACGCGTGCGGGTGATGATGCCGGTGCGCTGGCGGATCCACTCGTCACTGGAGTCGATGGGACCGATGAGGTCGTCGTTGGGCACCGACAGCTCGCCGCGCGCTGCGCCGTAGGCGTAGATGCGGGTGTGTGCGGCGCCGGAGGACTGGTTGAGGGTTGCGCTCATGATCATGCTCCCAAGAGAGCCGCGGCTGCGGCGAGGTCGTCCGGTGTCTTCACTGCCACCGTCGGCACACCGCGCAGGGCCCGCTTGGCGAGCCCGGTGAGCGTACCGGCGGGGGAGAGTTCGATGATCCCGGTGACGTCGTGCTCGGCGAACGACGCCATGCACAGGTCCCAGCGCACCGGCGAGGCCACCTGTGCGACGAGCAGATCGAGAGATTCGCGACCGGTCGTCACTGTGGAGCCGTCGTGGTTGGTCCACAGCGTCATCGCCGGGTCCTGCGGCTGCACGTCGGATGCCGCGGCGCGCAGCGTCTCGACGGCGGGCACCATGTACCGGGTGTGGAAGGCGCCGGCCACCTGCAGCGGGATCACCCGGGTCGCGCGGGGGGGATCGGCGGCGAGTTCGGCCAGCGCCGAGAGGGCACCCGCCGCGACGATCTGTCCGCCGCCGTTGTAGTTCGCGGGGGTGAGGTCGAGTTCGCCCAGGCGCGCCACCACGGCCTCCTGGTCGCCGCCGAGCACGGCGCTCATGCCGGTCTGTTCCTGAGCGGCGGCGTCGGCCATCGCTCGGCCGCGGATGCCCACGAGACGCATGCCTTCACGCGCGCTGAGCACACCGGATGCCACCAGAGCGGTGATCTCGCCCACGGAGTGTCCCGCCACGCCACCGGGGGTGTGAGGAGCGGCATCTTCCAGCGCAGCCCACGACAACAGGCCTGCGGCCACGATGAGCGGCTGGGCGACGGCGGTGTCACGGATGCGGTCGGCATCCCACTCGGTGCCCGCGGCGACGAGATCGACGCCCGCGGCATCCGACGCCTGCGCGAGGCGGTCGCGGGCTCCGTCGAGCTCGAGCCAGGGGGAGAGGAACCCCGGGGTCTGCGAGCCCTGGCCCGGGAAGACGGCAATGATCACTTAACCCATCCTGCCAACATCGATGCGACACCCTCTGGCGAACACGTCACAAGAAACGGAAAAAGCCTTGTACGAAGATTACAAGCCCGCGCAGCGCTCAGGCGTGCTGACGGCGGTGCGGCGTCGGGCGGCGGCGTGTGACGTCCGTGCCGATCGCACCGAGGACGAGCGCCGTCTGCAGGATGAACGCCTCGCGGGGGCCGGTCGCGTCCCAGCCGATGACGTCGGAGACGCGCTTGAGTCGATAGCGCACCGTATTGGGGTGCACGAACAGCTCCCGCGCCGTCGCCTCGAGCGACCGGCCGTTGTCGAGATAGCTCCACAGCGTCGCGACGAGGTCGGTGCTGTGCGCCTGGAGAGGCCGGTAGATGCGCTCGACGAGCGTCTGCTTGGCGACCGGGTCACCCGCGAGCGCACGCTCGGGCAGCAGGTCATCGGCCTCCACCGGACGCGGGGCGTTTCGCCACGCGCGGGCGACGGCGAAGCCCGCGAGTGCGGCGCGCGCGCTCTGGCTCGCCTCCACGAGGGCGGGCACCGCGGGGCCGAGCACGAGGTAGCCGGGTCCGAAGCACGGCTCGAGGCGCTGCGCGATCTCGGGGAACGGCATCTCCGGCTCAGCGGATTCCTCCTTGCCCGGGGGCTGCGAGCGGCCGAGCACCAACACGAGGCGTGAACCCTGCACCCCGATCAGCACGTCGACGTCCAGCTTGCGCGCCATGCGGCGCACCTGGTCGACGTCGAACTGCGGCGGCGTGGTGCCGACGAGCACCGCTACCTCGCCGTGACCGTGCCAGCCGAGGGCGGCGATGCGGCTGGGGAGTTCCTCGTCGGTCTCGCCGGTGAGGATCGAGTCGACGACCAGTGCTTCCAGGCGGGCATCCCACAGTCCCCGCGCCTCGGCGGCCCGGGCGTAGACATCCGCCGCGGCGAACGCGACCTCCCGCGAGTACAGCAGGATCGCCTCGCCGACGTCCTCGGCCCTGCCCGCGACGCGCTCCTCGGTGACGGCGACCGTCACGCGGATGAGCTGCAGCGTCTGGGTGAGGCTCACGCTGCGCAGCAGCTCGCGCGGCGCCGCGGCGAAGATGTCGGCGGCGATCCACGGCGTGGAGGTCGGGTCGTCGTACCACTGGATGAACGACGTGATGCCGGCCTGGGCCACCAGGCCCACCGCCGACCGCCGTGCCGGCGGCATCTCTGCGTACCAGGGGAGCGTGTCCTCCAGTCGCTTGATGGTCGCCGTCGCGAGATCGCCGGAGATGCGTCGCAGCCAGGCGAGCGTCTCGGCTTTCTCAGCGGCGGTCGGGCGGGGGGCCATGCGGTCGATCAGCTCTCGCCGCCCGCGTTGCCGCTGGTGCCGGCGGTGACGTCGTACAGGCGGTACTTCTCGATCGCCTGCGCGGACAGCCCGCGGTCGACGACGCCTTCCTCGGCCAGCGCCTGCAGCGTCCGCACCACGATCGACGGTCCGTCGATCTTGAAGAAGCGGCGCGCGGCGGCACGCGTGTCCGAGAAGCCGAAGCCATCGGCGCCGAGCGTGACGAAACGCTGCGGAACCCACGGACGGATCTGGTCCTGCACGGCGTGCATGAAGTCGCTGACGGCGACCACCGGGCCCTGCGCATCGCGCAGCTTGTCGGTGAGGTACGCCGTGCGCGGCTCCTCGGTCGGGTGCAGGAAGTTGTGCTCGTCCGCGGCGAGACCGTCGCGGCGCAGCTCCGACCACGAGGTGACCGACCAGACGTCGGCGATCACACCCCAGTCATCCTTCAGCAGCTTCTGCGCCTCCAGCGCCCACTGCACGCCGACGCCCGACGCGAGCAGCTGGGTGCGGGGACCGTCACCCTCGCCGACCGAGATGCGGTGGATGCCGCGGACGATGCCGTCCACATCCACACCCTCCGGCTCCGCCGGCTGCACGTAGGGCTCGTTGTACACCGTGAGGTAGTACATGACGTTCGGGTCGGGGTGGTTGCCGCCGTACATGCGGTCAAGACCCGTCCGCACGATGTGCGCGATCTCGTAGCCGTACGCCGGGTCGTACGAGATGGTGGCCGGGTTGGTGGATGCCAGCAGCAGCGAGTGACCGTCGGCGTGCTGCAGGCCCTCGCCGGTGAGCGTGGTGCGGCCGGCGGTGGCGCCGATGATGAACCCGCGGGCCATCTGGTCACCCGCAGCCCACTGGGCGTCACCGGTGCGCTGGAACCCGAACATCGAGTAGAACACGTACACCGGGATCAGCGGCTCGCCGTGCGTGGAATACGCCGTTCCGACGTTCGTGAACGCCGCCACGGCGCCGGCCTCGTTGATGCCGACGTGCAGGATCTGACCCTGCGGGCTCTCCTTGTAGGCCAGCAGCAGGTCGCGGTCGACGGAGGTGTAGTTCTGCCCGTGCGGGTTGTAGATCTTCGCGGTCGGGAAGTACGCGTCGATGCCGAACGTGCGCGCCTCGTCGGGGATGATCGGCACGATGCGGTGACCGAAGTCCTTCGCCCGCAGCAGGTCCTTCAGCAGACGCACGAACGCCATGGTGGTGGCGATCTCCTGCGTGCCGGAGCCCTTCTTCGGCAGGGCGTAGGCCTTGTCGTCGGGAAGGCTGATCGGCACGTGCGTCGTGCGGCGCTCGGGCAGGAACCCGCCCAGGTTGCGACGACGCTCCACCATGTACTTGATGGTGTCGTCCTCCATACCGGGGTGGTAATACGGCGGCAGGTACGGGTTCTCCTCGAGCTGGGCGTCCGAGATCGGGATGCGCATCGAGTCGCGGAAGTGCTTCAGATCCTCGAGGGTCATCTTCTTCATCTGGTGGGTCGCGTTGCGTCCCTCGAAGTGGTGACCCAGACCGTAGCCCTTGATGGTCTTCGCCAGGATGACCGTCGGCTGGCCCTTGTGCTCGAGCGCCGTCTTGTAGGCCGCATAGACCTTCTGGTAGTCCAGCCCGCCGCGGCGGAGCTTGCCCCAGATGTCGTCGTCCGACCAGTCCTCGACCATCTTCGCGGTGCGCTCGTCGCGACCGAAGAAGTGGTCGCGGATGAATTTTCCGTCCTCGGCGCGGTACGTCTGGAAGTCGCCGTCGGGGGTGGTGTTCATCAGGCGCACGAGGGCGCCCTCGTCGTCCTGCGAGAGCAGCTCGTCCCAGCCGCGGCCCCAGACCACCTTGATGACGTTCCAGCCGGCACCGCGGAAGAAGCTCTCGAGCTCCTGGATGATCTTGCCGTTGCCGCGCACCGGTCCGTCGAGGCGCTGCAGGTTGCAGTTGACGACGAACGTCAGGTTGTCCAGACCCTCGTTGGCCGCGACCTGCAGCTGGCCGCGGCTCTCGACCTCGTCCATCTCGCCGTCGCCGAGGAAGGCCCACACGTGCGACCCGGAGGCGTCCTTGATCCCGCGGTTGGTGAGGTACTTGTTGGTCATGGCCTGGTAGATCGCGTTGATCGGGCCGAGGCCCATCGACACGGTCGGGAACTGCCAGTAGTCCGGCATCAGGCGCGGATGCGGGTACGAAGGGATGCCGTGCGGCGCCTTCGATGCCTCCTGGCGGAAGCCGTCGAGCTGGTCGGTGCTCAACCGCCCCTCGAGGAACGACCGGGCGTAGATGCCGGGGGAGGCGTGGCCCTGGATGAAGATCTGGTCGCCACCGGAGGGGTCGTCCAAGCCGCGGAAGAAGTGGTTGAATCCCACTTCGTACAGCGAGGCCGACGAGGCGTACGTGGAGATGTGCCCACCCACGCCGATACCGGGGCGCTGCGCGCGGTGCACGGTGATGGCCGCGTTCCAGCGGATCCAGCGGCGGTAGCGACGCTCCAGCTCCTCGTCACCGGGGAACTCGGGCTCGTTGTCCGGCGCGATGGTGTTGATGTAATCGGTCGTGGGGACCTGCGGCACGTTCAGCTGCAGCTCGTGCGACTTCTGCAGCAGGCTCAGCATGATCTCGCGGCCACGGCCGGAGCCTCGGGAGTCGACGAGCTGCGAGAGCGACTCCTGCCACTCCGCGGTCTCCTCGGGATCGCTGTCGAGGGCCTCTTGCGAGTACGGATCCTGATCGTTGACAGTCACGGAAGACCTTTCTCGTATGGCAGATCGTGCCAGGAACTCACGACGATGCTCGTGGGGGCTTTGTCAGCACCTCACAAACACGCCATCGTTCAGCCTACCCACTCGCCAGGCGCCTGTGGCCGCCACCGGTGCGACATCGGGCCGTCGCCGAGAGAAGAAGAGCTGTGTGGCCGGTACCAGGATCGAACTGGTGACCTTCTCCGTGTAAAGGAGCTGCGCTACCGCTGCGCCAACCGGCCATCAGCCATCCTAGGCCTCGGCTGCGGCAACCCACGGGAGGTAGGTTGGACACGTGAACGCCAGCCCCGCCGACCAGCGCCGACTCCTCGACATCGCCGACCTCGACGCCCGCATCGGCCAGGCGGAGCGGCTGCGCGCCCACCCGCCGCAGTCCGCCCGCCTGAAAGAGCTGATGACGCAGCGTCAGTCCTACCAGCAGGAGCTCTCACGTCTGCTGGGCGTCCGCGACGACGCCCGCACCGAGCTTTCCCGCATCGAGTCCGACGTCGCCCTCGTCGAAGCCCGCAGCGATCGCGACGCCCAGCGCCTCGCGACGAGCGCCAACGCCAAAGAAGCGCAGGGCCTCGAGAGTGAGATCGCGTCGCTGGCCAAGCGCAAGAGCGCCCTTGAAGACGCCGAGCTCGAGATCATGGAGCGTCTGGAGCGCTGTGACGCCGACGTGGCGGCGCAGGAGGCACTGATCGCCGAGACCAACGCCGAGGGCGCCCGATTGTCAGGCGAGGCGAAGGCCGTCGTCGCCGAGGCCACCTCCCGCATCGATGACGCCACGCGCGACCGCGCTGCGATCGTCGCGTCGCTGCCGGCAGACCTCGTCGCCCTCTACGACCGCACCGCCGCACGCTCCACCGGCGCCGCGCTGCTGCGCCGTGGCACGTGTGAGGCCTGCCGCATGGTGCTCTCCGGGACCGACCTGCAGCGGCTGCGCGAGAGCGCAGCGGATGCCGTCGTCATGTGCCCCGAGTGCGGCGCCATCCTCGTGCGCACGGAGGAGTCCGGCCTGTGACCGCCGTGTCCGGTGGCCGGGTCTGACCGCACGCCGACGTGGATCGTCGTCGGCCGCACCGCCGAGGGCATCACCGCCGCCCGGGTCGATGACGCCGGCGCCGAGATCGATCGCCGCGCCGTCGCCGACGTCACCGCGTGGGTCGGCGCCGTCGAGGCGGCCGCAGCGCCGCGGTGGGTCTGGAACGACACCCCGTCCTGGTATGACCCGCTGCTGGCCGCCGGGGTACGCGTCTCGCGCTGCCACGACCTGCGACTGAGCCACGCGATCCTGCGCGACAGCGCCGACGTGACCGATGCCACGGCACTGCGCGCGGCGACCGAATGGGATGCCGCCGCCAGCGACACCACCGACGTCGCACCGACCCTCTTCGACCTCGACACGACGCCCGGGAGCGCTCTTCCCGATGCCCTCGACGACGTGTTGGCGGAGTTCCATCGCCAACGCACGGCGCTGGACGCCGCCGGCGACCGGGGCCGGCTGCGACTGCTGATCGCGGCGGAGTCCGCCGGCGCGCTGGTGGCGGCCGAGCTTCGGGCCGCGGGCCTGCCGTGGGACGCCGCCGCACACGACGCCCTCCTCACCGAGGCGCTCGGCCCACAGTCGGCGCCCGGCGGGGTGCCGCGCGAGCTCGAACGCGCCGCCGCCCGGGTGCGCGACGCGCTCGGCGACCCGGGTGTGTCGCTGGATTCGCAGCCGAAGCTGCTGCGGGCGCTGCATCGGGTCGGCGTGCTCGCCCCCTCCACGAGCAAGTGGGAGCTGTCGGAGTACGACCACCCCGCCATCGAGCCGCTGCTGGAGTACAAGCGTCTCGCGCGGCTCATGAGCGCGAACGGCTGGGCGTGGCTGGCGGAGTGGGTGCACGACGGACGCTTCCGCCCGGTCTACGTCCCCGGCGGGGTCGTGACCGGCCGCTGGGCGTCGTCCGGCGGCGGCGCGCTGCAGCTGCCCCGTCAGCTGCGTGGGGCCGTGCGCGCCGACCCGGGCTGGGTGCTCGTGGTCGCCGACGTCGCGCAGCTGGAGCCGCGCGTGCTCGCGGCGATGGCGGGCGACACCGCACTGGCCGACGCCGCCCGCGGCCGTGACCTCTACGCCGGGATCGTCGAACGCGGCACGCTGCAGACCCGCGCCGAGGCCAAGATCGCCATGCTGGGCGCGATGTACGGCGCCACGACCGGCGACAGCGGCCGCCTCGTGCCGGCGCTGCGGCGGTCGTTCCCGCGGGCGATGGCCCTCGTCGACGAGGCGGCGCGCGTCGGTGAGGACGGCGGTGTCGTCACCACACGGCTCGGCCGCACCTCGCCCCCACCGTCGATGCAGTGGCGTGCCGCGCAGGCGCGCGCCGGCGAACCCGACGCCACCGAGGGCGACGAGTCGCGCGCCCGACGGTGGGCGCGCGATCGTGGACGCTTCACCCGCAACTTCGTCGTGCAGGGCACCGCGGCCGAGTGGGCGCTCGCCTGGCTCGCCGACCTCCGCGGGCGACTGGCCGCGCTGCCACCGGTGTCGGAGCCCGACGCCGCACCGCGCTCGGGCACGGCGTTCGCGCGCCACGCTCACCTCGCGCTCTTCCTCCACGACGAGGTCATCATCCACGCCCCGGCGGGGCAGGCCGATGCCGCCGCGCATGCCGCCGTCGAGGCCGCCCAGACTGCCGCGCGACTGCTGTTCGGCACGTTCCCGCTCGACTTCCCGCTCGACGTGCGCATCGCGGCAACCGCACAGAAGGACTGACTCAGCGGCAGTCCACGACCGCACCCGCGGTGACGATCGGCTCGTTCAGCATCGGGGTGTGGAGCACCGTCGGGACCACCTCGCCCGGCTGCGGTGCGATGAAGCGGAACGAGAGCGTGTTGACTTCGCCGGGGGAGAGGTTCACCTGGGCCACCACCGTCGGGAACCCGACGTCCACGGCATCCACCGCCGGCTCTGCCACGTCGTTCTTGCGCACGGCTCCGACGAACCAGCCCGCGGGCGCGGCGACCGACACATTGGTGCCGATGTCGCCCCAGGCGGTACCCCAGAGCCCGCCGCCGGTCATGCTGAGGGGGAGGGCGGGAAAGGCATCGGCCGGGGCGCTGCTGCTCATCGTCAGTGTCACATCGACTTCGGCGCGGCCGTCGGTGCGGCAGTGGGCGGTGCCCGTGGCGATGTCGACGTGCAGGAAGCTCCCCATCTTGCCGCCGGTCGCGTCGTTGAGATAGACCGCGAAGGCGTCGTCGCCCGCGGTGCGATGACGCGCGGCAGGGCCTGCGAGTGCTGTGCCGGCGAGTACCGACTGCTCTTGCGGATCGGCGCTCCACAGCGACACCCGCCCCTCCGCCAGCGGGACCGCAAGGGCCCGCGTCCATGCCATCGCGTCGACGCCCCCCTCACTCAGTCGTTGGAAGATCGCCTGGGTCGCGGACTGCAGGAACACCGTCTGCGCCGACGGCTCGAGCGTCAGGTACGGGTCGACGAGCAGCCGCTGCACGAGATTGTCCGCCGTCAGCGACGAACCGTCCGCCAAGGCGACCGGTCCGGTGAGCGCCAGCAGCGCGCGCACGACGATCGGGTCGATCGACAGCACGGCGTCGGGGGCGACGCCACCGCGCTCCTGCCACCAGTGGGAGGCGAGCGTCGCGGTGAGCGTGAAGTCGGTCGTCATCGACGCGTTCTGCACGAATCGGCCCACCACGTCGCCGTAGAGCGTTGTCGTTTCGGCGGGAACCTCCACGCCGGCTGCCGCGACGTGCGCGAACTCGCTCGAATCCGCCTGCTCCACCAGACTCACCCGCCCGCCGTCGGCGGTCAGCAGCGCGAACGACCCGGTGATCCCGCCTCCGCTTCGCAATTCCGCGTTGTTCTGGATGACCACGAGCACGGTGCGCGGAGCGTCGACGCCCAGGATGCCGGGCAGCACCGCCGTCGCATCCGCGAGGCCCGCTATCACCGGCTCCGTCACCGACACGGTCTCTTGCAGCTCCGCCACGCCCCGTGCCACCGGGGGCAGCACCAGCGCCGTCGCGTCGATGGCAGCGAGGGCGCCGCGGGCCGTGGTGAGCGCATCCGCGGCGCGCGCGATCGGCGGGTGCGCGGCGACCAGTGCCGACACGTCCACCAGTGCACCCTCGCCCGAGGCGGCGAGCGACGAGGCGGCATCCATCGCCGTGACCGCCTGCGACACCACGGCATCCGCGCTGTGCGCGACCGTGGCCACCGCGGCGAGGTCGGCGCCGATGAGCGGCATGGTCTCCGCCACGCCCCACAGCGGGTCGCCGACCGCCTCCGCGGCGCGCTGCGTGTCGGTCTGCAGAGCGTCGAGAGCATCGCCGAGGCCCGCCAGATCGTCCGCCTGGGCGGCCGCCGACAGTGCCGGCACAGCGGCCGCGACCTGGCTGAGACCCAGCGCCGCAGTGACCACCCGTGTCGCGAGCCAGCCGAGCGCCACGAGCAGCAGACACAGCATGAGCACGCTGCCCCAGACCCACACGCGTACCGACCCGGCGCGGCGCGCGGGCGCGTTGGCGGTCACGATCCTCAGCTTCGGCGACGACGCAGCAGCAGCAGCCCGGCCCCGCCGAGCACGATCACGCTGCCGCCGATGGCGAGGGGCAGCAGTGCCGCCACCGTGCCGCCGGTGACGGCGAGTCCTGCGGTGGCGAACCGCGGCCCGGTGACGCACTCGGGGGTCCCCGGCGGGTACGCCAGCGGCACCGCGAGCTGCGGGTTCACCTCGAGGACTGCGGAGATCGCCCCCCGCGTCCAGGCGAAGTTGCCGTCCGTGGGCACCCAGGTGCCGTCACGGTACGCCCACCCCGGCCAGCCGGCGGCGTTGCCCTCGGCATCGACTGCCGCCCCCGGCCACAGCACGCGGCCGGACAGCCGGTTGTCGACGAGCTCGCCGAGCGTCAGCGTCGTGCTGTTCGTCCCGTCGCTGAGCGTCAGGGTCACCGTGCCGGTGGCGACCTGCGCGTCGGGATCGGTGAGCTCGACGGCATAGTCGATCCACGGCACGTCGCGTTCGCACTCGCCCACCGCGAACGACCCGGCCAGCGTCGGCTCCTCGGGCTGATCGGGCGTGTAGCCGTCATCGCCCTGGTCGGGCGCCGGCGTCGCCGCAGACGCCGCAACCGCACGGGGCGGCGACGCGGTTTCCCCCGTGGCCGCCGTCGCCGCCGACGGCATGCCGAGAACAACGAGCGTCGCTAGTGCGATCGCAGCACATGATGCACGCATGTCATCACGCCTCCCCAAAGGCTGATGGCGGGCACCCCCGTGCCCATTCCCCAATGGGGCGAGGCTAGCGCACTCGGGTTGCCGCGGCAATGACGCAGTCGCGGGCGGGCGGTGAGGCGTCCACAGCGCGGCTAGACTCGGGAACGCGAATGGGTCGGCCGGACGGTCGCGTAGCGGGAAACCGCGCCGAGGAACGTCCGGGCTCCACAGGGCAGGATGGTGGGTAACACCCACCCGGAGTGATCCGCGAGACAGTGCCACAGAGAGCAGACCGCCGAGACTTCGGTCTCGGTAAGGGTGAAAGGGTGGTGTAAGAGACCACCGGGGTCGTGGTGACACGACCCGCAAGGTAAACCTCGTCCGGAGCAAGGCCAGACAGGGGATGACGACGCGGCCCGCCGAGTCCCCGGGTAGGCCGCTGGAGCGGCACGGCAACGTGTCGCCGAGAGAGATGACCGTCGACGGGGCTCAGGCCCCCGAACAGAACCCGGCGTACAGGCCGGCCCATTCGCCTCAGATCAGTTGCTCGTCGCCTCGACGAGCGTGTCGGCAACGCCGGCCACGGCATCCGACCCGTCGCTCGCCAGCGCGAGGGCGGCCGCCCCGATGATGCCGGCGTTGTTGCGGTGCACCGCCGGCACGATCGGGGTCTTGAGGTCCAGCAGCGGCAGGAACTCGTCCGCGTGCTTGGACACGCCGCCGCCCACGATGAACAGGTCGGGGCTGAAGAGGAACTCGACGTGGCTGTAATACCACTGCAGGCGGGCGGCCCACTCCGGCCAGTCCAGCTGCTCTCGCTCCATCGCCGAGTAGGCCGCGAACACCTCTGCGTCGGTCGCTTCGCCCGCCCGCTGCAGGTGACCCAGCTCGGAGTTCGGGATGAGCACGCCCTCGTGGATCATCGCCGTGCCGATGCCGGTGCCGAGCGTCGTGAGGATCGTGAGTCCCGAGACGCCCCGGGCCGCGCCGTAGCGCAACTCGGCGACGCCGGCGACGTCGGCATCGTTGGCGAAGTGGATGTCGCGCCCGAGGCCGTCTTCGAAGAACTTCTCCGCCTCGAAGTCGATCCACGTGTCGGCGACGTTCGCGGCGGACAGGGTGCGCCCGTGCTTGACGATCGCGGGGAAGGCGACCCCCAGCGGCACGGCCGCATCGGTCACACCGAGGGTGTCGAGCACGACGTGCACGGCCGCCAGCACGTCCGCAGGCTCCGCGCCCTTCGGGGTCGCCACCTTCACACGGTCGCTGAGGAGGGACCCGGTCTCGAGGTCCACCACGGCCCCCTTGATGCCGGTTCCGCCGATGTCCACTCCGACTGCTCGGGTCGCGTTGGTCGTCATGGTTCCAGCCTATCCAGCCGGCGGACCGGCCTCGTAGGATCGGCCGTGCAAACCCGATCGAGGAGTGGATCATGACGAGCGACGCCGAGAAGTACTGGTACAACCTCACAACCGGCAAGGTGGAGCGCGGTTTCGAATCGCCCGCGATCGATCGCGCCGGTCCGTTCGACACCGAGGAGGATGCCGCACGCGCTCCGCAGCTGCTCGCGGAGCGTTCGCGTGCGTGGGCCGAGGAGGAGTCCCGTGAAGACTCGTGGGGGACGGGCTCCCGAGGGACCGGAACGGAGGCCACCGACCAGTAGGCTGGCCCGAGGCGACACCCGCCGGAGGGGATGCGATGGACAAGCAGCGTGACTTCGTACTGCGCACGATCGAGGAGCGCGGCGTCAAATTCGTCCGCCTGTGGTTCACCGATGTCATCGGAACCCTGAAGTCGGTCGCGATCGCACCCGCTGAGGTGGAAGGGGCCTTCACCGAGGGCCTCGGCTTCGACGGTTCCGCCATCGAGGGGCTCACCCGCTCCTACGAGTCGGACCTGCTCGCCCACCCCGACCCGTCGACGTTCCAGATCCTGCCGTGGCGCGGCGAGATCGACCCGACGGCGCGCATGTTCTGCGACATCACGACGCCCGACGGCCAGCCGGCGGTGGCCGACCCGCGGCACGTGCTCAAGCGCACGCTCGCGAAGGCCGCCGACGCGGGATTCACGTTCTACACGCATCCCGAGATCGAGTTCTACCTGCTGAAGTCGTCGGCCTACGGCCCCGAAGGGCCGGAGCCGGTGGACTCCGCCGGCTACTTCGACAACGTCCCCGGCGGCACGGCGCACGACTTCCGTCGCCGCTCGGTGCGCATGCTGGAAGACCTCGGCATCTCGGTCGAGTACAGCCACCACGAGGGCGGCCCCGGCCAGAACGAGATCGATCTGCGGTACGCCGACGCGCTCGCGACCGCCGACAACATCATGACCTTCCGCACGGTGGTCAAAGAAGTGGCCATCGAGCAGGGCGTCTACGCCACGTTCATGCCCAAGCCCCTCAGCGGCAAGCCCGGCTCCGGCATGCACACCCACATGTCACTGTTCGAGGGTGACATGAATGCGTTCTACGAAGAGGGCGCGCAGTACCAGCTCTCCCGCACGGGACGTCAGTTCATCGCGGGGCTGCTCCACCACGCACCCGAGATCACGGCGGTCACCAACCAGTTCGTGAACTCGTACAAGCGGCTGTGGGGCGGTGACGAGGCCCCCAGCTTCATCTGCTGGGGTCACAACAACCGGTCCGCCCTCGTGCGGGTGCCGATGTACAAGCCGCACAAGGGACAGTCCTCGCGCGTCGAGTACCGCGGCCTCGACTCGGCCGCGAACCCGTACCTCGCCTACGCCCTCATGCTGGCCGCCGGCCTCAAGGGGATCGAGGAGGGCTACGAATTGCCTCCCGAGGCCGAGGACAACGTGTGGTCGCTCACCGACGCCGAGCGACGGGCCCTCGGCTACTCGCCGCTGCCGGCGAGCCTCGACCGGGCGCTGGAGCGCATGGAGGAGTCGGAGCTGGTGGCCGAGACCCTCGGCGAGCAGGTGTTCAACTACGTGCTCCTCAACAAGCGTCGCGAATGGCAGGAGTACCGCTCTCAGGTCACGCCGTTCGAGCTGAAGAGCAACCTGGAGATGCTCTAACCCCCGCGCATGGCCATGAACGAACGCTCGACCGCGCTGACCGACCTGGCGCGCCGGGGTTTCACGCGACTGGCCGACGCAGATGCACTGTTCGCCGAGCTCGAGGAGTGTCTCGGCATCGACCGGGCGATGCTCGTGGCGCACGCAGAGGCTGCGGCCGACCCGAACGGGGCGCTCGACGCCTTCGCACGTATCGCGCGACGCGACACGGCGCCCGTGCGCGCCCTGTTCCAGCGACCTGGCTCCGCCCGTGCGGCGTGGGCGCTATTGGGCGCCTCGACGGGGTTCGGTGAGTTCTTCCTGCGCCACCCCGCTGAGCTCGAGCACCTCCCGGCCGGACCCGGCACGCTCCCGACCGCCGACGAGCTGCGGGCGAGCCTGCTGCACTCGGTGGGGGCCGACGACGGCTTCGCCGCGCAGGGTGACGATGCGGCATGGGTGTCGCTGCGGGTGCGGTACCGGCGCATGCTCGCCCGCATCGCGGTGTTCGACCTGCTGAGCCCAGACCCCGAAGAGGTACTGGCCGCGGTCGCCGCGGCGCTGGCGGATGCCGCCGGTGCGGCCCTGGAGGCCTCGCTCTGCGTGGCGCGCACCCGCGTGAGCGGACCCACGGGCCCCGGGCTGTTCACGCGGGAGCACGTCGCAGCGACACAGCTCGCGATCATCGGCATGGGCAAAGCCGGCGCCCGCGAACTCAACTACGTCAGCGACGTCGATGTGATCTTCGTCGGCGGCGGCGACGAAGGACTGCTCGCCGAATTCGGCGAGAACCGCGCCCTCGACATCGCCACACGGCTGGCCGTCCTCACGATGCGCGGCATCTCGAGCGTCGAGATCGAGCCACCGCTGTGGGAGGTCGATGCGAACCTGCGCCCCGAGGGCACGCAGGGAGCCCTCGTGCGCACCCTCGACTCGCACCTGGCCTACTACGACCGGTGGGCCAAGAGCTGGGAGTTCCAGGCCCTCTTGAAGGCCCGCCCTCTCGCCGGCGACCCCGATCTCGGGGCCCGCTACGTCGCCGCGGTGCAGCCGAAGATCTGGACGAGCGCGGCGCGGGAGAACTTCGTCGACAGCGTCCAGCGCATGCGCGAGCGGGTCACCGAGCACATTCCCGCAGAAGACGTCCCGTACCAGCTGAAGCTCGGGCCCGGGGGCATCCGGGACATCGAATTCACCGTGCAGCTGCTGCAGCTGGTGCACGGCCTCGCCGACGAGGCCATCCGGCAGCGCGGCACACTGGACGCGCTCGAGGCCCTCGTGGCCGAGGGGTACATCGCGCGCGCCGACGCCGCCGTGTTCGCCCGCGACTACCGCGTCCTGCGCGTGCTGGAGCACCGGCTGCAGCTGCGCGGCCTCAGCCGCACCCACCTCATGCCCCGCACCCCGGAGGGCCTGCGGGAGCTCGCCCGCGCCTCGCACCTCGCCGACACCGGCGAGGGCGTGTGGAAACTGTGGGAGTCGGTCAAGCGCGAGGTGCGCGAGATCCACGTGCGCCTCTTCTACAAGCCGCTGCTCTCGGCGGTGGCCGCGCTGCCCGCCGAGGAGCAGACGCTGTCGATGGCGCAGGCGCACGACCGGCTCGCCGCGATCGGCTTCCAGGATCCCGCGGGGGCGCTGCGCCACATCGGGGCTCTCACCAGCGGGCTGAGCCGCAAGGCGTCGATCCAGCGTCACCTCATGCCGGTGATGCTGCGGTGGTTCGCCGATGGGGTCGACCCCGACTACGGGCTGCTGGCGTTCCGGCGCATCAGTGAGCGGCTGGGGGACACGCCCTGGTTCCTGCGCATGCTGCGCGACTCGTCCGGTGCCGCCGAACGGCTCACCCGCGTGCTGTCCGGATCGCGCTACGTCGGCGAGCTGATGGAGTGGATACCCGAGTCCGTGGCCTGGCTGGATTCGGGCGAGCAGCTTCGTCCGCGGGCCGGCGTCGTGCTCGAGGAGGAGGCCAGGGCCATCCAGTCGCGGCACGCGACGATCGAGGACGCCATGCGGGCCGTGCGGGCTCTGCGCCGCCGGGAACTGCTGCGGCTGGCGATGGCATCCATGCTCGAAGACCTCACCATCGAACAGATCGCCCACGCCCTCACGACGGTCACCGAGGTCACGATCCAGGCGACGCTGCGCGCCGTGCGGCGGGAAGTCGTCCCGCCCGAAGACGCCGATCTCGATTTCTCGGTGATCGCGATGGGCAGGTTCGGGGGAGCGGAGCTCGGATTCGGGTCCGACGCCGACGTGCTGTACGTCTACCGTGCGAACGGCGTCGACCCGCAGCGCGCGCACGAGCTCGCCCTCAAGCTCGTGGCCGGCCTGCGGGCACACTCCGAGGACAACCGCGTGCCGCTGGACCTCGATGCCGATCTGCGTCCCGAAGGCCGCAACGGACCGCTCGTGCGGTCGCTCGAGGCGTACGAGGAGTACTACCGCCGCTGGTCGGTGTCGTGGGAGGCGCAGGCGCTGCTGCGCGCCCGCGGCGTCGCCGGCAGCGTCAAGCTCATCGAGGCGTTCACGAAGGTGGCCGACCAGGTGCGGTACCCGCAGTCGGCAGACCCTCAGGCGGTGCGCGAGATCAAGCGCATCAAGGCGCGCGTCGAGAACGAGCGGCTGCCGCAGGGTGCCGATCGCTCCCGGCATCTGAAGCTCGGACCGGGGTCGCTCAGCGATGTGGAATGGCTCGTGCAGTTGCTGCAGTTCGAGCACGCGCACGCGGTGCCGGGGCTGCGGACCACCTCGACGATGGCCGCGCTGCAGGCCGCGGTCGAGGCCGGGCTCGTCACGGATGCCGCGGCCGAGCGGCTCGCGGAGGCGTGGCGACTGTCGAGCCGGCTGCGTTCGGCGAACACGCTGCTGTCCGGCCAGACGAGCGACATCCTGCCCACCGACCGGCGGCGCCTGGACGGCATCGGGCGGCTGCTGGAGTACCCGCCGCGGTCGGCCACCCGCGTCGAGGAGGACTACCTCGGCACCGCCCGCCGCGCCCGGCGCGTGTTCGAAGCGCTCTTCTACGGCTGACGCGGGCGGTGGACACCATCCACATATCGATGCCAATCGATATTGACACGCATCGATACGCGGAGTAGACAGATCCCATGACCCTCGTGGACCTGACACCCCGGCCGCCCGCGGACGAGCGCCTCGCCGTCCTACCCGTGGCGATCATCGGGGCAGGACCGATCGGTCTGGCGGCGGCGGCGAACCTCGCCGAGCGAGGGATCGACTTCGTCGTGTACGAAGCGGGCGATCAGGTGGCCGACAGCATGCGATCCTGGGGCCACACGCGCATGTTCTCACCATGGCGGCACCTCGTCGACCCCGCCTCCCGCCGCCTGTTGGAGGCGGAGGGATGGGAACTGCCGTCGCCGGACCGGGCGCCCACCGGCGACGAAGTCGTGCGGCAGTACATCGCCCCGCTGGCGCAGGTGCCGGCGATCGCCGCACACGTGCGCACCGGAGTCGCGGTGATCGCCGTCGCCCGGCACGGCATGGACCGCACCCGCACCCGGGCACGCGCCGCGGCTCCGTTCGTGCTGCGCCTGCGCGCGGCATCGGGAGAGGTCACCGAGACCACCGCGCGCGCCGTGATCGACGCATCAGGCACCTACTCCTCGCCCAATCCGCTCTCCTCGAACGGGCTCGATCTGCTGGGCATGGCCGAGATCGCCGACCGCGTCACCCCCGCACTGCCCGACGTGCGCGGCCGCGACCGCGATGTGTTCGCCGGGCGGCGCGTCACGGTCGTCGGCGCCGGCCACTCGGCGGCCAACACCCTGCTGGGACTCGCGGCACTCGCCCGTGAGGCGGCCGGCACCACCGTGACGTGGCTCATCCGCAACACACAGGCGGTGCGCGTGTCGTCCTCGCCCGACGACGCGCTCGTCGGCCGCGCCGACCTGGGCGGCCGGGTCGAAGCCGCTGTCGCGCGCGGCGAGATCACGGTGATCGACGGGTTCGAGATCCTGAGCGCCCGCCGCACCGACGCCGCCGTCGAACTCATCGGGCAGCGACGCGGTGCTGCGACGACGCACCTGACTGACGTCGTCGTCAACGCGACCGGCTTCCGCCCCGATCTGGCGATGCTGCGCGAGATCCGACTCGACCTCGATGACATCGTCGAAGCGCCTCGACGACTCGCGCCGCTCATCGATCCCAACGAGCACTCGTGCGGCACCGTTGCGCCGCACGGGTTCCGTGAACTGTCGCACCCCGAGCCGGGGTTCTTCATCGTCGGCATGAAGTCCTACGGACGCGCCCCGACCTTTCTGCTGACCACGGGCTACGAGCAGGTCCGGTCGGTGACAGCATGGCTGGCGGGCGATGCCGCGGCGGCGACGCAGGTCGAGCTCGTGCTGCCGGCGACAGGGGTGTGCTCCACGGACCAGGGCGACGGATGCTGCGCGTGACGGCGACGGCGCGGGGGATGGTCGCGGCGGACTGGGCTGCCGTCGCGGAGATCTATCGACAGGGCGTCGAGGACGGTGAGGCGACCTTCGAGTCGCGTGTACCGGAGTGGGCGGAGTTCGATGCCGCAAAACTCCCCGGGCTGAGGCTGGTCGCCGAAGACGACGCGGGTCGGGTGTGCGGATGGGTCGCGGCATCGCGGGTGTCGACGCGCGAGGCCTACCGCGGCGTGATCGAGCACTCGGTCTACGTCGCCCGCGCCGCCCGCGGGCTCGGCATCGGACGGCTGCTGCTGACCGCGTTCGTGACGGCCGCCGAGGACGAGGGGGTCTGGACGATCCAGTCCGCGGTCTTCCCGGAGAACGCCGCGAGCCTGCGGTTGCACGAGGCGGCGGGTTTCCGGGTGGTGGGGCGGCGGGAACGCATCGCCCGCGCGGCCGCCGGCCCCCATGCGGGGACCTGGCGCGACACCGTCCTCATCGAGCGCCGCAGTTCACGCAACGGACTCGGCTGACGCCCCGTCCCGACTCGGCCCGCCCTCCCGGCGGTACGCCCCGCACAACGTCGCCATCTCGCTCACGGCCGCAGGTGTACGGCGCGCACAACGTCGCTGATCAGGCGGGATCATGGCCGAAACCCGCCCGGCAGCCCCGCTGCAACGCGCAATGGCGACGTTGTGCACGGGCAGCCGCGGGGACGCGTCCGGCTTTGGCGACGTTGTGCGCGCTCGGCCGCAACGACTGAGGCCCTCCGACCCGTGTGAAGGGGGGGGCGGAGGGCCTCAGTGCGTGCGGTGGTCAGACGCCGAAGTACAGCTCGGCTTCAGGATCTGAGATCGGAGGGTGTTCCACAGGATCGTACTCCCTGCGAACTAAGGGAAGTGCGATGCTGAGCATGGGGTGGGTCGCTGCTGCGGGTGTCCGAGAACCTGTCCGTTTTGCCGACTCTTGGCCGCCCTACGGGTCTTCCTGGGGGTCTACGGGAGGTGCCGCCTACCTGTTTGATATGAGCGCCGACCGCACTCGCCTCTGGACTGCCCAGGAGCTTGCCGACTATACGGGCATCCCCATCAGGACGCTCGCTGACTGGCGGACGGAGCGCGCGCGCAGCAGAGGTCTCGGATTGCCGTTCGTCGCACTCTCGGCGCACAACGTCCGCTACCGCGATGAGGATATCGAGGCGTTCATCGCAGGGCGGATCGTGGCTCCGATGGACGGGGCGGTCGACTGATGGCGCGGCCGAAGCGCGCGCTCGGCGAACTCGGCAAGGTGACCTACACCGTTGAGGGGAGCGGTCTCGTCATCGCGCGAGGACGGGTCTACGACGGCAACGGGCGCGAGCGTCGTCCGAGCGGCAGCGGAGCGACCGAAGCCGAGGCGCTGGCCGCATTGCAGGAAGCGGCCGATGTTGCAGTCGGTCGAGTCCTGGCACGACGCACGCAGGTCATGACCGTGGCGGAGTTGGCGACGGCGTGGCTGAGGACGGCGTATCACGACGACGACCCGCGAGTGCTGCGCCAACGCCGCGAGCAGACCGTCGATGGCTACGCATCTGTGGTCCGAGCGCATGTCACCCCGCGCGCCGGAGCCATCCGTATCGCCGACATCACCGCTGATCGCGCCGACGGGCTGCTCATGGACATCGCACGGGAGAAGTCGGTGACGACCGCGAACAAGGTTCGTAACGTGATGTCGCTCATGTTCGATTGGGCGATCCAGCAGGGACATTTCTCGGCTGCCGGGTCGATCCAGCAGACACGGTACGGAGCGGTCGTCGTCGCGAACCCCATCCGTGCGACCCGGCGAGCGGATGAGCCGAACACGGTGTACTTCGAACTAGACGCGGTGCAGGTCAAGTACATCCTCCACCTCATCCGCGACGTGTGGCCGGAGCGACACCGGGCGCGGTATCCGGTGGGCCGGCGGCCCAACTACAAACTGCTCGCGGACTACATCCTCATCACGCTCGGCACTTCCGAGAGAACCGCGGAGCCGATTGCGATCCGGTTCCAGGACGTGCGGTTCGAGGCGGTGGAGCAGCCAGATGGAAGCCTCACGATGGAGGCGCTCGTCTGGGTCGGGGGGACGATGGTTCGCACGAAGTCCCGCGGCCTGTTCCGCCAGGACTCGCCCAAGGCGGAGCGGCAGAAGCGTTGGGTTCGCGTTCCGAAGTTCGCCGCCAAGGTGCTGAGCGAGCTCGTGGCCGGCCATGTTCCCGATCCCGAACGGAATCCCGACGACGTGCTGTTCACCACCGAGCGCGGCCGTCCGCGCGACCCCAGCGCAGTCGGCGAGCTGCTACGGATGTTCCGCCGCGAGTTCAAGCCGGAGCTCTTGGCTATCGGCGTCGACGCCGAGCACCTCACCTTCCGCAGCCTCCGCAAGGCCGTCGCCGCGGCGGTATCGAACACGGCCGGCGTCGAGGTCGCACGCGATCTGCTCGGGCACAGTGACGCGGCGATCACCGAAGGCCACTACGCGAAGCGCCCCGACCTCATTGTCGAAATCGCGGCCGACGCGCTCGATGAGGTGTTCGCGGGCATTGACGCGTGAAAGGCCGCGAAGAGGGAGAACTGACAACGCATGATTGTGAGCAACTACGAGCCGCTGCTGCGCACGTTCGTCGACGACAGTAGCGATACCGAGCTTCACCGCCGAGGCCGTCCGGCGCAGGCTAGCGCGACTCGCCGACCCGTCACTGGACGCCCTCCTGTTCTGCAGCCGAGAAGGAACACCCCTTTCGACGAACAACGTCCGCCGCCAGCTGCGTCATGTCATGAAGATCGCCGGCATAACGGGGGTAACTCCGCATGCCTTCCGCCGCACCGTGGCGACAGCGATCAACGAGCAAGCGGGCGTCGAACTCGCGGCTGAACTGCTGGGCCACACCGATCCGAAGATCACGATCCAGCACTACATCCGACGCAACGAGATGGTGAACCCGGTGACCGCCCAACTACTGGACCGGGCATTCACGAAGGAGACATGACCGCAGCGGCGTCGACGGACTCCCCGGCACCCAGCACGTGCCAGGGAGCCCGTCGCAGGGGAGAGCCGGGAGGGAATCGCACGCGCACCTTGATGGCATGACCGATCGAGAACACGCCGATGCCGTCCTGGAACACGTAGCGGTGCTCGCGTTCCTCTATTACCCCGGCATCCAGCGAGATGACCCGACGTACCGTCTCGCCGAGGACATCGAATGGTGTATCGCCCGACTCGGCGACGTGTCCGACACCGAGTCGGAGAGGATGCGGGCTCTCATCGCGCGAGCGATCACCGACCCGACGGCGACGCGCGAAGAACTGTTCACGGCGCTCACCGAGCTCAATGGTGTGCTCGCTGTAGGTCACGATGAGTGACGAGCCGCACAACGACGACGGGCGCGCCGAGCGGCAGGCAGCACAGCGGCAAGCGTGGAACGACGCTCACCCGACGTACTACGCCGACTACCGGCAGCGGAACCGGGAGCACATCCGCGAGACGAACCGTGAGCGCGAGCGTCAGCGCACGCAACGCGAGCGAGTGGAGAAGGAACGTCGACAGAAGGCGATTGAGCGGGCGAAGGCATGGGCAAGGGAGCATCCGGAAGAGCGCCGGCAGGCGCGCGAGCGGTACAAGCAAAGGCACCCGGAGACGTATAACCAGGCTCAGCGCGATTACTACTACCGGAACCGTGACGCAATCGCCGAGCGCCGGCGCGCGCGAGAGGCCACGGACCCGCAGAAGGCGAACGAAGCTCGTCGGCGCGCGGTCGCCCGGGCACGGGCGGTCGGCCGTGTGTCGGAGTGGTCGCCCAGCCCTTCTCAGTCGGAGTCCTATCGGCAGCGGGAGAACGAAGCGCGGCGGTTGTCCCGTCGTCGCGCACGCGCCGGGCTGCCAGACCGCCGGCTTCACCGGGTGCTCGCTGCGGAGCGGCGACACAACGCCGCCGCCGCGGACACGTTCTTCACCCGGCAGCGCAGCAGGGAGGAGATTGCTCGGATCCGTGAGCAGGATGCGGCGACGCCACCCGAGTTGGTGCACGTCATGCAGCGGCAATCGGAAGACCGGCGCGCGGTCCGCGAGGTTCTGGCCATGGCGGACGCCTACTTCACTGATCACGAACTCGAACTCCGGGCGCGTGTCGCCGAAATCTCACGGACGCGCTTCCGTGCAGGGCTCCTCCCACTCGACGTGTACACCGAGCCGCGCCGCCGCGCTCTCGAAGTAGCGAGCACCAGATATCTACGTCCCAGTGCCGTGTCTCCGACCTCATCTCTCGCCGTCTTCCAGTGGCTGACGTCGGATCATGCAGAGCGAGCGCCCGATTTCCTGCTCTGATTTCGCGGCCGTTCTCGGCGTCGCGCACACGCGATGGCGCCGCATGGGACGTCCGTAGCCCGATCCCGATCCCTCAGCGGGCAGTGCGCAACGGTGGGGCGTCCCGTGCGGAAATAGCCAGGCGCCGGTCCACTTGATCGCAAGCGGCCTTGTTGCCGAGTCCAGCACCGATGGTTGGATCGAGCTGTGCCCCAGGACTTGATCTTCACCGCTGACCTATTAGCCATGGACGTTGATCGTATACATCGCTGGCTGGCGGAGGAGTCGTACTGGGCGCGAGGCCGGAGCCGTGAGGCGCACGAGGTCGCCATGTCCGGCTCCCGCAACTACGGCGTGTTCGACGCAGAGAGTGGTCGACAACTCGGCTACGCGCGAGCGATTACCGACGGCGCCACGTTCGCCTGGATCGCGGATGTCTTCGTCGACCCCGCCGCGCGTGGCCGAGGCGTCGGAAAACGAATCATGGCCGGAATCATCGATGACCTCAAGCCTCTCGGACTTAAGCGCACCGCGCTCTTCACCGAAGACGCCCAGGGCCTATACGAGCAGTTCGGGTTCGAGCAGCTCAAGGACGCGAAATCCTGGATGCTGCGCTGGGGTGAAGGATTCGCGCCAGTCGGGTAGCGGACCCGATCCACCGGCACCGGTCGCACAGCGTCTGGATCCACAGACAGTCACGCTCGGGAACCTGTGTCCGCGCTGGTCCGTCACGTTGCAGAATCGGAGTTGCCCTGGCTGGGCCACCGGGCAGTGCGCCGGCCCGCGAGGAAGGCGACTGCCAGGAGCCCGATCGTCATGATGACCCACCCGATGATCGTGACCCCGGATAGGAACACGCCAGCGCCGGGAAAGAACGTCGCGTCGGCAAGCGGTTGAGACGCGAACCAGGCGAACGTGACCGGCGTCAGCAAGCCGACGACGAGCACTACGGCACCCGCCGCGATCATGACACAGGCGATCGCCCACGCCGCGATTGACCTCTTACGTTCGCTCATTCGTCGACACTATCGAGGCGCCCGACGCCAGGATCCCTCATCGGGCGATGCACGGTAGAGGGGCCAATGCTCTCGATTGTGATCCAGTCCGGTCATCGAACGGCTTGGAACCGCTGTGCGCGGATGAAGCCAGGTCTCCGCCGGAACCGCGTCAGTGGCGGTGGCTTTGTGCTGAACGAGGCGTTGGCGGGGCGGATACATCTCGTGGGAATGCCGGGCTCATCCCGTGCGAAGTGTCTCCTCGGCGTGGGAGGCAAGCCGCCCTGACCCCTGCCGTTCGCAGCGGTTTGATCGTACGGGTCGGGACATTCGTATGCGGGTGGTCCGCGAGTTCATGACATTGACGCGACTGCTCGCTGGGCGATGCAGCGGGAGTGGCCTAGGCTGCCCGGTAGATCGCCGGAAACGGACCACGTCCGACCTCGCGCGGCAACTCGCTCAGCTTTCCGGCCGTGTACTGCGCGATGTCGCCGGACATCTCTCCGTTGGTCAAAGCCTGCTCGATCACGGTCCTGGCGGTAGGTCTGCCGATCGCAGCACGCACGATCACTTCAGCCAAATTCGCAGTGATCCGGCTAACATGCGAGGCAAGGGCGGCGACCACGTCCGGTTCGCCCTGTAAAGACAGTTCGACGGCGATCCCGTAGAAAACAGCGGTGAGGTTCCGTCGTTGCTTGCCGCTTAGTGGAAGGGTGGTCGCCTGCGTGGCGATATCCAAAAACTGCGCGCTCGCCAACGCCAACTCTCCCTGACTGATGGTTCGGCGGATGAAGGTGCTCGCATCGTGCATCATCGATGGCTCGACGACCTTGCTTCCTGAGGCGCGGGGTCGGAGCGATAGTGCGAGCAGGTTCGGCCAGTCTCGATCCGAGCCATGGGACCCCAATATTGCTCGGCGGACCGCGATCCGAGCGTCGATCAATGGACCAAAGTTTGTCGGGTCGAGGGACTCTAACCATCGATCGGCCAATTGCGCCTGTTCAGCGCTGGCGCGCACAACCGGAACCATCATCCGAACCACTCGCGACTTATCGAGCCCGACCCGCACGCTCCTGAACGCCGCTTCTAATTCGTCAACATCCGGGACTAGGACGCGGGCGCGCTGGAGGCTCGCCCAGAGGGTGATCGCCCGCTTCTGCATTCCATCGTCGCCCTCGAGGTGCTTGACCAGGCAGGTACGAAGATCGACGTGCCGCTGCGCCAACACGCCCGCGCAGGCCGGCCACTGCGCCATCTCCTGCAACGCGCCGAGAGCATCACAGGATATCGCCACTGAGATTGCGGCGCGGGATAGCAGAAGATCCTCCGCCGCATAAGCACGCGCAGTGTCGATGAACGTGCGTTGCGCAGAAGCGTCGAGGGCTGCAGGATCGTCGACCAAGCGCTCAATGACGGCTCGGGCGCCGAGGTGCCCACCAGTCGCTGCAGTCGCGAGAATGTTTAGGCCGTAGGCCGGGTCTCCCCAAAAGTCGAGTCCGTCCGTTCCCGAAACACCCCTTAGACAGGACGCGGCGATCGCTGGATCAACGCGTGGATCCAAAAGAGCACGCCGCGCTGCGATGGCCCAACGCTGAGCGCTCGTCAAGTCTCGACCGTTGTCGCGGCTCGGAAGTCCCTCAATTAGCACTGACCGTATCCGCTCAACTAAGGGTTCGCGGACTACTGAAGCTTCGGCGAGAAGGGGACCGACCAATAGCCCGACGACCTGGGGCGGCCCCATATCCGCTCGAATCTTGAAAATCTCGTCGAGATACGGTTCGGGATCGTCGCCCGGAGCGAGTCGTCTCATCTCGAGCGCCAGCGCCACGAGCTCGGCGCCTACCTCGAACGACGTTGTGCTCGCATCGACGGCGGCAAGAACTTGATGTGCGCGAATGATTCGTTCATCGAGCGTGTCAGCGCCTGCGCGAAGTCGCTCTTGATGGAGCAGTGCTCCAAGTGCGTTGCGCACGCTTCGTCCTGGCACCCGATTGCGCTCACCCAGAACGCTCTCGACCTTGCGGTAGATCTCTGTGAGGTACGCGTGGTCACCGATGGCGTTCCAATGATCGGTGACGAACCCCATCAAGAGGATCAGAGACTCCGGACCGGGATCCGCGTCAAAGATCGCAAGCACACTGCGCCTCACAAGGTCGGGATCCGACTCAGCGAGGGTGAACAGCGTTGTGTAGATGTCTGTCGCGTTGCTCAGCGTCTGGGGCGCTTCGGAGAGGATGTACCCCACCAGATTGATTTCGCGGGCGAGCTCGCTCATACCGACGGGATCGCGGCGAGCAATTCGTCCAATCGCGCGAATGACATCGTGTAGCACGTCGCTACGACGCGCTTGCCAAATGCGGGCGATGACGTCTGAAACGTCAATGTCGCGAATTTGCGGGGAGAGGGAGAGAAATCGGCGCAGCGCTATCGAGGGCAGCCGGTCAAGGTGTGCTGTCAATTGCGGCTCAAACGCGGGCTGCCGCGCGCAGACTGCAACGCCAATCTGCGTGACAGTCGGACTGTCCGAAGCAAGAATCCGTCGGACGGCCGTCGCCACTGAGTCACGCCGCGCCATCGTTCCAGAGAGAAGAACGAGCAACTGCTCGAGCACCGCCCCGATGAAAAGATCGAGTGGCTCATGGAGGACGTATTCCAGTAACCGGTTCGCTTCCCCCACAGGATCTGGCCGACGCAAGAGAGCCTGAGCGGCCACGAACTCGAAAAGCGTCTGATGGAAGAATCGCACGCGATCGGTCGCACGGACGATTACCCCACGACTCGCGAGGGAGTTCAGCGCGACGAGCGGTTGCATAAGGGGTGCCTGGAAGTCCACCTGGGTCACGGCGTCCATCAGTGCGTCGATCTGGACGTCGGGGCTGCCTTCGGCCACCATCGCGAGTGCGATACGGCACGCGATGGCAGTCAGATCATCAGACGGAGACGGTTCCGTACCGAGGTCTCGGCGGTCGCTCTCGATTCGGTCGTGCCAGTACTGGCGATAGAGGCTCGTCACATCCATGTCCATTGAGGGCGCTACACCGTGACTCAAGTCAAAGAGCATTGTGAGCAATAAGGGCGATTGGAGCACCTCCAGCACCGGCAATTGGCGGACCCGCGCTCGTTGAATCATTTCGACGAGTTCCTCAGAGGAGTGGGCGGGCAGGTACTTGCGGGCGAGGGCGCGAACAGCCGCGCTCATCTCGTCGGGCGAGTACCTATCCAAAGTAACTCGTTCGATCTGCGGTGTGAGCTTCTCAGCCTCGGCAGGTCTGACTGTGAGCACCAGAGGGACTTGGAGGTCCGACAACTCTTCGACGAGCTCTTGCGCTGCGATGACCGAGGCCGAGGAATGAAGAAGCAAGTCGGCCGTGTCTAGCAGGACGACGGGAGTCGGGTCGGCGCCGTCCAGGTCGGTAAGTGCAGCAATGATGTCAGCACTATTGGCGCGCTCCTCTCCCGGCCTTGCGACGCCAGGAAACCAAGCCGCCGAGACGGCGAGAGGACGATGACTGGGGGTATGGGCCAAGGCCCTTGCAACGCCCCACACGAGGCTCGTCTTACCAAAACCTGCCTCACCAACCACGATGAGCGGACTTGTATCGCCGGAGAGGATCCTGCTTAAGACTTGTGCTTGTAGATCACGGGAGACGAACAGTGGGTGGGGTTCGTCGGGCGTGGAATCGTCTCTGGCGAATTGGGACCCGACGGACTCAAGAAACCGTCTCGAATCACTACTAAGTCGATCGAAGACAGGATTTTCTTTCGGATTTTCACGGCTCGAGTCGCGTGTGGGGTTCTTCAACTCTTGGTTGCGCAGCAAAGCTCCCAGTCCGTCGGCGAGAACCTTGGCGTCGTTTGCGACTATCCAGTCGCGCACGCCGTTGGCCACCGTCAGCGCGAGAGCGCTCGCGTAAGCGCTCAGATCGTCGTCGAGCACGAACGCCTGATCGCTCAACTCAGGCGCACGTGTAAAGCGCTCATGCCAGATCTCACCGTCGGCAAGTGCCTGAGCGCGTAAGTCGCTTTGATTCGGTCCTCTCAGCTCGGACGCCAGGCGCGAGAGAACCCCCTCCATCGCCGCACGTGTTGGTTCGGCAAGTTCGCTAGGTACACGTTCGTCCGATGGATCGCGCAACGCTGCTTCTGCACTCGAAATCAGCGCATCAAAGGTTCCCCGATCCGGGCGAAGGAGCCACGCGTCTACTGCGGCTCGGAATGGGCCAGGCAGGGCTGTCGCGATACGCGCACCCCAAAAAGACGGTCCTGCCCGCTTCCCCAATGCGTCTCCCACGCACTCAGCATATGGTCGCGGGCGACTCGCTCCGGAGCGGCCAGGGAGTACTGCGGCACCCGACCGACGGCGCGCCACAAGAAGACTGACCAATGCCGTGAACGCTAACGCTCGCCAGGCACAGTGACCGACGAGTTCCTTGCGGGTCGTCACGTTGCGGAGACGCTAGCAGATCGCGAGCGCCCACAGTGACGTGAGCCCACCACGATCCGTATGCGGGCAGTGCGCGCTAGAGGGGCCGATTCGTGCGAGCCCCGGCCTCAGGATTTGTACCTGGCGTCGCGGCAGCGATGCTTTGGGCCGGGCTCAGCGTAGACACCACACCTTCATGTGGGGCCGTGGATTCCTTGGGCGCTCGGGTTCCGTTGAGTGGATCGAGCTTGGCGAGCGAAGGAAACTTTCGAAGTAGTTCTCTTGCTTCCTGTGCCGCAGTTCCTGGCAGATCTAGCGCGCGAAACACGAGCGGCGCGATCTCGCGGCGCCGCGCATGTCCGTACTTCATCGGCCTTCTGATCGCACTGGACCAAGCGCTGACAGCCCCCTCCGGTAGCGCGCCGATGACACGATCAATATAGGTCGGGTCGACGCTGTCGGCGGCTGCAACCCATGCCGCCAGCCCTTCAAACGGGTCACTGAAATTGCCAGACAGACCCTCCACCATGGCGGTCAAGTTGCTTTCCATCAGCTCGGCAGTCAGCTCACAATTGACATCGGCAAGGCGCAAGATCACGGCGGCTGCGAAGTCCCAGCGCTGGTGCTGCAACCCGAGATCGAAAGGGACGCCGCGCAGCATCGCGCGAAGCGTCAACTCCGGAGACATGAGGGGGAAGTAGAGGCTCAGCCGTACGAGTCTGGGCTCGAATCTCTCGAGGATTCCATTCACCTCGTCGGGGCGGCATTCCCAGAGTTCGGCAGCGACGTAGAAGTGGTCATCGCTCGGGTTCTCCACAGCAAGGAGGTTCCGCTCGAACTTAGTGAGATCCACGGACGCCACGAGTCGGCGGAGCACAGGCGGATTGACCTCGCGCAAGAAGACAAGCAGCTCCGGGAAGTTCGTCCGGCTCCACTCCTCTGCCGGGCCCGCGAGTGCGTCAGCGATAGCCCCCGTCTCCAGAGCATCCGAGAAGTGGCGAGCCGCTGCGTGGGGGGGGGGGGGGGGGG
>NZ_JACSQP010000010.1:37527-75112 GCF_014836535.1 Microbacterium pullorum
GCCTCCTTCGGAGGCCGACGGCGGCCACGGAGGAATCGTGGCGCGAACCCGAGGACGAACGCGAGGACGTCGAAGACGTCCGACCAGCCGTGGATCGGGTCGGCCGAGTACAGTCGCGCGAACGTCGACGCGGCATTGTCGAAGAGCTCGATGGCGAACGCGTGGTCTATGGAGGCCAGCGCGTTGATCATTTCAGCCATCGCGTCGAGGTCAGATTTCTTCGCCCCCATGAACTCTCGATAGGCGGGTCGATCGAGTTGGAGCGCGGCAGTCTCGCGCAGTTCGCCATTTGCTGCTGTCAGTATCCTGTTCACGCCACGCGAGGTCGAGTAAATGTGGCCCCAGCCGCCGTCAAGCACAAGAGTCGCCAACCGCCTCGGGTCGACGTCGGAGACGAGTTGAGCGGAGAATCTATTCTGCTCACGGTGGTCGTGGTTGTAGAGGGCGTTGATCAGGTCACCAAGTGACCACGCGTTCTGCGGGGTCAACTGACGGAGCCAGTCCGCGATCGAGCCGTGTTGCTCCCGAATGATGGGCAGCACCACCTCAGGGCACCATGTCAGCGTTTCGGTCAGAAGCTGGGCTCCCTCTGCGGTGCTATCGGCCGGGCTGTCGATGGCTTTGCGAGCTAGTTGCGCCCACCGTGCCGCATTCAGGACATGCGTCTTGTAGCGCAGCACCCATTGAGATTCTCCGACCAGGTTTCGCCCGATCAGCCAACTGCACCCGCGCAGGGGCGTCGAACTCAGCTCGAGGTAGTACGCGACAATCGCCGACGCGACGGTTTGGTCTCCGCGCACTTCAGCTTCGGGCAGTTCGGGCGGCCGCTGCACTTCGATCCCAGACGGTCGAGCGGCCGTCGGCAACTCTCGCTGGGCCGACGTGATTGGGTGGATCGCGATCGACTTCTGAGGGGTGTGACTGTAGAACGGCGGGTGCAACATCCATCCGACGACGTGATAGGCAGCCTGCAAATGTGGGCAGCGCAGCCTGCTGTCTGACTCGATGATCGCCCTTTGCGACAGCAAGAGATCCAGCGCCGAGTCCAGCCATGCTTGATCTCGACCGAGTATGTCGAGGAGGTTTGAAAGCTCGGACCGTGTCACACCAGAGTCGACCCCTGCGATCTGTGCGACCGCGACAGCAGTAAGTGCGACGTCGGCGCGGTTTCGTTCGCGGAGATCGAGCGCGAGCCGTTGAGCGCGCCGCCAGCCCCCCGTGAGTACATAGAAGAATTGCCACGGCGAGCTCTCTCGCTCCGCCGCAGTCAGCCGAAACTCAAGCGGCGTTTGCGTCGGCAGTTTACCTACTTGGTCATCCAGCGCTTCCACGAGCGGGATGAAGGTGTCCGAGTTGTCACGTATGTGGTGAGCTAGCTGTGCAACGGCGGCGATTCCGCTTACGTTGATTGTCTTCACACCTCCCGCCACCTGATCAACGCCGACAACTAGAACAAGCCGATTTGGGGTAGCGGACTCGGCAAGCTCGCGGACGACATCCGCTGGCAGATCCTGCGCGTCGTCTATGAAGAGGATCTTCCGATGGGGGAAGGTTCTCAGGTCTCCGATCCAGGCCCCAATGCTCAGTCCTCGGGCCCCATCGCGGAGGCGAAGGATCTCATACCCTCGGCGCGACAACTTTCGCAGCGACTGATAGGCCGTGATGGACTTGCCACTGCCGCTCGGGCCGTTCAGGACCACAGCGCGCTGATCAACCAGCGCAGAGACGACCCGGTCTACCTCGGACAGTTCCGGGCACGCGTCAACGTCGGAGGGGCCAAGCCGTTCACCGGCTAAAGCCGCCTCGATCCCGCGGCTGCCGCCAAAGGTGACGCTGTGCCAACTGCTGGTTTCTTCAGCGTGCAGGAGGTCGGTGGTGATGCGACCGAGCGCTTCATCTGCTGTGAGAGGGATGTCGTAGTCGCCGACCACGCTCGGCCCGATGCGGATAGTTCTCCACCGGGCGTCGAGCGGGCTGATCAACTCGCGGGAGATCGTTTCGTCACTCTCGGAGTAGCCCACCACGACGAGGGTGCGGGCGTGGTCGACGACGAGTCGATCAATGCGGGTCCGCACCGCGTCGGTCACGGTGCCGTCCTCGTGGGGCAAGGTCCACACTGAATCGGGGTCGGCCGCGTCTCCGTGAGGCTTGAAGAGGACGCCCGCAGGAATGGCAGTACCGTACAGACGTTCGTACGCTCGTTCGAGGGCTGTGTCCCAATTTAGCGATACGACCGTCTCGATGATGTCGGCGTGAATCAAGCGAGCCAGCGCTTCATGGGCTCGTGACGGTTGAGTGCTGCGGTCCCGGTCGATCGCCGAAAACTGGGACTGGAATCGCGCGCGCGCGCTTGCGTTGCCCGCCAACAATTTCCATGCCCGAGAAGAGTCACGCGGCGTGCTGGCGCGCGCCGGAAACGGCCTCCCGAGTGACTCGTACAGCAACGCGTCGAGGCCCGCCGTCACGGGGAACCGTGCGGCGATCGACACGCCTGCGCCGACAACCGCGACAGCGCCCATGTTGAGCGACTGTCGTAGAGCGCTCAAGGCGCCCGTAATGTCGGCGCCAGCTGCGTCGGTTCGTGCCATTGCCTGAGCCCCTGGATCGGTGTCTCCGCGCCGCGAGTCTGGCGCGCCTCCCAATTGTGCTGCCTCCTCCGCCCCGCTCGCAGACCGTGGACGCCGCGTGTCGGCGCCGGCGATTCGACGCTTCGAAGTGAACGTCCTCAGCGACATTGGCGTGAAGAAGAGCGTGCAGGCGTTGCATTACTTGAATTAGGGACAGGTCCGCGAGGCAGATGGCGGCGGTAGGCGCACTGAGTCACACGCGATCGATCAGGTGGTGCAGTCAATCTCGACGTCCGGCTCGTCGAGGTTGGGCCCGCTCGCGATACGCGTCGATCAGTTCTTCCGAACGCAAGCAAGCAGTCGCAAAGAAGCTGGCGACGAAGCTGAGCCGAGACGTCCGCGTCGCGGACTGCCCGACTGCTCCGTCCGGGTGGCGCTCCAGAATGTGGGTCATCGAAACAGGGTTCGCATGCACGATTGAGCTACAGATCCGCCACGCCTCAAGCCCCGAGATCGACGTCCGTTGGGGCTGGGCCACCGGGTGGGTCTGGTCAACGGCCCCGATGGCCGATGAGCTCCGGACAGCCTTCTCGTAGTCCGCTGGAGAGATGCCGCGTAGCCGGTCGTGAGCCAGCCGGGTTTGTTCGGCGAGCGTGTCATGGTCCTCCGATGGCTGCCCAACGAACTCATTCCACATTGTTCGATCGGAAGCGATGTTCTGACGGTAGATCCGCAGAGTGCGACTTGCCGCAAGTTGGTTGCTTTTCGCGTCCAGGATCCAGAGCCCGAGCGAAGACGCTTCAATGGCGGAGCGAATCGTTGAGTACAGCGCGAAGGGCGGGAGATCACTGCGCAGAACGCGCTCTGTCAGCCGAATGTTATCCGCGGCCACGAGCGCGAAGGTGCGAGCAATCTGCGATGCCTCGAACGGGGTCGTCAATGCGTCGACTCGAGCCATCCAGCTGCTGGCATCGGGTGAGGGCAGCCGCTGGCTCTGTTGGATGATCTTCAAGACGGTTGGGCGCAAAGAGTCGAGGTAGGACACTGCCATCCGCTCCAGCGCGACTCCTTCGCGCGTATCCAGCAGCCTCACCGACTCCATCCGACTGAATCTACCGAACGTCTTGCCATGTCCTGGTTCGGCGGGTCACACCGTGGATCGACTCGCCCGCAAGCCGGTCCATCAACGCGCGAGCCTGAGGATCAACTGGACCAGGCATGCGGGGTTCGCACAGGCAGCGGCCAACGAAAACTTCGATCGCATGACCGGCCCGCAGATTTGCACGGTCAACCCCGGCGATGCGGGCAGCATTCGCAGACCTCACCCGAGTCGATTCAAGGGCGATGATTGGAGCCAGCGGCTTCCCTGATGAAAGCGTCCTCGACAGCGCGACGGCGCGCGACGTCTTCGACGACGAACCTGCGGAAGTCGGCCGCCCGGTCTTCGATCGGCATCTCTTCGACCGCCGGCGCCGGCTCCTCGCCCGGCCAGGCGGTCTGACGGGTGGGCCGGTCCCGGTCGAGCCGAGAGCCGCAGGCGGCGACCCAGTCGTGCAGGCGGTCGCGGGCCTCGGCGAAGTCACGGTGCCAGCCGAGGGGAGCGGAGCCGTGCTGCTCCTCGTCGTAGGCGCACAACCAGTGGAGGTGCAGGGCGGAGAGTTCCCAGACCAGTTCGGAGTGGCGGTGCCAGAGCGGTGGGATGATCGACGGTCCGAGCCCGTACGTGCGGCGCAACCAGTTCACCCACCTGTCCAGTTCGACCCACTCGAACGCCGCTTGATCGGACGTGAGCAGGTTCCAGTTCACCGGACGAGGGATGGTGGGCAGGCCCTCTGGCTCGGCATCTGGTCCGTCCGGCGCCGGCATATCGAACTCGTAGCCAGGAAACTGCAGAGCTTCGTCGGCAGACATGGCCCTACCTCAGAGGGAGACCGGCCGCACCGCGGGCTTTGCCGGTGCCGGTGCCGGTGCGGCCAGGGGCGGGGCTGTGTGGCGACGACGTTGGAGGGTGTAGTTCGTCCGTGCGGAGTCATGGCCGAGCCGCTTCGCGACGAACTCCTCGGTCTCGACCGTCTCGCCGTCACGTTCTCGTGATGAGCTGTGGGTGTAGCCCTCCGCGATGAAAGCGTCCCCCTTGTTGAACATCGCGTAGGCCCGCTCAGCGTTCCGACGGAACATCACGAGATCGTGGTACGTGTTCTCCGTTTGGGTGAACGTGCCGTCTTCGTTGCGTTCGAAATGCTCTTGCCCGATCCGCACCCAGAATCGGGCCTCGCCCTTCGCGTTGAACGCGAGCTGAGGCTCCGATGCGAGGAAACCGGAGAGGGACTGTTGCGTGTGGATCGCCATCGGAAGCTCCTACCGATGGCCGCGGGTCGGCCATCACCAAGTAGGTGCGTCAGCTATCCCCGCCGTAGTTGCTCCTCGACTCGAGCCCGGTCCTCGCGGAGCAGCGCGCCGTTCGGGCGCGAGCCCCACTCCCGCATGCGAGTGACGATCGGCGGCGCGGCCCTCAGCATCAGGAGCGCGGTGCCGTACGGCAGCGTCCGGATGACATCGGGCGGCATGATCGGAACCCGCCGGGTTGAACGCTGACTCGAGCGCAGCCCTCGTTCGCCGACGGTGATCGAATCAGTGACCTCGTCACGGTCGCCGATCAGCGTGGAGAGGTCTTGGAGGTCGCGAGAACCTGAGGCGCCGCCCAGCACGATCTTGGCGATGCTCGCGTCCCAGATTGCGGTAGCGGCGTTGTCTCCCCATCGCTGCCGGGCCTGCGCGAGCGACTGAAGCACAGGCATCGTGGTGATACCGGTGCCGCCACCTTCCGCCATCAACACGGGCAAGGACGGCAGTGGTGCGAGGTTGCCAATCTCATCGAGCGCCAGAAGGAGTGGCGGGTCAAGCCGCGCGCCCGGAGACCGCGCGGCTACCCGCCTGGCCGTCTCGACAAGGTCCTCAACGAGGGCAGCGACCAGCGATGAGGATGCGCCGGCGCCGGCACCGGTCGCGAGCAGGTACAGAGTGCCGTTGCGCCGGAGGAAGGTCTCTGGGTCGAACTGCTCGTCATCGCTCGGGCTGACCGCATCAAGAACACGAGGGTCCGCCAACGCAGCCAAAGCCAGCGAGACGCCTTGCCAGATCGAATCGCGCGTGCGGGGGTCGGCGTCGATCATCGCATCGAGCGACTCCGCCCATCCGGTTGCAGCTGCAGGGTTGTTCGTCAGGATGGCGACCGCGTCCTTCGCCGTGGCAGGGTCCAGTGTCCACCGAAACAACTCGCCGGGCGAACGGCCGTCCAGCGCTGCTGCATGGAGGAGCGCCTGCAGTGCGGTGCGGGTCTTGCCCTCCCAAAAGCCGCCGTTCTCGACCCCGACGCCCGATAGGCCTGTGCCGGCTGCGAGACCCGCCGCTCGAATCATCGCGGTGAGTGGGACCTCGCAACCTCGCACGGGTGACCACCGCAACCCCGCAGGCACACCCGGGGCAAGATGTTGCGGATCGAACACGGCCACAGGCCCCCGCCTCATCCGCGAGCGAATGGTGGTCGTGAGGTTGTCCGGCCGGGTGGACGTCGTGACGACAGCGCCAGGAGCGTCGAGGATCGCGTTGATGACGATGTGTGCGCCCTTACCCGACCGGGGAGGACCGATCACGAGAATCGAATCCTCGACCGAGGTCCATACCTTCGCTCCGCGCGCTACCCCGACGAGGTAGCCCACGTCTTCCGGCTGGGGCTTGGCGACGGATGCTCGGAGGTGCGCGGCCCGCGACAGCAGCGCGCGTTCGGAGGCGGCGTGCCGCACATCGGTCGACGTCGCAATCCCGACGATGCGGTGGGGATCGGATTTCGTGTGACGAGTGTGATCCCGCAGCACTCGCCAGACCCACCACGCAACGACGGCAACGAGTGCCACGAGAGCCGTCACGACCGACCAATACACGAGAGGGTTGAGCGCGGTCGAGCCCAGCGCGATCCCGGGGTCTGCCGGCGAGCTGAAGACACCGAACCCTGCGCCCAGCCCGCCTGTCGGCTGCTTCGCGCCTGATGCGAAGGCAGCGACATTGCCCGCCAGGCGAAGGATGCCGGCAGCCGCGATGACCGCGCCGAGGGCGAGCAAGGCGAGGTTGGTCAGCCCGTCGTGACCCGAAACATCCACGCCGTGGTTGCCGGTCACGTGAGATTTCCGATGACGCAGGTGCCGGAGGTCCGTCCCACGAGCATGACCTCACCGTCGGCGCTGCACTGGCAGACCCCTCGCTCCAGCAGCGCCCGGGCAGACCCGTCAGCGGATGCCTTCGTGTGTCGCACGATGATTGCGACGGCGACATCCTCTCCGGGGAGGAAGCCTTCCTCGCCGAGCGCTGTGTGCGGCGGCGCGATCAAAGGGACGGGATCGGTCGGAGCGTCGGCCGCCAGCGTGCGCTTCGCCGGCGCGTCCTCGCGAACCTGCGGCTGTGTGTTCGGGTCAAAGGCTCCCTGCAAGGGGCGGGTGACGAGGTCGGTGAAAACGGTGCCGTCCGTTTCGTAGACGAGTACCCGCACGGGCGAGCCCCGCGTTTCCAGCACCGTGTCAATGACTGGCGCAAAGGACGACCGGACCCAGGCCGGCCCGAATCGAGGTGGCTCGAACGGCACGCCGTCGACCGCTACCGTCATCGTGCCGTCTGTGGCGATCGTCATCGAGATCACCGGAAGGACCGGCGGCAACCGAATCGCATCGGTCGTTCCTCCTACCGCGTGGGTTGTGCTCATTTCACGCCCTCCGTCATCCGGCTCGTCGTGTCGAAAGCTGCGAGCTCCGCGGGGTGCAGTTGATGCTGAACCACGAAGCTGCGGTCCTTGATCCGCCACAGCCCTTGACCTGTGCCGAGGCCCGGCAGCAGGCCCTGTTCCGTGCCTGTGAGACCCAGCGCGCTCGCAGTCGCTCCGAGCTGGTCCGCCTCCTGCCGGTAGATGATCCGGGTCTCAGCGTTCGCGAGCAGAGACGACGCGATTGCCCGCATGGCCGAGCCCTGGTCGCCGACGTTGTCCAGGTCGGAGAGCTTGTGGAACACGAGGAGGTTCGCGATCCCGTAGTGGCGAGCGAGTCGCCACTGGGCATCCATTCGTCGCAGCAACGCTGGGTGGGACATGAGTCGCCAGGCTTCGTCGTAGATGACCCAGCGCTGCCCGCCGTGCGGGTCAAGGAGGGCGGATTCCATCCATGCTGACGAGCAGGTCATGAGAACGGAGACGAGCGTCGCGTTCTCGGCGACTCGTGACAGGTCGAGCGAGATCATGGGGAGGCTCGGATCGAACGTGACTGTGCTGGGACCGTCGAACAGCCCGGCGAGGTCGCCGGCGACGAGCCGACGTAGCGCGTGACCGACCACCCTGCCGTCCTCGACGAGCCGATGATCAGCCCGTTGAGTTTCGTCGGGCGAGAGAATTCGTTCAACGACCATAGGCAGGATTGGGACCTCGCATGACCTGACCGCGTCAGCGAGGGCGAGGTCGATCGCGGTGTGCTCCAGCGGACTCAGCGCGCGCTCGAGCACCGTTTCGGTGAGGGCTCCAATAAGGTCACGGCGACGGGAGGCGACCTGGCCTGCCCAACTCGCATCGGTCACGCCGGACGGGCGGTGCCCTTCATCGAGCGGGTTGAGTCGGTTCGCCATGCCGTGTCCGAGCACGATTGCCTGCCCGCCGACGGCTTCGGCGACGGCGGTGTGTTCACCTTTTGGATCTCCGGGTACGTAGACGCGGCGTCCGAACGGGATCGACCGCGTGTAGAGGCTCTTCACGAGCGACGACTTGCCCGAGCCCACGATCCCCGCCAGGACGATGTTCGGTGCCGTGATCATTCCGCGGGAGTAGAGCACCCAGGGGTCGTAGACGAACGACGCACCCGAGTAGAGGTCTTGCCCGACGAAGACACCTTGCGAGCCGAGTCCGCCCTCGGCGAGGAAGGGATACGCGCCGGCGAGGGTCGCGCTGGTGTCCTGGTGGCGCGGGAGTCGGAGCCGACCAGGGGTGCGGAGCGCAGCTGGCCGTGATTCGCCGGATGCGGGCAGGTACGTGGTCGCGCGACGCTCAGCGCTTTGAGCGTCTGATTCGGCGCGGCCTGCCGCGGAGGCGACGGCTCGCGACTCAGCGGTGAGCCGTTGGGTAGCTTTCCGTCGGGCGCGGCGCTCCTTCCTGCGTTCCCCGGCCGGGTCGACGAGCACCGCAGTGTGCACTCGTTCGTCCTTCTGCGGGCTCACAGCGACATCCCCGTGCGTCTGCGAACACTCGCTCCCGACCTTTGGGAAGCGAAGGAGTTCGTGCGTTGGAAGGAATCACTCGGATTGATCCGCGGCGCGATCCACTCTGCAACCGGCACGGCCGCTGCGACGAAGTCCCATCCGATTCGGCCGGAATGCTGCGACGCTCGGTCGACCGCCAAGCCTGCTCGGGCGACGAGGGTCGACGCTCTCTGCAGCGCGTTCGCCGCTGCGTAGGCCTCCTCCACGCCGGCCCAGTGATCGCCGTCGTGCGTGCGGGCGCTGGCCGCTGCGCTCGTGTGGGCGGAGGAGAGCTGGCCGAGCACCTGCTCGAGGGATTTAAGGCCACCCACCAAGTTCCCAACCACGTCGTACGTCTGTGCCGGGTCGTCGAGGGAACGGGTGGCGGCCGCGAGGGCGCGCAGCGCTTGCCGTGCTTCCTCGCCATCGACGATCGGGTTCTGGGATGTGGGCATTTCGCTTCCCTTGCAGCGGAGTCTTTAAGGAGGTGCGTGCGATGTCCCCGCGCGTTGACGTCGCCAGGGTCGGTGACGCGAGAGTCAAACGGGTCTACACAGGGGCAGCGCGGCGGCCGCGAACGCCTGTGCTTGCTGCCCGACAAGCCGCCGCGTCTCGCAGGCGGCTTGCACGGCGGCTTGCTCGATAGCAGCGATCGCCGCATCCAGCTCATCGATCTTGGGTGCCGACACTGCGACGAGACCGGTGTATCGCAGCACCCCGTGACCAGCTGTGAGATCCGACTCCTGCTGGACGACGTCGTTGTATTCGGCCGTGCGGGCGGCATCCTCGATCTGACCGATCTTCGCGCGTTGCGCGGCGTCTGAAAGGAGTCCGACCTTCTTTCTCCGGATGTCCCGCGCGGCGAGGTCGGCGCGGACCGGCGTGCAGATGAGTGTGAAGGTGCGCTGGATGCCGGAGGTCAGGAGTAGCGGCGACAGGAAGCCTGGGAAGACCTGCGATCGCGGCCATTCCGCGATCCAGAGGACCGCATGATGGGCGGAGTCCGTGTGGAGCCGATCCCAGGATTCGGCGACCGCGACGGGTCCGGCCGTTGCGAGCGACTGGCCTATGTCGCCGTGTCGCTCGAGAGCGGGAGCGGCGGCGGGATCATATGCAGATCGCAGCGCGACGGCGACCTCGCCTGGTGTGAGCCATCCGGTGGGCATCAGGTCGGCCGCACGCAGGGCCGCCGTGAACGTCGTCATCTCTTGGCGGAGCACGTCAGCCGCTCCCTTCATGCCACCGCCGGCGGCACGGATCTGTCGAGCGGCCGCACGCACGTCCAGTGCGAGAGAGATCGTCGTCGCGTGTCGCTCGCCCGCCGGGCCGGCCCGCTCGATGAGCTCCTGATAGGTCACAGCGGGCCACGAGTCGTCATTCACGCCGTGCCGTGCCCACCATTCGGCCAGCCCGCTTCCCGAGCTAGGAACCGTCCGTTCAGAGATCTGCACGCGGGCGATGCGACCCGACCGGCACACCGTCGCCAACACTCGCCCCCAGCCGGCTACGCGACGCTCCTGCTCCCCGCTATCGAGCAGAACGAAAGCAGGGTGTGTGATGCCGACAACTGCGGTCAAGGTCTGGGCGTGAGGGTCCTGGATCATCGCCGCGCCGGTCTCGGGATCGATCCACTCACGTAGCGCCGCGGCATCTCCCGGCAGCGCAAGCGTTCCGGCGGGGCGCGGCGTGACGAGGTCAGCGCGGAACCGGAGCTGGCCTCCCACGCTCCGCCACACCCACCGGCCAGCGATCGGGACCCATTCGATGAGCTTGCGTCCACCAACGGGGAGGAAGGCCAGCGCGACGCTGGTGAGCCAGATTGGCGAGGTCAGGCCGAACAGGATGCCGCCACCCAGATAGACGGCGGTGGTAAACGCGAGGAGTCCGATGGCGAGCGTCAGGAATTGCGCGAGCGAAAGTCCGAGCATCACCCCTCGTTTCGGAAGTCGCGAGAACTGAACGGGGTGAAGTTGGTGTGCGCGACGCGTGTTGTCAGCGGTCATGCCGTTGTCCTTTCGCGTGGGGTGGGAAGTGGGCGCGGGGGAGTGACCGTCGGGCGCGACGGCGGGATCGGGACTACGCCTGGCTGCGAGCCGTTCGATGGCGGCGGCATATCTGCCGGGGTGGCGCTCTCGGCGTGTCCTTCCGCGGCTGTGCCTGCCGCGCTGCCGAGCTTCGGACCAGCGCCAGCCGCCTTGGCGGCTACCTGTCCGCCGATGATGGCGGCGCTGGCTGGGCCAGCAGCCGCCGCGCCGCCCGACGCTGCCGCGCTGCCGCCGGATCCCGCGGCTCCGCTGGTCGTCTTGGCCGCAGCGGGGGTCGCCGAGCCACTGGATGCTGCGTCGCCTCCGCCGAGAATCGACTTCGCCGACTTCGCCGTCGCGGGGGTCACCGGCACCGGTATGGGGCGATTCATCGCGCCCTTCGCCTCCTGTTCGGTCGACATCGCGTGGTACATGTCGACTCCGACGAAGGAAATGAACTTGTAGGTCATGTAAGGCGCGAAGGCCGCGACAAGCATGAGCACGACTCCCGCGACCGGGTCGCTGACGGAGGCAAGGTCGAGGTCGATCGGCGCGGCCGTCTGGTTGATCGCGACAAGGAAAAGCACGACGAGCACGAGCTTTGAGAACACGAGTGCGACCACGAATGCCGCCCATTTGCCGAACCAACCGCGCGCCGCATCCCACGAGAACCCCGCCAAGGCGATCGGAGCGAACACGATCGCCACCAGGAGCAGCGCCTTCCGGATGAGGAGAGAGAACCACACGATCGCCGACGCGGCGATCGCAAGTCCGGCGAGGAAGATGGTCATGATCGCGCCGACGCCGGGGCTCGTGATGTTGATCGCCACAAGGCCGGTGGCCATGAGAGCGATCCGGTCTCCCATTCCCTCCATCGTGTTCCCGGTTGCCTGGACGATGCCGATGGCCAGACGATCCGTGATTTCCAGCAGGGTTACTGTGAGTGCGATGACGACGAAGGAGCCGAGCACGGACTTACCCAACCCCACCGCAGCACGCGAGAGGGCGGTTGGGTCGCGATGGGCCAAACCGGTGATCAGTTGCAGGCAGAAGAAGACGAGCATGACGAACAGCGCGACACCGAAGAGCAGGTTGTACACCCGGATGTACTGCTCACCGGTGACATCGACGAGGGTGGTGGTGTCGAAAACGGCCCACACGGCTTGAAAGAACCACGCAGCGGCAGCGGCGAGCGTGTGGGCGAGCCAGTCGAAGGGGGCCGCGACGAGAGATGCGACACCCGATCCGACTGTCTGGCACACCTCGGCGATTACAGGGATGTCGCACACGCCATCCACTCGCATCGCTCCTCTCGGTCATCCTCGCCCGCTCAGACGGACTGACCGACGCCCCAGAAGAAGTTCACGAGGGTGACTGCCGCGCCGCAGATGACTGCTGCTCCGCACGCCACGAGCACACCGAGCTTTCCGCGGGAGGCGAGATGGGGATTGGACGAATTCGCTCCGTATCCCCACGCAACGGCAGCGATGATGAGCGCGAGTACGGCGAGGATGAGCCCGACAACCATCACCGCGCCGACGATGACGCGGAGTTGCTCGATGCCGGGCAGTCCCGACGCGTTGGGTGGGATGTCGATCACGGTCGTGCTCCTTGTCTGGGCAGAAACGAACCTGCGTACAAGGTGCGTGCGTCGTCCCCGCGATCCGACGACGGTTGGAGGGGGCGCGCGGACCGGACTAGAGCTGCTGGCCGACCCCGATGAGGAAGTTCATCCAGGCGACGCCCGCTCCGGCCAAAGCCGCGGCCCCGACGGCGACAAAGACCCCCGCGCGGGCACGCAGCGCCGACTGATAGTTGCCGCTCGACGATGTGATCGCCCATGTAACGGCGCAGATGAGGATCATGAGCACGGCAAAGACCAGGACGTACATGAGGAGGGCGCCAACGATGTCGCGGAGGTCGGCGCCTCCTCCAACTGCACCGAAGTCCGGGAAGATGCCCATGCCAGTCATCCCGGGATTCCGATCGCGCAGGACGCCCTGGCCGACGTCGAGGCATCCAGCCCCTCGGCCCCGTGCTGGACGAACCACTGGTCTGCATCGATCGACGGCTCGAACGAACCGCCCGGCCGGATCTCGAAGTGCAAGTGCGATCCCGTCGACTTACCGGACGCCCCGACGTCCGCGATGTGCTGGCCAGCGGTGACCCGTTCGCCGACGGACACGTATATGCCGGACGCCCACATGTGTGCGTAGGCCGACGCAACTCGCTTTCCGTCGATCGTGTGTTCAATGACAACCAGGTGCCCGTACCCCGGCGACGGGCCTGCCCAGCCGACGATTCCGTCCGCTGCCGCGAAGATGGGCGTGCCCTCGGCCGTGGAGAAGTCGGTGCCCGAGTGAAATGCGCGGGCTCCGGTCAGGGGGTCTGTGCGCCAGCCATACCCGCTGGAGCGCACCCACGTGCCGCTTGGCAATGGAAAGACGAATCGGCTCGTCTCCGGGACGGAGCCAAGAAGTGCGCCGTTGTCAACTGCACCTGCGGCGGGCTTGGTCAACGCCGTGAGGATCGCTTCCGCAACGGGTTGATAGTCCTGATAGCGGTCGGGGAAGGCGGAGCGTTCAACAGACTGAGCAGCTGAACCAGGATCAGCGGCCTGCCAGCCCGGAATGTCCAGGAGCCCGGCAGGTGAGGGGAAGTTAGGTCCCGATGATCCGCCGAAGAAGGCGCGCACTTGGTAGTGCGGATCCATGAGCTCATCCACCGTTCCCCACCCCGACGTCGGGCGCATCTGGAAGAGGCCGAGTGAGTCGTGGTCACTACCAACACCATCGTTCGGCATGTTGAGGGATGTGGGGTGAGCGGCGTTCGCGAGCATCCTCAGCGTCGACTCGGTGAGCGCCGCCATCAGTCCGATAAGCACACCCGCCCGTCCGACACCCTCGACGCCGGTGCCGACGGTGATGATCGTGGCGGCGTGCGTGAGCTGCTTTTGCCCGAGGGTGACTGACACGCCGTCGCGCCGCGCCGCGGTGAGTTTGTCCGGAACGTCGGTTACGACGAGCTGGCCGGCTGACTGGCAGGCGGCGAGCGCCGCGGGGGAGAGGAGGAGCGGTACGGCGAGCATCCCGGCGAACGGCAGGGCAAACACCGCGACGATCAGAGCTATGACGAGCTTCTTCATGGCCAGCGCCCGTCATCGAAGCGGGTTGTCGACCTCGGACAGCCTGAGCAGCCGGCAGTCTTCGAAGCTGGGCTCGCACGCGATGAACAGAGTGAACGAGACCGGTCGCGACGTCTCCTGTGCCTGGGTCCCCACGATGCCGGCACGATGACGCGTCCCAGTGACGGTGTAGGCGATGGTTCCTGGGAGCAGTTGGCCGTCCGCCGCCTGATCGAGCGCTTCGCTCCAGGATGCCGGGATGAACGCCTCGTCAATCGTCAACCATTGGCGGGTGCCGTAGGCGCGCAATTTTGCCCATGCGTCCGCGGTGGGGAGGTAACTGCGGACGTCGGACGCGAGCGCGGCGGTTTCCATCCCGGACGGATCGCCCGCATCGATGATGACTTGGGCGTAGTCGGACGGCTCGAAGTGGGTGGCTGTGTCCCAGTTGATCAGCGCGTGGGAGGCGGCGCGCGCGAATGCCTCGGCATCCGCTGTCGCGAGAATCGGAGGGAGGGACAGGCTCGACGCGGTCGAGTCGGGCTCAGGAGAGGGCCCCGCCGGTCGTCTCGGCTCGGCCGCGGGCGCTGGCGTGGTGGGGTCGGGAGCGAGGAGGAGGCCATAGACGCCGACTCCAACGAGTGCAGTCAGCACGGCAAAGCCGACGGCGAGGAGAAGGATGAGGCGCCGTTGACCGGGGCGCACGGGGTTTGCCATCACGCGATCTCCCGCCTCGTCTGCGCTCGTGCGTTGCGGAGGGCAGTGAAGAACTCCACGGTCGAGGCGAGCGTCGCCTCGAACTGCTCCAACTGGTCGTCGGTGAGTTCCGCGGCGACCGCTGCGACGTCGAAGTGGGTCCACCACGAGTCGAGGTCCTCCCACACGCGCACGAAAGCGCGGACGGGAAAGGCATGCGCGGCAGCAGTTCGCGCCTTTGGGGTTCGTCGATTGCGTTTCGCCTCCTTGACTCTCGCGAGGGCTGCGTTCGCCAGCTGCTCGAGTTCGTCAGGCGGATCGAAGTCTTCGGGCGCTTCGAAGTCCTCGAACTCCCGCGGCGCCTCCGTATCCTGGACGTGCCGGATTCGCGCGTGCGACGCCGTAACGCTGCCGCCGTCATCGATGAGTCGCAGCTCAGCGCTCGCTCGTTCCTTCACCGTCGGGTCAGTGGCCGGATCGGAGACAAGGCGCTGTAACTCGGCGATGCGCTCCAGTGTGGTGTACGACGCCTTCCCCGTGACCATCTGGGCGGCCTGCGCCCGGCTCTTGCCTGGCTTGAACTGCGGTGGTGCCACCGTGGCACCACCGTCTCGTCTGGCGTGAGCATCCTGACGACCGAAACGCGACGCAGCCTGGCGTCGTGTCGCATCCTCAGCGAGGTAGTCCTTCAGCTCGGTGTAGAGCGCTGCTGCCTCCGTGGGCGTGAGGGGCTTATGGAGCACGTTCTCCGCCTGCTCCGCCAACAGCTCGGCGAGCCGATCGGAGATCCCGGACTTGACCCAGACCTTGATTGTTTTCTCGCCGAGCCGCTTCAGAGCTTCAAGCCGTCGTGCTCCGCACACCAGGACGCCTTCGGGCGTGACGGTGACCGGTTGTAGCAGCCCGTCGCGGGTGATAGACGCGGCCAGTTCATCGATATCTCCGAACTCGTTGCGGTGCCGCTGCCCGACGATGATCGATTCGATCGATCGTTCGAGCTCGATGTGGCCGACGTTTGTACCCACGTTCACTGCCTCCCTCTATCGGCGGGGGCAGAGACACTCACGGCAAGGACGAGGTCGTCATCAGTCAGGAGCGACCGCAGTGGTTCACCGATCAACAGCCGCAGCAGGATTCCGCGTCCGGCTGTCGTTCGCGCGACGTCTGGCTCGGGGTTGCCGAGGACAGCCCGCAACAGTCCATTCCACGACGCAGACGAGAGATCGAGCAGCGTCCTTCCGTGGACGTCGCGGCGGAGCGATTCCCAGGCCGTCGCGCGCGAGGGCACCTCACTGAGGCGCGCGCAGATGTACTCCATCGCCGTGCGTGCCGGCGTACGGGGCCAACCGAGGAGAGTGAGGAAAGCGATCGCGTTCTCCACTGCCTCGCCGATCCCCGTCCCATCGGCCGAGGCGCGGTCGTCCTGCGAGCCTTCGAGCGGTTCCACCCGGAATGCCGGGTGGTAGTCACTCAGGGGGTTCTCTCGATCGCTGAACCGCTCGGGGTCGTGGAACGACGAGAACTCGGGTCGACGCGCCTGGTAAACCGAGCACAGCAGGCCGTTCGCGCGTTCCTCCGCGATCAGGGTCACCTGCACGGCACGGGTCACGACTGCCCAAGGATCGTCCGCGTTGCGCACGGCGGACGAGCGCATCGCATCGAACGCGGCTGCGGCCGCGTCCCATGGGTCGAGCCCATGCTTGCGCGCGAGCTTCGCGTAGCGCCGAACGACGTATCCCATGAGCGCCGCGGCTTCGACATCGTGGCGCCAGGCGCCGTGGTCCTGCGCGGCGAGGCGTTCCAGTAGCTCGCGCAGACCCTCCGAGCTCTCGAAGCGGGCGCGAGCGCTTACGCCCTCGGGCGCCTCCGGCACCCGGAGGGGGAGCGCCGATGCGCTCGCAGCTGACCGTGAACTCTGCCCGGACATCGCAACCTCGCTACCGACTGATTCCCGAGCGGCGCACTGCCCCACTCACCGCACGTCCGTTTCCGAACGCGGTCACCGGCGGAAGACGAAGCGCCCGTTCCCGGATGGCTCGGCGGGTAGTCGCGACGTGCTGCGTTGGCAGCGCACGTGCGCGCCGGGCAAGCGACGCCTCGAGGTCGATTCCCTGACCTGCGACCCGACCGGTAACGGCCGGAACGAGCTCTGTGGGCCGCATCCAGACAATCTCGCTGCGAACCTGCTCGGCACGTGAGGAAGCCATCGGTTGCCGCACAAGTGACGGATCGGCGTGCCGCGCGAATTCGGACGCCTCGTCGTCCGCCGACCTTTCAACGAGGTTGCGGTGGCCTTCGGACGCATCCGGGCGAAGCCGCGTCTCCTGCTGCTGGTCTCGGCCGTATTCGGTCATGGCGCAACTCCCTTCTGAACCTCAGGTGTGCGGAGCTTCCCCGTCATCCATCGACCGACTGTCGATGGATGAACTCCTGTGGCGCTCGCGATCTGCTTGTTCGACATGCCGCGCTGGTGCATTAGCGCCGCAAGTTCCTTGAGTGCACCCTTCTCCGGGACGTCTGCTTGCGGTCGAAGCTGCATGAGTTCTGTGGATGGAACTCGCGACGCAGTAGCTGTGGAGGAGGAGCCAAAGCGGAACCGTTGAGCGAGGACCACGGTGAGGTGCGTGATCGCGAGCAGGACCAATGGAGGCACAGCCGCAACGGATGCCGCGAGCACCGGTGGAAGGCTGGCATCGGCGGCCACAACCGCGTGGATCGCGTTCGCTGCGACTGATGCGGCGGCACCGGCCAGAAGTAGCATCCACGGGTACCAGGCGTCGCGTTGGCCCGCGAGCGCCACAACCGCGACGGTACCGACAACGACGATCCCGTCAACGATGAGCGGCCATGCCCACGCTTGCGTCGGCGCGACACCGGACCGGCGCGCGAGATCCGCGAGTGCAGTGAACGACAACCAGAAGGCGCCGCCAGCTATGAAGACCGTCCCAGCGACCGCGGTCCAAACGGCGATCCGCCCCGACTGCGGCCCTGTCATTCCGGGCATCACGAGATCACCTGTCCGTTGATCGGGCGCGCAACTGCTTGAGCACCGCGGCTCTGGAGAGGCGACGTCGGAGCCGCCACCGTCCGGTACGCAGATCGGATGGTGGTCAGGACCTCGGATTGGCCCAGCCCTGCGTGCTGAGCCGCTGGTCCCAGCGCGGTGCGCGCGCTCTGGTCCGTGACGCCGTTCTCGGCGAGCCGGCATGCCGCCCAATACAGTGCACGGTTCCGTTCGCCTTCGGGCCGCGTGGCCAACCAGGCTGCGATCCGCTCCACCTCCACGTCGCGGCGTGAGTTCGTGGTCGGCGTCGAGACTGAAGCCGGCTTCGGGTCAAGGAACGCTCGCAGCGCTGCTCCGTCAATGGGCACCGACTCGCCGCGCCCTGCGCCGATCAGCTCATACGCTGACCGGTTGCCTTCGAACAGCACCAGCGACGGTGGGACGATGACGTAGCCGCCCTCGCCGCGGAAGTCGATGCCGGACCGCGCGGCCTGCCACGACGGCTGCGCGCGGTCAGGGTCAGCGGGGTAATAGGCGTGCATGCCGCCGGATGCTGTCTTCACGAGTGCCTGCCAGCGGTCCGCGAGACCCTCTCGGCGAGCGAGTTCGAAGGCAGCGAAGCCGCGCACCGCACCGTGCACGTCGACATCGACGACCTCGAGACCGGAAGCATGCCCGGTCGGCATGCCGATGTTCGCCTGAGGCCATTGCGTCCACCAGCGGGCGACCTGCTCGGCGTCGGTGGTCGCGTCGTGGAACCCGTGCTCCGTGAGCGGACGCTTCTGCGCAGGCTTGCACGGGAAGACCGGGATTCCGGCTGCAGCGAACCGCGGCGCCCCCTCCCGCGGCGTAAGTCCGACCATGGAGGCGAGCAGAGCGACCGTGTCCATCACAGCACCCGAGGCGACGTCTCCGACTGACCGGAAGATCGCCTCCCAGCCGTCTGACCGGTGTCAGGTGGCTGACCCACCCCATGCGAAGTGTGCGACGAGGGCAGGAGACCGTGCGCCGCTCCGACAATTAGTGCGACGGACTCCGCCTCGACTTCGCTAATCCCACGGTGCAGCGTCGCAGCTCGGTTGCCGGGCCCATGCATCTCGAGGTGGGCGAGCTCGTGCGCCAGGGTTTTCGCTCGCGCTGCCGGATCCATGTCGCCACGTACAGCCACGCTCCGCGTGACGTAATCAGTCATGCCGTTCGCTCCGCCGAGATCGCGATCGCCTTCAACGATGCGTAATGAGTACCCGTGCCCGCGTACCTGGCCACGGTCGACGCACCGCCCCGGCGCCCGCCGCTGCTTGAAACCCGCGATGTACGTCGGCGTCGGCTCGGGGACCCGGCCTTGCCCGAACGCAACGGCATGCTGCGTCCAGATGAGCACGGTGTTGTTGAACGATCGGGAGCGAAACCGTTCGAGCTTCGCCTCAGCGGCCCCGATGCTAGATCTTTGGTCGGACATGGCGTGAATACCTCCTCCTGCGCAGCCGACCTGGGCGGCTTCTCGTAGGAGGTGCGCGTCATCTCACCGATGACGCCGTCTGCGGGTCCGCGGTGGGCGAGCGAGCACTCGGGGGAGAGTGTGCGTACATAGGAGCAAGATACGCTCGTTGTGCTGGAATAGGTATAAGCCCCTTGGAAACCCGTAGCGATACCCTGTCCTCGTGGGTAGACGATCCCAGGGCGGGGCTGGCGCGTGGTCCAAGGACCTGGTGCGCGCGGTGTCAACCCTTCGCGAGGCAGCCGGGATGACGAACCAGGAACTGATCGACCGGTCGGGCATGTCAGCGAGCTACTTCTATGGGCGGTTGCGCGGCTCCGCGCCTTTCGACGCGAACGACATCGAAAAGCTCGCGCAGGCTCTAGGGACTCATCCGCATGAGATCTCACGGGTGGCGGCATCCATCGGCGAAGCCCGCGAGATCGAGCCCATGGTGGACACAGAGCCGCAGGAACTGGGCCGCCGGCTGACTGCGGTTTCCCGTGCGCCTCGCCTTGACGGTTCGGTGTTCAACATCGATGAGCTTGTCAGTGAGCTCGCTGCGCGCGGCGTCGCATTCGACCGGGATGAGTGGTCCAGCCTGATCGCTGGAGCGTCCTCGTCGCCTGTGCGGGTGCGAGTTCTCGAAGGTGTTGGAGCGTACGCCGGCGTTTCTACTGCCTACCTGCTGGACCTGGGCGATGCCGCGGCGGTGGAAGCGGCTGAAGCGAACTTCGAGTTCCGTGAGGCGCTCAAGGCGTCCGGTGCAGACTCGGTGTCAGCTCGTGCCGTCGGTGAGATTTCGCCTGCCGCGTTGCGCGCGATTGCGCAGACGCTCAGGTCGATCTCTGCGCAATAACGTACTGACCTGACCTCTACTGCGTATCGGCGTACAGTGTAGGCGTTCGAGCGATCGCAGTGCCGAGGTCGTGATCGGAGGTCGGGCATCATGAGCTACCGCGCTTCTCGAGATCATGAGGAGTTGCGCGTCCGCGCGCAACAACAGCTCGAACGCCTTGAGCTACCAACCGACGTAGACCTCGGAGACATCGTTCGACATGTCGCCTTGGCGACCGGCAGGCGGATTGACATCGAGCCGGTCGGCGACCGTGATTGGGAGAACATCACCGGTCTGGTGTTGCTCACGGCCGACGCGGCCACGATCCTGGTGCGGAAGTCCGATCCTCGCTGGTACCAGTTCCACACCGTCCTCCATGAGCTGTCCCACGTTCTGTTCGAGCATGAGGGCTGTGCGACACTGCCCGTCAAGCATGCAGGTTCCCGTCATATGCGTGCCGGTCAGACCGTGCTCGCGCGCGGAATCGTCACGCCGGACTTCGAGCTGGACCTCGACTTCGCCGATACCGAGCTGGTGATCGAAGCGGAGGCTGAGAAGCTGTCGCAACTCTTGTCGCGTCTTCTGCTCCGTCCCCGTCACGGTCACGACGAGGCGGTGTTCGGCTGATGCTGCTCCGTATCGAGACGGTCGCGTTCGTTGCGTTACTGATCCTGACGCTGATCAGGCTGCCCTCGGCGATCCGGGAGCCGTCGAGTCGGCTGACCTGGATTGCCACAATCACCGGACTGGCAGCGATCTTCATGGTCGGAATCGCGGTTCCGCTGCAGACTGTCGACGGCTGGCTCGGCGGAACGAACATCGCGAACCTGGTCCAGAACATCCTCGCGACTGCGGCGTTCTGGTTCGTCATGCAGGCGGCCCTCACACTGGACGGCAGTCGATTCAACACGCGCAGCCTGTGGGAGCTGCCGATCATGTGTCTCGCCTTCACCGTCCCATTCCTCATGATCGTCGATCGAGGGTCGACGACTGATGACTTCATCGACGAGACCGCGGATCACTTCGGGCTGTGGGCGTATGCGTCGATCTACATGGGATGCGTCGTGCTGATCATGACTCGGATGCTCCGCGGCATCCACGGTCGCAAACCGCGATCGTACATCGCCATCCGTGTCGGCGCGTGGGCGATCCTCTGCGCCAGCCTGGTCGAGATCGTTTATCTGACCCTCCGTGTCGCGGGCATGGGGCGAACACCGGCCGTCGAAGCAGTCGGGAGCCTGTTCACCTTTCCGTTCTACGGCGGTGTCGTGTTGGTTTGCGCCGGGATCATCGCGTTCGCGATCGCCCGCGCCGGCCGCAGGTCGATGAACGCCACGCTCGGCCGACTGCTCGCGAGAGCGAGCATCGAACGGGGGATGATCGTCAGCCCCGTTCCTGACGAAGATCCCGTGCATGAGGCCTATCGGCTCGCGGTCCGCCTCACCGACATCGCGAATAGTCAGGAGCTGACGAAACGTGAGCGGATCCTGCTTCGTGCCGCGACACAGATGCTCGACCGACAGATGAGGGCACCAGCTGTGGTCCGGATGTCCAGTGCTACGGGGACGGTGACAGCACCTTGAAAGTGATCGCCATCGTGGTCGCGGCCGTCGCTGCGCTCGGCGCAGTTGCCGCGAGCATGCTCCGGTTGCTGGGCTGGCGCGTCGTCGGCGTCGAACCGAGAAGGAAGACGGTCACCGTGCGTCGGGTTGGTGACGATATCGAGATGCCTAAGAGCGCGCTGACCCTCGCGGCCGGAAACTACGGACTCTGGTTTGGGGAGCATTTTGAGCGCCACGCGCTGATCGGGCCGGTGGCCGGCTCGGATGAGCACCGCGTCATTCGTCGCGTGCTCAAGACAACGGCCCCAATCAGTACGGAGCCGTTTGAGGCCCAGTGGACCGGCCATGTCATGAGCCGGCCCGCGGAGATCGACCCCGATTGGGAAGACATCAAGGTGCCGCTCCGCGACGGAACCTTGGCGCCGGCTTGGCTCTTCCGGGGTGACTCGCCCGATGCGCCGTGGGTGATCCACGTGCAGGGGATTCGAACGTCGCGACTCGTGACGCTGCGTTCCGTCGAGGTTGCGCAGAGCGCCGGCCTGACTTCGCTGGCGATCACCTACCGGGGCTCGGGGGATGGGCCAGCGGCATCCGCCTCGACATTAGGGCAGCGTGAGTGGAGTGACCTGGCCGACGCCGTGGCATACGCGCGCTCGCGGGGAGCCGCCGCCGTCTACGTGGTGGCCTGGTCTATGGGCGCGGGTCTCGCACTTGAGCTCCTTCGCCACCAACCGGATGCGTTCGACAGGCTCGTACTGATCGCCCCGGCGACGAACTGGCCACAAATCATCCGGCATGGCGTCCGTGCTGCGGGCCTGCCTGAGTTCGCAGCGACCGCCGTTACGTGGGCGCTCGGCTCTCGCGTGGCCGGCCGGGTGATGGGGCTACCGGCGCCGCTGGACTTCGACCGGCTCGCCTGGGGCCGCAGCCTCAAGACGAACGTGCCGGTGATCGTGGTCCACTCCAGAGGCGATGAAGAGATCCCATTCCAGATCACGAGTGATTTCGTCGCTGCGCACCCGAAAGCCACGCTCGTGGAAACGGCCGCTGCCCCGCACGGGTGGGAGGCGAACGTCGACCCCGAGGTGTTTCGGTCCGCGTTGATGTCGTGGTTCGCGAGCCACACGACAGCCCGACTTGCCCCGTGAAACCCTCGGATAGTAGCTCGCCAATTAGGAGCTCAGCCTCCTCAGCGGTTGTGGACTGATTACCGCGATATCCCGGTGGCCGCCGCTCGTGCTCACGGCTCGACCATCTCGCCAATCTGCAGAGCGCCAAGCTCGCTGATCAGGCGAGCGTGACGTCAGATCATCGCGAGACTTTGCAGCGCGTGCGCGACCGCAACGTCGTGCTCGAATCGCTTCTGAGGGATCTGGCCCTTTCTGAGCTGCCTTCGCAGTTGTCCCTCGCTGGGCCACTGCTTCGCACGGCCCAGCCGGTAGATCTCCCACGCCTCGGCCGCGGCAGTTGCGCGGTACCCGCCGGAGACGGCCGCGTTGATCGCTCCGATGACCGCGCTGCACGCGATCGTCGCTAGGCCAAACTCAAGAGCGTCGCCGCCGATGACGAGTTTCACCGTTGAATACGCTATGCCGGTCCTGGTGATCAGTGCAGCGCTGACGGCGCCGATCGGGATATCGAGGTCACCCCCCACGCCGGCATTGATTCCGGTGACCGCAGTGCTTAAACCCAGCGTCGCGGCGCCCAGGAACGCCTTCCAGACGGACACCCCACCCGTCGTCGAGATGAACAGCCGCGAGGTAGTGACTCGCACCGTAGCGGGCTCACCACCTCGTCCGATTGTGGAGATATCGAGGAGCGTTCGCTCGGCGAGAGGCGCAGGGTGCGCCTGAGGAATCGCTGTCGTCGACGCCACCGCATTACCAGCGCGACCTGCGGACCAGATCTCATAGTAGGCAACTGCGGCTTTACCGTCCGCCCCGAGGATCACGGCTTCTTCGTCCGTCATCTCGATGCCAAGCAGCCGTCGGGCCGCGGAGTTGCGCAGACACGCGAGGAATTGCTCGTATGACGTCCCCATGCGGGCATCCTATTCTGGCAGCCGTCGGCGGGTAGTCGGCGGCTGGAGGGGCAAGGTGGTGGTCCATCTCACGGGAACACAAATCTTGCACCCGAACCAAGCCAAGCTTCGATTCGTCCGAGAGCTCCGGTTCAGCGCCTTCCGCGGACGGGTGCTCTCCAGAAATCGATCATTCTTGGAGGTGGATCGGTCGAGCCCGGCAACTCCGGAGCAAGCAGTCCGGGACGCCTGATCACTAGATTCATCTAGTGGGGACCGACTTCGAGCAGTTCAAAGAATGCGATCCGCAATGATCTCGATTCTTGCGTTCCCGGGCGACACTCGCAGAAAGGGTAGGCCGTTATGAACCGGAGATCTCTGCGTTGGACGCGCGCGGTCGCGGCGGGGGTTGCTCTGATGCTCATCGGGGCGTTGACTGCATGCGGAACTGACCGTCGCATGTATGAAGAGGCGGTAACTGGGGCCGAATCTGGTTTGGCGACCGGCCTAGAAATCACTGCAAGGCAGACCGCTGAGCTCCTAGCTGCGCGCTCTGCCGTGAGCGAGATCTCCGCAGACGACATCGTCGATGTGTTTCTCACGGACGCTCGAGATTACGAAGCCAGCCCACCGAACCCCGTGAAAACGCGTGCGGTGTTCGACATAGTCGAGAACGCTGACGGATCCCTCACGTTCTCTGTCTTCTTCAAGACGAGCGTATATCGCGCCTCCGGACTGACCTCCACCAGCCAGTCGCGGCATACCTGTGGAACGCTCACCGGAAAATTCACTGAACCCGCGCTCTCCATCGGCGATCTCGATTGTCCGCCGGCGATCGAGGAGTACGCCGGCGACAACTCGATCTTCATGCCGATGACGCAGAATGCGGAGAAGTATGGGGCGGAGATAGACACGGTGCCGTGACACATCACACGTGGCGATGAGCAGCCGCTATCGGTGCCCAACCCTACGAGCCGCGACCGTCACGCTCCGCAAGCCCTGTCCCCGGAAGGATGGGATTCGGGGCGCCGCTGCGCCTGCCGGAGCGTCGGATAGCGACGCCTCCGGGATACGAAGCCTCGGAGCGCCCACACGTCTTGCAGATCGAGGTCCGTGTCCGCTCACGCGGGCCCGGAGGCGCACCTCTCTGGGGGTGGGAGGTCGATAGGGATGTCGGTGTCGATGCGGGTGATGAGCGCGGGGGATGGGTACAAGTACCTGCTCCGCACTGTGGCTGCAGCCGATGGTGAGCGTCCCCTCTCCACACCGCTGACCCGCTATTACGCGGAGGCCGGCACACCACCCGGGCGGTGGCTCGGAAGCGGGCTGTCGGAGCTCGCCGACGAAAGGATCGCCGCGGGTTCGCGCGTGTCCGAAGCTCAGCTGGAGCTGCTCCTGGGCTTGGGGCGAGACCCTGGAACGGGCGCGCCTCTCGGCCGGGCATATCCCGAGTACGCGACCTCCGGGCAAAGTGCGAATAGCCCATCCAGTGCACCGGCCCAGCCAACAGCTCCAACCCCGAGTGCTCGGCGGCGCGCTGTGGCCGGCTACGACCTCACCTTCTCGCTGCCGAAATCGGCATCTGTCCTCTGGGCGATCGCTGACGCCGACACGCAAGCGAAGATCGCCGCCGCGCATCACAAGGCGATCGACGACGTGCTCGCGTTCGTGGAAAGGGAACTCGCCGCCACGCGCGCTGGCGAAGCGGCGCGCGACGGCGCCGTTGCACAGGTCGAGGTCACGGGGCTCATCGCCGCGGCCTTCGATCACTTCGACTCGCGCGCGGGCGATCCGCAGTTGCACACGCACGTCGTGGTGAGCAACAAGGTACGCACGGTGTTCGACGGCAAGTGGCGCTCGCTCGACGGGCGACCGCTGCATGCGGCGACCGTGGCGCTGTCCGAGTTGCACAACGCCGTGTTCGCCCACCACCTGACGCGTGCACTGGGCCTCGGGTGGGAACAGCGCGAGCGCGCAGCGGATCGAAATCCTGTGTGGGCGCTCACCCGTGTGCCGGAGCAGCTCGTCTCCGAGTTCTCGTCTCGCGCGCGTCACATCGAGGTTGAAAAAGACCGGCTCATCGATGAGTACATCGCCGCGCACGGTCGCACACCGTCGAAGGTGACGATCATCCGGCTACGTCAGCAGGCGACGCTCGCGACTCGTCCCGAGAAGCAAGTCCGATCGCTCGCCGACCTCACGCGCGAGTGGCGCACCCGTGCCAGTCGACTCCTCGGCCGCGACGCGACCGCGTGGGCGCGTGATGCGATGCATGACGAAAGAGCCTCGACTCCGTCGCGCGCCGAGGACGTGTCGCTCGGCATCCTGAACCAAGTCGCGGCGCGCGTGGTCGAGGGCGCGAGCGAACGCCGTTCGACGTGGGGGCGGTGGAACCTCTACGCCGAAGCCGCGCGGCACACGATGGGGTGGCGCTTCGTCGCAACGGAGGACCGCGTGGCAGTCGTCGGAATGATTACGGATGCTGCCGAGGTCCTCTCCGTGCGGCTCACGCCGCCCGAACTTGCAGTCTCGCCCGCCGACTTCCGGCGCGCAGATGGGACCAGCGTCTTCCGTCCGAGGAACTCCGAACGATACTCGTCGATTGCCCTGCTCGATGCGGAGGAGCGACTGCTCGCCACGTCGAGCACAACGGATGGTCCGGTTGTCAGCGCTGCAACCCTCGAGCACGCCGAGCGGGCGCGCCGCAATCACGGGCTTGTCCTCGGGCAGGATCAGCGCGCGGCGCTCCATTCGATTGCATCATCGGCTCGCGCGCTCGATGTCCTCATCGGGCCCGCCGGTGCAGGGAAGACGACGGCGATGCACGCGCTGCGCCTCGCGTGGGAGCACGAGCATGGGCGCGGCTCGGTCATCGGGTTCGCACCGTCTGCTGCCGCCGCGCGCGAACTCGCCGACGATCTCGGTATCGCCACTGAGAACACTGCGAAGTGGTTGCACGAGCATCGCCAAGGGCGCGCGACGGTGCGCGCCGGTCAACTCGTGATCATCGACGAGGCATCCCTCGCCGGCACGCTTCCGCTCGATCGCATCTGCACGCTGGCCACGCAAGCGGGTGCGAAGGTGCTCCTAGTGGGGGACTGGGCGCAACTGCAGTCGGTCGACGCGGGCGGCGCGTTTCGGATGCTGGTCGAAGCACGTTCCGATGCTCCCGAACTCGCAGACGTGCATCGCTTTCAGCACCCGTGGGAGAAGGACGCGTCCCTCGACCTCCGCAACGGGCGGCTGCAAGCGCTGGATGCTTACGGCTCGCACGGCCGGGTCGTCGGCGGCGACGACGACGCGATGGCCGATCAGGCCTACACCGCATGGCTGGCCGACATGAGGTCGGGAACGTCGTCGGTGCTCATCGCCGATACGGGCGATGCCGTCGACGCCCTCAACCGACGGGCGCGCGCCGAGCTGATCCTCTCCGGCGTCGTGGATGCCCGTGCCGAAGCGCCGTTGCGGGATGACGCGGCGGCATCCGTCGGAGACATCGTCATCACCCGGAAGAATGACCGTCGACTGCGTTCCGGGCGCGACTGGGTGCGCAACGGAGCGAGGTGGAAGGTCGTGGCCGTTCGTAGCGATGGGTCGCTTCGCGTGCGCAACACCGACCGCGCCGGAACTCGACCGATCTACCTGCCGGCCGAGTATGTGGCCGAGAACGTTGACCTCGGCTACGCGGTGACCGCTTACCGGGCACAGGGCGTCACGACTGACACCGCACATGCTGTCATCGAGCCCGGAACCACGCGCGAGAACCTGTACGTCGCAATGACGCGGGGGAGGGCGTCGAACACGGCGTACGTGGTTGTGGCTCGTCCTGACGACAATCACTCCGCGCGGCATCCGGGCGACCATGCGGATGCGACTGCCCGCGACATCCTCGTAGGCGTTCTTGGCCATGTCGGCGCCGAGTTGTCTGCCCACGAGACGCTCGCCGCGGAGCAGGAGAGCTGGGGGTCGATAATGCAACTCGCCGCTGAGTACGAGACGCTCGCGTCGTCTGCGCAACGGCCGCGCTGGACGAACCTCATCCACGCGTGCGGGCTATCCGACGCTCTGGTCGAAGCGGCGATCGCATCGGGCGCGTTCGGCGCTCTGACCGCCGGCCTTAGACGCGCCGAAGCGCTCGGACACAACGTCGACGCGCTGCTCCCACGGATCGCTGCCGCGCGCGGATTTGAGGATGCTGAGGACGCGGCGGCGGTGCTCCACGAGCGACTCGAGCAAGTTCTCGCTCAGCCGTCGAGTGGCAGCTCGCGGGGGAGTGCGCGTCGGCTGATCGCGGGTCTTATCCCGGCGGCGATGGGGGAGATGGATGCCGAAATGCAGCGCGCCCTCGACGAACGGGCGCAACTTATCGAGGAACGAGCTTCGGTGCTGGTCGAATCGGCCTTGACGTCGCGAGAGAACTGGATCGCATCGCTCGGGCGAGTTCCCGTCGACGCGGCGCGGGCGGGCGCATGGCGTCAGCAGGCGCGTATCGTCGCCGCCTACCGTGACCGGTACGGCGTCTTCGAGGATGACGCGCTCGGCGCTCCCGCTACCTCGGTGAACCAGCGACTGGATGCTGCGGCCGCAGCCGTGGCGCGGGATCGCGCGATCCGGCTATCGCAGGATGCCACTCCTGCACAGTCGCAGCGGGCGCCAGCTCGCTCACGGCCTGTCCACAGTCTGTAGCGGGCGGTCCTATCCGTGCACGAGGGGCGGGGCGTACCCTGAGCGCAAGTGCAAGCTCCACGCCTGAAAGAGAGGCCTGGCAGATGTTCCAAGTGCTGATCGCGTTCGTGAGTCGCATCTACGCGTACTTCCAGCGGAGTATGCCGACGAACATCCTCGTCCGCGCCACGCACACCCGCCGTGGACTCAAGTGGGGCGTCCCCGCAATGCTCCTCGCGGTCGTCTACATCGTGATCGCCGCCGCGCTAGCGCAGTGGGTCGCCGACGGCGCGCCGGGATGGATCAATCTGCTCGTGCTGTTGTGCCTGTGGAACGCGCTGAAGTTCGCGGTCAACGGGCCAGCCACCGCTGTGCGGCTGACGCGGGTCCGGGCGCGCGAACGGCGATATCGCGACGACATCCGCGCGGCTCGACCTCCGGAGACGCCTGTGGACGATCGAGCGGGGGCGGCAGGGCCGCGTTGAGCGAGCCGGGGCTCGTTTCAGCGGCGACCATCGTGCAGTGCTGCGGGCGGGTCATCCCATGGACGCCTGGCGGCAGGCCGCCGACTGACCTCAATTGCGTTAGGCAGTGAGGGCGCAGATGGAGGCCAACGTGGCGTCATTAACTGCCGTCATCGAAGCAGGTGTCGTCGCCGTAGAGTCCTCGGTGCCCGAACCTCTGGTCGCGGCCGTTCGTAATCTCGCTCTGCCAGAGGGGCAGAGCATGGCGGCGGCGACCCGCGCCGCCTGGCCGATTCGACGGTCGATTACCCGTGGTCGAGTCGATGCGCTGGAGCCGCGATCACGCGCCTCGCCGACGCCGCACGACGCCTCCGCCGTGCATTCTCTACATGCGCGATCGCACACACCCGCACTCCCCGCCCCGACGCAATCGACGCCGAGATATTCGAGGAGGTGACCACCCATGACGATTTATCTCGGCGAACTGGGACAGCCCGCCAACCAGCGCGATTACGGCGCGCAATATGCGGATCAACGCTGCTAATGCGACGCGACCTCGCAGAACGCGAAGCCGTGCTCACATACGAACTACGCGCGCGTCACGGCTCGTTGTGGATCGGATCATCGCGGAAGCGCGCAAGCTCGCGGAGAAACTCCTCGGGTGCGGCGGCGCCACCTTCTACGCGGTCGACTCGCTCGACGAGCTGCGATGCCCAGCGGTTGTACCGCGCGATCAACTCGCTGCGTGACAGAGCGCTGAACATGTTGCCCTTGCCCGCAATCTCGGCGCGCTTGTTCATCGTCGCCGCCGTGAGGTAGACGCCTCCGGCGTAGTGCTCGTCGCTGAGCCAGTTCGTGAGGTTCGCGTCGTTCGAATCCACGGCGAGGCTGGCGCGCTTCAGTTCAGCCATCGCGGCGACTTTCTCAGCCGTGTCGACCTCGGACTCGGACAGGGAAAGCTCAGCCGCCAGGGCCCGGACTTCGGAAAGATCGGTCATGGGCACACCGTACCTGGGGCGGCGCTTGCAGCGCGATGATCCAGTCAGGCCGGGAGTTCGAGGTAGGCACGACGCGTGCGCCTCATGCACATCGCGATTACAGCGAGAAGGTGCGCCGCATAAGCGCGACGATCCCGGACACTCACGGGTCAGGCCCGACAAGCACGAACGCGGCGCTCCCTGCTTACGCTGTAGGCGTCGTCATTTCGATCACAAGCGGGTTGGTCGCGGCGGCGACCACCGCGAGGAAGATCAGCGCGAATGCCAGGCCCACGGCATTGAGCACGTTGCTGAAGAGCTCGTCTATAAGCCCTGGGAGCTTCGAGTACGGCGGGGGGGACTGCTGAGGATCTTGGTGACTCACGGTAAGGCGGTGACGGTAGCCCAGTGGCGCTTCCATTAGGTTGAACTCAAGCGGCCACATGGAGGTGACATGCCACGAACTCACCTTCACGGTGCGGCAGGCCAGGCGCTCGGATACCTGCATCAGTGCTTGTGGGCCCTCGTCGAGCTGGGGCGTCGCGCCCAAGACGAGCCAACCGTAGAACTCCGGCTCGAGACCCTGGATGACCTTCAGTTCGACCTGGATGGCAGCCCAGTTGAGTTGCTTCAGGTGAAACATCATTCAGGACCGAGCGCGAGCCTGTCAGCTTCCAGCGTAGACCTCTGGCGGACTTTGAACGTCTGGATGGATCTCCCTGACGGAAGCTCGACGATTCTCCGCCTGGTCACAACTCGGAGCGTTCCGGCGGGCGGCGACCTGAGCGGGTTGACTGAGACTCGACGGAACGCGGCTGCTGCGCTAGCAGCAATCGACGCGGCGGCCATCAGCTCTACCAATCAGACCTCTGCCCCATGGCGGGCTCGATACATCGATCTCGACTACCGCCAGCGGCAACTGCTCATCAGTCGCATTGTCCTTGACGATGCTACGCCGCACGCCGGTGACATTGATGGCGCACTTGTCCGCACATTCCGATACGCAATACCTCCTGGCCGGCAAGACGTCTTCATCGATCAGCTACTAGGGCGCTGGGCCTTCCTCGCAGTGTCTTTGCTGGACCGATCTCTCGATGCGGTCTCCGGAGTCGATCTAATCGCGACCGTGGCGGACATTGCGGACCAGCTCAGACCGGATTCACTACCCATCGACCCCGCGCTCCCCGACAAGTTTGATCAACATCAAGCGGCTGAGTACCACGAGCGCCGATTTGTTCACCAGTTGCGGTGGATAGCACTCGACGACACTCGCCTGTGGAAGGCCATTCGGGACTATCACCGGTCGTATGCCCAACGCTCTTACTGGCTTCGCCACCAGCTCGTTTCGGAGATCGAGCTGGACCGGTTCGCCTTTCGACTGCGGGATGAGTGGGAGACGGTGTTCGACAGAAAAGTTGCACAAATGCGTAGGCAAGGCAGGGGCGACTCAGCCATAGTTGGCCAGGAGATCCTCGAGGATCTTGCGCAGCAGTCGCGGGCTCGCATCCGCGATCGTTTCGAGGAGTCCTGGTTTAGTCGAGGATTTTTTCACGCGATGGCGGATGGTGAGTTGGGGATAGAGGATGACCCAATTGGCTGGCATCCGGACTTCGTCGACAAGCTAGAGGAGTTGCTGTCGGATGCCGCGTGACCACCCCGATGCGGCAAGATGGCGACGAAGCCCTGAGGCACTGGCCCTCTTCAATCCCGTGCTCACGAGCGAGTTGATTCTCACCGCATGCTATTGGCGAAGTCAGGAGGATGGAGGCGGCATCGATTGGCCCGCACTCTTTCTAATCCTTCCGATCTCCCTTCACCCCGAAACGCGTGATGCCATGCCTCGCGACGCGAGAACGACGCTCGCAAAGTGGGCGGTTCGGCACGGCCCACTTGTTGCAGAACTTGAGTCGCGGACAGGTGTGATGCTCGATGCGTCGCGCCGGGGCATTCGCCGTGGGATGCGCCTTGGGCGCCTTCGACTCGAAGGGTCAACCATGTACGCTCAAGCCCGCCCGAAACCGAGCGCAAGCGGGTGGCCAGACGAGCTATCCGCGTCATCGAAAGCGGCAAAGATGTATGGGAGATGGCTCGCGGGCGTCGAAACCCACGAGGCCCTTGAACTGCTTGGGATTGGACTCTAGGTAATGCAGCTCATATCGATGGGCGTGTACAGCCGAACAGGCGCGCGCCGGGACGTCGTGTTTACGCCAGGAGCGTTGAACATACTCACGGGCAAGTCCAAGACCGGGAAGTCGGCCATCCTCGATGTCGTCGAATTCTGCCTTGGGCGCAACACGGTCACAATACCGAGCGGCGTAATCAGTGATCAGGCGTCCTGGTACTACGTGCTCGTGAGCTTCGATGAGCACCGAGTCTTTATCGGCCGCCCCAATCCCGAGACAGCGACCACCGGGCACGCGATGGTTCGGACGGGCGGATCAGACCTGCAGCCACTGGAGTTCGTCGAGCTGGAGGTGAATGCTGACACCGACGTCGTTCGTGACACACTGACCTCCAGACTCGGCATCGAGCGGTACTTGGTAGAGCCGGAGCCAGGCTCTCTCCGCGCTTCATTTGAGGTCTCCGTCCGCCAGGCTCTCTTTTTCTCCTTCCAGTCCCAGGGCGAGATCGCGAACCGGGATGTTCTCTTCCATCGAGCGACGGACAGCTCGATCAAGACCACTATTCGGGATACCCTCCCGTACTTCCTCGGCGCAGCTACACCGAAGCAATTCGCCGTGCGTAGGCAGCTAGTGAACGCAAGGCGCGTTCTGCAGCGCTTGCAGAACGACATCAGGGCAGTCGAGCAGGACCTGGATGACCAAGCCCCGCGGATAATGCGGTTGCTTTCAACCGCAGCGTCACTTGGGGTACCCCTCGCGGCAGACAGTCTTGCCTCAGTACGGTCTCAACTGGAGGCTATCGCCGAGTTCGAGCCACCCGTAGCCGATACAGATCCAGAACTCGCTCACCAGCACGGTGAACATGCGCGCGCGATCGACGCCCTGACGGAGCGAGTGCGGGAAGTGGACGCACGGGCGGACACGCTCCGCTCACTCCTTCATGCTCGGCATCGCGCCGCCGGTGAGGCAGGTTTCCAGGTCGATCGGTTGAGTGCGGTCGACCTCATGATCCCGGTCGGCACCGGCGAGGGCAACCTATCCACCTGCCCCCTCTGCGCGCAGAATCTTCCTGAGCCCGACGAATCAGTTGAAGCGATCCGTGCCCAGCTGACACGACTGCGGGCAAACCTGGCAAGCTCGTCCGAATCGGATCGCGTGCGTGAGAGCGCGATCGAATCGTTGGAAGCCAAGAAGCTTCAGTTGAGAGCGGAGATCCGCCGTGAACTCGTCGAACTTGACACGATCCGCGCGCAGTCGGAGAGTATTGCCGATGGTGCAAGTCTCCGAGAACGCATCGCTCAACTCAAAGGCCGGGTCCTTCAAGAACTCGAACGCGGGGTCGACACGCACCAGGATGTGGCCTCTCTGAAAGAGCGAGAACGTGCTGTGCGCGGGCAGATCGCCCGCCTGGAGGAGCTGGAGGCCGCAGACAGCCCGCGGGCCGCCCTGCAAGAAGCGCTGGACGCCATCTCCGGGTCCATGACGCGATACGCCGAGCAACTCGGGCTCGAAGGCTCCGAGCACCAGATTGTTCTCGATCCGACAGAGCTGTCGGTTGCTGCAATCTACCCCGGGGGTAGGCGGCCGCTGGCGCGCATGGGAAGCGCGGAGAACTGGGTGGGCTACCACTTGGTGGCTCACCTCGCCCTGCACGAGTGGTTTGTCAACCATGGTCGCCCCGTCCCGCGATTCCTCATGCTCGATCAGCCGACTCAGGCGTTTTTCCCCGAGGAAATCGTCGATGCAGCGGAGGACGAGGATGCGGACTGGGAAGCTGTTCGTCGGCAGTTCGTTCTCCTGCGGGACGTAGTTTCCAACCTCAACGGTGGACTACAAATCATCGTTTGTGACCACGCCAACCTCTCGGAGCAGTGGTTTCAGGACGCCATTGTCGACAACTGGCGGAATGGGATTGCGTTCATTCCGACAGGCTGGCTGGAGGACTGAATGAATCGGCCTGGGTTTCGTTCCGTTCTTCAAGCAAGGATGGAAGACGATGAACAGGAAGTACTCGCCGGAGATGCGTGAGCGGGCGCTGCGGATGCTCGCGGAGACGCGGCCGTCGCACCCGACGATGATGAGCGCAGTCCGCCATGTTGCCGGGCTGCTGGGGATGAGCCCCGAGACGCTGCGGCTGTGGCAGCGCCGGGCCGAGGTCGACGCGGGCGTGAAGCCCGGGCTGACAACCGATGCAGCGGCGGAGATCAAGCGGCTGCAGAAGGAGGTCTCGGAGTTGCGGAAAGCGAACGAGATTCTCAAGGCTGCGAGCGTGTTTTTCGCGAAGGAGCTCGACCGCCCCTGACCGAGATGGTCCGGTTCATCGATGAGTACCGGGATCGTTTCGGGGTCGAGCTCATCTGCCGGGTCCTCCGACCGGCAGTGCAGGGGTTCCTCACTTCCCGCGGCTATCGCGCCGCCGTCGGCCGCGCCCCATCAGCCAGGCATCTGCGCGATGACCTGCTGGTGCCGGAGGTCGCCAGGCTGCATGCGGAGAACTACGGCGTGTACGGGCGCCGGAAGATGCACGCGCTGATGCGCCGGCAAGGCTGGGACATCGGTCGTGACCAGACCGAACGGCTCATGCGCCTGGCCGGGGTCCGCGGCGTCAAGAAGTCGAAGCGGGTGTTCACCACACGCTCCGACAAGACCGCGGCACTGCCGAGCGACCTGGTCAACCGCCGCTTCACCGCCCCGGCGCCGCGGCGGCTGTGGGTGTGCGAAGTGACCTACGTCGCGACGTGGTCCGGGTTCGGCTACGTCGCGTTCGTCACCGACGTCTACTTACGGCGCATCGTCGGCTGGAACGTTGCCTCGACTCTGCGGTCGGAGATCCTGCCGATGCAGGCGCTCGATATGGCGGCATGGGGCGCCGGCGGGGATCTCACCGGGCTGATCCATCACGCCGACCACGGGTCGAACTACACCGCGATGGTCTACACCGAGAGGATCGTCGAGCTCGGCGCCGTCCCATCGACCGGCACGGTCGGGGACTCGTTCGACAACGCGATGGCCGAGGCGGTCAACAACCTCTACAAGACGGAGCTGATCCGCCAGCGGGGCCGCTGGCGGACGGTCGAGCAGGTCGAGCTCGCAACGCTCGAGTGGGTGTGGTGCTGGAACAACCAGCGCCTCCACGGAGAGCTCGACATGCGCACCCCGCTCGAGGTCGAGAACGCGTACTACGCTGACCTGGAATCAGCCCAACCGGCATCTGCCGGACAATCCGATAGGAACGAAACCCGGGCCGATTCACGCGCAACTACCGCTCGGGATGGCTTCCTGCGTCCAAGGAGTCAGACAAACTTCGGCGGAGGAAGATCCCCCGCGATCTGGAGCTGACCCAGACGACGGCACCTGCGGCGAGGAGGGTGAGGAGGAGTGCCGTGCTGTATCCGGTAAGCGACAGCACGCCGCGCTCGGGGAGGAGGAACCCGTAGGGAACCCATCCGTCGGTCGCTCCACGGATGAGGACGACTCCCAGCCATGCGAGCGGGTAGGGCAGGACGATCCACAATGTGCGCCACTGCAAGGCGGCACGGTCGCCGATGAGAACCCAGTCCAGTAACACGAACATCGGGAAGACCATGTGGAGGACGGCACTCACCCACGCAGGCGCGGTACCGGTGCCCGGAACGAGTCCGTTGTAGATGACAGCCACGACGACGAGATACGCCGTCACGATCCCGCGTGCATTAACCAACCACTGCGGCGCGGGTTGATTGCGGAGTGACAGCGAGCCAGTGGCCACCAGGACGAGAGCCGCGAGCAGGCTGGTCTGATTCGTGAAGTAGCCGAAGTAGTCGAAGGGATTGTCGTCACCTACCGCGATGCGTCCAGCGAAAGTATGCAGCAGCAGAACAACAACGAAGGCTGCGGCGCTGATGCGCACGATCCCGATGCCGAGAACCGCCCTGTGGGAGCCGATGGTCCGAATCACACCAGCCAGCCTAGATATGCTCCGATCAAACGATGAACGGAGTCGGCAATGCGAGCACGGCGTTCTCTGCCCGGGGCAGTGGCATTGGCGGTCCTCGTCTCAAGTGCCGGATGCTCGACGATCCCGAGTCCTCCAGCCGCGGTCGGAGAGAACTTTCCCGGCACGTGCCTCCCGGCCGAGCTGTCGTGGCCGACCGATTTTCTTGAGTCGTTGCCGGGTGAATCTTCGGCTGTTGGTGGCCACATCGTCGGACTTCGCTTGGAGTATGTCGACTCCAGCTGGGTGTGGCAGCTACGCAGCGCAGCTACGAAGGAGGACATGTTCGGCGAGGCGACGCATGATCCCAGCTTCGGTCGGGAATCGGTGGTCGACGTGCGAACGCTGGAGGTCCTGTCGTCACAGGAGATCGAGCTCACCCCTGCCGAACAGCAAGTCGGAACCAGCGCGTACGACGCCGCACAGCAGTCGGGCGAACAGTGGCCGAGCCCGCTCATCATCGAGATGGCCCGGGTGCTGGAGGACGGCGAACCGGTGTGGCAAGTCACGACCTGCGACACGGAGACCTCCGAGCACTCCGTGCAGATGATGCCCTGATGTCACCCCCACCGGGCGTCGCGAACTTCGTCCAGAGTCAGGCCGACTCGATCGTCGAACGCTGATTCGCGTCCACCCAACGGGCGCGCACAAGGATCTCGTTCGCGACATCGGCGACCGGGCGGCCATCGGGGGCGACTCGCGACACCGTGTTGGGCGCGGCGTCAAGCCTGCGCGCGGCGAGCTTTTGCTGCGGTCTATGTGCTCCACCAGGGCGGCGCCAATCTCCCGTTTCCCGTGCCGACGCGCTGCGGTTGCATCGGTCGCTGTAAGTAGCACCGCAAACGGGCGAACCTCGACACCAAGCGCGGCGACCAGTGCGTCTACCTGCAGCACGCTCACCGTGTTGGTGAAGATCAGGCGCGAGTAGCCGATGGCTCGGTAGTTCTTCCACATTGCCGCGAGGTTCTGCTCTGCGAGGTTGAAGCCGTCGCGCCAGGGCTGCGGATATGCCTGGTCGAGGTTGTCCCCCGCGACCAGTGCGTGGCGGACATCGGCACGGGCCAGGATCTGGGAGGCTTCAGCGGCGACGGAGGACTTGCCCACGCCCGAACGGCCGCCGAAGATGACGTCCGAGGTCAGTACACCTAGTCCGGAAAGTTCTGGGGGCTGGCGCGCCCCGCTGGGCGCGGGCGTAGGGGTGAGCGAGTTATCGAAGAGTCAGACCTCTCGTCAGTCGTCTGCCGAACCGGTGGTCGCCGACGACATCCTCGCGAGGATGTGATGGCGAGGCCTCTTCGGCGTGCGATCGCGCTGAAGTTACCGCGGACTTGGCTGGGTAGCCGCGCTCCGAGTCATCCTTTCGGGCGATTTCTGCGCATGCGTTGGAGGTGCGCTCGGCGCCGTTCTCGCTCGAATCCGGTGCTCGGAGTGGGGCAGGCGCAACGATCGCATGCGGCCTCGTCCGCGGAATGACAGAAAAGGCGGACATTCACTGTCGTGACCGCGGTTACCCGCCGTGAATCCGAGCGCTCTTTCCATCGCGATGGGGAAGCACGCGTCGCAGCGGGGACGTGCGGGCTGCACCACGGCGAGCCCGCCTCCGCCTATGGTTCGGTGATGAATTGATGACCGAGCGGGGCTGACGATAACGGCGGCCTCACCGGCGGACTTTTCTACCCACTTTGAGCGAGGAGAGCCTTATGACGTTGTTGCGAAGTGTCGAGATAACCCTGTCGACGACGCGTGAATACTGACCCCGAGGCGACGTTTGAATCTTGACCCCTCCGACACTCTTGGAGGGTGATTT
>NZ_JACSQP010000011.1 GCF_014836535.1 Microbacterium pullorum
AGCACCGCCGCCAACTCCGCCATGCCATCGTCGAGGTCCCGCACCCACACCCGCCGGCCCGTGGCGGCGTCGGTGTGGCGTTCCTCGAGTGGGACGGGGTGCAGTTTCTGGGCGATCATCGCCACGATCGGTCGCGCCCGCCCCGGGGATTCCCGCTCACACACCACCAGCGCCGCCTGCTCGAACCGGGCCCGGGCCTCGGGGTCGGCGATGCGGGCCCCGGCATCCTGAATCAACCGCACATGCCCCATATCGATCCGCCCCGCCCGCAACGCACCGACGGTCGCCGCGAACCCGGTGACCAGCACCGTGGCATGGTGCAGCCGGTCCTGCATCACCCGGTCGGATCGCTGCAGCACGGCACCGACCTCGGCCGCGACCGCCCGCAACGGCATCTCCCGTTCCCGACCCGCCGACGACGGCACCCGGGCGGTCTGCTCCGCCGCGATGGCATCCAACCGCGCCAGCGCGTGCAGCACATCGGCCTCCGCCGCCGCCACCCGGCGCCGCGCGGCGGCCAGGTCGGACAGCACCGCACCCGGAGACCGGGTGTCGCTTCGGGGGCTGACCGACGAGGTGTTCATACCTCTAATGCTGCCGACCCCCTCCGACATTGCAGCCGCGCAAACCCCAGCCCAACAGCCAAATAAGACGAATCTGTGGACGACTCAGGAAGGTTGCACGCTGGGGAGGAGACGCGGCCACGGCCGCACACTCCGGCATCCCAGGCGAGGGCGAGCGGGATGATGTGGTCGATCTGCACCTTCGCGTTGGTGGCGGCACCACGCTCGAAGGTGATGGTCTTCCCGGTGTACGGGTCGTCGAGGGTGCCGGTGAGGATCTTGCACCCGCCCTTGTCAGCAGCCACCGAGGTGAGGTCGCGGCGGAGGATGTCATTGCGGGTGTCGCAGCCGTTGCCGTCGGTGTCGAGCCAGCCGTCACCGAACGCGGCGCGCTCGTACGCGGGACGCCGCTCACTGGTGGGCTTGGTGATCCCGCCCAGCAGGCTGTCCAGCGTGGGTTGTGGAGGTGCCCGAAGGCCCGTCGTCGTGCCGTGCCCGCGCCGGCGGTCGGGGTGCTCGGGGTCAGCGGGCCTCTCGGCGGCCGGCGCGCGCGGCGAAATCGTCGATGGCGGTGAGCACCTCGTCGCTGCGGTAGAACGGTCCGAGCTGGTGCTCGGCCTTCGACTGGACGATCTTCGCTTCGGTGAGTGCCTTCAGCGGCGGGTAGATGTTCGGCGCTTTCACTCCCAGCTCGCGGGCGGCGCTGGCAGCGTCGAGTACGGGGCGGTGGGTGAGGATGTCCAGGAGCTTCCACGCGTTGCTGTCCCGGCGGGCGCTGAACCGCTCATCCCAGCCGGCCCGGATCTGGTCGATGTCCTCCACGAGCTGTCGCGCGTTGGCGACAGCACGCAGCGAGGCGTTCGCGAAGGACAGGACGATGGGGTCGATGTCGCCTGCCCGGTATGCGGTGAGCGCCTGGTGGTAGCCGTTGACGTCGGCGAGGAGGCCGGCGGAGACGGGCACGGCGACGGAACGGGTGACCCCGTAGTGGCGGAGCATCGACTGCGCGAGCGCGCGGCCGGTGCGGCCGTTGCCGTCGGTGAAAGGGTGGATGGTCTCGAACTGAGCATGGGCAAGCGCAACAGCGACCAGCGCGGGCACGTCAGTGCGGCCGGCGAACTCAGCCAGGTCGTCGATGCCCGCCTCGATCCGGGTGTGGTGCGGGGCGACGTACTCGGCACCGACCGGGGTGTCTGTCCGCGTTCCGATCCACACCGCCTCGGTCCGCCACTCCCCCGGGGCGTGCCTCGGCTGGCCGGCCATGAGCACGGCATGCATCTGGCGGATCGCCTCGGGGGTGATCTCCCGGGACAGGTCGATGGCTGCCTGCATCGATCGGGTGTTCGCGGCGATCTGCTCTGCGTTGCGTCCCGTTTTCGCTCCGAGCTCGGCACTGAAGATGGCTCGCGCCGACGCGGTGAGGTTCTCGATCTGCGATGACGACGCCGCTTCGGATCGCAGCAGCACGGGGGCGAAGTTGTTCACCCGCGCACCCAGCTCAGCGTCGAAAGCGGTGAGCGCGCGGGAGGCGTCGTCGGCGGCGGCGAGGGCTTCAGCGGACGGCCGCGGGTCGAGGCCGGCGATCGGGGGCATGATCGCTGCCCGGTAACGTACGTTCCCGGTATCACGGTCGGCGCGCACGCCTTGCTGCGCTGCGGGCACCCACGTGTGCTCTTCCCATTCGAGCGCGGGCCATGCTGGAGCGGCCAGACTTTCGGCCGGGGCGTCGCGTGAGTGGCCGGCGTACCTGCCTCCGGTCGGGTGGCCGCCGGGCTGCCGCGGCTGATCGGTGCTCATAATCGACTCCCCGGGTTTATGACTTAGATGCTTAGCTCATAATCGTATGCTCGGGGCTTATGAGCTAGGCATCCGCGTCAGATCGTCACCGATCCCACTCACGGCGGGTCTTGTCGACCTTCTTCTGCACTTTCGCGGTGAACTCCGCCAGCACCGCTTCCTCGCTCATCGCGCGCTTGTGCGCGATCGCGGCGACCAGGGCATCGCGCCACCCGGCGTGCTCCGCGAGGTACTCGCGGTTGGAGTACGCCTTCGCCTGCTCGTCGATTCCGATGGTGTGCAGGACGTCCGTCAGCTCGCGCTGCGCGGTCACGAGGGTGCCGATGGCGCCGAACCGGCCAAAGGGCAGGCTTTTCTTACTTCCCCTGATGCCGCTCCGTCGCGCTACGTTCGTGATCATGACGAAGCGCGGCGCAGGATTGCTCATCTCCGGAGGGCTCATTGCGGCATCCGTCGGGCTCGTCGCCACGGCCATCTTCTTCTTCCAGCCATGGCGGTCGTGTGAGGATGACGTCGCGATAGCGTGCTCAGTTCTCCCTCAAGATGCCGCGCTGACAATCGCGGCAATGCTCGTTCTGGTCGCGGGTGTTGTCGCCGTATTCTGCGGCTCGCTGCTGCACAAAGCAGCCAACAAGTAGATCTGCGCCGCCATCGTTCTCGCATCTGGCCACTGCGTCATCGCACCGTGGGTGGTTGCCGCCGCACGTGTGTGGGTATGACCCACTTCGATGCAGCGCAGCACCCCCGCGGCCAGGCCGCCAACGCCGGCAGGTCCGCGCCAAGGAGAACGCCGCACCTTCCGGCGGCCTCGCCGTCCGTGACCGCATTTGCGCATCGCGCACGCCGACGGCGCCTACACCGCCACCCTGGCGACGGACGACGGCGAGCAGACGTTCATCCACCGCTCCGGGCGGTCCTCCGCCCCGCTCGCACGGAAGGTCGCGGAGGTCGCCACGGACCGGCGCGCATCGCTGTTCGCCTTGGCTGTGAACTGCCCGCCGGTCGGCGTGCCGCGCTTCACTCGGCCCTGAGCGTTGGCAGAGCCCGTCGCGCTGGTGCGCGGGGAGCGGCGGGGTGCGGCGCGCGTCCAGGAACGATGCGATGTAGGCGTTGACGGTCTTGGCGGGGTAGCGGACGAGTCCGTGGATCTTGATGTACCGAGGCCCCATCTTCTTGAACCTCCGCCCTTCCAGCGTGCGCGGCGAGACGCCGAGAATGTCCGCGAGCTCCTCCTGCGTGAGCAGGCAGTGCACCAGCTCCATCTCTTCCACCTGACCCGGCAGGCGGTGGTGTTTGGGGGGCCTTTGCTGGGCCGGTGCTCGCGCCGATCAGCTGGTCGACCTTCGTCTTCGCTCGCTTGCCGGCGCCCTTCTTGGCCGCCTTGTTGGACTTCTTCTTCGTGGTGTCGTTCTTCGCCATGTGCCCCACATGCACGGTATTGCCGCTTCGTGTGCGTGGGGGTACTTCCGGACTCGCTGGCACCGCCCCGCGGGCGTACTCCAGCGAAGATCGACGCACCCACTGACCCGGCAGCACATTCTGCGGGGAGTCTTGCGGGGATACTGAGCCCCGGGGGCCGTGCTGTCTGCTGCCCAAAAGCGAAAACTCCCTTGAAAAATCAAGGGAGTTTCGGAGCCTGTGGCTCCCCGGCTTGGACTCGAACCAAGAACCTATCGGTTAACAGCCGATTGCTCTGCCAATTGAGCTACCGAGGATCATGACCACCTTGCGGCGGGCAACTCGTCAATCCTAGCAAACCCGAAAGGGTGCTCGTGACCTCACGACACCACGAGTTTCTGGTTGCCGTCGTCTCCCGGGGTCCACAGCAGATCGCGGGTGCCATGGCCGGCCGCGACGACGTGCCCGCCCCGCAGAACCAGCACATCCGCGTCGAGCTCGTCGACCGCGGTGGCGTCGTTCGTCACGATGAGCGCGGCCATGCCGTACTCCTGTCGACGTCGCAGGATCGCATCCCGGGCGGCGTAACGCACTTCGACGTCGAGGTTGGCATACGGCTCGTCCGCGACGAGCAGCCGCGGGCGCAGCACGAGCGCCCGTGCGAGGGCGACGCGCTGACGCATGCCGGCGCTGAGCTCGTACGGGTACTTCTCCGCCGCACCCAGTGGCAGATGCAGTTCGTCGAGGAGGGCTGCCACCCGCACCGCGAGAGCGCGCTGGTTGACACGTCGGTCGCGGCTCGTGATGGGCTCCCCCACGACCTCGGCGACCGTCATGCGTGCCGGCAGGTCGGCACCGGCGCGCTGAGGCAGGTACCCGGTGAGGTAGGTGTGCACGCGATGGGACCGCCCACGCCGCCCCACGCGCACTCCTTCGACGACGGCGCTGCCTCCGACGAAGCTGAGGCCTTCTCCTCCCCGCCCCGCGAGCACCGCCGCGAGGGTGGACTTTCCCGATCCCGTCGGGCCCATGAGCGCGAGCGTCCCGGCCCGCGGGAGGGTGAAGGTGACCCCGTCGACCACGCGCTCCGCCGATGCGGCGTGCGCGATCGAGAGGTCGTCGCACCGGATGGAGATGTCGGCATCGGCGCTCGTCGTCATGCCTTCATCCTGCCTGGTCGCCCGCGCGCAGGCTACTCGGCGACGAGCCGGGCGCGTTCCCTGTCGAGTTCGCGCAGCCGCAACCGCACGGCTCGACCCCCGTCGGAGTCGGGCGCGACGCGCTGGATGTGCCGCAGCAGCTCGGACTTCTCCCGTTCGATCACCCGCAGTCGCAGCCGCCGCGCCAGATCGGCGGTCGACGCGATGGCGCCGGCCTCGGTGCGCGCCGGGAAGTCGGCCGTGAGCAGTTCGGCGGCCAGGGTGCGGTACGGCTCGCGCACGGCCTCGACGGCGGCGCCCGACCAGCCGATGCGGGTGCGGTCGGGCTGTTCGACGACGGCGCGGCGCACGGCCTCGAGTGCGGGGTGCTCGAACGGCAGCGCGAGGGCGGGGTCGAGGATGGCGGCATCCACCGCGTGGCCGTACTGCAGCACGCCCATGATCGCGTCGCGCTCCAGCGCCACATCGGCGGTGCGCGGCAGCGAGGCGAGCGTCACGCGGGGCGCGGGAGGCGCGGCGACGGTTCCGTCGCCGGCGGCCGCGGGCGGCGCAGATGCTGGGGCGGCAGCGGGGGCCGACGGATGCCGCGACGCGCCGCTGCGCGCGGCCCGTTCCACCGCCGAGCGCACCTCCCCCAGTTCCAACCCGAGCTTGCGGGCGAGCACGCGCGTGTAGCCGGGGCGCAGCGCCGGGTCGCGGATGTCGGCGACGATGGGCGCGGCGGCTCGCAGCGCCCCCACTCGCCCCTCGACGGTGGCGAGGTCGTAGCCGGCGAGGCGCTGATCGATGACGAACTCGAACATCGGCGCCTTCGCCTCGAGCAGGGCACGCACCGCGCCGTCGCCGCGCTGCACGCGCAGGTCGCAGGGGTCGAGCCCTCCGGGCGCGACGGCCACGTAGGTCTGCGCCGAGAAGCGCTTCTCCTCCGAGAACGCCCGCAGGGCCGCCTTCTGGCCCGCGGCATCCGGGTCGAAGGTGAACACCACTTCGCCCGACACGTCGCTGTCGCCCATCACGCGGCGGAGCACGGTGATGTGCTCGGAGCCGAACGCCGTGCCGCACGTGGCGATCGCGGTGGTGATGCCGGCCAGGTGACACGCCATCACATCGGTGTACCCCTCGACGACGACGACGCGGTGCTGACGGGAGACGTCGCGCTTGGCGAGGTCGAGGCCATACAGCACCTGCGACTTCTTGTAGATGATCGTCTCGGGGGTGTTGAGGTACTTGGGGCCCTGGTCGTCGTCGTAGAGCTTGCGGGCACCGAACCCGATCACCTGACCGGTGACGTCGCGGATGGGCCAGATGAGACGCCCGCGGAACCGGTCGTAGACCCCGCGCTGCCCCTGCGACAGCAGCCCGGCGGCGACCATCTCGTCGTCGGTGAAACCCTTGGCCTTCAGCGCGTCGCGCAGGTTCGACCACCCCTTGGGCGCGTACCCGACACCGAAGTGCGCGGCGGCGGCGGCGTCGAAGCCGCGCCCTCCCAGAAAGCTGCGGCCGGCTTCGGCCTCGGGGATCGACAGCTGCGCGCGGAACCACTCGGCAGCGGCGGCGTTGGCGGCGTACAGCCGCGCGCGCCCCGAGGTCTCGGGTGCGGCGGCGCCGTCTTCGTAGTGCAGCGAGTAGCCGATGCGGCCGGCGAGCCGCTCGACGGCCTCGGTGAAGGACACGTGGTCCATCTGCCGCAGGAAGGTGTAGACGTCGCCCGATTCACCGCAGCCGAAGCAGTGGTAGAAGCCGGCCTGCGCGCGCACGTTGAAGCTCGGGCTGCGCTCGTCGTGGAAGGGGCACAGGCCCTTCATCGAGCCGACGCCGGCGGGCTTGAGCGCCACCCGCTCCCCGATGATGTCCGCGATGTTGGTGCGGGCCTTGACCTCGTCGACGTCCGCCTGCCGGATGCGACCCGCCATCAGAGCCCCTCGAGGGGCTCCGGCAGCGCGAACGCGTGCGAAGCGGTGACGCGTGAGTCGGGTGCCCAGATGCCCAGGCTCGAGAGATCGACCTGCCCGACCAGGCGCGAATGCCACGAGATCGCGAAGCGGTCGGTGAGGCTGGCGACCTGATCGACGACCACCCGGCGCCGCGCGGCATCGGTCTCGGCCCGGGCGAAGTCCTCGGCGTGCACCATGTCGAGGTGCTCCGGGCGCTCCCACAGCACGGTCGCGAGACGCTTGAGCAGGCGGCGCTGCTCCTTGTAGAGGCCCTTGCGCCCTTCGATCGAGACGACGAACGCGCCGATCGTGCCCTTGAGCACCGCCATCTCGGCCTCGATCACCCGCGGCACGACGACGTGGCCGCGGTAGCGGGTGAGCACAGGTGCCTCGTAATGCTCGCGCGTGGCAGAGGTCGCCGCGCGGGCGAAACGGCCGATGAGGTCGGAGGTGAGGTTCTTCAGCCCCGCCATGGCGGCGCGGGACCCGTCGAAGGACGTGATCCACTCCGGCATCCGCATGAGGCGGAACAGGGCGTCGTCGAGCTCGTCGCGGGCGAAGTCGTAGCCCACCCAGGTCTGGATCGCGGTGAGGATCGACTCGTGCTCGCGCGGGTCGGCGAGGCGGCGCGGGTCGAGGTAGCCGTTGACGACGGCATCTTCGAAGTCGTGCACCGAGTAGGCGATGTCGTCGGAGAGGTCCATGACCTCCGCCTCGATGCAGCGCACCCGGCCGGGGGCGCCGGCGCGCATCCAGCGGAACACCTCTTCGTCCTCGGGGTACACGCCGAACTTCAGCCGCCCGCCGGGGTCGGGCACCGGCTGGTCTGCCGTCCAGGGGTACTTGCACGTGGCATCGAGGCTCGCGCGGGTGAGGTTGAGCCCGTAACTCTGCCCCGCCTCGTCGATGACCTTCGGTTCGAGACGCGACAGGATGCGCAGCGTCTGCGCATTGCCCTCGAACCCGCCGATGTCCTCGGCCCAGTCGTTGAGCGCGCGTTCGCCGTTGTGCCCGAACGGCGGGTGACCGATGTCGTGGCTCAGGCACGCGGTGTCGACGACGTCGGGCGACAGCTGCAGCGCGATCGCCAGTTCGCGGCCGACCTGCGCGACCTCGAGCGAGTGCGTGAGCCGGTTGCGCGCGAAGTCGATCGGGCTCGCCGGGCTCAGCACCTGTGTCTTGGATGCCAGTCGTCGCAGCGCCGCGGAGTGCAGCACCCGGGCGCGGTCGCGCGCGAAGCTGTCGCGCTGGGACCGGTGCTGCTCGGGATGCAGCCGCGCGGCATCGTCGTCGTCGTATCCGGCGGGGCGTCCGGGCGCGACGCCCACCCCGCTCGCCTGCTCAGCCGCCACTGTGGTCGAGCTCCGCTTCGGCGAGGAAGGAGCATGCCTCGGGGGCGAGATCGCGCGAAGCGAGCCAGCCGTCGGGCAGGGCGGGACGCTTGGGGGTGCCGGCGCGGCCGCGCTGGCCCTCCGCTGCGGTTCCCGGGTAGGGCGCGTCGAGGTCGAGGGTCGCGATGAGCTCGTCGATCTCGGCGAGGCTCGACACGGTCGCGAACCGGGCGCGGGTGTCACCACCCACCGGGTAGCCCTTGAAGTACCAGGCGACGTGCTTGCGGATGTCGCGGCATCCGCGGTCTTCGTCCTCGAAGAACTCCACGAGCAGCTCGGCGTGACGGCGGAACGCAGCCGCGACGAACCCGAGGGTCGCATCGACGGTGGGCCCGCGGTCCCCTTCGCCAGAGAACGCGGCGGCGAGGTCGCCGAACAGCCACGGGCGCCCGAGGCAGCCGCGGCCGACCACGACGCCGTCGCACCCGGTCTCGGCCATCATGCGCACGGCGTCGTCGGCCGACCAGATGTCGCCGTTGCCGAGCACCGGGATGCTCGTGACGGTCTCCTTGAGCCGTGCGATCGCCGGCCAGTCCGCCTGGCCGGAGTAGAACTCCGCCGCCGTGCGGGCGTGCAGGGCGACCGCGGCGACGCCGGCGTCCTCGGCGATGCGGCCGGCATCGAGGTAGGTCAGGTGGTCGGTGTCGATGCCCTTGCGCATCTTCACCGTCAGCGGGATGTCGCCGGCGGCGCGGGCCGCGCGCGTGACGATGTCGCGGAAGAGGTCGAGCTTCCACGGGAGGGCCGCTCCCCCGCCCTTGCGGGTGACCTTCGGCACCGGGCAGCCGAAGTTGAGGTCGATGTGGTCGGCGTGGTCCTCGTCGACGAGGATGCGCACGGCCGCCTCGACGGTGGCGGGATCCACGCCGTACAGCTGGATCGAGCGGGGCGTCTCGGACTCGTGGTGGCGGATGAGGCGCAGCGTCGTGGCGTTGCGCTCGACGAGGGCGCGGGTCGTGATCATCTCGCTGACGTACAGCCCGGCGCCGTATTCGCGGCAGAGCCGCCGGAATGCGGTGTTGGTGATTCCCGCCATGGGTGCGAGCACAACCGGCGCATCGAGCGCGATCGGCCCGATGCGCAGCGCGGGTGCGGGTGCGACGGTGGAAGACATCCTGTCCATTCTCCCAGACTCGGGACGTGCCGAAGGTGATGCCGCAGCCCTATCGTGGACAACATGGCCGATGAGCTGACCCAGGACATCCGTGAGATCCCGTTCCGCACCGCCGAGGGCGAGGAGAAGACCCTGGCCGACCTCGGTGAGGGGCCCTTCCTCGTCGTCAACGTCGCCTCCCGATGTGGGCTGGCCCCGCAGTACGAGCAGCTCGAACAGTTGCAACGAACCTATGGCGACCGAGGGCTGACCGTCGTGGGCTTCCCCAGCAACCAGTTCATGGGCCAGGAGCCCGGTTCGATGGACGAGATCCTCGAGTACTGCTCGACCACGTGGGGGGTCACCTTCCCCGTCGAGGAGAAGGTGCACGTCAACGGCCGCAACGCCGCACCGCTGTACAAGGCGCTCAAGCGCGCGAAGAACCCCGAGGGCGCGCGAGGCCCGGTCATGTGGAACTTCGAGAAGTTCCTCGTGACCACCGAGGGCACCGTGCACCGGTTCCGCCCGCACACCAAGCCCGACGCCCCCGAGGTCATCGAGGCGATCGAAGCAGCGCTCGCGCGCTGAGCGTGATCAGGACGCGGCGGGAACCGGGTTCTGACGCTCGGCCCACACCTGCCGGGCGATCTGCGCGAACGCCTCGGCGGGCTGCGCACCGCTCACGCCGTACTTGCCGTCGATGACGAAGAACGGCACACCCGTGATGCCGTAGGCCTGCGCCTGCTGCTGGTCCGCGCGCACGTCGGCGAGGTGACGCTCTGACTCGAGCGCTTCGCGCACGGCGGCGGGATCGAGACCGACCTCGGCCGCGAGCTCGACGAGGTCGTCGATACGGCCGACGTGGCGACCCTCGGTGAAGTACGCGGCCATCAGGCGCTCCGCCATCTCGTGCTGGCGGCCGGCGGCCTTGGCGAAGTGCAGCAGCTCGTGGGCCTTCACCGTGTTGGTGTGCTTGAGCAGGTCGAACCGGTACTGCAGTGCGGCCTCGGCGGCGACACCGGTCACCCGCTCCAGCATCTGCTGCACCTGCTCGCGCGGCATCCCCTTGTGGTCGGAGAGGAACTGCAGCTCGTCGCCTTCGAAGTCCACGGGGGTGTCGGGTGAGAGCTCGTACGAGTGGAAGGTGACCTCCACCCGGGGTGCATCGTCGTCGACGGATGCCGCGGCCAACCCGTTCTCCAGGTTTCGCTTGCCGATGTAGCACCAGGGGCAGGCGATGTCGCTCCACACGTCGATCTTGATGGCATCCGTCATGTCGGTCACAACGTCCGCACCGGGGCGATCTATTCCCGCACGTTCATACAGTCGGCGCGTCGATGGCGCCGCCGAACCGACGCTCGCGGTCGAGGTAGATGCCGATGGCCTTCCACAGCTCGGCGCGGGTGAAGTCGGGCCAGAGCGTGTCGAGGAACACCATCTCGGCATACGCCGACTCCCACAGCAGGAAGTTGGAGGTGCGCTGCTCGCCGCTCGAGCGCAGGAACAGATCGACGTCGGGCATGTCGGGCACGTACAGGTGTCGGCGGATGAGCTTCTCGCTCACCGCTGACGGCTTGATGCGCTTGGCGGCGACGTCTTCGGCGATCGCGCGCACGGCGTCGACGATCTCCACCCGGCCACCGTAGTTGACGCACATCGTGAGGGTGAGGGTGTCGTTGCCTGCGGTGAGCTTCTCTGCGTACTGCAGCTCCTTGATGACCGAGCCCCACAGCCGGGGCTTGCGTCCCGCCCACCGCACCCGCACGCCCCACTCGTTGAGCTGATCGCGGCGGCGGTGCAGCACGTCGCGGTTGTACCCCATCAAGAAGCGCACCTCTTCGGGCGAGCGGGCCCAGTTCTCAGTGGAGAACGCGTAGACCGACAGATGCTTCACGCCCGCCTGGATCGCCCCCGCGACGACATCGAGCAGCACCTCTTCGCCGGCCTTGTGGCCCTCGATGCGCGTGAGTCCGCGGCGGTTCGCCCAGCGGCCGTTGCCGTCCATGACGATCGCGACGTGCCCCGGCACCGAGCCCTTCGGGAAGGCGGGAGGCTGCAGCCCCGTCCAGTCCAGCGGCCGGTACGGCACGGCATCGCGATGCGTGTAGGGCTTGGGGGTCATCGGATGCCTTCCGGTCGGGGCGACTGAAGGGTCGACACGTGCGAGAGCGAGCGGATGCCGCGCTCCAGATGCCACTGGGCGTATGCGGCCACGAGGCCGGAGGCGGCGCCGGCGGATGCGGGGGTCGCGGCATCCACCACCTCCCACTCGCCCGCCAGCAGCGCGCGCAGCTGCGCGCCGGTGTCGGGGTGCACCCGGGCGGAGCCGGCCGGCGCGCACGACGCGCACACCATGCCGCCCAGCTGAGCGACGAACCACTCGTGGGGTCCGGCTGCGGCGCACCGCGCGCACTCGTGGAGCCCGGGCGCCCAGCCGGAGAGCGACATGACTCGCAGCAGATAGGAATCCAGCACGGCGCGGGAGGCGTGCTCGCCGCGCGACAGCGCGCGAAGGCCGCCGACCAGCAGCAGATACTGCTGCGGCGTGGTCTCCGCCTCGTTGAGGCGGTCGGCGGTCTCGACCATCGCGCTGGCGGCGGTGTAACGGTCGTAGTCGGCGGCGATCTCTGCGCCGTAGGTGCCCAGCGACTCGGCCTGTTGCACGATGTCGAGGGACCGACCCTGGTACAGCTGCACATCGGCCACCATGAAGGGTTCGAGGCGCGCACCGAACCGCGACGATGTGCGGCGCACGCCCTTCGCGACGGCGCGGAGTTTGCCGTGGCGGCGGCTCAGCATCGTGACGATGCGGTCGGCTTCACCCAGCTTGTGGGTGCGCAGGACCACGACTTCGTCGCGATAGGTGGGCACACACCCATTATCGACCGCAGAGCGGCGGTCGCGGCGCATCGCGGCGGCGGCGACAATGATGTGGTGAGCGAATCGACCTTCATGATCCCGCTGTGGGCCGACCTGCTGGCCGTGGGCCTGGGCGGCGTGCAGGGCGCTCTTTTCGCCTCGGGGTTCACCGGTCGCCGGCTGGACTTCCTGGGGGTCGCGATCATCGGCCTCGTGATGGGGATGGGCGGCGGCATCATCCGCGACCTGCTGCTGAATGCGCCGCTGGCGACTCTGCAGAACAACTGGTACCTGATCACCGCGGTGGCAGCCTCGCTGGTGGGCATGCTGCTGGCCGGGATCTTCCAGCGGCTGAACCGCGTCATCATTGCGCTCGATGCCGTCGTGATCGGCCTGTTCGGCGCCTTCGGCACCAGTAAGGCGCTCGCCCTCGGCCTGCCGCCGGTGCCGGCGGTGTTCATCGGCGTGTGCGCGGCGGCGGGCGGCGGCATCCTGCGCGACGTGATCATGGGTCTGCCGGTGGCGATCATGCACGTCGGATCGCTCTACGCGGTGGCTGCGGCCGTCGGCTGTGCGGTGCTGGCGATGATGGGCGAGCTCGGTGTGCCGCTGACGGCCGCGGCCGCGACCGCGGTCATCGTCACCACTGTGATCCGCCTGCTCGCGGTGATCTTCGACATCTCGCTGCCCGAGCAGCGCGCGCTGCATCGCCGCAAGGTCGCCGTGGAGACCGCCGCCATCCCCACGATCAAGCCCGACCCGCCCCGGCGCTTCCGGCTGCGCCCTCCCCCGCGCCGTCCCTGACCGCGCCCGGCGCCAGCCCGCCCCGCCGCACCCGTCGCTGAAACGAATACCGGCGGCCGAGACAGTGGGTACCACCCGCCGTCTCGGCCGCCGGTATTCGTCTCACGGGCGGTGGATGCCGCGGCGGCGTCAGACGGCGGCGAGGGTGGCGGTGCGGGGACGGGTGCGGATCGCGCGGTTGACGCACGAGACGACGGCCTTGAGGCTTGCGGTCGAGATGTCCCCGTCGATACCGACGCCCCACAGGCGTTCCCCGTCGACCTGCAGCTCGACGTAGGCGGCCGCCTGCGCGTCGCCGCCGGCGCTGAGGGTGTGCTCGACGTAGTCGTACAGCGAGATGTCGAACCCGCGGCCCTGCAGAATCGCCAGGAACGCCGCGATCGGGCCGTTGCCGACACCCGAGACGTCCTCGGTGCCGTCGCCGTCGCGCAGAGTCACGTCGAGGGACACGTTGCCGGACAGGTCGCTCTGCGTGCGCGTGCGCAGCAGCTCGAACCGGCCCCACTTCTCGTCGCTCGACGTCGAGGGCAGGTACTCGTCGGTGAAGATGTTCCAGATCTGCTCACTCGTCAGCTCGCCGCCCTCGGCATCGGTCTTCGCCTGCACGACGCCGGAGAACTCGATCTGCAGCTTGCGGGGCAGGTCGAGGGCGTGGTCGGAGCGCAGCAGGTACGCCACGCCGCCCTTGCCGGACTGCGAGTTGACGCGGATGACCGCCTCGTACGAGCGTCCGAGGTCCTTCGGGTCGATCGGCAGGTACGGCACGGACCATTCGATCTCGTCGACCGAGACGCCGGATGCCGCAGCGCGGGCTTCCATCGCCTCGAAGCCCTTCTTGATGGCGTCCTGGTGCGACCCGCTGAACGCGGTGAACACGAGGTCGCCCGCCCACGGACTGCGCTCGGGCACCGGCAGCTGGTTGCAGTACTCGGCGGTGCGCTTGACCTGATCGATGTCGCTGAAGTCGATCTGCGGGTCGATGCCCTGCGTGAGCAGGTTGATGCCGAGGGCGACCAGGTCGACGTTGCCGGTGCGCTCACCGTTGCCGAAGAGGCATCCCTCGATGCGGTCGGCGCCGGCCATGTAGCCGAGCTCGGCCGCAGCGATCGCGGTGCCCCGGTCATTGTGCGGGTGCAGCGAGAGGATGACGTTCTCGCGGTGCGCGAGGTGGCGGCTCATCCATTCGATCGAGTCGGCGTAGACGTTGGGGCCGGCCATCTCGACCGTTGCCGGCAGGTTGATGATGACCTTGCGCTCGGGGGTGGGCTCGAAGACCTCGATGACCTGGTTGCAGACGTCGGCGGCGAATTCGAGCTCGGTGCCGGTGTAGCTCTCGGGCGAGTACTCGTAGAAGACCTGCGTCTCGGGGATGCGCTTCTCGAACTCGCGACACAGGCGCGCACCCTCGAGGGCGATGTCGATGACGCCCTGCTTGTCGGTGCGGAACACGACCTCGCGCTGGAGCACGCTCGTGGAGTTGTACAGGTGCACGATGGCGCGCTTCGCGCCGGCGATGGACTCGTACGTGCGCTCGATGAGGTGCGCGCGCGCCTGCGTCAGCACCTGGATCGTGACGTCCTCGGGGATGAGGTCTTCTTCGATCAGCTGCCGCACGAAGTCGAAGTCGGTCTGGCTCGCCGAGGGGAACCCGACCTCGATCTCCTTGTATCCCATGCCGACGAGCAGCTCGAACATGATGCGCTTGCGCTCGGGGCTCATCGGGTCGATGAGCGCCTGGTTGCCGTCACGCAGGTCGACGGCGCACCAACGAGGCGCGGTCGTGATGCGCTTGTCGGGCCACGTGCGGTCGGGCAGATCGACGTGCAGCTGCTCGTGGTACGGCCGATACTTGTGGATCGGCATGCCGGAGGGCTTCTGGGTGTTGTCCATGGTGGTGGCTTCTTCTCTCGCCGCGGACGGCGGTCTCTCAGATGATGCGGGCCGACGACGAGCTCCGCGGCGAGAAGGCCCTAGAACGAGGACTCGCCGCGGCAGCTAAGGAGGAGAAGCGAGCCAGCGCGCATGGGTCGATCTTAGCAGGATGCCGTGTTGCTGGCGCGGCGGATCGCAGACTGCCCGCAGGCTCGGGTGATGAGATCCGCCGCATCAAGCAGAATGCTCAGCGCCAGTGGTGCGCAGCGCAGAGGGAGTCAGCCGGGGACCCTACATCGTGCAGGGTACTGGGATGGCGAGCGGATGACGGTGACGCAGCAGCCCGTCGCGGTGTCCAGGTCACCGAGCGGCTCGGCACGCGCATGACGTCGACCTACACCGGCCGCGGCTACGTCTGGGGCAGGGTCCCCTGGGATGACGGCACCCTCCAGAACGCAGCCGACGCGGAGTACGGCCCCGGCGTCGTGCGCGTCGTGTCGGCGCTCGAGCCCGTCACCTGACCCGGCCGGCGGCCGGCGCGGATCAGAACCCGAGGCGACCGAGCTGCTTGGGGTCGCGCTGCCATTCCTTGGCCACACGCACATGGAGCTTGAGGAACACCCGGGTTCCCACGAGCGGCTCGATCTGCTTGCGCGCCCGTGCGCCCACATCGCTCAGTCGAGACCCGCGGTGGCCGATGATGATGGCCTTCTGGCTGTCGCGCTCGACGATGACGCTGGCGAAGATGTCGGTGAGGTCGCTGTCCTCACGCTCGGCGATGTCGTCGACGGTGACCGCGATGGAGTGAGGCAGTTCGTCACGCACGCCCTCGAGGGCTGCCTCGCGGATGATCTCAGCGATGCGGTCCTCGATCGACTCGTCGGTGACGACGCCCTCCTCGTAGAGCGACGGCCCGGGCGGCATGAGTGAGAGCAGCTCGTCGGCGAGCACGTCGAGCTGGTCGTGCGTGAGCGCCGACAGCGGGATGACGGCATGCCAGTCCTCACGCAGCGCGTCGACTTCGACCAGGCGCTCGGTGATCTGCTCACGGCTGCCGGCGTCGGTCTTCGTGACGATCGCGACCTTCTTGGCACGCGGGTAGTTCGACAGCGATTCGGCGATGCGGCGGTCGCCGGGTCCCACCTTCTCGGTCGCGGGTACGCAGAACGCGATGACGTCGACGTCTCCCAGCACCTGCTCGACGAGGTCGTTGAGCCGTTCGCCGAGCAGTGTGCGGGGGCGGTGGATACCGGGGGTGTCGACGATGACGAGCTGTCCGGTCGGGCGGTTGAGGATGCCGCGGATGGCACGGCGCGTCGTCTGCGGCTTGTCGCTGGTGATCGCGACCTTCTCCCCGACCAAGGCGTTGGTCAGGGTCGACTTGCCCACGTTGGGGCGCCCGACGAAGGTGACGAAGCCGGACCGGTGGGGGGACGAAGAAGTGTCGTGCGCGTTCAATTCAGCATTCGAATCTGTTGACCTTTGATCAGGGGGTAATCCACGAGTCTACTTCCGTCCAGATCCTCGGCACGCATGTCGACGCCCGTGATCTGGCTGTTCTCGTAGGTCGTGTAGTAGTAGATCCCCTTGTCGGTGTTGCAGCACGACGAGTACACGGTGATCTCGTACGTGTCGCCGGCGCGCACCGAACCCCGCGGGTGAGCGACCGATCCGAGGATGTGGAAGAACTGGCTGAGCGATTCGGACTCACTCGACCCCGACACCGAGTTCAGCTTCGTGAACGCCGCCTTGACGAATCGTGAGGCCGACGACAGGTCACCGGGCAGTCCGATCGCGCCCATCCCCTGCGTGTAGACGTCGAACGTCACCCCGGGCGCGAACCTCTGCTCGGGCGGATCGACCGACAGGTGCATGTAGTCGTTCAGACGGAACAGCTGCATGTCGAAGGTGGGGTTGTTGGTGAGGACCCCGATCGGGTTGTCGTAGACCTTCAGTCCCTCCGCCACGCTCTCGACGGTGAGCGATGCGGTGCGATCGGAGATGATCCAGTGCAACGGCGCGAGCGGGAAGGCGTCACTGAACGCGACGTCCACGAGGTTGAGGGTCGCGAGAGCCTCAGCGACCTCGGCGACCGTCTCGTACTGCCCCAGGACCCAGGGGATGAACTCGAACGGCGTGATGTTGGTGAGCCCGTCGGTGTGAGGCTTGTAGTCGGCGTTGCCGGGGAAGTTGAGCCCCGCCATGCTGAGGCCCTTCTCATTGGTGGCGTCGTAGTACAGCGGGTAGCCGTCGGAGATCGTCGCCATGCCGATGAGAGCGTGATGAGTCGTCAGCGTCGGGGCGCTGCGGAACTCGAACGGGAAGCTGCGCGGGGTGACGGCGACGGTCTCGGCATACGAATAGTTCAGGTCGAGGTTGCGACCGAAGTAGTGATCCCGCGTGGTGTAGCTGACCCCTGTGCACATCGGACGACCTCCGGCTCTGGTCCTGCGTCCTCGTCGACGCGTGGAACCGCGAACACTATCACTGCTGCGTGGTACCCGCCTCGACTCTGCGGTGCACGCGGATCTCCCCCGTGCGCGGCGCGCGCGCGAAGGCATCGGACGCGGCATCGAAAGCTTCGCTGCGCTCGACGAACACGGTGGCCAGGCCCCGGCCGCGCCCGCGGGAGGCGCCCCCCGTGATGTGGAGTCCGTGCGTCTCGGCCGTCGCTCCGGGCATCGGAACGCGTCCCAGCGCCTTGCCGAGCAGACCGCCGATGGAGTCGACGTCGTCGTCTTCGAGTTCGAGCCCGAACAGTTCGCCGACCTCATCGAGCCCGAGACGCGCACTCACCCGGTAGCGGCCGTCGCCGAGGTCGACGACCTCCGTGGCGCGGGCGTCGTACTCGTCGGAGATCTCGCCCACCAGCTCCTCGATGAGGTCCTCGAGGGTGACCAGGCCAGACACGCCACCGTACTCGTCGACGACGAGGCACACGTGCACCGCGTCGCGCTTCATCTGCTGCAGCAGGGTCTCGGCCTTCATCGACTCGGGGACGAACACGGCCTTGCGGGCGATGGTGCTCACCGAGACGTTGCGCCACGCGCTCTCGTCGCGGAACGCGAACTGCACGAGGTCCTTGAGGTACAGCACCCCCACGACGTCGTCGGCTTCGTCATCGACGACCGGAAGGCGCGAGACACCGCGGTCGAGGAACAGCGACATCGCCTCGTTGGTGGTGGCCGTGGCATCCACCGACACCATGTCGGTGCGGGGCACCATCACGGCGCGCACGAACGTGTCGGTGAAGTCGAACACCGAGTGGATGAGTTCGCGGTCATCCTCCTCGATGAGGTCCTGGGATGCGGCCTCGTCGACCATGCTGAGCAGCTGCTCCTCAGACGCGAACGAGGCGTTGCGAGAGACACCGGGGGTGAACCGGTTGCCGACGATCACGAGCAGGTGCGCGAGGGGACCGAGCACGATGCGGGCGCCGCGCACGATGGGCGCGGCGCCACGCAGCAGCCCCGCGGCATGCTGACGGCCGGCCGAGCGTGGGCTCGCGCCCACCAGCACGAACGACACCACCGTCATCAGCATCGCGGCGGCGAGCATCGCCCACCAGATGTTGTCGAAGGCCAGCATGAACGCGGCCGTGACGAGCACCGCCGCGGTGGTCTCGGCGAGGATGCGGATGAAGACGACGGCGTTGCCATGGGCTTCGGGGTCGTCGGCGATCTTGCGCAGCGCCCCGGGTGACCGCGACGTGGCGGCGAGTTCCGCGAGCCCCGCGCGACCGGTGACGGCCAGGGCTGCATCGAGGGCGGCCATGAGCCCGCCGAGGGCGACGAGCAGGACAGCCGCGACGAGCAGGAGGATCTCTGTCATGGGCGGGGGCGGCGTCGCTCGGACGCCGCGAAGTCGAGGATCAGCTGCTTCTGCAGGCCGAACATCTCGCGCTCCTCTTCGGGCTCGGCGTGGTCGAAACCGAGCAGGTGCAGCAGGCCGTGCGTGGTCAGCAGCACCAGTTCGTCCAATGTCGAGTGATGCGCGGCCAGTGCCTGCGCCTCGGCGACCTGCGGGCACAGCACGATGTCGCCGAGCAGCCCGGGCGGGGTCGGCATGTCCTCCGTGCCCGGGCGCAGCTCATCCATCGGGAAGCTCAGCACGTCGGTGGGGCCCGGCTCATCCATCCACTGCACGTGCAGCGCCTCCATGGCGCCTTCATCGACCAGCAGGATGGCGACGTCGGCGTCGGGGCTGACGTGGAGCTCGGCGAGGTTGTGCTCCATGAGCCGCAGCAGCACGGTCTCATCGACCGGCACGGCGGATTCGTTGCTGATCTCGATGGTCATGAGTGTCCTCGCTTGGGCAGGTGGTCCCGCGGGCCGGCCGGGCGGTGGCCGCCCCGGCGGTCGACGCGGTTGGCGAATTCGGATGCCTCGTCCCGCTCGCGCCGGTGGGCGAGACGCTCCTCGTCGTACTCCGTGTAGGCGTCGACGATGCGCCCCACGAGCGAGTGTCGCACGACGTCGTCACTCGTGAGCCGCGCGAAGTGGATGTCGTCGATGTCCTTGAGCACACGGGTCACGAGCCGCAGCCCCGAGGTGCCCTGGGGCAGGTCCACCTGGGTGATGTCGCCGGTGACGACCATGCGGGTCCCGAACCCGAGCCGGGTGAGGAACATCTTCATCTGCTCCGGCGTGGTGTTCTGCGCCTCGTCGAGCACGACGAACGAGTCGTTGAGGGTGCGCCCGCGCATGTATGCCAGCGGAGCGACCTCGATCGTGCCGCTGGCCATGAGCTTCGGGACGAGTTCGGGGTCGAGCATCTCGTTGAGCGCGTCGTAGAGCGGCCGCAGGTAGGGGTCGATCTTGTCGGTGAGGGAGCCGGGGAGGAACCCCAGCCGCTCCCCCGCCTCCACGGCGGGACGCGTGAGGATGATGCGGTTGACCTCCTTGCGCTGCAGCGCCTGCACGGCCTTGGCCATGGCGAGGTAGGTCTTGCCGGTGCCGGCGGGGCCGATGCCGAAGACGATCGTGTTCTCGTCGATCGCGTCGACGTAGGCCTTCTGGCCGGCCGTCTTCGGGCGGATGATCTTGCCGCGCGAAGAGAGGATCGCCTCGCCCATCACCTCCGAAGGGCGCAGACCCTCGTCGCGGATCATGCGGTTGGAGGTGGTGACATCGGCCGGGTCCAGCCCCTGGCCGGCGCGGGTCATGGCGATCAGCTCGTCCACGAGCGCACGGGCCGCGGTGACCGCGGCGGGCTCGCCCGAGAGGGTGATCTCGTTGCCGCGCACGTGCACGTCGACGTCGGGGTGTTCGCGCTCGATGACGCGCAGCAGCCGGTCCTGCGGGCCGAGCAGCTGCACCATCGCCACGCCGTCAGCCCAGATGTGCTCGACGGCGCCGTCCGCGGGGGTCTCCTGTGCGTCAGCCACCGACGCTCGATTCCGGCAGTCCTCCGGCGAGCACGTGGGCGTGCACGTGGAAGACGGTCTGCCCGGCATCGGGGCCCGTGTTGAACACGAGGCGGAAATCGCCCTCGGCGTGCTCTGCGGCCAGGCTCGAGGCCAGGCCCACCAGTTCGGCCAGCAGCGCCGGGTCGCCCGCGGCGAGTTCGGCGACGTTGCGGTAGTCCTGCGTCTTGGGGATGACGAGAAGGTGCACGGGTGCCTGCGGTGCGATGTCGCGGATCGCGAACGCGTGCTCGGTCTCGGCGATGATCTCCGAGGGGATCTCCCCGTTGAGGATGCGCGTGAACACGCTCGGTTCGGTCATGGCTCCAGTCTACCGAGCCGAGGGGATCCGGCCCCGGGTGCGCGTGCGCGCGTTCACCACCGGCGGAGCGCCGCGTTGACCAGCGCCAGCGCGGCGGGGCCTGCGGTGGAGGTGCGCAGCACGGTGGGGCCCAGGCGCACGAGCGTCGCGCCGGCGGCATCCAGCGCCTGCAGCTCCTCGGGCGAGATGCCGCCCTCGGGGCCGACCACCAGCAGCACATCGCGGTCGTCGCCGTCGAGGTCGAGCGCGGTGAGGGCCACGGATGCCGTCGGCTCGAGCACCAGCAGGTGAGACGTACCGGCGCGCTGCACCAGCTCCCGCGTCGAGACGACGCCGGTGACCTCCGGCAGCCACGCGCGGTGCGCCTGCTTGCCGGCCTCGCGGGCGATGGTCGCCCAGCGCGCGCGCCCCTTCTCGGCCTTCGCGGAATCCCACCGCGAGATGCTGCGCGCGGCCTGCCACGGCACGACCTCGTCGACGCCGAGCTCGGTGGCCGCCTGCACCGCGAGCTCGTCGCGGTCGCCCTTGGCCAGTGCCTGCACGAGCGCGACGCGGCGTGCGGGAGCGGGTTCGTCGCGGCGTTCGGTGACCTCCACCACGACCTCGCGAGGGGCCACCGACGCGCAGGTGCCGCTCAGCCATGCCCCCCGGCCGTCGCCGAGCGTCACCGCCTCGCCCACCCGCACACGCCGCACTGCGGCGGCGTGGTGGGCCTCTGCCCCGGTGAGGGTGACGACGTCACCGGGGCGGGCCGACCCGGCGGCGTCATCGACGAAGTGCAGCGCCATCGCTCAGCCGCGGAAGCGGTCGCGGAGCTTGGAGAACAGGCCCTGGTGGAACTGGGCCAGCTGGGGACCGGGGGCCTTGGTCTTCTTGGCGAAGTCCTCGATGAGCGCCCGTTCCTTCGCGTCGAGGCGCGTCGGCGTCACCACCTGCACACCCACCCGCAGATCACCGCGCTGCGAACCGCGCAGCGGTGTGATGCCCCGGCCCTTGATCGTCAGCACATCGCCGGACTGGACGCCCGCGCGCACGTCGAGGTCGACGGGGCCGTCGAGGGACTCAATGGTCGTCGACGTGCCGAGGATGGCGTCGGGCATCGAGACCTCCAGGGTCGCCAGCAGGTCGTCGCCGTCGCGGCTGAAGACCTCGTGCGAGGCGACGGTGACCTCGATGTAGAGGTCGCCGTTGGGGCCGCCGGCGGGGCCGACCTCGCCCGAACCGGGCAGCTGCAGGCGCAGGCCCGTCTCGACACCGGCGGGGATGTCGAGGGAGACGGTGCGGCGGGCGCGCACGCGGCCCTGACCCTGGCACGTGGAGCAGGGGAACGGGATGGTCGTGCCGTAGCCCTGGCACACGTTGCACGGCTGGGAGGTGACGACGTTGCCCAAGAGGCTGCGCACCGTGCGCTGCACGTGCCCGGTGCCGTGACAGATGTCGCACGTGGCGGGCTGGGTGCCCGGCTGGCAGCACGAGCCGTCGCACGTCTCGCAGAGCACGGCGGTGTCGACCTCGATGTCGCGGTGCACGCCGAAGACGACGTCGCCGAGCTCGAGGGTCACGCGGACGAGGGCGTCCTGGCCGCGCTCACGGCGCGATCGCGGCCGGCCGCCGCGCGTGCCGCCGCCGGCGGCACCGAAGAAGGTCTCGAAGATATCGCCGAAGTTGCCGAAGTTGCCGGCGCCGGCGCCGAACGCGCTGTCGCCGCCCATGTCGTAGCGGGCACGCTGGTCGGGGTCGCTCAGCACGTCATAGGCGTGCGTGACGAGCTTGAACCGCTCGGATGCCTCTTCGCCGGGGTTGACGTCGGGGTGCAGTTGACGCGCCAAACGCCGGTACGCCTTCTTGATCTCCTCGGCCGTCGCATCGCGCGACACCCCGAGGACGTCGTAGTGGTCAGCCACATTCGCCTTTCGTGCCGCGCGGTGGCGGCGTCGGATCGGTCAGCGGGCGCGCTCGTCTTCTTCGAGCAGCCGACTGAGGTAGTGGGCGACGGCGCGGACCGCCGCCAGGTTCGTGGGGTAGTCCATGCGGGTGGGGCCCAGCAGCCCGACCCGGGCGCGGGACCCGGTCGCGTCGTACTCGCCGGTGATGACGGATGCCTCGGCGAGCCCGAACGGCTCGTTCTCGCGCCCGATGCTCGCCGCCAGACCCTGGTCGTCGGCGACCATCTCGGTCATGAGCCGCAGCAGCGTCACCTGCTCCTCGATCGCTTCCAGCAGCGGATAGATGCTGCCGCGGAAGTCCTGTTCGCGCCGCGCGAGGGTGGCGCTGCCGGCGAGGACCATGCGGTCCTGGCGGAACTCCTCCAATTCTTCGGCGACGACGGCGGCGATTGACCGCACAGCGGCGTCGAAGCTGCCCGGCTGTGCGGGAGAGGCCAGCAGATCGGCGATCGCCTGCGAGCCGACCTGCACGCTGTTGCCGGTGAGCATGCTCGCCAGGCGCGCGCGCACGCGGCTCATGCCCTCGTCGCCCAGGTCGGGAGGCACCGTCGCGATGCGCTGGGAGACGCGGCCGATGTCGGTCACGACGATGACGATGATGCGGCCGGAGCCGAGATCGACGAGTTCGACGTGGGTGACGTTGGCGCGCGAGAACGAGGGGTACTGCACGATCGCGACCTGGCCGGTGAGCCGGGTGAGCGCGCGCACCGTGCGGGAGAGCAGATCATCGAGGTCGCCCGAGCCGTCGAGGAACGAGCCGATGGCGGCTCGCTGGGCGGGAGTGAGGGGGCGCAGCTGCGCGAGGTGATCGACGAAGACGCGGTAGCCCTTGTCGGTGGGAACGCGACCCGATGAGGTGTGCGGGGCGACGATGAGCTCTTCATCCTCGAGCAACGCCATGTCGTTGCGGATCGTCGCTGCCGACACCCCGAAGGCGTGCCGTTCGACGATGGCCTTGCTGCCGACGGGCTCGTGGGTGTCGACGTAGTCCTGCACGATGGCTCGCAGTACCTGCAATCCGCGTTCGCTGACCATGTCACTCCCCTCTGTTGGCACTCGTCATGGATGAGTGCCAATTCTATCGCGGACGGCCGACCGGCGCGTCACGCGGTGAGGGCACGGACCACGGCGTCGGCCAACAGGCGTCCGCGCAAGGTCAGCACGATACGGCCGCGCAGGGCATCGGCGCCCTCGATGAGGCCGTCGGCGATGAGACCGGCCACCGCGGTGCGTCCGTCGGCGGACAGCCGCGCGATCTCGATGCCGTCGCGGATGCGCGAGCGCAGCAGCACGTCTTCGAGCTCCCGCGATGCGGCATCCGGGCGCTCGCGCCCGGCGGCGGGCGACTGACCCGAGCCCACGCGCTGCGCGTACGCGGCGGGATGCTTGACGTTCCACCAGCGCAGGCCCGCGACGTGGCTGTGGGCGCCGGGGCCGAAACCCCACCAATCGGTGCCGCGCCAATAGGCGAGGTTGTGCCGGGAACGATGGTGATCACCCCGTGCCCAGTTCGACACTTCGTACCAGTCGAACCCGGCGGCGGCGAGCGTGCCGTCGGCCAGCTCGTACATGTCGGCCTGCAGGTCGTCGTCGGGTGCGGGGACCTCGCCGCGCCGGATCTGGCGGTGCAGCTTCGTGCCCTCTTCGATGATGAGGGCGTAGGCCGAGATGTGGTCCGGCTCCAGCGCGACCGCGGTCTGCAGTGACCGCCGCCAGTCGTCCAGGGTTTCCCCCGGTGCGCCGTAGATCAGATCGACGCTCACATCGAGTCCGGCTCGGCGGGCGGCCGCGACGGCCGTGGCGACGTTGTCGGGGTCGTGCGTGCGGTCGAGGGCTGCCAGCACGCGCGGGACGGCGGACTGCATGCCGATCGACAGGCGCGTGACGCCGGAGGCGGCGAGCTCGGCGGCGACCGCGTCGGTGACGGTGTCGGGGTTGGCCTCGACCGTCACCTCGGCGCCGGGGACCAGGCCGAAGGTGCTCTGCACGCCGGCGAGCATGCGGCCGAGGTCGCCCGCGGGCAGCAGGGTGGGCGTGCCGCCGCCGAAGAACACCGTCGTGGCGGGGCGGAGCGCGCCGGCGTCGGCGAGCACGCGGCGGGAGAGCGCGACCTCGTGCAGCAGCGTGTCGGCGTACTGGTCCTGACGGGCCCCCTGCAGCTCGCTCGAGGTGTAGGTGTTGAAATCGCAGTAGCCGCAGCGCACCCGGCAGAACGGCACGTGCAGATACACGCCGAAGTCGACCGCGGGGTCGATCGTCAGAGCCGCGGGCAGACTGCCGTCTGTCGGTGCGGGGTCACCGATGGGGAGGGCGGAGACCATCAGGGAGCGGTCGTGTACAGCGGCGAGATGGCGCGCAGGTAGCCGCGGAAGAGCTCGCGCCGGCGGCGGCGCACGAGCGGCGGCAGCAGGCGGTACAGCGGCGAGGTGGGCGCATCGAACGCCCGCACCGTGAACCACACCTCGTCGTTGTCGCGCCACTCGATCATGAACGACTCCTCGCCGCTGACGACGGAGCCCCCCACGGTCCCGAGCGCGTAGCCGATGCGACGCGCCTCCTCGATGCAGAAGATCACGCGCAGCTCGGCATCCGCCCGCTGTCCCTTGACGCGCCCGTGCACGTGCACGGTGGTGCCGGCGCCGACGTACGGGGTGCCGTCGGCGTCGTAGCGCTGCTCGGTCTCGTGGCGGCTGGGCGTGACGGCGTTGCCCTCGGCGTCGAACGCGACGCCCGAGTACATGGGACCGGATGCCGGGCGCACATCGCTCAGCGCGAGCCCTGCCCCGCGCAGCGCCCCCCACGACAGCAGTGCGTCGCCGGCGGTGCGGAAACGACTCTCGCCGCTGCCGATGCGCCACGCCTCTGCCGCGGGGATGCTGCGCTCGGGCGGGTACTGCAACAGATCGGAGGCCTGCGTCGCCCCGACGGCGGCGTAGTCGACCGTCTCGTCTCTGAAGGTCCCGCGGCGCATGGCATCCAGCCTACTTCCTGGCTGTTCGTTGACGGAGTGCAGTTACTTCTTCTCCTTGCCCTCGACATCGCCCGACAGCGCGGCGATGAACGCCTCCTGGGGGACTTCGACGCGACCGACCATCTTCATGCGCTTCTTGCCCTCCTTCTGCTTCTCCAGCAGCTTGCGCTTGCGGGTGATGTCGCCGCCGTAGCACTTGGCGAGCACGTCCTTGCGGATCGCGCGGATGTTCTCGCGCGCGATGATGCGGGCACCGATCGCGGCCTGGATGGGCACCTCGAACTGCTGGCGCGGGATGAGTTTGCGCAGGCGCTCGGTCATCATCACGCCGTAGGCGTAGGCCTTGTCGCGGTGCACGATCGAGCTGAACGCATCGACGGCCTCGCCCTGCAGCAGGATGTCGACCTTGACGAGGTCGGCGGTCTGCGAGCCGGCCGGCTCGTAGTCCAGGCTCGCATAGCCCTGCGTGCGGCTCTTGAGGTGGTCGAAGAAGTCGAAGACGATCTCACCGAGCGGCATGTTGTAACGCAGCTCGACGCGGTCCTCGCTCAGGTAGTCCATGCCCAGCAGCGTGCCGCGGCGGCCCTGGCAGAGCTCCATGACGGTGCCGACGTATTCCTTCGGCAGCAGGATGCCGACCTTCACGACCGGCTCCGACACCTCCGCCACGCGGCCGTCGGGGTACTCGCTGGGGTTCGTGACGGTCACCGTCTCGCCGGTGTCGGTGGTGACCTCGTACGTCACCGACGGCGCGGTGGTGATGAGATCCAGCCCGAACTCGCGAGAGAGGCGCTCGGTGATGATCTCGAGGTGCAGCAGCCCCAGGAACCCGGCGCGGAAGCCGAAGCCGAGGGCGACGGAGGTCTCGGGCTCGTACTGCAGCGAGGCATCCGAGAGCTTGAGCTTGTCGAGCGCCTCGCGCAGTTCGCCGTAGTCGCTGCCGTCGATCGGGTAGATGCCGGAGAAGACCATGGGCTTCGGGTCGGTATAGCCCGGCAGCGCGTCGGTCGCGGGCTTGCGCGCGGTCGTGACCGTGTCGCCGACCTTCGACAGGCGCACGTCCTTCACGCCGGTGATGAGGTAGCCCACCTCGCCGACGCCGAGTCCCTTGGTGGGTACCGGCTCGGGGCTGGAGACACCGATCTCGAGCAGCTCGTGGATCGCGCGCGTCGACATCATCTGGATGCGCTCGCGCGGCTCGAGGTTGCCATCGACCATGCGCACGTAGGTCACCACGCCACGGTAGGAGTCGTAGACGGAGTCGAAGATCATCGCGCGAGCCGGCGCGTCGGGATCGCCCACCGGCGCCGGGATGTCGCGCACGATGCGATCGAGCAGCTCCTCCACGCCCACACCGGTCTTGCCGCTGACGCGCAGCACGTCGTCGGGGCTGCCGCCGATGAGGCCGGCCAGTTCCGCGGCGAACTTGTCAGGGTCGGCGGCGGGCAGATCGATCTTGTTGAGCACCGGGATGATGTGCAGGTCGTTCTCGAGCGCGAGGTACAGGTTCGCGAGCGTCTGCGCCTCGATGCCCTGGGCCGCGTCGACGAGCAGAATGGCTCCCTCGCACGCGGCGAGCGACCGGCTCACCTCGTACGTGAAGTCGACGTGACCGGGCGTGTCGATCATGTTGAGCGCGTAGGTCTGGTCGCCGCCGGCCCACGGCATCCGCACCGCCTGCGACTTGATCGTGATGCCGCGCTCGCGCTCGATGTCCATGCGGTCGAGGTACTGGGCGCGCATGTCTCGGTCTGAGACGACGCCGGTGATCTGCAGCATGCGGTCGGCCAGGGTGGACTTGCCGTGGTCGATGTGGGCGATGATGCAGAAATTGCGGATCTGCTCGGGCGGCGTAGCGGCGGGAGCGAGAGGCTTCAGGGCACGGGGTGACATGTCGCGTCGAGTCTACCGGCGCGCGACTGAACGGCTGTCGTGCGCCGTCTGCGGCGTGCCAGTGCGCAGCGGACCGCACCCGTCCGTTGACACGCAGGACATCGATTCGTGAGAAGAAGTTAACCAATCTGACCCTTGCCCCCGGTGCACCTCGCACCGAATGCTCAATACGGCGGACGGTGTCTGCGCGTATCCCCCGCGCCCGAGCCGCTCGGAGATGACCGTGACCCAACGCACCGCCACCGTGCCCGCGCGCCGCCTCGCGCGCCGATCCGTCGCCGCCCTCGCGGCCTTCGCCACCACCGCCGCGAGCCTCGCCCTCGTGCCGACCGTCGCCTCGGCGGCCGTCTCCGCCGAGGCGCCGGTCGTGATCTCGGAGGTGTACGGCGGCGGCGGCAATGCGGGCGGCGCGGTTAACCGCGACTTCATCGAGCTGGCGAACGTGTCGGATGCCGCCGTGGACCTCTCCGGCTACAGCGTGCAGTACGCCTCCGCCACCGGCGGCAACTGGCAGCTGACGCCGCTCACGGGCATGACCCTGCCTGCCGGAGCGCAGTTGCTCATCGGTGCCGCGGCGGGAGCGGACGCCACCCAGCCCGCGATCACGCCCGACGTCGACGGCGGGCTCGCCCTCAGCGGCAGCCAGGGCAAGGTCGCACTCGTGTCGACGCAGACGCCGCTCACGGGCTCCGCCGGCCTCGTCGACCTCCCCGAGGTCGTCGACTTCGTCGGGTGGGGCGCCGCGAACCACTTCGCCGGCACTGCGCCGGCACCGGCGACGACCAATCCGCAGAGCATCAGCCGCGACGCGGAGTTCGGCAACACCGCCGACAACGCCGCGGACTTCGCGCTCGCGGCCCCGACCCCAGTCGGCCTCGGCGGCACCGATCCCGATCCCGATCCCGATCCAGACCCGGAGCCCGAGCCGGAGGCCGTCGCGATCCGCGACCTGCAGGGAACGACCGACGCCTCGCCGTACGCGGGCCGCACCGTCACCACCAGCGGCGTCGTGACCGCGCACTACCCGACCGGCGGCTTCGGCGGCTACGTCATCCAGACCCCCGGCACCGGTGGCGCGCTGGATCTGTCGACCCATGTGGCATCCGACGCCGTCTTCGTCCGCGCGCCGCAGGCCGCGGGAGAAGTCGCCCTCGGTGACACGGTGCAGGTCACCGGTGTGGTCGGCGAGTACCAGGGGCTCACCCAGATCGAGGTGGCACCGGGTGCGGCGACCGCACTCGAGCCCGCCGCCGCTCCCGCGCCGGCCACCCTCGGCTGGCCGACCGACGCAGCGCAGCGCGAGGCACTGGAATCCATGCTGATCGCCCCGCAGGGCACCTTCACGGTCACCAACACCTACACCACGGGCCAGTACGGCGAGGTGGGTCTCGCCGCCGGCGACGAGCCGCTGCGCCAGCCGACCGACATCGCCCGGCCCGGCTCCGCCGAGGCGGCCGCGGTGGCCGCCGACAACGCCGCGCGCGCGGTCACCCTCGACGACGGTGCGAGCACCAACTTCCTGAACGCCGCCAACAGTGCGCTGACCCCGGCTTACGTCTCGCTCGTCGAGCCGGTCGTGGTGGGTGGCACGGCCGCCTTCGCCGCGCCGCTCATCGTCGACTTCCGCAACGGATCCTGGAAGCTGAACCCCACGACACCGCTCATCGGCGATGGTTCGGGCGACGACACCGTGACCTTCTCGAACCCGCGCACCGCGGCACCGGAGGACGTGGGCGGCGACGTGTCGATCGCGTCGTTCAACGTGCTCAACTACTTCACCACCCTCGGCGCCGACACCCCGTCCTGCGTGGCGTACACCGACCGCTTCGGCGACGGTGTGACCGTACGCGAGGGCTGCGACCAGCGCGGCGCCTGGGATGCCGATGACCTCGCGCGCCAGCAGGCGAAGATCGTCGCCGCGATCGAGCAGCTCGACGCGGACGTGGTGGGCCTCATGGAGATCGAGAACTCCGCTGCGTTGGGTGAGCAGACCGACGAAGCGACCGCGACGCTCGTCGCGGCGCTGAACGTGGCGGCCGGCAGCGACACCTGGGACTACATCGCCTCGTCGGCTGATCTGCCCGACCCCGCGGGCCAGGACGTCATCACCAACGCGATCATCTACCAGCCCGCCGCCGTCTCCCCCGTGGGCGCCGCCCGCGCCCTCGGCGACCAGAGCGGTGACGACCAGGCCTTCGGCAACGCCCGCGAGCCCATCGCGCAGGTGTTCGAGCCGACCGGCGGCGGCGAGCCCGTGCTCGTGGCGGTCAACCACTTCAAGTCGAAGGGATCGGCAGGCCCGTGGCCCGGCGACGCCGACACGGGTGACGGGCAGGGTTCGTCCAACGAGTCGCGCGTGCGTCAGGCCACGGCGCTACGTGACTGGATCACCGAGATCCAGGGCGACGTCGACGCCGTCGCGCTCGTCGGCGACTTCAACTCCTACGGCCAGGAGGACCCGCTGCAGGTGCTCTACGACGCCGGTTATGTCAGCGCCGAGAAGGCGTTCGACGTGGACACGCGTTCGTACAGCTTCTCGGGTCTGTCGGGCTCGCTCGATCACGTGCTGTTGAACGGCCAGGCGCGCGCCCGTGCGACCGGTGCCGACATCTGGAACATCAACTCCGGCGAGGCGCTCGCCCTCGAGTACAGCCGGTTCCGCTCGCACGGCACCGAGTTCTACGCCGACGACGTCTACCGCTCGAGCGACCACGACCCGATCAAGGTCGGGCTCACCGCCGATGCCGCCCCCGTGGCGCTGACTCTGCTCGGCATCAACGACTTCCACGGCCGCATCGACGCCAACACGGTGAAGTTCGCCGGCACCGTCGAGCAGCTGCGCGACGCGGCATCCGGACCCGTGCTCTTCCTCTCGGCCGGAGACAACATCGGTGCGTCGCTGTTCGCGTCCTCCGTCGCGCAGGACCAGCCCACGATCGACGTGCTCAACGCACTTGACCTGCGCTCCAGTGCGGTCGGCAACCACGAGTTCGACCGTGGCTGGGCCGACCTCGAGGGGCGGGTGCAGGATGCGTTCGACGCACCGCAGCTCGGTGCGAACGTCTACCTCGCCGGCACCGAGACCCCGGCTCTGCCGGAGTACGCGCTGCACGAGGCCGACGGCCTCACGGTGGGCGTCATCGGCGCCGTCACCGAGGAGACCCCGTCGCTGGTCTCCCCCGGCGGCATCACCGACCTCGAGTTCGGGGACCCCGTCGAGGCGGTCAACCGTGTCGCGGCCCAGCTGAGCGACGGTGACGCTGCCAACGGCGAGGCCGACGTGCTCGTGGCGCTCTACCACGAAGGCGCCGGAGCGGGCACGCCCGACGGTGCCACGCTCGAGGAGGAGCTCGCCGCCGGCGGACCGTTCGCGGCCCTCGTGAACGACACCGCCGCCGAGGTCGACGCGATCTTCACCGGCCACACCCACAAGGAATATGCGTGGTCGGCGCCGGTGCCCGGTACCGACCGCACCCGTCCCGTCGTACAGACGGGCTCCTACGGCGCGCGCGTCGGCGAGATCACCCTCACCGTCGACCCGAGCACGGGCGAGGTGTCGGCCCACACCGAGCGCAACGTCGCCCGCACCACGACGGCCGACGTGGACCTCATCGCGCAGTACCCCCGTGTGGCCGAGGTCGACCGCATCACGAAGGCGGCGCTGGCCGCCGCGGCCGAGATCGGCAACACCGGTGTCGGCGAGGTCGCGGCCGACATCACCACCGCGCACGCGGGCGGATCGTTCGTCGACGGCGTCTGGACCGGCGGCACCCGCGACGACAGGGCATCCGAATCGGCACTCGGCAACACCGTGGCGAACATGCTGCGCGACTCGCTCGCCGAGCTTCCCAACGGCGCCACGATCGGCGTCACCAACCCCGGCGGCCTGCGTGCCGAGCTCTGGGACACGCAGGCGGAGTTCGGCGCACAGGCCGTGCCGGGGCTTCCCGACGGCACGGTGTCGTTCTCGCAGGCCAACGCGGTGCTGCCGTTCAACAACACGCTGGGTCTCGTGACGCTGACGGGCGAGCAGTTCATGACGATGCTCGAACAGCAGTGGCAGACGAACGCCGACGGCACGGTGCCGCAGCGCCCGTACCTGCAGCTGGGACTCTCGGACAACGTCACGTACACGTTCGATCCCGCGCTGCCTGCGGGCGAGCGCATCACCTCGGTGACGATCGACGGTCAGCCGCTGGACCCCGCGGGTGAGTACCGCATCGGGACGTTCTCGTTCCTGGCGTCGGGCGGCGACAACTTCCGCGTCTTCACCGAGGGTGCGGACTACGTCGACACCGGGCTCCTGGACTACGAGGCGTGGATCGACTACATCGCCGACTCGTCGCCGCTGGCGCCGTCGTTCGCGCGTCACGCGGTGCAGGTGAGCGGTGTTCCCGAGCTCGTGGAGCCGGGGGCGAGCGTGCAGTTCGCGGTGGCCGGCCTCAACCTCACCAGCCGCGGGGCGCCCGAGAACACCGTGCTCTCGGTGGCGCTGGGCGACACCGTGCTCGGCGAGGTCCCGGTCACGGGCGGTGCGGCGACGGTCGCCGTGACCCTGCCGGCGGACGTGCCCGCCGGCGCCGCGGCGCTGACGCTCACCGCACAGCCCTCGGGCACCGTCGTGACCGTGCCGATCGAGGTGGCGGAGCCGGTCGTGCTGGCCGAGACGTCGACCCGTCTCGTGCCTCTCCTGCCGGTGCACGTCAACCGTTTCCTGCCGACGACGCTCGTCGCGTACGTGCAGCAGAGCGGTGCGCGCCCGGCTGGTGTCGTGGAGTTCCGCGAGGGCGGCGCCGACGGCGCGGTCGTCGGGACCGCCACCGTGCGCAACGGCCTCGCGTCGCTGCGACTCGGGACGCTCAGCCGCGGCATCCACACCTACACGGCGGTGTTCGTGCCGGCCGATCCCGGCACCGTGGCGGGCTCGTCGAGCCGCACCGTGACGGTGCGCGCCATCGGCTGATCGGATCGTGCCGACCGGCGGCGGGTGGGGAGCACTCCCCCTCGCCGCCGGTCGCCTCGTAGGCTGAGGGCATGACGGTGCAGGTCGTGCTGGTGCATGGGATCCGCACGTCGGCGAGCATGTGGCGCGCGCAGGTCGCTCACCTCGCCGAGCACGGCGTGACCGCGAATGCGCTCGACCTTCCCGGTCACGGCACGCGCATGTCCGAGACGTTCACCCTCGACGGTGCGTTCGCGACGATCGATCAGGCGGTGCGGGATGCCGCGACCCGCGGGCCCGTGCTGCTGGTCGGTCACTCGATGGGCGGCCTGCTGACGACGGAGTACGCGGGGCGTGAGCAGCGCCCGCCGCTGGCCGGTCTCATCGGGGCATCGTGCACCGCGATCCCGCGCGGCGTGGGCCTTGCCGCTTACCGGCTCATCGCGCGGGGATTCGATGCACTGCCCGGGCGGGGCATGTGGTTCACGCAGCAGATGCTCGCGCGCACCCTGCCGGAGCAGACACGCGCCGATTTCGGCGCCGGCGGCTACGCCTTCGACGCGCAGGACGTGGCGTTGCGGAGCCTGTCGGTTCTCGACCTGCTCACGGCGCTCGGGCGCATCGAGGTGCCCACCTGGTTCGTCAACGGTCAGTTCGACCAGCTGCGCCTCAACGAGCGGCTGTTCGTGGGTCTCGTGCCGGGGGCCGAGCTCATCGTCGTGCCGCGCACCACGCACCTCGTCACCGCGATGCGCCCCGACGTCTTCAATGCGGTGCTGCACCTGGCGATCACGACGATCGAGCGGGACGCACCCGCGCCGTCATGAGCGCGCCCGCGACCGAGCATGCCGCGGCCGCGGCGAACAGCAGCCAGAACCCGCCGACGGCGGCGACCAGCAACGCGCCGATGAGCGGGCCCAGCAGCTGTCCGAGGTTCGCCGCGACGTTGACGATGCCGAGGTCTCGCGCGTGGTCGGCGTCGCTGGGCAGGAGATCGGTCGCCAGCGCCAGGCCGACCGACGTGAAGGCGCCGTAGCCGACGCCCAGCAGCGCCCCGGCGATGAAGGTGGTCCCGTAGGCGGGCGCCACCGCCAGCAGCACGGCTGCGACCGCCTGGATGAGTGCGGAGGCCACCACGATGCCCGTGCGCCGCTGGGTGCGGTCCGACACCCAGCCGCCGGCGACCGAGGCGAGGACCACGAACACCGTGTACACGAGGATCAGCAGCAGCAGGTCGTCTTCGGCCCCGGCGGCGGGGCGACGGAGGCCGTAGAGCAGGAAGAACAGCAGCAGCGCGGTGCCGAGCCCGTTTCCGACGTTCACGACGAGGCGTCCCGACACGACCCAGAGGAAGTCGGGGTCGCGGAGGGCCGCGAAGCGGTGGGTGCGGGTGCTGTCGGGGTGGGCGGGGGTCGCCGTGTCGGTGTCCGGGCGGTGGGCGCGGTGACCGCGTGCCGGCGGGACGTCGACCACGGGGTCGGGCAGCAGCAGCGCCGCCGCCGTGCCGACGACCGCCATCAGGGCGGCCAGCAGCAGATAGCCCGTGACGATGTCGAGTTGCAGCAGTGCGATCACGCCCACCCCGACGACCAGCCCGAGCGCCTGCGCGGAACCGACGGCGCCCGATGCGGCGCCGCGCTGGGTGGTGAGCTGGTCGGCGATGAGGGCCGTGAACGCGGCGGATGCCGCGGCGAAGCCGACGGACACCCCGATCCACGCCGCGCCGATGAGCCAGGGCCCCTCGGCGAACGCGGTCGCGACGAGCGCTGCGGCGGCCAGCCAGCTGCCACCCAGCGCCCAGGGGCGTCGGCGGCCGAGACGCGAGCGCGTGCGATCCGACAGGGCGCCCGCGATGGGACCGACCACGATCGCGGCGACTCCCCCGGCGGCGAGCACGATCCCCGACCAGATCACGCCTGAGATCCAGCCGTCGGCGTCGTCAGGTGTGTCCAGCTGCAACGGGAGCAGCAGCTGGATCGGTACGAGCTGCACCGCCCACAGCGCGAGCCAGGCGAGCGTGAACAGGGTGAACCAGCCCGCGCCGACGCGCGGGCGGGGTGGGGTGGGGTGCGTCATCCCAGTCCTCCCCCGGCTTCTCGGCCGGGCGGCGAGCCGGTCGGGTGCCGGCGCGACCGATCATGCCGCACCGGCTGCCCCTCGCGCGAGGGGTCGCGCGTGACGGGCTGACGCCCCGGACCTGCTAAACTCGCTACTTGACTTGCGTGTGGGCTTCCACTCTCACACGACCGTCGGGCGGCATCCCTCTACTGGTGCCCGACATTCCACCGATCACTCCGAACGAAAGATACGTCGAACGTGGCGAACATCAAGTCGCAGATCAAGCGCAACAAGACCAACGAGAAGGCGCGCGAGCGCAACAAGGCCGTCAAGAGCGAGCTGAGGACCGAGGTGCGTCGCACCCGCGAGGCCATCGCCGCAGGCGACAAGGCCGCAGCCGAGAAGGCTCTCGCCAAGGCGGCGAAGAAGCTCGACAAGGCCGTCAGCAAGGGCGTCATCCACGAGAACCAGGCGGCGAACCGCAAGTCGGCCATCGCCAAGAAGGTCGCCGCGCTCTGAGCGCAGCCGTACCGAAGGCCCGTCCCCACGCGGGGGCGGGCCTTCGTCGTTCCCGGGCCGCGCCCCGCAGCCAGGGCTGCTCCGGTGTCGCTGATGGCGGGTGTTCCCGCGCCGCACTATGCGTAACGGCCACCCGAACGGCCCCCGTGACGGCGCCCGGCGGGTCAGCGGCTCGTCCGGTGTCGCTTGTGGTGGGTGTTAGCGCGCGGGACTGTGCGGAAGCGACACTCGAGCGGCTCCGGCGCGCGCGGGAGCGCGGGCGCGCGGGAGCGCGGGAGCGCGGGCGGGGTGCGCGGGAGCGCGGGAGCGCGGGCGGGGCGCGCGGGCCCGCGGGCGGGCGGGTGGGTCAGGAGCCGAAGGGCTGCCGGGTCGCGATCACGGTGACGAGACGCTCGACGGCGAACACGGCATCGCGGGAGCCGCCCTTGACCTCGGCATCCGCGCGTGCCGCCGCCTGGATCGCCATACCCAGCGACGTCTCGTTCCAGCCCATCAGGTCACGGCGGGCACGATCGATCTGCCAGTCCTTGAGCCCCAGGCGCCCGGCCAGCGCCGACGACGACTCGCGGTGACCTGCGACCCGCGCCATCGTGCGCAGCTTCGACGCGATCGCGGCGACCATGGGGACGGGGTCCGATCCGGATGCCAGTGCCTGCCGCAGCGCCAGCAGCGCCTCGCCGTACCGGCCGGCGATGGCGGTGTCGGCCACCGCGAACGCGGAGGTCTCCACGCGGCCGCCGTAGTACCTGGTGACGATGGCCTCGGTGATGTCGTCGGGGACGTCGGCGATGAGCTGCTGGCAGGCAGCTGCGAGCTCGGTGAGATCGTCGGCGAACGCCGAGACGAGGGCACGCAGGGCGGGCGCCGCGATGCGCTTACGTGCGGCGGCGAACTCCCCCGCGGCGAAGTCGTAGCGGTCGCTGTCGCGCTTGACGGCGGGGCATGCGACCTCGACGCCGCCGCCGGTGCCCGCACGGATCGCGTCGAGCAGCTTCTTGCCTCTCACGCTCGACCCGGTGTGCCGCAGCACGACCGTGGCACCCTCCTGCGGATGCTCGAGGTATGAGATCGCCTCGGCGAGGAACGTGTCGGAGCACTTCTCGACCCCCGACACGCGCACGAGACGCGGCTCGCCGAACAGCGACGGCGACGTCACGCCCAGCAGCGTGCCGGCCGTGTAATCGTCGGCGCGGATGTCGGTGACCTCGAGGCTCGGATCCTCGGCGCGCAGATACTCGCGGAGGCCGGCGATCGCCCGCTCGGCGCAGACCTCTTCGGGGCCCGACACCAGCACGATCGGTGCGGGTTCGGGATTGCGCCACGAAAGCTGACGGATCTTGCTCGCCGCCGCCTTTCCCGCGGGCTTGCGTGCAGGGGGTCTGCGCGCGGGAGGTGCCATGCATCCAGCCTATCCCGGGCCGCCGACACCGCCGCCCGGCGGAGCGCGCTCGCGCCACACCGCGATGCTCCCTTGCTGCACGGCGACCACGATGACGCCGTCGCGGTCGGTGCGGGCGGTCGAGGCGCCGACGGATGCCAGCACGCGCAGGATCTCGGCACGCGGATGCCCGTAGTCGTTGTCCACACCGACCGTCACCAGGGCGACGACCGGCTGCAGCGCTCGGTACAGTTCGTCTGCCTGGTCGGCACTGCCATGATGGGCGACCTTGACCAGCTGATAGCTCGAGCGCAGCTCCCCCGACGCCAGCAGGGCGCGCTGCGGTGCAGCCGACAGGTCGCCGAGGAACAGGCTCGAGGGCATGCCGCCCCCGACCATCTCGATCACGACCGATGCGTCGTTGCCGGGAAGGAACGCCGAGCGCGCGGTCGGCCAGAGCACCCGCCACTGGGCATCCCCCAGCTCGCCTCGGAGACCCACGGTGGCATCGACCAGCTGCGCACCGCCGTCGGCGAAGCGCCGCAGGGCCACCTGCGCCGCGGCATCCGGGGCCGGTCCGTGCAGGACGACATCCGCACGACCGGCCACCGCCGCGAGCCCGCCGACGTGGTCCGCGTCGAAGTGGGTCAGCACGAGCAGATCGATCCGGTCGACCCCGAACCGGCGCAGGCAGTCCACCAACGGTTCCGGGTCAGGTCCCGTGTCGATCAGCGCGATGGCACGGGCCGAGCGCACGAGCACGGCATCGCCCTGACCGACGTCGCACGCCGCGACGGACCACGCCGTCGGCACGGTCGCGGGCGCCAGCACGCTGGACAGTGCGACGCCGCCCGCCCCGACCCCCAAGAGTACGGCCAGGCCTGCCGCCGCCAGCGCGCGGGTCGCTCGCACCGCGGGGGCGCTGCCGCGTGCGATGAGGACGACGCTGATCGCCGCGCTGACACCGGCCAACGCGGCGACGCCCCACCCGCTGTCGAGCCAGGGCATGCTCGCCCCGGGCAGACTCGCGACCGTGTGCGCTGTGCCCGCGATCCACGTCGCGGGGAGCCAGGCCACCGCCGCGAGGCCCGCTTGCAGCACCGGGATGGGAGCGGCGAGACACGCGGCGAGGCCGACGATGGTCGCGATCGGGGCAGCGGGTGCCGCGAGCAGGTTCGCGGCCACGCCGTAGAGCGGCACCGACGGCTCCACGATGATCAGCAGCGGACCGCAGGCGAGCTGCGCCGCCAGGGGCACCGCGAGGGCGAGCGCGAGGGGGCGCGGCATGAAGCGTGCGATCCCTTCGGCCAGCGGACCGCCGAGCAGCAGGAGGGATGCCGTGGCGGCGACCGAGAGCGCGAAGCCGATCTCCCCCGCGAGCCATGGATCGCCCACGAGCAGCACGACCACCGCGAGACACAGCAACGACAACCCCGCTCCGATGCGGCCGAGCAGCACCCCGAGCATCGCGACGGCCGCCATGACCGCCGCCCTCGCGACGCTCGGTTCCGGTGTCACCAGCAGCACGAAACCGCCGAGGGCCGCGAGCGCGATGATGACACGGATGCTGCGTGGCGCACCGCAGGCCGCAGCGGCCGCGAACGCGATGCCGACCACGAGCGCGCAGTTGGCGCCGGACACGGCGGTCAGGTGTGACAGCGACGATGCCTTCATCGCGGCATCGAGCTCGGTCGACACCGACGCCGTGTCACCCACCGCCAGACCTGGGACGAGTCCGGAACCGGGCGGTGGCAGATCGTGTGCGGTCGCGACGAATCGTTCGCGCAGGTGAGCTGCCGTCGCCAGCACCCCGGTCGGCGGCGTCACCACGTTCAGGCCGGTGGTCGCCTGCACGACGAGCACCGACCGCTCCCCCGGGTCGGCACGGAACGCGGTGCCGAACACCTCCACCCGCGCGCCCGGCGCGAGGTCTTCGAGGCCGCGGACATCGCCGGGCGAGACCCGTATGGTCACCGGCAGTGTCACGGCGTGGGCGTCGGTGCCGACGCTCACGCGGTCGGCTATCGCGTCGAAGCCCAACCCGCGCGCGGATGGTTCGACCTTGCCGGTCACCGTCGCCATCACGCTCAGCGCGCGGCCGCCCGTCACCGACAGGTGATCGATCGTGCGGCCGGGCTGGGCGAGCGCGAGGTGCGAGAGCACAGCGGCCGCCCCCGCGCAGGTGAGCGCAGCCACCGCGGCCGTGGTGCGCAGCGCGTGGCGTCGGGATGTCGCCGCCAGGGCGAGCGCACCGAGACAGACCGACCAGGCGACGAGCGCCACCGACGCGGCATCCGGAGCGGCGCGCGCATCGGCGAGCAGGGCACCGACCAGCGCCGCCGCCCACGCCCCCGCCGCGACCGGCACCAGACGCAGGTCGCGCCGCCGCGCCCGCCGCGCGTTCACACCGTGACCAGTTCCCGGAGCGCCGCGAGCATCTTGTCGCCGATGCCCGGCACAGCCAGCAGATCGTCCACGCTCGTGAACCGGCCGTTCTCATCGCGCCAGTCGATGATGCGCTGCGCCATGGCCGGCCCGATGCGCGGCAGGGTGTCGAGGGTCGCGATGTCCGCGGAGTTGAGGTTGACCTTGCCGCCGGGTGCGGTGCCGGGGCCTCCCGCGCCCGGGGCGAGCTCGGGTGGCGGTGCCTCGCCGATGACGGGCACATGCAACTGTTCACCGTCACTGATGACGCGCGCGAGATTGACCGCCGCCTCATCGGCGGCGTCCCCGAACCCGCCCGCGGCCGAGACCGCGTCCACGACGCGGGCGCCTTCGTCGAGACGGTACAGCCCCGGAGTCGTCACGGCACCCGAGACATGCACGTAGACGGGGGCAGCGGCGGGGGATGCGGCAAGAGCGGCATCCGTCTCGCTGATCGTGATCGTCTCGACCGGGGCGGTCGTCGTGCGCAGGATGCCGACGGCGACGGTGACCGCCAGTGCGGCGATCACGACGACCGTCACCGCGCCGACGCCGAGGCGCCGACGGGCGCGCGGTGCAGGATGCTCGCCGGTCACGCGGCCACGCTAGGCCGGGCGGGGCGGGCTCAGGATGCCGGTTGGCGGCATCCGTGGAGAGTTCGTGAGAACAGAGCCCGGTGGAGACGACGGCGGGCTGCCCTGCCGGGGCGCACCGCCGTGAGTCCGCGTCGCCGCTTCTTCGGAGATGTCCGCTTCTTCGGATCGAAACCGCCTGGCGGCTCCGAACTCGTGCAGATCTCCGAAGAAGCGGCGAAGGGAAGCCGCGACGCACCCCTCAGGACGACGACGGGGCCGCGGCACACCAGCCGCGACCCCGCCTCGCACCGGCCGGATCAGGCCGTGGTGAAGCTCACGACCTTCGGCGCCCGCACCACGGCACGCGCGATCTCGCGACCGGCCAGCGAACGCAGCACGCGCTCGTCGCTGCGGGCCATCGCCTCGAGCTCGGCGGCATCGATGCGCGCCGAGACCTCGAGGGTCGCGCGCACCTTGCCATCGATCTGCACGATGGCCTTGACGGTGTCCTCCACGAGCAGCGTCGGGTCGGCCTGACGCCACGGTACGAGACCGACGAACGGCTCGTACCCGAGGATCGACCACATCTCCTCCGCGGTGTGCGGGGCGAACAGGTCGAGCACCATCGCGGTCACTTCGGCGGCTTCGCGCACCGCCGGGTCGGCCGCCCCGGCACCGGAATCGATCGTCTTGCGGGTGACGTTGACGAGTTCCATCAGACGGGCGACGACGACGTTGAATTTCGTCTGCTCGACCAGGGCCGGCGCATCCGCGAGCAGGCGGTGGGTCACGCGGCGGAGCGCGATGTCACCGTCCGCCCAGACGACGTCGGGCTTGCTGCTGACGTCGCCGGCGATGCGCAGTGCGCGGGCCAGGAACTTCGCGGCGCCCACGGTGGAAACGTCGGCCCAGTCCTTGTCGTCCTCGACGGGGCCGGCGAACGCCAGGCCCACCCGCAGCGCGTCGGCGCCGTGGGCGTCGAGCTCCTGCTGGAACAGCACCAGGTTGCCCTTGCTCTTGGACATCTTGGCGCCGTTGAGGATCACCATGCCCTGGTTGATCAGGCTCGAGAACGGCTCGGTGAACTCGACGTGGCCCATGTCGTAGAGGGCCTTCGTGATGAATCGCGCGTACAGCAGGTGCAGGATGGCGTGCTCGACACCCCCGATGTAGAAGTCCACCGGTCCCCAGCGGTCGGCCTCGCGCTGCGAGAACGGCTGCGTCTGGTCGCCCGGCGAGAGGAAGCGCAGGAAGTACCACGAGCTGTCGACGAACGTGTCCATCGTGTCCGGGTCGCGACGCGCCGGCTCACCCGTCTCGGGGTCCACCGTCGTGACCCACTCGGTCGCGGCACCCAGCGGCGACGATCCCTTCGGTGTGAGGTCGAGGCCCTTCACCGAGGGCAGCTCCACGGGGAGCTGGTCTGCCGGGACCGGAACGATGCGACCGTCGTCTGTGTGCACCATCGGGATGGGCGTGCCCCAGAACCGCTGGCGCGAGATGAGCCAGTCGCGCAGGCGATAGGTCTTCGCGGCGCGCCCGGTGCCGGCGGCTTCGAGCAGCTCGATCGCGCGGGCGATGGCATTGCGCTTGTTCATACCGTCGAGAACGCCGGAGTTGATGAGGCGCCCCTCGCCGGTCAGCGCGATGCCGGTGACGGCGGGGTCGAGCTCGTCGGCGACGTCCAGGCCGCCTTCGGGGTCGATCGGCTCGCCGGCGGCATCCAGTTCGATCACGGGGATCGCGCCGGTCACGGGCGCGGTCGTGTCGACGACGACGCGCACCGGCAGGTCGAAGGCGCGGGCGAAGTCGAGGTCGCGCTGGTCGTGCGCGGGCACGGCCATGACGGCGCCGTGGCCGTAGTCGGCGAGCACATAGTCGGCGGCCCAGATCGGCAGCCGTTCACCGTTGATCGGGTTGATCGCGTAGCGCTCGAGGAAGACACCGGTCTTGGGCCGGTCAGTCGCCTGCCGGTCGATATCGGTGACCTTCTGCACCTTCTCCAGGTAGTCCTGGAACCGCATGCGCACCTCGGGCGTGGAGCCCGCGGCGAGCTCGGCGGCGAGGTCGGAGTCGGGGGCGACCACGAAGAACGTGGCACCGTGCAGCGTGTCGGGGCGGGTCGAGAAGACCGTCACCTTGTCGGCCCGGCCCTCGATCTCGAAGTCGATATCGGCGCCGACCGAGCGACCGATCCAGTTGCGCTGCATCTGCAGCACCTTGTGCGGCCAGAAGCCCTCGAGCTGGTTGAGGTCGTCCAGCAGCCGGTCGGCATACTCGGTGATGCGGAAGTACCACTGCGTGAGCTTCTTCTTCACGACCTCGGTGCCGCAGCGCTCACAGCGTCCGTCGACGACCTGCTCGTTGGCGAGCACCGTCTGGTCGTGGGGGCACCAGTTGACCGGGCTCTCCTTGCGGTAGGCCAGGCCTCGCTCGAACAGCTGCTGGAACAGCCACTGGTTCCACTGGTAGTAGTCGGGGTCGCTCGTGTGCAGCACCCGGCTCCAGTCGAACGAGACGCCGTACTGCCTCAGGCTCGCTTTCTGCTGGTCGATGTTGGCGTAGGTCCACTCGCGCGGGTCGGCGCCGCGCTTGATGGCGGCGTTCTCGGCGGGCAGGCCGAACGAGTCCCACCCGATCGGGTTGAGCACGTTGTAGCCGCGGTGGCGCCAGAAGCGCGCGACGATGTCGGAGTAGAGGTAGTTCTCGGCGTGACCCATGTGCAGGTCGCCGGAGGGATACGGGAACATTGCCAGCACGTACTTGCGCGGGCGGGTGTCGTCGTCACCGCCGGCGCGGAACGGGTCGGTCTGCTCCCAGAGTCGCTGCCACTTCTCCTGAATCGCGTGCACGTCGAATGCGGCGCTGTCGCCGGTGGAGTCTGGGGAAGGCGTGTGGGACACGGGATATTGCCAATCGTGGGGTACTCGGGTCGCGTGAAACGCGTCGTTCCACATTACCGGACCGGCTGTGTCACCAGCCGGAGGGCAGGTGTGCGCCGAGCGCGGCGAGCGGCGCACGCGCTTTCACGGCGACCTCTGCGACCTCCGCTTCGGGGTCGGACCCCCACGTGATGCCGCCGCCGGCGCCGACGTACGCGCCGCCCGGGTGTACCACGATCGAGCGGATCACCATCGCGAGATCCAGCGCACCGTCTGCCCCCACCCACCCGAAGCAGCCGGCGAACACCCCCCGCGGCGCGGCCTCGAGCTCGTGCAGGATGGTCATGGCCGACAGCTTCGGGGCCCCGGTCATGCTGCCGGCGGGAAAAGTCGCCGCGAGCAGCTCCGCGACCGTGACGTGCGGCAGCAGTCGCCCGCCCACGGTGCTGACCAGCTGATGCACCGCCGGGTAGGACTCGACCGCGAGCAGAGCGTCGACGGCGACGGATGCCGGTGCGCACACGCGTGACAGATCGTTGCGCATGAGGTCGACGATCATGACGTTCTCGGCGCGTTCCTTCGTGCTGGCCGCAAGCTCCGCCGCCGATGCGGCATCCGTGGCGGCATCCGTCCCTCGCGGACGGGTGCCCTTGATCGGTCGCGTGCGCACGACGCCACCGGCTGCCTCGAGGAAGCGCTCGGGGCTGGCCGAGACGAGTGCGACGTCATCGCTGCGGATGAGCCCGCCGTGGTGCGCGGGCGACGAGGCCCGCAGGCGCAGGTGCGCGGCAACGGGGTCGATCGGCTCCGCCCCGGCGACCTCGAACCGCGTGGTGAGGCACAGCTGATAGGCGTCGCCCTCGCGGATGGCGGCGCGACACTGCTCAATGCGGCGCGCGTACACGCGCGCGCTCACGCGGGCGCGCGCGATGTGGCGCGCCGCCGGCGAGACCGTCGGGCGCTCGGCACAGGCCCACACTGTCGCCTGCGCCGCGAACGCCTCGACATCGTCCGCGGGCGCGACGGCCCACATCCGGCGCTCCGCATGGTCGAACGCGACGAAGTGCGTGGCGCGCAGCCACAGCTGGTCGGGGGCGGCCGTGTCGTCACGGTGCGGGGCCCCGGCGCGGGCGGCGGCGTCGTCGTAGCCGATCCACCCGACCCATCCCCCGTGGAACGGGCCCCACGATGACGCCGCAGCACGGGGTGTTCCCAGTCCGACCGAGTGGACGACGGCGTGGTCGGGTTCGGGCTCGCCGATGCCGATCCAGCTCCAGCCGGTCACCGCTTCGGGGCCCGCATCCAGCCAGAAGGCGTGCGGTTCGCGCGCGGGGCCCCCGGCGAACACCGCAGCCGGATCGGCCCACGCGACAGGCAGGGCGGACAGGGTGGGGAGCACCTTCTCAGGCTAGAGGTCGGCTGCGGCGCCTAGGCTCTCACCGTGAATGAGTTCCTCACGTGGCTGCTCGACGCGGTGCAGAGCGTCGACCCGGTGTTGCGCACCGTGCTGGCAGGGCTCGCCATCATGCTCGAGACCAGTGTGCTCGTGGGACTCGTCGTGCCCGGCGACACCATCGTCATCGTCGCCGGCACCGCCGTCGCGTCGCCCCTGGAAGGTGTGCTGCTGGTGATCGCCGTGATCATCGGCGCGCTCGTCGGCGAGAGCATCGGGTTCTGGCTCGGCCGCGTGCTGGGGCCGCGCATCCGCTTCTCCCGGCTCGGTGCGAGGATCGGTGAGCACAACTGGGCGAAAGCGGAGATGTACCTGCGGCGGCGCGGGGGGCCGGCCATCTTCTTGTCACGGTTCCTGCCGGTGCTGCACTCACTCGTGCCCCTCACCGTCGGGATGAGCGGCTACGCGTACCGCCGCTTCATCGCCTGGACGCTCCCCGCCTGCGCGCTGTGGTCGGTGGCCTACGTGGGAGTCGCCGCCGCCGCCGCCGGCACCTACCGTGAGCTGTCGGACCGCATCCACTTCGCCGGATACATCTTCGTGGGCGTCATCGTCGGGTTCCTCCTGCTGGCTTACCTCGCCAAGCGCCTGATCGCCCGACGTGAGCGTCGGCACCTCGAGTCGCAGAAAGCACCATCGTCACCACATGCCGATGAGGGCATGGGAGACTGAACGGGATGCCCGGCACAGACCCCGCTCCCCCCCGTCCGAAGATCCTCTGGATCGCGCGCCTGGAATACAGCTTCCACTCGTGGCGCGAGCGTCGCGCGCGGCGGCGCGGCCAGCTCCCCACGGTGGCGGCATTCCCCGGCTACGGCGGCCCGGATTGGGTGCGCGTGCTCGGGCGCGTCCTCATGGTGCCGTTGGTGCGCACCGATTCGCGCGGCGAATACGCCAGCGTGCGCGGCTGGCGCAGCTTCGCGGCGGTGCCGGTGGGCTTCGCACAGGTCACGATCGAGATCGACGGCGTCGCGCACGAGGTCGTCGCCGATCGGGGCGGCGTCATCGATGCCACGCTGCCGGGAAGTCTCGCTCCCGGGTGGCAGCCCATCACGATGTCCGTGGAGGGGGGTGAACCGGTGGAGACCCGCGTGTTCATCGTCGCGCCCGAGGTGCGCTTCGGCATCGTCTCCGACATCGACGACACCGTCATGGTCACGGCTCTCCCCCGGCCCCTGGTCGCCGCGTGGAACTCGTTCGTGCTCGACGAGCACGCGCGCCAGCCGGTGCCCGGCATGGCCGTGCTGCTGGAGCGCATCGCACGCGACAACCCGGGTTCTCCCGTGATCTACCTCTCGACCGGCGCGTGGAACGTCGCTCCCACCCTTGTGCGGTTCCTCCGGCGGCACGTGTTCCCGCCCGGGGCCATGCTGCTCACCGACTGGGGTCCGACGCACGATCGTTGGTTCCGCAGCGGCCGGCTGCACAAGGCCGAGAATCTGACTCGGCTCGCCCGGGAGTTCCCCCACATCAAGTGGCTGCTGATCGGTGATGACGGCCAGCACGACGACTCCCTGTACACCGCCTTCGCGGCGCAGCACCCCGACCGCGTCGCCGCCGTCGCGATCAGGCGGCTCTCCGCCACCGAGGCCGTGCTCGCCGGTGGCCGCACCGTGGTCGACGACCACTCCGCGGCGGGCGTGCCGTGGGTGACCGACTCCGACGGTGCGGGCCTGCTCGACCGGCTCGCCGACGTCGGAGTGGTCAAGCTCGACCCGCCCGCCTGAGCAGTCAGTCGCCTGCGCCGCGCAAGCGGATCGCCTCGGTGAGCACCCGACCGTCGGCGCCCGCCGGTCCTTCGTAGCCCAGCAGCGCCGCGATGGTCGGCGCGACATCGATGTGGCGCGGCGCCTCGGGCGCGGCGTTGGGGCGCACGCCGGAGCCGGCGAGCACCAGGGGCACCTCGAGCTCGCGGCTCGTGCCGTGCACCCCGGCCGCGTCACCGGGAGTGGCGCCGAGCGACCAGCCCGCGACGGGTTCGATGACCAGTTCCCCGTACTTCGGGGACATGTGAAGCTCTGCCTGCTCCGACTTGTCGTACACCGCCGCGATGTTCGGCAACGCGCTGATGGCCGCGTCGATGCGGGCCGCCGCCGTCGGGTCGGCTGCGGCGTCGCCGATCAGATGCAGCGATCCGACTCCGCCCACGACGATTACGACGTCGGTGTCGGGGCGTGGTGCGCGTCCTGCCGTCAGCATCTCCGCCCGGAACCCCGCGGCGGCGACAGCATCGAGCAGCTCCGGCTGCATGCCCTGGGTGAAAGTGCCCATCCCATGATCGCCGGTGATCACGAATGCCGTGCGGCCGTAGATGCCCGCTTCCTTGACCGCCGCCACGATGCGACCGATCTGTGCGTCGACCTCGGCGAGAGCGGCGGGCATGCCCGCGGCATCCGCACCGTCGGCGTGGCCGAGCACATCCAACGTGTCGCAGTACACGGCGATGAGATCGGGGATGCCGTTGGTGGTGATCATCTGCCCACCGCTGTCGACCGGCTCGCCGCGCAGCACCGCGATCGCATCGTCGGCCCGGCGCTCGCACGTGCCGCCGGGCTGTGTGTAGAGCCCATCCGGGTCGCCGTAGGTGACGCCGTAGTTCTGCAGGATGAACCACTGCGACGACATGACGGTGGCACCCTGATCGCGCAGCGACTGCGCGATGGTCGGCACGGCGAGATCCCGCTGCTGACTGCGGGCGGTCCCCGTCTGCGTGTCGAACCAGTAGGCGGTGTTCTGGTGGGTGGCAGGCCAGGCGCCCGTCGCGATCGAGGACCACGACGGGTTGGTGATCGACGTCATCACACCCGAGGAAGTCGTCAGGCTGCCCCGCTTCACGAGCTGGCGGAGGTTCGGCAGGGGAGCTTCCTCGAGATAGGCCGCGTCGAAGCCGTCCAGCCCGATGAAGACCACATGTTCTGCGGGCGGCGGTGGCGAGGCGGCGGGCGCGGCGAGCGGTGCACCACCGATGACGCCGCCGGCGGCGACGGTCGCCACAGCGACGGCGAGGAGGGAACGGAACCGGATACGCATCGTGAAGACTCCAGAGGTTCGACCAACACCGGGAATACCGGATGCCACGACGCTGAGGCCGCTCGGCGCGATCGGTCAACCACCCCGCTGCGGCGTGCAAGGAACCGGGATCGTCACCATGGCTCCTGACGGGAATCTGCCACCGCGTCGGTCGTCGCGATGTTGAATCCTTGCGACAACGGCGCACCCCATGCCGATCCCTCTCAAACCGGCGGGGCGCTCTGGCGGGGTCAGTCGGCTGCCGATTGGGTGCTCAGAAGGCAATCGGCGACGAAGCGGAGTGTGGCGATGACGGATCTGAACGCAGCGGCGAGTGGCGGCGTGGGGCGTGTGAGCAGGCGGGGCTTCCTCGGTTTGTCTGCGCTGGGACTCGGTGTGGGTGCGGCGGCAACCGGGTGGGGTCCGTGGCCGGGTGCGGCGGTGGGAGCTGCCCGGGCCGACGACGGGGGCGCGCTGCGTTTCGTCGTGCTCACCGACACGCACGCCAACGAGGAGGAGGGCGAGCGAATGGCGAACCTGGCGCGCGTCTTCGCCGCCGTTGAGCCAGAGGACCCCGACTTCGTGTTGCACTGCGGCGACATCACCGACTTCGGCGACGAGACCGGTTTCGCGGCCTACCGCGCCGCGATCCCCGCGGGGCTCTGGAGTCGTATCAGGCACACGCCGGGAAACCACGAGATCCGCTGGGATATCACGGCGCGCGAGAGGTTCCAGCGGTGGTTCGGCCCGACCAGCTACAGCTTCGACGCCGGCGGTGTGCACTTCATGGCGCTGGATCCCACCCAGACACTGCAGGAGCCTGGCCTGTTCGGCGGGGATCTCGACGACATCCGAAGCGACCTGGATGCCGCGGGAGACGTCCCGAGCGTGATGTTCCTGCACTTCCCGCTGGCCGGTCGCAACCACTACGTCAACGACGACGACGCGCTGCTGCAGACGATCGCGCCGTACCGGGTGCGCGGCATCTTCGCGGGACACATCCACCGAAGCGAGGTCGATCGCTTCAACGGGCTCACTCAGGTCGCCGCCATCAACACGCGCAGCGGTCCCTTCTACCTGCGCGTCACGGAGCGCCGCGACGCCGAGGACCGTGTGCTCGTCGTCGAGCAGGTCACGCTCGGTGCCCTCGACACCGACGCGCCGACAGTGCAGCCTGTCGCCGAGATCCCGCTCGGGGTCGGCCCCGGCCGCACCGCTGGACCGGTATCCGGCGGTGCACGGATAGATCGCGGCACGCTGACCCTCAGCGCGGTCGCCGGGCCGGGAGCTGTGGAGGTGGCTGCCCAGATATATGCGCAGGATGTGTTCGGTGCGGTCTTCGACGGCGAATGGGTGCCGCTCACTCGTACCGGCGGCTCGTGGAGCGGCACGCTCGACGGCAGCGCGCTCCTGCCGGGCGTCCATCGTGTGCGGTTCCGTGCCGTCGACGGCACCGGAGCATTCTGGTACGAGAACGTCACGGTCGATCACCGTGGCAAGTCGCGGTCCACCCCGAAGTGGGAACTGCCGATCGGCGGCCAGATCCAGGGCGCGCTGGCCGCGTTCGGGAGCACGGTGGTCGCGGCATCCAGCTCGGGTCGCGTGGCGGCGCTGCGCATCACCGGCGCGGCGCGGCATCGACTCTGGGAGCGCGATCTCGGCCCCGTGCACCGCGCGGCGGCGTTCTCCACCGACGGCACGGTCGTGTTCGTCCCCTCTGCGGATCACACCCTCAGCGCACTCACCGCGACGAACGGCCAGGAACGCTGGGTGGTCGACCTCGGCCGCCCCGTGCTGTCCACCCCGGCGGTCTTCGACGTCGGCGGCGTCGATCGCATCGTCGTCGCCGCCGGTGACCGCCTGTTCTGCCTCGACGGTGCCGGCGCGATGCTCTGGGAATCTGAGGTGCCGCGGCTCTCGGCGGGGCGTGCCGCCTCTGACGGGCAGCGGGTTTTCGTGGGTGCCGGCGACGGTCGCGGCTACGCCTATGACCTCGCCGACGGGAGCGCGCTGTGGTCGGTGCTCACCAACGTGCGCCCCGACACCTACCGGCAGCTGATCTATGGGCCCTGGGACGACTGGATCGAGGTGCTCCCGACCGGCGCGGTGCTGTTCAGTACCGTCGCCAACGCCATCGCCGTCGACCCGGAGACCGGTGCGGAACGGTGGCGCATCGACGGCAGCTACATCTTTGCGCCCGCACTGCTCATCGACGAGGGGACGCTGCTGCTCACCACGGAATGGGGCATCGTCGACGCGATCGATCCCGTCACCGGAGCGAGGCGCTGGAGCACCCAGGCTGTGCCGCGCGCGCTCAACGCGGGGCCCGTGCGGGATGCGCGAAACGGTACCGTGTGGCTGTTCGGCACCGGCGGGCGCCTCGTCGCGATCGATCCGGCGACCGGAGCGGTGACGGCCGATCGGCAGCTGTTCACCGCGAACACGTTCTCCACGCCCGCGATCCTCGGACGTCAGCTGATCGTCGGCGCGCAGGACGGGGTGCTTCGGGGTATCACCGTCTGAGCTCGGGCGGGGTGGCGGGGGTGAGCCCGGCACGCTTCACGGACTGCAAAGCGACTGCGACGTCGGCGTGCTGCAGCCCGGGCAGGCTGCCGATCGTGTCAGAAATGAAGGTGTAGAGCGCGGCATCCGATGGCAGTGCGATCTCGCCGCACAGATTTCGATCACCGGTGGTCGCCGCGATCATCAGCACGGACGGATGCTGGGCCAGTAGGTCGCCGGCGTGGCCGAGCTGGGTGGGATTTACGTTGAGCGAGACGAAGGCGTTGACCGGCAGGCCGATGCTCTCGGGTTCGACGACGGTGCGCATGCGCAGGGCGCCGGCCGTCATCATGGCCTCGGTGCGTCGTCGTACCGTGACGGGATTCGCGTCGCAGAGTTCGCCGAGACGCTGCCAGCCGAGCCGGCCGTCGTGCGAGAGCAGGTCGGCGATGCGCTCGTCGAGTGGATCCGTGGTTGCCGGCCGATCGGGAAGCGGGTCGTGCCACGGGTCCAGTCGCTGACCGCGCAGCTGCTCGACGAGGTCGGCGGCGAGGAGGTCGGGCAACCAGCTGTGGGGTGTAGCGAAGCGGCGGATCACCTGATTGCTCCACACCGCGAACACGCCATCGAGCGACGGCAGCTGCTCGAGGGTGATCGCGAGCAGATGCTCGTTGGAGGTGTAGCTGATCTCCGCGATGCAGTCGACGCTGCCGGTCAGCAGCTTCACCGACCCGCACTCCGGCCACGCCGCCAGTCGCGCCGCTGAGCGGTGCGCCTCGCCGGGACGACAACGCAGCCGCACGAAGAGCGAACGGGTGCGCCGGGTCGCCTCACCATCGAGCACTCCGATGACGCGCACCGTTCCCTCGCGCAGGAGTCGGCTCACGCGACGCGACACCGTCGCCTCCGAGGTGTAAACGACGTCGCTGACCTGGGCGTTGCTCGCACGCGGGTTGGCCATGAGGGCGCCGACGATGCGACGGTCGAGATCATCCAAGAAATGCGCCTTCGGTTCATGGGTACTGTCTCATCAGCAGGTTCCTTGCAAGATACCCGCAAATGTCGTCGATCACCCTCATCTCCCGAGAGGATCGGCGTACCCGTGCAGTGGCGCCAGGTCGCCCCTCACGAACCCACCGGCGCCCTGCGCCACGAACGAGGAGTGACGCATATGACCCAGCGTTTCCGGCCGCGCCTCGCGGCATCCATCGCGGCCGTCGCCGCAGTGACCCTGCTCGCGGGGTGCACAGGTGGCCAGGCCGAAGAGCAGGCAGCCGACCAGTCGGTCACCTTCTGGACGCCCCAGACCACGCCTGAGCGGCTCGCAGCCCAGGAGGCCGTCGCCGCAGCATTCACCGCAGAGACCGGGATCGACGTCGAGGTCGTCCCGATGGCCGGTGCCGACCAGGACCAGGCTCTGGTCACGGGCGCCGCCTCCGGCAACGTCCCCGACGTGATCCTCCACACCTCCACCCAGGCCGGCGCCTGGACGTCGCAGGGCCTGCTCGACACAGCGGCCGCTTCCGCGGTCGTCGCGACGCTGGGTCAGGAGACCTTCAACGAGCGCGCCATCGATGCCGTCACGCTCGACGGTGAGATCGCCGCCGTGCCCAGCGACGGCTGGACGCATGTCATCGCGTACCGTGCCGACCTGCTCGAGGAGGCCGGCGTCGACGTGCCCACGAGCCTCTCCGAACTCGCGGATGCCGCCGCCACCGTGAAAGACACGCTGGGCATCACGGGAATGGCATTCGGCACGCAGGCCGGAACCGCCTCGGCGACCGAGGGCATCCAGTCGCTCTTCCAGAGCGCCGGCTGCGAACTCGTCGTCGACGGTGAGGTGCTCATCGACTCCGCCGAATGCACCGACGCGGCAGAGGAATTCCTTACTCTCCGCAACTCCTCTGTCGCCGGCGACTTCGACGTCACCAGCGCTCGCGCCGCGTACATGAACGGCGACGCAGCGATGCTGCTGTTCTCCACTCACATCCTCGACGAACTCGCGGGTCTCGACTCCGCCACTCCCCCGACGTGCAGCGAGTGCGCTGCCACGCCGACGTTCCTCGCCGACCACACGCAGTTCATCACCGTGCTGGACGAGGACAACCCCGCTCAGTTCGGCGCCATGCTGAGCTACGGCATCCCGACCGGCGCCAACGTCGAGGCGGCACAGAAGTACATCGAGTACGCCATGAGCACCGGCTACGTCGACACGCTGGGTGTCGCGACCGAGGGCCGCATTCCGCTGCGCAACGGCACGGCCGACGACCCGACCGAGTTCCTCTCCGCCTGGGGCGGCCTCGGCATCGGCCCGGGCCAGAAGATGACCTCGGTCGAACTGTACGGCGAGGACTTCAGCACCGCGATCGAAGAGGGCATCAACGCGGTGTCCCTGTGGGGCATGGGCACCGACGACGCCACGCTCGCAGGCCTCGTGTCGAGCCAGGGCGTGCTGGCAGGGCAGATCGAACAGCTCTACTCCGGCACCTCCGCCGCCGACGTGACCGCAGCGATGCGCGCGGCGGTCGAGGAGGTCCAGGCAGGCCTGTGACCAGCACCACTTCACCGCGCACGACCCGGGGGCGGCAGCTCAGCCGCCCCCGGCGTGAGAACCGCAACGGCCTGCTCCTGACGGCACCGACGCTCGTCGTCATCCTGTTCGCCTCGATCCTGCCGCTCATCCTCGTCTTCGTCTTCGCGTTCAGCGAGATCCGGTTGGTGGACATCCCGCTGCTGGGCACACAGCCCATCGACTGGACCCTCGACAACTTCACCCGGGCCTTGGGCAACCCCTCGTTCTGGAACGCGCTGGGCACGACCCTGACGTACTCGACGCTCACGATGATCGGGTCGGTCACGGTCGGACTCATCCTCGCGCTCGCGCTGCGCCGACCGTTCCGTGGACGCGGAATCGTGCGCGCGCTCCTGCTCGTGCCGTACGTGCTGCCACTCATCGCTGCCGTGACCATCTGGCAGACGATGCTCAACCCGCAGTACGGCATCGTCAACGCGTTCGGTCGGGAAGTGCTCGGGTGGGAGAGCTCCATCGGCTTCCTCAACACAGCCCGCTATGAGGTGTTCGGCATCGAGGTGCCGCTCGCGCTGCTGGTCGTGGTCCTGTTCGAGATCTGGGCGTCGGCGCCGCTGGCTTTCCTGTTCATCACGGCGCGGCTCCAGGGCGTAACCCCCGGCATCGAAGAGGCCGCGGCGTTGGACGGCGCCAACGGCTTCCAGATCACGACACGTATCGTCCTGCCCCAACTAAAGGGCGTGATCCTGCTGCTGTGTCTGCTGCGGTTCATCTGGACGTTCCAGAGCTTCAGCGAGATCTACCTGCTCACCGAGGGCGCCGGCGGCACCCAGGTGATGGCGCTGAAGGTCTACACCGAATTGGTGACCCGTGCCGACATCGGCAGCGCCGCAGCCTATGGGCTCCTCATGTCGGTGGTGCTGGTCGCGCTGCTGGCGGTCTACGTCGTGCTCTCACGAAGGAAGGTGGATGTCGAATGAGCCGCCACCGCTCACCCCTCGCACCGAGCCCGGCCGCCAACGTCGGGCGGTTCCTGCTCATCGCCGCCGCCCTGGTGATCTCGATCGGGCCTGTCGTCTACGGGTTCCTGCTGTCGCTGCGGCCCTACTCCGCCATCGTCCAGGCGCCGCTGGATCTGCTCCCGTCCTGGGAGGAGCTCGACTTCACGGCGTACACGACGGCCATGCTCGACCAGTCGCAGGGCGGCTTCGGGCTCGGCCGGTTCGTGCTCAACTCCCTCGTGGTCGCGGTCGGCACCGTGGTGCTTTCGATCATCGTGTCGATCCTCGGCGCCTATGCCGCCGCCCGCCTGCGCTATCGCGGACGCAAGGTCGTGAACGCGATCATCCTCGGGATCTACCTGTTCCCCGGCATCGTCCTGTCGGTGCCGCTGTTCGTGCTCCTGGCCAAAGCGGGACTCACCGGGTCGCTCGTCGGCCTGTTCTTCGTCTACGTGGCCACGACCGTGCCGGTCTCGATCTACATGATGCGCAACTACTTCCTCGCCCTGCCCGAGAGCATCGAGGAAGCGGCGACGATCGACGGGGCGACGCTCCCCCAGATGCTGCGCAGCGTCGTGCTGCCGATCGCACTTCCCGGTGTCATCGCGACGGCGATCTACGTCTTCATGATCGCGTGGAACGAGTACTTCTACGCGCTGCTGTTCCTCGTGCAGGACCGTAACCTGTGGACAGCTCCCCTCGGCATCTCGCAGTTGGCCGACTTCAACGTGCCGGTCCCGGTGCTTCTCGCCGGTTCCATCGCCGTGACGGTGCCCGTCGTCATCCTGTTCTTCCTCGCCCAGCGATACCTCGTTGACGGCCTGACCTCCGGAGCGGAGAAATGAGTTCCACACCCCAACGGATCGTCATCATCGGTGCCGGAGGCCGCGGACGCGATGCCTACGGACGCTGGGTGATCGCCCACCCCGAGCTGGCGCAGGTCGTCGCCGTCGTCGACATCGACGCGACACGTCGTACTTCGTTGGCTGCGGCCGCCGGTGGCGCGATCGAGTACGCCGACTGGCGCGATGCGGTGGCCGACCTCGGCATGCTCGCCGCCGATGGCGTGGTGATCGCGGTTCCCGATGCCCTGCATGTGGACGTGGCGATCGCCGTCGCCGACGCGGGGGTGCCGTTCCTGCTCGAGAAGCCCGCGGCGCCCACGCTGGACGAGCTCGAACGGCTCGCCGCGCACGCCGACCGGGTGTCGGCGCGGCTCGCGATCGGCCACGTGCTGCGGTTCACGCCCTTCTGGCGGGCCATCAAGCAGGTGATCGATTCGGGGACGATCGGGCGTCTGATGACCATGGAGGTGCGGGAGAACATCGGGTTCTGGCACTTCGCCCACTCGTACGTGCGCGGCAACTGGCGCGACACAGCCACCTCGAGCGCCATGGTGCTCGCCAAGACCTGCCACGACCTCGACCTCATCCGCTGGATCGCCGGCGACGCGCCTGAGACGCTCTACAGCATCGGGGGGCTCTCAGAGTTCCGACCCGAGAATGCCCCCGCAGGAGCGCCGGCATTCTGCGTGGACGGATGCCCCGTCGCCGCCACCTGCCCGTACTTCGCGCCGCGCTACTACGTCGAGGCGCTCGCCGACGTCCACGGGCACCCGGTGCACCTGCTCGGTGACGACACCTCCACGGCCGGCAGACTCGAGGCGCTGAGCACTGGCGAGTACGGCCGCTGCGTCTACCGCAGCGGAAACGACGTCGCCGACCATCAGCAGACGACGATGCAGTTCCCTGGGGGCCTGACCGCGACGCTCACGGCATCCGCCTTCACCGCCGAGAACACCCGCACCGTGGCGATCACGGGGTCGGGTGGGCAGCTCACCGGTCACATGGAGAGCGGCGAACTCGTGATCGACCTGTTCTCGCCGGGAGCGACGCTGCCCGACGGACTGCCAATCGCGCAGCACGGCACGACGACGATGAAGCCCATGGGCCACATCCGGCACACGCTCACCGTGGCAGCGGCCGACGCGGATCTGGGTGACCACGCCGGCCACGCCGGCGGCGACGCCGGCCTCATGGCGGAGTTCGTCGCCGCGCTGGGCGACGGGACGGTCGGCGCGGGCGAACTGTCGTTCAGCACGGCCCTCGACAGCCACCTGATGGCTTTCGCCGCCGAGGAATCCCGGCTCAGCGGGTCGCGCATCGAGTTCGCGGAGTGGGTCAGCCGGCACGGCGTCACCCCGGAACCCGTGGTGTGAGGTGACCGGCGTGACGGAGCACGACGAGTTCGTCGAGGCGATCGGCGGCATCGTCGAGCGACTCGGGGGCGATGCCACTCGGGTGCGCGCGGTGCGGCTCGAGCCGTCCGACGATGCCGCAGCCTGCGGCACATACGCCGCGGCGGACGGCGTGCTCACCCTCGGCGGCACCGACGTCGTTGCCGCGGCCAGCGCCCTGGCGCGGTACCTGCAGGTGAACGGTCGTCGCATCACGTGGGAGACGCCGCTGCTCCAACCCGCCTTCGAGGCCTGGCCCGACGCGGCGCACACCGCGATCCGCACGCCGTTCACGGTGCGGTACTACCTCAACGTCGTCACCCATGGGTACTCCACCGCCTATTGGGACTGGCAGCGATGGGAGCGCGAACTCGACTGGATGGCGCTGCACGGCATCACGCATCCGCTGATACTGACCGCCTACGAGGTCGTGCTCGAAGAAACGCTCCGTCGGTCGGGCGTACCGGCCGTGCAGGCCCGGGCGTGGGTGGGCAGCGCCGCACACACGCCCTGGATGTCGATGGGCGGCATGCACGACTTCGGCGGCCCCCTCCCGGCCCACTGGGCGCAGCGGCGGGTGGATCTGGCTCGGCGCATCCTCGGTCGCGCGCGAGAGTTCGGGATGACACCGGTGCTGCCGCTGACCGGCGGGCACGTACCGGCTTCGCTCGCCGGCGACGGCGCACCGCAAATCGAATGGCAGGGGTGGCGAACGCCCATGCTCGAGCCGTCGTCGGTCGCTTACGCCGACCTCGTGCGCACGTTCCTCGAGGTACAGCGCGAGTACCTCGGCGACCCCGGTCCCCACCCTGTCATCGCCGTCGACCCGTACATCGAATCGCTGCCGCCGAGAGGTGATGAGGAGGCACTCGCGGCCGCAGGCCGTGGCATCCATCGCGCCATCGCCGCGGTACACCCCGGTGCGACCTGGCTGCTGCAGGGTTGGCCGTTTCACTATCACCGCGACTTCTGGACCCCGCAGCGCGTCAGCGCCTATCTCTCGGACGTGCCGCACGAGCGGCTTCTGCTGATCGACCTGTGGGGAGAGCACGCGCCGATGTGGCGCGAGGGCATGCACGGGCGGCGGTGGCTCTGGAGCGCCATCCACAACTTCGGGGGCCGCTTCGCCCTGTTCGGCGACCTCGAGGGACTTGCCGCCGACGTCGCGGAGCTGCGGGCACTGCGCCCCGAGCGGCTCGAGGGCATCGGTCTCGCACCGGAGGCGATCGAGAACAACACGGTCTTCTACGAGCTGGCCACCGACCTCGTCTGGGACACCGTCGATCCAGCGGAATGGCTCGATTCGTTCGCGGTTCAGCGCTATGGCGTGAGTGACGAGCGCGCGCGCCAGGTGTGGCGGCTGCTCGCGGCGACGCTCTACGGACCCGGCCGCACCCGTTCCATCCCGTCCCCGGTGTTCGCGCGGCCGTGGAGCGCGACGGCACCGTTCGCCGCCCAGCGGCTCGCCGGTGAAGCATTGCCGACAGAGCCCGCGCGCATGTCGGCCAACATCGACGCCGAGAACGATCCCACCGTGCAGGAGGACCTGCCGCGCATCGCACGGGCAGCACGTCTGCTGCTGGAGGTGACGGATGCCGCGGCGCACACCGCCGCTCTCGAACGTGACCTCGTCGATCTCACCGGGCACCTGATCGCGCAGCGCACGCGCGAGCATATCCGCGGCATCCTCGAGGCGTCGGGCCGGCACGATGCGCCGGCGATCGGCGCACACGCCGCCCGGCTGCGTGCCGCGCTCCTGGACCTCGATGCCCTCGCTGCCACCTGCCCCGAATCGCGGGTGTCGACCTGGATCGATGCAGCCCGCGCCTGGGCCGACGACGCGACGGAGGCGGCGGCGATGGAACACGATGCGCGCAGCCTGGTGTCGGTGTGGGGCCATCAGACCAGTGGGCTGCATGACTACTCGGGGCGGCATTGGTCGGGTCTTGTCCGCGACCTCTACCTGCCGCGCTGGGAGGCGTGGGCACAGTGGCTCGCGCAGGCGGCGGAGCACCAGACCGAGCCCGACGTCGCGGTGTTCCGCGACCGGATCGTCGCGATCGAGGAAAAGTGGCGCGCCGCCGTCGGCAGTGACGATCGTTCCGACGCGTCGCCGAGTGTCGTCGCCGCAGCCGCGCTGGATCGGGTGGGCTACTGACACCCTTCGCGTCGGTCGCCCACCCGACCGATGTCGGCGCCCCCGCGTACGCTTGCACCCATGTGTGGTCGTTTCGTCGTCGCCAATGTGGCATCCGAACTCGTCGGCGTTCTGCGCGTCGACGTCGAGGGTGAGGTGCTGCCCCCGCCCTCCTACAACATCGCGCCCACCGCGCGAGCGGCCATCGTGCTCGATTCCGCCAAGACCGAGCCCGCGACCCGTCGCCTGGAGTCGGCACGGTGGGGGCTGGTCCCCGGCTGGGCGAAGGATCCGAGCATCGGCTCGCGGGCGTTCAACGCCCGGGCTGAGGAGCTCGAAGACAAGCCGATGTTCCGCAACGCGCTCATCAAGCGACGCGCCGTGGTGCCGGCATCCGGCTACTACGAGTGGAAGCAGGTCGACGGCGGCAAGGTGCCGCACTACATCCATCCCGCCGACGACCAGCCGATGTTCTTCGCCGGGCTCTACGAGTGGTGGAAGGATCCGGCCAAGGCCGATGATGACCCCGACCGGTGGCTGCTGAGCTTCACGATCCTCACCCGCGATTCCGTCGGCCACTTGGGTTCCATCCACGACCGCATGCCGTTGTTCATCGACGGCGACTTCGCCGACGCGTGGCTCGACACCGACACTGACGACCACAACGTGCGCGACCTGTTGGATGCCGCCATCGACGCTGCACCCGCCCTCGCCGACACGCTCGACGATCACGTGGTGTCGTCCGCGGTCGGCAACGTGCGCAACGACTCCCCCGACCTCATCGCGCCGGCCGCGTAGGTCGGCACGGGTCGCCGCGCGCCGCGGCGTGTCGGCATCCCTCGCCCGACTTCGTCTCCGCGCGGCGTTCCTTCGCGGCTGCGCCCCGGCATCTCCGCCTACCGTTGCCGTTGCCGTTGCCGAAACCAGGGGATCTGCCCAGATGCGGACGAAGTGCCACCAGCGGTCCGCATTCGGGCAGATCTCCGCATCTCGGCACACCCGGATGGCGCGGCATCCGCGCCCCGTGGCGACGCGCGTAGGCTCGAGGGATGCTCTCGCCCGCCTCTCCCGCCGACACGGCGCTCAGCCGGGCCGAGTGGCGGGCGCGCGAGGACGCACACCAGGCCCGCGCCGACGAGCTGACCGCCGCCCGCCGAGATCGCGCCGCGCGCGGCCGGACGCACCCCGTCGACGACTTCCTCTACACGTACTACTCATACAAGCCCGCGCTGCTGCGCCGGTGGCATCCGGGCGCCGGCGTCGAGCTCGCCGAAGCCGCGAGCACCCCGCGCTCCGCCTGGCGCTGGTACGCGCCAGGTGGCGCACCCGGCAGTCTGCGGGTCGACGTGGCCGGCTTCACCACCGCCAAGACCGATCTGCTGACGCTGTGCGAACGGATGCTGCGCCTCACCGCCGCGCGGCCGGGCCAATTCGGCTGCTTCGGACTGCACGAATGGGCGATGGTCTACCGGGCCCCCGAGCTGCGTCACGCCGTACCGCTGCGGCTCGGCCAGCGCGGCACCGATGACGTCGTCGAGAGCCATGACCTGCGGTGCACCCACATCGACGCGTTCCGGTTCTTCACCGACGACGCCGTGCCCCGCAACCGGTTCACACCCACGCGCGCCGACCAGCCGATGCGCGAGCAGCCCGGCTGTCTCCACGCCGGCATGGACGTCTACAAGTGGGCCATGAAGCTCGGCCCGATCGTGCCCGGTGAGCTGATGCTCGACGCGTTCGAGCTGGCCCGCGACATCCGCGCGCTCGATATGGCGGCCTCGCCCTACGACCTCGCCGACTGGGGTGTCGTGCCGGTGCCCATCGAGACGGCCGACGGCAAAGCGGAGTACGTCAGGCAGCAGCGCGGCTTCGCCGAGCGTGCCAACGCGTTGCGCCGCGCGATCCTCGAGGCGTGGCGGCCCGATCAGCCCACCGGCTGACACTGCGGGCACGGCAGCAGCGCGTCCGGTGACTGCTGCAGCCGCAGCTGCGTCACCCGCGTCGCCGCCTCCGCCAGGCGCTCGGCCGGCAGCGCGCCCGAGTCGGCCGCGGCGGTGATGCCGTCGACGATGCGGCTCGCGGTGCCGGCATCCGAGAGCATCACCGACATGACCATGTCGTTGCCCGCGGCGATCGCCGCGACGGCGTTGGCGACGGGGTCGGCGTAGCGCGGATCGCCGGTGTTCTGCAGCATCCCGAGGTCGTCGGTGATGGCCACACCGTCGAACCCGAGGTCCTCGCGTGCGATGCGGTGCCATTCGGTCGAGAGCGTCGCGGGTGCCGCATCGACCGCGGTGAACACCAGGTGACCGAACATCAGCACCTCCGCGCCCGCGTCGATGCCCGCGCGGAACGGCACGGCGTCGGTCTGCTCCCACTGCTCCAGCGGCAGGTCGGTGGTGGGCAGCATGTGGTGGGAGTCCCCCGGCGCCGCGCCGTGACCCGGGAAGTGCTTGAGCGTGCTGGCCACGGCTGCGGCCTCGCCCTCGACGGCTGCCGCCTCCCGCTGCGCCGCAGCCGTGGGACTCGTGCCGAGGCCCCGGCGGAAGATGAAGCTGTCGGGATCTGCCGGTACGTCGGCGACGACACCGAAGTTCACGGTCGCGCCGCCCCGCTGCAGCAGCGCGCCCCGGGCTGCGAAGGCATCTGCGGTGGCCGCCGCCGGCTCGTTCTTCAGCGTCACCGCACCCGCGAAGTCGTCCCACGGCAGCCGGGTGACGTCGCCGCCCTCCTCGTCGATGCCGATGAGCGGCGGGAGAGCGGGATCGATGGTGAGCGAATCGGTCACCCGCCGCAACCCGGCCTCGTCGCCCGGGACGTTGGCGCCCATCAGTATGAATCCGCCGAGGGCGTCGCCGGACATGTAGTCGTGCAGCGTCGCGGGGTCGCTCGTCGGGATGTGCCCCATGACGACGGATGCCGCGCGCTCTCGGGTCGACATCGCCGCGACGAGACGCTCGGCGTGGGTGGCGAGCGCCGCCTCGTCCGCGGGAACCACGACCACACCGGAACCCGACTCCGCGAGCGATGAAGACGCGGATGCCACGGATGCCGGCTCGCCCGCGGGCGTCGCGCTGTGTGCCGCCACCGGCGTCGTCATTCCGAGGGCCGCGACGCATGCGGTGATCCCCAGGAGTCGGACGGTTCGCTGCACCGGGCAAGTGTACGTGCGAGTGCTGACTTCTTCGTGGGAGGGCGGCGGCGCTCAGGCAGAACCGACAGGCTGACGCAGGATCGTGCGCAGCTTGGCCGGCTCTACTCTGCGCAGATCGCTGAGGTAGATCTCGTGATGCTTGCCGGTCATCTGCAGCCCGGCATCGGGGATGAACTCGTCATGCATCCGTTGGAGCACCTCTGCTTCGTCGTCGAACGGACCGATGTGCAGCGTCTGTACGCAGCGGCCTTCCGTGAGCGTTTCGAGGCGCAACTGCGCGAGTGCGGCCGGCGGATGGCCGTGGGCGACCGTCGCCACCGCGGCGTCGAACATCTGCCGGGTGATCCAGTCGGGCACCATCATCAGCACGGTCCAGCGCCACGCCGCCTTGTTGCGACGGCTCGTGAACGCCGCCATGTCGTCGGCCCACCACTGCGCCTCCAACGGCATGACGACGTAGTCGCGGTCCAACTGCTGCTTGCTGGCGAACTTGAGCCGGTAGCCCACCGGGTAGAGCGTCTGGATGGCATCCGAGAAGGCCTGCGAGGTGTCAGGGTCCCCCTGGCCGTCGATGGCGAGGTACTGCATCGGGGGTACATCGACGACCTGGAAGGTGCCGGTACGAGCCCGATAGACGTCCATCGTCTTCCTGAAGTCGGTCTTCATCCCGCGATCGTGCCATGAACACACGACTACGGCCATGCACCCACGGTGAGCGTGACGCCGGCAGCTCACGGGTACTACGGTGACGACATGACCGGGGTGTGGCTTGCGGCTTTGAGCGGGCTCATCAGCGGCGGGACCCTGTTACTCGGGGCCGCGGTCGCGTGGTTCGTGCAGATTCCGCAGCGCTTCGTCGCCGGCGTCCTGGCGCTCGGAGGCGGCGTGCTCATCGCAACGCTCGCGTTCGAGCTGGTGCTCGAGGCGGCCGACGACGGCGGGCCGGTCCCCACGTCGATCGGATTCGCCGCCGGTGCCGTCATCTACATCGTCGCGGACTGGCTCGTCTCGCGTCCACCGCGGCCCGCCGAGCATCCGCCGGCCAACGTGGTCGCCCGCCGCGGCTCCGCCCGGCTCGCCGGCGGGTCTGGCGTGGCGATCGCGATCGGCGCGCTCATCGACGGCATTCCGGAGTCGATCGTCATGGGACTCTCGGTCGTGGGCGGCGGGATCAGCATCCCGATCGTCGCCGCGGTGGCGATCAGCAACTTTCCTGAGGGTCTCGGTTCCACGGCCGAGCTCAAGCGCAGCGGCGCGACGCTGCGCGTCGTGGGACTGCTCTGGGGCGGCATCGCCCTGGCGACTGTGGTCGCCTGCGTCGTCGGCTACCTGGCGTTCCAATCGGCGCCGCCCTTCGTCGTCGCGCTGACGACGGCGACAGCGGCGGGCGGGTTGCTGGCGATGATCTGCAACACGATGATCCCCGAGGCGTTCGAGAACCAGCGGATGCTCACGGGGCTGTGGGCGACGCTGGGCTTTCTCGGTGCCTTTCTGCTGCATGAAGCGGGCGGGTGACCTCGATTCCGTGGCGCGTTGGCGAGACATCCCCCGGCATCGGCGTCATGGGTCTGGACGGCGGGCTCTTCTTCGCCACGGCCGAGGCGTTCGACGAGCGGGTGCGCGGCCTCATCACGGGAGATCAGCCCGTGCACGCGCTGGTGATCGATCTCGAGGGCGTCGGATTCATCGACTCGCAGGGTGCCGCGAAGCTCACCGAGATCCGGGATCTCACCGAAGCAGAGGGCGTCACGCTGCGGCTGGCCAGGCTGGGGCCGCGCGTGCGGAAGGTACTCGACGCCGAGGGTTTGCTCGACAGCGTCGGGGCTGACCACGTGCACGGCAACGTGCACCGCGCGGTGGAGGCCCAGCGCACCGTGGACGGCGGGCACGGGTGACGGCGGTGCGACTCGTCGACACTCGGCCGCGCAGGCGGATCTAGGCTGTGATCACCGGCAAGGAGGCATGCATGTGAGCCAGATCCCCTCTCTCCCACGCGGCTCGCTCCTGTACGTCGAGGACGATGCACGCATCGCCGCTCTGACGATCGAGGTCCTCTCTGAGACCTACGACATCGACCATGCGTCCGATGCGGAATCGGCACTGGTGCTTGCCCTCCGGCATCGCTACGACGCGATGGTGGTCGATCGGCGCCTGCCGAAGATGGACGGCATGGATTTCGTCCGGGCTGTACGCACGGCGCGGATCACCACTCCGATCCTGATGCTCACCGCGCTCGGAACAGTGGACGATCGGGTATCTGGCCTGGATGGTGGGGCCAACGACTATCTCGTCAAGCCCTTCGAGTACGACGAGCTGTTGGCGCGCCTTCGGGCTCTGCGGCGCGGATACCGCGCTGAAGGGGAAAGACGGCAGCTGGGTGACTGGTTGTTCACGCCGGACTCGCAGGCGCTCTACGACCCCACGGGGTTCCGCATCACACTCACCGCCACCGAGACCGCGCTGCTGGAGTTGCTCACGGCGAGCCCGGATCACGTCTTCACTCGTGAGGAAGTCCTCGCGGCGGTCTTCCCATCTGGCGACACCGCGAGCTCGGTCGACACCTACGTGCACTACGTGCGGCGCAAGTCCGCACCGGACATCATCGAAACAGTGCGCACCCGCGGCTATCGGGCAGGACGCCCCTCGTGAACGACGACTCCCGCCGTGTCCGGAGAGCCTCCGCCTCGGTCGGCCTGTACGTGGGAATCGCATCCGCTGTGATCATCGCCGCAGGCGTCGGCATCCTCGTCGCCGTCATCCTCCTCACTTCGCGAGCAGAGGGCGCTGAAAACGGTGATTCCGCCGGGACGGAGACGTCGATGGACGACCTCGTCGTCGACACCGACAAGGTGCTGCCTGCCGTGATCGTGCTCGGAGTCATCGGTGTCGCCTTGCTGGCCCTCGTCGCCTGGCTGGCCGCGCGTAGATCGGTACGTCCGCTGCAGACTGCCTTGCGCCAGCAACGCAACTTCGTCGCGGATGCCTCGCACGAACTCCGCACTCCCCTGACCACCTTGAGCAGCCGCATCCAGGTGTTGCAGCGGCGCCATCAGGGCGGCCAGCCCATCGCGGAGAGCATCGCGGAGCTGAGGCGGGATGCCGCGATGATGAGCGATGTCCTCAATGACTTGCTCCTCGCGGCGGAAGACGACGCCGCGATTCCAGCCGATCCGACCAGTGTGATCGCCGCTGCCCGGAGCGCGCTGTCGGCAGTGCAGGCCATCGCGGATGAAACGCAGGTGGAGCTGCGTCTCGATGCCCCCGACGACCTCGCCGTCTCGCTCCCCACTGTGGCCCTCACCCGCGCGATCCTCGCGCTGGTCGACAACGCGGTGCAGCACTCGCCCGCTGGTGCTGCCGTCACGGTGTCGGTCGCCCGCGACGGCGCTGTCGCAGCGATACGCGTCATCGATCAGGGCCGTGGGATCACCGGCATCGGCGTCGACCGTGTCTTCGATCGGTTCGCGCACTCCGCCGAGGGCGGAGGTAGGCGGGGGTTCGGTCTGGGGTTGTCTCTGGTGCGTGATGTCGCGGTCAGATCCGGCGGAAGCGTCGCCGTCGAGCGCAGCTCACCGACGGGAACGACTTTTCTGCTCCGCCTGCCGCTCGCTCGTTGACACGCCGCGGTTCAGCGCGCCGCAGGCACCACCTCCACGGTCGTCGGCCCGAGCCAGCGGAAGACCCTGCCGTCGGGTGAGAGCACCACACCCGTCCGTGTGCCGGCGTGCGCCACCCACGAGCGGTCATCGAAGCCCGCGACCACGGACGTCGTCGCCCACAGATCGGCACAGGCGAGGCTGTCGGCGACCACTGTGGCGCTGAGGACACTGGTGGCTGGTCGTCCGGTGCGCGGGTCGATGATGTGTCGTCCGCGTTCGGCGGTTCCCGAGGTGGCGACGGCACCGTCGGCCACATCGAGAGTCGCGAGGACTTTCCCGGTCTCGCGTGGGTCGGCGATGCCGACGGTCCAATGCCAGTCGGCCCCCACCGCAGTGAAGAGCTGCAGGTCGCCCCCCGCGTTGATGCCGACGGCGATGTCGTCTTCGACGAGTGGCGCGAGGTGGCGGCGTGCCGCGTTCTCGACGGCCCACCCTTTGACATACCCGGTCGGGTCGAACCACCCGCGCCAGTACGCCGAGAACAAGCCCGCCGTCGTGACCGTGGCAAGACGACAGTCGGCGGCCACGACTGCCACCCGGGGATCGGCATCATCGATGGAGAGTTCTCCCGCACGGATGCGACTGACGTCGGAGTCTGGACGGTAGGTGGAGAACACCCGATCGATGTCGCGCAGCTCCTCGAAGCACTCCCTCACCGCCGCGTCGGCACCCCGGGCTGGGCGGTCCCGGCGAGAGCGCACATGGATGCTCACCGGCATCCCCATCACTTCCTCCACCCAGACATGTCGGGACGGGCCCGCGTAGCGCATCAGCTCTGCGCCTGATCGATGGCGCTCTGCAGTGACGCGATGTAGCCGGTGCTCGTGTACGTGGCGCCGGACACCATGTCGATCTGCGAGTTCTGGGCGGCGACGGTCTCATCGACCAGCCGCGGGATCGCGAACTGGCTGATCTGCCGGTCTCGCCCGTTGCTGTCGGGGAACTCCACGACCTGGACATCGCTGATCTGCCCGCTCGCGACGAGGATCTGCACTTGAACAGGTCCGTAGCGGGTGCTCACGGGTTTTCCCGTGTACGTTCCCTCCTGCAATCCGGCCGTGGTGCTCGCGTCTGGTGCGGAACCGGTCGTTTCCGAGGGCGTCGCGCCTCTCCCCGTGGTGACCCCGGTCGCTGCTGTCCCCGCAGTCGTCGGCGCGACCGCCTCCAGCGACGTCCGGTAGCTGAACACCAGCACCAAGCCACTGAGTGTGGCGAGGATGCCGTAGATGATCTTCTTCATGTCATCCCCGATTCAGATCGTGAAGGATTCGGTGTGGATAAGGGTGGGAGAGAAGCCGGCCGCACGGAGGTCTCGGGTCACCGCCGCCATCCATGGGTCCGGCCCGCACACGTAGGTGTCGTACTCGGCGATGTCAGGGACGAGGTGCCGGATGAAGTCGTGGCCGCGCCAGTCGCGATGGGTCGCTGGTAGCCAGGCCGAGCCGCCCGGTGACCGGGGACCCGGCAGAGAGAGGTGACGCAGTCCGCGCCGGGCGACCAGATCGGAGATCTCCGCCTGGCGGAGCGCATCAGCTGGAATCGTGTCCCGGGTGAGGAGGGTGGCGTCGTCGGCATCCCAGGGCTCGGCTTGCAGGAGCGCGACCAAGGGCGCGACCCCGGCACCGGCACCGATCATCAGCAACTTGGATCGGGTGCGGACATCACCCGTCATGTGCCCGTACGGGCCCTCGAGCAGCACGCGCGTGCCGGGGCGGAGAGTTGCGAGACGCCGACTTCCGTCGCCGGCGAAACGCGCCGAAATCGTCAACCCCTCCGCCGTGGGTGCGCTCGAGAGAGAGAACGGGTGCCCGCGCGTCCAGCCCGGGCCATCGACGAATCGCCAGACGAAGAACTGTCCGGCTTGAGCGATCCTGTCCAGCCCGCGCCCCGACATCCGTACGGTGACCCCGCGCGCCCCGTCGGCCTCGACCTCGGTCACCCGGATCGCATGCTGCCACGAGCGCAGCACAGGTATCGCGATCCGGAAGCACAGCACGGATGCCGCGGCGATCGCCCACAGCGTCCACCAGTACGCGGTGGCCGGCGGGGAGGACAGGAAGTCGGCGCCGGTCCACAACTGGTGGGGCAGCGCCAGCCCGACGCCGAGATACGCGTAGAGGTGCAGCAGGTGCCATGATTCGTAGCGCAGGCGCCGGCGCGCGCGTCGGACGGAGGTGATCACGACGAGCAGGATCAGCAGTGAGCCCGCCGCGGCCAGCAGCATGCCCGGGTAGTCCCAGACGAAACCCCACAACTGCGCGAACGGGTTGATCTCCGCCGCCGCGGCATACCCGGCGACGAGCAGCACGATGTGTGCGACGAGCATCCAGAACGACCAGAAACCGACGAAGCGGTGCATACGGGTGATCGCCTCGCGACCGAAGCCGCGTTCGAACAGCGGCACCCGCGCCATCAGCAAGACCTGGTACAGCAGCAGGTTGGCCGAGACCAGTCCGCACAGTCGTCCGAGCGTCGTCAGTGTCTGCGCGTCGAACCCGAGCACCAAGACCACTCCCCCACCCGACACCCACAGCGCGATGACCAGCAGGCTGCTCATCCAGATCAGCACGACGGCACCGGCACGCCACACATCGGGTCGTGACGTCCGTGTCGAGATGTCGCCGGGGCGGATTGCGATCGTGGCCATGACCACATCGTGGGCGGCGCTCTCTGAGACGGCTCTAAGAATCAGGCCGTCACGGCAACTTCATAGCTCGGCCGCGTGTGCAGGCAGCGTCATGCCCGCCATGGCCGGTGCGGTGTTCGGCTACGCGCGGCGGCTGATGTCGACCAGTCGCCGGCGTGCGAGCTCCATGGTGACGATCATGCCCGCCACCATCACCGCGAGCAGACCACGTGCGACCCACACCGCCGTCGCAGACTTCGGCTCCAGCGTGGCCGCGTCGACTCTGAAGAGCCCGATGAACGACCCGATGAAACCGCGGCCGCCGTCGAGGGTCTCCGGGACCAGGATGAACGCGGCGAGGAGCGCTGCGGCGGCGGCGAGCGTCACCAGCAGATACACCGCGACGTACGTCCACCAGACGTTGGGCGGGTCACCGGCCCGGCGTCGACGGATGCTCTCCCGCACGATGGACACCGGGATCCACACCAGGGTGACCGCGAGCCACGCGATACCGAACCCGCCCACCCACAGCAACCCGATGAACAGGGGGACGAGGAACGCGGACGGGTCCCTGCCGCCGTCGACGAAGAACGCCACCGTCGAGACGCCCGTGGCGCCGGCGAGCCAGATGAGGGCGGCGCGGACGAAGTCGATGAACGCCCGGCCGTACCCCTCCCAGATCTCGGGGAAGTCGTCACCCCCGGCGCGGGGATCACCACCCGCTCCGAACCGGACGGTCGTCATCGGCAGGGCGGCGATGGCGCCGCCGATGAGGCCGAACACGATGATCGCCCAGATCGCCGCGTCTTCATCCGTGCCCTCGAACATCAGGGCGAGCCCGGCGACGGCGCCGATCACGGTCACGGCGGTCGCCCAGCGGACCGGTTCGCGCAGCGAGCGGGCGCTCGGGGCGGGGTGGGACGGCGTGGACGCGGTGCGGTGGGTCATCGCGGTCTATTCAAGCCGATGTCCCCCGTGCGGGCTCGCCATCAGAAGAGTTGGCGCCAATTCGCTTTGGCCAGGTCGAGCAGCTCGTCGCCACGGCCGGACATGACGGTGCGGATCGCGTAGAGCGCGAACCCCTTGACCTGTGCAGCCTCGATTGCGGGCGGCATGGAGAGCTCCTGCCGTTCGGTCACGACGTCGAGCAGGGCGGGCCCGTCGTGGTCGAGCACCTCGCGAAGAGCAGCAGGAAGGTCGTCGCTGCGCTCCACACGACGCGAGAAGATCCCCATGGCCTCGGCGATCGCAGCGAAACTGGGGTTGGTGAGCCCTGTCCCGTAGGTGACGAATCCGGCGGCCTTCATCTCCAGCTCGACGAAGTTCAGCGAGGAGTTGTTCACGACGATCGTCTTCACCGCGAGCTTGTTCTGGGTGAGGGTGAGGAGTTCGCCGAGCATCATCGCGAGCCCGCCATCGCCCGAGAGGGAGACGACCTGCCTCTTCGGGTGCGAGACCTGCGCGCCGATCGCGTGCAGCAGCGCGTTCGCCATCGACCCGTGGGTGAACGAGCCGATCAGGCGGCGTCCCTCCGTCATGGAGAGATAGCGCGCGGCCCACACGGTCGGCGACCCCACATCTGCGGTGAAGATCGCGTCATCGGCGGCCTGTTCGTTGATGAGCCGGGTGAGGTACTGAGGATGAATGGGGCGCTTGCCCTTCGTCGGCACGGCCAGCTCGTCGAGCTTCGCCCGTGTCTTTCGATAGTGGGCGGTGGCATCGTCGAGGTGTCGCCGATCATTGCGCACGGCAAGTCGCGGCAGCAGCGCCGCAGCGGTCGCACCAGCGTCGCCGACGAGACCGAGGTCGAGCGGATGCCGTTTGCCGAGCTGCGACCCCCGGATGTCGACTTGGATGGTGGTGGCGTGTTCGGGGTAGAACTGCTCGTACGGGAAGTCGCTGCCGAGCACGAGCAGGGCATCGGCCGCTTCCATCGCACGGTATCCAGAGGCGAACCCCAGCAGACCCGTCAGGCCCACATCGAACGGGTTGTCGTACTCGATGAACTCCTTTCCCCGAAGGGCATGCACGATCGGTGCGGCCAGCCTGTCGGCGAGGGCGACGAGCTCATCGTGCGCACCCTCGACTCCCGCGCCGGCGAGGATCGTGATCTTCTTCGCGGCGTTCAGCAGCGAAGCCGCCTTGTCGAGCTCGTCACCGCTCGGCACGATCACCGGACGCGATCGTTCGATCACGACGGCACGGTCGCTGCCGCTCTCAGCGAGCGCGACATCGCCGGGAATGACCAGCACGGCAACCCCGCGCTGCTCGATCGCCGCGCGCATCGCGACTTCGAGCAGCCGTGGCATCTGCTGGGGGTCGGCGACGTACTCGGCATAGACGCTGCACTCCCGGAAGAGCTCCTGCGGATGCGTCTCTTGAAAGTAGCCTGTCCCGATCTCAGCCGTCGGGATGTGCGCAGCGATCGCGAGGACGGGAACGCGTGATCGGCTCGCGTCGAAAAGACCATTGATCAGGTGCAGGTTGCCCGGGCCGCACGACGCGGCGACAACCGTCATCTCACCTGTGAGGGCGGCATCCGCAGCCGCAGCGAACGCGGCGGACTCCTCATGCCGCACGTGCACCCAGCGGATCGTGCCGTCTCTGCGAAGCGCATCCGTGAACCCGTTCAACGAATCTCCCGGCAACCCGTAGACACGCTTGATCCCGTTTGCATGCAAGGTCTTCACGATGTTCTCGGCGACAGTGGCCATGACCAGATCCTTCCTTCGGAGGTGACGGTGGTGCGGTCAGGGGCCGGGGAGGGATGCTCGCGTTGCCGCCCTCTGGACGTCTCTGCACCGGGTGATGGGCATGATGTCCCGGTTCGTCAGGATTCGTGTAGACCCGAGTAAAGACGTGTCCCATCACGCGGTCAAGATCACGCGCGAGACCGCGCCACCCTCGCGGCCACTCGTTGAGCGCGGCAGCGCGCGATCCTGGTGGTCGCAGCGATTCGCCACCGTTGCTCGAGGCCGGCCAGAAGGAGTCACTGCCAGACCGGCATGTTTTCCGCGGTGTATCGGGCTCCGAAGCCGCCGCTCGGGAGGATCCGAGTGATCTGCTCGAGCAGGGCCGACGTCAACGCGAGGCCGGCGGCGGCGGCGTTCTCCGCGACACGTCGAGGATCGCGGCTGCCGGGGATGGGGACGATGTGATCGTCCTGTGCGAGCACCCACGCGAGGGCGAGCTGCCCCACAGTCACGCCCAGGGACTCGGCGAGGTGCTGCAGCTGTTCGGTGGCGGCGAGGTTCTTCTCGAAATTACCGGGCTGCCAGCGCGGGTCGGTGTTGCGCATGTCATGTTCGTCGTACTGTCCAGCGGGCTTCACGGTGCCCGTGAGGAATCCCCGCCCGAGCGGCGAATAGGAGACCAGGCCGATGCCGAGGTCGTGCAGCAGAGGGAACAATTGCTCGACGTCTCTTTCGAACAGTGAGTACTCGGTCTGCAGAACGGAGACGGGATGGACTTCGTGCGCCCGCCGGATGGTGTCGGCGCCGGCTTCGCTCAGGCCGAAGTACTTCACGTCCCCGGCGTCGATGAGCTCCTTGACAGTGCCCGCGACGTCCTCGATCGGCACGGTGGGGTCGACGCGGTGCTGGTAGAGCACGTCGATGCGGTCGGTTCCGAGGAAGCGCAGGCTGTTCTTGACCACCTGCCGGATGTGGTCGGGTCGGCTGTTGAAGCCGAAGTCGGGGGTGAACCCGAATTTCGTGGCGATCACCACCTCGTCGCGGAACGGTGCGACGGCCTTGCCGAGGATCTCCTCGTTCTCGCCCCACCCGTAAAGCTCGGCGGTATCGAAATGCGTGATGCCTGCGTCGAAGGCGGCCGAAATGGCTACATCGCCGTGTGCGTCGCTGGTCCCGTAGGCCATTGAGATGCCCATCGAGCCGTAGCCGATAGCGGAGGTGGTGAGGCCCTGTGTTCCGAGTGTGCGGGTCTGCATGTTGCTGTCCTTTGGGTCAGTGGAAGGTGACGTGCATGAGAGGGCTACCGGACACCCAGTTCGCGACAGGCTGGACGGGCTGCGACAGGTAGCCGCGGTGCAGCGGCTGATTGAGGTCATCCACGATGGCAAGGAAGATGTGACGCCGCTTATCGGTGTCGAGTACCGGCTCCGCCGTCGCCGCGAGGTCGGCTCGCGCGCCGTTCTTGAGATGAAAGGTGAACTCGGGGTTGGCGAGGAGGTTGGCGTACCAGCTGCGCCTGGCGGGATGGGTGGTGAGGTATATCTCGCCGTCGACACGGTAGAACCAGATTTCGATGCGCCTGGCGCGACCGGTGCGAGCTCCCGTCGTCGAGATGTCGACAGTTCGAGCCGATGCCGACGACGTCGTGGTGATCGCCAAAGAACGCCGCACTGCGTGGTCCATCGCTGCTCCTGTCGACGACGCGTGAATACTGACCCCGAGGCGACGTTTGAATCTTGACCCCTCCGACACTCTTGGAGGGTGATT
>NZ_JACSQP010000012.1 GCF_014836535.1 Microbacterium pullorum
GGAAACCAATAACAACAACCCAAGGGGGGTCAAGATTCAAACGACGAAAAAGGGTCAGAATTCAGGCGACGTTGACAACTCGCCGACGAGGACAAAAGCAACGACCATAATCCGGAGCTGGCACGAGCATTTCGCATCGCTGCAGCGTGTGACCGTCGCTCACCCGATTCACGCGGTCTGTAGTCGCTCATCTTCCTCAGCGCGGCTTGTTGACGGTACGAGCGCGTACCGGCGCGACTGGGCAGCGGTCAGAGCACCCGCCCCTCCGAAGTCCGCTCAGACGGCCCACGATGGGACTGCGCAACCTTGGCCGCGGCGTTCATACGGCGGATCTCAGTGAGCGCTGCCTCGGCCCTCGCGTGATCGATTCGCTGCGCGGTGGCTTCGGGTCGGGACCCAAGCGGGCTCGGCGTCGTGACGGCGTATCGGTCGCGATACGCGGCGATCGTCCGCGCCGCCAACTGCCACTTCTCACGCCCCGATACAGCGGCGGGAGCATCACCGAGTGACGCGATCCATTGCGCACCATCTGCGATTGCTTCGCCGAGCACTGCGTCGGCCCGCTGCGTGATGAGGTCACGACGTTCATCGAGCGCCTGACGCATGTCATCAGCGACCCACCCCATCGCTTCGGGCACCAGCCCTGCAACGAGCCTGGCCGCTTTCCGTGAACGCCCCGATCCAGCGGGCTGAGCAGTCGCCGCTATCAGTCGGTGACGAATGACCGCAGCGATGTCGTCCGCATCCCCAAAGCCGCGTGCACGGACAAGACGCGGGAGCACGTTGGCCAGGTCATGATGGTTGGCTTCAGCTCGGCGCAGCTCTGCGGTCAAAGGGCCGAACGCATCCGAGCCAATGACCTCATCCGCTTCTTCAGTAGTGAGGCCGGATGCCCGAACCAGGGCGGCCCACCGGTCGCGTTGCGCTGCCGCAGCGACCGTCTCGTACTCGGCGGCGAGCTGTGCAATCGTTCCCCAGACCTCTTGTTCGACGGCAATCGTTTCATGCGCGGAGAGTTCCGCGCCGACGTGCTGGAGCACGCCGCCGAGAACACTGCGGCCGGTGACTTCATCGTTCTGTCCCGGATGCGGGCCATCGTGGGAAGTGTCGGGCGTATCGACGGCAACGTAGGCGATATTGGTGTCACGTCCCCGCGTCATCGCCACGTAGAGAGTCTCCCTGGTCATGGTCGAGTCGACGAGCACGTGGGCAGTATCGGTGGTGAGGCCTTGCGCGCGGAAGGATGTCACGGCGTAGCCGAGTTCGAGGTGCTCAACTACATAGTCGGCTGGCAGAAGAACGCTGGTCCCCCAGGAACTTCCAGCCCGTCGAACAAGCATCGATCCATCGCGTCGAACATCGACGACGTTCCAGCGATCCCCGTTGCGCACCCAGCCTCGCCCTGCCAGCAGGCGGCGATCATTGCGGCGCGTGATGACGATGTCACCGCACGCCGCATGGGTTCCATCGTGCAGCTCTGATTCGCGCGCCCCGCGGACAGTTCCGTCGAGGATGAGATCGGTCCGCGCGCGGTTATTGAGCGCGGTCACGGATTCGTTGGAGTCGGAGACGAGAATCGTTGCGCGCCCCGCGAGGTGGTCGGTGCGCCATGCGGTGTAGGCAGCATCGATCATGCTTTCGGTGTCACCGTCCACGATTCGATTCTGCGCGTCGTAGGTGTCGATAACTTCGGTGTGACCGTGGCGAAGATCGAGAGACGCACGCTTTTCCCAGTCGTGTGTGAATCGGTGAACTTCGACGAGCTCGGGCACGTCATCGCGGTCGTGCGTGAGCAGCCCGAATGCGCCGCCCGCGTCGACGGCCTGGAGCTGTGCGTAGTCGCCGACGAGTAGCACTTTCGCTCCGACCTCACCCGCGAGCTGGGTGATCCGGTCGAGCGAGAGCGTTCCCGCTAGCGACGCTTCATCAACGATCACGAGCTGGCCAGACTGAAAGGTCTCACCTTCTCGCAGGTGATTCTGCCACCACTTCGCCGTGTTCTCGGTTGCGATACCGAGATCCTCGGCGAGCACATGTGCCGCATTCGAGGAGGGCGCAAGCCCGACGACAGATCCTTGACCGTGCTCCTTTTCCCATGCCCGGCGTAGTGCGTTCATCGCGGTTGTTTTCCCGGCGCCAGCCGGGCCGACGAGCAGATCAACGACACGACCGGAGACAGCGATCTTCGTCAGCGCAGACGCTTGGTCCTCCCCCAACACCAACCGCTCACGATCAGGCGTTCGCACGATCCGCTCGACCGTCTCCAACGAGATGGTCGGGCCCGTCATTGTGTGCGCGAGTTGAAGCAGGCGCTCCTCGGCATCGAGCAGTTCACCCGACGAGAACACCGTGGAGTTCTTTGGGCGGAACACCGACGATTCATCGCTCCTGCGAAAGACCGCAGGGCTGGATGCCAGTTCGGGCGGCGTGAGCCGAATCGACACGGCCTCGGCCGCGTCCACCACTATGCCGATGATCGCTTCGCGATCGAGTGTGCTTGCGAAACGGTACCGCATCGTTTGCCGAGCAGCTTCGGCCGTGAGATTCCACCGGCGCCACGTCGAACGCTTCTCCCCAACTACAGTCACAACGCTCTGTCCCAGCCCACGAACGACGTCAAGCGGCACATCATCAGCGCGCAAGAGCAACGGCGCGCTATTCGCGGTGACCTCACGTGACCAGCCGCTTGCATCGTCACCAAGGATGTTGCCCGCCCGCTGCCTCCACTGAGTGGTGAGGTCGGCGAGCGAATGAATCTCCTTCTCCGGCCTTGTCGCGAGTGTCGCCTGGGCACGTAATTTGATGATCGTCGCGCTGGAGGGTTGCCTGCCGTGCTTCTCCATGTACGCAGCGATGAGACGATCCTTCTCCTCATTGATATGCCGCGAACGCGACGAGAACTCGGACACAAGTTGTTCAGGGACCTTCGCGATGGCCCATGCCGCGTTGCGGTCCCGGCCGCGATCACGCGTTTCCCACTCAACGCCGAAGAGCCGCGTGAGGTGATCCGCGAACACCGCTTCGTGGAACTCGGAGAGCGCCACCGTCGCAGCGTGGAGGGGGCGCCCGTCCAAGCTTCGCCACTTGTTGTCGAGCACGGTCTGCACCTTGTTGCTGATGACGACGTGCGTGTGCAGATGGGGGTCGCCTGAGCGTGAGTCGTAGTGGTCATACGCTGTTGCGATCAACCCGCGCACGTCGACCTGTGCAACGGCACCATCCCCAGGGGTTGCACCGGCACGAGTAGCTGCAACCTCACGCTCCATGAACGCAACCACCTCTGCAACCGCCGCATGGTGTGCGTTGACGATGAGAGATTGCGTTCCTGCGTCAGCAACTGCCCACAGCACGGAGGCGGACTTCGGGATGGAGAAGGTGAAGTCATATCCGGCCACGGCTCGTCGCGTGCCACGCTCGGATTCCTCCGCTTCGATCGCCGCGACTGCTCGGGCCCGAACGGTAGGACCCAGCTCGGGATCGAGCGCGCTGACTCGCTCACCAACCCGCTCAGGCGCCGATTTGTAAGCCGGGTACGCGCGCCCACGCGGCTCCCCCGTGACAGGATCACGCCCCATGCCAATCAACAGCTGGAGCTGGGCCTCGGTGACTCCATCGCCGTCGTGGAGTTGCCCGCTTCCGAGCCCTGGGAGACCGCTGCCCATCCATCGTCCCGGCGGTGTGCCGTCTGCGTTGTAGTACCTCGTCAACGGGGTCGACAGGTTGCGGTCGCCGTCACCGGCGGCCACTGTGCGCAGCAGGTACTTGTAGCCGTCGCCCGCCGACATCACCCGCATCGACACCGTCACCGCAGCTCACCTTCTCTCCATCAAGGAGAAGGTGAACGAGCAGGATCGGTAGCTTCAGGAGTCACAAGACAGAATCACACGGGAGTTGCCGAAACCTCGATCTGCAAGACGCGTGGTGGTGCTGAAGTCAGCGATCTCAGGTGAAGATATCTATGCCGCGATAGCGAACGCCGTACCGTGTGCCGAGTCGTTCCGCAGCGCGGCCAATTGCCGGGTCTGGAACGTCCAAGTACTTCAGAATCACGAGAGTCAGCACGATCCAGTTGGCGTCCCGGATACCGCGCAGCAAGACGCCATTTTCCCAGATGTCGCTCGAAACCGCGTGAGCAATAGTATTTCGAGCCTTGAGAAATTGCTTCGTCCATTCTTCAATGGACACCCGCGCCTGCTGCCAGACGTCGTCATCGACATGTCGGATGAGCTGCTCCACTTTCGAACGGAATGTGGTCCTTCCAAGATCGCCCTTGAGCTGCGCCACCGCCTCCTTCTGCGCTCGGTCGAGGCCCGTCAACGATTCCAGAGCTTCGAGAATCGGCCTAGATTCGTCGGGACCTAATCGCGGAGCTTCGTGTTGTTGAAGCGCTGTGGCGACTGACTCAATTGCCGCGGAGCTGAGGATCACGTCTGCGTCGACATATCCAGGCTGGTACCGCAACCCCGCGAGGATCTGGAGGACTGGTTTCCATTCGCTGTATGCCACCCACCAGCGCTCGATCGTGTGTTGAATCCAGTCACCTGCGAATCTCAGCGTGTATTCAACCGGCTTGCGCGTCGGACGCTCAAACGGCGCGTACTTGTCTCGCCCAAAGATGTTCACGGTCTGCCCGGACCTGTCAGTTGCGACTAGCGTGAGTTGTCCGCACGGCAGGTCAGCCGCGAATGTGAGCATCGCCTGAAAGACGGCGAGTTGAGTCTCAAAGTCCTCCAACGGAACCGGCTCCGGCACAACTAACGTGATCGAGTTCTCTCCACTGCGTAGCGTCGCTTCCATTTGCGACGCTCCGCCAATCGCCGGGAACACCAACGGTTGCCCAGGGCTCCGAGCCGCTCCATCCTCGTGGCGGCAGGAAGAGACCGATGCCAGGTGCTCGAATGTCGCCGTCACAGTTGTGTATTGAGCATCATCCAGAGCTGATCCGACCCTGAGTTCATCGACTCGCAACCCTAGGTCACCGTCGATCGCGAAGACTGTTCCACGTATGAGCGTCGGTGTCCCGTCAAGAGATGCTGTGAGGACTCGTATGCCAGGCTGCCCTGTCGCATACGAGAAGCTACTCGGTGATTTGAGGATCCACCGCCCGCCACGTTCGACAACTTCGGCCGTGCCGTCGCGTGCGCCATCACCGATCGATTCAAATACGACCGAGGTCGATGTCCATTGAAAGTTCTCCGAGAAGAGCGCCACAAATCGACCTATGCCGTAACGAGCTGCATCAGCTCGGTGTAGTCGGTGACGACCTCATAGGTGACGTCCTGGCCGTTCTTCTCACTAATGGATGCGAAGAACTTGCGGGCGCACTCGATCTTGGCGTCCTCCACTCCCTTGAGCTGGAGCGTTGAAAGAGACCCCTTGGTTTCAGCAACGAAGTAGACGTGTTTGACGCTGCCCTCTGTGAACGCAATCGCCCAGTCGGGGTTGTAATCACCCACCGGAGTCGGGATGAAGAATCCACGCGGGAGCTTCGCGTAAACAGCGACCTCCGTACTTGTGTCCAGCTCGGTGACGAACGCACGCTCGATCTTCGAGTCGGTCACTACGAAGTCATAGATGTGCTTCTTGAGCTTGGCACCCGCCTTACTGAAGTCCTGTGCCGTTTGATTCTCGGTGAAGATTGCCGAGTCGAACCGGTCCTCCAGAGCGTCGTACGCCAAGTGCTCGACGATGACGGTCGCCTTCTGCTCGTTGATCAGCCTCGCAGCCTCGGTGATGAACTGCTCCGGGTTGAGCCGGAACTTCCCGAACGTGCCCGGCGCCACGCCTCGCAAGATCGCGGCAACCGTACGACGGGTGAGCTGGGTCTTCTCGGTGATCTCACCAAGCAAGTCGTACTTCACTTGCGATCCCGCACTCACGGTCTCGGTGTGAGTCTGCGTGGACGACACCGCGAACCCTGAGCCGCCCGCGAGGTCGTCAGCCTCCAACTTCTCGCGCTGCTGCCCTGCTTGGACGACGTACTGCATCGCCGCGACGTTCAAGTGCTTATCGAGATGATCTGCGGACTTGCGGATCAGTTCGGCCGAGTCGAACTCGACCTGGTAGACCGCCTTATGGTTGATCCGGCCCCAGAGCGCCTGGAACTCCTTCTTGGCGAAGTTTGCCTCGTTGAGCGGGATCTTCTTCGGCTTGCGGTCGTCAGTGATCTCCGGCGCCGCGACGTGTAGAGCGTCAACTAGCTCCGCAACCTGATAAAAGTACGGCTGCAGCGATGTTGGCAGCTCGGGCATCTCTGGCAATTCAGCCCGACCGAACCACTTGTCAGTGAGGTGCTGCTCGTAGTCGATAAAGGCATTAACCGTCAGCCAGTGCTGGAGTTGTTTTGCCTCATCTAGCGTGATCGTGTGAAGGGTTCCGGTTGGAACATCCTCAACAGTCTTGCCGACGAAGTACTCGGTGGTCGCCTTGCGCGGTCGGGCAGCAAGGGACTCCGAAATCTCCTTCTGTAGTCCGGCGACAAAATCGGTGTATGACTCGTCGGTAACCACCGTCAGCTCGTTGATGTCATGAACAGTGGCGGGGTTGTCCATGCGTATGCCGTGCTGGTCGACGGCGAGACGCAGGCCGCGGCCGATCTCTTGGCGACGGGAGACCGTGTTGTCGCTCTTCTTGAGCATGCCCATGACGAACACATTGGGATTGTCCCAGCCCTCGCGCAGCGCCGAGTGGGAAAAGAGGAACCGGACTGGCTCACTGAACGAGAGCAGTCGCTCCTTATCCTTCAGGATCAAGTCGTACGCATCAATGTCGTTCGACTGCCCCTTGTCGTCGCCACGGCCGGAGACACTGCCGTCGACTTGATGCTTGGATTTCTTGTCGATCGAGAAGTACCCCTCATGCACCCGTCGGACTTCGTCGCGTCGCAAGTACTGCTGGTACTCTTCAGTCGCGTTATCGATGGCCAGCTCACCAAGTACCTCGTTGCGGATCGCGGCGTACTCTTCCTCGAACGTTTGTGCGTAGTCGCCGAGGGTGTCTTCGCGGCCGTAGTCACGGTATTTGGCGACCTCGTCAATGAAGAACAGCGAGAGCACCTTGATGCCCTGGCTGAACAGCGCACGCTCCTTATCCAGGTGGGCGCGAATGACTTCGCGAATTTGGATGCGCCGCTTCGTCTCCTCCGTGGCGTCTCGGTCGGCGAGCTGCCCGGCGATGACGACGTCGCCGTTGCTCAGCTCGATCACGTCACGATTCGCGTCGATCTCGGTGATGAAAAGGCCCTTGTAAGCCTCAATGCCGTTCGATACGTCGTGCAGGTTCGCACCGACGTCGAGGCGCTTGACCTGACGTTTGATGCCAGTCTGGGTCTGTACTTCGATTTCGATCCGGGCACTTGGCTTCGTCCCTTTGGCAATCTCGATCGCGTCCAGGTACAGGTATGCGGTAGATCCGGCCAGGCCTTTGACCGTGATGCCTCGCACCGCAATTTTCTTAACTAGCCTCTGGTTGTATGCGTCCAAGGCATCGAGGCGGTGCACCTTTGTGTGCTCTACCTTGTGAGTGGCCGAGTAGCGCAACATCATGAGGCCGCGGAATCGCGAGAGCGCATCGAGGGACTTCGCAGCACCAATCTTCTGCGGCTCGTCAATAATCACGATAGGTCGGTTCGCCGCGATCACGTCGATCGGACGCCGCGACTGGAAATCATCGAGTACGTCGTAGATGCGACGGTTGTCCTTACCAGTCGCGTTAAAAGCCTGAATGTTGATGATCATCACCTGCACCCCGGCATCGGAGCTGAAACGCTCGATCTCGTGCAGTTGCGAGGAGTTGTAGATGAACGATCGCGGCTTGGTCCCGTAAAGCTGCTGGAAATGCTCGGACGTGACATCGAACGACTTCTTGACGCCCTCACGGATCGCGAGCGAGGGCACGACGATAATGTACTTCGACCAGCCGTACCGCTTGTGCAGCTCTAAAATCGTCTTGATATAGACGTAGGTTTTCCCGGTTCCCGTCTCCATCTCCACGTCCAGGTTCGGAGCCCCCGGAGCCGCCTTGCTATCGACAAGTGTCGTCGAAAGCGGCAGATTGCGAGACCGCTGGACCTTTCGAACGTTGTCCAGCAGCTGGGTAGAGGAGAGCGCGATGTCGGCGTTCCGAAGACCGGAGTCGGGCGTATCGTTCGTCTCGAACAGCCTCGGGTTCGAGACAGGCGTCGTTCTGCCTGGGTCGATTCGATAGGAGATGCCGTCGCGCTTGGGCTGCCCCTCGAAAATCTCGACAACCGCGTCGACAGCGTTGGTCTGGTATTGCTGGACCTTGAACTGTAGTTTCATCCCGATCAAATCGCCTTCACGTCGGTCGCCGGAGATACCTCGCGGAAAACCTGCTCCGCATTGATCCGTGCGTCATCCGACCCGAATGCGGAGTCCCGGAACACAACGCGAACTGGCTTTTCATCTGCGATGGCCCGAACCAGCTCAGGGCTGACCTCTCCGTCAAAGCAAGCGATCAGAGCGCCGTCCTCGACTCGAAACACCTCATGGCCGTGAATGGACACCCGATCTATTGACATCGACAAGTCGAGCCCCCAGTCCAATAGCACTTGGAAGAGCAGGTCCTCACCAGTACGCCCCGGCTTGATATTTTCCTCGAGTTCCGCCAGATCGAGTTGTCCAGTCTCGTCTGGTGCGCGTAAGACATCAATCATGTTCGAGGTATCGACTGTCAGAGCGCGAAAACCTGAGTCAAAGTGCGCTCTGTTCAAACCGGATTCCTCGGACGCACGTTTGCTCGCGCGGCGGACCCTCTCGCGGGCGAGCTCTGCAATGGTACTGAAGCCCTGCTTCGCAGCTTCACTTGTAGGAGGAAGCGTTTCCGGCAGCTGGACGAGAATCCATGACCGGTTCTTGCCGTCTTTGGCGTTTGCGCGCATGACCGCGTCTGCCGTGGTGCCTGACCCTGCGAAGAAATCCATGACGATATCGCCTTCGCCAACGCCCGCGATCCAGAGCAACTGCTCGATCAACTTCGTAGGTTTCGGTGTGTCAAACACCGCTTTCCCATCAAATAGTCTTTTGACCTCCGTGGTGGCTTCGCGCGTGGTACCGACTTCGCTGCCGAGCCACAATGACTCGACTGCGCGGCCCTCGAGGGTATCGAGATAGATCTTCCGTGTGATCGACGTCTCGCTCTCGTTGAAAACCACCTCCCCGGTCTCGATCTTCAATTGCATGGTTTCGCGGCTCCAGCGCCAACCATTCTCAGGAGGGTCGATGACCCCTCCGCTCGGTGTCGCTAGCTGGTAGCGAAGATTCGGCCGGTAGAGCGCGTTTCGAACGTCACCGGCCCGCCACGGCCCGCGAGGGTCATCATCGCGGTTCCGATAGTTGACGTTATGTTCGGGAGTGCGTTCGAGCGGCTGCAGCGCAAATGCCTCGCCACGCCGGTAGCCGAGGATCGTGTTGTGGTGCACAGAGACGGTATCGGTATACCCCTTGGGCTGCACGCTGTGCTGCCAGATTAGCTCTGCAATGAAGTTTGAGCGACCAAACACCTCATCGAGCAGAGATCGTAGATTGGCGCTCTCGTGATAATCGCAGCTAACGAAGATGGCGCCGTCGTCGCTGAGCAAGGATCTAGCCAGTCTGAGCCGAGGAAACATCATGCTCAACCAGTCCGAATGATATCGACCATTTGTCTCAGCGTTGGAGATCAGACGAGCGCCGATTTCGTCTGACTGTCCAGACTCCCGCAAGTAGTCATCTACCGTCTGCGAAAACGAATCGGAGTAGACAAAGTCGCTTCCGGTGTTGTAAGGCGGATCGATGTAAATAAGCTTGATCTTGCCGAGGTAGGACTCTTGCATTAGCTTCAGTGCGTCGAGGTTGTCACCCTCGATGAAGAGGTTCTCAGTGGCGTCAAACTCGACAGACTCCTCTGCGTTTGGACGGAGGGTCTTCGAGATAGGAATATTGGCTTCAACCGCAGAGGCGCGCTTGCCCGGCCAGTCCAGTTGATATCGCTCCTGCGATCCTTCGATCACGTGGTCGGAGAGCTCTTGGCGCAGCAGATCGAAGTCGACGGCCATCGTGACGTTGCCGTCGGCGTCGACGGACTCAGTGACGACGGTCGGGAACAACTCGGCAAGCTTCTCGATATTGGCGTCTGTCAGGTCTGGCGACGTCATGCGTAGTTTTTCCACGGGTTACCTCTGCTGTTCGAGTTCTTGTTGTCTAGTTTTGAGGGTGCGGCGCAGCTCGATTTTGCGGTTGAACTGCGGCTCGGTGCGGAGCTTGCGCTCCAAAGCGGTGATCTCGCGTTCGAGTTTCCGCACGGTTGCCAGCCTGTCGGCAACCGCTGACATCTCCTCACCGGGCCGTACCGTTACCGGCGTCAACGGCTCTAGGATCGCCGCGTAGAGGGTGGGCAAGCCGATTGCTGTGGGGAGCGACTGCCGTTCTGCATCCGCAGGCAACCAACCGGTCGAGTAATAGGTGCTGAGCTTCGGAGCGCCCGAACCGAGCTGCTTGTGCGCCGCGGCCATCCGGACTTGCGGTTCGCCTGCACTTCTTCGCGTGATCTCGAAGATGATCGGGTACTGGATGGCCTTGTCGATCGCAGACAGCGCCTGATCGGCGACCTCACCGGTTTTCGTGTCTATCTGGAAGACCTGGATCTCGGGCACAGTTGCGTTGCCAGGGAGGTTGATGGTGGATTCGGCAAGCTTGTAGGCCCAAGTAATGCGCTGGACCTCGGACACAAACTTCTCGCGCACAGCGGTGCTGACGTTGCCGTACTCGTAGAACTTCTCCTTGGGCACACGGCTGCCGAACTTTGCTGCGACAGGCCACTTGTACAGCAAATCAACCATTGGTTCCCTCGTCGGCAGGCTCAGGGAGCGAAGACGGGGGGTCCACAATGGCGACGAATGCGATCAGTTCGAAGTCGTCGAGCCCTGCGATGGTCTGGGTCAGCGCGCTGGTTTGTCCACCGGTGAAGAGGCTGTCGATGTCGCGTTCTTCTGTGACGTCGATCATCGAGTGAATCGCATCTGTCAGGAGCCCGGAGTACTTTCCCATCTGCGCACCCTCCTGCGTAGCTGCGTTGAACACATGCACGGCCTCGGAGAGTGGCTCGTCGTAGGGGCGACATCCGGCGCGGAGCAGGTCTAGCAGGTGCTTGGCCTCGGTGTGGTCGGCGATGACGTTGCCTTCATCGTCCAGGTAGACAAGATAATGCGGGTGGAGCCGGTTGCCACGGTTACCACTCTTCCCGGCGAGCTGAGCATCCTCTGCGTTCACGCTACGCAGCGCAAAGATCACCCCCGGCTGCAGGCCCTTCGCAGGGTCCGCAGGAACGACGGCATGCAGGCCCTTGGGTACGTCTGCGAGATCTCCATTGTCCTTGATGTAGCCCAGCAGATCCATCCGGAAGTCATTGAGCCCGAGGTCAGTGATCGAGACACCGGTCCGCACGTCTTCAAGCTCAATGACCTCATCCTGGAGCTTGCGGAGCTGTTCTTTGCGGAACGCCGCATCGGAGTTTTCCAGACTGAGGACGTTGTCATCGGCGGTACCCGCCACGTCAGCGATGACCATGCGGTTCTCGACCCGCTCTTTGAGGTTGATGTACTCGTCGAGGGAAATGTCGGGCCAGAAGTTGACCAGCTGAATCTGAGCATTGGTGGAGCCGATGCGGTCGATACGCCCAAACCGCTGGATGATCCGCACCGGATTCCAGTGGATGTCGTAGTTGATCAGAAAGTCGCAGTCCTGGAGGTTTTGCCCTTCGCTGATGACATCAGTGCCAATGAGGACGTCCAATTCGCGCGTCTCTTTCGGCATGGTGAGGTGCCGTTGCTTCGACTTTGGCGAGAACATCGCCATGACCTGCTGGAAGTCGAATCCGGTACCGAGCGTGGCCTTGGCGCCATGGCTGCCGCCGGTAATGACGGCCGTCTCCAGCCCGGCATTGGTGAGCACCGGGGCGAGCTCACGGTAGAGGTAGTTCGCGGTGTCAGCGAACGCCGAAAAGACCAGCACCTTGCGGTTGCCAGGGTTGATCGGATGTGCGACCTTCTCGGTGATGAGTTGCTTGATTTTCTGGAGCTTCAGGTCGTGGGCCGGAGCGACCTTGCGCATCTCATCAAGCAGTTCTCGAAGGGTCTCACGATCGTTCCAGAGGTCCCGCCGCCAGGACTCGATGTCAATGTCATCGAGGTCGATCTTGATCTTCTCGCCGAACGAAATGGCCTCGATGTTTGCATCGTCTTCATCATCGAGATCGAAGTCAAGTCCCGTGAGGTCCGCGCTCAGATCAGCGAGCGCTCCTGCGTGAGAATCGAGGCGCCGCAATGTGCGGTCCACTGACTCCTCGATCTTGCTTACGGTCAGGCGGAAGGCTTCGACTGAACTCTCCAGTCGTTTGAGAAGGTTCACCGTCATGAGCTTCTTCAGGCCTTGCTCGCGCCCGGCTTGGCCAAGGTTGGAGCGGGCGCTGCCTGTTGTGACGTTGTACAGATCCTCGTACTTACTCATCCGACTTGGAAATACGTAAGCCATCGGAGTGTAGACGGCGAGGGTAAGCGCTTGGAGTTGCTCGAAGATCTCGTTGAAGTCCGGCACATCCGCTAGGTCAGTGAGCGGTGCGCGGATCGAGAGCGGTGGGAGGCGTTCGGGGAATGCGCCGATCTCAGTGGTGTCATAGAACGCCTGGATGTGCTTGCGTGAGCGGGCAATCGTCACCGCGTCGAGTAACTCGAAGAAGTCGAAGTCGAGCATCTTGAGGATGCGATCGGTGGTGCGATCTTGAGGGTCGAGTTTGGACCATTCATTGAATACCCGTTGCGCGTCGCTGAAGACTTTCTCTACGGTGGTAGAGAGGTTCAGATGCTGGGCGAGGTTCTCCGACTCCCCTTCGTAAGCGAGTTGGAGCTGGTTCTTCAAGTCGTTGAAGCGGTTGTTTACCGGGGTTGCCGAGAGCATCAGCACCTTGGTCTTTACACCTTCTCGGATAACTTTCCGCATGAGCCGTTGGTAGCGAGATTCCTTTTCCTCGGCGTAGTCGGCGTTGCGAAAGTTGTGCGACTCATCGATGACAACCAAGTCGTAGTTGCCCCAGTTGATCCGATCCAGTCTCAGGCCGAGCGATTCTCCGCGTGTGCGGGAGAGGTCGGTGTGGGCGAGAACGTCGTAGTTAAACCGATCAGACGCAAAAATATTCGTCGTGAGGTTTGCGTTGTAGTTTGTCCAGTTCTCGGAAAGCTTCTTCGGAGCAAGCACGAGCACTGACTTGTTGCGCAGCTCGTAGTACTTGATCACCGCCAGCGCCGTGAAGGTCTTACCCAGACCGACGCTGTCGGCGAGGATGCAGCCGTTGTAGGTCTCCAGCTTGTTGATGATCCCGGTTGCCGCATCGCGCTGGAAATTGTAGAGGCTCTGCCAAACCTTCGTATCTTGATAGCCAGTGCGATCGTTCGGCAGGACATCTTCGTTGATGTCGTCCAAAAACTCCGCAAACAGGTTGTAAAGGACTAGGAAGTAGATGCGTGCTGGGGCATTTTCCGCATAGACGCTGGCAATGTGGTCATGGACCGTTTGAGTGACATCGTCCAGCTGATCGGGATTGTGCCAGATTTGGTCAAACAGCTGGAGGTACTGAGACGTCATCGGAGCCTCATCAACGCGTTGCACCATGTTCGATACCGCGTTGCCCCGCTCGTAGCCAAGGTCGGCCGTGGTGAAGCCTTGCAGAGACGTGTAGGCAGCGCTGTCGCCAACGACTGCGAACTGCTGCATCGGGTTGCTGGTTGCGTTCGAGCGGAACGTGACCTTGCGGCGTACCCAGTCGGCACATTCCTTCGCCACTGCGCGCTGGGTGAGTTGGTTGCGCAACCTAATCTCAAACTCCGACCCAGACAGGCTCGACTCGGCGTGCGCACCGGGGATGAAGAACTCGCGGCGCTCCTTGCGGAGCTTGTCCGTCATCTTCTCCGTAACGAACGCTGGCGTCGTAAAAATGAACTCCAGCTCAGAAACCTGCTCCAGCTCCTTACGGAGCGCCTCGAACGCGAAGATCGAGAATGTCGATGCAGCGATACGGACTTTGGAGCCCGGGGTGATCTCGGCCTTCAAATCGTCTCCGAGGAGGTCTGTGACGTTATTGATGATGCGCAAGCGTTAGCCCTCCGCCCCGTCAGACACGTTTCCGGCCGCGCCGCCGCCTCGAACCCAGTCGTCAATCTCGCTGGCCTGGAACTTCCACAGGCGACCGATCTTGTGGGCGGGCATGCCCTTCTCAGCGATCCAGGTGTAGACAGTGTCCTTGGTGACGCCAAGATGAACAGCGATGTCGTCAGCTGACAGCCACGGCTCGGTCACGTAAGTCCTCCATCTCGACCCGCTCAGGCCGACATCCCCGATGATATCGGAGAGACAGCGGGTTGAGTAGGGTTTTTCCGGGTGTGAACCGGCCTACTGTCCCTCGCGAGATCGCGCTCGCATCACGTTGCAGGTCAAGAAGGCAGCTGCTTCGCGAGCCAGGCACTGACCGCATAGCGCCATCGCGACGGGTCGGAGTTCCACGCAAGCGTGTGCCCTGCATCAAAGGATTCCAGTTGGACAAGATCAGGACGTCGATCGCGGAGTGCTTCCGAGACGTTGATAGGAGCTGAGTCATCCCTGACACCGTGAAGGATCAGCATGGGCACGGTGAGCTCTTCGGCACGCTGCACCCAATCAAACTCCCGAAGTGGGATTGCGCTCGGCAGCCCAACCATTCGAGCGAACGGGCCGAACGTCAACCACGGGGTGGCGAGATTGCCTGCGGCACCGGGCAAACCGCTGCGCGCGCAGTTCGCTTTGATCACGTCGATCCAGTTGAGAACTGGAGAGTCCAGGACGAGTCCCGCGATAACACCGCGCTCTCGTGCGCGGCTGGCAACTCGTAGCGCGATCGCGGCACCCATTGACCAACCGAACAGTACGATCCGTTGCGCGCCGTTCTGGATCGCATGCTCCACTGCGGCTTCGGCGTCCTCGCTCTCGGTGAGGCCAAGCGTTGAGCGTCCGGTACCAAGCCGGGGGCCTTCGCCGTCGTTGCGGTAGCTGACGATGACCGATGTGTAGCCCAATTCCGTGGCGACCTGCGCACCGCGCAAGGTTCCGGCCCGACTACTCCCAAGACCGTGGATGTGGATCGCCCAGGTCGAACCGTTCTCTTCGCCCTCAATGAGCCAGGCCGGGGCTACCCCCGCGCCTGTGTCGATCGAGACGTCCGTGGCGCTGAGGCCTGCATCGGCTGGGTTTGCGAAGTAGATCCCGCTCCATGAGAAGCGGTCGCCAGCGAAAGCTAGGAAGTCGTTTGCCGCATCCGTCACAACCCGGGCGATCTGATCAGAGCTTCGGTCGAGCACTTCGTCGGATACTCGCACCCACTCCCCCGTCTCGACCCACAGGTTGTAGACACCACGCGCGGCAGTCTCGCGTGTGCGGTCGAGGACCAGTAGTCGCCGATCTCCATCAACCTCCACGTCGCGGATGGTCAGGTCGAAGTTCCTTGGGCCCACCGGTGCGGTCAGCCTCCGGGCGATAGTCCATCCGAGACTCAGACCTCCCGCGGTAAGCAGCGCCGCGGCCGCAGCGATGATCCGTCTCATACCTGTCCTCGTTCGCGTGCAGGGCGACCATGCACAGATTCAAGTGCGCCGCGCGCATCAGCCCCCAAGAGGTGAGCCTCGGCTCGCTCCAGCAATGCACGATCGGGTCCAGTGACTTCGAAAGAGACGCGTGGATCGATCATGGCGTCACGGATCTCGACGATCTCGCGGTGGAGGCGTACCTCTGGGTCATCCAGGCTCGACCCGAGCGAGTTCGTGCCGCTGAGTCCCGGCCGCACGAGTGTTGCTCGACGCCAGAGCGGCTCCAGCTCTCTCACCATCTCAGCTGCCTGCGCACGTCGGGCGCGATCCCGCACGTATCGGACCATTGGTTGCCCTACGAATCCGGCGCACAGAAAAACAAACGCGAGTAGAGACAGCGGCCCATACGTTGCGCCGACCGCGTTCATGAGTTCGAGGTTGCCTGAGATGTGCGCAACATCCATAACGATCACCACCACGCAGAGGGCGACGCCCGAAGCGGAGCCAATCAACAGCAGCGCTGGCGGAATGCGCTGGATGCCAGCACCAAGCCGGAACTGGCGTGTCGCCAGCGCGAGCATCGCAGCAACGACAATCCCGCAGTACGTGAAGGCGATGATCGAATACGTCGCGGCCCACAGTTGGGCGCCGAGATCAATCATGAAGTTGACCGTCGTTGACCCACGCTCGATGAGCATGAAAGCCACTGTGGCGCCGAGGAGTGCGATGGACAGCGCGGAGCGACCGACGGCTGCGCGCACCAACCGAGGGCGATACTCCCCCGCTTTCATTGCTGCCCGTCCGAGGAAGAAGAGTCCGATCATCAGGAGGCCATCTGAGAGCAGCGTAGCCAGGTTGGTTGCGCCAAGGACCCGATCGACGATGACGTAGACCGCATCGACGTTGAGTGTCATCGCGATAGCGATGGTGAGCGCCGAGTACGTGATACTGCGGTCTGTGCGCCCGCGCCGCAGGACGAGCAGGCTCGCCACAAGCACCCACATGAGTGCCGCGACGAGCGTCTGGATCATGCGAATATCTCCGAGTAGCGAGACTCCGCGAAGGCCGAACCGCGGATGCCTGCCGCGAGCCGATCAGCCAATGACTCTGCAGCGATCTCAGTGCCTGTGTCGAGGTCCTGGCGCCTGAGCAAACGTCCGCGAGTGTGCGGTGGGATATCGGGCAGCAGGGCATCCACCTCGGAGCACTCGTCGCCGTCGCAGTGCCCAAGAATCATGTGAGCGAACTCATGCAGAACGAACTGCTGGCGGTGCAGAACCGAGTCGCTGTGGGCATGAAGGATCAGATCCTCAGTATCGGTAGTCAGCCAGACGGCGCAGATGCCATCGTGGTCGCCAAGCTCGGCAAGCTCAACGACGCGCAGCTTCCGTTGCCTGCGCTGCCGCACAGCGTCGAACAAGGCGTCGAAGGTGAAGGCTCCGCCCAGAGCAAGATCTGCGACAGCCGTAGATACGGTCATTTCGATATTCATGCTCTGCTCACCCTCCTTCGAGAGCATCTACCGGCGTCGCTCGCACCGGGGTGCAACGTCACTGCTCGATTGTGTGTGCCATTTCCTCATCTAGGAACCTGCTGATGGCTTGGAGAGCTTTCGGTGAAATATCTCCAAGGGTGCGGGCTGCGTAGGACTTGACCTTCGCCGCCCGCATTGAGCGCACAAGATCAAGTTGTGCACTCACTCTCGCCGGGACCTCGGCACCATCAGAACCGACAAGGAAGTCAGCGTCGACATCGAAGAACGATGCCAGCCCTTCGAATACCTCGGGATCTTGCACGTACCGGTGCCCGTTCACCATGTAGGTCCACCGCGATCTCGACAGATTTGTACCGCGTTCGCCTAGGTAGGCGGCGATCTGCGAATACGTGGGTTCAATACCGGACTCAGCGATCGCAACGTCGAGCAGCAGGCGCAGGCGTTTCGCGAGATCCGCAGCTGCGGCTTTGCTCTCGTTCTCGGTCATTGGTGTTGACCCCTTCCGTTCGGGACGGGTAGGTATCGGCGACGGCCACCCCGGCAGGAGTGTTGCGCATGCTCAATATAGCCGTTGAGCATGCACAAATCAAGGGTTGCGCATGCTCAATTGCCATGTTAGAACGGAAGACCTAAGCCATTTGAGCATGCTCAAACTTCATGATTGGGCGTGATGGCACCGCTGCTCAAAGGGAGGTGGACCATGCCCAGATTCGAGGCGATGATGCTCGTTCACTCAGTCGCGCGTAGTCACAGCACGCTCATGACATCCCGGCTAATATGCCGTTCCGCGTCACCGCGGCTTGGGCATCCTCGCTCACCTCACAGGTGTATCGCCACACGCTTCTGCGTCATGGCACATCGAAGAGGAGGCGGATCAATGGCATCCACAGACGATCGCCGCGAAGCGCGCGAGGCAAAGCTCGATGAGTTGCACGAGAAGCTGACCGAGGCTGTCGATCAGCTGGTGTCTGGCGAAGACTGGGCCAAGGCACTTGCCTTCGCAGCCCAGTTCCGAAGCCGTTCGTTCAACAACACGCTTCTGATCTGGATGCAGCACACCGCCGCGCATGAGGCAGGCTTGGTGCCCGATCCGATGCCTTCGTACGTGGCCGGTTACAAACAGTGGCAGCAGCTCGGGCATCAGGTGGAGAAGGGCCAGCCGGGTTACCAAATCCTTGCTCCCGTTACTGGCCGCTTCGCCTCGCCGACCCCATCGGACCAGACATCATGGCGACGACTCAACCGAAACGAGAAGCCTCGCCCCGGTGAGCAAGTTCGGTCGAAGATGGTCGGCGTCCGCCCCGCGTACGTCTGGGACGCCGCGCAGACCTCGGGCGATCCGATCCCGGCACCGCCTACTCCGAAGCTGCTGCGTGGTGAGGCTCCTTCGGGACTCAGAGCTGGAATCACTCGGCAGATCGAAGCAGCCGGATTCCAGCTGCACGCCGTGGCCAATGCAGGCGCGATCTATGGTGCGAACGGCGTGACCAACTACGGGGAGAAAACCGTGAGCGTCCGCGATGACATGGACCCGGCCGCCCAGACGAAGACGCTGGCTCACGAGCTCGCACATGTCCTCATGCACGGCCCCGACCAGGGAGATGCACGTCAGCACCGAGGTATTGGTGAAGTCGAGGCGGAGTCGGTAGCGCTCATGGTGGGCGCGGCGCACGGCATGGACACCACCGGCTACACGATTCCGTATGTCTCGACGTGGGCGGCTCAAGTCGATGGGGAGGAACCGTCGAAGGTCGTTCGGGCAACGGGCGAGCGAGTCCGTGCGACGGCGATGAAGATTCTCGATCAGCTCGACACACAAATGACCGGTGACGGCACACCTCCGGGGCTGGAGCGGGACTCGCCTCGTCAAGGCTCCAAGGCAGTCGAATGCACGGGCGCCTCACCCTCAACCATGGCCACCGCGGCGTCACAACAGGTGGCGTTGGCCGACGTGCGAGGGATGCGATGAATGCGCCGGAAGCATTCGTGACGACGCTCGATCACATTGGTCGCGGGGTCTCCCTCCGTCAGAGCGCGCTCGCGTTCGCAGCATCCGGCGTCCCCGTGTTTCCCTGCACCGCGGACGGGAAGCGCCCCGCCGTTGCGGGAGGGTTCCTTTCGGCCAGCAGCGAGCCCGAGTCGGTTCATCGCTGGTGGGCCGCGATGCCGTCAGCAAATATCGGGATGCCGACTGGCGCTGCCACGGGCCTTGTCGTGGTGGACGTCGACGTGCACAGCTCGGTCAACGGTTACGACGCACTCGATGGCGCCCAGCGTGCCGGGCTGCTTGAAGGTTGGGAAGCCGCCGTCAGGACTCCGTCCGGCGGGCTGCACCTCTTCTTCCCAGCAGAAAGGAACAGCGAGCAGCGCTCATGGCAATCCGCGCGGACCGGAATCGACTTCCGTGGCGACGGAGGCTATGTCATTGTCCCACCGTCTGAGCGCACCCTCGCCGGGTCGACGCACCGATACGAGATCCTCCAGTTGACTGGTGGACGAGGTCGTCCGCTCGACTCGCAGCAGCTCCACGACTATCTCGATCCGCCGCAACGTAACGAGGCACGTCGAAGTCCGCGGTCGGCGCAACAGCCAGTTGACGTGCAACGGCTGGCCGATTGGGTTGCGCGACTCCAAGAAGGCGAACGCAACCATGGGCTCTTCTGGGCCGCGTGCAAGATGGCGGAGCAGATGGTGCCGAACAGCGAGGCGCTCGACGCCCTCAGCGCTGCCGCCGAACAGGCCGGTCTCAGCCAGCGAGAAGCCGCGACTACCGTCCGGTCTGCATACCGGGCAGTGCAGGGTGCACCTCCGCAGCGATCGATGCGCGCCAACACAAAAACGTCGTGTGATCGCCCACCGCCCGCGTCACACCCACGGGCACTGGCATGAGTGATTTCAACGCGCGACGATGGGCTGTCATGACGGCCGTCGCGGGCACCGTCTTCATTGCCGCGGGAGCTTTCTGGCTGTCATTCACCTCGCTTGCGGACCTCGCCGCCCGTTCAGGGATTGGTGCCGGGCAAGCGTGGGCGTGGCCGCTCATTGTCGACGGCGTCATCGTCGTATCGACCGTCGCCGTCGTCGCGCTGGCCGGAGCCCGAGCAGCCTGGTACCCCTGGACTCTGCTGGCTGGCGCCGCGGCCGTGTCAGTGACAGCCAATTCGATTCACGCGGTTGTCGCGGCGGATGCCGATGTGCCGAGCTTTCTCGCCGCGGCGGTGGCGGCGGTTCCACCGCTGGTCTTGCTGGCGATAACTCACCTCACAGTGCTCCTCATCCGTATTCCCGAGCGACCCGAAGCTGCTCGCAAGACCATGACGCAGACCACGCCCCAGGAGTCTGCGATGGCTTTGCGCGCGGACGGGTGGTCGAACAAGAGGATTGCGCGTGAGCTGAGTGTGCACCCTTCGACTGTGGGCCGCTGGTTCGCAAACAACCCGCTCGATCAGGATCGCAATGTGCCCGCATTCGCAACGCCGCACAAGGAGGAATTGAAATGAGCGACGAAGAAAAGGACGGCGCCGCTGTCGCTGCCAGTGAGAATTCCGTAAGGACGACGAGCGCTCCGGAAGCAGTTGAGGCAGCGAGCGTTCAAGGTCATAGTCGCAGCACTGGAATCGACCCCGCGTTCTACCGCGGTCGTGGAGTCGAGTGGGTGCGTCCGACTGATCTGATGGTGCGCGGTGGTTCGCGCGTTGCCGGGGCAGGGATCAATTTCCAGGCCGAGCTTCGACGTCGCACGTACCAAGCGACCGCGACCAGCGCCCGCGGCATCGCGGAGCGAGCCCGGCACCTCCCGCCGTTGTCCGCGTTCGGACATGGCAGCTCCAGACGAGGGACCGAGCGCGGCGCGATCGGGACCCCCTGATCGTCGGGCACGGCATCTCATGGGCACTTCGCTGACATCCAGGACCCCGCTGGGGAGCGGGCGCGCACCTGCTTGCCAGGAGGTGCCCACACCATGACCGATAACAACAGCCCGGCGCCGCAGCCACGCGAGGACTATACGACGAGCGAAGGGCTTCGCGCCTTGCTACATCGACTGCACGACACGGGTGCCCGCGCGTGGGAGCACGATCGCGTCGCTGCTGAACTCGCAGCATTCGCCGCGGAGAAGTATGCCGCATTGGCTCGCAAGCATGGCCTGGATCCGTGGGAGGCAGCGTCGGCAGCATTCGACGTGATGAGAACTCGATCCGCTCGCGAGGCCATTGATCCTTGGGCTGTGGTCACCCGTGGCGTCCAAGTCACCTGCATCGCGGAGGAACGCGGGCAGGGCTTGCTCTGCGCGACGCATCAAGCACGTCGCCCGCAGGTATCTGCGTTTCACGACCCCGAACGTTTTGCCGACCGTGAGAATCCTCTTGCCGACTACCACCCGGCATTCCACGTCGTGGATCGATATTCCATCACGGAGGACGACGACCCCAACACCACGCGAGACGTCGATACAGCCCGGCGCGCAATCAAGTGCTCGATCACCCTGTTCACGACCTTGGGGTGGCCCGAAAACACCGCGCGGGCCGCGATCGAGCATGTGTGCAGCGCGGTGGCACGGATCGGGTCTCGGCAAAGTGCGTACGAGCTGCTGCGCCGAGACAAGCACGCAAGAGCGCTTCTCGACTTGCCCGCCGACTCTTGGTCGTCGCTTCTGCACGTGCTGCTTGGGCATCCCCATCCTGCTTACCGCGCGACGAGCACCGGTCGTGGCATCCTGCTCCGCCTACTCGTCGGCGAGACACTCCCGACGCTTCTCAGTGACGACGACCTGGTAATGGTTGTTGCGATGTCGGCGCCCACTCATGGGAACGCACGATGAATGCACGTGACGGCCATATCGAGCTGGAACGGGCAGTCGACTCGATCCAGGTCGGACGCCGTCACCGCACTGGGCTCGGCGACCTCAGATCACTCTCCGCGTCGATCGAGCGCGATGGTCTGCTGCAGCCGATCACAGTCACCCCTGACGGGATCCTGGTCTGCGGTGCGCGACGATTGGCTGCGATAAAGCAGCTCGGATGGCAGCACGTCAAGGTCTGGGTGCGGTCCGGCATCTCGGGGGATCTCGCGCACCTCCTTGCCGAGCAGGACGACAACGTGCTGCACAAGCCGCTCACCCAGTTAGAGAGCGCCGCGCTCTATCGAGAGATCAAGACGCTGATGGCTGAGGATGCCGCTCGCCGTCAGGAAGCGTCACGGTTCAGCCGCGAAAACCAGCCGGGAACTGACGGTGACGCAAATTTCGCGGCACCGTCAGAGTTGCTCGGAGATTCCCGTGCGCAGGCCGCCGCGATGATCCCGGATGGCGCGTCACACACCACGCTGGAGAAGATCAACTACCTGCAACAGCTCGCTGACGATGAGAACCAGACAGAGTCGGTGCGAGAGGGTGTCGCAGCTGAGCTTGAACTCATCGGGTCCGGCGCGCCCGTGCATCCCAGTTATGAACGCGCACGGCAGCTCGTGTTGGGGGCTCAGTCAGATGCACCGGCCGAGGACGTAGCGCAGCTGGCCGAGGCCGCGCTGGCACGCATCAAGAGCATGCCACGTCAGAAGCGTCGTCCCTCACCGAGCCCCAGAACGGCGCCCATCGACACCGACGAGCCCTGGCCAGTTCGGGCGTTCGTGGTGACGTGGAATGAACTCGATGGATGGTGGCGACACTTCGAGGTCGACGACCTCGTCCGCCAGCTCAGCGATGCAGAAGTCGAGATGTTCCTCCGCGTCGTTGACGCGACTTCACACTTTGCCGAACAACTCCGAAGTGTGCTCGATGCCGAGGATGCAAGTTCCGACTCATCAGCATCAAGGGGCGACCTTCGCGCGATCTGATGATGACGGGCTGGCGCTGCGCACCTGGCCGACATGAAGCTCCCCACCGCGCTCCGCTCACGACGCACGCTCGTCGCTCTCATCGCTGCTTCGATAGCGGTGATTCTCGTCACAGGTGTTGGCATCTACGGGATCATCATCGGCTCCCGCGAAACCACGGCTCCAATCGGTCCGTCACCGTCGATCACTGAACCAGCAGCGCAACCGTCGCGTGAGTCACCGTTCCGGCCGTCTCGGATTACGGCCATCCCTCACAGCACCGATGCGGAGGGCTTCTCGCGCAGCGTCGCGACGGCGCTATTCACCTGGGACACCGGCAGTGGGTTCCTGCCGCTGGACTACACCAAAGTCATCCTCGACGTCGCCGACCCCACCGGCACCGAGCAGCCGGGGCTCGCCGCCGACGTAGCAATGTACTTGCCCACCCAGGATGCGTGGACGCAGCTGCGACAGTACGCGACGAGCCAACACTTGGAAATCACGTCCGCATTCGTGCCGGATGCCTGGACCGACGCACTCGCACAGGCTCGCCCTGGCCAGCTCCCCGCTGGCACCACCGCATTCACGTTAGAGGGAATCCGCCATCGCTCCGGTCTCTGGAACGGCGACCAAGTCAGCGCCGAGCAAGAGGTCGCGTTCACGGTCTTCATTGCCTGCCCGCCCGATGGCAGTTGCTACGTCTTGCGGCTCTCACAGCTGAACAATCCGCTGCGTTAGGAAGACCAGCTCATGATGAAGAAGCTCGCGATCGCAGTCGTCGCCCTGATGTTCTTGGCTCCAACGCTAGGGCTCGTCACCTTCGGTCTCGTGATAAATCCCGCCGTTATTGCGTGTCTTTCCTCGTCAGGACTCACCTTGGGCAACGTGCCGGACTCTCTCGTGGTGACAACAGCGAATGGTGAGACGTTCACGCTCAACAAGCAGCAGCTGACTCACGCGGCAACGATCATCACCGTGGGCTCACGGATCGAGCGCGTCACCCGAGATGGCGTCCAGATCGCGATCATGGCTGCGCTCACCGAGTCGACGCTGCGGCAGCTCGCGAACACGGGCACCTACCAGGAATCCGGGGGCTATCCGAACGATGGAAACGGGTCCGACCACGACTCGCTCGGCCTGTTTCAAATGCGCCCACAATCGGGCTGGGGATCCGTAGCTGAGCTGATGGACCCCGAGTATCAAGCTGCTGCGTTCTTTGGCGGACCGTCCGGCCCCAACTATCCCTCGCCCCGCGGCCTCCTCGACATTCCTGGATGGCAGAGCATGGGTAAAGGCGAAGCCGCTCAGGCGGTCGAGGTGTCTGCCTATCCTCACCGGTACAACAACTACGAGCCCGTCGCCGAGATGATCCTCACGACCCTCACGAGCGGCAAATCGACTTCTTCGACGACTGCCCCGTCTCCGGCTGACGCCGTGGCCGGATCCTCGCACGTCGTGTTCCCGTTGCCGGAAGGTACCTGGGTGCTCACTGGTGACTTCGGGCCCCGCTTTGACCCCATCACCGGAGAGAGGGCCTTCCACTCAGGCACCGACCTTGCTGCCGCTGACGGAACACCCATCCTCGCAGCAGCGGATGGTGTCGTGACAGTCGCGGAGTTCTCTGGCGGCTATGGCGGACTCGTCGTGATTGAGCACCGCATCGATGGCGAGACCATCGCGACCGCCTACGCGCATATGTGGGAGAACGGCATCCACGCCACCGTCGGAGAACACGTCATGGGTCTGCCGCACGGATAGGTGACGGTTTGTAGTCACGCCGCGAGGGCGACGTCGGTATTCATGATTGCTTCGTACTCGATGGGGGTCAAACCGTGGAGTCGCTTCTGTCGGCGGCGTCGGTGGTAGGTGCGCTCGATCCAGGTGACGATGGCGATGCGGAGCTCGTCGCGGGTGGCCCAGGTGCGCCGGTTGAGGACGTTCTTCTGCAGCAGGCTGAAGAACGATTCCATCGCCGCGTTGTCGCCCGCCGCGCCGACGCGGCCCATCGATCCGACCATGCCGTGGCGGTGCAGGGTGCGGACGAGCTTGCGAGCACGAAACTGGGACCCTCTGTCGGTGTGGACCACGCAGCCGGCGACGTTCCCGCGTCTGGCGACGGCGTTGTTGACCGCGTTGACGGCGAGACGAGCTTTCATCCGGTCGCTGATCGAGTAGCCCACGATCCGGTTCGAGAACACGTCCTTGATCGCGCAAAGGTAGAGCTTTCCTTCGCCGGTTTTGTGCTCCGTGATGTCGCTGAGCCAGAGCCGGTTCGGGGCATCCGCAGTGAACTCCCGGCGCACGAGATCGTCGTGGACCGGTGGGCCAGGACGGCGGCCCTTCCCGCGGCGGCGTTTGCCGAATGCGGACCACCAGCCGTTGTCACGGCAGATCCGCCACGCCGTCCGCTCCGCCATGACCTCGCCCGCGTCGCGGGCCTCGTCGAGGAGGAACCGGTACCCGAACTCGGGATCATCGCGGTGCGCGTCGAACAACGCGTTCGCGCGATACGCCGCGACAAGTTCGGCATCGGTGATCGGGTTCGCCAGCCACCGGTAATAGGGCTGTCGAGCGAGCTTGAGTACCCGGCACGTCACCGCGACGGGAACACCGTCAACGGCGAGCTCGGTCACGAGCGGGTAGAGCCTTTTCCCGGCAGGTTCGCCTGCGACAGATACGCCGCAGCCCGCCGCAGCACCTCCACCTCCTGCTCCAGCAACCGGATCCGCTTCCGCGCCTCCCGCAGCTCCGCGCCCTCGGAACGTGACACGCCCGGCTTCGAGCCCTCTTCGACCGTGGCACGCCGCAGCCACTTCTGCAGCGTCATCGGATGGACACCGAAATCGGTCGCGATCTGCTCGATGGTCACACCGGGCTCGCGGCTCCTGGCGACGCGCACAACGTCGTCACGGAACTCGCTCGGATAAGGCTTAGGCACAATGACATCCTTCCAGGGCACCCTCCCGGGCAACCCAAATCAGATGTCACCTACCGGTGCGGCAGACCCCATCGCTGGTCAACACATCGGTGATGTCGGCTCGTCTGGACACTCCACCGGTCCGCACCTTCACTTCGAAGTCCGGCCGGGTGGCACGAACGCTGAGGCGGTCGATGCGGCGAAGTGGCTCAACGATCACGATGCCGCCGACCTTCCGGAAGCCACCGCAGGAGCCGGATGCTCGGCAATGACGGGCGGCTTGTCGTGAATGTGTTTCCGGATTTCGGCAGCATGAGCGGTATCGGCGATCTCAAGGTTGTCATCGGGGCGATGCTCACGATCATCCTAATTTTTGCTGTCCTCATGATCATCATCAGCGCAATCATCTGGGCCATCGCCACCTCCACTGGCAACCCTGGGGCCGCCGCGAAGGCACGCGCCGGGGTCTTCGTCGCGCTGGGTGCCGCGGTCCTCGCTGGCGGTGGCGTGACGTGGATGAACTGGCTCATCAACCTAGGTGAGCAGCTGTGATGTCTCTACCCAACGCTGGTGGCGACCGCGTTGCCTCCAGATGGCTTTACGAGATCATTCGTCGCGCACATCGGCTCTACCAGGTGCCTGGTCAAGCGTTCAGCCTCAACGCCGTGACCACTGACTCCAGCATTTCGTGCTCGACCTAATTCTTCGACCAAACGATCTCGGTCGTGACCTCAATCGAACTGATCGATTCAACGGCCCGTGTAAACAGACCGCCACCGCCAAGCTTCATACCGAGATTCGTTGTCAGTTCGAGGCCCGCTTTAAGACTTCGGGTTGATTCGCGAAGACCATTCATCTTCACCCTGTGAGTCCGTACGGGGTTACCTGCTGCACAGAGGTCGATAAGGCCCAACACATCCGGGTCGTTCGCTAGGCGTCGCTCCAGCATGAATGCCCGCGCCGCTTCGACATCAACAGGCTTGCCAGCGAGGTCGGTTGCAGCCTCAAATCGCCCTTCCAACCGGTTCTTGATCGTACGAGCGAACTTAGCATCGGCCTTTGTGACCTTCACATTCGCTTTGAGATCGCCAGCAGTGTCCGACTTATCCTGCTCAATTTCCACCTTCAAAAACTTGATGGAAGACGCGCCAAGATGTGCAGCAATAGAAGCTAGGTGGTAGTACTTCGCTTTGACGAATGTTTCTAAAGCATCGTCCGCATACTCGTATGAAGTTGGATCGTATGGATTCCGAACCAATAACTGATCAGTCGCCATGAGATCACGATCAATAAGCTGTTCCCTCACGGCAACCACACGCTTGGCCTGGGCGACAGGGTCAGCCGAATAGGGGACAACGAGCGAGTCTGGAGTCTCTAGGAGGTATGCCTTGCGTTCGTCGTTCGCGATGTTGCGATAAGTGCGGTCGGACACGACGACCGCTACACGAGGGGCAGGCATGGATTGCTCAGACAAGTTCACTCTGTTCATTGTTTGGGTAATGCGGTGACAATAAAAATAGCGGCCGCGATCACAACGCCAGCCACGATGATGACGCTTCCACCGAGGATGATCCTCCGGCGAGTCAAGTATGACGAATGCACGTCAGTAGCGAGCTGAATCACTTCCCGTATTCCCGTTGCGTCCACATCGCGGTGGATTGCGCGGACTCCTTTGACCGCAGCGGCGACTGCCGCATCCAGGTTGCCCTTCGCGCGATCCATGTCGACGACAACTGTGATGGGCGAGCCGTCTTGATCGTCATCGGTGTCGTCGAATACAAGGCGGGCGACACCGTGCGAGTATCGGAGTTCAAAGCCGCCAATCTGAATCGGATTTGCGCTCGCCGCCGCTCTGCCGCGCTCGCGAAGCTCCGAGAGCTTTGGGTGGTCGTTCCCAACCACCGCACCATTCACAGCGGACTCAAGCCCCTGCCGGCCCGATGCTTGCGCGTAGACCGCAATCACTTCAGATACCTCGCAATCCGCTCAACCAGCTTGGTGGCACCATCCTTCGCCACCTGGCTGCCGATGACGATGTCGGCTTTCCCCAGCTTCACAGAGCCCTGGCGAATTGGCGTTGAATTGCGCACCCGATCCTCGAAGTCACCATCGTCGCTGTAAGTGGCATCACGATCGGCAAAGACCCCGACGAGGATCACCTTCGGTGCTGCGTTTCGACTTCGAAGCTCTTCGAACCAGTCTCCGAGGTGATCAAGATGTTCCTCAACCAGCTTTGTCTCCGATACATCGCCACTCACAATGAGGTCAGACCGAAACAGGTACCAGACAAAGTCAGCTGCCTCAAACGCCTCACGCCAGTCCTTATACGCGGGGATAGTGTGTCCCGGCAAGTCTTGCGGAACTGAAAACTTGACTTCACCTTTGCCAGGAAGCTGGAGCGTGAACTGTCCGCCCGGCAACGGATCCGGAGTGCGCTCCCGGCGCTCGGGAAGCTTGCCCTCTATCAGAAAGTGCAGGAGCGTCGACTTTCCAACTTCCTGCCGCCCGAGTATGGCGATGCTCTTGTCCCTGAGTGCCTTGCGGGTACTCCTCACGATTGCCGGAACGGTAATCGCAGCAACCAGAATGCTGACACCAACGATGGCTACCGGGATGAGTGGGAACGGCATCGTCTACCTCGTCCTTCCTGACTGCTCCATTGGCATCGCGAAACGGAACGACCGAGCACCGTATCGCTGTGAGTCTACTAGGAGCCCCCTGACTCACATTCCGAGTCACTCGACATGTGATCGCAGCACCGCCTCGGACCCAATGACTCTCATCCGGCGAGAGGGCATGACGGCACAAAGCATCAACCGGCAGGAGCCGGTGGCACACCTCTGAGGTGACCATGTTTCGTCTGCCGCCGACGGCGGTGTTCATGCCAAAGGAGCCACCGTGTTCGAACTCATCACGACCATCGCCTCAGCCCTGCCGATGGACATCGACATCACCCCGAATGATTCGGGGCTGCCGGGGATTGCGCAGCTGCGCACGATCGTCGGCGCTGTCATGACGATCGGCCTGATTCTCTCCGTGCTCGCGCTCATCATCTCGGCGATCGTCTGGGGATTCGGGTCGAACTCCTCCAACCCACACCTCGCCTCTCGCGGCAAGCTCGGCGTACTCATCTCCTGCGGTGCCGCCGTCATCTGCGGCGCCTCAGTGACGCTCATCAACTTCTTCTGGAACGTCGGACAGCAGGTCTGAGACCCACCCATCCATCACTTCCCGGAGACCTGCGATGAGTGTCTGCGATATTCCTGTCATTTCCAACGTGTGTGATGCCGTCGGTGAAGGTGCCGCGACACTCGTGTCGGCGCCATTCGACTGGCTCGCCTCCACGATGGGGCAAGCTGCCGGATGGCTCATCGAAGCCATGTGGACCGTCTTCGACAGCACAACCCTCGTGGACGTCCAATCCCCCGGCTACCTGAACGTCTACAACCTGCTCTTCGGCATCGGTGTCTTCATCGTTCTCCTGTTCTTCTGCTTCCAGCTGATCCTCGGCCTCATCCGACGCGAACCCGCCGCACTTTCCCGCGCAGCCCTCGGCGCCGCCAAAGCTGTTCTGGGGTCGTTCGTCGTCATTACGTTGACGGCGACGGCTCTTGAGATCGTGGATCAGCTGTGCATTGGGGTTGTTCAGGCCGCAGGAGAAACCACCGCCACCATGGGCGACAAGATCGCGCTCCTCACCGCAGGACTCACAACAATCAACATTGCCGCTCCCGGGGTCGGTGCGATCGTCACGATCTTCCTTGCCGGACTGATGATCTGTGCTGTCGCTATCGTGTGGTTTTCGCTCCTGATTCGCAAGGCCCTGCTTCTCGTCGCAATCGTGCTCGCGCCCATCGCGTTCGCTGGGGCTGCATGGGACGTCACCCGCGGATGGATCGGGAAATGGGCGGCGTTCGTGGTCGCGCTCATCATCTCCAAGCTCGTACTCGTCGTCGTGTTTCTCATTGCGATCACGCAGGTCTCGACCCCGATCGAGGCTGACCTGTCTGCCGTCACCGAACCGATCTCAGGCATCGTGCTGCTGTTCATCGCAGCCTTTGCGCCGTACATGGTCTACCGATTCATTTCGTTCCTGGGCTTCGATCTTTACCACGCGATGGGAAGCGAGCAAGAAGCGAAGAGCGCCGTGAATCGACCGGTGCCTGTGCCGTCGAAGCCTCAGAGCGACGGAGTGAAGAAAGTTCTCGACGGCGGCTCCGGTGGTGGCGGGACATCCAAAGCCGCTCCAGGAGCAACCGCTTCACCCAGCGCGTCTGCTTCAACTGGCGCAACTTCCGGCGGATCCGCTGCCGGAGCCGGTGCAGGTGCCGGTGCAGGTGGCGCTGCCGCAGCTGCTGGCCCCGCAGCGGCAGCGATCATCGGCGCGAAGGTCATCAAAGCTGCCGCTACTGCCGGGCCCCAGCTCGGAGGCGCTGTTGGTGGCACGGCCGAAACTGCGGCTGCCGGTGCAGGTGGTTCGGGTGCGGCTGCACCCGCTCCTCATTCCACGCCTCAGCCTCCCGCACCGCGATCAGATCCAGCACCACCCAGAACCCAGCAGCCACGATCTGGGAAGGAATAGCTGACCATGCCAAAGGACTACGACGATCAACGAGCCGGGGACCTCATTCCGGTGAAATTCTCCCGACTGACACGAAGGGGCATCCTGCTCGGACTATCCCTCTCACAGCTGGTCGCGCTCGGAATTGGTGTGACTACGCTTGTGTGGGCCTTCTATGCCGGAGGCGGCATGCTCATCGCGTTCTCGGCACCCGTATGGCTCTGTGCCGCGGCCGTGGTGTGGATCCGGATCGCTGGACGTCCGATCGTCGAATGGGTTCCCGTTGCCTTCTGGTGGATGTGGAAAACCACCGGTGGACAGTTGCTCTACCGGCGGCGTGTTGTGAAGCCGCGACCTGCGGGCTCACTCGCGCTACCCGGCGACATGGCACGACTGCGCGAGTACGACGACCCGATCACCGGCGCCGGAATGGTTCATGACCCGACCGCCAGTACCCTCACGGCCATCGTTGCGGTCTCGCACCCCGCGTTCGCGCTCCTCGATCCCGGTGAGCAGGAACAGCGTGTCTCCTCCTGGGGGCGTGTGCTCGCGACCGTGTGCAGATCCGGGCGCCTCTCAATGCTGCAAGTGCTTGAGCGCACCCTCCCGGACTCCGGGACAGGACTCGCTGAATGGTGGGCATCGCACGGCAACGCAGATGGCTCCTGGGCCTCGACGACGTACACCGAACTCATCGACCGCGCAGGACCCGCTGGAGAACGCCACGCCACCACGCTCTCCCTCTCGCTCGACATGCAGACAGCGGCACGACAGATCCGCACTGCCGGTGGCGGCATCCGTGGCGCTGCGGCTGTTCTTCGCCAAGAGATGTCTACATTGGTCGCCGCACTGCGCTCAGCAGACCTCGCACCCTCATCGTGGTTGACGTGCGGCGAGATCGCCGTCATCCTACGTTCGGCATACGACCCGGCAGTCGCCGCGACGCTTGAACGGCATGGCGAACTCGGCCAGTCGCTCGCCACCGCAGGTCCGGTCGCAGTGAACGAATCCTGGTCTCGGCTGCGCACAGACTCGGCCTTCCACGCGGTGTTGTGGATCTCAGAGTGGCCGCGGTCGATGGTCTACCCGGGCTTCTTGGCACCCGTGCTCCTGTCGACCGGGATACAGCGGTCCTTCTCGCTGCTCTGCACACCGATGCGGTCCGACCAGGCAGCACGTGACATCCGGAAAAAGAAGACGGAGTACATCTCAGACGCAGCCCAACGACAGCGCATCGGCCAGATAGAGGATGCCTCGCAGACGGCTGAGTTTCAGGACGTTCTCCAGCAGGAAGCCGATCTCACCGCTGGGCACGGCGCCCTGCGCTACACCGGCCTCATCTCGGTCTCCGCGAGGACCGCTGACGACCTCGACGCCGCCGTCGCCGCGATCGAGCAAGCCGCCATTCAAGCGTCCTGCGAGATGCGACTCCTCGTCGGACAGCAGGCCCAAGCGTTCACTGCGGCGGCCCTGCCGCTATGCCGGGTTGTGTGATCGTCAGGCAGGAAGCCGATGATCCGATTGGATGCGCGTGGCATGCGCGCGTCAGTCACCGCCATTCGCCGCCTTCTTCGCGGTCATTGAACTTGTCTAATTGTCAGGTGAAATGTCCACGCGACTTCCATAAGGACATTTAGCCGCTGACCCGCGGTATTCGAGTTGGCGCGATTGGTGGAGAAACCTTCCTCTTGGGAATGGTCACTGGTTACTGTATAGTCATCGCATGCTGACTATTGCTTCGCGTCTCGACGTCATGAACCGGCTTGGCCGAGCGATGGCGGACCCGACGCGCTCCCGGATCTTGATGACTCTGCTCGGCGGGCCGAGTTACCCCGCTGTGTTGTCTCGCGAGTTGGAGCTGACTCGTTCCAACGTCTCGAACCATCTGACTTGCTTGCGTGATTGCGGGATCGTGGTGGCCGAGCCTGAGGGCAGGCAGACCCGCTACGAGATCGCGGACCCTCACCTCGCGGCGGCTCTGACTTCCCTTGTGGATGTGACGCTGGCGGTGGACGAGAACGCACCGTGCGTGGACTCGTCGTGCACCGTGCTGGGCTGCTGCGGGTCGGTAACGAACGCATGAGCGCCGTGATGCGGTCTCAGGTGGACACCGTCGACGTCGACGATCATGACGACGACAATCATGACGGGCCGTGGTGGACGGACCGCGGGATCATGGTCCCGGTTTTCTCCGGTGTCGCGTTCCTCTCGGGCCTGATCTGCGAATGGTCCGGTGCGGAGATTCCGGCGCTAGTACTGTTCTGGATCGGATTGCTGCTGGGCGCGTCGACATTCACCCCCGGTGCGATCAGGAAGCTACTCAAGGGCAAGCTCGGCATCGGTCTGCTGATGACGATCAGCGCGGTCGGCGCGGTCATCCTCGGCTACGTCGAAGAGGCGGCCGCACTAGCGTTCCTCTACTCGATCGCCGAAGCGCTGGAGGACAAGGCGATGGACCGCGCCCGCGGTGGTCTACGGGCTCTGCTGAAGCTGGTTCCCGACACCGCGACGGTGCTCGTCGCCGGAAAGCAGACAGAGATCGCGGCGAAGGACCTCACGATCGGGCAAGTCATGTTGGTGCGTCCTGGGGAGCGGATCGCTACCGACGGCGTCGTCCGCGCTGGGCGCTCCAGCCTAGACACCTCCGCGATCACCGGCGAGTCGATCCCGGTCGAGGTCGAGCCCGGCGATGCTGTGTCCGCCGGGGCGATCAACACGGCAGGGGCACTCGAGGTCGAGGCCACGGCGGCGGGGACCGACAACTCGCTGACCACGATTGTCGAGCTCGTCGAGCAGGCACAGGCAGAGAAGGGCGATCGAGCCCGCCTTGCAGACCGGATCGCCCGGCCACTGGTACCGGGCGTGCTGATCCTCGCCGCGCTGGTCGCGCTGATCGGGTCGCTGTTCGGTGACCCGGAGCTGTGGATCACCCGCGCGCTGGTGGTGCTCGTCGCAGCCAGCCCATGCGCCCTGGCGATCTCGGTTCCGCTCACCGTTGTCGCCGCGATCGGAGCGGCCAGCAAGTTCGGCGTGATCATCAAGTCCGGTGCAGCCTTCGAGCGATTCGGCACGATCCGCCACGTCGCCGTCGACAAGACAGGTACCCTGACCCGCAACCAGCCCGCCGTTACCGCGGTCCTCACCGCCGACGGTGTGACCGAGCGTCAGGCGCTTGCCTGGGCGGCGGCGCTGGAGCAACACAGCACGCACCCTCTCGCCGCAGCGATCACCGCCGCTGCCCCGGGCGTTCCCGCGGCGATTGAGGTGACCGAGCAAGCCGGGCACGGCATCGAAGGCACCGTCGACGGGGCGCGGGTCACCGTCGGCAGCCCCCGCTGGCTCGACGCCGACACGCTCGCGAGTCAGGTCACGAGTCTGGAGGAACAGGGCATGACTGTCGTGATCGTGCACCGTGGCGGGGCACCGGTCGCCGCGATCGGCGTCCGGGACGAGCTGCGCCCCGAGGTGCCGGAGGTCGTGCGCACCCTCGCCAGTCAGGGCATCGGGGTGACCATGCTCACCGGTGACAACGCCCGCACCGCGCGCGCCCTCGCCGCGCAGGCCGGGATCAACGACGTGCGCGCCGAGCTCCGCCCCGAGGACAAGGCCGCCGCGATCGGTGAGTTGTCCCACGACCGTTCGGTCGCGATGATCGGGGACGGCATCAACGACGCCCCCGCCCTCGCTGGCGCGGATATCGGCATCGCGATGGGAGCTACCGGCTCCGACGCGGCAATCGAGTCAGCTGATGTTGCCTTCACAGGCCACGATCTGCGGCTTATCCCGCGCGCGTTCGACCACGCTCGCCGCGGCCGCCGCATCATCAACCAGAACATCGTCCTGTCTCTGCTGATCATCACCGCCCTGCTTCCACTCGCGCTATTCGGTGTCCTCGGGCTCGCCGCCGTCGTCCTGGTCCACGAGATAGCGGAGGTCATCGTGATCCTCAACGGCCTCCGCGCCGCCCGCACACGGACGGCGGTCGCATGACTGCCCCAGACACCGGGCGGCACGCCGAGGCACCCACGGGAACACGCGACGAGCCGTCGCCCCGACGGAAGACCACCAAGCGGCCTTCCCGCGCGGTCGGCATTGCCCTCGCCGTCGCGGGACTCGGGCTAATCCTCGACCAGGGTACAAAAGCCCTCGCGACAGCCCAGCTTCCACCCGACGACCGCGTCCCCCTCATCGGTGACGTGCTGTCTCTGACGCTCGTGTACAACCCCGGAGCGGCATTCTCCCTCGGCTCCGGAACGACCTGGGTGTTCACCATCATCGGGGTCCTCGCCGCCGCAATAACAGTTGGATTCGCGGTGCGACTGCGTGGCGTCCGTTGGGGCATCGCACTGGGCCTGATCCTCGGCGGCGCGGTCGGCAACCTCGTCGACCGGATCATGAACCCGCCGTCGTTCGGGCAGGGGCATGTCACCGACTTCATCGCCTACGGTGACCTCTTCGTCGGGAACATCGCCGACATCCTCGTCATCAGCGGTGTCGCCCTGCTTTGCCTGATCATGGTCAGGACGAGCCCACAACCGGACCAGCATGAGCTCAGGGACGTGGATTCTGACCACGATTCGCCGAACGCACAGACCGACATGACCCCTGCTCGCACCACCCGAGCAAAAGGCCCATCCCAATGAAAGTACAACTCCTGCACATCGATGACTGCCCGAACACGACGGATGCCGAAGCGCGCACGCGCGCTGCACTCGATGCGCTCGGCTACGAGCGTGTGGCGGTCGAGTCAGTCACGATTCGCTCCGAAGCCGAGGCTGCGAGCATCCACTTCGGTGGCTCGCCGACGATCCTCGTCGATGGGGCTGACCTGTTCCCGACGCCGCCAGTCCGATCGGTGGCCTGCCGGGTCTACCTGACGAAGGATGGCTTCGCCGGTGCGCCAACTCAAGAACAGGTCGAGGAGGCTCTGCGCGGCGTCTCTCGGTGACGCAGAGGCAGCATCTGCACGTAGCACCGGCTCGTCCCCGGCGCGCCCCTGGACCAGATCTAGAAGAGCAAATACATCGACGGCGCCGTCGATGACGCCGGTCTCCTGCGGGCTATCCCGTCCATCTCAGGAACCAGGACGATGGGCTAACCATCCTGGGATCGTGGGTGGAGCAGGCTGCCAAGGCAGGGGATCGACAACTGGACTACCACTCGTCAAGACCGCGGGACGTGTTCGCATCGCGTAGACAAATTGACTGACGGATCGGCGTGATCAGCGTGGACAGCTCTCAACCAATACCACGCGCTTGTGTCGGACAAGTTCGAGGATTTCCTACAGTTCACCGACGATCGCGAGGCCGTCTCCGTCGCTCGCGAGTTCGATCTCGTCTGTCATGCTGCGCTCCTCGCTAACTGCCTGTACCTAGGTTTTGCCCACCTCAGACGTCCGGAATGCCGACTGCGCACCTGACTGCTATCAAGGCCGACGCTCGATAGCCAAGGAGACACAGCCATGCCCACGTTCTACGATCCCGGCGCTGACGCCACGGAAGCATCCGAAGCGTTGCGCGGTCTCGCCCAGGCGACACGAACGGTCGAGAATCCGCAGGATCTGTACGGCGTTCTCGGTGACCTGCTTTCAGGTGTGCGATCGCTCAAGCAGGTTCTCGATCAGATCGCTGCCGCTCACATCAAGAATCGCCCTCGCGCATTTGACGACCACGGTGACCACTCCATCGGATCCAAGGATGCCCTGGACGCCGCCGACGAGCTTCACCAGGCGGCGACCCTGATCGACCAGGCAGAGGAACGGCTCGACGCCGCAGCGAGTGCGGCGAGTCGCGTTGCTTGGCACGAAGTGCCAGCCAGCGAAGCACCGACTGTCGCTCGTTGGATCAATGTCGTCTTCATGCAAGGTCAAGAAGCAGACGAGGTGCTGGAGATGATCGACGCCGACGGTGCTCTCGCTGGGCTCAACCATCTGAAGTACTGGGATTACGGTGACGAGACCACCAGCGCAGCGTTGGAAAACGGATACGTCTACGACGCACCTCCGAGTGGCCCGCTTGAGTATGAACTGCACGACGGCGACTACCACCTCGCCTACAGTCACGCCTTCGCGCACGTCGCGCTCTACCGAATCCACGCAGTGGACACGGTAGATCAACTGCCCGATGAAGCTCGGAGCCTCCCTGCTCCGTCGGCACCGAGCCGTGCTCGCGAGCCACAGCGAGCGACTTGGTTTGAGCCTGCCAGCATCACCGCGGTCAAGCGACAGCGAGGCCTGGGGCTATGAGCCGCGACGATGCCGAGCGCTTGCACACTGCGGTCCTCGTCGCTCCAGCATCCGAGAAGCGGCGTATACGTAAGCAGCGCAGGCAGGCTGCCGCGAAGTTGCAAGCGAACCAGCAGAGAGCGGAGCAGCAGGCGTCTCGCGCAAAGTACGCCGCGGATCTGGCTGAGCGTCGGGCAACCACATACATTTCGCCAGCTGGCGAACCAGGACCAATGCAGATGCGTTCGTCCGGAAGGTTTCGCCTGCCACGGCATCAAGACACTTCCGCAACTCTTGCTGGTGCATACCCATTCCTAGCTGAAGGCGGGCTCGGCTCCGACGGCGTCTTCGTTGGTCAGGATCTCTACTCCGGCGGTTCTTTCGTCTACGACCCATGGGTGCTCTACGCGCGCGGCATCATCACCGCACCGAATCTCGTGCTCGCGGGCATCGTCGGTTCCGGAAAATCCAGCTTGGCCAAGAGCCTCTACACACGATCGATCCCGTTCGGGCGCCGTGTCTACGTCCCCGGTGATCCGAAGGGCGAGCACACAGCGGTCGCAGAAGCTGTGGGCGGTCGGGCGATCGTGCTCGGTCATGGGCTTGCCGCTCGGCTGAATCCGCTCGACGAAGGCTACCGACCCGCCGGAATGAGCGAAGAGAGCTGGGCATCCACGATCGCCGCCCGACGACGCGACCTGATCGGCGCGCTCGCCGAGACGGTCCTCACTCGACCACTCACACCCTTGGAACACACGGCGATCGACACTGCCCTGACCGAGGTCGTTCGCAGCAACGACGTGCCGATCCTGCCGATGATTGTCGAACACATACTCGCCCCGACAGTGCAGGGGGATCCGGATGGACGCCTCGCCGAAGACGGGCGTCTCGTTGGGCATGCCCTGCGGCGCCTTGTCGCAGGTGACCTCGCCGGGCTCTTCGATGGCCCGTCGACAGTGAGATTCGATCCGACGCTGCCGATGATCTCTCTTGACCTATCGAGAGTGACAGAGAACTCGACCCTGACCTCGGTCCTCATGACCTGTTCGTCGGCCTGGATGGAATCCGCCCTGCTCGACCCGAACGGTGGTCAGCGCTGGTGCATCTACGACGAGGCGTGGCGCCTCATGTCCCATCCGGCGTTGCTGCGCCGGATGGATGCGCACTGGCGACTGGCGCGCCACTACGGGATCGCGAACATGCTGATCTTCCACAAGCTGACCGACTTGGAGAATGTCGGTGACCAGGGCTCCGCGATGCGAGCGCTGGCAAGCAGCCTTCTCGCCAACGCCGAGACGCGAATCATTTACCGGCAGGAATCCGATCAGCTCGGGGCCACTGCAAGAGCGCTCGGCCTGACGGGGACCGAACAAAAGCTGCTGCCGGGCCTCGGTGTCGGCCAGGGGTTGTGGCGAATCAAGGATCGCTCTTTCGTCTGCCAGCACCAGCTCCACCCAGGCGAGCTGGAACTCTTCGATACAACCAGTCGCATGATGAGCTGAACGATGGGTGGGCGCCGACGCGCACCTCCGTGGCATGAGCAATCGCAATAGTCCTGCGGAATCGCCGCCCGTATCGCCCTCCGCCCTCCCACTCGCAGTTATCACGGTCAACGAGCGCGGAACCATGACCGTCAGCTACGACGGGCGCGACTTCCCGCCTCCAACGACGGATGCCTCTTGGAGTCGGGCACGCTTTGGTGATGTTCTCGATGCAGTCTCCGACCACCGCACTCGCACTGTCCGAGTTGAAGTACACGAGTTCGATGGCTCGGTGTTCACCGACATCGTCCATGCGGCGCGACGAGAACAAGCCATCGCAGACATTCAATTGCCCAGCACGACGCGGCGAGCGCGACATCGCCCAACACATCAGCTCAGCGAGGTCATCGGGTCCGGATTCATCCCCGGCGAGGACGTCACCGTAGCACTGGCAGTCTCCAGTGCTGAAGGATCCGCTGACGGGAGCGCTCGTGCGGTTATCGATATGAGCCAACTCGTGGATCACCGATCGGAGATATTGCTCATCGGACGCATCTCCGGCGTCATCGTCACCGAATCTTTGCCATCGTGAGCACCCCACACGGTCAGGGTCGGGGTTTCGGCGATGAGTTGACCAACTTCCTGATGATCGCGTTGATCGCAGTCTTCGGGGTCGCCGTCGTCTTGCGAGCTGCGGGTTCGGTTGCGGCATTCCTCGCTGGCTCTGGACAGCCACAGGTGGGGATCGCTGGCGGGGTCGCCCTGCTGTTCAACCCGACTAACCCGGCCGAGGTGCTGCGGGCGCCAGGGCTGAATGCAATTCTCTACTGGTCGATTGCAGTACTACTGCTCCTGTTGCTCGGGAGCGCTATCGGGTGGGCTTGGGTCCGCTGGCGTCGGCACTCGCACCGGGCCGATGCCGACCCGCGGCGGCTCGCGGGAACTGCCAGCAGTCGCGAGGTTGTAACCAGTGCGTCGGCGAAGGCGCTCCTGCGCCGTGCTGTGACGCTTCGCCCTTCACTGGAACAGCCAGAACCCGCGGACGTGGGCTACCTGCTCGGGCGCTCGCACGGCAAGCAGGTGTGGGCCAGCGTCGAAGACTCGATCCTTCTCATCGGGCCGCCGCGTTCAGGTAAGGGCCTGCACATTGTGATCCCAGCGATTCTCGATGCGCCGGGTGCAGTGGTGACGACGTCGACCCGGCCCGACAACCTGACGGCAACGATGCGCGCACGCGAACGGGTCGGTCCGGTCGCTGTCTTTGATCCTCAGCATCTTGCTGAAGGCGTCTCCTCGGGGCTGCGGTGGTCGCCCATTCGGGGGTGTGAGGACCCGCTGACCGCGATGATTCGCGCCACTGGTCTCGCTGCGACCACCGAGCTGTCCGCTGGCGGCGTCGAGGGTGGAGGATTCTGGGAGGGAAAGACGCGCATCGCTCTGCAGGCGCTCCTTCACGCGGCCGCGCTCGATCATCGGAGTCCGGCTGAGTTGTTCCGATGGACTCTCGACCCATCGGCAGCGGCAGAGGCTGTAGCCATCCTGACGGGCTCATCGCTGGCAGCCACGGGGTGGGCAGATTCGCTGGAGGCAACGCTCGACGCCGACCCGCGCACGCGCGACAGTATCTGGCAGGGTGTTTCGCTCGCATTGTCGGCGCTGGCCGACCCGAGAGTGCTGGATGCTGTCAGCCCGGGAGAAGGCGAGCAGTTCGATCCCGAGAGTTTCATCCGTGACCGTGGCACGCTTTATCTTCTGGCGACGGGTGTTGGGGCCGGGAACAGTGCAGCTCTCGTCGCAGCTCTCGTTGAAGACCTTGTCGAGACCGCCCGTCGCATGGCTGCTCGATCACCCGGCGCACGGCTCGACCCGCCACTGCTGTTTGCGCTCGACGAGATCGGAAACCTTGCGCCGCTACCTTCGCTGCCCACACTCATGGCGGAAGGAGGGGGCACCGGCATTACAACGATGCCGGTGCTCCAATCCCTTGCCCAGGCGCGGGACAAGTGGTCAGAGAACAAGTCGGCAGCGATCTGGGACGCCAGTATCGCGAAGATCATCCTCGGTGGCGCCTCTAACTCACGAGACCTTCAAGACCTCTCAACGCTGATTGGCGAACGTGACGAGTTCACCGACTCAGTCACTCTCGGTGACCATGGCTCGCGCTCGAACCAGCGTTCCATCCGTCGCGTACCGATCTTGCCGCCCGACCGCATTCGCACGTTGCCGTTTGGCACCGGGGTCATCTTGCTCCGGTCGGCGCCCCCCATCATCACTGACCTCCACCCTTGGCCCGAGCGCTCCGACGGTCAACAGCTCAAAGCAGATCGTGCGGCGGTTGAGTCGCTGTTGGAACGCCCTGCCACGCCATGATCCGCGCTGGGGCGCAGCGCGCACCTGCCTGTTGCAGCAGCCATCGCATCCGATGGCCGCCCCAACAGATCAAGGAGTCGTCATGTCCATCGACACCCAGCAAGCCATCACAGGATTCATCGCGACCGAGCCCCGTCTGACCTACACCGAGGACGGCACCGCGCGGTTCTACGCGCGGATCGGCATAGAGCATTCGCAGCAGACCCCAGACGGAAGCTTCACGCAGCTCGACCCGTCCTTCCACGACATGAGTGCCTTCCGGCGCGCAGCCGAAGAAGGAGTCACTCGATTCCACAAGGGCGACAAGTTCATCGCCACCGGGCGCGTGCGCGAGTACAGCTACGAGAAGGACGGCCAGAGCGTCGCAGCCGAGGAGTTCATCGTCTCCCGCTTCGGTCACGACGTTGCACGCACCCAGTACGAGGTCGATCGCGGACCCCATCGCGACAGCAACATGCGCGAATCGACCGGTCGTGATGCTTCCCCTTTTGAATCCCCCGCCCGAGCACGAGCGCAGTCAGATGTCGCTCCTGCGGTCAGCATCTGAGCAGGAGCGGGCATCATGAGTGACTTCGTTCCCACCGCTGAAGCACACGAAGGGCGCGACGAGGATGACTACGACGAATCGCTCGTGGCTGAACCACCGCATCCGATCAACTGGAATCTCCTCACCGCGAACGACGCGGAGGTTGAGTGGCTGGAGCTGAATCGCTGGGTCGACTGGCTCCGCCGCACTTACGGGCTCCCGGCCGCAGTGATCCCGCCCTATTGGCACCGTCATCCCGAACTCGTGTGGGAGCTGTCAGCGCTGCATCTGCACTGGCTGTGCGCCTATGACCCCAACCAAAATGGATCCGCACCGCTGGGGTGGCATCGCGACTTTGCGGATGCTCGCCTTCGCCTCCGCGACTGGGTCGCTACTTCCGGGACTCGACTCGATCGTGATCGCCCCACACGGCAAGCCACCTGGCCCGGCGAAGAGCCGCCTACCCCCTCCGAAGAGTCAATGATCACCGACCGTGAAGCCGACTTTGTCGAGTTCGTGGTTGATGACGTTCAGCGTCGTCAAGCAGCTGAGGACGAGTTCTACCGTTCGCTCGGCGATCCTCCGCAGGAGGAGCCATGAGCAACGCGGCAGAAGCGACCGCGCCCGTCTCACCATTGCTGGATAGTCGAGAGGTCGCCTCGTACCTGAAGGTCTCCGAATCGACATTGTCTCGATGGCGCTCCGCGGAGACCGGGCCACCATTCATCAAGCTCGGCGGTATCGCCCGGTACCGGCTCGAAGCCATCGACGAATGGCTGCAGAAATTGGAGCCGCACCATGGCGCGCCCAGTTGAGCCGATGCCAGAGTCCTCACCCCGACCGGTGCCACCGATCGGGGTGAGGATCTCCACCGACATGGAACGACGCTCCTACGGGATTCGAGCGCGGGCACGCTGGACCGATCCGCTCACCAAGCAGCGCGTGATCCGTACCGAGATCGTGAAGGACGAGGCAACCGCACGGGCATTCTTCGAAACGCTCCGTAATTCTTCGGTCAAGGGAATGGACGTCTCCATGACGCTCCTGGAGTTCTTCACCTCGATCGAGGATCGATGGGCACGCGGCCTCGATATGACCTCTACCGGAGACAACTACCGGTACGGTCTTCGGCTACGAGTTCTCCCGGCGCTTGGCCATCTGCCCGTCACTCAGATCACCGCTGGAATGATCGACCGCACGATCGATGACTGGGAGAAGCAGTACGGCGCATCGACGATCAAGAACACCATCGCCCCACTCGTGCGGGTACTCGACTAAGCCGTTCGTGACGGCCTGATCACAATCAATCCCGCCAAACACCGTGCGAAGCGCAGTCTCCATCGAAACGCTTTCCGAATCCAACCCGCCGAAGATGCTGCCCCGCGCGCACACGCGATCCCTGACCTGCAGAAACTGAACCAGCTCGCCTCCGCCTGCGGCACCGTCCATCAGTCCTATTCAGACTTCGTGATGCTCGCAGCTCTGCTGGCAGCACGTTCTTCCGAAGTCTCCGGACTTCAAGTTGGCGACGTGGACTTCACAAAGAACCTCGTCATCATCAGACGACAAGTCTTTCCCGGCAGGGGCGGCCTCATCACCAAACCAACCAAGAGCCGCAAAGAGCGTCGCGTGCCGATTCTCGACCCACTCCGGCCGGTCCTGAAACGACTCTGCGCGTTCAAGCAATCGGACACACCACTCCTCGTCGGTCCACGGGGCGGCTTCCTCACGACGGCCACCGTTCGCGATGCGACCAGCTGGGACCAGGTCGTTGCTGACCTCGGCCTGCCGAATCTCACCCGACACGGTCTCCGACACACCGGCGCCACCTGGCTCGCCGACGCCGGGGTTCCGCTCCATGTCCTCCAAGAGATCCTCGGACACGCATCAATCGAGACGACACGCGGCTACCTCCACCCCGATGACCGCCACCTCGCCTCCGCCGCGGAACAAGCCAACGCCTTCCTCAGCAGAGACACTCGTCGGAACCCATCGGGACGACCGCGGCAGGGCACGGGACGCGGGCTATGAGCGGCTCAGTCGTGGATTTCCACCGTTCTGGTCCCCTTTTGGTCCCCTTGTCCACAGACAGGTCATGCGACGGATTCTGCCATCCACAGGTCGACCACGCCAACCTGTCCAGGGGGACCAGAGGGGGACCAGAGAAAACGACGTTCAGAAACAACAAATCCCTGATGAAAATTGCTTCTCATCAGGGATTTTCTGTCGGGCTGACAGGATTTGAACCTGCGACCCCTTGACCCCCAGTCAAGTGCGCTACCAAGCTGCGCCACAGCCCGTGGCATTGTTTTTCAGTTGTTCGGGCCGACCGAAGAGTGGTAAACCACTTAACCCCCAGTCAAGTGCGCTACCAAGCTGCGCCACATCCCGGTCTTCTGCTGTCCGCTCGCGGACAACTCCCCTATGCTAGCCGCTCCGCGCGGCGCGCGCGAACCAACGCGCAGCCCGGGTGCGGCGCCCCGCATCAGCAGAAGGCTTGTCGGTGTCGGCACCCGCCGCTACGGTCACGGCATGGCTGAGATCAGCATCCAGGCGGCGACCCCCGACCGCTTCGACGACATCCAGTACGCGTTCTCGGACGGCGGCGACGCGGCCGGCTGCCAATGCATGTGGTGGCTGCTGCGCGCGAAGGACTTTGATGCCACGACGGTGGACGAACGCCGCGACCTGTTCCGCGCCGAGATCGATTCCGGTTCGCCGCCGGGCCTGGTCGCCTACCTCGACGGCACACCCGCGGCGTGGGTGCGCGTCGGGCCGCGCACGCGGCAGCCTCGCCTCGCGCACACCCGCAACTACGCCGCGAGCCCCGACCCGTTCGATGACCCTGACGTGTGGGCGGTGAGCTGCTTCGTGGTGCGCCGCGAGTTCCGCGGCCAGGGCCTGAACCGGGCGCTGCTCGATGCCGCGGTGGACTTCGCCCGCGACGGCGGCGCCCGCGTGGTCGAGGCCTACCCGATCGACGTGCAGGTACAGAAGACCAGCACCAGTGACCTGTACCACGGCGCGCTCACGACCTTCGAAGCGGCCGGATTCCATGAGGTCGCCCGGCCGAAGCCCCACATCGCGATCGTGCAGCGCGCCCTCGCCGGCTGACGGCGAGTCGCGCCGCGCGGGTGGGACCGTACGATGAGAGCCATGCCGCACGAAGGAGCGCCGTGCCTGCCCATACCCACTCCCCGGTGAACACCACCCTGCGACCCGCCCTCGCCGGGTCCTGGTGGTGGGGGTTCGCCGTTTACGCGGTGGTCTCGCTGGTGCACGTCGTCCTGCTGGCCGTCGACTCCGACCTGGCCTACCCGACCAAGCTCGCGCTCATGCCCGCGCTCGCCCTCGCGGCGATGTGGGCATTGCGCGGCACGCGCTGGGGAGCGCCCCACTCGGTGCTCCTCATGGCGCTCGCGCTGTCGTGGCTCGGCGATGGCGCGGCGTTCTTCTTCCCGTTCTTCGACGACGAGCTGCCCATCATGCTGCTCACGTTCGGCCTCGCGCACGCCTGCTACATCGCCCTGTTCTGGCGTTATCTCGCCGAGCGACCGCTCCCCCGCTGGTCGGCGGGCTACGCCGTGTGGTGGATCGTCCTGGTCCTCGTGCTCTGGCCGTTGCTCGGCTCGCTCGCTGTGGGAGTCGCGATCTACGGACTGGTGCTGGGTGGCACGGCGGTCGCCGCGACCCGATGCGACCCGGCCGTGGTCGTCGGCGCCCTGTTCTTCCTGGCATCCGACACCCTGCTCGCGTTCGACATCTTCGTCGCCGGCGCGCCCGACATCCTGGGGGTCGCCGTCATGGTCACCTACACGATCGGACAGGGCCTCATCGCGTTCGGCGCCGTGCGGTTTCTGCGGGGAAGGATGCCACGATGACCGATGCCGTGAAGCCCGCCCGGGTCGACGCGTGGCTGTGGGCGGTGCGCGTGTACAAGACGCGGTCCGCGGCGACGACGGCGTGCCGCGCCGGTCATGTGCGCGTCAACGGCGAGCGCGCGAAGGCCGCGCAGCCGGTGCGCCCCGGCGATGAGCTGCGGGTGCGCGTCGCCGGCTTCGACCGCATCCTGGTGGTGCGCCAGACCATCACCAAGCGGGTGGGCGCGGCCCTGGCTGCTGCGGCCGTCGACGACCGCACCCCGCCCCCGCCGCCGCGGGAGCTGACGGCGTTCGTCCCGACCCGCGACCGCGGCGCCGGGCGCCCCACCAAACGCGAGCGTCGCGAGACGGACCGCCTGCGCGGCCGCTGACCGCTGCGCACCGACCGGCGGCTCGCGCACCGACCGGCGGCACGTGCGCCCGGGTCAGCCGCGATCGTCCACCGCGTCGAACTGGTGGGCGTAGGTCGCGAGTCCGCGCCGCAGGCCCAGGTAGATCTCCCGCACCGACGACGTCTGGCCGAGCTCCACGCGGCGCGCCCACTCGTCGAACGCGAGGCGCACCGTGCAACTGACGGCAGTGATGAGCGCCCGCGCGGTGAGCACGTCGCCGTCGGCCTTCGCCGCGTCGACCGCAGCATCGGTCAGCGTGTCCGCACTGGCCGCCTCGTTCCGCAGCGCCACGGCCAGCAGCCCCGGCTCGGCGTGCACCAGGCGACGCAACCGCAACGAGCGGTCGTGGGTGTCGGGGCGGGCGTCGAAGGCTTCGAGCAGCCGCAGCCAGCCGGTCTCCAGTGCCGCCGCGACCGGCTCCCCCGCGCGGATCGCGGCGAGCGTGTCGCGGTGCACCGCCGCTGCGGTGTCGTCGTCTGGCGCGAAGGCGGCATCCTCCTTCGTCGGGTAGTAGCGAAAGAAGGTGCGCGCAGAGATGCCGGCGGCGCGAGCGATCTCGTCCACGGTGGTCGCGGCGACGCCCTTGCGCTCGAACAGCTCGAGCGCGGCATCCGACACCTCGCGCTGCGTCTCGCGTCGCCGTCGCTCGCGCAGGCCGACGGGCTCGTCGTCGAGCTCTTCGGGCTGCGTCGTCACGCTGTACATGCCGCCATCCTACAGATTGCGCCAACATGGCAGAATCTGTCATGATTGACCCTTCTTCGTCGGCGACCCACGTTCGCCGACCCTTTTTCCCGTTCCGCCACCGCCACTGCGCGGTCGCGCGCGACGCGTACGACAGAAAGACCCTCGTGACCCTCGAGAAGACTCCTTCCACCACGGGCGCCCAGCCCACGGTGGCCCCTCCCACATCCGTTCCCCGTCCCGGTGTCGTGATCGCGCTGCTCGTGATCTCGGCGTTCGTCGTCATCCTCAACGAGACGATCATGAGCGTCGCACTGCCGAGCCTCATGATCGACCTCGACATCACCGCGAGCACCGCCCAGTGGCTCACCACCGGCTTCCTGCTGACGATGGCCATGGTGATCCCGCTCACCGGCTACCTGCTGGCGCGCTTCCCGCTGCGCGGGGTGTACCTCACCGCGATGAGCCTGTTCATCATCGGCACGCTCATCGCCGCCCTCGCCCCGGGCTTCGGCATCCTGCTCGTCGGTCGCATCGTGCAGGCCTCCGGCACGGCCATCATGATGCCGCTGCTGTTCACCACGGTGCTCACGATCGTGCCGGCCTCGCACCGCGGCCGCATGATGGGCGTCATCTCCATCGTCATCGCGGTGGCCCCCGCCGTCGGCCCGACCATCTCGGGCATCATCCTGTCGGCGTTCAACTGGCGCTGGCTGTTCTGGCTCGTGCTGCCGATCGCCCTCATCGCCGTCACGCTCGGCGCCGTGTGGGTGCGCAACGTCACCGAGACCACCCACGCGCGCTTCGACGCACTCAGCGTGGTGCTCTCGGCGCTCGGCTTCGGCGGCCTGATCTTCGGACTCTCCTCCATCGGCGAGGCGGCATCGGGCAACGCGATCGTGCCGGTGTGGGTGCCGCTCCTGATCGGCGCGGCGGGCCTCGTGGCCTTCGTCGCCCGCCAGCTGCACCTGCAGAAGACCGACAGCGCGCTGCTGGACCTGCGCACCTTCCAGTCCAAGGCCTTCAGCCTCGCCGTCACCCTCGTCGTCATCGTGATGGCGTCCCTGTTCGGCTCGCTCGTGCTGCTGCCGATCTACCTCGCATCGGTCCTGCAGCTGGACACCCTCACGATCGGCCTCATGCTGCTGCCCGGTGGTGTGCTGATGGGCGCCATCGCGCCCATCGTGGGTTCGCTGTTCGACAAGTACGGCCCCACCCCGCTCGTCATCCCCGGCATGGTCGTCGCCGCCGCGGCGCTGTGGGGCATGGCCACGTTCGACGCGTCGACCTCGATCGGCTGGATCGTCGCGGTGCACATGACCCTCAACCTCGGTCTCGGCTTCGTGTTCACCCCTCTCCTCACGTCGGCGCTCGGGTCGCTGCCACGCAAGCTGTACCCGCACGGCAGCGCGATCGTCGGCACGATCCAGCAGGTCGCGGGTGCCGCCGGCACCGCCGTGTTCGTCACCCTCATGTCGGTGCAGGCCGCGTCGGCCATGGCCGAAGGGGCGGATGCCATCGCCGCGACCGCCTCGGGCGTGCACGCCGCGTTCCTCACCGGTGCGATCGTCGCCTCGGCGGCCGTCGTGCTGGCGTGCTTCGTGCGCAAGCCCGCGGTGCCCGACGACGCCCCGCACGACGAGGCACTCGCCGCCGCTCACTGACACACCGCGAACACTGACACCGCGAAGGGTCGGCAGCTCAGGCTGTCGGCCCTTCGTCGTACCCGCGCGCCGTGGCTACGCGTCGGCGGGAAGCATCTCGCGGAGCCACCCGGGGCCGTGCACCCCGGCACCGACCCGGGCGACTCGCCCGGCGAGCTCACGGTCGGCGGTGACGACGCTCACTCGTCGCCCGGCCGCGACCAGGCGCGCCGTTTCGGCGACGATCGTGTCGTCGCCGGCAGCCTCGGCCCGCACGACGTGCACGCCGGGTTCGTCAGCCGCCGCGCGGGCGGCACCTTCGAGCACCACCGAGACCTCGGGGTACCAGCGCCCGTCGGGCAGGTCCAGCGCGGCCCCCGGGACGCCGTCGTGCGCCCACGAGGCGATGCGGGCGAGCAGCCGCGAGGCCGCGCCCGCCCGGTCGCGCCACCAGCCGTCGGGAACCGATCCGACGACATTCGCGGCATCCACCACCACGGCGGGACGCACCTCGAGCAGGGCGCGCAGCGCCGGCCACGACTCGGCGAACCCCGGATGCAGAGGGTACGTGTCGACGTCGGCCACCGGCACCCAGGAGAGCTCCCGGCTCTCCGGGTCGCTGATGACGGGCTCGAATGGCGTGACGATATCGGCCAGCAGCGTGCCGTAGGTCCAGATCTCGAGATCGAGCGTGCTGAGGAACCGCGCCCGCACAGCCCGGCGCGGCACGCCGGCCTCTTCCGCTGCTTCCCGCAGCGCCGCGTCGCACGCGGTCTCGTGTTCGTGACGCGCGCCGCCAGGCAGACCCCAGGTGCCCCCGAAGTGGCTCCACGCCACGCGATGCTGCAGCAGGATGCCGCGTTCATCGTCGAGTGCGAGCAACCCCGCAGCGCCGAACCGCCCCCAGTACCGGGTGCCGTCGTCGGCCACGACCCAGGCATCGCCCGCATCGCGCTTCGCTTCGGGGCGCCGCGGGTCATCCGCAGCGGGAGGGACGATGGTCACCCTCCCACCCTGTCACACGACCGCCCACCGCTCGCGGCGCGGCCTGCCAGAGCCTCCTATACACCCGACATCGGCGCCGATGCGGGAGCGGCGCGCGATGCTGTAGGCCTTCACAATCCACCTCGCGCGACTCGCGCCATCCGGTTGTAGCCACTACATATGCCTTGTACGTGAGGTCTGACCACCTATATATAGTGGTGATCCCGAATGCTTGCGTCGGCGGCATCCGCCGGCACCTTCCCCGCCCAGAGGACACACATGACCACCCCGCCCGCCACCCCCGCCGCTCGTTCCGTCACCGTCGGGACGACCATCAACGAGTACCTCTCGCGCGCCGACTGGCGGGTCAACGCCAACGCCAACCAGGGCTACTCGCTGGGCGGACTCATGCTCAACACCTCGGGCAAGCTCATCGCCAACTACTGGCTCGACGAGGTCTACGCCCCCGAGGCCGGCGCCGCACACCGCGACGGCGACCTGCACATCCACGACCTCGACATGTTCGCCGGCTACTGCGCGGGATGGTCGCTGCGGACCCTCCTCGAGCAGGGCTTCAACGGCGTGCCCGGCAAGATCTCGTCGCGGCCCCCGAAGCACCTCTCCAGCGCCCTCGGCCAGATGGTGAACTTCTTCGGCACGCTGCAGAACGAGTGGGCCGGCGCTCAGGCGTTCAGCTCGTTCGACACCTACCTCGCCCCGTTCGTGCGGCTCGACCAGCTGACCTACGCCGAGGTGCGTCAGGCCATGCAGGAGTTCGTCTTCAACCTCAACGTGCCCTCGCGCTGGGGCACGCAGACCCCGTTCACCAACCTCACCTTCGACTGGACGGTACCCGACGACCTCGCCTCCCAGCGTCCGCTCATCGGGGGCAAGGTCTGCGACTTCACCTACGGCGACCTCACCGCCGAGATGGCGCTGCTCAACCAGGCGTTCATCGACGTCATGGCCGAGGGCGACGAGGACGGCCGCGCGTTCACGTTCCCGATTCCGACCTACAACATCACGAAGGACTTCGACTGGGACGACCCGGCCGTCGACGCACTGTTCGCGATGACGGCGAAGTACGGTCTGCCGTACTTCCAGAACTTCATCAACTCCGACCTCGACCCCCACATGATCCGGTCGATGTGCTGCCGGCTGCAGCTCGACCTCACCGAACTCCTCAAGCGCGGCAACGGCCTGTTCGGCTCGGCCGAGCAGACCGGCTCGCTCGGCGTCGTCACGATCAACTGCGCCCGGCTCGGCTTCGTGCACTCCGGCGACGAGCAGGCGGTGTTCGCGCGGCTCGACGAGCTGCTAGAGATCGCCCGCGACACCCTCGAGGCCAAGCGCATCGTGATCGACCGTCACATCCAGGGCGGACTCTTCCCCTACACCAAGCGCTACCTCGGCTCGCTCGAGAACCACTTCTCGACGATCGGCGTCAACGGACTGAACGAGTTCGTGCGCAACTTCACCCGCGACGCCGACGACATCACCACCGAGTCGGGGGTCGCCCTCGCGAGCCGCATCCTCGACCACGTGCGCGCACGCATGGTGGAGTTCCAGGAAGCCACCGGCCACATGTACAACCTCGAAGCGAGCCCGGCCGAGGGCGCCACCTACCGGTTCGCCAAGGAGGACATCGCCCGCTACGAAGGCATCCTCCACGCCGGCACCGAGGAGAACCCGTACTACACCAACTCGTCCCAGCTGCCCGTCGGCTACACCGACGACGCGTTCGAGGCGATGGCGCTGCAGGAAGGACTGCAGGGCAAGTACACCGGGGGCACAGTGCTGCACCTGTACATGGGCGAGGCCGTGGCATCCACTCGCGCCTGCAAGGCGCTCGTGCGTCGCGCGCTGGAGCGCTTCCGGCTGCCGTACATCACCATCACCCCGACCTTCTCGATCTGCCCCGCGCACGGCTACCTCTCCGGCGACCTGCCCACGTGCCCGCGGTGCGGCGCCGACTGCGAAGTGTGGACCCGCGTGATGGGGTACTTCCGTCCCGTGTCGTCGTTCAACATCGGCAAGAAGGGCGAAGCCGCCGAGCGCGTGTACTTCGACCAGACCAAGGATGCCGCGCCGCAGCCGGTGGGGGCCTCCGCGTGAGAGCCGACTCCCCCGAGGATCTGCGCATCGCCGGGCTCACCCGGCTGTCGACGGTGGACTGGCCCGACATGCTGGCGGCGACGGTCTTCCTGCAGGGATGCCCGTGGGACTGCTTCTACTGCCACAACCCGGCGCTCATCCCGCCGCGCGCGGCGGCGGCGATGAGCTGGGACGAGCTGGCGGCGTTCCTCGATTCGCGGGTCGGCCTGCTGGATGCCGTGGTGTTCTCGGGCGGCGAACCCACGATGCAGCCGGCGCTCGGCGCGGCGATGGCGGCGGTGCGTGAGCGCGGGTTCGCCGTGGGGCTGCACACCGGCGGCGCCTACCCGTTGCAGCTCGGGCGGGTGCTGCCCCTCGTGGACTGGGTGGGCCTGGACATCAAGACCACCGCCCGCGACTACGCCGCCGTCACGGGGCGCTCCGGCTCGAGCGAACGCGCGTGGCGGTCGTTGGAGCTGGTACTCGGCGCGCACCTCGCGCGGGAGCACACGGACCGGCCGCTGGGCTACGAGGTGCGCACCACGGTGCACTCCGGCGCGATCGATGAGTCGGGGCTCGCCGAGCTCGGCTGCCGCCTCGCCGATGCCGGGGTGCGCTCGTGGGCGCTGCAGCGGTTCCGCGAGACCGGCGCGCGCGCCCCGCTCCCCCGCACCGCCGCCGATGCCCGCCCCGTCGCTCTCGACGGCGTGCCCACCGACCGCTTCGACCGCTTCGTCATCCGCTGACGCGCGCCGCGGCATCCGCCCGCCGTCCCGCCGCCGCCGGGCCGCTCGCGCGCGGCGGCATCCGCCCACCCCTTCACGCGAAAAACCACTTTCCGGCTGGGAAACCACGCAGAGCGTGATGTCTCAGCCGGAAAGTGGTTTCTCAGCGGCGCGGGCGGCTCGGCGGGCGCAGCGGCGGCGGCGCGGGTCAGCGCTGGCGGCGCTCCCGGACGCGCATGTTGACCACGAGCGGCGTGCCCTCGAAGCCGAACAGCTCGCGCAGGCGGCGCTGGATGAACCGGCGGTAGCCCGGGTCGAGGAACCCGGTCGTGAACAGCACGAATGTCGGCGGACGGGTGGATGCCTGCGTGCCGAACAGGATGCGCGGCTGCTTGCCACCGCGCAGCGGGTGCGGGTGCTCGGCCACGAGCTCCGAGAGGAACGCGTTGAACTTGCCCGTGGGGATGCGCTGATCCCACGACGCCAGCGCCGTCTCGAGCGCCGGCACCAGCTTGTCGAGGTGACGGCCGGTGAGCGCGGAGATGTTGACGCGCGGCGCCCACGCCACGTGGGCGAGGTCCTGCTCGATCTCGCGCTCGAGGTAGCGGCGACGGTCCATGTTCTCCATGTCGTCGTCGTTGAGGCGATCCCACTTGTTGAACGCCAGCACGAGGGCGCGACCCGACTCGAGCACCAGGTCGATGATGCGCACGTCCTGCTCGCTCAGCGGCTGGCTGACATCGAGCACGACGACGGCGACCTCGGCCTTCTCGAGCGCGGCCGAGGTGCGCAGCGACGCGTAGAAGTCCGCACCCTGCTGCAGGTGCACGCGGCGACGGATGCCGGCGGTGTCGACCAGACGCCACAGCTTGCCGCCCAGCTCCACGACCTCGTCGACCGGATCGCGGGTGGTGCCGGCCAGCTCGTTCACCACGACGCGCTCTTCGCCGGCGGCCTTGTTCAGCAGCGACGACTTGCCGACGTTCGGGCGCCCCAGGATCGCGACGCGGCGGGGGCCGCCGATCTCCTGCTTGGCGACGGCCGAGACCTCCGGCAGCACCTTCATGACCTCGTCGAGCAGGTCGGCGACGCCGCGGCCGTGGATGGCCGAGACGGGGTACGGCTCACCGAGGCCGAGGGCCCACAGGGCTGCGGCCTCGGGCTCGTGGCGCTGGTCGTCGATCTTGTTGGCGACGAGGAACACGGGCTTGCCGCTCTTGCGCAGCAGCTTCACCACGTGCTCATCGGTCGAGGTGGCGCCCACCATCGCGTCGACGACGAACAGCACCACGTCGGCCAGATCGATCGCGATCTCGGCCTGGGCGGCGACCGAGCGGTCGATGCCGCGCGCGTCGGGCTCCCAGCCGCCGGTGTCGACGATGGTGAACCGGCGGTCCATCCACTCGGCCTTGTAGGTCACGCGGTCGCGGGTCACCCCGGGGGTGTCCTCCACGACCGCCTCGCGGCGACCGAGGATGCGGTTGACCAGCGCCGACTTGCCGACGTTCGGACGACCGACGATCGCGACCACCGGCAGAGCCGGAAGGTACTCGACGCCGTCTTCGCCCTGCTCGGTGCCGGCCAGCAGGTCGGTGTCTTCGTCGTCGAGCTCGTAGTCCGACAGCGTCGCGCGCAGCGTGGCGGCGCGCTGGTCGGCCAGCTGCTCATCGATGTCGGCGAGCTTCTCGGCGAGGTTGTCGGGCCCGCCTTCGTATTCTTCTTCAGCGCCCATGTTGCGCTCCTGTCTCTGCGCGGACGACGTTGAGCACGGCGTCCACAGTCTGTTCGAAATCCAATGCCGTCGAGTCGATGACCGTGACTCCCGGTGCGGCGGTCAAGAAGTCCACCACCTGCGCGTCGGCGGCGTCGCGGCGGTGCAGGGCGTCGGCGACGGCGGTCGCGTCCTGTGTGGCGACCTCGGCGCTGCGGCGGGCCGCGCGCACCTCGGGGGCGGCGGTCAACAGGATCCGCACCGGCGCGTCGGGGGTGACGACGGTCGTGATGTCGCGGCCCTCGACAATGACGCCGGGGCGGCCTGAGGATGCCACGAGCGCGCGGAACATCGCGTTGACGGCCTCACGCACCGCCGGCACGCGCGCCACGCCGCTGACGGCGTCGGACACGCGGGGCTCGCGGATGGCGTCGGTGACCTCGGCGGCGCCCACGCGCACCCAGTAGTCGTCGGGGTCGAGCGAGATGGCGTAATCGAAGTCGCCGGCGGCATCGAGCACGGCCAGCGCGTCGGAGGTGTCCACGCCCCGCTCGAGCGCGTGCCAGGCCAGCGCACGGTAGGCGGCGCCGGTGTCGAGGTAGCCGAAGCCGAGATGCCGTGCGGCCTGCTTGGACACGCTCGACTTGCCGCTGCCGGCCGGTCCGTCGATCGCGACGACGATCGGCTCGGCCGCAGCGGTCTCGGTGCGGGGGTCAGTCATTGGTGCTCGCAATCTTCCAGCCGCGCTCGGTGAGACCGTCGACCGTGCGCCGCACGGCGGCCGGGACGATACTGACTTCGGCGAGGCCGAACTGGGCGCCAGGAGAGTGCTCCAGGCGCAGGTCTTCGACGTTGACGTCGATGTCGCCGAGGTCGCCGAACAGGCGCCCCAGCTGACCCGGGCGGTCATCCACCATCACGACGACCGGCTCGAAGCGCCGGTTCTGGCCGTGCTTGCCGGGCAGTCGCTCGACGCCGTCGTTGCCGCGGCGGATCGTGTCGGCGACGCCGCGGCGTGCGCCGGGGGCGTCGGGGTCGCGCAGCGCCGCCGCGACGGCGGTGAGGTCGGCGGCGAGCGCGTCGAGCACATCGACGACGGGCGCGGCGTTGGCGCCGAGGATCTGCACCCACAGCTCCGGGGCCGATGCCGCGATGCGCGTCGTGTCCCGCACACCCTGACCGGCCAGGCGCAGCGACCCGTCGGGGGCGTCGACGAACCGGCCGGCCAGCAGGCTCGCGACCAGCTGCGGCACGTGGGAAGTCAGCGCGACCGCGCGGTCGTGCTCCTCGGGGCTCATCTCGATGGGCGTGGCCCCGAGGTCCAGCGCCAGCGCCTCGACGAGGGCCAGGTCACCGGCACGGGTCTCGCCGTCACGGCACACCACCCAGGGCCGACCGATGAAGATGTCGGCGCGGGCGGCGATGGCTCCCCCGCGTTCGCGCCCGGCGAGCGGGTGGGAGCCGATGTAACGGGTGAGGTCGACACCGCGGGCGCGCAGCTGCCGCAGCGGCTCGAGCTTGACGCTCGCGACATCGGTGACGACGGCGCGCGGGTGGGCGGCGAGCTCGCGCTCGATCACATCGGCGGTGACATCCGGCGGCACCGCCACGATCACCAGCGTGGGGTCGTCGTCGTCGCGGGCGGCGCGGCCGGCCCCATAGTCGACGGCGAGACGCAGCTGGGCGGGCGACGTATCGTCGAGGGCTACGTCGATGCCGAGCGCCGTCAGCGCGTGGCCGATGCTGGAACCGAGCAGGCCCGCACCGACGATGCGCACGGGGCCCTGCACGCGCGCGGCGAGCGGCCCTGGTGTCGTATCGGTCACTGCGTCTCCTGGTCGCCCGGCGACGGCTCCTCCGTCGCAGCGCGCGCCAAAGTCAGCAGCGCGCCGCGTTCCACTGTAGTCAACTCACGTGCCCGTCCCGCCGGGAGGGTTCCCAGGTGCAGCGGGCCGAACTGGCGGCGCACGAGCTCGACGACAGGGTGCCCGACGGCCGACATCATGCGGCGCACGATGCGGTTGCGGCCGGAGTGCAGGGTGAGCTCGACCAGGCTCGTGCCGCTGTCGCCGCCCGAGGTGTCGAGCAGTCGCGCCTTGTCGGCGGCGATGGGTCCGTCGTCGAGGTCGATCCCTTTCGTCAGCCGCGAGATCGTCTGCGCGGTCACGCGCCCCGACACCTTGGCGATGTACACCTTCGTCACCCCGAACGAGGGGTGTGCGAGCACGTGCGCGAGGTCGCCGTCGTTGGTGAGCACGAGCAGCCCCGACGTCTCGGCATCCAATCGGCCCACGTTGTACAGCCGCTCCTCCCAGTCCTGGGTGAACTGGCGCAGGTCCGGTCGGCCGTTCTCGTCCTTCATGGTGCTGACGACGCCGGTGGGCTTGTTGAGCATGACGTAGCGCTTGGACTGATCGAGCTGGATGACGGTGCCGTCCACCTCGATGAGCGCGGTCTCCGGGTCGATGCGCGAGCCGAGCTCGGTGACGACCTCGCCGTTCACGCGCACGCGCCCCTCGACGATCAGCTGCTCCGAGACGCGGCGCGACGCCACGCCCGCGTTCGCCAGCGCCTTCTGCAGTCGTACGCCTTCGGTGTCCATCGGTCGTTCTCCATCCGGGCCATCGCCCTGTTGCGGGCTCATCGCAGGCCCTCCACGTCGAATCCATCCGCGCCGTCGTCGAGCAGCGGCGAGATGTGCGGCAGCTCGTCGAGCGAGTTGATGCCGAGGTTGACCAGCAGCGCGTCGGTCGTGCCGTAGTTGATCGCCCCGGTCTCGGGGTCGGTGAACAGTTCGGTGATGAGTCCGCGTGCGACGAGCGTGCGCACCACCGAGTCGACGTTGACGGCGCGGATCGAGGCCACCTGGCTGCGCGTCACCGGCTGCTTGTAGGCGATGACGGCGAGGGTCTCCAGCGCCGCCTGCGACAGCCGCGAGGGGGCCTGGGCGTTGACGAACTCCGACACGAGGTCGTCGTGCTCGGCACGCACGTACAGGCGCCAGCCGCCACCCACTTCCCGCAGCTCGAACCCGCGCCTGGGCCCGCCGGCCTGACCGTCGTAGTCGGCGACGAGCGTCTCGATCGCCTGACGCACGGCGGCCGTGGGCGCGCCGACGGCGGCCGCGAGGCTCACGAGCGGCTGCGGCTCGTCGATGACCAGCAGGATCGCCTCCAGGCGCTCCGCGACGGATGCCACGTCCTGCGGGCGCTCGCGCGGCTGCTCGCTGTCATCGGTCGCGAAGACCGCCTCGTCGGCGGGCAGTGAAGGGTCATCGGTCATAGTCGGCTCCCAGAGAGGCGAGGCTGTCGTCCGACCAGCGTTCGGCGGTCCAGCGGAGGGTGAGTTCGCCGAGCGGCTCGAGCTGCTCGAACGACAGGGCGGCGTGGCGGTAGAGCTCCAGCACCGCGAGGAAGCGGGCGACGACCACGCCGGTCTGGGTGACCCCGGCGATGAGGTCGCGGAAGTTGAGGGTGCCGGCGGCGCGCAGCAGCGTCACCACGACCGCAGCCTGCTCGCGGATGCTCACCAGCGGCGCGTGCAGATGGTCGAGCCCGACGTGCGGGATCTCCTTGGGCGTCATCGCGAGCACCGCGAGGGCGGCGAAGTCGTCGAGCGAGAGGGTCCACACCAGCTCCGGCACGGCGCGGCGGTACTTCTCCTCGAGGCGCACCGAGCGGGTGTGGCGACGGTCCTCGGCCTGCAGTCGCTCGGCGAACCAGCCCGCCACCTCCTTGAAGGCGCGGTATTGCAGCAGGCGCGCGAACAGCAGGTCACGCGCTTCCAGCAGCGCCACCGATTCGGCGTCGACGAGTTCCCCCTGGGGCAGGAGGCCGGCGACCTTCATGTCGAGCAGGGTGACGGCGACGACGAGGAACCCGGATGCCTCGTCGAGCTGCTCCGCGGTCTGCATCGCACGCAGGTACGCGATGAACTCGTCGGTCACGCGGCTGAGTGACACCTCGGTGATGTCGAGCTCGTGCTGGGAGATGAGCGACAGCAGCAGGTCGAAGGGACCGTCGAAGACGTCGAGCGACACGCGGAACCCCGCCGCGGCGGCATCCGTGTCCGGCGCCGCGGTGGGTGCCGGCGCGTCGACGGCGGGAGACAGCTCGTCGTCAGGCGACGGCGCCACGGGCGACCAGCTCCCGCGCCAGCCGCAGGTAGGCCTGGGCAGCCGGGTGCTCCGGTGCGAACTCGGTGATCGGCACGCCCGACACCGACGCATCCGGGAACTTCACCGTGCGGCCGATGACGGTCTCCAGCACGTCGTCGCCGAACGCGTCGACGACGCGCTCCAGCACCTCGCGGGAGTGGAGCGTGCGGGGGTCGTACATCGTGGCCAGCACGCCGTCGAGGGTGATGGTCGGGTTGAGGCGGTCGCGCACCTTGTCGATCGTCTCGATCAGCAGGGCGACACCGCGCAGCGCGAAGAACTCGCACTCGAGCGGAATGAGCACGCCGTGGCTCGCGGTCAGCGCGTTGACCGTGAGCAGACCCAGCGACGGTTGGCAGTCGACCAGGATGACGTCGTACTCCCCCGCGACCTTGCGCAGCACGCGGGCGAGGATCGTCTCGCGGGCGACCTCGTTGACCAGGTGCACCTCGGCCGCGGACAGGTCGATGTTGGCCGGCAGGATGTCGAGGTTCTCGACAGCGGTGCGCACGATGACCTCGTGCGGATCGCGCTTGCTGTCCAGCAGCAGGTCGTAGATCGTGGGGATCTCGTGCGTCTGGATGCCGAGGCCCGCCGACAACGCGCCCTGCGGATCGAAGTCGACCGCCAGCACGCGGCGTCCGTACTCCGCGAGCGAGGCCGCCAGGTTGATGGTGGTCGTCGTCTTGCCGACGCCGCCCTTCTGGTTGCAGAGCGAAATGATGCGTGCGGGGCCGTGACCGTCGAGCTTCGGCGGGGTCGGGAAACCGTGATAAGGACGACCGGTGGGACCGATCGGAGTGTCCCCCGTTGCAGCCTTCGCCGCCTGTGCCTTACCCGCCACCGATGCTCCTGCCTCTGCGATCCCCTGCGTCGAGTGTAGTCGCCCGTGACGAGAACCCCGGAGGGCGCGCGGCTGCGTGCCCTCCGGGGTTCTGCGAGGCGAAGATCCGGCTCAGCGCGCGGCGCCGGCGAGGCTGCCGGTCAGCAGGTTCGCGCCTTCGTAGACCATGCAGAGGATCTCGCGGTCACCCGACGCCCACGAGCCGTCGCTCGGGTACATCGGCCAGTAGTCCAGCACCGACTCGGTGAAGGGAACACCGATGAACTCGGTGAACGCGTCGCCGGCACAGACGGTGTCCGCCTCGTCCAGGAGCACGTCCTCGCCGGGGTACTCCTCACCCGAGACGGACGAGTCGAACGCGTGGTAGACCTCGTCTTCGTGCTCTTCACTGCACGGCACGACCGGGATGCTCTGCAGCTGGCTCTCTTCGATCACGGCGGCGGAGTTGATGCAGTCGCCGACACGGATGGAGAACACGTCGACGTCCTCCTGGCCCTCGGTGACCTGCCCGCTGGTCTCATCGCGCTGCGGCTGGGCACCCTCGGTCGGGAACTGGGCGGCCGAGCAGGCGCTGAGGGTCAGCAGACCCGCGACCACGAGTCCGACGGCGGCCAGTGGGGGACGGAGCTTCATTGCGTGACTCTCTCTCTGTTTCGCTGTGGGTGCACGTGCCCCGAAGGGCCCAGCCACACACAATGCCAGCAGAGGTCGTCGTCGCGCGAATCCGCGGTCAGAGGCTTCCCAGCACGTCCAGTCGCAGCTGCGCGACGATCGCGATGAGCGCGTAGTTCAGCACGGTGATCAGCGGCGCCCAGGTCAGCAGCATCTGACCGACGCGTGGCATCCGCCCCCACACCCCGTCGCGGACCGCCCAGCCGAGCGTGAACCAGAACAACGGAATGGTCACGAGCCACACCACCATGCACCAGGGGCAGAGCGACCCGTACTCGAAGACGCTGCGGTAGGCGAAGAGGTGCACCAGCAGGAATCCGCCGAGAAGGAACGCGGTGAACACGCGCCAGTACCAGAGGCGCAGACCCTGCGGGGCGGCGAGCGCGCTCGCCCCGGCGTAGACGGGGCCGAGGAACAGGGTGATGCCGATGATGGAGTTGCTGAAGCCCAGCAGGTTGCCGCCGGGTGAGAGCAGGTTGGGACCGCACGTGACGAGCACGCTGATCTCGCACGAGATGAGCGGGTCGGCGCCCACCAGCTGGCCGATGTACTCCTGGTAGAGCAGGAACGACACGATCCATCCGGCGACGGCCGCGACGATCCAGAAAATCGCGAGCGCTCGCGGCGGGCGCACCGATGCCGCAGTGGGATTCGACATGACCACAGTCTGGCGCGCACCCCCGTGTCGCGCACGGGCCACGGCCGTGAAAAGCCGTCGGGCGCGTCAGCGGGCGCGGGGGTGCGCCGTGACGTACACGTCGCGCAGCGCATCGGGCGAGACGTAGGTGTAGATCTGGGTCGTCGCGACCGAGGCATGGCCGAGCAGTTCCTGCACGACGCGCACGTCGGCGCCGCCCTGCAGCAGGTGGGTGGCGAAGGAGTGCCGCAGCGTGTGGGGCGACACGTGCGCCGTCAGCTGGGCGCGTTCGGCGGCGTGGCCGATCACCGCCCAGGCGCTCTGACGAGACAGCGGTGCGCCGCGGACGCCGAGGAACAGGCGAGGCGATGCCGCGCCCCGCCGGGCGAGCTCGGGTCGCACCCGGGTGAGGTACGCGTCCAGCGCGGCGCGCGCGTACGACCCGATCGGCACGATGCGTTCCTTGTCGCCTTTGCCCCGCACCCGCAGCACGTCGCCGTGGGCGAGGTCGTCGACATCGAGCTGCACGATCTCGGAGATGCGCGCTCCGGTGGCGTACAGCAGCTCCAGCAGGGCGCGGTCCCGCATCCCCACGAGGTCTCCCGGCGCGGCATCCTCGGCGGCGGGGCCCGACGCATCGAGCAGCGCTTCGACCTGCGCGATCGTCAGCGCCTTGGGGAGGCGCCGGGCGGCTTTGGGCGGGCGCAGCCGCCCGGTGGGGTCTTCGGTCGCGATGCCCTCCCGCGCGAGGAAGCGGTGGAACGAGCGCACCGCCGACTGCAGGCGCGCGAGGCTCGACGACGCCGGCGGCGGGTCGGCGGCCGCGCGGTCGGCGACGAACGCCGACACGACATCGGCCGTCACCTCGTCGGTGTCACCGATCCCTGCGGCGTCGAGCCACTGCGCGTAGCCGGCGAGGTCCCGGCGGTACGCGGCGCTGGTGTGCGGCGAGAGCCCGCGTTCGATCGCGACATGGCGCAGATACGCGTCGACCGCGCGGTCGACCTGCACGTCACGCCTCGGCTCGACGCAGACGTTCCGCGGCGGCGAAGGCACCGATCGCGAGGGGGCCGTTGCGCAGGCGCCCGTCGAGCACGCCGGTGAGCACCTCGTCCAGCGGCACCCACTCGAGGCGGATGTCGCTCTCCTCCTCGGCGCGCGCATGCACCTCGGGCGCGTCCGACAGGTCACGGGCGAGGAAGACGTGGAGCACCTCGTCGTTTCCGCCGGGCGAGCTGTGGAAGCTCACGAGCGGTTCCCACCGCGCGGCGACGAGGTCCGCCTCTTCGGCGAGTTCCCGCCGGGCGGCCTCGGCGGGGGGCTCGCCTTCGACGTCGAGCAGCCCCGCGGGGATCTCCCAGTCGCGCGTGCGGATCGGGTGCCGGTACTGCTGGATCAACAGCATGCGCCCGGCGTCGTCGAGCGCGACGACAGCAGCGGCGCCCGGATGCGCGATGTAGTCCCGCACGATCTCACCGTCGCCGTAGCGCACGGTGTCGTGCCGCACGTCCCACACGTGGCCCTCGTAGACCAGTTCGCTGTCGAGCACCTCGTACCGGGCGGGCTCGTCGCGCAGCTGGGCGCCGGGCCCGGGCTCGCGCCCGGACCCCGCACGAGAGTGGTCAGCCATTGTCCACGTCGAACAGTTCGCTGGCGCGGTGGCGCTCGACCGCCGCGGCGACGAGGCCCCGGAACAGCGGGTGCGGCGCCGTGGGGCGCGAGCGCAGTTCGGGGTGGGCCTGGGTGGCGATGTAGTACGGGTGCACGTCACGCGGCAGCTCGACGTACTCCACCAGCCCGAGGTCGGGGTTGATGCCGGAGAACACCATGCCCGCCTCGGCGATCTGATCGCGGTACCGGTTGTTCACCTCGTAGCGGTGGCGGTGCCGTTCGTGGGCGACGTCGGCGCCGTACAGCTCCGCGGCGAGCGACCCTTCGGTCAGCTTCGCGGGGTACAGGCCCAGGCGCATCGTGCCGCCCAGGTCGCCGCCGGCGAGGATGTCGACCTGCTCGGCCATCGTCGCGATGACGGGGAACTCGGTGTCGGGGTCGAACTCGCTCGAGGACGCCCCCTCGAGGCCGACCACGTTGCGCGCGTACTCGATGACCATGCACTGCAGTCCGAGGCAGATGCCGAGCGTGGGGATGCCCTGCTCACGCGCGAAGCGCAGCGCGCCGAGTTTGCCCTCGATGCCGCGGATGCCGAAGCCGCCGGGCACGACGATGCCGTCGACGCCGGCGAGTGCCTTGGCCGCTCCCTCGGGCGTCTCGCACAGGTCGGAGGGGATCCAGGTGATCTGCACCTTCGTGTCTTGGCCGAAGCCGCCGGCCTTGAGCGCCTCGGTCACCGAGAGGTACGCGTCGGGCAGGTCGATGTACTTGCCGACCAGACCGATCGTCACCTCGTGCTTGGGGTTGTGCACCGCCTGCAGCACGGTGTTCCAGCGCGTCCAGTCGACCTCGGTGGCTTCGCCGAGGTTCAGCGCCCGCACGATGTACTCGTCGAGGCTCTGCTCGTTGAGCATGGTCGGGATGTCGTAGATGCTCGGCACGTCGATCGCGTTGACGACGGCATCCTCGTCGACGTCGCACATGAGCGCGATCTTGCGCTTGTTCGACTCGGTGACGGGGCGGTCGCTGCGCAGCACCAGTGCGTCGGGCTGGATGCCGATGGAGCGCAGAGCCGCGACGGAGTGCTGCGTGGGCTTGGTCTTCTGCTCCCCCGACGCGCCCATGAAGGGCACGAGCGAGACGTGCACGAAGAACACGTTGCCGCGGCCGAGTTCGTGGCGGATCTGTCGGGCCGCCTCGAGGAACGGCTGCGACTCGATGTCGCCGACGGTGCCGCCGATCTCGGTGATGATGACGTCGGGGCGCGGCTGTTCGCTGGCCTGCAGGCGCATGCGGCGCTTGATCTCATCGGTGATGTGCGGGATGACCTGCACGGTGTCGCCCAGGTACTCGCCGCGGCGCTCCTTGGCGATGACCTGCGAGTAGATCTGGCCGGTCGTGACGTTCGCCGCCTCGCTCAGCTCGATGTCGAGGAAGCGCTCGTAGTGGCCGATGTCGAGGTCGGTCTCGGCGCCGTCGTCGGTCACGAAGACCTCGCCGTGCTGGAACGGGTTCATCGTCCCCGGGTCGACATTGAGATAGGGGTCGAGTTTCTGCATCACCACGCGCAGCCCGCGCGCGGTCAGAAGGTTGCCGAGGCTCGCGGCGGTGAGGCCCTTCCCCAACGAGGAAACGACACCACCCGTCACGAAGATGTGCCTGGTCGTGTCGCTCGAATTCGTACCCGTACTAGAAGTTTCCGTCACGGGCTTTCATCCTATCAGCCCTGCGGCGCCGAGGCTCAGCAACTCGCGTGCGTGTGTCAGCGCGGCGTCGGAGTCGGCCATGCCCGACAGCAGCCGGGCCATCTCCGCCTCGCGTTCGGCGCCCTCCAGCCGGCGCACGCTCGAGGCGGTGACCGACCCGTCGTTGGCCTTCACGACGGTGAGGTGGTTGCCGGCGAAAGCGGCGACCTGGGCGAGGTGGGTGACCACGACGACCTGCGACGATTCCGCCAGCCGCGCCAGGCGACGGCCCACCTCGATGGCGGCGGCTCCGCCGATGCCGGCATCCACTTCGTCGAACACGAAGGTCGGCACCGGGTCGGTGCCGGCGATCACGACTTCCAGGGCGAGCATGACGCGGCTGAGCTCGCCGCCCGATGCCCCCTTGGCCACCGACCGGGGTTCCGCCCCGGGGTGGGGGGCGAGGAGGATGGTCACCTCGTCGCGCCCTGCGGCCGACGCTGCGCCCGGGGCGACGTCGACCACGAGCCGGGCGTCGGGCAGGGCCAGCGCGCGCAGTTCTTCGGTGACGGCGGCGCCGAGCCGCTCGGCGGCCTCGGTGCGCGCGGTGGTGAGAGCGGCGGCCGCAGCGTCGAGAACGGTCGATGCCGCGGCGCTCTCCTCGGTGAGCCGGCCGATGCGGTCGCCGTCGTCGTCGAGTTCGACCAGGCGCGCCGAGCCGGTCTGCAGCAGCGCGATCGCGGCATCCACCGTCCCGTGCACACGGGTGAGGGTCGCCAGCTCCGCGCGGCGCTCTTCGACGGCGGCGAGTTCCTGTGGACCGGTCTCGTCGAGGTCGGCGAGGTAGCCGGCCAGCGCCTGTGCGAGGTCGGCGGCGCGGTAGCCGATGTCGGCGGCCTGCTCGGCGAGGCTCGTGAGGGCCTCGTCACGTTCGGCGGCGCGCTCCAGGGCGCGTTTGGCCTCGGCGGCCAGGGCCACGACGTCGGGCACGTCGTCGTCGGACGACAGCGTCGCATGCGCTGTCGCCGCCGCCAGTCGCAGGTCCTCGGCGTGCGAGAGACGCTCCGAGCGACGGGCGAGGTCGTCGTCCTCCCCCGGCTGCGGGGCGATGCGTTCGATGTCGGCCAGCAGCAGCCGCAGGTCCTCGGCTTCGCGGGCGCGCGCGTCGCGGTCGCGGGTGAGTTCGGTCAGCTCCGCATCGAGGGCACGCCATCGGTCGTACGCCTCGCGATACACCCGCACGGCGTCGGCGATGGGCGCGCCGCCGAAGCGGTCCAGCGCGTCGCGCTGGGCGACGGCCGAGCGCAGCCGCAGCTGGTCGGACTGCCCGTGCACGACGACGAGCTGGTCGGCGAGGTCGGCCAGCACACCGGCGGGCGCGGTGCGCCCGCCGACGGTGGCACGGCCACGCCCCTCGCTCGAGACGGTGCGGGCGAGGTACAGCTCGGCATCGCCACCGCCGATGGGCTCGAGGTCTCCCCCGGCCTCGCGCACGCGTTCGGCGACCGGGCCGTCTTCGGGGACGATCCAGGTTCCCTCGACGGATGCCTGGGCGGCGCCGGAGCGCACGGCACCCGAGTCGGCGCGCTGGCCGAGCAGCAGCCCGAGCCCCGTGACGACCATGGTCTTGCCGGCACCGGTCTCGCCGGTGATGGCGGTGAATCCCGGCCCCATCGGCAGGGTCGCCTGTGCGATGACGCCGAGGTCGCGCAGCCGGATCTCCTCGATCATGCGATCACCCCGATCTGTGCCCCGCAGCCTGCGCCACTCACCGGGCCTCCGCCTCGACGGGGCCCGCCGGTCCCCGCCAGCCGCTGACGGGCAGACGGAACTTGCGCACGAGGCGATCGGTGAACGCGGCCGGGTGCAGGCGCGCGAGACGCACCGGTTCGGTGGAGCGGCGCACGACGACGCGGGCGCCGGGCGGCAGGTCGTGGGAGCGGCGGCCGTCGCACCACAGGATGCCGACGCCGTTGGTGCGGTCGAGCACCTCGATCGCGACGGCGGCTTCCGGGCTCACCACGAGCGGACGCGCGAACAGGGCGTGGGCCGACAGCGGCACGACCGACAGCGCCTCGACCGTCGGCCAGACGATCGGCCCACCGCCGGAGAAGGCGTACGCGGTGGAGCCGGTGGGGGTCGAGACGACCACGCCGTCACACCCGAAGCTCGACAGCGGGCGGCCGTCGATCTCGATGACGACCTCGAGCATGCGCTCCCGGCTGGCCTTCTCGACGGTGGCCTCGTTGAGCGCCCACGTCTCGTAGATCACGGTGTTGGTGGCATCCTTCACGCGCACCGAGAGAGCCAGTCGCTCCTCGACCTCGTAGTCACGGGCGATCACGCGGCGCACGGCATCATCCATGTCGTCGCGCTCGATCTCGGCGAGGAAGCCCACATGGCCCATGTTGATGCCGAGCACCGGCGCGGTGCCCTCGCGCACGAGTTCCGCAGCGCGCAGGATCGTGCCGTCGCCGCCGAGCACGATGGCCAGCTCGATGTCGTCGACGGTCACGTCGACGCCGAGCGTCGCGACGCCCTCGAGGTCGAGCGCTTCGAGGTCGACGCGGTCATCGGGGGCGAGCACGGGTTGAGCGTCGGCCGCGCGCAGCGCCTGCATCACCCGCCGCGCGGCATCGGCGTTGTCGCCGCGGTGGGCGTGCACGACGACGAGGATGCGTCGCTGAGGCTGCGTCATTCGATCTCCGCCAGTCGGTTCACGGTGCTCAACCATTCTGTCGGATTGCCGTCGACGCCAGGCCGCAGATGCACGAGGTATTCGGCGTTTCCGTGTGTGCCCGCGATGGGCGAGGCGATGACCCCGCACGTGCCGAGCCCGGCATCCCACGCGGCCCACAGCACCCCGGCGGCGGCATCGGCGCGCAGGCCGGCGTTCTTCACGAGCCCCTCTCGCACGCCCGTGCGGCCCACTTCGAACTGCGGCTTGATCAGCAGCACGACATCGGCGTCGGGGGTGCCGACGCCGGCGACGGCGGGCAGCACGTGCGCGAGCGAGATGAAGGAGAGGTCGCCGGTGATCACCGACGGCGGGGTGTCGAACCCGGCCGCGGCGGCGAGGTTCTCGCGGGTCATGTGCCGCACGTTGAAGCCTTCGACGGCGCGCACTCCCGGGTCGCCCGCGATGGCCGGCGCGAGCTGCCCGTGGCCGACATCGACCGCCAGCACGGGGTCGGCGCCGCGCTCTCGCAGCACCTGCGTGAATCCGCCGGTCGACGCGCCCATGTCCAGCGCCACCCGCCCGCGCACGTCGACGTCGAACGCGTCGAGGGCGGCGAGGAGCTTGTGCGCGGCGCGGCTGACGTAGTGGTCGGTCGCGGCGACCGTGATGTCGGCGGCGTCGGGCACACGCACCGACGCCTTGACGACGGGCTGGCCGTCGACGCTCACGAGGCCCGCGGCGATGAGCTGCGCGGCGTGCGTGCGCGAGCGGGCGAGACCGCGTGCGGCGACGGCGGCGTCCAGGCGATCCGTCATGCCGAAGGGTCGGCGGGTCCGGGCTGCAGGCGCCGTGCCAGTTCGTCGTGAAGGGCCGCATACCCCTGGGCGCGCTCCTCGAGCGGCTGCTCCTCGATCACCTCGAGCGCCGACAGCAGATCTTCACGCGGCTGCGGCTGATCGAGGTCGGGCTGCTCGGGTGTGGCATCCATCGACATGCCCCCAGGATAGGCGGTGCGGCCGACCCTCAGGGACGGTGGAACGGGTCGGCGTAGAGGCGCTCCGGCACGCGGAACCCGAAGATGCCGCGTCCGGTGGCCCAGATCGCAGCGGATCCCGCGCGCACCAGGTCGATCGGGCGCGTGCCCTCCGAGACGATGTGGATGTCGGGCCCGTCGATGCGCACGACCGCGTCGCGCACGGTCGTGGTGTCGCCGGAGGTCTTCACCTCGGGGTAGGGCTCGTGCAGCTCCCGCAGGTCGCCGAGGATGTACGTCGGACGCGAGTGCGCGGGCGCCGCCAGCACATGCTTGGGACGGTCGACACCGGTGAGCACGAGCACCGACGGGATGCCGGCGGCCTGGGCCCCGGCGATGTCGGTGTCGAGTCGGTCGCCGAGGAAGAGCGGGTTGGTCGCACCGAACCGCGCGACCGCCTCGTCGAAGATGGGACGCTCGGGCTTGCCCGCGACCACCGCGAGGCGGCCGACGGCGGTGTGCACGGCCGAGACGAGGGTGCCGTTGCCCGGCGCCAGGCCTCGTGCCTGCGGGATGGTCCAGTCGGTGTTGGTGGCGATCCACGGGATGCCGCCCTCATCCTCGGGCAGGGCCAGCGCGTAGGCGGCCTCGGCGAGGTGCTGCCAGCCGACGTCGGGCGCGAAGCCCTGCACGACGGCGGCCGGGGCGTCATCGGCGCTGCGTGTGACGACGTATCCGGCCTTCTCCAACTCGACGGTAAGGCCCTCGCCGCCGACGACGAGCACGGTCGCGCCGGGCGCGACCCGCTCGCGCAGCAGCCGCATCGCGGCCTGCGGGCTCGTCACGACGTCATCGGGTGCCGTCTTGGTGAGGCCGAGCTCCCGCAGGTGCGCGGCGACGGTGGCATCTGTGCGCGAGGCGTTGTTGGTGATGTAGCCCAGCCGCCGGGTCTCCCCCGCGCGGGTCAGGCTCTCGACCGCGTGCGGGAGCGGACCCGGGCCGGCGTAGACCACGCCGTCGAGGTCGGCGAGCACTGCGTCGACACCGTCCAGCGGCGTCGAGCCGGCGGCGCGGGCGAACAGGCGCTTCACTTCTGTGCGTCCTCGTCCGGTGCCGTCGCATCGCCGGTGTCGTCGGTCGCCGGTTCGGGCTCGGAGTCCGCGTCGGCGCTTTCGACCTCGGCCTCGTCAGCCTCGATCTCAGCGGCATCGTCAGCCTCAGCCTCCTGGTCGGCCTCGTCGACCTCGTCGACCTCGTCGACCTCGTCGGACGGCGTCTCGTCGATGTCGTCCTCGATGTCGATCGCGATCTCCTCGACCTCGTCCACGACCTGGAACTCGTCATCGCCGGTCATGCCGAGCGCGACGTCGATGGCTTCTGCTGCCACTTCGGCGCGGCGTCGCCACTGCGCCGCTTCCTCGTCACGGCCGAGCTCCTCCAGCACGGTCGCACGCGCGGCGAACAGCGGCGGGCTCCATTCGAAGGCCCGGTCGGGGTCGAGCTCGGGGATGTCGAGCTCGGTGAGTGCGCGCTCGGGCTGACCGAGGTCGAGCTGAGCGCCCGACATCGCGATCGCGAGTTCCGCACGCGCCGGTGTCGGCAGGCTCGAGCGGTCGACGCTGCGGCCGACCTCGAGCGCCCGGTCGGGGCGACCGACGCCGCGTTCGCTGTCCACCATCAGGGCGATCTGGTCGTCGCGGCCCGAGATGCGCCGGTAGGTGCGGAGTTCCCGCAGGGCCAGCGCGTAGTCGCCGATGGCGTACGCGGTGATGGCGGCGGTCTCGCGGGCCACCGCGATGCGCCCCGCACGCCGCGTGGCGGCGAGGGCGTGCTCGTGGGCCAGCTGCGGGTCCTCGTCGATCAGACGAGCCGCCATCGCGAGGTGGCGGCCGACCTGCTCGGCGTTCTCCTTGCTGAGCGTCTTCAGTTCGTTGCGCGCGGAGGGATGCAGATCCTTCGCGGTCACGTCAGGCGGGATCGAGGGGCCGCTCTCGCGCTGCTCCTGCGGCGGACGCGAGGTGCGGCGGTCATCGCGGTCATCGAACGGGCGGCCCCCGCCGTCACGCTTGGCGTACGGCTTGCGGTCACCATCGCGCGGTGCGTACGGGCGACGCTCACCGTCACGCGGGGCGTAAGGCTTACGGTCACCATCGCGCGGTGCGTACGGCTTACGGTCGCCATCGCGCGGGGCGTAGGGGCGGTCACCGTCACGCTTGACGTAGGGCTTACGCTCACCGTCGCGCGGTGCGTAGGGCCGGTCGCCGTCACGCTTCTGGTAAGGCTTCCGCTCACCATCGCGCGGTGGGTAAGGCCGGTCGCCGTCACGCTTCTGGTAAGGCTTCCGCTCGCCATCGCGCGGGGCGTAGGGGCGGTCGCCGTCACGCTTGACGTAGGGCTTACGCTCACCGTCGCGCGGCGTGTACGGGCGACGCTCGCCATCACGGGGTGCGTACGGCTTCCGCTCGCCGTCGCGCGGGGCGTAAGGCCGGTCGCCGTCACGTTTCTGGTACGGGTTCCGCTCACCATCCCGAGGCGCGTACGGCTTACGCTCACCGTCACGCTTGACGTACGGCTTACGCTCACCGTCACGCGGTGCATAGGGCTTGCGGTCGCCGTCACGCTTCACGAAGGGCTTTCGCTCACCTTCGCGCTTCTCGTACGGCTTGCGCTCCCCCTCGCGCTTGACGAAGGGCTTACGCTCGCCGTCGCGCCGGCGCGCATCCTCGTTCGGTCGTCGCTCGTCCGTCATGTCGGCTTCCTTCCTCTATTCGCTTTGTTAACGAGAAATGGCCACCCAGCTTTGGGTGGCCATTTCACGAAAGAAGTCCGGCGGTGTCCTACTCTCCCACAGGGTCCCCCCTGCAGTACCATCGGCGCTGAGAGGCTTAGC
>NZ_JACSQP010000013.1 GCF_014836535.1 Microbacterium pullorum
GGCACCCGCCCCGACACATTCCCCCCGGTCCACACCACCAGGCCGTACCGCACCAACTCCGCATGCAACCCCGCCACTTCCGCACGCACACGCGCGACCGCGTCGTGGACCTCGGCGGAGAGGGGCGGGGGAGCAGCGACGCTGGTCATGAGGTGATGTTACCGGGCACAGCATTTTCGTCCCACCAGGCGAGGACGCGGGTGCCGATGAGTGCCAGCCACTTCGACGGCGCGCCCGGACCCGCGTCGATGTCGAACCACACCCGCCCTGCCTCCCGCTCCTGCTGCAGCCACGTGCCGTCGGGCTGCCGCGCGGCGCGGACGAGGGTGACCGCCTCGGCGAGCCGGGGGTCGGGCGGGACACCGTCGTACTGCGCGGCGGCGCGGAAGTGGTCGAGCGCGTTCATCACGTTGAAGCGCCATCGGAAGGGGGCGGCGAACCTCGTGGTCCACGCCGCCACCGGCTCGCCGTCCGAGAGCCGCCGCAGCAGCCGGCGCGCGAGCAAGTACTCCTGGCCGGCGTGCCGTGCCGCGCGGAGGGCATCGTCGCCGCCGACGGCCCGCTCGTACCAGAGCAGCCCCTTCACAGTGTTGAGGGTCGAGTGGAACGACGAGCGCCTCGACCCCTCGATCCACTCGCAGTTCCACCCGCCGTCGGCGAGGCGGTGATCGAGGAACCACTGCCGGATGCCGGTGACATCGGCGCCCAGCCACGCACCGTTGGCGAGCGTGTACGCGTTGATGCAGCAGTCCACCTCGCCCGCCCAGTAGGGCAGATCCTCGTACTCCCACCGGGCGTGATCGTGCAGGCGCTGGGCGGTGTCGCCGAGGGCAGCGGCATCCACTCCCCACTCCCGCAGGCTGTTGAGCGACCAGGTGGTGGCCGTCCACGGCTGGCCCGGATCGTCTGCCGTCGCGTCGTGCGGGAAGAAAGCGCCGCCGGCCCACTGCCCGTCGGGGTCCTGCAGCGACAGCAGGCGCGCACCGAAGCCCTCGCGGGCCACCCTGTCGCGGGTGGCCTGCCAGACCTGCGGCGGCGCATGCACCAGGTCGCGCTCCACCTGCCAGCGCAGCGCCGGGTCTGAATCGAGCAGCCACGTACGAGCGTCCTCGGTCATGCGCGGGACGGTACCACCGGGGCGCGACACACAGTACCCCTGTTTCCGCGGGGTAGCGTTGACAGCTGTCATTCACATCCTCGGAGGTCCCATGCCGCACGCGCGTGCCGCGCTGAGCGACATCCTCGCGGGGCTGTTCCGCCTCGCTCCCGCCCCGGCCCCCCGCTGGCCGCTCGCGCTGCAGGCGGCCGCCGCCATGGTCACCCCGATCGTCGTGTTCACGCTGCTCGGGCATCCCGAGATGGGGTATCGCACCGCGGCGGGCGCGTTCATCGTCATCCACGCCTCGGCGCTGCCGGCGGTCGAACGGGCGCGGGTGCTGCCGGTGGTCGGTGCGGGGCTGCTCGGCGCCGCCGCCCTGGGCATCGTGTGCGCCGGATCGCCCGCGCTGGCCCTCGCGGGCTTGGTGGTGGTGGCCCTCGTCGCCGCGGCGGGGATGTATGGATTCGCCCTCGGCGCACCCGGACCGATCTTCTTCGTGCTCGTCTACGGGCTGTCCGGTCAGATCTCCGCCAATCTGGATGCCGCGGGGTCGCTCACCTACCTCGGCACGATCGTGCTCGGCATGACCTTCGCCTACCTGCTCACGCTCATCCCGCTGCTGTGGCCGCGCAGGCGCCGCGTGTCGGCGAGGTCGCTGCGTCAGCTGCTGCCGGGACCGAGTCTGTCCGGAGTCCCCGGCACCATGTTCCTGCGCGCGGCGATCGTCACCGTGGCCGGCACCGTCATCGGCGCGTTCGTCGACCCGCAGCGCACCTACTGGGTCGTGGGCGCGGCCCTCGGCGTGGTCGGGGTGGCGGTGGGCCGACGGCTCGCGGTCGCGCGCGGGCTGCACCGCATGCTCGGCACGGTGGCCGGCGCCGGAGTGTTCCTGCTCATCGCCCCGTGGGGCCTCGAGGGGCTGTGGCTGGCGGCGACTCTCGGTGCGCTGCAGATCGTCGTCGAGCTGCTGGTCGTGCGCAACTACGGTCTGGCCCTCGTGTTCATCACCCCGCTCGTGCTGCTGCTCACGGGCGCGGCGACGGGGCAGCTGGGAACGGATTTCGTCGGCGAGCGTGTGATCGACACGCTGGTCGGCGGCGCGCTCGGCGCGGCATCCGGATTCCTCCACCGGCCCGGTCACGGCGCCCTGCCACTGCACCGCCACTGACGCGCAGCGCGTCACACTTCGCCATACAAGCCGCCGATGCCACCGCATCGGTGCCCGCCGATGCGGTGCGCCCGACACACGCCGACACATGACGTCGGCGGCTCCCCGACGGCCCCCGCGCTCTCCCTACGCTGACCGCACGCCGTAGCTTCCGCTGCGTCGTCGTCGCCGACACCAGGAGAGAGCATGTCCCGCAGACCCGGCACCGCTCCGAAACGCCCCCTCATCATCGGGGCGATGGTGCGCACCCTGGGCGCCTACCCGTCGGGGTGGCGTCACCCCGACGCGCACGCCGAACCCGGCCGTGACGCCGAGGTGCTGCGGCGCATCGGAACACTCGCCGACGAGGCGGGCCTTGACTACCTCTTCTTCGGCGACTGGCTGGCCACGGGGCCGGATCTGGAGTTCCGTGACCCCTACCTGCTGGCGCGCATCGATCCGCTGAGCGCCGTCACCTTCCTCGCCGGCCTCACCGAGCGCGTCGGACTCATCGCCACCGTCAACACCACCTATGCCGATGCGTACACGCTCGCCCGCGCGGCGGCATCTGTCGACGTGCTCAGCTCGGGTCGTGCCGGCATCAACGTCGTCACCGGGGCCGAGCCTCGTGCCGCGGGCAACCACGGCCGCGACGCACACGCCGACAACGAGACCCGCTACGACCGCGCCGAGGAGTTCGTGCGCACGGTGCGGGCGCTGTGGGACTCGTGGGACGAGGAAGCCTGGATCGCCGACAAAGCCGGCGGCCGACTGATCGACCCTGCGGGCCTGCACCGCGCCGACGCCGAGGGCGCGCACATCCGCGTCACCGGTCCGCTCAACACCGCCCGGCCGCCGCAGGGGCACCTGCCGATCGTGCACGCGGGCACCTCGCCCCGGTCGCGGGCGCTGGCCTCGGGGCTCGCCGACCTCGCGCTCGTCGCGCCGAGCGATCTGGCCACCGCACAGCGGGTGCGGGCGCAGTTGCGCGCCGACGCGGCCGCAGCCGGCCGGCATCCCGACGACCTGCGCGTGATCGCGCCGATCCTCCCCGTCGTCGCCGCCACCCGTGCCGAGGCGCAGCAGATCGTCGACACGCTGCTCGCCCTCGTGCCGGTCGATGAGGGGCAGGGCGCTGCGCTTCCCGACGCCTTCCCCGACACCCGGTCGCTGGCCGCCGTCGGCCCTGTGCTCGGCGTGGACGTCGCCGCGTCCACGCCGCTGGACGAACCCGTGCCCGCCGAGGTGGCAGCGCAGTTCACGGATGCCGGTGCACACCTGGTGCGGCTCGTCACCGAGCGCACCGGGCGCCGCGTGGGCGGCGATCACCCCGTCACCTGGCGGCACCTCGTCGTCACCCATGCCGTGCCCGCCGCCTTCGTGGTCGGCGACGCGGCCGATGTCGCCGACCACATCGAGCGCTGGTTCACCGCCGACGCCGTCGACGGCTTCAACGTGCTCTCGGCCTTCCAGCCCGGCCAGTTCGAGGCCTTCACCGCCCTCGTCGTACCCGAGCTCCGTCGCCGGGGGCTCCTCGCCGCCCCCGCCGACACCCCGACCACCCTGCGCGACCGCCTCGCGCTCGCTCCCGTCGCGCCCACTCGGCGTGCGGCCCGCTCCATCGCCTGACCCGCGCTCGACCACGGCGCTCACAGAAAGCGACACCATGTCCCACACCCGCATCCCTGCCGCCCGCGGCGTTGCCGCCGCGGCCGCCGCGCTCGCACTCGTCAGCCTCACCGCCTGCGCCGCGCCCGGCGCCGCCACCAACGCGGCCACTGCCGGCGGGCCGGTGGCCGGCGGCACCCTGGTGTATCTGGAGCACCAGGCGCACACGACCCTGTATCCGCCATCGGCGGGCTTCTACCCCAACGGCGGCATCGTCAACAACGTCTTCGACCGTCTCGTGTGGCAGGACCCGGAGACCCTCGAGCTCAAGCCCTGGATCGCCACCGACTGGGAGGTGAACGCCGACGCCACCGAGTACACGTTCAACCTGCGCGACGACGTCACGTTCTCCGACGGGTCGGCGCTGGATGCCGAGGTGGTCGCGAAGAACTTCGACCTCTTCGGCCTGGGCGACCCCGAGCGCGGGCTCACCGTCTCGGAGGCCATCAACAACTACGCCGGCAGCGAGGTGGTCGACGACGACACCGTCACCTTCCACTTCAGCGCACCGGCACCCGGGTTCCTGCAGGCGACGTCGACGAACAACTCCGGGCTGCTCTCGGCCGACACCCTCGACTTCACGCTCGAGCAGTTCGCTCCGGGTAACTCCGCCGAGGTGATCGGCTCGGGTCCCTTCACGATCACCGAAGAGACGATCGGCTCGACCCTCACCCTCACCGCGCGGGACGACTACGACTGGGCGCCGCCGGACCGCGCGCACCAGGGGCGGGCGCTGCTGGATGCCGTGAAGATCACGGTGACCCCCGAAGACAGTGTGCGCGTGGGCGCGCTGCTGTCGGGCCAGGCGGACTATGTGCGCTACGTCGAGGCGCAGGACGAGAACCAGGTCGAAGCGGCAGGGTTCACCATCTACGCGCCGCAGACCAGCGGTGTGAACAACCACCTGAGCCTGCGGGTGCGCAACGACATCCTCTCCGACATCCGCGTGCGCCAGGCCCTCATCGCCGGCATCGACCGTGCCGAGGTGGTCGACACGATCTACACGGAGAACTACCCGCTGGCCACGTCCATCCTGAGCTCCACCGCGCTCGGGTACGTGGACACCTCGGCGGCGTTCGAGTTCGACCCGGATGCCGCGGCCGACCTGCTCGACGAAGCCGGCTGGACCCTCGGGGCCGACGGCATCCGTGAGAAGGACGGCGAGCCGCTGCACCTCGTGGTCAACGAGGCGGGCGCCCAGCCGCGGTCGTTCGAGGCGCTGACGCTCATCAGCCAGCAGCTGAAGAAGGTCGGCGTGGACCTGGAGATCCTCAAGGCCGACGCAGGCACCGCCGCCGAGGCGATCCGCGACGCCGACCAGGTGCAGATCAGCCACTCGATGGTCGCCCGCGCCGATCTCGACGTCATCAAGAGCCAGTTCTACTCGCTCAACCGCAACTCGCTGCTGAACCTCGACTACGGCGACCAGAGCATCGGCGACCCGCAGCTGGAGGAACTGCTCGAGGGCGTGGCATCCGACCCCGACCCGGAGGCGCGCGTCGCCGACAGTCAGGCGGTGCAGCGTTACCTCGCCGAGCAGGCCTACGTCATCCCGCTCTTCGAAGAGCCGCAGGTGTACGGCACCTCCGCCCGGGTGCACGGCGTGACCTTCGAATCCGTCGCCCGGCCGAGCTTCTACGAAATCTGGCTGGCGGAGTAACCGCCGAAGAAGGAGCCCGCATGCGCTACGTCCTCCGTCGAATCTGCCAGTCGGCCATCGTGCTGCTGGTCGCATTCACCGCCGCATTCGCCCTGCTGCAGGCGCTTCCCGGTGACGCGATCATGATCAAGTACGAGAACCCCGAGCTGGGTCTGTCGCCGCAGCAGATCGCCGAGGTGCGCGAGCGATTCGGGGTGGATTCGGCGCTGCCCGTGCAATACGTGCACACCCTGCTCGGGTTCGGTGCGGGCGACTTCGGCTACTCGCTGCAGACGGGCACGCCGGTGCGGCAGTTGCTGGGGGAGGCCGTCGGGCACACGATCGTGCTCGGCGGTCTCGCCCTGGTCGTCGCCGTGCTGCTGGCGGGCGGCATCGCGTTCCTGTCGACCGTGCCGCGGTTCGGCTGGATCCGCCAGGTGCTGCGATCGGTGCCGGCACTCATCGTCTCGATCCCGACCTTCTGGCTCGGCATCATGCTGGTGCAGATCTTCAGCTTCCAGCTCGGCTGGGTGTCGGTCATCGGACCCGGCCCCATCGAAGGGCTCATCCTCCCGGTGATCACCCTCGCCGTGCCGCTGTCGGCTCCGCTGGCCCAGATCCTGGTGCGCAGCATCGACGACGTCAACGCCCAGCCGTTCGTCACCGTCGTGCGCGCCAAGGGCGCCTCACCCACCTGGATACTGGGGCGCAACGTCGCCAAGAACGCGGTGCTGCCCACCCTGACGATGGCGGGCCTCATCCTCGGCGACCTCATCGGCGGCGCGGTGCTCACCGAGACGGTGTTCGGCCGCCCCGGCATCGGGCGCATCACCGAGCAGGCGGTCAACAACCAGGACACCCCGGTGCTGCTGGCGGTCGTCGTGCTCGCGGCGGCATCGTTCGTCGTCGTCAACCTCGTCGTCGACCTGCTCTACCCGGTGCTCGATCCCCGACTGGCCGGCCGTGTGAAAGAAGGAGCCACCGCATGAGCACGCAGACCGTCGTCGGCGTCGGCGCCGTCGACCTCATCGAAGACGAGGCCCGTGGCATCCCCTCGGGCCAGCCGGGCGACGCAGCGGATGCCGCGGACCGCCGGCGCCCGGGGTGGCGCGCGCGCATCGCGCGGGTGCGGCCGAGTGTCGTGCTGTCGTGGTTCGTCGTGCTCATCGTCGTGGCGTGGGCGATCGCGCCCGGCCTGTTCACGGGGTACGACCCCATCGCCGGCGACGCCGCCGCGGCACTGCAGGCTCCCAGCGCCCTCCATCCGTTCGGCACCGACGCGACCGGACGCGACATGTTCTCGCGCGTCGTGCACGGCGCGATCCACTCGCTCTCCGGCGCGCTCGTCGCCGTCACCGTGGGGCTCGTGGCGGGGACCCTGCTGGGCGTCGTCGCCGGCACCGTCGGCGGGTTCGTCGACGACGTGATCATGCGCATCGTCGATGTGCTGCTGGCCATCCCCGGGCTGCTGCTGGCCCTCAGCTTCATCATCATCCTCGGCTTCGGCACGGTGCAGGCCGCGATCGCGGTGGGCATCGGCGCCATCGCCAGCTTCGCCCGGCTCACCCGCTCCGAAGTGCTGCGCGTGCGCTCCACCGACTACGTCGAGGCGGCGTTCGGCAGCGGCGGGCGGTTCTGGCCGGTGCTGCTGCGTCATGTGCTGCCCAACTCCCTCACCCCCGTGCTCGCACTCGCGGCGCTGAACTTCGGCGGCGCGATCCTCGCGATCTCGGCCCTGGGATTCCTCGGCTTCGGCGCCCCGCCGCCCACCCCGGAGTGGGGACTGATGATCGCGGAGGGACGCAACTACATCGCCACCGCGTGGTGGCTGACGACCCTCCCGGGGCTCGTCGTGATCGTCGTCGTGCTCAGCGCCAACCGACTGAGCGCCGTCGCCGCCGAGAGAGGACGCCGCTGATGACGCAGAACGTGCTCACCGTCACGGGGCTGGAAGTCTCCTACGAGCTCGCCGGCACGACGCACCCCGCGGTGAGAGGGGTCGACCTGGCCATCGCCGCGGGCGAGGTGCTCGCCCTCGTCGGCGAATCCGGGTCGGGCAAGACCACCCTCGCCCAGGCGGCCACGGGGCTGCTCGCCGACAACGGCCACATCGCGGCCGGCCGGGTGCAGCTCGGGGAGCTGGATGTCACCGGCTGGAACGACCGGCAGTTCCAAGCAGTGCGCGGCACCCGCCTCGGGTGGATCCCGCAGGATCCGAACAACTCGCTCAATCCCGTCAAGCGCATCGGCGACAGCGTCGCGGAGGTGCTGCGGGTGCACCGGTGGCAGGATGCCGCGGCGCGCCGGCGGCGCGTGATCGAGCTGCTCGACCGCGTCGGCATCCCCGAGCCCGATCTGCGGGCGCGGCAGTACCCGCACCAGCTGTCGGGGGGGATGAAGCAGCGCGTGCTCATCGCCGGCGCCATCGCCCTGCAGCCGCAGCTGCTCATCGCCGACGAGGCCACGAGCGCGCTGGACGTCACGGTGCAGAAGACCATCCTCGACCTCATCGACGACCTCCGCCGCGAGCACGGCACCGCCGTGCTCATGGTCACCCACGATCTCGCCGTCGCGGCCGACCGCTCGCACCGCATCGTGGTGCTGCAGGACGGCCGCGTGCAGGAGGCGGGCGACACCGCCCGCGTGCTGCAGGATCCGCAGAGCGCCTACACCCGCCAGCTCATCGCCGACGCGCCCTCGTTCGACGCGGTCGCCGCCCGGGTCGTGCACCGGCCCGCGGCGCCGACGGGGGACGCGGTCGGTGCCGAGGCGGGGGTGGATGCCGCGATCACGGTGCAGGACCTCACACAAGAGTTCTCCCGCGGCCGCCGGCGCGAGGCGCTGCGGGCCGTGGACGGGGTGTCGTTCACGGTGCCGGCGGGCACGACGCACGCGATCGTGGGCGAGTCGGGGTCGGGCAAGACCACCCTCGCGCGCATCGTGATGGGCTTCCAGCGCCCGACGTCGGGGCAGGTGCGCGCCGGGGGTCACGACGTGACGGCGTTGGACCGCCGCACCCGCGTCGCCTTCCGTCGCGACGTGCAGCTGGTCTACCAGAATCCATTCGGTTCGCTCGATCCCCGGCAGAGCATCGAGGCCATCGTCGCCGAACCCCTCGTGAACCATCGCGTGGGAGACCGCGCCGAGCGCCGCCGGCAGGTCGCCGCCATGCTCGACCGCGTCGCGCTGCCGGCCACCGTGCTCGACCGTCGACCCCGGGAGCTGTCGGGTGGGCAGCGGCAGCGGGTGGCGATCGCCCGGGCGCTCGTGCTGCATCCGCGAGTGGTCGTGCTGGACGAACCCGTCTCGGCGCTGGACGTCACGGTGCAGGCCCAGATCCTGCGGCTGCTGGACGACCTGCAGCGCGACCTCGGCGTCACCTACCTGTTCATCTCCCACGACCTCGCCGTCGTGCGCGGCATCTCCGACACCGTCTCGGTGCTGCGCCACGGCCGGGTGGTCGAATCCGGCACCACCGAACAGATCTTCACCGAGCCCCATGACGAATACACCGCACGCCTGCTCAGCGCGATCCCGGGTTCTGCCCCGCGCCGCGCGCCGGCAGACGTGCCCACCGAAGGAGTACCCGCATGATCCAGCGTCTGGCGCTGTTCACCCGTCTGCTCGACGATGCCGCACCCGACGAACGCTTCGGCCTCGCCCTGCAGCAGATCCAGCACGCCGAACGGTTCGGCATCGGCCGTGCCTGGGTCGCCCAGCACCACTTCCGTGCCGCCGAGGGGGGGCTGCCGTCGCCGTTCGTCTTCCTCGCGCACGTCGCGGCGCACACCGAGGCGATCCGCCTCGGCACCGGCGTCGTCACGCTGTCGCTGGAAGACCCGGTGCGCGTGGCCGAGGACGCCGTGGTCGCCGACCTGCTCTCGGGCGGCCGCATCGATGTGGGCCTCGGCAGCGGCGGCACCCCGTCGTCGTTCACCCCGTTCGGGCTCGACGCGGCGGACAAGGCCGCCCTGTTCGACCGCAAGCTGGCGCTGTTCCAGGCCACGCTCGACGGCGGCGACATCGGCGGCGGCGCACGGCTCTACCCGCCGGCGGGCACGCTCGCGCACCGCGTCTGGCAGGCCACCTTCTCCGCCGGCGGCGGCACCCGCGCCGGGGTGAGCGGGCACGGCCTCATGCTCTCGCGCACCCAGCCGCGCCCCGCTGATCGGCTCGATGCCACCCTCGCCGAGGTGCAGCTGCCGATCATCGACGCCTACCTCGCGGCCCTGCCGGCCGATGCCACGCCCCGCATCACCGCCTCGCGCACCGTGTTCGTCACCGACGACCGCGACGAGGCCCGTCGGCACGCCGAGGTGGGCCTGCGGCGCGGGGCCGAAGGGCTGCGCCGCAGCGGGCAGGTGATCCCCGACGGCGACCTCGACGACCTCATCCGCGCGACCGACACCCACGTCGGCACCCCCGACGAGGTGGCAGCCTCGCTCGCCGCCGACCCCGTGCTCGACCGTGCCGACGAAGTCGCCTTCCAGGTGCACTCGGTCGATGCGCCGCACGACCTGGTGCTGCGCTCGATCGAGCTGTTCGCGACCGAGGTCGCGCCCGCCCTCGGCTGGCCGGGCGCACCGGCATCCACCCCCGCCCGCCACGAATGGAGCAACGCGTGACCACTTCCACCCCGCCGGATGTCATCGACGTCCTCACCGGCATCGCCCCCGGCTCCCGACTCGACGAGCTGCGGCGCCGCCGACCCGTCACGCGCGAGCAGGCCCAGGCGGCGTACGCCGCACTGTTCGAGCCGCGCGACGACGCCGCGGTGCCAACCGCCGAGCGCTGGCTGATCGCGGCGTACACCACGCGGCTCGCGGCCGACGACGCGACGGCAGCCTTCTACCGGGAGCGCGCTGAGCTGGCCGATCCCGAGCATGCGGCGATCGTCACGGACGAGGCTGCGGCGGCCGCCGCGGTCGCCGTGGGACCGTTCGGCCGGTACCCCGAGGCGGGACTGCAGCAGGAGAACACCGAGGGTGTGCGCTACCGCGCCGCCGCCGCGGTGCGCGCGCAGCTGGGCGGGCGGCTCACCGCCGGCCTCGAGCACGCGCATCTGCTGGTGCTGCGCCCGCGCGAGGCCGACCGTGCCGCGCTCACCGCGCTGACGGATGCCGGCTGGTCCACCGACGCGGTCGTGACGCTGTCGCAGCTGGTGTCGTTCCTGGCTTTCCAGCAGCGGGTCGTCAGGGGCCTGCGCACCATCGACGAGGAGGAGGCGGCATGAGCGCCGTGACGACGACCGACCACATCGCCCCGGAGCGGTTCACGCAGGAGCAGCTCGGCTGGACGCCGTATCTCGAGCCCAAGCCCGTCGACGACCTCGACGAGCGCGACTACGAGGGCCTCGTCGACCGCGGCCGCGCCGCGAACGACTACTTCCGGCTGCTGGTGCGCGACCCCGAGATCCTGGGTGCCCGCACCCGCGTCGACAAGGACATCTTCTACAACACCGAGGGCGGGCTGCCCCGAGCCGAGCGCGAGCTCGCGGCCGCGGTCGCGTCGCGCGTGAACGGCTGCGTCTTCTGCGCCTCGGTGCATTCCCGCTTCGCAACGCACCATTCGAAGCGTCACGACGATGTGCAGCGGCTGCTCGATGAGGGTGTCACGGCCGACCTGGGGGAGCGGTGGAACGCGATCGTCGCGGCTGCGGTGGCCCTCACCGCGACGCCGTCGCAGTTCTCGGTCGACCACGTGCGGCGGCTGCGGGAAGCGGGGCTCGATGACCTCGCGATCGCCGACGTCGTGCACGGCGCGGCCTTCTTCAACTGGGCGAACCGGTTGATGCTCTCCCTCGGCGACCCCGTGGCCGCGGAGTAGCCCGCCGCGCGGGGCCCGCGCCCGTGCCGTGCCGGCGCCGCGCCGCGCCGCGGCGTGCCCCGGCGAGCTGCTCGGGTGTCGCTTCCGCACGGTCGGGGGCGGTCGCATCCGCCATTCGTGACACCCGAGCAGCCCGGGAGCCGCGCCCCCGCGCCCGCGCCGCGCCGCGCCGTGCCCCGGCGAGCTGCTCGGGTGTCGCTTCCGCACGGTCGGGGCCGGTCGCATCCGCCGTTCGTGACACTCGAGCAGCCCGGGAGTCGCGCCACCGCGCCCGCGCCGCGGCATCCGCCATTCGTGACACTCGAGCAGCCCGGGAGCGCGGAGGCTGGGCGGACCGCGCGCGGGCGCGCGGGGTCAGGCGACGGGGAAGTTGTCGCGGAAGACGGCCTCGGGGTCGTAGCGGCGCTTCACCTCGCGGAGGCGCGCGAGGGTCGGCGGGGGAAAGGCCTCGGCGACGAGCGCGGGGTCGGTGCGTGAGTCGAAGCTGAGGTAGAGCCCGTCGAAGTGGGTGGCGACGGCATGCCACAGCTGATCGAACGTCGTCCCGCGCCCGATCGCGGTGACCGAGAACCCGGCGTCGCGGTGCGCGTATGCCGTGGCGTCGGCCGGCACGTCGGCCACCGCGCCACCCACCGAGCGGATCTGGAACCACGGGCTCGTCCCGGATGCCACGAGAGCGGCGATCGCCTCGGCGGCGCCGTCGAGGTCGCGGAGCATGCCGGAGCGGAACCGCGGCTCGCCCTGCCCGTCGTGCGCGGCGTCGGCGGCAGCGGCCATCACCCCGGCGTAGTTCGACAGCTGCACCGACTGGCCGACCAGCGGCGCGAGCTGCGCGAAGGGCTGCAGTCGCGCGACGATCGTGTCGGGGTCGGGGTTGTCGACCACGCCGTACACCTGCGCGATGGGCGGCTGCCCGCCCCGGCCCGCGGCGAGGATCGCGAACAGCGTGACGTCGCGCGGCGACGCCTGCATGGTCGCCCCGAAGCCGCGCACGAACGACGTGAGGTCCGACGCGTCGAATGCCAGCTGCACCCAGCCGAGATCTCCTACCGGCGACGCCTCGAACTCGAACGCCACGACGATGCCGACGTTCGCACCGGCACCCCGCACGGCCCAGAACAGGTCGGCGTTCTCCTCGGCGCTGGCGTGCACGACCGAGCCGTCGGCCAGCAGCACGTCGGCGGCGACCATCCGGTCGATCGTCAGGCCGTGCTCGCGGGCGAGGAAGCCGATGCCGCCGGCGGTGGCGAGTCCGCCCACCCCGACGCCGCCGTAGTCGCCGCTGGAGATCGCCCAGCCGTGCGGTGCGAGGGCGTCGGCCACCTGCATCCACCGGGCGCCGGGGCCGATGCGCACGCGGCGGGTCTCGGTGTCGAGCACCTCGATCTGCGACAGCGCGCCGAGGTCCACGACGATGCCGCCGTCGTTGGTGCTGCGCCCACTGATGCCGTGGCCGCCGCTGCGGATGCCGAAGGGAAGCTCCGGATGCCGACGGGCGAAGGCGACGGCATCGGCCACCTCCCCGATGGTGCGGGGCCGCAGCACGATGCCGGGCGCACCGCCGCGCATGTAGGTGGAGCGCACGGTGCGGTACGCGAAGTCGCCGGGCTCGACGGCGTCGTCGCGGAGCGAGGCGGGCACGTCGTCGTAGGCGATGCCGTCGCGGCGCTGCGCGATCGCGCGAGCGCTGCGGCCGGGGGCGGCCAGCCCGGTGCGCGCACGTTCGGCGTCGACGGCCTCGCGGACGGCGGGGATGATCTCGACGGCGAAGCGCTGCAGCAGGCGCGGGTCGTCGCCGCCGACGATGAATGCCGACATGCCGTCGGCGAGGGCGAAGTCGATGAGCTGTGCGGCGCTCTCGCCGCCCGAGATGTTCAGCAGTCGCCGGATCTCCGCAGGCGCGCGACCGGCGCCGGATGCCGCGTCGTCGATGCGGGCGTTGCCGCTCGCGAGGTCGCCGGGCTGCAGGTACGACAGCGACGGCAGCCAGCCGTCGGCCTTGCGGCCGGTCAGGCGCAGCATCCGCGGCTTGTAGGCGCCGACCCAGATGGGCACGTCGTGGGCGGGAGCGGGCCCGCGCTTCGCCCCATGCACGGGATAGTGCTCGCCGCCGTGCACGCCGCCGCGCTCGCCCTCGGCCCAGAGCTCCCGGATGAGGTCGATGGCCTCGCTCAGGGCCTCGACGGACTCGCCGGGGCTCAGCCGCGGCACGCCCATCGCCTCGATGGCATCCCAGAATGCGCCGGCGCCGAGCCCGAGCCTGAACCGACCGCCGGAGAGGAGGTCCAGCGATGCTGCGGCGCGCGCCAGCACCGGTGCCGGCCGCAGCGGCAGGTTGGTGACGTTGGGGGCGATGGCGATCGTCGACGTCGCCGCCGCCGCGTAGGACATGAGGGTCCAGGTGTCGAGGAACCGCGGCTGGTAGGGGTGGTCCTGGAAGGTGGCCAGGTCGTAGCCCAGCTGCTCGCTCAGCCGCGTCAGCTGCACGACCTGCGGGGGGTTCGCCGCCGCGGGGGTGAGGAAGGTGCCGAAGAGCAGGTCATGTCCGTAGTCCACCTCCCCGCCAACACCCCGGACCCGGGTTTCGTTCCCCGCGGCCGGCAACGACCACCCGACATGCGGCGTCACATGCCGAAAGGTGTCGACACACACGCCGGCACCGCGTGACGCCGCGCCGACGATTTCCTAGCCTGGGCACACCGCCCCTTGCCGGCGCCCGCTGCGCGCCACCGATCCGGGAGAACCATGTCCCTCCTCATCACCCCCGACGCCCTCGCCGAGCTCCTCGCCACCGACGCCCCTGTGCGGGTGCTCGACGTGCGTTGGCGGCTCGACCGGCCCGACGGCCGCCCCGAGTACCTCGCCGGTCACATCCCCGGGGCCGTCTACGTCGACCTCGACCGTGAGCTCGCCTCCCGCGGGGAGCCGACCGACGGCCGGCATCCGCTGCCGTCGACGGCGCAGCTGGGTGAGGCCGCACGGCGCTGGGGCATCGACGACGGCGACACCGTCGTCATCTACGACGACCTCGATTCCTTCGCCGCGGCCCGCGCCTGGTGGCTGCTGACCGACGCCGGCGTCGCGGACGTGCGCATCCTCGACGGCGCGCTGCGCGGCTGGGTCTCCTCGGGGCGCCCGCTGGAAGAAGGCGTGGTCGTGCCGGTGCCGGGCAGCGTCACGCTCGCCCGCGGCATCCTGCCCCGCCTGTCGATCGAGGATGCCGCGCGGCTGCCGGAGCGCGGGGTGCTGCTCGACGTGCGCGCGGAGGAGCGCTACCGCGGTGACAACGAGCCGATCGACCCGCGCGCCGGGCACGTGCCGGGCGCCGTCAACGCGCCCACCACGGGCAACGTCGACGCCGAAGGCCGGTTCCTCGCACCCGTCGCCCTGCGGGAGCGTTTCACGCAGCTCGGGGTCACCGACGACCGCCCCGTCGGCGTCTACTGCGGCTCCGGCATCACCGCCTCGCACACCGCTCTCGCCCTCACCCTCGCCGGTTTCGCGCCGCAGCTGTACCCCGGCTCGTGGAGCCAGTGGTCGAACCACCCCGATCGCCCCGTGGCGCTCGGGTCGCAGCCGGGCGGGCGTTCATGAGCCGCTACATCGTCGTCGGCGCGGGGGGCGTCGGCGCGCTGCTGGCCGCACAGTGGACGCTCGCCCAGCTTCCCGTCGTGCTGGTCGCAGGCGCGGCCGAGCGGGAAGCGATCGCCCGCGACGGTCTGCGGGTGCGTCGCCCGCACGGCGACGAGGTCGTCACCGTCGACGTCGCGGCCTCGATCGAGCAGGCGCGGCCGACGGCCGCCGACACCGTCGTACTGGCGGTGAAGACGCAGGATGCCGAGCGCACCGTCGCCGCGATCGCGTGGGTGCCACTGGCCGACGGCCGGGGGGTCGTCGCCGACCTGCCCCTCCTCACGGTGCAGAACGGTCTGGCCGCCGAGCGGCTGGCGCTGCGCCGCTTCCCGACCGTCGTGGGAGTCTCCCTCGGGGCGCCGGTGAACCACGACCAGCCGGGGGTCGTGGTCGCCGCGGCCCACCCCATCGTGGGGGCGGCCTGGCTGGGAGGGTACCCGCGGTCGCTGCCGGCCGAGGAGGAGCGGCACCGGCTCGCTCTCGCAGCCGCGGGCTTCGCGGCATCCGTCGAACCCGACATCGCCGCGGCCAAGCGTCGCAAGCTCATCGCGAACCTCGGCACGGTCGTCGAGGTGTTCCAGGCGACGCGCGAAGAGGCGGAGGCTGCCGAGGTCGCCCTCGCCGACGAGGCGCGGGCGGTGTTCGCGGCGGCGGGGCTGGCCGTCGCCCCGCCGCCCCGCGACGGTGCGCGCCTGCAGGTCGGCGAGGTGGCCGGGCACGACCCCGACCGCGGCGCCACGTGGCAGAGCTTCGCCCGCGGGGCGTCGAGCGAGGTGGACTATCTGAGCGGCGAAGTGGTGCTCACCGCCCGCCTCGCCGGAGTGCCGGCGCCCTTGAACGCCGCGGTCGCGCGCGCGCTCGGGGCGCTCGCCGAGCGCCGCGGCGGCCCGGGCGAGGTGCCGTTGCCCCCCGAATTCGCGTTCGAGCTCGTGGGCGGCGCCGCCGAGCGGACGCGCCGATGAGCGCGGGGGAGTCCTCGAGCGCGGGGGAGTCGTCGGCGCTGCGCGTCGTGGGCGTCTCGGGCTCGCTGCACGCGCCGAGCAAGACCACGGCGCTCGTCGAGGAGATCGTCGCCGCCGTCGCCGCACGGGTGCCGGTGTCTTCGCGCATCATCGACATCGCCGACCTCGGCGGGTCGTTCGCGGGCGCCCTCACCCGGGCAGAGCTCGGGGCGCCGGCGCAGCAGGCGCTGGCCGACATCGAAAGCGCCGACCTGCTGGTGGTCGCGAGCCCGGTGTACCGTGCCTCGTTCACCGGACTGTTCAAGCACCTGTTCGACTTCGTCGAGCAGTACGCGCTCGTGGGGACGCCGGTGCTCGTGGCCGCCACCGGTGGCGGCGACCGGCACGCGCTCATCCTCGAACACCAGCTGCGGCCGCTGTTCGGGTTCTTCCAGGCGCTGACGCTGCCGGTGGGGGTCTACGCGAGCACCGCAGACTTCGACGGCTACGCCCTGGAGTCGCCGGCGGTGCGGGCGCGCATCGAGCAGGCCGTGGACCGCGGGCTGCCGCTCATCCGCAAGGCGGTGCAGCAGGAGGTCTCGCTCTACGTCTCCAACTGGTGACGGGCGTCAGCGCTTCTTCGACGGGGCGGCGGCGACGTCGAGCTTGTCGTGACCGCCGAGCGACGACCAGGCGCTTTCGACGCCCTTCGCCGCGTGCTCCGCGGCGCGCACGGCACGCTCGTCGGCCCACTCGTTGAGCACGTGGCCGCGGTGGCCGCGCACGTGCTCGATCACGACGTCGGGCAGTCCCGCAGCCTTGCGCGCATCGCGCGCGGCGATCAGCTGCTCCAGCAGCTCCCGGTTCTTGGTGGGGGCGCCGGTGGAGGTCTTCCAGCCGCGGCGACGGTGGCTGTCCATCCACGACTGGTACGTGTCGATGGCGTACTTCGAGTCGGCCTGGATGTGCAGGTGCGCCACATCCGGGTGATCGGTGATCGCCTTCAGCAGCCCCATCAGTTCGCCGACGTTGTTGGTGCCCTGCGGGATGGCTCCGGCGGCCCAGTGTCCGTCGGCGGCGACCCACGCCCATCCGGTGGGTCCGGGGTTGCCTTTGCAGGCGCCGTCGGTGGCCACGATGTAGGGGGAGTCGGGGGAAGTCACGGCGGCAAGGTTACCTCGCCGCGCGAGGGCCGACCGACCGTGGGCACTCAGCGACGACGCCACCACGGGCGGCGCGCGCGGGTGGCGGCGGCCGCGTCGTCGACGATGGATGCCGCAGCGGCCCGCCCCGCCCGCCGCTCCCGCCACGCGACCACTTCGGCCTCGACGTCGCGGAGCGGAGTGACCACCGGTGGCCCGCCCTGCAGTTGCCGGCGCGCCTCGATGACGCGGCGGTTGAAATCCTCGACGTACTCGCGCACGTCCGGCTCGCGGGCGAGGGCATCGACGCGGTCGTCGAACTCGGTGTGCTCGGTGCGCAGCATGAGTGAGGAGGGTCCGAGCCCGGTGAGTTTCTCGGTCTGGATCTTGCGGCGGATCCACCAGTCGGGGTCGTGCTGCGTCCCGAGGCCCTCGATCGGCTTGCCCGCACCGGGCAGATCATCAAACTCGCCCCGGCGGATGGCCTGCTGGATCGCCGTCTCGACGTACGCCGCCCGGTCGGTCGCCATCGAACTGCCCGGGCTCGAGCGCTGATGCTCGGCGTCGGGCACCGGTTCGCCCGCGGCATCCGCGTCAGGGCCGCCATCCCACTCGCGCTGCAGCCTGTCGACGCGGTACCTCGCCGCGTGCAGGCGGGGATCATCCGTCATGTCGCACCTCCGGTGGGTCAACGGTAACCAATCCGATGCGTGACATGAAGATACCGCGTATGTATATACTCAGAAACCACATACGCAGTATGTATTGATGGGAGAAACGATGTCGGTACGACAGAGCCTGCTGGCGATCCTCGATCAGGGGCCGTGCTACGGCTACCAACTGCGGGCCGAGTTCGATCGCCGCACCGGCTCGACCTGGCCGCTGAACGTAGGGCAGATCTACAACACGCTCGACCGTCTCGAGCGTGACGGCCTCGTCGAGAAGGGCGACATCGACGAGCAGGGACACGTGTACTGGCAGATCACGGATGCCGGTCGCATCGAGGTGCGCGCCTGGCTCGGCTCCCCGGTCGAGCGGGGGCAGGGCACCCGCGACGAACTCGCGATCAAGCTCGCCGTCGCCGCGACGCTGCCGGGTGTCGACGTCGGGGAGGTCATCCAGACGCAGCGCCGCGCGTCGCTCGCTCAGTTGCAGGAGCTGCAGCGCGCGAAGTACGCCGGCGCCGACCCGGACGGCCCCGAAGAGCTCGCGTGCTCGCTCGTCGTCGACGCGATGATCTTCACCGCCGAGGCCGAGGTGCGCTGGCTCGACCACACCGAGCAGCGCCTCGCGATGCATCCGCGCCACGCGATGACACTGGAGCTGTCGACGGACAAGCCCAAGCGGGGACGCCCGGCGAAGGCCGCGGCGACCACCGTCGCGAGCACCGCCTCGACCGCGGACGTGACGCGATGACCGCGGCGACGACCGACGCGGTGCTGCGTCTGGTCGGTGTCACGCAGCAGTACGGGGTGGGGGAGACCGCCGTCAGCGCGCTGGCCGGTGTCGACCTCGAGGTCGCGCGCGGCGAACTCGTTGCGGTGATGGGCGCATCGGGCTCGGGCAAGTCGACGCTGCTGTCGATCGCCGGCGGCCTGCAGCGGCCGACGACCGGCGAGGTGATCGTGGAGGGCACCTACCTGTCCACGGCATCCCCGCGTGCGCTCGCCCAGTTGCGGCGCCGGTCGCTGGGCTTCGTCTTCCAGGACTTCAACCTCATCCCCACCCTCACCGCGATGGAGAACGTCACGCTGCCGCTGGAGCTCGACGGCTTCCGTGGCCGCGTCGCGCGCCGGGCGGGCAAGGACGCGCTGGCATCCGTCGGGCTCGAGGACAAGCTCGACGCCTACCCCGACGACCTCTCCGGCGGTCAGCAGCAGCGCGTCGCCATCGCCCGCGCGGTGGTCGGCGGCCGCCGGCCGCCGGCTGATCCTCGCCGACGAGCCCACCGGTGCCCTGGACTCCGTCACGGGTGAGGCTGTCATGCGCATGCTGCGGACGCGGGTGGATGCCGGCGCCGCCGGCATCCTCGTCACCCACGAGCCGCGCCATGCCGCCTGGGCCGATCGCATCGTGTTCCTGCGCGACGGCCGGGTGGTCGACGAATCCCGCCGCGCCGGCGCCGAGACACTGCTGAGCGACGCGCGATGACCGTCACCGCCCCGGCCCCCGACCTCGCGGGGCCGCCGTCAATCGATCCCGCCAACCGCCTCCCCGCCCAGCGCCGCTCGCCGTGGCCGCGTCTGCGCGCCGACCTGCGCCTGGCCTCCCGGCAGGTGCGTCGCGGCTGGGCGTCGAGCCTGCTGGTCGTCACCCTCGTCGCGCTGCCGATGGCCCTTGTCTCCGGCGGCATCGTCTTCGGCGCCAGCCGGCTGCCCACCACCGAGGAGACCCTCACCGCCGAACTCGGCCAGGCCGACAGCTGGGTCGCCGTCGTGAGCGGACCCGACCCGTCGCTGCGCCAGTATCTGAACGATCCGATGTGGTGGCAGGTCGACCGTGACGATATGACCGGCATCCCGGTGAACGGCGAACAGCCGATGCCCGAGAGCGCCGCGCCGCTGCTGCCGCGCGGACTCGACGTGATCGAGATCGGCGAGGGCTCGGTCGTCGCGCGGACCGCGGGCGGAACGGGCGCGCTCGCCGCCGTCATCGGCGACGCCGGCTCCCCGGTGCTCGCAGGACGCTTCGAGCTGCACGACGGCCGCGCCGCGCACACCGCGGGCGAGGCGATGGTGTCGCCGGGCGCGCTGGAGCGCCTCGGCGCGCAGATCGGCGACGAGCTGGTGCTCACCGAGCCCGCGGCATCCTTCACGATCACCGGTGTGATGACGCAGGCCGACGACGCCGATGCCGCAGAAGTCGTCTTCCTGCCGCCGACAGCCGAGACCCGTGCGCTGCAGACCGACGTCACCGCCACCCGGTGGTTCCTGCCGGAATGGAGCCCTACGGCCGAGGACGTCGCCGCGCTGAACCAGCAGGGCCTGATCGTGCTCGACCGGCAGCTGTATGTCGATCCCCGCGCCGGAGCAGCTCCGGCCTCGGGCCTGGACAGTCTCGCCGCGACGGTCGCCGGGTTGGTCGCCATCTGCGCGGCCTTCACCGGGTACCTCGTGGTGCTGCTGGCCGGGGCCGCGTTCTCGGTGAGCGCCCGACGGCAGCAGCGGTCGCTGGCCGTGGCTGCGAGCGTCGGCGCGGTGGAGGCGACGTCTTCCGCATCGTGCTGATGCAGGGCACGGTACTCGGTCTCGTCGGCGGGGCCATCGGCGCGGGTGCGGGTATAGGACTTGGTGCGCTCTCCCTGCGCCTGCTCGATGACGGATCGTCCGGGGCGTTCTGGGGGCTGCACCTGCCGTGGTCGGTGCTCGTCGGCGTCGTGGTGTTCGCCACGCTCGTCGGCACACTCGCCGCGCTTCTTCCGGCACGAGCAGCCACGCGCGGCGAGGTGATCGCCGCCCTGCGCGGAGCCCGCCGACCGGTCCGGGTGCGCATCGACCGGCCGCTGTGGGGATCGCTCCTGCTCGGCGTGGGCGTCGTCGCCACCGCGGTGGCCGGCACAGCGCTCGCCACGATCGAGCCGGCGGATGCCGGGGGATCGCCGCACCCGCTGTGGGTCGCCGCTGTCATCGGGATCATCGCCGGTCCCCTGCTGCTGCAGATCGGTGTGATCGTCGCGGGACATTGGCTGCTGACCCTGCTCGCCCGAGCCCTGTCGCGGCTGGGCCTCGCCCCTCGCATCGCGAGCCGCGACGCCGCGGCGAACCCGGGGCGCATCGTCCCCGCCTTCGCGGCGATCGCCGCCGTCGCCTTCCTCTCGTCCGCGGCCCTCGGCGGCGTGGCGGTGAATCTCGGTTCCACCGAACGCAGCTGGGTGTATCAAGCGCCGCTCGGGAGCGTCGCGATGCAGGCTTTCCTCGGCGAGTCCACCGGTGACGCCGGCCCGGTGGTCGAAGCGGCGTTCGAGCGCGCGCAGACACTGCTGGAGCGCACCGACCCGGCGGCCGTCGGCGCCGTCTGGTTGCAGGGGTGGCCGGGCGAGTACGACGAGCAGGGCCGGCTGACGTCCCCTACGGCCACCGTCGTGTCGCCCGAGCTGCACGACTAGATCGACTGCGTCGGCGGCGTGATCGAACCGACGTGCGCGACGGCGGACTCGGCGATCTCGGGGTCGCACCCCGCGCTCGGCGTCGTCGCGGCATCCGACCTCGACGCGGTGCTGGGTGTGGCCGTGCCGGACTCGGCCCGCGCCGCGTTCCGCGACGGCGCCGCGCTCGTCACCGACCCTCGCTTCGTCGCCGCTGACGGTCGCGTGGTGCTCAACACGGTGACGGTGCAAGACGTCGAGAGCAACTATTCGGATGAGGCGGCTCCCGCGCCCGCGCCCGTGGCCAGCCGTGCGGTCGAGGTCGCCGAGATCGCGATCCCGCACGCGCTGCCGTGGGGAGTGGTCATCGCGCCGCAGACGGCCGAGGCCATCGGCGTCGACCGCGGGGGTGTCACGCTCATCTCGGCATACGACCAGCCGCCGTCGCTGACGACGATGGACCGTCTGCGCGCCGACGCGGCGAGCTCGTCCCGCGCCCATCCCGACGTGTACATGTACCCCCACTTCGAGAGCGGCCCGCCCGCACCGGCAACCTGGCTGTGGCTCATCCTCGGTGCGACCGCCGTGCTCGTCGTCGGCGCCAGCGCCGTTGCCCTCGGACTCGCGAGGGTCGAACGACGTCCCGATGACGCCACCCTGGCAGCGGTCGGCGGCAGCCGGCGCCTGCGCCGTGGCATCGCGTTCTGGCAGGCGCTCGTGATCGCCGGGATGGGCGCGGTCACCGGTGCCGTCGCCCGCATCCTGCCGGTGTGGGGCGTCGTCCTGGCGTCACAGAACAGCTACAGCCCGCCCCAGCTCACCGACCTGCCGTGGCCCTGGCTCGCGCTGCTCGCGGTCGGTCTGCCACTCGCGATCGCGCTGGTGTCATGGCTCGTACCGCCGCGGCACCCGGATCTCACCCGCCGCACCGCGATCGCCTGAGGCAGGGGTCTGCTCCGACTCTGCCGCCTCGACGAAGAATCGAGAAGGGTCTTGCGGCCGCCGCTGTTAACGGTAACACTGTCGGCAAGGTCGCTACCGGCGGCCAGTGAGAGATACGAAGGGGTATCTGATCATGCACCGATCGCGACCTTCCGCCGCGTCTCATCGACGGCGCCTGGCCGGCCTGTTCACGGCTGCCGTATTGTGCCTCGGCACCGCAGCGGCAACGCCCGCGCTCGCCGCGGCGCCCGACGACGACGTCACCGACGGGCTCGTGCACCGCTTTCTGCTGAACGAGACATCGGGCACGGTTCTCGCCAACACGGGGTCGGCAGGTTCCGGCGCGAATGCCACCGTCGTGAACCCCGATCGCGTGGCGCTCACCGGTTCGGGCGTGCGGTTCAACCCCGACGAGTACGCCTACTCGCTCGAGGGCGGTTACGCGCAGCTGCCGGCCGATCTCACCGCCGGCATGTCCTCGCTCACCGTCGACTACGACATCTGGGTCGATCCCGCCAACGTGGGCGAGCACCAAATCTGGGGAATCGGGGCGAAGACGTCGTGCGATGACGCCACGGGTCAGCAAGGCCAGCTCTTCGCCTCCAACACGCAGCGGCTGCGGGTGGCTGCCGGCAACGTCAACGTGCAGCAGAACCGGGTGCGTCTGGCCGAAGGGGTCTGGAAGCACGTCACCTACACGCAGGCGCAGAACACCGACGGCACCACATGGACGGGCACGCTCTACGTCGACGGCGTGCAGCACGCACAGGCAGCCGACATCACCACCTCGCCGTCAGTCAACGCGGCGGGCACGAACTGCAACTATCTCGCTCGGTCGCAGAATCCCGCTCACTACGCGTTCCGCGGAACCCTCTCGGACTTCCGCGTCTACGATCGGGCGCTCAGCGCAGACGAGGCTGCCACGAGGGCGCACGCCGGCAACGAGGTGGGCGTCGCGGCCGACGCCGAGGCGATCGAGCTCGGGCTGACGTCCGCAGTCGTGACCGACATCGAACTCCCCCGGCTCGGGGACGTCGCGGGGTCGACGATCTCGTGGGAGTCCTCGAACGACGCGGTCATCGACGTCGTCACTCCGCCCGGGGTCAACAGCGCGCGCAAGGTCCCGATCCGCGGGGTGATCACTCGCCCGCCGCTCGGCGCCCCTGACGCGCAGGCGGTTCTCACGGCGACGGTGCGCAAGGGCCCCGACTCCGTCACGCAGCGCGAGATCCCCATCACGGTCAAGGCCGAGTTCGATGCCGCGCAGTCCGTCGCGCGGGACACCCTCGAACTCGAGCTCTACTCGACCGATGAGGTCCGCGGCAACATCGATCTCCCCGCCGTGGGCGAGTGGGGTTCCGCGATCACCTGGGAGTCCAGCGACCCGGTCGTCTCCCCCACCGGTGAGGTCACGCGGCCCGCATACGGTCAGCCGGAGCGCCCGGCGACCCTGACAGCCACCGTCTCGGGGGAGGGTGCCTCCCAGCAGAAGAGCTTCGACGTTATCGTGAAGCCCCTGCCGCGAGAAGAGGAGTACGAGCGCTACTTCCTCGGCTACTTCAAGGGCGAGGGTCAGGCCGACGGCGAGCAGATCATGTTCGCCACGTCGAACGGGAACACCGCTCTGGACTGGACAGGGCTGACCGGCGGGATGCCGTCGCTCGTCTCCCAGCTGGGCGACCAGGGACTGCGGGACCCGCACATCGTCCGCTCTCCCGACGGCGACACGTTCTACATGATCGCGACCGACCTCAACTGGTACGACCAGGGCGGCTACGCGATCAACGACACCCAGTACATCGAGGTGTTCGAGTCGAACGACCTCGTCAACTGGACCCCGCAGCGACACGTCAAGGTCGCCCCGGACGATGCCGGCAACGCCTTCGCGCCGGAGTCGCTCTGGGTGGACGAGATCGGTGCCTACGCGGTCTTCTGGGCCCAGTCGCTGTGGAGCGATCCCGTCAACCGCACCGGGCAGGGAAATGCGCAGATGTGGTACAACACTACGCGCGACTTCCAGACCTTCTCCGAGCCGCAGGTCTGGCAGAACCCCGCTCCCCAGTCGCGCATCGACACGACGGCGATCAAGGTGGATGACGTCTACTACCGGGTGACCAAGAATGAGGCTGGCAACGCCGGATCGGACATCTTCTCCGAGAAGAACACCGACTTCCTCGACAGCGACATCTCCGCGTGGGAGCTGGTCGCCCCGGCGCTGGGCCGCACGACCTGGCAGCCCAACGCCGGCTACGAGGGCCCGGTGATCTTCGAAGCGAACCCCGGCGACACCGCGTGCCCTGGCCAGTTCTATCTGTGGGGCGACCGCTACACCAACGGCGGCGGATACCAGGCGGCGTGCGACGCGGACATCGAGGCGCAGACCTGGGAGCCGAAGACCATCACGATGACCAACGCCGGCGTACCGCGACCGCGTCACGGCACAGTGATCCCGCTCACCCTGCGGGAGTGGAACGACATCCGGGGCATCGCGAACGACGACGTCGACACGACCACGCAACTGGTCGTCGAGGGTGCGGCCGAGGGGAATGCCCCCGTCGCCACTGCAACGGTCACCGCGGCGGACGGCTTCCAGACGGGCGGTCAGGTGCGGTTCTCCGTGGGCGACTGGTCCGAACAGGCCTACCTCGAGGACGGGGTGGCGTCGGTGACGATGCCGGCCGACCTCGGAGCAGGCTCCTATGAGGTGACGGCCCAGTTCCTCGGCCACGAGATCCTGCGTGCGTCACAGGCGCAGACGGACCTCGAGGTCACCCCGGCGGTGGCCGCTGCGGTGACCGTCAGCGAGCGGTGCGTCGTCGGAAAGGTCGTGCTGACGGTACAGGTGGCGAATACCGGTGAACGCGCCTTCTCCGCGGTGGTGGAGTCGGCATACGGCGTCAAATCGTTCGAGTCGGTGTCCGTCGGCAAGAGCGCGGTTCATGTCTTCACCACGCGTGAGGCCTCGATCCCGGCCGGAAGCGTCACGGTGACGGTGACCGCCGACGGTGCAGGCGAACCGAAGCATTCCACGCTGGAGACCGCGTACGACGCGATGTCCTGCGCTCGCTGAACACACGGGGTGGGGAGGCTCAGGCCCCCCCCCCCCGCGCCCCAGCGTCTTCCCCCCACGCTCAACGGCAAAGGAGCCGACATGCCCATCGACGAATCCGCCCCCTCGCGCCGCCCGCAGCCACCGCAGAGCATCCGCCGTCGCGGGGCCGGGCTCCTCGCGGTGCTGACCACGTCGGCCGCGATCGGGATGGGGCTGGTGCCCGCAGCGGAGCCGGCCCACGCGGCACCTGAGTGGAACCCGCCGTCGTCGTACACCTCCACGGACAACGGTGACGGCACCTACCGCGTCCCGCTGCTCAACTCCGACGTCCCGGATGTGTCGGTCGAACGTCTCCCCGCCGATCAGAATGCGGAGGGGCGAGACATCTACTACATGATCAGCACCACGATGCACCTGAGCCCGGGCGCACCCATCATGAAGTCGTATGACCTGGTCAACTGGGAGATCGTCAACTACGTCTTCGACCGCGCCGACATCAGCGACTCCTTCTCGCTCCGCAACGGCGAGACCTCGTACGGCCAGGGCCAGTGGGCGTCGTCACTGCGCCACCACGATGGCAAGTGGTACGTCGCGTTCAACACGAACAACCTCGGCGGGTCCTATCTCTACGTCACCGAGGACATCGACGCGGGTCAGTGGGAGCGGATACCGCTCGGTCGCTCGTTCCATGACCCGTCGCTGTTCTTCGATGTGGATGGAACGCCGTACATCTTCTACGGCTCGGGCTCCACCAGCGCGGTCAAGCTCAGCGCGGATTTCTCGGAGGTACTCGGCGAGTATCCGCAGATCATCCGCCCGGGCGACTACCCCGGCGCCCCCGTCGGCGGGCTGTTCGAAGGCGCGCAGGTGACATTCATCGACGGGCAGTACTACATCGTCATCATCACCTGGCCGCCCGGGCAGGGCCGCCAGGTGGTGCTCTTCCGCTCCGATGAGCTGCTCGGCCGCTACGCGACCGACGACGGCTCGAACCCGTACGAGGCGCGCGGGGTCCTCAACTCCAACGGCTTCGCACAGGGCAGCCTCGTCCCCATCGAGCAGGACGGCGACCTGACCTATTGGGGCATGTTCTTCCGCGACAACTTCCCCATCGGCCGCATCCCGGCGCTCATCCCGGCGACCTGGGGAGAGGACGGCTGGCCGACCTTCGGCAACGCCGGAAGTGTCCCGGTGAACGGTTCGTTCGCCAAGACCATCCGGTTGAGCGAGGCGGAGGAGCGCCTCGAGCGGCAGAAGAGCATCGTGGCATCCGACGACTTCACCAACGACGCCCCGCACCGCGCGTACATGGACGAGGAATGGTCCATTCCGGCCGAGCCGCAGCTAGACCAGACCCTGCTGGGCGTGGAACTGATGAGCAACGCGGGCTTCGAGGACGGCACGACGGCGCCGTGGACCGCGCAGTACGGCGCCACGATCGCGCTCGACGGCGCCGGCGACGTCGCCGCGACCGGCGGATCTGCACTGCGGGTCACGGGCAGGTCTCTCAACGGCTCCGCCCCGACCCAGCGACTCGACGGGAAGCTCCAGCACGGCGTGACCTATACGGTCTCGGCGAAGGTGCGCTACGACACCGGGCCCGACTCGGTGCAGTTCAACCTCGTGACGGACGGAGCGCGCGGCGTGCAGGTCATGACGTCCGCCTCGGTCCCCATCGGACAGTGGACGACGATCAGCGGGGTCTACACCGTGCCCGCGAACGTCGATGTGGGTTCCCTCTCCTTCGCCGTCGAGACACCGTGGGGCAACCCGCAGCCCGCCTCGTCGAGCGTCTCCTACTGGCTCGACGATGTGTCGATCGTGGGCGCCGCGCCGCAGCGGGAGCATCCGCACCCGGAGGAGATCGCCCCGAACGGGTCGCGACTGGCCATGCAATGGCAGTGGAACCACGCCCCTGACAACCGGCACTGGTCCCTCACCGAACGGGACGGCTGGCTCAGGCTGACCAACGGTCGCGTGGTCACCGGCGATTTCCGCCACACCAAGCTCGCCGGCAAGGACGAGGTCACCTGGCTGGAGGAGGCGCGCAACACCCTGACCCAGCGCACATTCGGGCCGAGCCAGTCGGTCGAGACGAAGCTCGACATCTCCGGAATGAAGGACGGGGATGTCGCCGGGCTCGCCGCCTTCGGGCGCAACTTCTCCTACGTCGGTGTCCGACGCGTCGATGGGGTGACCTCTGTGGGCGTGGTCAACCGCGTGACCCCGTTTGCCGTCGACATCGATCAGCGGGCGGTGGAGGAGTTCCTCCCCGAGACGACGGTGGAGCTCGGCGACGCCACAGAGATCCATCTGAAGGCCGATCTCGACTTCAGCGCGCGGGCCGGTCAGCTGTGGACGACCTTCCTCTACAGCTTCGACGGGATCGAGTGGTCCCCGCTGGGTGGCCGCGTCGGCCCGCAGGCGCTGGACGGGACGCTCTCGCACTTCATGGGACACCGGATCGGGCTGTTCAACTACGCGACGCAGGAGACGGGCGGCTGGGTGGACTTCGACCACTTCCTGCTCAGCGACGTGCGCACCGCGCAAAACCTGCCGCTGGATGCCGATGGGCTCGATGCGGCCATCGCACAGGCCCGCAGCCTCACGCCGGAGACCTACCCGGCCGACGACTGGGCCGCGATGCAGGCGGCGCTGTCCGCGGCCGCGGATGCCCGCAGCCGGCCCCTCGGCACCCAGAACCAGATTGATGCCCCGACGCGGGCGCTCAGCCTCGAACTGGCGCGGCTGGGGCTGATCGACGAGGCGGGACCGCGCGTCACCATCACGACATCGTGGCGCTGCCTGGGCGGCACAGCGATGCTGACGGCGCGCGTCGACAACGCGGAGGACGTCCCGGTTTCTGTGCGGCTGTCCTCCGACTATGCGGAGAAGGACCTCACCGTGCAGGCCGGTGGCACCGCCGCGCACGCCTTCACCACCCGACAGACGTCGCCGCCGCCAGGCTCGCTGATCGCGACCTCGACGATGACCATCGGCGGAGAGGAGGTCTCGACACGGACCGCCACCCCCTATGCCGGCCACACATGCCGGTGAGCAGCCCGCGGCGCGGGATACAGAGCAGGCACAACGAATGAAGGAGAAGTCTTTGCACACGCATAGTGACAGTCGATCGCCGATGAGGCTGATCGCGATGGCAGCGGCCGGAGTGCTGCTGGCGGCCGGTTTCGCCGTGGGTGGCCCCGTGCACGCGGCCGACCAGGAGCTCATCGTCAACGGTGGGTTCGAGGACGGTTTGCAGGGGTGGTTCGCGAACAACGGCAACGCCACCGACAGCACCACCCTCACCCTCACCGACGATGCGGCCGTCGGCTCCCAGGCCGTGCGGGTCACCGATCGGAAGACCACGGGCTCGGGACCCATGCAGGACCTGTCGGGAAAGCTGAAGGCCGGTGAGACCTACACAGTCAAGGCGCAGGTCAAGTACGACGACCCCGCCAGCCCGGCGACGAAGCAGTTCTTCGCCACGATGCACTACGGCGGCGGCGACTACACCAATCTCGGCAGCGTCACGCCGGCACGGGGGGAGTGGGGCACGATCAACGCCACGTTCACGATCCCCGCGGATCAGAACGTCTCCTCGGCGCGGATCTTCCTCGAGACGCCGTGGACCCAGAACCCGCAGTCGGCGCCCGAAGTGCACCTGATGGACTTCACCGTCGACGGTTTCTCGTTGGTCGGTAGCCCGCCGCCCGCCGCGCCCTCCAAGACGATCGAGGTGGTGGGCAAGCTCCCCGGAGAGCACAACCCTCTGATCGGCCACAAGTTCGGCGCGGACGGATACGGCTTCGTGCACGACGGCCGCGTGTATATGTACATGACCAACGACACGCAGGGGTACGCGCCCAACCCGGCCACCGGGATATCGCCTCAGATCAACTACGGCGCCATCAACCAGATCACGCTGATCTCGACCACCGACATGGTCAACTGGGTCGACCACGGTGAGATCCCCGTGGCCGGACCCAACGGGGTCGCGCCCTACACGGGCAACTCCTGGGCTCCGGGCATGGCCAGCAACGTCGTCGACGGCGAGGAGAAGTTCTTCCTCTACTACGCCAACGGCGGCGGATCCAGCAATGTCATCAACGGCGAATCGCCCCTCGGGCCGTGGTCGACAGAGCGCACCAGCCCGCTGATCACCTCCGCAACCCCGGGTTCCGCGGGTGTGAACTGGCTCTTCGACCCGGCTCCGCTCGTGGACGACGACGGCCGCTCGTACCTCTACTTCGGCGGCGGTCCCGCCTCCACAGCGTTCCCCGCCGCGGAGCGGTACAACAACCCGAAGAACCTGCGCGTGATCGAACTCGGCGACGACATGGTCTCGACGCAGGGCACGGCCGCCGTGGTCGACGCTCCGGTGGCTTTCGAAGCGGCTCAGGTGTTCAAGCGCGGGGACAAGTACTACCTGTCGTACTCGTCTCACTTCGGTGGCAACGACTTCGGTGGCAACCAGACTCCTCAGCAGGGATACCCCGGCGGCGGGCAGATCGGCTACATGATCTCGGATGACCCGATGTCGTGGCCGAAGGAGACCTATGCCGGGGTCATGTTCCCCAACCAGTCCGAGTTCTTCGGCGCCGGGACCGGTGGCAACAACCACCAGTCGGTGTTCGAGTACGAGGGCAAGTTCTACTTCACCTATCACGCCCCGACGCTCAACAAGCGCATCAACGGGGACAGCACGCAGGGGTACCGGAGCCCGCACATCCAGGAGCTCACGTTCCAGGAGGACGGCACCGTGAACCAGGTGGTCGGCACCTATGCCGGCGTCGAGCAGCTGCGCGACTTCGATCCCTACCGCACCTTCGAGGCGGAGACGCTCGGCTGGAGCAAGGGGATCACCACAGCCAAGATCGGCGAGGGTTCGACCGAGTTCGGTCAGACGGCGCCGAACCTCGTGGTGAGCGACATCGACGCCGGGGATTGGACAGCACTGTCTTCGGTGGCGTTCGGCGACGAGGGTGCCGGGTCGGTGACCGCCAAGGTCAAGGCGCTCCAGACGGGTGCCGAGATCAAGGTGCGCGCGGGCAGCCAGACCGGACAGGTTCTCGGCACCATCGTCGTCGACTCGCCTGTCGGGGAGTGGGCCGAGGTCACCACCGAGTTGGAGGGGGCGGTCGGCACGAACGATCTGTTCTTCTCCTACGAAGGCCCCCAGGGTGATCTGTTCGAGATCGACTCCTGGGCGTTCGATCGCGCTGCGGCGACGCCGTCGCTCGACGTGACCGCGACCACATCGCTGCGTTGCGTGGCCGGCAAGGGTCTGGTGACCGTCCAGGTGGCCAATGTCGACGGTGAGGAGGTGGCGGTGCAGCTCGTTTCCGCTTACGGCACGAAGGCCTTCTCCGCCGTCGCGTCGGGAGCATCGGCGAGCCACGCCTTCACGACGCGGCTGGCGTCCGTTCCGGCGGGTGAGGTCACGATGACGGCGACAGCGACCGTCGACGGTCAGCCTGTGACCACGGAAATGAGCGTGCCGTACGGCGCTCATTCCTGCCGTTGAGTGCGGGCCCCCGGGCAGCAGCCCGGGGGCCCGCCGGCCTCGGTGAAGCCTTGTCGAGGCGCTGTGTTCTCGGTAACATGCAGTGTCACGCGAAGGTTCCCGGAGCGCCCGATCATGACAACCGGAACGCCCGGTGTTCTTGGGGCCGGTCGACGCGGAGGTCGACCGGAGAATGGAGAAAGCAATGAAGTTTTCCAAAGGGATGACCGCGCGCATCGCGGTCGCGGCTGCCGGCGGGCTCGTGCTCGCCGGGACGGCAGGCGCCGCGTTCGCGGTGGAAACCCCGCACGGAGATGAGGACGTCGAGGTCAACGTCTCGATCGAACCACTGGTCGGCCCGGGGGCGCTGAGTCTCTCGGTCGCGGGCACGTCTTCGTCGCTCACGGAGGTCGCCTCGGGCGACCCTGAGGTGCGTCGCTTCGACGGCGCCCTTCCGGAGGTGACGGTGACGGATACACGCGACGCCGCCGAGATCGGCGCCGAGCGCTGGTGGTACGTCCTCGGCCAGGCCACGGACTTCACGGAGGACAGCGGGCAGCCCACCATCAGCGCAGGAAACCTGGGCTGGACGCCCCGTGTGATCGACGACGGCGATGGCCTCATCATGGAGGGCGATCAGGTGGACACCGTGATCGATGACGGCCGAAATGCGGTCGGCCTCGTGGGTCAGGAGCTGCTGTACGCCGCTTTCGACTCGTCGACGCTCGTCGACACCGGAGAGACGTCATGGTCGGCAACTGCGGACCTGTTCCTCAAGACCGGCGCAGATGTCGCGCCGGGCGCCTACACGTCGACTCTCACCGTGTCGCTGTTCGAGGACGTCTACTGACCCGACGGGTTCTCGCCCGGCGCCGCCCAGGGAGCCGGACACCCTCGCGGGTTCCGGCTCCCTGGGCGGTTGCCTCGATAAACCCGGGGGAGGGGTATGGACAGGCTGCGGAAGGCTCAGGTGGCACTTGTCGGGCGCGCCCTGCTGGCGCTCGGGGTTGCCGTCACTCTGGGCGTAGGCGGGAATGTCGCCTACGCGGACGAGGGGACCATCACCTGGTCGGTCACGCCGGCGACGGCGGATGGCCCCGATGGTCGGGGCGTCATCGAGCAGGAGATCGATCCCGGAGCATCTGCACAGGAGCACTTCGCCGTGCGCAACCTCAGTGCCGTGCCGGTCACGTTCCGCCTGACGGCCGCAGACGGCTACTACACGGCCAAGGGGCGCTTCGACATGCTCCCGTCCACGGAGCCGTCCGTGGACGCCGGAACGTGGATCGAGCTGCCCCCCACCGTGACCGTCGAACCCAACGCGACGGCGGTCATCCCGTTCACCACGACGGTGCCCGACGACGCGATTCCCGGCGACCACGCTGCCGGCATCGCTGCCTCCGTCCTGTCCTCGGGCACGGATGGATCCGGGTCCGAGGTCGGCGTCGAGAGCCGCGTCGGCTTCCGACTGATGACGCGTGTCACCGGCGACATCCTCCCGGCGGTATCCATCGTCGGTGCCATCGCCGACTACCAGCAGTCGTGGAATCCCTTCCTGCCTGGCGCGGCCAGTGTCACCTTCACCGTTCGCAACACCGGAAACACCGGGATCGCGCTGGAGGGTGCGGTTGCGGTCGGAACGGGGACCGCGGGCTTCCCCGCGGAGGGACAGCAACAGCAGCAGCTGCTGCCGGGCGCAGAGATGTCCTTCGCCGTTCCGGTGACTGGGGTCTGGCCGCTGCTCGCGGTGCCCACGACGGTGACGCTGGCACCTGACGCCTACGATTTCGGCGGCGCCGCGGTTGCGATGGAGCCCGTGAGTATTGACCTGATGCTGTGGGCGCTGCCCCTCCCGCAGCTGGCGGTCGTGGTCGGCTCAGCCTTCATCGTGGCGGCGCTGCTGTGGGGAAGGCGCCGGTCCGCGCGAACCCTGGCCGCAGCCCTCGCCGCAGCGAGGGAAGAGGGCCGCGCCGCCGCGGCTGCCGCCTCCGATACCCGGGCATCACCGCCCCCGCACCCCGACAAGGACACGCATCCGTGATGAGATTCCCCTCGCTCTCCACCGCCGGCGACGACACGGTCACGATCGATGTCGACATCGCTCCTCTGCAAGCACCCGCCCCGGTGGTCCCACCCGCAGACGTACTACCCGACTGGCTGCCCGTGACGGGCGCCGAACCTGCCTGGCTGCTCGCCATCGCGGCCGCCGCGATGATCGTCGCGGGAGCCCGGCTCGTTGCGCGCCGGCGGCACAGCATCCCGCGTCGCAGTGGCGGTTGACGCGCGCACCCACCATGCTTGTGCTGCCGGAGGTGAAAGTGAACGACCCGAAGCGCGGCTGGCAGCGGCCGAGCATCTACGACGTGGCCAAGCAGGCCGGCGTCTCGCACATGACCGTTTCACGCGTGCTCAACGGGCATCCGAACATCCGCGAGTCCACTCGCGGCAGGGTGCTCAAAGCGATAGACGAGATGAACTACACGCGCAGTTCGATCGCGCGGGCTCTCGCCACCCGCCGGGCCATGCGCATCGGCGTGATCGTGGACGGCCCGCTGCAGTACGGGCCCAACAGCACGCTGCGGGCGCTGGAGAGCGCGGCGCGCGGGGTGGGGTACGCGGTCAGTGCCTTCTCCATCTCCGACGACGAGCAGTCGCAGATCGACGCGGGCGTGGTGGAGCTGGTGACCCAGGGGGTCGACGCGCTGTGCGTCATCGCCCCGCGCGCGTCGTCCCTGGACATCCTGCGTCGGCAGAGCACGGGGCTGCCCACGATCGTGGTGAAAGCGGAGCCCGACGACGTGTGGCATACCGTGGCGGTCGATCAGCGCGGCGGCGCGACTCTCGCGGTGACCCACCTCATCGAACGGGGGCACCGCTCGATTCTCCATCTCGCCGGACCGCAGGACTGGTACGACGCGCGCGAGCGTGACGGGGGGTGGCGCGACGCGCTCGCGCTGGCGGGGCTGCACATTCCGAAGCCGATATCCGGTGACTGGACATCGGACTTCGGCTACTCCATCGGCAGGACCTTCGTGCCGGACGGGGTCACCGCCGTCTTCGCCGCCAACGATCAGATGGCGCTGGGGTTCGTGCACGGTCTGTGGGAGCAGGGGCTGCGCGTCCCCCACGACGTGAGCATCGTCGGATTCGACGACCTTCCCGACGCGCGGCATTTCCTGCCGCCGCTGACGACCGTGCGGCAGGACTTCGCGGCCCTGGGCGAGCTCGCACTGCAGCAGATCATCGCCGCCATCGAGGGGGAGACCCACGGGCAGCACGACGTCATTGAGCCCACGCTCATCGTTCGCGGATCGACCGCGCGCCCGGCATCCTGAGGGTGCCCCTGCGGAGTGTGCGGGGCCGGTGCGCGCGCGGGTAACGAGAGCGTAACGAATCATCATCGGCCGCTTGCCCTTGCGGATGTTAGCGCGCACACTTGAGGAGCACACATACCCGAGCGTGCTCGCGAGCACGTTTTTTCACTTCGACGGATGAACGCCGAAGATCTCAAGGAGGAGAAATGGCACAGAAGAAGCGGATGCTCGGTCTGCTGGGTTTCATCGGGGCGGGGGTCATGGCGATCGGCCTGGCCGGCTGCGCAAGCGGTGATGGCGCCGACGCCGGGGGCGACTCGGGTGGCGACGGCGACCTGATCTCTGTCGGCTTCGTCGCTGTGGGCCCCGAGGGGGCCTGGCGAGAGGCGAACGAGAAGAACATCCAGTCGACCTTCACCGAAGACGCCGGGTACGACCTGAAGTACGCGCCGGCGACGAACCTCGACCAGAAGTCGCAGATCGACGCATTCACCTCGTTCGTCGACGAAGGCGTAGACGTCATCCTGCTGTCGGCGACCGAGGCCTCGGGCTGGGAGGACTCGCTCAAGCGGGCCCAGGAAGCCGAGATTCCGGTGGTTCTGCTCGACCGCGGTATCGAGCCCGATGACCCCAGCCTGTACGTCACCCGCATTGCACCGGACAACATCGTCGTGGCCGAAGCGGTCGGCGAGTGGGCGGTGTCGGAGTTCCCTGACGGCGCCAACTACATCGTCCTCGAGGGCCCCGCGGGTGTGGGCGTCGTCAACGAACGCAACGAGGGCTGGGATGCCGCTGTCGACGGTTCGGCACTCGTGAAGGTTGCGGCCCAGACAGCCAACTGGTCGGCGGAAGAGGGCAAGAGCGTCACCGAGACGCTCTTGAAGGCGAACGGGAACGACATCCAGCTGATCTTCGCCCAGAACGACGAGATGGGTCTTGGCGCCGCGCAGGCGGTCGAGGAGGCGGGCCTGACCCCGGGCGTGGATGTGCAGATCGCGACGATCGACGGCACCCGCTCGGCCATGGAGGCCCTCGCTGCCGGTCAGCTGAGCTTCGTGCACGAGTACAACCCGCTGTTCGGCGACACCGCGCTGGACGTCGTCGCGAAGGCGCTTGAGGGCGCTGACGTCGAGTCGTACATCATCGTCCCCAGCACCGCCTTCGACTCGGCTGAGGCAGCCGAGAGCGTGCTGGCCGACCGCCAGTACTGAGGTCCGGGCGCGCTGTCGCCCGCCTCGGAGCCATCGGCGCGCGGTGCGGGGTCCCCCGGGGTCCCGCACCGCGGGTCGACCAGCTTGGTCGTCACTGCGGCCGATCACAGGATGCGAAGCAATGAGTCAAGAACTGCCGGTCGTGCAGATGCGCGACATCTCCATCGAGTTCCCCGGGGTCAAAGCGCTGGACGGCGTGGATTTCCGCTTGTTCCAGGGCGAGGTCCACGCGCTGATGGGTGAGAACGGTGCCGGAAAGTCGACGCTCATCAAGGCGCTGACGGGTGTGTACAAGATCGACTCCGGATCGATCGTGGTCAGCGGCCAGGAGAGCCAGTTCCACGGAACGAGCGATGCGCAGGCGGCCGGGATCTCCACGGTCTACCAGGAAGTCAATCTGGTCACCAACCTCTCGATCGGTGAGAACGTGATGCTCGGCCACGAGGTGCGTGGGCCCTTCGGGATCAACTGGCGAGCGACCCACAAGTCCGCTTCCGCCGCGCTCGAGCGCCTGGGATTGGGTGATCTGGACACGCACAAGCCGCTGTCCACCCTTTCCATCGCGGTGCAGCAGCTCGTCGCCATCAGCCGGGCCATGGCGATCAAGGCCAAGGTGCTGATCCTGGATGAACCGACGTCGAGCCTCGACGCGAACGAGGTGGAGGGGCTCTTCCGCGTCATCCGCTCGCTGCGCGACCAGGGCGTGGCGATCCTGTTCGTCTCCCACTTCCTTGACCAGATCTACGCCATCAGCGACCGCATGACCATCCTGCGCAACGGGCGCTACGAGGGCGAGTACGCCACGCGTGAGCTGGACCGGCGCACCCTCATCTCCAAGATGATCGGCAAGGACCTCGACACACTGAACTCCCTCGGCGGCAACCGCCGGGTGGACAAGCGCGACCACGCCGCCGAGGAGCCGGTGCTCATCGCGCAGAGCCTCGGTCGCCGCGGAGCGATCGAGCCGACCGACCTGAGCATCCACAAGGGCGAGGTCGTGGGCTTCGCCGGTCTGCTCGGATCGGGCCGCACGGAGCTCGCCCGCCTCCTGTTCGGCGCCGATCGCCCGGACCAGGGGGCCATCGCGGTACACGGCCGCCGCGTGGACCTCAAGACTCCTGCCGACGGGCTGGGCCACCGTATCGCCTTCTCCACCGAGAACCGTCGCGACGAGGGCATCATCGCCGATCTGACAGTGCGGGAGAACATCATCCTCGCCGTGCAGGCCGAACGCGGGTGGGCGCGACCGTTGTCACGCAAGGAGAAGGACGAGATCGTCCACAAGTACGTCACGGCGCTGAACGTGCGGCCGGCCGACCCGAACCGCCTGATCAAGAACCTCTCGGGCGGCAACCAGCAGAAGGTGCTGCTGGGTCGCTGGCTCGCCACGAATCCCGAGGTGCTGATCCTCGACGAGCCGACGCGCGGCATCGATGTCGGCGCCAAGGCTGAGATTCAGGAGACGGTCGCCGAACTCGCCGAGAGCGGCGTCGCCGTCGTCTTCATCTCCTCCGAACTCGAGGAGGTCGTGCGTCTGAGCGAGAGGATCGTGGTGCTCAAGGATCACCAGAAGATCGGCGAGATCGCCAACGGTCCGGGGGTGACCGCCGAGCAGGTCGTGGACATCATCGCCGCGCACGGCGTCGATGCCGCCGCCGACAGCGGACTGGTCGATGCCGATGACGACCTGCGCAGCACGGACGCGGCGCATCTTCCTGCCGCAGGGGAGGAGCGGGCATGAGCGCCGCGGTAAGGGCGGAGGCGCTCAAGGAGCTCCTGCGCAAGCCCTTCGTCTGGGGCATCGTCGCCATCGTCGCGCTGCTGCTGCTGAACGTCCTCAAGGACCCGGGGTATCTGGCACTGTCCATCAACCCCGCCAACGGCAACCTCGTGGGCAACCTCATCGACATCCTGCGTGCCGCCGCGCCGATCCTCATGATCGCCGTCGGGATGTCGCTGGTGATCGCCACCGGCGGCATCGACCTGTCCGTCGGATCGGTGATGGCCGTGGCCGGCGCGGTGTCGATGGAGTTCATGAAGTCCGCCGGCGACTCCGGTTCGGTCGGTGTCATGCTCGGGGCCGTCGGGCTCGCCCTCATCGTCAGCGCCGTGCTCGGCGCGGTGAACGGCGTGCTGGTCGCCTACGTCGGCTTGCAGCCGTTCATCAGCACGCTCATCCTCATGCTCGCCGGCAGAGGGCTGGCGAAGGTGATCACCTCGGGTCAGAACACCTCGGCATCCAACGACCCGTTCCGATGGATCGCCAACGGCTACCTGATCGGGGTGCCCGTCGTGTTCCTGCTGGCCGCGGCCATCGTCGTGGCAGTCGGGCTGATCGTGCGCCGCAGCGCCCTCGGCCTCATGATCGAGGCGATCGGCATCAACCCCAAGGCAAGCCGCATGGCCGGGATCAAGCCGCGAGGGCTGCTGCTCACCGTCTACATCTCCAGCGGCGTGCTCGCCGGCATCGCCGGCGTGATGTCGGTGGGAACGGTGATGACGGTCGACGTCAGCCGCACGGGCTACCAGCTCGAGCTCGACGCGATCCTCGCCGTTGTGATCGGCGGTACCTCTCTGGCGGGCGGCAAGTTCTCGATCGGCGGCGCCGCGGTGGGTGCCCTGCTGATCGCGACCCTCGACAAGACCGTGCTGTTCCTCGGTGTCTCCTCCTCCGCCACGCCCGCCTTCAAAGCGATCGTGATCGTGGTGCTGTGTCTGCTGCAGTCCGAGCGTGTGCGCGGCTGGTTCGTGCAGCGCCGACGCAGTCCCAGAACTCCGTCGGCCATTCCCGCTCGCTCCGAAGAGGAGGTGGCGGCATGACCGCCCTGGACAGTCGCCCGCCGGCCACGACGACACGCGCATCCGGTTTCGCCGGCGTGCTCGCCTCGCTGCGCCGCGTGATCACATCGAACCCGTCGGTCCTGCCCACCGTCGCCGCCATCACGATCTTCCTTGCGATGGTCGTCTTCGGTGAGCTGTCGTACGGCCGAATCGTGCAGTACAGCACGCTGTCGAACCTGCTGATCAACAACGCACACCTCATCATCATCGCCGTCGGCATGACGTTCGTGATCCTCACCGGCGGCATCGACCTGTCGGTGGGGGCGGTCATCGCGCTGTCGAGCGTGGCGGGAGTGATGCTCTCCAACGCGGGTTGGAATCCCGCGGTGGTCGTCCTGCTCATGGTGCTCATCGGCACTCTGTCGGGCCTGGTCAGCGGGGTCCTCGTGCAGTATTTCAACGTGCAGCCGTTCATCGCCACGCTGGCGATGATGTTCCTCGGACGCGGCCTGGCGTCGCTGCTGAGCACCGTGCCCGAGCGCCTCGCCGACGATTCGCCGATCCGCGCGCTCGGAACACAACTGAAGATCATCGACGGGCCCAAGGTGAACGACCTGGTCATCTCGCCCGGCGTCATCATCGCCATCGTCGTGGTGTTGGTGGCGTTCTTCGTCCTGCATCGCACACGCACCGGGCGCACGGTGTACGCCATCGGCGGCTCCGAGAACTCCTCCGCGCTCATGGGACTCCCGGTCCCGCGCACGAAGGTGCTGGTGTACGTCATCAGCGGCTCCCTCTCGGGAATCGCGGCGGTGGTCTACACCTCGCGTCTCGGCATCGCACAGAACATCACCGGGATCGGCTGGGAACTGGATGCCATCGCGGCCACCGTGATCGGCGGCACGCTGCTGACGGGCGGCTTCGGCTACGTCCTCGGCTCGGTCATCGGTGCACTGGTGCTGGGGCTCATGAACGTGCTGATCACGCGCGACGGCGGCATCCGCCCCGAGATGACGACGATCATCACCGGCGGCATCCTCCTGGTGTTCGTGCTGCTGCAGCGAGCGGTGAGCAAGAAGCGCGAATAGCCCTGCGCCTGCGGGGCGGATCTGCCGGTGCACGGAACGGATCGCGCTCACTTCAACCGATAACATGCCCATGCTCGCCGCGCGAACCAGCGCCAGCCGCCGACATCGTCCGCATCGGACGCTGCAGTCCGACGGTCCGAGAAGAAGGTGAAGACCCCATCCCCATGAACGACACCATCGCCGACGCCATCCGCGCCGGGCGCACCTCCCTCGGGATCGAACTCGGTTCCACCCGCATCAAGGCGTGCCTCATCGACGCCGACGACCCGGCCCGGGTGCTCGCCGTCGGCAGCCACGCCTGGGAGAACCGGTTCGAGGGGCGGCTGTGGACCTACTCCCTCGACGACGTCTGGTCGGGACTGCAGGCCGCCTACGCCGACCTCGTCGCCGATGTGCGCACGCGCTGCGGGGTCACCCCCGACACGTTCGGCGCGATGGGCGTGTCGGCGATGATGCACGGCTACCTCGCGATGGATGCCACGGGCGAGCTGCTCGTGCCGTTCCGCACCTGGCGCAACACCCACACCGACGCCGCGGTGACCGCCCTCAGCGCACTGTTCGAGGTGAACATCCCGCACCGGTGGTCCGTCGCCCACCTCTACCAGGCCGTTCTCGACGCCGAACCGCATGTGCCCCAGGTCGACTTCTTCACGACGCTCGCCGGCTACGTGCACTGGCGCCTCACCGGCCGCCGCGTGCTCGGCATCGGCGACGCGTCGGGCATGTTCCCGATCGACTCCGCGACGCACGACTACGACGCCGACCTGCTCACCCGCTTCGGCGGTCTCGGCACGGGACTGGACCTCCCCGCCCTCCTCCCCGAGGTGCTCGTGGCCGGTGCTCCCGCCGGCGACCTCACCCCCGAGGGCGCCGCGCTGCTCGATCCCACCGGCACCCTCCGCCCCGGCATCCCGCTCTGCCCGCCCGAGGGCGACGCCGGCACCGGCATGGTCGCCACCGGCGCCGTCGCTCCCCGCACCGGCAACGTCAGCGCCGGCACCAGTATCTTCGCGATGGTCGTGCTCGAACGCCCGCTGGCCGAGGCCCACCACGAACTCGACCTGGTCACCACTCCCGCCGGCGACCCGGTCGCCATGGTGCACTGCAACAACGGCGCGAGCGAACTGGCCGCGTGGGCGGCGATGTTCGCCCGGTTCGCCGAGGCGGCGGGCACCCCCCTCGAGCCGGATGCCGTGTACGAGACGCTCTTCCGCGAGGCGCTGACCGGGGACGCCGACGCGGGCGGCCTGCTCGCCTACAACCACCTCGCGGGCGAGCCGATCGCCGGCCTCGCCGAGGGGCGCCCGCTGTTCGTGCGCACCCCCGACAGCTCGTTCACCCTCGCCAATGCCATGCGCGCCCAGCTCTACGGCGTCTTCGGCACTCTCGCGCTCGGCATGCGGGTGCTCGAAGAAGAGGGCGTGGCGCTTGATCGCATGTTCGCGCACGGGGGGATGTTCCGCACCGCCGGGGTCGCCCAGCGCTTCCTCGCCGGGGCGCTCGGCGCACCCGTCGCCGTCGGCGAGACCGCCGCCGAAGGCGGAGCCTGGGGCATCGCCGTGCTGGCGTCGTACCTGGCATCCGCCCGCGCGGGGGTCGACCTCGCCACCTACCTCGAGCGCGACGTGTTCGCCGGCGCCGACATCACCGTGGTCGACCCCGACCCCGCCGATGCCGCCGGGTTCGCGACCTACCTCGACCGTTACCGTGCCGGCCTGGCTGTGGAAGCCGCCGCCGTCACCGCTCTCTGACCCGCAAGATCCCCAGCGAAGGAACACCCATGGCCCTCTCCACATCCCTCGACGGCTACGAGGTCTGGTTCGTCACCGGCAGCCAGAACCTCTACGGCGAAGAGACCCTGCGCCAGGTCGCCGACCAGTCCCAGGCCGTCGTCGCCGGCATGTCGGGGCTCCCGGTGCGCGTCGTCTGGAAGCCCGTGCTGAAGGATTCCGACAGCATCCGTCGCCTGGCCCTCGAGGTGAACGCCCGCGACGACGTCATCGGCGTCATCGCGTGGATGCACACCTTCAGCCCCGCCAAGATGTGGATCGGCGGCCTCGACGCCCTCACCAAGCCGCTGCTGCACCTGCACACGCAGGCCAACGTCGAGCTGCCGTGGAACGACATCGACTTCGACTTCATGAACCTCAACCAGGCCGCCCACGGCGACCGTGAGTTCGGGTACATCCAGACGCGCCTGAAGGTCGCCCGCAAGACCGTCGTCGGGCACGTGTCGAACCCCGTCGTGCTCGAGCAGATCGAGCAGTGGCAGCGCGCCGCCGCCGGCTGGCAGGCCGCCCGCACCCTCAAGCTCGCCCGCTTCGGCGACAACATGCGCTACGTCGCCGTGACCGAGGGCGACAAGACCGAGGCCGAGCTGCGTTTCGGTGTGCAGGTGAACACGTGGGGTGTGAACGAGCTGGCGGATGCCGTCGCCGCGGCATCCGACGACCAGGTCGACGCCCTCGTGGCCGAGTACCTCGAGGCGTACGACGTCGCCGAGGAGCTCCGCCCCGGTGCTGAGCGCCACCAGTCGCTGCGCGACGGCGCGGCGATCGAAGTGGGCCTGCGCACGTTCCTCGAGGCGGGCGGCTTCGGCGCCTTCACGACCTCGTTCGAAGACCTGGGCGCGCTGAAGCAGCTGCCCGGCCTCGCGGTGCAGCGCCTCATGGCCGAGGGCTACGGCTTCGGCGCCGAGGGTGACTGGAAGACGGCCATCCTGGTGCGCGTCGCCAATGTCATGGGTGCGGGCCTCCCCGGGGGCGCGAGCCTCATGGAGGACTACACCTACGACCTCGTCGAAGGCTCCGAGAAGATCCTCGGCGCCCACATGCTCGAGGTGTCGCCGTCGCTGACGACCGCCAAACCACGGCTCGAGGTGCACGCCCTCGGCATCGGCGGCAAGGAAGACCCGGTGCGCCTGGTCTTCACCGCCGACCCCGGCCCCGCCATCGTCGTCGCGCTGAGCGACATGCGCGACAGGTTCCGCCTCGTCGCGAACGTGGTCGAGAACGTCGACGCGCCCGACCTGCCGAACCTGCCCGTGGGCCGGGCGGTCTGGAAGCCCGCCCCCGACTTCGCCACGAGCGCCGGATGCTGGCTGGCCGCGGGCGCTGCCCACCACACCGTCATGTCCACCGCGGTCGGCATCGAGGTGTTCCGCGACTTCGCCGAGATCGCCGGCACCGAGCTGCTCGTCATCGACGAGGACACCACGGTGCGCGGCTTCCAGCAGGAGCTGCGCTGGAACGCGGCCTACTACCGCCTGGCGCAGGGGATCTGACATGCCGCACATTCCGGCATCCGGCATCCAGCACGTCCTCCGTCACGGGCGCTGCGAGGTGGTCGTCGCGAGCGTCGGCGCTTCACTGCGCTCCTTCACCCACGACGGCCGCGACCTCGTCGTGCCGTTCGAAGCCGACGAGGTACGCCCCGCCTACCGCGGCGCGACCCTCGTGCCGTGGCCGAACCGCATCGTCGACGGTCGGTACTCCTTCGGCGGCGCCGAGCACCAGCTGCCGCTCACGGAGCCCGCGCGTCACCATGCGCTCCACGGCCTGGCGGCTTGGCTCGACTACGACGCCGTCGACAAGGGGTCGGACCACGTGACCCTCACCGCGGTGATCGAGCCGCAGACCGGCTACCCGTGGCGCGTGCGGGTGACGACGTCGTTCGCGCTCGGTGACGACGGCCTCACCCAGACCGTGCGAGCCGAGAACCTGTCTGCCCACCCGGTGCCGTTCGGCACCGGCCCGCACCCGTATCTCGTGGCGGGGGAGGGCACGGTCGACGACTGGACCCTCGAGCTCCCGGCATCCGAGGTGCTGCAGGTCACGCCCGACCGGCTCATCCCGACCACGCTCGGCCCGGTGGATGCCGCGTTCGACTTCCGTGTCCCGCGCACGATCGGCGCGACCGAGATCGACCACGCGTTCACCGGGCTCGCCCCGCATGCCGGCGGCATCAGCACCGTGCGCGTCACGGCGGAGGGCGGTCACGGCGTCGGCATCGCGTGGGACGCCGCGTGCCCCTGGGTGCAGGTGCACACCGCCGACCTGCCCGGCGGCGCGGCCCAGGCCGGCCACCGCGCAGGGCTGGCCGTCGAGCCGATGACGTGTGCGCCCGATGCGTTCAACGCGCCGCGCTACGACTTCGACCCCGGCCTCATCGTCATCGAGCCGGGGGCCGTCGCCGAGGCGAGCTGGCGCATCTTCGCGATCTGAGTCGCGCGCGACGGCGGTCACCGCACGAAGGAGGGGCCCGGAACCGCAGTTCCGAGCCCCTCGCTTCGCGGAGTCAGCTGTCGTCGCGGAGCTTCTCCTTGACCTCATTGCGGGTCTGCACGGAGTCGCGGTCCGCCTCGGCCTTCTTCACGTCGGCCTCTGCCTTGTGCTCGTCGACCTTGTCCTTGACCTTGTCGACGGTGTCCTCGAACGCATCCTTGGCCTTGCGGGCGGCCGTCTCGGCTGCGTCCTTCGCGTCATCGATGAAACCCATGATTCGCTCCTTTCGTGGAGGCGGCCCGCGTCGATCCGGCCGTCTGGCGTGTCTCGACGCTAACCCCGGGCCCTTCGCCGGTCATGGGGTTGAATCGGGTCTGCCCCGGTGGTATCGGCGCGGCGCGCTGCGGTCAGCGCGGCGCGCCGGGAGCGCCCCCGCCCGGGCCTCCCGCACCCGGTTCGCCCATGCCGGCCGAGCTCTGCTGCCCGGCGACGGCAGTGGCGAGGGTCGTGCCGTCGGCGACGAGCGAGTAGGTCTCGCCGTTGACGATGCCCGCGGTGGAGAACACCAGGCTCTGCGCCTGCTTGCTCGTCGTCACGGTGCCGAGCTGTTCGCCCGAGGCTGACACGATGGTGAGGGTGGTGCCGGCGGGGATGCGGCTGTTCACGGTGAACTGCACGCTGGCCTGGGCGGACTCGGCGCTGGGTGCCTGCACCATGCCTGCGGTGCCGAGCGCATAGAGCGTGCCGCCCGAGATCGTCACCCCGCCGTCGGCGTCGATCGCGCCGTTGCCGTCGTTCGTGGGGCCCTGCACGGTCACGGTGCCGCCGCTCATCTCGACCGTGCCGTTGGCGTCGAGGCCGTCGCCGCCCGCGTCGACGGTCAGGTCACCGCCGGTGATCACGAGCGTGAGCGCGGCGGCGCCGGCGTCGGGCTCCGAGACGTTGACGGCGTCGTCGCTCGCGGTCAGCGAGATGGTGCCGCCCTCGATCGTGATCTGCCCGGCCTCGAGGCCCTCGACCGACGAGGGCACGCTGACCTCGCCATCCGAGACGACCAGCTGCAGCTCGGCGTGGGCGCCGTCGTCACCGCTGGAGAACTCCACGTCGGCACCGGCGAGGTGCAGGTACGCGTCGGTGTTGACGGCGTCGTCGGCTGCATCGATGAGGGTCGACCCGGCCTCGAGCACCGCGATGGTGCCCGCCACGACACCCTTGGCGCCCGATTCGGGGTCGGAGGTCGCCCCGCCACCGGCGGTGATGTCCACGGTGCCGCCGGTCTGCACGACGTCGGTGTACGCATCGATGCCGTCGCCGCCGACCGTGAGGGCGAGCGTGCCGTCTTCGATCGCGATGAAGCCGCGGTCGGCATCCTCCTCGTTGTCGGCCTTCAGCCCGTCGCCGCCGGCATCGACGGCGATGTCGCCGTCGCGGACGATGAGGTAGTCCTTGCCGCGGATGCCGTCGTCGGCCGCGTCGACGTTGATGGTGCCCGACTGGATCACCAGTCCGTCGCGCGACGCGATGCCGTCGTTGCCGTTGCCGGCGACCGACACGGCGCCGGAACCCGTGATGGTGAGGTCGGCGGCGCTGGCGAGCGCGGCGTTCGCCTCGACGTCCTCGGGGTAGCTCGCGGCGTCGCTCAGGGTGTTCGACGAGCCGTCGGCCAGCACGACCACGGCTTCGTCGGCGGCGACGATGTCGATCGCGGCACCGGCGGTGTGGGCGATGTCGACGCCGTCGAGCACGAGGGTCACGGTTCCCTCGCCTGCGCTGTCGACCACGACCTGGCCCTCCAGATCGCCGCTGAGCACGTAGGTGCCGGCGGCGGAGATCGTGACGGTCGAGCCCGTGATGTCGACGTCTGCCGACTCCGACGACGCGCTCGACCCGTCGAGATCGATCGCCGTGGCATCCGCTTCCGCCCACTCGACGTCGGTGGCGTCATCGTGCGCCTGCTGGTTGCCGGCGAGCACATCGGCCGCGGTGGAGAAGCCGTCGAGCGTCGTGTCGACGGTGCGCTCGGACTCGGTGGTCGCGTCGGTGGTCGCGGCGGTGGCTGCGGTCTGCGTGCCGGTCGCGCAGCCGGTGAGGGTGAGTGCGAGGGCCGCGGGACCCGCCACCAGCCACAGTCGGCGGCGAGAAGAGGGCTCGGGCAGGGGGGTCATGCGTGTCCTTTCGGAGTGGAGAAGTGGCGTTGCAGGGTGCGGTGCCATTTGTTGCGGGGCAGGCCCGGACGCAGTGCCGCCAGGCCCGTGGCGTACTTCGAGACCGTCGCCGGTCGGTGCCCGCAGCGCCAGAGCGCCCGGTCGAGCGCTCCGGCGCGGCATCCCGATTTCGTCTCGACGATCACGGCATCGGGGAGCGTGAGCGTGCCGGTGTCGTCGGGGGCGTGCAGGTCGCGCCACCGCAGGTCGATATCGATCGTTCCGCGGGAGGCATCGCCGTCGTCGCCCGGCAGCAGCAGCGTCGCCCGGCGGTAGCCGGTGGTGAGCACCGGTTCGAGGCGCTGTGCGATCGGCTCGGCGTGTGGGATGCCGGCTTCGGCGAGCATGCCCGCGGCATAGCCCACCGCCGCCTCGTCGAGGCCCGCGCGCACTCCGTCGTCGCCGACGGGGACGCGGTCCTTCACGGTGGCCGAGCGTCCGCCGCGGGTCTTGACCTCGAGGAATGATCCGCCGGAGTCGACGTACGTGCGTGCCCGCACCTTGAACCGGCGACGCCTGCCGTGGGCGGCGCCCAGGTAGCTGTCCAGTTCCGGGGTGTCGAAGTAGCGGGATGCGTAGCGCAGCAGTCGCTCGCCGCCGACCTCGAGCACCTCGGTGCCGGCCGGCAGCTGTGCGAGCACGGCGGGCAGGTCGCGCCGCGTCAGGAGGTATTTGCGGTCCACGCGCGTCTGCAGTTCTGCGGCCGCGTTCAGATCCTCCAGGCTCACCGGGTGGAGGTTGTGGAGCGTCGCGAGCGCCGTCATCGCGCCATCACCCCGCGCGGCTCGCGCGGCTGCGCGAACCGCACATCCACGGTCGTGGTGTCCGAGACGAGGTCGACACACCGGATGGTGATGCCGTGCACGGGGCAGCCGAGCAGCTGCTCGACGGCGGCGGTCGCGGCACGCTCGTCGGTGTAGGCGCGGTCGAGCACCATCGACTGTTCGCGCGAGCGGCGGAGCATCGCCGGGCTGTCGACCACGGCGAGCACCGCGACGATGAGGGTGACCAGGCCCACGCTCAGCCAGCTGAACGTGGTGGACAGTCCGCACACGAGGCCGATCGCGAGGGCGGCGAAGTAGTAGGCGATCTCGCTCTGGTCGATCTCGCTCGAGCGCAGGCGGATGATCGAGAGCACGCCGAAGAGACCGAGCCCGAGTCCCGCACCGATCGTCGTGGAGCCCAGCACCATCGACACCGCCACAACGCCGACGTTGATGCCGACGAACGCGATCGCGAGATCCCGGCGCCGGTGACGCGGGAAGTACACCGCGTAGGCGAGCACGAAGATGGCGACGAGATCCAGTGCGATGGCAGCGACGATGTCCATGGGTCCTTCCTGTTCGGGATGCCTCCATTCAGCGACGCGCACCTATGCGATCGCTATGACGGGGCTCAGCCGCCGCTTGGAGTAGGTGTCACGCGGCGCGCGAGGCTCCTGGCATCCCGGTCGCCCGCGGGAATCCCGAATCGATTCCGACGCACCCCTCGGCCTAGGATCGTTTCAAGGGGGTGCCGTGGCGCAGCGACGAAAAGTCAAGCACGACGACATCGTCGCCGAGGGGCTCTACATCGCATCGGCGGCGACGCGGCTCGCATTGAAGAACCGCATCCTCGTAGACATCCTCACCGGTGGCGAGGACTACTCCGAGGCCCGGTTCGTCCCCCACGCGCGGGAGACTCTGCTGCACCTGGCGGACGAGGCGGAGGCTGACGCCGAGCGCGCCGAGCGCGAGCGCAAGACAGCCAAGGGGCGCCATACCGACTCGGACGGCACCCACGACTACCGCAGTCGCGACGTGCGCAACCTGCGCAAACGCGCCCGCCAATCACGCCACATCGCCAAGGAGCTGCGGGAGCGAGCCGAGGATCCGCTGGAGCTCGCGAAGCTCGTGGAGGACGCCCGTGACGCGGCCTGGTCGGAGGTGGCGAAGAACATCGACCGCACGCTGAGCATCGAAGCCGCCCGCCCCGACCTCGAACCCGACTACGAGCGGATGCGGCGCGCGCGCATGCAGGCGCTGCGCATGGTCGACATCCCGAAGCTGCGCGCGCACCGCCAGGCCGTCAAGCGCGCCGTCGCCGAACGGGGCGACGCGCCCGGATGACCGCCGCCGAGCCGTTCGATTCGCGCCTCGCGCCGACGTCGGGTAGGCTTATCGACGGCCCGCACGACAGTGCACAGGCCATGCGCCCGTAGCTCAATGGATAGAGCATCTGACTACGGATCAGAAGGTTGGGAGTTCGAGTCTCTTCGGGCGCACACTGTGTTGAGACAGTAACGAAAGGCCCCGGTTCGCCGGGGCCTTTCGTGTTTCCCGGGTGCGGATGCCGCCACGATCGCCGCTCACGTAAGCGTGACCCCTTGGCACTCTCGAACGCGAATGCTAATCTGGACGTACTTGAGTCGATGCGACTCAAGTTTGCAGACCTGATGGATGCCGGAACTCCGGCACCGCTCGAGAGGAGACGATATGGCGAACTACGACCCGCTCCGTGACCTGGAGCGTTTCGCAACGAACCTGATGGACCCGGTGCGCCGCGGACCGCGGCAGATGCCGATGGATCTCTACCGTGAAGGCGATCACTACGTGCTCGCCGCCGACCTGCCGGGCGTCGACCCGGGCTCGGTCGACATCGACGTCGACGGCCAGCTGCTCACCATCCGCGCCGAGCGCACTCTCAATGTCGGAGAAGGCGTGAAGTGGATCACCCGTGAGCGTGAGGCCGGCAGCTTCCTGCGCCAGCTGAGCCTCGGCCAGGGCCTGGACACAGAGCACATCGCCGCCAGCTACCGCAACGGCGTGCTGAGCGTGCGCATCCCGGTGAGCGAGAAGGCCAAGCCCCGCAAGGTCGAGGTGACCACCGAGGACTCGAACCCGACGCTCTCGGTGAACGAGTCGTCGCAGGCGTAAGCGGCGCCACCGCACGAATGCGCCGGAGCCCCGGACCACACCGGTCCGGGGCTCCGCTGCGCATGACAGACTGCCGCACATGAAACTGCTGCAAATCGCACAGCACGCGGTCGATCTCGACCGGGCCGCAACGTTCTACGCCACGCTGCTCGACGCCGAGCCCGTCGCCCGCTTCGACGACCCTGAGCTGGTGTTCTTCGACCTCGACGGGGTGCGGCTGCTGCTCGACCGGTCTGCGCCGTCGGCGCTGGTCTACCTCGAAGTCGACAACGTGCACGAGACGCTCGAGCGGGTGCCGGGCATCGAGGTGGTGACGGCGCCGCACGTGATCTTCCGGCACGACGACGACACCCTCGGGCCGGCTGGGTACGACGAATGGCAGGCGTTCGTACGCGACTCGGAGGGCAACGCCGTCGGGCTCGTCGCCTTCCAGCGCCCTTGACCCCCGTCGCGGCCCCGGCGACGTAGGCTCGACGGGTGAGCGCATACGTCTCGGCGTTCGAGCTGTTCTCCATCGGAGTAGGCCCCTCGAGCTCCCACACCGTCGGCCCCATGCGAGCCGGGCGCGATTTCGCGGCGCGCCTGCGCGAGGCGGGAACCCTGCCGAGCGTCGCGCGGCTCGACTGCGCGCTGTACGGCTCGCTCGGTGCGACCGGCATCGGCCACGGCACGCCCGACGCCGTGGTCGCGGGCCTGCAGGGGCACACCCCCGAGTCGGTTGATCCCGCGACGGTGCGCCACGCGTGGACCGACTGGCCGGCCGGCAGCGACCTCGTGCTCGACGGCACGCACCCCGTCGCCTTCGCGAAGGAGCACATCACCTTCGCGCCGCGCACGCGGCTGCCCGGGCACCCCAACGCCATGACACTGACAGCCACGGATGCCGCCGGTGCCACCGTCGCCGAGGAGACCTACTACTCCGTCGGCGGCGGCTTCATCCGCCGCGAGGGCGAAGCCCCCCAGGTGGCGACCACCCCCTTCCCACTGCAGTACGACAGTGCAGACGAACTGATCGCCCTCTGCGACGAACGCGGCATCACCATCGCCGAGGCGGCGCGGCTGAACGAGCAGGCGCTGCGCAGCGAGGCTGAGGTCGCGGCCGGGCTCGATGCGATCTGGGATGCCATGAGCGCGTGCGTCGAGGCGGGCCTGCACGCCGATGGGGTGCTCCCGGGCATGCTCAAGGTCAAGCGCCGGGCGGGTCTCATCCGTCAGCAGCTCGAGGCTGTCCAGGCCGAGGGGCATCGCGAACTGCCGGGCGAGTGGCTGGGCGCGTTCGCCCTCGCCGTCAACGAGGAGAACGCCGCCGGTGGCCGCGTCGTCACCGCGCCGACCAACGGCGCGGCGGGCATCCTCCCGGCCATCGGCATGTTCTGGTGGCGATTCCTGGCGGACGTCGGCCTCGGCGACGGCAATGCCGTGACGCCCTACGGCGAGCTCGTCGGAAGCGCCCTGCTCGGGTTCCACGCGCCGACGGGCGAGCACGCCGACCCGATCGACGAGGCCGCCCGCACCGAGGCGAATCGGCGCCGCGGCATCCGCCGGTTCCTGCTGACGGCGACCGCGCTCGGCTCGCTCTTCAAGGCGAATGCATCGATCTCGGGAGCCGAAGGCGGATGCCAGGCCGAGGTGGGGTCGGCGTGCGCGATGGCCGCGGCCGGCCTCACCGCCGTCATGGGCGGCACGAACCGGCAGATCGAGAACGCCGCCGAGATCGCGATGGAGCACCACCTCGGGCTCACGTGCGATCCGGTGGGCGGGCTCGTGCAGATCCCGTGCATCGAGCGCAACGCGATCGCCGCCTCCACCGCCGTCACGGCCGCGCGCCTGGCGATGCGCGGCGACGGCTCGCACTACGTCTCGCTCGACACCGTGGTCGAGACGATGCGCCAGACCGGTATCGACATGTCGACGAAGTACAAGGAGACGAGCGAGGGCGGGCTCGCCGTCAACGTCATCGAGTGCTGACCGCCGTGGCATCCCGCCGCGCCGCCCGAGAAGAGGAGCACGCGTGACCCTGCCCGAACTGACCCGACCCGTATCGCTCACTGCCGGCGACGGCCGTGTGCTCAACCGCGACGCCGTCGGGTGGGCGCGGCAGCCGCTCGTCGACGCGTCGCGCGTGAGCGAGCACGCGTGGGGGCGCAACAAGCGGTGGGAGTACTGGAACGTCACGACACCGACGCACATCCTCGCGCTGACGGTGTCGTCGATCGACTACGCCGCCGTGCACGAGGTGTGGGTGCTCGACCGGGCGACCGAGCGCACCTGGCACGCCGAGGCGACCGTGCTGCCCGCCCGCGGTGTGGCCCTCGCGCCCCGCCTCGAGCAGGGGTCGTCCCGTGCGCGGGCGAAGGGCCTCGAGATCGACATCGACGAGGTGCCCGGCGGCACGCGGCTGCGGGCGCGCATCGCCGACGTGTCGTTCGACGTCTCCGCCGATCTCGCGCCCGAGCACGAGCGACTCGCGGTCGTCGTGCCGTTCACCGCGCGGCGGTTCCAGTACACGGTGAAGGACGTCGCGCGCCCGGCGCACGGCACTGTGACGGTCGAAGGGGTCACCTCCGACGTGCCGGCGGGGCAGTCGTGGGCGGTGCTCGACCACGGCCGCGGGCGCTGGCGCTACGACGTGGAGTGGAACTGGGGCGCAGGTTCCGGGATCTCGCACGGCCGCACGATCGGCATCCAGGTCGGCGGACGCTGGACCGACGGCACCGGGTCGACCGAGAACGCCATGCTCATCGGCGACCGGCTGCACAAGATCCACGACGAGCTGCGGTGGGAGTACGACCTCGACCAGTGGCGGCGGCCGTGGCACGTCAGCGGCGGTGGGCTGGATGCCACCTTCGAGCCGTTCTACCTGAAGACCGGACGCACCGACCTCGCGGTGCTGGCCTCGCGCACCCACCAGTGCTTCGGCCACTGGTCGGGCACCTTCATCGCCGAGGACGGCGAGACGGTCGCGTTCGAGCAGATCCTCGGCTGGGCCGAAGAGGTGCACAACCGCTGGTGAGGCGCCGGTGAGGCTCAGCGCTCGCGGAGCTTGAGGGCGAGGTCGCGCAGCTGCTGCAGTTCGTCGTCGTCGAGCACAGACATGCGGCCCGCGATGGACTGACCGTGGCGCGCCGCCAGCCGGCGGAAGATGGCAGCGCCCTCCGGCGTCGCAGTCACCACCGCGCCTCGTCCGTCCTCGGGGTCGGTGCACTTGATGAGCAGGCCGCGCGCGACCATTCGGTCCACCAGACGCGAGACGCTGGGCTGGCTGATGAGCATGTTGGCCGTCACCTCGCGCAGCCGCGCGGTGAGGTCGTCGGACCGCGTGACCGTGAGCAGCACGTCGTACTCGGCCTGTGACAGCTCCGCATCGCGGAAGTCGACGTTGATCTCCTCGAACACCTCGTGTTGCGCCCGGAAGAGTGCCTCCCACGCGTCGATGGCGAGGCGGCGGTCGGTCATGGGGACCACTGTAACCCGGCATAGGCTGAGCGCCATGGTGCGAATCGTCAGACGGATCGGTCTCGTGCTCGCGGCGTTCGCGGTGATGGTGGTCGCATCCGTCGCCCTGGCGCTTCCCGCAGCGGCAGACGTGGACGACTTCGAGTTCTCGAGCCTCGACGTCGATTACACCCTCACCAGAGACGAGGACGGGACGAGCCGGCTGCACGTCGTCGAGACGTTCGTGGCGGTGTTCCCCGATGCCGCGCAGAACCGCGGCATGCGCCGGGCGATCCCGTCGTCGTACAACGGGCAGCCGCTGAGCCCGTCGCTCGTGTCGATCACCGACGAGACGGGCGCCTCACGGCCCGCCGAGACCGACTCCGAAGACGGGGTGTTCGAGATGGTCTCCCGCGCCGACGACTACGTGCACGGTGCGCAGACCTACGTCTTCACGTACGACCTCGAGAACGTCACCTGGACCTTCGACGGCGGTGGCCAGGAGTTCTACTGGGACGTCAACGGTGTCGACTGGCCGCAGAGCTTCGGGCGCGTGACGGCCACGCTCTCCATGGATGCCGCGCTCGCCGCTTCGCTCACCGGGGAGCAGGCCTGTTACGTCGGCGCGCAGGAGGCGACCGAGCAGTGCGAGATGTCGATCACTCCCGACGGCAGCGGCACCGCGATCACCGCCGCGGCCGAAGGCGTGGGTCCGTACGAGACGGTGACGATGGCGGTCGGGTTCCAGCCCGACACCTTCACACTGTTCGACACGTCCTACTTCGCCTCGGGGTGGGGCTGGGCGCAATCGGTGGCGATGCTGGGCCTCGCCGGCGCGGTCGGCGCGGCGTTCTGGTCACGCCGACGGTGGCTGCGCGATGATCCGGGCCGGCCCACGATCATCTCCGAATACATCCCGCCGAGCGACATCGATGCCCTCGAGAGCGCCGTGCTGCTGGGGAAGCCCTCCAAGGCGATTCCCGCCGAGGTGCTCGAGCAGGCGATCGTCGGCTCGATCCGCATTCTGGAGGGTGCGCCGAAGGCGTTCGGTGGCTCGAAGATGCGTGTGGAGCTGGTCGACCCGTCCCGGGCGGACGGCGACGGGCGGATGCTGCTGGACGGGCTCTTCGGCCCCGATGCGGCACCCGGTGCCACGTTCGAGTTCGGCAAGCAGGACACGCGGCTGTCGACCGTGGCATCCAAGATCCTCAAGGCCGCCGACCAGGAGCTCGATCGACGCGGGCTGCGTCGGCCGGTTCCGGCCGGCGCGCGGGCATGGCCGATCGTGGCGGTGGTGCTCAGCGCGGGTCTGGTGATCCTCTTCGGGGTGCTGGCACTGCTCTCCTTCGTCTCCCCGGTCATACCGGCGGTGCTGTTCGTCGTGGCTGCGGGTGCGCTTGTGCTCGGCGTCGGGCTGATGGTGCATCGTCCACTGACCGCAGCGGGAGCCGAGGTGCGCGATCACCTCGCCGGTCTGAAGGTGTTCATCGATTGGGCGGAGGCAGATCGCATCCGCATGCTGCAATCGCCGGCGGGAGCCGAGCGGCGGCCGGTCGACGTCAACGATCCACGCCAGATGATCCACCTCTACGAAGCGCTGCTGCCGTACGCCGTCGTGTTCGGCCAGGAGAAGAAGTGGGCCGACGAGCTGATGGTCTTCTACGACCGTGCCGACGTCACGCCCACCTGGTACTACGGCGCGGCCGCGTTCAATGCGGCGAGCTTCTCGTCGAGCATCGCCTCGCTCTCGTCTGCGGCGATGTCGTCGTCGTCGACCTCGGGTGGGGCGTCCGGTGGCGGTTCGGCCGGTGGCGGTGGCGGTGGCGGCGGAGGCGGCGGGGTCTGACCCACCGGTCAGTCCGTTTGCGCGGCCGCTGACCGGATGAGCTCGGCGAGGTCGCCGGGGCGGCTCCACATGGGCCAGTGGCCTGTGGGGAGGTCGACGACGTCGAGACGGGCGAGGTTCGCGACCTCGGCGAACATCGGGTGGCCTGCCGCAGCGAGCTCCCTCACCTGTGTGCTCGGGATCGAGCAGCACACCAGGGTGGTCGCGACCTCGCGGCGGGCGTCGTTCGTGAGTGCGGCGCGCTGACGCACGACGGGGCCGGGCATCGGGACGGCGCGGGCGCGGAAGCGCTCGAGCGCCGCGTCGCTCAGGCCCTCGAGACTCGCCTGCTGCCCGATGACCTCGAACGGCGGCAACGGCAGCTCGGTGACCTCGTCGGGGAGGTCGGGGGCGAAGACGCTCCCGTCTGCCACCGGGCCGGAGTCGACCCACACGACCCGATGGACCAGTTCGGGATGCCGGTCGAGCACGAGGCTGACGGGGAAGTTCGCCCCGCTGTGGGCGACGAGGGTGGCGGGTTGGTCTTTCGACACCCCGAGCCGGGAGAAGACGTCGAGGATCGCGGCGACCTGATCGTCGAGGGTGCGTGACGCGCGCTCGGGGTCGCTGTCATCCAGCCCGGGCAGCGTCAGCGCGACGGTGCGCAAGTCTTCGGCGGCGTTCAGGTGGTGCAGCACTTCGTCCCACGCCCATCCGCCGAGCCAGTGCCCGGCGATGAGGACGATGGCCGGTGTGTCTGTCGTGCGTGTCATGTCACCACCTTCGCGCGCGCTGCGGACAGCTGTATGTCACTATTTGTGGCATGAATTCCATGCGGGGTGATCGGTGAAGCGGGCCGAGCGGCTCCACGCCCTGTCGGAGATGCTGCGCCGCGGCGGCACGCGGGGGTATTCCGCCGAGCGGCTGGCACGGGAGTTCGGTGTGTCCGTGCGCACGGTCAAGCGGGACCTCGATGCGCTCGAGAACAGCGGTGCGCCCATCTGGTCGCGCCCCGGTCCGGGTGGCGGATACGGGTTGGTCGGGGGAGCGTCCCTGCCGCCGGTCACCCTTTCGCCCGCGCAGGCCGTGGCGCTCATGGCGGCGGTGTCCGCGGCATCCGATGCGCCGTATGCCGATCTGGCGGCGGCCGGGGTGCAGAAGATCCTGGATGTGCTCGACCCCCGCACCCGGGCGCGGGCCGACGAGCTGGCCGGCCGTGTCTGGGTCAACCCGACCCCCGCATCGCCGCGCGCGATCAGGTCGGTGCTGGAAGAGGCGATGGCCGAGCAGCGGGTGCTCCGCATCCGCTACACGTCGGGGAAGGGTGCCACGACCACTCGCGACGTGGAACCCGTGCTGTTCGCCTCGACGAATGGCCAGTGGTACCTCGTGGGGTGGTGCCGCCTGCGCGATGCGATGCGGTGGTTCACCCTGTCGCGCATCGAGCGGGCGAGCGTGACGAAGGCGGCGTGCACGGGTCACTCGGTGCACGAGGTCGGTGAGCCTCCGCCTGACGCCAGGCCGGTGCACGCGCGAGGCGAGTGAGTCAGTCGCCAACCCGAGGTCGCCCCGCCGGAGGTTCTGACCGTGCGCACGGCTACCCGCCGTCCGGGGTGGGTAGCCGGTCGGCGGGTGGACATGCTGGCGCTAGAAGGGTGGTGGCGCGCCGCTGTCGGCGGTCGCGGTGGCGGTGGCGGTGAATTCGAGGGTGCGGTGGGGGATGTCGAGGTAGTTCTGCCCGGTGGGGCTGGTCCATTCCAGGGTGCCGTCGGGGTGTTGGGTGACGGTCCAGGCGGTGTGGTGTTTGAGGG
>NZ_JACSQP010000014.1 GCF_014836535.1 Microbacterium pullorum
CCCGCCGCGCGGCGCGCCCGCCGGGCGGGCGGCGCGCCCGCCGCGTGCCCCCGCCGGCGGCGCCGGGCGCCCGCGGCGCCGCGCGCCCGCGGCATCCGCCATTCCGCTGAGAAACCACTTCTCGGGCGAGACACCATGCACCGCGTGGTGTGTCACCCGAGAAGTGGTTTCTCACGTGCGGAGGGAGCGCGGGTGGTGCCGCAGCGTGGCCAGCAGCGCGTGCTGCGGCGGTCGCACCCGGGCGATGCCGGCGCGCGCCAGGCGCTCGTCGAGCGGGTCCACGCGCATCGTCGCGGCCCAATCCCAGCGGGTGAAGGCCCGCACCTGGCGGCGCAGGCGATCCTCGCGCTGCTTCTCGCTCACGACGCGAGCGACAGTGTCGGCCACGTCGGTGCCGGCGTACTTGCCGTAGCCGTCGGACTCGCCGATGGTGCGCGCGCGGCGCCAGAAGAAGTCCACCCGGTCGCTGTGGCCCTCGGCGGAGAACTCGACCTTCAGGGTCCTCATAGCCGAGCCAGCTCGCCACGGCGCGGCTCACGGTCTCGCCGACGGATTCCGAGCGAGGCTCGACCATCGGCAGCAGCAGCGCGATGCGCGCGCGCCCACGGCGGGTGCACTGCGCGTCGGCGACCCCGCGCAGGTCGGCTGCGGATGCCGCGTCGCCCCGACCGCGGGAAAGCACCGCGTCGGCGACAGCGAGCCCGAAGGCGGGCGGCAGCACCCGCATGAGGTCCACGGCGGTGGCCGCCGGGGTCGTGAGCAGCACACCGTCGCGGAGTTCGACCGGACGCGGGGAGGAGGTGGTGTGCACGCAGACGTCGCCGAACCGGCGTGACCGGGTGCGGGCCGGGTCGTACACGTGGATGTCGCGGGGTTCCCCGAATACCGGAAGCCCGAGCATGACCGCAGCGGCCTCGTACGCGAGGACCGCGTCGGGGTGGGCGCGGTGGAACGCGTGCACCCGCGCGCGATAGCGCTCCCAGGGTTCGAGGCGCCGCCACTGGTCGCGGGGCGCGTACATCCCGGCGCGCACCCGCACATAGTCGGCACCCGCGCGGACGCGGAAGCCCGCGGCATCGGCCTCGGCCTGAGCGGTGAGGAGTACGGGGGAGGGGGCGATGAGCGGCGCTGTCATGCGCCCAGGATGCGCGGTCGCGGCATCCGCCGTTCGCCGCCCGCCCCCGATCCGGACCAACCCGCCCCGCCCCGCGCCTGGGGAGGAACCCCCGGGACCCCGAATGCCCGCGCCCGCCCGCGGCCGGTCGGCTGCCCGTCCGCCGGCCGCCGTCCGCACGCCGCTCCACGCCGCCCTGCGCCCGCCCGACCGCGACAAACCACATTCCGGCAAGGAAACACCGCACCGCGTGGCGTCTCGGCCGAGAAGTGGTTTCTCGCGGGAAGGCGCGGCAAGGCGCGGGAAGGCGCGGGAACGCGCGGGAAGGCGCGGGAAGGCGCGGGAACGCGCGGCAAGGCGCGCGGGCGCAGGCGCGCGACGCGCCGACACGCCCGAGTTGCCGCACGGCCACCTACCACGTATGCTTGTTCTTTGGTGCGTTGCGCCTGTTTTGGCGTGTCGCCGCACTAATCCCATCCACCGCAGACCGACCGGTCCGCATGACTGTAAGCGAGCGTATGGCGAAGAAAGACGGTGTCATCGAGATCGAGGGCGTGATCTCCGAGGCTCTGCCCAACGCGATGTTCCGCGTTGAGCTCAGCAACGGACACAAGGTGCTCGCGACGATCTCGGGCAAGATGCGGCAGAACTACATCCGCATCATCCCCGAGGACCGCGTGGTCGTGGAGCTCAGCCCCTACGACCTCACGCGCGGCCGCATCGTCTACCGCTACCGCTAGACCACTCGCGCACGACCGGTCGAGAAGTAACACCCCAGGATGCCGGTGCATCCTGCCCGGTGAAGACAGCGAACAGGAAGAATCATGAAGGTCAACCCCTCCGTCAAGCCCATCTGCGATCACTGCAAGGTGATTCGCCGCCACGGGCGCGTGATGGTCATCTGCAAGTCCAACCCGCGCCACAAGCAGCGCCAGGGCTGATCGACGGGATGCCGCGGCATCCCATCCCGCAGACGTACAACTGAACAGATCACACGGCAGGATCAGAACCTCGCAAGAGGGGACACCTCGGGGCGGAGGCCCGGGCACCGATCCTGTTCCACACCTCCACTCACTCCTAGGAGAGTCGCATGGCACGTCTTGCCGGCGTCGACATCCCGCGCGATAAGCGCGTGATCATCGCCCTGACCTACATCTACGGCGTTGGCCGTACCCGTTCGAACGAGATCCTCGCCGCCACCGGCATCGACGGGAACATCCGCGTCAAGGACCTCACCGACGACCAGCTCGTCACGCTCCGCGATCACATCGAGGGCAACTACAAGGTGGAGGGTGACCTCCGCCGCGAGGTGGCCGCCGACATCCGCCGCAAGATCGAGATCGGCTCGTACGAGGGCGTGCGCCACCGCCGCGGCCTGCCGGTGCGCGGCCAGCGCACCAAGACCAACGCGCGTACCCGCAAGGGTCCCAAGCGCACGGTCGCCGGCAAGAAGAAGGCGCGCTAGGCCTCCGCCGGCGCCCCAGGATTTAGGGAGAACGCAGAACATGGCACAGGCCAAGAGCGCCGCGCGCAAGCCGCGCCGCAAGGAAAAGAAGAACATCGCACTGGGCCACGCCCACATCAAGTCGACGTTCAACAACACGATCGTCTCGATCACCGACCCGTCCGGCGCCGTCATCAGCTGGGCTTCGTCCGGTGGCGTGGGCTTCAAGGGCTCGCGCAAGTCGACCCCCTATGCCGCAGGCATGGCTGCGGAGTCGGCTGCGCGTCAGGCTCAGGAGCACGGCGTCAAGAAGGTCGACGTCTTCGTGAAGGGTCCGGGTTCGGGCCGTGAGACCGCGATCCGCTCGCTGACGGCCGCCGGCCTCGAGGTGGGGTCCATCCAGGACGTCACCCCGCAGGCGCACAACGGCTGCCGTCCGCCCAAGCGCCGCCGCGTTTGAGCTTCGTCAGGCTCACGAGACCGGGCCCCGCGATCACGCGCGGCCCGGTCTCGTGGACCGACGGGCGCACGATTTCCGGATTCCGCGATGCGCGGCATCCGTCGATACAACTCAACACCTCACACACCCACGTGTCATATAGCGGTCACGTGATCGAAAGGAACACATCGTGCTCATTGCACAGCGTCCCACTCTGACCGAGGAGAAGATCGGCGAGTTCCGCAGCCGGTTCATCATCGAGCCGCTGGAGCCCGGTTTCGGATACACGATCGGCAACGCGCTGCGCCGCAGCCTGCTGTCGTCGATCCCCGGAGCGGCCGTCACCAGCATCCGCATCGACGGCGTGCTGCACGAGTTCAGCACCATCCCCGGTGTCAAGGAGGATGTCACCGAGATCATCCTCAACATCAAGCAGCTCGTCGTCTCGAGCGAGCGCGATGAGCCCATCACGGCATACCTGCGCAAGACGGGCGCCGGCGAGGTCACGGCGGCCGACATCTCGGCTCCGGCCGGTGTCGAGGTGCACAACCCCGAGCTGGTCATCGCGACCCTCAACGACACCGCCAAGTTCGAGCTGGAGCTGACGATCGAGCGTGGCCGCGGCTACGTCTCGGCGACCCAGAACCGCAACGAGTACGCCGAGGCCGGGGTCGTCCCCATCGACTCGATCTACTCGCCGGTGCTCAAGGTCAGCTACCGCGTCGACGCGACGCGTGCCGGTGAGCGCACCGACTTCGACAAGCTCGTGCTCGATGTCGAGACCAAGGCCTCGATGCTCCCGCGCGACGCCGTCGCTTCGGCCGGCCGCACCCTCACCGAGCTGTTCGGTCTCGCCCGCGAGCTGAACGTCGAGGCCGAGGGCATCGAGATCGGCCCCGCGCCGGTCGAGACCGTGCTGTCGAACGAACTGTCGATGCCCATCGAGGACCTCGACCTGTCGGTGCGTTCGTACAACTGCCTCAAGCGCGAGGGCATCAACACCGTTTCGGAGCTCGTCGCGCTGTCGGAGACGCAGCTGATGAACATCCGCAACTTCGGTCAGAAGTCGGTCGACGAGGTGCGCGACAAGCTCGTCTCCCTCGGCCTGTCGCTGAAGGACTCGGTCCCCGGGTTCGACGGTGCGCACTTCTACGGCGGATACGACGACGAGAGCATCTGATTCACCGGATGCCGCGACCACGGCGTAACGCCCGGTCGCGGCATCCGCACCGTTCTTCTTTTCAACTGGAGTTATAGACATGCCCAAGCCCACCAAGGGTCCCCGCCTCGGAGGCGGCCCCGCCCACGAGCGCCTGCTTCTCGCGAACCTCGCGGCCGCCCTGTTCACGCACGGCTCGATCACGACCACCGTGACCAAGGCCAAGCGCGTGCGTCCGCTGGCCGAGCGCCTCATCACCTTCGCCAAGCGCGGCGACCTGCACGCACGCCGTCGCGTGCTGTCGGTCATCGGTGACAAGACGGTCGTCCACACCCTCTTCACCGAGATCGCTCCCCAGGTCGCTGAGCGTGAGGGCGGCTACACCCGCATCACGAAGATCGGCAACCGCAAGGGCGACAACGCTCCCATGGCCGTCATCGAGCTCGTCCTCGAGCCCGTGAACCCGAAGCCGAAGTCGGCGAAGAAGTCGGCTGCCGCCGCTCCCGCTGCCGCTTCCGCTGAGGAGCCCGCCGCCGAGGCCGAGGCCCCGGAGACCCCCGCCGCCGACGAGGCCGCCGACGCCGGCGCCGAGTCGCCGGAAGAGGGCGCCGCCGCTGAGGCTGCTGCGGAGGACGCCGCCGAGGCGCCCGCCGACGCCAAGTCGGAGTAATCGCTTCGTCGAGTCCGCTCGACATGCACATCGAGGCCCGCACCCGGTTCGCCGGGGGCGGGCCTCGCTGCGTCGCCGGGTGCGCACGTAGGGTGGATCGGTGAGCCAACTGACCCTCGCCGAACGTATCGGCCCGACGCCCGAGCCCGCCCTTCCGCACCACCCGGATGCCGTGACCTGGCGTCCCGCGACGGCGCACGACATCGACGCGATCCACTGCGTGATCGTCGCCGCCGACCTCGTCGATCACCCGTCGTGGACGACGCCGCGTCAGGATGTCGCGGACACCTTCGAGCTGTCCCACATCGACCACTCGCGTGACACCGTGCTGGGCTTCGCGCACGACGGCACCCCCGTCGCGGTCGGCAGCTCGTTCGTGCACCCCTCGCAGGAGGTGCGCATCCAGATCGACCTGCAGGGCGGTGTGCATCCGCAGTGGCGCCGCCGCGGCATCGGCACGGCGCTGCTGGAGTGGCAGCACGCCCGCGCACTGCAGCAGCTCGCGGCGTCGGGGTCGACGCTGCCGGGGGAGGTGCGGCTGCACGCCGGCGAGTACGAGCACGATGCCGTGACCATCGCCGGGCGCCGCGGATTCCACGTGGACCGCTGGTTCGCGTCGATGGAGCGTGACCTGTCGGCGCCCGTCGCCGAGCGTGCAACCCCGGAGGGGATCGCGCTGGTGCCGTACACCGCCGACCGTGCGCTCGATGCCCTCGCGGCGCGCAACGACGCGTTCCGCGACCATTGGGGGAGCCTGCCGACCACGCCGGAACGGTGGGAGAAGTTCGTCGGTGGGCCGTTCCTGCGCCCGGACCTGTCGACCCTTGCGCTCGACGGCGACCGGATCGTGGCGTTCTGCCTCGCCTCGGTGAACGAAGACGACTGGGCCACGCTCGGCGCCTCCCACGCCTACATCGACCTCATCGGCGTCGTGCGTTCGCACCGCGGCCGCGGGCTCGCCCCGCTCGTGGCATCGCGGTCGCTGCGCGCGATGGCGGACGCGGGACTCGAGCGGGCGGTGCTGGACGTCGACACCGAGAGCCCGACCGGAGCGAACTCGCTGTACGAGCGGCTCGGGTTCGTCGTGACCGAGCGCGAGCGCGCGCTCGTGCGTCGCTACTGACGCACCGGCATCCGTCGCGCGCGGCTGCGCCCTGCGCGCCGGTGCGCCCTGCGCGCCGGTGAGAAACCACTTTCCGGGTCGGAAACACCGCACCGCGTGGTGTTTCGCCCGAGAAGTGGTTTCTCGGCGGATGGGGGTGGATGCCGGGACCGGGCGCCGTGCGCGGTGCGTCGTGCGCCGTGCGCCGTGCGGGCGTCCGTCGCGGGCGGGGGCGGACCGGCATCCGTTGCGCGCGGCTGCGCCCTGTGAGCCTGTGGGTCTGCGACCCGTGCGCCTGCGCCTGCGCCTGCGAGAAACCACTTTCCGGGTGGGAAACACCGCACCGCGTGGTGTTTCGCCCGAGAAGTGGTTTCTCGGCGGATGGGGGTGGACGCGGCCGCGGGCGCGGCGCGGCTACTCGGGGGACATGTACTGGCGGGGGCCGGGGGCGTGCTCGCGCTTGGCGACTCGCTCTCGGTACGCGTCGTGGCCGGCGTTCAGGTGATCGATGGTCTGGGCGACCGCATCGGCGTAGACCTGCGCGGCGGTCGGCCCGGGGTGCACGCCGTCGCCGGCGAGCAGATCGGTGCGCCCGGCGATCGCGCCGCTCCAGTCGGCGACGGCGACGTTTCCGCGGCCTCGGGCGAAGTCGCGCAGATCGCTGTTGACGTCGTCGATCCACTCCCGCGGCGCGTGGGCGTCGACGAGCACCAGTTGCCGATCCGATCCGACGATCCTGGTGATCTCCCGCAGCGCCGCCCGCGAGACCGCTCCGTTGGTGCCGAGGCCTACGACCACGACGGGGCGCAGCGCGTCGTGAGCGGCGAGATCGCGCAGGATGTCCGGCGCCGACCACATCGATCGCGACACGGCGGCGTCGATCGCGATGCCCGGGTAGCGCGCGAGCAGCGCCGGCGCGGATGCCAGCATGACCGAGTCGCCCACGGCGGTGATCTGGTCGCCCGTGATGGAAGGCGGTGCGTCGTCGGTCCCCTCGGCCGCATCGGCCGCGGCCCCATCCGCCGCCCCGGGACCCTCGCCCGCCCCGGCCTCACCCGCCTCCTCCAGCGCCTTGCGCCCCGCCTCGACCGCGGCCGCGGCGGTCGTCTCGTCGGGTGCCGATGCCACGGCAGCCGTCGTGCCACCGAGTGCCAGTGCGCCCACCAGCACGGCAGCCGCCGCACCGAACCGGCGCTGCGGCGAGCCAGACACCCCTCCGCGCAGCGCCCGCAGCGATCCCACGAGGCCGTGGCGGCGGATGGGCATCTCCACCCAGCGGTACGACGCGGCGGCGGCGGCGAGTGAGATCGCGAGGGCGAGCGCACCGATCCACAGCGGCGTCGCGGCATCCGGTGCGCCGCCCGTCGCCGCGTGCGTGAGCAGCACGACGACCGGCCAATGCCAGAGGTAGATGCCGTACGAGCGCACGCCCACCCAGCGCAGCGGCGCGGCGTCGAGCGCGCGCCCGAACCACGAGTGGGGGACGATGCCGCAGGCGATCGCGATCACGGTGAGCACGGATGCCACCACGAGCACGCCCGGATAGGTCGCAGCGCCCGCCAGCGGCGGCAGGAACGCCGATCCCACCATGCCCGCCACCGCCACCACACCGGCGACTCCCGTGACGGCAGGCGACGCCCTACGGGTGAGCCACGACGGCATCGCCCGCTGCGCGGCGAAGGCGAGCGCGACGCCCAGCAGCAGGCCGAACGCGTGGGTGTCGGTGCCGAAGTACACCCGCGTGGCATCCCCGCCGCCCAGGGTGAGCGCAACGGCCCAGACGATGGATGCCGCGGCGAGCACGAGGGCGGCAGTCACCCGCACCACGCGGCGCCGCGCCCGCAGGAACAGGGACAGCACGAGGGGCCACAGCAGGTAGAACTGCTCCTCCACCGCGAGCGACCAGAGGTTGCGGAACAGCTCCGGCGCGGTCGTGGCGAAGTAGTCGCCGCCCGTGGCGATCGACACCCAGTTGTACGAGAACGTCGCCGCTCCCGCGATCTGTCCGCCGATCCCCACCAGCAGATCGGCTCCCACGAGCCAGGCGGCGGTGGCGCACACCGTGACCACCAGCGCGAGCGCCGGGAGCAGGCGCCGTGCGCGCCGGCGCCAGAAGTCGGTGAGGCGGATGCGGCCGGTGGCGGTGTGCTCGCGCAGCAGCAGGCTCGTGATGAGGAAGCCCGAGATCACGAAGAAGACGTCGACGCCCAGGAACCCGCTCGTGAGCCCCCACGCGGGGAACAGGTGGTAGACCACCACGAGGGTCACCGCGATCGCGCGCAGGCCATCGAGGCCCGCGAAGTGCGGGGCGCGCGAAGTCGTCGGTGCGTTCACTACAGCTCGCAGAAGTCAGGCGGAGGATGCCGCGGGCAGCGCGTCGCGCCTGCCCGGGAAAGATCTCTCCAGTCTACGTCGGGGGTCCCGCACGACCCCGCAAACGGGCGGCGTCGCGGCAGAACCCGCCGCCGCCCTGCCCAGCGCCGGCCTTCGGTCATAGGCTGAGAGAAGCAGGTGGATCCGACGGAGGATGACATGAGTGACACGATCGTTGTCGGTGTGACCGAGGCGTCGGTGACCAAGCGGGCGATCGACTGGGCGGTGCGCCGTGCGGTCCACCGACGCCAGCAGATCGAGCTGGTGAGCGTCGTGGGCGGGGCGATCGGCGCCGTCGGCGAGGGCTCGGTCATGGAGACCGTGCTGGATGCGACCCGGCGCATGCTCGACGAGGAGGCCGCCCGCATCTCCGACGCCGGCGTGCGCGTCACGACGCGCGTCGCGGCGGGCAATCCCGTGAACGTGCTGAACGAGGCCTCCGCGCAGGCCGCGCTGCTGGTCATCGGCAGCGACTACCGCGGTCCCGGTGCGGGGCCGGCACGCGGGGCACACGGCATCCGCATCGTCGCCGGCGCCAAATGCCCGGTCGTCGTCGTTCCCGACATCGACATCCACGACCGCACCGGCGTCGTCGTCGGCGTCGACGGGTCGCCCGTGTCGGAGGGGGCCATCGCCTTCGCCGCCGCGGAGGCCGACCGCCTCGGCGAGCCCCTCATCGCGGTCTCGGTGTGGACGCCGGTCAGCGCTCCCCGCAACTCCGCGATGGTCTACCCCGAGCTGTACCTGTCGAACATGCAGCGCACCGCCGAGGAGAACCTCGCCCTGTCGCTGGGGGGTCTGCGCGCGCAGTACCCCGACCTCGTGATCGACGCGCGCGCGGTGAAGGGCTACCCCTCCGCCGTGATCAACACGCTCGCCGCCGACGCCAAGCTCGCCGTCATCGGCACGCACGGGCGCAACGCCGTCACGCGGTTCCTGCTCGGCTCGATCAGCCACGAGGTGCTGCAGCGGCTCGCGACCGTCACGGTCGTCTCGCGCTGACGCCGCGCCTACACCCCGATCCCCACGGCCGGCTGAGTAGGCTTGCGGGGTGCGCATCCGCCTCGACATCGCCTACGACGGCACGCATTTTCGCGGCTGGGCCCGCCAGCCCGGCCTGCGCACGGTGCAGGGCACGATCGAGGATGCCGTGACGCGCATCCTGGGCGGCTCGCCCCGACTCGTGGTGGCCGGCCGCACCGATGCCGGCGTGCACGCGAGCGGCCAGGTCGCCCACCTCGACCTCGACGACGAGCAGGTCGCGCGGCTGCGCGCCCGTCGCGCTCGCCGCCGCGACCGCGAGGCGGGGGGAGACGGCGCGCAGGCCGCAGACGCCGCCGGCGCGGGTGACGCCGTCGACGCGGTCGCGGCCCTGGCCGGGCGCGTCGCGGGGGTGCTGGGCCAGTACCCCGACGTCGTCGTGCGACGCACGAGCATCGCCCCCGAGGGCTTCGACGCCCGCTTCTCGGCCACCAGCCGCCGTTACGAGTACCGCATCGCCGACACCGAGACCGGGTACGACCCGCTCGAGCGACACCGCACCACGACGGTGCGCGCGAGCCTCGACGTCGCGGCGATGGATGCCGCCGCCCGCTCGCTCGTGGGTCTGCACGACTTCGCGGCGTACTGCAAGCCCCGCGACGAGGCCACGACCATCCGCACGCTGCTGCAGTTCGACTGGCGCCGCGACGCGCAGGGCACCGTCGTCGCGCACGTGCGCGCCGACGCGTTCTGCCACAGCATGGTGCGGGCGCTCGTGGGGGCCTGCGTCGCCGTGGGGGAGGGGCGGCTGCACCCCCGCGACGTGGTCGAGCTGCGCGACGAGGGGGTGCGCACGAGCGAGTTCAAGGTGCTCGCCGCGCGCGGTCTCACCCTCACCGAGGTGGGCTACCCCGCCGACGACCTGCTCGCCGCCCGCGCCGTGCAGACCCGCAATCGCCGCGACGCCGAGTAGCCGCGGCGCATATCCTCCCAGCGGGCACACGCGCAACCTCCACCCGCGCACCAGGGTGCGGGCATACGCTGAGGGCACCATGAGGGTGATCTCGTACAACCTCCGCAAACACCGGGCCGCCGGCGAGCTGACCGACCTCGTCGAACGACACGGCGCCGACGTGCTCTGTCTGCAAGAAGCCGTCACCGCCGGCCTGCCCGATCAGATCGGCGGCCTGCAGCTGGCCGATGCCACGCATCGCAACCGGCTGGGCCTGGCGGTCTACTACCGGGCCAACACCTTCCGTGCGATCGAGGCGCGGTCGATGTCGCTGAAGAAGTCGCTGCACGACCGGGTGCTCAAACCCGCAGAGGAGCGCATGCTGGGCGTGCGGCTGCGCGACATCGACAACAACCGCGAAGTGATCGTGGCCTCGTTCCACGCGGCCCCGCTCACGGCGCTCAATTCCCTCCGTCGCCACCAGATCAAGGCCGCGCTCACCGAGCTCGCCGACCTCGGCGAAGGACTGCCGATTCTGATGGTCGGCGACTACAACTATCCGGTGTTCAAAGAGAGCCTCGGCCAGAAGGTGCGCGCCCAGGGGTACGAGCTGACGCTGAGCGATGCGCGCACGTACACGCGCTACAAGTTCTTCCGCGGCCACTACGACTTCGCCACCTCGGTGGGATTCGACATCGAGCGGGTCAAGACGCTGCCGCAGGGGCTCAGCGATCACCTGCCGATCCTCGTGACGGCGGAGCCGTCGATGATGCGCGCGAAGGGTGCGGCGTAGCCCTCGAACGTCTCGTGGCGCGCGGACCCGGATCGGGATGCTGCAGCCGGCCGGACCCCCCAGCTCACGGCCGGCTGACAGCTACCCCCCTGTGTGGCAATCCCCCAATCGCCACTCCGTCATTGAAACCGGCACCTCCCGGGGCTTGCGCGTCTTGCGCCAAACCTGAGCCATTACTGCGGATACCGATTTCCCAATCGCACCGCGCCGACGGGTCGCCTGAGGGTGGGCACCTAGACTGGCGAGAGGCCGCAACAGGAGGAATGACATGCGTCGAGACCGCATTCGTGCGATGGCGGTGACGGCTTCGGCCGCGCTCGCACTCGTCGCGCTCACCGGCTGCGGCCCGGCGCCCTGGACCGAAGCTCAAGATGAGCCAAAGGCCACCAGTGCGGCACCGGTGGCGCCGCCGGTCTCGAACGACCTCTCCGGCGGCAGCACCCAGCGCGAGCTGACGGCCGGCGCCGTCGCCGCGACGGTCGACTACTGGTCGGACCTGTCGATGGATCGCTGGACCGCGGAGGCACTCAAACCCGTGAGCATGTCGATGGTCACCACGGTGACCCCCGACGACGGCCAGAAGGTGTACCTGCAGAAGGCCACCATGATCGCCGTGCCCGGCAACGCGGCCGAGATGTTCGATGCCCTCGAGACCCAGGCCGATGCCGCGACGGTGAACCCCGGGTACCTGGTGCTGAGCCCCTACAGCTACTCGCAGACGTTCACGGTGGGTGCGGTCCCGGCCGAAGCCACCTTCGTCGAGGTGCAGCTGCGCTACGACTTCCTCGTGCAGACGACGCCGACCTCCACCGAGTTCGCCAAGCAGACCGCCACCGACGTGCTGACGGTGGCCATCGCGGCGTCCCCCGCAGCCGACGACTGAGGCCACCGCAACCCGTCACCGCAAGAAACCCCCAAGGAACCGCCAAGGCCCCCGGAATCGGCCGGTTCCGGGGGGTGTCGCGGTCATAGACTTCACACGTCGCCATCACAGATGAGCCCATCGGCCGAGGCGGCATCCCGTTCGCGCGTTCGTGCGCCTCCTCGCGAAACCCGGTACCGCCATGTCTGTTTCCCGTTCGTCCCGTCGCGCCCGCCTGCTGGCGGGGGCCGCGATCATCGCTGCTGCGGCGCTGCCGCTGACCGGCTGCGCGCAGCTCGTCGACACGTTCAACGGTGCCTCCGCGGGCGCTGCCGATCGCGTGCCCGAGCCGGCGCAGTCGACGGCCGCACCGGGCCTGGAGTTCGACTCGCAGTTCACCTATGACGGATCGGTCGCGCTCTCGTCCGAAGTGGCCGACGGTCTCGAGGTGCGCCTGGATGTCTGGGCCGCCGATCCCAAGCGCACCCACGAGTGGATGCCGATGGGGGAGAAGACCTTCGGCTTCGCCGTCAACGTGCACGACAGCCGGGTCGACGAGAAGGCGGTGCTCACCCAGAAGCGCCGCGTGTACATCTCCCAGATCGCGATCACGTCGCAGACCGCGCAGACCGGCGGTCAGGTCTCCACGCCCTTCCAGTTCGCCGCCGACCCGCGCACGCTCGTGCCGACCGACACCCTGCGGTCCGACCGGGGGCTGCTGCTGAACAGCTTCCAGGGCGGTCTGCACGTGCCCGAGACGACGATCCACCAGCTGCCGCCCGACACCTTCGGCGTGACGCTGCAGTTCCAGCTGACGATCTGGGTCGAGGGCACCGCCAACGACGACACGTCGTTCGGGCAGCAGACCGTGTACCACCAGCTCCCGATCGCGATCTTCCCGCAGGCCGAGGCCACCGACACCGCCGACACCACCACCGAGGAGCAGGCGCCGTGACCTCGCCGCTGTCGCACGACTCGGCATCCGCCGATCTCGTCCCCGTACACGGGTTCGCCGACGACTTCGCCTCGGTGCTCGAGGACTCCACGGGGCACCGCTCGACCATCGGCTGCGTCATCCCCGCGTACAACGAGGAAGAGTCGATCGGCGCCGTCATCCAGGGGCTGCTCGATCAGACCCGGGTGCCCGACGTCATCCACGTGGTCGTCAACAACACCTCGGATGCCACCGTCAAGATCGCCTCGGAGTACGCCGGTCCGCACGAGATCATCACTGATCTCGGCGAGCAGTTCACCGAGGTGTTCGTGCACGACATCGGTAAGAACCCCGACAAGAAGGTCGGCGCGCTCAACTACGGCTATGCGCTCGTGGAGGGCTACGACTACCTGCTGGGCGTCGACGGCGACACCATCGCCGACCCGCGTGCGGTGGAGTACCTCGAGATCGAGGCGGTGTCGGACTCGCGCATCGGCGGCATCTCGGCGATCTACTCGATCGACGACCGACCCATCAAGGGTCTCGTCGGCAAGTTCCTCATCGCCGGTCAGCGCACGCAGTTCGCCGCATTCAACCTGCAGAACCTGCTGCGCGGGCGCAACATGGCCGTGCTCGGCGGCCAGTTCTCCATCTTCTCCACCACGGCGCTGCGCGAGGTGATGAAGGAGAACCGGCAGTCGACCCCGTGGGTCAAAGACAGCGAGGTCGAGGACTCACTGCTGTCGCTGCAGATCAAGAGCGCCGGCTACCTCACCAAGATCAGCCCCTACGCGCGCGCCGACGTCGGCGGCATGACGACCCTGCGCGGCTACGACGCGCAGCAGGTCAAGTGGACGTACGGCTCGATCGAGCTGATGTGGCCGGGCCAGCGCGGCGACACCAAGGGCCAGCCGTTCCACCCCAACCTGCGCCTGCGCTGGTGGGAGAACTTCGGCATGCTCACGAACCTCTTCGTGCGCGTGGCGTTCCTCACGCTGCTCGCGGGGTCGCTGTCGATCGGCGCGTTCGTCTTCTCGCCGCTGTGGCTCATCCCGCCCGTGGTGGCGGTGCTGCTGAACCTGCGCATCGCCGCGACGATGAAGAACCGCAACAGCCGCGACCTGCTGTTCGCCGGACTCATGCTGCCGGCGGAGATCTTCATGTGGGTGCGCATCAGCCACTTCCTGCGCTCGTGGACCCGGTTCCTCTCGCGCAAGAAGGTCGACAACTGGGCGATGCAGGCCAAGGCCGAGCGCGGCGGCGGATCGGCGCACTGGCTGCCGCTCGTGCTGCTGGTCGTGGTGATCGTGGCGATGAGCATCATCTGGATGATGCTCGGCCCCCTGGTGCAGTCGACGATCCTCTGGATCGGCTGGCCGGTCGTGGGCGTCGTGACGGTGCTGCAGACCCTCACGATGGTGTTCAAGCTGCTGCGCCGCCACCAGGGCTACAAGGTCTGACCCGGCCGTCTGCCTAGGCTGCGACCTCGGACGTCATGCGATAGCCGACCCCGCGCACCGTCTCGATGTAGCGGGGGTTGGCGGGGTTGTCGCCGAGCTTGCGGCGCAGGTTCGTCATGTGCGCCTCGATCGCCCGCTTGTCGGCTTCGCCGACGAAGTAGCTCGTCACGTACGACTCGCCGCGCAGCACGAGGGTCAGGTCGGCCTTGCTGCGCACCCGCCGCTTGGATTCCATGAGGGTGGACAGCAGGTCGAACTCGGTGCGGGTGAGGTCGAGTTCCACGCCCGCGATCACCGCGATGCGGCTCTCGGGGTCGAGCTCGAGGTCCCGGTGGCTCAGCGCGGCCGGCCCGAGCGTGACGTGCGGCTGCAGCTGAGCACCGGCCTGCGGCGACAGCACGATCGTGGTCGATCCGGCGTCCGAGGGGAAGGTCGGCGGCACCGGAGCCGAGATGTACTCCACCGGAGGCTGCGGCGCCTGCGGCGGCGGGGCCTGGTCGGCGGGGCGCGTCACCGGAATGGCGGAGGTCGCCGGGCGCGCGCCGGGGAACGACGGGCCCACCTGGTCTTGGCGGGGCGTACCCGGGGTGGTGGATGCCAGGCGCGGGCGCCGCAGCAGCGCCTCGATGCGCGCGCGCAGTTCGCGGGGCCGGAACGGCTTGTTGATGTACTCGTCGGCGCCCGAGCCGAAGCCCAGCACGACATCCGCCTCTTCTTCGAGGCCGGTGAGCATGATGATGTACGTGTCGCTCTTGGCCCGGATGCGGCGCGCGGCCTCGAAGCCGTCGATGCCGGGCATGGTGACGTCGAGGGTCGTGATGAGGGGCTGGTACGACAGCACCGCCTGCACCCCGTCGATGCCGTTGCCGACCGAGACCGTCGAGAATCCCATGGCCTCCAGAACCTCGGCCAGAAGGTGGCGGATGTCGGGATCGTCCTCGACGATCACCGCCGTCTTCGGCGGGCTGATGGAGTCAGTCATGTGGATGCAAACCTCGGGGACGCGGTGATGGTCCTCAGACTACACACGAGCGGCGCGGCTCAGCGCACGTCGCGGGTCAGCTCGATCGCGGCATCCGGCCACCAGGCGCCGGCGGCGGGACCGCCGTTGCATGATCCGTCGCTTTCGCCGGGAGGTTTGATCCACAGGTTGGTGTCGACCACCTCGTCACCGAAGGTGCCGCCGGGCTCGCCGACGAGGCGATTTCGGGCGTTGCACCACACGCCGCCGCTGCCGGCGCCGCTGCGCGAGGTGTCGATGAGGGCGTGGCCGCCGCCGAGCGCCGCGGCCACGGCGTGGGCGTAGTCGAACTCCGCCGCCGCGTGGTTGTAGTTCGACACGTTGGTGGCGAAGCCGCGCACGCGATCGAGCAGTCCGGTCTGGGCGATGATGCCGGCCATCGTGCCGGGTTCGTGCCATGTCGAGTGGCCGCCGTCGAGGTAGATCCACGCGTCCGACCCCGACAGCGCCTCGACGGCGGTGGTGAGCTGGCGGGTGCGGTCCGGCAGGTTGCCGCACTCGGGGGCAAGGGCCAGGCTGTCGGGCTCGAGCACGACGATGCGCTGCAGGTCGCGGGCGTTGGCGAGCGCTTCGCCGATCTCGCCCGTCCAGGTGGCGTAGTCGGCTTCGTCGAGTCCACCCGACGAGAAGTTGCCGCAATCGCGCCCGGGCAGGCCGTACACGACGACCGCGAGCGCCGCGTCCTGATCGCGCGCCTGTTCGGCGAGGTGGGCGATGCGGCCCCACACGTCGCCGATCGGGTCGCGCTCGGGGGTGAGCCAGTAGGCGGTCGGCTGGTCGGCGAGGTAGGCGGCGGCGGCGCGGGCCTCGGCGGAGGCCGCGGCATCGGCGGCTGCCCGCGCCGCGGTCGAATCGTTGGCCGCGACGATGGTCGTCTCGACGCCGGGGGGCTGCAGCATCAGCGCCTGCACGCCGCGGGTGATGAGGGTGGCGACGGTGATGAGGGCGGCGAGCACGACGACGCCGGCGATCGCGAGCAGGGCGATGACCAGGCGCCGGGGGAGCGGGCGCCGAGGCCGACTGGCGCGGTGCGTCGACGCGCGGCGGGTGGGCACACGGGAGCCCTTGCCGGCCCGGGTCACGGCGTGGCCGAGTCGATGGTGGTCATCACGCGCTCCCAGCGGTCGCCGCCGCTGCGGCGCGCCTGCATGGCGGCGGCGTGGGCGGCATGCAGCAGCTCGTCGAGGTCGTAGCCGACGGTGTCGACGCTGGCCCACCCGATGCTGGCCGACACCCGCGCGGCGAGGGGCTGCGTCGGATCGGGGGTGGCGACCTGGTCGAGCAGGCGTGAGAGCAGGGGACGCACGGCGCCTTCGGGGCGGGGCAGCAGCACCACGACGGTGTCGTCACCCTGCCGCTCGAGGTCGGCGTCGGGAGGCAGCACGGCGCTGACGTCACGGGCGAATCGGTCGGCGATGCGGGCGAACTCGCCGGCGCTGAACGCCTCGCGAAGGTCGACCGGGTCGTCGAGGCGGATCTCGAGCACGCACCACCATCGGTCGCCGGCGGCCTGCGCGCGGCGCAGCCGGTCTTCGGCGACGGCTCTGAAGGGGGTCTGCGCCACCGGGGTGCTCGACGCCGGGGTGTCGGCGCGGGTCAGCAGCAGCAGGCTGATGACGGCGGCGGTGCCGTACACGATGGATGCCATCGAGTTGAGGTCGCGCAGCAGCTCCAGCCCGTCGGCGGGGCCGCCCACGGGCGGGTGCACGACCTGGATGACGCCGTCGACGACGGCGATGGCACCGAAGATGATGAAGCCCGCCGAAGCCACGGCCAGCGGCAGCGTCTCGTGACGCCAGCGCGGCCCGAGGCGCACCAGTTCGGTCAGCGTCAGGGCGGCGAACACCGCCGCCGCCACGAAGACGGCGCGGAAGACGAGGGGGAACGCCGGCGTGCCCGCGGTCGCCGACATGGCGACGGCGCACACGAGCGTGAAGACGACGGCGATGAGCTCGGAGGTAGCCTGCACGCCGCGGCGCACGCGCAGGCCGGCCCAGATGAACACGGTGGATCCCACCATGACCGCCGCGCATGCGGCGCGCAGGGTCACCGACCCCTGCGCATCGGCGGCGACCCACCCGTACGACGTGATCATGGCGAGGCTGAAGGCGAAGGCCCAGAGGGCGCTCGCGCGGCTGGGACGGTGGAAGAACCCGAGCCCGACGATGACGGCGGTGTTGACGGTGGACAGGGCGACCAGCACCACGCCGATGCTCGAGTTGATCATTCGGTTCCTTCTGAGCCGTGCGCGGCGAGGTGCACGACCACGGTCGTGCCGCGGCCGAGGGCGCTGGTCAGTGCCAGACGGCCGCCGTGCTGCTGCACGATCTCGCGGGTGATGACCATGCCCAGGCCTGTGCCGGGCACCCCGCTGTCGCGCGCGGTCTCTGCGCGGAAGTAGGGCTCGAACACGCGATCGACGTCGGTGGCCGAAATGCCGATGCCGGTGTCGGAGACGGCGAAGCGGATCTGCCCGTCGACGCGCCGCGCATCCACTCTGATGTGGCCGCCGCGCGGGGTGTACTTCACGGCGTTGCCGATGATGTTGTCGACCGCCTGCCGCAGGCGGAACGCGTCTCCGGCGACGAGCAGATCGCCGTCGATGGCCGCTTCGACCGTGAGCTGCGCCGTCTGCGCCGCGGGGCGGAAGGCGTCGACCGATGCCGCGGCGATGCGCTGCAGGTCGACGATGTGCGCCGGCGGTGCGGTGGGCTTGTTGGTCTCGAGCACCGACGCGATGAGTCGCTGCATGCGCTGGCCGGCGTTCTCGACGACCTCGAGCCGCTCGATGGCATCGGCCGGCAGGTCGTCACGGTCCAGCAGCAGGTCGACGTGCCCGACGATCGCCGTGAGGGGGTTGCGCAGTTCGTGCGAGACGACGCTGGTGAGCGTCTTCTTCTCTTCCTGCGCCTTGACGGCCGCCGTCGTGTCGCGCACCGTCAGCAGGGTCACCTCGGGCTCGTCGGGGGTGGAGCCCACTGCGCTGGTCGACACGTCCAGCGCACGCCACTGCCCCGACGTGTCGAACAGCCAGATGCGGTGGTCGGTGAAGATCTCGCCGCGGGCCGCCCGGGCCACCATCGTCTCGTGCGGGGGCAGAGGCTCACCTCGGTACCCGTCGTACTCCACGGCGGCCGCGGGGTGCGCGTGTGAGACGTCGTCGATCGAGTAGAGGCGCCGGTAGGCGTCGTTCGCGGCTCGGATCACGCCGCGTCGGTCGACGCGCGCGAGGCCGGTGTCGACGGAGTTGAACAGTGCGAGGGCCCGCTTCTCCTGCGTCTCGACGCGGCGCAGGGTCAGCTCGAGCTGGGCGAACTGGCGTTCGAGCAGACGACTGAACGCGCGCGTGCGCCGGGAGCCGGTGGTGATGGTCACGCCGATGAACACCAGCGCCAGCAGCACCACCATGAGGTGCACCGCGCGCGCGGGGGTGACCGAGGTGAGCAGCACGTCGACCGTGAGGATGACGGCGATCTCGCTGAGCGCGGCGACCAGCCACGGCAGCGTGTAGTAGGTGGAGATCCACGCGATGGGAAAGATCCACAGGATCGAGAGCTGGCCGTCGCTGCCCCACGCCAGAAGCCCGATCGCGGCGATGTCGACGGCGGGCACCAGCGCGACCGTGGCGTGACCTACGCGATGCCACGGCACGGCGAGGGTGAGCCCGCTCACCACCACGATCAGCACGACGCCGGCGGTGAACACGGGCTGGGCGAACGCCTGCGGGGTGAGCAGCACGATGACCACGGTGATGGCGGCGACCGCGACGCCCAGCACCAGCTGCCACTGCCAGATCGACCGGGTGCGGGGGTCGTTCCACCGGCTGGGCGCCGTATGGTCGCGCGGCGGCGCATCGGGGATCGGGGGCTCCGCCATGGGGCCAGTGTATCGATCCCGCGACTACGGCTCGGCGTCTTCGGGTACCGCGTCGGCGTGCGCCGCGACCGAGCGGTAGCCGGCTCCGCGCACCGTCTCGATGAACCGTGGTTGCGCGGGGCTGTCGCCGAGCTTGCGGCGCAGGTTGGTCATGTGCGCCTCGATCGCGCGCTCGTCGGCATCGCTCACCTTCGCCGGGTCGAGGTAGGTCTCGTCGTGCAGGGTCAGCACCAGGTCGGCTTTGCTGCGCACGCGGCGTCCCGACTCGAGAAGAGTGGCGAGCAGGTCGAACTCGGTGCGGGTGAGGGTGACCTCGGCGGCGTCGACCGAGACGGTGCGGGTGTCGCGGTCGAGCAGCAGGCCGTCGAACCGCTCGGGCGGCGCCCCGGGCCGGTCGAGCGATGCCGTGCGCTCGCCGTGTCGGGTGCCGGTGCCGTCGCCGTCGGTGGCGCGCGGGCGGCGCAGCAGCGCGAGAAACCGCGCGCGCAGCTCGCGCACACGAAAGGGCTTGACCACGACGTCGTCGGCACCCACTCCGAAGCTGAGCACCGCGTCGGCCTCATCGGTGAGGGCAGTGATCACCACCACATACGTGTCGTTGCCGGTCGCTCGGATGCGACGGGTCACTTCGAACCCGTCGATGCCGGGCATGTTGACATCGACGGTGGTGACGACGGGCCGGTACGCGAGCACCGCCGCGACCCCATCGGTGCCGTTGTCGACCGCGGTCACCGCGAACCCGGCGCTGGTGAGCACCTCGGCCAGCAGCCCCCGCACGTCGTCGTCGTCGTCGATCACGACGGCTCGCGGTGAATCGATGTGCGCCATATGCCCCCCTAGCGATGGCGGGAACGAACGTCGCTGTCCGTTCTCGATGCGTTTGATTGTGCCAGATGGGCCGATCCGCGTCAGGGGCAAGGTGCGCGGCGTGGAATGTGGGGCCGGGTCCGGCGCCGGACGTGCCGCCGGACCCGGCGGGCGTCAGCTCAGCGGCGGGTACAGTGCCGGGGCCGTGCGGTGGTGCGTGGCCTGCTCGAAGGCGTACGCGAGACCCAGCAGCGTGCCCTCGGCGAAGTCGCGACCGAGCAGCTCGATGTTGACGTTCGCCCCGGGGATCGCCTCGGTGGCCGAAGCCTGGCCCATCGGCACGGTGACCGACGGCATCCCCGTGTTCGGGCTGAGTCGCAGGTTGGTGCTGTGCGTGCCGTACGGGCGGCCCGACGGGTAGATGAGGGCGTCGAGGTCCTGTGCGTCGAGCATCGCCGTGACGAGCGCCTTGCCGCCGGCAAGCACCGTGGTGTGCGAACCGGTGGGTCCGGCCCACGCCTCGTAGTCCTCGGCGGTCACGGCATTGCGCTGCTCGAACGTGCGCGTGCGAGCGGCCACGTAGTTGCCACCCTCGAGGATCGCGTCGATGCTGCGCGCCGAGACGGCGGGCGACAGGTGCGTGGCGATGTACTCGTCGAGATCGTGCTTGAACTCGGCGGTGCTGCCGCTGCCCTCGTTGAGCACGGTAGTGAACTCGGGCGAACCCGACACCTCGACGACGGTCGCGCCGAGCGCTTCGAGCGTGGCCTTCGTCTCGGTCCACAGCCGTGCGGTGGTGGCTTCGGTGGGGATCATCGACGCCACGTAGCCGATGCGGGCACCGTCCAGCGCCCCGGCGTCGAGGTACGAGGTGTACGACGCGGGAACGAGCCCTTGCTGCCGGGCGGTCACGGCATCGGCCGCGTCGATGCCGACGACGGCGTCCAGCGCCACCGCGGCGTCGAGTACGGTGCGGGTCATGGGGCCGCCGGTGTCTTGGCTGAGCGCCAGCGGCACGATGCCGTAACGGCTTGCGAGCCCGACGGTCGGGCGCACCCCGACGAGCTGGTTGTAAGAGGACGGCACGCGGATCGACCCCCCGGTGTCGGTGCCGAAGCCGATGCCCGCCAGGTTCGCGGCAATGGCCGCGCCCGTGCCGCCGCTGGATCCGCCCGCAGTGCGGTCGGTGAAGTAGGGGCTTGCCACGAGCGTGGAGGTGCCAGGCTCCTGGAACGACGAGAACTCCGAGGCGAAGCCGTAGGCGAATTCGTCCAGGCTCGCCTTGGCGAGGATCACGGCCCCCGCGTCGCGCAGGCCCTTCACCATGAAGGCGTCGGTGGCGGTCTGGTTGTCGTCCCAGCATCCGCAGCCACCGGTGGTGACCATGTCGACGGTGTTGTAGTTGTCCTTCACCGCGATGGGCACGCCCAGCAGCATGCTCGTCATCCCCTCGGCGGCGCGTTCGGCGTCGGCGGCCGCGGCAGCCTCGAGGGCCGCGGAGCCGACGGTGATGATCGAGTTGAGCGGGCGGCCGCCGGGGGCAGTGTCGACGAGCGCGTCGTCGTAGTGGGCGATGCGGTCGATGTAGCCCTGGGTGATCTCGACCGAGGTGGTGACCCCGGCGTTCATGGCCGCCTGCATGTCGAGCACCGAGGCCTCGACGAGCTGGAACGGTCCGTCGTCGTAGATCATCCGCTGCGAGAGGGCGGCGAGGTCGGCGACGGTGATGGTGCCGTCGGCGTTGGTGTCGATGACCGCGACGTCTGCCCAGTCGGCGCTGGCGCTCGTCGCGCCGAGGGCGGATGCCGCGGCCTCGAGGTCGGCGGTGGTCACCTGGTCGTCCCCGGTGAGGTCGAGCTCGGTGAAGTACGGCGCCAGCAGCGGGGCGAGGGTGTCGGCGGGCGCGGCGGATGCCGGCACGCTGACGGCCGTGGCGGCGGCGGTCCCCAGCACGGCGGCTGCGGCGACCGCCCCGCGGGCGCGAGTGCGGGTGGTGTTCATGGTTCCCTTCCGTTGGTGGACCCCCCGGTCGTTGCTTCCCCGGTCGTTGAGCGACGGCGCACCGCGCCCGAGACGAAACACGCTTCCCCCGGTCACGCCCGCACCTCCCCACGGCGACGCCGCACCAGCAGCACCACGCCGAGGGCCAGCAGGCCGACGCCGGCCGCGCCCATGATGACCCACATCGCGACGTCGCCACCGGTCGAGGCGAGCGAGCCTGCGGGGGCACCGACGGGTGCGGATGCCTCGCCCTCACCGTCCGCCCCGTCACCGTCGGACGGAGTGCCGGCGCCTGGAGCACCCGGCGCGGGCGTGGGTGTGGGGGTGGGCGCCGCCGGTGCGGCGATCTCGACCGTGGCGGTCACGGGCTCGGCGAGTGACTCCGAGGCGCTCGCCGAGTCGATAAAGGTGGCGGCGTCAAGGGTGATGGTCGCGGCGCCCGAGGCGACCGCGGTGAACGAGAACGTCACGAGATCCTGCGCGCCGGCGAGTCCGGGGGAGGTGCCGAGCCGCGTGTTCGTGAACGTGACGGTGTCGGCAGTCTCGGTCACGGCGCCGTACCCGCCGGAGGGGTAGGTCTCCGTCGCGTCGGCGTAGGTCAGTAGCGCGGGGTCGTACGCGACGGTGAGGTCGTACGCGTACAGATCGGCACCGGCGTCGCCGGCGATCGTCACGGTGACGGTGTCGCCCGCCGTGACGGCGCCCGGCGCGGTGACCGTCACGCCGGTCGCCGCGTGGGCCGCGGGGGCGAGCGCGAGCGAGCCGCCGAAGACGGCGAGGCCGGCGGTCAGCAGCGCCAGCGCTCGGGAGCGGGCGCGACGTGGCCGCGCGGGGAGGGTGGTTTCAGGCATGCGAAAGCAGGTCCTTCCTCGGTGGAGGACTGCCGACGCACGCACCGGGCGCTTGTCGCGCCGGCGCGTCCCTAGGGGGTTGTCAGGACTCTTTCAGTGCCAGATTTCGCGGTCGTTTCGGACTGTTTCCCGCCGGTTATCCGCGGTCGTTGAGCGAGCGTAGCGAGACGAAACGCCGTCCCTACGGGCGTCCCACGGTCGTTGAGCGGGCGAAGCGAGACGAAACGCCGTCCTTACGGGCGACCCATCCCGTAGTACTGCCAGCCGGCGGCGCGCCAGGCGGCCGCGTCGAGGCAGTTGCGGCCGTCGACGATGACGCGTCCGGTGACCAGGGATGCCGCGTGTTCGGGGGTGAGCTGGCGGCGGTATTCGTCCCATTCGGTGACGACGATCACCCCATCCGCACCGCGGAGGGCTTCGTCGCGGTCGGCGACGTAGTTCAGCTGCGGGTGGCGGGCGCGGGCGTTGTCGATGGCCTGGGGGTCGGTGATGGTGACCCAGGCGCCCAGGCCGTGCAGGCGCACGGCGACGTCGAGGGCGGGGGAGTCGCGGATGTCGTCGGAGTGGGGTTTGAACGCCGCGCCCAGGACGGTGACGTTCTTCTTGAACACCGACCCGCCGAGGGCTTGGACGACGAGGTCGACGGCACGGTCGCGGCGGCGCATGTTGATCGCGTCCATTTCGCGCAGGAACGCCACGGATTCGCCGCGGCCGAGTTCTTCGGCGCGCGCGGCGAACGCGCGGATGTCCTTGGGCAGGCAGCCGCCGCCGAACCCGATACCGGCACCGAGGAACCGGCGGCCGATGCGCACGTCGTGGCCGATCGCGTCGGCGAGGGTGGTGACGTCGGCGCCGGTGACTTCGGCGATCTCGGCCATCGCGTTGATGAAGCTGATCTTCGTGGCCAGGAACGCGTTCGCGGCGACTTTGACCAGTTCGGCGGTGGCGTAGTCGGTGACGATGAACGGGGTGCCCTTGGTCACCGACGGGTGGTACACCTCCCGCAGCAGGTCGGCGGCGCGCTCGCCCTCGGGGCCGGCGGGGACGCCGGCGACGAGCCGGTCGGGGTCGATGGTGTCCTTGACGGCGAACCCTTCGCGCAGGAACTCCGGGTTCCACACCAGCGTCGCACCCGTCGGCGTGACGCGCTCGGCCAGGTCGGCTGCGGTGCCCACGGGCACGGTGGACTTTCCGGCGACGATGTCACCGGCGGCGAGGTAGGGGATCAGCCCGTCGACGGCGGCGTTCACATAGGTGAGGTCGGCGGCGTAGCCGTCCTTCTGCTGCGGGGTGCCGACACCGACGAAGTGCACCACTGCGCCGCGGGCCTCGGCCATGTCGGTGGTGAACCGCAGCCGCCCGGATGCGATGCCCTCGGTGAGCAGCTCCTGCAGCTCGGGCTCGAAGAACGGCGCCTCACCGGCGGACAGCGACGCGATCTTGCGGGCATCGACATCGATCCCGACGACCTCGTGGCCGATGGATGCCATCGCCGCCGCGTGCACCGCGCCGAGGTAACCGCAACCGATGACGGACAGACGCATGGATTCCTCGATTGATGAGGTAGTCGAACGGGTGAGTGAACCCAGCATGTCCTGAGGCGGGGTCTGCCGCACAGGTAGGTGACATCTGAGTTGGGTTGCCCGGGAGGGTGCCCTGGAAGGATGTCATTGTGCCCAA
>NZ_JACSQP010000015.1 GCF_014836535.1 Microbacterium pullorum
GAAATCACCCTCCAAGAGTGTCGGAGGGGTCAAGATTCAAACGTCGCCTCGGGGTCAGTATTCACGCGTCGTCGACAATGCGTTGAGGCGGACGTAGTAATCCCTGGCCAGACGGATCCGCTGCCGCCACCCCAACTGCAACGGGATCGGCGGCAACGGCAGCATCCGCGACCGGTCATGCTCGATCAGATCGATAGGCCGCGCCTTGATGGTCCGCACCACCCGGCTGTTCGCCTCTCCACCCAATCGGCGAGCTGGGCATTGAAATCCGCGGGAGACGTGAACGTCCTGCCGGGCATGAACGAAGTCTCCATCCAGCCGTTGCGGCGCTCGACGATCCCCTTCGATTCCGGGTCGTAGGGCCGCAACTGCACGACCTTCGTCGCCAGCGTCCCCGCGAACGATGCGACGCCCTGCGCCAGCCGGCCCTTCTGCCCGATCCCTGGCTCGTTGTCCCAGATCAGCCGCCGCGGCACCGCCCGAAGACGCTGGATCAGTTCCCACGACCCCAGCAGCAGGTCCTCGGTCTTGCGGGTCGGGATCATCCTCGCCGTGAGGAACCTCGAATGGCCGCGACGATCACCAGCACCGGCAACAACACCGTCGTGCCATCCTCGAGCGGGATCTTCCGCGGCGGGAACCACAGATCACACTGCGCCGCATCACCCGCCGCCCACGTCAACCGGTCCGCGGGATCGACCGGACGATGCTCCGGCCGCAGCCGCCTGACGTTCTCCCGGAACCAGGTAATCGACCCCGACCACTCCACCCGCTCCGCGATCACCGTCGCCGGCATCGACGGATGCTCAGCCAACAGTGCTCGGACTCGCGCTTCGAACGGTGAGAACGATGTCGGCTGCACCGACCGCTCATACTTCGGCGGCCGGTCAGACGCCAACGCTCTATGGACCGTCGACCGCCCAATACCCAGCTGCCTCGCGACCTGCCGCTGCGGAACCCCGTCCGCGACCAGCCGCCGAATCAACGCCCAATCTTCCACTGAGATCACCCACCCAATCTGCTCTGGGTGGCCTCGTTTTCGCCCGTCGCTTATGCGTCAGATTGAACCGTCGCCGACACGAGCGACAGGCTGTTCTCGGCATCCATACCCAGGAGGTGCGCACACCGCCGCCCGGCTATCCGGGGGCAACCACCGCGATGCAGGAACGATCGACGCGAATCTACGCGCGAGACGCGCAGCGAGGTCAATTCGGTAGGTTTTCGGTGACGTGGTCACATCTTCACCAACTAAGAAGTCCCGGGAACCCTTAGGTTCCCGGGACTTACCGGTGGGCTGTTGGCAGAACTACTCCTGGTGCGGATCGCGGCGGGGGGACCTTGCTGCGTTTCCTGTAACTAGTCCTCGTTTTTCCTGTACGCACCTACCGGTCGAGCACGCGGTGAAGGACGGACGACGCCCCTGAGGACTTGACTGGGCTACGTCACGAGGAGCTCTGTAGCCAGGTGGCGAGGAGGTCCGCATGCCGGAGCACGTACCGCTCCCGCCGCCGTGGCCGGTGCCTGTTCAGGCGAGCCCGTCAATGACGAGCATGACGCGCACACCCGGGCTGACATCCACCCACTCTTGGGCGGTCGCGATTGCTTCTTCCTGGGAGGTTCCGTTATACCCGTTCGTCAGGTACCTGCCAGCCGACCACCGCGGCTGGTCATAACCGTCGACGTAGTTCATCGCGTGCAGGACCAGGGTGATCTTCCGGCCGGTGAGAAGCTCTTGCTGCTCGTGGGCGGCGTAGAACAACGCGTAGGCGGCATCCGTGCTGGGCGCATCCGACGTACGGAACAGCGGCCACTGGATCGAGGCGACGACGGCATCGTGCACAGCCCGATAGGCGTTCGCCGGGAGGGGTTCGAGGCCCTTGAGGAGCACCCACTCCCCCGACGGCATCGGGTAGCCGCGGTGGTCGCTCTGCTTGCCCCAGGATGCGTTCAGTTCCGCTGCGACCTCGGCGGGGATGACATCTCCGGAGACGAGACCTTCCAGCGGGTCGGGGGCCTCAGTCGGGGTCGCGACGACCTCCGGGGCGGAGGCCGTCGACGCGGGTCCGGCTTCCGCGGGCTCCGGGGCGCAGGCGGTGGTCACGACGAGGGTCAGGGCGACAAGCGCGGCGACAGCGGTTCGTTTGAAAGGTCGGGTGCTCACACCCTGATCTTGGCGGATGCTGAGGTGGGTCAACGTCACTCCTGGTCGGTGGGCTCGTTCCGCGTGTCGCGGACCAGCCGTCCGCTTCAACAGCTAGGTCAGAGCGGGCGCAAAGCTGGCCGACGGCACACCACTGGGTGGACAACCCCGCGTAACGTCGTCACCTCGGCGCGCCGCCGCGGAGCGAACAGCTGAAGCGACGGCCATGCGGCGTGGACGGCTTCGGCGCCGGCGGCCTGAACGTCGAACCGCTAGCGGCCGCGACCCACTATCGGCTTCCCCTGGTCGGCTTCAACGACGGGCTCGCTGCCTGTCAGCGCGTACTCGGTCCCATCTGCCCGGCGCTCGACAAGGTGATAGTCGACGAGGTAGCGACGCAGTACCGCGGTGTCGTCGGAGTAGGGTAACAACCGGCTGTCAGGACGGTCCGCACGCTCAGTGAATCGACCTGACTTTCGTTCCTATCGGCAGCTTTGTCCGACAGGGGCCAGCTGGGCTGATTCGAGGTCAGCGTACGCCTGCTCGACCTCGGCGGGGGTGCGCATGTCGAGCTCGCCGTGGAGCCGCTCGTTGTTCCACCACCACACCCACTCGAGGGTCGCAAGTTCGACCTGCTCGGCGACGTGCCAGGGGCCTCGCTGCCGGATCAGCTCTCTCTTGTAGAGGTTGTTCACCGCCTCGGCCATCGCGTTATCGAACGAGTCGCCCACGGTTCCGGTCGAGGGGACGGCGCCGAGTTCGACAATCCGGTCGGTGTAGACCATCGCGGTGTAGTTCGACCTGTGGTCCGCGTGATGGATCAGCCCGTCAAGCCGCCCGCCCGCGCCCCAGGCTGCCATGTCGAGCGCCTGCATCGGCAGGATCTCGGAACGCAGCGTCGTGGCGACGTTCCACCCGACGATGCGACGGGAGTACACGTCGGTGACGAATGCGACATAGGCGAACCACGTCGCGACATAGGTCACGTCGCAGACCCAGAGCCGTCGCGGCGCGGCGCGGGCGCGGAGAATCGGCGATTGACGAGATCGCTCGGTAGCGCCGCGGTCTTGTCGGATCGGTTGGTGAACATCCGCTTCGACTTCCTCACCCCGCGCACGCCGGCAAGCCGCATGAGCCGTTCGGTCTGGTCACGGCCGATCTCCCAGCCTTGTCGGCGCATCAGCGCGTGCATCTTCCGACGCCCGTAGACGCCGTAGTTCTCCGCGTGCAGCCGCGCGACCTCGGGCACCAGCAGTTCGTCCTTCAGCTGCCGGGCAGACGGGGCACGCCCGACCGCGGCGCGGTAGCCGCGGGAGGTGAGGAATCCCTGCACTGCCGGTCGCAGGACCCGGCAGATGAGCTCGACCCCGAAACGATCCCGGTGCTCGTCGATGAACCGGATCATCTCGGTCAGGGGCGGTCGAGCTCCTTCGCGAAAAACACGCTCGCAGCTTTCAGGATCTCATTCGCCTTCCGCAACTCCGAGACCTCCTTCTCAAGCTCCTTGATGCGCGTCGCCCCCTCGGTCGTGAGCCCGAGCTTGGCGCCGGCGTCGACCTCATACCGGCGCTGCCACAGCCGCAGCGTCTCCGCGCTCATCCCCAGCAGGCCGGCGACGTGACGGACCGCGCTCATCATGTTCGGGTGCTCCGGCCGCGCCTCCGCGAGCATCCGCAACCCACGCTCACGCATCTCCGGCGAGTACTTCCTGTTCATCGTGTTCCATCCTTGTTTGAAGAACGGAACGAAAGTCAGGCCGATTCAGACAACCTCGGGTGCGGCCGGCAGCGGCGTGAACCCGCGCTCGTGGCACCAACGTTCGAAGCCTCGCCATGCTGAGCCATAGCTGTCGAGCGTCGAGGGTGCGTGATGCGCCTCAAGCGCGGTGTCGATCCGTGCGACGTCCTCCGTGGAGAACCCCACAGGAAGAGATCGTGATGCGCCGTGTTCCGGTGTCAGCCATGCAGTCATCCCATAAGGCTGACCGTGACCGTCAGAATGGTGGGAAAGTGGTGGCCCACTCCCCGTGGCGCCGACCTATGGGCGGAACGCGCACGTCCCCCGCAGCTAACAAGGGCTAGTGATGCGATAGGCACGCCACATCGGCACTTCGCTACAAGACCGGCCGCGCCACGACCCTCGTCGCTGGCCACGCAGACGCGGCGGCCGGCGAAGCGAAAGCACCCGCCGCCCGCGCCCACTTATGACTAGGTCGCCTCCGAGCTCAAGTCGTTCCGCACGCCCCACAGCGCAAGTTGAGTGCGGTCCGCCGTGCCGCTCTTCTTCAGTGCTGACTGAAGTTGGGATCGCACGGTGTGCACGGAAAGATGGAGGTGCAGCGCTATGTCTTCGTTGCTCGTGATACCGCTGGACAGTGTGGCGACGACCCGTCGTTCGGCCACGGTCAACATCGCGGAAGCGTCGCGGGCAACCCGGGGCTTCCCGCGCCGAACGAACTCCCTCAGCATCGAGGCTGTGACCCGTGCGGATACGACGGCATCACCCCGCGACGCAGCGTAAATGGCATCGACGACCTGCGCGGAATCGTGACTCTTGAGTAGGTATCCGACCGCCCCCGCATCCAGGGCATCAGCCACATACCCATCCCTCGCGAAACTCGTCATGATTATTACTGACACCTGATTCTCGGAGGCGTGTCCAACAAGCGCGCGGGTCGCATCGATACCGCTCAATCCGGTCATCTGAAGATCCATGAGGACGACGTCGGCTCGCTCGCTCCGAGCGACGGTGACCGCGTCGATGCCATTCGAGACTTCACCGATCACGGTGATGTCGGGCACAGCATCGAGCTGGAGTCGCAGACCGCGCCGCACTGCACGGTTGTCATCGGCGATGAGTACCCGAATACGAGATGCCCTCGACCGCATTGAATTCTCCATCAGTTCGAGTCTGGCGTGATCGGAATTGTTACCAGTAGCTCCCACCTGCCAGAGTCAGTTTCTCCCGCCGAGAGGGTCCCATGCACTAGCTCGACCCGCTCACGTATCCCGCCTATTCCCCACCCGAGCCCCATGCCGCGCAAGGGCCTCGCGCGGACATCGAGGCTTGTGTTCACGACGTGTAGCTTGAGCTGGTCGTCGCCGGCGCTGATAGACACGGCGACGGCTGACCCTGGCGCGTGTTTAGCGGCATTGGTGAGCGCTTCCTGGAGCGAGCGGAACGCAATGCTTGAAACGACCGCGGGCACCTCGTGGATGTTGCCCTCGAACGAGACCTCGACCGCCATGCCGATGCGCCGCCAGTACCCGGCGAGTTCCGGAACCCGAGATAGATTCGCCGTTATCGTCGTGGCTTCCGTCCCTGTGGCGCGAAGATCGGAGAGCACGCCTGAGATGCTCGCGGCGGCGAACTGACCCTCCCTGCGGACCTCTCTGATGAGCTTGAGCGCCTGACCAGGCCGGTCGCGCGCAATCGCGAGCGCCGCGTCCGAGAGCGTGATTAACCCAGCGAGATGCTGGCCAGCGACGTCATGGAGGTCTTGAGCAATGCGTGTCCGCTCAGCGCGTTGCGCATCACCTATGCGACGAGCATGTTCCTCCTTCACCCGTGCCGCTTCTTCGCGGGCCAGCGTAATCCGCTTGATTTGCACTCCCCACCAGATTCCCAGCGCTGCTGCGCCGGCCGCGGGGGCGGAGAACCGGGCCGTTTCTCCGAGAACGTAGCCGAATGCGACGTGGTAGCTCGTGCCCGTGGTAACCAGCCAAATGAGCAGCGCCCCCATGCTGAAAGCGATAACCGCTAGCGCCCACAGTGCGGACCTCAGAGGCGTGGATCGGGTGGAAAGCAAAAAGAGGGCGAGGGCAATCACAAGGTACATGCCGGTAAGCCAGGAGGGGACTGCCAGCCCAATGGCGAGCGTCAGATATGTGAGGGTCGTCAGCGCGACGGTCCAGCCCGGCCAACGGTCGGCCAGCAGGAGACTGGCTGCTTGCCCAGCGCATCCCGCGATGAGGAGAGCCACCACGACCGGCTCAGCGAAAGCCAACTCCCAATGCACATTGCCATCGAGGGCCGCGGTGACTGGGGTGGACAAGACCTGAATTGTCGTCGTCGCGAAGACCGTCAGGGCGAAGACGAGAGCGGCGCGCGGGGACGACAGTATTCTTCGCGCCGCGGTATCAGCGTGCGTGCGTGTAGCCCATGGGCGACGAGTTTTTAGCATTTGACCTCACAGAACCTGGGTCGATATCAGCCGTCCTAGACTAGGGCCCGGCGACCAGAGGGCTTGGTCGTGCACATAAGCGGGCCAAAGCCGCGCATGCCGGACCGAGCACTGTGGCTGTGGGGGCAGGCGGCAGAACGCTGTCGAACGGGACATGTATTCCTGCAGGCGGGCACCAGAGGGGCGTCGCTAGCTTCAGCGGCGCCCCTCTGACTCAACAGATCGCGGAAATGCTGCTCATACACGCGGAGGCGCTGATGCTGCTCGCGAATTGCGCGCCGCGTTCCGCATCCTGGCAACGCTCAAGCGTCTGGAGGGCAAGTAGGAAACCCATTATTCTCACCTCCCCAAGAAACTCGACCGGAGGTTGGCTGACTCGCCTAGCGGAAGCGGCTCCAAGAACGGCAACGCCGTCGTCAGCGGCGTCGATCCGCGGGCGAAGCTCGCGCACTGCGTCAGGACAGCGAGGACACCTGCAGAGCCCGTCGCGAGATCACACGAAGCGCGCAGCAAACCGTTGCCGGCGAATCGGACGCCGTCTTCGCCATCGATGGCATGCAGGCTCAGGGCGGCCACATGTTGGTCGAGCGCGCGCCGCGCGAGCGGCGGCGCAAATCCCAAGCGGGCGGTGGTTGACAAGAAATAAACAAGGCCGGCGCGGCCATGCATCAACCCCGCCTGGACGGTAAATGGCGCGCTTGCCGCCAACAGAATCCCCTCGAGTGCCCGTTGGCACCGCGTAGCCCCGGGGACGTATGTCAGGAACTGTGCGAGCACGACTCCGATTCCGGCGGATCCATAGCCGAGGTACGGCAATAGTCGCCACCCCTCGTTTACGTGCAGAGACCCGTCGCGCCCAGCCGTTAGCGAGGCGAGGTCGTAGTCGAGTGCTTGCTCCGCCAGGGCGAGGTATGAGGGCTCGCGGTAATAGTCGAAGAGCCGCAGAGCCAGGAGTGCGCATCCGCTCGCGCCGGCGAACAGCCCACCGCGGTCGGTGGGGACTCGACTGGGCGGTCGCTGCGCGTCGAGGCGATCGCTCAATTCTGAGCACATCGCTCTGGCCGTCTCCGCCAATTCGGGGCGACCCGGCGCGCCCGCGAGCAGAGTCAGGGCCACACCGGGAAGGCCGGCATATAAGCTCGAGTCGAGGTGGCGCCAGTCTCTGTCTAGCACGGCGGAAAGGACGAGTTCCGCCATGTCGGACAGTCCGGAACGGCGGCATCCCCATACGGCTCCCGCGAGGCCATTCATTAAGCCAAGCGGGCCATTCAGGAGATCCCGGCGAAGAGAGCGCTCGATCCAGTGAGACTGTTCCTTAGTCAGCTGAGAACCGGCCAAGGATAAAGCGCTGGTGATGCCAAGGGCGCCATGCCCGAGCGCGTATGGCGCTTGGGAGTACTGCGCCGGGTCTCCGGGCCAGAGTCTGTCGGACCGATCCTCGTCAGAGTCACTCAACAGGGCCCGAGCGATGTCGGGTCTGCCGCACAGGTAGGTGACATCTGAGTTGGGTTGCCCGGGAGGGTGCCCTGGAAGGATGTCATTGTGCCCAA
>NZ_JACSQP010000016.1 GCF_014836535.1 Microbacterium pullorum
TCACGAAAGAAGTCCGGCGGTGTCCTACTCTCCCACAGGGTCCCCCCTGCAGTACCATCGGCGCTGAGAGGCTTAGCTTCCGGGTTCGGTATGTGACCGGGCGTTTCCCTCTCGCTATGGCCGCCGAAACACTATTGATGTTTCAGTCTGCACACAACAAAAGATTGTTGTCATGCGGTTCTCGACCGTACATCGAGAACCACTCAGTGGACGCGTAGCACCTCAAACGGGTGTGTTATCAAGTCATCGGCTTATTAGTACCAGTCAGCTGCATGCATTGCTGCACTTCCACATCTGGCCTATCAACCCAGTAGTCTAGCTGGGAGCCTCTCGCCCGAAGGCATGGAAGTCTCATCTTGAGGCCGGCTTCCCGCTTAGATGCTTTCAGCGGTTATCCATCCCGAACGTAGCTAACCAGCGGTGCTCCTGGCGGAACAACTGGCACACCAGAGGTTCGTCCAACCCGGTCCTCTCGTACTAGGGTCAGATCCTCTCAAACTTCCTACGCGCGCAGCGGATAGGGACCGAACTGTCTCACGACGTTCTAAACCCAGCTCGCGTACCGCTTTAATGGGCGAACAGCCCAACCCTTGGGACCTACTCCAGCCCCAGGATGCGACGAGCCGACATCGAGGTGCCAAACCATGCCGTCGATATGGACTCTTGGGCAAGATCAGCCTGTTATCCCCGAGGTACCTTTTATCCGTTGAGCGACAGCGCTTCCACAAGCCACTGCCGGATCACTAGTCCCGACTTTCGTCCCTGCTCGACCTGTCAGTCTCACAGTCAAGCTCCCTTGTGCACTTACACTCGCCACCTGATTACCAACCAGGTTGAGGGAACCTTTGGGCGCCTCCGTTACTTTTTGGGAGGCAACCGCCCCAGTTAAACTACCCACCAGGCACTGTCCCTGAACCGGATTACGGTTCGAAGTTAGATATCCAGAGTGACCAGAGTGGTATTTCAACAATGACTCCACATGAACTGGCGTCCATGCTTCAAAGTCTCCCACCTATCCTACACAAGCCACACCGAACACCAATACCAAGCTGTAGTAAAGGTCACGGGGTCTTTCCGTCCTGCTGCGCGTAACGAGCATCTTTACTCGTAGTGCAATTTCGCCGAGTTCGCGGTTGAGACAGTTGGGAAGTCGTTACGCCATTCGTGCAGGTCGGAACTTACCCGACAAGGAATTTCGCTACCTTAGGATGGTTATAGTTACCACCGCCGTTTACTGGGGCTTAAATTCTCAGCTTCGCCTTGCGGCTAACCGGTCCTCTTAACCTTCCAGCACCGGGCAGGCGTCAGTCCGTATACATCGTCTTGCGACTTAGCACGGACCTGTGTTTTTAGTAAACAGTCGCTACCCACTAGTCTCTGCGGCCTCCAAACGCTTTCGGAGCAAGTCCTAATACGTCGAAGGCCCCCCTTCTCCCGAAGTTACGGGGGCATTTTGCCGAGTTCCTTAACCACGATTCTCTCGATCTCCTTGGTATTCTCTACCTGACCACCTGAGTCGGTTTGGGGTACGGGCGGCTAGAACCTCGCGTCGATGCTTTTCTCGGCAGCATAGGATCACCCACTTTTTATCCGCATCGTGTCTCAGCCTATATGAGTGACGGATTTGCCTATCACTCGGCCTACGCACTTGCCCCGGGACTACCATCGCCCGGGTTGGGCTACCTTCCTGCGTCACACCTGTTAATACGCTAACCGCACCAGCATGGGGTCATGCGCTAGCTCCAACGTTCTCACCCCGAAGGGATCGAATCAAAGGAATTCGGGCACTTAGCACCACTGGATTAGCTTGGGCGGTTCTTCGCCGGTACGGGAATATCAACCCGTTGTCCATCGACTACGCCTGTCGGCCTCGCCTTAGGTCCCGACTTACCCAGGGAAGATTAGCTTGACCCTGGAACCCTTGGTCTTTCGGAGGACGTGTTTCTCACACGTCTTTCGCTACTCATGCCTGCATTCTCACTCGTGTAGCCTCCACGGCTGGTTCACACCGCCGCTTCGCTGGCCACACGACGCTCTCCTACCCATCAATACGGCTGGACCACGAAGGCCTACCAATAATATCAATGCCACAACTTCGGTGGCGTGCTTGAGCCCCGTTACATTGTCGGCGCGGAATCACTTGACCAGTGAGCTATTACGCACTCTTTCAAGGGTGGCTGCTTCTAAGCCAACCTCCTGGTTGTCAAAGCAACTCCACATCCTTTCCCACTTAGCACGCGCTTTGGGACCTTAGATGGTGGTCTGGGTTGTTTCCCTCTCGACTATGAAGCTTATCCCCCACAGTCTCACTGCTGCGCTCTCACTTACCGGCATTCGGAGTTTGGCTGACGTCAGTAACCTTGTAGGGCCCATCGGCCATCCAGTAGCTCTACCTCCGGCAAGAAACACGCAACGCTGCACCTAAATGCATTTCGGAGAGAACCAGCTATCACGAAGTTTGATTGGCCTTTCACCCCTATCCACAGCTCATCCCCTCAGTTTTCAACCTAAGTGGGTTCGGTCCTCCACGACGTCTTACCGTCGCTTCAACCTGGCCATGGATAGATCACTTCGCTTCGGGTCTAGGACATGCGACTGAATCGCCCTATTCAGACTCGCTTTCGCTACGGCTACCCCTCACGGGTTAACCTCGCCACATATCGCTAACTCGCAGGCTCATTCTTCAAAAGGCACGCTGTCACCCCTACTAAGGAGGCTCCAACGGTTTGTAAGCAAACGGTTTCAGGTACTATTTCACTCCCCTCCCGGGGTACTTTTCACCTTTCCCTCACGGTACTTGTCCGCTATCGGTCATCTGGGAGTATTTAGGCTTATCAGGTGGTCCTGACAGATTCACACGGGATTTCTCGGGCCCCGTGCTACTTGGGATACTCTTCGCGTCAAGAGAGGCATTTCGACTACGGGGTTCGCACCCTCTATGACCGGCCATTCAAAACCGTTCGTCTATACCTTCTTGTAACGCCGACAGATCGGCAGAACTGTCTGAAAAGTCCCACAACCCCGAATACGCAACTCCTGCCGGATATCACACGTACTCGGTTTAGCCTGTTCCGGTTTCGCTCGCCACTACTAACGGAATCGCGGTTGCTTTCTCTTCCTGTGGGTACTGAGATGTTTCACTTCCCCACGTTCCCTCTACCCGCCCTATATATTCAGGCGGGAGTCACTAGGTCGGCACGCCGCCCAGCGGGGTTTCCCCATTCGGAAATCCTCGGATCAAAGTGTGCTTATCCACTCCCCGAGGCTTATCGCAGATTGCTACGTCCTTCTTCGGCTCCAGATGCCAAGGCATCCACCGTTTGCTCTTAAAGACTTGAAAATCACATGAGTTTGAATCAAAACTCGAACCCAGGCCGAAACCTGGATCAGAAATTGACTAATGATCTTTAAGATCATCGATCGAAACATAAATGTTTCGAAGATGCTCGCGTCCACTGTGTAGTTCTCAAAGTACGGGCGGTACCCACCCCCGCTGCCAACAAACGCCGGCAACAAAAGCAGGTCCTGAGCTTCCGTCTGCACCCAACCCCGAAGAGTCAGTGCGCATCCGGTCCCTCAGGACCCAACAGCGTGCATGTACCCCCAGCTCCCCCCGAACCCTTCCAACCGCAAGCGGCGTACTGAGTCCGAGAATCACCCGGGGCACCAAGTCAAATGTTCCACCCATGAGCTACCGGCGGGAACGTATGTCCCGATCCGGCGCCTGGACACCCGAGGGTGCCAGATGCTCCTTAGAAAGGAGGTGATCCAGCCGCACCTTCCGGTACGGCTACCTTGTTACGACTTAGTCCTAATTACCGATCCCACCTTCGACGGCTCCCTCCACAAGGGTTGGGCCACCGGCTTCAGGTGTTACCGACTTTCATGACTTGACGGGCGGTGTGTACAAGACCCGGGAACGTATTCACCGCAGCGTTGCTGATCTGCGATTACTAGCGACTCCGACTTCATGAGGTCGAGTTGCAGACCTCAATCCGAACTGGGACCGGCTTTTTGGGATTCGCTCCACCTTACGGTATTGCAGCCCTTTGTACCGGCCATTGTAGCATGCGTGAAGCCCAAGACATAAGGGGCATGATGATTTGACGTCATCCCCACCTTCCTCCGAGTTGACCCCGGCAGTATCCCATGAGTTCCCACCATTACGTGCTGGCAACATAGAACGAGGGTTGCGCTCGTTGCGGGACTTAACCCAACATCTCACGACACGAGCTGACGACAACCATGCACCACCTGTTTACGAGTGTCCAAAGAGTTGACCATTTCTGGCCCGTTCTCGTATATGTCAAGCCTTGGTAAGGTTCTTCGCGTTGCATCGAATTAATCCGCATGCTCCGCCGCTTGTGCGGGTCCCCGTCAATTCCTTTGAGTTTTAGCCTTGCGGCCGTACTCCCCAGGCGGGGAACTTAATGCGTTAGCTGCGTCACGGAATCCGTGGAATGGACCCCACAACTAGTTCCCAACGTTTACGGGGTGGACTACCAGGGTATCTAAGCCTGTTTGCTCCCCACCCTTTCGCTCCTCAGCGTCAGTTACGGCCCAGAGATCTGCCTTCGCCATCGGTGTTCCTCCTGATATCTGCGCATTCCACCGCTACACCAGGAATTCCAATCTCCCCTACCGCACTCTAGTCTGCCCGTACCCACTGCAGGCCCGAGGTTGAGCCTCGGGATTTCACAGCAGACGCGACAAACCGCCTACGAGCTCTTTACGCCCAATAATTCCGGATAACGCTTGCGCCCTACGTATTACCGCGGCTGCTGGCACGTAGTTAGCCGGCGCTTTTTCTGCAGGTACCGTCACTTTCGCTTCTTCCCTGCTAAAAGAGGTTTACAACCCGAAGGCCGTCGTCCCTCACGCGGCGTTGCTGCATCAGGCTTTCGCCCATTGTGCAATATTCCCCACTGCTGCCTCCCGTAGGAGTCTGGGCCGTGTCTCAGTCCCAGTGTGGCCGGTCACCCTCTCAGGCCGGCTACCCGTCGACGCCTTGGTGAGCCATTACCTCACCAACAAGCTGATAGGCCGCGAGCCCATCCCAGACCGAAAAATCTTTCCAACTGCTGACCATGCGGTCGCAGCTCGTATCCAGTATTAGACGCCGTTTCCAGCGCTTATCCCAGAGTCAGGGGCAGGTTGCTCACGTGTTACTCACCCGTTCGCCACTGATCCACAGAGCAAGCTCTGCTTCACCGTTCGACTTGCATGTGTTAAGCACGCCGCCAGCGTTCATCCTGAGCCAGGATCAAACTCTCCGTAAAAGAAAAATACTGACAACGACCGGAAAAAGGCCGAAGCAGCGAGTTTGAACTGACCAAATGGATGTCATTACTGACTTATCCGTTGCCGACACCGAAGTGCCGGACTTTGATCCAAAGGAATCTCACCCGGTAAAAACCGGGACGAGGTTATTTGGCATTTGACAAGTGCACGCTGTTGAGTTCTCAAGGATCGGATGCTCCTGCTACTCAGCCTCTCAGCCTCGCCCGCAGGGCAACT
>NZ_JACSQP010000017.1 GCF_014836535.1 Microbacterium pullorum
TCCATCCTGATGGAGACCTCGACGCCTACCCGGCCACGATCGCGCTCAGCCACCTACACGCTCAACTGCGATGAGCCGTCAAAGTGATGGCATTGCGGTGACGTGGTCACATCTCACCAACTAAGAAGTCCCGGGAACCCTTAGGTTCCCGGGACTTACCGGTCGGGATGACAGGATTTGAACCTGCGACCCCTTGACCCCCAGGCGTCCAAACGGCCCAGCTCAAGCTGAAAACCGCGTAGTTCCGCGGATCAGGTCATGCAGAACACGTCAAGAGATGCATGGTTTGCATGATTCTGGTCCCCTTTTGGTCCCCTTATCCGTTCGACTGGATCGACGTGTGGGCATGCCCGTTCAATCACGGAGAAAGCCATCGATAGGTGGAGCTGTACTCAGGATCCTCGCGGCGATCTGGTCGGTTTCGGCGACGCTGAGCTCCGGTACGTCGTCGAAGTTCGTGCCGCCTCCGGGAAGCGTCGCGGCGACATGAAAGTGGAGGTGAGGAATCGCCTGGTGAGCTGCGGTGCCATTGTTCTGCCACACAGCAATCCCGGGACGCTCGTAGGCCTCATCAATGGCGGCGGCAGCCCAGGTGACGGTATCGATCAACTCGTGGCGTTCATCCCGCCGTGACTCCAACAACGTCGGGTAGTGCCGTGTGGGGAGGACTAGGAGATGTCCGAGTCCGCGTTGCTCTCGTGTTACGAGCACCGCCACGAGGCGGTCGCGGCGAAGGATAGTGAACGGGCGACTCCCCGTGAGATAGTCACAGAACGCGCACCGCTCCTGCTCCGGGATGTCGAGACTACTGGCGCTGTCGGTCATGCTGTCACCAAGGAGCGGAGAAAAGCTTGGAACTCAATCTGGTCGATCTTATTGATCTCGTTCGGGTGGATGACGATCCGCAGTTCAGAAGACACCCGTTTTCGGCGACAGCGCAGGAAGAACGAGAACGCCATCAACCGCACAGCGGCTTCGGCGGTTAACTCCGGGACACGAGATTGACCTTGACCAAGCAACGGCACACAGATTGCGGCACCATTGCTGTGAATATCGACGGCGTCCCAAAGCTTGTCCAAGCTGTGAACGATGCCGCGAATTGAACCTTGCGCCCGGTTGTGCTCGTCCATCTCGGTGTATGCGAGACAGTAATAGCGGATAGCACCGCGGCCTTTGAGGATCGCAGCGGTCCCCAGCGGATACGCATGCCCCTTTCCCGCCTTGACAATAGTGGAGACCGGCCTCACGGTTGCCAGCGACTCCGCCAGCTCCTGGTCAAGACGGGTATGCGAGCTCGCGTAGACAGTACGCAGAAAGCTTCCCTGCACGCTACCCGCGTCGATAATGGTCGGGTCCGTATCGAACGTCGTCGTCATCCCGACCATCGCCGACGCATCCTGCTGAAACAAATCACCGACGACGAGTCGAATCGTGAAGTTTCCTTGGGCGTACCATTGCGACGGCGACACCTGGCGTTGCTTGAATACCGCCCATGCTGCTGCCACAACCACAGCCACGACTATCAGCCACCATTGGTCCTTCAGCATGTCAGGAGCAAACACGGCGATCGCGCCTGCTCCCGCCGCCTGCGCACCAATCGCCTCCAGAAAACGGCGGGAGAACCCTGCCGCATACCGACGAGGGTTACGTTTGTGACGCACTACTTGTTCAGCCCAAGACTCTCGTATACCGATTCCTTGTAGCGGTACGGTCCTGTGTTACTTGATCCGGCGAAGTTGGCGGCATAGTCATCGAGGGCGTGCTTGATGATCTTTGGCCCAAACGATACCGCCATCGTGTAATAGTCGGCATCAGCAAAAGGTGTCGGAACATTCCCGCTGACATGCCCGCGGGCGCTGTCCAGATTCGCGATCACGACCGGAAGCCCTAGAGAGATGATCGCATTGACCTCGTAGGCAAGGAACGAAGTACCGTTTCCACCCTTGCGACGCGCGTCAGCGCTTCCCAACAAGATCACCTGCTTGGTGTTGTTCAACCGTTCGCGTAGCCGCCGCTTGATCGTTTCAGGCGTACTCGTGTCGCGGGCCTCATAGATATCGTGAGCGTTCGTGAAATCGAAGTCGATGTTGTCGCTCGCCTTCCACGCTGTCATCAACCGGTAGTAGTGAATGTCTTCGCTCGCGAAAGCGACATAAGTTTTGTTACGGTAGCTCATCGTTGGGCTCCTGGACTCATCGGGTACGGGTAGACGGACCGGTGGGACCGCACGAGATCATGGTATCGGCGACCACCGACATCGCTGTCTGCCCCGGGCCACTCGCCACTGGCGTCAGATGCGCCCGGCAGTTACCGCTACCCCCAAGCCGAGGTGTTCTGGGGCTGAGATCGATGTGAATCTCGATATTCCGCAGCCCGCGTCTGTACGAGCAGGCCAATGCATATCGGCCCGATCACGACAAACTTGAGCGCGTTCCAAATGCAGACAAGCGCAAGGACGTAGAGCCAGCGGGACGCTCCCCCGTCGATGAGCGCAGTGCAGACGCTCGCAGCGAGAAGGTACGGGATGGCGAGGAGCATCGCGGGCACGCCCCACTTGAGCCCGCGGCGGGTGCGAATCGCGTCGAGCAGAATATTGGTCGGCATGTGCCTGCGCATGAAATTGCGGAGGTGGATGCTGACTACCCAAATGATTCGAAGCATGACAACTGTCCTCTCATGGTTCGGCAACGTTGAACCTTGGAGGACTGGCCTGAGGCCGTCATGCCATCGCGTGGGCGATGGCGAACATTGAGTGTGTCGCCTGATTCCAAGGGTACGCCGAACCAACGACATAGGAAAGGGCGGTGCTGCGCACCTGCACGGTGATGACTGGCTGTGAAGGAGCCCGATGATGACTTCCCTCTCTTCCCTCGGACACGACGAGCGGAGCGCGCGTACCGTTCTCTCGCTCGTGGCTGCACCGAATGATCCGTCGACCGGTCGTCTCGTTGACCGAGTCGGCGCTGTAGAGCTGCTCCGCCTCGCTGATGCTGACGGCGCGGTGCCCGGCCTCGACAAAATCGCAGCGGCAGTATGGCGCGAACGCTTGCACACTGTGAGCAGCGCCGACACCTTGGCCACACAGATGGCGACCTTCGAGCGACAAGGCCTCCGGGTCCTGATTCCGGGTGAGAAGGATTGGCCAGCCGCCCTCAACGATCTCGGAGCACGCACACCATATGCACTTTGGACGCGTGGCGAGACTGCGCTGCTGGCCAAGCCTCTCGCCGACCGCTTCACGCTGACCGGCGCGCGTGCCTCCACCGCATATGGGGACCACATGGCGATGGAACTCGCCAGTGACCTCGCGCTCAGTGGCCGTGTCGTTGTCGCTGGCGGTGCCTACGGTATCGAAGCAGTCGCACACAAGTCGGCGTTGGCGGCCGGTGGAAGAACGATTGCAGTCCTCGCGGGTGGGGTCGATCGCGCGTACCCTGCTGGACACGCGGATCTGTTTGCGCGTATTGAGCAACAAGGTCTCCTCGTTTCTGAGGCTGCACCGGGTGTTGCACCAACACGGCAGCGCTTTCGCGATCGTGGCCGGATTATGGCCGCGCTTTCCTCTACGACGGTGATCGTTGAGGCGGGGGCGCGGTCAGGATCGCTGCGTGTCGCCGACGAAGCAGTGGAGCTTGGTCGCTCAGTCGGTGCGGTTCCTGGCGCTGTGACGAGTGCCGCCAGCTATGGCTCTAACATCCTTATTCAAGACAGACGCGCCCATTTGCTCACAGGTTCCGAAGACGTTCTTCGACTCGTGTCGACGACGCGTGAATACTGACCCCGAGGCGACGTTTGAATCTTGACCCCTCCGACACTCTTGGAGGGTGATTTC
>NZ_JACSQP010000018.1 GCF_014836535.1 Microbacterium pullorum
TGTCAACGTCGCCTGAATTCTGACCCTTTTTCGTCGTTTGAATCTTGACCCCCCTTGGGTTGTTGTTATTGGTTTCCGCCCGGGGTGGGTGGGGTCTTGAGGAGCTCGCGTCGGGCTCTTGTCCGGTAGGAGTCACCGGCGAGGGTGAGGACCTCGGCGTGGTGGACGAGGCGGTCGATCATCGCGGACGCGACGATGTCGTCGGCAAAGATCTCACCCCATCGCCCGAAGGGCATGTTGCTGGTGACGAGGATCGAGCCTTGCTCGTAGCGGGCGGCGATCAGCTGGAAGAACAGGTTCGCTGTGTCTGCGTCGAATGGGAGGTAGCCGACCTCGTCGATGATCAGCAGCCGGTAGCGGCGGAGCCGTTTCAGTTCGTACTCGAGGCGCCCGTCGCGATGCGCGGCCTGCAGGCGGGCGGCCCACCCGGTCGCGGTGTTGAACGCGACCGGGTAGCCGGCGTGGCAGGCCTTGATCCCGAGTCCGATGCCGAGATGGGTCTTGCCAACGCCGGGTGGGCCGAGCAGGATCACGTTCTCTGCTTTCGGGATCCAGGTCGTGATGGCCAGGTGCGCGAGAACATCCCGTCGAAGCGACGGCTGGTGGTCGATGTTGAAGTCCTCGAGGGTCTTGACCGCGGGGAAGTGCGCGCCGGCGATGCGCAGGCTGGTGCCGTTCGCTTCCCGGTCCGCGACCTGGCGTTGCAGCACCGCGGCGAGGTATTCCTCGTGCGACCAGCCCTCATCTCGGGCCGTCGCGGCCAGGTGCTCCCAGACCCGCCCGATCGTTGGGGCCTTCAGCGCGCGGGCGAGATACCCCATCGTCGCGGTGACGTCAGCGGCGGTCATCACCTCACCTCCCCGGTGTTCGGGTCGAACCGCACCCCGAACAGATCGTCGTAATCACCCGGGTCGCGGAACATCACCCGCCGCTCGGGTGAGGCGAGCTCCGCTCGCGCCCGATCTCGTTTCGCGGCCGCGTACTGAGAGCGCAGGCCCTTCGCGATGACCACGTGCGCAGGGTCGGTGACGACTCCGCCGGTCGCCCAGGAGCGTTCGTGGTCGGCGACCGCGCTCCCGTCGCAGACCACGATCACCCGGGTCAGCGTCGCGGTGACATCGACGAGCCTGCCGATCACACGCGGGTCGACGGAGTAGTCGTTCCCGTCGACGCGGACGTAGTAGTCCCGCCCGAGCCGGACCCGAGCCTGAAGGCCGGTGGCCGGCGGGTGCGGCGGGAGCGCCGTCATCGCGGCGAGGTCACGGTCGAGGACATCGACCGGGCGACCGCCGAGGGAGCGGATCGTCCTCGCGTTCGCGCGCGGTAGCCAATCCTGCAACTGGCCGTTGAAATCGGCCGGGGAGACGAACCGGCGGCCGGGCAGGAACGACGTCTCGAAGAACCCGTTGTTGCGCTCGGTCATGCCCTTGAACTCCGGATCCGCGGGCGGGGCGAGCACGACCCGGGTCGCGAGCGTCCCCGCGAACGCCGCCGCGAGCTGGGTGACTTTACCCTTCCCACCGATCGCGGACTCCCGGTCCCAGACCAGCGTCTTTGACACCGCGCCGACCTGAGCGATCAGCTGCCACATCCCCGCCGTGAGGTCCCCGCCCTGACGGGACGGCAGCATCACCGCGGCCAGGAACTTCGAAAACGTGAGCGTCATCACCAGCACCGGCAGCATCGCCGCCTGCCCGAACCCGACCGGGATCCGCGGCTCCGGAAACCACAGGTCCATCTGGGCCGCCTGGCCGGGGTGATGCACGATCCGGTCCGCCGGGTCGACGCCGGCGTACTCGGGACGGATCTGCCGAACCCGGTCCTTGAGGATCGTGATCGAATGCTCCCACCCGATCCGCTCGGCGATCACCGTCGCCGGCATCTTCGCGTCCTCGCGCAGCCACTTCCGGATCTCCGGCTCGACCGCGTCGACCAGCGACCGCCGCGGCGCCCGCCGATACACCGGCGGTTCGTCCGACGCCAACGCCGAACGGACCGTGTTCCTCGCGACGCCGAGCTTGCGCACGATCGCCTTGATCGGCATGCCCTCCGCCTTATGCAACCGGCGGATCTCCGCCCAATCTTCCACTGAAATCACCCTCCAAGAGTGTCGGAGGGGTCAAGATTCAAACGTCGCCTCGGGGTCAGTATTCACGCGTCGTCGACA
>NZ_JACSQP010000019.1 GCF_014836535.1 Microbacterium pullorum
GGCTCATCGCATTTGAGCGTGTAGTGCTGGTCTGAACCCGCCGGCTTCGAGCAGGGATCTGGCGATGTAGTTGGCGAGGTTGCGGAACCCGAGTGCTGAGCCGCGAAGGTGCTCGAGGCGGCCGTTGATCGCCTCAGTCGGGCCGTTGCTCGAGCCTGGGAGGTCGAAGAACGCGAGGATGTCGGCGCGACGCTTCTTGAGCGTGGCGGCGAGCTTGCGGACTTCGGCCAGGCCCGCGGGGATGCCGACGGCGAAGTTGTCGATCAGTGCCTCCATGAGCTGCTTGCCGACTTTCCGGTTCGGGGTGCGGTAGGCGGTGATCATCTGCTGGTAGACGCCCCAGGTCGCCTCGACCGGCGCATGCTTGTCATCGGCGAACAGGAGCTCGAGGCGCTGCCAGTGCCGTTCGGTGAGGAGCTTTTCGCCCGTGACCAGCAGGCGGCGGGCTTTGTAGAGCGGGTCGTCTTTGCGGCCGCGGCGGCCGAAGATGTCGTTCTGAACCCGGCGCCGGCAGACATCCAGCGCTTCGCCGGCGAGACGGACGACGTGAAACGGGTCCATCACCGCCGTCGCTTTCGGCAGTTCCTCGGTGGTGGCGGTCTTGAACCCGGTGAACCCGTCCATCGCGACGACCTCGACCCGCTCCCGCCAGGTGTCGGGGCGCTGCGTGAGCCAGGTCTTGAACACGAGCTTGGAGCGACCCTCGACCATGTCCAGCAGGCGGGCGGGGCCGGTGCCGTCGCGGATCGGGGTGAGGTCGATGATCACCGTGACAAACTTGTCCCCGGCCCGCGTGTGACGCCAGACATGCTCATCGACGCCAAGCACGCGGACGCCATCGAACCGGCCCGGATCATCGATGAGCCGGCGACGTCCTTCGGCGAGGACGGCGTCGTTGGCGGTGTGCCAGGAGACCCCGAGGCCCGCGGCGACGCGGGCGACGGTGAGGTGATCGACGACCAGCGCCGTGAGCGCCCAGACCATGGCGAGCCGCGTGAGCTTCGCGCGCGGCTCGGCTACCCGGCGCGTGTCCTCTTGCCAGAACCGGCCGCAGGGCGAGCAGCGGAACCGCCGCACCCGCAGCAGCAACGTCGTCGGCCGATGCCCGAACGGCTCATGCGCCAGCCGGCGCGCCGCCGTCCCACGCGGGGACGCCTCAGCGCCGCATCCATGACACCACGGGTCGACCTCGGCGAGGCGGCACTCGATCACCGCCCGACCGGGCGAGAGATGCTGGCCGACGGCTTCGAGGCCGAGCTCGTCCAGACGGCAGAACGTGGTCAGGTCAGGGCTCGCGAATGTAGCGTTGATCACCGTCGAGGTCTTCTCGGATGGGGAGTGTAGGAACTTCCATCCTGATGGAGACCTCGACGCCTACCCGGCCACGATCGCGCTCAGCCACCTACACGCTCAACTGCGATGAGCC
>NZ_JACSQP010000001.1:0-2838 GCF_014836535.1 Microbacterium pullorum
GCGGATCGCCGCCCCCAGTTCCGCCGCGATCGACCGCAACGGGAACTCCCGTTCCCGCTGCAACGCGAGCGGGATACGCGCGGTCTGCTCCGCCGCGATCGCCCCCGCCCGCCCCAGCAGCACCAACTGCCGGGCCTGCAACGCCGCGATACCCCGCTCGGTCTCCACCAGCTCCGCGACCACCCCCGACACCGACAACACGGCATCCACAGAGCGGGTCGGGGAACTGTTCATGCCCCCAAGTCTGCCGACCCCCTCCGACATCCGAAGCCCGGAAAACCCAGATCAACCCACATTGTGGACAACTCGTAAAGAATCAACCGGGGGAGGAGCCGCCACGTGCAGGCGGCAAGAGTAAGGGCCGGTCGGAGAGGCTTCCGACCGGCCCTTGTCCCTGCACCAAGAGTGTCCTGCAATCACATGAAGGGTAGCTGCCACAGCAAAACAACTACCGTGCGAGCACTCTATAACGGAAAGATAACGACCCACAAGGGTTCGTCGTTATCTTTTTGTGATCAGAGGTGCGGGCCGAATTCACGTCGGCCGCGCGACGGCTCAGGCTCTCCCTGCCGGCGATTCTTCGGCGACGATCTCGACCTTGAATCCGGCGGAGTTCTCCATCCATCCCGCGTAGTGGTCCGGTCCGCCGGCGTGCGGGTAGCGGTCCTGATACAGCGGATGCCAGCCGTGCTCCCCGGCATCCGCCACGATCGCGTCGACCCGGTCGGCGCTGCCCGCTGCGAACGCGAGGTGATTCACCCCCGGCATGCGACGATCGTGCGTCGGGCCGCGGAGGGTCGGGGGCAGTGTCAGGGTGAGGTACGCGCCGCCGGCACCCCACGACTCGCCGTCGGACCACTGGCTCTCGAGTGCGAAGCCCACCCGCTGCAGGAGCCAGCCCCACTCGGCCCGAGCCGTACCGAGATCCGCGACCCAGACCTCGACATGATGAAATCCCGCCACGCCATGAGTCTCGCAGGTCATCCGAGCGAGGGTGATTTCGAAGGGCGAGGATGCCGAGGGGTCCGGCCGCCCGGCGCCCGCCGCCCGCCGTCTGACGTGCTCGCCTCAGTGGTCGCCGTGGGCGTTTCGCGCGTCGAGCCGGCGCACCGACTCCTGCACGGCGCCGTGCAGCATGATCTCCAGATCGCCGACCACGCGGTAGGGGTGCTCGACCATCCCGTCGGCAACCCACCGCAGCACCACGGCGAGCACGGCCGACGTGTAGAAGTCGACCACCAGCACGCGGTCCTGCATGCGCCGCGGTCCGCCGCCGTTCTGGTCCATGACCGCCTCGGTGACCGGTCGCATCTGACGGAAAAGGAAGCGCTCGATCCCGGGTTGACCCACCCCACCGATCACCCCGAGCGTCGAGGAGCGGTTGTCACGCATGTACAGCATCAACCGCACGAGCCCGTCGGCCCATCCGACCTTGGCGGCGTAGGCGCGCACCTGGCCGGCGACCTCGTTCTCGAATATCCAGACCGCGAGGTGGCGCACATCGGGAAAGTGGTAGTAGAACGACTGGCGGGTCAGCCCGCAGTCGCGCGTCAGTTCCGTGACCGTCACCCTGTCCAGCGGCTGTGTGCGCAACCGAGCTTTGAGGGCGCTCGCCAGAGCATCTCGTGCTCCCACGTGGTGCTGCGCTGCGGCGGGCACATCGGTCATGACTGACGGTACCACCGCGTTCTTGGACACATCGCTCCAGTTGTCTAGTGACGCTCGGTGTCGCTGTTCCTAACTTAGAAACAGACGGCACGCACGTCGCGGGCCGCGAGTGAGAGGTCCGAAGATGTTCTTGTTCGAATCCATTCCCTGGTACTCCTGGGCGATGTTCGGCGTCGTCCTGGTAGGCCTGATCGCACTCAACGAGGTGACGCGTCGCTGGAAGTGGGCCGGTATCGGCTTCTTCGTGGTGCTGCCCATCCTGCTGACGATCTTCGTGTGGCCGTACACGGCCGGCGAGGGGTCGTCGACCGGTAGCTGGTTCCACTGGGTGAAGGTGTACTCGGCACTCCTCGGATGCCTGGGCTTCATGCTCATCCGCTACGTGCCGCGTCTGGCTGCGAACCGCTGGATGCTGGTGTTCCCCCCGCTGATCCTGGCGATCAACATCGCTGAGGCGGTCATCCGCGACTTCGAGGTCGCGGGTCTGCAGGGCATGCACGACGGCGTCTTCATGGTCGGTGGCCCCTGGAACTACATGAACGGCATCGCCGGCATCCTGAACCTGCTCACCATCTGCGGCTGGGCCGGCATCATCATCTCGCGCGGCAAGTCCAAGGACATGATCTGGCCCGACATGATGTGGTTCTGGATCATCGCGTACGACATCTGGAACTTCGCCTACGTCTACAACTGCGTCGGTGACCACTCCTTCTACGCCGGTGCTGCCCTGCTCATCTCCTGCACCATCCCCGCCTTCTTCATCAAGAAGGGTGCATGGCTGCAGCACCGTGCCCACACGCTGGCACTGTGGATGATGTTCACGATGGCTGTCCCGACGTTCGTGAGCACCTCGCCGTTCGCCGTCGAGTCGTCCCACAACCCGACCGCACTGTTCGTCGTGTCGGCCATCTCGCTGCTGGCCAACATCGCCGTGGCGGTCTACCAGGTGTACGTCATCGTCAAGCGCCGCCGCAACCCGCTGCGCGACGAGCTCTACACCCACCTGAGCAAGTACCGCGAGGTGCGCGACGCGAACATCGCCGAGTCGCCTGCGGTCTCGCAGGGGGCGGCCCGGGCCGGAGTCCTGGCCAAGGGCTGAGCGCTGCCGCCCTGCCCCCCGGGGCGAGCAACCTCCCACCACGCGCCGTGGTCGAGCCTGACAGGCTCGAC
>NZ_JACSQP010000001.1:2848-290400 GCF_014836535.1 Microbacterium pullorum
CGCCCCCCCCCCCCCCCCCCCCCCCACGGCGCTGTCGCATGTCGGAGAGGCGGTGTCAGAGGCCGGGTCGACGGCACCCCGATGCTGTGTACTGTCGTAACGGTGCGCGCGCGGCCACCCGATCCGGCGCGCCCGAAGCTCCCCTCGAAAGGCCCGCCGGCACCCCGTGTACTCCCTGCTCCTCACGATCATCTACGTCGCTTTCGTCAGCCTCGGCCTGCCGGATTCGCTCGTCGGCGCCGGCTGGCCCGTCATGCACCAGGACCTCGGCGTCCCCCTCGCCTACGCGGGCATCATCACCATGGTCATCGCGGGCGGCACGATCCTGTCGAGCCTCGCCTCGGAGCGCGTCACGCGCCGGTTCGGGGCGGGAGTGGTCACCGCGGTCAGCGTGGGGATGACCGCCGCCGCCCTCGTGGGCTTCTCGTTCTCCGGCTCGTTCTGGATGCTGTGCCTCTGGGCCATCCCCTACGGGCTCGGTGCCGGTGCGGTCGACGCGGCACTCAACAACTACGTGGCGCTGCACTACGCGGCGCGTCACATGAACTGGCTGCACAGCTTCTGGGGCCTGGGGGCGTCGATCAGCCCGTTCATCATGAGCTACGCCCTCACCTCGGGCCTCGGCTGGTCCAGCGCCTACCTCATCGTCGGCGTCGCACAGGTCGCCCTCACGTTCGTGCTGCTGGTGAGCCTTCCGCTCTGGGGCAGAGTCAACCCCGTCGTGCCGGGCGGCCACGACCTCGAGCCCGATGAGGCGCAGGCGCATGCCGCCGAGGCATCCGGGCGAGGTCGCGCGCACGTCCCGCTCGCCCAGGCGCTGCGCATTCCCGGAGTCACGCTGATTCTGGCCGCCTTCTTCGCCTACTGCGCGCTGGAGAGCACCGCGCTGCTGTGGGCGTCGACGTGGCTCGTCACCGACCGCGACGTGCCGGCGGCGACCGCGGCCGCCTTCGCGTCGCTGTTTCTCCTGGGCATCACCGGCGGCCGGTTCCTCGCCGGCATCTTCGCCGACCGGGTGGGGGACCGGCTCCTCATCCGGGGCGGGTTCGCCACGGTCGCGCTCGGCGCCGTGCTGCTGGCCCTGCCCCTGCAGACCGACGTGGTCGCCCTCGCCGGTCTCGTGATCGCGGGGTTCGGGTGCGCACCGATCTACCCGGCGATCATCCACTCCACCCCGGGCAACTTCGGCCGGCGCAACTCGCAGGCCATCATCGGCATCCAGATGGCGGCGGCCTACACCGGCTCGACCCTCGCACCACCGCTGTTCGGCGTGCTCTCGGCGTGGGTCGGGATGTGGCTGTTCCCGGTGTTCCTCGGCATCCTGGTGGTCCTCGGCCTCGTCATGTCGGAGCGGCTCAACCGGCTCGTCGACCGGCGCAGCCGCGTCGCGCCGTCGGTGAGCTGACCGGACGGTCGCCTCGCCGCGGTGCCAGCCCGCCACGCGCGTGTCAGGGTAGGGGAATGAGCCGTCGATCCGACCCGCGCACCTACGACCTCGATCGGCTGCGCGAGGATGTGCTCGCCGAGCACGGCGGTGAGGTCGACGACAGCATCCCGCAGCTCGCCTCGGCCGACCCCGACTTCTGTGCCCTGGCACTCGCGCTCCCCGACGGCACCGTGCGCTCGAGCGTCCACGCAGACGTGCGTTTCAGCGTGCAGTCGGCGGTGAAGCCGTTTCTGTTCGCCCTCGCCCTGCTCGACACCCAGGGGGAAGCCCTGGACCGCATCGGCATCGAGCCGACGGGTGAGGCGTTCGACGCGATCAAGCTCGAAAGCGGCACCGGCCGGCCGCCGAACCCGATGGTCAACGCCGGCGCGCTGCTGACCGCGGCCCTCGTCTCGGGCGACGACGTCGCGGCGCGCGACGCGCGCATCCTCGCGGGGCTCTCCGCCTTCGCCGGTCGCGCCCTCGAGGTCGACGAGCACGTGGCCCGCGACGAGCACCTGCTCGGCGACCGCAACCACGCCCTGGCCCACCTCATGCGGGCGGAGGGCGCGCTCGAGGTCAGCGCCGACGACGCCGTCGCCGTGTACGCCCGCGCCTGCGCCGTGCTGGTCGACGTCGAGGCGCTCGCCGTGATGGGCGCGACGCTCGCCCTGGGCGGGCGCAACCCCGTCACCGGCGAGCAGGTGGTGCCGCCGGACGTGGCCCGCGACGTCGTGTCGGTCATGGCGACCTGCGGGGTCTACGACGGCTCCGGCAGGTGGATGCGCTCGGTCGGGATCCCCGCGAAGTCGAGCGTCTCGGGTGCCATCGTGATGGCGGTTCCCGGCCGGCTCGGAGCGGCGGTGGTGAGCCCGCCGCTCGACGAGTACGGCACGAGCGTGCGCGGCCACGCGGCGAGCCGGCGACTCAGCGACGACCTGGGTCTGCACGTGTTCGGCGACCCCGAAGACGGGCTGGGCGCGCCCGTGTCGACGGGCTGAGCGCGGCCAGGCCGGCCGCCGTCAGTCGATCTCGCCGCCGGCCACCGTCTCGGCCAGCGCGTGCACGCGGGGGAGGTGGTGGGCGCCGTAGAAGTCCGCGGAGACGAGCCGTGCGGCATCCGTCTCGCTCGGTGTCTCGTGCGCGAGCACCGCGGCAGCGGCGAGAGCGTGCATCCAGCCGCCGGCGAGGGTGCCGAGCAGCATGAGGTACGGCACGCTCACCGCGTAGACGTCGCGCGGCGAGGCGGCGAAGCCGAGCAGGTCGGCGGTCGCGCGGCGGGATGCCGCGAGCGCCCGCTCGAGCCGCTCGGCGGTGCGCCCCGCGACAGGGTGGTCGAAGCCGCGCAGCTGAGTCACAGTCTCGTCGATGCGCTCGAACAGCTCCGACACGGTCGCGCCGCCGTCGCGCAGCACCTTGCGGCCGACGAGGTCGTTGGACTGGATGGCGGTCGTGCCCTCGTAGATCGTGGTGATGCGCACGTCGCGGTAGTGCTGCGCGGCGCCGGTCTCCTCGATGAAGCCCATGCCGCCCTGCACCTGGATGGCATCGCTCGTCACAGCGATGGCGTCTTCGGTCGTCCAGCCCTTGAGGATGGGCACGAAGAAGTCCGCCAGCTTCACCAGGAAGTCATCGGTGTCGGCCCGGTCGAGCAGGTCGCCGACGTAGACGCCGAGGGCGCGCATCGCGAAGATCTTGCTCGACATCGACAGCAGCAGGCGCCGCACGTCGGGGTGCTCGGCGATGGGAGTGCCGGCCGGGCGCTCCAGCACACCGCCCTGCAGGCGATCGGCCGCGTACGCCGCGGCCTGCTGGTAGGCGCGGTCGGCGATGCCCGTCGCCTGGAACCCCATGCCCGCGCGGGCGGAGTTCATCATGATGAACATCCCCGCCAGGCCCCCGCCGACCTCGCCGACGAGGTAGCCGGTGGCATCCTCGTAGGCGAGCACGCAGGTGGGGCTGCCGTGGATGCCGAGCTTGTGCTCGATCGCGACGGTGGTGATGGCGTTGCGGTCGCCGAGCGATCCGTCGTCGTTCACGAGCACCTTGGGGGCGACGAACAGCGAGAGCCCCTTCGCGCCGTCGGGGGCGCCGGGGGTGCGGGCGAGCACGAGGTGCACGATGTTCTCGGCGATGTCGTGGTCGCCCCACGTGATGAAGATCTTCTGGCCGCGGATCGCCCAGCTGCCGTCGTCGCGTGGCGTCGCCATGGTGCGGATGGCGCCGAGGTCGGTGCCGGCGGCCGGCTCGGTGAGGTTCATCGTGCCGGTCCACTCGCCGGAGACGAGCTTGGTGAGGTACGTCTCACGGATCTCATCGGATGCCGCGGCATCCAGGGCGTGGATCTCGCCGGCCGTCAGCAGCCAGCAGAGCGCGAAGGCGGCGTTCGAGGCGTTCCAGATCTCGCCCAGACCCGCGCGAACGGCGCCGGGAAGGCCGTCGCCGCCGGCGGAGACGGGTGCCTCGGCGGTGACCCAGCCCGCCTCGACGAACGCACGGTACGCCTCGGCGAACCCGTCGGGCAGGCGCACCTGACCGTCGTCGAGGCGCGCGCCGACGCGGTCGCCGACCGCTTCGAGCGGAGCGATGACGGAGGCGGCGAACTCGCCCGCCCCCGCGATGATGTCGGTGGCGTCCTCAGCGGTGAGCTCGCCCCCGGTGGCGCGCGCGACGAGGTCCTGCCCGAACGCGTCGGTGAAGAGGAACGCGTAGTCCTCGACGGGCGGCGTGTATGCGGATGCGTCAGCCATGACGGACTCCTGTGCTCGAGGAAGTGGGACTGAGGTTCAGTCTATGCGGGACTGGGTTCCACTTGCGCCCGGAGTGCACGTCGAGTGCGGCGTGCGCGTCACGGCCCACCCATCCAGTGCTCGATGCGGTGCGTGTCGGGTGTGAAGCCGTGCCGCACACCGTAGAGCACGGCCTGGGTGCGGCTCGTGGCGCCGATCTTGCGGTAGACCGACCGGATGTAGGACTTCACCGTGTTCGGGCTGAGATAGGTGAGGCGGGCGACCTCGGCGTTGCTCTTGCCCTGGGTGATGAGGGCGAGGATCTCGGACTCACGATCGGTGATGCCCTCCAGGCGCCCGGGCCACTCCAGGCCCGGCGCACTGGGCGCTCGGCGCGCCTGGTCGCTGATGACCAGCTCGCCCGCGTGGACCGCCTCGATCGCGGCGACCAGCTGCGCCGCGGGCAAGGTCTTCGAGAGGTACCCGTGCACGCCCTGCTCACGGGCCGAGGCGATGAGATCGGGGTGGAAGTTCCAGGTGTACATCACGACGCGTCGGGCTCGTGGATTCCTGATGAGCTCGGAGATCTCGTGGTGATCCGACTCCGGTTGCGCGAAGGAGTCGTACAGCACGACGTCCACCTCATCGCTCACGCCCTGGTTCGCATCGATCTCGGCGATGAGGATGCGGTCGCGGTAATCGTCGAAGAGGTGCGCCAGCCCCTTCAACACCACGTCGTAGTCATCGACGAGGGCGACCGTGATGGGTTTCGGGGACGAGGCCATACCTGAGCTTTTCACCCCCAGGGGTGTGCCGCCACACCCTGAGGGGTGGTGAAGTGAAGTGATGTCGCGAACTGCGGCATCCCGAGTACCGCACGGTGCCCGACACGACACGCCCTCGGGCGTCACAGAAGAGGAGCAATCATGCTCGGTCTCATCATCAGCGTCATCGTCATCGGCCTCATCGCCGGATTCATCGCCCGGGCGGTCGTCCCCGGCAAGCAGGACATGAGCCTGCTCATGACCATCGTCCTCGGCATCGTCGGCTCGTTCGTCGGCGGGTTCCTCGGCTTCCTGCTCTTCGGGCAGGACGCGGCCGACGGCTTCTTCCAGCCCGCCGGCATCATCGGCTCCATCATCGGTGCGATCATCGCGCTGCTGGTCTACGTGATGGTCGCCGGTCGCAGCACCACTTCGCGCCGTCGCTCCTGAGCTGACGGTCCCGCAGGGCCGCGCGGACACGCGGCCCTGCGCGGCATCCGCCGGTGTTCCGACAGCAGGAGATCTCCCCGCCGCAGGACGTTTCGGCCGGAGGGGTCCTGTTGTGGGGAGATCGCCTGCTCTGGGGAGGGCAGGCGAGGGGCGGATGCCGCTACCGCCCGATCGGCCGCACCAGCACCCGGCGCCGGTCGCGCACCCAGCGCACCCGATCGCGGCGGTACTCCGCGTGGGTCGCGAACCGGTAGTGGTACGACACCACCCGCACCCATCTCGGGTGCTCGCGACCGAACGGCGCCGCGCGCAGCAGCGCGAGCGTCGCGGCATCCGCTTCGAGCAGCCGCACCAGCAGCGTGGTGAACCAGCCCTCCAGTGACCGCCCCAGCGGCAGGAACCACATCAGCCAGTCCAGCCGCAGGTGGTACGGCGCCCACTGCCGTGGCACCCGCCGGACGTCGCCCGGCTTGCCCTTGAAGTCATACTCCCGCCAGGTGGCGTCGTCGGGGTCGGCATCCATCGTCGCCTCGATCACGTACTCGATGCGCTCGCGGGTGACGGTGCCGAACGCGCCGTATGCGTTGGCGAGCTGCCACCGATTGAAGCTCGCGTTCATCAGCTGCCGGTGGGCGAAGAGGTTCTGCAGCGCGGGCCGGCTGATGACGAGGTACAGCAGCCCCACGCCGCAGGTGATCGCGAGCCAGTACAGCGGCAGACCGTCGATCATCCAGGGCGGGTCGGATGCCACCGCGGCCCCCGACCCGGGAAGCGACACCGCTGCGAACGCCAGCACGATCGTCGCCCAGTTGAGCCAGGCGAAGTTGCCGGTGAGCACGAGCCACAGCTGCGTCGCGATGACGATGGCCGCCGCCGCCGTGCCGACCAGCGCCGGCACGGGCCCGGGGATCCAGAGCCCGAGAAGCGGCGCGAACAGCAACCAGGGCACCACGAGCTGAGCGAGGTGGTTGCCGATCACCTCGATCTCGTGGAACCACCGCGGCAACAGGTGTGCCTGACGGCTGAGAGGCCCCGGCATGGGCTGCGTCTCATGGTGGAAGGTGAGTGCGGACAGGTCGCGCCACTCGCGCCCACCGCGGATCTTGATCATGCCGGCGCCGAACTCCAGCCGGAACAGCAGCCACCACAGCAGCACGATCACCACGGTGGGCGGTGGCTGGTCGTTCGACCCGAGGAACGCCGCGAGGAACCCGGCCTCGAGCAGCAGCATCTCCCACCCGAATCCATAGAAGGTCTGCCCGATGCTGACTACCGACATGTAGCCCAGCCACAGCAGCAGGAAGCACACCATCGGCACCCACGGTGGCCCGAGCTGCGGGATGCCGGCGACGAGCGCCGCGCTCACGATGAGACCCGCGACGCACAGCGCCGTCAGCCGCCGGTCGGTGTAGCCCACACGGCGGAAGAGCGTCGGACCCAGCAGGCGCGAGCGCCGAGCCGACGTCGCGACCCACGAGAGCAGCTCGGGGGCGGGCAGCAGCCCCCGCTCGCCCAGCAGGGCGCGGAACTGGTTGAGCGTCGACAGGAAAGCGATCGCGTACAGCGCCGCGATGCCGCGCTGCAGCACCTGCCGGGCGAACTCGTAGTCGACAGCAGCGAAACCCTGCATGCACGACACGGTAGGCCCGTCGCCCGTGACGGCGCACGGGGTTGCGTGCGCCGTGTGCTGTCGGTCAGGCTTCGCCGAGGATGCTCCGCATCACCTCGAGCGAGATCTCCTCGCGCTCGCCGTCGGCGTTCTCGAAGACGCGGAACGGCACCCCGTGCTCGAGCAGGTACGCGGCGGTCTTCTCCAGTCGCGGCACGACCTGCAGGTGGTCGGCGCCGAACAGTTCAGCGGTGTAGAGCGGTTCGCCGGCTGCCACTGCCAACCGCATCTCCACCGTGGATCGGCCGTTGATGCGGTACAGCGCCTGCAGGGCGGCCGGCGACAGCACCGCGACGCCGTCGAGCGTGAGCGACATCGAGACGGGGGAATCGGTCATCTCTCCATCGAACCACGCCCGACGCCGCCCTCACGCCGCGCTGCGGCGCACCGAGCGGGCGAGCGGCTCGGTGGCGGCCATTGCCCCGGCCACCGCGGCGAAGCCGGCGACGAAGGTCAGCGCCACGACGATGATCGGTACCGGCGCGAGCATGCCGGAGGCCCCCACGATCGGCACGCTCAGCGCCGCGCCGACGGCGGCACCGCCCAACGCAGCCCAGCGCAGCGGCACCATGACGGCCAGGCTGCGCGACCGGCGCAGCTGATCCTCGGGCATGCCCAGGCGGTCCAGACCCACGATGAGCTCGCGGTCTTCGAGCACCGATGCCGCCTGCGTGACGCCGACCGAGCAGGCCAGCAGCACGAACGCCGCACCCAGGGTCACCAGCACGCCGACGCGGATGTCGGAGAGGAGTGTCCCCTGCTCGTTCTCGCCGACGGACTCGAGCAGCCCCATCCCGCCGCCGGCGACGACGGCGATGAACGCGATCATCGCGATGCCCGAGACCCGCCGCCACGCCTGCGGTGCGTGGGCGGCCAGCTCGCGACCGGCGATGAGGGTCGCCGCCGAGGTCGCGCGGCGCGCCATGCGGCGGCCGTGCGCGGCGACGATGGGGGCGCCGATGACGTTGATCAGCCCCATCGCACCGGCGAACATGCCGATGAGGATCATGACGCCCAGCGTGTCGCTGAGGGTGCCGAAGCTCGCCGCCGCGGCGATGAGCGCGACCAGCGCCACGAGTCCCCCCACGAGCACGACGATCCGGCGCGGTGCGGCATCCGTCCGCCGGCGCACGCCGAGGGGACCCAGCCGCACGGCGCGCAGACTCAGCGCGGCGCTCGTGGTGGCCAGCGCAGTCACACCCACGACGGCCCAGCCGAGCGCCGGCAGTCCCGCCCACACCGCGGCGATACCGACCGGTCCGCCGAAGAAGGGCAGCAGCCCCACCAACGGCAGCAGCACGAGGTACAGCACGACGCCGACGAGGGCTCCGGCGAAGGCCGTGAGCGCGGCTTCGGCGACGGTCATCGCCGACACCTCGGTGCTGGTCGCCCCCAGCAGTCGCAGGGTCGCCAGCCGGTCGTTGCGGCGCCGGCTCGACAGGCGGGCAGCGGCAGCGCCCAGCGTGAACACCGGCACGGCCAGCAGCACGAGGGCCAGCAGGCTCAGCATCGGGTAGAGCGGGTCGCCCGCCACGCGGGGGTCGGTGTGGAACATCACGGTGCCGCCGACGACCACCAGCAGCAGCGCCGTCGTGACGGCGAAGGCGACGACCGGCAGCAGCAGTGCCGCCCGGCCCTGTCGCGACGGGCGGGCCATCAGGGTCGTGAGCGTCACGATGCGCCCGAACGAGCCCACCGAACCACGCGGCGGCGTCGTGGGGGCGCCCACCAGCGCGGCGGTCATCGTCCGGCTCCGCTCGCGGCGGCGGTGGACGCGGTGCCGGCGGCTTCGCCCACGATGCGGCCGTCGCGCATGTGCAGCACGCGGTCGCAGCGCGCGGCGACGCCGGGGTCGTGGGTGACGACGACGAGGCTGCGACCCTGCCCGGTCGTGGCGTGCAGCAGAGCGCCCATCACCTCGGCCGAGGTGGTCGAATCGAGGGCTCCGGTCGGCTCATCGGCGAACACCACCGGGGCTCCGGTCGTCTGCGCGCGGGCGATGGCGACGCGCTGGGCCTGCCCGCCCGAGAGTTGGCCGATGCGGCGGTCCGCCATGCCGGCCAGTCCGAGCGCGTCCAGCCAGCCGGCGGCGTGTGCCTCGGCCTGCTTTCGCGGGAGCCCGGTGACGATCAGCGGCAGCGCGGCGTTCTCGATGGCGGTGAGCTCGGGCAGCAGCAGATGCTCCTGGAAGACGAACCCGACGTGCGAGCGGCGCACAGCCGAACGCTCCGATTCGCTCATGCCGACCAGTTCCAGCACCGCCGCACCGGGCACGGTGAGGCGCACGGAGCCGGCGTCGGGGGAGAGGATCGCCGCGAGGCAGTGCAGCAGCGTCGTCTTGCCGGAGCCGGATGCGCCCATCACCGCGACGGATTCGCCGCGCGCGATGGTGACGTCGACGCCGGCCAGTGCGGTGAGCGGGCCGTAGCGCTTGATGAGACCGGTGGTGGTCAGGGCAGGAGGGGCAGATGTGTTGTTCACCATGCCAGTCTTCGCTTGCGCCCCTCTGTGGTCGTCGGCCTGAAGAGGGATGCCGCATCCCACTCGGGGATGATTCGCAACCCCTCGACCCGCGGCCGTTCCCGGGCTAAAGTCGCCCGCGATGGACCTGGTCTCCTCGCGACCGAGCCCGGTCGGCAGGCTCATCCCCGTGAAGGGAGCAGCGCCCATGCCTGACAGCCCCGCAGCCGAGATCGTCGAGAAAGTCGGCGGACCCGGCAACATCGAGAGCCTCACGCACTGCGCCACGCGGCTGCGATTCCAGTTGCGCGACGGCGACCTCGTCGACCAGAGCGGCATCGAGTCGCTCCCCGGCGTCATGGGGGCGGTGCCCCAGGCGGGCGATCGCTTCCAGGTCGTGATCGGCGGTGGCGTGCAGACGGTCTACAACGAGATCATGGCGCTGCCCACCATGACCGGTGACGAAGAGGGCGACGTCGACGACGCCGCCGCGATCAAGGCGCGCGAGCGTGCCAAGGGGCCTCGCGGCAAGGTCGCGTGGCTCGACACCCTGTTCGAGTTCCTCTCGGACTCTTTCCGCCCGATCCTGGGTGCACTGCTGGGTGCGTCGCTGTTCATCACCTTCATGGCGCTCATGGCGACCCTCGGTGTCATCCCCTCGTGGAACGCACCGGGCGTCGTGCTCGAGCCGTCGTGGGCGTTCATCAACCTCATGTGGCAGTGCGTGTTCATCTTCCTGCCGCTCATGGTGGCCTACAACGCCTCGCAGAAGATCGGCGCCGACCCCTGGGTGGGCTTCGCGATCATGGCGGTGGTCATGCTCCCGGGCTTCATGGCGCTGGGGCAGGATGCCACGGCGCAGCAGATCGTCTTCTTGGGCTCCGACATCACGACCGTGCCGGTCTTCGGCATTCCGCTGACGATCTTCGACTACAGCTCGCAGGTGTTCCCGCCGCTGCTCATGGCCGCCGTGCTCGGGCCGCTGTGGAAGGGCCTGAAGAAGATCATCCCCACGAACCTGCACCTGATCTTCGTGCCGTTCCTGGCGATGCTCATCATGATCCCGCTCACGGCCTTCCTCATCGGCCCCATCGGCGTCTACGCAGGTGCGGGGCTGGCGAACCTGCTGAGCTCGATCAACGACTTCTCGCCGTTCATCTTCGCCATCATCATTCCGCTGGCCTACCCGTTCATGGTGCCGCTGGGGCTGCACTGGCCGATCAACGCGATCATGCTGCTGAACATCCAGACCCTCGGCTACGACTTCATCCAGGGCCCCATGGGGGCCTGGAACTTCGCCTGCTTCGGCGCCACGGCCGCGGTGCTGGTGCTGGCGTGGCGTGAGCGCGACCAGGCGATGAAGCAGACGGCGACCGGTGCCCTCGCGGCGGGGCTGCTCGGCGGCATCTCGGAACCGTCGCTGTACGGCATCCATCTGCGTTTCAAGCGGATCTATCCACGCATGCTCGTGGGCTGCTTCGTCGGCGGCCTCATCATCGGCATCGGCGGGGGCGTCCGCACCGAGGCGTTCGTGTTCACCTCGTTGCTGACCATCCCGGCGTTCCAGCCGCTGGCGCTGTACGGCATCGCGGTGGCGGCGGCGTTCATCACCTCGATGACGCTCGTGCTGATCTTCGGCTACAAGCCGAAGCCCACCGCCGAAGAGGCGGCCGCGGTCGGCGACAGCGGCACGGTCGCCGCGCCGACGGCTGGGTCGGGTGCACCTGCCGCGGCGACCGCGGGGGCCGCGGTCGGCGGGGCGGCGACGGCGACGGCCGTCAGACCCACGACGGCGACGGCCACCGCCGATGCCGGCAACGCGCCCAACGTGGGGGCGGCGCTGCAGATCATGTCGCCACTGGACGGCAGGGCGGTGCCGCTCTCGGACGTGCCCGACCCGGTGTTCGCCGGCGGCACGATGGGCCCAGGCGTCGCGATCGAGCCGAGCGGTGACACCGTCTACGCGCCCGGCGCAGGCACGGTCGCTGCCGCCCAGCCCACCGGGCACGCCTTCGGGCTGGTGCTCGACGGCGGCATCGAGCTGCTCATCCACGTCGGCATCGACACCGTGAACCTGAAGGGCGAGGGGTTCGATGTCAAGGTGCACAACGGCGACCGCATTGAGGTCGGAACGCCCCTGGTGACGTTCGACCGCGCGGTCATCGAGAAGGCGGGCTACCCGCTCATCACCCCGGTGATCGTGCTCAACGCCGACCAGTTCGACGCGGTCGACCCGATCGAGCTCGGCCCGACGACGGCCGGCGCGCCGCTGCTGTCGGTCGAGACGAAAGCGGCCGACTGACGCGGGCTCACCCTCGACCGGAGCCGACACGGCGGCGCGGCACGTCGGGCTCGTGCCGCGCCGCCGGGGTCACTCGGCGGCGGCCGCCGCCACGGCCTCACGGAGGCGCGCGGCATCCGACCCGTCACCGCGGATCTCGAACGTCTCGCCGTCGACGACGAGCAGCGGCACGTGGTCGACCGGGGTGTCGCTGCCGACGACGGTGCCGACCCAGCGGTCGTTGCTCTCCTGCACCCATTCGGCCATCGTTCGTCCTTCGACTCCCGCGGTGAGGTCGGCGGCGACGCCCGCCTCGGCAGCGTAGGCCAGCAGATCTGCGTCGGTCGGTGCTCCGGCGGCATCCACCTGGTTGGCCTGCAGCAGGGCGTACAGCGGCAGCAGCGCATCGGTCTCACCGGCCTGGGCGGTGAGGGCGAGGAGGTTGGCCGCGCGTGTGGAGTAGTCGGTGGTGTCGCCGCGCTTGGCGCTGACGTAATTCATCGGGTGCAGCGCCAGCGTGATCGTGCCGTCGGCCACCCAGGCTTCGAGGTCGTCCCCGGTGGTCTCCTCGAGCACTGCGCAGTACGGGCAGGAGAGGTCGGTCCACAGCTCCACGCTGACCGCGCCGTCGCCCGTGACGAGTCCCTCGTCCACCGGCAAGGACGCGGGGGACGAGGTGGGGGACGCGCCCCCGCCGGCGCTCGCCTCGTCTCCGGCCGCACTGCAGCCGGAGAGGGCGACCAGCGCCGCCGCGACTACGGCGAGGGGGAGGAGTCGCTGACGGTTCATGCTTCGTTGTTACCGGGTCGGCGGCGCCCGTGCACGTTCATCGTAGAAGAGGCACGACGCATCCCCCCGCTATGGTCAGACCACATGTACGTTCCCTACGAACGGGGGCGGGAACGCAGGCGGCGATAGCCTGGAAGGCATGGTCACGACTCCCTTCGACGCCCTCGACGACTACATCGCCCTGCCTCGCGTGGAGGCGGTGGCAGTGGCTCCGGACGGCGCACGGGCGGTGCTGACCGTCGCGACCCTCACGAAGGATGCCACCGGCTACGAGCGCTCGCTGTGGGAGGTGCCCGCCACCGGCGACGGCACCCCGCGCCGGCTCACACGGTCGGCCAAGGGCGAGGCGGGTGCGGCGTTCCTTCCCAGTGGTGACCTGCTGTTCGTCTCCGCCCGTCCCGATGTCGAGGCAGCCGACGGCGAGGACGCCGGTCAGCTGTGGCTGCTGCCCGCCGCGGGCGGCGAAGCGCGCCCGGTGACGCGGCTGGCCGGTGGCGTGTCCGGCATCGCCGGGGTGGCCGAAGCCGCCGAGCGCCTCGTGCTCGCCGCGGGCCTGCTTCCCTCGGCCGAGACCCTCGAAGACGACGCGCGTCTGCGTGCCGAGCGCACCAAGCGCAAGGTGTCGGCCATCCTCCACGACACCTACCCGGTGCGGCACTGGGACCACGACCTGGGTCCCGACGAACCGCACCTGCTGTCGCTCGACCTCGACGGTCTCGACGACACCCTCGCCGCCGTCGCCGACGAAGAAGCGGCTGCCGAGGGGGCCGACGACCTCGGCGCGGATGCCGACCGACCCGAGCCCTACCCGGCCAGCCTGCCGCGCCCCCGCGACCTCACCCCGCACCCCGGACGCACCGGCGAGAACGCCGGCACCGCCCTCACCCCCGACGGCACGACACTCGTGGCCGCCCTGCTGGTGTCCACCGGCCTCGACGGTCGCTACCGCCTGGTGTCGATCGACGTCGCCACCGGCGCGCACACGGTGCTGCGCGACGAGTCGGGCGTCGACCTCACCGCCCCCGCGATCAGCCACGACGGGACCACGCTCGCCTATGTGCGGTCGGTGAAATCGACGCCGGCCGCCCCGACCGCGCAGGAGCTGTGGGTGAGCAGCATCGACGGCTCGTCGCCGCGGCGCATCGCCGCCGAGTGGGACCGGTGGCCGAGTGGCATCCAGTTCGACCACGACGACCGTGCGCTCATCGTCACCGCCGACTCCGACGGGCGGGGGCCGGTGTTCCGCATCGGCCTGGACGACGGCGCTGTCGACCAGATCACCCACGACGACTTCACCTACACCGATGTGCACGTCGACCGCCGCACCGGCGACCTCGTGGCGCTGCGCTCATCGTGGATCGCCGCGCCCCACCCGGTGCGCATCGCGCGCGACGGTGCGGTCACCGTGCTCGCCACCCCCGCGCCGGCGCCCGAGGTGCCCGGCACGATCACCGAGGTGGAGACCACCGCGGCCGACGGCGCGCGCGTGCGCGGCTGGCTGCTGCTGCCCCAGGGCGCCGCGGCCGAGACCCCGGCGCCGCTGCTGCTGTGGATCCACGGCGGCCCGCTCAACAGCTGGAACGCGTGGAGCTGGCGCTGGAACCCGAACCTCGCCGTCGCCCGCGGCTATGCCGTGCTGCTGCCCGACCCGGCGCTGTCCACCGGGTACGGCCTGGACTTCATCGCGCGCGGCTGGAACAGCTGGGGTGCGGCGCCGTTCACCGACCTCATGTCGATCACGGATGTCGTCGAGGCCCGTCCCGACATCGACGAGACCCGCACGGCCGCGATGGGCGGGTCGTTCGGCGGGTACATGGCCAACTGGGTGGCCGGGCACACCGACCGGTTCCGGGCGATCGTGACCCACGCGAGCCTCTGGGCGCTCGACCAGTTCGCCGGCACCACCGACCACGCCGGGTACTGGCAGAGCATCTTCACGCCGGAGGCGATGCTCGAGAATTCGCCCCACCGGGCCGTCGCCGACATCCGTACGCCGCTGCTGGTCATCCACGGCGACCGCGACTACCGAGTGCCGATCGGCGAGAGCCTGCGGCTGTGGGCCGAGCTCATGGAGCACCACGGCAACGACGACGGCACGACCGAGCACCGGTTCCTGTACTTCCCCGACGAGAACCACTGGGTGCTCAAGCCCCAGCACGCCGTGGTCTGGTACGACACCGTGTTCGCGTTCCTCGGCGAGCACCTGCGGGGCGACGCGCCCACCCGTCCCGCCGGGCTCGGCTGACCCGCGGGCTGCGGCGGGGCGAGCGCCCTGTCGCAGCCGCGCGGTCGGCGTCAGTGCCGGCGGTGCGCCCGGTAGTACTCCAGCAGCCCGCGCGTGGAGGCATCCTGTGCCGCCAGCGCGTCGGCGTCGCCCTCGATCGCGGGGGCGATCTGCAGCGCGAGCTGCTTGCCCAACTCCACGCCCCACTGGTCGAACGAGTTGATGCCCCAGATCACGCCCTGGGTGAAGGTGATGTGCTCGTACAGCGCGATGAGCTCGCCCAGCACCCGGGGCGTCAGCGAGTCGGCGAAGATCGACGTCGTCGGCCGGTTGCCGGGGAATGTGCGCGCTGCGACGAGCGGACCGGTGGTGCCCTCGGCCTCGACCTCCTCGGCGGTCTTGCCGAACGCGAGCGCCCTGGTCTGCGCGAGGAAGTTCGCCAGGAACAGTCCGTGCACGTCGCGTCCGTCGTCGGCGAGCGGGTAGGCGGGGTTCACGAAGGCGATGAAGTCCGCCGGGATGAGGCGGGTGCCCTGGTGGATCAGCTGGTAGAACGCGTGCTGTCCGTTGGTGCCGGGCTCGCCCCAGAACACCTCGCCGGTGTCGGTGGTGACGGGCGTGCCGTCCCAGCGCACCGACTTGCCGTTGGATTCCATCGTCAGCTGCTGCAGGTAGGCGGCGAAGCGGTGCAGCTGCTGGGCATAGGGCAGCACCGCGTGCGACTGCGACCCGAGGAAGTTGGAATACCAGACGTTGAGCAGTCCCATGAGTACCGGGACGTTGCGCTCGAGCGGGGTCGTGCGCACGTGCTCGTCGACGGCGTGGAAGCCGGCGAGCAGCTCGCGGAACACGTCGGGGCCGAGTTCGATCGCCAGTGACAGGCCGATCGCGGAGTCCACCGAGTAGCGACCGCCCACCCAGTCCCAGAATCCGAACGCGTTGGCCGGGTCGATCCCGAAGGCGGCGACCTTGTCCAGCGCCGTGGAGACGGCGACGAAGTGGTGGGCGACGGCGTCGGTGCGCGACGCGTCGCTGCCGTCGATCGCGCCGGTCTTTTCCAGCCCCGACCACAGCCAGTCCCGGGCGAGACGGGCGTTGGTGAGGGTCTCCAGCGTCGTGAAGGTCTTGGATGCCACGATGAACAGCGTCGTCTCGGGGTCGAGTCCCGCAGTCTTCTGCGCGATGTCGGTGGGGTCGATGTTCGACACGAAGCGTGCGGATATGCCGGCGTCGGCATACGGCTGCAGCGCCTCCGACACCATGACCGGTCCGAGGTCGGAGCCGCCGATGCCGATGTTCACGATCGTCTGCACCTTCTTGCCCGTGACGCCGACCCATTCGCCCGAGCGCACCCGGTCGGCGAAGGCCGAGACGGCCGTCAGCACCTCCTGCACGTCGTGGTCGACGTCTTGACCGTCGACGACGAGGGCGGGGGAGGCGCCGGCGGGTCGGCGGAGCGCCGTGTGCAACACGGCGCGGTCTTCGGTGGTGTTGATGTGCTCGCCGGCGAGCATCGCCGCATAGCGCTCGGCGACGCCGGTCTGCTCGGCCAGGCGCACCAGGGCTGCGAGCACCTCGTCGGTGACGAGGTTCTTCGACAGGTCGACGTGGAGGTCGGCCAGCGGCAGGCTGAGGCGCTCGGCGCGACGCGGGTCGATGGCGAACCAGTCGCGCAGGTCGGGGGCGAATGTGTCGCGCAGCGCGGTCAATTCGGTCCAGGCGGGCGTGGTGGTGGCGTCGATGGGGGCGGTCACGCCGTCCACGCTAACGCGACGGGGTGCACAGCGTCCACGCGGCAGCCGTGACAACGACAGCGGAAAGGCCCGGTCGGATCTTCCGACCGGGCCTTTCCCTGTACCAGAACCCGGATTCAGCGATCCGAGCGCAGCGTCACATCTCCCGCCGACACGTTCACCGAGATGATGCGCGTGGCCTGCGACGTGGTCTCGAGCCGGTTGTCGAGGCCACCGGCCGAGACGTCGGACTCGACGCGGTACGGTCCCGCAGGGACCGTGAGGTCCAGCGACCCGGCGCTCACGTCGATGGCGACGTCGGTGGGGGCGCTGCCGGTGAGCACGGCCTTCAGGCCCCCCGCGCTGACGTTCAGCTCGGCGGTGTCGATGTCGGCCAGTTCGAGGTTCGCCCGACCCGCGCTGACGTCGGTGCTCAGCTCCGTCGCCGCACCGGTGACCGTGAGTTCGCCCGCGTTCACCTCGAGGTCGAGCGACCCGAACTCACCATCGACGTCGAGCGACCCGGCCGAAAGCACGAAGTCCGCCTCGAGGCCCGCGCCTGCCAGCTCTTCGGGCAGCTCCAGCACGACTCGCGTCGGGCCGTCGTAGAACCACCAGCCGAAGAACCAGCGCTGCGGCGACCGCACGACCAGCTCGTCGCCCTCACGGGTGAGGGTCCAGTTTCCGGCACCGGCGTCGGCCGTGATGTCGAGCACGGCCTCGTCGGTGTCGGTGAACAGCACGCGCACGTCGCCGGCGGACACGTCGATGTCGAGGGAGTCGACGCCTGCGGCATCCACCGCGATGCGGTCGTCGACGGGGCCACCCGAGCGCACCACCGCCCCGATGATGCCGAAGGTGACCGTGCCGAGGATGAGCAGTCCGCCCACGACGATCGCGATGATCGCGACGACCCGTCCTGCGGACGACCGCTGCGGCGGCGGGGTGGGAGCGCCGGGCTGCGGGGGCATGGCCGCGTCGGGAGGCGGGGGCGTGGTCGCGCCGGGCTGCGGGGTCGTAGGGCGTGTGAGTGGCGTGCTCATCGTGATGCTCCTGTCTGCGGCAGGTCGCCGCCGTGTTCGAGGTGGGCCAGCGCTGCCAGCACCCGCCGGTTTCCTGCCTCGTCCTGCTCGAGGTCGAGCTTCTGGAAGAGGGAGGTGATGTACTTCTCGACGCTCGCTTCGCTGACGTGCAGCGTGCGGGCGATGGCCTGGTTGGACTTTCCTTCGGCGATCAGCGCCAGCACGGTGCGTTCGCGGTCGGTGAGGCGGGCCATGCGGTCGTCGCGGGTACGTCGCATGAGCAGCTGCGAGACGACCTCGGGGTCGAACACGGTGCCGCCGGCGCCGATCTGCGCGACCGTCTCGACGAACTCGGCCACATCGGCCACCCGGTCCTTCAGCAGGTAGCCCAGCGCCCCGCCGCGGCCGGCGATGAGCTCCGACGCGTAGCGCTCCTCGACGTACTGGCTGAGCACGAGCACCGGCAGGTGCGGGTTCGCGGCGCGCAGGGTGAGGGCTGCCCGGATGCCCTCGTCGGTGAACGTCGGGGGAAGCCGCACATCGAGGATGCAGAGGTCGGGCGTCGTGTCGGCGACGACCGTGTCGAGGTCGTGGGCGTCGGGGAGGGCGGCGACCACGGTGTGGCCGGCGTCTTCGAGCAGTCGTACGAGACCCTCGCGCAGCAGCGCGGAATCCTCACAGATCAGGATGCGCACGGCACACTCACCTCCAGCGAGGTCGGGCCCCCGACGGGGCTGTCCAGACGCACCGTGCCGCGGGCGGCGACGATGCGGTTCGTGATGCCGTCGAGGCCGCCGCCGGGGAGCACGCGGGCGCCTCCCATGCCGTTGTCCTCCACACGGGCCCACAGGGTGCCGTCGTCGCGGCTGCGCACGACGACGCGGCATTCGCTGGCGCGGGAGTGCTTGGCGGCGTTGGTGAGCGACTCGGCGATCGCGAAGTACACCGCGGCCTCCGCCTCGCGGGTGCACCGTCGGTCGATGCGCACATCGACGTGCACGGGCACGTGCGAACGGGCGACGAGCGCCGACAGGGCGGCGTCGAGGCCACGGTCGTCCAGGACAGAGACGTGGATGCCGCGCGCCAGCTGCCGCAGCTCGGTGATGGCGGCCTTGGTCGAGGTGTGCGCCTCGGCGATGAGCTCGCGCGCGGCATCCGGATCGGTGTCGAGCTTCTGCTGGGCGAGGCCCAGCGTCATGCCGACGGACACCAGTCGCGGCTGCACGCCGTCGTGGAGGTCGCGCTCGATGCGGGTGCGCTCCACTTCGCTGGCGCGCACGGCCCCGGCGCGCTGCACGTCGGAGGTGTGCACGCGCTCGGCCAGCATCGCCTCGCGGGAGGGGACGAGGATCGCCCGGGTCAGGATGCCGTCGAGCAGGGCGATGCCCACGAGCAGCGCGGCACTGACGACGACGGCGAGGCCCCCGATGACGGCGGCCCAGCCGCTGTCGAGGACAGCGCCGGTCCAGGGGATGCGCACGACGTCGCCGGCGATCGGGGCGAAGAGCAGCCCCACGCCGGAGGCGAGAGTCGACAGCAGCGTGAGCACGAGTCCGCCGAGCAGGGTCGCCAGCGCCGCGCTGGCGACGCCGCGCCACATCGGGCCGTCGATGAACTGCTGCCAGAGCATGCGCACCCAGCCACCGAAGCCCGAGCGTGTCATGCGCCGGGGCCGCAGCGACGGCAGGCCGTAGTCGTAGAAGCCGTCGGCGCGGGCGTATTCGAGCCACGCGGTGGCGTAGAGCACGTACACGAAGCCGATGAGGAAGAGCAGGCCGATGCCGAGCACCAGGGCGAGGCTCAGCCCGAGGCTCAGGAGGGTCACGATGACGGTGAACAGGACGGTCCCGGCGATGGCCCAGGCAGCCAGCATGGCCAGGGCGCCGAGGACGCGCAGCGGCGTCGCGCGTGGCGTGTTCGCCACCGGCGCGGCGGGGACGGGAGGAGTGGTCATGGCTCAAAGGTAGGACGGGGGTGGGGTGGGGCACCGCCCCGGCATCCGGAGTCTTTTGTTCGGGTTATCCCGAGAGTCGCGCTCAGAGTGGGCTGAGACGATGGGGTGGTGACCACTCCCGACATCCGCCTCATCGCCGTCGACATGGACGGCACCCTGCTCGACCCCGACGGCGCGGTGCCGCCGCGGCTGTGGCCGCTGCTGGAGCGGCTGCGCGAGCGCGACATCGCGTTCGCGCCGGCCAGCGGCCGTCAGCTGGCGACGCTGCAGCGCTCGTTCGGTGCGGCCGGGGGAGAACTGGACTACATCGCCGAGAACGGCGCGTACGTCGTGCGCGACGGAGTCGAGGTCAGTTCCGACGCGCTGGATGCCGCGTTCGTCCGCACCGTCGTCGAACGGCTGCGCGCGCTCGCCGCGCAGGGCATGCGACTGGGCTTCGTGGTGTGCGGCAAGGCATCGGCGTACATCGAGGCGCCCGATGAGCGGTTCCGCGTCGAGGCGGAGAGGTACTACGCCCGGCTCACCGTCGTCGACGACGTGCTGGCGCAGGATGACCAGGTGCTCAAGATCGCCGTGTACGACCACGACGGCAGCGAGACCCACACCGCGCCGGCACTGAGCGATCTGGGAGAGAGTCACCAGGTGGTCGTCTCGGGACATCACTGGGTCGACATCATGAACCCCGGCGTCAACAAGGGTGTCGCCCTGCGGCACCTGCAGCAGGACCTCGGCATCACGCCAGCCCAGACGGCGGCGTTCGGCGATTACCTCAACGACATCGAGCTGCTGCAGGCCGCCGAGTGGTCCTACGCCATGGCCGACGCGCACCCCGACGTCGCCGCCGTCGCGCGGTTCCGGGCGCCGTCGAACGCCGAATACGGCGTCATCACGACGATCGAGTCGCTGCTGGGCTGAGGTGTGCCCCGCGGCCGGGGTGCAGGCGTAGCGTGGAGGGATGATCTCGATCCCCCCGGTGACGCTCAACGACGGCACCGAGCTTGCGCAGCTCGGTCTCGGAACCTACAACCTGCGCGGCCCCGAGGGCGTCGATGCGATCGCCGCCGCGATCGACAGCGGCTACCGGCTGCTGGACTCGGCGGTCAACTACGAGAACGAGGCCGAGGTCGGCGAGGCCGTGCGGCGCAGCGGCATCCGCGATGAGCTCATCGTCACGACCAAGGTGCCCGGTCGCGATCACGGCTACGAGCAGACGCTCGCCAGCGCCGCAGGCTCCCTCGAACGGCTGGGCCTGGACCGCATCGACCTGTACCTCATCCACTGGCCGAACCCCTCCGTCGACCGTTACGTCGACACATGGCGCGCCATGATCGAGCTGCGCGAGCGCGGAACGGTGCGCTCGATCGGGGTCTCGAACTTCACCGAGCCGATGCTCGCCCGGCTCATCGACGAGACCGGCGTCACGCCCGCCGTCAACCAGGTGGAGCTGCACCCCTACTTCCCGCAAGCGAAGCTCCGCGCCTTCCATGCGGCGCACGGGATCCGCACCGAGAGCTGGAGCCCGCTCGCCCGGCGCAGCGAGCTGCTGACCGAGCCGGTGCTGGCCGAAGTCGCCGAGGCGCACGGGGTCACCCCGACCCAGGTCGTGCTGCGGTGGCACACCGAATTGGGCTCGACCCCCATCCCGAAGTCGGCGCATCCCGAGCGGCAGCGCGAGAACGCCGACGTGTTCGGCTTCACCCTCACGAACGACGAGGTCGCCGCGATCAGCGGGCTCGAGCGGGGTCGACTCTGGGACGGCGACCCCGACACGCACGAAGAGATGTAGGGGTCGGATGCCGCTCCTTACGACGCGGCGGGTGCGGGGTCGATGGAGACCAGCCAGGAGATGCCGAACCGGTCGGTGAGCATGCCGAAGAGTCCGCCCCACGGTGCCTCGCCGAGCGGCATGGTGACATTGCCGTCGACCGACAGCGCCTCCCAGAAGCTCCGCGCGGCCGGTTCGTCGTCGCCGCTGATCGACACCGAGAACCCCGTGGCGGCATGGTGCGTCATGCTGCTCGGGGTGTCGGCAGCCATCAGCACGAACCCCTGCGGCGTCTCGAGCTGCGCGTGCATGACCAGGTCGGCATCGGCGGTGTCGTCGGTGCCGCCGAACGAACCGAACGTGTCCACGGTCAGCTCACCGCCGAACACCTCGCGATAGAACTCCATCGCCTCGCGGGCCCGGCCCTCGAAGTTGAGGTACGGATTCAGGGTCAGCATGATGTTCCCTCTCGGGTCGCTCCGGATGCCGGTGGTCCCGGCGGTCCCCAGTATTCAGCCGGGGGAGGGCGACGGGCAAGGGTGGGGCGCCCGCTCGCGCACAATAAGCCCTGATCGAGAGGTCATCCGCGTTCTCACGGATCGTTCAGTGACGACGGAGCGTTCGTCCAGAGTGACCTTGCACAGTGGGGTACTGCGCCCGGCCCGAGGGCGCGGCGCCGCTGTGCCGGCGCACTCCGCTCACGGAAGCACGTTTCGTCATGCCTACATTCACGTCAGCCCTGTCCCGGCGCGCGCTGCGCGTCGCGCACCACCGCCGCGTGCGGCGGCGCCTGGCCGTAGCCGGCGCCATCGCCGCCGGTATCGCCTTCGGCGGGCTGGCCGCCACCGGTGCCGCGGCGGCCGCCGAAGCGCTGCCGTTGTCGGGCGACCCTTCGGGGGCGACGACCCTGCAGTCGGTCGCCGTCGAGGCTGCCGCCACCGTCGACGAGGCCCACGCGGCCATCGCCGGTGCCGAGGCGATCTCCACCGAGATCGCGCAGTCGGGCCTCGACCTCGGCGGTGAGGCGACCGAGGTCGATACGAGTGACCTGCAGGCCGCGGTGGAGCGGCTGTCGGGCTTCGAGGTGATGCCGCTCCTGCTCGTTCCCGACGTCGTCGATGAGACCGCGGAGCACATCGAGACCGTGACCACCCGCGTCGCCGATCTGCGCTCGCGCCTCGACGCGGCGCAGGCGCAGAAGGCCGCCGAAGAGGCGGCCGCGGCCGCGGCGGCAGCCGAAGCTGCAGCCATCGCCGCCGGCAACACCGTCGAGGGCGCCAAGGCGACCGCCGCTGAACTGGCCGCCACGCAGTACGGCTGGGGGAGCGACCAGTTCCAGTGCCTCGACTCGCTCTGGACGAAGGAGTCGGACTGGAACTACCAGGCGGTCAACCCCTCCTCCGGGGCCACCGGCATCCCCCAGTCGCTTCCCGGCCACAAGATGGCCACCGCCGGAGCGGACTGGCAGACCAACGCCACGACCCAGATCCGGTGGGGGCTCGACTACATCTTCCGGGCGTACGGCACGCCGTGTGCGGCGTGGGCGCATTCGCAGGCGACCGACTGGTACTGATCGACCGCGCCCCGCTCAGTGCGGGGCGTGGTATTCGTCTTCGCCGTGCTTCCAGTAGCCCTTCGCCACGAATGCGTCGGGCTCCAGACCCCAGCGCTCCTGCAGCAGCGCGCGGGCGGGCTTGACGATGCGCTGCTCGGCGGCGACGAAGGCGAACACCGCGCCCGCGGGCCGGTCGGCGGCGGTGAGCGCGTCGAGGCGCCGCGCGAGCGCGGTGCCCGCGGCATCCGCCCCCCGGTGCACCTGTTCCACGGTGACACCCGACGGTGCCTCGATCGGCAACTCGTGACGCGCATCGGGCACCTCGACGAAGATGCGGCCGACCGCGTCGGCATCCATCGTGCGGGCGAAGCGTCGCATCGCCGGCACGGCGGTCTCGTCGCCCGCCAGCAGCCATGCGTCGGGCCGGCCGGTGATGACCATCGACCCGCGCGGGCCGCCGACGCCGGCGACCGCACCGATCTCGGCGGTCGCCGCCCACTGCGCGGCGACGCCCTCGCCGTGGATGGCGAACTCCAGGTCGAGCCAGCCCTCGTCGCCGCTCCACGTCAGCGGCGTGTACTCGCGACTCGGCGCCGCGCGCAGCTCCTCGACCGTCGCGGGAGCGGCCGTCGGGAAGAACACCCGGATGTGGTCGTCGGCACCGAGCGAATCGAAGCCGCGCAGGTCGTCACCCTCGAGCCGTACCCGCACGTAGCCGGGGGTCAGCCACTGCCGCGCCGCCAGTCGTGTCATGCGGAACCGCAGATCCAGCGGACGACGCTCGCGTTGGAAGGATGCCGGGGTGGTCGAAGTCATGAGGTTAGGCTAACCTACCTAGCGGGTCGACCTGATCAGATTCCGGCCCTTCCACCCTACGACGATGCCGTCGGAGCCGACGTCGTCCGTCGATGGCCCGCGCTCCGAATCGTCGCCTTCACCGGAGATGACACCCCTATGCGCACCACACGACCGCTGCTCGCGGCCTCCCTCGCCTTGGTCACCGCCGTCGCTCTGACCGGCTGTGCGACCGACGCCACCGAGCAGACCGCCGAAGCGGCCGAGGGCGTCGGCACCGTGTCGTATTCGTGGGACCGCAACCTCGCCGGCGAGGACGAGGATCCGCAGTACGAGCAGACCACGGTCGAGGTGCCGGTGAACCCCGAGAGCATCGTCGTGTTCGACATGGCGAGCCTCGACACCATCGGTGCACTCGGCGGCGAGGTCGCCGGCGCCCCGCTGGACTCGGTGCCCGACTACCTGCAGGGCTACCTCGCCGACGACGCGTTCAACGCCGGCACCCTGTTCGAGGCCGACCTCGTCGCGATCGAGGCCCAGCAGCCCGACCTCATCATCATCGGTGGACGCTCGACGGCTCTCTACGAGGACCTGAGCGAGATCGCCCCGACCGTCGACCTCAGCATCAGCGGCACGTTCCTCGACACCCTCGAGCGCAACACCACCTTCCTCGGCGAGGTGCTCGGGGCAGAGGATGCCGCGGCAGCCGCCCTCGCCGAGCTGGAAGCCGGCATCGACCAGGCGCAGGCCGTCACCGCCGACGCCGGCACGGGCCTGGGGCTCATGGTGTCGGGTGGACGCCTCAGCGCCATGGCGCCCGCCGGCGACGGCGCGACCGGCCGCAACGCCCGCGGCGGCCTCATCTACGACGTGTTCGGCGTGCAGCCGGTCGTCGAGGACATCGAAGCGGCCACCCACGGCGAGCCCGTCTCGTTCGAGTTCCTGCTCGAGCAGGACCCCGACTTCCTGTGGGTCGTCGACCGCGACGCGGCCACCGGCGCCGAAGACGCCCAGGCTGCGGCCGTTGTGCTCGACAATGACATCGTGAAGGAGACGACCGCCTCCATGCAGGACCAGATCGTCTACCTGAACGCCACCGCCTGGTACATCGTGTTCGGCGGCATCGACACGACGCGCATCATGATCGACGACGTGCTGCAGATCGCCGGCTGAGCGTCGCTGAGCCGCTGAACCGCCACTGAGGTGACCACCTTCGCCGCGCCGACGAGCGCCCCCACCCGCCCCCGCCCCCGGCGGACGTGGGTGGGGGCGCTCATCGGCGTGAGCCTGGTCGTGCTGGCCGCAGTCAGCCTGTTCGTCGGCGTCTCGGACGTCACCCCGGCCTCCCTCCTCGAGGGCGGCGCCGACGGCACCGCCGCGTTCCTCCTCGCCGCGAGCCGCGTGCCGCGCACCGTCGCGGTGCTGCTCACCGGCGCATCGCTGGGCATCGCCGGGCTCATCCTGCAGATGCTGGTGCGCAACAAGTTCGTCGAGCCGGGCACCACCGGGGTGACGGAGTTCGCCACCCTCGGCATGCTCGTGGCCATCGTGCTGTGGCCGGGCCTGGCTGTCATGGGCAAGATGGGCGTCGCCGCGGCGTTCGGGCTCGTGGGCACCTGGGTGTTCCTGCGCGTCGTGCGGGCGGTGCCGGTGCGCCAGCTGGTGCTCGTGCCGCTCGTGGGCATCATGCTCGGCGGCATCGTCGGCGCCGTGACGGCGTTCTTCGCCTACCGCCTCGACCTGCTGCAGTCGCTCGCGCAGTGGTCACAGGGCAGCTTCGCCACCGTCATGGCCGGCCGCTACGAGTACGTCTGGATCGCCGGCGTCATGGTGATCGTCGCCTGGGTCGCCGCCGACCGCTTCAGCGTGATCGGGCTCGGTGAGGAGTTCGCCACCAACCTGGGTCTCGACTACCGCCGCGTCGTCGCGATCGGCATGGTGATCGTCGCGGTGATCACGGCGGCGGTGCTCGTCACCGCCGGCATGATCCCGTTCCTCGGGCTCGTCGTGCCCAACATCGTGAGCCTCATCATCGGCGACAACGTGCGCCGCTCGATCCCGTGGGTCGCCGGCCTCGGCGCGCTGTTCGTGCTGGCCTGCGACCTCATCGCCCGTACCGTGCGGTTCCCGTACGAGATCCCGCTGTCGGTCATCGTCGGCGTGGTCGGTGCGGGCCTGTTCCTCTGGCTGCTGCTGCGAAAGGGGAGTCGTGCCCACTGACATCGCCACCCGCCCCGCCGCGACCCTGCCGGTGCGCGCGCGCCTGGCATCCGTCTGGTCACGCCCCGGCGTGCGGCTCGGGGTGCTCGTCGTGGCCGTCGCCGTGCTCGCGGCGCTGTACCTGTTCACCGCGGTGCCCGGGTCGCTGGCGTATGCGGTGAAGATCCGCGGACTCAGCGTCATCGCGATGGCGGTCGTGGCGACCGCGGTCGGCGTCTCGACGGTGATCTTCCACACGATCACGCAGAACCGCATCCTGACGCCCTCGATCATGGGCTTCGACGCCTTCTACATGCTCGTGTCCACGGTGATCGTGTTCCTCCTCGGGGCGACGACGCTCCTGCGCGCCGACCCGGTGGTGCTGTGGCTCGTGCAGGTGGTGGTCATGGTCGCGTTCAGCGTGTTCCTGTTCACCTGGCTCTTCGGCGGAAAGCGCCGATCGATCCACCTGATGCTGCTGGTGGGCATCGTGCTCGGCACGTTCTTCCGCAGCATCACCGAGTGGATGCAGCGGATGCTGGACCCGCTCGATTTCCAGGTACTCACCGACACCGCGTTCGCCTCGCTCACCCGGCCCGACGAGACGCTGCTGGTGCTCACCGGCAGCCTCGTGGTGCTCGCCTGCCTGGCGGTGCGACCGCTGCTCGGCACCCTCGACGTGCTCACCCTCGGCGAACCGGCCGCGGTGGGCCTCGGCGTGAACCACCGCCGCGTCATCATGGCCCTGTTCGCGGTCGTCTCGGTGATGGTCGCGGCATCCACCGCGCTTGTGGGTCCCATCCTCTTCTTCGGCCTCATCGTCGCGAACCTCGCCTACTCGTACGCCGGCACTTTCCGGCACCGGTGGACGCTGCCGACCGCGGCGCTGCTCGGCGTCGTGTTCCTGCTCGGCGGGCAGCTGCTGCTCGAGCGCGTGTTCGGGTTCGGCGGCAGCCTGTCGATGATGATCGAATTCGCCGGTGGACTGTTCTTCCTCTATCTCGTGCTGCGAAAGGGGGCGCGATGATCGCGCTCGATTCGGTCTCCAAGGCCTACAACGGACGCACGGTGCTCGACGACGTGTCGATCGAGTTCGGTGGCGAGGGGGTCACGGCGCTCATCGGCCCCAACGGTGCCGGCAAGTCGACCCTCTTCAGCCTCGTCGGCCGGCTCATCCGTCCCGATGCCGGCACCGTCACCGTCGATGGCATGGATGTGCGCACCGCCGCGTCGGGCGACCTCGCCACGACTCTCGCGGTGCTGCGGCAGGACAACCACATCGCCGCACGTCTCACGGTGCAGGACCTCGTGGAGTTCGGCCGGTTTCCGCATTCGAAGGGGCGCCTGACGGTCGTCGACCGCGAGCACATCGACCGCGCGATCGCCTACCTCGATCTGGAGGCGTTCCGCGGACGGTTCCTCGACGAGCTGTCGGGAGGGCAGCGCCAGCGCGCGTTCATCGCGATGGTGCTCGCGCAGGACACCAAGTACGTGCTGCTGGACGAGCCGCTGAACAACCTCGACGTGCGCCACATGGGCGAGATCATGAAGCTCGTGCGGCGCATGGCGCTGGAGTTGGGCAAGGTCGTCGTGGTGGTGCTGCACGACATCAACTTCGCCGCCACCTACTCCGACCGCATCGTCGCGATGCGCGACGGCCGCGTGGTCGCCGATGCGCCGGTCGCAGAGATCATGCGCCCCGAGGTGCTGGGTGAGGTCTACGAGACCCGCGTGGACGTGCGCGAGATCGACGGACGCCCGGTCGCCCTGTACTACGCCTGACTACAGCTGTGCGCCGTCGTCGTCGCGATCGTAGATGCCGGTGTTGCGGCCGCGCCACGATTCGTAGGCGATGAGCCAGCCGACCGAGATCGCGCCGGCGAGCACGAGCCCGAGCCAGACGTTGTCCATGACGAGGCCGAACAGCACGCCGGCGACGAGCAGCAGCACGGTGCCGGCGATCCAGCCGATGCGGCCGCGGGGCCATCCGGATCCGGTGCGAGGGTCGGTCATGCCGTCAGCCTACGCGCCGAGCTGTTCGCGGAGCAGGCAGCAGGCCACCGCACCCTGTGTGAGCTGGAACTCACTCAGCGTGGGCAGGCCCGGCGGGGCCGGGCGCCGGCCGGCATCCAGCATGAACCCCGCGAAGGCGGCCAGCACCCCCGCCACCGCTGCGTCGTCGGCGGCGGCGAACACGGGGTGCGTGGCGCGCAGCCGCGCGATGTCGGCATCCGCGTCGTGCATCCGCACATCGACCAGCAGCAGCACCGCATCGAACCAGGGTGCGCCGCGCGCCGCCCAGGGCCAGTCAACGAGGACCGCAGTGCCCGCGGCATCCAGCAGGATGTTGTCGCTGCGCGCGTCGTAGTGCACGAGCGACTCGCCCCGGCACTGCGCGACGACGTCGGGTGCCGCGGCCGCCCAGCGCGGCGCCCGCTCCCAGGCCCACGCCACGTCGGGGTCGGTGAGAGCGGCGGTGAGAGGATGCCCGGGCTCGCCTGACGGCGCGTGCGTGTGGTCGTCCGTGGGCGGGTCGGCGAGCAGTCGCGCCCAGCCGCCGGCGAGCTCGGCGACGTGGCCGTCGATGGGGCGCAGAACCCGCCGCGCCGCCGCATCGAGCGGCGCGGCGGCGACGCGGGCGAAGGCATCCAGCGTCGCCTCGAGGGCGTCGGGCTGCCACGGGAGGCGGGGGCTGGCGCCGTCGATCTCCTCGAAGGCGAGCGCGATCCAGTCATCGCCGCCGGCCGTGCCGATGAGCCGCGGCGCGGGGACGCCGCCGGGGAGCACGGCGGCCACGGCGGCCTCGCGGCGGTGGATGCCGACGACCTGGGGATTGCGGTCGGCCGTGGCCGTCTTGACGAATGCGCGTCGGCCGTCGGCGCACAGCACGCGGTCGGCGGAGCCGGGGGAGAACCCGCCGGACTGGCTGCGGGCCGCGACGACGGGCGAGCCGAGCAGGTCGGCCACGGCGTCGCGCACTTGGGCGGGGATCTCGTCCCAGCCGACGCGGCGTGGGGGAGCGGAGAGCGACGTCATCCCGGGAGTCTGGCACAGGGGAAAGGCGGGACGGCGGCGGCGGTGGGTCGGCCGTTGGTCCGCGCATCTCACGGTGGCCGCGCGGTCGCGCGCACAACGTCGCCTTTCCGGGGGGCTTCGGGCCGGTAGGCCTCGGAATCGGTGGTCGTTCGGCCCGGATTGGAGACGTTGTGCACACCGGTCACGGGGCGCTGTCAGCGGTCGCGGTGATCCTCGGGGTGCAGGCGCGGGCCGCGGCGCTGCTCGCGCACGCCGCTGGCGTAGATGAGCCGGATCACCCGCTGCCGGTGACCGGCCCAGGGCTCCAGCAGCTCCAGCATCCCGTCGTCGTCGACGCGGTGCCCGGTCAGGGCATTGCCCACCTCGTGCGCCAGGTGGTAATCCGCGACGCTGACCGCGTCGGGGTCGCCGAGCGCGCGGATGCGGGTCTCGGCGGAGGTCCAGATGCCGATGCCCCGCAGGCTCATCAGCACGCGGTCCACGGCCTCGCCGGCACCGGCATCCGTCACCGCCGCCACGATCGTGTCACCCCTGCGGGCCGTCTCGACGATCGTGCGTGCCTGCGGTGGCTCGACGCCGGCGCGATGCCACGCCCAACTCGGGATGCGCCGCCAGCCGTCGATCGACGGCGGCGCGAACATCGGCTTCGGGGTGGGACCGGGCGCGCGCTCGCCGAAGCGGCTCACCAGCACCCGCCACGCGCCGAAGGCCTGCAGGCCGGTGACCTTCTGCTCGATCACTGCGCTCGCGAGGGCCTCGAAGACGAGGTCGGTGCGGCCGATGCGCAGCCCCGGGTTGCGGCGGTGCACCTCGGCGATGAGCGGATGCCGCCCGGCGTCGAAGCCAGTGGGGTCGTCGAGCCCGCCGCACAGGGCGGGCAGCTGGTGCAGGGCCCACTCGGCGCCAGGGCCCCACGCGGCCGCCCGGACACGGTCGCGGTCGGCGCGGATCGCGAGGGTCGCGACGCCCTCGGGGGTGTGGCTCGCGCGCCACAGCACCGGTCCGTCGACGGCGAAGGCCGGGTCGTTGACGCCGTGACGCTGGTAGCGGATGGCCCGCGCCGCATCGATCGGCACGCGAGGCCGGTATTCGGTCTCGAGGGGCCGCGCGTCGCGGGCGCGCGGGTCGGGGCGCGTGGAAAGCGGGCGCCCGGGGGCACGGATGGAGCCCGCCGGCAGCCGTTCGCCCGTTCCCATGGTCACGCCGCCACCCTACGTCGCGTTCCTGACATCGGCCCCCGGCGGCACGTCGGCAGCTGTCGGCGGCGGGTGCGGCGGGACCGGCGTGCACAATGTCGCTGATCCGCGCCGAATGGTGGGTGAAACCGCGGTTTGCGGGGAGTAACGCCGCGGATTGGCGACATTGTGCGCGGGGCGTGCGGGCACGTGCGGCACCGCGGTGTCACTGACCGGGCGGCGGGTGCAGCGCCGCGGGCGGCGGGGATGGCGGGGCTGGCGTGCACAACGTCGCTAATCTGCGCCGGATGGCGGGCGAAACCGCGGTGTGCGGGCCGCAAGACCCCGTAATGGCGACATTGTGCGCCGGAGCGTGCGGGCACGGGCGCGCCCCGGCAGCGCGCGGGCGCGGCAGCGCTCGGGCGCGAGCCGCCCGGGCGTGACCCTGCGCGGGTCAGAAGCGGTCGGGCGAGGGGGAGCCGTGGCCGTAGCGGATGACGACGTCGGCGTGGCGGTCGAAGCGGTAGCCGACGCCGCGCACGGTGCGCACGATGTCCTCGTAGCGGCCGAGCTTGGCGCGCAGGCGTCGCACGTGCACGTCGATCGTGCGCTCGCCGGGGGCCTCGTCATCGGTCGTGCCCTGCCAGAGCGACGACACCAGCTCGGTGCGCTCGATCGTGCGACCCTCGCGCAGCACGAGGTACTGCAGCAGCTCGAACTCCTTGAAGGTGAACGCCGCCGAGGAGCCGTCGATCAGCACGCGCTTGCGCGAGATGTCGACAGTGACCCCGCCGGGGGCGGAGTCCTCGTCGGGGTCGTCCTGCTGGGTGCGGGCCACCGCACTCGGCTCGTGGAGCGCGAGGCGCACGACGTCCACGTCTCGGCCGCCGGCAGTCGTGGGTGCCAGCGCCACGGTGGCGTAGGTCTCCGCGTGCGGGGCGAGTTCGCCCAGCGTGCGACGCAGCGCCTCGACGAGCACCGAGAGTGACACGCCGTCCTGGGCTGCCTTCAGCTCGTCGATGCCGACATACAGCGCGAAGCCGCGGGGAGCGGTTCCGGCGGGCACCTGCCGGGCAGCGGCAGCCGCCGGAGCCGCGGGAGCGGCGGCGACCACGGGCGCCACCGGCGCGACGTCTTCGACGGCGCGCAGGTGACGGGTAGCGGCGGGACGGGTGAGGAGCGCGGTGTTCGACATGGGAGAAGTCCTTGTGGAGTGGAACCCGGGCAATGCGCCTGGAGCGGGTTCGAGCTGTGTTGCGGGCGGCCGGTCGGCCGGGTGGCGAGCATGCGACGACGCGTGATCGGCGTTCGTTACGGTGCTGAGGAGCTCGGCCGCGGCGTTCAGATCAGCGGCGGCGCGAGCCCGGCGGGTTCGTCGGGTCAGCGGCACATTCGGCAACACATGACAGCAACACGGCCGGCCATCATCATGGCGGCAGTCCCGTTCGCCTCCACGGCGGACAGAGAGCGTGCGTTGTCAGTCATGTCGGCCATTATGACCAACGATGTCGAAGCGTGTCAAACCGCACGGATGCCGCTGCTCGCGGATGACGAAATGTGACAGATTGCTCAATCCGCCGAGCAGTGTCGGCGCGCACCGCAGTCGACGGATAAGTTGCCAATTGCCACAAACCCCTTGACGACATGCGCGCAACGCATCAAACTGCATGTCGAAGCGCTTCCGCGAAGCGCTTCGATCGACCAGGACGACGGAGTCAACGTGGCAAACATCAACGAGGTGGCCGAGGCGGCCGGGGTGTCCATCAGCACCGTCTCGTACGCCCTGAGTGGCAAGCGACCGGTGTCGCCGGCCACGCGGCGACGCATCGAAGACGCCGTGCGCGTCCTCGACTACAGTCCCAACGCCGGTGCTCGCATGCTGGCGGGACGCCGCACGCAGATCTTCGCGCTCACCGAGCCGCTGCGCAAAGACACCCACGCCCCGACGCACATGGCGTTCGTGCTGGCCACGGCGATCGCGGCACGTCGCAACGAGTACGACATCCTGCTGCTCACCGATGAGGAGGCCCAGGCCGGGATGCGCCGGGTCGCGGCCAGCGGGCTGGTCGATGCGATCCTCGTGCTCGACGTCGCCCCCGACGACGCGCGCGTCGCGTTGGCCCGGCAGATCGCCACCCCCACCGTGTTCATCGGGATCCCCGACGACTCCGATGGTCTCATCTGCGTCGACCTCGACTTCGAGGCCGCTGCGGCCATGGCGGTGGATCGCCTCGCCGATGCCGGGCACCGCTCGGTCGGTCTGGTCGGGCAGATCGAAACCGCGTACACGACGTCGAACTTCCCGCCGCGCGTGCGCTCCGCGGTGTTCGACCGTGCGCGCGAGCGCGCGATCTCGGCCGCCCACGCGAACACCGGCGTGACGCAGAGCGACCGCACGGCTGCCCGACGAGCAGCCGCGTCGCTGCTCGACGGCGGGGCGACCGGCCTGGTGCTGCACTGCACCGACGATGCGCACGCCGCGGTGCTCGCCGAGATCGCCGACCGCGGTCTGCGCGTGCCCGAGGATGTGTCGGTCGTCTCGGTGGGGGCCTCGTTCGACACCGCGGCGCTGTCCACGCCGCTGGACTCGATCCCGCTGGTGCCCGCGGCCTCCTGCGACCTGGCCGTCGAGTTGGCGCTGGAGGCGCTCGAGCCCGCGGGCGCCACGCCCGGTGTGCGTCTCATCACGCCCACCTACCACCGGCGCGGCTCCATCGCCCCACCCCCTGATCCGCGCGTCGAGGCTGATTGAACGCCGCGGCATCACGGGATTCTTCTGCGCGTCGCTAGTCGAAGCGCTTCGACAACCTGACAGATCGACCGACGACGGTCACCGAGAAAGGAGTGCCGACGATGGCACGCAGCACACACACCCACACCCGGCGGGCTCTCGCCGCGCTCGGAGCCCTGACAGCCGGAGCACTCGCGCTGTCGGGATGCTCCGGAGGCTCCGGCGACGAAGCCGGCGGCGACACCCTGACGCTCTGGCACTACGAGGGAGCCAACAGTGCGATGGGCATCGCCTGGGCGGAGGCCATCAAGGTCTTCGAGGAGGAGACCGGGGCCACCGTGGCGTTCGAGGAGAAGAGCTTCGAGCAGATCCGCTCGACGGCGAGCCAGGTGCTCAACTCCGACGAGGCCCCCGACCTCATGGAGTTCAACAAGGGCAACGCGACGGCGGGACTCCTGGCCAGCCAGGGCCTGCTCGCCGACATCTCCGAGGCCGTCGAAGAGTACGGCTGGGACGACAAACTCGCCCCCGCCCTGCAGACAACCGCCCGCTACAGCGAGGACGGCGTCATGGGCTCGGGCTCCTGGTACGGCGTGCCGAACTATGGCGAGTTCGTCACCGTCTACTACAACGCCGACGCCTTCGCCGACGCGGGGCTGGAGATCCCGACGACCTATGAAGAGTTCACCGCGGTGCTCGACGCGTTCGTCGCACAGGGCGTGACGCCCTTGGCCGAAGCCGGCCTCGAGTACCCGCTCGGTCAGCTCTGGTACCAGCTGGCGCTCAGCCAGGCGGACCGCGGGTTCGTCGACGACTACCAGCTCTACACCGGCGAGGTCGACTGGGAGGGCGAGGAGATCACCTACGCCACCGAAACTCTCGCCGACTACGTCGACGCCGGGTACATCTCGCCCGACGTCACGGGGCTCAAGGCAGAGGATGCCGGGGTGTCGTTCATCAACGGCAGCGCGCCCATCTTCGTGTCGGGCAGCTGGTGGTACGGCCGATTCGCCGATGAGATCGACGGCTTCGACTGGGGGCTGTTCCCCTTCCCGGACAGCGACCTGAGCCTGGGTTCGTCGGGCAACCTCTGGGTCGTGCCCGAGCGGGCGGCGAACAAGGATCTCGCGTACGAGTTCATCGAGATCACGATGCGTCCCGAGATCCAGGCGCTCATCGGGAACAACGGCGGCCTTCCCGTCGCAGCCGATGAAGCCGACATCACCGACGAGCAGAGCCTCCAACTGATCCAGGCGTTCAATGCGATCAATGAGAAGGACGGTCTGTCGTTCTACCCCGACTGGCCGACGCCGACCTTCTACGACACGCTCGTCGCCGAGCTGCAGGAACTCGTCAACGGCACCAAGTCGGCGGCGGACGTGCAGCAGTCGTTGGGCGCCGAGTACGACTCCTACGTGGCGGACTTCCGCTGATCCCGCCCCCCCGGGCACCCCTGCCACAGGAGACGCTCATGACCGCCGTTCCCTTCGTGCGCCCCGCAAAGGCCAGGCGCACCCCGCTTCCGCCGGAGGAGCCGCTGATCCCGCAACGGGGTCGCCGAGGCTCGGGCTCGTACTGGCTGTACCTGCTGCCCGGATTCACCCTGCTGACGGTGATCGTCATCGTGCCGCTGGGGTGGAACATCTTCCTCACCTTCACCGAGTGGCGCGGCATCAAACCCCCCGAGTTCATCGGACTGGACAACTGGATCCGGCTGTTCGGCGACGCGAAGTTCTGGACCTCGTTCGGCAACAGCGTGTGGATGATCGTGGCGATGGTGGTCGTGCCGACGCTCGTCGGACTCATCCTCGCTGCGCTGCTGTTCGACCTCGTAGGACGCAAATTCGGCGGCAAGGTCGCAAGCTTCCTCCGCGCCACCTACTACCTGCCGCAGATTCTGCCTGCCGCGATCGCCGGCATCGTGATCGGCTGGATCCTTCGCCCGCAGGACGGCGCGCTGAACACCATCCTGGAGAGCATCGGGCTCGGCGCGCTCACCCACAACTGGCTCGGCAGTCCCGACACGGCGCTGGTGAGCCTCATGGTCGTACTGGTGTGGATCCAGATCGGCTATCCGGTCGTCGTCTTCATGGCGGCACTGCAACGGGTCGACCCCGAGCTGTACGAGGCGGCCGAACTCGACGGCGCCAACTGGATCCAGCGGTTCCGCGCCATCACGGTGGCGATCATCCGGCCCGAGATCTACGTCGTCACCCTCACGTGCACGATCGCCGCGCTCAAGGTGTTCGGCCCCGTCTACGTGCTCACCCGCGGTGGGCCCGGCAGCTCGACGATCGTCCCGGCGTACTACGCCTACACGGAGTTCTTCCAATCCCAGCAGGTCGGCTACGGCGCGACCATCGCCACGGCCCTGACGATCGTCATCGCGATCGTGTCGGTGCTGTTCATCCGCGCGCAGAACGCCGCGGAGCGCAAAGAAAGGGCGGGACTGTGATGGCCGCCACGACCACGACCGCCCCGGCCGGCACCCGCCCGCCGCGCACCGTGACCCCGCCCGCGCGCGGCCGCCGCACCGTCCGCCCCCGCGGCGGCATGCGCAAGCGCACCGGCGTGGACTGGCTGATGCTGGCGTTCGCGGTGATCGCCGCGATCGCGATCATCGCGCCGTTCTACCTGATCCTGGTGAACTCGTTCAAGTCTCCCGCCGACTACTCCAACGGCGGCCCGCTGCAGCTGCCGAGTGCGCTGTACTTCGACGGCATCGCGGCCTTCTGGGAGCGGGTGAACTTCCCCGAGAAGGTCTGGAACTCGTTCTTCATCTCCGGCATGGTGGCTCTGCTCGCGGTGCTCATCTCGGTGCTCAACGCCTTCGCGATCGGCATCGGCCGCGTCAAGGGCCGCTCGTGGATCGTGCTGCTGTTCCTGCTGGCCAACCTGCTGCCGCAGGAGGCGCTGCTCTACCCGCTGTACTACATGTTCAAAGCCGTCGGGCTGTACAACAACGTCTGGTCGGTGATCATCGTCTTCACGGTGATCCAGGCCGCGTTCGGCACGTACTTGCTGGCGTCGGTGTACGGCACGTTCCCCAAGGAGGTGCTGGAGGCGGCATCCATCGACGGGGCCAGTCGCTGGCAGATCCTCTGGCGCGTGATCTTCCCGATCTCGCGTCCGACGCTCTCGGTGCTGGTCATCTTCTTCTTCATCTGGACGTGGAACGAGTTCCTGATCCCGTTGACCTTCCTCGTCTCCAACGAGAACCAGACCGTTCCGGTCGCGATCAGCATGCTCCAGGGCGACCGGCTCATGGACGTCACCACGACGAGCGCGTCGGCACTGCTGGGTCTCATCCCCACGCTCATCTTCTTCCTCATCTTCCAGCGCACCCTCACCCGGGGCATCACGGCAGGAGCAGTCAAGTAATGAAGTTCACCGACGGGTTCTGGCAGCTGCGCCCCGGCGTCACCGCCCTGTACGCCCAGCAGGCGTACGACATCGAGCAGACCGATGCCACGGCCGACGGCCCGGGGCTCGTTGTCACCGCGCCCACCGCGGTCATCACCAAGCGCGGCGACACCCTGAACCGGCCCGTGCTCACCGTGACGCTGTCCTCCCCGCTGGAGGGGGTCGTGCGCGTGCGCATCGCCCACCATGAGGGCGGGCGCCGGCACGGCGGGTTCGACCTGCCCGGTGCGGTCGCCGGTGGGGCGGGAACGGCATCGGTCGACGCCGACGGCGGGGTGCTGCGCACCGGCTCGCTCACGGCACGGGTCGCGCCCGGTGCGCCGTGGAGCCTGTCGTTCGAGTCCGAGGGTCGCCGGCTCACCGGCAGCGGTCACAAGGCGCAGGGCTACGTGCGCCTGGCCGCGGGCGCCCAGGTGGATCCGGGCATCGTGGGCAACGCGCGCGCCGCCGAAACCGCGGCGACCCCCGACGCGTTCGTGCACGAGCAGCTCGACCTCGCCGTGGGGGAGCTCGTCTACGGCCTCGGGGAGAGGTTCGGGCCGCTGGTGAAGAACGGCCAGACCGTCGACATCTGGAACGCCGACGGCGGCACCTCCAGCGAGCAGGCCTACAAGAACGTGCCGTTCCATCTCTCCAGCCGCGGCTACGGCGTGCTGGTGAACGACCCCGGCCACGTCTCGTACGAGATCGGGTCCGAGACCGTCGAGCGCGTGCAGTTCTCGGTGCCGGGCGAGGTGCTGGAGTACTTCGTCTTCGCGGGCCCGACCCCCAAGGACGTGCTCGACCGCTACACGGCGCTCACCGGGCGGCCTCCCGTCGTGCCGGCGTGGTCGTACGGCCTGTGGCTGTCGACGAGCTTCACCACCGACTACGACGAGCAGACGGTCACGTCGTTCATCGACGAGATGGCGCGGCGCGAACTGCCGGTGTCGGTGTTCCACTTCGACTGCTTCTGGATGCGCGAGTTCAACTGGTGCGACTTCGAATGGGATGCCCGGGTGTTCCCCGATCCCGAAGGCATGCTCGCCCGCCTGCACGACAAGGATCTGCGGGTGTGCGTCTGGATCAACCCCTACATCGGTCAGCGCTCGCCGCTGTTCCGTGAGGCCGCCGACCAGGGCTATCTCGTGACCCGGCCGGACGGATCGGTGTGGCAATGGGACCTGTGGCAGGCGGGCATGGGACTCGTGGACTTCACGAACCCGGATGCCACGGCCTGGTACCAGGGGCACCTGCGTCGCCTCATGGCCCAGGGTGTGGACTGCTTCAAGACCGACTTCGGCGAGCGCATCCCCGTCGACGTGGAGTGGTTCGACGGCGCCGACCCCTCGCGCATGCACAACCTCTACACCCAGCTGTACAACGCCGCCGTGCACGAGGTGCTCGTGGCATCCCGGGGCGAGGGCGACGCGGTGCTCTTCGCCCGGTCGGCGACCGCGGGCGGCCAGACCATGCCGGTGCACTGGGGCGGCGATTCCACCTCGACCTTCGCATCGATGGCCGAGACGCTGCGCGGTGGGCTCTCGCTCGCGCTCAGCGGCTTCGCCTACTGGAGCCACGACATCGGCGGGTTCGAGGGCACGCCGGATGCCGGTGTGTACAAGCGCTGGACGGCGTTCGGCCTGCTCGGCTCGCACTCCCGGTTCCATGGTTCGCAGTCCTACCGCGTGCCGTGGGCGTTCGACGAGGAGGCGGTGGAGGTGACCCGCGTGTTCACCCGGCTGAAGATGCGGCTCATGCCGTACCTGTTCCAGCGGGGGGTGGAAGCCGCACGCACCGGCGTGCCGCTCATGCGGCCGATGGTGCTGGAGTTCCCCGACGACCCGGCGACGGCTTACCTCGACCGCCAGTACATGCTCGGGCCCGACCTGCTCGTCGCGCCGGTGTTCACCGAGAGCGGTGAGGTGGAGTTCTACCTGCCGGCCGGCACCTGGACGAGCCTGTTCACCGGCGAGAGTGTGGAGGGCGGGCGCTGGGTGCGCGAGACGCACGGGTTCACCAGCATTCCGCTGTACGCCCGGCCCGGTGCCGTGCTGCCCTGGGGTGCGCGTGAGGACCGACCCGACTACGACTACCTCGACGGGCTCACCCTGCGCGTCTTCCCGGGTGGCACCGGAACGGCGGAGGTGCTCGTGACGACCCCCGACGGCCGCTCCGCCACCTTCACCGCCGACCGAGACGACGTGACACGATGAACCCCGTGACTCAGATGACGACACCCCCGATCGCCCCGAGCCCCGACTACCGCGACACCGGCCTCGTCTTCCCCGCGGGCTTCACCTTCGGCTCCGCGACCGCCGCCTACCAGGTGGAGGGCGCGTTCGACGAGGACGGCCGGGGGCCGTCGATCTGGGACACGTTCAGCAAGACGCCCGGCAAGGTCTGGAACGGCGACACCGGGGACGTCGCCTGCGACCACTACCACCGGGTCGAGGCCGACCTCGATCTCATGGCCGACCTGGGGCTGGGCGCGTACCGGTTCTCCATCGCCTGGCCGCGCATCATGCCCACCGGCACGGGCGAGGTGAACAGGGCCGGAATCGACTTCTACTCGCGGCTCATCGACGGGCTGCTCGCGCGCGGCATCCGCCCCGTCGCGACGCTGTATCACTGGGACCTCCCGCAGGCGCTGGAGGATGCCGGTGGCTGGCCGGCGCGGGCGACGGCGGATGCCTTCGAGCGCTATGCCGCCGTCATGGGCGAAGCCCTCGGTGACCGCGTGCACACCTGGACGACGCTGAACGAACCGTGGTGCTCCGCCTACCTCGGCTACGGGCAGGGCGGTCATGCGCCGGGGCGGCACGAACCGGCCGCCGCGCTCGCCGCCGTGCACCACCTCAACCTCGCCCACGGCCGTGCCGTGCAGGCGCTGCGGGCGACGTCCACCGGCGACCCGGAGTACTCGGTCACACTCAACTTCCATGTGCTGCGCGGGCAGGGCGACGGCGCCGGCGAGGCGATGCGCCGCATCGATGCGCTGGCCAACCGTGCCTTCACCGGGCCGATGCTGCGCGGCGAGTACCCCGCCGACCTGCTCGACGACACCGCCGACGTCACCGACTGGTCGTTCGTGCGCGACGGTGACCTCACCGCCATCCACCAGTCGATCGATGTGCTCGGCGTCAACTACTACTCCACCGCGACCGTTCGGCTGTGGGACGGCCACTCGCCCCGGCAGCAGAACGACGGTCACAAGGCCGCCGGCGGCGGCACGGCATGGCCCGGCAGCGACCAGGCGGTCGAGTTCGTCGAGCAGCCCGGGCCGTACACCGCGATGGGATGGAACATCGCCCCCGAGGGCCTCGAGGAACTGCTGCTGTCGCTGCGCGACCAGTTCCCCGCGCAGCCGCTCATGGTCACTGAGAACGGTGCCGCCTTCGACGACACCGTCGCCGCCGACGGCAGCGTTCCCGACGCGCTGCGTCGCGACTACCTCGGCCGCCACTTCGCCGCCGCGCACCGGGCGCTGTCGCAGGGCGTGGACCTGCGCGGCTACTTCGTGTGGTCGCTGCTGGACAACTTCGAGTGGGGCTACGGCTACGCCAAGCGGTTCGGCATCGTGCGGGTCGACTTCGACACCCTCGAGCGCACCGTCAAGGACAGCGGGCGCTGGTACGCGCAGTTGGCCACAACCGGCGTGCTTCCGGCCTGGGAGGCCCCCGGCCGGGCGTAGCCTGGCGGCATGACCGAATTCCGGTTCGAGGATCAGACCGACGCCTCCCGATGGGCGATGCTCCGCGGCGATGAACTGGTGAGCGTGCTGGACTATCGCGACGACGGTCGCACCGTCGCGATGACGCGCGCCTACACCGTGCCCACCTTCCGCGGGCACGGCTACGCCGGGCGACTCGTCGCGCACGCCGTGGCCGCGCTCGAAGCGCGCGGCGACCGGGACGTCGTGCCCACCTGCTGGTACGTCGCCGACTGGTTCGCCGCCAACCCGCGCCACCGCGGCATCCTGCGCGAACCCCGCTCTGCCTGAGCGCTTTACTGCCGTCACCCGCACGCCTAAGCCCGCGGCGGGCCATCCGTCAACCCCGTGCGACGCATGCCCCGGCCGGGCGAGAGTGGGGTGCAGACGAGAGGAGCGCACCATGACCGACAATTCGGATCAGGGACTGCCCGACGGAGTGATCAACGCCGACCCGCCCGGTGGCTGGGAGGGCATCGACGATGTGGAATCGGGTGAGCGCAACGCCGACGCCGTCGGGTCGCCCGACCTGAGCGGTGCACCCGTGGACGTGGGCGATGTCGAATCGCCCGAACCGTCCCGTGGTGCCGACCCCGACCTGGGAGTGGAGGAATCATGACCGAGCGCGAGAACGAGTTCGACAACCCCGGGGGGAACCACCCCGATCAGGGCGGCGCCGACGCCGACGCGATGCAGCGCACGGCGGCGGCGAGCCCCGCCGATCGCGACCCGGCCAACCCGGTCGTCGGCCCGGAGGGTGCGGCGGCGGTCGCCGCCGAAACGCAGGGACGCGTCGCCGGGCACGAGGCGGCGCCGGTCGACGGTTCCGCCGCGCCCGCCGCAGAGCCGACTCATGAGGCGGTGGGCATCGGCGTCATCGACGGCGACGCGAGCGCCGCCGACCACCACGGGCAGGACGAGGGCCGCGACACCCTGACTGCGGGCGAGTCGCAGCGCGACCTGTCGGCGGATCAGGAGCAGCGGCTCCCGGCGATGGCGCAGAACAACGCGTCCCAGGTCGACAAGGTCTCGGGCATCGTCGCGCAGACCCGTAACGACGTCGGCACCGAGCCCCACGATCGCATCGTCGAGGTGCTGCACCAGCGGCTCGAGCAGGCCGGCATCCAGCTGCCCGATGACGAGGTGTCGGAGCTGGCGCGTCAGGTGTCGACCGGCTGAATCCCCGCGTGGGCGATGATCGCGTGCGCGGCGGGCGCCGCGTCGCGGATCATCGTCTCGTGGCCGTGCCCGGGGATCTCGACCAGTCGGGCGCCCAGCGCCGTGGCCGCCCGGCGGCACCAGGCCCGCGGGCACACGATGTCCTTGGATCCGCGGATGACCAGTGCCGGAGCGGCGACGCGCGGATACGTGAGCTCCGGGCGGTGCGTGAGCATCGCCCGGGTCTTGCGTCGCAGGTGCGGCCCGGCGCGCACGTACTCGCGGGCACCGAGCACGAGCACTTTGGGGCTCTCCACGACGAGGTCCAGCGCCAGTCGGCCGAGCTGCGGCAGCGCGCCGCGGGCGGCGGGGTCGACGGTGGGGGCGACCAGCACGATGCGGTCCACCTGCCCCGGATGCCGCGCCGCGAGTTCCGCGACCACCTGGGTGCCCATGGAGTGCCCGATCGCGACCGTCTCGCCGGCGGTGCGATCGTCCGCATGCAGATAGGCCGCGACGAGATCGGCGAGCCGCTCGATCGAGGGCACGCGCGGCGGCTCGGCGGCGGCGCCGTAACCGGGGAGGTCCACCGCCAGCACCCGTCCGTGCGGCGCGAGGTGCTGCACGAGGTCGGCGAACACCCGGCGGCCCATGCCGATGCCGTGCACCAGCAGGAACGTGCGCGGCCCCGACCCGGTCGCCTCGACGACGAGCTCCGCCCCGTCATGGCGGAAGACGACGATGTCGGCGTCGTTCGTCATCGGTTCGGGCTCGCTCACCATTCGACAGTACGGGCTCACCGGCGCGGCATCCTGAGCGGACACAGGACGCGGGGTGCCTCGGCGGGTGGGGGTGGCCGGTGCGGCATCCGGAGCGTACGGTGACCGCATGTGCCGCAACATCCACACCCTTCACAACTTCGAGCCCGCCGCCACCGACGACGAAGTGCGCGCGGCGGCGCTGCAGTACGTGCGCAAGATCTCGGGCACGACCAAGCCCTCGAAGGCCAACGCCGAGGCGTTCGACCGGGCCGTCGACGAGATCGAGCACGCGACGCGGCATCTGCTGGCCGACCTCGTCGCCGTCGCGCCGCCGAAGAACCGCGAGGAGGAGGCCGCCAAGGCACGCGCTCGGGCGGAGAAGTCGGGCCGCTACGCGCCGCGCGTCGCCTGACGGCGCGGACCGCGCGGTCGGCGCGGAGTGTCGAGCCCGATGTGGATGCGGGTGCGCTTGCGCTCCACGACGATGAAGATGCTCCCGATCACCCACAGCGGCACCTGCGTGAGGAAGGCGAGCCGGAACGCGTCGAGCGTGTAGGTCTCCGGAGTGCCCGCTCCCTGGATGTCCAGCGCCACCCCGATCAGGAAGATCGCGATGAGCCCGGCGAGGAAGCCGCCGGCGTTGGTGATGCCGGTGGCCGTGCTGAGGCGGTGCGAGGGGTTGTGCGTGCGGGCGTGGTCGAACGCGATCATCGAGGCGGGTCCGCCCATCGCCAGCGCGATCGCGAGGCCGAGCAGCATCCACAGCGGGGCGGGGCCGGGGTGCGCGATGACGATGAGCCATGCCACGGCCTGCACCGCGATCGACGGCAGCACGAGTGCCCGTGAGCGCACGTGCGGCACCCGCGTCGACAACGCTCCCATGACCGGCCCGATGCAGATGCCCGCGAGCACGTACACGGTCGTCACGAGCGCGGCCTCGCCCGGGGTGAGCCCTTCGCCGGCGGTGAGGAAGGGGAAGCCCCAGAGCATCACGAACGCCGAGCCGGCGAACGGGGTCGTGAAGTGCGACCAGAACGCCAGGCGGGTGCCCGGGTGCGACCAGGCGGCACGGATGCCGACGCGGGTGTCGACCGCCGAGGTGACGACGCGGATGGCGCCGGTGTCGGTGTCGACGGTGACGTCGACGTCGCGCTCCGGCGGTCGGTTGCGGATGAGGGCGAACACGAGCACCGTGAACAGTACGCACAGGCCCGCGAGGCTGCCGAAGGCGACAGACCAGCTCGTGGCGTGCAGCAGTGCCGCCAGCGGCACGACGGCGGCGATCTGACCGAGCTGACCGAGGATGCCGGTGAGCTGCACCATCACGGGTCCGCGCTGCGCGGGGAACCAGGTGGCGATCAGGCGCAGCACGCTCGGGAACACCGCGGCGTCGCCCGCACCCAGCAGCATGCGGGCGGCGATCGCGACGCCCACGTCGGGGGAGAGCGCCATCACGAGCTGCCCCACGGCCATGAGCGCCATGCCCGCCGTGATGAGCGGACGCGCGCCCCAGCGGTCGAGCATGAGGCCGATCGGCAACTGCATGGCGCCGTACACACCCAGCTGGATGACGGCGAACATCGACAGCGTCGACGCGTCGATGTCGAAGCGGTGCGCGGCATCCACCCCGACCGAGGCCAGTGACGTGCGGTTCATCACCGAGAGCATGTACGCCACGACTCCGACGCTCCACACCGTCCAGCTGCGCCACGAGGGCGAGGAGGCGGGGAGGGCGGTGGTCACGGCGCACCCAGCCTACGCGGGCGATCCTGCGCGGCGATGTCGGTGGCCCCGATTACCGTGGAAACATGCGCATTCTGCACACCTCCGACTGGCACATCGGGCGGACCTTCCACGGTCATTCCACGCTCGATGCGCTCGGCGGTGTGCTGCGGGCGCTCGTGGCGCAGGTGCGCGAGCACGACGTCGACGTCGTGATCGTCGCGGGCGACGTGTTCGACTCCGCCACCCCCGCCGCCGGCTGCTACGCGCTGCTCACCGACACGCTCGCTGCCATCGCCGACGCCGGTGCGCAGGTGGTGGTCACCAGCGGCAACCACGACTCCGCCGCCCGGCTGGGGTTCCAATCGACCCTCCTGCGCCCCGGCATCCATGTCGTGACCGACCCGCAGACGGTGGGAACACCCCTCACGGTGAGCGACGCCGACGGGCCCGTGCACATCTACGGCATCCCGTTCCTCGAACCGGCGCTGCTGCGGCACGTCTGGCCCGGGGTGCGCACGCAGGCCGAGGTGCTCGGGCGGGCCATGCAGCTCGTGCGCGACGACCTCGCGACCCGTGGCGGGCGCTCGGTCGCGGTGGCGCACTGCTTCGCCGCGGGCGTGGAACCCACCCCGCACCTCGAGCGCGACATCCAGCAGGGCGGCCTCGACGTCGTGCCGCTGTCGACCTTCGACGGCGTCGACTACATGGCGCTCGGCCACATCCACGGGCGGCAGCGGCTGTCGGAGCGGGTGCGTTACGCCGGCGCGCCGCTGCACTACAGCTTCGGTGAGGGCGACAAGCCGCGCGGGTCGTGGCTGGTCGAGCTCGATGCCACGGGCCTCGCCGATGTCACGTGGCTCGAGCTGCCGGTGCCGCGCCGCCTCGTCACGCTGGTCGCACCGCTGGACGATTTGCTCACCGACGAGGCGTACGCGGGGCACGAAGGCGACTGGGTGTCGGTGGAGTACACCGACACGCTGCCGCAGCGCGATCCGATGCGCCGCTTGCAGGAGCGGTTCCCGCACTGCGCGTGCGTGGCCCACAAGCCCGCCGAGAAGACCCGCGACGACGGCCTCAGCTACGCGCGGCGGGTGCGGTCCGCGCGCAGCGACCGCGAGCTGCTCGACGCGTTCCTGCGCCACGTGCGCGAGGGCGACGGGGCGAACGTGCGCGAGGCCGCCCTCATCGACGACGTCCTCGACGCGCAGACGCTCGCCGAGGCGGCCAGATGAAGCTGCACAGGCTCGACCTCACCGGGTTCGGCCCGTTCCTGGCCACTCAGACGGTCGATTTCGACGCGTTCGAGCGCGACGGCATCTTCCTCATCTCCGGCCGCACCGGTGCCGGCAAGTCGAGCATCCTCGACGGGGTGAGCTTCGCGCTCTACGGCAGCGTGCCCCGCTACGACAGCGGCGACAAGCGCCTGCGCAGCGACCACTGCGCTCCCGAGGACCCCACCGAGGTGCGACTGGAGTTCACCGTCGGCGACCGCCGGTGGCGGGTGACGCGCGCGCCGGAGTACCAGCGGCCCGCCCGTCGAGGCGGGGGCCTCACCACCGAGCCGACGCGCGCCGAACTCGACGAGCTGGTCGACGGCGTGTGGATCGGGCGCGCCGCGAAGCCCCGCGAGGTCGGGCTCGCGCTGGATGAGATCCTCGGGCTCAATGCGCAGCAGTTCCAGCAGGTCATCCTGCTCGCGCAGAACAAGTTCTCCCGCTTCCTCCTCGCCTCCGGCGCCGACCGCCAGCCGCTGCTGCGGACGCTCTTCGGCACACGGCGCTACGAGGAGTACGTGCGGGCCCTGGGCGAGCGCAGCAAGGCGGCGCAGGCCCGGCTCGCGACCCTCGGCGAACACGCCCGTACGCTGCTCGACCAGGCCGAGCGGCTCATCACCGAGCACGCCCTCGCCGGCGACGGCCCGACGCCCGACGACCTCGCCGGGCGCCGTCAGGCCGCCGAGATCGCGGTGCAGCGCGCCGACTACCGACTCGACACGCTCGTGCGCGAGCGGTCCGATGCCGATGCCGCCTTCGCCGCGGCGACGACGGCCCACGCCGAACGGACGGCGCTGGCCAAGGCGCACGCCGACCTCGCGCAGGCCCGCGCCCGCCTGACGGCTCTCGAAGCCGATACTGAATCGATCGCCGAGGCGCGGCGTGAACTCGAGCGCGCCCGCGCCGCCGAAGCCCTGCGCTCGGTGCTCGACGCGGCCACCCGCACGGCGCACGCCGTGACTGCGGCCGCCGCCGACGCCGCCACCGCGGAGCGCGTGTGGGGGCAGGTCGCACCCGACCCCGACACCGATCTCGCCCGCTTCGTCGAGCAGCTCACCGGCGACCTCGCGGTGTGGTCGGCCGCAGCCGAACATGAGGCCGGGCTCGCCGCCCGCGAGGCCGAGATGGCCGCGGCCGTCGAGAGCATCGCCGCGCTCGAGCTTGAGCTGCAGACCCTCGACGCACAGCGCGCACAGATCCCCGCCGAACTCACCCGCCTCACCGACCTGCTCGCCGCGGCGCGGGCGCAGGCGACGACGCTCGAGACGGCGCGGACGCACCGCGACGCCGTCGCCGCGCGGGTCGTCGCTGCCCGCGAGACCGAGACGCTGGCCCGCGCGCTCCGCGAGGCCGACGCCACCCGCCTCGACGCGTCGGCGGCTGCCGATGCCGCCGCGGCAGCGGTCACCGCGCTGCTGCGGCGCCGGCTCGACGGGTACGCCGGCGACCTCGCCGCGGCGCTCGTCGACGGTGATCCCTGCGCCGTGTGCGGCTCGACAGCCCACCCGCACCCCGCCGCCCGCGGCGACGAGCCGGTGACCGACGAGATGCTCGCCGCAGCCGAAGCCGCCAGAGACGCGGCGCTGGCCGCCGACCGTACGGCCGCCGAGGCGGCGCGCACTGCGCATGACCGCCACGCCGCCGCGGCCGCCCGCGCGGGCGGCGAGGCGCTCGACGCGCTCGAGGCCGCGCTCGCAACCGCCGACGACACCCTCGCCGCCGCCGAGGCCGCCGTGCGAGAGCACGACCTCCTCACCACCCAGCGCCGTGAGCTCGAAGAACTCGATGCCGCCTCGCAGCGCGCCCGCGACGACCTGGCCGCGCAGCTCGCCGCAGCGCGCGAATCTGTCGCCGCGCTGGAGGCGACGCTCATCGGCATCCGCTCCACCGTCGCGGCCGCGCGGGGCGACTACGCCACGGTGGCCGAGCGTGTCGCCGAGGCGACGGTGCGGCGAGAGGCTGCCCACTCGACCCTCGCCGCCCGCGCCGGGCTCGCCCGCGCCGACGCCGACCTCGCAGCGGCGACGGCAGAGCTCGACGAGCGCCTCGCGGCATCCGACTTCGCCGATGCCGCCGAGGCGACCGCCGCGCTGCGCGACGCCGCCGTCGTGCGCGACCTCGCCGCGCGCGTGGCGGCTCACGACGCGGCACTCGAGGCCACGCGCGTGCGCACGCTCGAACTCGAGCTCGAGCTGGCGGGCACTTCCGACGAGCCGGTGGACCTCGAGGCGTCGTCCGCGGCCGTGGCGGCTGCCGATGCGGCCCGCGCGGTCGCGATCGCCGCGGAGCGCGACGCCGAGAACGCCGCGGTGCGCCTGCGCGACCTCGTCATGCAGACCGACGACGCCTACGCGGCCGTGGCCGAGCACGCCGAGGCGGCCGAGGCCGTGCGGCGTCTGGCCGACACCGTCGCCGGGCGCGCGCCGAACACCATGAAGATGGATCTGGAGACGTTCGTGCTCGCGGCCGAACTCGAGGAGATCGTGGCGGCGGCCAACGTGCGGCTGGAGGAAATGTCGGCCGGGCGATACACGCTGCACCACTCCGACGCCCGGGCCGCACGGGGCGCGGCATCCGGTCTCGGCATCGACGTGCTCGACGCCCACACCGGCCAGCTGCGGCCGCCGCAGTCGCTTTCGGGCGGCGAGACGTTCCTCGCTTCGCTGGCGCTCGCCCTCGGGCTCGCCGAGGTCGTCACCGCACGGGCGGGCGGCATGCGGCTGGACACCTTGTTCATCGACGAAGGGTTCGGCTCGCTCGACGCCGACACCCTCGAACTCGCCATGCGCACCCTCGACGAGCTGCGCGCCGGCGGCCGCACCGTGGGTGTCATCAGCCACGTCGAGGCGATGAAGGAACAGCTGCCCGCACAGCTACTCGTCGAAGCGACGCCGCGCGGGCCCAGCCTGATCCGGCAGGACGATGTGCTCGCGGCCTCGTAAGCTGGCCTCATGAATACAAGCACTCTGTGGACGGTCCTGGGCGTCATCGCTGCGATCGTGATCGCGTGGATCCTGGTCAGCGTGCTCGGCAGCCTGCTGTGGTTCGTCGCCAAGCTCGCGATCGTGGCCATCGTCGCCGTGATCGTCTTCTTCGCACTGCGCGCGGTCTTCTCGGGCTCGCGGCCGTAGCGGCATGAGTTCCGCCGATCCGCAGCACAACAAGCCGTCGCCAGCGCGCGTTCTGATCTGGCTCGTCGTCGGTGCCATCGGCGTCTACTTCCTGGCATCCGGCATCATCGGCATCATCGCCGGCGGCGGCTGACGCGTCGAGGGATTATCCACGGGCGGGTGGCGTGGCCGCCGCTCGTGTTCTCGGCGAAGATGAGACAACCGGCGGTCATCCCGCCGGGGAGAGGTACGTCATGGAATCCATTCCGCTCGACACGCCCGATGGCATCACCGCCCGACTCGGCTGGAACCCCAGCGTCAGCGTGCACGACCGTCGCCGCATCCTCACCCGCGAGATCATCGCAGGACTCGTGCGCTGCGACCCGAAGGAGATCCGCATCGAGCGAGAACCTCCGCGCGGCTACGGCTACCACACGCGGCTCATCGCCTCCCGCGACGGCGTCGACCTGCCCTACGCCGTGAAGACGGCCAGCTTCCGCGCCGCGACCGTGGTCGCCGTCGCCGCCCCCTCCATGCCGCTCGGCATCGATGTGCGCGACATGCACCCCGACGCGGCCGACATCCACATGATGCAGAAGCACTCGCATCTGCTGGACGAGAGCAACATCCCCGCGCTCGTGGATCACTGGGCGAAGGTGCAGGCCGTGCTCGAGGCCGACGGCCGCGGCGTGCGTGTCGCCGCCGACCACGTGCGGCTGGATCCCACCGGCCGCAAGGGATGGCTGCCCGACCGCAAGTCCGGGTACCACCTCGCCGACCTGTCGCGTGAGGGCTGGATCATCACGATGGCCTACGGGTCGCTCTCGGTCTGACCCGCCCCGCGCCCGGCTACGCCGGCGGCAGCGCCGCGTCGAGCTCTGCGAGCCAGGCGCGGGGGTTGCCGTCGCTGGGGGCCCGCCAGTCGCCGCGAGGCGACAGCGACCCGGCGGCGGTGACCTTGGGTCCGTTGGGGATCGCCGAGCGCTTGAACTGAGCGAAGCCGAAGTACCGTTGCAGGAACACCCGCAGCCAGCGCACGATCGTCTCGCGGTCGTAGGCGTAGCGCTCGTCGTCGGGGAAGCCGGGAGGCCAGGAGCCGGCATCCGGATCGGCCCACGCGTGCTCGGCGAGGAACGCGATCTTCGATGGGCGCAACCCGTAGCGCAACACGTGGAACAGCGTGAAGTCGTGCAGCGCGTAGGGTCCGATGGTGTCCTGCGTGGACTGCACCTTGCCGTCTTCGCCGGCGGGCACGAGCTCGGGGCTGATCTCGGTGTCGAGTACGGAGCGCAGCACCGCCACCGCGTCGTCCGACAGTCGGGTCGCGGCGTCGTCGGCCGCGCCGCCGCTGCCGGGCCGGTGGGCGATCACCCAGCGGATGATGTGCTGGATCAGGGTCTTGGGCACGCCGGCGTTGACCGCGTAGTGGCTCATGTGGTCGCCCACGCCGTAGGTCGCCCAGCCGAGTGCGAGCTCCGACAGGTCGGACGTGCCGATGACGATGCCGTTCTCGCGATTCGCGATGCGGAAGAGGAAGTCGGTGCGCACCCCCGCCTGCACGTTCTCGAAGGTCACGTCGTACACCGGCTCGCCCGACGCGTAGGGGTGCCCGATGCCCTTCAGCAGCTCATTCGCGGCGGGGCGGATGTCGATCGTCTGGATGCTGGCGCCGATCGCCTCGGCCAGCGCGATCGCGTTGGACTTGGTGTGCTCGCTCGTGGCGAAGCCGGGCATCGTGTACGCGAGGATGTCGCTGCGCGGCCGGCCCATGCGGTCCATCGCCCGCGCGACCACCAGCAGCGCGTGCGTGGAATCGAGCCCGCCGCTCACGCCGATGACGGGGCGCGGCCCGCCGATCGCGCGCAGGCGCTGCTCGAGGCCCGACACCTGGATGCTGAACGCCTCGTAGCAGTCCTGGTCGAGGCGGGCCGGGTCGTCGGGGACGAAGGGGAACCGGTCGAGCACTCGGCGCAGCCCCACATCGGTCGCCGGCGGGTCAAGGAACAGCTCGACGGTGAAGAAGTCGCGGCCTTCGGCGAGACGGTTGTCCTCGAACGTGCCCTGGCGGATGCGGTCCTGCCGGAGGCGATCGAGATCGACGTCGACGACGCTGCGGCGGGGGCCGTCAGGGAACCGCTCGGTCTCGGCCAGCAGCGTGCCGCCCTCGTAGATCATCGTCTGCCCGTCCCAGGAGACATCGTTCGTCGATTCGCCCATGCCGGCGGCGGCATACGCGTAGGCGGCGAGGCAGCGCAGCGACTGCGACTGGCACAGTGTCTTGCGGTCTTCGGCGCGGGCGATGGTGATGGGGCTGCCGGAGAGGTTGGCTAGCACGGTGGCGCCGGCCAGGGCGGCACGCGACGACGGCGGCACCGGAACCCACATGTCCTCGCACACCTCGGCGTGCAGCACGAGCCCGGGCACGTCGCGCACGTCGAACAGCAGGTTGTTGCCGAAGACGGCCTCGTGGGCACCGACGCGGATCGACTCGCCCGTCCAGGGTGTGCCGGCGGCGTACCAGCGGCGCTCGTAGAACTCGCGGTAGGTGGGGATGTACGACTTCGGCGCCACCCCGACCAGCTCGCCGCGGTGGATGACGACCGCGCAGTTGTACAGGCGGTTGCCGTGGCGCAGCGGTGCGCCCACCACGAGCACGGGGAAGAGGTCGACGGATGCCGCGACGAGCCGCTCGACCGCGCGCTCGACGGCATCCAGCACGGCGTCCTGCATCACCAGGTCCTCGATGGCGTAGCCGGTGAGGCAGAGTTCGGGGAACACCGCGACGGCGACCGCGTCGTCGTGGCATTCCCGCCACGACTCCAGCACCGACTCGGCGTTCGTGGCCGGGTCGGCGACCGCCATCGGGATGGTGCACGCGGCGATGCGCGCGAAGCCGTGCCGGTAGACGCTCTCGAAGGGGAGGCTCATCCGTCCAGTCTGGCACTGTCGGACCCCGCGGCTAGGGTCGAAGACGAAAGGTGGATATGCGATACATCGAGGACGAAGCCCGAATCGTCTGGAGCGCGAGCGACCTGAAGGCCGCGGCCGAATGCGAGTTCGCCTGGCTGCGCGCCATCGACGCGAAGCTCGGCCGCGTGCCGGCGGTCGAGGACCCCGAGGACCTCACGCTCGAGCGTGCCGGGCGCCTCGGCATGGCGCACGAGCGGCGCGTGCTGGATGAGTATCGCCGGGCCTTCCCGGGACGCGTGGTCGAGATCGCCGAAGCGCGATCGACGGATGCCGCCGCTCTCGCCGAGGCCGTAGCCCAGACCCAGGCGGCGCTGCGCTCCGATGCCGCGGTGATCTACCAGGCTGCCTTCACCGCCCCCGACTTCGTCGGTTTCGCCGACTTCCTGGTGCGCGACGAGGTGACGGGCAGCTGGGTCGTGCAGGACACCAAACTCGCTCGCCACGCTCGCGTCACCGCCCTCATGCAGCTCGCGGCCTATGTCGTGCAGCTCGACGCCCTCGGCGTGGCCCGTGCGGATCACGTCGAGCTGCTGCTGGGCGACGGCAGCACGTCTACCCACGCGGTGCGCGACCTGCTCCCCACCTTCCGGCTGCGCCGCGCGCGGCTGCTCGCCCTCATCGCCGACCGCGACGTGGCGGCGGGCGCCGCCGGCGAGCCCATTCCGTGGGGCGACCCGCGGGGCGAGCTGGGCGTCATCGCCTGCGGCCGCTGCGCCACATGCGACCTCGAGGTCGTCGCGCACCGCGACCTGCTGCTGGTGGCGGGCATGCGGCCCGTGCAGCGCGAACGGCTGCGCGCCGGCGGCATCCTCACGATCGACGACCTCGCCGCCGCCCACGAGGCGCCCGCACGCATGTCGTGGGACGTCTTCGCGAGCCTGCGCACGCAGGCGCGGCTGCAGCTGGACAGCCCCGCCGGCGTGCCCGAGCCCGCGGCATCCTCCGCCGTCGCGCACGCCGTGTCCGCCGGGAATGCCCACACGGCCGACCCCGCGGGCCTCCTCGCGCCCGTCACCGGTCCGGCGCCCGTCCCGACGTACGAGGTCGTGTTCCCGCAGGCACTGGGTGCCCTGCCGCTGCCTGACGCCGGCGACATGTTCTTCGACTTCGAGGGCGACCCGCTCTACACCGAGGGCCCGGCGACGACCTGGGGCATCGACTACCTGTTCGGGTGGGTCGACGTGCGCGAGCAGTACAGCGCGATCTGGGCCCACAGCTTCGCCGAGGAGCGGGCGGCGTTCGAGCGCTTCCTCGACCTCGTGGCGCTGCGCCGCCGCGAGCGCCCCGGCATGCACATCTACCACTACGCCCCCTACGAGCCGACGCACCTGCTGCAGATGGCGGCGCGCTACGGCGTGCGCGAGGGCGACGTCGACCGGCTGCTGCGCGACGGCGTCTTCGTCGACCTCTACCCGATCGTGCGCCGGGCGCTGCGCGTGGGGTCGCGGTCGTACTCGATCAAGAAGCTCGAGCCGCTGTACATGGGCGACGAGGTGCGCACGAGCGACGTCCAGCGCGGCGATGACTCCATCGTCAAGTACGTGCAGGCCAGGGCCGCCGCGGAGGACGGCGACGACGCGACAGCCGAGGCCGTCTTCGCCGACCTCGCCGACTACAACCGCTACGACTGCGTCTCCACGAGGCGCCTGCGCGACTGGCTGGTCGAACGCGCGAAAGACGCCGGCATGCGCCCCTCGGTCGAGCCCGATCCCGTCGACGCCGGCTATGAACCCTCGCCGCGTGCCGAAGCGCTCGGGCGGCTGGCCGACGGTCAGCCGGAATCCGACGCACAGGCGCTGCGGCTCGCAGCCGCTGCCATCGACTACTACCCCCGCGAGCGCAAGACGTTCTGGGCCACGCACTTTCTGCGGCTTCGCGAGCCGGTGTCGACGTGGGCCGACAGTCGCGATGTCGTCGTGTTCGACGCCGAGCGTTCGCGCGTCGTGCAGGACTGGCATCGGCCCGAGGGCGGCCGCGTCGACCGGCGCCTCGTGGAGCTGCGCGGCGAGCTCGCCCCGGGCACCCGGTTGAAGGAGCGCGGACGGCCCTTCGTCGTCTACGAGCGGCCCGCGCCCTTCCCCGTCGACGCCGGGCCGCGGGCGTTGCACGCTGCCCGCTCGGCCGAGATCGTCGAGGTGCTCGACGACGGCGTCATCGTCAGCGAGACGCCCGTCGACGGGTTCACGTGGTCTGAGCTTCCCGTCGCGCTCACGCCCGAGGGTCCGCCTGCCGCCGGCAGTCAGCAGGGTGCGATCGACGAATGGGCGGATGCCGTCGTCGCGGCGGCTCCCGCCCTGCCCGCCGACGCGGCGACCGACCTGCTGCGCCGGATGCCGCCGCGCACGCGGTCGGGCGCGCTCGCGCGCGGCACCGGCGACGTCGTTGCCGACATCACCGCGTCGATCGCGGATCTGGACCACAGCTACCTCGCCGTACAGGGCCCTCCCGGTACCGGCAAGACCTACGTCGGATCGCACGTGATCGCCCGCCTCGTCGCCGAGCGCGGGTACCGCGTGGGCGTGGTCGCGCAGTCGCACGCGGTCGTCGAGAACATGCTCGACCGGGTCGTGGCCGCCGGGGTGCCGAAGGCGCAGGTCGCCAAGGCGCTGAAGGAAGTACCCACGGGGGAGGAGTCCTTCACCGTCATCGCGAAGAACGGCGTGCAGGCGTTCGCCGCCGAGCAGCCCGCCGGATACGTCATCGGCGGCACCGCCTGGGACTTCTGCCATCCCACCCGCGTGCCGCGGCACAGCCTGGACCTGCTCGTCATCGATGAGGCGGGCCAGTTCTCGCTGGCATCCACCATCGCCGTGTCCGTCGCCGCGTCCCGCCTGCTGCTGCTGGGCGACCCGCAGCAGCTGCCGCAGGTCAGCCAGGGCACGCACCCCGAGCCGGTGGACACCTCGGCCCTCGGCTGGGTCATGGACGGCGCCGAGGTCATCGACGAGGCGTACGGGTACTTCCTGGCGCAGACCTGGCGCATGCATCCGGCCGTCGCCGAGCCGGTCTCCGAGCTGGCGTACGCCGGCGAGCTCGCCTCGCACCCGTCGGCGGCGGCGCGGCTGGTCACCGGCATCGAGCCGGGCGTGCACCCGGTCGCGGTGCGGCATCACGGGAACGCGACGCAGTCGCCCGAGGAGGCCGCGGAGGTCGTGCGCATCGTCCGCGACGTCGTCGGGCGGGCGTGGACCGATGGTGCCGGTGCGCCGCCGCGGTCGCTGACGGCCGCCGACATCATCGTGGTGACGCCCTACAACGCGCAGCAGGTGCTTGTGGAGGAGGCGTTGCAGGCCGCAGGTCTCGGCGAGGTTCCGGTCGGCACGGTCGACAGGTTCCAGGGGCAGGAAGCGGCGATCGCGATCGTCTCTCTCGCGGCATCCAGCGGGCGCGACGCGCCGCGCGGGCTGGAGTTCCTGCTGCTGCAGAACCGGCTCAACGTCGCGGTGTCGCGGGCGAAGTACGCCGCCTACGTCGTCTACGCGCCCGGCGTGCTCGACGATCTGCCGCGCACGCCCGAGGGAGTGGCGCGACTGAGCGCCTTCGCCCGACTCGTGCGGGCCTGAGGCGGCGGGGCCGCCTCAGCGGCGCGGGTCAGACCGTGCCGTAGAGGCGGTCGCCGGCGTCGCCGAGGCCGGGCACGATGTACCCCTTCTCGTTGAGACGCTCATCCAGCGCGCCCAGCACGAGCGTCACGTCGCGGTCGCCGACCTGCTTCTCGATCGCGGCGACGCCCTCGGGGGCGCCCAGGATGCAGATGGCGGTGACGTCCTGCGCGCCGCGGGCGAAGAGGAAGTCGATCGCCGCACCCAGCGACCCGCCGGTGGCGAGCATGGGGTCCAGCACGAAGCACTGCCGGTCGCTGAGGTCGTCGGGCAGACGCTCGGCGTACGTCGCCGGCTGCAGGGTCACCTCGTCGCGCAGCATCCCGAGAAAGCCCACCTCGGCGGTCGGCATGAGCTTGACCATGCCCTCGAGCATGCCGAGCCCCGCGCGCAGGATCGGCACGACGAGCGGGCGCGGCTCGCTGAGGCGCACCCCGGTCGTCTCGGTGACGGGGGTGCGGATGGCGATGGGTTCCACGTGCACGTTGCGGGTCGCCTCGTAGGCGAGCAGCGTGACGAGTTCTTCCACCAGCTGCCGGAACATCGGCGACGGCGTGCGCTCGTCGCGCAGCACGGTCAGCTTGTGGGTGATGAGGGGGTGGTTGGCCACGTGCACACGCATGGCTCAAGACTACGCGGTGGACCCCTCCGCTGCGGGCGCCACGTCCCAGGCGGCCGCGAGGATGACGTTGTCGGCCAGCAGCCGCACCTCGGCCAGCTGCTCGATGTGCGGGGTGGAGAAGCTCACGAGGCACAGCCCCCGGCCGTCGGGGAAGGCCAGCCAGTAGTCGACCACCCCGAGCGGACGGCCGGCGAGCTCGGGTGGCCCCATGCGGCGCGTCGTCAGTCGCAGGAAGGAGGTGCCGCCGGTTTCGGCGGCGTGCAGCTGGTCCTGCGGGCCGAGGGCCGTGCTGAGCCGCTCGCCGACGGCATCCAGGTGCGAGCGCTCACCGGCGGGTCCGAGTTCCTGCCAGTACTGGGTGACCGAGACGGATGCCGCAGCCTCGGCCGTGCGCCGCGTGAGGAAGGCGAGCAGGTGACCCCCGCCACCGGCGGCCGTCCGCGCCGTCTGTGTGAGCCAGGTTGTCAACTGGCCGCGCAGGACCGGCGCCGACGGCACGCCCTTCAGCTGCGCCTTCACGAGAGCCCGTACGTCCCGCTCGATGTGACGCGGTTCGGTCAGGTCGATGCGCGCCCAGTCGTCGCCGAGGAACAGGTCGAACCCCACGACGCGTTCTCCCTCGCGCAACCCGCGCTCGGCCTGCTCCTGTGTGATCCAGGCGACGGCGTCGTCGTCGGGGGACGGCTGCAGTGACGCCCGCACGTCCTCGGGGGTCGCCTGCACCGGGTGGGGTCCGGCGGCGTCGAACACGACGCGCCGCAGCAGCGGCAGGTAGGCGTCCAACAGCGGGATGAGCCCCACGCCGGCCTGCAGGGCGAATTCGCGCTCGGCGTTGTCGGCCAGGAAGGCGGAGTAGGTCTCAGTCGACGAGAACAGGTGCAGCTCCCACTTGCGCTCGCCCTCGGGGTCGGCGGCTTCGATGACGCGGGTCTGGGTCTCCCCGCCCGGGCCGCGCATGAGCGGTACGACGACGTAGTCGGCGCGAAGAGCGCGTCCGATCGCGGCGACGTCCACCGCGGCGAGGGCGGCGGCGAGACGCGCCGAGCCCACATCGGTCGACGGGGCGATCGGCATCGACTCCGGCTGCTCCTCGCTCACGGCATTCTCCTCATGTCGTCGTCAGCCTAGCCAGAACCGCGACCCGTGCCCTTCGACCCTTCTCATGGCGGGGCGGCGGATCGATCACGCACGCGTCAGGTGCAGGCGGCGGCGGACGAGGGGCGCGGGGCTCGTTCGCGGGCGCCACCACTTCACCGGTTCGCGCTGCGGCACATCGATCTCCACGGTGGCGGTCGCGGCCCCCGTGAGCATCGAGCCCAGTCCGCCCGGCGCCTTCAGGACCGTCCCGACGCCGAGTGCTCCCGACTCGACCACGATCAGGGAGTGATCGTCGCGGTCGACCACGCGCACGAGCGACACGTCTGGTGAACCGTCGACGCGGGCGGTGCAGCGTGTGCCGTCCATGGTCTCGGGTGCCCGGGCGGGGGAAGCCGCGACATCGTCGGTGAGGTCCACTTCGGCGCGCGGCGTGAAGCGCGCATCCGGCGCCTGGTCGACGGGGGGTGGGGATGCCGTCGCGCTCCCGTCGACGTCGTAGAGGTCGGCAGCGGCCCACCATCGGCCGGAGCGGAACCCGCCAGCCGTGGTGCGGACCAGCGCGTACCGCGTGCGATCGTCGATGCGGTACCGCACGAATCCGCCAGGGCCGTCGCCGGGGCGGAACGCCGCATCGAGGACGAGTCCTGCGAACGGTGCAGGGGCGTTCGTGACTTTGACCCGGTGGGCGTAGTCCAGTGCATCGATGCGCATCAGTTGGCCACGACCCAAGGGACGTCATCCAACAGCCGCAAGCCCATCTCGCCGAAGTCGTTGCCGTTGATCAGATGCTCGGGAGCGCCGCCGGGCATTCCGTTGAACGGGAGCGCGTGGCGGCTGAAGCTGTAGCCGCCGAGGTCATCGACCGTGGCGATCGCCAGGTTGTCGGCGGCATTGACGCTCGGCAGGCCGAGCGCGGCGCGCGTGCTCGCGAAGTCCCACGGTCCCGCCGTGGACCACGATCGGCCGATCTGTGCGGAGCCGTTGCCGTAGAGGCGGTAGACCACGTCGCCCTCACCCAGCGCCGTGACCGGCGTGCGCCAGAGCGCCTCGGATTCGGCCAGTTGCGCGGGTCGAAGCCGGATCGCCTGCCGCACCGTGATCTGCTCGAAGGTCTCGAAGCCGAGCGCACGGGATGCCACCTCCGCCCCCGCTTGCGCGTTGATCCGTGCGGCGCTGGCGGCGTTGCCCACCACGCGCGCCGCGGCCCCGAGCCCGGTCGCTTCGCACGTTGGCCGACTCGAACTCGGTCGCGATGCGCCCGAGGTCGGCTCCGACCGCCCGCACGCTCTCCAGGTCGATCTTCAGATCCGGCATTCGGTCCTCCCCCCGCCGTGAGCGAGTCTAGGGGGCGGTCGGCGCGGTGCCGAGGGGGAGAAGTCCCCGGTGCGCCCGGCGGGCAATAGCCTGGTCGCGTGGATCTCCCCGCGTGTGACGCCGACCTTGAGGCGATGGACCGCGCCCTGGCCCTCGCGGCCGAAGCCGCCGAGCACGGGGACATCCCGGTGGGGGCGGTCGTGACGGATGCCGCGGGCCGGGTCATCGGCGAGGGACGCAACCTGCGCGAGGCCACGCGCGACCCGCTCGCGCATGCCGAGATCGTGGCGCTGCGCGCGGCAGCCGAGGCCGTCGGGTCGTGGAACCTCTCCCGTTGCACGCTCGTCGTGACTCTCGAGCCGTGCCTCATGTGCGCGGGTGCCCTGATCCAGGCGCATGTGGGGCGGCTGGTCTTCGGCGCATGGGACGACAAGGCGGGCGCAGCCGGCTCGATGTACGACGTCGTGCGCGACCGGCGACTGCCGCACCGTGCCGAGGTGATCGGGGGAGTGCGTCAGCGGGAGGCATCCCTGCTGCTGCGCGCCTTCTTCAGCGCTCGTCGCGACCCCTGAGCGGGTGAGCGCGGGCCGCGTCGCGAATGCTCACTCGGCGAGGCGAATGCTCACTCGGCGGGGCGAATGCTCACTCGGCGGGGGGGCGGGGGCGGGGTCAGTCGGAGGAGGCGATGACGATCGCTTCGGTCGGCGGCGCGGGGTCGGCCGGGCGGCCGATGTAGCCGATCGCGGCGAGCAGCGCGTGGCGGAACTTCGCCGGGCCCTCCAGGTGCGGCGTGTGGCCGATCCCCTCGAGGGCGAGCTCGACGACGTCGCCGCCGGCGGCCGCGTAGGCGCCCAGCACATCGCGCGTCTGCGTCACCATCGGCTGCGCGGGGGCAGCCTGCTCGCCCGGCCAGTCGGGGATCACCCCGACCTCGCCGAGCTGGTTGACGTCCGAGAACGAGGCATCCGACACGATGACGTCGGCCGTGCCGTGCACCCACAGGATCGGCGGCTTGCGGTCGAGCGACACGATGCCCGACACGTCGAAGTACCGCGGGACGATCGCATTGAGCGCCCCGATCGTGCCCGGTGCGAAGCCGGGCCAGGTGTCGGTGTTCACCACGTCGCCGGGGTAGTTGCCGGTCGCCGTGGAGGTGCTCAGCATCGACGCGATCCACACGTCCTCGTGGTCGGTGCGGTACTCCGGCGCGACGTAGGTGGCGCGGAAGACATTGCGGGGCGACGTCGTGGCTTCGTCGCCGTCGTCGCCTGCCGTGAGGCGCTCGACGAAGTCGGGGTTGGCCGTGCCCGCACCGCACCCCGCGTCGTCGTCGGTCAGACGCGATCCGTCGCGGCGCGTGCCGCCGAAGCCGTAGGGCGAGACGGGGGATTCGAGTGTGAGCGAGAGCACGGGGTGATCCAGCGCGTACTGCATCACCACGCCCGCCCCCAGCGCCCAACCGACGAGGTGGGTGGTGGGCACCTGGAGTGCGTCGAGCACCGCGTGCAGGTCGTCGCTGAAGTCCCGCACGCCCCGCGTCGCGTCGACGGGCTCGTGGTCGGTGTCGCCGTAGCCGCGCAGATCCACCGCGATGGCGCGCAGGTCGCCGGGCAGATCCTGCATGACCTCCTGCCAGATGAGGCTCGACGACACATTGCCGTGCACGAAGACCACGGTGCGGTCGGCAGGTGTGGCGGGATCGTCTGCGATGCGCTCGAGGATGTTGACCGTCAGGCGCGGCGTCTCGATGAGCCGTGCCGAGATCCCGTCGAGGAGGGTCTGCATGGTGCGTCCTTCGTCTGCTCGGTGCCGGGCGGGCGGGGCCGTGCCCGTGCTCGTCACTATAGCCGCGCACCGCCAACGATCCGACGGTCTCGGGGCCATCGCCGATCACTCCGGCGCGGGCGTCTGGGAAGATGGCCGCATGACTTCTGCGCTGCCTGCTGTCGCGATCCTCGGTGCCGGTTCCATGGGTGGGGCCGTGCTGCACGGCCTCGTCCGGTCGGGCCTCGCGCCGGCGGTGACCGTCACCAATCGCACGGCCGAGAAGGCCGCGAAGCTCGAAGGGCTCGCGGGCGTGACGAGCATCGCGCTCGAGAACGAGCCCGACGGCAACGCGCGCGCCGCCGCATCCGCCGACATCGTGCTCATCGGCGTGAAGCCGGGCATGGTGCCCGACCTGCTGCGCGAGATCGCGGGCGACCTCCGCCCCGGCACGATCGTGGTGAGTCTCGCCGCCGGGGTCACCGTCGCGACGTTCGAATCGATCCTCGGCTCCGGCGTCGCGGTGCTGCGCTCCATGCCCAACACCCCCGCCCTCGTCGGCAAGGGTGTCACGGGCCTCGCCGGCGGCACCGCCGCGACCGCCGAGGACATCGCGCTCGTGCGCCGCCTGTTCGAAACCGTCGGGGCGGTCGTCGAGGTTCCCGAGGACCAGATCGACGCGCTCTCGACGATCTCCGGATCGGGCCCGGCCTACGTGTTCCTGCTGATCGAGCAGCTCACTCAGGCCGCCCGCGCCAAGGGCTTCGACAAGGCGTCGGCGCGGCTCATGGCGGAGCAGACGTTCATCGGCGCGACGGCGCTGCTGGAGGCGTCGGGGGAGGAACCGGCGGAGCTGCGACGTCAGGTGACGAGCCCCAAGGGCACCACCGAGCGGGCCGTGGCCGTGCTGCAGGAGGCGCACCTCGACGACCTGTTCACCCGGGCGACGGATGCTGCGCTCGCGCGGGCCCGCGAGCTCGCCGCAGGTTCCTGACGCGCGTCGGTCAGCGGTCGAGGCCGGCGAAGCGTTCGATGTCGGAGTTGGTCCCCGACACGATGATGAGGTCGTGGTTGGTGACGACCGTGTTCGCCTCGGCGTAGCGGAACGGCTTGCCGGGGCTCTTCACCCCGACGACCGTGACGCGGTACTTGGTGCGCACGCCCGATTCGTTGAGACCGACGCCGCGGATGAACTTCGGCGGGTACATCTTGGCCAGCACGAAGTCGTCGTCGAACCGGATGAAGTCCAGCATCCGCCCGCTCACCAGATGCGCCACGCGCTCGCCGGCTTCGCGTTCGGGGTAGACCACGTGGTTCGCGCCCACGCGGGCGAGGATCTTGCCGTGCGACTGCGAGACGGCTTTGGCCCAGATCTGCGGCACCTTGAGGTCGACGAGGTTCGCGGTGATGAGCACGGAGGCCTCGATGGAGGAGCCGGTCGCGACGATCGCCACCTGGAAGTCCTGTGCGCCCACCTGCTTCAGCGCGTCGATGTTGCGGCAGTCGGCCTGCACCGTATGCGTGACGCGCTCTGACCACTTCTGCACGAGCTCGAGGTTCGCGTCGATGGCGAGCACCTCGCGATCGAGGCGATCGAGTTCGCCCGCGCACGCGGCACCGAATCGGCCGAGGCCGATGACGAGGACGGGGGCATCGCCCCGGATCTGCTCAACCAACGATCGGCCTTTCCACCGGCATCGAGTACAGCTGCGAACGTGCGGTGGCTGCCACGGCCGCCGCGAGTGTCACTGTACCAACGCGCCCCATGAACATGGTCGCCGCGAGCACGTAGATCGCCGAGTCCGGCAGCTCCGCCGTGAGTCCGGTCGACAGGCCCACCGTCGCAAAACCGGAGATCACGTCGAACAGCACCAGTTCGACCGGCGCCTTGGTGATCTGGGTGATGGTGATCGTCGACAGGGCCACGATCGTCGCACCCCAGGCCACGACCGACAGCGCCACGCGCTGCACGTCGCTGGGGATGCGGCGGCCGAAGGCCTCAACCGACTGGCGGCCCCGAGCCTCGGACCACACCGCGAGGGCGAGCACCGCCAGCGTCGTCACCTTGATGCCGCCCGCGGTCGACGCCGACCCGCCGCCGACGAACATGAGCATCGACCCCGCCACGAGCGACGATCCGTTGAGTTCCCCGATATCCACGACCGAGAATCCGCCCGACCGTGTCATCGCCGACAGGAAGAACGACTGGAACACGGTGTCCCAGGCATCCATCGACCCGAAGGTCTTGGGGTTCACGTACTCCAGGCTCAGGAACACGATCGCGCCGGCGAAGAACAGGATGACGGTCGTGATGAGGGTGAGCTTGGTGTGCAGCGACCAACGGCGCACGTGCCATTGGTGGCGCCAGAGGGTGAAGATCACGGGGAAGCCGATCGACCCGAGGAAGACGCCCGCCATCAGCACGCCGAGGAAGAAATAGTCGTCGGCGAAAGGCGTGAGCCCGCCGGCGTTGGGCACGAAGCCGGTGTTGGTGAACGACATCGCGGCGTAGTACGGCGCCTCCCAGAGGGCGGTGACGGGGTCGATGCCCGCGACGATCAGCGCCGGGTAGATCAGCAGCGTCAGCGCGGCCTCGATGATGAGGGTCGACAGCGCCACGGTCGCCAGCAGCTGACCCACTTCGCCCAGCCGCACGGTCTGGCCCTCGTTGACCGGACCGCCGTGCGCGCGCAGTGGGTTGCTGTCGCCGGCGGCGATGAGCTTGGCGCGCAGCCCGAGGCGCTTGGAGATGACGAGCCCGAGGATCGAGGCGAGGGTCAGCACACCGAGCGCGCCGACGTTGACGCCGACGTAGGTGATGACGTGTCCGAGCGGCGACCAGTGCGAGTACATGTCGACGGTCGACAGTCCGGTGACGCAGATCGTCGACACGGCGGTGAAGAGCGCGTCCGCCAGCGAAGTCGGCTTCCCGTCGGCGGCCGCGGCGGGAAGCGAGTACAGCGCCGTGAACAGCAGGATGAGCGCGACGAAGATCAGCACCGCGAAACGGGCGGGGGAGGCCGTGGTCAGCTGGCGCAGTTCATCCCACACCCACTCGAGCCGGGTCAGGATGCCGCGCCGCAGCCGCGTGCCGACGGTGTCGCCCGTCATGCGGCGTCCTCCTCGCTCTCGGATCCGTGTCATGGTACTCCCGCGAAGCCGCCGCTAACCTATCCCCATGGCGGATATCTTCGACGTGATCGCCGACGGCACCCGTCGCGACATCCTGCAGTTCCTGCTCGATCGCGCGAGCAACGGCGAACGTGGCGGCACCAGCGTCTCGCACATCGTGCAAGAACTCGGCGTCAGCCAGCCGACGGTCTCCAAGCACCTCAAGGTGCTGCGTGACGCAGAACTCGTCTCGGTGCGCGAGGAGGGACAGCACCGGTACTACAGCCTGTCGACCGCGCCACTGGACGCCGTGGACGACTGGCTCATGCCGTTCCTGCTCGATGACGAGTTCGCCGACGGTTCGCCGAGCCTCAACGACTCCGCGGCTCAGGCCGCCGAGGTCGTCGGGCGCGCCGCGGCATCCGCCAAGCACGCCCTGTCGAACGTGTTCAGCAAGATCCCGGGGCGCTGACCCGCTTCAGCGCCGCCTCGAGTTGCGACGGAACAGCCGGCCGCCCCACGCGATCGCGACGATGAGGATGCCGACGCACCACGCGAGCGCCGCGTACGGCTCCCACGTGACCGTCGTCCCCATGAGCAGCGACCGGATCGTCTCGATGATCGGGGTCACCGGCTGATACGCGGCGATCGGCTGCAGCCATGACGGCATGGTCTGCACCGGCACGAACGCGCTGGAGAGGTAGGGCAGGAACAGCAGGATGAACCCGTAGCCGTTCGCACCTTCCGGACTGCGCGCGGCAAGGCCGATCGCAGCGAAGAGGTACGTGATTGCGAGGATGTACAGGGCGATGACGCCGACGGCACCGATCCACCCCCAGACGTCCGCGGTGGGGCGGAAGCCGACAGCCACCGCGACGGCGACGACCACCCCGGTCGCGACGAGATTGCGCAGCAGGCTCGCCACGACGTGACCGGTCAGCACCGCTCCGGCACGCAGCGGCATGGTGCGGAACCGGTCGATGATGCCGACCTTCATGTCCGTCGCGACGTAGAGGGCCGTCGACGATGCTCCGAAACCCGCGCAGATCAGCACGACGCCCGGAACCACGTAGTCCACGTAGCCGCCGGTGGCATCCAGCGCTCCGCCGAAGACATACGTGAAGATCAGGATGAGGAGCACCGGCAGCATCACGCCCATGAGCAGCGACTCGCCGTCTCGCAGTGAGTTGAGCAGGCTGCGGCGGACGAACACCCGCTCGGCGACGAAGCCGGTGATGCGGGGGCGCAGTGCCGGGGCGATGGGGGACGGAGCGGTCATCGGGTCTCCCGGACGGTCGGGAAGAAAGGGTCTGCGCCGCCGGAGGTGAGGGCGAGGAACACGTCGTCGAGGCTCGGGCGACGCAGGGTCACCATGCCCCGCGCACCGGATTCGTCGAGTTCGTCCAGGGCGCGGCGCAGGCCCGTGACGGTGCCGTCCGTCGGCACGACGCGCACGAGGTCGCCGTCGTCGTCGCGCAGTTCGACGGTGTCGCTGCCGACGCGGGCCTTCAGCTCGGCGGGGGTTCCGGTCGCGACGATGCGGCCGTCGTCGAGGACGGCGATGCGGTCGGCCAGCTGGTCGGCCTCCTCGAGGTACTGAGTCGTGAGGAAGACGGTGGTGCCGGCGTCGGCGAGCGATCGGATGATCTCCCACAGCTCCCGTCTGCTGCGGGTGTCCAGTCCCGTCGTCGGCTCGTCGAGGATCAGCACCTGCGGCGGCACGACGAAGCTGAGCGCGAGGTCGAGCCGGCGTCGCATGCCCCCGGAGTACGTGCCGACGCGGCGTGCACCCGCATCGACGAGGTCGAAGCGCTGGAGCAGCTCATGGCCGCGGGCGCGCGCGGCCCGCGTGCGGAGCCCCGACAGGCGTCCGAGCATCACGAGGTTCTCGATGCCGGTGAGGCCGTCGTCGACGGCGGCCGATTGCCCGGTGAGGCTGATGCGGCGGGTCGCCTCGACGGGGTCACGCACCACGTCGACACCCGCGATCACGACCTCGCCCGCATCGGGGCGCACGAGGGTCGTGAGCACGTTGATGGTGGTCGTCTTTCCCGACCCGTTGGGGCCGAGGAGGGCGAAGACCTCGCCCGCGCGCACCCGCAGGTCGAGGCCGCGGAGCACGGTGTGCGAGCCGAACGCCTTGCCGAGGCCCCGCACGTCGATGGTCGTGGTCATGCTGCACCTCTTCACTGTGTATGAGCGAAACTGTTTAGCACAGTAACACCTCGTTTACTGAATACACAGTCCTATGCTGGGGGAATGAGCGATTCCCCCGATGTCGAGCTCCCCCGGGGCGTCGCCTTGGCGTGGGGGATCGCGTCCAGTCCTCAGCGCGGACCCAAACGCGAGATGAGCGTGGAGAAGATCGTCGACGCCGCGGTTGCCATCGCCGATGCGGAGGGGCTCGGCGCGGTGTCGATGGCCGCCGTCGCCGCCCGTCTCGGCTTCACGCCGATGTCGTTGTATCGCTACGTCACCGCGAAGGACGACCTGCTCCTCCTCATGCAGGAGCAGGCCACGGGCCTTCCGCCCGAAGAGGTGCGCGAGGTCGACGGCTGGCGGGAGAAGCTCCAGGTGCTCTACGGGGCGCAGATGCACCGGTACCTCGAGCATCCGTGGCTGCTGGAGGTGCCCATCACCGGCGCCCCGGCCACGCCGAACAGCGCGGCGTGGATCGACGCCGGGCTCGTCGCCCTCGACGGTACGCCGTTGACACATGACGAGCGGATGGCGGTGTCGCTGCTGGTGGCCGGCCACGCCCGCTGGGCGGGAATGGTGACGGTGGGATATGCCCGCACGCAGGGCGCCGCGGGGGTGGATGAGTCGCAGTTCGCGGCGCGAGAGGACGCGCTGTTCCGCGATCTCATCACCGCGGATGCCTACCCGGCGTTGCGCGCCGCAATCGACGCCGGGGTGTTCCTGGGTGACTCCGATCCGTTCGCGTTCGGGCTGGCGCGCAGCCTCGACGGCGTGGCGGCCTACCTCGCCGGTGCTGAAGAAGGGCGTCGCGACGCACCGATCGCCTGGCCGCGGGACGACAACGCGGACATCGCCGGCGACAAGCGCTTTCGGGATGCCCGCAAAGCCGTGCACGCAGCCGAGAAGGCGCTGCGCGACGCCCGCAGACTCGAGCGGGTGGCCGCGCGTGAAGCGAAGTCCCGTCTGGGCTGACCCCGACGACGACATACGACACCGGCCCCACCCGCCCCAGCGGTTTACAGGCGTCGCTCCCGCGGCCTAGAGTGGCCCCAGCGCGAGGGGGAAACCATGGCTGAACTGCCCGATATGCGATTTCTGACGGTCGCCGAGGTCGCCGACCTCATGCGCGTGTCCAAGATGACGGTCTACCGTCTCGTCCACGCGGGCGAGCTGCCCGCCGTGCGGTTCGGGCGCAGCTATCGCGTGCCCGAGAGCGCGGTGCGCGATGCACTGCAACGTCCTGTCGCCGACGTCGGCTAGACTGATCTGAGGCATTTTTCGTTTGCCCCGATCCCGGGTGCGGTACCGCCGCTCCCAGACCCCCGACATAGTGAGGTTCTCCGTGGGTTCTGTCATCAAGAAGCGCCGCAAGCGCATGGCGAAGAAGAAGCACCGCAAGCTGCTTCGCAAGACTCGCCACCAGCGCCGCAACAAGAAGTAAAGCGGCATACGACACAAGCGCCCCCGACCGGTCCTTCGCAGTCGAGACGCGGCCCAGCCGCGTGTCGATGACCGCGTCGCCGGGGGCGCTTCGTGTTCTGTCGAAGGGACCGTCATGAAGTCGATCACCGTTCAGCAGTTGCGCGAGCGTCAGGGGACGCCGCTCATCGACGTACGCGAGGAGCATGAGTTCGCCGCGGGCCACGTGCCCGGCGCCATCAACCTGCCGATGTCCGTGCTCGGTGGGCAGCTCGACCGCCTCCCCGACGAGCCGTTCGACGTGATCTGTCAGGTCGGTGGGCGGTCGGGACAAGTCGTGGCTGCCCTCAGCCAGCGCGGTTACGACGCGACCAACGTCGACGGCGGCACCTCCGACTGGGTCGCCGCGGGGTTTCCGATCGAGCGCTGACGTGACGACGCTCACCCTCATCACCAAGCCCGACTGCCACCTCTGCGACGTCGCGCGGGAGATCGTCGACGCGGTCGTCGCCGACCTCCCCGAGGATCGCATCGAGGTGGCGGAAGCGTCGATCCTCGACGACCCCGCGCTGTACGAGCAGTGGTGGGAGAAGATCCCGGTGGTCCTCATCGACGACCGGCTGCATGCACACTGGCGCGTCTCACCCGACCGGCTGCGCGCCGCACTCACCGAGGAGATCTCCCCATGATCCGTCACATCGTGGCCTTCAAGCTCGCCGCCGACGACGCGGGCACCCGCGCCGCGCAGGCCGCAGAAGCCGGCAGCCGTCTCGAAGCCCTCGTGGGTGTCGTGCCGACGCTGCGCGCGATGAGCGCGGGAGCGAACGCGCTCGATCTGCCCGGCAACTGGGACCTCGCCCTCGTGGCCGACTTCGACGACGCGGCGGGACTCGACGCCTACCAGGTGCATCCCGCGCATGAGGAGGTCGCCGCATTCATCGGCGCCATCCGCTCGGACCGCATGGCCGTCGACCTCGAGATCTGACGGCCACCGGCATCACCCATCCCGCTCAACGGCCGCTGCCGCGGCCGTGCCGTGATCGCCGGGACGGCGGCCACGGCACGGCCCGGATCAGCTGTGGACGGCGACCATCCCCGCCTCACTCGGGTACAGCTCCTGACGGGAGCCGCGCACGAACACCACGGCGATGACCGCCGCGATGACCATGCAGACGGCCGCGGCGACGAACGCCGCGCTGTAGCCGGACACGAGGGCGGATTCAGGCGGCATGCCCGCACCGTGCGGGCCCACGACGGCCGCGTAGATCGCCGTGAACACCGACAGGCCGATGGACCCGCCGATCTGCATGGCGGAGTTGGCGGTGGCCGAGGCCACGCCCGCATCGTGGGCGGGGACGCCGGCGAGGGCGAGATTCTGCAGCGGAACGAAGACGAACGCCATGCCGAGGCCCATCACGATGAGTGCGGGCAGCACCTCGGCGGCATAGGCACCGCCCGTGATGCGCGACAGCAGCAGCAGAGCGCCGGCCACCACCAGCGGGCCGGTGATCATGAGCGGGCGCGCCCCGATGCGGGACAGCAGCTTCGTCACGAACGGAGCGGCGATCATGGTCGCCACCGGCAGCGGCAGGGTTGCCAGACCTGCGCTCAGCGCCGACATGCCGAGCACGAGCTGCAGGTGGAACGTGAGGTACAGCGTCGCGCCGATCATGACGCTGCCGGCGAGGGCCTGGATGAGGAACGCACCCGCCCGCACGCGGTGGGTGATGACGCGCAGGGGCAGCAGCGGCTGATCGACCTTGGTCTCGATCCACACGAACAGCGCGATGAGTACGACGCCGACGGCGAGGAAGGTGATGGTCACGGGGTTGCCCCAGCCGCGCTCGGCCGAGCTGAAGCCGTACACCAGGGATCCGAGACCGAGGGTCACGGTCACCGCCCCCCAGACGTCGTAGCGGTTGTCGCCCTCGGCGCGGGACTCTTCGAGGAACAGGAACGCGCCGATGAGACCGACGATGACGAAGAAGATGTTCACCAGCAGGCACCACCGCCAGTTGAGGAACTCCGTGAGCACGCCCCCGAGCACGAGGCCCACGGCCGCGCCGGCACCGGCGACGGTGCCGAACACGGCGAACGCGGTGTTGCGGTCTCGACCCGAGGGGAAGGTGACCGTCAACAAGGCGAGGGCAGCCGGCGCCAACAGGGCGGCGAACGCGCCCTGCAACCCGCGGGCAAGGATCAGCTCGAACCCCGAAGAGGCGATTCCACCCCAGAGTGACGCGAGACCGAAGCCGACCATGCCGACGGCATAGGTGCGCTTGCGGCCCCAGTAGTCGGCGATGCGTCCGCCCAGGAGCAGAAGCGCGCCGAACGCGAGGGCGTAGGCCGTCACCACCCATTGCCGGGCGCTGTCGGTGAGACCGAGCGCCTCCTGTGCCTGGGGGAGGGCGATGTTGACGATGGTGCCGTCCAGCACCACGACGAGTTGTGTGAGGGAGAGAACCCCCAGTGCCCACCAACGGGTGCGCGCGGAAAGGGATGCAGACATGGAAAAAACCTCCGGGTGTCTGGGTGAGAGATGCCGGAGGTTTCGAGCCTCGGACCGCCCGCAATCACCGGGCGACCACCTCGCGCAACGGGCGCGAGCGAGGTTCAAGTATAACCGCTGAGCGACGTCGGAGACCCCGCAGACCCCGCTGATGGGGCCTGCAGGGTCTGCACGGCGCCTTAGGGCGCCAGGCGCGTGGGGCCGCGGAAGAGGTAGGTGACTTCGCGGATCGAGTCCTGACCCAGCAGCAGCATCATGACGCGGGCCAGTCCCATGCCGAAGCCACCGTGCGGCGGGGCGCCGAAGCGGAAGAAGTCGAGGTAGAACTCGAGGTGCTCGGGCTCGAGGCCCTTCTCCTCGGCCTGTTCGATCAGCACGTCGACGCGGTGCTCGCGCTGCGCCCCGGTGGTGATCTCCACGCCCTTGAACAGCAGGTCGTACGACTTCGTCAGCCCCGTCTGTTCATCGCGCATGTGGTAGAAAGCACGGATCTCGGGGTGGTAGTCGGTGATGAAGACGAACTGGTGACCGTAGGTCTCCTCGACGTACGCGGAGATCTGGCGCTCGCCCTCGGGGTCGAGGTCGCCGTCGGTGCGGGGGATGTCGTAGCCGCGCGCCTTGACGATCTCGCGGGCCTCGGCCAGCGGGATGCGCGGGAACGGGACCGCCGGCACCTGCACCTCGATGCCGAACAGCTCCTGGATCTCGTCGCCGTGCTTGTCCTTGACCGCCTGGATGGCCGTGGCGAGCAGTTCCTCCTGCATCGCCGCGACGTCTTCGTGGGAATCGATCCAGCTGATCTCGGCGTCGATCGAGGTGAACTCGGTCGCGTGGCGGCTCGTGAACGACGGGTCGGCACGGAAGGCGGGGGCGATCTCGAAGATCTTGCCGAAGCCGGCGACCTGCGCCATCTGCTTGTAGAACTGCGGCGACTGCGCGAGGTAGGCCGTCTTGTCCTCGAAGTAGGGCACCTCGAACAGTTCGGCGTTGGACTCCGACGCGGATGCCATGAGCTTGGGGGTGTGGATCTCGATGTAGTCGCGCTCGATCCAGTACGAGCGCATCGCGTGCTCGAGCGTGGTCTGCACCCGGAAGATGAGGTTGTTGCGGCGCTGGCGGAGATCGAGGAAGCGCCAGTCCATGCGCTTGTCCATGCCGCTGTCGGCGGCGATGGGCGTCTCGGGGAGGGCTGCGGATGCCACCTCGAGCGTGCCGATCTTGATCTCGACGCCGCCGAGCTTGACGCGCTCGTCGTGCTTGAGGTCACCGGTGACGGTGAGGAAGGTGCCGGTGGTCAGCTCGGAGATGAGCGCGGTCAGCGCGAGCGCATCGGCATCCTGCTCGCCCGCAGCCTCCGGGTCGGTGGCCGGCCGCGTGGCAGGATTCACCAACTGCACGGCGCCGGTCTCATCCCGCAGGATGACGAACTGCACCTTCTTCTGGTCGCGGACGGTCTCCACCCATCCGGACACCGTGACGGGCCCATCGGAGAGACCCTGAAGCTGCTGGACGAGAACGCGTTCACTCACGGGGGAACAGTCTACGTGCGCGCGGCTTCGCGAGTGGGCGAACCCCGCGTACGGGCTTCGCCCAGGTTGCGACGGCGTGGCGTCCCTACCGTGGAGGCATGACGCTCGCCGCAGTGACGACCGCCGTTCCCGCCTCCACGTCCGCGGACGGGTCCTGGCTGACCGCTCTGGCGGATTGGACGGTGTCGCTCATGGACACCATCGGTCCCGTGGGAGCGGGAGCGGCGATCGCCCTGGAGAGCCTGTTCCCGCCGCTGCCGAGCGAGGTCATCCTCCCGATGGCGGGCCTGGCGGCCAGCCGCGGCGGATTCACGCTGTTCGAGGCGCTGCTGTGGACGACGATCGGCTCCGTCGTCGGCGCGTTCCTGCTGTACGGCCTCGGTGCCTGGCTCGGCGCCCGGCGCCTCCGCGCCATCGCCGACGCCGTGCCGTTGCTGCACCCCGAAGACATCGACCGCACGATCGCGTGGTTCGACAAGCACGGCGGCAAGGCGGTGTTCTTCGGCCGCATGCTGCCGATCTTCCGCAGCCTCATCTCCATCCCCGCCGGTGTCGCCCGCATGGCACTCTGGCGATTCGGACTGCTCACCCTGGCCGGCAGCGCCATTTGGAACTCGATCTTCGTCTTCGCCGGCTTCTTCCTGGGCGAGTCGTGGCATGTCGTGGAGGCGTACGCCGACGTGCTGCAGTACGTCGTGATCATCGCCGCCGTCGTGGGTGTGGCGTGGTTCCTCTACGCCCGCATCCGTGCCCTGCTCGCCTCCCGGGGCAACCCCGACCCCGACGCCGTCTGAGGCCCGCGCGCTCAGCGCGTGCACAGATCCGACCCCCGTAGACTTGCCGCGTGCCTGCCGACCGCCTCCACCTCGTGCGCCACGGCGAGGTTCACAACCCCGCGCGCGTGCTGTACGGCCGACTCCCCGGATACGGGTTGAGCGCCGACGGGCGCCGCATGGCGCGTCAGGCGGCCGAATACGTGCAGTCGCTGGAGCGTCCCATCGGCAGCCTCGTCTGCTCGCCGCTGCAGCGCACCCGTGAGTCGTCTGAGCCGTTCACCGAGCTGTTCGGGCTCGAACCGCGGATCGACGAGCGCGTGATCGAACCCACCAACGTCTTCGAGGGACGCCGCATGAAGCGGGCCCTCACGAACCCCATCAACTGGCGCCACCTGCGCTCCCCGGACCTGCCCAGCTGGGGGGAGCCCTATCTGCAGGTCGTGGCGCGCATGGATGCCGCGATGCGCGACGCGTGGCAGGCCACCGAATCGGGCGACGCGGTGATCGTGTCGCACCAGCTGCCGATCTGGGTGACGCACCTCGCCGTAACCGGAGCGCTCATGCGGCACAACCCCACGCAGCGCCGGTGCGCGCTGTCGAGCATCACCAGCTTCGCCCTCGACGAAGACGGGACCTGGTCGGAGATCGCGTATGTCGAGCCGGCGACCCTGTCGGGCGCAGTCGATGTGGGGGCCGTCTGATGTCACGTGGATCGGTCCGTCACGGCCGCGTCCGGTCGGTCGCCGCTGCTCTGGCCGCGGTGGCGCTGACAGCCGGTCTCACCGCCTGCACGGGCGAGAACGACGACCTCGTCGACGCCTACCGCGAAGGCGACACCTCTGGTTTCGTCTCCCGCGACTTCGCCACGAGTGAGATCGCGCCCGACGACCGCGAACAGCCGATCGTCTTCTCCGGCACCGCGGTCGACGGCGGGACGATCTCCAGCGATGACCTCGCCGGAGACGTCGTGGTCGTGAACTTCTGGTACGCCGGCTGCGGCCCGTGTCGCGCCGAGGCGCCCTACCTGCAGCAGGCGAACGAGGAGTTCGCCGATGCGGAGGTCTCGTTCCTCGGTGTCAACATCTACGACGAAGCCGCCACCGCGGCATCCTTCGACCGCACCTACGGCATCACGTATCCGTCGGTGCTCGCCCACCGCGACCCCGACCTCAAGCTCGCCTTCGCCGAGGTGACCTCGCTTCAGGCGGTGCCGACGACCCTCGTGCTCGACGCGCAGGGCCGGTTGGCCGCGCGCATCATCGGTCAGCTGCAGGACGCATCGATCCTCACCACGATCGTGGCCGACGTGCGCGCGGAGACCCCGTGAACCCCTTCGCGATCGTCTTCGACGGCGCGCTGTGGCTCGCGATCCCGATCGCGGTGCTCGCCGGTCTCGTGTCGTTCCTGTCGCCCTGCGTGCTGCCTCTCGTGCCCGGCTACCTCGGCTTCCTCGGGGGCGCCGCCCCTGCGCGCGCCGGCGCGCGCACGAAGACGCGGTCGCGCCTGCTGGCGGGCGTGCTGCTGTTCATCGCGGGATTCACCGCGGTGTTCGTGGCGATCTTCGTGATCGGGGGCACGTTCGGACAGCTCTTCATCCAGTACCAGGACCCCATCACGCGGGTGCTGGGCGTCATCGTGATCCTGCTGGGGCTCGTGTTCATCGGCGTGTTCGGCGTCGCGCAGCGCACCTTCCGCCCGCGCATGCGCGAGAACCTGGGGCTCGTGGGAGCGCCGCTGCTCGGCGTCGCGATGGGTGTCGGCTGGGCCCCCTGCATCGGCCCGACGATGACGGCGATCCTCGCGATCTCTATCAACCAGGGCGATCCGGTGCGCGCCGGCATCCTCGGGGTGGCGTACTCGATCGGGCTCGGCGTCCCCTTCATCCTGCTCGCCATCGGCTTCGGGTGGGCCACCCGCTCGGTGGCCTTCGTCAAGCGCTACATCCGCGCCATCAACATCACCGGAGGGGTGCTGCTCATCGCACTCGGACTGCTCATGGTCACCGGCGTCTGGACCGACCTCATGTCGCGGCTCGGGGCGGTGATCGGCAGTGTCCAGCTCCCGCTCTGACCAGGCCTCGCCCGTCGAGCCGATCGACGGTCCCCTGCGCCCGAACGACCACGCCGACGGCGACGCGCCCGACGGCATCCGTCAACCGGCCCTCGGTTTCGTCGGCTGGCTGCGCTGGGGCTGGCGACAGCTGACGAGCATGCGCACGGCCGTCGTGCTGCTGCTGCTGCTCGCGATCGCCGCGATCCCCGGATCGATCGTGCCGCAGCGCACCGCCGACCCCAACGGCGTGACGCAGTACAAGAGTGACAACCCCGAGCTGTACCCGATCCTCGACAGCCTGAGCCTGTTCGACGTGTATTCGTCGCCGTGGTTCTCGGCGATCTACCTGCTGCTGTTCGTCTCGCTCATCGGCTGCGTCATCCCGCGCACCAAGCACCACTGGAAGGCGATGCGGTCGCGTCCGCCGCGCACTCCCGCGCGCCTCGCCCGACTGGATGACCACACCGAAGCGGTCGTGCAGGTGCCGGCGGGGAAGGACGCCGACGCCACGGCGGCCGAGGCCATCGACATCGCCGGCGATCAGCTGCGTCGCGCCGGATATCGTGTGGAGCGCTACGACGGCCGGGGCACGTTCTCGGTGTCCGCCGAACGCGGCTACCTGCGCGAGACCGGCAACCTCGTCTTCCACGCGTCGCTCGTGGGCGTGCTCATCGCCGTCGGCGTCGGCGGCGGTTACACCTACACCGGGCAGGACGTGCTGGTGGAGGGGCAGAGCTTCGTCAACACGCTCGCCGACTACTCCTCGTTCAACCCCGGTCGCTTCGTCGACACCGAGACGCTGCCGCCGTACTCGATGACGCTGGAGGAGTTCCAGGTCAGCTACATCCCCGCCGGTGAGCCGGGGGCGGGACAGGCGGGTGACTTCGCCGCCATCCTGACCACGCGGGTGCCCGGGCAGGAGGAGAAGGCGGGCGAGGTGCGGGTCAACCATCCGCTGGACCTGGAGGGCGACCGCATCTACCTGATGGGCAACGGCTACGCCCCCACGCTCACCGTGCGCGACGCGGAGGGCCTCGTCGTCTTCAGCGAGTCGGTGCCTTTCCTGCCGCAGGACGCGAGCATGACCTCGCTCGGTGTCGTGAAGATCACCGACGGGATGCCCGAGCAGCTGGGTCTCATCGGGTTCTTCTACCCGACGGCTGCTGCCCTGACCACCGGCGCGCTCACCTCGGTCTACCCCGACCTCATCAACCCGGTACTCACCCTCGACGTCTACGCCGGTGACCTCGGCATCGACGACGGTACGCCGCGTTCGGTCTACACACTCGATCCGGAGGGGATGGAGCAGCTCACCGGCCGCGCCGTCGACGTCGACTCGATCGAGCTGGCACCGGGCGAGACCGCGGATCTGCCGAACGGCCTCGGCTCGATCACGTTCGAGAACGCGTCGCCTGCGGGGGTCGACGGCTACGCCGAATCGGTTCCCCGCTTCGCGTCGCTGTCGATCCACCGCGACGTCGGTGCTTCGTGGGTGCTGCTGTTCGCCGTGCTCGCGACCCTGGGCCTGCTCGTCGCCCTCTTCGTGCCGCGCCGGCGCATGTGGGTCAAGGCGGTCGTCGACGGTGAGACCGTGCGACTCGAGTATGCGGGCCTGGCCCGCGGTGAGGACCCGACCCTGCGCGCCGCCGTCGACGACGTCTCCCGCCGTCACGGCGACGCCCTCGAAGCGCACCTGCGCGCCACCGACTGACCCTCGCAGCAGCGTGCACCCCCGGCGCCGCCCCCACGATCGACAGCGCTTCATCGCCCCGATTCTGCGCGACGCGCCCGACATAGACTGGATGCCATGCCCGCCACCGAAGCGCTCTCGCTCGACGATGTCTCCGTGCTGCTGGTGTGGACCGCGATCGTCATCTACGCCCTCGCGTTCATCGCCTACGCCGTGGATCTCGCCCGCCGTTCCGACCAGGCCATCAAGGCGCAGGACGAACGCGTGCGCGAACTCGTCGCGGCCGGCGGCGCCCGCAACGGGGAGAGCCTCAGCGACCTGCGTGCGCAGGAGGCGGCATCCGCTGCTGAACTCGACGCGCGTCCGGGTGAGCGCGCGCGGTACCTGTGGGCCCGCATCGCGACGACGCTGACCTGGCTCGCGTTCCTCTTCCACGTCGCCGCCGACGTGCTGCGCGGCGTCGCGGCCGAGCGGGTGCCGTGGGCCAACATGTACGAGTTCGCGCTGACGGGCACGATGCTCATCGTCGCGGTGTACCTGGGCGTGCTGTTCCGCTACGACCTGCGCTTCCTCGGCGCCTTCGTCACGGGGCTCGTCGTCGTGCTCCTGGGCGGCGCGACCCTGGCGTACTACGTCGAGGTGCAGCCGCTCATGGATCCGCTCAAGAGCGTGTGGCTCGTGATCCACGTGTTCGTGGCATCCCTCTCGACGGCGTTCTTCGCCCTCGCCTTCGCGTTGTCGGTGCTGCAGCTGTTCCAGGCGCGCCGCGAGACCCGCGCCCGCGCCGCCGCCACGGTCGCCGTCGACGCGGCCGTCGCGCGCCCCGCCCGGTCCGGGTTCCTGCGCATTCTCCCCGGTGCCGATGCGCTGGAGTCGCTGGCCTACCGCTTCGCGATCATCGGGTTCATCTTCTGGACCTTCACCCTCATCGCCGGCTCCATCTGGGCCAACGACGCGTGGGGCCGGTACTGGGGCTTCGACACGAAGGAAGTGTGGACCTTCGTCATCTGGGTGCTCTACGCGGGCTACATCCACGCACGCGCGACGCGCGGATGGCGGGGTACGCGCTCGGCCTGGCTGTCGATCATCGGGTTCGCGACCGTCATCTTCAACTTCACGATCGTCAACCAGTTCTTCAAGGGCCTGCACGCCTACAGCGGCCTGGAGTGATCGCGGCGCCGGCTCACGCCGGTACAGGTGATCTCACCGGTACAGGTCATTCCGTGGGGAATCGTCCTGTCGCGGTGAGTCTTCCTGTACCGGGGAGCGGATGCCGGCGGGTGCCGCCGCGCCGGGGATCTCGCCGTCGCAGGTGATCTCGCCGTAGCAGGTGATCTCGCCGGTCCAGGTGCCGCTCCGATGCAGGAGAACTCACCTGGACAGGTCGCGCGACGGCTGATCGTCCTGTCGCGGTGAGTTCTCCTGTACCGGGTCGGGGATGCCGGGCGGCGCCGGCACCGCGCTCAGGTGCGAGCGGGCTGCAACACCGCGCGTGCCGACGTGGTGCGCCGGCGGGCGACGGCCACGGTCGTCGCGATGAAGGCGAGTCCGGCCCAGAAGACGAGCCCGACGACCCCGGCCCCCACGCCGCCCGCGGCGGTGAGCGCGCCGATCAGCGCATTCGAGGCGGGCCCGGTCGGCAGCAGCGTCGCGATCGAGGTGAGCACCCCGGGCACGGTCGAGACGATGCCGGTGGCGATCGTCAGCACGCCCACCAGCGCGGCGATCCAGCGCCCCGCTCCGCCGAACACGGCGACCAGCGCCTGATTGACGGCAGCGAACGCGACGCCCGCGACCATGCAGACCAGCGCGAACAGCGACCAGTCGGCCCAGTCGTACCCGGCGGCCAGCTGCACGACACCGGCCACGAGCAGACCCTGCGCAGCGCCGATCGCGGCGGCCGGCGCCAACGAGCGCAGCGCCAGCAGCGCCGAGGGGCGGCGTGAGGTGAGGGCCCGGCCCGAGACGGCGCGCAGCGCCACGAACGAGCCGAGACCGCCGAACCACAGCGCCAGCGTCGCCAGCAGGGGCACAGCGGATGCCCCGAAGAGGTTGTTGCCGAGGCCCTCTGCGGCCACCGGGTCGGCCACGACCGAGGCGAGGTCGGCGGCTTGCTCGTCGGTGTAGGACGGCAGGGATTCGGTCGCGGTGGTGAGACCCTCCGACAGGGTGTCTGCGCCGCCGGCGATCCCGCCGATGCCGTCGGCGAGGGCATCGGCGCCGTCGGCGGCATCCGTGGCTCCCGTCGTCAGCTGGTCGGTGCCCGATGCCAGCTCCGATGCTCCCGACGCGAGCGCCCCCGCGCCGCCGGCGACCTCCCGCACGCCGCCCGCAGCCTGCTGCGCGCCGCCGGCGAGCCCGGTGATGCCGTCGGCGATCTGGTTCGCCTGCCCGGCGACCTCGGTCAGCCCGGCGCCCAGCTGCGGCAGCTCGTTGAGACCCTCCAGGGCGGATCCGATCGGACCTGCGGTTGTCACGAGAGCGGTGAGCGTGGGCAGCAGCTGCTGCGCCTGCTGGCTCGCGGCGTCGAGCTGGGTGCACAGCTCGCCGGTCACGGCCGGGTCGCACGCTGCCGCGAGCGCCGCGAGCTGCGTCGCCGAGGCGGTCAGCTGCGCGACGATGGCGTCGCTGTTCGCGGCGACGCCGGCGAGGCTGTCGGTCAGCTGCGGCGGCACCTGCGCTTCACTGGGGATCTGGGCCGCGATGGCGCTCAGTGCCCCCGCGAGCTGTCGCTGCCCGTCGGCGAGGGTCGTCGCTCCGCCGGCGAGGGTGTCGAGCCCGTCCGCGGCCTGCGTCGCGCCGCCGGCAAGCTGCCCGGCGCCCGACGACAGCTCGCGGGCGCCGTCGGCGATGGCGCCCGCGCCCGTGCCCAGTGCCCGCACCCCGTCCGCGAGGCTCGTCGTGCCCTCGGCGATCGTGCGTGCGCCGTCACCCAGCTCGGCGGCGCCGTCGGCGGCCCCGCCCAGCTGGTCACCGAGCGTCGTGAAGCCGAGGAAGACGTTCTCGAGGTACACCTGCGACAGCTGGCTGCCCAGCAGCGATGCGGCGGCGCGGGTGACCTGGGCGGTGATCGCGTCATCGACGACGAGGCTGTCGGGGGAGGTCTCCACGACGATCGTGGCCTGCTCGGGGGTGTTGCCGGGAGCGGTCGATGTGGCGGCGGCGGAGAAGTTCTCCGGAATCGTCACGATGGCGTCGTAGTCCCCGGAGGCGAGGCCGTCGCGGGCGTCGTCGTCGTTCGAGATGGTCCATGTGAGGTTGCTCGGCAGATCGTCGGAGCCCTCGACCAGGCCGGCGGTGAGCTGGCGGCCCAGCGGCACCATCTGGTCGTCTATCGTGACCGGATCGTCGTCGTTCACCACAGCCACGTTCATCGCGTCGAGACGCTCGACGGGGTTGTACAGCGCGGCGACCAGGACGCCGCCGATGAGCACCGGCAGCAGCAGCACCCCGACGAGGGTGAGCCACGTCACGGGGCGACGCGAACGTGCGCGCTCGAGGGAGAGGGTCATGCGTGGGCCTTGCTTTCGGCGGATCGGGGAGAGGTGGCATCCGCACCGAGGGGGTGGGATGCCGGGTCGTGCAGGGTGAGGATGATGGGGTCGGACCGCCCGGCGGCGGCGAGCACCGCGCGGGCGGCGCCGTCGGCGTGACCGGATGCCACGACCGTGAGGGCGGCCCGCGGGTCTCCGGAGCGGTCCCGCAGCAGGTCGGCGGCCGCGCGCAGCAGCTGGGCCGCGTCGTCGCGTTGCTCGGCGGGCAGGGTGTCGAGTCCGTCGACGACCACCAGCCGCGGCCGGCCCGAAAGCGCGTGGCGCAGGGCCTGGATCGGGTCGTCGGGGCCGTCGAGCAGGGCGACCGAGACGTGCGCGCGCACCCAGGCGGCACGTCCGGGCAGCAGGTGACCGGCCACCCGCAGCAGCCCGGCGTCGGGGGCGAGGCGTCCGGCGACCATCAGAGCGAACGCCCGCGCGGCGCGCGGGTCGCCGTCGACGAGCAGGGTGCCGCCGTCGGCGACACGCACATCGACGTCGGCGAACAGCGGGATGTCGCCGTGGCGACCGCCGTCGGCGGTGAGGGCGAGCCTGTCTCCGGCCACAGCCGCCGGCTGGTCGGGCCAGTTCGCGGTGGCGAGCTCGCGCTCCACCGCCTCGCCCTCGATGTCGAAGTGCGGGAGCACGCGGTCGAGCCACCGCGGCATCCACCAGGCCTTCTCGCCGAGCAGCGCCATGACCGCGGGCACCAGGGTCATGCGCACGAGGAAGGCATCCACGGCGATGCCTGCGGCCAGCCCCAGCGCGATCGGCTTGATGGACGAGTCACCCTCGGGCACGAACGCTGCGAACACCGCGAGCATGATCACGGCCGCCGCCGTCACGACGCGGGCCGACGCGGTGAACCCCGAACGCACGGCTGCGACGGCGGTGTGCCGGTCGGCGCGGCCGCCGCGCGCCCGCCGCGCGTGCACGTAGTCCTCGCGCATGCGCGAGACGAGGAAGACCTGGTAGTCCATCGCGAGACCGAACAGCACGCCCATGAGGATGATCGGCATGAAGCTGATCACGGGCCCCACGCGGGTGACGTGCAGCAGGTCGGCGAACCAGCCCCACTCGAACACGGCGGCCACGACCCCGAACGAGGCCGCCACCGAGAGCAGGTAGCCGGCTGCGGCCGTCAGCGGCACCCAGATCGAGCGGAAGACGATCGCCAGCAGCACGAGCGAGAGGCCGACGACGAACACGCCGAACGGCACGAGAGCGGCCCCGAGGCGATCGGAGATGTCGATGCCGACGGCGGTGTAGCCGGTGACCTTCAGATCGACCCCGTACTCCTCGAGGAAGCGGTCGTGCTCCCCGCGCAGTTCCCGCACGAGGTCGGCGGTGGCCGGGTCGTCGGGCCCGGTCTCGGGGATGAGCTGGATGAGGCCGGTGTCGGCGGTCTCATTCGGGGTGGCCAGCACCACCTCCTTCACGCCGGGGAAGCCCGCGATCTCGTCGCCCAGATCCTGCATGAGGCCGAGCGGGTCGGTCGATGTGACGATGGTGCCGGTGAGGATCAGCGGGCCGTTCTCGCCGGCCCCGAAGTACTCGGCGGTGAGGTCGTACGCCTGCCGTGCCTGGCTCGACGTCGGCTGCACACCGGCATTCGGGAGAGCGAGGGCGAGCGATGCCGCGGGGATGGCCATGACCCCCAGACCCACGGTGACGGCGATCGTGGTCAGCACCGGATGCCGGGTGACGCCGGTCACCCAGGTGTGGGCGAAGCTGCGGCGGGCCCGGGCGGGCCGACCGGCGCGCGGACGGCGCGTGCGGCGCGGCCAGCCGGCGACCCGTCCCTTCGCGAAGCCGAGCAGGGCGGGGGTGAGGGTGACGGCGACGGTCACGGCGATGGCCACGGCCACCGCGGCGCCGATCCCCATCGTGGTGAGGAACGGGATGCCGGCGAACGACAGCCCGATGAGCGCGATGAGCACCGTGACGCCGGCGAAGACGACCGCCGAGCCCGCTGTGCCCGTGGCGCGGGCGGCGGACTCCTCGGGTTGCACGCCGTCGCGCACCTGATCCTGATGTCGCGCGACGATGAACAGGGCGTAGTCGATGCCGACCGCCAGCCCCAGCATGATCGCCAGCATCGGCGTCGTCGACGAGATCGACGCGAACGCGGTCGCCGCATAGATCAGGGCGATCGCGAGCGCCACGCCGATGAGGGCGCTGACGAGGGGGAACCACGCGACCACGAGGGAGCGGAAGGTGACGATGAGAACGAACAGGGCGATGAGCACCCCCACCGCCTCGATGAGCGACAGCGCCGGGATCGACGCGGCGAACAGGTCGCCACCCAACGCCACCTGCGCCCCGTCGGGGAGCGTCTCGCGCAGTTCGTCGGTGATGTCGCCGAGCGCATCGGTGGTGGCCGGCGCGACCGACGTCGCCTGGCCGTCGAACTGCAGCGTCATGATCGCCGCCCGGCCGTCGTCGGACACCAACCCGGTGATCATCTCGTCGAAGGGGCTCGTCACCGCCAGCACGCCGTCGAGGTCGGCGAGATCGGCGAGTGTGTCGTCGATGGCATCCGCATAGCCGGCATCGGTGACGTCGGCCCCGTCTGCGGCGACGACGACGATCTGCGCGCTCGTGCCGCTCGCCTGCGGAAAGGTGCGGTCCAGCAGCGCGATGCCCTCCTGCGCCTCGGTGCCGGGGATCGAGAACGCGTTGTCCGTCCCCTTCATGAACAGGCCCGCGCCGGCACCGGCGAGGGCGAGCAGCAGCAGCCAGGAGACCAGCACCCGCCACGGGTGACGATACGACCAGCGACCCAGGGAGAACAGCAGAGTGGACACGGCAGCCTTAGGATCGTGGGAGGGTTCGATACAGCGGTGTATCCAATACGTAGGTGTATCGTAATTGCTGCGACAACCGCCAGCCTGAGCGGTTCGTGTGAACTCGGGGAGTCGGGGTGATCAGGATGCGACAGGCCACGCGCAGTCGCGAGAACACCCGCGGCAGGCTCATGGATGCCGCCCTCGAGGTCTTCGCCGAGGTGGGGCTGGATGCGGCTTCGGTCGAAGCGGTGTGTGAGCGTGCCGGGTTCACCCGTGGCGCGTTCTACTCCAACTTCGCCTCGAAGAACGAGCTGTTCCTCGCGCTGGTCGCCCGATTGTCGGAAATGAAGCTCGAAGAGGTCGAGAGCCGCGTGCACGAGCTGGAAGCGGACCAGCCGCAGCCGGAGCCGACCGAACTGGTGCGAAGGATCGTGGGGCTCTCGCTCGATGACATGGACCCCGCCCTCGTCAGCGAGATCCGGGCGCAGGCGCTGCGCGACCCGCAGATGGCGGCGGCCTACCTGGCCTGGCAGGACGGACTCATCGCGCGCATCGCCGAGATCGTCTCGGGCCTGGTCGACGTCTACGGGCTGCGGCTGCGGCTGCCCGCCGACGAAGTGGCCCGGCTGTTCGTCGAGGTCGCCGACGACACCAGCGCGCGCGCGGCGCTGCTCGGGCTCGGCAAGGAGGAAGCCGGCGCGATGCTGCACGGGCGGGCGGAGCGACTCGCGACCGCGCTGGTGGACCCGCCGCTCAGCTGACCTGCGCGAGCAGTGCGTGGCAGCGCGCGACGCGGTCGAGCCACCAGGCTCGTCGGTCGGCAGATGCCGCGTGGGCTGCCAGGGCCTCGGCATCCGGTTCGATGCGGCCGACGGCGAGCGCACCGCCCTGGGGCGACAGTGACGGCACGGCGATGTCGCCGGTGAACAGCGCGGCCGTCCCCAATCCGCAGTCGAAGTCGAGCTGCGGCAGGGCGGCTGCGAGTGCGACGCCCATCGACAGCCCGATCGAGGTGTCGAGGGCGCTGGAGACGACCGTCGGGAGCCCCGCCTCGGCCACGATCTCGAGGGCTCGGTGCACGCCGCCGAGCGGCTGCGCCTTGACCACGACGATGTCGGCGGCACCCGCGCGCGCGACCGCGAGCGGGTCGGCGGCCTTGCGTACGCTCTCATCGGCGGCGATGGGGATGCCCATGTAGCGGATGCGGCCGCGCAGCTCCACGAGCTCGGGGATGCTCGCGCAGGGCTGTTCGACGTACTCGAGGTCGTACTCCGCCAGCGCGTGCACGGCGTGCTCGGCCTCGTCGACGTTCCACGCGCCGTTGGCGTCGAGACGCACCCGACCCTCGGGCCCGAGCGCCTCCCGCACGGCACGCACGCGTGCGACGTCGTCGGCGAGCGTCTGGCCGGGCTCGGCGACCTTGACCTTGACGGTGCGGCATCCGTCGAAGCGGGCCAGCACCTCTTCGACGCGGCTCGCGGCCACGGCGGGCATGGTGGCGTTCACCGGCACGCGGTCGCGCAGCGGTGCGGGGGAGGCCTGCCAGCCGAAGTCGATCGCCCCCGCGAGCCAGGTGGCCGCCTCGGCGTCGTCGTATTCGGCGAACGGAGAGAACTCCGTCCAGCCGGCGGGGCCGCGCAGCAGCACAGCCTCGCGCACATCCACACCCCGGAAGCGGGTGGCCAGGGGCAGGGCGACGACGACGGCGCCGTCGAGTACTTCGGGAAGCGGGGGGAGTGGGGTCACCCCTTCATCCTGGCCCCATCGCCGGCCCGCTGTCGGTGCCGCGCGAGGGGTCGCGGAGCTTGTGATGGACAATAGTGTGTGACGCACAGTACAGTGTGAAGCATGAACGAGCCGGAAGCCCTCGAGACGCACCTGCAGGAGCTGCGGCGCGGCACGATCGTGCTCGCCTGTCTGCGACTGCTGCGCGACCCGGGCTACGGCTACGGATTGCTCGAAGAACTCAACCGGCGCGGGTTCGCCACCGACGCCAACACGCTGTACCCGCTGCTGCGCCGGCTGGAGAAGCAGGGGCACCTCACGAGCGAGTGGAACACCGACGAGGCGCGGCCTCGCAAGTTCTACCGCACCACCGCCGCCGGTCGTCGACTGGCAGGCTCCCTCACCGACGACTTCGCGGTGATCGCCGAGGCGATCGCCGCTCTCCCCGAGGAGAACTGACAATGACCGTCACCGCCACCCTCACCGACCGCTACATCGAGACCGCGATGCGCACCGTGCCCGAGAAGCAGCGTCCCGACCTCGCCGCCGAGCTGCGTGCGTCGATCGAGGATCAGATCGATGGCCGTATCGCCGCCGGTGACATGCCGGATGCCGCCGAGCGCGCCGTGCTCACCGAACTCGGCGACCCCGACGCGCTCGCCGCCGGCTACACCGACCGTCCGCTCTGGCTGATCGGCCCGCGCTACTACCTCACCTGGTGGCGCCTGGTGAAGGTGCTCTGGGCGATCGTGCCGGCCTGCGCCGCGTTCGGCGTCGCGCTCGGCCAGGTGCTGGCGGGCGAGAGCATCGGCACCACCATCGGCGCCGTCGTGCCGGTGGTGATCTCGGTCATCGTCAACATCGGGTTCTGGACGGCGCTGGTCTTCTTCATCATCGAGCGCTCCACCGGTGGCAGGGACGTCGGCGTCATCACCACGTGGACACTCGATCGCCTGCCGGAGAGGAAGGAGCGCGGCGCCGGCCTCGGCGACCTCATCGCCTCGCTCGTCTTCCTCGTCCTCATCGTCGGCGCCGTCATCTGGGACCGCTTCTTCGGGTTGGCCTACCTCGCCGAGGCGGGCGGCTGGTTGCCGGTCCTCTCGCCGGCGCTGTGGCCAGGATGGATCCTCGGCCTGTTCGTCCTCATCGCGCTGGAGGTGGCGCTGGCCGTCACCGTCTATGTGCAGGGTCGTTGGACGATGGCGACGGCGACCGTCAACGCTGCGCTCAACGTGGCCCTCGTCGCGCCGCTGCTGTGGCTGCTGTCGCGACAGGAGCTGCTGAACCCGGGGCTGTTCCCCGGCCTCATCCCGGCGGCGTCGGCCGAGACCGTCGAAACCGTGCTGACGGTGCTCCTCGGCTTCGGAGCTGTCGCGGCAGCCGCCTGGGACACCGTCGATTCCTTCCTCAAGGCGCGCCGCGCGCGCTGAGAAAGGCGGGTGGATGCCGCCCAGACCGGCATCCACCCGCTCTAGGCTGAGCGGCATGCCTCTCCTCGACACCCCCGTGCGCCTCGGCATCCAGCTGCAGCCCCAGCACGCGCCCTACCCCGCCTTCCGTGACGCCGTCATGCGGCTGGAGGAGATGGGGGTGGACGTCCTGTTCAACTGGGACCACTTCTTCCCGCTGTCGGGTGACCCCGAGGGCCTGCACTTCGAGTCGTGGACGATGCTGGCCGCGTGGGCGGAGCAGACCGAGCGCGTCGAGTTCGGTGCGCTGGTCAACTGCAACAGCTACCGCAACCCCGACCTGCAGGCTGACATGGCCCGCACCATCGACCACATCTCCGCCCAGGGCGGTACCGGTCGGTTCATCTTCGGCACCGGTGCCGGCTGGTTCGAACGCGACTACGACGAGTACGGGTACGAGTTCGGCACGCCCGGCTCCCGTCTGCGCGACCTCGAGCAGGGGCTCGCCCGCATCGAGAAGCGCTGGGAGAAGCTCAACCCGGCACCGACCCGGCGGATCCCGGTGATGATCGGCGGCAAGGGGGAGCAGAAGACGCTGCGCCTCGTGGCCCGCCACGCCGACATCTGGCACAGCTTCGTCGGACCCGACGAGCTGCCCCACAAGCTCTCGGTGATCGAGAAGTGGGCCGAGACCGAGCAGCGTCCGACCGACGGTCTGATCATCTCGAACGAGTTGAAAGATCGCGACGAGGAGTTCGCCGACGCGCTGTACGACGGCGGCGTGCGACTGTACACGCTCGGCTTCCAGGGTCCGGACTGGGATTACTCGATCATCGAGCGCTGGCTGCGCTGGCGCGACGGCAAGAACGCCTGACCCGGCCGATGCCGCGCCGCCGTAGGCTGGGCGGGTGAGCGTTTCCGACCTCTTCGACCCCGCCGCCTGGGTGCCCGCGCCCGGCGCCGATGCCTACACCGACATCACCGCGCACGTCTCCACCGACGGGCGCATCGCGCGCATCGCGTTCGACCGGCCCGAGGTGCGAAACGCCTTCCGGCCGCACACCGTGGACGAGCTCTATCGGGCGCTGGACATCGCACGGCAGGACTCCCGCATCGGCGTCGTGCTGCTCACCGGCAACGGCCCGAGCCCCAAGGACGGCGGCTGGGCGTTCTGCTCCGGCGGGGACCAGCGCATCCGCGGTCGCGACGGCTACAAGTACGAGGGCGATGAGGCGTTCGTGCCTGACCCGGCGCGGTCGGGGCGCCTGCACATCCTCGAGGTGCAGCGGCTCATCCGGTTCATGCCGAAGGTCGTCATCGCGGTGATCCCGGGGTGGGCTGCCGGGGGCGGGCACTCGCTGCATGTCGTCTGCGACCTGTCGATCGCGTCCCGTGAGCACGGGCGGTTCAAGCAGACCGATGCCGACGTCGGCTCGTTCGACGCCGGTTACGGCTCGGCGTACATGGCGCGCCAGGTGGGGCAGAAGATCGCCCGCGAGGTGTTCTTCCTCGCTGAGGAGTACTCCGCCGACCGCGCGTACGAGATGGGCGCCGTCAACCGCGTCGTCCCCCACGCCGACCTCGAGCGCGAAGCGATCGCGATGGCCCGCACGATCCTCACCAAGTCGCCCACCGCGATCCGCATGCTGAAATTCGCCTTCAACGCCGTCGACGACGGCCTGGTGGGCCAGCAGGTGTTCGCGGGGGAGGCCACGCGCCTGGCCTACGGCACCGACGAGGCCGTCGAGGGGCGGGATTCGTTCCTCGAAAAGCGCGACCCCGACTGGTCGCCCTACCCCTGGCACTACTGAGGCGACGATGCAGCTCCAAGCGGTTTCGGGCGAAGACCCCCGCGACGTGCTCCGGGGTCTGCGGGCCGCGATCCACGGCACCGGTCCCGCGCTCGGGCTCGGCATGGTCGAATCGGCACCGCGCGTCGTCGACGCCGGCACCGCCGTCGTGGTGACCACATCGGGGTCGACGGGTGTGCCGAAGTCGGTCGTGCTCAGCCGCAGCGCACTCACCGCGAGTGCCATGGCCACCGCCGCGCGCATCGGCGAGGGGGCGTGGCTGCTCGCGCTGCCGGCGTCGTACGTCGCGGGGTTACAGGTGCTCGTGCGCGCGATCGTCTCGGGCCGAGAACCCGCGGTGCTGTCGGGTGCGTTCACACCGCAGGCCTTCGCCGCGGCATCGCTCACGATGCAGTCCACCGAGAACGGCGAACGCGTCGCGAGCTACACCTCGCTCGTGCCGGCACAGCTGACGAAGCTGCTCGATGCCGCCGAGCACGACCCCGCCGTCGGGGCGGCGCTGCGCTCGTTCGAGGCGATCCTGGTGGGCGGTCAGGCCCTGCCCCCGGCCACGCTCGAACGAGCGCAGACCGCCGGCGCGCGCATCGTGCGTACCTATGGGTCGACCGAGACCAGTGGCGGCTGCGTCTATGACGGCGTGCCGTTGGACGGCGTGCGACTGCGCACCGTGGAGGGCGAGGTGCAGGTGAGTGGACCCACACTCGCCGACGGCTACCTCGACGAGCCGGAACGCACGGCCGCTTCCTTTCCCCGCGACAGCGACGGCACGCGCTGGTACCGCACCGGAGACGCCGGTCTGCTCGCCGGTGGCGTGCTGCGCGTGCGCGGCCGGCTCGACAACGTCATCGTCTCGGGCGGCATCAACGTGTCGCTCGACCGGGTCGAGCAGATCGTCCGCGACGTCCCGGGTCTTGCGGGCGCCGTCGTCGTCGCCGTGCCCGACGAGCGATGGGGTGAGGCATCGGTCATCGTCGCCGCGCGCGGCGAAGCACTGCGCCGCAGCGACGCCGACCACCTCGACGCGGCGCGCGTCGCCGTCGCCGCCGCGATCGGTCCCCATGCCCGCCCGTCGCAGCTCGTGCTCGTGGACGAGCTGGCGACCCTCACCAGTGGCAAGCCCGATCGCGAGGCGATCCGCCGCGCTGTGCGCGACCTCGGGCACTGACCGCGCCGGCCGGGCGCCCGGTCCGTCCGTGGTGCACATGAGGACCGCCTAAACTGACTGCTCGTGGCAGCACCTACCCGCAAGAAGCGCTCGACGTCGGCATCGAAACGCAAGCCCCGCGGCAATCCGCAGAAGGCAACCGCCGCGCGCGGCCCCGCGACGCCGCAGAAGGCGACGCTGGGCGACTGGATCGGCGCGGCGCGGCTGCGCACCCTGCCCCTCGCCGTCACGCCGGTGCTCATCGGCACGGGTGGGGCGCTGCTGGTGGACCGCCAGCTGCACTGGGTGCTCGCGCTGGCCTGCCTCACCGTCGCCGTCGCACTGCAGATCGGCGTCAACTTCGCCAACGACTACAGCGACGGCATCCGTGGCACCGACGACCACCGGGTCGGCCCCGCGCGTCTGACCGCGTCGCGCAAGGCGCAGGCACGCACCGTGCTCATCGTCGCGCTGGCGTTCTTCGCCATCGCCGCGCTCGCCGGCATCGCGATCGTCATCCGCACCCAGCACTGGTGGATGCTGGCCGTCGGCGCCGTCTGCATCGTGGCGGCCTGGTTCTACACCGGCGGCAAGCGACCTTACGGCTACGCGGGTCTGGGGGAGCTGGTCGTCTTCGTCTTCTTCGGGCTGGTCGCCACCGCCGGTACCGCGTTCGTGCAGGTGGGCGTCGTGCCGCAGGAGGCGTGGCTCGGTGCGGTGGGCGCGGGGCTGCTGGCGTGTGCGGTGCTGCTGGCGAACAACCTGCGCGACATCGACCAGGACCGCGTCGCCGGCAAGCGCACCCTGACGGTGCGCATCGGCAAGCGCGCGACGCAGGTGCTGTTCACGGTGTTCCTGCTCGTGCCGTTCGCCATCGCCGCGCTTCTGGCGCTGGTCTACCCGATCGCGTGGCTGTCGATGCTGGCACTCATCCCCGCCGCCGCCGCCATCCTGATCGTGTGGACCTATCGGCTCCCGCGTGAGCTGGTGGTCGCGCTCGGCGTGACGTCGCTGACGTCGCTCGCGTACGGCGCCGTGCTGATGTGGGCTTTCGCGGCGTGACTCAGCGCGCCGTGTCGTCGCCGAGTGCGTCGCTGGCGGCATCTTCGGCGTCGGCGTCGTCGCGGGCGCCTGTGCGCCGGACGCGTTGCTCGGGGAGACCGGACGTCGCCTCCGCGAGGGGGCGCCGCAGGAACAGCAGCGACAGGCTGAGACCGATGAGGGCCGCGAAGATCGCCGCGAGCCAGTAGTACTCGCGCAGCACCGGCGAGAGCATCATGAGGCCGAACGGCACCAGGAATGCCAACAGTCGCAGCACCGAATAGACGATCGCGGGGCGTGCTTTCACGCCTTCCATCCTAGGCGTCGCGTCGGCGCGGCCTCGGTTCGGTCACGGAGGGCGCCCGGCACCCCGAGCGCGCCTAGGATGGAACCGTGGCGCGTATCCTTCTCATCGTTGCGCTGCTGTTGGCAGTCTTCTGGGTCTACAGCGTCGTCGACTGCGCCGTGCAGCATCCGTCCCGTCATCGCGGTGTGAGCAAGCCCATGTGGATGCTCATCGTGATCGCCCTGCCTGTCGTCGGCGGCCTGCTCTGGTTCACCATCGGCCGCTCTCGTGCATCGACGGTGCCCCGGGTGCGCGCGCCCGACGACGATCCCGAGTTTCTGGGGCGCATCGGCGACATCCGTGATCAAGACGAGCGCATCCGGCGCATCGAGGAAGAGCTGAAGGCCCTCGACTCCGAAGACGACGACCCTCGGTCGGGAAACCCGCCGCAACGACCCACCGACGCATGAGCATCGGCACGCACGCGCCGGCGACGGATGCCGCAGCGGCACTGCTGGGCCGGCTCATCGAGTCGGGCGTGCGGCACATCGTGCTCAGCCCCGGCTCCCGCTCACAGGCGCTCGCCCTGGTCGCCGCGGAGCTCGAGGCGCGCGGGCTCGTCCACCTGCACGTGCGCATCGACGAACGCGTCGCCGGGTTCACAGCGCTCGGCATCGGCCGCGAAACCGGCGTGCCCGCCGCCGTCATCTGCACGTCCGGCACGGCCGCCGCCAACCTGCTCCCCGCCGCGCTCGAAGCCCACCACGCCGGGGTGCCCCTCGTGCTGCTCACTGCCGACCGTCCGCCCGAGCTGCGCGGCGTCGGCGCCAACCAGACCACCCGTCAGCCCGGCATGTTCGCCGCCTGTGCGCGGCTCGAAGCCGATCTGCCGGTGCCCGACGAGACCGATGCCGACGGCGCCGCCGACCAGACGGCGATGGTGCGCGGCGTCGCCGACGACGCCTACGCCGCGAGCCTCGGGTGGGGGAGCCGGCCCGCGGGTCCCGTGCACCTGAACCTTCCGGTGCGCGAGCCGCTGGGCGGCGCGCTGCCGCACTGGCTGCCCGCCCGCACGGACGACGCGGCAGCGACGACCCCGCCCAGCGAGTCCGCACCCCTCGAGGACGCCGACGACGTGTCCGGCGCGCTGTACCAGGGCGGTGGCGGCATCGGCCAGGCCGATGTGCCCGTCGACGCCGACGACGCGCCGCTGCTGCTCGCCCCCGGCCCCCGCACGATCGTCATCGCCGGCGCCGACGCCGGACCCGCGGCCGAAGAGCTCGCCCACCGCGGCTCGTGGCCGCTCGTGGCCGAGATCGTCAGCGGCGCGCGCTTCGGCCGCAACCTCGTGCACGGCTACCGTGCGCTGCTGCGCGACCCCGAACTCGGTGGCCGGGTGGAGCGCGCCGTCGTGTTCGGGCACCCCACCCTCAGCCGCGAGGCGGTGGCACTGCTCTCGCGCCCCGACGTCGAGGTGGTCGCGGTGCGCGGCCCCGGCGAACCCCTCAACCTCAACGGCACGACCACCGCCGCCGGTGCCGTGGGCGTCGCGGCGGGCACGGCCGACCGAGACTGGCTCGGACACTGGCTGCGCGCCTCGCGCGCGGCATCCGTCGACCTCACCCCACCCGCGCCCGATGCCGACGGGCTGGCCTCGACCGAACCCGCCGAGCGCCTGGGCGCCATCGCCGCGGAGCTCTCCGCCATCCGCGCGCCCCTGGACCGCGAGTCGCTCGTCGACGCCGTGTGGCGGGCGACGTGGCCGCACGACCGGCTGATGTTCGGCTCGTCGCGTCTCGTGCGCGTGGCCGACGCGGTGCTCGGCGGCAAGAAGGTGCCCGTGCACGCCAACCGCGGCCTCGCCGGCATCGACGGCACCGTCGCGACGGCGCTGGGCATCGCGCTGGCCTCGCAGAGTGACGCCGTGCCCGGGGTCACGCGGTTGCTGCTGGGCGATCTCGCTTTCCTCCATGACGTCGGGGCTCTCCTGCTGCCGCCGCGCGAGGACGAGCCGCGTCTCCAGGTGATCGTCGGCAACGACGGCGGCGGCACGATCTTCGACGGACTCGAAGTCGCCGCTGTCGCCTCGGCCGACGCGATGGATCGCGTGCTGTACACCCCGCAGACCGCGCGCCTCGAGCAGCTCGCGACCGCATACGGGTGGGAGTACCAGCGCGTGACGACCCGCGCCGCGCTCGACCAGGTGCTGACCTCGCCCGTGGGTGGCCGGCAGCTGATCGAGGTCCCGCTGCCGCGCTGAGCGCACCATTCCCCGCGGCTGCTGCGTGCAAGCGGATTCCGCGCGGCTGCGGCATCCGCCATGATGGCGGCATGACAGCCAGAAGTCAGAAGCACTGGAACGGCGACCCGGTCGAGCTGCTGCGGGTGGGGGAGGGCTTTCGGCTCGCCGACGTCGACCCCGCCGCCACCCCGGGATTCGGGGGCGACCGCAGCGACGCCGAGCAGGATCTCCAGGCGGGTGCCGCGGAATTCGACGGGCTGCAGGAGCGGCTGTACGCGCAGAGCCGTGAGAACCCGCGCACGCCCTCGCTGCTGCTCGTGCTGCAGGCGATGGACTCAGCGGGCAAGGGGGGCATCGTGCGGCACGTCATCGGCACGACCGATCCGCAGGGCATCCATTTGAAGGCGTTCAAGAAGCCGACCGAAGAGGAACTCGCCCACGACTTCCTGTGGCGCATCGAGCGGGATGTGCCCGAGGCCGGGTACATCGGCGTGTTCGACCGCTCCCATTACGAGGATGTGCTGATCGGCCGGGTGCGCGGCCTTGCCGAGCCCGACGAGATCGAGCGCCGCTACGGCGCCATCAACGACTTCGAGCGCCGGCTCACCGAGACCGGCACGCGCATCGTCAAGGTCATGCTGCACATCTCGCCCGGTGAGCAGAAGAAGCGGCTGTCGCAGCGACTCGAGCGGCCCGACAAGCATTGGAAGTATCACCCCGGTGACGTCGACGAACGCCAGCTGTGGGAGCGGTACATGGACGCCTACCAGATCGTGTTCGACCGCACCTCGATCGGGGCTGCGCCCTGGCACGTCGTGCCTGCGAACAAGAAATGGTACGCCCGGCTTGCGGTGCAGGAGCTCGTGCTCGAGGCTCTGGAACGCATCGATCCGCAGTGGCCGGCGGCGTCGTTCGACATCGAGGCGGAGAAGAAGCGCCTCGCGGCGACCTGACCGGCGGGCCTACGCCAACGCGTCGACGATGGGGCGGAACTTCACGCGCGTCTCGATGAGCTCGGTCTCGGGGTCGCTGCCCGCGACGATGCCCGCGCCGGCATACGCCGTCACCGGGATGTCCGCGCCGTCGGCGGTGCCCTCGATGTCGAACTGCGCGCACCGCAGTGCGATCGCCCATTCGCCGTCGCCGTGGGCGTCGATCCAGCCCACCGGCCCGGCGTAGCGGCCGCGGTCGAACGGCTCCAGCCGGTGGAGCAGCTCGATCGCCGCACGCGTCGGGGTGCCGGCGACGGCCGCGGTCGGATGCAGCGCGCGCACCAGGTCGAGGGCCGATGCCGCCCCGCTCAGCTCACCCTCGACGTCGGTGGCGAGGTGCCAGACGTTGGGCAGCTTCAGCGTGAAGGGGGCGTCGCCGGCGGCGAGCGCGCGCAGGTGCGGGCGGAGCGAGGCCAGCACGCTCTGCACCGCGAACTCGTGCTCGTCGAGGTCCTTGGTGCTGGAGGCGAGGGCGGAGGCCGCGGCGGTGTCGGCATCGGCATCGGCACCGCGGGGCGTCGTGCCGGCCAGCACCCGGGCGGTCACCGTGCCGCCGTGCACCGTGACGAGGGTCTCGGGGCTCGCGCCGATGAGGCCGTCGACGGCGAACATCCAGGTGTCGGGGTAATCGGAGCCGAGCGCGCGGGCGAGGCGGCGCAGGTCGGCGCCGCCGGGCACCGTGCCGTCGAGGTCGCGGGCGAGCACGACCTTCTCGACCTCGCCGGCACCGATCGCCTCGAGGCCCGCGCGGACCGAGGCGAGATACCCCTCCGGCGACTGCCGGCCGGGGCCGAGGGTGCCCGACCAATGCGGGCCGTACGGGGCCGGGGCGAGGGTCGGCGCGGCGGCGTGCTCGCCGTCGCGGTGAATGGTGGTGACCCACGAGCGCCCGCCGCGGCGGCCGACCACGACGCGCGGCACCCGCACCACGCTGTCGTGCGCGGAGCGCGGGTCGAACGCAAGGGCGCCGAAGGCCATGAGCCCCGTGCCGGGCAGTTGCACCGGGTCGTCGATGTCGGCGGCGGCAGACAGCTGCTTCCACTGCATCGCGAGGGCGGCGTAAGCCTCTGCGCCGCGGTGACGCAGCGAATACGCCTCTCCGGCGCCCGCCATCCCGTCGCCGCGGCGGATCCACGCGGTCGGATCGTCTGGCGACGTATACGGCAGCAGGTCCTCGACATGGTCGATCTCCCGCGTCCGGACGACGAGGCGCGGCGGGGTCACAGTCACCCCTCAAGCCTAGACTCGCGAAGATGAACGCGATCCCCGCGGCATCCGCCCGGCCCCTCCCCGGCACGCCGCTGCTGTTCCGCTGGCGTAAATGGGACGGCGGGGCGCACTGGGTGCACGAGTGCATCTACCTCGGCCAGGACCGGTGGGGCGACTGGTTCGGTCAGCGGGTGGGGGATCGGAGCGTTCGCCCGGGGCGCGATTTCCTCGCCGTCCACCCGAACGTCACCCTCATGCCGCCCGACGGGGACTGGGTACTGACGGTCAACGCGGCCCCGCACCGCACCCGCATCTACATCGACCTCGCGTGGGCGGTGGAGTGGATCGATGCGGAGCCGGCCGGCATCGACATGGATCTCGACGTCGTCGAACGCGCCAGCGGCGAGATCTACATCGACGACCGTGACGAATGGGACGACCACCGGGTGGCGTACGGCTACCCACTGCCTGTCGTCGACCGGCTCGAAGCCGCGGCGATCGAGCTGGAGGCCCGCGTGCGCACACACGAGGCGCCGTTCGACGAGGCGACCGCCCGGTGGTGGTTCGACCGGCTCGCCGGACTCGAGGGGCCGGCGCACGCCGCGCCGTAGGATCGAAGCGTGACCTCCGACCCGCATCGCGCCGACCTCGGCAAGGACCCCTCTCGCGTCAGCGGGATGTTCGACGAGGTCGCCCCGGCCTACGACCGAACCAACACCGTGCTCAGCCTCGGCAACGACAAGCTCTGGCGCGTCGCGACGACGCGGGCGATCGCCCCCCGCCCCGGCCAGCGCATCCTCGATCTCGCCGCCGGCACCGGTGCGAGTTCGGTCGCGCTCGCCGCCAGCGGCGCCGAGGTGGTGGCCGCCGATTTCTCGCCCGGCATGATCGCCGAGGGCGAGCGCCGACACGGTGGTGTGAAGAATCTCTCGTTCGTCGAGGCGGATGCCACCGCCCTCCCGTTCGAGGACGACGCGTTCGATGCCGTGACGATCTCCTTCGGCCTGCGCAACGTCAACGAGCCCAAGAAGGCCCTCGCCGAGATGCTGCGGGTCACCGCGCCCGGCGGCCGGCTCGTGATCTGCGAGTTCTCGCACCCCCGCTCGCCCGTCTTCGCCGGGCTCTACCGCTTCTACAACGACCGCGTGCTGCCGGTGGTCGCGCGCACCATGAGCTCCAACGCCGCCGCGTACGACTACCTCAACGAGTCGATCCGCGACTGGCCCGACCAGACGACCCTGAGCGCCTGGCTTCGGGAGGCCGGATGGTCGACCGTTGCCCACCGCGACCTCACCTTCGGCATCGTCGCGCTCCACCGCGCCCGCAAGCCCCTCGTCGCCCCGGTCGGCTGAGACTCTTCCGTGCGTCCGTCGGGCGAAGCAGTGCTCCCCGTGACCCCGGTAGGCTGGAGAGCGTGACTGCGAGCCTCCCTGCGCCGGGTACGCGCCTGGCCGGCCGTCTCGGGCTGACCGAGCGGGTGTTCGCCGGACCCCGCGGACGCAAGCTCATCTCGGTGATCGATGAGGGCCTCGACCGCGTCGAGGCGAAGATCGCCGCCGAGCTCAAGAGCACCGATCAGCTCGTCGATGCCACCACCCGGTACCTGTACGAGGCCGGCGGCAAACGCGTGCGCCCCATGCTCGCGCTGCTGACCGCCCAGTTGGGCGAGGGAATCACCGACGACGTCATCGCCGGGGCCACCGCGCTCGAGCTGACCCACCTGGGTTCGCTCTACCACGACGACGTCATGGACGGTGCCGACGTGCGTCGCGGCGTCCCCAGCGCCCACTCGGTGTGGGGGAACAACGTCGCGATCCTCACCGGCGATCTGCTGTTCTCCCGCGCCAGCCAGATCATGGCCGCGCTCGGCGAACGCGCCATCCACCTGCAGGCAGACACGTTCGAGCGCCTGGTGCTCGGCCAGATGCACGAGACGGTCGGCCCGCAGGCCTCCGACGATCCCGTCGCCTTCTACCTGCAGGTGCTCGCCGACAAGACCGGATCGCTCATCGCAGCAGCCGCTCAAGCCGGCGTGACGTTCAGCAACGGCCCCGCCGAGCTCGAAGCCCCCCTCATCGCGTTCGGCGAGCGAGCGGGAGTGGCGTTCCAGCTGCTCGATGACGTCATCGACCTCTCGGCCGACCCCGACGAAACCGGCAAGGTGCCCGGCACCGACCTGCGCGCGGGTGTACCGACCATGCCGTATCTGCTGCTCGGTCAGCGCACAGATGCCGCTTCGGCGGCGCTGCACGCACAGATCGACCAGGGGGTCGCCGACATCGCCGACGGTGCCGACCCCGCCATCCTCGACGGGGCGCTCGCGCGGCTGCGCGACCACGAGGCGACCGCCGCGACGCAGGCGCTCGCCGGCGAGTGGTCCGATGCCGCGATCGACGCCCTCGCACCCATCCCCGACGGTGCGGTGCGCGAGGCGCTCACGCGGTTCGCGCGCGCCGTCGCGGATCGCTCCAGCTGACGGCATCCGCCCCTTCGACGGGCCGGGACCGCGGTCCCGGTGTCGACCACGAAAGGACCACCATGACCAAGCTGCGACTCGCCATCGTCGGAGCCGGCCCCGCGGGAATCTACGCCGCCGACATCATCCTCAAGGCCGAGCGTCGCTTCGACGTGTCGATCGACCTGTTCGAGCAGCTGCCGGCGCCCTACGGCCTGGTCCGCTACGGCGTCGCGCCCGACCACCCGCGCATCAAGGGCATCATCACGGCGCTGCGCGAGGTGCTCGACCGCGGTGACATCCGCCTGTTCGGCAACGTGCGGTTCGGTGAGGACATCACCCTCGATGACCTCAAGCGTCACTACCACGCGGTCATCTTCGCCACCGGCGCGATCCGCGACACCGAGCTGGACATCCCCGGGATCGACGCCGAGGGCTCGTTCGGTGCGGCCGATTTCGTCAGCTGGTTCGACGGGCACCCCGACGTGCCGCGCACCTGGCCGCTGGAGGCCGAGTCGATCGCCGTCATCGGCAACGGCAACGTCGCCCTCGACGTCACCCGCATGCTGGTCAAGCACCCCGAGGACCTGCTCTCCACCGAGATCCCCGACAACGTCTACGAGGGGCTGAAGGCCTCGCCCGTCACCGACGTGCACGTGTTCGGTCGCCGCGGTCCGGCACAGGTGAAGTTCACCCCGCTCGAACTGCGCGAGCTCGGTGAGCTGCGCGACGTCGACATGGTCGTCTACGACGAGGACTTCGACTACGACGAGGCGTCCAAGGCCGCTGTCGCCAGCAACAAGCAGGTCATGGTCATCGACCGCGTGCTGCAGTCGTGGCGCCAGCGTCCGTCGGTCAACAACGCCGGTGGCGAGGCATCGCGCCGGCTGCATCTGCACTTCTGGGCCAGGCCCGTCGAGGTGAAGAAGGATGCCGAGGGCCGCGTCACCGCGTTCGTGTACGAGCGCACCCGTCCCGACGGCCAGGGCGGCGTTGAAGGCACGGGCGAGCTGCGCGAGGTCGCCGTGCAGGCGCTGTACCGTGCGGTCGGCTACTTCGGTTCGCCGCTGCCGGGCGTGCCGTTCGACAAGCGCCACGGTGTCATCCCGAACCACGAGGGTCAGGTGCTGCGCAAGGACTCGAACGAGCGGGTGCCCGGCGTCTACGCGACCGGCTGGATCAAGCGGGGACCGGTGGGCCTCATCGGCCACACCAAGTCCGATGCCATGGAGACGGTCAGCCACATCATCAACGACCAGGGCTCGTGGTGGGACCCCGAGGACCCCGCCGAAGAGGCGATCCCCGAGCTGCTGGCATCCCGTGGCGTGAAGTGGACCGACCTCGACGGGTGGCACCGCCTCGACGAGTACGAGGTCGCCCGCGGGGCCACGCAGGGGCGTCCCCGCATCAAGGTCGTGCCGCGCGAAGAGATGATCGCGGTCTCACGCGGCGAGTAGCCCGGGCCGGCTTCGCGCGCCAGGCGACCGCCGCGGGCGCTGCCGTGTGCGGGCGTGCGGGGGCCAGCGCGATGAGAGGCGTCGCGGCGAGGGCCAGTTGGCCCGCGACCGTGAGGACTGCACCCCCGATCGTGGCGTCACCTCCCGAGGTCAGGAACGTGTCGGCCAGCGCCATGCCGATGCCGAAGCCCGCGATCCAGCTGGTGGCGATGATGAGTCCGAGCATCGCGCAGCCCACCACGGCGAGGCGGCGCAGTGTGAACCAGCCCGCGGCAGCGGGAACGAGGCACGCGATGGGCAGGGCGAGGGCCACCACCGCCCACACCGCCGCCCATGCAGCGAGGAAGGTCCCCGCGGCGGGGGACAGCTGGTTCGCCTGGACCATCTCGGTGTAGATCTGATCGAGGGTGAGCCCGGGCGCCCGGGCGAGCGGATTCCACACCGCGATCCGCACCACGGTCAGCGCCACGAACGCGAGCGCGGCGACGGCGATCGTCGTCCCGACGGCGATCCGGAGACGGCGTGGTGCGGGCCGCCCTTCCCCTGTCAGCACTGCCAGGGAGAGGAACGCGGCGACGGGGAGCGCGACCATCACGAGCGCCACGGGGTTGAGTGCGGCCGCCGCCCCGACCGCGACGAGCAGCAGCACGGCGCCGGCGAGCCGGCGCATCGGGAGACCGCCGACGGCGACCGCACCCACCGCGAAGACGAGGGCCAGCGCACCGAGGACGACGGCCGCGACTTCGAGACCCGTGCCGACGGCGGCGAGAGCGGCACCGCCGGCAATCCGCTCGCGCTCGAACGAGCGCAGCCCGCCGGTGAAGAGCGTGCCGGCTCCGAGGATGATCGCGCTCGAACCGAAGGCGGCGGCCCAGCGGCCGCGCCGTCGCGCGAGATCCAGACGCGGCATGCCGCTGGTGGCGGAGTCGGCGCGATCGAGGGTGAGTGCGGTCACGGCGGCGCCGCGGACGACGGCACCGGTGGGGATGCCGAGTTCCGCCGCGCCGTCGAGGTCGGCCAGCCATTCTTCGCGATATCGCTCTCGCACGCCCCAGGGCAGTGTGGCGACGATGAGGGTCACGAGCTGTCGCGTGAACGTCATGCGATCACTCCGGCCGTGCGCTCGACGCTCGCGGCGCGCACCGCTCTGACCCGTCGCGCGCGCGCGATCGCGGCGGGAGCGGCGGCGGCACCATCGTCGGTGAGACGGTAGAGCCGACGGCGGGGGCCGCGGCGGTCGGTGGCATCCTCCCACTCGGACTGCGCCCAGCCGAGCCGCTCCAGCCGCTCCAGGATGGGGTACACCGAGCCCGCCGGGCGGTCGGTGGCCTTGACGAGCTGCAGTCCCCAGACCGGCTCGGATGCGGTCAAGAGCGCGTCGAGCACGTCGGCGGTGGCCGGTGTGGCGCGGGAGAGTGGCTTCACCCTCGAAGTCTAGGTATATAGAGATAGCCGCGGCAAGGGTGTTCGGTGACCCCCGGGCGGTGGCGACGCCCCACCGATAGGCTGACCGCATGCCGGAGCACTGGGTCACCGACATCCTGGGGGAGCCGTTCGAGAGCCTCACGATCCCGTTCGGTGAAGACGCGGAGGGCCCGCTCATCGCCACGCTCGTGCGCAGCCTCCCGCCGCTGACGTCCCGGTTCACCGGCCCGCTGCGCGACGTCGACGTGCTCTACGTGCACGGCTGGTCGGACTACTTCTTCCAGACCGAGCTGGCGCAGTTCTGGAACAACCTCGGTGCGCGGTTCCACGCGCTGGATCTGCGCAAGTACGGTCGGAGCCTGCGCACGGGGCAGACGCCGGGCTACATCACGAGCCTCGACGAGTACGACGTCGACATCGGGGCCGCGCTGACGGCGATGGGGCATGCGAAGCATGCCGCCAATCCCCGCCGTCTCGTGCTGCTCGGTCACTCCACCGGCGGGCTCACCCTCACCCTGTGGGCGGCGCGACACCCCGGCCGCGCGGCGGCGCTCGTTCTCAACAGCCCCTGGCTAGAACTGCAGCTCGGCGCGATCGGGCGCCAGGCCATCGCCCCGCTCGTGCAGGTGCGCGCGCGGCTCGACCCGCTGGGCACGCAGCCGGCCGTCGACCTCGGTTTCTACACCCGTGCGCAGACCGCGCTGGGGTCGCTTCCCGACATGGACCAGCGGGCGGTGTGGCGGCCCGACCGCGGCTTTCCGACCCACCCGGGATGGCTCATGGCGATCCTCGAGGGGCACCGCCGCATCGCGGCCGGGGTCGACGTCGGCTGCCCCGCCCTCGTGATGCTCTCCACCCGCTCGTCCAACCCGCTGATCTGGGCGCCCGAGATGATCTCCGCAGACTCGGTGCTCGTCGTCGACGACATCGCCAAGGCCGCCACGCGCATCGGCAGTCGTGTGAGCGTCGACCGCATCGCCCGCGGCATCCATGACCTCTTCCTCTCCGCGCCGGAGCCGCGAGCCGACGCCTACGCCGCGCTTCGCGCCTGGCTCACCCGCGGGGCGCTCGGCCGGGTGTGATCTTTAAGCTGGAGCGATGAACGGCTCTATGGGGATGCCGCAGGGGAGCGCCGCACGATGAGCGGTGATCTGCTGCTCAACATCGCGCTCGTCCTTGCGTTCGTGCTGATCGGGGGCGTGTTCGCCGCCACCGAGATGGCGCTCGTGACACTGCGCGAGAGTCAGGTGAACGCGATCGCGCTGCGCGGAGCGCGCGGTCAGAAGGTCGCCGACCTCGCCCACAACCCGAACACGTTCCTCTCGGCGGTGCAGATCGGGGTGACCGTCGCCGGGTTCGCTTCGGCGGCCTTCGGCGCCTCGTCGATCGCGCCGTCGGTGGCGCCGCTGTTCGTGTCGTGGGGCTGGTCGGAGTCGACCGCGACGCTCGTGTCGACCATCCTGCTGACACTCGTGATCGCCTACCTGTCCCTCGTGCTCGGCGAGCTCGTCCCCAAGCGGCTCGCGATCCAGCGCAACGCGCAGTTCGCCTACGGCATCGCGCCGCTCGTGAACGGCTTCGCGCGGCTCATGCGGCCCGTGATCTGGCTGCTGTCGGTGTCGACCGACTTCGTGGTGCGGCTGCTCGGCGGCGACCCGGACAAGACCGCCGAAGGGCTCAGCGACGAGGAGCTGCGCGACATCGTGTCGAGCCACGAGGGGCTCCCTGAGGATGAGCGGCGCATCCTCGACGACGTGCTGTCGATCCGTCACCGTCATCTGAGCGAAGTCATGCGGCCGCGACCCGAAGTCGTCACGCTCGACCGCGACGACACGGTCGCGCAGGCCGCGGCGCGCGTGCGCGAGCTGCCCTTCTCGCGGTATCCGGTGCTCGACCAGTCGATCGACGACATCACCGGATTCGTGCACGTGCGCGATCTGCTGGAGGCTGCGGCCGACGATCCGACGACGACACTGGGCCCCATCGTGCGACCGATCCGGTTCCTCCCGGCGACGGCGCGTGTGCTGCCGACGCTCACGGGCATGCGTGCCGAGGGCGACCAGATCGCCGTCGTCGTCGACGAATACGGCGGCACCGACGGCATCGTCACGCTGGAGGACCTGGTCGAGGAGGTCGTGGGCGAGATCTTCGACGAGTACGACACCGAAGTCGCCCCCGCCACCCTCGCCGCCCACGGCGGGCTCGTCGACGGGCGGCTGAACCTGCAGGACTTCGAGGAGACCACCGGCATCAGCCTGCCCCGCGGCGCGAGCGACACCGTCGCGGGATTCGTCGTCGAGCAGTTGGGTCGCCTCGCCGTGATCGGCGACAAGGTCGAGGTCGACGGGGCGACGATCCAGGTCGCCGAGATCGATCGTCGCCGCATCTCGCGGGTGCTCGTCACCCCGCGGGATGCCGGGGAGACGGTGGCGACCGACACCGACTGACTGGTGGGCGAGTGGCCCCGGAGCGGTCAAGTGGCCTGGTAATTTGTACCGACAGAGTGTCGGTAAGATTGGATCCATGGAGATCCTCAAGAACGTCATCCTCGCCTTGCACATCATCGGAGTCGCGGCTCTGCTGGGAGGTGTGCTCTACCAGATGGGCTCGTCGCGCCGCGGTGCCCCCCGCGTTCTGCCCGCGATGATGCACGGCGCCTGGACCATGCTCGCGACCGGTCTGCTCCTCGTCGGCCTGCAGTACCCGATCGGCAACGAGCCCAACAACATCAAGATCAGCGTCAAGCTGGCCGTGCTGATCGCGATCATCATCATCGTGTTCGTCAACCGCAAGAAGGAGCAGGTCGCTTCGTGGGTGCTGCCCTCGGTCGGTCTGCTCACGGTCGTGAACATCCTGCTCGCGACGGTCTGGAAGTAACCGCCTGCCGGATCCCCTCCGGTTCGTCACGACGATGCCCGCCTCCGGTCTCCGGTGGCGGGCATCGTCGTCTCAGCTGAACGGGCCTCTCAGCTTTTAGTGACATACTGTCGGCATGATGTCGACACAGTGTCGGCAACTACCCGATCAGAAAGCCCGCCATGTTCCTTGCCTTGCGCGAACTGAAGTTCGCCCGCGGCCGCTTCGCTCTGATGGGCGTGGTCATCGCCCTCATCTCGCTGCTGGTCGTGCTGCTGTCAGGCCTGTCCTCCGGACTGGTCAACGACGGTGTCTCCGGCCTCAAATCCATGCCCGCCTCCGCGTTCGCCTTCGATGGCGGCACGAAGACGGACAACGCCTTCAGCCGCTCGGTCGTCGACGACGAACAGTTGGCTGTATGGCAGGGAGCCGAGGGTGTCGCCGAAGCGGAGCCGATGGGCGTCAACATCGTCAACGGCGTGACCGACGACGGTACCCAGATCGACCTGACGCTCTTCGGTGTCGAGCCCGACGGGTTCATGGCGCCGCCGGTGTCGTCCGGTGAGGGCATCAGCGCCCCCGGTGGCATCGTCATCTCGGAACCGCTGAGAGATGAGGGCGTCGAGATCGGCACCGTCGTGACGCTCGACCGTCTCGACCTGGAGCTCACCGTCGTCGGGTTCACCGAAGGTCAGGCGACCTTCGGGCATGTCCACGTCGCCTACCTGCCGCTGGACACCTGGAAGCTCATGGCCGCCGGCGCCGCGCAGCCCGGTGCGCCGACCGACGAGCAGATCGCCGCACTGGACTTCCCGTTCGCGAGCGTCGTCGCGCTGCAGGCCGGCGACGGGGCGAAGCCCGACTACGCGGCCGTCGATGCGAGTGCCGACACGACCACGCTGACGCTGACCGACTCGTTCAACGCCTCGCCGGGGTACGAGGCCGAGACCCTGACCCTCAGCATGATCCAGTTCTTCCTCTACGCCATCTCCGCGCTCGTCGTGGGCGCCTTCTTCACGGTGTGGACGATCCAGCGCAGCCACGACCTCGCCGTGCTGCGGGCCGTCGGTGCGTCCAGTCGCTACCTGCTGCGCGACAGCCTGATGCAGGCGGCCCTCCTCCTCATCGGCTTCACCGTGCTGGGTGTCGCCGCCGGCGTCGGGATGGGTGCGCTCATGCCGGCTGCCATGCCCTTCGACCTCGAAGCGGCGCCGATCGCCCTGGCATCCGGCCTGACGATCCTGCTCGGACTCATCGGCGCCGCCGTCGCGGTGCTGCGCATCGTCCGAATCGACCCGCTCCGAGCCTTGGGAGGCCAGCGATGAGCACCGACAACACCCCCGCCCTCGACATCAGCAACACCGTGCTCGAACTCGGCGACGGAGACTCGCGCGTGCGAGCACTCGACGACGTCTCGGTGACCGTCATGCCCGGAGAGCTGGTCGCGATCGTCGGCCCCTCGGGGTCGGGCAAGTCGTCGCTGCTCGCGATCGCCGGCGCCCTGGCACACCCTGACAGTGGCACCGTGCGCGTGCACGGCACCGACCTGGCGACGCTGTCCAAGCGCACCCGCGCGCGGTTCCGGCTGCGCAACATCGGGTTCGTCTTCCAGTCGGGCAACCTGCTGCCCGCGCTCACGGCCGCTGACCAGCTGCGCCTCGCGGGGCGTCTGGCCGGAAACCGCCACGTCGACCCGGCCCCTGTGCTGGAGTCGGTGGGCATGGGGCACCGCGCCGGTCACCGGCCCGGTGAGCTCTCCGGCGGCGAGCGTCAGCGCGTGGGCATCGCCCGCGCCCTGGTGAACCACCCGAGCCTGCTGCTGGTCGACGAGCCGACGGCCGCGCTCGACCGCCAGCGCAGCCACGAGGTGGTGCAGCTGCTGGCCGATCGGGCGCACGACGCCGGCGTCGCCGTGGTGATGGTCACCCACGACCGCGACGTTCTCGAGCACTGCGACCGTGTGCTCGAGATGGTCGATGGGCGCCTGGGTATTCCCGTCGCGGTCTGACCTCTCGCGCCCTGCGTCGCCCGCGGCTGCTCCGGCTGTCGCGGGCGACGTGCGTCCCTTGCATGACACCCCGAACCGTGCCGCTCCGTGCGGCCGCCGCCGAAGAGGACCATAATTACCGGATGCCCAAGATCACCGCACCCACGGTCGCCGAGCATCGCGCCTCGCAGCGCGCCGCTCTCGTGCGTGCGGGCGAGCAGCTGCTGCAGGAGGCGGGCCTGACCGGAGTGACCCCCGGGAGCGTCTCCGAGCGCGCCGGGATGGCCCGATCGAGCTTCTACGACTACTTCCCGTCGAAGGACGACCTGCTCGTCGCGATCGCGATCGACGCGTTCGAACGGTGGGATGCCGACATGGAGCACACGCTCGACGGGGTGGAGCACGGCCTGCCCGAGCTGCGCGCCTTCGTCGACGCGACGATGCGGATGACCGCCGATGGCCGTCACGCGATCGCCGGGTCGTTGCGCGAGGCCAACCTCAGCCCCACCCGGTTCGAGGACCTCATGACCCTGCACCACGCGCTCATGCGCCCGGTGACCCGTGTGCTGGCGGATCTGGGCGTGCCGACGTCCCGCACGACCGTCTCGCTCGTGCAAGGGGTTCTCGGCGCCGGGGTGCGGCTCGTGACTCACGGGATCGACCCGCAGGTCGCCGCCGATGACGTTTACGCGGTCCTGACCCGCGGCATCCTCCCCGCCTGACCCGCCGCGGCGCCCGGTCGCTGTGGCGCTCGGCCGCTTGGTCGCTCGGCCGCTTGACCGCCGTGCCGAGCCGGCTGCCCGCACAACGTCGCCAATCCGCGCGCGCACCGCCTGTTTCGGGCCGGATCCGCCCTCCCCACCGCCGGATCAGCGACGTTGTGCGCGCTGGCCAACGGCCCACCGAGCACTGGGCCGCCGACCACCGCCACGGGGCTGCCCGCACAACGTCGCCAATCCGCTGCGGGAACACCGGATTTCGGCCCCGAGAGGACCTCGGGCCGCCGGATCAGCGACATTGTGCGCCCCGGGCTCGGTAGCCGCGATCCGTCCGCCCCGGCCCGGTCGCGCGACGGCGGACGTAGCCTGGGGGCATGAGCCTCACGCGTCCGGCCGCCCTCGAGCTGGGGACGCACTTCGCCCGGGAGTTCCCCGAGATGGCGGTGCCGTGGCAGGCGCAGGAGTTCCCCGACGCGCGCCTGCTCGTGCTCAACGAGCCGCTGGCCGCTGAGCTCGGGTGGGATGCCACGGCCCGCCGGGCCGGTGGCGACGACCCCGCCGGCCCCGGTCTGCTGGTCGGCGCCGGTCTCCCCGACACGGCGGAGCCGGTCGCCCAGGTCTACGCCGGTCACCAGTTCGGCGCGTACTCGCCTCGACTCGGCGACGGGCGCGCACTGCTGCTCGGCGAGATCCTCGACGCGAGCGGACGGCCGCGCGACATCCACCTCAAGGGTTCCGGCCCCACGCCCTTCGCCCGCGGCGGCGACGGCCTGGCGGCGGTCGGGCCCATGCTGCGCGAGTACGTCGTCAGCGAGGCGATGCACGCTCTCGGCATCCCGACGACGCGCGCGCTCGCCGTCACCGCCACCGGCCAGGACGTCTACCGCGACAGCGTGCTCCCCGGTGCGGTGCTCACCCGCATCGCGAGCAGCCACCTGCGCGTGGGCACGTTCCAGTACGCCGCCGCCACGGGCGACGACGACCTCGTCCGCCGCCTCGTCGCGCACGCCCTCGACCGGCACCACCCCGACCGGACCGCAGCGGACAACCCGTCGCTCGCTCTCCTTGACGCTGTCATCGACGCGCAGGCCTCGCTCATCGCGCGGTGGATGCTCGTCGGCTTCGTCCACGGCGTCATGAACACCGACAACATGACGATCTCGGGGGAGACGATCGATTACGGCCCGTGCGCCTTCATGGATGCCTTCGATCCGGCATCCGTGTACAGCTCGATCGACTCGCAGGGGCGCTATGCCTTCGGTCGTCAGCCGCTGATCGCCGAATGGAACCTCGCGCGCTTCGCTGAGACCCTGCTTCCCACGCTCGATGCCGACGAGGACCGCGCGATCGAGCTCGCCCAGGCGGCGCTCGGTCGTTTCCGCGGCGCGTACAACGCGGCCTGGTTCGGCGGGATGCTGCGCAAGCTCGGCATCCCGACCAGCACGGACGACGCCGTGACGACCCCGCTGCTCACCGATCTGATCGGCCTGCTGCAGGTCAGCCGCGTCGACTACACCGGCTTCTTCCGACGGCTGAGCGACGCCGCCCGCGGCGACGCGGCACCGGCTCGCGCGATGTTCGCCGACCCCGAACCGTTCGACCTGTGGGCGCAGCGCTGGCTGGATCTCGGCCCCGACGCCGAGGCGATGGATGCCGTGAACCCGCTCTATATCCCACGCAACCACCTCGTCGAAGAGGCTTTGGATGCCGCAACCGACGGCGACCTGGCGCCCTTCGATCGGCTGGTCGACGCCGTGACGTCACCGTACGTCGAGCGCGCCGGCTTCGATCGCTACGCCGAGCCCGCGCCCGAGGCCTTCGGCCCCTACCGCACCTTCTGCGGCACCTGAGCCGCCGCCCCTGGCGCGACCCCGCGCCCCGCGACGCGGACCCCCCGTCAGACCCGTTCCCGCACGACGCGCGCCGTGGCATCCGGATCGGGCCGATGCATGACCGACTCGGGAACGATGACGAGTTCGGCGTGCGGCATCGCCTGCGCGAGCCGATCGGCAGAGGCGACCAGCATCGGGAAGGTCCGCTCGCCGCGCAGGATCGTGATCGGCTGCGACACCGCCAGCATCTCCGCCGTGGGCGTCGACACCTGCCGGGTGAGCGTGGCGTCGTAGACGGTGGACTGCGCGACCGCGACGAGCGAGGCGAACATGTCGCTCTGGCGGATCTGCTCCACCATCTGCGGCGGCAGCTCCACGCCTTCGAGCTGGAACGTGACCACCGCGTCGTCTCGCCGACCCTCGTCGACGAGCCGTTGCAGTCGCTCCGGCAGGTCAGCCGCCGGCTCATCGACGCCGAAGCGGAACGGCGGCTCCGACAGGAACAGGGCGCGCATCGGCACGCCGCGTGCGGCGGCGAAGAGGCCGAGTACAGCGCCCGACGAGTGCCCGAGCACGATCGCGTCGCGGCCGACGGCATCGATCACCGCGGCGAGGTCGTCGGCCTCGTCCTCGGGCGTCGAACCACGACGGTCGCCGCTGGCCCCGCGCCCGCGCCGGTCCACCGTCACGGCACGGAACCCCTGTTTCGCGAGGGCCTCGGCGATCGGGGCGCCGTCGGATGCCACCGAGAACGCGCCACCGACGATGACGATGGGCGGTCCGTCGCCCACCTCATCGAACGCGATCGGGGTGCCGTCTGCAGACGTCGCTGTCTTCACGGCAACAAGTAACCACGGACCACCGACACCCACAAGACGCCCCACGACCGGGGACGCCGCAGTGCTCTACCGGTAGTTGATGAACTGCAGGTCGACGTCGAGGTCGGCGGCCTTCAGCAGTCGCTGCACTTCCTGCAGGTCGTCGCGGCTCTTGGACTGCACCCGCAGTTCGTCACCCTGGATCTGCGACTTCACCGACTTGGGGCCCTCATCGCGGATCAGCTTGCCGATCTTCTTGGCGTTCTCCTGCGAGATGCCTTCCTTCAGCGTCGAGACGATGCGGTACTCGCGGCCGCTGGGGACGGGGTCGCCCGTTTCGAGGCTCTTCAGCGAGATGCCGCGCTTGATGAGCTTCGACTGGAAGACGTCGAGCACCGCCTTCGCGCGGTCCTCGCTGTTGGCCTTGATGAGGATCGATTCGCCGCTCCACTCGATCGAGGCGTCGGTGCCCTTGAAGTCGTAGCGCTGCTCGACCTCTTTGCGCGCCTGGTTGAGGGCGTTGTCCGCCTCCTGGCGGTCGATCTTCGAGACGATGTCGAACGAGGAATCAGCCATGCCGCCATCGTACCGATGTCGCCGGCCGGTTCGGGCTGGGGGAAGTGCTGCTGCGCGATGCAAGCTCGTACGATCTGTCCAACGGCGAGTGGACCCGGAGGTGAGCGCATGACCATCAACGCCTACATGGCTGTCACCGGTGCCCCCGACGCCGCGCAGGTGGCGGTGGTGGTGCACCAGGCCCTCGGCGGCACCCGCACCTTCACCGGCGCCGGGTGGCAGATCGACGGCCCCGACTGGTACGCCGACGTGCTCGCGGACCCCGCACCCGAACCGGGGGAAGCGCCGCTCCTGGTGGTGGTCTGGCACGAGTCGAAGGAGGCCAGCCAGTTGCACGCCCTGATCGGCCGGCTGTTCGCGTTCGCCGCCCGCGCCACACCCTGGACGCTGCGCACCGATAGCGACTTGGAGCCCTACGCCGAGCAGTACCGCCCCACCCGCGCGTAGCCGCCTCAGCGGCGCAACGCCCCGGCGCGCGACGGCATCCGACGTGCGCAAGGTGGATGCCACGGCGGCGCCACCTTCGTAGACTGCCCGCATGCGTCCGCTCACCGAGGACGAACTGCGCAGCGCGTTCGTCAACGCCGGTCCCGACGAGATCCGGCAGGTGGCCGTGCCCGCCGACTTCCTGTTCACCGACTGGGATCACCTCGACTTCTACGCGTGGCGCGACCCGCGCATGCGCAGCCGCGGATACGTGATCGCCGAAGTCGACGATCGGCTCACCGGAGTCGTGCTGCGCGCAGCCGACGGATCGGGCCGGGCGAGGGCGGCGATGTGCAACCTCTGCCACACGATGCAACCCGCCGACCAGGTCGCGCTGTTCACGGCGCGCAAGGCGGGGGATGCCGGTGCGCACGGCGACAGCGTCGGCACCTACATCTGCGCCGACCTGTCGTGTCACGACAACGTGCGATTGGCCCCGCCCCTCGCCCCGAGCGAGATCCGGGCGAGCGTGGATCGCCGTATCGACGGCACGAGGCAGCGCACCGAGGCCTTCGTCACACGGGTTCTGCGGGGATCGATCTGAGTCGATTTCAGACACCCGGCGCGACAGAGTAGGATTGTCAATCGCGCCTCCGGTCGACTGGATAAGCTGGGCGGGTGCGCACCTGGCGAGTTACCCAAGCGGCCAAAGGGATCTGACTGTAAATCAGACTGCTCAGCATTCGGGGGTTCGAATCCCTCACTCGCCACCATCCCGAACACTGACGAAAGCCCGGCCATCGGCCGGGCTTTCGTCGTTGTACCGCGCCCCGCGGTCAGGCCGCCGGCGTGCGGGATGCGACACAGACGCGCAGGCTCTCGCGGATGGCGGCCTCCACGTCGTCGGGGCCGTAGCCGAGCGCGGCCTGCACCGGTTCGGGGTCGATGTAGGCGAGACGCTCCTGCACGAGCGCCGCGTCGGCCTGGTGCATGCCGTGCTCGATGCCGCGGGCGGCCTCGGCCTCGTCGTACGCCTTCATCCGTGGCACGAAGACCTCGGCCGGCAGGGGCATGACCCGTGCCGGATCCAGGCCCGCCTCCTCGGCGATCATGCGGTGGAAGTCGGCGTACGTCATGTTGATGCCGCCCAGCGCATAGGTCTCGCCGTGCTCGCCGCGTTCGATCGCGCCGCGTGCGGCCTGGGCGACCTGCCCGGTCGTGATCATCACCGTGCCGCCGGCGGGGACGGCGATGGGGGCGTCCTCGGGGACGGCGGCATCCATCGCCACGAACATGTTCCACAGCGGAATGGTGTCGGGCATGGTGCCGAAGATCCAGGGGAGTCGCAGCGACGTGACCGTCATCGCGCCGTCGCCTTCGAGGAAGGCGACCTGCTCCTGCAGGAGCCGGGTGCGCACGTATCCTGCCTTTTCGCGCAGGCCGATCTCGGGCCACCGCTCGGCGAATTCGGCGAAGTACGACCCGTACACGACGAACGAACGCACGCCCGCCTGCCGGGCCAGGCGCGCCATGCGCTGGGTGGGCAGCACGTTGGCGCGGTAGAAGAAGCCTGCCGCGGGGGCCTGCGGGGCGATCCGCTCGTCGGCACCGGCCGCGTAGGCGACGGCGCCGACGCCGCCGAGCAGGGCGAGAAGTTCCTCGTCGGATGCCTCGGCGACGTCGCAGTAGACGTACCGCACGTCCTCGAGCGGGTGCGCGGTCTCGGGCGGGAGCGAGATCGAGAGCACGTCGTATCCGTGGGCGAGGAGTTCCTCAGCCGTCGCCCGCCCGAGAAGGCCGGTTCCGCCGATGATGGCAACTGTCGACATGCTGTTTCCCTTTCGTGATGGGTCAGTTCGCAGGTGTCATCTACGGGGCTGGCCTGTGGTCTGACCACACCGTATCGCGATAGGTCGCCACCGCACCAGAGCCAATCAACGTGAATAACCGGCTGGACCTCGGCGGCATCAAGTGGTCCGGTGATGTCGGGCGTGGGAGTATGGGGGCTCTGCGGCGGCCGCGCCGCGGGAGAGGATCAACGATGACTGAGCCGATCACGAGCCCTGCCTCCGCCAAACTGCTGCGCATAGCGATCTGGGTCGCAATCGGGGCGCTGATCGCCGCAGCCCTGGTCTGTGTCGTCTGGGTGCTGTTCGGCCCCGAGAGCGGCATCGTCGGGCGGGCGTTCCTCACGATCCTGCTGCTCGCGTCCTTCGCCGGCATCTCGATCCTCGAGACGCAGCTGGCACCGCGCCGCCCCGCCTGGTTTGCGCTGGCGAGCATGGCGGTGTGGGTCGTGACGCTGCTGATCGGCGCATTCATGATCTGGATGCCGGAGCCCGACCGCTACTTCGGCATCGGTGCCGACCGGTTCTTCCGTTTCCTGCTGATCGTGCTGGTGCTGCAGCTCGCCCTGCTGCACGTGCGCCTGTTCACCAAGCTGCACGCGCGGTACTCGACCACGTTCACCACGATCGTGACCTACGTCACCATCGCGCTCGTCGTGATCCTCGCGATCATGCTCGTGATCCCGCTCATCGTGTCCGAGTTCTACGACTTCCTCGCCGTCTACTGGCGCATCGTGGTGTCGCTTGCGATCCTCGCCGCCGTCGGCACGGCATTGGTGCCACTGGTCAACGCGCTGCTCGCGCCCAAGCGACCCCGCCCCGCCGGCGCCCCCCACGCAGGCTCTCAGGCCGCGCCGTACGGTGGGTCGTACGCGACGCCGCAGCTGCAGACCCAGCCCGCCCCGCAGTGGCCGACCTACGCCGACGGCTACACGCCGCTTCCGGTCATGCCCGACGGTTCACCCGACTGGAACGCGTACTACACCGGCTACCCCACCTACGCTCAGCCCGCCTACGCCGCCGTCGAACAGACCCAGCCGTCGGCGCGTGCGACCGAGCAGACGCCCGAGGTCGAGCCGCAGCCCGAGCCGCATCCCGAGTCGCCGGCCACGCAGGATGACTTCCCGTCCGTGCCGCCGCGCCCGCCGCTGCCGCCGCGCCCGTAGCGGCGACCGGCCTGGTCGGCGCCTCAACGCTCGAGCAGTTCCCGCGCGGCGTGCGCCGCGTTGTGACCGCCGATGCCGCTGACGGCGCCGCCGCGGCGCGCCGCCGACCCGCACCACAGCACCCGCTCGTGCCCGGTCGCGACTCCCCAGCGCGCCGCCGGGGAGTCGAGGGCGTCGTCATCGCCGACCCACGGCCAGGACAGGTCGCCGTGGAAGATGTCGCCCCCGGTCATGCCGAGCGACGCCTCGAGGTCGCCCGTCGTCCGCGCTTCGATGCACGGCGCTCCATCGGGAGTCTCGGAGAGAACGTCGGCGATCGGCTCGGCCAGCACGCTGTCGAGGGTGGCCTGCGCGGCGCGCAGCAGCTCGGCCCGCACGCGGTCGGCATCGGCGTCCGCGAGCAGCCGGTGCGGCACCTGCAGCCCGAACAGGGTGAGCGTCTGCGCGCCGGATGCCCTCAGATCGCTCCCGAGGATCGTCGGGTCGGTGAGTGAGTGGCAGTAGATCTCCGCCGGCAGGGGAGCGGGAAGGCGACCTGCGGATGCCGCGGCGTGCGCGGCATCCAGCTGGGTGAGCGTCTCGTTGATGTGGAAGGTGCCCGCAAACGCGGCCGCAGGATCGACGGTGTCGTCGCGCAGTCGCGGCAGCCGGCGCAGCAGCATGTTGATCTTCACCTGCGCCCCCTCCGGGGCGGGCGGCGCCTCGCCCGCACCGCCGCCCGCAGTGAGGAGGTCGTGCAGCACCGTGGGGCCCACGCCGCTGAGGACGAGACGGCCGTGGAAGACGCGGCCGTCGGCCGTCTGCACCTCCCCGTCGGGGGTCACTGAGGTGACGGTCGCGCCGGAGACGAGCTCGGCACCGGCGGCGCGCGCGGCCCGCTCGAGCTCGCCGGAGACCTGACCCATGCCGCCGACCGGCACGTCCCAGTCTCCGGTGCCGCCGCCGATGACGTGGTACAGCAGACAGCGGTTCTGCCGCAGGGTCGGGTCGTCGGCCGTGGCGAAGGTGCCGATCAGGGCGTCGGTCAGCGCGATGCCGCGGGCGAGGTCGGTGCGCAGGCTCGCGCGCAGCAGACCGCCGATGGGCGCCTGGGTCACGGCGTGCCAGAGCGCGTCGTCGCCGACGCGGGCCCGCACGTCGGCCGCGCGGGGGAGGGGTTCGGTGACGGTGGGGAACACGGCGCGCGCGAAGGCGCCCAGTCTGGTGCCGAGCGCGGCGAAACGCTCCGCCTCGGTGGCGTCGCCGGTGGTGTGGGCGAAGCTCCGCGCGGTCGCGGCGGCATCGGCCGTATCGATCAGGATGCCGCGCTCGGGCCGTGCCGGATCGGGCGTGTACGACGAGTAGCGCCGGCGGCGAAGCGTGATGCGCAGCCCCAGGTCGTCGATGATGCGGCCGGGCAGCAGGCTCACCAGGTAGCTGTAGCGCGACAGCCGCGCGTCGACGCCGGGCCACGGCTGCTGCGACACGGCCGCGCCGCCGAACCGGGCGAGACGCTCGAGCACCGCCACCGTGCGACCGGCTCGGGCGAGGTAAGCGGCGGCGACGAGGGCGTTGTGGCCGCCGCCGACGATGACGACGTCGTGGGTGCCGGCTGCCTCGACCATGGCGCCACCCTAGTGCGCGTAGCGTGGAGCGCATGGGTCTGGACCAGCAACTCGAATCCCTCGCCGTCGACATCGCCCGCGAGGCCGGTGCCCTCGCCCGGACGCGACGGGAGGAGGGGGTGTCGATCGCAGCGAGCAAGTCGGCGCTCGCCGACATCGTCACCGAGGCCGACCGCGAGGTGGAAGCGCTGATCCGCGCGCGCATCGCCGCCGCCCGCCCGGACGACGGGTTCCTCGGTGAGGAGTCCGCCGCCGAACGCGGGTCCAGCGGCATCACCTGGGTCGTCGACCCGATCGACGGCACCGTGAACTACGCCTACGGCATCCCGTCGTACGCCGTCAGCATCGCGGCGGTCAGCGGCGAGCCCGACCCGCTTTCGTGGACCGCGCTCGCCGGCGCCGTGTACGCCCCGGCGCTGGGCGAGATGTTCCACGCGGCGCGCGGCGCAGGTGCGTGGTTGGGGGACACCCGGCTCGCCGTGAACGCCGAGGTCAACCCCGCCGGATCGCTGCTCGCCACCGGCTTCGGCTACGACCCGGCCACCCACGCACCGCAGCTGGCCCTTCTCGGGCGGGTCATGCCGCTCGCCCGCGACATCCGTCGCATCGGGGCTGCGTCACTGGACCTCGTCTACGTCGCGGCGGGTCGCCTCGACGGATACTTCGAGCGCGGCCTGAACCCGTGGGACCATGCCGCCGGCGTACTGCTGGTGCAGGAAGCCGGGGGTACGGCGGTGGGGATGCCGGGTGACGCGCCGAGCCGCGACATGACGATCGTCGGCAATGCGACCCTGGTGCAGCGGCTGGCCCAGGTGGTCTTCGCCGATGCCGCGGCGCGCGACACACGGCGCAGCTGAAACGTCGAATCCGGGCGTGACAATCCCCGCGCGCGAGGGGTAGTGTTTACCCGATCGTTACTTTTTCGGCCCGAACGAAACGGTGACATCACGACCACCCGAAGACGTCCCTCGCCCCCCGAGCGGCCGACCCGAGAGCCCGCGATTTGACCACCGACGCCGATACGGCTGTTCCTGCGCCCACGCGCCGGTCCCGCCGCCCCGTCGCCACGCCCGTGCGTGACGCGCCGGGAGCGCTCACGCGTGCCGAATTGCGCCGCCGAGCGGCCCAGCAGGCCGCGCAGCAGAGCGAAGCGGTGGAACTGGCTGCCCTCGTCGTTGCGGCGGCCACGATAGAGCTTCCCGCATCGCTCATCCCCGATGCCCACCCCTTGACAGCGACGACGGATGCCGCTACGGCGGTTCCCGCCAGCGATGAAACCTCGGTGACCGAGGGTTCTCCCTCGGCTGAGGCCCCGGTGGTCGAGGCCCCCACGATGGTCGAGGTCGCGGCTCTGCCGCTGTCGCGCCGCGCGCGGCGGGCGACGTCCACCTCATCGCGGGGGTCGGTGCGAGACGAGGCCTCGCAGCCGGTCGGCGAAGCGGTGGCGCAGGCCGAGGCGCGGCCGGCGGCGGACGCCGCCCCGATGACCGCCGCCGTCTTCGTCGCGACCGCACCCGCCGCCGAAGCGCCCGAGGTTCCCTCGCGGCAGAGCCGGTGCGACGATTTCGAGCACGCGGCCCGCCTGTTCGCCTTCGGTGCCGCAGCCGAACCCGAAAACCGCGTCACCCGGACCTCGCGCGCGTCGCAGACCGAATGCACGCGGGTCGCGGCGCAGACCCCGCCGCCGCGGTGGGCCTCCACCCGCAAGCGGCTGGCCGCGGCATCCGTCTCGATCGGCGCCATCGGCGTCGTGGGACTCCTCGCCGTCGGTATGACCACGCCGGCGGCTGCCGTTGTCGCAGGTGAGGCGAAGACCGGCGCGGCCACGACGTCGCTCACCGCCGTGGCCTCGTCCGGCGAGGAGATCCAGGCTTTCGTCACATCGTCGACCGCCGGAGACATCACCCTCAACCGTGACGAGACCTACTCCACCGCGACGATGTCGGATCTCGCCGCCGCGTCGGGTGTGCGCAACTTCGACAACTCGTTCATCAACAACCCGAACTCGCCCGTACAGTGGCCCTTCCCCGTCGGGGTGCCCTACACGTGGGGGTTCGAGATGCGCGACGGCAGCCTGCACCACGGCATCGACTTCGTGCCCGGTCAGGGTGCGGAGATCCACGCGATCGCCGACGGCACCGTGCGCATCGCGACCGAGTCGGGCGGCCTCTACGGCGTGCACGTGGTCATCGACCACGAGGTCGACGGCGAGCGGGTCTCGAGCCACTACGCCCACATGGAGTACGGCTCGCTGCGCGTCCAGACCGGTGACACCGTGAAGGTCGGCGATGTGCTCGGCACCGTCGGCGACACCGGTTATTCGTTCGGCGCGCACCTGCACTTCGAGATCTGGCAGAACGGGACGACCAAGATCGACCCGCTTCCGTGGATGAAGGAGCACGCGGCGGGGTGACCCGCGTTTCAGAGGAGGCGTTCGCTCTGATATCCTCTTCTAGTTGCCTGCTTGCGGGCAGCACGCCCCGATAGCTCAGTGGCAGAGCACTTCCATGGTAAGGAAGGGGTCGTCAGTTCAATCCTGACTCGGGGCTCGCAGTATCCATAGGATGCATCGCGGCAGGGTAGCTCAGTTGGTGAGAGCGCACGACTCATAATCGTGAGGTCGCGGGTTCGAACCCCGCTCCTGCTACAGATCAAGACCCCCGGTTTTCCGGGGGTTTTGTCGTTTCGGCGTTCGTGCGATACGCCGGGCCTACGCCCTGATCAGCACCTTCAGGGCCTTCGTCTCGGCCGCGCGGCCGAACACGTCGTAGGCCTGCTCGATCTCGGTCAGCGCGAAATCGTGGGTCACGAACAGCGAGGCGTCGAGCTTGTGCTGCTCGACCAGCTTGAGCAGCGTGTCGGTCGTGTTGGTGTTCACGAGCCCCATCGTGATCGCGATGTTCGCGATCCAGAGGCGATCCAGCGGCAGCTCGACGGGTTTGCCGTGCACCCCGACGTTGGCGACGACCCCACCGGGGCGCACGAGGTCCAGTGCCGCAGCGAATGTCGCCGGGATGCCGACGGCTTCGATCGCGACGTCGACACCGAGCCCGTCGGTCATCGCCATCACCTGATCGCGCCAGTCCGCATCGGATGACAGCACGCCGTCGGTCGCGCCGAACTGGCGCGCCTGCTCGATGCGGTTGGCGTCGAGGTCCAGTGCGATGAGGCGCGAGGGTCCGTACAGCCCCGCCGTCGCGATCGTCGCCAAGCCCACCGGGCCCGCTCCGATGACCGCGACGACGTCTCCCGCTTTGACCTTGCCGGCGAGTACGCCGATCTCGTGGCCGGTGGGGAGGATGTCCGACAGGACGATCGCCTCGGCGTCGGTGACGGTGGCGGGCACCTTGTAGAGCGAGTTCTCGGCGTAGGGGATGCGCACGTACTCCGCCTGCGTGCCGTTGATGAGGTGCCCGAGTATCCAGCCGATCCCCGACTGCCCTTCCGGAGCGAGGCAGTGCGAATACACCTGCTTGCGGCAGTAGGCGCAGTGCCCGCAGGCGCTGATGCACGAGATGATGACGCGATCGCCGACGGCCAGGCCTTCCACGGCCGCCCCGATCTGCGTGACCGTGCCGACCCCTTCATGACCCAGGATGCGCCCCTCGGTGACCGCCGGCACATCGCCCTTCAGGATGTGCAGATCGGTGCCGCAGATCGTCGTGGCGTCGATCTTGACGATGGCATCCGTCGCGCTGGCGATGACGGGGTCGGGCACCTCCTCCCACGCCTTGTTGCCGGGTCCGTGGTAAACGAGTGCCTTCATGGCCGTCTCCTGTCGTCGTGCTCCCATGTTCAGTCATCATCGGGTCGCGCGGAAGGGCGCCCGCTTGCAACGAATGCCCGGCAGCGCAACCCCGGGCCGCTTGGGCCGGGTTGCTTCTAGGGTGGGCGGATGCCGATGAAGACTCTGTGGCTCGTGCGACATGGCGAGAGCGTGGGAAACGTGGCCGCGACCCGCGCCGAACGCGAAGGCCTCGAGCGCATCCCGCTCGACATCCGCGACAGCGACGTGCCGCTGTCGCCGACGGGTCGCGAACAGGCCGCGGCCCTCGGCGAGTGGCTCGACGAGCGGCGCGCGGGCATCGGCGCCTACTGGGTGTCGCCCTACCTCCGTGCCCGCGAGACCCTTGCCATCGCGCTGGGCGACGACCCCGCCGTCACGGTGGTGGACGAGCGGCTGCGCGACCGCGAGCTCGGCATCCTCGATCTGCTCACCACCCGGGGCGTCGCGCGGCTGCACCCTGAAGAGGCGGAGCGTCGCCGTCACCTCGGCAAGTTCTACCACCGGCCGCCCGGCGGAGAGTCCTGGGCCGATGTCGCCCTGCGGTTGCGTTCGTTCCTGGGCGACCTGTTCGCTCGCCCCGAGGAATCCGCCCTCATCGTCGCCCACGACGCGGTCGTCACCCTGATCGCGTCACTGCTGCGCGGCCTCGAGGAGCAGGAGCTGCTGCAGTTCGCCGCGAGCAACCCGGTGCTCAACGCCTCGGTCACGCACCTCGAGTTCACCGGTGAGGAATGGGACATGCCCGCCTTCTCCGACGTGCGGCACCTGCGCGACGAGGGCGCCTCGGTCACGGTGCACCCCGGCACCCCCGAGGTGGGTGACCCTGAGAACGCAGAGGCCGAGACGGAGCCGGGGCGATGAGCCGGCGAGAGCAGTCGGTCGAGCCCGAGCAGGTCACCGGCGCGGTGCTCGCCGGGTGGGGGTTGCCCGACCCCGGTGCAGACAAGAAGGCTCGCGGCGACGTGATCGTGGTGGGTGGATCGCGCCGCACGCCCGGTGGAGTGATGCTGGCGGGTGAGGCGGTGCTGCGCGTCGGCGCCGGTCGTCTCGGGGTCTTCGTCCCCCGTTCGATCGACGCCCAGGTGGGAACGGTGCTGCCGGAGGCCGCGATCTACGCGCTGCCCGACCACGCCAGCGACCCGTTCGCGCAGCCGGATCGACAGAAGATCGCCGCCGCGGACGCGGTGCTCGTGGGCCCGGGCTTCGATGACGCCGACGAGACGCGCGACACCCTGCTCGCCATCGCGGACGCCGGTCCCGCGTGCCTCGTGCTCGACGCCTACGCCCTCGGCATCCTGCCCGACATCGATCGCGATCGACTGCCCGACGGCCTCGTGCTGACGCCGAACCGCGAGGAGCTCGCCCTCCTGCAGGGACGCGGGCTCGGCGAAGTCCTCGAGGGCGACCTCATGGATGCCGTGCGCGACGTGGCCCGCCGTTACCGCGCCGTCGTCAGCTGTTACGACCTGGTCGCCGACCCCGAGGGCGCGATCTGGCGGATCGACGGCGGTGGCCCGGGGCTTGCGACCTCGGGAAGCGGCGATGTGCTCGCGGGCGCCGTCACCGGATTCGTCGCGCGCGGCACGGGCCTGGCGCGCGCCGCCGTGTGGGGTGCGTGGGTGCATGCCCGCTCCGGCGACCGCCTCACCGAGCGGATGGGGTTCGGCTTCCTCGGGCGCGACCTCGTGGCGGAGCTGCCCCTCGCCCTCCTCGACGCCCGCTGAGGCGGGGCTACGCGGCGGATTCGCGCGTGGCCGCGTCGGCCTCGAGCGCGGCCGCCATTCGCTCGACGGCCTCGCGCAGCAGCGGGCGCGGCAGCGCGAACACGAAGCGGGTGTGACCGCGGGCCGCCTCGCCGCACGCGACACCGTCGGTCATGGCGACCCGCGCGTGCTCACGGAACCACTCGCTCAGGTCGCCCTCGAGCCCGTAGGCGCGCAGGTCGATGAGGGCGATGTAGGTGCCCTCCGGCACGGCCATGCGCGCCCGCGGCAAGAGCTCTGCCACCAGCTCGGCGAGCAGACGCCGGTTGCCGTCGAGGTAGTCCACCACCTCCTGGAGCCAGGGCGCGCCCCCGGTGTAGGCGGCGGTGTTGGCGAGGACGCCCATGGTCGCGGTGCCGTGGCCGGCCCAGAATCCGAACTCCTCCCACGCGGTGGCATCCGCGTCGTTCGAGAGGATGACCTGCGCGCACTTGAGCCCGGCGAGGTTCCACGCTTTCGAAGCGGATGCCGCGGTGAGCGTGTGTGCGGCGGCGACGTCGGAGATCGACGCGTACGGGATGTGCCGGGCGGGGCGGTACACGATCGGCGCGTGGATCTCATCGGAGAACACCCGGCCCCCGGCCGCGTCGACGACCGCCGCCACGGCCTCGAGCTCGTCCCGCGTGAACACGGTGCCGAGCGGGTTTTGCGGGTTGCAGAGCACCAGCAGGCCGCCGCCGTCCTCGAACGCGCGGGCGATGCCGTCGAGGTCCATCACCATGCGCCCGTCCACCTCGATGCTCGGCACCTCGATGACCCGGCGGTCGTGCATCGGCGGCACCGACAGGAACGGCATGTACGCGGGGGTGGGCACGATGACGGCCGATCCCGGAGCCGAGAACCGCTCGAGGGCGAGCTCGAACGCGGCGATGACGTCGGGGACGTGGTGCACGCGCTCCGCCGGCACCGCCCAGCCGTAGCGTTCGCCGTACCAGGCGGCCGTCGCAGCCGACAGGTCCGCCGCCGCCCGCGCCGGCAGGTAGCCGGTCGCGCCTCGGTCGAGCGCCCCGGTGATCGCGTCGCGGATCGCGGGCGCGACGCCGAAGTCCATCTCGGCGACGAAGGCGCCGATGGCGTCGGGGAACATGGTCCACTTCAGGCTGCCGTTCTCACGCAGCTGTGCTTCGGTGAGGGCGTCGAAGTCGATCGAGGGCACGGCGGTTCCTTTCGCGTCGCGAACGCCCGTGCTGCCGGATCGGGGTGTCCGGCGGGTGGGCGCGGGCAGGCGCGGGTGTCCCTCCCAGCGTGTCATACCCGGCTGACACCCGCTGTGGCACGCCTGCCGCCGGGCGGGTGTCAGGCCGGTGGAGCCGTGTCCGGCGCCCGCCGTCGGGCGAGATAGATGGTGAAGATCAGCGCGATGACCGCGGTGGCGCACAGCAGCAGCAGTCCTGTCGCGTAGCTGCGGGCCTCGGCGTCGTACGTGGCGCCCATGATGAGGGGCGGGAAGTACCCGCCGAACCCGCCGGCGGCTCCCACAATGCCGGTGACCGACCCCACGTTCGCCGCCGGCGCCCGCTGCGCGACCCACGTGAACACCGCACCCGTGCCGAGGCCCAGGAACAGGGCCATAGCGACGAACGACGCCCCGGCCAGCAGCTCGGGCGGCGGCTTGGTCGCGATGACGACCGCCATGACGGCGGCACCTCCGAGCGAGATGCTGAGGATCACGGCAGGGCCGAACTTGTCCGACAGCCATCCGCCCAGCGGTCGGGCGATCACCGCGGCGATGGCGAACCCCGCGGTGCGCGCGCCCGCGTCGGTGAGTCCGTATCCGTACACCTCTTTGAGGTAGGTCGGCAGGTATGTGGAGAAGGCGACGAAGCCGCCGAAGGTGACGGCGTAGAGGAACGCCATCTGCCACGTGATGGTCAGCCGTGCGGCCGCCTCGAGCTTGGGCAGCACCCGGTCGCGGTTGGGATGCCAGAGGGGAGAGTCGCGCATGCCGATCCACACGATGACGGCGACGACCAGCAGCGCGACGGCGATGATGATGTGCGTCGCGACGTAGCCGAAGGCGGCGACCATGCGCGGGGTGAAGAACGACGACAGCGCGGTGCCCCCCATGCCGGCGCCGAACAGCCCGGTGGCGAACCCGCGCTTGCTCGGCTCGTACCAGGCGTTGACGAACGGGATGCCGATGGCGAAGGTGGTGCCGGCGATGCCGAGCACGAAGCCGAACAGCAGCAGTAAGCCGTACGAGCCGACCTCGCCGGCCCAGAGGATCAGCAGTACCGGCACCGCAGAGACCGCGGTGAGCGTGGTGAACATGATGCGGCCGCCGAAGCGGTCGGTGAGGGCCCCGGTCACGATGCGTCCGGCGGAGCCCACGATGACCGGGGTGGCGATGATCATCGACAGCTGGGTGGAGGTGAGGTCGAGCTCCTCGGCGTAGCGCACGCCGATCGGACCGATGATGTTCCACGCCCAGAACGTGATGGTGAACGACAGCAGCGCCAGGCCCAGGTTGCGCCCCCGGCCGGGAAGCGCTCCGATGGCGGGACCGGCGGACCGCGCCGGGGAGGTCATCGGCGTCCCCGTCGGGTGGGGGTCGGATCGGGCTCGCGGTCGGGGGTGCCCACCGGCGCCCAGCCTCGCCGCGTCGCGCCGGTCGTCGTCGGCCGCGGGCCGCGCGACCGGTAGACGATGTACGGGCGGAACAGGTACTGCACCGGGGCGGTGAACGCGTGCACGAGCCGGGTGAACGGCCAGATCATGAACAGCACCATGCCGATGACGGTGTGCAGCTTGAAGGCGAACGAGGCCTCGGACATCGCGGCGATGTCCGGCTGGAAGATGAACAGCGACCGGAACCAGGGCGCAACCGTGTCACGGTAGGTGACGTCGTCGTTGCGATCGATCACGCCCAGCACCGTCGTCGCGAGCCCCGCGACGATCGCCGCGACCAGCACGACGTACATGAGCTTGTCGTTCTTGGTGGTCGCCATGAACACCGGCCCGGTCGTGCGGCGCCGGTAGATGAGGATCCCCACGCCCGCGAGCGTCGCGACCCCGGCGATGGTCCCGAGGCTCAGCGCGGCGAAGTGGTACATGTCCTCCGACACCCCGATCGCGTCGGTCCAGGCCTTGGGGATGACCAGACCCGCGACATGACCGATGACGACGACGAGGATGCCGAAGTGGAACAGCGGCGACCCGATGCGCAGCAGCCGGGACTCGTACAGCTGCGAGGAGCGCGTCGTCCACCCGAACTGGTCGTAGCGGTACCGCCAGATGAGCCCGCCGATGAGCACGCACAGCATGATGTAGGGCAGGATGCCCCACAGGAACACGTCCATCAGTGGCCCCCCGATCCCGCCAGCGGCAGCAGCCGCGGGTCGTATGCGTCCAGCCCCACCGATTCGGCGGGCGGTCCGTTCGAGGCCATCGCCATGGCCTGCTCGCGGTCCTTCGGCGAGCGACCCGGCAGGGTCGCGCACACGGCGGCGACCACTCCGGCATACGGCGACGAGCGGTCGGCGAGGGCGAGCCTGATCAGTTCCAGACTCGCGCGATATTCCTGCAGCAGTTCGGCGCCGGCATCCGGCGCATGGCGGGCGAACTCCAGCACGAGGGGCAGGTGATCGGGCAGTTCCCCGGTGCCGTCGATCTCGAGACCATGCATGCGATACCGGCGCTTCATGTCGGCCAGCACCTGGCCGCGGCGCCGGGTGTCGCCGTCGGTCCAGTACGACAGGTACAGCGCGTGCCGCTTGGACATGTCGAACACGTCGACGTAGCTCTGCTGCACCGTTTCGGTGGGGGTCGCGTCCCACCAGTCCAGCAGCGGGGCGAACAGCGTCGCCGCCTGCGGCGCGGTCTCGGCCAGCGCCCGGCGCACGACGCCCCGCAGCGCCAGCACCTCGTCGTCGGGGTAGCTCAGCACGACGGATGCCGCCTGGTACACCACCGCCCGGTTCACCCGCCGCCCTCCCTCGCGTCGGTGCCGTCGCGTGGCGGGAAGAGTCCGTTGGGGGCTCCGTTGCCGTCCCAGTTGAGCAGGTTCACCCGGCCGCGCATGGTGTTGCCGTCGGCCTGGCTGGTGGAGGTCTGCCGTTCCTTCAACGCTTGGAAGGTCTCCACCGCCACGGGCGTGGGAACACCGCTCGCCTCGCCGAACGGCCCCGATGCGCCGTTCTCATAGGCGCCGGCGCCGTCGAAGGTGATCGAGCACCCCAGCTCCTCGAGCTCGTGCGCCTGCTCGTAGTGGGCGGTGGGGATGACGTAGCGGTCCTCGTACTTCGCGATCGCGAGCAGGCGGTACAGCGCATAGAGCGTCTCGCCGTCCATGCCCACCGACGCCGGGATCGACTCATCGGCTTCGCGGCCGAGGGTGATGTCGCGCAGGTACGCCCGCATCGCGGCGAGGATGCGCAGCACCCGCGTGACGATGTCGGTGTCGCCGGCGGTGAACATCTCGGCGAGGTAGTCCACCGGGATGCGCAGCGCCTCGATCGCCCCGAAGAGCGTGCCGGCGGCCTCGGCGTCGTGCCCTTGATCGCGCAGCAGATCGACGATGGGCGACAGCGGCGGGATGTACCAGACCATCGGCATGGTGCGGTATTCGGGGTGAAGCGGCAGCGCGACGCGGTACTTCTTCGCGAGGGCGTAGACGGGCGAGCGCCGTGCGGCATCCAGCCAGTCCTCGGGGATGTCCTGCTGCCTGGCGGCGGCGATGACCTCAGGGTCGTTCGGATCGAGGATGAGGTTCAGCTGCGCCTCGTACAGATCCTTCTCGTCCGCGGTGGATGCCGCTTCGGTCACCCCGTCGGCGTCGTAGAGGAACAGTCCCAGGTATCGCAGGCGCCCCACGCACGTCTCGGAGCAGACGGTGGGCAGCCCCACCTCGAGCCGCGGGTAGCAGAGGGTGCATTTCTCGGCCTTGCCGGTCTTGTGGTTGAAGTAGATCTTCTTGTACGGGCACCCGGTGATGCACTGGCGCCAGCCACGGCAGCGGTCCTGGTCGACCAGCACGATGCCGTCCTCGCTGCGCTTGTAGATCGCGCCGGAAGGACAGGACGCCATGCACGACGGGTTCAGGCAGTGCTCGCAGATGCGGGGGAGGTAGAACATGAACGTCTGCTCGAACTGGAACTTGATCGCATCCTCGGACTCGCGCCGCACCTTCTCCACCAGGGGGTCGAGGTGCCCCCTCTCGGGGGCGCCGCCGAGGTTGTCGTCCCAGTTGGCCGACCAGGTGATCTTGGTGTCCTCCCCGGTGATGAGCGACTTCGGCCGCGCGACGGGGAAGTCATCGCCCAGCGGCGCGTCGATGAGGGTGCGGTAGTCGTAGGTCCACGGCTCGTAGTAGTCGTCGAGCTTCGGCTGCACCGGCGAGGAGAAGATCGTCATCAGCCGCCGCAGTCGGCTGCCGGTGCGCAGCTTCAGCCGGCCGCGCTTGTTCACCGTCCAGCCGCCCCGCCACTTCTCCTGATCCTCGTAACGGCGGGGGTAGCCCTGCCCCGGCCGGGTCTCGACGTTGTTGAACCAGATGTACTCGGTGCCGGCCCGGTTGGTCCAGGCCTGTTTGCAGGTCACCGAGCAGGTGTGGCATCCGATGCATTTGTCGAGGTTCATCACCATGCCCATCTGAGCCATCACGCGCATCAGTACGTCACCTCCTGGGAACGGCGGCGGATCGTCGCGATGATGTCGCGCTGATTGCCGGTGGGGCCGAGATAGTTGAACGCATACGACAGCTGGCCGTACCCGCCGATGAGGTGCGTCGGCTTGATGAGCAGTCGGGTGGGGGAGTTGTGGATGCCGCCGCGGCGGCCCGTCGCCTCGGACTTGGGGACGTCGATCGTGCGCTCCTGTGCGTGGTGCACGTACACGACCCCCTCGGGCATGCGGTGGGACACGATCGCACGCCCCACGAACACCCCGTTGGAGTTGACGCATTCGACCCAGTCGTTGTCGGCGACGCCGATGCCGCCCGCGTCGCCCGGCGCCATCCATACGGTCGGGCCACCGCGGCCCAGCGACAGCATGAACAGGTTGTCCTGGTACTCGGAATGGATCGACCACTTGTTGTGCGGGGTGAGGTAGCGCACCACCACCTGCGCGCTGCCGTCAGGGCCGAGCGTGGGTTCGCCGAACAGGCGGTGCATGTCCAGCGGCGGCCGGTAGATCGGCATGGCCTCCCCGAGGTCGCGCATCCAGTCGTGGTCGAGGTAGAAGTGCATGCGGCCGGTGAGGGTGTGGAACGGCTTCAGCCGCTCGATGTTCACCGTGAAGGGTGCATACCGCCGGCCACCGGTCTCCGACCCCGACCACTCCGGTGAGGTGATCACCGGCACGGGGGCGGCCTGGGTCATCGCGAACGTGATGTGCTTCTCCTCCGAGCCCTCCGCAAGGTCGGTGAGGTCCTTGCCCACCCGCTTGCCGAGTGACGCGAACCCCTGCACCGCCAGCTCACCGTTGGTCGTCCCCGAGAACGAGAGGATGGCTTCGGCGAGCTTCGAATCGGTGTCGATCGCGGGGCGCCCCTCGGCGGCGCCGCCCAGCATGACGCCGCCCGACGCGGCGAGCTTCGCCACTTCGCGCCGCACGTCGAAGGTGATGCCCTTGGTGGTGAACCCCAGCGTGTCGGCGAGAGGACCGATGGCGGCGAGCTTGTCGGCGATGGCGGTGTAATCGCGCTCGACGACGCTGAAGGCCGGCATGGTCTTGCCGGGGATGGGCGTCACCTCGCCCCGCGCCCAGTCCAGCGCCACACCGCCGGGCTGCGCGGTCTCTCCGGGGCTGTCGTGCTGCATCGGCACCGACACCAGGTCTTTGCGCACCCCCAGGTGCACGCGCGCCTGCTTCGAGAACTCCCGCGCGATCGCGTGGAACATGTCGAAGTCGCTGCGCGCCTCCCACGGTGGGTCGATCGCCGGGGTGAAAGCGTGCACGAACGGATGCATGTCGGTGGAGGACAGATCGTGCTTCTCGTACCAGGTGGCGGCGGGGAAGACGACGTCGGAGAGCAGCGTCGTGGAGGTCATTCGGAAGTCCGCCGAGACCAGCAGGTCGAGCTTTCCCTGCGGCGCCTCGTCGTGCCAGGCCACCTCGGTCGGGTGCACCGAGGCCTCATCGCTGCCGATGACGTTGTTCACGGTGCCGAGCAGATGCTTGAGGAAGTACTCGTTGCCCTTGCTGGAGGAGCCCATGAGGTTCGAGCGCCACAGCATCAGCAGGCGCGGCCAGTTGCGGGGCGCGTCGACGTCGCTGATGGCGCTGTGCAGGCTCCCCTCCTCCCAGCGTCGGGCGACATAGGATGCCGCGTCCGGTGCCTCGCCGGCATCGACCGCTGCCGTCGCCTGGTCGGCGAGGTCGAGCGGGTTGGCGTCGAACTGCGGGTAGAAGGGCATCCAGCCCAGCCGCGCGGACTGGGCGATGGTGTCGGCGGTGTGCATGCCGGTGAAGCTGTCACCCGCAAGCGGTGAGGCCAAGGCGTCGGCCGCGTACCCGTCGTAGCGCCACTGGTCGGTGTGCATGTACCAGTAGGCGGTGCCGATCATGGTGCGCGGCGGCCGTGCCCAGTCCAGCGCGTTGGCCAGCGAGAGCCACCCGGTGAGGGGACGGCACTTCTCCTGCCCCACATAGTGCGCCCAGCCACCGCCGTTGCGCCCCATCGCGCCGGTGAGGATCAGCATGGCCAGGATCGCGCGGTAGCTGGCATCCCCATGGAACCACTGGCAGACCCCGGCGCCCATGATGATCATCGACCGGCCCTCGGACTCCTCGGAGTTGGCCGCGAACTCGCGCGCGATGCGGGTGCACGCCTGCGCGGGGACGCCGGTGATCTCCTCCTGCCACGCCGGCGTGTAGGGCTGGGTGGCGTCGTCATAGCCGGTCGGCCAGTCGCCGGGCAGGCCGTCGCGGACCACCCCGTATTGGGCGAGCAGCAGGTCGAGCACCGTGGTGACGAGGTGTCCGTTCACCCGTGTGGCGGGTACTCCGCGGCGCAGCACCCCCGCCGTGCCGTCGGGGGCGTCGAAGCGGGGCAGCAGCACCGTGACGGCGGCTTCGGCGACGTCGGTGTCGCGCACCGAGAGGGCCGGCTGCACGTCACCGAGCTCGAGGTTCCACCGTCCCTCACCCGAGTCGGCGTAGCGGAACCCCAGTGATCCGTTGGGCACGCGCGGCTCGCCGCTCGCGGTGTCGAGCACGACGGTCTTCCACGCGTCCTCGGGGGCACGCTCGCCGAGGTCGGCGGCGGTGAGGAACTTGCCCGGCACGAACCCGCCCTGGGCATGGTCGACGAGGGTGATGAGGTTCGGCAGGTCGGTGTAGGAGCGGGAGAAATCGGCGAAGAACGGCACGCGGCGGTCGACGTAGTTCTCTGTGAGGATGACGTGCCCCATCGCCATCGCGAGGGCCGCGTCCGTGCCGGCCTGGCACGGCAGCCATTCGTCGGCGAACTTGGTGTTGTCGGCGTAGTCGGGGGAGACCGTGACGACCTTGGTGCCGCGGTAGCGGACCTCTGCCATCCAGTGGGCGTCGGGGGTGCGGGTGACGGGAACGTTGGATCCCCACATCATCAGGTAGGTGGCATCCCACCAGTCGCCCGACTCGGGCACGTCGGTCTGGTCGCCGAAGACCTGAGGGCTCGCGACGGGGAGGTCGGCGTACCAGTCGTAGAACGAGGTCATCACGCCGCCGACCAGTTGCGTGAACCGCGTTCCCACGCAGTGCGACACCATCGACATCGCCGGGATGGGGGAGAAGCCCGCCACCCGGTCGGGACCGTATTCCTTGATGGTGTGCACGTAGCCGGCGGCGACCAGTTCGACCGATTCCGCCCAGGTCGCCCGCACCAGTCCGCCTTTGCCGCGAGCCTGCTGGTAGCGCCGGCGGGTCTCGGGATCGGTGGAGATCTCGGCGAAGGCGAGCACGGGGTCGCCGCCGTTGCGCGCCTTCGCCGCACGATAGGCCTCGAGGAGAACCCCACGCACGTAGGGGTAGCGCACGCGCGTGGGGGAGTAGGTGTACCAAGAGAACGCGGCCCCGCGGGGGCAGCCGCGGGGCTCGTACTCGGGGCGGTCGGGGCCGACGCTGGGGTAGTCGGTCTGCTGCGCCTCCCACGTGATGATGCCGTCTTTGACGTACACCTTCCACGAACAGGAGCCGGTGCAGTTGACGCCGTGGGTGGAGCGCACCACCTTGTCGTGGCTCCAGCGGTCGCGGTAGAACGCGTCGCCGTCGCGGCCGCCCGTGAGGAACTGCGCCCGGTGGTCGTCGGTCTGCTCGCGCCTGGTGAAGAACCTTCCGGCGCTGAGCAGAGCGTCGGAAGCCGGACCGTCAACACCGATGGCGGGCGTCATGCCGTGAAAGATACCCGCGGTCCCGCGTCACCGGAAGAGGCCCTCCGACGCACGGTGCCGCCGGCGGCGTGACCGCGGCTAACGCACCACGATCGCCACGTCGTTGCCGCCTTCTTGCGTGAGGCGGGCGCCGACCTGCACGATCTGAGCCTGCTCGGCGAAGCCGCCGGCGAACAGCGCCTGGCCCTGACGGAACGACGGCGCCTGGGCGAGCAGCTCGTCGGGGGCGTAGCCGAGCTGGCGGCCGAGTTCGGCGACATCCGAGAGCGAGCTCATCTTCATGAGGGCGAGGTTGTCGCACTGCGACAGCGCGTTGGGGTGCACTTTCGACGGGCGCTGCGTGGACAGCAGCAGCCACAGGCCGTACTTGCGGCCCTCCGCCGCGATCTGCACGATGCGCTCGGTGAGCAGGCGATCGACCTCGCTCGCCGGGTCGGGGGAGCACAGGTTGTGCGCCTCGTCGATGACGATCAGCCGACCCACCCGCTCGTTGCGGTTGTCCCACAGATGGTCCAGCAGCGCCAGCGCCGCCGCCTTCGGTTCGAGGGGGGTCGAGAAGCCGCCGAGGTCGATGACGGTGGCATCCGCCCGCTCGTCGATGTCGTCGATCAGGTCGCGCCCGCCCCAGGCCCACACGTCGAGGTCCGCGATGCCGAGATTCTCCAGGCGCAGCGCCAGGCGATGCCACGCCGGGTCGTTCTGCTCGCGCAGCCATTGCACGAGGTGCCCGCGCAGATCGGTGTGCACGAAAGACTCCAGCCGCAACATGGCGTTGTAGTCCTCGGGATCGATGATCGGGTCGATCTTCAGCACGGCGGCGCGCGCCTGCACGGTCATCCCGAGGAACCGCACCCGCAGGCGGTCTTCTTCGGGGCCGTCGAGCCGGAGCACGCGGATGTCGCGGTCGCGCCACAGCGCGGCGGATTCCGGCGGCGCAGTGTCGCGCAGCTCGCGCATGCGCACGAAATCGGAGTTGGGATCGAGGATGACCACCGGCAACCGGGTGTCGAGGATCAACTGCTCCAGCAGAACCCCGAGCGCGTAGGTCTTGCCCGACCCGCTCTGGCCGCACCAGAACGTGTGCCGGTTCATCTTCTTCGCAAGCACATGCGCCGGGGTGCTCGACCCGAACCGAGTGCCGATGGTGAGAGCGTTCGACATGCCCGCAACCTAGCGGCCTGCGGCCCCCGGCACCATGGTCGGATGCCGGGGCCTCAGGACGCGATCAGGTCAGAGCGGTCGACGAATCCAGATGGGCCTCGTCGACGATGCCCATCGCCTCGGTGTCGAAGTGCTCGGCGATGAGCATGATGCCGCCGGACGAGTTGGCGCTGCTGGCGAGTTCCTCGACCCACGTGCGGCTCAACTGCGTGGGCTCGGGGTCGTCGAAGACGAACCGCATGGGAATGGAGGGATGGATCCAGACCGTGCTGCGACCGCGGGGCTGGTCGTCAGGGTGACGCCACGAAACCGTGAAGCTCTCGCCACGGCGCAGCTTGGTTGCGATCACGACCTTGAGGTGGGCCAGGGCCCGGTCTTCGATGTGGACGGGCGTCGACTCGCCGCCGTAGTACAGGGTACCCACAGGGCTCACACTTCCTTCTGGCTGAGGTTGTTCACCACGTATGAAAAAAGGGTGGCGTGCAGCACTGGGGAGTCTATCGCTTATGCCTCTCGGAGGCCCAGCGCAACCTCTCCCGTACATCCCGTCGCGCGGTTTACATTGCCTGCATGGTGTATCTGTTGGTCGGCGGACCGAGGGCGAGACAACTCGTGGACGACCTGCCGCGGGGCTACCGCCCTGTGCAATCCGACAGCGGATCGGCGGTGGTCCCCCTGCTGGAGGATCTTGTCGTCGAAGAGGCCGTCTGGACAGGCGGCTCGGCGTACGCCCTGGTCTGACAGGCACCGCCGCCGCGCGTGGCCGGGGCCGCCCATGCCAGGCTGGAAACATGACTGTTCCCACCCTCACCCTCAACGACGGCCACACCATTCCGCAGCTGGGCTTCGGCGTCTTCAAGGTCGACCCGGCCGAGACCGAGCGCATCGTCACCGACGCGCTCGAGGTCGGCTACCGCCACATCGACACGGCGGCGGTCTACGGCAACGAAGAAGGCGTCGGTCGCGCGATCGCGGCATCCGGCATCGCCCGCGACGAGCTGTTCGTCACCACGAAGCTGTGGAACGCCGACCAGGGCACGCAGTCGGCCTACGACGCGCTCGCGACGAGCCTGGACAAGCTCGGCCTCGACCAGGTCGACCTCTACCTGATCCACTGGCCGCGCCCCGACCTCGACCGGTACGCGCAGTCGTGGCGTGCGCTCGAGCAGCTGCGTGACCGGGGACTTACCCGCTCGATCGGTGTCTCCAACTTCCACCGTTCGCACCTCGAGCGCATCCTCGCCGAGTCCGACACGGTGCCCGCCGTGGATCAGATCGAGCTGCACCCGGCCTTCGCGCAGCGCGAGCTGCGGGCGTTCACCGAGCCGCTCGGCATCCGCACCGAGGCATGGGGGCCGCTCGGTCAGGGCAAATACGACCTGTTCGGTGAGCAGGCGATCGCCGACGCCGCTGCCGCCCATGGCGTGACGCCCGCTCAGGTCGTCATCCGCTGGCACCTGCAGCAGGACATCATCGTGTTTCCGAAGTCCAACTCGCGCGCCCGCCTGGCCGAGAACTTCGATGTGTTCGGCTTCGAGCTGTCCGCGGCCGAGATGGCTGCGATCGACGGTCTCGACCGCGGTCACCGCGTGGGGTCGGATCCCGACCTCGCGACGCACTGAGCAAGCGGGAAGAAAACACGGCCCGGGCGGAGAGCCCGGGCCGTCTTCCTGGCGGGGTGACCCGAACACCGCACAACCAGGGTCGAGCAGTCCAACGGTAACGCCGAGGGTCGGGAGAGCGCTCCAAGGGTGAGAACACTCTCACGGGAGGCGAGCGGATGCCGCGCCCCTCGGCCCCGCGCGGCGACGCGAGGCCGAGGGTTAGGCTGATTCGGCGGCGGCATCCGTCGCACGGGAACCGTCATCGCAGATGCGAAGGAACGCCATGAGCACAACACCTCCGGGCTGGTACGACGACGGCAGCGGAACCCAGCGATGGTGGGACGGCTCGGCATGGACCGAGCACGTGCAGGCGGCCGCTGCGGCGGGCGGCTACCCGGGAGATGCGGCATCCGTCGCGCCCGACCACTCCGCCACCTATCAGCAGGGGCCTCCGCAGCCGGCCGCGAAGTCGAAGCTGTGGATCGTGTTCGTCGTGCTCGGTGTGATCGTGGTCGCACTCATCGTGCTGGCGGCGGTGTTCATCCCGCGCCTCATCGGTCAGATCGCCGGCGCCGGAGGCTCATCGGCGGGCGACGATGCCGAGCGCGCCGCCGTGCAGGTCGTCGAGCGCTACGACGACGCGTGGGACGACGCGGACTGCGACCTTTACTTCGAGACCACGACCGAGGGCTACCGCGAGGCGCTCGGGATGACCGACTGCGCGGCGTTCGAGTCGACGGCCGAGGTGTTCGACGAGTCGACCGATGAGTACGAGATCCAGGTGGACACCGTTGAACGGACCGGCGAGAACATCGCGGTGCTCACGAGCGAGAGCTATCTGAGCCTCGTCGATGAGAACGGCGATCCGCGCCCGACGCCGGAGCCGGTCGCGGAGCCCCTCCAGTACACCCTCGTCCCGGCGGGGGACGGGTGGGCGATCGACGACGTGCAGTGATCGATGACGGCTCCTGCTCCCCGCGCTGAGCGCAACGCGCGGTTCATCCTGTCCTGCCTGGGCGTCGGCCTCGCGGCCGGTCTGCTGTCGGGTCTGTTCGGCGTCGGCGGCGGCACCGTCATCGTGCCGCTGCTGGTGCTGCTGCTGCACTTCGATCAGCGACTGGCGGCGGGCACCTCCCTCGCGGCCATCGTGCCGACGGCCACCGTCGGCGTCATCTCCTATGCCGTCAACGGGTCGGTCGCATGGGTCCCGGCGCTCATCCTCGCCGCAGCGGCGGTGATCGGCGCGCAGGTGGGGTCGTGGCTGCTGGCGCGGCTCCCGCAGAACGCCCTGCGGTGGGGGTTCGTCGGATTCCTCGTCATCGTGATCGTGTCGCTGTTCGTCATCGTGCCCTCGCGTGATGCCGAACTGACCCTCACCTGGCTCACCGGCACGGGACTGGTCGTGCTCGGCTTCATCACCGGCATCCTCGCGGGGCTCCTGGGCGTGGGCGGCGGTGTCGTCGTCGTGCCCGCCCTCATGCTGCTGTTCGGCACGAGCGACCTCATCGCCAAGGGCACGTCGCTGCTCATGATGATCCCGACGGCCCTGTCGGGAACGATCGGCAACCTGCGCCGTCACAACGTCGACCTGCTGGCGGCGGCGCTCGTCGGGGTCGCCGCGTGCACGACGACAGCGGTCGGCGCGTGGATCGCGACGCTGCTGGATCCGTTCACCGCCAACGTGCTGTTCGCGGTGTTCCTTTCCTTCATCGCCGTGCAGATGGCGCTGCGGGCGCTGCGCCAGCGTCGGTCGTGAGGCCGCGAACGCCCGGTGCGGCTGTGCGAAGATGGATCGCGTGTCCGTGAATCCCGAGCTCGTCGGCCGCGTCTTCCCGCCGACGCCGCCCTACCTCGTGGGGCGCGAGAAGGTGCGCGAGTTCGCGCGCGCCGTCTTCGCGACCGACCCGCAGCACACCGATCCGGCGGCCGCGCAGGCGCTCGGCTACCCCGATGTGGTCGCCCCGCCGACGTTCGCGATGGTGGTGCAGGACCTCACGCTGCAGCAGCTGCTGGCCGAGCCCGATTCCGGCATCGCGCTGGAGCGCACGATCCACGCCGAGCAGCGGTTCCGCTACACCCGGCCGATCGTCGCCGGCGACGAGCTGACCGCGACCCTCACGGTCGCCACGGTGCGCCCGTTCGGCAAGGGCGCCATGGTCACCAGCGAGGCGGAGGTGACCGATGCCGCCGGCGCCCACGTGGTCACGGCGATCTCGGTTCTCCTGATCGGAGGAGAGGACGCATGAGCGCCCTGCAGGTCGGAGACGTCGTCGCCCAGCGCACGGTGCACCTCACGCGCGAGTCACTGGTGCGCTATGCCGGCGCGTCGGGGGACTTCAACCCCATCCACTACCGCGACGACGTCGCAGCCCGCGTCGGGCTTCCCGGGGTGCTCGCCCACGGCATGCTGACGATGGGATTGGCCGTCGAGACGATCGTGCCGTGGCTGGGCGATGCCGGACGCATCCTCGAGTACGGCGTGCGGTTCACCCGACCGGTCGTCGTCGACGGCGAGGGCGGTGCCGATGTGGAGGTCACCGCGACCGTGGCCGTCATCGACGGCGACACCGCCCGCATCGACCTCACCGTCACCAGCGCCGGGACGACCGTGCTCGGCAAAGCCCAGGTGCGTGTGCGTCTCTGACATGCCCGAGATCACTCCTCGGCCGATCGCCGACCTCACCACGCTGCGCGCCGGCGGCATCCCTCGTCGCCTCGTCGAAGCGCGCACCCGCGACGAGCTGATCCAGACGATGCAGAGCGTGTGGGCCGATCACGAGCCCTGGCTCGTCGTCGGCGGCGGTTCCAACCTGCTGGTCGCCGACGAGCCGTTCGAGGGAACGGTCGTGCTGGTGCGCACGCAGGGCATCGAGCGGCTGGCTTCCCCCCGCGACGGCTTCGTGCGGTTGCGCGTCGAGGCGGGGCACGACTGGGATGAGCTCGTGTCTTACTCGGTGGCCGAAGGGCTCGCCGGCATCTCGGCCATGTCCGGCATCCCCGGCACCGCCGGCGCTGCGCCCATCCAGAACATCGGGGCATACGGCCAGGAGATCGTGCAGACCCTGGTCGAGATCGAACTGCTCGATCAGGCGACCGGTGAGCTCGTCACCGTGCCGGCATCCGATCTCGGGCTGGGCTTTCGCACGTCCGTGCTGAAGGACCACTACGGCATCGGCGCTGAGCGCCACGGCGTCATCGTGTCGATCACGCTGGAGTTGGCCGATGTCGGCCACGGTGAGCTGCCGGTGCGCGGCGCGCAGCTGCGCCAGGCGCTGCGCCTGGCACCGGATGCCGAGGTCTCGCTCGCCTGGATCCGGCAGACCGTGCTGGACACCCGCCGCTCGAAGGGCATGGTGCTCGACGACGCCGATCCCGACACCTACAGCGCGGGGTCGTTCTTCCAGAACGCGATCGTCTCGGCGGCGTTCGCCCGGACCCTCCCTGCGGAGTGCCCGCGGTGGCCTGTCGCCCCCGATGTCCCCGCCATCACGGTCATTCCGCTGGACACCTTCGATGGCATCGTGCCGCCGCCGGTCGTGCACGAGTCCGAGGTCAAGGTCAGCGCGGCGTGGCTCATCGAGCACGCCGGGCTGAGCAAGGGCTTCCGTCTGCCTCGCTCGCGGGCGGGGCTCTCGACCAAGCACGCGCTCGCGATCACGAACCGCGGTTCGGCGACGGCCGCCGAGATCGCCGAGCTCGCCCGGTTCATCCAGCAGCGGGTGCAGGCCGAATTCGGTCTCATCCTGCAGCCCGAGCCCGTGCTCGTCGGCATCCAGCTGTAGCTTCCCGCGCCCGCTGCGTCCGCCGCGCGCGCTGCGCCCGGCGCGCGCGCTGCGCCGGGCGCGCGCGCTGCGCCGCCCGCCGCCCGGCCGCCCGGCCGCGCCGCGCCGGGCGCCGCCCGGTGCCGTGGCCGTGGCATCCACCCGTCGAGAAACCACTTTCCGGCTGACACACCACGCGATGCGGTGTGTCCCAACCGAGAAGTGGTTTCTCGTCGACGGAGAGGTCCGTCAGCGGAGAGGTTCCGACGGCGGGCCGTCGCCGGCGGACCCGCCACTCGGACGCGCGCGCTCGCCCGTCCCGCGGTTCGGGTTGTCTCGCCGCGAAGCGACATCCCGCGACAGACGAGCGGCGGGCAGTCGGATGCCGCGTACGACCGGCATCCGCCACCCGCCCCTTGAGAAACCACTTTCCGGCTGACACACCACGCGATGCGGTGCGTCTCACCCGGAAAGTGGTTTCTCGGCGCGGTGCGCGCGGGCGCGCGGAGCGGGGCGCGCGCGGCGGCGCGGCGCGGCGGCGGCGCGGGCCGCGGCGCGGGGCGCGGTGCGCGGCGGGGCGGGTCAGGCGAAGAGGGACTGCAGGCGCTGCACGCCCTCGAGCAGCTGCTCGTCGCCGAGCGCGTACGACAGGCGCAGGTAGCCCGACGGCCCGAACGCCTCGCCGGGGACGACGGCCACCTCGGCGCGCTCGAGGATGAAGTCGGCCAGCTCCAACGAGGTCGTCGGGGTGACGCCGTCCCACGTGCGACCGAGCAGCCCCGTGACGTCGGGGTAGACGTAGAACGCGCCGAGTGGGTTGGGCACCGTGACGCCGTCGATCTTCGACAGCTCCTCGACGATCAGCCGGCGACGGCGGTCGAATGCCTGTCGCATCTGCTCGACCTCGTCCTGCGGCCCGGTGAGGGCGGCCAGGGCTGCGCGCTGCGCGATGTTGTTGACGTTGGAGCTCAGGTGCGACTGCAGGTTGCCCGCCAGCTTGACGGCGTCGGCGGGGCCGACCATCCAGCCCACGCGCCATCCGGTCATCGCGTAGGTCTTCGCGACGCCGTTGAGCAGCAGCGTCTGACCGGCCAGCTGCGGCACGGCCTCGACGATCGAGACGGCGCGTGCGCCGTCGTAGACGAGGTTCTGGTAGATCTCGTCGGTGATCACCCAGATGCCGTGCTCGAGCGCCCACTCGCCGATCGCCGCGGTCTCCTCGGGGGTGTAGACGGCGCCCGTGGGGTTCGAGGGCGACACGAACACCAGTGCCGTGGTCTTGTCGGTGCGGGCGGCCTCAAGCTGCTCGACGGTGACCTTGTAGTCCTGTTCGGCGCCGGCGAAGACCTCGACGGGGGAGCCGTCGGCCAGCGCGATCGCCTCGGGGTACGTCGTCCAGTAGGGCGCCGGCAGCAGCACCTCGTCGCCGGGGTTCACGACCGTCTGGAACGCCTGGTACACCGCCTGCTTGCCGCCGTTGGTGACGACGACCTGCGCCGGGGACACCTCCAGCCCGGAGTCGCGGAGCGTCTTGGCCGCGATCGCCTCGCGCAGCACCGGCAGTCCCACCGCGGGGGTGTAGCGGAAGTTCGCCGGGTCGCGCAGCGCCTCCGCCGCGGCATCCACGATGAACTGCGGCGTCGCGAAGTCGGGCTCGCCGGCGGCGTAGGAGATGACAGGGCGGCCGGCCGCCTGCAGCGACTTCGCCTTGGCATCCACCTTGAGGGTCGCGGACTCGGCGATGGCGGACAGCTTGCGGGACAGGGGAGCGCGTTCGGTCACGGTTGAAATCGTAGTGCGCGAGCGTGGTTCGCGCCGGGTCGCCCCGGTTCACGGGTAACTGTGCGTAGGGAAAGCGTCGCCGAAGCCGCATGCTGTATCAATGGACACCGATGCCGTGCGCGTGGAGCACCTTCGCAAGATCTACGGCGACACCCCCGTGGTCGACGACGTGAGCTTCACCATCGCGCGCGGTGAGACCTTCGCCCTGCTGGGCCCCAACGGGGCGGGCAAATCGACGACGGTCGAGATCCTCGAGGGCTACCGGCGCCGCAGCGGTGGGTCGGTGAGCGTGCTGGGGTTCGACCCCGGCACGGCCGGGCTCGCCTGGAAGGCGCGCATCGGCATCGTGCTGCAGTCGGCCGGCCAAGGCGGCCTCTACACGGTGCGCGAGCAGCTGCGCCAGTTCGCGGCGTACTACCCGCGGCCGCGCGACGTCGAAGAGGTCATCGCGGCAGTGGGTCTGGAAGCCCAGGCGGGCACCCGCATCTCGCAGCTCTCCGGAGGTCAGCAGCGACGTGTCGACGTGGCGCTGGGCATCGTCGGACGCCCCGAACTGCTGTTCCTCGACGAACCCACCACCGGCTTCGACCCGCAGGCGCGGCGGGAGTTCTGGCAACTGATCCGCGGGCTGCAGGAGGAGGGGACGACGATTCTGCTGACGACCCACTACCTCGACGAGGCTGCGCAGCTGGCTGATCGCGTGGCCGTCATCACCCACGGCCGGCTGCGCGCGATCGGCCCGGTCGCCGGGTTCGGCGGCGAGCAGGCCCGCACCCCGCGGGTCACATGGCGCGAGGGTGGCGTGCTGCGCGAGGCGCGCACCACCCGGCCGTGGGAGTTCACCGCTGCCCTGGCCGAACGACTCGGCGGCGAGCCCGAGGCGCTGGAGATCCGACGCCCGGCGCTGGAGGAGATCTACCTCGAGATGGTCGACGAGCACGATGCGGCGGCGGCGCAGGAGGCCGCAGACGACGATGCCCCGCAGACACCCGCGACCGAGGGGGCCGGCCGTTGAGCGTGCTCGCGCTCGGCGCCCACCGTGCCGCCTACGAGGTTCGCGGCTACTTCCGTGCCGGGGACACCCTGTTCTTCACATTCCTGTTCCCGGTTTTCATGCTCGCGCTGTTCAGCACGATCTTCCAGGAGGAGGGCGGCATCGCCGGTGGCCCCGGCGTGCCCGAGCTGTCGGCCGCCGAACTGTACCTGCCGGCCATGCTCGCGGCGGGCCTGTTGCTGTCGGGGTTCCAGAACCTCGCCGTCGACATCGCGATGGAACGCTCCGACGGCACACTGAAGCGGCTCGGCGGCACACCGCTGTCGCCGGTGAGCTACTTCACCGGCAAGATCGCGCAGGTGCTCACCACCGGCATCCTGCAGGCGTTCATCCTCATCGTCGTGGCGGCTGTGGTGTTCGATGTGTCGCTGCCGACGGATGCCGACTCGTGGATCACCTTCACGTGGGTGTTCTTCCTGGGGCTCATCGCGTCGGCGCTGCTGGGCATCGCGGTCTCCGCGCTGCCGCGGTCGGGGCGCAGCGCCACGGCGGTGGTCGTGCCCATCGCGCTCGTGCTGCAGTTCGTCTCGGGCGTGTACATCTTCTTCTGGCAGCTGCCGGACTGGCTGCAGTACGTCGCCAGCGCCTTCCCGCTCGTGTGGATGGCGCGCGGGATGCGCGCGGCGTTCCTCCCCGCCGAGTACGCGACCCTCGAACCCGGCGACGGGTGGGAGCTGGGCTGGGTGGCGCTGGCCCTCGGTATCTGGCTGCTCGTGGGCCTCATCCTCAGCCGCGCCACCTTCCGCTGGATCCGTCGCGACGCCTGAGTACACGCCCGCACGCCCGGGGCGGGCGGGGCCACGCGTCGGCCCCGCCCTTCCCGGGCGACTACAGATCCAGCGGCCAGGCCGGATGCAGCTGGATGACGCCCGCGGTGGCCATCGGATGCCGCGACGCGAGCTCGACGGCTTCGTCGAGGGTGTCGCATTCGAGCACGTCGAACCCGCCGATCAGCTCGTACGCCTCGGCGAAGGGACCGTCGCTGACGATCACCTCGCGACGGCGCCGCCGCACGGTCGTGGCCTCAGCGGCGGGACGCAGTCGGTCGCCCGTCACCGCCCGCCCGGTGCCGTACGCCTCCTCGACCCACTGCTCTATCGGAACCGGCGTCTCCTCGGGCGCCTCAAGATCAGGATCGGTGAGTATCAGCATGAGATATCGCATCGCACTGCCTTTCGTTTGTGAGTGACGCTACGACATGGCGTCGCACCGGCGGCAGTGCGGATCGACATTCTGCTCCGGATTCGTCGCGCGACGCGGCGGATGCCCCGGACCGGTGTGGTCCGAGGCATCCGCCGCGATGGTCCGGACGCTCAGCCGAACTGGTTCATCGTGTTGTGCTGGCCGCCGGCCTTGAGCGCCGCGGCGCCGGCGAAGTACTCCTTGTGGTTGTCGCCGATGTCGCTCCCCGCCATGTTCTGGTGCTTGACCGTCGCGATGCCCTCGCGGATCTCGCGGCGCTGCACGCCCCGCACGTAGGCGAGCATGCCCTCGTCGCCGAAGTAGCCCTTGGCGAGGTCGTCGGTCGACAGCGCAGCCGTGTGGTAGGTCGGCAGCGTGATGAGGTGGTGGAAGATGCCGGCCCGGGCGGAGCCGTCGCGCTGGAATGTGCGGATCTTCTCGTCGGCCAGCCGGCCGAGCTCGGTGTCGTCGTAGGCGACGTTCATCAGGTCGCCGCGGTCGTAGGCGGAGACGTCCTCGCCCTGTTCGGCGAGCTGGTCGTAGGCCTGCTGGCGGAAGCTGAGCGTCCAGTTGAACGACGGGCTGTTGTTGTAGACGAGCTTCGCGTCGGGGATCTCCTCGCGGATCGCGTCGACCATGGCGGCGATCTGCTCGACGTGGGGCTTCTCCGTCTCGATCCACAGCAGGTCGGCGCCGTTGCGCAGCGACGTGATGCAGTCCAGCACCACCCGCTCTTCGCCGGTGCCCGGACGGAACTGGTAGAGGTTGCTCGGCAGGCGCTTGGGGCGCAGCAGCGCGCCGTCGCGCTTGATGACGACATCCCCGTTGCCGAGGTCCGCTTCGGAGACCTCGTCCACGTCGAGGAACGAGTTGTACTGGTCGCCGAGATCGCCCGGCTCGGCGGTGACGGCGAGCTTCTGCGTGAGGCCGGCCCCGAGCGAGTCGGTGCGGGCGACGATGATGCCGTTGTCGATGCCGAGCTCGAGGAAGGCGTACCGCACCGCGGTGAGCTTGGCGATGAAGTCCTCGTGGGGGACGGTGACCTTGCCGTCCTGGTGGCCGCACTGCTTCTCGTCCGACACCTGGTTCTCGATCTGGATGGCGCAGGCGCCGGCCTCGATCATCTTCTTGGCCAGCAGGTAGGTGGCCTCGGGGTTGCCGAAGCCGGCGTCGATGTCGGCGATGATCGGCACGACGTGGGTCTCGTACGCGTCGATCTGCGCCTGCACGAACTCGGCTGCCGTCTCGTCGCCGGCGCTGCGTGCCCGGTCGAGCTGGGTGAACAGCAGATCGAGCTCGCGGGCGTCAGCCTGGCGGAGGAACGTGTAGAGCTCCTCGATGAGGGCCGGGACGGACGTCTTCTCATGCATCGACTGGTCGGGGAGGGGCCCGAACTCCGAGCGGAGCGCGGCGACCATCCACCCCGAGAGGTAGAGATAGCGCTTGTTCGTGGTCTTCAGATGCTTCTTGATCGAGATGAGCTTCTGCTGGCCGATGAAGCCGTGCCAGACGCCGAGCGACTGCGTGTAGACCGACGAGTCCTGGTCGTACTCGGCCATGTCGCGCCGCATGATGTCGGCGGTGTACTGCGCGATCTCGAGTCCGGTCTTGAAGCGGTTCTGCGCCCGCATGCGGGCGACGGACTCGGGGTCGATGGCATCCCATGAGGAGCCGTGCTGCGTCTTGAGCGCCTGGATGGCGTCGATGTCGTTCTGGTAGGTGGTCATTTCTCTTCCCTTCATCGGGCGGACGGTGGGCGCTACTCGGACTCGACGAGGAAGCGCGAGTAGGCGGGGAGGGTGAGGAAGGCGGGGAAGTCCTGGCCGAGGGCGACCTCGCGGAAGACCTCCGCGGCATCGTCGAACCGATCGCCATCCCGGCGCTCGGCCTCGCCCAGCACCTCGGCGATGAGTCCCTCGATGTAGTCGCGGGTGATGCGGTCGCCCTCGGCGGTGGACAGGTCCTGGTGGATCCACTGCCACACCTGCGAGCGGGAGATCTCCGCCGTCGCGGCATCCTCCATCAGGTTGTCGATCGCGACCGCGCCCTGGCCACGGAGCCACGCCTCGATGTAGCGGATCGCGACCGAGACGTTGCCGCGCACACCGCGGGCGGTGATGGGGCGCCCGATGCGCACGTCGATCAGATCCGCCGCCGAGACGTTCACCTCGGGGCGCTGCCGGTGAAGCTGGTTGGGCCGGTCGCCCAACACGGCATCGAACTCGGCCTTCGCGGTCGGGATGAGGTCGGGGTGGGCGACCCAGGTGCCGTCGAAGCCGTCGCCGGCCTCGCGCTTCTTGTCGGCGGCGACCTTCTCGAACGCGAGCCGGGTCACCTCGGGGTCGCGGCGGTTGGGGATGAATGCGCTCATGCCGCCGATCGCGAAGGCGCCGCGGCGGTGGCATGTCGCAACGAGCAGCTCGGTGTAGGCCCGCATGAACGGCACCGTCATCGTCACCTCGCTGCGGTCGGGCAGCACGAACCGTGCGCCGCGGCCGCGGTAGTTCTTGATGATCGAGAAGATGTAGTCCCAGCGCCCGGCGTTCAGGCCCGCGCAGTGGTCGCGCAGCTCGAAGAGGATCTCCTCCATCTCGAACGCCGCCGGCAGCGTCTCGATGAGCACGGTCGCGCGGATCGTGCCGTGCGGGATGTCGATGTACTTCTCACTGAAGCTGAACACGTCGTCCCACAGCTTTGCCTCCTCGCTCGATTCGAGCTTGGCGATGTAGAAGTAGGGCCCACGACCGTTGGCGATGAGCTCGGCGGCGTTGTGGAAGAAGTAGAGGCCGAAGTCGACGAGCGAGCCGGATGCCGCCATCTCACGGCCGAACCGGTCGGTGAAGCGGAGGTGGTGCTCGGTGAGGTGCCAGCCGCGCGGGCGCATCACGATCGTGGGGGTCTGTGCGGCGGTGACCTCGTAGCGCTTGCCCTCGGGGCTCGTGAACGACAGGTCGCCGCGGATCGCGTCGCGCAGGCTCAGCTGCCCCTCGATGACGTTCTTCCAGGTGGGGCTGGTCGCGTCCTCCTGGTCGGCCAGCCAGACCTTGGCGCCGGAGTTGAGCGCGTTGATCGTCATCTTGGGGTCTGTGGGTCCGGTGATCTCCACGCGGCGATCCTCGAGGCCCGGACCCGCGCCGGCGACCTGCCACGACTCGTCCTCGCGGATGTGCCGGGTGTCGTCGCGGAAGTTCGGGTCGTGACCGTTGCCGATCTCGAAACGGCGACGCAGGCGGTCGGCGAGCCGGTCGTGCCGCCGCGCGCCGAAGCGGTGGTGCAGCGCGATGAGGAACGCAAGGGCATCGGGAGTGAGGATCTCGTCGTACCGGGCGCCGAGGCGGCCGGTGATCTCGATCGTGGGCGCAGCGGTCGGGGTGGCGATGGCGCCGGTGTGGGTGCGCATGGGGGTGGCGGTTGCAGGTGACATGTGCCTGTTCTCCTGTGGGCGAGTGCGGGTGGATGTTCCGGGACTGCTGCCCCCGGCGAGTGTGCCGGGCCGGGCAGTCCGTGATCCGCGGTTCGGATCCCTGGGTGGTGCGTCGTGTGTCCACTATCCGGTGAACTTCCCGGCCCCTCACGACCGAATCCGTTGTGAACTTTCGAGATAGTTCTGCTTTCGTGACAGAATCGCGCCATGACCATGCACCTCGAGGGCGCAACGACGAGCCTCGCGACAGACGATCATGAGGTGGACCCACTCACGATGGGCCGGCGGATCCGGCAGCTGCGCACCGCGCGGGGAATGACCCTCGACGAGCTGGCGACGGCGGTGGAGCGCGCCCCCAGCCAGTTGTCGATGATCGAGAACGGCCGGCGGGAGCCGAAGCTCACGCTGCTGCGCGCGATCGCGCGGGCCCTCGGCACGACCCTCGACGCGCTGCTGGAATCCGAGCCGCTGGACGAGCGCTCGACGCTGGAGATCCAGCTCGAGCGCGCCATGCAGGGGCAGACGTTCCAGGCGCTCGGCATCGCGCCGTTCCGCGTGGGCAAGACGGTGCCGACCGAGGCGCTGCGCGCGATGATGGCGCTGCAGGGCGAGATCGACCGCCTGCGCGACGAGCGCTCCGCCACGCCCGAGGAGGCCCGGCGGGCGAACGTGGAGCTGCGGCGCCTCATGCGCACCCAGAACAACTACTTCCCCGACCTCGAGCAGCACGCCCGCGGCATCCTCGACACCGTCGGCCACCCCGGCGGACCGCTCACGCAGCGCACGGCATCCGACATCGCCGCGCACCTGGGGTTCACGCTGCACTACGTGCCCGACCTGCCGCAGACGACCCGCAGCGTCGCCGACATCAAGAACGGTCGGTTGTACCTGTCGAGCCGGGTGACGGCCAAGGCCGACCCCCGCACCGCCGTGCTGCAGGCGCTGTCGAGCCGCATCCTCGGGCATTCCGAGCCGCACAGCTATGCGGAGTTCCTGCGCCAGCGGGTGGAGACGAACTACCTCACCGGGGCCCTGCTGATCCCCGAGGCCCATGTCGTGCCGGCGCTGCGGGATGCCAAGGCTCGCCGTGCCCTGTCGATCGAGGACCTGCGCGACACGTACTCGGTGTCGTACGAGACCGCCGCGCACCGGTTCACCAACCTCGCCACGATGCACCTGGACATCCCGGTGCACTTCCTCAAGGTGCACGAGTCGGGCACGATCACGAAGGCGTACGAGAACGACGACGTGAACTTCCCCACCGACGGCCTCGGGTCGATCGAGGGGCAGATGTGCTGCCGCAAGTGGACGAGCCGGGTGGTCTTCGACGTCGACGACCACTTCAACCCGTACTACCAGTACACCGACACCGGCAACGGCACCTACTGGTGCACGGCGCGGGTGGAGGGGTCCAGCGAAGGAGCGCACTCGGTGAGCGTGGGGGTGCGCTTCGACGACACCAGGTGGTTCCTCGGGCGTGACACCCCCAACCGTGGAGTGTCGAAGCACTCCGTCGAGGTGTGCTGCCGGCGGGCTCCTGCCGAACTGGAGTCGGCGTGGCGCGAGCATTCGTGGCCGAACGTGCGCACGCCCCGGACGCTGCTGGCGACGCTCCCCACGGGGGCGTTCCCCGGTGTCGACTCGACCGAGGTGTACGAGTTCCTCCAGGCGCACGCCCCGCGCTGAGCTCGGGCTCGCCGCCGCCGGGGCTGCTCCGGTGTCGCTTCCGCATAGTCACGGGGCGGCGGAAGCCGCGATTCGTGACACACGAGCAGCGCGCGGAGTCGGGGGGGGGCGGGGGCGGACGGATCAGCCCAGCGCGGCGAGGGCGGCCCAGAGTTCGGCGCGGGCGGCGAACGACGACAGGTCGCGGCCGAGCAGCGTCTGTGCGGTCCCGATGCGGGTGCGCACCGTGTGGCGGTGCACGCCGAGGGTGCGGGCGGCGCTCTCGTGCGAGCAGTCGGCGGCGAGCCAGGCGCGCACCGTGGCCACCAGCACCGTGCCGTGCGCGGCATCGTGCGCGGCGAGCGGCTGCAGCACCGCCGCCCCCAGCGCCCGGGCCTCGGGTGTCGCGAGGGCGGGGAGGATGCCATCGCGCGCCGTGTCGGCGAAGTGCGTCACCCCGGGGCCGCCGCGGTCGCGCGCGACGCGGGCCTGGTCGAGCGCGGCGGCGAACCCGTCGTAGCCGGTCGGCGCCGACACCCCGATCGACAGTGCGAACCGGTCGGCGAACTCGTCGAGCGCGCCGACGTCGCCCGCCGACACCGCCATCACCATGCCGTCCTCGCCCCGTCCGTAGAACAGTGCGCCGCGGCGCTCGTCGGCGCGCAGCTCCAGCAGCTCGCCGAGGGCGTCGGAGCCGGCGGCGGCGGCTTCGGTCACGGCCACGACGACCGGCGCGGACGGCAGCGGCCCCCACGCGTCGCGGGAGATGCGGCGGGCCAGCGCCGGGTCGCCGGTGCGCAGCGACTGCAGCATGCCGGTGCGCAGCACGGTGCGAGCGCGCCCCAGCCGCTGGTGCTGCTCGAGGGCGAGGCTCGCCATCGAGATCACCGAGGTCACGACGTCGCGGCCCTCGCGGTCGAGCCCGCCCGCCGCGATCGCCACGACGCCCCGCAGCCGGCCGCCTCGCCCGAGCGTCTGCAGCGTGAACGCCGTGCCCTCCCGTCGCACCGATGACGCGGCGCGGGCACCGCGGCGCAGCACCGCCCCGACCTCGCCGTGCACGCTGCGGGCGGTCGCGGGATCGAGCGCACCGGCGGGGTGCTCGCGCACGAGCTCGCCGGCGCCGTCGTACATCCCCACCCAGGTGTCCAGCTGCCGGGCGAGCTCGCCGATCGTGGCATCCAACCCGTCGGGGCGGAGGGCGGCGAGCGAGATCGCGCGCTGCGCCGCCAGCGCCCAGCTGCGGCGGGCGTATGCCTGCGCGGCGACCGTCTCGGCATTGGCGCGGGCGACCGCGATGAACGGCGTGTCATAGGGCACCTCGAACAGCGGCATCCCGGCCTCATGGCAGGCGCGGTCGAGGGCAGGCGGGATGCCGGCGCGGGCGACCTCGGTGCCGAAGCCGAGCCCGGCGACACCCCGCGCGGACAGCCGCGCGACGTAGTCGTCGTACGGCTGCGAGACGGCATCGCCGGCGTCGGCGAACTGCGTGCCGGTGGTCAGCAGCACGAGGTCGTCGGCGAGGAACGGCGTCGGGTCGGCGAGGTCGGAGCTGTGCACCCAGCGGATCGGCCGGTCGAGGGCATCGGTGGGGAGCTGCTGCGGGTCGGAGGCCAGTCGCAGGCGGAGCTCGCCGCGCCGCAGCAGGGCGCGCAGCGTCGGGTCGAGGTCGGTCGTCGTCGCCACCGGCAGCTCCGCTCTTGTACACGATGTACTGCAATCGCATCGAAATATACAACCGGGCGAGTGACCTGTGGGGTCCCGACTCCTACGCTCGCCGACATGACCCTCACCGCCGCCCCCACGACGCCGCACGGCGGACCCGGCCTGCCACAAGTGCGCCGCCTCGCCACCGCCATCCCCGGACCTCGCTCCGCCGAGATTTTGCAGCGCAAGGCGGCCGCGGTGCCGGCGGGGGTCGGTCACACCGTGCCGATCGCTGCGGTCGCCGCCGGCGGCGGTGTGGTCGTCGACGCCGACGGCAACTCGCTCATCGACCTGGGCTCGGGCATCGCCGTGACCACCGTGGGCTCCGCCCACCCGAAAGTCGTCGAGGCGATCGCCGCACAGGCCGCCCAGTTCACCCACACCTGCTTCATGATCTCGCCGTACGAGTCGTACATCGCCGTCGCCGAGGTGCTCAACCGGCTCACCCCCGGCGACCACGAGAAGAAGACCGCGCTGTTCAACTCCGGTGCCGAAGCCGTCGAGAACGCCGTGAAGATCGCCCGCAAGCACACCGGACGCCCCGCCGTCGTCGCCTTCGACCACGGCTACCACGGCCGCACCAACCTCACCATGGCGCTCACGGCGAAATCGATGCCCTACAAGAGCGGTTTCGGCCCCTTCGCCCCCGAGATCTACCGCGCGCCGGCGTCGTACCCCCTGCGCGACGGGCTCACCGGGCCCGAAGCCGCCGCCCGCACCCTCTCGCTGATCGAGAAGCAGATCGGCGCCGAGAACCTCGCCGCCGTGGTCATCGAGCCCATTCAGGGCGAGGGCGGGTTCATCGTGCCGGCCGACGGGTTCCTGCCCGCCGTCGCCGACTGGTGCCGCGACAACGACGTGGTGTTCATCGCCGACGAGGTGCAGTCGGGCTTCGCCCGCACCGGTGCGATGTTCGCCAGCGAGCTGTTCGGCATCGTCCCTGATCTGGTCACGACGGCGAAGGGGATTGCGGGGGGCATGCCCCTCGCCGCCGTGACCGGGCGGGCGGACATCATGGATGCCGCTCACGCGGGGGGCCTGGGCGGCACCTACGGCGGCAACCCGGTGGCCTGCGCCGCCGCGCTCGCCGCGCTCGACGCCTTCGAGAACGACGGACTCATCGAGCGGGCCCAGCAGATCGAGCGCGTGCTCGTCGACCGCCTCGGCGCACTCGCCGCCGCCGACGACCGCATCGGGGAGGTACGCGGGCGCGGCGCCATGATGGCCGTCGAGTTCGTCGACCCGGCCGCCGGCGCCCCCGACGCAGCCCTCACCGGAGCCGTCGCGAAGGCCTGCCTCGCGGACGGCGTGATCGTGCTCACCTGCGGCACGTACGGCAACGTCATCCGATTCCTGCCGCCGCTGTCGATTCCCGACGCCCTGCTCCACGAGGGCATCGACGTCGTGGCATCCGCCCTCGCCGCACGCTGACCGGGCCGCAGCGTTCGCGACCACCGCCACCCGAACCCGTCACCGAACCCGCCCACGACCGAGGAGTGCACATGAGTGAGATCACGAGAGACGTCGTGATCGTGGGGGCGGGGGCCGCCGGCCTCACCGCAGCCCACGAACTGCAGAAGGCCGGCCTCTCGGTCGCGGTGCTGGAGGCGCGCGACCGCGTGGGCGGGCGACTGTGGACCGACACGATCGACGGCGCGATGCTCGAGATCGGCGGGCAGTGGGTCTCTCCCGACCAGGAAGCCCTCATCGACACCGTCGCGGAGCTGGGGCTCGAGACCTTCAGCCGCTACCGCACCGGGGACAGCGTCTACGTCGGGCCGGACGGCACAGTCTCGCGCTTCACCGGCGATGTCTTCCCGGTGGCGCCGGAGACCGAACGGACGATCGCCGAGATCACCGAGCGGCTCGACGCGATGGTCGCCGAGATCGACCCCGACCGCCCGTACGCCCATCCGCGGGCCGAGGAGTGGGACACGATCTCGTGGGACGCCTGGCTGCGCGCCCAGACCGACGACGACGAGGCGGTGCGCAACCTCGCCTTCGCCACCGGCTCGGCGATGCTCACCAAGCCCACGCACGCGTTCTCGCTGCTGCAGTCGCTGCTCATGGCCGCCAGTGCCGGGAGCTACTCGAACCTCGTCGACGCCGACTTCATCCTCGACAAGCGGGTCGTGGGCGGGTTGCAGCAGGTGCCGCTGCTGTTGGCCGAACGACTGGGTGAAGATGTGTTCCTCGGCCAGCCGGTGCGGACGCTGGAGTGGTCGGATGCCGGGGTGATCGCCCGCACCGACGGCATGACCGTGCGGGCGCGCTCGGCGATCCTGGCGCTCGCGCCGGTGCTCTACACCCGCATCTCGTTCGTGCCGGCGCTCCCGCGCCTGCAGCAGCAGATGCACCAGCACCTGTCGATGGGGTTCGTGATCAAGGTGCACGCCGTCTACGACCGGCCGTTCTGGCGCGAGCAGGGGCTGTCGGGCACGGCATTCAGCCCCTACGAGCTCTCGCACGAGGCGTACGACAACACCAACCACGGCGATGAGCGCGGGACGCTGGTGGGTTTCGTCTCCGATCGCAACGCCGACGACGTCTTCCGTCTCAGCGCCGAGGAGCGCAAGGAACGCATCCTCGAGTCGCTGTCGCATTACTACGGGCCTGAGGCGAAGAACCCGGTCGTCTACTACGAGAGCGACTGGGGGAGCGAGGAGTGGACCCGCGGCGCGTACGCCGCGAGCTTCGACCTCGGCGGGCTGCACCGCTACGGCGGTGACCTGCGCACACCCGTGGGACCCATCCGCTTCGCGTGCAGCGACCTGGCCGGGGCCGGGTACCAGCACGTCGACGGCGCGATCCGCATGGGGCGGCTCGTCGCGCACGACATCATCGAGGGGAATCGCACATGACCGCACGCATCGTCGTCGGCTACACCGCCACGAAAGCCGGCCGCGACGCGGTGGCTTTCGCGTCGCGGCTGGCTGTGGCATCCGGCGCCGAAATCGACATCGTGCTGGTGCTGCCGGCCGAGGGGCGCAGCGTCATCACCCCGCCGGATGCCGGTTACGACCGGTACCTGCGCGACCAGGCCGACGCGTGGCTGGCCGAGGCGGCGGCGCACGTGCCCGAGCAGGTCGCGCACCGCGAGCACGCCCGCTACGCCGACTCGTTCGCCGAGGGACTCATCGACATCGCCGGGGAGCTGGGCGGCGGACTCATCGTCGTGGGCGCCGCCGACGGCAGCTCACGCGGCCGCCACCGGCTGGGGTCCACGACCAGCGAGCTGCTGCACTCCTCGGATGTGCCGGTCGTGCTCGTGCCGCGCGGCGCCCGCAAGGTCGCGCCGGAGGCGGGCATCAGCCGGCTGACGGTGGCCGTGGGGATGCGGCCCGGCGCCGAGGCGCTGCTGGACGAAGCGGTGGCGCTGTCCATCGCCACCGGCGCCCCGCTGCGGCTGCTCTCGCTCGTGACCGTCGACCTGCCGGCATCGGTCGACACCGGGGTCATCCGCATCGCCGGCGCCGCCCACGCCGACGACGTGCTCGCCGCGACCCGGCGATCGCTGCCGGCCGGAGTGGAGGCCGAAGCCGTCACCGCGCGGGGCGCCTCGATCGAAGAGGCCGTGACCCACCTCGACTGGCAGCCGGGCGAAGTGATCCTGGTCGGCTCCAGCCGTCTGGCCCAGCCTCGCCGGCTGTTCCTCGGCTCCACCGCAGCGAAGATGCTGCACGAAATCCCGGTGCCGATGGTCGTCGTACCCCGCACCCGCACCCGAGAAGAGGCAGGCCGATGAGCCAGCACGCGAACACGGTGAGCGGCGACGACGCCGTCACCGGGGGAATCACGAAGAAAGGGCTGAGTGCCGGCACCGTCGGCCTCATCGGAGCCGTGGTGATCGGCATCTCGTGCATCGCCCCCGCCTACACCCTGACCGCGGCCCTCGGCCCGACGGTCTCCGAAGTCGGCTTCCAGGTGCCGGCGATCATCCTGGTCGGGTTCATCCCGATGCTGCTGGTCGCGTTCGGCTACCGCGAGCTCAACAAGGCCATGCCCGATTCGGGCACGTCGTTCACGTGGGCGGCGCGCGCCTTCGGCCCGTGGGTGGGCTGGATGGCCGGATGGGGGCTGATCGCGGCGACGATCCTGGTGCTGTCGAACCTCGCCGGCATCGCGGTGGACTTCTTGTTCCTGCTCATCGACCAGATCGCCGGCAGCCCCGGCACGATCGCCGCGCTCGCCGCCGAACCCGCCATCAACGTCACGGTGTGTCTGCTGTTCATGCTGGGGGCGACCTTCGTCTCGTACCGTGACATGCAGACGACGCAGAAGCTGCAGTACGTGCTGGTGACGTTCCAGGTGCTCGTGCTGCTGGTGTTCTCCATCGCCGCGTTCGTGCACGTGGCCGGGGGCACCGCGTTCGACGCCAGCCCCATCGAGCTGTCGTGGTTCAACCCGTTCGCCGTCGGTTCGGTCGCCGCGGTCGTCGCCGGCCTGTCGCTGTCGATCTTCATCTTCTGGGGCTGGGACGTCACCCTGACCATGAACGAGGAGACCAAGGACCCCGAGCGCACCCCCGGCCGCGCGGCGACGCTGACGGTGGTCACGATCGTCGTGCTGTACCTGCTGATCGCGCTCGCCCTGCTGTCGTTCGCCGGCACCGGCGACGGCGACCTGGGGCTCGGCAACCCCGACATCCAGGACAACGTCTTCTTCTTCCTGTCCGGCCCGATCCTGGGGCCGCTGGCGTTCCTCGTGTCGCTCGCGGTGCTCACCAGCTCTGCCTCGTCGCTGCAGTCCACGTTCGTGGGCCCCGCCCGCACACTGCTGGCGATGGGGCACTACGGCGCGCTGCCGCGTCGGTTCGCCACCGTGAGCCCACGGTTCTTCACGCCGGGCTTCGCCACCGTGGTCGCCGCCGTCGTGGCATCCGGGTTCTACGCCGTCATGCGCTTCGTCAGCGAGAACGTGCTGTGGGACACCATCACCGCGCTCGGCATGATGATCTGCTTCTACTACGGCATCACCGCGTTCGCGTGCGTCTGGTACTTCCGGCGGCAGTGGTTCGACTCGGTGCGCTCGTTCCTCTTCACGATGCTGTTCCCGCTCGTGGGCGGGCTCATCCTCGCGGTGCTGTTCGTCATCACGCTGCGCGACAGCATGGCCCCCGACTACGGCAGCGGATCGAACATCGCCGGTGTCGGACTGGTGTTCATCCTCGGTGTCACCGTCATCCTCCTCGGTGTCGCGATCATGATCTGGCAGGCGATCAAACGCCCCGCCTTCTTCCGCGGCGAGACCCTGTCGATCGACGCGCCGGCGAGCCTGCGCCGCGGGGGGCCCCGCGCCACCACGGGACGTCGCCGATGAGTGCGGCGCGCGAAGCGCAGGTGCTCGCCGAGGTCCCCGCCCAGCTCTACATCGACGGGCAGTGGACGGATGCCACCGGCGGGCGCACCTTCGCGGTGCGCGACCCCGCGACGGGGGAGGTCATCCGTGAGATCGCGGACGCCGCCCCCGAAGACGGCATGCGCGCCCTCGATGCCGCCGTCGCCGCCCAGGAGTCGTGGGCGGCCACCCCGCCGCGCACGCGCAGCGAGATGCTGCGACGCGCCTTCGACCTCGTGCAGGAGCGTCGTGAAGACCTCGCGCTGCTGATGACGCTGGAGATGGGCAAGCCGCTCGCCGAAGCGCGCGGCGAGGTGGGCTACGGCGGAGAGTTCCTGCGGTGGTTCAGTGAGGAGGCGGTGCGCATCGCCGGCCGCTACGGGCTCAACCCCGAGGGCACCGGGCGCATGGTCGTGTCGCAGCGCCCCGTCGGGCCGTCGTTGTTCATCACCCCCTGGAACTTCCCGTTCGCCATGGCGACCCGCAAGATCGCGCCCGCGCTCGCCGCCGGGTGCACGGTCGTGATCAAACCTCCCGAGCTGACACCGTTGACGACGCTGCTGTTCACCCGGCTGCTCACCGAGGCGGGCGTGCCCGCCGGAGTGGTCAACGTCGTCACGACCACCACCTCCGGGGCGGTGTCAGCGCCCCTCATCGCCGATCCACGCCTGCGCAAGCTCTCGTTCACCGGGTCGACCCAGGTGGGTCGCAAGCTCATCGCGCAGGCAGCCGAAGGCGTGCTGCGGGTGTCGATGGAGCTCGGCGGCAACGCGCCGTTCGTCGTCTTCGACGACGCCGACCTCGACAAGGCGGTCGCCGGGGCGATGGCGGCGAAGTTCCGCAACATCGGGCAGGCCTGCACCGCGGCGAACCGCTTCATCGTGCACACCTCGATCGCCGACGAGTTCGCGCGCCGGGTCACCGAACGCGTGAACGCCATGACCATCGGCCGCGGCACCGAGGACGGCGTGGAGATCGGGCCGCTCATCGACGACAAGGCGGTCGCCAAGGCGGCCGAACTCGTCGATGACGCGGTGGCGCGGGGCGCGCAGGTGCTCGCCGGCGGGCACGCGCTCGACGGCCCGGGCACCTTCTTCGAGCCCACCGTCATCGCCGGGGTGCCGGCGGGCAGCGCGATCCTGCGCGAGGAGATCTTCGGCCCCGTGCTCGCCATCGCGACGTTCACCGACGAAGACGAGGCCGTGCGTCTGGCCAACGACACCGAGTACGGCCTCGTGTCCTACGTCTTCACACAGGATCTCGCCCGCGGCCACCGGATGATCGATCGGCTCGACACGGGCATGATGGGCCTCAACGTCGGGGTCGTGTCCAACGCCGCCGCGCCCTTCGGAGGCGTCAAGCAATCGGGCATCGGCCGCGAAGGCGGTGCCGAAGGCATCCACGAATATCTGTCCACCAAGTACACGCTGATCCCCGTCGACTGACGGGGGAACGGAGCACCATGAGCACGTATGCGGTCGTCAACCCCGCCACCGGCGAGACCCTCGCCACCTATCCGACCGCCACCGCCGATGAGGTGGAGGCGGCCCTGACCGCCGCAGCCGCCGTCGCCCACGGCTGGCTGCGGGAGTCGTCGACCGACGAGCGGGCGCGCCTGCTGCGGCGAGTCGCAGAGCTTCACCGCGAACGCCGCGACGATCTCGCCGCCATCATCGTGCGGGAGATGGGAAAGCCTCTGGCCGCCGCGGAGGGCGAGGTCGACTTCGCCGCCGACATCACCGAGTACTACGCCGACCACATCGGCGAGATCACCGGCGACACGCCCGTGGACATCCTGGGGGAGGGGACCGCGGTCATCCGTCGGTCGCCGCTCGGGGTGCTGCTGGGGATCATGCCCTGGAACTTCCCCTACTACCAGGTGGCGCGCTTCGCCGCCCCGAACATCGCGATCGGCAACGCCATCCTGCTCAAGCACGCCTCGCAGTGCCCGCAGTCGGCGCAGGCCATCGAGAAGATCTACGCCGACGCCGGGTTCCCCGCAGGCGTCTACACCGACCTGCGCCTGACCAACGAGCAGGCAGCCGACGTCATCGCCGACCGCCGCGTGCAGGGCGTATCGGTGACAGGCTCCGAGCGCGCGGGTGCGGCCGTGGCCGAGGTGGCCGGACGCAACCTCAAGAAGGCCGTGCTGGAGCTCGGCGGCTCCGACCCGTTCCTGCTGCTGTCCACCGACGACCTCGACCAGGCTGTGCAGGCCGCCGTCGACGCGCGGCTGGACAACGTCGGGCAGTCTTGCAACGGGGCCAAGCGCTTCCTGGTGGTGGACGATCTCTTCGACGCGTTCCTCGAGAAGTTCACCGCCGCGATGGCCGCCGCGACCGTCGGGGACCCGTTCGCCGAGGACACCGTGCTCGGGCCGCTGTCGTCGCTGACCGCCGCTGAGCGCCTCGCCGAGCAGGTCGACCGCGCGGTGGCGCAGGGGGCGACGCTCGTCACCGGGGGTACCCGCGAGGGGGCGTTCTACCCCGGCACCGTGCTCACCGACGTCACGGCGGACATGGATGCGTATCAGGAGGAGTTCTTCGGGCCCGTGGGCGTGGTGTACCGGGTGGCCGACGAAGACGAGGCGGTGCGCATCGCCAACGACACCGGATTCGGGCTCGGATCCTACGTCTTCACCACCGACCCCGAGCAGGCCGAACGTGTCGCCGACCGCATCGAGGCCGGCATGGTCTACGTGAACCTCGTGCTCGCCGATTCGCCCGAACTGCCCTTCGGCGGCGTCAAGCGCAGCGGGACCGGGCGGGAGATGGGACTGCTGGCGGCGGACGAATTCGTCAACAAGAAGCTCATCCGCGTCGCGGCAGCCCAGGGCGAGGGCGCGTAGCCCCTGGCATCCGCGCCCGGTCGGGGCTTTGATGGAGGTATGGACCAGACGCAGGATCCCGTCGCCGTGCTGTCGGACGAGGAGTGCTGGGAGAAGCTGACCCAGCAGCAGCTCGGCCGCATCGTCACGCACGTCAATGCGGTCATGGACATCTTCCCGGTCAACTTCGTCGTCGACGATCACGCCATCGTGTTCCGAACGGCACCGGGCAGCAAGCTGTTCGAACTGACCGTGAACGACGAGGTGCTGTTCCAGGTCGACGACCACACCGACACCGACGCGTGGAGCGTCGTGGTGCGCGGGCGGGCGCGTGTGCTCGACGCGACCGACGAGGTGCGCGCCGCCGACGCGCTGCCGCTGCGACCGTGGGTGCCCACGCTGAAGTACCACTACGTGCGCATCGAACCCACGGCGCTGTCGGGGCGTGCGTTCGTGCGCTCGCCCGAGCCCGACCGATACGGCATCGCCGAATACTGACCCGGCGTCGTGCGCCGCGCCGGGGACGGTGTGATTCGCGGGGGCCTCCGGGCATGCCGTACACTGGAAAGTGCAGTCGAAATCTGCATTCTTTCGCCATGCCCGCGTGACGGGAGTGCAGATTTCACCCAGGGCCTCCGGGCCTTAGGGCGGTAGCTCAATTGGCAGAGCAGCGGTCTCCAAAACCGCAGGTTGCAGGTTCGATTCCTGTCCGCCCTGCGCGTCAGCACACGCTGGCACACCAGGTCACACACAGGTGGGGTTGATGGTCCAGGACGAGCCGAAGGGCGAAGTCGTCGCCTCGAGCGACGCGCCGCGCGAGAAGAAGCCCAACTTCTTCCAGCGCATCGCTATCTTCATCCGTCAGGTCTTCGCAGAACTCCGCAAGGTCGTGACCCCGACCCGCCAGGAGCTGCTGAAGTTCACCGGCGTCGTGCTCGGCTTCGTCGTCGTGATGATGGCGATCGTGTACGGCCTCGACTGGGTGTTCACCTGGGTCGTGCAGATCGTTTTCGGCGTACCGAGCTGAGCCGCTCCCGCTGACGCAATCCGGTGAGCCTTGCTGAGTCGCCGGAACCACGAACGGAAGAGAACCCAAGTGTCTGAAAAGTATGTCGACGACGCCGATTGGGCGACCGCCGCAGAGCAGTCCAGTGAGGACGACGAAGCCCAGGAGGGCAACGTGCTCGCCGCCGAGGAGCGCTCCGTCGAGCCTGCCGAGCACGTGGCCCTGCACATCGTCGACGAGAACGGCGACGATGACGCGGACGCGTCCGACAGCGAGATGGACGACACCGAGATCGACGACCCGGAAGCGGATGCCATCGTGAACGACGCACTCGAGATCGATGAGACCTCCGAGGCCGAGGCTGCCGCCGAGGTGCTGACGGACTCCCTCGCCGAGGAGCAGGCCGAGCGCGTGGCCGACGAGGCCGACGAGGTCACCCCCTACGACGGCCCCGACGTCAACGGCGAGCCGGACGCGCCCGTCGAGAACGACGACTTCCTGAGCGACTTCGCCGCAGCCGCGGGTGTCGTCGCCGAGGCCGAGGGCGACGCCGACGAAGACGCCGAAGAGGACCCGTATGAGGCGTTCCGCGCGGAGCTTCGCAGCCTTCCGGGCAAGTGGTACGTCATCCACTCCTACGCCGGTTTCGAGCGCAAGGTGAAGGCCAACATCGAGCAGCGCAAGTCGACGCTCGAGGTCGAAGAGGACATCTACCAGGTCGAGGTCCCCATGGAGGACGTCGTCGAGATCAAGAACGGTCAGCGCAAGATGGTCACGCGCGTCCGGATCCCCGGCTACGTGCTCGTGCGCATGGAGCTCAACGAAGACACCTGGTCGGTCGTGCGTCACACGCCCGGCGTCACCGGCTTCGTGGGCAACGCCCACAACCCGACGCCGCTGCGCTTCGAAGAGGCCTTCAACATGCTGAAGTCGCTCGTCGAGGTCAAGGAGGTCGCCTCCGTCAAGGGCGGCGCCAAGGGTTCCGCGACGCAGGCCCGCTCCATCCCCGCCGAGGTCGACTTCGAGGTCGGCGAGACGATCACGATCAAGGAGGGCTCGTTCGCGGGTCTTCCCGGTTCGATCAGCGAGATCAAGCCCGAGAGCGGCAAGCTCACCGTGCTCGTCTCCCTGTTCGAGCGCGAGACCCCGGTCGAGCTGTCGTTCGATCAGGTCACCAAGCTCTGACATCTGTCGCGAGAACGCCCCGCTCGGCTCACGCCGGCGGGGCGTTCTGCGTTCGCGCGGCGGTGAGCCGCGCGGGGTCGCGCGGGTCGGCGGGGTCGCGCGGGTCGGTTCGGTCGCCGGGTCGGCGCGGTCGCTGGGTCGGCTCGGTCGCCGGGGTTGCGCGCCACGGCATCCGCTTCGCCACTTCTTCGGAGAAGGCCGGTGCTTCGGGCGCGAAACCCCCACTCGCTCCGAGGAAACGGTGATCACCGAAGAACGGGCGCACCCCGCCGTCGGGCGTGGCGGGGAGCAGCCCTTCGTGTCGGGTAAGATGAGATGGTTTGCGTGTGCGCTCGCGCGCGTGCAGACGAACCGCTGTCCGGAACCGCCGGACGTGCGGGAGATGGGCAGGCCCTTCGCGCAGCGAGGGGCAGGTCCTTCGAGGAGAGGAAAGCAACATGGCACCCAAGAAGAAGGTGACCGGCCTGATCAAGCTCCAGATCAAGGCCGGCGCTGCCAACCCGGCGCCGCCGATCGGCCCCGCGCTCGGTCAGCACGGCGTCAACATCATGGAGTTCTGCAAGGCGTACAACGCCGCGACCGAGTCGCAGCGCGGCAACGTCGTCCCCGTGGAGATCACCGTCTACGAGGACCGCAGCTTCACGTTCATCCTGAAGACGCCCCCGGCCGCTGAGCTGATCAAGAAGGCCGCCGGTGTGGCCAAGGGCTCGCAGACCCCGCACACCACCAAGGTGGGCAAGCTCACCAAGGAGCAGGTGCGTCAGATCGCCGAGACCAAGCAGCCCGACCTGAACGCGAACGACATCGAGGCTGCCTCGAAGATCATCGCCGGCACCGCCCGCTCCATGGGCATCACGGTTGAGGACTGAGGGGGATAACGAACATGGCTAAGTCCAAGGCTTACATCGCAGCGGCCGAGAAGATCGACCCCAACAAGTTCTACAGCTCCACCGAAGCGGTGCAGCTGGCGAAGGAGACGGGCTCGAAGAAGTTCGACTCCACCGTCGAGGTCGCCCTCAAGCTCGCGGTCGACCCCCGCAAGGCAGACCAGATGGTGCGCGGCACCGTCATCCTGCCGCACGGCACCGGTAAGACCGCCCGCGTCATCGTGTTCGCGACCGGCCCGGCCGCTGAGGCGGCCATCGCCGCGGGTGCGGACGAGGTCGGCGGCGCCGAGCTCATCGAGAAGGTCGCCGGCGGCTGGACCAACTTCGACGCCGCGGTGTCGACGCCCGAGCTCATGGGCCAGGTCGGTCGTCTCGGTAAGGTGCTGGGCCCCCGTGGCCTCATGCCGAACCCGAAGACCGGCACCGTGACCCCCAACCCGGCCAAGGCCGTGGAGGAGATCAAGGGCGGAAAGATCGAATTCCGTGTCGACAAGCACGCCAACGTGCACTTCGTCGTCGGCAAGGCCTCGTTCACGGCTGAGCAGCTGGACGAGAACTTCAAGGCCGCGCTCGAAGAGATCGTGCGCCTGAAGCCGTCGAGCGCGAAGGGCCGCTACATCCAGAAGGGTGCGGTGTCGACGACGTTCGGCCCCGGCATCCCCCTGGACGTCAACGTCTTCTGAGCCACCGCGCTCTGAGCTGACGCTCACGATGGGACCTCGCCTCCGGGCGGGGTCCCATCGTCGTTCCCGGCCCGCGCCCGGCGGCCCGGCGGCCCGCCGGCCTGCGCTGTTCCGGTGTCGCTACCGCACAGTCACCGGCCGAGTGACCCACCAAAAGCGACACCCGAGCGGCGCTGTGCTTCCCGCGGCGCGTGTGCGGCGCGGGCGGGTTTGGTTGCGAACGCTTCGCGGGTCAGCGCGGTTCAGGTGTCGCCACCGCACAGTTCGTGGCTGCGGGACCCGCCAGAAGCGACACCCGAGCAGCGCGGGTCGCGGCGGGGCGCGGGGCGCGGCGGGGCGCGGCGGGGCGCGGCGGGGCGCGGGAAGGGGTCAGACGGTGGGGCGCACGTCGAAGCCGACGGCGTGCTGCGGGGAGCGCTCGGTGACGGCGGCGGAGTCGACGACCGATCCCGGCGGGCCCTCGGCCATCCACGCGAGCACCGCATCGACCTCGGCAGCTGTCCCCTCGATCTCCGCCTCCACGGTTCCGTCGCGGCGGTTGCGCACCCACCCCGACGCACCGGCATCCTGAGCCACCATGCGCAGCGTGTAGCGGTAGCCGACACCCTGCACCTCACCGCGGACGATCACGTGCACCCGTCTCATGCCCCCATCGTGCCGCCCCCGAGCGTCGGGCGCGACCGCGTGTCAGGATGCCGTCATGGGAACCATCGACGACTACCTGTCGGGCCTCGCGCCCGCCGACGCCGCCGTGATCGGTCACGTCTACGACGTCGCCCGCGAAGTCGTGCCCGAAGCGGAGCAGGGACGCGGGTACGGGATGCCGGCGCTCACCTACCGGGGCAAGCCGCTGCTGTCGGTCATGCGGGCCAAGACCCACATCGGAATGTACCCGTTCAGTCCTGAGGCGATCGTCTCGGCGGCGGCGCTGCTGGACGGCGTCGACTCGGCGAAGGGGACGATCCGGTTCGCGCCGGAGGCGCCGCTTCACGATGACGCGATCCGCGCGGTCGTCACCGCCCGGCGGGCTCAGATCGAGCGCTGACCTCAGCGCGGCTGCACGAGGGTCACGGCGAGGCCGGCCATGATCACGGCGATGGCGGCGTCGAGCATCCGCCACGCGTGGGGGCTCGCGAGCCACCGCCCGAGACACCGCGACCCGTAGGCGAGGGAGAAGAACCAGACGATGCTGGCCGCCATCGCCCCGGCCGCGAACCACCATCGACCGTCACCGTGCGTGCTCGCGACGCTGCCGACCAGGAACACCGTGTCGAGGTAGACGTGCGGGTTCAGCCAGGTCAGCGCGAGGCAGGTGAGCAGCGCCGCAGTCAGGCCGGCGGCGGTGCGCGTGCGGGGGACGGCAACGGATACCGGCGTGACGCCCGGGGACACGGATGCCGCGTCGCCGGCAGTGGAGTGCGCGGTGACGGCGCCGGCGGATGCCGCCGGGTCGCCGGTACCGGTCGACACCGGTTCGCCGACGGCGGGGGGCGCCGCACCGCCGGTCCGCGCGTCGGTCCGCGCGTCGGCAGTCAACACCGCCCCGCTCGGACGCCACGCGCGGCGCGCGGCCAGCGCGGCGTACCCCAGCAGAAACACCGCGCCCGCCCAACGGACGACGTCGACGAGCCACGGCGCCGCCTGCAGCACGGCGCCCAGACCCGAGACGCCCGCAGCGATCAGCGCGGCATCCGACACGGCGCACACCGTCGCGACCGCGGCGACGTGCTCGAGCCGCACGCCCTGGCGCAGCACGAACAGATTCTGCGCGCCGATCGCGACGATGAGCGACAGCCCGAGCGCGAAGCCGGCGACGACGGAGGAGAGCACGCTTCGACGCTAGGGTGGCGCGGCAGATCAGTACAGCTCAGGATTCTTTCGCACCATTAGCATGGCTTCTGATGCAGATTCCGGTCGATCTCGCCGAGACCCTCGCCATCGTCGTCGACGAGGGGACGCTCGATGCCGCTGCGCGGCGGCTGCACGTGACGCCCTCCGCCGTGAGCCAGCGCATCAAGGCGCTCGAGCAGCACGTCGGCCGGGTGCTTCTGGTGCGCTCGAAGCCCGTGCGCGCGACCGAGGCGGGCCAGGCCGTCGTCCGCCTCGCCCGCCAGCTCGCCCTGCTCGCGCACGACACGGCGCGGGAACTCGGCGGCGAGGACCAGGCAGTGACCTCGGTACCGCTCGCGGTCAACGCCGACTCCCTCGCCACCTGGTTCCTGCCCCCGCTCGCGCGGCTGTCCGAGCGGCATCCGGTCGTGTTCGACCTGCATCGCGATGACCAGGACTTCACCGCCGGGCTGCTCGAGAGCGGCACGGTGATGGCCGCCGTCACGTCGCAGGGCGCGCCCGTCGCGGGATGCACGTCGACCACCCTCGGCACGTTGCGCTATGAACCGGTGGCGACGCCCGCGTTCGTGGCGCGGTGGTTCGCGGCGGGGGTGGATGCCGCCTCCCTCGCCGCCGCGCCGCTCGTGGACTTCGACCGCCGCGACGACATCCAGCGCGCGTGGCTGGCGCGGCAGGGTGTGGACCCCGCCGCACCGCCGCGGCACTACGTGCCGGCATCCCACGACTTCGCCACCGCCGTGCGCCTGGGGCTCGGCTGGGCGATGCTGCCGCGCCTGCAGTCGCAGCAGGCGCTGGATGCCGGCGAGTTGATGCTGCTCGGCGGCGGTGCGGTCGAGGTTCCGCTGCACTGGCAGCAGTGGAACCTGCGCTCCGCCCTGCTGGACGCCGTCGCCGCCGAACTGATCGCCGAGGCGCGGCGCGTGCTCGTGCCGGGCGGCACCGGTGCCGCGCCGCGATGACCTGAGAGGTCAGTCTTCGCTGATGCGCAGCACCGACTTGCCGCGGGTGTGGCCGCGTTCGAGTTCGATGTGGGCGGCGGCGGCATCGTCGAGATCGAAGACCCGGTCGAGGAACACCCGGATCGATCCCGAGTCCAGCAGACGCGCGAGCGTGCTCAGCACGCCGCCGTCGGGGATCACCTTGTACGACGTGGCGCGCACCCCCGCCGCCGCAGCCGCCTCGGCATAGTCCGGCCAGCCACCCGTGGGCACCAGGATGTACAGGCCGCCCGGGCGCAGCACCGACAGCGAGCGGCTGCCGGTGTCGTCGTGCACGTTGCCGACGAGGTCGATGACGACGTCGACCTGGTCGGCGACGTCTTCGAAGCGGGTCGTGGCGTAGTCGATGACCACCGACGCGCCCAGCTCCCGCAGCCACGGCAGGTTGCGCTCGGACCCGGTCGTGATGACGTGGGCGCCGAAGTACGCCGCCAGCTGCACCGCGAAGTGGCCCACGCCGCCGCTGCCGGCGTGGATGAGGATGCGCTGGCCTTCGTGCGCCCGTGCCGTCTCGACGACGAGGCCCCACGCGGTCAGCGCCGCCAGCGGCACCCCCGCCGCCTCCGCGTGCGAGAGCGAGGCGGGCTTGCGGGCGACCGACAGCGACGGCACGACCGCGTACTGGGCGTACGTGCCACCCGAGCGCGGGAACGACGCCATGCCGTAGACCTCGGTGCCGATCGGGAGCGGATGCGACTCGTAGGGTGTCTTCACGACGACGCCGCTGAAGTCGAAGCCGAGCGTGCTCGGATACGACGGGATGCCGGCGGTCGCGCCGGCGCCCGCGCGGGTCTTCGCGTCTATCGGGTTGACCCCGGCCGCCACGACGCGCACGAGCACTTCGCTGAGCACGGGCGTCGGCACCGGCACCTCGGCGACGTGCAGCACATCGGCGGGACCGGGGCCGTCATAGACGACGGCCTTCATGGTGGACGGGGCAGTGGCGACGACGCCGAGCCCGGTTTCGGGGACGACGGTCGATCTCAGCGGCCGGAAACGCATCGGTCGCTCCTTCCGTGCGCCGCGGAGGGGCGGCAGCGCTGCTCGGTATGGCCCGGAATGGGGCTGGGACACCAGTCAACCCGGATTATGTCTCGCCCGTGTTACGCGGGTGAAAAGACTCGCGCCGATCCGCCCGCCGCGCGGCATCCCGGCCGCCGGTGTCCAGTCCCGCCCCGGCACCCCACCCCACCGTGAGACGAATACGGACGGACGAGACCCTGGGTGACACCCGCCGTCTCGTCCGTCGGTATTCGTCTCACGGGGTGGGCGGGGGCGGGGGCGGGGGCGGGGGCGGGGTGCCGGCGGACAGGGCGTGGAGGAGACGCGCGAGGCTGCGGATCTCGTCGACCGACCACTCCTCGAGGGAGGCGGCCAGCGCGTTCTCCTGGGGGGCGCGCGCGGCGTCCAGGCGCTCCAGCCCCTCGGGTGTCGCCGAGAGCAGGCTCGCGCGGCCGTCGGACGGGTCAGGCGTGCGCTGCACGAGGCCGAGCTGCTCGAGCTCGCGCACCGTGCGGCTGAGCTGACCCTTGTCGACCAGCAGGTGTTCGGCCAGTGCCGACTGGGTCACCGACCCCCGGCGCACGATGGTCGTGAACACCTTGTAGGCGCCGGGCAGCATGCCCGGGCTGATGCGATTCGCGTGCTCGGTGACGACACGACGGAACTGCCCGATCAGCTCTCCGAACTCGGCCTCGAGGGCGCGCACCGCTTCGGTGCGGGCAGCTCGAGACTGGTCGTCGCTCATCGTGCTCACTTTAGCGGCGGCGATCACGCACGTCGGCTGCAGCTGCAGCGTCGGCGTCGTCCCCGGCATCGGTTCGGGTGTCCGTGGGCGAGGTGGCTGCGGCATCCCCCACATGCCGGGTCGTGCCCACCGGGGCGACCGACTCCATGCCGACCGGCACCGACACCGTCGCCAGGTCGGCCTCGGCGGCGCGCATGCGCTCGGTCGTGGTCATGCGGTTCAGCGGCTTGTTGGGCAGGAACACGATCGCCACGAGACTGATCACGGCGAAGGGCACCGCGATGAGGAACGAGCGCGAGATGCCGTTGGCGTAGATGTCCTCGAACACGACGCGCAGCGCCGCGGGCATGGCCGCGACCTGGGGGAGGGCGCCGGTCTGCAGCTGTGCGACCCAGGTCGGCGCCTCGTCGCCGAGACTCGCCAGTGCCGCCGTGATGTCGCCGGTGCGCTGGGCGACGAGGTCGGTCACGGTCGCGGCCAGGGCGGCGCCCATCACCGCGACGCCGGCGGTGCCGCCGAGGCTGCGGAAGAAGGTGACCCCCGAGCTCGCGACGCCGATCTGCTCGGGCTTGGCGGTGTTCTGCACCACGAGCACGAGGTTCTGCATCGTCATGCCGACGCCGGCGCCGAGGAGGAACATGTAGATCGAGACGAGCGTGAAGTCGGTGTCGTACTCGACCGTCGCGAGCATGGTGGCGCCGGCGATCAGCATCACCGCGCCCGTCACGAGGAACGCCTTCCATCGTCCGCTCCGGGTGATGAGCGCGCCGACCCCGATCGAGGCGATGAGCTGCCCGGCGATCATCGGGAGGGTCATGAGCCCGGCCTCGGTGGGGGTGGCCCCGCGGGCGAGCTGCATGTACTGGCTGAGGTAGACCGCGGCGCCGAACATCGCGATGCCGGTGGCGATCGACGCGACGACGGCGAGGGTGAACGTGCGGTCGCGGAAGAGCGAGAGCGGCACCAGGGGCTCGGACGAGCGCAGCTCCACGAGCACGAACAGGGCGGAGCCGATGAGTCCGCCGCCGACCATCAGCACCGTCTCGAGGCTCCACCAGGCGAACGTGTCGCCGGCGAGGGAGACCCAGATGAGCAGCAGCGAGACCGAGACCGCCAGCAGGACGATGCCGAGGTAGTCGATCTTCACCTTCTTGGCCGGGCGCGGCGGCACGTGGAGCGTGCGCTGCACGATGATGAGCGCGAGGACGGCGACCGGGAGGGCGACGAAGAAGTTCCAGCGCCAGCCCCAGACGTCGGCGATGACGCCGCCCAGCAGCGGGCCGCCCACGGTGGCGACGGCCATGACCGCGCCGAACAGACCCATGTACCTGCCGCGCTCTCGCGGGCTCAGGATGTCGGCCATGAGCACCTGGCTGAGGGCGGCGAGACCGCCGGCGCCGATGCCCTGCACCGCGCGGAAGGCGATCATCGTCTCGGTGTTCTGCGAGAAGCCGGCGGCCGCGGTGGCGACCACGAAGACCACGATCGCGAGCTGGAACAGCAGTTTGCGGTTGGTGAGGTCGGCGAGCTTGCCCCAGATCGGGGTGGAGATCGCCGTCGTCAGCAGCGTGGCCGTGACGACCCACGTGAACGCCGACTGGTTGCCGCCCAGGTCGTGGATGATGACCGGCAGCGACGTCGAGACGACGGTCGAGGCGAGCATCGACACGAACATGCCGAGGAGCAGCCCGGAGAGGGCCTTGAGCACCTGGCCACGGGTCATCTTCTTCGGCGGGGTGGCGGGCATGTGCGGGGTCGGCACGGGTGGGGCTCCTCGAGGGTCGTGGCGGGGCAACGGCGCGACGACACTGGCGAACGAAAGTTGACGCGAGTCAACGGTTGAGACTTGTCAACAATAGGTCAATCGTTGATGAGCGTCAACCATGTTGTCGCGCGCGCCGGTGGGGCGAGTGCTCGCTCGGCGAGTAAGCCGCGGGCGGGGAGCGAGTAAGCCGCGGGCGGGTCAGTCGGCGAGGGCGAGGGCGCGGAAGGGCTCGCGCGGGGCGACGGGAGATGCGGGTGGCGTGAGGAGGGTGCGGCGCTGCGTGCGGTGGTACAGCTCGTCGATGAGCGCGGTGGCGAGCTTCACGAGCTTGGCGATCTCGTCGTCGTCGCGGTCGACCCAGGCGCAGCGCGGCTCGTCGCCGATGGGCACGAAGTCGACGTGCTGCTCCCAGGTCACGAGCGTCCGCTCGGCGCCGAGCACGTGCTGCTGCCACCACACCTGCCGCATGTAGGTGCGGGGGATCGAGCGCCAGTGCTTGTTGGTGGTCTTGATCTCGGCGAGGATCACGCGCCCGTCGCCGTCGAGCCCGACGCCGTCGGGGGTCGCGAGGTGGCGCTTCTCGACGACGGCGTGGAAGAGCGCCGAGGAGGGTTGGATGCCATGGGTCGCGGCCACCCACGCCGCGATCTCCGGCTCGCGTCGGCGGCCGTGGTCGGTGTAGGCGTTGCCCGAGAACCCGGATCCGCCCAGCTTCGCGTCGGCGGCGCGCGCGATCGACTTCTCGGAGGTGAGTGCGGCGACGTCGGTCGCGGTGATCCCCCGCGAGCGCGCCCGCGTCCACGCCACCCGGTCGCGGGAGTCCGCGACGATCCTGGCAGCGAGTTCGGGTGTCACATCATCGACCCTAACTCGCGGTCCCGACCGTCATTCACCCCGCCACGCGGTGCCACGCCGGCCCCGCCTCCGGCGATTTGGCCGGCGGCGCGGGACGACCTACACTGGTGACAAGCCAAAGACCGTCGGTCATCGGTGTGCGCGCAAGCGCATGACGATCGAAGCTCTGCACAGCAGGGGCCCACGCAGGTGTACAGATCGATTCTCCGGAATCCAGCTCCGTGCGCTTGCGCCGGAGCTTTTTTGTTGTCCAGGGGCCGGACCGAGGCCGGCGCCCCGCCACCGCGGAGCGCCTCGTACATACCAAGGAGTGACCATGGCGCAGAAGGATGCATCGGTCGCCGAGCTCACGAAGAACTTCGAGAACTCGAACGCCGTCCTGCTGACCGAGTACCGCGGTCTGACGGTTGCCCAGCTCAAGCAGCTGCGCAACAGCATCCGTCAGGACGCGCAGTACGCCGTGGTGAAGAACACGCTGACCAAGATCGCCGCGAAGAACGCGGGGATCACGGCGCTGGACGCGGACCTCAACGGTCCGTCGGCTGTCGCGTTCGTGCACGGCGACTTCGTCGCCACCGCGAAGGCTCTGCGTGACTTCGCCAAGGCCAACCCGCTTCTCGTGATCAAGGGCGGCGTATTCGAGGGCAACGCCCTCACCGCCGACGAGGTCAACAAGTACGCCTCGCTCGAGAGCCGTGAGGTTCTGCTTGCGAAGGCTGCGGGCATGATGAAGGCGACGATGGGCAAGGCTGCGGCCACCATCGACGCGCTTCGCGAAAAGCTGGAGACCGCTGAGGCCGCGTAAGCGACCGGCGACTCTCTTTCTCACAAACCCCATCAATCTAGGAGATACATCATGGCGAAGCTCACCACCGAGGAGCTGCTGCAGCAGTTCGCTGACCTCACGCTCGTCGAGCTCAGCGAGTTCGTGAAGGCGTTCGAGGAGAAGTTCGACGTCACCGCCGCCGCCCCCGTCGCCGTTGCCGGTGCCGCTGGTGGCGCCGCTGCCGAAGAGGTCGAGGAGAAGGACTCGTTCGACGTCATCCTCGAGGCTGCCGGCGACAAGAAGATCCAGGTCATCAAGACGGTCCGCGAGCTCACCTCGCTGGGCCTCGGCGAGGCCAAGGCCGTCGTCGACGGTGCTCCCAAGGCCGTCCTCGAGGGCGCCAACAAGGAGGCCGCCGAGAAGGCCAAGGCCGCTCTCGAAGAGGCCGGCGCGACGGTCACCCTCAAGTAATCACGCTTGTGTGATCGAAGGCCCCGGATGCCACGGCATCCGGGGCCTTCGTCATGTCCGGGCAGCCGCGGGCGGGGCGGTGGAGTTGCGCACGATGAGCCGGGCCTCCAGCCGGTGCTCGACGGGGGCAGCGGCCGCGGTGCCCAGCGTCGACACGAGCAGCTCGGCGGCGGCGATGCCCTGATCGCGCGGCTGCTGCGCGAGGGTCGTGAGCGAGAACATCTCGGCGTACTCGTGGTTGTCGATCCCCACGACGCTGAGTCCCGCCGGCACCGGGATCGCCAGCTGGCGGGCGGCCACGATGGCCCCGATGGCGACCTCGTCGCACACCGCCACGAGCGCGGTCGGGCGGCGCCGGGCGTCACTGAGTTCATCGACGGCCACGGCGTAGCCGCCGGGCAGCGACGTGGGCGACGCGATGTGCCGGGGGAGATGCCCCGCTGCCGCCATCGCCCGGCGGTAGCCCTCGTACCTCGCGGCATCCACTCGCTGCCATGGCGTCTCCGTCCCCCCGCCCACGAACGCGATATCGGTGTGCTGCAGGGCCAGCAGGTGCTCGGTCGCGCGCTGCGCGGCGTGCGTGTCATCGATCGTCACGATGCTGATGTCGGCGCTTGCGCCGACGACGCTCACGACGGGGCGTCCGATGCGCAGCAGCCGCTCCAGCTCGTGGTCGTCGGGGTCCAGCCCGACCGCGATGAGTCCGTCGAACCGCTTTCGCGCCAGGAAATCGTCGAAGATGCGGCGTCGGCCCTCGGTGCCGGGCCGTGCGTCGTAGAGGGTCAGGTCGAGGCCGTGCCGCAGCAGCGTCGCCTGGATGCCCTCGAGCACCTCGGCGAAGAACCAGCGGTTCAGACGCGGCATGATCACCCCGACGTTGCGCGTGCGGCCGGTCGCCAGGCTCACCGCGCTCGTGGAAGGCACATAACCCAGTTCTGCCGCCGCTTCCTGCACCCGCTGACGGGTCTGGTCCGACACCTGGGTGCTGCCGGTGAGGGCGCGGCTGGCGGTGGCCTTCGAGACCCCCGCGCGACGCGCGACATCGGCGATTCCGCTCATCAGTGAACTCCTTCGGCGCACCGGCAGCTCGGTTGTCTCGTCCTCGAGCCTGGAACCGGTTCCATCGAATGATTCCATGAGTGAGGTGGTTTTGGCCAGTGTGGAAAAAACATGCCCCGATTGGGTGGGAGCGCGACCACGACGCCTGGTTATCGAGTTGTTATCTCCGGGAGTTGAGTCCGGTGCCCCGGTCCTCTAGCGTGGGGGGCGGAAGCGGTTCCATTACCCGCACCACTTCCCGCACGATTTGTGTACGCGACGAAGCGCCGTGCGCGACGTCGGCTCGATGAGGAGGACAGATGAAGACCATCCCGCGCAGGACCCTTGCTGCCGGATCGTTCCTGGCGGTGGGCGCGCTCGCGCTCGTCGGCTGCACCGGCGGACCCGGTTCGGGCGGCGACGGCTCCGACAGCGGCGCTGCCGGCGACAACGTCGTGACCGTCTACGGCACCATCTCCGACACCGAGGCCGAACTGCTCGAGCAGTCGTGGGCGGACTGGGAAGAAGAGAACGACATCGACATCCAGTACGAGGCGTCGAAAGAGTTCGAAGCACAGATCGCCGTGCGTGCGCAGGGTGGCAACGCCCCCGACATCGCGATCTTCCCGCAGCCGGGCCTCATGGGGGACATGGCCGACCTCGGCTTCCTCCAGCCCGCATCGCAGGAGGTGGCTGACAACGTCGCCGAGTACTGGAGCGAGGACTGGGCCAAGTACGGCACCTACGACGGCACCCTGTACGGCGCGCCGCTCATGGCCAGCGTCAAGGGCTGGGTCTGGTACTCGCCGTCGTTCTTCGCAGACAACGGCTACGAGGTTCCCACCGACTGGCAGGGCCTGCTCGACCTGACCGCCCAGATCCAGGGTGACACCGGTTCCGCGCCGTGGTGCGTGGGCTTCGGTTCGGATGCCGCGACCGGCTGGCCGGGAACGGACTGGGTCGAGGATGTCGTGCTGCGTCAATCCGGCGCCGACGTCTACGACCAGTGGGTGACCAACGAGGTTCCCTTCACCGACCCGCAGATCGCCTCGGCGTTCGATGAGGTCGGCAAGATCCTCAAGAACCCGGAGTACGTCAACGCCGGCTTCGGCGGCACCGACACCATCGTGACGACGCCGTTCGGCGACCCGGCCTCGGCGCTGGTCTCCGGTGAGTGCGCCCTGCACCACCAGGCATCGTTCTTCGACGGCTTCATCACCGACGCCGGTGGCACGGTCGCCGAAGACGGCGACATCTGGGCCTTCCTGACGCCGGCCTTCGGCGACTCGTCGTCCGAGGGTGCCGTCGTCACCGGTGGTGGCGAGATCGTCGCCGCGTTCAGCGATGACGAGGCCACCCAGCAGGTGCAGGCGTACCTGTCCAGCCCGGAGTGGGCCAACTCGCGTGTCTCCCTCGGTGGCGTCATCAGCGCCAACAAGGGCCTGGATGCCGAGAACGCCTCGAGCGACATCCTGAAGGAAGCCATCGCGATCCTGCAGGATGAAGGCACCACGTTCCGCTTCGACGCCTCGGACCTCATGCCGTCGGGTGTCGGCACGAACACCTTCTTCAAGGGCATGAACGACTGGGTCAACGGCTCCGACACGGCCACCGTGCTCGAGCAGATCGAGTCGGGCTGGCCTTCGAGCTGACGGTTCCACGCATAGCGGGGCCCACCGCGAGCAGCGGTCGGCCCCGCTTTTCTCGACCCGGAGTCCGCTGACGCACTCGAAAGGATCCCATGTCCGCCTTCTTCCAGTGGCTGAGCAACCTCGCGCCGCTGCTGCAGATCCCGATCATCATCGGCGTATTCATCGCCGTGGTGGGGCTCATCCTGTTCTTCGTGGAGATCGCCCCCCGCCGCGGGCGCATCTACACGTTCATCCGCCTGGCGGTCTGCGTCGGTGCTCCGGCGCTGCTGCTGCTGCTGTTGAACTCCTACACGGTGGCCATAATCGGCGCCGCGCTGCTGGGGCTGCTGCTGTTCTTCCTCGACATGCGGTCGAAGGAGGGCACCGGTTCGCTCTTCGTGCTCGTCGCCTTCTTGGCTCCGGCGATGCTGCTGGTGATCATCGGGCTCATCATCCCGGCCATCCAGACCACCGGCCAGGCGTTCATGAACCGCAACAGCACCGAGTTCATCGGCCTCGACAACTTCATCTGGATCTTCACGCAACCCCAAGGCATCCGCGTCGTGCTCAACACGATCGTGTGGGTGGTCATCGCCCCGGTCGTCTCGACCGTCGCCGGCCTCGCCTATGCCTACTTCATCGACAAGACCCGCGGTGAGAAGTACTACAAGATCCTCGTCTTCCTGCCGATGGCGATCTCGTTCGTGGGCGCATCGATCATCTGGCGCTTCGTCTACACCGCGCGTCCCGCCGGACAGGAGCAGATCGGTCTGCTCAACCAGGTGATCGTGTGGCTCGGCGGTCAGCCGGTGAACTTCCTCGCCGTGCAGCCGTGGAACACGCTGTTCCTGATCATCGTGCTCATCTGGGTGCAGACCGGTTTCGCGATGGTGATCCTCTCCGCCGCGATCAAGGGCGTTCCCACCGAGCAGATCGAAGCGGCAGAGCTGGACGGCACGAACGGCTGGCAGCGGTTCATCAACGTGATCGTCCCCGGCATCCGCGGATCCCTCATCGTGGTGCTCACGACGATCTCGATCGCCTCGCTGAAGGTGTTCGACATCGTCCGCACGATGACCGCCGGTGCCAACAACACCTCCGTCATCGCCAATGAGATGTACACGCAGCTGCGCAGCTTCGAAGCCGGCCGCTCGGCCGCCTTCGCCGTGGTGCTGTTCGTGCTGGTGCTGCCGCTGGTGGTCTACAACGCCCGGCAGCTCAAGAAGCAGAGGGAGATCCGATGACCGCCTTCACTCCCATCGACCTTCCGGTCGATGAGCAGACCCAGCGGCGACTGCGGCGCGGTGAGCGCAAGATCGAGAAGCAATCCACCGCATCGGGCGCCAAGAAGCGGCTGACATCGCGGTGGGCGACGCTGGCGGCACTCGTCATCGCCGTGCTGTGGACGCTGCCGACCTTCGGCCTGTTCGTCTCGTCGTTCCGGCCGCGCGAGCTCATCCAGACCACCGGCTGGTGGACCGTCTTCTCCAACTGGGGATGGACGCTGGACAACTACGGTGAGGCGCTGCAGGCCGGCAACAGCCAGCTGAACATGGCGGGAGCGTTCGTCAACTCGATCGCCATCACGCTGCCGGCGACCATCATCCCGATCTCCATCGCGCTGCTGGCGGCCTACGCCTTCGCGTGGATGAACTTCCGCGGCAAGAACATCCTGTTCATCCTGGTGTTCGCGCTGCAGATCGTGCCGATCCAGATGGCGCTGATTCCGCTGCTGCAGCTGTTCTCCAACGGCACGCTGTTCGGGTTCCCGGTGATCGACGGGATCGGTCAGGCCGGCTACGCCCAGGTGTGGATCGCGCACACGATCTTCGCGATGCCGCTGACGATCTTCCTGCTGCACAACTTCGTCTCGGAGATCCCGGGCGAAGTCATCGAGGCGGCGCGGGTGGACGGTGCAGGGCACGGGCAGATCTTCTTCCGGATCATCCTGCCGCTGACGATGCCCGCGATCGCGTCGGTGGCGATCTTCCAGTTCCTGTGGGTGTGGAACGACCTGCTCGTGGCGCTCATCTTCGCCGACGGCGCGGTGGGTCCGATCACGAAGCTGCTGGCGGAGATGACCGGAAGCCGCGGTCAGGACTGGTATCTGCTCACGGCGGGCGCGTTCATCGCGATCATCGTGCCGCTGATCGTGTTCCTCGCCCTGCAGCGCTACTTCGTCCGCGGCCTCCTGGCCGGCTCGACGAAGGGCTGACCCGCGCGGCGGCGCCACGCCGCCGACCGCTGAGACGAAAACTGACGGCCGAGATGGTGGGTATCACCCACTGTCTCGGCCGTCGGCATTCGTCTCACGGGGTGTCAGGGGGCGGGGCACCCCAGCCGCTGCTGGGCGGCGGTCATCGCGTCGATCTCGAACAGCTGGGCTTCGCGCATGCGCGCGGCGGCGGCCAGCGTGCGCGGCTCCGAACCGAGCTCCAGCACCGCTTCGGTCATCGGGATCGCCGCCTCGTGGTGGCGGACCATCAGCGACAGGAAGAGACAGTCCGCAGCGGTCCCCTCGGCTTCGGCCAGCGCCGTCAGCTCGGCGGCAGAGGCCATGCCCATCGCCTCGCGCTCCTCTTCGGCGGTGAGCGGCTCGGTACCGGTGAGCCCGTGGTCGTGACCGGCATCGGATGCCGCCATCCACGCCATCGCCGGGCCGCCGGCCTGCGGCAGCCCCCACTTGACCAGCCAGTCGAACATCTCGCCGCGCTGTGCGGCCTGGCCGGTGGCGATGTCGTACGCGAGCGCCCGGATCTCGTCATCGGCGGTCTTGCGGTGGATGGTCATGGCCATGTCGACCGCCTGCTCGTGGTGGTACTGCATGTCGCGGGCGAACCCGGCCTCGGCCGAGTCCGTGGTCGGCAGCGCCGGTCCCGACGCGCCGAACGTGGAGAAGCGCCCGGCGGCGAAGGCGACCGCGGCGACGGCGACCGCGACGAGCAACATCGCGACCCACCGCCGCCGGGGCGCCTCGGTCACGACAGCTTGCCCGGCGCGTCGAAGGCTCCGGCGCACGCGGCGTTGGGCTCGGGCGCGTTGAGGCTGCGCCAGTAGGCGGTGAGGAAGTCATCGAGGCGGGGGTCATCCGCCGAGTCGAGTTTCAGCTGCGCGTTCCAGGCGCTGGCCACGACCGGTGCATCGAGACCCTCGTGGGGCGAGAGGATGACGTAGCTGTTCGGCAGCTTGGCCCGGATGGCGTCGACGGCGGTCTGATCGACGGCAGCCGGGTCGTAGGTGACCCAGACGGCGCCGTGCTCGAGCGAGTGCACCGCGTTGACCTCGGGCACCGGCTCGGCGTAGACGCCGCAGTTCAGCCACATCGCGTTGTGGTCGCCGCCCGCCGGCGGGGTCTGCGGGTAATCCACGTCGCCCTCCACATGGTTGGCGGTGTTCTCGAACGTCGCCACGCCCGAGATCGAGGCGCCGTCGCCGTCGCCGCGCGCGTAGGTGACGGGCTTGGGGGTGAAGATGTAGGAGGCGACGATGGCCGCGACGATCGCGATGCCCGCGGTGCTGCCGACCACCCACCACACGAGCTTGCTGCGACGTCGCTTGGTCAGCTCCCGCTGGTACTGGGCGAGCTTCTCCTGCTTCTGCTGCTCGCGCCGCTGCTTGGCGGTCATCGCGATCTGGGCCTTGGTGGCGGGGTTTCCACTCGCGCGCTTGGCGGAGTCGGGGGGCGTCGGTGTCATGGGGGATCTCGGCTCGGGTTGGGTGCGCGTCGCGCGGGAACCTCCTCAGCGTATGCGTCTGCATGGGTCGTCTACCTGGGAAGACGCTAGACTCGACCGGTTGTCGAATCGTTTCGACGTGACCGCCCGCGACCGCTCTGGATACCGTGCACGAAACTTCTCCCGTCCCCACCGCTCCCGCATCCGCCGCTGCGCGCCCCCATACCGGCGCCATCCGGACCCTCGGCGCGAACCCGACCACTGCCCCGATCGTGCTCCACCCCGGTGACTCGCTGTCGACCGCGCGCCGCGTGATGTACATCATCCTGCTGGGCGCCCTCACGGCGCTCGGGCCGTTCACGATCGACCTTTACCTGCCGGCCTTCCCGGTGCTCGAAGCGGACTTCCAGACCTCTGCGGCCGCGATCCAGCTCACCCTCACCGGCACGATGATCGGCTTCGCGCTGGGGCAGCTTGTCGTCGGCCCGCTGAGCGACAAGGTGGGCAGGCGCGTCCCCCTCATCGTGGTCACGGCGCTGCACGTGCTCGCCAGCGCCGCGGCAGCCTTCGCCCCGACCCTGGAACTGCTCTCGGTCGCCCGCGTGCTGATGGGCGCGGGCGCCGCCGCCGGAGGCGTGGTGGCCGCAGCGATCGTGCGCGACCTGTTCGGCGGACGCCGCCTGGTCGTCATGCTCAGCCGGCTCGCGCTCGTCTCCGGTGTCGCACCGGTCGTCGCCCCGCTCATCGGGTCCGGGCTGCTGGCGGTCATGCCATGGCGGGGACTGTTCCTCGTGCTCGCGCTCTACGGCGCGGTCATGCTCGTGTGCGCGCTCATCTTCCTCCCCGAGACCCTCCCGCGCGCCCGGCGGCAGGAGAAGGGCTCGACCACGGTGTTGCAGCGCTACCGCAGCGTGCTGGGGGACCGTGTCTTCATCGGCGTGCTCATCATCGGCGGCATGACCTTCAGCGGACTCTTCTCCTACCTGTCGGCATCCTCGTTCCTGTTCCAGCAGACGTACGGCTTCGACGCGCAGCAATACGGGCTGCTGTTCGCCATCAACTCCGTGGGCGTCGTCATCGGCGTGCAGACGGCGTCGCGGTTGGCCACGCGCTTCGGCCCGCAGTGGGTGTTGGCGATCTCGACCGGCGTGCTCGTGTTGGCCGCAACCACGATCATCATCGGCGATCTGCTCGGGGCGGGGCTGTGGGGCGTCATCATTCCGCTGTTCGTCTTCATGACGGCCTGTGGGTTCACTTTCCCCTGCGTGCAGGTGCTGGCGCTGGACCGTCACGGCAAGGCGGCCGGCACCGCGCAGTCGCTCATCGGCGCGGTGAACTTCGGTGTCGCCGGTCTCGTCTCACCCGTTGTCGGCTGGGTCGCCGGAGAAGCCGGCATCACCCCGACCACGATGGCGACGGTCATGGTGGGATGCTCGATCATCGCCGTCCTTTCCCTGTGGATCGTGGTGCGGCCGAAGACCGTGGCGCAGCTGGCTCCGTAGCGCCCGCGCATTCCCGGGCGCAAGCCCGGCGCCGCACCCCGCCGCAGGCGTCACAATGTGTTGATGGATGCCCTTCGCCACCCGATCGCGCGCCTGCTCGTGCCGGGCCTCGTGCTCATCGCCTTCGCCTGCGGCCTGGGCGGATGGATTCTGCTGCGCGGGCCGGAGGCGTTCGACCTCGACCAGATGTGGAACACCGCGCTCGCGCACTGGCGGGTCGACGCGCTCGTGTGGATCTCGCAGGCCATGAACTGGCTGGGCGGCGGCATCGTCGGCGTCTTCGTCGTGCCGATCGGCGGCGCACTGCTGCTGGTGCTGTGGCGCCGCTACTTCGGGGCGCTGTTCTTCATCGCGGCATCCATCCTCAGCGCGGCGGGCGTGCAGGCGCTGAAGCACCTGTTCGGCCGTGCGCGGCCGGAGGACATCATCGTCATCAGCGATTACGGCTCGTACCCTTCGGGACACACCGCCAACGCCGCGACGATCGCCGTGGTCGCGGTCGTGCTCTTCCCTCGGCTGTGGGTCGGGCTCGTCGGTGCGGCGTGGGTGCTGCTGATGGCGTTCAGTCGCACGTACCTGCACGCGCACTGGCTGAGCGACACCGTCGGCGGCGCCCTGATCGGCGCCGGCATGGCCCTCGTCGTTGCGGCGGCGTTCGCCACGCGGCTGCGGGCCGAGCAGCAGCGTGTGGGCCGGGCAGTCGCTTCGACGGGCTGATCCGCCGCCCGGCGAAGGCGCCCCGCCCGGGCAGGTGCCCCGCCCGGGCAGGTGCTCGAGGCCGGCCTCGACCCCGAGCACCTGGCGGGCGTCGTCCGCGCCGAGTGCGGCTGCGGCCGTGGCTAGCGGGTCTTGCCCGCGAGCTCGGCAGCGCCGCGGGTGTCGTCGCTGCGGGCGATCAGCGTCGGCATGGTCGAGGTGTCGATGAACGGGTCCTCGACCTGGCGTTCCACGACCGCCTCGGCCTCGGCGGTGGTCTCGACCGTCGGCACCGAGCCCAGCAGCGGGCGCTTGGCGGTCTCGCGCATCGTGAGCATCGCGATGCCGCCGAGCAACGCGAAGAACATGATGTAGAACGCCGGCATGTACGGGTTGCCGGTGAGCTCGATGAGGGCCTGGCTGAACAGCGGCGTCGTGCCGCCGAACAGCGACACCGACACGTTGTACGCGATCGCCATCGCTCCGAAGCGCGACGCCGTCGGGAAGAGGGCGGGCAGGGCCGAAGCCGACACCGCGACGTAGAACGCCACCGGGACGGCCACCATCGTCAGCGCGACGAACACGGCCCACTCCTGGCCGATCTGCATGACCGCGAACGCGGGCAGCATGAGCACGAGGGTGGAGCCCGCCGCGATCAGGTACACCGGGCGACGCCCGATGCGGTCGCTCAGACGCCCGATGAGCGGCAGACAGGCCGACATCACGATCAGGACCGGCACGGTCGCGACGGCCGCGCCCAGGTTCGAGATGCCGACCTCCTGCTCGAGGTAGGTGGGCATGTAGCTCGTCAGCGCGTAGCCGGCGGTGTTGGTGGCGGCCACCAGCGCGATCGCGATGAGTACGGGGCGCCAGTGGTGACGGAAGATGCCGACGACGCCGTGACGGGCCAGGGGGTCGCCGGCGTCGGCCTCGGCGTCTCGTTCGAGCTCGCTCGTGGTCTCATACGCCGGGGTCTCGGGGATGCGCAGTCGGAACCAGATGGCGACGGCGCCGAGCGGGATCGCGATGAGGAACGGGATGCGCCACCCGAAGTCGACCATCGCAGTCGGACCCCAGATGTTCTCGGTGATCAGGGTGGTCAGGGCCACGACCGACGCGCCCACGGCGAAGCCGATGTACGACCCGACGTCGAGCCACGACGACCAGAAGCCACGGCGGCGGTCGGGGGAGAACTCCGCGACGTACGTCGAGGCACCGGCATACTCACCGCCGGTCGAGAACCCCTGCGCCATCTTCAACAGGTACAGCGGCACGATCGCCCAGAGGCCGATCTGCTGCGAGGTCGGCAGCACGCCGATGAGGCCGGTGGCGACGGCCATGAGGGCCATCGTGAAGAACAGCACCTGCTTGCGACCGATGCGGTCGCCGAGCGGTCCCAGCACGAGACCACCGATGGGCCGCACCAGGAACGAGATCGCGAAGCCGAAGAGGGTGACCAGCAACCCCCACGGCTCGGGGAGATCCGCGGTGAACACCACCGCGAGGGTGACGGCCAGGTAGCCGTAGATGCCGAAGTCGAACCATTCCATGAAGTTGCCGACGACCGTTCCGCTGATGGCCGTGCGTACCCGCTTCTTGTCGACGACGATGACGTCGTCCACTTCGAGCCTCGGATGGTCGGTGTCGGAGGTTGCTTTTGCTGTCGTGGTCATGTCTTCCTTCTGATCAGCTGCGCGCCACAGGGCGCAGACAGTCGCCTGGGTCCTGGGACGATACGCGAACTTCGCGCGGGTCGCCTCCGCTTGGCATCCGATCGGCGGGTTTGGTACCGTGCGCGTGCGGGAGCAGCCTGATCTCGCCCAGACTGTGCAGAAGCTGGGGATCCACGTAACGTCGGAGGATGACCCGGCTCACCGCTCCCACCGGTCGCGAAGACGCCCTGCGCGCGCGACCCCGCCCCGACGGCACCGCGCCGCTCGCCCTCGTGCTCGGCGGCACCGGGTACATCGGCGGACGCCTCGTCCCGCGCCTGCGGGCCGCCGGCCACCGCGTGCGGGTGCTCGCACGCGACCCGCAGCGCGCCGCGGCGTTCCCCTGGGGCGACGACGTCGAGATCGTGGCCGGATCCGCCGACGACGCGGCCGTCATGGCCGAGGCCGTGCGCGACGTCGACGTCGTGTACTACCTCGTGCACTCGATGCGGGCCGGCGCCCGCTTCGAGGAGACCGATCTGCGCGCGGCGGAGACCGTGGCGGACGCGGCGGCTGCGGCATCCGTCGGGCGCATCGTGTACCTCGGCGGGCTGCACCCCTCGACGGGGCAGCTCTCGCCGCACCTGCGGTCGCGGGTCGCGGTGGGGGAGACATTCCTCGCATCGGGGGTGCCCACCCTCGTCCTGCAGGCCGGTGTCGTCATCGGCTCGGGCTCGGCGTCGTTCGAGATGGTGCGTCACCTCACCGACGTGCTGCCGTACATGCCGGCGCCGCGGTGGGTGCGCAACCGCATTCAGCCCATCGCCATCCGCGACGTGCTGCACTACCTGCTGGGCGCGGCGCGGGTCGATGCCGATGTCAACCGCGCCGTCGACATCGGCGGGCCCGACGTGCTGCGATACGGACAGATGATGAACGGCTACGCCGTCGCGGCGGGGCTGCCGCAGCGGGCGATCGCGTCGCTGCCGGTGTTCACCCCCGGGCTCGCCTCGCACTGGGTGAACCTCGTCACGCCGATCCCGCGGTCGATCGCCCGGCCGCTCGTGGCGTCGCTGCAGAACGAGTGCGTCATGGACGACCACGCGGTCGACGCGCTCATCCCGCTGCCGGAGAGCGGGCTGATGTCGTACCGTCGCGCCGTGACGCTCGCTCTGGGCCGGGTGGCGGGGGATGACGTGGAGACCAGCTGGCAGGATGCGGAGGTGCTCGACGCCCCGTCGGACCCGCTGCCGTCGGACCCGGAGTGGGCGGGGCGCACGGTGTTCACCGACGAGCGCACCGCGCAGACGCGCGCCACACCGGAGCGGCTGTGGGGTGTGATCGCCGGCATCGGCGGGGCCAACGGCTGGTACTCGACTCCGCTGCTGTGGGCCGTGCGCGGCTGGATGGACAAGATCGCCGGTGGCGTGGGCCTGGCCCGTGGTCGCCGCAACCGCTCGCGCGTCGCGCCCGGCGATGTCATCGACTTCTGGCGGGTGGAGACGGTCGAGGAGGGGCGCGTGCTGCGGCTGCGCGCGGAGATGAAGGTTCCCGGCCAGGCGTGGCTGGAGCTGCGATGCACCCCGACCGACGAGGGCTCGCAGTACGACCAGCGGGCGGTGTTCTTCCCGCGCGGCCTCGCCGGCCGGCTGTACTGGCTCGCCGTGCTGCCGTTCCACGGGTTCGTCTTCCGCGGCATGGCCAACCGCATCACCGCCACGGCCGAGGCCGAGGCGGGTCGCGCCGACCGTGACGCCCGTCGGAATTCAGGCGGGGACGCCGTGGCGGGCGCCGCGAGGGTCGAACACACCGTCGCAGGCTGAATTCCGACAGCTGCGGGCGGTGGGCCGGTGCGGTGCGGGGCCGCCGGGGGCGCGGGCTCGGGGCCGCGGCGGGCGGCCGGGGGCGCGGGCGCGGGGCCGCGGCGGGCTGCCGGGCGGCGCGGCGGGCGGCGCGGCGGGGGTGCCGGGCGCCGCGGCGGGCTGCCGGGCGGCGCGGCGTGGCCGCCGGGCGGTGGTCGGTATTCAGGCGGCGAGGCGCCGGGGTGGCCGTGGCCGACGAAGAACATCGCCACAGCCTGAATTCCGACAGCCCTAGGCTGGGGGCGTGCCTCACACCGCCGTCGTCGTGACCGTCTCGGATCGGTCGGCCGCGGGCGCGCGGCCCGACGCGAGCGGCCCACTCGCCGTCGCGGCACTGCGCGAAGCCGGCTACGCGTGCGCGGATGCGGTGGTGGTCGCCGACGGCGCCGACAGTGTCGAGCGGGCGCTGCGCGCGGCGATGGATGCCGGCGCCCGGCTGATCGTGACCACCGGCGGCACCGGAATCTCACCCCGCGACCAGACCCCCGAGGGCACCGCCCGCGTGATCGAGCGGGACCTCCCCGGCATCGTGGAGGAGCTGCGCCGCCGGGGTGCGGCGGAGAAGCCCGTCGGCATGCTCTCGCGCGGCCGCGCGGGGGTGACCGCCACCGCGCTGATCGTGAACCTCCCCGGCTCCCCGGCCGCCGTGTCCACCGGCATGCCCGTCGTCGTGTCGGTGGCGCGGCACGTCATCGACCAGCTCGCCGGGGGAGATCACGCATGACCGCCGTCCGCCTGGCCCGCATCAGCGCCGATCCCCTCGACCTCGCCGTGCACCTCGCCGCGATCGACGATGACGCAGCCGGCGCCGTCACGACCTTCGTCGGGCGGGTGCGCGATCACGATCCGGATGCCACGGCCGCCGTCGTTGCGCTGGAGTACTCCGCCCATCCCGAGGCCGAGGCCCACCTGCGCGCGATCGCCGAGCGCGCCGTCGGCGACGGCCCCGCCCTCATCGCGGTGAGCCATCGCGTCGGGCGGCTGGCGGTGGGGGATCTCGCCGTCGTGGTCGCCGTCGCCTCCCCCCATCGTGCGGAGGCGTTCGAGGTGTGTCGGGCCGTGATCGAGACGATCAAGACCGACCTCCCGGTGTGGAAGCGTCAGATCGACGCCGACGGCCGCGCGGCGTGGAAGGGCATCGGCGGCTGACCGCTCGCCCCGGCATCCGAGCCCCCTGGCCGCGACGACGATCCCCGACACCCGGGGTGCCCGGCGCCCGGGTCGGATCACCCGCCGGCGAACGGCGGCAGCACGTCGACGAGGTCGTCGTCGCCGAGCGCGGTGTCGTCGCCGACACGCGCACCACCCACCAGCACGGCGCAGCGCGGCAGGATGCCCCCGAGCCCCGGCCGTTCGACGGCGAGTGCGTCGCGCAGGGACCCCAGGGTGCGTTCGGCGCGGTCCTCGGCGGCGCGGCCGGCCATCTCCTCGGCGGCGGCGAAGTAACGCACGTGCGCCATCAGGAGGGGTCCTCGGCCTGCCACTCGCGTGCGAGTTCGGTGACCGCGGCCACGGCGGCGCGGCTGTCGGCGGGGGTGCCGCCGGCGCGACCGGCGACGAGGCCGGCGACGAAGGCGCTGAACGGGGCGGCGGGCCGCGCGACGCCCGCGGCCACGTCGCGCGCGAGGTCGAGGATGAGGGCGATGGGCACGTCGTCGACGGTCAGGTCGAACCGCTCGCGCAGGGCCGCAGACCACGCGTCGAGGGCTTCGGGCGGGAGGGTGCGATCGCTCACGGTGTCTCCTCTTCGGTCGACCGGCGCCGGGCTTGGGTGAGATCCTCCCACGTGTCGACGTCGGCTGTCTCGGTCTCGGGCGCGAGGACCGTCGCGATGGCGAGGTCGTCGAGGAGCCGGTGGACGGGGGCGCCGTGGCCGTGGTCGGGGAGCGCAGCCGACCGCCGGCGCAGCGCGGCGGTGCGGTACAGGCCCACCAACCACTGCGGCCGCGAGCGGGAATCGGCCAGGCACAGACCCTCGGTGTCGGAGGGCAGCAGCACGAGGTCGCGGACGAGTCGGGCGACCGCCGCCTCGGCACCGGGCAGGTCGCAGGCGAGCACAAGGCTCCATTCGGGTGTGGCATCCCACGAATCCAGCGCCGCGACGACGCCGGCGGCGGGCCCGCCGAAGGGCGGCTGCTCCCGCACCCAGGTGACCGTGGTGGGGAGGGATGCCGCAGCGGCCGCGACCTGCGCGGTGGCGTCGGCGCTGGGCTGCGGACCGACGATCGTGAGAGGCGAGGCCCCCGCGGCCGCGGCGGCGTCGACCGCGCGCCGCAGCAGGGTGCGGCCCCCGACCTCGAAGAGTGGTTTCGCCGCCCCGTCGACACGGGTCGCCCGCCCGCCGGCGAGGAGGATCGCGCCGAGCGTGCTCACGCCTCGTCGGGGCGCGTCCACGTGCCCGAGCGCCCGCCCTCCTTCGCGGTGATGCGCACGTTCTGGATCGACGTGGACTTGTCGATCCCCTTCACCATGTCGACGACGGCGAGTGCGGCGACCGTGACGGCCGTCAGCGCCTCCATCTCGACGCCGGTGCGGTCGGCGGTGCGCACGGTGGCTTCGATCTCGACGCCGTCGTCGACGATCGTGAGGTCCACCGCTGCGCCGTGCACGCCGATGACGTGCGCGAGCGGGAGCAGGGCGGGGGTGTGTTTGGCGGCCTGGATGCCGGCGATGCGCGCGACGGCGAGCACGTCGCCCTTGGGCACCGAGCCGTCGCGGAGGGCGGCGACCACCTCGGGTGCGCAGCGCACCGACCCGCGGGCGGTGGCGGAACGCACGGTGGGCTGCTTCGCGGTGACGTCGACCATGCGGGCGTGACCGGTGGCATCCAGGTGCGTGAAGCTCATGACACCAGCATGACATCGACGAGGTCGCCGACGGCGATGGCGTCGACCTCCGCGGGCACCACGGCGTAGGCCTCGGCGCGGCCCAGCGCTCCCGCCAGGTGTGACCCCGAGCCGCCGGCGGTGGCGGGGCGCACGCTCCAGCGGGCGGGGTCGGTGCGGTCGACGACGGCGGGCAGGTACTGCCGGCGTCCGGGCGGGGTGCGCCAGCCCACCGTCGCGGGCAGTCGCAGCAGCGGCCGATGCAGCACCGTGCGCCCCTGCAGCGCGAGCAGTGCCGGACGCACGAACATCTCGAACGAGACGGCGGAGCTCACCGGGTTGCCGGGCAGCCCGAACAGCAGTGGACCGTCGGGCATGCGGCCGAAGCCCTGCGGCTTGCCCGGCTGCATCGCCACCCGGGTGAAGGCCATCACGCCGACGAGTTCGTTCTTGACGACCTCGTACGCCCCGGCGCTCACACCGCCGGAGAAGACCACGACGTCGGCGGGCTCGGGGCCGCGGGTGACGCGGTCGAGCACCAGCCGCAGCGCCGCGCCTTCGTCGTCGACGCTCTCGCGGGCGACGATGCGGGCGCCCGCCTCGACGGCGAGGGCGGCCAGCAGCGTGCTGTTGGACTCGGGGATCTGGCCGCGCCGCAGCGGCGCCCCCGGGGGGAGCAGTTCGGAGCCGGTCGAGACGACCGCCACCCGCGGCGGGCGTGTGACGACGGGCCGGGCGAGGCCGGCCGCGGCGATGGCCGCCAGCTGCAGCGGCCCGAGCAGGATGCCGGCGGGGAGCACCTCGTCGCCGCGGCGGGCGTCTTCGCCGACGCGCCGCACGTGCGCACCGGGCGCGCGGGGTGCGCGGCGCACCACCACGGTGCCGACGGAGTCGCCGAGGCCCCCCACGGTGTCCTCGAACGGCACGATGGCGTCGGCGTCGGTCGGCACGGGGGCGCCGGTCATGATGCGGGCTGCCTCACCTCGGGCCATGGGCGGGTCGTCGGGGGCTCCGGCAGGCAGATCGGCGATGATCCGCAGGGTGACCGGCGTGCCGTCGGCGGCGGCGGCGACGTCGGCGAAGCGCACCGCGAACCCGTCCATCGCGGAGTTGTCGAACGCGGGGATGTCGACGGCGGCGTGCACCGGTTCGCGCAGGGTACGCCCGGCGGCCTGCGCGAGGGCGACGGGTGCGCCGTCGAGCAGGGGGGTGACGGTGAAGATGCCGGCGAGGTGGGCTTCGACGGATTGCAGGGCGCTCACGCGGGCGTCGTCTCGTACGGCCATGCCGCGATGCCGCCGGCGAGCACCGAGGCGTCGACACCCGCCTGGCGCAGCGCCGCGGCGGCGCGCTGAGCCCGGCCACCGGCGGCGCACACCACGATCACGGGCCGGGCTCCGGTGGCGGCTCCGGTCGGGGCGACGAGCAGGTCGGCGAGGGGGATGAGCACGGAACCGGGGATGATGCCGGCGGCCGTCTCGTGCGGCTCCCGCACGTCGAGCAGCGTCGCACCGGCATCCTGCGCCGCGCGGGCCTGCGCGGCGGTGACCTGGGGCGGAGTCGCGGCGGCCGCCGCGGCCGTGGTCTTGTCCGCCCCGGGCGTCGGCCCGCTCGCCCGGGGAGCGGCTGGCGCCGCCACGGCCGCCGCCGGGGCGGCCGCAGCCGCGGCGGTGACGGCCCGCAGCGGCACCTCGGTCTGCCGGCCGCGCAGGGCGTCGATGACGAGCACGCGTCCGAGCAGCGGCTCACCGATGCCGGCGAGGAGTTTGACCGCCTCGATCGCCATGATGCCGCCCACCTGCAGGCAGAGCGCCCCGAGCACCCCCACCTGCGCGCAGGTGGGCACGTCGCCGACGTCGTCGGGAGGGTGCAGGTCTGCCAGGCGCACCCCGGCGACGCCGGGCGGCGGGGCACTCCAGAACACGGTGACCTGGGCGTGGAACTCCTGCAGCACGCCCCACACCAGCGGCACGCCGAGCCGTTCGCACGCGGCGGCGACCGCCGAACGGGTCGGGAACGTGTCGGTGCCGTCGATCACGAGGTGCGCCCCGGCCAGCAGCCGGTCGGCGTTGCCCGGGGTCAGCCGCTCGCGCACCGTCCGCACGGTGGTCGTGGGGGAGAGGTCGGCCGCGCCGCGCGTCGCGGAGTCGACCTTGGGGGCGCCGATGTCGGCGTGGCGGTGCATCACCTGGCGGTGCAGGTTGGAGTGGTCGACGTCGTCGTCGTCGATCACGGTGAGGGTGCCGACGCCGGCGGCGGCGAGGGCGAGGACGACGGGAGAACCGAGGCCCCCGGCACCGACGACGGCGACGTGCGCGGCGGCGAGGCGGCGCTGGCCGAGGTCGCCGAGGCCCGCCAGCGCCCGGTGCCGTGCGGTGCGCGCGGCCTCGGTGGGGGAGAGCGCGGCGACGGGCTCGACCAACGGTGGCAGCGACATGACGCCCAGCGTACGCCCGGCCCTCACCGAGGAGGAGGATGCCGCGGATGCGGCGGAATCACCCTGCCATCGCCGCGGTTGCGGGTGTATCTTCGGCGCCATGGAGAGCTTCCGCATCGCCGAGGCCGCGCGCCTGCTGGGCGTCAGCGACGACACCGTACGCCGCTGGGTGGATCAGGGCACGCTCCCGACCACGGGCGACAGCCCGGCCCGCATCCCCGGTGACGCGCTCGCCGCCCACGCCGTCGAGGTCGCCCGCAGGGTCGCTGATCCGCCCGACGTGCTCAGCAGCGCCCGCAACCGATTCGTGGGGCTCGTGACCCGCGTGCAGATGGACGGCATCATGGCGCAGGTCGACATCCAGGCCGGCCCCCATCGGGTGGTGTCGCTGATGTCGGCCGAAGCGGTGCGCGAACTGGCGCTCGAACCCGGCTCGCTCGCGGTGGCGCTCGTGAAGGCGACCAACGTCATCGTCGAGATCGCGAAGGCCTGACGTGCGCGCCGCGCGTGCGCTGCTGCTCGGGCTCGCCGCGGTGCTCGCGCTCGCCGGGTGCGCCTCGACCGCCGGCAGCGACGTCGACCCCGATGGGGCGGGCGCCGCGCCGTCGGTGATCGGGGAGCAGCTCTCCGGGGAGCTGTCGATCTTCGCGGCGGCGTCGCTGCAGGGGGCGTTCGACGAACTGGCGACGGCGTTCGAGGCGCGGCATCCGTCGCTCGAGGTGCTGCCCATCGGCTACGACGGCTCGTCCACGCTCGCGACGCAGATCGTCGAAGGGGCCGCCGTGGATGTCTTCGCCTCGGCCGACGAACCCACCATGCAGCGGGTGGTGGATGCCGGGCTGGCCGATGCCCCCGCGCCGTTCGCGACCAACACCCTCGCGCTCGTGACCCCTCCCGGCAACCCCGCCGGGGTGGCGGGTCTGGCAGACCTCGCGGACCCCGACCTCATCGTCGTGCTGTGCGACGTCGCGGTGCCGTGCGGCGCGGCATCCATCGCCCTGCTCGACGCGGCCGGAGTGACCGCCGTCGTCGACAGCCACGAGCAGAATGTCACCGCCGTGGTGACCAAGGTCGCCACCGGCGAGGCGGATGCGGGTCTGGTGTACGTGACGGATGCCGCCGCCGCCGATCTCGACACCGTCGCGGTGCCGGGGACGGCGGACGTCGTCAACCGCTACCCGATCGTCGATCTGGCAACGTCCGCCCATCCGGCGGCCGCCGCCGCGTTCGTGGCCTTCGTGCAGAGCGCCGAGGGTCAGCGGGTGCTGGCCGCCCACGGCTTCGGTGCACCGTGACGGCGCCCGGCGCGTCACGGCAGCCCCGTCGCGACGACGCGCGCGTCGGCGCGGGATCGGCCCCGACGCCGCGGCCGGGCCGCACCTCGTACGGCTTCGTGCCGCCTGTGCTGGCGCTTCCCGCCGTCGTCGGGTTGGCGCTGCTGGTCGTGCCGCTGGCGGCTCTCATCGCCCGCGTGGAGTGGTCGACGCTCTGGGCCGACATCACGGCGCCGGCGGCGCTGTCGGCGCTGGGGCTGTCGTTGCAGACCGCGCTGGTGGCCACGGCGCTGTGCCTCGTGCTGGGGGTGCCGCTGGCGCTGGTCATCGCCCGCGCCGGCAGCCGCACGGCCGCAGCGCTCCGGGCGCTGGTGACCGTGCCGCTCGTGCTGCCGCCCATGGTGGGAGGCGTGGCGCTGCTGTTCCTGTTCGGGCGTTCCGGCTGGCTCGGGCCCGTCCTGGCGCAGTGGGGCGTGCAGGTGCCGTTCACGACGACGGCGGTCGTGCTCGCGCAGACGTTCGTCGCCCTGCCGTTCCTCGTCCTGGCGCTGGAGGGGTCGCTGCGCTCCACCGGGGTCGGCTACGAGCAGACCGCCGCCGGTCTCGGCGCGGGCCGGTGGACGACCCTCTGGCGGGTGACCCTGCCGCTGGCGACTCCGGGGCTGGTCGCCGGCACCGTGCTGAGCTTCGCCCGGGCTGTCGGCGAGTTCGGGGCCACCGCGCTGTTCGCGGGCAACGCGCCGGGGGTGACCCAGACGATGCCGCTGGCCATCTACACCGCGTTCAACGGCGCCGGGGTCACCCAGGGCAGCGCCGTGGCCCTGTCGCTGCTGCTGCTGGTGACCGCCGTATCGGTGCTGCTGCTCGTGCGGGCGTGGCGACCGGGGGTGCCGCGATGACCACCGCCCTGCACGTGGACGTCGACGTCGCCCGCCGCGGCTTTCGGCTGCACGCGGCTCTGGACGCGCACGCGGGTGAGACCGTTGCGGTGATGGGGCCGAGTGGGGCGGGCAAGTCCACGCTGCTCGATGTGCTCGCCGGGTTCGTGCGGCCGTCTACGGGCACCATCCGCATCGGCGACCGTGAGGTGTCGGGCCCACGCGTGCACCTCGCCCCGCATCGCCGAGGGGTGGTGCTGCTGGGGCAGGACCCGCGCCTGTTCCCCCACCTGAGCGCCCGCGACAACGTGGCGTTCGGGCTGCGCGCCGGCGGCATGGCGCGCCGTCGCGCGCGGGGCGAGGCCGACGAATGGCTTTGGCGGGTCGGGCTGCCCGGTTCGGGTGGCCACGTCCCGCGCGAACTGTCGGGCGGGCAGCAGCAGCGGGTGGCACTCGCCCGGGCGCTTGCCGCGGCGCCGGACGTGCTGCTGCTGGATGAGCCGTTGACGGCGCTGGATGCCGAAACCGCCGGCGGCATCCGCGCCATGCTGGCCGAGCAGCTCGCCGCGGTGCCCACCACGACCGTGCTCGTCACCCATGACGCGGTGGATGCCGCCGCGCTCGCGCAGCACCTGGTGCTGCTGGAGGACGGCCGGGTGACACAGCAGGGACCCGTGCGCGAGGTGCTGCACCAGCCGGCGACCGGGTTCGGCGCCGTCATCGCGGGACTTAACCGTGTCGTCGGCGAGGTGAGGGACGGCACCTGGCGCTCCGGCGCACTGCTGCTGCCCGCTCCCGGCGCCCCGCGGACGGCGGTCGCGCTCTTCCGCCCGGGCGCCGTGCGTGTCGAGGCTGTCGCCGAGCACACCCTCACCGGCGCGCTGCGGGTCGCGGCGGCCGCGCCCGTGGTGCCGGGGGAGTGGATCGCGCGTGTCGTGCGCCTCGAACAGACGCTCGCCGGCGTGCGCGTGCACACCGAGACCCCCGCCGTCACCGCCGACGTGGCCGTGGAAGAGGTCGCTGCCCTCGGGCTCGGATCGGGCGTGCCGGTGCGGCTGCGCATCGCGGCATCCGATGTGCGGATCGTCGCGGTGTCGGCGGCGGCGACGGCGACGGCGACGGCCGTGACCGCGGCGGGTGGCAGGATGGCGCCATGAGCCGCATCCGCCCCTTCCGCCCCGGCGACGAAGCAGCCCTCGCCCGCGTGTGCCTGCTGACGGCCGATGCCGGCGCGGATGCCACCGGCGTGCTGGTCGACGAGGACCTGTGGGGTGAGGTGTTCGTGCTGCCCTACGTCGCGCGGCATCCGGAGTTCGCGTTCGTGGTCGAGACCGACGACGGCCGTGTCGCCGGTTACGTCGTCGGCGCGCCCGACACGCGGGCGTTCGAGGGGTGGTTCGCGTCCGAGTGGTGGCCGCGGTTCGCCGAGCGGTGGCCGCGGCCCGCCGGGGAGCGCACCCGTCAGGATGGCGTGCTCATCTACGCCTACGGTCGCGGGCCGGGAGTCGAGCCCTACGGCGACACCCACCCCGCACACCTGCACATCGACCTGCTGCCCGAGCTGCAGGGGCAGGGCTGGGGGCGTCGGCTGATCGACACCCTCAGCGACGCGCTCCGCGCCCAAGGCGTGGCGGCGCTGCACCTCGTGGCGTCCGCCGACAACACCGGGGCGCTGGCGTTCTACGACCGGCTCGGGTTCGAGCGGGTGCCGTCGCACGACGGCGTGCAGGTGTTCGCCCGCTCCCTCTGACTCAGAGCGCCTTGACCCGGCCGCGCTCGTCGAGGGTCTGCGCATCGGGGCTGCCGGCGAGGATCACTTCGAGCTTGCGGGTGCCGTCCTCGAGCCAGCCGTGGCGCTCGTAGAAGGCCGCGGCGCGGTCGTTGCCGGCGAGCACCCACAGCTGACCGCGCGCGAAGCCGCCCTCACGCAGCGCCTGTTCCGCCCGGGTGAGCAGGGCGCGTCCGACGCCCGCATCCCAGTGCTCCGGCAGCACGTAGATCGCGTACAGCTGCCCGTCGTCGGAGTCGCCGTCGCCGTCGCCGTCGCCGTCATCGGCATCGAGAGGCGTACCCACCGCCGCCCAGCCCACCGGCTCGTCGTCGACGAAGGCGAGCAGGTCGACGTGGCGGGGGTCGGCATGCGCGACGTCCCAGCGCCGCCGGCGGTTGTCGGCGTCGCGGTGGATGTCGAGGCGGTGAAGCGCGCGCTGCGGGATGAGGCCGGCGTAGGCCGCGCGCCACGTCGTGATCCGGATGGCGGCGATGGCGGGGGCGTCGTCGGCCGTCGCCTCGCGGATGCGGACAGTCATAGGCCCGAACGTAGCGGACGGCCGCGCAGCAGCCATGGCGAAAGCGCGCAATGCGATGGGGAGATCTCCCCATCGCGCGAGCGGCCCCACGATGGTGCACTGGATACCAGGAGGATCGATGACTGCCGCCACTGCGCACGCCTGGGATTCCGTCGCGGCCTGGACGGCGCTGCATCGTACCGAGACGACCCCGCACGAACTGGCGGCCATCGCCGCGGTGCATCCCGACTACGCGGCGCAGATCGCGGCGCATCCGCAGGCTTACCCCGCCCTCGTCGACTGGGCCGAACAGGTCGGCGCGGCGCGCCGCGCCACGCCCGACGATCCGCAGCCGGCGGACGTCATCGACCTCGTCGGCGGCACGCGCCGGGCATCCGGTGCCCATCCACTCGCTTTCTCGGCCGATGCCGCCGCGTGGCGCGCCGCCGTGGCCGGCGTCGTGTCGCCGGCGCAGCCCGGTGCCGGAGCGGGGCAGTCCGGTGCCGGAGCGGCGCAGTCCGGTGGCGGACCGGCGCAGTCCGACGCCGGACCGGGGGAGCCCTGGTGGGTCGGGGTCGACTCCGCCATGCCCGCCGCGTCCGCCCCGACATCGTCGCCGACCGGCTCTGTCGGCGCTCCGCGCCCCGGGCACCGCGCGACGTTCGAGCCCATCGGAGCCCAGCGCGCCGAGGCGATCGCCGTCGGCACAGCCGCGGCCGCGCCGGCCGCGCCGGCCGCGCCATCCGCCGCCCCGCAGGTGCCGGAGCGCCCCGCGCTGCCGCAGCAGAGCGCGGCCGCCGCCGCACGAGCCGCCGGTGCCGCGTACGCCGCGGCATCCGCTGCGGCCGGCGCGACCGCGGTGCAGCCCGCGGGCCCGCCATCGACTCGCCGCGACGGCGAGTCGACCGCCGTCGACACCAGGGCGCTGCTCGCTTTCGTGTTCGCGTTCGTGCTGGCGCCGATGGGGGTCGTGTTCGGGCATCTCGCGCTGCGCGGCATCGCCGCCACCGGCGCCCCCGGCCGTGGCTACGCGGTGGCGGGCCTCATCGTGGGGTACGCGATGATCGCGACCGCCCTCGTCGCGGCGGCGGTCACCGCGCTCACGCTGCTCGGCTGAGCGAGCGGTCAGCGCAGTCGGCCGCTGTCGAGCCGGGCGACGCGGTCGACCAGGCCCGCGGGCACCGACACATGCGAGATCAGCACGACGGCCTGCTCGGGGGAGACCGCCTGCAGCAGATCGGTCAGCAGCGCATCGGATGCCGCGGGGTCGACGCCCGCCGTCGGCTCGTCGAGCACGAGCACGGGGAAGCCGCGCAGGAGGGCCCGAGCCAGCGCGATGCGCTGGGCCTGCCCGCCCGACACCAGTGCGCCGCGCTCACCGACACGCGCGTCGAGGCCACCGCGCTCGGCAAGCCACGGGCCGAGGCCCACGCGCTCGAGCACGGCGACGAGTTCGTCGTCTGTCGCGGTGTCGCGGGCGAACAGCAGGTTCTGGCGGATGTCCTCGTCGAACAGCATCGGCTGCTGCTCGCACAGCCCGACGGTGAGGCGCAGGTCGTCGGGGGCGATGTCCCGCACCGATCGGCCGCCGACCTCGTACGTGCCGCCACACTCGAGGAAGCGCACCAGCACGTGCGCGAGCGTCGACTTGCCGGCACCGCTCGACCCGACCACGAGCAGTCGCTCGCCGGCGCGCACGTCGAGGTCGACGTCGACGAGGGAGGGACGCTCGGCGCCGGGCCAGGTGGCCGAGACGCCGCGCAGCCGCAGACCGTCGCCGAGCGCGGGCGCCTCGCCGGTCGCGGCGGGCGCGTCCCGCACGAGACCGTCGGGGATGCCGCTCGGCACGGAGTCGGCGATGCGCTCGGCGGAGGCGTGCACCTGACGCCACGCCGCGGCGGCCAGCGGCACGGCGCCGAATACCTCGAACACCGCCATCGGCACGAGCACGGCCACCGCCAGCGCGGGACCGCCGAGGGTCGCGGCATCCGGAGCGCTCACGAGCACCGCGAGAATCGAGGCGGCACCGGCCAGCAGCGAAACGATCGCGGTGGTCGCGGCCTGCGCGCCGGCGCGTCGCACGACCGCGCGGCGCACGGCGGCATCGGCGCGCGCGATGCGGGCGCGGCTCTCGGCCTCGGCGCCGTAGGCCTGCAGCACGTCGAGGCTGCCGAGGTGGTCGGTGACCGCGTCGGCCAGCTGTGCCCGCAGCGGCGCGATGGCGCGCTCCGCCCGGCCGCCCGCGACCCAGCCCCATGCCGTCGCGACGAGCGCGGCGACGGCGAGGCAGCCGAGAAGGGTAAGGGCCGCGGGCCACGAGACGAAGCCGACGAACACGACGGCGGCGATCGCGACGACCGCCGAGCCGACGAGCGGCTCCACGACCCGCAGCGGCAGGTTCTGCAGCTCATCGACGTCGTCGACGAGTGCGCCCAGCACCGAGCCGCGCCGCGTGCGGGCCAGGCCGTCGGGGGCGAGGGGGATGAGACGGCGCACGAGCGAGGTGCGGGTGGTGGCGAGTTGGCGCAGCGCCGCATCGTGGGCCGTCAACCGCTCGAGGTAGCGGAACGCCGCGCGCGAGAGCGCGAACGCGCGCACCCCGACGACGGCGGCGGTGAGGTACATGACGGCCGGCTGCTCGCTGGCGCGCACGATGAGCCACGCGCTGACGGCCAGCAGGGCGACGGCAGATGCCTCGGTGGCGAAGCCCGACGCCACGGCGCGCCAGAAGCGGCGCCACGGCGGCATCGCGCCGCGCAGCACATCGGCGGTGGTGGTGACGGTGGGGTAGGGGGCGGTCATGCCGGCACCTCCGCCGGTTCGAGGCGCACGACGCGGTCGGCGTAGGCGCGCGCGGTGGTGCGGTGCGAGATCAGCAGCACCGTCGCACCGTTGTCGGTGAGGCGGCGCAGGCTGCGCCACAGCAGATCCTCGGTGGTGGCATCCAGCGCCGCGCTCGGCTCGTCGAGGGCGATGACCGATGCCGCGCCGCGCAGGTACCGGTAGATCGCGCGGGCGACGGCCACGCGCTGCGCCTGCCCGCCCGACAGTCCCGCACCCTGCACGCCGAGGTCGTGTGCGGCATCGAGCTCGCCGGCGCCGGCGAGATTCAGCGCGCGCGACACCGTCGAGAGATCGGCCTGCACATCGCCGAGGGCGACGTTCTGCGCGACGGTGCCGGCGATGAGGCCCGGGTGCTGGCCCGCCCACGCCAGCCAGCGGTCGGGGGTCAGATCGGCCACCGGAACGCCCCCGAGGGTCGCTTCGCCGTCGAAGGTCGCGGCGCCGCGGAGCGCGGCGAGCACGCTCGACTTGCCGGCGCCGCTGGCGCCCTCCAGCAGCACGAGTTCACCGGCATCCACCGTGAAATCCACCGGTGCCAGCGTGCGGTCGCCGTAGCGCACGCGCAGCCCGCGCACCACGAGCGGCGGGCGGGGGAACGTCGAGCGAGCGGGCACGTCGGGCGTGGCCGCGTGATAGCGGGCCGGACGCGACCGGCGGGCCTCGCGGGCCTCGTCGAGCACGGCGAAGACGTCGTCGGTCGCCGATACGCCCTCGGCGGCGGCATGGAACTGCACGCCCACCTGACGGAGCGGCAGATACGCCTCGGGGGCCAGCAGCAGCACGAACAGGCCCACCAGCAGCGTCAGCTCTCCGTCGAGCAGACGGAAGCCGATCGAGACCGCGATGATCGCCACCGACAGGCTCGCGAGCAGCTCGAGCGCGAAGCCCGAGAGGAACGAGACCCGCAGCACCCGCATGGTCTGCTCACGGTAGCTCTCGGTCACGCGCGTGATCGACGCGACGGCGCGGTGCTGACGACCGAAGATGGTGAGGGTCGACAACCCCCGCACCGTGTCGGCGAACCGCGCGGCCAGTTGGCGCAGCGTCTGCCACTGCCGGTTCTGCACGGCGCGGGTGCTCATGCCGATGAGGATCATGAAGAAGGGAATGAGGGGGATCGTGATCACGACCGTGAGGCCCGAGATCCAATCCATCCACCACATCACCAGCACGATCACCGGCGTCGCGATCACCGTCTGCACGAGCTGGGGGAGGTAGCGCCCGAAGTAGGCGTCGAGGGCGTCGAGCCCGCGACCCGCGGTGACGGCGAGCTGGGCGGAGTTGTGCGACGCAAGCCAGCCGGGACCGAGCACGTCGACGGCATCGACCAGATGGGTGCGCAGCTGCGCCTGCACCCGGGCCGATGCGCGCGCGGTGACGAACTCGCGCAGCCACACCAGGCACGCCCGCGCGGCGACGACACCGGCGAGCGGGGCGAGGATGCCGGCGAGTTCGGGCCACGGCACCCCGTCGATCGCGGCGACGATCGCGCGCGTCAGCAGCCACGCGAACGCGACGATCACGAGGGTCTGAGCGAGCCCGATCGCCCCGAGGGTGACGAAGAACGCCCGCGATGCGCGTGCATATCTCAGCAGTCGAGGGTCGAGGGGTCGGCCGCCCACACGCGGTGGTGCGTCCGCGTCCTGCGAAGCCATGGATCGATCCTCCCATGCGTGCCGACGGCCGATCACTCACCGGCACAACAGACCGCCCCGGTCCGGCGCGCGAATCGCGCGTCCCGCGGCCGGGGCGGCCAGGTCTCAGTGCACTGTTTCGGCAGCCTTCTCGATGTGCGCGCGGGTGACGCGCTTGCGGAACACCCAGTACGTCCAGCCCTGGTACAGCAGCACGAGCGGCAGGAAGATGACCGCCGCCCACGTCATGATCGTGAGGGTGTAATCGGTGCTCGACGCGTTCTCGATCGTGAGGCTGAAGGCCGGGTCGGTGGTGGAGGGCATCACGTTCGGGAACAGCGCGAGCCACAGTGTCAGCACCGCGAACATGACGGTGCCGGCGCCGAACCCGAATGCCCAGCCCTCGCGGTCACGACGGTTGGCGACGATCGAGGCGATCAGCAGCACGGCGGCGACGACGGCGCACGCGATCACGAGCATGAGCAGCGGAGCCCCGCCGCCGGCGGCGTTGGCCACCGTCCACACCAGGAACACCGCCGCGACGACGACCGTGAGGATGCCCGACTTGGCGGCCAGCGCCCGGGCGTCGGTGCGCACCTGGCCGTCGGTCTTCAGCGCGACGAAATACACGCCGTGGGTGAAGAACAGCAGCAGCGTCGTGAGTCCGCCGAGCAGCCCGTAGGGGTTCAGCAGGGTCAGGAGCGATCCGACGAACTCGTGGTCGGCATCCAGCGGCACGCCCTGCACGATGTTGGCCACCGCGACGCCCCAGAGGAACGCCGGCAGTGCCGAGCCGATGACGATCATGCGGTCGAAGTTGCGCTTCCAGCGCAGACTGTCGCGCTGGTGGCGGTACTCGAACGAGACACCGCGGGCGATGAGGGCCAGCAGGATCAGCAGCAGGGCGAGGTAGAACCCGCTGAACAGCGTGGCGTACCACTCCGGGAAGGATGCGAACAGGCACGCCCCGGCGACGATGACCCACGTCTCGTTGAGGTCCCAGACCGGACCGATCGTGTTGATCACCTGGCGGCGGGAGACCTCGTTCTTGCCGAGGAAGGGCAGCGACATGCCGACGCCGAAGTCGAAGCCGTCGAGCACGAAGTAGCCGACGAACAGCACACCGACGATGAAGAACCAGAGATAGGCGAGATCCATGACGTGCTCCTAGTAGACCGTCGTCGGGGTGTCTTCGAGGGCCGTGGACTCGGCGCCCTCGGCATCGGGGTCCGGCAGTGGTTCGGGGCCCTTCTGCGCGGCTTTGAGGATCAACCCGAACTCCACCACCGCCAGCGCGGCATAGATGAGCGTGAAGGCGATCAGCGATATCAGCACCGTCCAGCCCGGCACGTTGGGCGAGACGCCGTCTTCGGTGAACATGAGACCGAACACGATCCAGGGCTGGCGACCCATCTCGGTGAAGACCCAGCCCACGAGGCTGCCGAGCAGCGGCAGCGGCGCCGACCAGATGGCGATCTTCCACATCCAGCCGCGCACGGGGCGGGTGGCCTTCTTGCGGGTGACCCAGAGGCCGGCGATCGAGATCAGCGTGGCGACGCCGCCGAGGGCGATCATCCAGCGGAACGACCAGTAGGTGACCCAGACGATGGGCATGTAGTCGATGCCGGCGCCGAACTGCTCGCTGTACAGCGCCTGCAGATCGTTGAGGCCCTCGACGCAGCCGTCGAGCGAATGCGTCGACAGCAGCGACAGCAGGTAGGGCACGCGCAGCGACCAGATCTCCTCGGAGCCGTCGGGGGTGCCGATGGAGAAGAGCGAGAACGAGGCATCCGCACCGCAGGCGCTGTCCCAGATCGCCTCGGCGGCCGCCATCTTCATAGGCTGCGTCGCGACCATCACGAGACCGAGCTGGTCGCCGGAGAGGAAGACGCCGACGAACGAGACGATCATGAACCACATGCCGAAGCGCAGCGACTTGCGCAGCGTCTCGAGGTGCTGACCGCGGGAGAGGTGCCACGCGCTGACGGCGATGACGACGGCGGCGGCGAACATCCAGGCGGCGAAGATCGTGTGCGGGAACGCCGCCAAGACCACCGGGTTGGTGAGCACCGCCCAGAAGTCGACGAGTTCGGCGCGGCCACCGTCGGCGGCCATCTCGAACCCGACCGGGTTCTGCATGAATGCGTTGGCGGCGAGGATGAAGTACGCCGACAGGGTGGAGCCGATCACCACCATCCAGATCGAGGCGAGGTGCAGGGCCTTGGGGAGCTTGTTCCAGCCGAAGATCCAGACGCCGATGAAGGTGGCCTCGAAGAAGAAGGCCATGAGTCCCTCGAAGGCCAGCGGAGCACCGAAGATGTCACCGACGAAGCGGGAGTAGGCCGACCAGTTCATGCCGAACTGGAACTCCTGCACGATGCCGGTGACCACGCCCATCGCGAAGTTGATGAGGAAGATCTTGCCGAACAGCTGCGTCAGGTGCAGCCAGGCGACGTTGGCGGTGCGGTGCCACGCGGTCTGGAAGATCGCGACGACGAGCGCGAGCCCCAGCGTCAGCGGCACGAACAGGTAGTGGTACAGCGTCGTCAGGCCGAACTGCCAGCGCGCGAGCAGCAGCGGGTCGAGCAGTTCCATTGCAGTCCTTCCGAATGTTTCCGTCAGCCTGAAGGTATCCAGCCGTCACGTCCGCCATATGGGGGACGAGCCGTGAATAATGTCCTCTGTGGTCAGACCACGCCAGACCAATACGAGAGTACCCTCAATCGAGTGGATTGGCATATCGCTCCATGACACCGACGAAGGTGGTCATCGGCCCACGCCCCGAGGGGCTCGCGGGTGGTGCGAACGAGCCCCTGAGTGGACCGCTGGCGGACACCTTCGGGCGGGTGCACCGGGACCTGCGCATCTCGCTCACCGACCGCTGCTCGCTGCGCTGCACCTACTGCATGCCGGAGCAGGGCAACGAATGGCTGGCGCGCTCGGGCATCCTCTCGCTCGACGAGATCGAGCGCGTCGCGCGGGTCGTGGCCGGGGCGGGGATCACCACGTTCCGCCTCACCGGCGGCGAACCGCTGCTGCGGCCCGACATCGTCGAGGTGGTGCGCCGACTCGCCACGATCACCGGGGCTGCGGGCGCGCCGGTCGAACTGGCGATGACCACCAACGGCATCCGTTTGCCCGAGCTGCTGCCGTCGCTCGTGGCCGCGGGGCTTAATCGGCTGAACGTGTCGATCGACACCCTCGATCGCGGCCGGTTCGCCGCGCTCACCCGCCGCGATCGGCTCGACGACGTGCTGGCCGGCATCCGCGCGGCGCAGCAGAGCGGGCTGCGCCCCCTCAAGCTCAACGCCGTGGCCATGCGCGGCGTCAACGATGACGAGATGGTCGACCTCGTGGAGTTCGCCGTCGCCCACGATGCGCAGCTGCGCTTCATCGAGCAGATGCCGCTCGACGCCGGTCACACGTGGGATCGCACCCAGATGGTCACTCGCGAGGAGATCCTCACCGCTCTGCGCGCGCGCTGGGCACTCACGCCGGTGCCGGGGCGCGGGGGAGCGCCGGCCGAGCGATGGGTGCTCGATGACGGACCCCACACCGTCGGGGTGATCGCGTCGGTGACGGCACCGTTCTGCGGCGACTGCGACCGGCTGCGGCTGACGGCCGACGGTCAGCTGCGCAACTGCCTGTTCTCGACCACCGAGTACGACCTCATGCCGCTGCTGCGCCCCACGGGCCCTGCGGCGCCGGCATCGGATGCCGCCATCGAGCAGCTGCTGCGTGCATGCGTGCGCGGCAAGCTGCCCGGACACGCGATCGACGACCCGTCGTTCCTGCAGCCTGAGCGCGGCATGAACGCCATCGGAGGCTGACGCCCCTCCGGGTGAGCGGGCGGATCAGCCCCGGGCGGATCAGCCCCGGGCGGACAGCTGCACGATGCAATCGCGCGGGTCGCACGACGAGCGCATGCCATCGACGGTGAGCGGGCCGCCGGCCTGCGCGATGACGCCCTGCATGAGACCCAGGTGCACCGAGCACAGCATCTGCCGGTGAGCGGACTGCACTTCGGCGTGCGCGCACGGGGTGAGGTCGATCGTGAGGTCCGCCTCGTCGACGATGGGGTCGAAGCCGGCATCCACGAGGTTCTCCACGAGGGCATCCACCTGGTGCAGAGCCTCGGTCGTCAACTCCGGCGGCAGTTCGCTGGGGAGCACGCGGCGCATGAGGTCGCCGCGCTGGGCGGCCTCTTTCACCTTGCGCCGCTGCACGGGGCTCGACGCCTCGGCCCCGTCGGCGACGCTGTAGAGCACGCGGGGCCGGCCACGCGTGGTGCGGTGCTCGATCTCGGACACGACGTAGCCGTCATCGATGAGGCGCTGCAGGTGCTCGCGCACCGTGTTCGCGTGCAGCTTCGTGGCGCTCACGAGTTCGGCGACGGTGCGCGGGGACCGCTCCTGGATGTGATGGAGGATCTCCACTCGGGAGTAGCTGGAAATCGCACTGTAGCCCGCGGTCTTGGTCGTCACGCTCCCATTATTCACGGGATTGCACCGCCGCCTGCACGCGACCATCTGCCGGGGGAGCGGCAGATGCCTGCGACCGGTGCTCCCCGGGGCGGCGGCTGGTGATCGCGGCGCGCATCGGCCAGAGTGGGCGGATGATCGGCATCGTCTTCAATCCCGTCAAAGTCGAGCGTGCGCAGCTCGAGGACGCCCTGGCCACCCGCACCGAACCGGTCGAGGTGCGCTGGTACGAGACGACGCTCGAAGACGCCGGCGAGGGCGTCGCCCGCCGCGCGCTCGAGGACGGCTGCGGCGTCGTGATCGCCGCGGGCGGCGATGGCACGGTGCGTGACGTCGCGGCAGCGCTCGTGGGCACCGAGGTGCCGCTGGGGATCGTGCCCGCCGGCACCGGCAACCTGCTGGCCCGCAATCTCGGCATCCGCCTCGGCGATGCCGCGGCGGCGCTGGCCCGAGCCATCGACGGCGACGACACCCCGCTGGATGTCGGCCGCATCGAACTGGTCGACCGCCGCGAGGAGTTCATCTTCCTCGTGATGGTGGGCTTCGGCATCGACGCGCAGATGCTTGCCGAGACCGACGACGAGGCGAAGGACAAGGCCGGCTGGCTGGCGTATGTCGGAGCGCTCGGGCGGGCGATGGCTGCGACCGACCTCGTGGATGCGACCGTCGTGTTCGACGCCGACGTGCCGGTGACCGAGCCCGCCCACACCGTGCTGATCGGCAACTGCGGGATGGTGCAGGGCGGGTTGCGCATCCTCCCCGACGCCGAACCCGACGACGGGCTGCTCGACATCGTGCTGGTCGGCGGCGAGGGGCCTGAGGGACTGCAGTGGCTGGACGCGCTGAAGTCGGTCGTGTGGGACAACGGCATCCGCCGCGCGGTCGCGCGCGACGACACCGCCGTCGACACCGCGACGACCCGGCACCGGCAGGCGACGTCGGTGCGGGTGACGCTGCCGCGGGCGCAGGCGTTCGAGATCGACGGCGAAGAGGTCGGCGAGACCGCCGACATCCTTGCGACCGTGCAGCCCGGCGCGCTGCGCGTGCGGCGCTGACGCGCGGCATCCGACGCGTTCCGCGTGCCGTCGCGCTTCTGGCATCCGGCGCGTTGCCGGCATCCGTCGCGTTACCGGCATCCGTCGCGTTACCGGCATCCGTCGCCTGCCCGGTGCAGGAGATCTCACCGGAACAGGACGATTCCGGACGAGGCGTCCTGTATCGGTGAGATCTCCTGTTCTGGAGGCTGCCGCTGCCGCCCCTACGCTGGAGCGCATGGCCGAACCCGAATCCGCCGCCGCTTTCTGGCGCCGGCGCCGCACCGAGCTGCCCGAGCTGCCCGAGGAGCTGCCCGAGGTGTGGGGGTTCGGGGCGATCCCGGCGCACGCCGACGAGCTGCTGCAGCTCGTGCTCGCCGGGGTGAAGACCGGCACCGCGTCGTCGCTGTGGGACTACGAGGCCACCGGTGACGCGCTGCCCGAAGTCGGCGACTACAGCGTCATCCTCGACGGCGCAGGCGCACCGCGCGCCATCATCCAGACCACCGCGCTGGAGGTCGTCCCGTTCGATCAGGTGGATGCCGAGCACGCGCGGGCCGAGGGTGAGGACGACCGCACCCTGGCGCAGTGGCGCGAGGTGCACGAGCGGTACTGGCGCACCTACTCCGAGAACCCGCGCGGCTACGAGCCCGACATGCCGGTGCTGTGCGAGCGGTTCCGCCTGGTGTACCCCGTCGGCTGATACTCGCCGACCCTGTCGGAATTCAGGCTGTGCGCACCGCAGCCGGTCCTCGCCGGGCGCTCACGACCCCTGAGCCTGAATTCCGACAGCCGCGGGGACCGGCCGGTGGTCGCTGCGGTGAGCGGTGCGCGACGCCGGTGCGCGGGGAGGCATCCGCTCGCGAGCGGTCCGAGGCTGCGAGACATCGGTTCCCGGGTGAGACACCACGCGGCGCGGTGTGTCCCACCCGGGAAGTGGCGTTTCAGGGCGCGTCGTCGGTGGTCGTGGCGGCGGCGGTGGTCGGCTTCCAGCCCAGCGACGGGGCGACGTGCGTCGCGAACGACTCGATGACGCGCAGGTTGAACTCCACACCCAGCTGGCTGGGGATGGTCAGCATGAGCGTGTCGGCGCTCGCGATGGCGGCATCCTGCTGCAGCTGCTCGACGAGCACGTCGGGGGATGCCGCGTAGGTCTTGCCGAACGTCGAGCGGATGCCGTCGATGTAGCCGACGCCCTCGCCCTCGGACGAGTGGCCGAAGTACAGCTCGTCCTCGGCGGTGGTGATGGGGAAGATCGAACGGCTCACCGACACCCGGGGGTCGCCCGGGTGGCCGGCCTCGCGCCACGCCTGGCGGAACGCATCGATCTGCTCGGCCTGCAGCACGTCGAACGGCACACCGCGGTCTTCGGTGAGCAGGGTCGACGACATGAGGTTCACGCCCATCGTGCCCGCCCATGCGGCGCTGTCGCGGTTGCCGGCGCCCCACCACACGCGCGAGCGCAGGCCGGGGGAGTGCGGCTCGATCCGCTGCCTGCCGGTGCCGCCGCCGAAGGGGCTCGCGGGGTCGCGCTCGGCGAGCCCCTCACCGTCGATCGCGCGCAGGAACAGGTCGAAGTGCTCACGGGCGATGTCGGCGCCGCGCGGGTCGGTTGACCCGGTGTAGCCGAACGCCTCGTAGCCGCGCACGACGGTCTCGGGTGAACCGCGGCTGACGCCGAGGGCGAGTCGGCCGTCGCTGATGAGGTCGACCGCCGCGGCCTCTTCGGCCAGGTGCAGCGGGTTCTCGTACCGCATGTCGATGACGCCGGTGCCGACCTCGATGCGCTTCGTGGTGGCGGCGATGGCGGCCAGCAGCGGCAGGGGCGACGCCTGCTGGCGGGCGAAATGATGCACGCGGAAGTAGGCGCCGTTGACTCCCAGGTCATCCATTCCCTGGGCGAGGTCGATCGCCTGGCGCATCGAGTCGCCCGCGGTCAGTTCCCTGCCGCGGCCGAGGGGGCCGTAGTGGCCGAAGGACAGCGTTCCGAAGCGTTGCATGACTGGTGAAACGGATGCCGCGGGGCATCTATTCCGCTGAATGCAACGACGGCCTCCCGCGCCGAGCTCGCGTGATCAGCGCCGCGATGACGCGCCAGCCCACGAGCATGAGCAGCAGCGTGACGGTCGCGACGACGATGAACGGCACCGCGGTGCCCTGGCCGCTGAGCGCGCGCAGCACCATTCCGCCGGCGACGGTGAGCACCCAGATGCCGAGGCCCGTCCGCACGGGGGCGGCCGGCGCCCGCCAGGCGCGCGTGGCAAGCCAGCCGGCCCCGACGGCGACCAGAAACGGCCACGCCGTGGTGACGAGCCCGAGACCGAAGGCGGCGGAGTCGTGGCTCGCGCGCCCGATCGCGGCGAACGCGACGACGAGCACGGCATCGAGGGCGAACGCGGCGATCACGGTGCGGGTCATGCCCCCATTGTCGGCGATCGAGGTCGAACGGATGCCGGGGCGCGCTGCCGTCGCGGTCAGGGGGCGGTGGGCTCGGCGGGCAGGGCCGCGGCGTCCGCGGCGGCCGCTGCCTCGGCGTCTTCCGCGGCGAGCTCCCGCACGATCTGCCGCCACCGCAGCAGGAACGCCGGCTCGTCCAGTCGCCGCCGCCGCATCCAGGAGGTCACCTCGCCGTTGCTCTTGCTGGCGTTGCACGACCGGCATGCGGGCACGACATTGTCGATCGTGTAGCGGCCGCCGCGGGAGATGGGCAGCACGCAGTCGCGCTGCAGTGCCGCGCCGTCGCCGCCGCAGTACGCGCACGCCGCCCACGCGTCGAGGATGCGCCGCCACTGCGCCTCGGTGAGGTCGCTGCCCGACGCCGCCACCCGCTTCACGCGGCGACGCTGCGCCCGCGCGCGACGGGTCTGACGGACGGCCATGGCGCCAGGGTATCCGGCGGCGGACGACGGATGCCGGTGGCGCGCGGCCCGCCGGCGACCCGTGGCCGGCAGTGCCACCCCGCTAGCGTGGGGCCATGACCACTCAGGCCCAGCGCGCCCAGAACCTGTCCGAGCTGCACGCGGCATCCGAGATCCTCCGCGTCGTGAACGTGTGGGATGTGGTCTCGGCGCAGGCGATCATCGCCCTCCCCGAGACGAAGGCCCTGGCCACCGCCGGCCACTCGATCGCAGCGACGTTCGGATACGCCGACGGCGAGAACATCCCGCTGGAGGTCATGCTCGACATGGTGGGCCGCATCGTCACGGTCGCCGGCGACCTGCCGGTCTCGGCCGATCTCGACGCCGGTTACGGCGACCCGGGCGAGACGACGCGCCGAGCGATCGGGGTGGGTGTCGTCGGCGCCAACGTCGAGGACCGGCTGCAGCCGCTGGCCGAGTCCGTCGCCGCCGTCGAGGCGGTCATCGCCGCCGGAGAGGCCGAGGGGGTGCCCTTCGCGCTCAACGCCCGCACCGACGCGTTCGTGCGTGCCGGTGCCCGACCGCTCGACGAGTCGATCGCCGACGCGATCGAACGCGGCCGGGCCTATCTCGACGCCGGTGCCGACATCGTCTTCGTCCCCGGCCCGCTCGACGTCGACACCACGCGGCGACTGGTCGACGGCATCGGCGAGCGCAAGGTGAGTGTCATCGGCCTGCCCGGTGCGCTGACCGCCGCGGAGTACGAGGGGCTGGGCGTCGCCCGCATCTCCTACGGCCCGATGACGCAGCGCGTGGCTCTGACGGCGCTGCAGGATGTCGCCGTCGGCCTCTACGCCGACGGCGTCATCCCCGCCGCCACCCGCGCGCTCAACTGACCGCGGGGATCGGAGCCGGTCGGAGCGACCGGGGTCGCCCCGTAGGATCGAGGACGGCGTTGCGTACGGCGCCGCAGGGAGGTCGCAGTGGGCGACGCGCAGGGCGCATGGGTGCTGGTCGACGGCGAGAACATCGACGCGACCCTCGGTGGATCGATCCTCGGTCGCCGGCCGCAGCCCGATGAGCGACCTCGCTGGGATCGCATCCTCTCGTTCGTCGAGAAGACGTGGCAGCAGCCGACCCAGGGCCTGTTCTTCCTGAACGCGACCACGAACCTGCCGATGACGTTCGTGCAGGCGCTCGTCGCGCTCGGCTACAAGCCGGTCCCGCTGTCGGGTCCCTCCGACGAGAAGATCGTCGACATCGCCATCCAGCGCACATTGCAGGCGCTGCGCGACCGCGACGAAGACGTCATGCTCGTCAGCCACGACGGCGACTTCGCCGACGACATGCGTGCACTCGCCGGCGGCCGCCGGCGCCTCGGCGTGCTGGCATTCGGGGAGTTCCGTAACACCGGCTTCATCACCATCCCGGGGCTGGAGACCTACGACCTCGAGTTCGACGCCGGCGCCTTCGATGCCCCGCTGCCGCGCGTGCGCGTCATCCCCATCGACGAGTTCGACCCCACGCAGTTCCTGCGCTGACGCGCCGACTGCGCTGACCCGCAGCGCGCGCCCGCGGATCGCACGGCGCGCGCCGGGTTGTCAACCCGTGCCCGCTCACGCGCGGTCCCCCCGAGACTGGACAGACCCGGCCGGCGAGCAGGAGCCATGCGTGACCTGTCAGCAGGCCACGGCTTCGCATGCCGGCTCGGGCTGCGGCATCTCGTCGACGGAAACGTCGACGAGAGCGGCGGATGCTTCGCGCTCCCCGCGGCCGCAGACCGCCCACGAGAGAGGAGACACCATGTCCCGCGATCAGTACAGTTTCACCGACCCGACGAAGCTCTACGCCGACATCGACCCGCAGAAGCAGGAGATGGCCGAACCGGGGTTGGATGCCGAGCTGACGCCGAAGGCCGACCTCGGTGAGGACACCTACCGCGGCAGCGGACGACTGACCGGCCGCAAGGCGCTCATCACCGGCGGCGACTCCGGCATCGGCGCGGCCACGGCCATCGCCTTCGCCCGGGAGGGCGCCGACGTGGCGCTGTCGTACCTGCCCGAAGAGGAAGAAGACGCCCAGCGCGTCGTCGGCATCCTGCGCGAGGCCGGCGCGACCGTCGTCGCGTTCCCCGGCGACCTCAAGGACCCGCAGTACTGCCGCGAACTCGTCGCACAGACCGTCGAGGGCCTCGGCGGGCTCGACATCCTCGTCAACAACGGCGGCAAGCAGATCTACAACGAGGATCTGACGACGCTGACCGACGAGCAGTTCGACGACACGTTCAAGACGAACGTCTACGCGATGTTCTGGATCACCAAGGCGGCCCTGCCTCATCTGCCGGCGGGCTCGGCGATCATCAACACGACGTCGATCCAGGCGTATTCCCCGTCCGGCATCCTCGTGGACTACGCCTCGACGAAGGCGACGATCAATGCGTTCACGAAGGGCCTGGCCGAGCAGCTGGCACCGAGGGGCATCCGCGTGAACGCCGTCGCCCCCGGCCCAATCTGGACCCCGCTGCAGCCGACCGGCGGTCAGCCGCAGTCGAAGCTCGACGAGTTCGGCACACAGACCCCGCTCGGGCGCATGGGGCAGCCGGCCGAGCTCGCACCCGCCTACGTCTTCCTTGCGTCGGCCGAGTCGAGCTACGTCGTGGGAGAGACGCTCAACGTCAACGGAGGCATGCCGACGCCCTGACATCCCCCGCATGACGAAAGCCCGTCCGACGGACCGGACGGGCTTTCGTGTTTCCTGCGCGAGAGGATCAACGCTTCGGCGTGCGATTCTCCGCGCTCACCATCCACGAGAGCTGCTCCAGCCGCTCGAGGACGGCGTGCAGGATGTCGGCGCTCGTGGGGTCTTCCTCATCGACGTCGTCGTGCACCTCGCGGCACGTGGTGCAGACGTCGTCGAGACGCTCGGTGATGAGGTCGATGACCTCGGTGGTGTCGATCTCGCCCTGCGGGAACTCGGGCAGCGTCGTGGTCTGGGCGACGATGTCACTGCGACCGTCGGGGAGGGCGTGCAGGGCCCGCATGCGCTCGGCGATGGTGTCGGAGAACTCGCGCGCGGCGTCGATTACCTCGTCCAGCTGCAGGTGGGTGTCGCGGAAGTTGCGGCCTACGACGTTCCAGTGGGCCTGCTTGCCCTGCAGCGACAGCTCGATGAGGTCGACGAGCACCTTCTGCAGGTTCTCGCCGAGCTGAGCCGACGCAGTGAACCCCTTCTCGGCGTTCTCCTCCTTCGTCAGCTTCGCACCGGTGCCGCCCGGGGCGGTGCGACGCTTGTTCTTGGGTTCGGTCGTCGAGGTGCTCTTGTTCTTCGTGGACGATGCCATGTCTGCTCCTGTTCGATCGGGATGGTCCGACGCTAGGTCGGTCGGGCGCACGGGGGCAGGTGCTTGCACTCCCACGCGCGCAGTGGTACCCGCCCGGGCCCACTGCGCGAACCGACGGCGCCTGCCGCCGCAGGGTCGCACGCCCGCGCTACGCTCGCGCCATGACGCACGACGCCGTGCCCGCCGCCGACACCTCGCTGCGGCGCACCTACCGCTACCTGCGACTGGGGGTCGCCGGCACCGCCGTGGTGATCGTGGTCGCCGTGACGCTGGTCATGACGCAGCTGGGCATGCTGGAGTCGATCAGCGCGGCGTACTACACCCCCGCCCGCGACGCCTTGGTGGGTGCGCTGATCGCGGCATCGCTGGGTCTGCTGTCCCTGTCGGGTCGGGGCGCGCAACGGGGCCTGCTGGATGCCGCGGCGCTGCTGGCGCCGCTCGTCGCGGTCGTCCCGACGCCGGTCATCACGATCGCGGGTGTGGAGATGTGCGGTGGCGAGGCGTGCGTGCCGGTTTCGGTCCACGCGGCCGTCGACACGTCGGTGGCGACCTATCTCGTCGTGGGCGCGCTCGCCGTGGCGGTCGCGGTGGGGCTCGGCCTGCGGCCCGATGCCGGGCGTGCGGCGCTCGGGCGCATCTGGCCGTCGATCGTGCTGGCCGTCGGCGTGCTCGCGGCGGTGTGGGGCTGGTGGGGACTGGGCCGGGAGTCGTTCTTCGGGTTCGCGCATTTCGTGGCGACGGTGGGGTTCTTCGCGATCCTCGCGATCGTCTCACTGCTCGACGCGCTGCGCACCGACTGGTCGCCGGAGCCGGCGCCCTCGCGCGCCGTACGCAGGGCGTATGCCGTGATCGCGGGGCTGCTGACGCTGGACCTCATCGCGCTGACAGCGTTCGTCGCCGTCGGCGGGCCCGCCGCGACGACCTTCCCCGTGGTGTTCGGGTGCGAACTCGTCGCGCTCGCGTTGTTCTGCCTGTACTGGGTGCTGCAGACCGTGAACACGTGGAACCAGGCAGATCCCACCCTCGTCGGCGGCCTCGGGCAGCCCGGCCGGCTCAGCCGTCGCTGAGGCGGCCGTGCAGCGCGGCGGTCGCGTCGTTCATGCCGACGAGCTCCACCGTGGCGCCTCGCTGGGCGTACTTGGTGACGATCGCATCCAGCGCGGCGACCGTGGAGGCATCCCACACGTGCGAGCGGGTCATGTCGATCACGATGCGGCTGGGGTCGGCGGCGTAGTCGAACTGCGTGGTGAGGTCGTTGCTCGAGGCGAAGAACAGCTCGCCGTCGACGGTGTAGCACGCGACGGCGCCGTCGTCGGTGAGGGTGCGGCTGACGGTGGTGAAGTGCGCGACGCGGCGGGCGAAGGCGACCATCGCGGCGAGTACGCCCACAGCGACCCCGACCGCGAGGTTGTGGGTCCATACGGTGGCGGCGACCGTGACGAGCATGACGAGGGTCTCGCTGCGCGGCATCCGTTTCAGGGTCGAGGGTCGGATGCTGTGCCAGTCGAAGGTCGCGACCGAGACGAGCACCATGACCGCCACGAGCGCGGCCATCGGGATGATCGCGACGACGTCGCCGAGCGCCACGACGAGGACGAGCAGGAACACTCCCGCCAGGAACGTCGAGATGCGGGTGCGGGCGCCCGAGGCCTTCACGTTGATCATCGTCTGGCCGATCATGGCGCAGCCGCCCATGCCGCCGAACAGGCCCGACGCGACGTTGGCGACGCCCTGGCCCCACGCCTCACGGGTCTTGCGGGAGGGGGTGCCGGTGATGTCGTCGACGAGCTTGGCGGTCATGAGCGACTCCAGCAGCCCCACCACCGCCATCGCCAGGGCGTACGGCGCGATGATCTGCAGCGTCTCCCACTCCAGCGGCACGTGCGGGATGAACAGCTGGGGAAGGCTCTGCGGCAGCGCGCCCTGATCGCCGACCGTCGGCACGGCGATGCCGAACACCACCACGACGACGGTGAGCACGACGATCGCGACCAGCGGCGCCGGCACGGCCTTGGTCAGGCGCGGCCAGAGATACAGGATGCCGAGCCCCGCCAGCACGAGCGGGTACACCGCCCACGGCACGTCGATGAGCTGCGGCATCTGCGAGAGGAACACCAGGATCGCCAGCGCGTTGACGAAGCCGACCATGACGCTGCGCGGGATGAAGCGCATGAGCCTCGCCACCCCGAGCACGGCGAAGATGATCTGCAGCACCCCCGCCAGCAGCACCGTCGCGATGAGGTAGTCGAAGCCGTGCTCGCGGGCGACGGGGGCGACGACGAGGGCGACCGCCCCGGTGGCGGCGCTGATCATCGCGGGGCGGCCGCCGGTGAAGGCGATGACGACCGCCATGACGAACGACGAGAAGAGCCCCACGCGCGGGTCGACGCCCACGATGAGTGAGAAGGCGATCGACTCGGGGATGAGTGCGATGGCCACGACGACACCCGCGAGGGCCTCACGGGTCAGCAGCCGGGGGCTGCGCAGGGCCTGCAGGACGGTGGGCTCGATGCGGTGGCGGGCGGCGACGGACACACGAACTCCTGATCGGGGGATGCCGCGACGGCGACTCGTCGATTCTACGTTCGCCGCCGCCCCTAGGCTCGACGGGTGATCTCACGCACCTTCGACGACGGCGCGCTACTGCGCGCCGCCCGCCCGGGCGACGAACCCGGCATCCTCGCCCGCATCGTGGACCTCGCCGTCTACGAACGGGAGCCCGATGCGGTGGCGAACACGGCGCCGGCGTTGACCGAATCGCTCTTCGGTGCCGAGCCGCGCGTGTTCGCACACGTCGTGGAACGCGAGGGGGAGATCCTCGGCATCGCGATCTGGTTCCTCACCTACTCGACGTGGACCGGTCGCCACGGCATCTGGCTCGAGGACCTCTACGTGCACGAGCAGCACCGGGGGAGCGGCTACGGCAAGGCGCTCATCGCCTCGCTCGCGCAGCTGTGCCTCGAGCGCGAGTACTCGCGGCTGGAGTGGACGGTGCTGGATTGGAACGCGCCGTCGATCGCGTTCTACCGTGCGATCGGGGCGGAGCCGCTCGAGGAGTGGACGACGCAGCGGCTCACCGGCGACGCGCTGGTGCGCCTCGGGGACTCCGCGCGGGGATAACAGACGTGTCTGCGGCGGGCAACCCCTTCGGGCTCGACGCCCGGGCGTTACACGATGGGTGTCCATCATCTCGTTCGGAGAAAGGAACGCCCCATGGCCCGCATCACCGAGAGCATCGATGTCAACGTCCCCGTGACGGTCGCCTACAACCAGTGGACGCAGTTCGAATCGTTCCCGCAGTTCCTCGAGTTCGTCGACTCGATCACGCAGGGCGACGACCAGACCACGCTGTGGAAGGTGAGCGTTGCCGGTGTCGAGCACGAGTTCACCGCCAAGATCACCGAGCAGCACCCGGATGAGCGCGTCGCGTGGAACAGCATCACGGGAGATGTGAATCACGCCGGCGTCGTGACGTTCCACCGCCTGGACGACAACACCACGCGTGTGACGGTGCAGCTGGACTGGGAGCCCGAAGGGTTCCGCGAGAAGGTCGGCGCGGCCATCGGCTGGGACGACCACGCCGTGAAGAAGGACCTGCGCAAGTTCAAGGAGTTCATCGAGTCGCGCGGCACCGAGACCGGCGCCTGGCGCGGCGACATCAGCTGACCCGCAGTCTTCGAGACCCCGCCGCGCCCCTCCGGGACGGCGGGGTCTTCGCGTCGGGGCGTGCGCGCGGCATCCGCTCTCGGCGCCTCCGTAAGCTGGAACCCGTGCCCTCCGTCCTCAACGTCTCGGCGTACCTGTTCACGCGGATCGACGACCGCGACCGGCTGCGGCCGTTGCTGCTCGGTCGCGCGGATGCCGCGGGGCTGAAGGGCACGATCATCCTCGCCGAGGAGGGGATCAACCTGTTCCTCGCCGGCGCGGCCGACACCGTGCGCGGGTTCATCGACGTGCTGCGTGCCGACGCGCGGTTCGCCGCGCTCACGGTGAAGGAGAGCTGGTCCGACGAGCAGCCGTTCGGCAAGATGCTGGTCAAGCTCAAGCGCGAGATCATCCGCATGGACCGCCCGACCATCCGGCCCGAGGCCGGACGCGCCCCCGCCGTCGCCCCCGCGATGCTGCGGCGCTGGCTCGACCAGGGGCACGACGACGACGGCCGGCCGGTCGTGCTGCTGGACACCCGCAACGCGTTCGAAGTCGACTACGGCACGTTCGCCGATGCCGTCGACTGGCGCATCGAGCGGTTCACGCAGTTCCCGGATGCCGCGGCGTCGCATCGCGACGATCTCGCGGGCAAGACGGTCGTGAGCTTCTGCACCGGCGGGATCCGGTGCGAGAAGGCGGCCATCCACCTGCGCGAACAGGGCGTGGCGGCGTTCCAGCTCGACGGCGGCATCCTCGGCTACTTCGAGCAGGTCGGCGGCGCCCACTGGGAGGGCGAGTGCTTCGTGTTCGACGAGCGCGAGGCGCTGTCCCCGGATCTCGCCCCGCGCCCCTGACCGCGCGCGCCTGAGCCGCGCGCCCCTCCGCCCCCGGGCGGCCTGCCGGCCTGCGGCATCCGTCGCCCGCGTCGCGCATACCCATCCCGCGAGAAACCAGAACTCGGTTGACACATCACGCGGTGCGGTGTGTCTCAACCGAGAAGTGGTTTCTCGCGGGGGTGGGCGCGGGCGCGGCGGAGGGTGGGCGCGGGACGCGGACTGGGGCTGACAGGCCCCTCATAGGCGATGCGCGGTATCCTGGAAGACGTGCGTCTGCAGCAAGCGGCGCACGAAACGGTGCATCTACCTGCTGGAAAGGCAAGGCGGCACATTCCCCCGCCCCGCTGAACGAGGTGTTCCACCATGTCCGCACGTGCCGCCGACGACCGATCGTTGATCGCCCACACCGGCCGGTGGTACTTCCCGATCGCGTTCGTCGCGCGCCTGCCGTTCGCGATGATGGTCGTCGGGGTGCTGACCTTCGTCGTCTCGGTGACCGGCTCCGTCGCGCTCGGCGGCCTCACCTCGGCCGCTGTGGGCGTCGGCACCGTCATCGCCGGTCCGCTGATCGGCGATGCCGTCGACCGTCACGGGCAGCGGCGCGTGTTGGTGCCGCTGGGGCTCGCGAACAGCGCACTGCTGGCCACCTTCCCCTTCGTCGTCACCGCCGGGGCCCCCGACTGGCTCATGCTGCTGGCAGCTTTCGGCATCGGCGTCTCCGCTCCGCAGGCCGCAGCGATGTCGCGCAGCCGCCTCATGGCGATCATCGGCCAGCGGCTGTCGCCGCAACGCCGCGAGCGTACCTTCTCGCGCACGATGGCCTACGAATCGGCGGCCGACGAAACCGCGTTCGTCATCGGGCCGGTCGTGGTCGGCCTCCTCGCCGCCCTCATCGCCCCGTGGGCGCCCATCGCGGGCGCCGCGGCGCTGAGTTTCGTGTTCGTGACGGCGTTCGCGCTGCACCCGACCTCACGGGTCGGTGCGGCCGCGGGTGACGAGCCGGCAGAGATCGCCCCCGCCCGTGAGCTGCTGCGCGCGCCCGTGCTGGTGCTCGTGGCCGCGACGTTCTCGGTGGGCATGTTCTTCGGCGCGACGCTGACCTCGCTCACGGCGTTCATGGCGTCGCAGGGCGATGTGGATTCCGCTTCGCTTCTGTACGGGCTGATGGGCATCGGGTCGGCGGTGCTGGCACTGTCGGTCGCGCTCCTGCCCGCGCGCTTCGCGCTGCGCTGGCGCTGGATGCTGTTCGCCGGTGTGCTCGCCGTCGCCACCCTCGGCTTCACGCTCAGCGGCACGGTATCGGGGGTCACCGTCATGTTGTGCCTCATGGGCCTCGGTGTCGGGCCGACGCTCGTGACGCTGTTCAGTCTCGCCGGCACCCGCAGCCCGCTGGGCCGTTCGGCGACGGTCATGACGGTGCTCGGGTCGGCGATGGCGCTGGCACAGTCCGTCGCCGCGGCCGTCACGGGTGCCGTGGCCGAGAACGTCGGCGTCGGGGTTGCGATGGTGCTGCCGTTGGTGGCGGCGGCGCTCGTGCTCGTCTTCGGCGTCATGAACCTCTTCGTCGAGCGGCGCGGGCGGGCGGCGACGGCCGGTGCGGCATCCGTCCCCGCCGCGCGCCTGCTGCCCGTCGGCGATCGGGCCTAGTCCCGCGTCACGACGCCGGCGGCGCGGGGTAGGGGCGCTCCTTCAGGAGTGTGGCCAGGTGGGCGGCGTGGCGCGCGAGTGTCCGGGTCGTGGTCGCGACCTTCTCGGGCGTCTCGTCGAGGTCGTTGTAGTCGGTCGAGTGCATGGCCTCGCCGTTCCAGTACACCCCGCCCTGCGACGGGACGGTGAAGCCGACGTCGTTGAGGCCCTGGAAGGCATCGGCGATGATCGCGTGCGCACCATCCTCGTTGCCGACCACGGCCACGACCGCGACCTTTCCGGCCAGGAGCGGGCGGCCGTCGTCGTCGGTCTCGGAGATGTCGGCATCGAGGCGTTCGAGCACGCGCTGCGCGACAGAGGACATGTGTCCCATCCACGTGGGCGTCGCGAAGACGAGGATGTCGGCTGCCAGCACGCGCCCGCGGATGGTCGGCCATTCGTCGCCGTCGCCCATGTCGGCCTCGACGCCGGGCTTGACGTCGTGATCGACGACGCGGATGCTCTCACCCTGCACGTCATGGGAGGCGAGGGCGTCGAGCACCTGCTGGGCGAGCAGCTGGCTGCTGGATTCGGCGGGAGAGGGCTTGAGGGTGCAGTTGAGTACGAGTGCGCGGAGCATGGGGGTCCTTTCCGTTTCACCCCACGCTAAGAAACCATCCGCGCCGGTGCGCAGGGGTTGACAGCCTCAGCCGTCCCTGCGAGTGCTCACTCGCGCCAGGTGATGTCGGCGGCGGCGATGCGACGGGCGGCCTCTTCGGCGGGCACATGCTCGCCGACGTCGGCGCCGCGGCCGAGCGAGACGGGGGAATGGACCACCGTGTCGGCGTACACGTGCACGAGGTTGTATCCCTGCGCGGCGTCCTGGCCACGGGTGGAGCCCACGACGCCGGCGAGATCCTGGCCGTACGCGCTCGAGGATGCCACGGCCACCGGGATCCCCGCGAACGTCCCGAAGGAGGGGTGGTGCACGTGACCGGAGAGGATCGCGCGCACGTCCGAACCGCGCAGCACCTCCGCGAGTGCGGCCTGTCCCCGCAGCTCCACGGTGACCGCGAGGTCGAGAACGGTCGGCAGCGGCGGGTGATGCACGACGAGGAGGCTTCCCTCGGGGGCCGGCCGCGACAGCTCGTCGCGCAGCCACGCCGCCTGTTCCGGGCCGATCTCGCCCCAGTGTGCGCCGGGCACGGTCGAATCGAGCACCAGCACGCGCAGTCCGCCGAACCACCGGGCGAAGCAGACGGGCGATCTCGGGTCGGCGGCGTCGTCCAGCGGCAGCTCCGCGCGCATCGCGGCGCGGTCGTCGTGGTTGCCCGGCGCCCACACGACCTCGGCTCCGAGCCGCTCGGCGATCGGCTCCACGAGCGCGCGCAGGCGCCGGTACGCCGACCGATCGCCGCGATCGACCAGATCGCCCGCCAGCAGCAGCGCGTCGGGGCGCAGTCCGCTCGATTCGATCCGTTCCAGCAGCAGCGCCAGGTGTCCGTCGGCGTCGGCCGCGCCGTACAAGAGGGAGCGCTCGCCGGGCAGATGCGTGTCGGCCAGATGCACGAAGGTCTTCGCGGGCCGCGGGTGTTCGCTGAGGATCATCGGGTCGTTCCTTGAAGGGAGTCTCGGGTCGGGTGAGGGTGCGTCGCGGGAGCAGCCGGCGCGGGTCGCGTCACAGCAGCACAGCGGCGGTCGTGCCGGCGACGAGCGGCCCGGCATACGAGCGGCGCACCAGGTCGTCGGAGTCGGAATCGGTGTCGAGCAGGTGCTGCATGGCGGCGACGGTCTCGCGCGCCACCGCTTCCACCGGGACGCGCACCGTCGTGAGCCCCAGCAGGTCGGCGCCGGGCAGGATGCCGTCGCACCCGGTGACGCTGAAGTCTGCGGGAACCCTCATGCCGGCATCCCGCGCCGCGCGCAGCACGGCGAGCTGCCGGTAGTCCGACGGGCACATGACGGCGGTGACCCGGCCGGCGGATGCCAGGGCGAGCGCGGCGTCCACGCCCTCGGCGGGTCCCGCCCCCACCGCGATGGGGGTGACCTCGACCCCGGCGGACTCCAGGTGCTCGCGCATCGCGGTGACGCGCACATGCTCGGGGAAGGATGCCGCGGGGTCGGTGGCCAGCACCGCGACACGGCGGTGGCCGAGGCTGTGGACGTGCGCCGCGAGCAGCGCGCCGTGGGACTGCTCGTCGTAGGCGACGGAGTGCACGCGGTCGCCTGTGGCATCCCTGCCCGCGCGGATGATCGGCACCTGGTCGGCGAACGGTTCGAGCTGCGCGTTGGTCACGCCGCCCGTTGCGACGATGAGGCCGGCGACACGCATGCCCAGCAGACGCTGCAGCGCCGTGACCTGCTTCGTGCCGCCGCTGTCGGCGCCGATCGTCACGGTGACGAGGTCCAGCCCGCATCGGTTGGCTTCGTCCTGCAGGCACGAGAACAGCAGGCCGTATGCCGGGTTGCTCGCGTCGCGCAGCAGCAGACCGACCGTGCCGGTGCGTCCCGCTGCGAGTTCCGCAGCCATCGTGTTCGGCACGTAGCCGAGGCGTTCGCTGATGTCGAGGATGCGTGCGCGGGTCTGTTCCGCGAAGCGTCCCTCGCCCTTGAGCGCGCGGGTCGCCGTGGCACGGGACACCCCCGCCGCCGCGGCGACGTCGCTGATGGTCACCCGCAGTGGGGGACGATCAGGCGCATCGGTCATGCGCGTTCCCTCCCGCCACGCCGTGCCGATCGGGACGGGCGCCGCGGTCCGCCGGCGCGCGAGCCCCGACCGTACACGAAGTACATCACGAGACCCATGATGACCATGAGCAGCACGGTGTACACGAACGTGATCGGCATCGCGTCGAGGTTGTTCTCGCCGCGCGTGCTCTCTTGGATCGCCACACCCAGCGGCTTGTACAGCGGGTGGTAAAGGAAGATCGCCGCGTCGTAGTCGTCGAGCAGGCTGTTGAAGTTCAGCGCGGTGATCGCCGCTGCGGTGGGCAGCACGAGCGGGATGATGACCCGGCGGAACGCGGTGAGCGACTTGGCTCCCAGGATGCGCGAGGCATCTTCGAGCGAGTCGGGCACCGACGCGAACGCCGCCTTGAGCAGACGCAGTGTGAACGGGATCTTGATGATGATGTAGGCCATCAGCAGCAGCACCGGGGTGCCGGTGAGCACCGCGTTGCCGACCCAGGGGTTGGGCTTGTCGAACGTCATCACGAGTCCGAGCGCGATGAGCACCGTGGGGAGGATCCACGGGATGTGCAGCACGTACTCGATGAGCGAGGTCAGCGGGTTGCGGTAGCGCTGCAGCACGCGGGCGACGAACAGCAGCCCGCCCACGACGACGATCGCCGCGACGGCGCTGTAGACCACGCTGACGACGAACGGACGGATCGCGTCGGGCGTGGTGAACACGGTGATGTAGTTGTCGAGCGTGAAGCTGTCGAGCGTGATGCTGCCGGCGAGGATGCTGCGGGCATCCACGAAGGAGAACAGCACGATCAGCACGACGGGGATCAGGTAGATCAGCCAGACGAGGTACGCCAGCACGTGCACGACGGCGTTGGCGACCGGGTTCGGGATGGTCTGCTTCTGGATGGGGGTGGCGACCTTCGCGACCGAGAAGTAGACGCCGCTCTTCTCGGCCCGATTCATGATCGCCAGCAGGATGATCGTCGCGACGCCCAGCACGATGGCCAGCAGCGCCGCGATGTCGCGGGTGACCGGGCTGCGGGAGAGGTCGACGATGAGCGGTGCCACCGTCTGGAAGTCGGGCCCGCCGAGCACGAGCGGGGCGGTCAGCGCACCGAGCCCGATGAGGAAGGTGAGCACCGTCACGGCGAAGAGCATGGGGCGCATGACCGGCAGCACGATGCGCCGCAGGATCGTCCACGTCGACGCGCCCATGAGCTTGGCGGCCTCGATCGAGGCGAAGTCGATCTTCGCCAGCGACGACGACAGGAACAGCATGTGGTTCGTGGTCGTGGCGAACGTCATCACGAACACCACGGCGAAGTACCCGGAGAACCAGTTGCGGTCGAGGTCGGGCCAGATGTTCAGGGCGAGGTTCGTGACGAAGCCGTACTGGCCGTAGATGAAGTTGTAGCCGGCGGCCAGCACGATGCCGCCGTAGATGAGGGTGGTGGCGTAGCCGAGCCACAGCAGCCGCGATCCGCGGATGCGGAAGTACTGGGTGACCAGCACGATGAACACGCCGACGACGTTGACGGTGATCGACAGCGTGATCGCCAGCAGAAAGCTGTTGCCGAGGGTGCGCATCGCCCGCTCGCTGCCGAGGAGCTTGTCCACCGCGCGCAGGCTGAACTGCCCATCGGGGAAGAACGTGGCACCGAGCAGGGTCAGGTTGGGCAGCACCAGGAAGGCGGCGGCGAACCACAGCACCGCGACCCCGGTGATCCACACCATGGGCGAGCGCAGCATGGCACGGGCCTGCCCGGCCCGGCGTCGCCGGCTACGGGGCGACGGCAGGGCGGCCGCGGCGGCGGGCAGTTCGTCGGCCTCGGGCGGCGGGGGAGTGGTCAGCGCCATGTCAGCTCCCCGGGTACTGCAGCACCCAGCGCGGATCCATCCCCAGCGTCACCCGCGTCCCGGGTTCCCACCGCTTCGCGGCGGCGGTGCCGGGCACGCTCACGCGCAGCTTCGCGTCGTCCACCGCGACGGTGTAGACGCTGTGGCTGCCGTGGTAGGTGCGCCCTTCGACGGTGCCATCGACGCTCAGCGTGCCCCGGGCGGCTCCCGACACGGGGGCGTCCACCGTGACCGATACCTTCTCGGGGCGCACGTAGCTCTCCGCATCCTCAGCGAGGAGGGGAAGATCGAATGCCGCACCGCTCGTCGCCGCGCTCTCGCGCAGCCGGCGCAGCACGGTCGGGGTGAGGCGGTTGCTCTCCCCGATGAACCGGCAGACGAACGAGGTCGCACTGCGGTCGTAGATCTCCTCGGGGGTGCCGACCTGCTGCAGCTCACCGGCATCCAGCACGGCGATGCGGTCACTGAGGGTCAGCGCCTCCTCCTGATCGTGCGTGACGTAGACAGTAGTCACACCGACCTCGTGCTGCAGTTGCTTGAGCTGCTCGCGCAGCTGCACCCGCAGCTTCGCGTCGAGGTTCGACAGCGGTTCGTCCAGCAGCAGGATCTTCGGGGTCAGCACCAGCGCGCGGGCGATCGCCACGCGCTGCTGCTGACCACCGGAGAGTTCCGCCACGTTCTTGTCCAGCTGTGCGGATGCGAGGCCGGTGCGCTCGGCCACCTCGTCGACCAGCCTGCGCTGCTCGGCCTTCGGGGTCTTGCGCACCGCCAGCCCGAAGGCGATGTTCTCCCGCACATTCATGCTCGGGAACAGGGCGTAGTTCTGGAAGACCATCCCCACGCCGCGCTTCTCGCTCGCGACGTTCGTGACGTCGCGGTCGCCGATGAAGATGCGTCCGCGCGACGGCTGGATGAAGCCGGCGAGCGATCGCAGCGCTGTCGTCTTGCCGCATCCCGACGGGCCGAGCAGGGTGAAGAATTCGCCCTCGCGGATCTCGAGGTCGAGACCTCGCACCGCGTGGTGCTCGCCGAAGGTGACGTCGACGTCGTCGAAGCGGATCACTGTCTGTTCCCGTCGCCTTCTCAGCCGATGTACTCGAGTGTGACCTTCTCGACCCAGTCGCCAAGGTGCTCACTGACGAAACCGAAATCGATCTCCTGGCGGGGCAGTTCGTCGAGCAGTGCGACGACCTCGGGGTCGGCCTCGGCGACGGCGCCCTCGTTGACGGGCATCGCGTTGAACTCGGCGGCGAAGGCACCCTGCACCTCGGCGCTGCCGAGCCAGTCGATGAACTCCTGTGCGCGCTGCTCGTTCGCGGAGCCGTTGATCACCGATACCTGCTCGGTGACGTAGGGCACGCCGTACTCGGGCACGATCATGCCGGTCGTGGTGCCGTACTCCTCGTCACGTGCGGCGATACCGCTGGAGGGCAGCACGCCGTAGTCCACCTCGCCACGGCTGATGCGGGCGTAGAGATCGGTGCCTTCCACCACGGGCGATCCGTTGGCGTAGTAAGCCTCCACGAGCTCCCAGCCATCGTCGCTGACGCCCAGGTCGCCGTCCTCATCGAGGTGGCGCGTGAGCATGCTCGCGAGCACCAGCTGCGGGGTGGCCTGACCGAGTGCGGGGTTGACCTCGTAGCGACCGGCGTAGGCGGAATCGGTGGCGAGGTCATCGGTGTCGCTGGGCGCGTCGGTGACGGTGTTCTCGTCGTAGACCGTCACGATCGCCTGCTGCACGAGCGGCCAGTAGACGCCGTCTGCCGGGTCTCCGGCGTCGGCGGGCACCTCGTCGCTCCAGCTCGGCTCGTATGCGGCGATGGCATCCTCTGCCTTGAGCTGCTCGAAGAACATGTTGTTCAACCCGAACACCACGTCGCCGACGGGGTTGTTCTTCTCCGCGATGATGCGGTTGGTCAGGTCGGCGCCGCCGAGGCCCACGATCTCGATGTCGAAGCCGGCCTCTTCGGCCTGGGCCTGCAACCACTCGCCGCGGCCGTCGGAGTTGGAGTTGGTGTAGACGATGAGGGTCGCATCCGACGCCCCGGCACCGGCATCGCCGGTGTCGGCATCGGTGTCGCCGCCGGCGCAGCCGCTGAGGGCGAGCACGGCTACCGCCGTTGCGCCCGCGATCGCCAATTTCTTCTTACCTGCTCCGAACATGCTGTGCCTCTCGCTCGTCGTTGAGGTGGATCCCACCATGGGGACACTACTCCACCTTTTGTGTTGATCGCACAACCAAATCGTTCTTTCGTGAGTGCGGTCGCGCGTTCGCAGCCACGCTAGAGCGGCGGCATGAACGAGAAGCGTGAGCCAGATGAACGATTCGCCACGTGCGAATAAGGCGACCCGCCCCGCAGTGTCAAGCCCTGCCGACCGGGTGCGGCCGTCGACGAAGGTGGAAGCCGATCGAAGGAGCGTGACATGACCGACGAACGACACCGCCCGCACGGAGCCGCGCAGGTCCCCGACGAGCAGCCGATGCCCGCGGCCCCCGACCCTGCGCAAGACCCGAACCTCCCTGCGGGTTCCGCGTCGCGCTGGCTCGTTCCGGCCGGCATCCTGGGGGCTGTCGCGATCGTGCTGTACGTGATCGCGTTCACGACCGACCAGATCGTCCTGCCGCTGGTGGGGATCGTGTGGGCGGTGGCGCTGTGGGCAGTGATGTTCGTCAGCGGTCGCCGCGAGTCCGACTCCGCCGGACGGGGGCGGCGGCTCACCCTGCTCCTGGCCGTGATGGCGGTGGGCATCGTGCTGGCCTTCGTCGGCATTTACCTGGTCGCCACGCTCGGCACGGCCTGAGGGTCGCCCGCAGTGACCACGAACCTGCTGCTGATCTCCGATACGCACATCCCCGGCCGCGCCCGGCGCCTGCCCGATGCCGTGCTGCGCGCCGCGGATGCCGCGGATCTGGTGATCCACGCGGGCGACTGGGTCTCGGCTGCCGTGCTCGATGAGTTGTCCGAGCATGCCGAGGTGCTCGGCGTCTACGGGAACAACGACGGGCCCGACCTGCGGGCGCGTCTGCCCGAGGTCGCGCGCCGCGAGATCGAGGGCGTGCGATTCGCCGTCGTGCACGACACCGGTGACGCGCGCGGACGCGAGGTGCGGATGCCGCAGGCGTACCCCGACGTCGATGTGCTCGTGTTCGGGCACAGTCACATCCCGTGGGACACCACGGCTCCCGGAGGGCTGCGGCTACTCAATCCCGGCTCGCCCACCGACCGACGCCGGCAGCCGCGGCACACGATGATGACGGTGCTCGTGGATGCCGGCGAGTTGCGGGACGTGCGGTTGATCCCGCTCTGACATTCCAGCGCACGCCGGCGTTTGCCACGCTCCGCGGGGATGCGCAACCCCCGGGCATCGGGTGCGCGGGCGGACCACACTGGTCAACCGACAAGGAGGACACATGAAAGCGATGACCTACCGCGGGCCCTACAAAGTGCGCGTGGAAGACAAGCCCGACCCCACCATCCATCACCCCAACGACGCGATCGTGCGCGTCGAGCTGGCCGCCATCTGCGGCTCCGACCTGCACCTCTACCACGGGATGCTCCCCGACACCCGGGTCGGGCACACGTTCGGCCACGAGTTCATCGGCCGCGTCGAGCAGGTCGGATCGTCGGTGCAGAACCTGAAGGTCGGCGACCGCGTGATGGTGCCCTTCAACATCTTCTGCGGCAGCTGCTTCTTCTGTGCGCGAGGGCTGTTCTCCAACTGCCACAACGTCAACGCCAACGCCACCGCCGTCGGCGGCATCTATGGCTACTCCCACACCGCCGGAGGCTACGACGGCGGTCAGGCCGAGCTCGTGCGCGTGCCGTTCGCCGATGTGGGTCCCGCCGTGATCCCCGACGGCGTCAACCCCGAGGACGCGCTGCTGCTGACCGATGCCTTCTCCACGGGGTACTTCGGCGCCCAGCTGGCCGACATCGTCGAGGGCGACACCGCCGTGGTCTTCGGGGCCGGTCCGATCGGGCTGGCTGCCGCCCGCTCTGCGTGGCTCATGGGCGCCGGGCGCGTCATCGTCGTCGACTACCTCGACTACCGGCTGCGCAAGGCGGAGGAGTTCGCCTTCGCGGAGACCATCAACTTCGGTCAGGTGAACGACATCGTGCGCGAGGTCAAGAAGCGCACCGGCGGCCTGGGCGCGGACGTCGTGATCGAGGCCGTGGGCGCCGAAGCCGACGGGCACGTCCTGCAGCACGTGACCTCGGCGAAGCTCAAGCTCCAGGGCGGGTCGCCGGTCGCGCTGAACTGGGCGATCGACTCGGTGCGCAAAGCCGGCACCATCTCGGTGGTGGGCGCCTACGGGCCGCTGTTCAGTGCCGTGAAGTTCGGCGATGCCATGAACAAGGGCGTCACGATGCGCATGAACCAGGCGCCGGTCAAGCGCCAGTGGCCGCGGCTGCTGGAGCACATCGCCGCCGGCCACATCGCGCCGAGCGAGATGGTCACCCATCGCATCCCGTTGGAGCACATCGCCGAGGGTTACCACATCTTCTCGTCGAAGCTCGACGACATCATCAAGCCCGTCATCACGGTGGCCTGAGCGCCGCTCGTAAGGAGACCGACATGCCGTACACCGCAGACAAGCCCGGTTCCACCCCCGACACCGACGCTCTGCGCGCCCGCATCCCGGGATGGGGAGCCGACCTCGACCCCGCCGATCGTCCCGCGTTCCCCCGCGAGCAGCCCGACATCGTCACCGGCGCGCATTGGGAGCTGCCCGAGCAGCAGCCAGGTGGCGAGGGACGCGAGCGCTCGATCGAGCATGAGCGGCTCACCCCCGTCTTCGGCACCGCTCAGCCGCTGCACGGCGTGTCCGGCGCCGTGCGCCGCTTCGCCTACGACCGCTTCAGCGAGGGGCAGACCGCGCACTGGCTGCTGTTGGTGCTCGGAGATCGGGTGGATGCCGTCGGGTCGCACGCGGCGTCACTGTTCAGCCGGCGACCCGACGATCCCCTCACCCAGTCGGGCGTGACGGGTGAAGTCGCCCACCACCCCCTTGCATCGCGCGTCGGGCGGGGCCGCATCGACCTCAAGCACGCCTGGCTCGATCCGATCCTCGTGGTGGGTCCGTGGGTGCTGGCATCCGTGGTCGTGGTCAAGCTGGCGCGGGCCGCGTTCCTGCCTGCCGCGAAGCGCCGCACGCACGGGTAGTCACGCCCCACCCGCAACGACCGGGCGCAGGACAGCACGATCACCGCCGCTTCGATCCGCGGCCGGCCGTGCTGCCTGCGCCCGGTACCGCCCTCACCCTCCCGAGGGGTTGTCCACCGGCTTGCCCTGCTCGTCGGTGGTGTCGGGGGTCGTGGGCTCATCGGGGGATCCGCCCGAGGCGGTGTCGGCCTCGAGATCGCCGTCTGGGGTGCCCTGGGTGTTGTGCGCGTCGGTCATGATGGCCTCCGGTCGTGGGTCGATGAGGTGCCAGTGAAGCACCCTCGCCCCGGCCGCGCCCGGGCATTGCGCGTGGGCGAGGGATGTGTCAGTGGGCTCGCGCGTCGGGTCGCTCCAGGCGAACCCGGGCGACGACGATGCCGGCGACCACCGCACCGAGGGCCCCGACGGCCATGTCGCCGATGGTGTCCTGGTAGGTCACGAAGATCTCATCGGTGATGAAGGCGTAGCCGACCCACTCGATCATCTCCCACACCGCGCTCGCGGCGAGGCCCAGTGCGGGCACCACGACGAGCGGCGTGCGGGCGAGCGAGCCGGGCGCCTGCGGGTCGGCGACGATGGCGAAGCGCACCAGCACGAGATAGGCCATCGCCGCGAGCACGGCGGTGCACGAGAAATGCAGGATCAGATCCCAGTTGTCGACGGTGCGGTACAGGTCGATGACGTTGCTCCAGGCCGCCACCAGCACCGTCACCGAGTACACGATGTCGAACGCCGCTCGGGCGCCGATGAAGCGGGGAACCATGAGGGCGGGCAACGCCAGTGCGAGGATGCCGGCGTCGGTCGCCGTGCTCCAGATCGCCGCACCGATGACGCTCAGCACGCCGATCGTGCGCAGCAGGTCGGCGATGATCTCGAGGGCCCCCGACGGCGGCCGCAGGAAGTTCTTCTTCACGGCAGACTCTCCATTCGCGGCACCCGCAGCACGGTCTGCACCGCGAGGTGGTCCGATGGCCAGCCGCCGAGCATCCGCTGCGCGTTGATCCCCGCACTGCGCACGTCCACGTCGGGGGTCACCACGATCCAGTCGATGCGGTCACGTTCGCGTCGCGGCTCACGGTACCCACCGTACGTGCCCCACTCCGCCGTGACGCGCTCACCGGCGGCGCGCCAGGCGTCGACCAGCACTCCGTCGCGCAGCAGGCCGGCGACGGCGGGGGAGTCGGGGCCGGCGTTGAGGTCACCCATGACGACCGCCGGCAGTCGCAGATCGACGACCTGCCGGCGTATCTCTTCCGCGCCGCGCACGCGGGCGCGGCCGGAGAAGACGTCGAGGTGTGTGTTGAACGCAGCGAACGTCGCATCTGTCGCCCGGTCGCGCAGCACCGCTCGCACGAGCACCCGTGGGATCAGATTGCCCCAGGATGCCGAGCCCGGCCGGTCGGGCTCATCCGAGAGCGCCGTCTGGGTCCAGTCGACCAGCTCGAGTCGTGCGGCGTCGAAGAACATCGGGCACGCCTCGCCCCGCGGTCCCCGCTGACGGCCGTGACCGATGCGGCGGTACTCCGCGCCGAGCGCGGTGCCGATCGTGTCGGCCTGGTCGGGGAGGGCCTCTTGCACGCCCAGCAGCGCGGGGTGTTCGCCGCGCAGCAGGGTTCGCACACGCGCGCGGCGGATGCGCCAGCTGTCGGCGGGACGGCCGAGCAGCCGCGGCATCCGTCGGCGCACGTTGAGCGTCATCACGTGCAGGTCGGGCGCCGCGACGGCACCGAACAGTGGCGCCGTCATCGGAGGCCGGCCTCAGCGCGGACCGCGCGGGCAGCGCGCCAGCGCTGCCGCAGGCGCAGATAGAGGATCTTCTGCCACCGCACCGGCGGAAAATCCGCCGGCCAGTGCGCGACCACGGTGCGCGAGCCGCGCCGCATCCGGCGAGCGAACCCGGCGTCGGGGCCGAACGGTCGCATCGAGACCCCCACGCGGGCGTCGCGCAGGTAGCGGAGGCGGTGGCGCTCACCCAGGTGGAAGGCCAGGTCGAAGTCGTCGTGCATCTCGGGGTCGTCGCGGTGCACGCGATCGCGCACCGCCCGCCAGGCGCCGGCGCGCATGGCCAGGTTCGACCCGAAAAGCGGCAGATGCCCGAGCGCGGGCACCGCGACGGCGAGGTAGGCGCCGAGATAGATCAGCGCCAGCGGGGTGCGCAGCGCCCGCGGGCCGTCGATGAACCGTGCACCGGCGGTGTACGCCGCGACGTCGGGGCGCGCGATGAGGGCACCGGCCATCGCCTCGACCCAGTGGTGGCCAGGGCGGGAGTCGGCATCCAGCCGCAGGATGAGGTCGCCGGAGGTGGCGTCGTAGCCGGCGGTGGCGGCGGCGGGAATGCCGGGGGCGTCGCACCGCACCACCTGCGCGCCCGCCGCGCGCGCGACGTCGGCGGAGTCGTCGACGGAGGCGTTGTCGACCACGACGATCTCGTCGGGCAGGCGGGTCTGCATCGCCAGTGCGTGGAGGCACTGCCGCAGGTGTCGGGCGTCGTCCTTCACCGGGATCACCACCGACACGGTCGGTGTCGTCGGGGTGGGGGCGGCGGTCACGGCATCTCCTCGGTGCGGGTGGCATCCACGCTACCGACCTGGCACGTCACCCCCGGCGACTTGACGCGGCGGGGGCACTCGGATACCGCCGTCTGTCATCCGCGCCGGGCCGGCGGATGCCGTGGGGTCTGCGCCCCGCGACGACGAACCGGCCGCGCCGGACCCGGGTGGGTCGGCGCGGGCGGGGGGGGGTGAGGTGTGGCACCGGGGGGCAGGACGACGAGCGGGCGCTCTCCGATCCGCTCTCGGGAGCGGTGCGGTCGCGGTCGCCGCGGGTGTTGCTGTCGGACTCGGTGCTGTCGGACTCGCTGTCGCCGTCGGACTTGCTGCTGTCGGAGTTGCGGTCGCTGTCCTCAGGTGCGGTGGTGTCGTCCTGCGTCTGGTCGTCCTGCAGATCGTCGCCGGGGCGCTGGCTGTCGCCGAACCCGCGGTCGTGCATGCCGCCGCCCGGGCCGGGACGGGTGAACTCGCCGTCCTGGTCGGTCTCGTCCTGCTGCCAGCGGCCGGGTCCGCCGTCCTGCCCGATCTCGGCGTCGGCGGTGTTGCCGGCCAGGGCGGGCTCGACGGCGTCTGACACGGCCCAGCCGGCGCCGAAGCCCACCCCGAGCAGCACGACACCGGCGACAGCGGCGCCGGTGGCCCTGACCCAGGTGCGCTGCATGAACGGCTTCTTCTCCGCGTCGGTCGTCGGCTGCGTCGGGTGGACGGGCTCGGCGGGCGCGGCGGGCGCTGCGGCCTCGGCCGTCGGCGCATGGGCGGGCTCTGCCGGTGCCGCGGGCTCGGGCGAGTCGAGGGGTGTCGTCGCGGCCGTCGGGGTGGCCGTCGGCAGCGGCGGCGGGGTGGGGATGGTCTCTTTCTCGGTGTCGGGGGTGGTGTTCTCAGGCATGCTGACACTGTCGCGCGCGCGTTCCAAGATGACTCCAAGAGTCGCGCCGATGCGGCAACTCCATAGGTTCCTGATCGAACGATGTCAGGCTGGCCGCGCGGAGCGTCGTGCCTTGGGGAGCCGCAGCACGAACACCGTGCCCTGCGGCGACGTGCTCTCCACCGCCACGTCGCCGCCGAAGCGCACGGCGATGTCGCGCACGAGCGAGAGGCCGAGGCCGAAGCCGTGCGGGCGCCCCTCGGCGGGAGCCGCCGCCCGGGTGAAGCGCTCGAAGAGCCGCTCGGGATCGATCCCGGTGATGCCGGGGCCCTGGTCTGCCACCCGGATGCGCACCCGGCGGCCCGCCGTGTCGGCGTGGATGACCACGGTGCCGCCCGGCGGTGAATGGCGCACCGCGTTGTCGAGCAGCGCGATGAGCGCCCGACCCAGCGCAGCCCGCGTCGCCGCCGCGGCCGCATCGGGCGGCACCTCGACGATCAGGCGGATGCCGCGTTCGGCGGCCCGCGGTTCGGTCACCGCCACGGCGTCGGCCGCCGCGTCGGCGACCGACGTCACAGCGGTGCGGTCGCTGCGCCCTCCTGCGGCGGTCTCGGCGGCGACGAGCAGGTCGGTCAGCGCGGCATCCATCGCGTCGGCGTCGCGTCGGAGGCCGGCCAGGGCCTCGACGACGTCGCCGCCGTGGGTGGCGCGGTGCTGGGCCAGCTGGATGCGGCTGCTCAGGGTCGTCAGTGGGGTGCGCAGTTCGTGCCCGGCATCGGCGACGAAGGCACGCTGCACCCGCAGCGCGTCGGCGAGGGGCGCGGCCGCGCGGCGGGCGGCGTACCAGGCGAGCACGGCGAGGGCGACCGCACCCAGCAGACCCAGTGCGACCGTCAGCGGTACGACCAGGTCGAGGTCGATCACCCGCGACCGCCGCCCGCCGTGCGGGCCGCCGCGGTCGGGCCGCGAGGCGCCGATCATCACCGCCACGGTGGCGGTGGTCACGCCGGCCACGAGCGCCGCGGCGGCCATGCCCACCCACAGCCCCGCCCGCAGTGCGGCGCGGTTCACGCGCCGCCGGTCGGCGGCGACGGCGGTGTCGGCGCGGCCGGTCATCGCGGCATCCCCGCCCGGTACCCGCGCGCGCGGACGGTCTCGATGATCTCCGGAGTGGACTTGCGCCGAACGTAGTGCACGTACGAGTCGACGGTCGCAGCGGACCCTCCCGGGAACACGGCGGCGACGATCTCGTCGCGCGAGAAGACATGCTCGGGGCTCGAGGTGAGCAGCTCGAGCAGGTCGGTCTCCGCCGCCGTCAGCGCGATGCGCTCGTCGCGCGGCGAGTAGAGCGCTTGGGACGCGGGAGTGAAGACCCAGTCGCCCAGCTCTCGCCGGTCTCCGGCCCCCCGCCCGCGCCGCAGGGCGCGCAGCCGCGCACTCAGCTCGGCGAAATCGAAGGGCTTGACGAGGTAGTCATCGGCGCCGGCATCCAACCCGCTGACGCGGTCGCTCACGGTGCCGAGCGCCGTGAGCAGCAGCACGGGGGTCGCGATGCGCGCGGTGCGCACGGCCTCGAGCAGCTCGACCCCCGACAGCCCGGGCAGACGCCGGTCGATCACCATGACGTCGTAGCGGTTGCGCAGGGCCAGGGCGAGGCCGTCTTCTCCGGTGGCGGCATGGTCGATGTCGTACTCGTCGGAGAGCACCTCGACGACCATCGCCGCCGTCTCGCTCTCGTCCTCGACGTACAGCAGCCGCGGGTGCGGGCCGCGGGCTCCAGGGCTCGCGTGGGCGGTACGGTCCGGCATGCGGCCAGGCTAGGAGACCACGCCGGAGGTGGAAAGCCCCGAATGCTCGAGCGGGGAGCGCGGGGTTCGGGCCCCGTTACGCGCCCCGAACCGGGTGGATGCGGGGTTCGGGCCCCGTTACGCGCCCCGAACCGGGGCACCGCGGGGTTCGGGCCCCGTTACGCGCCCCGAACCGGGGCACCGCGGGGTTCGGGCCCCGTTACGCGCCCCGAACCGGGGCACCGCGGGGTTCGGGCCCCGTTACGCGCCCCGAACCGTCAGCGCTCGCCATCGCGGGCCGACCGCACCATCCACCCGACGCGGGTGAGCGCGGCGGCGAGTCGGTCGGCGTGCTCTTGGGCGTGCTCCGCGGAGACGTCCGAGCACACGTCTATTGCCAGCGGCGGCGGATCGGCGAACTTCGGGATCTGCACCTCGGCCCACGCGCCCGGAGCCAGCGGCACGCGGGGGTCCGCGGTGCCGGCGTACTCTATCTCGGCGTCGGCGACGTAGGCGATCACATCCAGCGCGTCGAGTTTCGTCACCGGCATGTTCACCACGAGGGTGGCGGCGAACGGACCGCCGGCGGTGTCGCGGGGCGGGATGGTCACCGTTACATCCTCCTCAGCCGCCGCCGGATGCGCCAGAGCCCTGATGGCTTGCCGGCCGCTCACTCTGGCTGTCAATGCCGCCTGGAGCGCCGGCAACCTCTTCGCCGGTCGCCTGCTGCTGGAGCGCACCGAGGGCACCGCGGGGGAGCGCGTCGTGTCTGCGCTCGCCGCTAGCGCCATGGCGCTGCTGCTCGCGACCCACTTCGGCAACGTCCGCGGCGGCCGCCGCCGCGTGCGCCGATAGTCGGCGCGCGGCGACTGGCTCCTCGGGGCGTCAGCGGTACCTGACTACCGCTTCGCGGATCGCTTCTGCGTGCTGGTAGATCTCGTCGAGCGATGCGAGCGGGTAACGGGTCTCCGTCTTATTCTCATCGAGGAGGCCCAAGTACTTCTGCCGCGAGTTGAAGTGAAGTCGGGCGATGGGCTTCCGGTTGTTGTCGTCCAGAAGGACGGCGAAATAGCTCTTCGCGTCACGCTGGGTTACGCGCTGAGGCTTGATCTCTCCGCAAGCGATCGCCTTGACGATCTGGTAGCCCTCGAGTTCCTCGAGCGTCGTCTCGATCTCCGTGTCCCGGTTGAGGTCGTCTTCTGCAACAGGCTCCGACGTCACGTCTGGTGTCTCCGTCGGCGCCACCGTGACACCCGCCCCGAGTGCGGTCTTCAGTCGGTCGTTGACGCTCTCGGTCAGGAACTGCCGCGAAGCCTTCGTGACGAGCGACGTGAACTGCTCGCGAACGTTCTTCGTGAACGCGCCGTCGTAAACGCGTGTGGTGAAGAACTTGATCCATTCGTCACTCGGCTCTCGGAACTGCCCAGCGATCTCGCGCTTGATCACGCCGACGTACTTGAGCTCCTCAGCGGCGCTGATGATCGAGTCCAGGTCGAAGCTGTCCTTGCTCATCTTCTGGACCTCGGGGATCAAGGTCTCATCGATGTCGAGGAGGTCGAGCACGAGAAACGGCTTCGCATCCATACGGTTAGGTGCATCGAGATCGGTATAGAACTGCCAGATGACGCCGTTAGTCAGTGCCGCAATTCGAGCGTTCGTCGTCGAGAAGTACCGGAAAAGCTGGGATGCGTGCTCGATCTTCGGAACGCCGGTCGACGCTTTGCACTCGATCAGGATCTGTACTTCGCCATCCCGCATGATGGCGTAGTCAACCTTCTCGCCCTTCTTGATCCCGACGTCGGCGGTGAATTCGGGCACGACCTCGAGTGGGTCGAAGACGTCGTAGCCCAGGATCGTCGATATGAACGGCATGATGAAGGCGTTCTTCGTCGCCTCTTCTGTACCGATCGCGGCAGCTTGGTTGCGAACTTTTGTTGCGAGCGCGTTGAGGCGATCCTCAAAATCCATTGTTTCCCCCAGGAAATCAGTTGGCTTTGAAGAAGCCTAGTATCGCGGAGTGTGCCGGCCGCACCGTCCGCCGCGGCCCCCGCGTGCGCCGATAGAAGGCGCCCGCCGCCCGCGCCGATGATCGACGCGGGCGGCGGGCCCAAGGCTTGCAGCTCAGCTCACGGCGTCTTCGCGCTTGGGCAGCACCCAGCCGGGACGCACGAAGTGGCAGGTGTAGCCGTGGGGGATGCGCTGCAGGTAGTCCTGGTGCTCGGGCTCGGCCTCCCAGAAGGGGCCCGCGGGCTCGATGGTCGTGACGACCTTGGCCGGCCAGATGCCCGAGGCATCCACGTCGGCGATGGTGTCGCGCGCGATCTGCTCCTGCTCGGGGCTGAGGGGGAAGATCGCCGAGCGGTAGCTCGTGCCCACATCGTTGCCCTGCCGGTTGAGGGTCGAGGGGTCGTGGATCTGGAAGAAGAACGCCAGGATGTCGCGGTACGTCGTCTGGGTGGGGTCGAAGACGATCTCGACCGCCTCGGCGTGGCCCGGGTGGTGGCGGTAGGTGGCGTGGTCGTTCGTGCCGCCGGTGTAGCCCACGCGCGTGTCCAGCACGCCGGGCTGACGGCGGATCAGGTCTTCGACGCCCCAGAAACAGCCGCCGGCGAGCACGGCGGTCTCGGTGCCGGGGGTGCGGGTGATGGCTCCGGTGTCGGTCATGATGCGTGCTCCTCGTGCTGTGGTCTCAGCGGTCCGGTGGGACCGTTGCAGTATTTCAGCCCTGGCGGCTGCCGGGGCGTTGCCGGTCATAGAGAGCAACGGATGCCGGCGCTGTTTTGGTCCCGCGAACCTGGGAGCGGGCTTCGAGTCTCCATACCCGCCGTTCCGCCACGGGCGATCGCTGGTCGTGATCGACGGCGTGCTCGTCGAAACGGATGCCGCGGCATCCGACTCGCCGCGCGTCCCCACCGGATCGGCCCGCCGACCGTATCCATTCCCGGCCCGACGGGCACCGGGTGCGGGCACAATGGACGGATGCAACCCGCGTTGAGCGACATCGCCGAGTCCGAGTTCGTGCTTCTGACGACCTTCCGCAAGACCGGCATCGCCGTCGGCACCCCGGTGTGGGTGGCGCCCGACGGCGGCGAGTTGCTGGTGACGACCGGCGGCACCTCCGGCAAGGTCAAGCGACTGCGTCACACCGCGCGGGTCACCCTCACCCCGTGCGACGCGCGCGGCAAGGTCGCCGACGGCGCGCCCACCGTCGAGGCGACCGCGGTGGTGCGCGACGACGCCGAGTCGATGGCCCGCCTCGATCGCGCACTCAAGGCCAAGTACGGCATGAAGTACACGCTGCTGCGCGCCGGCCAGAAGCTGCGCCGCGGGGCTGCCACCGGCTCTGTCGCGCTCATCATCGGCTGACCGCCCCGCCGCCCCGCCGCGCCGGACGGGCCGCCGAACTACGATCGAAGAACCGTCCGTCGTTCCGAGGAGTACCCCGTGCCTGCAGCCGCCGATGCGCTCACCCATGCCGAAGACCTCGCCGCGTTCGTCGCCGCGTCCCCCTCGAGCTTTCACGCCGCCGAGCACGTCGCCACACGGCTGACGGATGCCGGTTTCACGCTGCTGCGCGAGGACGAGCCGTGGCCCGCCGCTCCCGGCGGACGTTTCGCGGTGGTGCGCGACGGGGCCGTGATCGCCTGGGTCGTGCCCGAGAGCGCGACCGCGCAGACGCCGGTGCGGGTGTTCGGCGCGCACAGCGACTCGCCCGGCTTCAAGCTCAAGCCGCAGTCCACCACCGGGAGACTCGGTTGGCTGCAGGCCGGCGTGGAGATCTACGGCGGCCCGCTGCTGAACTCGTGGCTCGACCGCGAGCTGCGTCTGGCCGGCCGGCTCGTGCTCGACGACGGCAGCTCGGTGCTCACCGCAACCGGGCCGCTGCTGCGGCTGCCCCAGCTGGCGATCCACCTCGACCGCGAGGCGAACGACCACCTCGCCCTCGACAAGCAGACCCAGACCCAGCCGGTGTGGGGCCTGGGCGAAGCGGACTCCGCCGATCTGCTCGGTGAGCTGGCGCGCGAGGCCGGAGTGGATGCCGCGCGCATCCGCGGCTACGACGTCGTCACCGCCGACGCCGCCCGCGGCTCGGTCTTCGGGCTCGACGACGTGTTCTTCGCTTCCGGGCGCCTCGACGATCTGGCATCCGTGCACGCCGGCGTCGTCGCGCTGGAACGGGCCGCCGACGGGTTCGATGCCGACCACATCGCGATGCTCGCCGTGTTCGACCACGAAGAGGTGGGGTCGGGCACCCGGTCGGGGGCGGCCGGACCGTTCCTCTCGGACGTGCTCGAGCGCGTGTGGCTCGGCCTCGGTGCCGACCGCGCGCAGCAGTTGCGCGCCCTCGCCGCCAGCTGGTGCGTGTCGAGCGACGTGGGCCACGCGGTGCATCCGAACTACCCGCACAAGCACGACCCCGTGGTGCAGCCGAAGCTCGGCAGCGGGCCGATCCTCAAGATCAACGCCAACCAGCGCTATGCGACCGATGCCGTGGGCGCGGCGGCCTGGAACGGCTGGTGCGACGCGGCCGGTGTGGCGTCGCAGGAGTTCGTGTCGAACAACTCGGTGCCCTGCGGGTCGACGATCGGGCCCATCACGGCGACCCGGCTGGGCATGCGCACCGTCGATGTCGGCATTCCGATCCTGTCGATGCATTCGGCCCGCGAGCTCGCCGGCGTCAGCGACCTCTGGGACCTGCAGCGCGTGGCCGAGGTCTTCTTCCGCGGCTGAGGGCCGGGCTCGCGCGCGCCCCGGCTCAGGCCGGAGGCGGTTCGGTGAGAGCGGCCGCGTACGCGCGTACCGACCGGTTGTAGGTCGGGAGGGTGGGCTCGAGCGCCTCGATCGCGACCCGCAGCGCCTCGTCGACGCGTCCCGCACTGTGCAGCGCGAGCGCGAGGAACACCGCCGGTGCGGCGCCGACGGCGGTGTGCGCGGGCGCGGTCTCGAGCAGCGCGATGGCCTCGTCGACGCGGCCGAGGTTGCGCAGCGTCGACGCGTGCTGGATCACCAGCCGAGCAGCACGTGCGGCGTCGATGCCGGCGAGCCCCGCCCCCGTCGCGGCGGCGTAGTGCTCATCCGCCTCGGCTTCGTGCCCCGCAGAATCCATCGTCCCGCCCACCTCGAACGCGGCGAGGGCCGGGTGGGGTGCGGCATCCGCCAACGTACGCATGCGCTCGATGCGTTCGTCGTCGCCCATGTCAGGGTCGCCCCACACGCCCGCAACCTGTCGCTCCCACTCGTCGGCAGTCATCCGGCCAGCGTATTGCGGGGCGGAGGTGTCAAGCGTCGGCGGTCACCCGCCACGCGAGGCCGGGGTAGTCGATCACCATGCCGTAGTGGTCGACCGTGATGTCGGAGGTGAACTCGCGGTCGCCGCTCTCGTACCGCACCAGTCGCTCCCCGCCCGGGCTGTGCGAGCTGTAGATCTGCTCCTGGCGGGTGACCTGCAGCGACGGCACGTCGACCCAGGCGATCGGAAGCTGGGTCTCATCGCGGTCTGCCCGGTGCAGGTTGAGCCGGCGGATCGGCATGAGGTTGGTCACCGGGCACAGGCCGAGGTCGCAGTCGACGGCGCCGGTGAGGTCGACGTCGGCACCGATACCCGGCTTTGCGAGGTCGATGCTGCCGGTCTGCGCGACGGTGGAACGCCAGTCGCCTCCCCTGCCTCGGCGCAGGTCGAGGGAGCGCGACCAGCCCTTGCCGAGCGAGCGAACCCGCAGGTGGTCGGTCAGCCAGCCGTCTCCGACGTCGAGGGTCCATGAGAGGGTGTACCGCCTCGTCACCGAGGAGCCGTGCGCGCGCATGCCGGAGTCGCGGAATCGCACATAGGCGGTGTCGACGCGCGACGGGTCGTTCTCGCCGCGCCACTGATATCGCTCACTGTCCACTTTTCGTGTCTACCTTGCCGCTCACGCCGCGGCAACGGGGTTGCGTGGGATTCCGGCGACGCGCCGATCTCCGGGCCACGCGGCGCTCTGCGCTCTGCGCTCTGCGCGCGCCGCTGCCGTCGACATCCGGGCCGGAGCCGTTCGTTGCCCGATACGCGCCCCGAACCGGGGTGCCCGGCGGTGCGTTGCCCGTTTCGCGCCCCGAACCGGGGTGTGGGGCGGTGTGTTGCCCGATACGCGCCCCGAACCGGGCGGGTGGCGGTCAGAGGGTGCGTGGCGCGGGCGCGGGGGCCGTCGCCTGGAGGCGACGTTCGCGCATCGCGAGGAACAGCGGGAACGTGAACGCGAACGCCGTGACGGCCGACAGCACGATGTACAGCCACGCGTGCCGCATCCCGAGTCGACGCGCCTCGGTGACGATGAGCACGCATCCGGCGACGGCGACGACGAGCAGGTCCACGCCGATCGACCCCACCGCGGGCCCGCCGCCGAAGATGTCGCCGAGGTAGTCGCGGCCGGCGACGACCGACCAGGCGTTCATGATGAAGGTGACCACGAGGCCCACGAGCGCGAGCACGAGGTAGGCGAGGGCGAGGGGTGTCCAGCGTGGCATCCGTGGGGTCGTCATGGCGGCATTGTCCTCCCTGGGAAGCACGTGTGCGAGCCAGCCGGACCCTGTTGTGCAGACCGTGAACGATATATCGTCAAGTATCGGTGAGACTCGCCGACGACGAAGGGGGACCATCATGAGCGGTTCATACGGCACGGGCGGTTTCGGACAGAGCGGACGCGGTGGCTTCGGGGGAGGCCCGGGCGGATTCGGCGGGGGATCCCACGGATTCGGCATCGGCGATCTCGGACAGGGCATGTGGGATGCCGTCGACCAGCTGCGTCGCACGTTCGAGCAGCGCCCCAGTGGCACGAGCCGCATGGGACGCGGCGATGTGCGCATCGCCGTGCTCAGCCTGCTGGCGGAGCGGCCGATGCACGGATACCAGATCATCCAGGAGATCGAGGAGCGCAGCGGCGGCTCGTGGAAGCCCAGCGCCGGCAGTGTCTACCCGACTCTGCAGCTGCTGGCCGACGAAGGCCTCATCACCGCTGAGGAAGCCAACGGTCGCAAGACGTACGCCCTCACCGAAGCAGGACGCGCCGAGGCGGACTCCGTCGCCGGCAAGTCCGCGCCGTGGGAGGGCCAGTCCAAGGAGAACGCGCGCATGACGGCGCTGCCGAAGGCCGGCATGGAGCTGGCTCAGGCCGCAGCGCAGGTGGGCCGGTCGGGCAATCCCGAGCAGGTCGCGGAAGCGGTCGAGGTGCTCAACGAGGCGCGTCGCCGGATGTACGCGCTTCTCGCGCAGAGCTGATCGGCGTGGCGGCGGAGCGTCGGGACGCGCGCACGGACGGTCCCGCTGACGGTGCCATTCGTGCGCGCTACCGGCGCATCCTGAGGTTCGCGGCGCGCGCGCTCGTGCAGTCGTGGTGGTTCGAGCTCTTCCTGCCCCGGTTCGGTCTCGCCCGCTTCGTCGCGCGGGGGCGCGCCGCGCGCATGACCCGCATCGCCCAGCGCTTCCACGTGCTCGCGGTCGATCTCGGCGGGCTCATGATCAAGGTCGGGCAGTTCATGTCGTCGCGCCTGGACGTACTGCCGCCCGAGATCACGAAGGAGCTCGAAGGGCTGCAGGATGAGGTGCCGCCGGTGCCGTTCCCCGCTATCCGTGCGGCGGCCGAAGCCGAACTCGGGATGCCGCTGGACCGTGCATTCGCGGCGTTCGACGAGGTGCCGATCGCTGCGGCATCCCTCGGGCAAGCGCATCGCGCGCGGCTCGCGGCGCTCGACGTTGAACTCACCGGCCTCGAAGACGTCGTGGTGAAGGTGCAGCGTCCCGGCATCCAGCAGATCGTCGACGTCGACCTGCTGGCGCTGCGGCGCGTGGCTCGGTGGCTGAGCCGCGTTCGAATCGTGGCGCGCCGCGTGGACATGCCCGCACTCGTGGAGGAGTTCGCGGTCACGAGCATGGCCGAGATCGACTACCTGCTCGAAGCCGGCAACGCGGAACGATTCGCAGCGAATACCGCGGGCGACCCGCGCATCACCGTTCCTGAAGTGGTGTGGGAGCGCACCACGCGTCGGGTGCTGACCCTTGCCGACGTCACCGCCATCAAGGTCAACGACGTCGACGCGCTGCGCGCCGCCGGCATCGACCCGACCGAGGTGGCGCACACGTTCGCCTCGGCGATGTTCCAGCAACTGTTCGGCGACGGGTTCTTCCACGCCGACCCCCACCCGGGGAACATCTTCATCACCCCACGCGGTGCGGGCGCCTCGGCGGATGCCACGGGGTCGCAACCGTGGCAGTTGACGTTCATCGACTTCGGGATGATGGGCGAGGTGACCCCGACCCTTCGCCGCGGGCTGCGCAAACTCGTGGTCGCCGTGGCGTCGCGCGACGGCAAGGGACTCGTCGACAGCATCCGTGATGTCGGGGCACTGTTGCCGTCGGCGGACACCCGCGAGCTGGAACGGGCGATGACCCAGCTGTTCGGGCGGTTCGGCGGGATGGGCCTGGCGGAACTGCAGCAGGTGGACCCGGCGGAGTTCCGCGACTTCGCGAGAGAGTTCGGTGACGTCGTGCGGGAGATGCCGTTCCAGCTGCCGGAGAACTTCCTGCTGATCATCCGGTCGATGTCGCTGGTGTCGGGGGTGTGCAGCTCGCTGCAGCCCGACTTCAACATGTGGGAGGCGATCGAGCCATACGCCGGGCAGTTGATGCGGGATGAGCGCGGCAATCTGTTGCAGGACGTGGCACGGCAGGCGGTGTGGACCGCGTCGGTCGCGGCTGCGCTGCCGCGGCGGATCGACGAAGTGATAGACCGCATCGACGAGGGGCGCATCGCGGTGGAGACGCCGCGCCTCGATCGACGCCTCGCCCGGCTGGAACGTGCGGCCCGGCGCATCGTGTCGGCCATTCTGTTCGGTGCGCTGCTGGTGGCCGGGGCGATCGTGCGGCCGGCGGACGAAGTGTTCGGCACAGTGCTGATGGTGATGTCGGTCGTGCCGCTCGCGCACGCGCTGTTCGCGGGTGTGGTGGGTTCGCGCGGGCCGTCATAGCCTGATCGGTCCCGTGGCCGACGGTCAGTTCGCGATGGGCTTCTGGCGGGGCATGAACCATTCCACGAACTTCTTCGCCCGGCCGTCGGGGGCGAAGTGCACCTCCCACAGGTTCACATAGGAGGTGTCGCCCGGGTAGTCGACCGACCCGCTGATGATGCCGAGCTGGTCGTTCTCGATCAGCACCGAGAGGTTGTGGCGCGGATCCGCGCCCTCGGATTCGGGCCAGACATCGAGGATCGCATCGATGCCGCGTGCCGGTTCCGCGTCGTCGGGGCGGAACCAGTACTCGGCATCCTCGGTGAAGAGGGCGCGGACGTCGTCGGGGTGTTCGGACTTCCAGGCTGCGGTGTACCCGTCGAGCCAGGTGCGTGTTCTGCTCATGCGTCCGGTTTACCCGGGGCATGGACACCGGGCAATAGCATCCGGTGTCGCCCGGCGACGCGTCGGTCCCGTCGTGTCCGAGACGGCCACGGGGCGACCCCGCGCGGGTCGCTCGGCGGTGGATCAGAAGGGTGCGGCGTCGAGCTCGGGTTCGGTCGCGAAGGCGACTTCGGTGACGGGGCGGTCGATGTATTTGCGCCCGGTGGGCGAGGTCCACTCCAGGATGCCGCCAGGCAGCTGCACCACTCGCCAGGCTGAGTTGTGTTTGCCGGTGTGATGTCGCTCACAGAGGTGGGCGAGATTTCTTCGGTCGGTCGCTCCGCCCTCGGCGTACGCGATGGTGTGGTCGATGTCGCAGAGGCGTGCCGGCACGCGGCAGCCCGGGAACCGGCAGTGCTGATCGCGTGCCCGGAGGTAGCGGCGCATCTCCTCGCTGGGCCGGTAGCGGTCCACTTCGAGGACGCTGCCGGTGATGGGGTGAGTGAGGATGCGGTCCCATCCCGGTGCCTCGGCGGCGAGCATACGGGCGGTGGTGGCGTCGATCGGGCCGTAGCCGGCGAGCATGGCCGCGTCGAACGGGTCGGTCACCGCATCGCTGATGAGGCTGAGCACCGGAACGGTGACCTGGACATTCGCGCGGATGGCCCGCAGGCCACCGTCGGGGACGGAGACCGACGACGGCTCGCCGGTGAGCAGCAGATCGCTGAGCACGTCTGCGCGAAGCTCATCGAGCTTGCGGGTGTCGGGAGCTGCGTCGGTGGCGAACAGCGCGTCGTCGGCGCCCTCATCGCGCGTCGCCTGCACGAGGCGGGCGAACTGCGACATCCGGTCGAACGCGCCGTGCGCGAGCACGGCGGGCAGGATCGCCGCCAGCTCGGCCATGCCGTCATCGAGGTCGTTGACGAACACACGCCGGCCGAGGCGCGCATGCTGATGGCGCTCGTCGAATGTGGTCTCGGCATACCACTCGGCGCGGCGGCGGGCGATGGGCGCCAGGCGTGAGGCGGCCTCGCTCTCGGCGTAGGGGAGTACGGAGTCCTCGTACTCCGTGCGCAATTCGGCGCGGTCGATGAGGGCGCCGTTGGCGACGATGATGCGCGCGTGCGCGATCGAGATGCGCCCGGCTTCGAGGGAGGCGAAGGTGGCGGGGTACTCGTTGACGAGGGTGGCGGCGTCGCCGATCTGCCGCTGCACGGTGCGATCACTCACGCGCCACGCGGCGGCGATCTCAGAGGCGGCGATGCGGTGGGGCATCTCAGCTTCGGAGCGGCGCTGCAGCCCGGCATCTGTCACCCAGTCGTCGATGATCCCGCTCGTCTGCGCGAGCAGCCGCGCCTCGTGCGCCTGGAGTCGCGCCATCTGTTCGCGCACGCCGATGAGGTCGGGAAGCACCTCGCCGAGCCGGCCGACGGCGCGCGCGGCGGCTTCGTCGGCGGGGAGGTATCGGCTGTCGTGCATAGGTCCATTGTCCCGCACCCCTCCGACATTGATTCGATGCTTTGCGCGAACTGTGGATAACTGATGCGAATATTTGCGCTAAGAGCGGCAGGCGTCAGTATCCGAAGGCGCTCAGCAGGAGGGGAAGCAAGGCGGCGATGCCGAACGGAGCCATGGAGATCGCGACAAGCCCGCCCATTGACCACGCGCGCCGCCGCCGACGTGCGCTCATGAATTCCTCGCGGAGCTCGGCGAACGCACCCAGATCCGCGCTCGGAATGGGCGGATGGCCCCAGGTGGCGGGCGTGACGGCCCGGTCGAACAGCTCAGCGACCTGCGCCGGAGCGAGCCCCTGCGGGCGGCCGCGCAGCCACGAAGCGAGGCGCGGCGACAGGAGGACGACGACTCGCTCTGGGCGCTCATGGACGGTGAACTTGCCGACGCCCACCAGCGCGACGATCGGTGTGACATCGACCGGCGTTTCCGCCCCGCGGGACAGTAGCTTCGCGGCGCGGGTCGCCTCGTGCTCGGCGTTGCGCAGATGGTCCGTGCGCCTGCCGTTGACCGTCAGGTTCCGGCTCGCGAGCCAGACCTTTCCACCCTGGTGGTGCTTCGAATTGATCGTGAAGACTCCTGCGGGCCCGATGAGGAGATGGTCTAGATCACTGCCCCGAGTCCCCACGGGGAGGGCATGGATGGCGTGCCATTCCGGGCCGAGCTGGTCGATGATGCGAGCGACCTCGATCTCGCCGAGGGCTCCCGAGAACCATGACCGAGCCTCCGCGCTCAACGGCGAGACGCCGAAGAAGCGTTGAATGGCAGAACGCTTCGGTGCGGTGGCCTGCATGCTCAAGGTCTGGGCGATGACGGCTGACCCGGGTGCGCGCAGGCGCAGGATGTCTGGATCGCCCGCGGTCTGGGGCGAGGAGGCGAGCAGCTCGGGTTCCGCAGGAAGCTCGACGACAATCGCTGAATCCGTGGGTGCGGCCATCTGCGGATCGAGGGATGCCGGTGTACCCGCGGGCACGCACGAGACGCATCGCACGCGGCGGTGCTCGCGGTCGTAGATCGCCTCGCTTCGTGCCGCCAGCGGGGCGGCGCACAGGTGGCACGTGCCGGCGTATCGCAGCCGCATGCGTCGCTCGTCGTCGGCGCTGGGTCGGTCGTCCATGAGTCCCCCGGGTCGTGACGAGCGGCGTCACACGCGGTCGCGATCGGAGGCTCCTCACTCGGCATTCAAGCAGGGATTCCCTCGGGGAGTCGACTTGTGCTCCCGCGTCTCGGTGCGCCGGGGGGCGGCAGAACGGCGCGTCATGCGCCAGCGCCCGCCCCTGCCTACGCCTCCCCGGTCGCCCGCGCGCGCCGGGCGAGCACCGCGCGGACGCCCAGCCCGACGCCGGCGGCGACCACCACGCCGAGGATCGGGCGCAGCGCGAGTTCCGGGATGAACAGCGCGGCGCGGAAGACGCTGCTGCCGTAGTCGAGCATCTCCAGCGGCTGGCCGAGGATCAGGCGGAACCCGAGCGCGTTGGTGAGGCCCGTGATGAGGGCAGGCGCGATCCAGACGATGGCCACGGTGGCCACGGCGGCGATGATGCGGCCCACCGAGCGCAACCCCGCCCACGCGATCGCGACGCCCGCGAGAACGGGCGTGATCCACGGCACGATCCAGAGCAGCAGCGGTTCCCCGGCGACGGGGGAAGCGAACGGGCGGAGGAGAGACGACAGCCAGGGACTCGCTGCGACAGCACCGATCGCCAACCCGGTGAGCGCCCCGCCGCGCGGAGCGCGTGCGATGAGCGCGGCGACCGCGACCCCGATCGCCACGGTCGCGAGCGAGCCGGCGCTGAGGGCGGCGACGTAGAGGTCCGCCTCGATGCGGTCTTGCAAGGTGGCGGCCACGGTGGTCGCGGTCTGCACGACGGCGGCGACCTGCGGCACGACCAGCCCGGCGAGCAGCAGGGGAGTGGCCCGCGGCGTGCGGCCGACCCCGAGAGCGCGACCGGCGATTCCCGCGACGGCCGCACCGACGACGAGCAGCGCGAAGATCCACACCACGTCGTACTGGCTGAACGGCAGCAGCACGATCGGGAGATCGGTCGGCGCGAACGCCGAGAGGTTCTGCACCGGCATCCGCGCGCCGGTGATGAGCCAGGGCAGCAACCCGAACACGGCGGATGCCACGCCCACGCCGAGGTGAACCCAGGGCGATCGTGCGCGGGTCTCCTCGGTGCGACCGACGTGTACGGGTGCGGTGGGAAGGACGGGCTCGGCGTTCATGTTTCCCCCTCTGCCGCGCGCGGCACCGACCGGCGCCGCAAGCCTAGGGGGAAGGGCCCGCCACGCCGCGGATGCGACGCGCCGGACCCGGCGATCGACTCAGTACCAGCCGACGGACTGCGAGTGGCCCCACGCGCTGCACGGCGTGCCGTAGCGGCCGGAGATGTAGCCGAAGCCCCATGCGATCTGAGTGGCGGCGTTGGTCTGCCAGTCGGCGCCGGCCGAGGCCATCTTGCTGCCGGGCAGTGCCTGCGGAATGCCGTAGGCGCCGCTCGAGCTGTTGTACGCCTGGTAGTTCCAGCCGGATTCCTTGTTCCACAGCGACACGAGGCATCCGAACTGGTCGTCGCCCCAGCCATAGCCGGCGAGCATCGAACGTGCGGTCGCCTGCGCATCGGCCGGACTGCTGCCGCCCACGGCTCCGCCGCTGGCGTACACGGGGTTCGAGGGGGCGGCGCTGGACGATCCCGACGTGGCCTGGGCGGCCTCCGCTGCCTCGGCGGCTGCGGCCGCCTCTGCGGCGACGCGGGCCGCTTCGGCGGCGGCAGCCTCGGCGGCGGCCTTGACGGCGACCGCGGCGTCGAGCTTTCCACGCAGGCCCGCGGCCTGCTCGGTGACCGAGGATGCTTCGGTGGTCACCGCGTCGGCGATCTCGGTGACATCGGCGAAGGGGAGTGCCTGCACGCGCTCCAGCTGCTGCACCGACGACTCGAGGTCAGCCGTGTCGACCGTCGTCACGGGCGTGCCGATGTCGAGACCGGACGCCGCGATGTCGGCGGTCACCGCTGCGGCTGCGGCCAGGGCGGCTGCCGCCGCATCGCGCGCTTCGTCGGCGGCCGAGGCGATGCTCCTCGTAGATGCCGTCTCGACCGCACCGGCGTGCAGCGGCGTGGTCGACGAGGCGAGCACGAACGAGGGCGTGGCCCCGGAGGCCTGTGCCGTCGAGGTCGAGGCGCCGGTGATTCCGACGCAGGCCACAAGGCCCACGGTCAGAGTGGCCACGACCAGCATCGGGCGGCGCTTGATGCGGCGTTCGGTGCGGCGGGTGGTGCGACGATCGGGCAGAGACGTGGAGGCAGAAAGCAAAAGAGAACCGGTTCCGTATGTCGATGGCACGCCGGTCAGCGGCGCTGGAATCCGCTTCGGGGCGGACACAAGTGCCCCACTCTGGTTGCTGTTTCTGGACGGTTCCGGTGCGTTACCTGAACGTCACCTGGCAACCGTCGCCGGAAAAAGGCCAGATCGCGGGCTCCCTGCGCCCCTCGAGAAGGGCTCTGCGTCGCCTCGCCGCAACCCGACTCCGCACCTCTAGACGAACCGCACCCAGTTGGCTCCGGCGCCCGTGTCGGCGCGCTGCAGCAGCTCGAGCCGGTCGCCCGACACGGCGTACAGCGACACCGTCGTCGACCGCTCGCCGGCGGCGACAAGGTAGGCGCCGTCAGGGCTCACGGCGAATCCGCGCGGCTGCGGTTCGGTCACCGTGAAGCGCTCCGGTGCCGACACCGACCCGTCTTCGGCGACGGAGACGGCACCCAGCGTGCTCTCGGTGCGCTCCGACGCCCACAGCCGTCGACCGCCGTCGGAGAAGTGCAGGTCCGCACCCCAGATGTAGTGGTGTGCCCGGGGGTCGGCTCCGAATTCGCTGTGACCCAGATTCTTGGTCGTGTCGAAGGCGGTCGTGGTATCCGTCAGCGTGAGCACGCCCGACTCGGTGTCCCGGGTGAAGTGCAGCACCTCGCCTGAGAACTCGGTCAGCACGTACACGGCATCCTGCGCGTCATTGAAGACGAGGTGACGCGGTCCGCTGCCGGCGGGCGCGGCGACGGTCTCGGGGTCGAGCGGCACGAGGGTCAGATCGTCGGCGAGGGAGTACTGCGCCACGAGGTCTGCGCCCAGCGAGACGAAGTACGCGAACCGGCCGTCGTCGCTCGGGAGCACGGAGTGCAGGTTGGGGAAGTCGACGCGCGACACCGGCTCGCCCACGACGCCCTCGACGATCGGCCAGCTCAGGCCGAGCCCACCGCTGTACGAGGCTCCGAGCAGGCCGGTTCCCTCCCGTGCGAGGGCGAGGTAGTTCATGCTGCCCGGCACATCGCGGCGTGACTGCGGCGTGAGCCGGCCGGTCGCGCGGTCGAGCGCGAGGGTGAGGATGCCGGCGGGGTCTGCCTCGCTCTCGCCCTTGACCGCGGCATAGACGAGGTCGCGGGCGGCGTCGACGGCGAACGTCGAGCAGCCCTTCAGCCCATCGGTGACGGCGAGGCGCTCCAGCTCGCCGTCGGCGAGACGGAAGGTGCTGAGGGAGCCGTCACCGGCGTTGGCGACGAGGACGAGGCGCGAGTCGGTCATGCCTCGATCGTACGGGCGGGCCCGCCGCCGATGCCGCCGGTTGACACCGTGCGGGAGGTGCGCACAACCGCCGCTCCGCCGTCACCGGCCGCCGTCGAGGCGATGCCCCTGCACGGCCTCGTAGGTGCGGCGCAGCAGGTCGCCGGCGCGGTCCATCTCGCGTTGCAGCAAGCGCACCACGACGAAGTCGACGATCGCCATCTGCGCGAGGCGGCTCGACATCGCACCGGTGCGGTAGCGCGACTCGCGCGCGCTGGTGACCAGCAGATGGTCGGCGACATCGGCGATGGGTGAGTCGGGGTAGTTCGTGATCGCCACCGTGGTCGCCCCGCGCTCGCGTGCCACCGCGAGCACCTGGTTGGCCTCGAGCGTCTGACCGGTGTGGGTGACGGCGATGGCGACCCCGCCGGGCCCCGTCAGAGCGAAGGACGTCAGGGCGAGGTGGGCATCGGACCAGCAGAAGGTCGGCACCCCGACGCGATGCAGCTTCAGCTGCAGGTCCTGTGCGGTCAGTCCGCTCGATCCGGCGCCGAAGACGTCGAGGCGGGTGGCGCCGCGTATCGCGTCGACCACGGCATCGAGCGCGTCGAGATCGACGCTGCGTGCGGTCTCCTCGATCGCCCGCGCCTCCTGATAGGCCACCTTCGTCACGACATCGAGCGCCGAGTCGCTCGCGTCGATCTCGGCATCGTCCACCCGGAACAGCTCGCGCGCCGCCTGCTCGCGACTGTCGGCCGCGGCGATCGCCATGCGGAAATCCTTGTATCCGTCGAACCCGACCGCGCGGCAGAAGCGTGCCACCGACGAGGGCGACGTGTCGGCGAGGTCGGCCAGGCGCGTGATGGACGATTCCACGACGATCGACGGGCGCTCGAGCACCACCTCCGCGATGCGTCGCTCGGCCTTGGACAGCGACGGCATGCGCTGGCGCAGCGAGACGAAGACGTCGGACATCACTGGTCTCCCCCTGCGGCCGCGGCGTCGGTGACTCGGCGACGCATCGCGGTGATCGCGTCGGGCGGGGTGCGCAGCGGATGCACCCGGTTGGTGAGGAATACTACCGATCGCCGACCACCCGGTTGGGTGGCCACGGCGGTGCCGGTGTAGCCGGTGTGGCTGACGGCGCGGCGTCCAAGCCCCCGCGTCCACGATTCGCCGATGCGCGGCCCGAGCGCCTGGGCGTAGCCGTCGGCCGCGACGGCGACGGGCGACGTCATCGCGCGCACGACGGATGCCGGTAGTGCGCTCAGCTCAGGCGGCACTCGCAGTGCCTCGGCGAGGCGCAGCAGGTCGCGCGCCGTGCCGAACAGTCCCGCGTTGCCCGCGACCCCGCCGAGAGCCCAGGCTGTCTCGTCATGCACCTCGCCGTGCACCATGCCGCGCGGCGGGTCGGTCTGCAACTCGGTCGCCGCGATGCGCGGCCGCAGGCTCCGCGGCGGGGTGAAGTCGGTGTCGGTCATGCCGAGCGGGGTGAGGACATGGCGTCTCGCGAGCACGTCGAGGCTCGCCTCGCCCAGCGCCTCGGCGGCCAGCCCCGCCCAGATGTACCCGACGCACGAGTAGCGGTGCCCGGTGCCCGATGCGTCGACGGGTCGTGCCCCGGCGCGGAAGCGCGCGGCGCAGGGATCGGGGGAGCGGTCGTGCCACTCCGCGGCGAAGCCGGCGGTGTGGCTGAGCAACTGGGCGACGGTGATGCCCTGCAGCGCCGGGATGTCGAATTCGGGCAGGATGCCGACGACCGGCACCGCGGCGTCGGCGCCGCGCTCGTCGAGGAGGGCGAGCAGGGTCGCCGCGGTCACGAGCTTGGTGAGCGAGGCGAGGTCGAAGCGCGTCGTGGTATCGGTCGGCGGCCCCGGCTCAGCGGTCGGAACGCCCGGGGCGTCCCAGGTGCGGGTGGCGCCGACCGCGTGCTCGGCGACGATGTCGCCGTCCACCGCGATGGCCACCACGGCGGCGGGGAAGACGCCCTCGCGCCTCCCGTCTTCGAGCACCCGTTCGACGTCGGTCATGGTTCGCACGTGAAAAAAATAATCGACATCCTTTGAACTCGCGACAGTTTTGACCATACTGGGCTTCGACCCACCCCGATGACGTGAAGGATGCGCCGGCCGATGCCCACGCCACCCCTGGCCCCCACCGAGCTGCGGCTCGCGGCCTCGACCGACCTCGATGCGCTGGCGAGCGTCGACGTGCTACGGCTGCTCAACGAGCAGGACCGCGTGGCGGTGGATGCCGTCGCCGCCATCCTGCCGCAGCTGGCCGAGGTCGTCGACCTCGCCGCCGAGCGCTTCCGCCGCGGCGGCACCGTGCACTACTTCGGCGCCGGGACGTCGGGGCGCCTGGGCGTGCTGGATGCCGCGGAGCTGCTGCCCACCTTCAACCTGGAGCCGGGGCGCGTGATCGGCCACATCGCGGGCGGCCGGGCGGCGCTGGTGAACGCCGTCGAGGATGCCGAGGACTCCGAGGCCGACGGTCGTGCCGAGGCGGCGGGCGTGGGCCCCGATGACCTCGTGATCGGGCTGGCCGCGAGCGGGAACACCCCCTACGTCGGCGGCGCGCTCGCCGCCGCGCGCGAGGCGGGCGCCTACACGGTGCTGGTCTCGAGCAACCCGCACGCGGCGCTCGCACCGCTGGCCGACGCGAACCTCGTCGTCGACACCGGCCCCGAGGTGCTGACCGGCTCCACGCGGTTGAAGGCGGCGACGGCGGAGAAGCTCGTGCTCAACGGCTTCTCCACGGCGCTCATGGTCGCCGTCGGCCGCACCTGGTCGAACCTCATGGTGTCGCTGGTGGCCACCAACGCCAAGCTGCGGCTGCGCACGGTGCGCATCCTCCGCGAGGCCACCGGCCTCGACGACGACGAGGCGCGGGCGCTGCTCGCCGCCAGCGACGGCGAACTCAAGCCCGCGATCGTCGCCTCCCTCGCGGGCGTGGGCCCCGAGCGCGCCCGGGCACTGCTCGACGCCCATGACGGCTCCGTACGCGCGGCGCTCGCCGCGGCATCCACCGACTCCTCCCTCCGCACCCACAACCCCGCGCAGTCCCGCACCCCCTAAGGAGAAACCGATGCGCAGACGCATCCTCACCACCACCGCGCTCGTCGCCGGTTCCGTGCTCGCCCTCAGCGCCTGTGCGCCCAGCGCGTCCAGCGGTGACGCCGAAACCGAGTCGGGCGGAGACGTCGCCCTGACCGTCTGGTCGTGGCGCACCGAAGACGTCGAGGCCTACAACTCCATCTTCGACGTGTTCGAGGAAGAGCACCCGGGCATCACCGTCGAGTTCGAGGCGTTCCAGAACACCGAGTACAACCAGATCCTCACCACCGGCCTCGCCGGCAGCGACGGTCCCGACGTGCCCATGGTGCGCGCCTACGGTCAGCTGCAGCCCAACATCGAGGCCGGGCAGCTCGAGCCGATCGACGGCGAGGTGGACGGGCTCGACGAGATCGCCGAGAGCGTGCTGGCGGGTGCCAAGGGCAAGGCCGACGGTAAGACGTACGCCGTGCCGCTGGCGACCCAGACGCTGCAGATGTTCTACAACAAGGCGATCTTCGAGGAGCAGGGGCTCGAGGTGCCGACCACGTGGGACGAGTTCATCGCGGTGAACGAAGCCCTCGCATCTGCGGGGATCACCCCGATGGCGCTCGGCGCCAAGGACGACTGGATCCTCCCGATCTTCGCCGACATCGTGGGCAGCACCCGCTACGGCGGGGCGGAGTTCGAGCAGAAGGTGCTCGCCGGTGAGACCGACTTCACCGACCCCGACTACGTCGCGTCGCTGGAGATCATCACCGAGCTGCAGCCCTACCTCACTCCCGACGTCGTGGGCGTGGGCTACACCGACAGCCAGATCCAGTTCACCTCGGGTCAGGCCGCGCAGTTCCCCGGCGGCTCGTTCGAGATCGCCACGTTCCGCAACCAGGCTCCCGATCTCGAGTTCGGCTCCTACCAGGTGCCGCTGCCCGAGGGTGCCGTGCTGGATGCCCCCGTGTCGCCGGCCTACGCCGACGGCAACTTCGCCGTCAACGCCAAGTCGGAGAACAAAGAAGCGGCCTTCGAGCTGCTGAACTGGCTCGCGACCCCCGAGTTCGGCCAGCTGGTGGCCGATGAGCTGAACCAGTTCTCGGCGATCCCCGGAGTGACCTACTCCGACGAGGTCATGCAGGAGGCGTGGGACAACTACGAGCAGGGCCAGGCGCCCTACCTGCTGCTGGTGGACTTCCGCTACGGCGAGCCCCTCGGCACCGCCGTGCTCGGCACCGAGATCCAGCGCATGTTCCTCGGTGAGACGGATGCCGCGGGCGCTGCTGCCACGCTGCAGACCGGCATCTCGCAGTGGTTCACGCCCGGCCAGTGACCCGCGTGCTGCAGCTGACCCTCTGAAGAAGGAGCAACGAAGACCATGTCCGTCATCGCCGTGCCGAAGGTGCGCAGCAAACGCGTCACCACCGGCGTGACCCTGTCGAGGCGAACGGGCATGGTCTTCGTCCTCCCGGCCCTCATCCTGTTCGCGGTGTTCATCGCCTACCCGCTGTTCACCGCGCTCAGCTACTCGTTCTTCGCGTGGACCGGCATCGTGCGCGGCGACTTCGTCTGGTTCGACAACTACGTGACGCTGTTCACGAAGCTGCCGTACAGCACTGACATCCCCAACGCCTTCCTCCACAACATCCTGCTGTTCGTGGGGGCGATGGTCTTCCAGAACACCATCGGGCTGGGGCTGGCGACGCTGCTGCACCGCATCGGGCGGTTCAAGCAGTTCTTCCAGACGATGTACACGCTGCCCTACCTCGTGTCGCCGCTGGTGATCGGCTACCTGTGGTCGTTGATGCTGTCGCCGCTGTTCGGCCCGGTCAACGCCGTGCTCCGGGCCGTCGGGCTCGACGAGCTCGCCCAGCCGTGGCTCGGCAATCCGCAGACGGCGATCTGGGTGGTCGTCATCGTCACCGCCTGGCAGTGGATCGGGTTCCCGGTGCTGCTCTACGGCGCGGCGCTCGGCGGCATCCCGGCGGAACTCGACGAAGCGGCGTCCCTCGACGGCGCGAGCGCGTGGCAGCGGTTCCGCTCGGTGACCCTGCCGCTCATGGTGCCGGCGATCGGCACGGTGAGCGTGCTCACCTTCATCGGCGCGATGGAGGCGTTCCCGATCCCGTACGCGCTCGGCGGCTCGCAGGGCAACCCCGCGGGTGCCACCGACGTGCTGAGCCTGCTGTTCTACCGCACCGCGTTCGAATCGGGCGCCTCCAACGCGATCGGCACGAGCTCGGCCATCGCCACGCTGCTGTTCGCCTTCATCTTCGGCGTCGCCGTGCTGTTCACGGTGATGCTGCGCCGCGCAGAACGGAACCTCACCTGATGACCGCGACGCTCACTCCCACCGCGGGTTCGCGCCGATCGGCATCCAGCCCGCCCGACGCGCACCGTGGTCGCCGGCAGCGCCCCACCGCCGGTGGCTTCGCGGCCAACACCTTTCTGTGGCTGTACGCCGCGATCTCTATCGCGCCGCTGCTGCTGATGGTCTCCAACTCGCTGCGGACGACCCAGGACATGGCCCAGCACCCCCTCGGACTGCCGCTGCCGCCGGACTTCACGAGCTACCAGAAGGCATGGGTCACCGCCTCGTTCGAGACCTACTTCTTCAACTCGATCTTCGTCACCGTGGCCTCGGTCGTGCTGTCCACGGCGGTGTCGCTGCTGGCGGCCTACGCGTTCGCGCGCACCCGGTCGAAGATGTTCACATCGCTGGAGGGGCTGTTCCTCTCCGGCCTCATGCTGCCGGTCTACCTCGCGATCCTGCCGCTGTTCTTCCTGCTCGATTCGCTCGGCATGATCTCGAACCTCTGGAGCCTCATCCTGGTGTACGCCGCGCTCGGCATCCCGTTCTCCACCTTCGTGCTCGCTGCCTTCTTCCGTCAGCTGCCGATCGAGCTCGACGAGGCGGCCCGGCTCGACGGCGCCGGCCCGTTCCAGACGTTCTGGCGTGTGCACCTGCCGCTGGTCAAGCCCGCCATCGCGACGGTCATCGTCTTCCGGTTCGTGCCGGTGTGGAACGACTTCTTCTACCCGCTCATCCTCATCCGCGACCGTGACTCCTACACGCTCCCGGTGGGCATCACCCGCTTCTTCGGCGAGTACCAGACCGACTGGGCGACACTGTTCGCCGGACTCACGTTGGCGACGATCCCGCTCGTGGTGCTGTTCCTCATCGCCACGAAGCAGATCGTGTCGGGCCTGACCGCGGGCATGAGCAAGTGACCCGGCTGCTCGGCATCGACATCGGCGGCTCGGGGAGTCGGGTCGCTCTCACCGGCGACGGCGCCGGGCGCGCCGAGTTCGCGGGGGAGCGCATCGGGATCACCGCCGCGGGAAGCACCGTGCCCGACGCCGTCATCGCGCTCGTGCGCCGGGCACTGGCCGAGTGGCCCGCCGCGGCAGGCGACCTCACCGGCGTCGGGGTGGGGGCGACGGGACTGGCGACCCTCGTCGAGCGGCCGGACGACCTCGTCGCCGACGTGGCTGCGGCGGTCGCCGAGGCGACCGGACGCCCCGCGCGAGTCGCGATCGCGATCGACGCGGTCACGGCGCACCTCGGCGCCCTCGGCGGCGACAGCGGCGCGATCATCGCGCTCGGCACCGGCGCCATCGCGTTCGGCACCGACGGGCGCGACATCTGGCGCCGCGTCGACGGGTGGGGACACCTCCTCGGCGACCGGGGTGCGGGGGCGTGGATCGGCATGCAGGGGCTCAACGAGGCCATGCGGGCATATGACGACGTGGATGCTGCCGGCACGGTGCTGCTCGATGCCGCGCGGCAGCGCTTCGGCGACCCACTCACCTGGCCCGGCCAGCTGTACACCCGCGCGGACCGTGCGGGCGTGCTGGCCTCGTTCGCCACCGACGTCGTGGCCGCCGCCGCCGACGGCGACTCCGCCGCGACCGCGATCGTCGCCGAGGCGGGCAGAGAGGCCGCTCGCAGTGCGGCGGCCGCGCTGCACCCGGCGCTGCCGCCGGTCATCGCGACCACCGGCGGTGTGTTCCGCGCCGGCGGTGCGCTCACCGCGGCGTTCGAACAGACGCTCACCGCCCTGCGCCCCGACGCCGTCCTGCAGGCGTCGGCCGGCGATCCGCTCGACGGCGCGCTGATCCTGGCCGAACGCGCGGCGACCGGGGCGATCGCCACCCACGCGCCCTACGTGTGGGTGGCGCGCTGATCCTGTCGGCGCGCTGTGGCGGGCACAGCCGGGCTGTCGGCGATGCGGCGTAGCCTGAGAGCATGCCCGCCACCCTCGCCCCGCAGTCCGCGCGGAAGCAGCTGGCGGCGCTGGCCGCATCGGCGGTGGCCGGCGGCGGCGGGTTCGCCTCGCTCATCGAGCTGCCCGCGCCGGCCGACTCGCGCCCGGCGGCCGTGCTCATCCTCTTCGGCGTCCTCGACGAACGTCTCAGCGCCCACGACGCGCAGGATGCCGCGGTCTCGCGCGACCTCGACGTGCTGCTGCTCGCCCGCGCCGCGACCCTGCGCTCGCACCCGGGCCAGGTCGCGTTCCCGGGTGGCCGGGTCGACGACGGCGACGGCGGCGCGGTCGGCGCGGCGCTGCGGGAAGCGCAGGAGGAGACCGGGTTGGAACCGTCGGGGGTCGAGGTGCTGGGCGAGCTCGAGACCATTCCGCTGGCTCACTCCCGGCATCTGGTGACCCCCGTGCTCGGGTGGTGGCGGCATCCCTCGGCCGTCCACGTCGTCGACGAGGCCGAGTCGGCCGACGTGTTCCGTGCGCCTGTGGCCGACCTGCTCGACCCCGCCAACCGCGGCGTCACGGTGCTGCGCCGCGGCGGTCAGGAGTTCCGCACCCCCGCGTTCCACGTGCGCCACGCCACCGGCGTGCACCTGGTGTGGGGATTCACGGCGATGGTGCTCGACGCGCTGTTCGACCGACTCGGGTGGACCGAGCCGTGGGATGCCACGGTCGAGCTGCCCCTTGACCCGCCCGTGGGCTGAGCGTCAGTTGCGGTCGTCGGTCGGACGTCGCGTGATCAGCGGTTCGATGTCGAGCGTGAGGTCGATGACCTGGCGCAGCAACCCGCCGAGGGTGGTCGAGCGCAGCAGGGTGAAGTGGTCGAGCTCACCCAGCGGCGCGATCGCGGCGAGCTGCCACGACGACTCGACAGGGTCCGGTGACAGTTCGATCGCGGCATCCCACTGCACCCGCTCGTCCTCTCCGGCGAGGGCGAGCACCCGCCGCACGATGCGTTCGGCCTCGTCGCGCAGGGGAGTGAGGGCGTCGGACCACTCCAGCGGTGCGACGGGGGAGACCTCGGCCCTCGGGTAGGGGTCGTCCGGCAGCCAGCGGTCGACACTGAAGCGGTCGGCGCCCACGGCGATCACCTGCAGATCCGTCGCCGTGGCCGCGACGCGCACAAGCCGTGCCATGGTGCCGACGCTGCTGCGCTGGTCACCGCCACCCGCTTCGGGACCGCGTTCGATGAGCACCACGCCGAACTGCGGCTCCTCCTCGTCGAGCAGCCGGCCGATCATCGTGAGGTAGCGCGGCTCGAACACCCGCAGCGGCAGCGGGGTGTAGGGCAGCAGCACGGAGCCCAGCGGGAACATCGGCACGCCGGTCATGGCGACAGTCAACCACCCGCGCGCGCCACGCAACCCCTCGCGGCGCATCTCACCGCATTTGTACAGTGAGCACATGGCCCTCCCTCACCCCGATCCCGTCGCAGCCGGCCAGGAGTCGGTCTGGGACTACCCGCGCCCGCCGCGCATCGAACAGGTCGACACCCCGGTCACGATCGACTTCGGCCGCCTGCGCATCGTCGACACGACCGACGTCGTGCGGGTGCTGGAGACGAGCCACCCGCCGGTGTATTACCTGCCCATCGCGGCGTTCGCCCCGGGCACCCTGGTCGCCGCCGACGGCAGTTCATTCTGCGAGTTCAAGGGTGCCGCACGCTATTTCGACGTGCGCGTCGGCGACGCGGTCGCCGAGCGCGCGGCGTGGAACTACCCGCATCCCTCGCCGGGATACGAACTGCTCACCGACCGGGTCGCGGTGTACGCCGCGCCGATGGACCGCTGCACCGTCGCGGGCGAGACCGTCACCCCGCAGCCCGGCCTCTTCTACGGCGGCTGGGTCACCTCGTGGGTGCGCGGTCCCTTCAAGGGCGGCCCGGGGTCTATGGGCTGGTGACGCGGATGCCGCGGCGGCCGCTCGATCAGTGGCGGAAGCTCAGCGGCGGATGCGCACCGTCGTCAGCTGGAAGCGCTCCAGCTGCACCGTGAACCCCGCCGACCCGGCGGCGGCCGTCGGCGTCGCCGACCGCACCACCTCTCCCTGCGCGGGACGCTCGAGCAGGTCGGTCTGCGCCACCTCCGTCCAGGCGAATCCGGGACGGATCGTCGCGCGGCGTCGACTGCCGCGCGCTTCGTACAGTCGCACGATCACGTCGCCCGAGCCGTCGTCGGCGAGCTTGACCGCCTCGACCACGACGCCGGGGTCGTCCACCTCGAGCGCCGGTGCGACGGGAGACGCCCCCCGCACCGTCGTCGCCGGCAGGTTCAGCCGGAACCCCTGCGCGACCGCCTCCGAGACGTCCGCTCCCGGCAGCACCGACACCCGGAACTCGTGCGCGCCCTGGTCCGAGCCCGGGTCGGGGAACAGCGGGGCGCGCACCAGCGTCACGCGCGCGACGGTGTGACGGCCACCCGAGGGCCCCGCGCCGTGGTGCACGTCGTGGCCATAGCTCGCGTCGTTGGCGATGCTCACGCCGTATGCGCCCTCGGCCAGGCGCAGCCACCGGTGGGCGACGGTCTCGAACTTCGCGGCATCCCAGGAGGTGTTCGCGTGGACGGAGCGGGTCAGATGACCGAACTGGATCTCCGACTCGGTCTGCTCCGCCCGCAGCTGCAGCGGGAAGGCGAGTTTGAGCATCTTCTGCCGTTCGTGCCAGTCGGCGCGCACGGTGATGTCGAGGGCGCCGGTGGCGGCATCCACCCGGAACTCCTGCTCGATGCGCGACGCGCCGAACGACCGGCGCACGATGAGGCCCACGCCGTCGTCGGTCGGCCGCACCTCATCGGCATCGGCCAGCTCCGTGCACACCGTAGTGTCCTCGGAGTCGATGTTCCAGGCATCCCACTCGCGGGGGGTGTCGCGGAACAGCTGCAGGACGCCCGCCGGACGGTCGGGATCGACCAGCTCCCGATCGGCGATGCGGTCGTGGCCGCCGATGACCCGGCCACGGGCGTCGAGCGTCCAGGTGATCCGCGGGTGGTTGAACACCCACGTGTCGTCGTCGGCGCGCACGCGCAGGGGAGCGGTTCTGACGGTGGCTGCCACCCCGAGCGCGGCGGAGCCGGCCAGGGGCACCGGAGCGGCGTTGGCGGTGAGCTCCCTCTCGCCCGGCCCGGTCAGTGTCTGCAGAGAGGTGTCGATGATGTCGCCGAGCTCCGCGGCGACGCGCGCATACTCGGCCTCGGCCTGCTGGTGCACCCACGCGATCGACGTGCCCGGCAGGATGTCGTGGAACTGCTGCAACAGCACGGTCTGCCACAGGCTGCGCAGTCGCTCCGCCGGGTACGGGGCGCCGGTGCGCGCCGTGGCGAGCGTCGCCCACAGTTCCGCGGCGCGAAGCAGGTGCTCGCTGCGGCGGTTGCCGCGTTTGGTGCGGGCCTGCGCACTGTAGGCGCCGCGGTGGTACTCGAGGTACAGCTCGCCCGACCAGACCGGGGGAGCGGCGTACTCGGCTTCGGCGTCGCTGAAGAACTGCGCGGGCGAACCCAGGCGCACCTTCGGCGATCCCTCGAGGTCGGCAGTGCGGCGGGCCGCCGCGATCATCTCGCGTGTCGGCCCGCCGCCGCCGTCCCCCCAGCCGAACGGAGCCAGTGACGAACCGGCATCCGCTTTCTCACCGAACTGCCGTTCGGCGCGAGCGAGCTCAGCGCCGGACAGTTCGGAGTTGTACGTGTCGACGGGCGGGAAGTGGGTGAACACCCGCGTCCCGTCGATCCCCTCCCACAAGAACGTGTGATGCGGCATGCGGTTGGTCTCGTTCCACGAGATCTTCTGGGTGAGGAACCACCGCGACCCCGCCTCGGCGATGATCTGCGGCAGCGCCGCCGAGTAGCCGAACGAGTCGGGCAGCCACACCTCGAGCGGCTCGACGCCGAACTCTTCGAGGAAGAATCGTTTGCCCTCCACGAACTGGCGGGCGAGCGCCTCGGAACCGGGCATGTTCGTGTCGGATTCGACCCACATCCCGCCCACCGGCACGAATCTGCCCGCCTGCACCGCCGTCACGATGCGCGCGAACAGGTCGGGATAGTGCTGCTTGATCCACGCGTACTGCTGCGCCGACGACGCGGCGAAGACGAAGTCGTCGTCCCGCTCGATGAGATCGAGCACATTCGAGAACGTGCGCGCCACCTTGCGCACCGTCTCGCGCACCGGCCAGAGCCAGGCGGAGTCGATGTGGGCGTGACCGACGGCGGTGATGCGGTGCGAGGATGCCGCGGCCGGCGACGCCAGCACGCCCGCCAGTTCGGCACGCGCGGCCGTCGCGGTGCCGGCCGGATCGTCGGGGTCGAGCGCATCGACGGCCCGCCCGAGGGCGGCCAGCACACGCGCGTGGCGGGTGCGGTCGGGGTCGAGCTGGTCGACGAGGCCGCGCAGGGTCCAGATGTCCTGGGTCAGCTCCCACACCTCACGGTCGAGCAGCCCGAGTTCGAGCGTCTGCAGCCGATAGAGGGGGTCGGTGCCGGCCGTCGCGGGGTCGCCCAACGGTGTCGGGGCGAAAGTGAAGGTGCCCGCCACGCTCGGGTTGCTCGCCGCCTCGATGTACAGGTCGACGGTGGCCGACTCGATCGGCACCATGGCGTTGCGCGGCTCGATGGCCTTCACGATGGAACCGTCGGGACGGAACACCAGCGCCTCGGCCTGGAAGCCCGGCGCGGAGGCGTCGAAACCGAGATCGACGCACAGTTCGACCTCGGTGCCGGGGGCATCGTGCCAGCCGGCGGGGACCTCGCCGGTGACATGGAACCACACCGTGCCCCACGGGCGGCCCCACCGGGTGCCGACCTCGAACGGCGCGTAGGCCGCCGCCACCGCCTCGGCGAACGGCACCGGTTCGCCGGGTACCTCCCACGCCTCGATCGTGAGCGCCGCGCGGTCGCGGTACATCGCGGCGACCAGCCGGTCGCGGCTCAGGCGGTCGATGCGTTGGAGGGAGAGTCGGTCGTTTCGGTGCATGAGTGTCCAGTCGTGGGGAGCGGGGGCGTCAGCCCTTGACCGCACCGGAGAGGGCGAAGGTGCCGCCGAGGCCGCGCGTGACGAGCACGTATAGACCGAGGACGGGGAGGGAGTAGATGAGCGAATAGGCGGCCAGCCGGCCGTAGGCGACGGTGCCGTACTGGCCGAAGAACGAGTAGATCGACACCGCCGCCGGCTGCCACTCGGGGGAGTAGAGCAGCACGAACGGGACGAAGAAGTTGCCCCAGGCCTGCAGGAACACGAAGACGAAGACGACGCTGAGGGCCGGGCGCATGAGCGGCACGACGATGCGCCGCAGCGCCGTCATGGCGCTCGCTCCGTCGACCCACGCGGCCTCCTCCAAGCTCACCGGAACGGAGTCCATGAAGTTCTTGGTCATCCACAGCGCCATCGGCAGCGCGCTCGCCGCGAGGAACAGCGCCACCGCCCACGGCTGGTTGATGAGGCGCAGCTGCACGAACAGGCTGTACACCGGCACCATGATCGCCGTGATCGGCAGGCAGCTGGCGAACAGCACGGAGTAGAGGAACGGCGCGTTGAACCGCGAGCGGAAGCGGGAGAGCGGGTAGGCGGCGAGCACGGCGACGACGACGGTCACCAGGGCCGCGGCGGTCGACAGCAGCAGGCTGTTCAGCAGCGGCCGGAGGGTGAGCTCGGGGGTGAGCACGTCGGTGAAGTTGTCGAGGGTGGGTTCGGCGGGGATCTTCACCTGGTAGCCGGCGGACGAGTCGAACGCAGCCAGCACGACCCACGCCAGCGGAAGGGCGAAGATCACCCCGATGACGATGAGCACGACATTCGCCCAGAACTTCGTGGTGGAGCGGGAGGGGCCCGCGATGCTCGGCAGGCTCATGCGCGCCCCCCGCTGCGGCGCAGCGACATCACGTAGCCGATCGAGAACACCGCGCCCAACAGGAGCATGACGACCGCGATCGCGTTGCCGTAGCCGATGTCGCCGAACTGGAACGCCTCGGTGTAGGCGAGCACCGGCAGGGTGCTCGACAGGTTGCCGGGTCCACCCTTGGTCATCACCCAGATGAGCGTGAACACCGACAGCGTCTGCAGCGTCGTGAGCATGAGGTTCGTGAAGATCGTCCCCCGGATCATCGGCAGGGTGATCAGTCGCAGCCGCTGCCAGCCCCCGGCGCCGTCGAGCATCGACGACTCGATCACCTCCAGCGGCACGTCATCGAGGGCGGCGCGGTAGATCATCATCGAGAACGCGGTGCCGCGCCACGTGTTGGCCAGGATGATCGCGACCACCGGGAACGCATAGAGCCAGTTCGGGCCCTCGATGCCGACGGCGGCGAGGATGCCATTGAGCGTGCCGTCCGCCGAGAGGAAGGCGTAGCTCACGAACGCGGCGACGATCTCGGGGAGCACCCACGCCGTCACCACCAGCACGCCGACGGTGCCGGCCACCGCGCGGCTCCCCGAGCGGAAGAGTACGGCCAGAAGCAGCCCCAGCACGTTCTGACCGATGATCGCCGACCCCACGACGAACACCACCGTGACACCGATCGACAGCGGCAGTACGGGGTCGGCGAACAGGCGCACGTAGTTGTCGAAGCCGACGAACTGCGGGTCGGCCGCCTGGGTGCCGCTGAGCGCGCGGTCGCCCAGCGACCCGGCCAGCGCCCACGCGATCGGGCCGGCGAGGAAGAGCAGCAGCAGTACGGCAGCGGGCACCAGCGGCAACGCCCGAGCGGGCGTTGCACGGTCGCCGATGCGGCTGCGGCGCGGACGGCGGATCGTCGCCGGCGCGGTCGCGGTCGCAGTCATCCGTTACTTCGCGATGACGTTGTCTTCGCCGACGATCTGCCGCACGGCGTCGTCGTAGGCCGCCGCGGCTTCTTCGGGGCTCTGCTGACCGGTGATGACCGCCTCGGTGGCCTGCTGCGCGGCGACCGAGATCTGCGGGTAGTCGCCGGTGGCAGGGCGGAAGTGGGTCACCGCGACCGCCTCGGACACGTCGCCGACGAACGGGTTCGCCTCGAGGTAGCTCGGCTCCTGCGCCACGTCGGTGCGCACGGCGATCTGTGCGTTGTTGATGGCGTACCAGAGCGAGTTCTCGGCGTTGAGCGCCGTGGCGATGAAGTCGAAGGCCAGATCGGGCTGGTCGGTGGTGGCGGAGGCGGCGAGCGTCCAGCCGCCCGACATGCTCACGCCGCCCGGCTCCTGGCCGTCCTGCGTCGGGAACAGTGCCACGCCCATGACCTCGCCGTACTCGGGCCATTCGTACGAACCGCCCTCGATCCAGAACGACGGCGTGTACGAGCCCTCCACCGTGGCGCCGAGCTGGTCCTGCGGGAACATCTCCCCGAACACCGCCTGCCACACGTTCGGGTCCAGCGCCTGGTCGGGCGCGACGGCGTAGCCCTCTTCGTAGAGCGTCTGCAGGAACTGGAGTGAATCGATGAAGCCCTGCGACTCGACGACCCACTTGCCTTCGGCGTCGTCGTACAGCCCGGTGCCGTCACCGGTTCCGTACAGCAGCTCGTAGAAGCCCTGCATCACGGTGCCCTCACCGGTGCCGGTGCCGGCATACATGTTGAAGGGGACGACGTCAGGCTGGCTGCTCTTGATCTGCGCCGCGACGTCGAGGATGTCCTGCCAGCTCTCGGGCTGCCACGGCACCGGTACGCCCGCGGCTTCGAGCACGTTGGTGTTGTACCAGATGACGCGGGTGTCGGTGCCGAGGGGGAGGGCGTAGATGCTGCCGTCGCCGCCCTCACCGGCGGCCTTGGCCCCCTCGTCGAACAGCGCCCAGTCGTCCCACTCGGCCAGGTGGTCGTCGAGGTTCAGCAGGTAGCCGGCCTCCACGTCGCTGCGCACGTTGAAGGTGTCTTCGTAGAAGACGTCGGGGGCGGTGTCCTCGGAGCCCAGCGACAGCTGCAGCCGGGTCTTGTAGTCGTCGTCGGTGGCGGTGATCGGCTGCAGATCGACGGTGATGCCGTCGTTCGCGGCCTCGAACTGCTCCTTCGCCTGGGTCAGGAGGGTGTCGAGCGCGGTGAACGAGTCGGTCTTGGAATACACGACCGTGATGGTGTTCGCGTCGTCGGCGGATTCGCCCGAGGTGCAACCGCCCAGAAGGAGGGTGAGACCCGTGCCGGCGGCCAGCGCCGTCAGTGCTGCTGACTTTCTCATGGTGCTCCCTTGCTCGCATGTGGCCGCACAGCGACGTCACCGGCGCACGGCGCAATAAGTCAAGCGAATGGACTATTAGGTGTCAAGGGCTCGGACCGCGCGTTGCATCACGCTTGCATCACGCTTGCGACGGCGGGGTGCTCAGCCCAGCAGCAGTGAGCGCGGCTGCGGCGCCAGCGCGGCATCCAGCACGAGACACGCGGCGCCGATCGCGCCCACATCGTCGCCGAGGCCCGTGCCGGCCACGGCGACGTGGTGCAGACCGCGCGCCACGAGCAGTGAGGCCAGCAGCTGCGGGATGTCGGCCTCGAGCCAGGGGGCGAGCCGGTGCCACATCGGGCCGCCGATGATGACGCGGTCGACGTCGAGCAGGTTGCACACCACCGCGAGGGCGCGCGCGATGCGCTCGGCCGTGCGCTCGAGCAGCGCGAGGGTGCCCGCGTCGCCGTCGGCCGCTCGTACGACCAGCCGGGTGAGCGCCTCGTCGATGGACCTGGCGTCGTCGTCGACATGCGTGGCCGGCAGCAGCCCGAGCGCCTCCGCCTCTGCCACCAGGGCCGCCGGGGTGCAGCTCACCGCGACGCAGCCGCGGGAGCCGCACGCACACGGCGGACCGTCCGGATCCACCGGGATGTGGCCGATCTCGCCGGCGTTGCCGGAGCCGCCGCGCACGACGTCCTCACCGAGCACGAGCCCCACCCCGAGGCCGATGCCGAGGTAGAGGAACGCGAAGCTCGCCCCTCCCGGGGCGCGCTCGTGCCAGCGTTCGGCGACGGCGGCCGCCGTGACATCCTTGTCGAGCACGACAGGGAACCCCGTGCCTTGGGCGATGGCGTCGCGCAACGGCACCCGATGCCAGCCGGCGAGGTTCGGCGGATCGACGACGACGCCCCGTTCGGCGTCGATGGGGCCCGGGGCGGCGATGCCGACACCGACGACGCGGGCGCGGTCGACGCCCGAGGTGTCGAGCAGACCGTCGATCTCGGTCACGATGAGCCGCACGGTGCGCGCCGGGTCGTTCGCGCTCGGGGTCGGCCGCGTACGGCTGTCGACGACGGCGCCGTCGATACCCAGCAGCACGAAGGTCAGCACGCTCGGGTCCAGGTGCACGCCGACCGCATAGCGGCTCGTTCCCACCAGGCGCAGCGTCGTGCGGGGTTTGCCGGGGCCCGCTGCGGCGGCGGCGCGACCGGCTTCCTCGATGATCCCGGCATCGAGCAGTCGGGCGCAGATGTTCGAGACGGTCTGTGCCGACAAGCCGGTGGTCTCGGCGAGCTCGACGCGGCTGAGGCCGTCGGCGCGACGGATCTGGTCGAGGACGACGGCCTGGTTGTACCCGCCGACGCTCGGCTGATTCGCGCCGCGTCTGACCATCGCGCACCCGCTTCGATTCTGTTGGCTCGTCCGGGATGTCCTGCGTGGAATTCGGGCCCGCGCACCCGGTACGGCACCGAGCGTAGTCCGGCGGCGGCCGGAATGCCCGCGTCCGCGCCTCCAGGCGGGCTGCTCGGGTGTCGCCCGCAGGAGCTGCTCGCGTGTCGCCCGCGGGAGCTGTTCGGGTGTCGCCCGCGCGAGCTGCTCGGGTGTCGCCCGCGCGAGCTGCTCGCGTGTCGCCCGCGCGAGCTGCTCGGGTGTCGCTTCCGCGCGGTCGTGGGCCGTGGCATCCGCCATCCGTGACACCGGAGCCGCGCGGGTCGCCGCGGCGGCCGATGTCGGGTGTCGGCCGCGCGCGAGCTACTCGGGTGTCGCTTCCGCGGGGTCGTGGGCCGTGGCATCCGCCATCCGTGACACCGGAGCAGCGCGGGGGTGCGCAGACGGCATGCGGTGCGGGTGGGGGAGGCCTCGGCTAGCCTCGACCGCGTGACGCACCGGCTCACCGTGGACCAGGCTCGCCGCATCGCGGTGCGCGCGCAGCTGCTCGACGCGCAGCGGCCCGGCGATGTCGTCGAGGTCGCTGAGCAGATCGGTGAGATCAAGATCGACCCGACCGCGACCATCGCCCCCTGCGAGCAGACCGTGCTGTGGACGCGCATCGGCTGGTCGTACGAGTCGGGTCAGCTGCGCAAGGCCGTCGAAGACGATCGCCTGCTGTTCGAGTTCGCTGGCACGTTCCGCCCGGTGAGCATGCTGCCGCTCCTCCTCCCCGAGATGCGCCGATGGCCGCAGCGCGAGAGCAGTCGCCGGTGGCTCGATGCCAACGCGCGCTTCCGCGACGACGTCATCGCGCGTCTGCGTGCCGAGGGCCCGCTGCCGGCGGCGCAGATCCCCGACACCGCCGCAGTCAGCCGCCCGCCCGACGGCTGGTCGGGGTCCAACCAGGTGCCGCATATGCTCGAGTTCCTGATGCGGCAAGGGGTCGTGGCGATCGCCGGTCGCGACGGCCGTCACCGACTGTGGGACCTCGCGGATCGGGTCTACCCCCAAGACCTGCCCGAGATCGACGAGGACGAGGCCGCTCACCTGCGTCACGAGCGACGGCTGCAGGCCGCCGGCATCGCGAAGCAGCGCTCGCCGTGGACGCCGGTGGGTGAGGCCGGGGAGCCCGCGACTATCGAGGGCAGCACGCGCCGCTACCGGGTCGACCCGGAGGCGGTCGCGGCGCTCGACGACGACGCCGGGGGCCGGGTCGCCTTTCTGAACCCCTACGACGGCATGCTGTTCGACCGGCCGCGCCTGCGTGAGATCTTCGGTTTCGACTATGTGCTCGAGCAGTTCAAACCGAAACCCCAGCGCCGTTACGGGTTCTTCGCGCATCCGATCCTCGTGGGCGATCGCTTCGTGGGCATGCTCGACGCCCACGTCGACCGGCAGCGCGAGGTGCTGCGTGTCGACGCCGTGCACGAGTTCACCCCGTTCGAGCCCGAGGAGCACGAGATGGTGCGCGCCGAGATCCACGAGCTCGGCGATTGGCTGGGTGTGGCCGTCGCCAGCGACGACGACTAGACCGGATGCCGCGCCCCAGGCGCCGACGTCGACGAACACGCTCGCGCCGCGCTCCTCCCTCCACCACTGCGCACCCGCAAGCCCCGGCGCGGTCCTCCACCTCGCCCGCCCTGCGGCGTCCTGCACCTGCTGCGGCATCGCCCGGCTGGACGGTTGCGGGGCATCCCGCGGTGCCCGGTGCCGTGGCGGCCGAGGATGCCTACGATGGGCATCGAGGGGTCCTCTCGGATGCCTCGATGAAGGGGGCAACATGGTCCAGGTGCGTGTCGCCGGTGTCGCTCTCGATCCCGACGGGCAGCGGGTCGTGCTGCTCAAGCCCATCGACGCCCTGCCGGGCGAGGGGGCGATCCTGCCGATCTGGATCGGCGCCCAGGAGGCGACCTCGATCCTCATCGCCGTCGAGGGCGCGGTCACCCCGCGCCCGCTCGCCCACGACCTCATGCGGTCGATGCTCACCACGCTGGGGGCCGAAGTCGACCGCGTCGAAGTGGCCCGTATCGACGACGGCACCTTCTACGCCGAGGTGACGCTCTCGTCGCCGCAGGGCACGCAGCGCGTCGACGCACGCCCGTCGGATGCCATCGCGCTGGCATCCCGCACAGCCGCCCCCATCTTCGTGGCCGATGCCGTGCTCGCCGAGGCAGGTATCCCCGATGTGCTGGCCGAGGCCGACGCCGAGGAGAACATCGAGGAGTTCAAGCACTTCATCGACGACGTCGAACCCGACGACTTCCGGGAGAGCTGAGCGGGCGCCGCCTCAGTCGCCGGGCGCCGCCTCAGTCGCCGGCCGCCGCCACGAGGTGGCGGATGAACAGGGTCTGCGCGACGATCATCCGCTCGATCTCGCCCGGGTCGACCGACTCATCGGACGCGTGGATGCGTGACTGCGCCGTGTCCTCCGCACCCCACAACAGGATCGCGGCGTCGGGCGACACCTTCTTCAATGAGGCCACGAGGGGGATCGAGGCGCCGCTGCCGATGTTCTCGACCGGGGCGCCGTAGGCCTCTTCAAGCGCCTTCTCGGCGGCGACGATCGCCGGATGGGTGGCATCGACCGCGAACGCGTGGCCGACCTTCACCTTCTCCACCTCGACGACGCAGTTCCACGGGCGCTGCGCCCGCAGGTGCGCCATGAGCGCCTCGAGCTGCGCGTCGCCGTCGGAGCCGGGGACGATGCGCATCGACAGCTTCGCCGTCACCTCGGGCAGGAGCACATTGGATGCCTCGGCGGTGCTGGGCAGATCCATGCCGAGCACGGTGACCGAGGGCTTGGCCCAGATGCGGTCGGAGAGGGAGCCGGTGCCGAGGAACTCGACCCCCGGGAGAATGGCCGATCCCTCGCGGTACACCTCCTCGTCCATGGCGGCGCCCTCCCAGCTGTAGCTGTCCACGCCGGGGATGGTGGTGTCCCCGTTGTCGTCGTGGAGGGTGTCGAGGATGCGGATCATCGCCGTGAGGGCATCGGGTGCCGCCCCACCGAACATGCCGGAGTGCACGGGGTTGGCCAGTGTGCGCACCGTGACGGTGCAGGCCACGTCGCCGCGCAGCGCCGTGGTCAGGCCCGGCCGTCCCACGCGCTGCGGGCCGATGTCGGCGATGACGTAGGCGTCGGCCTCGAACAGATCCGGATGGTTCTCGACGAAGTCCTCGAGGTGCGAGATGGTCTCCTCCTCGCCCTCCACGAGGATCTTCAGATGGCAGGGGAGCGGGGTGCCCAGCATCTTCAGCGTCGCGTAGTGGATCACCAGGCCGGACTTGTCGTCGGCGGCCCCGCGTCCGTAGATGCGGCCGTCGTCCTTGGTGATCGGCTCGAAGGGCGTTGACGACCAGTTCTGACTTTCCGGCGCGGGCTGCACGTCGTAGTGGGCGTACAGCAGCACGGTGGGCGCGCCGTCGGGGCCGGGCACGTCGGCGTACACGCACGGGTAGCCGTCGGGCACGTCGAGCAGCCGCACGCCGGGGATGCCGGCAGCGTCGAAGAGCGATACGACCGCCGCGCCCATCTCGTGCACGGGAGCCGGGTCGAAGCCGGGGAAGGCGATCGACGGAATGCGCACCAGCTGCTCCAGGCGATCGATCACCTCCGGCATGATCGCTGCCGCGGCATCCTTCAAGCCGTCGAGATCGTTCATGATGCTCCTTCGATGAGAGGGGGAGTGTCGGTTGCCGCCGGGGGTCACACCGGAACGACGAGCTGGATGAGCAGGCCCGCCGCGACCACCGCCGCCCACGAGACCACCATCGGGATGGTGAACGAGTGGTAGACGGGCACCTGGGTGAGCTTGGTCGAGCCGCTGAGGTCGGTCTCGACCGAGGCGATCTGCGACCCGTTGGCCGGGAACAGCCAGACGCCGATGAGCGAGGGCCACATCGCGGTGATGATTCCGGGGGCGAGGCCCGCCGCGAGCGCGATGGGGATCATCGTGTTGGTCGTGGCGGACTGGCTGGTGGTGAGTCCGGCGACGAGGAAGAGCGCGACGGCGAGGAGCAGCGGGTTGGCTTCGATCATCGCGCCGAGCGGTTCGATGATGGTCTCCTGGTTGGCGGCGATGAAGGTGTCGGCCATCCACGCGATGCCGAACAGAGCGACCGCGGCGACGAAGCCGGCCTTGAGCAGCGGCTGCTCGACCACGAGCGACGGCTTGATGCGGCCGACGAGGATCACCACGAGCGCCACGGTGAACATGATCATCTCGATCACGATCGACATGCCGATCGGCGTCATCACGCCCTCTTCGTCGGGGAAGGCGGGTCGGAGGCCCGGGAACAGCCCGAGCAGCACGATCACGAGGGTGCCGGCGACGAAGATCATCGCAGAGGTCCTGCCGCCCTTGGGTACCGGGTGCTCGATGATCGTCGGGCGGGTCGCGGCGCGGGTCGGGGTGTCGGCGGCGGTGGCGCGGGCGGTCGCGGGTGCCGTTGCCGCGTCGGCCGCCGGCGCGCCGGTCGAGGTCGTACCGGCTGATGCGGTGCCGCCGAACTTCGCCTCGTACCGCTCGCGCAGCGCGGCGGGGACCTCCACTGTGCCCGCCTTCACCCGCTTGAGGTACTCCGGGTCGTCGAGCAGGTCCTTGCCGATGCGCTGCTGCACGAAGGATGTCACGATGCACGCCACGATCGCCGCGGGGATCGTGATCGCGAGGATCTGCGGCAGACCGTATCCGGTCCCCTCCATGAGCACGAGGTACGCCGCCATCGCCGCCGACACCGGGCTCGCGGTGATTCCCAGCCCCGATATGACGGTCGAGGATGCCAGTGCGCGCTCGGGCCGCTGGCCGTTGCGGTAGGCGGTCTCGTAGATGACCGGGATGAGGGCGAAGAAGATGTTGGATGTCCCCGAGAGCACCGTGAAGACGAACGCGACCAGCGGCGCGACATAGGTGAGTCGCTTGGGGTTGCGTTGAATGATCTTCGACGCGATCGCGACGAGGAAGTCGATGCCCCCGGCAGCCTGCATGGCCGACGATGCGGTGATGACCGCGATGATGATGAAGAACGCGTCGACGGGGACCGAGCCGGGTGGCAGCCGGAACGCGAAGACGAGGATGACGGTGCCGACCACGCCCCAAAGGCCGAGTCCGAGGCCGCCGGTGCGCACGCCCATGACGATCGCTCCGATGACGACGCACGCCTGCAATATGACGACAAAGGTATCCATCGGAACCCCTAGCGATGTTCGTCTCCGCGACAGCGCCGGTGCTGTCGCGCTCAGGCTAGACCCGCAGCAAGGCGCCGTCCATACAGGTGGTGAGTGAACGCGGATGCCGCTGCGGGCGGCGGCGCCGCGCCCTACACTCGGCGCATGGTCTTCGCTCACGTCGGCACGCTCCGAACCGTCGCGGGCAAGCGCGACGACCTGGTCGCGCTGCTCATCCGTCGCAGCGACGCGCTGGACCACGTCGGCTGCCTCCTCTACGAGGTCGGCGTCAACGACCACGAGCCCGACACGGTGTACGTGGTGGAGCTGTGGACGAATGCCGACGCGCATCGCGCGTCGCTCGTGCTGCCGGAGGTGCAGGCATCCATCGCCCGTGCCCGTCCGCTGTTGACCGGCGAGCTCGGCGGCTTCGATTTCGACGTGGTCGGTTCGCCGCTCCGCGACGTCTGACCCCGCCCCGCCCGCGCCGCGGGCTGCTCGAGTGTCACGTCTGGCGGGTGCCACGTGCGCGGACTGCGCGGATGCGACACCGGAGCGGCCCCGTGGCGCGCGGGGCGGGGGACGAAATGGCGGAGGATAGGGGATTCGAACCCCTGAGAGCTTTCACTCAACACGCTTTCCAAGCGTGCGCCATAGGCCACTAGGCGAATCCTCCATGGCCCCGGAGGGCCGCGGGACAGTCTACCTGGTGCGCGACGCCGCTCGCGCACGCGGCCACCCGATCACGGTCGCGAGCCCCGCCATCACACCGGAACGCGCGCCGCGGCATAGGCGCTGCCGGGCCGCACGATGAGCGAGCGCGGCACCAGCGTCGCCAGCAGCCTGCGACCGCGCGACTGACTGGCCGACAGCGCGCCGGTCACCGCCGAGACGGCGTTCGACATCGCGGCATCGGCCGTCGCGTCCGCACCTGGCGCACGACGCGAACCACCCGCCGCCGCCACGCCGCCCTCGGGCGCGTACGACACACGCTCGATCGCCGTCACCAGAAGCGACACCGCTCCGGCCGGCGCGTCGTACTCCGCGACCAGCCGTGCCCCGAACGCCCGCGGTGACTCGGCGGCGGGGACCGGGATGCCGAGGTCGACGGCCGCTTCCCGCACACCCAGCCACGCCGCCGCTGCATCGCCGCGTGCGGCGGCGGCCAGCCGCCGGCGGCGCACCACCTCGCGCAGCAGGGCGGGCGCCGTCAGCACCAGCAGCACCGCGACGGCCGTCAGCGCACCCGTCAGCGAGATGCCCGCGGGTGACGCCGGACCCGACAGCGCCTGGTCGTCGCGATCGGGGTTCATGGCGGGGTCGGTGGGGGCGATCGACGCGCTCGGCGCGACGGGTTCTGCCACGCCGCCGGTGAGATCCTCGCCCGCGTCGTCGGTCAGCGCGACGCGCTCGGGGAGGAACGACGTCGGGGTGCCGAGGCTCTTGGTCGGCTCGAACGGCACCCATCCGATCCCGTCGAAGTGCACCTCGGGCCACGCGTGCAGCTGGTCGCTGGTCACCTGGTACTGCACCTGACCTTCGACGATGCTGCCGTTGCCCGTGCCGGGCAGGTAGCCCACCACGATGCGCGCGGGCATGTCCATCAGCCGCGCCATCACGGCGAAGGCCGACGCGAAGTGCACGCAGTAGCCCTCCTTCTGCGCGACGAACTGTTCGATCGCCTCGATGCCGGACCCGTCGAATCCGTCGGCGACGGGTGCGTCGAGGGAGTAGGTGAACTCGTCGCCGCGGAACCAGCTCTGCAGCGCGATCAGCCGGTCGTAGTCGTTCTCGGCACCGGCCGTGACGGCGGTCGCCGCCTGCAGGATCTGGTCCATCGGCACGTCGGGAAGCGCGTATGTGGCATCCCGCAGCACGGTGCCGCCCGCGTGCGACGCCCGGATCTGCTCGCGGGTCGGGCGGGGCACGTGCGTCTGCACTTCGTACGACTGACCCTGCGAGTTGGCCGTCCGGCTCACCACGGTGCGGTTGAAGGGCATCACCTCCCAATCGCCTTCGAGGCCCTCCACAGCCACCGCGGGGAAGGCGACCGGCAGCCACGCCGACGCGAGGTTGGTGACCTCCACGGTCGTGCGGTACGCCGTGACCCGCAGCGACTCGTCGATGCGCAGCTCCCCGAACCCGTACGAACCCTCCAGCGGCAGCGTGCGGATGTGGTCGGGCAGCCAGCGGCTGCCGTCGAAGCTCGACAGGGTCACGACGCGCAGGTACGGCGCCTGCGGGGCGTTGGAGCGCACGTACAGCACCGGGACGTTGGTGAGTCGTCGCAGGTCTTCACCCAGATTCAGTGACGGATTGATGGTCGCGGCCGCGCCGAGCCCGCCACCGGCGCCGGGCCGCATGGTCGGTGTCGGCAGGAGCGGGGTCACCGTGATCGCCACGACGATCGCCATCGCGCCGATGCCGACCGCCGTGGCACCCACCCCCGCGCGCCGCTCGGCCGGGCGGCCCGCCTGCCCCGTCGTGGGCCGCGCCGATGGCACGCCCGGAGTCTCCCGCGTGCGGGTCTCCGCCCGCAGCAGGAACAAGATCGCCGCCGCCAGGAACGCGAACGACACCACGTCCATGCCCGACGGTGCGGCGAGGGCGGGCACCAGCCACACCGCGACCACGCCGGTGACCGCCAGCAGCGGCATCCGTGCCGTGACGACGACGTGGTCGAGCACGATCGCGAAGAGCCCGATCGCCCCCACCAGCAGCAGCGTCAAGCCCTCGCCCGACGACAGCGGGGCGGTACCCACCACGATCTCGTTCATCCCGGCGGCGAGCAGCCCCGGCGCTTCCCGGATCGTCTCGGGCGTCGGGAAGATCCACAGCAGCGCCGTGTCGGGCAGGTAGCAGGCCGTGAGGAACACCGCCCACAGCAGCAATTGGATGCCACTGACGGCGACCGCGGGCAGGCGTCCCCGGTGGGCGAGGTAGCCGGCGGCGAGCACGAGCCCGGCCAGCAGCACGCCCGCCGCGAGCCAGGAGCCCGGTTCGATGACGCGCAGCAGCGGCCCCATCGCCGCGATGATGACCGTCGCCACCGCGATGGTCAGCCGCCCGTCGGCGCGCCCGCGCCGCGGCGGGCGGGGGGTGGGGCTGCCGCGGTCGACGGTGATGGGCGACGCGAGCACGCGGACGCCGTCGGCGTGGGCGACGTCAGGCGACCACACGGCCGACCCCCCGTTCCACGGCCGACTGCCAGGCGAGGACGAGGTCGACGTCGGGCGGGATGGCGCCCACGCGCCATCCCGATTCCGCCGCGCGCGACAATGCGTCGGCGACCGGTGCGACGGCGAACAGCAGCGGCAGCGAGGTGTGGTGGGCGACCGGGGCCAGCAGGGCGGCATCCGCCGCGTCGAACTGCCCCACGATCACCACGAGCGGTCCGCTGGTGGCGCCGGCGAACAGCGGCACCAATTGGGCGAGATGGTCGTCGCGGCGTGTGAGGAGGGTCGCGAAGTCGCCGGCGAGCACCTCGACGGCGGCGACGTCGCCCCCTTCCAGCGTGTCGCCGAGCGCGTGCCCGTCGGAGTCGATGACGGCGACCGTGTACCCCTCGCGCACGAAGCGGGCCACTGCCGAGATGCAGGCGCTCACCGCGCTCTCGAACCCCGGATCCAGACCCGGTCCGCGCATGGCGTCCATCGTGTAGCGACGGGTCGACAGGTCCAGCACGACGGTGGCCGACGGCGTCGACTCCTGCTCCTCCTGGCGCACCATCAGCTCGTCCCGGTGGGCGCTGGCGCGCCAGTGGATGCGGCGCATCGAGTCGCCGGGGACGTAGGCGCGCGGGATCAGGTTGTCGGTGCCCTGACCGAGCTCGTTGGTCGTACTGTGCCGTGTGCCGCCCGCTTCCCCCGGCAGATCGCTGAGCGTGGGCAGATCGACGATCTCGGGCGCGACGACGACCGTGGTGCGCTCACTCATCAGGTGGGTGCGGCGCACCAGCCCGAAGGGGTCGGTGGACGACACCGAGAAGGGGCCGATCGCGGGCATGCCGCGGCGCACGCCCCGCACGCGGTAGTCGATGTCGACCGTGTGCGCCTCGCCGCGCAGCCCCGACTCGAGAGCGGGGAAGACGCCGCGGGCCGCCCCCGTCGCCGCGGTGCGCCGCGAGCCGGCGGTGATCGCCGGTGGTGGCGGCGTGTCTGCGTCAGCGGCGCCCTCGCGTGCCGGGTCGATCCATGCCAGGCCCGGCGCGAGAGCGTCGCGCCAGGTGCCCGACCCCGATGCGAGTGCGGCCCGCAGCGACACCCGCACCGTCACCCGCCCCTCCCGCCCGACCGTCAGGACGTCCGGTGCGACCGTGCGCGTGATGCCCTCCGCCCGGCGCACGGCATACAGGGCGAACAGCGCCGCACCCACCACCGCGAACAGGAGCATCGCGACGTAGAGCAGCTGCACCACGCCGCGATCGGCCGCCACGAACAGGCAGCCGAGCCCGAGCAGCACGGCTCCCGTGCCTCGGATCGTCAGCGGCCACAGGCGTCCCACGGTCACCTCACGCGCGAGCGGTGAGCGGCACCCGGACGGATGCCGCGATCTGCGTCAGCACCGACGCGATGGCATCGGCGGACGACCGCGCACGGGCGGTGCCGGCGCTGCGGGTGGGGATGAGCCGGTGGGCGAACACCGGCACGAGCAGGGCGGCCACGTCGTCGGGGATGACGAACTCGCGGCCGTCGAGCGCAGCACGCACCTTCGCCGCCCGCACGAGCTGCAGAGTCGCGCGCGGGCTCGCGCCCAGGCGCAGGTCGGGGTGCGTGCGGGTGGCCTGCGCGAGCGCGACGGCATACTCCTCCACGGCGGGGGAGAGATGCACGCTGCGCGCCCACGCGATGAGCGCCCGCACCCGATCGGCGTCCACAGCGGGCGTGATGGCGGCGAGCGGGTTCACCGTGTCGCGCTGACGCAGCATGAGCCCTTCGCTCGCGGCATCCGGGTACCCCATCGAGATGCGCATCATGAAGCGGTCGCGCTGCGCCTCGGGAAGTGCGTACGTGCCCTCCATCTCGAGCGGGTTCTGGGTCGCGACGACCAGGAACGGCTCGGGGAGCGGATGCGACTCGCCGTCGACGGTGACCTGGTGCTCCTCCATCGCCTCCAGCAGCGCCGACTGCGTCTTGGGGGAGGAACGGTTGATCTCATCGGCGATCACGATGTGGGCGAAGATCGCGCCGCGCTTGAATTCGAACTCGCGGGCGACGGGATTGAACACCGACACGCCCGTGACGTCGCCGGGGAGCAGATCCGGCGTGAACTGGATGCGGCGGACGGTGGCATCGACCGATGCCGCAAGCGCCCGGGCGAGCATGGTCTTGCCGACCCCCGGGACGTCTTCGATGAGCAGGTGGCCCTCGGCGAGCAGGCACAGCAGCGCAGAGCGCACCGCGTCGGGCTTTCCGTCGATCACCCGGGTGATCGAATCGAGGACGGCGGTCGTGGACCGGGCGAAGGATTCCGCACCGATCGGCTCGACGGACAGATCGCTCATGCGTTCCCCTCGACGGGTGGTGAGGTGCGCCGCTTCCTCGCGTCGCTGCCACGATCGTAACCCGCGCGCACGAGCAGTGGGCCGGTCGGGATACACTGGTGTCAGCTCTCCGCGAGGCGGCATCCAGGCCAACTCCCCCAGGACGGAAACGTAGCAAGGGTAACCAGGCTCTGCCGGGTTCGCGGAGAGTCTTAATTTTCCCCCGCGGCGAGGGCGCCGAGCGGGGGTGCGGAGCCGGTGAGCGACCGACATGCCTTCCCTCGGAGGAGGCCACGCGGGTTTTTCACGGAGGGGAGCCTGTCCGCCGCGAAGGCCCGCGCTTAGGCTGTGGACGTGGCTCAGAGCATCTACATCACCTCGGTCGAAGGTCATTCCGGCAAGTCCACGATCGCGCTCGGCGTGCTCGATGCGCTGAGCCGGGCCACCCCGCGGGTGGGGGTGTTCCGCGCGGTTGCGCGGTCGACGGAGGAGCGCGACTACGTGCTCGAGATGCTGCTCGACCACGACGGCGTCGAACTCGACTACGACGAATGCGTCGGCGTCACCTACGACGATGTGCGCGCCGACCCCGAAGGGTCGCTGGCGACGATCGTCGAGCGGTTCAAGACGGTCGAGCGTCAGTGCGACGCCGTCGTCGTCGTGGGCAGCGACTACACCGACGTGGGCAGCCCCGCCGAACTCGCCTTCAACGCGCGGGTCGCCGCCAACCTCGGTACCCCGGTGCTGCTGGTCGTCGGCGGCCGCGACAGTCAGGGCCACAGCGAGCAGCTGGGCACCACCGTGGCCCGCACCCCCGCCGAGATGGGTCAGATCGCCGCCCTCGCGCTTGTGGAGCTGGCCAAGGGCCGTGCCGACCTGTTCGCCGTCGTCGCCAACCGCGCCGACGGCGACCGGCTCGACGAGACCATCGCCGCCATCGAGTCGGCCGTGACCGCCGCCCGACCCGGGCGCGAGATCCCCGTGCTCGCCCTTCCGGAGGACCACTACCTCGTGGCGCCGTCGGTGAGCGACATCCTGCGCGCCGTGGAGGGAACCCTCGTCAAGGGCGACCCCGAAATGATGACGCGCGAGGTCGTCAGCATCGTGGTGGCCGGCATGTCGATGGTGAACGTGCTGCCGCGGCTCACCGAATCGGCCGTCGTGGTGATCCCGGCCGACCGCACCGAGGTGCTGCTCGCGACGCTCCTCGCGCACACCTCGGGTACCTTCCCCGCCGTGGCCGCCGTCGTGCTCAACGGCCCGTTCCCGCTGCCCGAGACCATCGACAGGCTCATCGACGGACTCGGGGCGACGGTGCCGATCATCGCGACCGACCTCGACACCTACGACACCGCCGTGCGGGTCATGGGCTCGCGGGGGCGACTCACGGCCGGTTCGCCGCGCCGCTACGAAACGGCGCTGGCCCTGTTCGACAAGCATGTCGACACCGACGAGCTCACCCGGGCGCTCGGGGTCGCCAAGACCACGGTCGTCACGCCCCTGATGTTCCAGTACGGCCTCACCGAGCGTGCGCGCAGCGGCCGCCGCCGCATCGTGCTCCCCGAGGGGGACGACGACCGCGTGCTGCGCGCCGCGGCCACCGTGCTCTCGCGCGGCATCGCCGACCTCACGATCCTCGGCGAGGAGGCCGACGTGCACGCCCGCGCGCGCGAGCTCGGCATCGACCTGTCGGCGGCGCAGATCACGAGCCCGTTCGACCCCGGCTACGTCGACACATTCGCCCAGGAGTACACGCGCCTGCGCTCGCACAAGGGCATGACCTACGAGCGCGCCGCCGACACCGTCACCGACGTGTCGTACTTCGGCACGATGATGGTGCACCTCGGCATGGCCGACGGCATGGTCTCGGGAGCCTCCCACACGACGGCCCACACCATTCGACCGGCGTTCGAGATCATCAAGACCAAGCCGGGCGTCTCGGTGGTCTCGAGCGTCTTCCTCATGGCGCTGGCCGACCGCGTGCTCGTCTACGGCGACTGCGCCGTCATCCCCGACCCCACCAGCGAGCAGCTGGCCGACATCGCGGTGTCGTCCGCGGCGACGGCGACCCAGTTCGGCATCGAGCCGCGCGTGGCCATGCTGTCGTACTCGACGGGGGAGTCCGGCAGCGGTGCCGATGTCGACAAGGTGCGCGCGGCCACCGCGCTCGTGCGCGAACGCGAGCCGCACCTGCTGGTGGAGGGGCCGATCCAATACGACGCGGCCACCGACGCCGCCGTGGCATCCAAGAAGCTCCCCGGCTCCAACGTCGCCGGGCGCGCGACCGTGTTCGTCTTCCCTGATCTGAACACCGGCAACAACACCTACAAGGCCGTGCAGCGGTCGGCGGGCGCCATCGCCATCGGTCCGGTGCTGCAGGGTCTGAACAAGCCCATCAACGATCTGTCGCGCGGCGCTCTCGTCGACGACATCGTCAACACGATCGCGATCACCGCGATCCAGGCGCAAGGAGAGGCAACCGTATGAGCGTGGTGCTCGTCGTCAACAGTGGCTCGTCGTCATTCAAGTACCAGCTGCTGGAGCCGGAGGACGGCCGCGTGCTCGCCTCGGGGCTGGTGGAGCGCATCGGCGAGTCGGTCGGCGCCGCCAAGCACAAGGTGTACTTCGGCACACCTGCAGGCGAGGCGGTGACGGCGACGGATGCCACCTACACGCTGGAGCTGCCGATCCCCGACCACACCACCGGGTTCCGGGTCATGCTCGACGCGTTCGCCCAGTGGGGGCCGTCGCTCGAGGAGTTCCCGCCCATGGCCGTGGGCCACCGCGTCGTGCACGGTGGGGCCCGGTTCTTCCAGCCGACCCTCATCACCAACCTGGTCGAGATCAACATCGACGAGCTGTCGGTCCTCGCCCCGCTCCACAACCCGGGCGCACTGCAGGGGGTGCGCGCCGCGAAGGCGGCCTTCCCCGACCTCGCGCACGTGGCCGTCTTCGACACCGCGTTCCACCAGACCCTCCCGCCGGCGGCCTACACCTACGCGATCGACAAGGATCTGGCCGAAACCCACCGCATCCGCCGCTACGGCTTCCACGGCACGTCGCACAAGTACGTCAGCCGCACCGCCGCCGAGTTCCTCGGCCGCCCGCTCGAGGACCTGAAGCAGATCGTCTTCCACCTCGGCAACGGCGCATCGGCCGCCGCCATCGAAGGCGGCCGGTCGGTGGAGACCTCGATGGGCCTCACCCCGCTGCAGGGACTGGTGATGGGCACGCGCTCGGGCGACATCGACCCCGCCGTGCTGTTCCACCTCGCCCGCCGCGCGAGGATGTCGATCGACGACCTCGACGACCTCCTCAACAAGGGCAGCGGCGTGCTGGGGCTGGCCGGCGTCACCGACATGCGCGACCTCGAAGAACGCGTCGCCGGGGGCGACGAGGACGCCACGCTCGCCCTCGAGGTGTACCTGCACCGCCTCCGCGCGTACGCCGGGTCGTACATCGCGCACCTGGGCGGAGTCGACGTGATCGTCTTCACCGCCGGCGTGGGCGAGAACTCGCCGCTCGTGCGCGAGGGCGCACTGTCGACGCTGGGGTTCCTGGGCGTGAAGCTGGACCCGCAGCGCAACGAGGAACGCAGGCGCGACGTGCGCGTGATCTCCGCGGACGACTCGGCCGTCACGGTGCTCGTCGTCCCCACCAACGAAGAACTCGAGATCGCCCGGCAGGCCCTCGAGGTCGTCGCCGCGCTCTGACCAGGTACGCAGGCGAGCGGATGCCTTCGACACCCGGCATCCGCTCACCTTCGCACCGGCGGCGCGACTACGCTGGCGAAGTGTCCACACGCGCTCTTCCCGACCTCACCACCTTCGACGCCGTGCTGTTCGACCTCGATGGCGTGCTGACCCCGACAGCAGAGGTTCACATGCACGCCTGGCAGGCGATGTTCACCGAGCTCTTCGCCGCGTGGGGCATCGCACCGCCGTACACCGAGGCCGACTATTTCCACTACCTCGACGGCAAGAAGCGCTACGACGGCGTGGCGAGCCTGCTGCGCAGCCGCGACGTGGAGGTGCCGTGGGGCGACCCCTCCGACGCGCCCACCGCCGACACCGTCTGCGGCATCGGCAACCGGAAGAACCTCGTGTTCGAACGGGTGCTGCGCGAGGAGGGCATCGCGCCCTACCCCGGATCACTGGCGCTGCTGGACAAGCTGCAGGCTGCGGGGACCCCCATCGCCGTCGTGTCGAGCTCGAAGAACGCCCGTGAGGTGCTGACGGTGGCGGGCATCATCGACCGGTTCCCCGTCATCATGGACGGCCTCGTCGCCGAGCAGCAGCACATCCCCAGCAAGCCCGCGCCCGACATGTTCGTCGTCGCGGCACGCATGGTGGGCGTGGACCCCGCGCGCAGCGCCGCCATCGAAGACGCCCACAGCGGCGTGCAGTCGGCATCTGCGGGCGGCTTCAGCCTCGTCGTGGGCGTCGATCGGGGTGTCGGCGCGCAGGTGCTGCGCGACGCCGGAGCCGATGTCGTCGTCGACGATCTGGCCGAATTCCTCGACTGACCTCCTCACCCCCGCACTCAGCCCACACCCGGAAGGCTCTTGATGATCGACCGCGATCGCTTCCCCGTCGACCCCTGGCGACTCGTAGAGAAGAGTTTCTCGCTCGAGGACGTCGGCGTGACCGAGACCCTGTTCGCCGTCGGCAACGGGTACCTCGGCATGCGTGGCAATCAGCCCGAAGGGCTGCACGGGCACGAGCACGGCACCTTCATCAACGGCTTCCACGAGACGTTCCCGATCCGTCACGCCGAGCAGGCGTACGGATTCGCCGAAGTCGGGCAGACCATCGTCAACGTGCCCGACGCGAAGGTGATGCGCGTCTACGTCGACGACGACCCGCTGTCGCTGGACATCGCCGACGTGCGGGAGTACGAGCGTGTCCTCGACATGCGCGAGGGCGTGTTCCGCCGTCACGTGCTGTGGGTGACCCCGAGCGGCAAAGAGGTGCAGATCGACTACGAGCGCATGGTGTCGTTCGACGACAAGCACCTCTCGGTCATGACCATCACCGTCACCGTGCTCAACGCCGACGCCCCCGTCACCATCAACTGCCAGCTGGTCAACCGCCAGGACGGCGAGGACGTGTACGGCGGCACCGCCGTCGCCCCTCGGCGCGCCGGCTTCGACCCGCGCAAGGCCGATCGCATGCAGGAGCGCGTGCTGCAGCCGCAGGACTACTGGCAGGACGGCGCGCGCACGGCGCTGTCGTACCGGGTGTCCGCCTCGGGCATGACCCTCGCCGTCGCCGCCGACCACATCATCGAGACCGAGAACGAGTACGACGTGCGCGGGCTGATCGAGCCCGACATCGCCAAGAACCTGTACCGAGTGCAGGCCAAGGCGGGCGTGCCCACCACGGTCACCAAGATCGTGACCTACCACACGTCCCGTGGCGTGCCGGCGCGCGAGCTCGTCGACCGCTGCCGCCGCACCCTCGACCGTGCGCAGAGCGTGGGGGTGCCCGCGCTGTTCGAACGGCAGCGCACCTGGTGCGATGCCTTCTGGGACCGCTCCGATGTGAAGATCGGCGGGCACGACGACCTGCAGCAGGCCACCCGCTGGTGCCTGTTCCAGCTGGCGCAGGCAGCGTCCCGCGCCGACGGTCTGGGGGTGCCGGCGAAGGGCGTGACCGGATCGGGCTACAGCGGCCACTATTTCTGGGACACCGAGATCTACGTGCTGCCGTTTCTGGCGTACACGACCCCGCGCTGGGCGCGCAACGCCCTGCGCATGCGGTACCTGATGCTCCCGGCGGCCCGCAAGCGCGCGGCGCAGCTCAACGAGGCCGGCGCGCTGTTCCCGTGGCGCACCATCAACGGCGAGGAGGCGTCGGCGTACTACGCCGCCGGCACCGCGCAGTACCACATCAACGCCGACGTCTGCTTCGCCCTGGCCAAGTATGTGCGCACCACCGGCGACGTCGACTTCCTCTACACCGAGGGCATCGACATCGCCGTCGAGACGGCGCGCCTGTGGGCGACGCTGGGCTTCTGGCGCACGAGCGACGGCATCCATGACGATGACGACGATGCCGACGGCGACACGTTCCACATCCACGGTGTCACCGGCCCCGACGAGTACACGACGGTCGTCAACGACAACCTGTTCACCAACGTCATGGCGCGCTTCAACCTGCGCTTCGCCGCGCGCACCATCCGCGACATGCAGCAGGATGCCCCCGAGGCGTACCGGGTCGCGGTGGATCGGCTGGGCATCGAACCGGGCGAGGCCGACTCGTGGGACCGCGCGGCCGATGCCATGCACATCCCGTTCAGCGAAGCCCTCGGCATCCACCCGCAGGACCACGTCTTCCTCGAGAAGGAGGTGTGGGATCTGGAGAACACGCCGCCGGACCGGCGGCCGCTGCTGCTGCACTTCCACCCGCTCGTGATCTACCGCTACCAGGTGCTCAAGCAGGCCGACGTGGTTCTTGCGCTGTTCCTGCAGGGCAACCACTTCACCGACGAGGAGAAGCTCGCCGACTTCAACTATTACGACCCGCTGACGACGGGGGACTCCACCCTCTCGGCGGTCGTGCAGTCGATCCTCGCAGCCGAGGTCGGGTACCAGGAGCTCGCGCTGGAGTACTTCCACCAGTCGATCTACGTCGATCTCGGCGACCTGCACCACAATGCCTCCGACGGCGTGCACGTGGCGTCGGCCGGCGGGGTATGGACGGCGCTGGTCTGCGGCTTCGGTGGCATGCGGGACCACTTCGGCGACCTGTCGTTCGACCCGCGGCTGCCGGCGGACTGGCCGTCGCTGTCGTACTCGCTGCTGTGGCACGGTACACGGCTGGATGTGGAGATCACCGCTGACAAGATCACCTTCAGCGCCGGTCCCGGTGAGCCGATCGTGCTGTCGGTGCGGGGTGCCGGCTACGTCATCGCCGGCGGCGAGACCCTCGTCGTGCCGCTGCACGGCCAGGGGCCGCGCATTCCCGGCCGCCCGTCGCTGCAGGAGATCGAGGATGCCCGCCGCGACGACGGCACCTTCCTCTCCGCATCGATCCCCACGCTGACGAGTTCGATCCCGATCATCAGTGACGAAGCGCTGGCGGGCGACGACGCGGACGCCGGCGCCGACAGCTGAGACCTACGGCACGGCGGTGAACGTGACGATGTCGACCCCGACGGCCACCTGGCCGGGGTCGATGCCGATGCGTTCCGCCGTCGCCGGGTCGCCCCACGTGAGCACGACGGTCTGATCGGCGAGCTCGGTGCCCGATGCGCGCAGCAGGTGCGCGGCGGCATCCGCGCCGTCTCGCCGCGCCGTCGTGTCGTAGCCGGCGGATTCGAGCGCCGAGATGACGGCTTCGGCGTGCGCGGCGGCGGTCGCGGCGTCCGCGAACACCCACACCCGCACGTCTGAGGCGGCCTCGACCTCTTCGATGTCGGTGAACGACAGGTCGCTGCCGGTGAATGCGCACGACGGCGCCGCGAGCGCGGAGAAGTCCACGGCCGGGTCGCTCGCCACGGGCTCGGCCACGCGGTCATCGGCGATGAGCCCGGAGAGTTCCAGCACCCAGTCGGCGAGGGCATCGGGGCAGGAAAGCGGCGCGGTGCCGCCGCCGTCGCCCCGGTCGTCGTCGGATTCGGGCCGCTCGGGGATCGTCGCGTCGGGCCGCCCCGGAAGCACCGGCGGCTCGGCCGACGGCGAGCCCGACGCGGTGGGGCTGGGCGTCCCACCCGAGGGATAGACGCGCGGCGTGCACCCGCTCATCAGTGCCGAGACGCCGACGGATGCCGCCAGCAGCGTCGCCACGATGACGTGGTGCGGCCGACGCCGGCGCGTGGGCGGGGGACGGTGTGCCATGAATGCAGTCTCGCGCACCGGTCGCACCGGCGACAGCACCGGCGCCGGTGCGCGCGCGGTCGTCGCCGTGAGCCCGCCGGACGCGATGTCGCGGGCACGCCGTAGGCTAGTCGGGTGACCACCGCCCTCTACCGCCGCTACCGTCCCGAGGCGTTCGGCGAGATGATCGGACAGACCCAGGTCACCGACCCGCTCATGACCGCGCTGCGCAGCGACCGGGTCGGGCACGCCTACCTGTTCTCCGGCCCGCGCGGGTGCGGCAAGACCACGTCGGCGCGCATCCTGGCGCGCTGTCTCAACTGCGCCGAAGGCCCCACCGACACCCCGTGCGGCACCTGCCCCAGTTGTGTGGAGCTGGGTCGCAACGGCGGCGGCTCGCTCGACGTGGTGGAGATCGACGCGGCATCCCACAACGGCGTCGACGACGCGCGCGACCTGCGGGAGCGGGCGATCTTCGCGCCGGCCCGCGACCGTTTCAAGATCTTCATCCTCGACGAGGCGCACATGGTGACCCAGCAGGGCTTCAACGCGCTGCTCAAGCTCGTCGAAGAGCCGCCCGACCATGTGAAGTTCATCTTCGCCACCACCGAGCCCGAGAAGGTGCTCGGCACCATCCGCTCGCGCACGCACCATTACCCGTTCCGGCTGGTGCCCCCCGCCGCGATGCTCGACTACGTGCAGGAACTGTGCACGCAGGAGGGCGTGGAGGTCGAGACCGGCGTGCTGCCGCTCGTCGTCCGTGCCGGCGGCGGATCGCCGCGCGACACGCTGTCGCTGCTGGACCAGCTCATCGCCGGGTCCGATGTCGCCGAGGGCGGCACGGTGCGTGTGCGGTACGAGCGCGCCGTGGCGCTGCTGGGCTACACGCACGCCGAGCTGCTCGACGAAGTGGTGGAGGCGTTCGGCTCGGGCGATGCCGCGGGTGCGTTCACCGCCGTCGACCGGGTCATCCAGACCGGACAGGACCCCCGTCGGTTCGTCGACGATCTGCTCGAGCGCATCCGCGACCTCATCGTCGTCGCCGCCACCGGAGACGGCGCCGCCGCCGTGCTGCGCGGCGTGCCCGAGGACGAGCTCGAACGCATGGGGCGGCAGGCCGGCGTGTTCGGCACCGACCGTCTCTCGCGCACCGCCGACCTCGTCGTCACGGCCCTCGACGACATGACCGGGGCGACCTCGCCGCGGCTGCAGCTCGAGCTGCTGGTCGCCCGCGTGCTCGCCCAGACCGCCCCCGGTGCGGTCGTGCCCGGGGTCGTACCGGCCGCCGCGCCTGCTGCGGCACCGGCTGCTGCACCGGCTCGTGCCGCCACGCCGGCTCCCGCGGCGCCCGCCACACCCCCGGCATCTGCGCCGGCACCGGTCGCGGCCCCCGTGGCATCCGCGCCCGCTGCCGCCCCTGCACCGGCGCCCGCCGTCGCCCGCCCGCCGGTCGACGAGCCCGTCGCGCCGCCCGCAGACGAGGAGATCGCGCCGGAGCCCGAGTACGACACGTCGGCACCTGTCGAGCCCGTCGTGCCGGCCGGTCCCATCACGTTCGCGCACGTGCGCGACGCGTGGCCCGAGATCCTCAAGCGCCTCGAGAACGTCAGCCGCACATCGTGGCTGCTCGCCACCGTCGCCCGCGTGGCAGCATTCGATGACGACGTGCTCACCCTCGCGTTCCAGAGCCAGGCCGACGTCGCAGCCTTCAAGAAGCTGCAGGCCGGTCAGGGCCCCAGCGAAGACCTGCGCGGGGTGATCCAGCAGGTGCTCGGCATCCGCGTGAAGTACATCGCCCGCCACGACACCGATCCGACGCCGCCGCCCGCCGGTGCCGTGCCGCCCGGTCCGGCCCCCGCCGGCCCCGCCGGTCCGTCCGCGCCGCCGAGCGGTCCCCGCGGTGGGGGTGGCACAGCGCCGAGCCGCCCGCCGGCGGCACCCGCGGCGCCGACGCAGGCGTCGGCCGCGACGGCCCCGGTGACGCAGTGGGCGGTCGCACCGATTCCCGCCGATGACCCCACCGCCCCGGCATCCGCACAGTTCGCCGTCGACGACGAGCCCGAAGACGCCGCAGCGGCGCCGACCCGCGTCGCCACCCTCGCCCCGTCGAGCGACGGCGGTGTGCTGCCGGCCGACGCCGTCGTCGCACCGGAGCCTGCCGACGATGACGGTGACATCGAGGTTCCCGACGCGCCCGTCGATGTGCCCGTGCCGCCGGTCGTGGTCACCAGCCGCCCCATCGCGACGCGCGGGGGAATGGAACGCTACGGCGAGCCGGTGGTGCGGCAGCTGCTCGGCGCCAGCTTCGTGCGCGAAGAGCCCTACACGTCGCCCACGAGGTTCAACTGAGCCATGTACGACGGCATCGTCCAGGACCTCATCGACGAATTCGGCCGCCTGCCCGGCATCGGCCCGAAATCGGCGCAGCGCATCACGTTCCACATCCTGCAGACCCCCAACTTCGACGTCGCCCGCCTCGCATCGCTGCTCAGCGACATCCGCGAGCGGGTGCGCTTCTGCGAGATCTGCGGCAACGTGTCGGAGCAGGACCGCTGCGGCATCTGCCGTGACCCGCGGCGGGATGCCACGTTCATCTGCGTCGTGGAGGACGCGAAGGATGTGGCCGCCATCGAGCGCACGCGGGAGTTCCGTGGGCTCTACCACGTGCTCGGCGGGGCGATCAGCCCCATCGCCGGCGTGGGTCCCGACGACCTGCGCATCACCCAGCTGATGCAGCGACTCGCCGACGGCACCGTGCAGGAGGTGATCCTCGCCACGAACCCCAACCTCGAGGGCGAGGCGACCGCGACCTACCTCAGCCGGTTGCTGCGCACCCTGGAGATCAGTGTCACGCGTCTCGCGTCGGGCCTGCCCGTGGGCGGCGACCTGGAGTATGCCGACGAGGTGACCCTGGGGCGCGCGTTCGAGGGTCGCCGCTCCGTCTGACCCACCTCTTCGGCGGAGCCTTGCGCCGCGGCGTGTCTCAGCGGCGTACGCGCGCCCGGGCGCGCGTGACGCCGGTCAGCGATGCGCGCAGCGGCTGCCCGAGGTAGATGCCCAGCGATGCACCGACGGCGAGGCTGATGCCGACCGTCGCGGCCGCGGCGAGGGTGCCGAACCCGGTCAGCAGCATGGCGGGGTCGGTGCCGGACTCGACGATCGACAGCAGCCCGCGGAACACCGCCGCGCCCGGCACGAGCGGCAGGATCGCCGCCGTGGTGATCGCCACCGACGGCACATGCAGTCGATAGGCGATCACGATGCCGAGCAGGCTGCCACCGAATGCGCCGGCGCCGGCGGCCGCGGCAGCATCGAAGCCGATGGCCGAGGTCGCGAGGAAGCCGAGCCACGCAATGGTGCTCAGCACCACGCTGATGACGATGATGCGCGCCCCGGCGCCGTTGAAGACCGCGACGGCCACGGCGATGAGTGCCGCGCCGAACAACTGGAGCGGCACCGGACCGAACGGCACGGCCTCGCTCGGCGGCTCCATGCCGAGACCGACCACCCGTGCGGTCTCGAGCCCGGCGAGGATGCCGAGCACGACGCCGAGGGTCTGCGTCATGAGTTCGAGGATGCGCCCGGTCGCAGTCAGCGCGAAGCCGTCGATGGCATCCTGCGCCGCCCCGACGACGGTGAGCCCTGCGAGCATGAGCACGATCCCGGAGGCGACGATCACGGACGGGCGGATCGATGCCGCGGGCTCCCAGCCGGTGGCGGCGAGGAGTGGGCTGAGGGCGGCGGCAGTCGTCAGCACGAAGGCACCGGCGATCTGGCTGAAGAAGTAGGGCACGCGCGCCTTGGCCAGGCCGAACTGGGTGAGGGCGGCGAGGGCGGCGGCGATGAACGCCAGCGTGATGACGAGCCAGTTGCCCCCGAACATGACCGCGACCCCCACCGCCAGCAGCGCCTGTGCGGCGATGACGATGGCCGGGCGGTAGCGGAAGGGTGCGCGCCGGATGGCGCGGAACCGCCCGGTGGCGGCATCCAGCGAAAGCCCTCCGAGGATGTCGGCGACGAGGCTCTGCAGCTTCTGCAGCCGGTCGTGGTCGGGGACGGGTCCGCGAACGACCCGCAGCAGGGTGATCGGGCGGGCGTCGTCGCCGCGATGGTGTGCGGCGGTGATGGCGTTGTACGTGATGTCCACGTGCACGGGCTTCAAACCGTAGGCGCCCGACACCCGTACGATCGTCAGCGCCACTTCGCTGGCACCGGCGCCGGAGACGAGCATGGTCTCGCCGATGCGGACGGCGAGGTCGAGCATGCGCGCCGCGAGGGCGTCGTCGATGATCGGCAGCACCTCGGTGAGGGCGGGGGAGGCCTCACTCCCGCGAATCAGGGTGCCGAAGGATCGGGCCAGGCGCTGCCTTCGCTGCATTCTCCGCCCGTCTCCACATCCGTCGTACCGCTCGTTCGATCGTACGCGGCCGCGCGGGCGCTGCGTGTACGCGTCACATGGCTGAGGGGGAATGCCGCGATCCCTAGAATGGAGCGTCGGGCGACATCCGCCCACGATCCCTTGGAGTTCCCCTATGGCGTTGATCGTGCAGAAGTACGGCGGCTCGTCGGTCGCCGACGCGGAGAGCATCAAACGCGTCGCCAAGCGCATCGTCGACACGCGCCGCGCCGGACACGAAGTGGTCGTCGCCGTCAGCGCGATGGGCGACACCACCGACGAACTGCTCGACCTCGCGCACGAGGTGGCCCCGATCCCCGCGCCGCGCGAGCTCGACATGCTGCTGTCCAGCGGCGAGCGCATCTCGATGGCGCTGCTGGCGATGGCGATCCACTCGATGGGCTTCGAGGCGCGGTCCTTCACCGGCAGCCAGGCCGGCATGATCACCGACGCCACCCACGGCGCCGCCCGCATCGTCGATGTCACCCCGGTGCGCCTGCGCGAAGCGCTCGACGAGGGCGCCATCGTCATCGTCGCCGGCTTCCAGGGGTTCAACCGCGACACCCGCGACATCACCACCCTCGGCCGCGGCGGCTCCGACACCACCGCCGTCGCCCTCGCTGCGGCGCTCGACGCCGACGTGTGCGAGATCTACAGCGACGTCGACGGCATCTTCACCGCCGACCCCCGCGTCGTACCCAAGGCCCAGAAGCTCAGCGTCGTCGGCAGCGAAGAGATGCTCGAGATGGCCGCCAACGGAGCGAAGGTGCTCTACATCCGTGCGGTGGAGTACGCCCGCCGTCACGGTGTCATGATCCACGCCCGCTCGACGTTCACGTCGGGCATCGGCACCTATGTGCTCGCACCCGGCATGAGCGTGCCGGATGGCGAGGAGGGAGCAGAGATGGAAGAGCCGATCGTCGCGGGAGTCGCGACCGACCTGGGCCAGGCGAAGGTCACCGTCACGGGCGTTCCCGACGTGCCCGGCAAAGCGGCGGAGATCTTCACCGTCGTGGCGCAGTCCGGCGCCAACGTCGACATGATCGTGCAGAACGTCTCGGCGGCCACCACCGGTCGCACCGACATCTCGTTCACGCTGCCCAAGAGCGACGCGGCGACGGCGCTGCGGGCGTTGTCGGCCCGCCAGGCCGACGTCGGGTTCGAGAACCTCGTGCACGACGATCAGATCGGCAAGCTCTCGGTCGTGGGAGCAGGCATGCGCACGCACTCCGGCGTCTCGGCGACCCTCTTCGAGGCGTTGAGCACCGCGGGCATCAACATCGAGATGATCTCCACCTCGGAGATCCGCATCTCGGTGGTCGTGCGCGGTGACGACCTGGCCGCCGCGGCTCGCGTCGTGCACACCGCCTACGGTCTCGACGGCGACGCCGAAGCCCTCGTGCACGCCGGCACCGGCCGCTGACGGGCACTGACCTCGCGGCATCCGTCGCCCCGCCGGTGTTCCCGGTACAGGAGGAATCCCGGGGACAGGACGTTCGTCGACGGTTCCCTCCTGTCGCGGGGAGTTCCCCTGTTCCGGTGACGGGTGGATGCCGCGTCACACGGCCCCGCCCGCCCGGCGGCGGCCGGTAGAATCGCGGCATCCGCCCGCTCGGGCGCCGCACAGAGCCCCTCCGCACCGCAAGGATCCGCCATGACCCGTATCTCCGATTCCGGACTCTCCGTCGCCATCGTGGGCGCCACCGGCCAGGTCGGCACCGTCATGCGCGACATCCTGGGGGAGCGGGCCTTCCCCATCCGCGAGATCCGGCTGCTGGCCACCGCCCGCTCCGCCGGCACCGCGGTGGACTTCGGCGGCCACACCGTCATCGTCGAGGACGTCGCGACGGCGAACCCCGCGGGCATCGACATCGCCCTGTTCTCCGCGGGAGCCACCGGCAGCCGCGCCCACGCGCCCCGCTTCGCCGAAGCCGGCGCCGTCGTCATCGACAACTCCAGCGCCTGGCGCATGGACCCCGAGGTGCCCCTCGTGGTGAGCGAAGTGAACCCGCACGCCATCGACGAGGCGGTCAAGGGCATCATCGCCAACCCCAACTGCACCACCATGGCCGCCATGCCCGTGCTCAAGCCGCTGCACGCCGAGGCGGGCCTCGAACGCCTCATCGTGAGCACCTACCAGGCGGTGTCGGGCTCGGGCATCGCCGGTGCCGAGGAACTGCTCGGCCAGGTCGAGGGCGTGCTCGCCCAGGGCGACACGCTGCGCCTCGTGCACGACGGCTCGGCCGTGGACTTCCCGCAGCCGGAGAAGTACATCGCGCCGATCGCGTTCGACGTGATCCCGCTCGCCGGCTCCATCGTCGCCGACGGTGAGAACGAGACCGACGAAGAGAAGAAGCTGCGCAACGAGAGCCGCAAGATCCTGGAGCTGCCCGACCTGCGCGTCGCGGGCACCTGCGTGCGCGTGCCGGTGTTCACCGGTCACTCGCTGTCGATCCACGCCGAGTTCGCCCGCGACATCACCCCCGAGCGGGCCCGTGAGATCCTGGCATCCGCCCCCGGCGTCGTGCTGGAGGAAGTGCCGACGCCGCTGCAGGCAGCCGGCAGCGACCCGGCGTTCGTCGGTCGCATCCGCGCCGACCAGTCCGCGCCCGAGGGCAAGGGGCTCGTGCTGTTCGTCAGCAACGACAACCTGCGCAAGGGTGCGGCGCTGAACGCCGTGCAGATCGCCGAGATCGTCGCCGCGCGCCTCGGCGCCACCGCCTGACGCGCGCCCTTCCGTGCCCGCCGTCCGCGCGACGGCGGCAGGACGTTGCGCGGTCAGCAGCGCACGCGAGGCCAACTAGACTTGACCATCGTGATTGAGACGTACGATGCCGTGCTCATCGGCGGTGGGGTCATGAGCGCCACCCTGGGCACCCTTCTGAAGGAATTGCAGCCCGACTGGAAGATCGTCGTCTGCGAGCGACTGGGCGATGTCGCTCTGGAGAGCTCCAACGCCTGGAACAACGCCGGAACCGGCCACGCCGCCCTCTGCGAACTGAACTACATGCCCGAGGGCAAGGACGGCTCGGTCGACCCCGCCAAGGCGGTGGCGATCAACGAGCAGTTCCAGCAGAGTCGGCAGCTGTGGTCATCGCTGGTCGAACGCGGCGTGCTCGACGAGCCGTCGACGTTCATCAACGCGACCCCGCACATGACCTTCGTCCGTGGCGAGAAGGACGTCGCCTATCTCAAGAAGCGCTACGAGGTGCTCAAGCAGCAGCCGCTGTTCGAGGGCATCGAGTACAGCGAGGACTCGCGCGTCATCAACCAGTGGGCGCCGCTGCTCATGCAGCACCGGCGCGCGGGCGAGCCGTTCGCGGCCACCCGGGTGCCTGCGGGCACCGACATCGACTTCGGTGCGCTGACGCGTCAGCTGTTCGGCAACCTCAAGGAACAGGGCGTCGACGTCGTCACCGACTGCGAGGTGCGTCGTCTGAAGAAGCAGAAGGACGGCACCTGGAAGGTGTCGTACCGCAACACCATCGGACGCACCCCGGGCAGCATCAATGCGCGCTTCGTCTTCGTCGGCGCCGGCGGATGGGCGCTCAAGCTCCTGCAGCGCTCCGGCATCCCCGAGATCTCCGGCTACGGTGTCTTCCCGATCGGTGGTCAGTTCCTCAAGACCACCAACCCCGCCGTCGTCGCCCAGCACAAGGCGAAGGTGTACTCGCAGGCATCCGTCGGCGCCCCGCCGATGTCGGTGCCGCACCTGGACACCCGCGTCGTCGACGGCGAGGCGTCGCTGCTGTTCGGGCCGTTCGCGACGTTCAGCCCCAAGTTCCTCAAGAACGGGTCGATGCTCGACATCGTCACCCAGGTGCGGTCACACAACCTGCTGCCCATGCTCAAGGTGGCCATCGACAACCCGTCGCTCATCACGTATCTCGTCAGCGAGCTGGTGAAGAACCACGCGAAGAAGGTCGACAGCCTGCGCGAGTTCGTGCCGACCGCGAAGGACGAGGACTGGGAGCTCATCCAGGCCGGCCAGCGTGCGCAGGTCATGAAGAAGGATGCCGAGAAGGGCGGCGTGCTGCAGTTCGGCACCGAGGTGATCGCTTCCGAGGACGGCTCGATCGCCGGGCTCCTCGGCGCCTCGCCGGGGGCGTCCACGGCGGCATCCATCATGCTCGGGCTGCTGAAGACCTGCTTCCCGGAGCGCATGGGCGAGTGGGAGCCGCGCCTGCGGGAACTCATCCCCAGCTACGGCGAGACCCTCAACCCGCGCCCCGACGTCGCGCGTGCATCGATGGATGCCACCGCCGCCACCCTGGGGATCAACGCGTAACGGCCTCACGTCGCGCCGGTGGGCGCTTCGTTGCCCGGTACGCGCCCCGAACCGGGGGTGGTGGGGGTCTGTTGCCCGGTACGCGCCCCGAACCGGGGGTGGTGGGGGTCAGAGGGCGGCGGCCTTGCCGCGCAGCACGGCGGCTTCGCGTTCGTTGGCCGCCAGGCTCGCCGCTGTCAGCAGCTCCGACCGGGCCTCTTCGAGGCGGCCGAGGCGGCTCAGCAGTTCACCGCGCACGCTCGGCAGCAGGTGCGACCCGCGTAGCGCGCCGTCGGACTGCAGCCGGTCCACGATGCGCAGCGCGGTCGCGGGGCCCGTGGCCATCGAGACCGCGACCGCACGGTTGAGGTCGATCACCGGGCTCGGCGCGATGCGTCCGAGGGCTTCGTACAGCACGACGATGCGCTCCCAGTCGGTCGTCTCGACGCTGGCTGCCACCGCGTGGCAGAGCGCGATGGCGGCCTGCAGCGCGTAGGGGCCGCGGGCCCGGCCGCGTGCGTCGGCGCGCTCGAGGGCGGCCTGCCCCCGAGCGATCTGCGCGCGATCCCACCGGGAGCGGTCCTGGTCGGTCAGCAGCACGGGCGAGCCGTCGCGCGCGACGCGAGCCGCGAACCGCGACGACTGCAGTTCCAGCAGTGCCACGAGCCCGTGTGTCTCCGGCTCCCGGGGCATGAGACCGGCCAGCACGCGGGCCAGGCGCAGCGCCTCGCCGGCGAGCTCCTCGCGGATCCAGCGTTCACCGCTGGTCGCGGCGTAGCCCTCGGTGTAGATCAGGTAGACGACACCGAGTACCCCACCCAGACGCTCCCGCCACTGGCTGGGCTCGGGGGTGTCGAAGGGTACCCGCGCGGCGGCGAGCGTCTTCTTGGCCCGCGTGATGCGCGCCTGCACGGTCGGCACCGGCACGAGCAGCATGCGGGCGATCTCCTGCGTGGAGAGGCCGCCGACGACCCGCAGCGTCAACGCGACCTGCGACTCCCGCGAGAGCACCGGATGGCATGCGATGAACACGAGCCGCAGCACATCGTCGTCGATGGGCTCCCAATCATCGGCGGATGCCTCGGACAGCTCGTGCGCCAGGGCACGGTAGCGCTCGTCCAGCGCTCCGCGACGGCGCCAGGTGTCGATCGCCCGTCGTTTGGCGACGGCGGTGAGCCAGGCTCCGGGATTGCGGGGGATGCCGGCATCGGGCCACCGCTGGATGGCCTCGACCAGCGCCTCCTGCGCGAGGTCCTCCGCCAGGCCGACGTCGCCTGTCGCCTTCGCAAGCGTCGCGACGATGCGCGCGCTCTCGATGCGCCAGACGGCGTCGACCGTGCGGTGGATGTCGTCGGACATGATCGGGGGAAGACGTGAGGGAGCGCCGCGCGTGTCAGCGCGCGTCGCCGCCGACCTCGACGCCGAGGTCCGCGCGCCAGCCCTTCTCCTTCTTCACATACTCGTTGTCCTGGTAGTCGGCGAAGTCGGAGTCATCGGTGATGCGACGCACCTCGATCTTGTTGCCGGGGCCGAGCGGGGCCCGCTTCGCCCACTCCACGGCCTCCTCCTGCGTGGCGACCTGGATGGTCCAGAACCCGTTGAACAGCTCATGCGTCTCGCCGTAGGGGCCGTCGGTCACCAGCGGCGCGTCGGAGGTGAACTCCACCACGGCGCCCTGCGCGGCATCCGTCAAGCCATCGCCGCCGAGGAGGATGCCCGCCTTCATCATGGACTCGTTGTAGGCCCCCATCGCGTTGATGACCGCCTCGAAGTCCATGTCCTGAAAGTTCTGCTCCGAACCGCTGTTGCGCATGATCAGCATGTACTTCGACATGAGAGGATCCTTCGTCTCGGTGGGGCTGCGGTGCCGCCCCTCTACTATCGCGTCGAACGGCGACGGCGCCAATCGACATCCCACGTAGAATCCACGAGTGGCAAAACTCTACTTCCGCTACGGGGCGATGAACTCCGGCAAGTCGACGGCTTTGCTGCAGGCCGCGTACAACTATGAGGAGCGCGGCCAGCGCGTGCTGCTGGCCAAGCCCGCGATCGACACGAAGGGCGCGGGCGAGGTCTCGAGCCGTCTGGGCATGACCCGTCCCGTCGACTTCCTCATCGGCCCGGATGCCGATCTGCGGGCGCTGTTCGCCGAGCACCGTGACCGCGTGCGCTCGGCGGCGGCCGATGAGCTGCTGCCCGAGGCGAGCACCGATGTGGCGTGCCTGCTCATCGACGAGGCCCAGTTCCTCACCCGGGAGCAGGTGGACGATCTGCTTCGGATCGTGGTGCTCGATGGCGTACCGGTTCTCGCCTACGGCATCCGCACCGACTTCCGCACCCACGCCTTCCCGGGTTCTGCCCGGCTGATGGAGCTCGCCCACTCGCTGGAGGAGCTCAAGACCATCTGCCGCTGTGGACGCAAAGCGCTCTTCAACGCGCGCCTGGTGGGCGGGAGGTTCGTCTTCGACGGCGACCAGGTGGCCATCGATGAGCTGACCCCCGATCGCGTCACCTACGAGTCGATGTGCGCCGAGTGCTACCTGCGCGAATCCGGCGGACGCCTCGACGGATAACGCGACACACGGCCCTCGGCTTGCTTGGTCAGACCATCGGCGTCTATCGTGGTCAGACCACGAGGAGGAGGGCCCGTGCCAATGACGGAAAAAAACGAAGCACCGGCACGTGCCTGGAAGGTCGTGCTCGACAAGATCGAGACCGACCTGATCGAAGGACGCCTCGGCCCCGGCGACCGGCTGCCGTCCGAGCGTGACCTCGTCGCTCAACTGGGGGTCGGACGATCCAGCGTGCGCGAAGCGCTGCGCGTGCTCGAGGTGATGGGACTCATCCGCACCGGCACGGGCTCAGGCCCCGGTGCCGGCGCCATCGTGATCTCCTCGCCCACCGGAGGCATGTCGGCGCTCCTGCGCCTGCAGGTGGCCGCTCAGGGGTTCCCCATCGACGACGTCGTCGCCACGCGCCTGTTCGTGGAGGAGTGGATCGTCGCGACCCTCGCCGCCAACCCCGCCGCAGATCTTGAGACCGCCCGGGCCACCGTCGAGGCGATGGATGCCGCGCCCCTGCAGCCGGAGGAATTCCTGGCGCTGGACGCTCAGTTCCACTACGCGCTCGCCGCGGCATCCGAGAACAGCGTCGTCGCCGCCACCATGGCGGGTCTGCGCTCGTCCATCGAGGGGTACACCTCGCAGATCGCCGCCCGCATCGTCGACTGGCCCGCGGCCAGCGCGCGACTGCGCCACGAACACCACCAGATTCTCGACGCGATCGACGCCGGCGACGCCGAGCGCGCTCGCGCGCTCATTCCCCAGCACATCTCCGGCTACTTCGCCCCCTGACCCCGAGAGGTATTCCATGGTCAAGCGCCAGCTTCCCAAGCCCACCGAACTGCTCGAGCTGATGCAGTTCAAAAAGCCCGAACTGAACGGAACGAAGCGTCGCCTCGATGGCGCGCTCACGATCGCCGACCTGCAGAAGATCGCCAAGCGTCGCACGCCGAAGGCGGCCTTCGATTACACCGACGGTGCCGCTGAGGGCGAGCTCTCGCTCACGCGTGCGCGTCAGGCGTTCGAGGACATCGAGTTCCACCCCGACATCCTGCGCCCCGCGGCGAACGTCGACACGTCGGTGGAGGTGCTCGGGGGTCGCTCCGCACTGCCATTCGGCATCGCCCCGACCGGCTTCACCCGGCTCATGCAGACCGAGGGTGAGTCGGCAGGCGCCGGTGCGGCCGCCGCCGCCGGCATCCCCTTCACGCTCTCGACCCTCGGCACCACCTCGATCGAGGACGTCAAGGCCACGAACCCGAACGGCCGCAACTGGTTCCAGCTGTACGTCATGCGCGATCGTGACATCTCGTACGGGCTGGTGGCCCGCGCCGCGGCCGCCGGGTTCGACACGCTCATGTTCACCGTCGACACGCCCATCGCCGGCGCGCGACTGCGTGACAAGCGCAACGGCTTCTCCATCCCGCCCCAGCTGACCATCGGCACCATCATCAACGCGATCCCGCGGCCGTGGTGGTGGATCGACTTCCTCACCACCCCGAAGCTCGAGTTCGCGTCGCTGTCGACCACCGGCGGCACCGTGGGTGAGCTGCTGAACTCGGCCATGGATCCGACGATCAGCTACGAGGACCTCGAGTACATCCGCAGCATCTGGCCGGGAAAGATCATCATCAAGGGCGTCCAGAACGTCGCCGACAGCAAGCGCCTCATCGACCTGGGCGTCGACGGAATCGTGCTGTCCAACCACGGCGGTCGCCAGCTCGACCGGGCTCCCATCCCGTTCCATCTGCTGCCGGAGGTCGTGCGCGAGGTGGGCAAGGATGCCACCGTCATGATCGACACCGGCATCATGAACGGTGCCGACATCGTCGCCTCGATGGCGCTCGGTGCGAAGTTCACCCTCATCGGCCGCGCCTACCTCTACGGCCTCATGGCCGGTGGGCGGGCCGGCGTCGACCGCACGATCGAGATCCTGCGCACCGAGATCGAGCGCACGATGGCGCTGCTGGGAGTGTCGAGCATCGAGGAGCTGGAGCCGCGCCACGTCACGCAGCTGCAGCGGCTCACGCCCGTCGCGCAGCCTGCTGCACGCGCGGCACGGCCTCGCCCGGCGGCCGCCGCGAAGAGCTGACACCGCACAACGGAAGAGGGGCGGCCCCCCGGGGGCGGGCC
>NZ_JACSQP010000001.1:290410-348326 GCF_014836535.1 Microbacterium pullorum
GTCCCTCTTCCGTTGTCGCCCGCGGGGTCGCGGGGTGGCGGGGTCCACCGGGTTGCGGGGTCGCCGCGGGTGGAGCCCGTCGCTCGGAGCGTCTCGAGTGTCGCGGATGGCGGGTGGGTGCCCGGGGGCACCCGCTCTTCGCGCCACCGGAGCGGCTCCGGGTACCGCGGCTCGGCGCGCGGCGCGCAGCGCAGCACCGCTCGGGTGTCGCGGATGGTGGGTCGGAGTGACCCGTGGCCGCCATTTGCGACACCGGAGCAGCGCGGGATGCCACGAGGACGAGGCGGCGGCAGCTCCGCGCGGCGCGCGGCAGGGGAGCGGTGCGGAGCCGCTCGAGTGTCGCGGATGAAGGGTCCGAGTGGCCCGCGGGCGTCATTCGCGACACCGGAGCAGCGCGGGCGCAGCGCGGGGGCGGCTACGCGCGGGGCGGCAGCGTCGGGATCAGGGCCTCGAGGAACGAGACCGTGTGCTCCCAGCCGGCCACGGCGTGGCAGGTGACGCCCATCGCCAGCACCGGGTAGTCGTTGCCGTCGGGGTCGAGACGGTCGCCGACAAAGAGCATGTCGTCGAGCGCGATGCCGGTCTGCTCGGACAGCCGGCGCATGCCGTAAGCCTTGTCGATGCCCCGGTGGGTGATGTCCACCGACGTGGAACCGCCCGAACGCACCTCGAGATCGGGGATGCGGGCGGCCACGGCCTCGCGCAGGGCGTTCTTCTTCGCCCCGGTGGGATCCCACGCGACCTTCGCCGCCAGCGGCGCCGACTGGCCGAGCGCGGAGAAGGTGATCTGCGAGCCGCGGTCCTCGAGGATGTCTCCCCAGGTCTCGCTCTCCCACAGCTCGAGGCGTCGCGCCTCTTCTTCGACGGCGGTCAGCGCCCGAGCCTTCTCGTCGTCGGTCAGGCGGTGGGCGTACACCGTCGCGATGCCATCGGCGGTGAGGCGGTAGTACTGGGTGCCGCACGTGGGCAGCAGGTGAAGGGCGTCCATCACCGTGGGGGAGGCGGCCGGCAGGTTGTCGACGACCTGCACCTGGAACTGCTGCAGCTGGCCACCCGAGATGATCGCCACCTCGACGCGTTCGGCGAGTTGCACGAGCAGATCGCCCATGCGCGGGTCGATGGCGCTCTTGGACGGCGCGAGCGTGTCGTCGAGGTCGAAGGCGATGAGGCGGGGGGTCAGCATCGGACGCTCCTGTTCGGACGTGAGTGTAAGAAGGGCCCCGCCTTGCGGCGGAGCCCCTCTGCTGTCGGGGTGACAGGATTTGAACCTGCGGCCTCGTCGTCCCGAACGACGCGCGCTACCAAGCTGCGCCACACCCCGTGGCAACCCCTCTAGCCTACCCGATGCGAGGGGATGCTTCGAACCGGATCACGCCCTCGGGACCAGCGTGAGCAGGGTCGCCTCGGGGAGGCAGCCGAAACGCACCGGCGCGTAGATGGAGTGTCCGATGCCCGCACTGACGTTGAGCGGCGCGGATGCCGCTCCGGTCGTCCACGTGCTGAGTCCCCGTGCCTGGTCGAGCGGGATGTCGCAGTTGGCGACCAATGCCGACCGCGAACCGGGGATCCGCACCTGTCCGCCGTGCGTGTGGCCGGCGATCAGCAGGTCTGCACCGTGCGCGGTGAAATCGTCGAGGATGCGCCGGTAGGGCGCGTGCGTGACTCCGATGTCGAGGTCTCCCGCCGGGAGGGGGGCCAGCGCCTCATGCATCTGGTCGAGGTCGTCCCAATCGCGGTGGGCGTCGCTGACGCCGAATGCCCGGATGCGCACGCCCCCGGCATCCACCATCGCTGCACTGTTGTCGAGATCGATCCAGCCGAGTTCGTCGCTCAGGAACCGATCGAGTGCCCCGGTGTCGAGCCGCGTGGTCGTGCGCTTGCGCTGAGACGGACCGCTGAAGTACCGCAGGGGGTTTCGGGGGGAGGGGGCGACGAGGTCGTTCGAGCCGTGCACATACACGCCCGGAATGCCGGCGAAGGGAGCCAGCGCCACGCGGATGCCGTGCAGGCCCTCGACATGGCCGAGGTTGTCGCCGGTGTTGATCACGAGGTGGGGCTCGAGCTCGGCGAGCGAGGCGATCCAACGCTGTTTGCGGCGCTGCCAGGGCGCCATGTGAGCGTCGGAGATGTGCAGGATGCGGATGGGCCGCGCTCCGGCCGGCAGGAGAGCGAGGTCATGGCGACGCAGGGTGTACAGGTGCCGCTCGATGCCGACACCCCAGACCGCGGCCGCAGCACCCGCCGCCCCCACCGCAGTGAGGGCGGTGAGGGCGAGGCGGGGCGCGCTGACGCGCTCAGCCACAGGTGAGGGTGATGGTCGCGCCACGACCGGTCACAGTGCCGGCCGCCGGGTCGGTGCCGGTGACCTTGCGTTGACTGTTCTCGGCGGCATTGTCGTTGCCCGGATCGCCGCCGCCACCGGGGGCACACGGTGTGATGGAGGTGAATCCGGCGCTGCGGAGCGCATCGACCGCCTTGTCGGGGGTCATGCCGGCCACCGTGGGAACTGTGACGCCTTGGCCGTTGCTCGGGCTGATGCGCACCGTGGTGCCACCGGTGACGCGTCCGGCGCCCGGATCCTGCGCGGTGATGATGCCGGCCGCTTCCGCCGCGTCGACCGGGTCGGTGACCTGCACGCTGAACCCGGCCCCCTCGAGGGTCCTCGTGGCGTCGTCGACGGTCATGCCGATCACGCTGGGCAGATCGATGTACACCTGGCGGGTGAGGTTGGCATCGGGCGTGGGGAACGCGTCGCCGCCGTACTTGGCGTTGGCCGCGCGCTGCATGTCGGGCCAGATCGCGTGACGCATGCGCCAGAGCGCATAGCCGTTGGCCCAGATGCGGTGCAGCTCCGAGAAGCCCTCGACGTTACCGACCCAGACGACCGTCGCGACCTTGGTCGAGCTGCCGTCCATCCACGTCTGGAACTGCTCGTGGATGCCGGTCTTGCCGATGACGGGCACGCCGTCGAAGGTGCGCGACGCGATGGCCGAACCGTTGTTGATGACGTTCGCGAGTGTGTACGCCGCCGTCGCCGCGACGGTCTCGTCGAGCACGCGGGTGCACGTCGTCTCGGGGATCGCGAGCTCGTTGCCGGCAGAGTCCGTGATGCGGTCGATCGCCTTGGGCTCGCAGTAGGTGCCGCCCGACGCGATGGTGGCGTAGACGCCCGCCATGTCGATCGGGGCGATGTTCATCGAGCCGAGGATGTCGTACGGCACGTTGGGGGAGTTGCCCGCCTCATACGTCTTCGTGCCGTCGGCGATCGTCACACCGAGCCGGTCGGCGAGCTTGTTGATGTCGCAGACGTTGAGCTTCTCCGCCATCGCGAAGAACCCGGAGTTCAGTGAGTCGGACGTGAACTTGAACGGGGTGCTGACGTAGCCGCGCGAGCCCTCGAAGTTGCCGACTGCGCCGGCTTTGATCGTCTGGACGCCGAGGTCGCAGCCGCGGTCGATCTTGAAGGTGCGCAGCGTGCCGTTGAGCGTCTCGTTGACGGAGTGCCCCTGCTCGAGCCACTCCAACAGGGTGAACACCTTGTAGGTCGAGCCGACGTTGAAGCCGTTCGATCCACCGTTCGCCTTGCGGGTGTTGAAGTTGATGGCCGAGAACGTGGGATCTTGCAGCTGAGACGCCGACTGCGCGTAGTTCTTGTTCTGCACCATCGACAGCACGCGTCCGGTGCCGACCTCCAGCTGCACGCCGGAGGAGCCGAGGTTGATGCCGTCCATCGCCTTCGGCACGACAGAGATCGCTTGTTCCGCCGCGATCTGCAGGTCGAGGTCGATCGTCGTGTAGATGCGGTACCCACCTTGACGCAGCGCAGCCTTGCGCTCGTCGTCGGTTTCGCCGAAGACGGGATCGTTCTCGACGATCGTGCGCACGTAGTCGCAGAAATACGCCGAACCGCCGGCCATCTGGCACCCCTGGTCGGTGGGGGTGATGTTCGGGGTGATCGGCTCTGCGATGGCCGCGTCGTATTCGCCCTGGGTGATCTTGCCGTCGGCGAGCATGCGCGTGAGCACATAGTTGCGCCGGTCGAGAGTCTTCTTATACCCGTTCGCGGCACCGTTGGTCTCGCTGTCGGGGTTGTCGATGCGGTACCCGTTGGGCTCCTGCACCATGCCCGCGAGCGTTGCGGCCTGGCTGAGCGTCAGGTTCGCGGCATCCACCCCGAAGTAATACTTCGCGGCGGCGCCGATGCCGTACGTGCTCCCGCCGAAGTTCACGATGTTGAGGTAGCCGAGGAGGATCTCGTCCTTCGTGTACGACTTCTCCAGTTGGATGGCGTAGCGCATCTCCTGGAGCTTGCGCTGCAGGCCGCCCTCGCTGATGTCACCGTTGGTGGCCTCGTAGTAGCAGGCGTCGCGCTCTTCGGTGGTGGCGGCGTTCTCCTCGCAACGCTGCACCAGGATGTTCTTGACGTACTGCTGGCTGATCGAGGAGCCACCGCGGTCGGAGGTTCCCCGCACATTCGCCACGACAGCACTGAGCGTGCCGACGAGGTCGACACCGCCGTGCTTGTAGAAGTTCTTGTCCTCACTGGCCAGCACGGCGTCGTACACGACGGTGTTGACCTGGTCGAACTGCATCGGCACGCGGTTCTGGTCGTAGAACCGGGCCAGCAGCTGAGGCTCGCCGTTGTGGGTCGCGTAGATCTCGGTCGGCTCCATGAGTTCGTCGAGCTCGAGATAACTCGGCATGTTCTCGAACATGGAGATCGCATTGCCTGCCGCGTAGCCGGTGACGGCGATGGCGGGGGTGACCGTCGCGGTGACCAGGATGCCTGCCACGGCGCTCAGGCCGACGAGGCCGAGTACGCCGCCGAGCACACCGCTGGCCGTCCGTTTCTTGTGGGGCATAGGCTGATCGTAAGCCAGAACCCTGGGCGATGGCTCGACAGGATGCCGTGCGTCGCGTCGTGCGGGCGACCGGCGAGTCCACCCCGAAACGTCGAGATCCGGAGCCGCCATGACCACCTGGGAATACCTCACCACGCCCCTGCTGATCCACAACACCGCTGCCATACTCAACAACTGGGGCAAGCAGGGGTGGGAGCTCGTGCAGGTCGTGACCGGCCCCGAGGGCGGTCTCGTGGCCTACTTCAAGCGCCCGAGCGGCGGCGGTTCGGAAAACGCCGGCCTGGATGCCGCGGCGCAGGCCGCCCGTCAGTTCGAGGGGGAGTGAGCGTGGCTGTCTCGGCGCGCCTCAGCGAGCTCGGTATCGAGCTTCCCACGGTCGTTCCGCCCCTCGCGGCCTACGTGCCGGCGAAGGCGCACGGCGACCTCGTCTACACCGCCGGCCAGCTGCCGATGGTGGCAGGCGCCCTCCCCGCCACCGGCAAGGTGGGCGACGGCCACGGTCTCGTCCCCGCGGCGGATGCTGCCGCGTACGCGCGCCAGTGCGCCCTGAACGCGATCGCCGCCGCCGCGGCCGCCGTCGGGGGCGTGGACCGCCTGGTCGGCGTGCTGAAGGTCACCGGCTTCGTGGCATCCGTCCCCGAGTTCACCGGCCAGCCGGGCGTGGTCAACGGCGCGAGCGAGGTGCTCGGCGAGATCTTCGGCGACGCCGGTCGCCACGCCCGCTCGGCGGTCGGCGTGCCGGTGCTGCCGCTGGACAGCCCCGTCGAGGTGGAAGTGGTCTTCCTCACCGCCTGAGCCTGGGCGTGCCCGCGCGCACACTACCCGCAACAGGCAGAATCCCCGGGACAGGACGATCCATCGCGAATCGTCCTGTCCCGGGGATTTCTCCTGTCTCCGGGATGCCCGTGTCAGGCGGATGCCGCTCAGCGCACCTGCGCGCTGATGACGCTCATGACGGCGGTGTCGGCGAGGGTGGTCGTGTCACCGACCTCGCGCCCTTCCGCCACATCGCGAAGCAGCCGTCGCATGATCTTGCCCGAGCGCGTCTTGGGGAGCTCCCCGACGATGTAGACGTCGCGCGGGCGGGCGATGGGCCCGATCTGCTCGCCGACCCAGCCGCGCAGTGTGCCCGCGAGACCTTCGGGCGAGTGGGCGGAGAGGTAGCTCTGCTTGACGATCACGAAGGCCACCACCGCCTGGCCGGTCGTCTCATCCGATGCGCCCACCACGGCCGCCTCGGCGACCGCCTCGTTGCCGACGAGGGCGGATTCGATCTCGGTCGTCGACAGGCGGTGCCCCGAGACGTTCATGACGTCGTCGACGCGGCCCATGAGCCACACGTCGCCGTCGTCGTCGAGGCGGGCGCCGTCGCCGGCGAAGTAGTACCCCTGCGTGCGGAACTTGTCCCAGTACGTCTCCACGAAACGGTCGGGGTCACCCCAGATGCCGCGCAGCATGGCGGGCCAGGGCTCGGTGACCACCAGCAGCCCCCCGTTGCCGTTGCCGACGTGCGCGCCGTCCTCATCGACCACGTCGATCGAGATGCCGGGCAGGGCGACCTGAGCCGCGCCGGGTTTGGTCTCGGTGACCCCCGGCAGCGCCGAGATCATGATGGCGCCGGTCTCGGTCTGCCACCACGTGTCGACGATGGGGGTGGTCTTGCCGCCGATGATCTTGCGGTACCACATCCACGCCTCGGGGTTGATGGGTTCGCCCACCGAGCCGAGCAGCCGCAGTGACGACAAGTCGAACTTCTTCGGCACCTCGCGCCCGATCTTCATGAACGACCGGATGGCGGTGGGGGCGGTGTAGAGGATCGTCACCGCGTACTTCTCGACGATCTCCCACCAGCGTCCCGGGTGCGGCATGTCGGGGGTGCCCTCGTAGAGCACCTGCGTCGCGCCGTTGGCGAGCGGCCCGTAGGCGACGTAGCTGTGCCCGGTGACCCAGCCGATGTCGGCCGTGCACCAGAACACATCGGTCTCGGGATGCAGGTCGTGCACCACCCTGTTCGTGAAAGTGGTCTGCGTCAGGTACCCGCCGGAGGTGTGGAGGATCCCCTTGGGCTTCCCGGTGGTGCCCGAGGTGTAGAGGATGAACAGCGGATTCTCGGCGGGGAATCCCTGCGCCTCGTGCTCGGGCGAGGCAGCGGGGACGGCATCGTGCCACCAGAGATCGCGTCCCTCGGTCCACTCGACATCGTTGCCGCCGCGGCGCACCACCAGCACGTGCTCCACCGTCTCCTGCGCGGCCCCGCCGTTGCGTCCGGCCAGGGCGAGGTCGACCGCCGGCTTGAGCGGTGAGACCTTGCCCTTGCGGTAACCGCCGTCGGCGGTGATGACCAGCTTCGCGCCGGCGTCGTCGATGCGCGAGCGCAGGCTGTCGGCGGAGAAGCCGCCGAAGACGACCGAGTGGATGGCGCCGACACGGGCGACGGCGAGCATGGCCGCCACCGCCTCGGGGATCATGGGCAGGTAGATGGCGACACGGTCGCCCGCGGTGATGCCGAGGTCGGTCAGCACGTTGGCGACGCGCTTGACCTCCTCGGTGAGTTCGGCGTAGGTCACGCGGCGGGAATCGCCCGGCTCGCCCTCCCACAGCAGCGCCACCCGGTCGCCGTTGCCGGCCTCGACGTGACGATCGAGGCAGTTGTACGCCACGTTGAGCTCGCCGTCGGCGAACCATGTCGCGAACGGCGGGTTCGACCAGTCCAGCACCTGCGTGAACGGCTTGTGCCAGTGCAGCAGGTCGCGCGCCTGGTCGGCCCAGAACCCCTCGCGGTCGGCTGCAGCCCGTTCGTACAGCTCCGCGGTCGCCACGGCGTTGTCGGCGAAGTCGGCGGACGGCGCGAACCGGCGGGTCTCGTTCAGCAGGTGGTCGATCTGGCTGCTCATCGGCACGCTCCTTTGCGGGTCGGAGTGACGGACGGACCGTCATCGCGGGCCACTCTATTGAGCGACGCCGCGCGCTCACTACCTCCGATAGTGGGGGCCGTGATGGATCGGTGACCGTTTCCGCATTGACACGGCGCGGTCGCTTGGTGTGGCGCGCCAGTGTTTGTAAGCTCTCACTCGGCCGAATTCAATTTCTGGCATATGCAACGCCCGTCCTCCCCCCGGACGGTGTTCGTTGTCCGGCGGCATCCCATTCCCCCCATGGGATGCCGCCACTTCCTTCTCGCGCCTCCTCCCCAGGACGGATCACCCCGGTTCTCATCCACCGATGGGCCGCTCCGGCCCGCGCGGTGCGTGCGGTTCGGCTTAGCGTCGCGGCATGACCACCGCCTTCGTCGTCCGGCCGCGGCGGCCGTCCGCCGTGACGGCGCACCCGGCCGCCCCTGCGCCGGCTGCCCCGCCGGCGGGGCCCTTCGTCGCCCGGCTTCGGGCTGTGGCCGTAGATGAGCCCCGGCAGCCTCGGCGCGCGGTGCCCACGGATGCCGCGCTGGCCCCGCTTGCGCCATACCTGGCGGACCCCGAGGTGACGGACGTGTTCGTCAACGGGGCGGAAGGACTGTTCGTCGACCGCGGCCGCGGCGCGGAGCCCGTCGCCGCGTGGCGGGCGGCGGAAGAAGAGGTGCGCGCGCTGGCGGTCGACCTCATCGCGCTGGGCGGGCGCCACCTCGACGACGCGACGCCGTGCGTCGACGTGCGGCTGGAGGGCGGGTTGCGCGTGCACGCCGTGCTGCCGCCGGTCTCGCGCGGCGGCACCCTCATCTCGGTGCGGGCCGCTGCGGCGCAGGCGCCCGACCTCGACGCCCTGCAGGAGCGCGGCATGTTCGCCGCACGCACGCGGGAGCTGCTGGAGGCCCTCGTGGCCGAGCGCATCAATCTGCTGGTGACCGGCGCGACCGGCGCGGGCAAGACCACGCTGCTCGCGGCGCTGCTCGACCGCGTGCCCCACACCGAGCGCATCGTCACGATCGAGGACGTGGCCGAGCTGCGGCTGCGGCATCCGCACCATGTGCGACTCGAGGCGCGCCAGCCCAACCTCGAGGGTGCGGGGTCAGTGCCGCTCGCGAGGCTCGTGCGTGAGGCGTTGCGCATGCGACCCGACCGACTGGTGGTGGGGGAGTGCCGCGGCGAGGAAGTGCGCGAACTGCTGACCGCGCTGAACACCGGGCACCACGGCGGCGCGGGGACGCTGCACGCCGGCGGCATCGACGAGGTGCCGGCGCGTCTGGAGGCGCTCGGCGCGCTCGCCGGGATGGATGAACGGGCGGTGGCGCGGCAGGTCGGGAGCGCCATCGGCTGCATCGTGCACGTGGCGCGCGGCGGTGACGGGGTGCGCCGGGTCGTCGGCATGGCCCGGCCGGTGCTCACCGGCGGGGCGCTTTCGCTCGACGAGGTGCCGCGGTGAAGCGGCGGCGGCCGGCGGCGCCCTCGGCGGATGCCGCGGCCACGACCGTGCTGCAGCTGGCGGTGCTGCTGCAGGCGGGCATCACCCCCGCGCAGGCCTGGCAGCATCTGGCCGCCGCCGGCGACGCGGTCGCTGCGGGGGTGTGCGAGCGCACCGCGGCGGGGGCAGCGGTGCCCGATGCGATCGCGGCGGCCGGGCCGACGTGGCGGCCCGTGGCCGACGCCTGGTCGGTGGCGGCCACCGTCGGCGCCCCGCTGGCGGCGAGCCTGCGCGCCGTCGCCGAGGCGCTGCGTGACGCGCAGCAGGCCATCGACGACGTGCGGGTCGCGCTGGCGGAGCCCGTCGCCACCTCTCGCCTCATCGCCTGGCTGCCGCTGGTCGCCGTCGCGTTGGGCGCGGCGCTGGGCTTCGACTCGATCGGCGTCGTGTTCACCCAACCGCTGGGAGCCGCCGCGGTCGTGGCGGGTGCACTGTTCATGCTGGCCGCTCATCGCTGGACCGCTCACCTCGTGGCGCGGGCCCAGCCTCCGCCGGGCATCCCGGGGCTCGAGGCGGAGCTGTTCGCGGTGGCGCTCGCGGGAGGGGCGTCGATCCCCCGTGCCCGCGACCTGGTCGTCACGGCGGGTGCCGAGCCTGAGGCGGCCACATCGGCCGTGCTCGAGCTCTCGCGCACGGCCGGCGCACCGGCGGTCGAGCTGCTGCGTGCCGGCGCCGCGCACGCCCGTCACCGCGCCCGGGTCGACGGCCGGCTGCGCGCGGCCCGACTGTCGTCACGGCTGCTGCTGCCGCTCGGGGTGTGCACGCTGCCCGCCTTCCTGCTGCTGGGCGTCGCGCCGATGCTGCTCGGTGTGCTGGCCGCGACGCCGCTGAACCTCTGACCCGTGCCCACCCTCACAACCGAAGGAGCACCATGACTCGACACACACCTCCCACCCTCCCTCCGCTCACGCATCGCCGGGCGGCGCGGCTGCTCGCCGATGACGCCGGGGCCGCAACCGCCGAGTACGCCGTGGCGACCATGGCGGCTGTCGCGTTCGCCGGACTCCTCGTGGTGATCATGCGGTCCGACGAGGTGCGCGGCATCCTCACCGACCTGGTGCGCCGCGCCCTCACGGTCGCCTGATGACCCGCCGCCGGTGGGGCGAGCGGGGCTCGGTGACCGCCGAGTTCGCGGTCGCCCTGCCCGCGGTGATCGTCGTGTTCGTGCTGTTCGCCGGAGCGCTCACGGCCTCGTCACGGCAGGTGCGGCTCGAACACGCCGCGGCTCAGGGTGCGCGGCTGGCGGCGCGCGGCGAGGACGCAGGTCGCGTGCACGATGCCGTGTCGCGGGCTCTCGACGGCGCGCGTGCGGTGATCGGCGGCGACGGCGACCTCGTGTGCGTGACGGCCAGCGCCCCGACGGGCCTCCTGCTGCCGCTCGAACCCCTGCGCGCCGTGTCGTGCGCCGTCGGAGAAGCGCGCTGATGGCGGGCTCCGTGGCGGCCGTCGGCGTGCTGGGCGCGAGCCTCGCACTCGGGCTCGGCCTGCTGAACGTCGGCGCGGCCTCGGCGTGGAGTCAGCGGCTGAGCGGGGCCGCCGACCACGCCGCGCTCGCCGCCGCGGACGCCGCGTCGGGAGCGATCACGGGTGCACCGTGCGAGCGTGCCGCGCGGGTCGCCGATACGGCCGGCGCCGTCGTGGCCTCGTGCGAGGTCGACGGTCTCGTCGCCACCGTGACGCTCGCCGCCCGGTTCGGGGTGGTGCCCGCCACGGCGACCGCACGTGCGGGTCCGCCCCCTGCGCCCTGAGCGTACTCAGCATTCGCATGGGTTTGCGGTGTGTATGGTTTGCACGGATAGAAAGGCGGCCACCGTGGCACAGGGCAAGAAGCTCGTCATCGTCGAGTCCCCGACGAAGATGAAGTCGATCCAGGGATACCTGGGGGACGGCTACGAGGTGCTCAGCTCGGTGGGCCACATCCGCGACCTCGCGGACAAGAAGGACATTCCGGCCGAGAAGAAGAAGGCGTACGGCAAGTACTCCATCGACGTCGAGAACGACTTCGACCCTCTCTATGTCGTCAACGACCGCAAGACCAAGACGGTCGCCGAACTCAAGCGTGCGCTGAAGAATGCCGACGAGGTCCTGCTCGCCACCGATGAAGATCGCGAAGGCGAAGCCATCGCGTGGCACCTGCTCGAGGTGCTCAAGCCCAAGGTTCCCGTCAAGCGCATGGTGTTCCACGAGATCACCAAAGACGCCATCCAGGCCGCCGCGGAGAACACCCGCGAACTCGACCACGCCCTCGTCGATGCGCAGGAGACCCGCCGCGTGCTCGACCGCCTGTACGGCTGGGACGTCTCGCCGGTGCTGTGGCGCAAGATCGGCAGCGGCCGCGAAGGCCAGGCACTCAGCGCCGGCCGCGTGCAGTCCGCCGCGACCCGCATGGTCGTCGAGCGCGAACGGGAGCGCATGGCGTTCGTGTCGGCGTCGTACTGGGACGTCGAGGCCACCGCCGCGAAGGACGGGGCGAGCTTCGGCACACGCCTGGCCCGCGTCGACGGTCTGCCGCTGGCCCGCGGCACCGACTTCGATGACCGCGGCGAGCTGAAGAAGGCCGTCATCGTCTTCGACGAGCAGCAGGCGCGGGAACTGGCCGACGCCATCGCCGCGAAGGCCACGGCATCCGTCACCGCCGTCGATTCCAGGCCCGGCACCCGCAGCCCGAAGGCGCCGTTCACGACGTCGACGATGCAGCAGGAAGCCGGCCGCAAGCTCTCGATGAGCGCCAAGCACGCCATGAGCGTCGCCCAGCGTCTCTACGAGAAGGGCTTCATCACCTATATGCGCACCGACTCGACGGCGCTGAGCACGCAGGCCATCGAGGCCGCGCGCGCCCAGGCGGTGTCGCTGTACGGCGCAGCCGCCGTGCCCGACAAGCCCCGCGTCTACCGCAGCAAGAGCCGCAACGCCCAAGAGGCGCACGAGGCCATCCGTCCGTCAGGTGAGCAGTTCCGCACCCCGGCATCGGTCTCGGGCGAACTCGACCGTGACGAGTCGCGCCTGTACGACCTCATCTGGAAGCGCACCGTCGCCAGCCAGATGGCCGACGCCAAGTACGAGACCACGACGGTCACCCTCACCGCCACGGCCGCCGGCCGCAGTGCCGAGTTCACCGCGTCGGGCACCGTCTACACCTTCAAGGGCTTCCTCGAGGCGTACGAGGAGGGTCGCGACGAGAAGCGCAGCGACGCCGACCAGGACGCCGACCAGTCGCTGCCCGCGGTCGCCGTCGGTGACAGCCTGAGCCTGCGCGACGTCGAGCCCAAGGGGCACGCCACCAGCCCGAAGCCCCGCTACACCGAGGCGAGCCTGGTGAAGGCGCTGGAGGAGAAGGGCATCGGCCGACCGTCCACCTTCGCCAGCATCATCGACGTCATCCTCGACCGCGGCTACGTCACCAAGCGTGGACAGGCGCTCGTGCCCAGCTGGTTGTCGTTCAGCGTCGTGCGGCTGCTCGAAGAGCACTTCGCCGACCTCGTCGACTACGACTTCACCGCAGCGCTCGAAGACGATCTCGACGCCATCGCCCGCGGCGAGCAGCAGCGAGTGGCGTGGCTGAAGGACTTCTACTACGGCTCGAAGGACCACGTCGGTCTGCGCCACATCGTCGACAACCTCGGCGACATCGATGCGCGGGAGCTCAACTCCACGCGCATCGGCGACATCGCCACGCTGCGCTTCGGCAAGTACGGCCCCTACCTCGAGGTGCCCGACCCCAGCGGCGACCCCGAGGCCAAGCCCCGCATCGTCAACGTGCCCGATGACCTCGCCCCCGACGAACTCACCCCGCAGAAGGCGCAGGAGCTGATCGACGCGCCCGTCGCCGGCGACCGCGTGCTGGGCGAGAACCCCGACAACGGCAAGCTCATCGTCGTGAAGGACGGCCGCTTCGGCCCGTACGTGCAGGAAGTGGAGCCGGTCGATCCGGATGCCGCCGACGCCGCGACCGGCGAGGTGGTGGAGGAGCCCAAGAAGAAGACGACACGCAAGAAGGCGGATGCCGCGCCCAAGCCGCGCACCGCGTCGCTGTTCAAGAGCATGTCGGTCGAGACGATCGATTTCGAGACGGCGATGAAGCTGCTGTCGCTGCCGCGTGTCGTGGGTGTCGACCCCGAGACGGGCGTCGAGATCACGGCCCAGAACGGTCGATACGGTCCCTACCTGAAGAAGGGCACCGACTCGCGCACGCTGCAGAGCGAGGATCAGCTGTTCGACATCACGCTCGAGGAAGCCCTCGCCGTGTATGCGCAGCCGAAGTACGGCGCCCGCAGTGCCTCCAGCGCGCTCAAGGAATTCGACGCCGACCCCGTCAGCGGCAAGCCGATCAAGTTGAAGGACGGCCGCTTCGGGCCCTACGTCACCGACGGGGAGACCAACGCGACGATCCCCCGCGGCGAGAATGCCGAAGAAGTGACCTTCGAACGCGCCGTGGAACTGCTGGCCGACAAGCGTGCGAAGGGACCCGCACCCAAGAAGCGCGCCGCCGCGCGCAAGACGACCACCCGCAAGCCCGCGGCGAAGAAGTGACCGACGCGTCGGCGCTGCCCGGCGCTGCCGCGGCATCGCACGCCGGCGTGTGGGTCACCTTCGAAGGCGGCGACGGGTCGGGCAAGACCACGCAGGCCGCGCTGCTCGAACAGTGGCTGCGACAGCAGGGGCGCTCGGTGCTGCGCACCCGCGAGCCGGGCGGGAGTGACGTGGGCGTGCTGATCCGCGACATCGTGCTGCATCACCGCGGCGACATCGCCCCGCGCGCCGAGGCGCTGCTGTACGCCGCCGACCGTGCCCACCACGTGGCCACGGTCGTGCGCCCGGCCCTCGCCCGCGGCGAGGTGGTCATCCAAGACCGCTACCTCGACTCATCGGTCGCCTATCAGGGCGCGGGCCGCGTGCTCGATGCCGATGAGGTGCGGCAGCTGTCGCTGTGGGCGACTGAAGGCGCGCTGCCCGACGTCACCGTGCTGCTCGACCTCGATCCGGCCACCGCACGGCACCGCCTCGACGCCGACGACAAGCCGTTCGACCGGCTCGAGGCCGAGCTCGCCGACTTCCACGAGCGGGTGCGGGCGGCGTTCCTGCAGCTCGCGGCTGCCGAGCCCGAGCGCTTCGTCGTGATCGACGCCGCACAGCCCGTCGAGGAGATCGCCCGGCTGGTGCGCGAACGCGTGGCCGCGGCGCTGGCGTGACGTCGGCGAGCGTGTCAGGCGCCGACGCTAAGGTGGAGCCCGTGGAAACCGCCCCCGTCACGCACGAGTTGCCGTGGGGGGAGGTCTGGGGTCAGGACGCCGCCGTCGCGCAGCTGCAGGCCGCGGCATCCGATCCGACCGCCATGACGCACGCGTGGCTCATCACAGGCCCGCCCGGATCGGGTCGCTCGACCCTCGCCCACGCGTTCGCAGCACAGCTCATCGCCGACGACGGTGAAGAGCACGTCATGCGCCAGGTGCTGGCCGGCACCCACCCCGACCTCACGACGCTGCGCACCGAGGGCGTCATCATCTCGATCAAAGACGCCCGGGCGCTGGTCGAACGCTCCTACTTCTCGCCGTCGCTGGGCCGTTACCGCGTGATCGTCGTCGAAGACGCCGACCGCATGACCGAGCGCACCTCGAACGTGCTGCTGAAGGCGCTCGAAGAGCCGCCGGAGCGCACCGTGTGGGTGCTGTGCGCCCCGAGTGACGCCGATCTGCTGCCCACCATCCGCTCCCGCGTGCGCACCCTGCGCCTGCGCGACCCCGAGATCGCCGACGTCGCGCGCCTCATCGTGCAGCGCACCGGCGTCGACGAAGCGGTCGCCGAACAGTCGGCCCGTCTCGCGCAGCGGCACATCGGCATGGCGCAGCGCCTCGCCACAGATGCCGCGTCGCGTGCGCGGCGCGAGCAGACGATGCGCGCCGTCCTCAGCGTGCGGGGCGTCGGCGACGCGGTGGAGGTGGCCGGTCGCATCGTGCAGGCCGCCACCGAAGACGCCAAGTCGCTCACCGCCAGCCGCGACGAGGCCGAACGGGGCGCCCTCCGGCGCACGCTCGGGGTCGCCGAGGGCGCCGCGGCACCGCCCGCCGTGCGCGGGCAGCTCAACGCCCTCGAGGACGAGCAGAAGCGGCGCGCCACGCGCAGCCTCCGCGACGGCATCGACCGCGTCCTCACCGACCTGCAGTCGCTGTACCGCGACACGCTCATGCTGCAGTTCGGCCGCGACGGTGACCTCATCAACCGCGAGCTTGAGGACGACCTGCGCGCCCTCGCCGCGGCCTGGACCATGCAGCGCACGCTCACCGTGCTCGACCAGATCTCGGTGACCCGCAGCAACCTCGAGTTCAACGCGGCGCCTGCCCTCGCCCTGGAGAGCATGCTCATCACCGTCGCCAGTGGAAGGACCCCGTGAGTCTTCGCCGTCGCCTCCTCGCCGTCACCGCCTCGCTCGCCGCAGTGACGCTCGCCCTCACCGGGTGCATCTCGGCGATGATCCCCGACCAGGCGGAGCCGGCCCCCGGGCCCAGTCGCCCGCCGGTGACCGACGGCGTGTCCGCCGAGCTGCTGCCGTTCTACGAGCAGACCATCGAATGGCAGCCGTGCGAGGGCGCCGACGAGGGCTATTACGACTGCGCCACGGTGACGGCCCCGCTCGACTGGGAAAACCCGGGTGCCGGCGAGATCGACCTCGCCGTCATCCGTCGCCACGCCGACTCCGGTGAGCCGATCGCATCGCTGCTGACCAACCCCGGGGGTCCCGGCGCGAGCGGCGTCGCCCTCATCCGCGACTCGGCGAGCTTCGCCGCCGGCGAGCCGCTGCGCGAGGCTTACGACGTCATCGGTTTCGACCCGCGCGGCGTGGGCGAGTCCACCGCGGTGCGGTGCCTGGACGCGGCCGAGATGGACGCGTACCTGTACGACGTGCCCGGCAGCCCGCGCGGCACCGCCGCCTGGGAAGCCGAGCTCACCGATCGCAACACCGGGTTCGCCGAGGCGTGCGAGGCCAACAGCGACGGCATCCTTCCCTACATCACCACGATCCAGGCGGCGCGCGACCTCGATCTGCTGCGCGGTGTGCTCGGTGACGAGCAGCTGCACTATCTCGGCTACTCGTACGGCACGTTCCTCGGGGCCACGTACGCGAAGCTCTACCCCGAACGTGTGGGCCGTCTGGTGCTCGATGGCGCCATCGACCCCGCCGTGTCGGGACAGGATGTCTCCACGACGCAGGCGGTCGGCTTCGAGTCGGCGCTGCGCGCCTTCATGGCGCAGTGTCTCGCCGGCAGCGACTGCCCGTTCCGCGGCACGGTCGATGACGCCATGGCCGATCTCGGCACCCTGCTGGCCAGTGTCGACGCCCGCCCCCTGGAGGGCTCGGACGGACGTCAACTCGGCGCCGACACCCTCATGACCGGCATCATCGCGGCGCTGTACTCCGAAGACAGCTGGCCCTACCTCACCACCGGCCTGAGCAACGCCCTCTCGGGCAACCCCGACCTCATGCTGCAGCTGGCCGACTTCTACAACGGGCGTGAGGGCGGCGTCTACGCCGACAACTCGACCGAGGCGTTCCGGGCCTACAACTGCATGGACTACCCCGTCGCCGACGAGGCCGAGGACGACGCAGCAGCTGCGCTGCTCGCCGCCGAGGCACCGACCGTCGCGCCGTATTGGGTGGGGCCCGACGCGTGCGCGGTGTGGCCCTACCCGCCCACGGGTGTGCGTGAGCCCATCACCGCGGCGGGGGCGGCGCCCATTATCGTCGTCGGCACCACCAACGATCCCGCGACCCCGTACGACTGGTCGGTGTCGCTGGCGGACCAGCTGGAATCGGGCGTGCTCGTCACGCGAGTGGGTGAGGGGCACACCGGTTACAACAAGGGCGACGCGTGTGTGGATGCCGCCGTCGAGGGCTATCTGGTCGACGGCACCGTGCCCGAGGACGGCCTGCGCTGCGAGTGAGGCTCGCACGGTTCGCGAGCGCAGTTTCGGCCATGTAAGATCGATGATCGTGCACCGCGCAAGCGGAGTACGCCACCTTAGCTCAGACGGCAGAGCGATTCACTCGTAATGAATAGGTCAAGGGTTCGATTCCCTTAGGTGGCTCCGCAACAGAAAGACCCCCGATCCTTCGCGACGCGAGGACGGGGGTCTTTCGTCGTTTCGGCGGCGCGGTCGTCCCCCGCGACGCGCACAGCGTGCAGGTTGCTCATAGCTCCCACTGGCTTTTCCCATCACGACGCTCCGTAGCTTTCTTCTCGGAAGGCGGCACATCGTGCCCGCCACAGAGGAGATACATGTACCTGACATATCTGCGGCGGGAGCTGGCAGGCCGCAAGAAGCAGAGCGTCATCGTGGCTGCCGGGCTCGGGATCGCCATCGCGCTCGTGATGATCGTGAATTCGCTCGCTGCGGGGGTGAGTGCCGCTCAGACGACGGCACTGGAGTCCGTCTACGGAGTGGGCACAGACCTCACCGTCACAGGTGCACAGCTCGAGCCCGGCGATGTCGGCGGGGAGCGGTTCGAGTTCGACCAGGACGGCGGCGCCACGACAGACGGCGGCACCACCACCGAACTCAGCCAGTCGCGACTGAGCACCGATTTCATGCGCGGCACCCTCGACCTGTCGGTTCTCGACACCGTGCGCGGAGTGGACGGTGTGGTGGGTGCGGCAGGCGCGCTCAGCCTCACGAACGCCACATTCTCGGGCCAACTGCCGCAGCGCCCCGCCGATGCCGGCGACGACGCGACCGGCGCGCAGCAGGCGCCCCCGCAGCAGGGCGCAGCCGGTTCGTTCGGCGGCGGCTCGTTCGGTGTCGACTCGTTCACGGTGCTCGGGCTCGACCCGGCCGCCGACGCGGTCGGCCCACTGTCGGCCATCGAGCTGACCGAGGGTCGCAGCCTGGAGACCACCGACGCCGGCTCTCATGTCGCCGTGCTCGACGCGATCTATGCGTCCGCGGCGAACCTCGCTGTCGGCGACACCATCGATGTGGGCGGCGAGGACTTCGAGGTCGTCGGGCTCGTCGCCTCGACCTCGGGTGAGGTCGACACCGCTTCGAACGTCTACATCCCGCTCGATGTCGCGCAGGATCTCTCGGGTGCCGGTGACGTGATCTCGACGGTGTACGTGCAGGCGGAGTCCTCTGATGCGATCCCGGCGGTGCAGGCTGCGCTTGAGGACGAGCTGCCCGACGCGACCGTGAGCTCGCAGTCCGATCTGGCCTCGACCGTGTCGGGTTCGCTGTCCAGCGCGTCATCGCTCATCACCGGCCTCGGTACGCGGCTGTCGGTCATCGTGCTCGCCGTCGCGCTGGTGCTCGCCGTATTGTTCACGATCTCGGGCGTCGGGCGTCGCACCCGCGAGTTCGGCACGTTGAAGGCCATCGGCTGGTCGAACAGCCGCGTCGTCGGTCAAGTCGCCGGCGAGTCGGTGGTGCAGGGCGCGATCGGCGGCGTGGTCGGACTGATCATCGGGTTCGCGGGCATCCTCGCGATCAACCTCATCTCCCCGACGATCTCGACGGCCGCCGCGACCCCCTCCTTCGGCGCCGGGGGAGGCGAAGGCGCTCTGCCTCCGGGCGGCGTCGGGGGTGGCGCGTTCGGTGACGCCATGATGCAGACCCCCGGCACCGACATCGTCCTGTCGGCGCCGGTCACACCCTGGGTCGTCGTCGCCGCGGTCGCAATCGCTGTGCTCGGCGGGCTTGTCGCGGGCGCATTCGGTGGCTGGCGTGCCGCCCGGCTGAGCCCCGCCGAGGCGCTGCGGTCGGTCGGCTGAGGACTCCATGTCCGACCGCGTGCCCACGGCATCCACCACTCGTTCCAATCCGACGACGGGAAAGCACAACATGACCATGATCGACACCGAGCCTGCAGCAGCTCAGGATCCCGCCCCCCGGCCGCTGTATCGGCTGGAAGGTGTGACACGCACTTATACGCAGAAGGGGCGTGTCGTGGCGGCGCTCGCCGGCATCGATCTCGCGATCGATACGGGAGACTTCGTCACGATCCAGGGAGCCACCGGGGGAGGCAAATCCACTCTGCTCCAGCTGCTCGGCGCCCTCGACCGGCCCTCCGCCGGTGCGGTGTACCTGGGAGAGACCGAGATGGCCGCGGCGAGCGACCGCGTGCTCGGGCGTCTCCGTGCGCACGACATCGGGTTCGTCTTCCAGGGGTTCAACCTGATCCCCACCCTCACGGCGCACGAGAACGTCGACATGGCACTCGAGCCGCTCGGCCTGCCGAAGACCGAGCGCGCAGCCCGGGTCGCCGATGCGCTCGCGCGCGTCGGCCTGTCGGAACGCGCCGACCATCGTCCCGGCGAGCTGTCGGGCGGTCAGCAGCAGCGCGTCGCGATCGCACGGGCGATCGTGAAGCGCCCACGAGTGCTGTTGGCGGACGAGCCCACCGGCAACCTCGACGAGAGCATGCGCGACGAGATCCTCTCGGTGCTGCAGGACCTCAATGACGAAGGATTGACCCTCATCGTCGTGACGCACGACTCGGCGGTCGCCCGTCGGGCCAAGCGGCGTCTGCGGTTGGAGAAGGGCACGGTGCGCGACATCACCCGGTGACCGCCCCGCCTCACGCGCGGTGGGTGGAGCGCTGCTCCTCGTGACCTGGCGGTCATGCCTACTCCGGTATGCTTCTGGCAGCTCGGATCGAGCACCGCAGGGAGAACACCATGACTGCCGCGCTCGACGCGATCCTCGAGATCTTCACCTGGGTGGGACTCGGCGCCGGCGTGCTCGTCGCCCTCCTCGCCCTCATCCTCTGGGCCGTCGACGGCTCGTGGCTTCCGGCGCGAGGCGTCATCGACGAGGAAGACCACCGCACGGTCGTGCGGTGGTTCGACGACGCGGGGGGAGTGGGCGCCGCCACGGCGAGCCACGCCGAGGCGGAGTCCCTCGCAGGCCAGTCGATGGTCGACATCTGGTACCGCCTCGGCTCGCGCGACCGCTTCCGTCTGACGAAGCATTCGCCTGCGGTTCGTGCCACCGCCTGGCTCGCCGCGGGGCTCGCGATCCTGGGCGTGGTGGCGCTCGCGACGTCGTGGATTCTCCTCTTCGCCCGCGGTTGATTCGTCGAGTGGCGCCCGTGTCGATTGCTAGATAAGCTAGCAATATGGCAAATGAGCGAAATGTGCCGCGATGGCTGCGCATCGGCATCCCCCTGGTTTTGGTGCTGGTGTGGCTGGTCGGCGGATCCGTCGGCGGAATGTACTTCGGCAAGGTCGACGAGGTCGCCACCAACGACCGCTCCGCCTACCTGCCGTCCAGTGCTGACGCGACGCAGGTCAACGACCGCCTGGGCGAGTTTCTGGGCGATGACAGCATCCCCGCGCTCGTGGTCGCCTCCGGTGATGGGGAGCTCACCGAACAGCAGCTGACCGAGCTCGGTGAACTCGCCGCGAGCCTCGCCGACATCGACGCCGTCTCCGGTGACGTGTCACCGGCGGTGCCGTCGGAGGACGGCGAGGCGGTGCAGATCTTCGTGCCGCTGGATGCCGACGCCGAGGTCGCCGAAGCGGTCACCGAGCTGCGTGAGTACCTCGCGGAAGAGGCGCCTGAGGGTATCGACACGTGGGTGACCGGGCCCGCCGGATTCTCTGCCGACCTCGTGGAGGGCTTCCTCGGCATCGACGGGCTGCTCTTGGCCGTCGCGCTCATCGCCGTCTTCGTCATCCTCGTGGTCGTCTATCGCTCACCGCTGCTTCCGGTGCTCGTGCTGCTGACGTCGTTGTTCGCGTTGTGCGTCGCGCTGCTCACCGTCTGGTGGCTCGCCAAGGCCGGCGTGGTCGTGCTGAACGGGCAGGTGCAGGGCATCCTGTTCATCCTCGTGATCGGCGCGGCGACCGACTACGCGCTGTTGTACGTCGCGCGCTTCCGGGAGTCGCTGGCCTCGGGTCAGCGTCGCTGGCAGGCGACGCTGTCGGCATGGCGCGGCGCGTTCGAGCCGATCCTCGCCTCGGGCGGCACGGTCATCGCGGGGCTCCTCTGCCTGCTGCTCAGCGATCTCGCCACCAACCGGGCGCTCGGGCCGATCGCCTCCATCGGCATCGCGTTCGCCATGCTCTCCGCCCTCACGTTCCTGCCGGCGCTGCTGGCGCTCACCGGTCGCGCGGCGTTCTGGCCGTTCGCCCCGAAGCCCGACTCCATCGGCATGCCCGATGACTTCACCAAGCCGGTCAAGGGCCTCTGGCCCCGCCAGGCGCGGTTCGTGTCACGCCACCCGCGTGCGGTGTGGATCGCCTCCACCCTCGTGCTGCTGATCGCCTGCCTCGGTGTCACGCAGCTGAAGGCCGACGGCGTTCCCTCGAGCGACCTCGTGCTGGGCGAATCGCAGGCTCGCGACGGCCAGGCGGTGCTGGCCGAGCACTTCCCGGGCGGCTCCGGCAGCCCGGTGTACGTGATCGTTCCCGAGGACCAGGTGGCCGAGGGGGTCGAGGTGCTCCTGGCCAACGACGGCATCGATTCGGTCGCCGCGGCATCCGAGGACTCGCCCAACGGTCAGGCCGGCGTCGAGGTCGAGGGTGGCGAAGCGGTCTTCACCGTGATGGGCCCTCCCGGCACCCCCGCGCCGGAGCCCACCGTCTCGGAGGGTGACGTGCTGCTCATCGCGACGCTCACCGACACGGCCGACTCGATCGCCGCCGAGGACGTCGTGCGGGACCTGCGCACCGACCTGACGGAGGCCGTCAGCGGCACCGTGCTCGTCGGCGGCGAGACGGCGACCGACGTCGACACCAACGACACGTCGATCCGCGACCGCACGCTGATCATCCCGATCATCCTGCTGGTGATCCTGGCGATCCTCATCCTGCTGCTGAGGTCGCTGTTGGCGCCGCTGCTGCTCATCGGCACCGTGATCTTGTCGTTCGGTTCGGCCCTGGGCGTCAGCGCCCTCGTGTTCAACGGGATCTTCGACTTCCCGGGAGCGGACCCCGCGGTCCCGCTCTACGGGTTCGTGTTCCTCGTGGCGCTGGGCATCGACTACAACATCTTCCTGATGACGCGCGTGCGGGAGGAGTCCCTCGTGCACGGAACGAGGCAGGGGATCCTGCGGGGTCTCGTCGCCACCGGCGGTGTGATCACCTCTGCGGGGCTCGTGCTGGCGGCGACGTTCGCGGCCCTCGGCGTCATTCCGATCCTGTTCCTCGCGCAGCTGGCCTTCATCGTGGCGTTCGGTGTGCTGCTGGACACCTTCATCGTGCGTTCGCTGCTGGTGCCCGCCCTGTCGTACGACATCGGGCGCGCCATCTGGTGGCCGTCGAAGCTGTGGCGCAACGACATCGGCCCCCGCCAGGTGGCAGCCGGTGCCGGTGCCGAGCCGGTGGCGGGCACGGATGACGCGCACAACGTCGCCAATCCGGCGCCCGCGCGGGCGACACGCCGCTCGCGGCGGCGCGGCTGATCTGGATCAGCGACGTTGTGCAGGTGGGGCCGCGGCTGATGCCGCGGTCCCACCTGCGTTCCGCCCGGATGAACGACGTTGTGCGCACCGAGGGTGGGCGTAGGCTCCCCGTATGAGCACCGCACTGTTCATCGTCGACGTGCAGAACGACTTCACCGAGGGCGGCGCGCTGGCCGTGACCGGCGGTGACGCGGTCGCCGCGGCCATCACCCGCCACCTCGCGGCCCACGCCGGCGACTACGAGCTGATCATCGCCTCCCGCGACTGGCACGACGCCGACGGGGACAACGGCGGCCACTTCGCGACGGGCGAGCCCGATTACGTCGACACGTGGCCGGTGCACTGCGTCGCCGGCACGCAAGGCGCCGAGTACGACCCCGGGCTGGTGACCGACGCCGTCACTCATCACGTGCGCAAGGGGCAGGGGCAGCCGGCGTACTCGCTCTACGAGGGTGCGACCGATGGTGGCGAGACGGTGGCCGAGCTGCTGGCCTCGCGCGGCATCACCGAGGTCGACGTCGTGGGTCTTGCCACCGACCACTGCGTGCGGGCGTCGGCCTTGGATGCCATCGAGCACGGCCGCCGCGTGCGGGTGCTGACCGACCTGGTCGCCGGCGTCGCCCCCGACTCCGCCGACGCGGCTCTCGCCGAACTCGCCCATGCCGGCGCCGTGCTGGCCGAGTCCGGCGCCTGAGGTTCAGGTCGAGGGCGGTTCGTCCTCGAGCGTCTCGGGGTGGTTGCGCAGCCGCAGCAGGCTCCACGCCAGCCCGCCCCACAGCACACCCGCAGCGACGATGAGGAACACGATCGCGGTGGGGGTCATCGGCCGGCCCTTCTCTCGCTGCGCTCACGAAGCGCGCGTTGCTTGTCTGCCTGCACCTCGCGGGCGAGCTGCTCGGTGTCGTCGGGTTCGATCGTCAGCGCGTCCGGACGCCGGTAGGTGCCGAGGCTCAGCAATCCGCTGACCACGGCCAGCACGCCGAGCAGGCCCCAGCCGGCGATGGCGAGGAACCAGCCCGGCAGGTCTGCGTAGCCGTCGGCGATGTACCCGTAGGCGCCCGTCACCAGGATGACGGTGAGGATGATCGGGGTCACCACCGTCACCATGACGCGCCAGATCGGTCCCACCCGGAACGATGACACCGCGTTGAGGTGGCGCGCGAGCTCCGGCGCCCGGCGACCCACGATGACCACGAGCAGAAGGGTGAGGATCGCCGAGAGCACCACGCCGATGTTGTTGACGAACGCGTCGACGACGTCGAGCGTGTACAGCCCGCTCGTGGTCGCGAACAACAAGATCGACGGCACCGCGGTGGCGATGCCGAGGGTGACGCCCGCCCGGCGGGTGCTCCAGCCCGTCTTGTCCTGCAGCGCAGCGGACTGCACCTGCAGGATCGACAGCAGCGAGGAGAAGCCCGCGAGCACCAGGGAGACGAAGAACAGCACCCCGACGATCTGACCGCCCGGCATCTGCGACAGCAACGTCGGGTAGGTCATGAAGGCCAGTCCCACGCCCTGGATGTTCTCCAGTTCGGCGATGGTGCTGCCCTGCGCCGACGCCAGGAACCCGAGCGTCGCGAACACGCCGATGCCTGCCAGCAGTTCGAAGCTGGTGTTGGAGAAGGCCACCACCAGCCCCGACCCGGTCAGGTCGCTCTTGCGACGCAGGTACGAGGAGTAGGTGAGCATGATGCCGAAGGCGATGGAGAACGAGAAGAAGATGTGGCCGTATGCGGCGATCCACACGGCGGGATCGGCCAGTGCCGCCCAGCTGGGGGTGAAGAACGCGTTGAGCCCATCGACGGCGCCCGGCAGGAAGAGGGCATACACCACGATGCCGGTGAAGCTCACCGCGAGCAGCGGCAGCGTGACCCGGTTCACGCGGTCGATACCCCGACGGATGCCGAAGGCCAGGGCCACCACAGCGGTCAGCCACACCAGCACCAGCGGGATGAGCACGGCGGGGGCGAAGTCGAGCGTGAAGCCGACGGTCGCCGGCCGGCGCAGGTGCGCGGAGAGGAAGAAGCCGACGGCATCCTCGCCCCACGCCAGCGTGACGGCGTAGACCGCGTAGGCGACCGCCCACGCGATGACGACCGCGTAGTAGATGCAGATGACATAGCAGAGCCCCACCTGCCACCAGCCGAGCGGCTCGAAGCGCCGGTGGATGCGGCGGAAGGCCAGCGGGGCCGACGCGCGATAGCGGTGCCCGATGGCGTAGTCGAGGAACAGGATCGGCAGTCCGGCGGTCAGGAACGCGATGAGGTACGGGAGCAGGAACGCGCCGCCCCCGTTCTCGTAGGCGACGCCGGGGAAGCGCCAGATGTTGCCGAGGCCGACCGCCGACGACACGGCGGCGATGATGAAGGCGCTGCGGCCACTCCAGGTCTCGCGCTGCGCGGGCGGGGTGGCGGTCATCCCGGGATTCTAGTGAGGCCCGCTGTCGCGGTACACCCCTCGGGGACCCGAGGATGCGCGCACCCGGCGAGCCGTGATAGACAGCAATCGGATGGGGGTCCCGCACCAGATGACCACGCAGCACCGGCCCGACGATGCGCTCGACGACTTCACGGAGATGATCCGTGACGAGCAGGTGTTCCCGGCCGGTCGTGCGGCCGCCGACCCCGAGGTGCGGCGTCGGCGGCGCGGCCGCAACCTGATCATCGCCGCCGTGATCACGCTCACCGTGCTGGCATCCGGAGGCGGGTACACCGCCTGGGCGGTGACGGCGCCCGTCCCCGATCCGGTGGCCACGTCGCAGACGCCGCAGGCGCCGAGGGCACCATCGAGCCCCCGACGACCTGGTGGCGGCTCACCCACCCCGGCGATCTCGGCTGATCCGCGCTCACGTGAGGGCGCGGATGTCGGCGGCCACGATCCGCAGATCGTCCCCGATCTGGTGACCGCCGGTCACGGTGCGCACACGGGCTCGCGGGATCGCCGCGGCGTAGAGATCGCGGTGCGCGAACGGCACGATGGCATCGTCTTCGCTGGCGTACAGACGCACCGCGGCATCCACCGGGAGATGCCGGTCGATGTCTGCCGGCAGTTCGAAGTCGTCGAAGGTCCACTCGGCGTCGCCGCCGGGGAACGGCGCCGCGATCAGGCACATCGCCGCCACCGGCGTGGTCACCGGCCTGTTCGCCAGATACCGCAGCAGCATGTATCCGCCGGCGGAGTGCCCGACCAGCACGAGTGGCGCCCGAGCCGTTGCCAGGGCCGCGGTGAGAGCGTCGAACCATCGCAGGTCATCGAGGTCGTCCTCGGGAAACCGCGGGCGGTGCACGGTGTACCCCGCGCCCAGCTCGCCGGCCAGGCTGTCGGCCAGCCGCGCGTCCGCATCGAACGCCCCCGGGCCCGCGCCGTGCAGGAACACCACATCGACGCTCACGTCGCGCTCCCGTCCGCACGCAGTGCGGTGCGCGCCGCCGCGGCGGCGTCGAACAGCGTCTGCGGATCGGGATCACCGTCCCACGAGGTGAAGACCACCGTCGTGAGCCCCGCAGCGACGAGGTCGAGGGCCTGGGCGGCGGGATCCGCCGCGGGCTCGACGTAGCCGACGACGTGCAGCGTGTGCCCCGCCAGCGGCGACGCTGCACGGGCGGCGCGCACGATCTCGACGGCGGATGCCACGGCATCCGCATTCGCCGCCTCGCTCAGCACGACGCCGTCGGCGATCTCGCCGGCCAGCGCCAGCGCCTTCGGGCCGTTGGCGCCGAGCAGCACCGGCGGCACGGCGTCGGGGAGGGGCGGCAGGCTGAGCTGCACGCCGTTCAGGCGCACGTACTCGCCGCTCGCTGTCACCTCATCGCCGTGCAGCAGTGCCCGCACGGCGGTGGCGTACTCCCGCAGCAGCCTGAGCGGACGGTCGACCGCGGCTCCCGCCTGCTGCATCCACTCCCGCACGCCGTGTCCGAACGCCGGCACGAATCGGCCCGGGTGCATGCGGCTGAGGGCCGCGACCTCCATCGCTGCGAGGGCGGGGTTGCGCAGGGGCGTGGGCATGAGGCCGAGCCCCACCCGCAGCGTGGTCGTCGCATCGAGCGCTGCTACGGAGGTCACGAGGCCGCCGCTGAAGAAGCTGTCCTCCCACAGCCACAGATCGTCGACGCCGGCGGCTTCCGCCGCGCGGGCGGCGTCGGGAAGCTGTTCGGGCGGGAGTTGCGGCCGGGCGACGACGCCGACGCGCACGTCCATCTCGTTCTGGGTCATCCCCGGATCCTAGGTGCGCGGCATCGGCGGCCCAAGAGGGCGCGATGTCAGGACAGGTCGCCGCGGCATCCGGCCCTTCGCCGAAACAAGGGGATCTGCCCGAATGAGGGCGGATGCCGACGCAGGAACCTCATTCGGGCGGATCTCCGCATCTCGGCGACGCGGAGAAGCGGTGTGCGGGGCCGATGGAACCCTCGGCACCCGGTCATCCGATCTCTGCACTTCAGGCGACGCCAGGAAAGCGCGGCACATGAGCCAGGAGGTCTGCGTTGTTTCGTTGGTGGGCCCCGTGGGGCTCGAACCCACGACCCGCGGATTAAAAGTCCGATGCTCTACCGACTGAGCTAGAGGCCCTCGACATCAAGCCTAGTAGGCGCTCAGCGGTTCCCGTTCCCGTTGCCGTTGTTGTTGCCGGGACCGCGGTTGGGGTTGGTGTTGCCGTTGTTGTTCCCCGGCCCCGCGTTGGGGTTCTTCGGGCCCGGGTCCTCGGCGACGACGGTCTGCTCGGTCGGGGTGTCGACCGGCGTCACCACCGCCGGCTCGTTGGCGGGCTGCTCCACCGGCGCAGGCTCGACCGGCGCGGGCTCCACCGGCGCCGGCGCCGGCTCCTCCTGCACCACGGGCGCGGGGTCGGTGGACCCGGTGCTGCCGATCACGGCGGAGATCGTCGACACCGAGAGCACGGCCAGCAGCGCCACGCCGGCTGCTGCGGCGTACACGCGGCGCGGATGCCGAGAGTGAGCGCGCGCGGCGGGAACCGTCACGGCTTCCGTCGAACCGGTGCGGCGCGCCGACACCGCCGATGTCGCAGTCAACGGCGCCGGGACGGCGGGCAGGCGCAGCGGCGCGGTGGGCGCAGCAGCGGCGGCCGCACGCTCGCGCCGCGTCGCGGGAACCTGGGGGAGGCGCGCGGTCGCCACCGCAGCGGCGGCCAGGGGCGCCGTCGGCACCGCGGCGGCGGCTGCGCGCAGCCCGGCACCGGCGGCGCCGTCGCCACCCACGGCATCCGGCACCGTCAAGCGTGCCGCCGCGATCGACACCTCGAGCGCGGTGGGCCGGTCCTCGGGGCGCATCGCCGTCATCGCCTGAAGCAGTTCGCGCCAGGCCCGCGGCAGCGACGCGGGGATGACGGGAGCGTCCAGCAGTCGGGCGGTGAGGGCGCCGATGCCCGACACATCGCCGAACGGGCGCTGCCCGGTGAGGGCTTCGATGAGCAGGATGCCGAGGGCGTAGATGTCCGCGGCGGGGGTGGGGGTCTCGCCGCGCGCCTGCTCCGGGGCGAGATACGCGGCGGTGCCGATCACGAGCCCGGGGTCGGTCGCGCGGGTCGAATGCTCGAGGTAAGCGATGCCGAAGTCGGCGACCTTCGCCCGCCAGCGGCCGTTGGCGAGCGGCGACCGCCACAGCAGCACGTTCGACGGCTTCACATCGCGGTGCACGACACCGGAGGTGTGTGCGACGTGCAGTCCTTCGGCGATGTCCAGCGCGATCCCTGCGAGCTCGGCGGCATCCACCCTGCCCTGATCGAGGTGCTGGCGCAGGGTGAGGCCGGGCACGTACTCCATGACCAGATAGTTCACTTCGCCGGGCGCGCGGCCGATGCGGGCATCGAAGAGGGTGACCAGGCACGGGTGGTTGAGCGATGCCAGCAGCAGCATCTCCGAGCGTGCGCGCTCCACCGCTCCCAGGCCCTCGTCACCGTGGTTGTGCATGACTTTCACCGCGATCGTGCGCTGCAGGTGCACGTCTTCCGCGCGGAAGACGCGCCCGGCCCCGCCGGCGCCGATCTGCTCGAGCAGCCGATACCGGCGCTCGAGCAGCGTGTCCTCGGCGATCTCGTTCGCGCTCGCGTGGATCATGGCCCTCCCAGCCGAACCGGCGGCGGCCCAGCCCGCGCCCCGATTGCTTCGCCAGGCTAACGAATCCATCGATATGTCCTCAGCCGCTTGACGTACGGCCGAAAGCATGAGACGACCGCCGGCGACATCGCAGCGCCGGCGGCCGTCCCGCCCAACCCGGAACGCGCGGCCCCCCGACCGCGTCCCGGTGGTCTCTTACTCGGTCGGCGGCATCAGCACCGTGTCGATCAGGTACACCGTCGCGTTGGCGGTCTGCACGCCGCCGCAGATGACGGTCGCGTCGTTGACCATCCACTCGTCACCCGACCCGGTCACCTCTACGTCGCCGCCCTGCAGGGTGGTGTGCATGCCGGCGATGTCGGCCGGATCGATCTGGCCCTCCACCACGTGGTAGGTCAGGATCGACGTGAGCGTCTCGCTGTCGGTCTTCAGCGACTCGATGACGGCGGGGTCGATCTTCGCGAACGCGTCGTCAACGGGAGCGAACACCGTGTACTCGCCGCTGTTGAGCGTCTCGACGAGGTTCACGTCGGGGTTGAGCTCGCCGCTCACCGCTGCCGTGAGTGTCGTGAGCAGCGGGTTGTTGGATGCCGCGACCGCCACCGGCTCCTGCGACATGCCCTCGATCGAGCCGGCGCCGTCGGGCACCGCCTCGGCGTAGTCCTCACAGCCGGCGCCGACGAGCATGGCCCCGGCATCCATCGCCTCGGGCGTGCTGGTCTCGGATGACTCGGTCGTCATCGATTCGGTCTCGTCATCGGTGGTGTCGCCGCCCATCGTGCATGCCGAGAGCGCAAACGCGCCCGCCAGCGTCAGAGTCAGAGCTGCGGTGATCTTCTTCTTGGTGCTGAGCATGATGTCCTCCGGTTTTTGGGAGCCGCCAGGACTGCGGCCATGACAGGTGTTCGGAGCGGGATCGCGATCGGATGGGAAGCAATCCGATCGGCATCCCGGCCCGAAGAACCCCCGACAGAAACGGGGACCCATGGAGCTCATCGTCATCGGCCTGCTGGGAGGGCTGATCACCGGCATCTCGCCGTGCATCCTCCCGGTGCTGCCGGTCATCTTCCTCACCGGTGGCGCGCAGTCGGCGCGCTTCGAGGGGGATGCCACGACGATCCCCGCCCGCCGCAGCCGGCCGTACCTCGTGATCGCGGGGCTCGTGACGAGCTTCACCCTCGTCACCCTCGCCGGCTCGCTGCTGCTGGGAGCCCTCAACCTGCCGCAGGACGTCATCCGCTGGGTGGGCATCGCGGTGCTCGTGGCGATCGCGGTGGGGCTGCTGGTGCCGCGCTTCGAGCAGCTGCTCGAGAAGCCGTTCCAGTGGCTGCCGCGGCGAGAGGTCGCCAACCGCGGCAGCGGCTTCGCCGTGGGCCTCGCGCTCGGCGCCGTGTTCGTGCCGTGCGCGGGACCGGTGCTCGCGGCCATCATCGTCGCCGGGGCCACCGGGCGCATCGGGCTCGACACGGTGCTGCTCACGGCATCCTTCGCCATCGGCGTGGCCGTGCCGCTGCTCGCCTTCGCGCTCGCCGGCCGCGGTCTCATCGAGCGCATCAAGGCGTTCCGCACCCGCGAGCGGGGCCTGCGCATCGCCGCCGGCGTCGCCATGCTCGCCCTCGCCGTCGGGCTGGTCTTCAACGTGCCGCAGCTGCTGCAGCGGCTCGTGCCCGACTACACCGCCGCCCTGCAGCGCGACCTCACCGACAACGAGCAGGCGGCCCAGGCCCTCAACCTCGGCGGCATCGTCACCGATGAGAACCGCGAGCTCGACAACTGCACCAACGGTGCCGACGAACTGGAATCGTGCGGCACGGCACCGTCGATCCGCGGGATCGAGTCGTGGCTGAACACGCCCGACGGTGCCGGCATCGACCTCGCCGACCTGCGGGGTCAGGTGGTGCTGATCGATTTCTGGGCGTACTCGTGCATCAACTGCCAGCGCTCCATTCCGCACGTCGTCGCCTGGGACGCGGCCTACCGCGACGCGGGACTGCAGGTCATCGGCATCCACTCGCCGGAGTACGCCTTCGAGAAGGATGCCGCCAACGTCGCCGCCGGCGCCGACGACTTCGGGATCGAGTACCCCGTCGCCCTCGACAACTCGCTGTCGACCTGGACCAACTACCGCAACCGCTACTGGCCCGCCCACTACCTCATCGACGCCGAGGGCACGGTGCGCCACATCGCCTTCGGCGAGGGCAACTACGCCGCGACCGAGGCGATGATCCGCGAACTGCTGCAGGATGCCGATGCGGATGCGGCGCTGCCTGACCCCACCGACGTGGCCGACCTCACCCCCGAGGCAGGGGCCCGGACGCCCGAGACGTTCCTCGGGTCGGGGAAAGACGTCAACTACGGCGGCGAGGGCCGGTACCGCGCGGGCGTGCACACCTTCGCATACCCGCAGGAGCAGCCCGCCGACTCGTTCGCCCTGCAGGGGGAGTGGGACGTGCAGACCCAGTTCGCGACCCCGGCCGGCGACGAAGGCGGCATCCGTCTTCGCTATCGCGCGTCCGACGTGCAGGTCGTGCTCGCGGGGGAGGGGCGCGTGCAGGTGTCGATCGACGGCGAGGCGGCGCCGGGACTCGACGTCGGCGGGACGCCGCGCTCTTACGCCCTGGTCGACGGCGACGAGGGGCGCGCGGGCGTGATCGAGATCACCCTGCCCGCCGGGGTGCAGGCCTATTCGTTCACTTTCGGGTGAGCGCCGGTTACACGCGCAGACGGGGGGATTGGTGCATGCTGGGTGAGATGGTCATCGACGGGGTGGACGTACCCGAGGACGGGACGGCGCGCGATCACGCAGCCGAGCTGCTCTCGCGCGTCGCCGACGGCGACCAGGCCGCCTTCGCGCGGCTCTACGATCTGCTCGCCCCTCGGGTGTTCGGTCTCATCCTGCGCGTCCTCGTCGACCGCTCGCAGAGCGAAGAGGTGCTGCAGGAGGTGTTCCTGGAGGTGTGGCAATCCGCCGGGCGCTTCGCTCCGAACAAGGGGCAGGGGAGATCGTGGATCCTCACCATGGCCCACCGCCGCGCGGTGGACCGGGTGCGGGCTTCGCAGGCCAGCGCGACGCGGGACGTGCGGGCGGGCCTGCGCGATCTGGACGTCGCCCACGACGGCGTCGCTGAGCAGGTGGAGCTGAAGGTGGAGGGTCAGAAGGTGGCCGGTGCGCTGTCGACCCTCCCCGAGCCGCAGCGCGAAGCGATCGTGCTGGCCTACTACGGCGGCTACAGTCAGAGCGAGATCGCCGTGCTGGTGGGCGCGCCGCTCGGCACGATCAAGACCAGGATGCGCGACGGTCTGTCGCGCCTGAGAACCGCGATGGGGGTGACCGCATGAACGACGAGCAGGAATTCGCCGAACTCGCGGCCGGTCACGCCCTGTACGCGCTGTCGCCCGCCGACGAGGCCCGCTACCAGCAGGCGCTGGAGGCCCACCCCGAGTGGGAGGCAGTGGCGCTGGCGGATGCCGCCGTTGCGGCATCCCTCGCCGAGGGCGCGTTGCGCGTCGCACCGCCGCTGACCCTGCGCTCGACGCTGCTGGCGCGCATCGTGTCGCTGCCGCAGGAGCCGCGCGTTTCTGGGGCTGCGGGTGCTGGTGCTGCGGGGGGAGCGCTGCGGCGGGACCGCTCTGGGCGCTCGGCCGAGCGGCACGATGCGGCTCGCGACGAGGTCGCCGAGGAGGCCGGGCCGGTCGAGCCGGTCGAGGAGGTCGCGGAGGCCGAGACGGTCGAGCCGGTCGAGCCGGTCGAGGAGGTCGACTCTGAGCCCGCGGGTGAGCCCACTGACCCACTGATCGCACTGCTGGGGCCGACGCTCGAGGTATGGGACGACACCGCGCAGGCCGAAGCTGCGACGACGGCGCTGCCCGTGGCGCCGGTACGCGCCGCAGAGCCGGTCGAGACCGGACTCTCCGACGACGCCACGCCGCACCCTTCCGCCGAGCCTGTGCCGACCACGACGGCGATCCAAGCCGTCGCCCGGCGCACCTGGACCCGCGGCCTGCTGGCGCTCGCCGCCTGCTTGACGCTGCTCGTGGGGGTCGGGTTCGGCGCCGGGGCGCTCTACAACTGGATGAACCGTCCCGCCGCGGTGGTCGCCCTCGATGAGATCGAGTCGGCCCCCGACGCGCAGTCGGCGACCGTGGCCGAGGACGAGGGCTTGACCGCCACGGTGCACTGGTCCCCGCAGCTGGGCAAGGCCGTGCTGGTCTCCGACGGCCTGCCGTCGATTCCCGAGGACGAGACGTTCGAGCTGTGGTTCGTGCGCGGCGACGAGGCGATCTCGGCCGGCACATTCGCCGCCGACGGCAGCAAAGCCACCACCGCTCTCGACGGCGAGATGCAGCCCGGAGACGTCATCGCCGTCACGATCGAGCCTGCCGGGGGAGCTCCCGGCGGCGCGCCCACGGGGGACCCGATCGTGGCCGTTCCCACCGCCTGAGCGGACCCCGGCCTCGCCGCCCGGCGGCGCCGGTAGCCTGGAATGATGACGGACGACGCCGGCAACCCCTTCCACAAACCGGTCCGGCGGCCCTCGGAGACCTTCGACCGCCTCTTCGCAGCGGAGGACCCGGCGGAGGTCTCGCGGGTCGCCCATGCCACAGCCCACGCGCTGCTGACCCGCGTGCGCGAGCAGCAGGACGAAGAGGTCGTGGAGCGGCTCATCGGATTCACCGATCGCCACGGCATCCATGACATCGCCGAGCTGTGGTCGCGGTCGCCGGCGCGCACGCTGCCCGGGGCGCTGTGGCGGCTGTACCTGCTGCAGCTGATGATCCACGATGATCCGCAGACCGCGGCGCTGCTGTACGACCGGGGGCGGGTCGCGATCGTCAGTGCCGACCCCGTCGTCGCGGGTGCACCCACTCCCGCCGGCCCCGACGAACTGGTGGAGCTGGTGGACACGATCCTGCGCGGGTTGTTCACGGGCGACTTCGCCGTCGCGCTCGACCGTGCGGCGGCGTTCTGCCGCGTGCAGTCCAGCGGCGCGACGCACCTGGCCGACGACTACGAGGCCACCGAGTCCGACCGGGCGACGGCCCTCACCACGCGGGCGCTGCGGCTGTCGACGTACGCCGCCGACCTGGCATCCTGCGCCGCGCTCTGGCGCCGCGACTCGCTGACCTGACCCGCCGCCTCGCCGTCCGCGCGGGACCCGCCTCGTCGCTGAGACGAATACCGACGGACGAGACGACGGGTGGCGCCCGCTGTCTCGTCCCCCCGTATTCGTCTCACGGTCGGAGCGGGGCCCGCGCGGGGCGGGAAAGAAAAGTGCCGGGCCGCAGAACGCCTCTCGGCGCGAGGCCGCTCGTAGCGGCAGAAGATGGAGCCCGGGGTTACTGCGGCCCGGCTGATCCAGTGTAACCGAGGCCCGTGCGGGGGTATTCCCCGTCGGAATTCAGGCTGTGGACGGCGGTGGGCCAGGGGAGACGCGAATCGCGCGCTCACAGCCTGAATTCCGACGGGGTGGCGTCGGTAGGCTTCCGTCATGGCCTGGCGATTCGCGCTCACGATCGACCCCGCAGCACCCGGCGACCCGCGCGGGTCGTTCGCCGAGACGTTCACCGTGATCGATCCCGCGGCCCCCGCCCTGAGTGTCGGCGAGCTCAGCACGCAGCGCGGCGACGGGATCTTCGAGTCCATCGGGGTGGTCGACGGACACCCGCAGGAGGTCGCCGCGCACCTCGAGCGTCTCGTGCACTCGGCTCGTATCTGCGACCTGCCCGAACCCCACGTCGGCCAGTGGCGCGAGGCGGTGGCTGCGGCTGCCGCGGCATGCGGGCCGGGGGAGTCGGTGGTCAAGCTCATCCTCAGCCGCGGCGTCGAGCACGGACCCGCGCCCACCGCGTGGGTCACCGCCGCCCCCGCAGCCGACTTCGCCGCAGTGCGTGAGCGCGGCGTGCGGGTGGTGACCCTCGACCGCGGTTACGCCCTGGATGTCCCCGCCCGCGCGCCCTGGCTGCTTCTGGGCGCGAAGACCCTGTCGTACGCGGTCAACATGGCGGCCCTGCGCGAAGCCAAGCGCCGCGGCGCCGACGACGCGATCTTCACGACTTCCGACGGCTTCGTGCTCGAGGCGCCCACGGCCTCGCTCATCCTCCGCCGCGGCGACACATTCGTGACCCCCGCGCCCCACGGCGGCATCTTGCGCGGCACGACGCAGGTGAGCCTGTTCGCCCACCTGGAGGAGCAGGGGTTCGCCACCGCGTACGCCACCATTGCGGTGAGCGACCTCGCGACGGTGGATGCCGCGTGGCTCGTCTCCAGCGTGCGGCTGGCCGCGCCCATCACAGCGGTCGACGGCGTGGCGCTGCCGATGGATGCCGCGTTCACGGCAGCCATCAACGAGTACCTCCTGAGCCCGCGCGACTGACCGCCCACCCGCGCCGCGCCGCGCCGCGCCGCGCCCTGCGAACGCTGAGACGACTACTGAGCGCCGAGAACGTGGGGAATGACCATGGTCTCGGCGCTCAGATGTCGTCTCACGGGGAGTGGCGGGGCCGCGCGGGGAGGGGCGGCGCGGGGCGGCGCGGCGCCCCGCCGGCGGTCACCCGAAGCGGCCGGAGACGTAGTCCTCGGTGGCCTGCTGCGACGGGGTGGTGAAGATGGTGTTGGTGTCGTCGTACTCGATGAGCTTGCCGGGCTTGCCGGTGCCGGCGATGTTGAAGAACGCCGTCTTGTCGGACACCCGCGAGGCCTGCTGCATGTTGTGTGTGACGATCACGATCGTGTAGTTGGTCTTGAGGTCCTCGATGAGCTCCTCGATCGCGTAGGTCGAGATGGGGTCGAGGGCCGAGCACGGCTCGTCCATCAGCAGCACCTGCGGCGACACTGCGATGGCACGGGCGATGCACAGACGCTGCTGCTGGCCGCCCGACAGGCCCGAACCGGGGCGGTCGAGGCGGTCCTTGACCTCGTTCCACAGGTTCGCGCCGCGCAGCGACTTCTCCACCAGGTCGTCGGCGTCCGACTTCGAGATGCGCCGGTTGTTCAGCTTGACACCGGCCAGCACGTTGTCGCGGATCGACATCGTGGGGAACGGGTTGGGGCGCTGGAACACCATGCCCACCTGACGACGCACGAGCACCGGGTCGACGGTAGGGCCGTACAGGTTGTCGCCGTCCAGCAGCACCTCACCCTCGACGCGGGCGCCGGGGATGACTTCGTGCATGCGGTTGAGTGTGCGCAGGAACGTGGACTTGCCGCAGCCGGACGGGCCGATGAAGGCGGTCACGCTGCGGGGTTCGATCTCGAGCGAGACGCCCTCGACGGCGAGGAAGTCGCCGTAGTAGACGTTCAGATCGTTGACTTCGATGCTCTTGGACACCTGAGGATTCCTTCGGGTTGGAGGGAGCCGGATGCCGCGTCAGCGGCCCATCTTGGGGGCGAAGATGCGGGCGATGAGGCGGGCGAGGAGGTTCAGCACCATGACGATCACGATGAGCACCAGGGCGCCGGCCCACGCGCGGTCGAGATACGCCCAGCCGGGGATGCCCTGGTTCATGTACTGCGTGTACACGAACACCGGCAGCGACGCCATGCGCCCCTCGAACAGGTTGTAGTTCATCGAGGTCGCCATGCCGGCGGTGATCAGCAGCGGCGCGGTCTCGCCGATGACGCGGGAGATCGACAGCATGATGCCGGTGGTGATGCCGGCGATGGAGGTGGGGAGGACCACCTTCACGATCGTCAGCCACTTCGGCACGCCGAGGGCGTACGCCGCCTCGCGCAGCTCGTTCGGCACGAGTCGCAGCATCTCCTCGGTCGAGCGCACGACGACGGGGATCATCAGCACCGACAGCGCGACCGACCCCATGATGCCCATGCGCACACCGGGACCGAAGAAGAGTGCGAACAGCGCGAAGGCGAACAGACCGGCCACGATCGAGGGGATGCCGGTCATGACGTCGACGAAGAACGTGATGCCGCGGGCGAGGCGTTTGCCTGCGCCGTACTCGATCAGGTAGATCGCGGTGAACAGGCCGATCGGGATGGAGATCGCAGCGGCGGCGAGGGTGATCAGCAGGGTGCCGACGATGGCGTGCAGCGCACCGCCGCCCTCACCGACGACGTTGCGCATCGAGTTGGTGAAGAACTCCGCCGAGATGCCGGCGATGCCGTTGGTGATGACGGTGATCGCCACGGAGACCAGCGGCACCATGGCGATGAGGAACGCCACGGTGACGATGCCGGTGACGAGCCGGTCGACGCCCTTGCGGCGACCTTCGACGACGGTGGAGATGATGGTGACGAGCGCGAGATAGACCAGCGCCGACACGATCGCCCATCCGGCGATGTTGAACGGCGCGTCACCGGCGAGCGAGACGACGCCGAACAGCAGCGCGACCGTGGCGGCGGAGATACCGAGGAGCACCCAGGGGGCCCAGCCGGGCAGGCGGCCGTTGGTGAGTCGCAGCGGTGCCGCCTCCTCCGAGGTGGAGGTGGGCGACGGGGCGGGAGCGGTGGTGACGGTCATCAGTTGGCTCCCGAGAATTCCTGGCGACGGCTGACGACCCAGCGCGCGACGGCGTTCACCGCGAAGGTGACGACGAACAGGACGAGGCCCGTCGCGATGAGCACGTTGATGTTCGTGCCGTATGCCTCGGGGAAGGTCAGCGCGATGTTGGCGGGGATCGTGCTGGGGTTGGACGGCGTGAACAGGCGGAAGGTCACCACGCCCGTGGCCGAGAGCACCATGGCGACCGCCATCGTCTCACCGAGGGCACGACCGAGGCCCAGCATCGATGCCGAGACGATGCCCGAGCGCCCGAAGGGGAACACGGCCATGCGGATCATCTCCCAGCGCGTGGCGCCGAGGGCGAGGGCGGCCTCTTCGTGCAGGCGCGGGACCTGCAGGAAGATCTCGCGGCAGATGGCGGTGATGATCGGCACGATCATGACGGCGAGCACGATCGAGGCGGTGAAGATGGTGCGGCCGGTCTGCGAGACGGGACCGGCGAACAGCGGGAACCAGCCGAGGTTCGTGACGAGCCAGCTGTACACCGGCTGCACGGCGGGGGCGAGCACGAGGATGCCCCACAGGCCGAACACGACCGACGGGACGGCGGCGAGCAGATCCACCGCGTACCCGAGCGCCTGCGCCAAGCGGCGCGGGGCATAGTGCGAGATGAACAGGGCCACCGACACCGAGAGCGGCACCGCCATGAGCAGGGCGATGAACGACGCCCACACGGTGCCGAAGGCCAGGGGGGCGACGTACTCCCAGAAGTTCCCCGGCAGCAGCGATGCGGTCTCGCTCGTCGCCGTCAGCCCGGGCAGGGACTGCACGATGAGGAAGATCGCGACCGCGGCGAGGGTGACGAGGATCATCGACCCCGCGGCGAGCGCGGTTCCCGAGAACCAGCGATCGCCCGCGCGCTGCGGGGGTTTGGCTGGGGCGGTCGCGGTGACCGGGGCGGGTGTGGTGGTCATGGCTTCCTGTTCTCGGGACCGGGTTACGGGCAGCTGCCCGGCCCGACGCGGTGGCATCGGACCGGGCAGCGGGGTGTCACTCCGCGGCGATCAGGTCGATCGCGGCGTTGACCTTCTCGCGCAGCGAGTCGGTGATGGGGGCGCTGCCGGCGGCGGCTGCTGCGGCATCCTGGCCCTCGGCGCTGGCGATGTACTCGAGGTAGCCCTTGACGATCGGGGCGGAGGCGGCGTCGACGTAGTCCTGGCAGGCGATCATGTAGCTGATCAGCACGATCGGGTACACGCCGGCGGCTTCGGTGGTGCGGTCCAGCGCAATGGCGAGGTCACCGGCTTCACGGCCGTCCTCGAAGGGCGACTCGTCGACGACGGCGGCGGCCGACTCGGGCGAGTACTCCACGAATTCGTCACCGACCTTGATGGCGACCGTCGACAGGCCCTCCTCGGCGGCGCGGGACGCGTCGGCGTACCCGATGGTGCCGTTGCCGCCGGAGACGGCCGACACGACACCCGAGGTGCCCTGGGCGGCCTCGTTCACGCCGGGGGTCTCGGGCCACACGCCGTCGGGCTCCCACGTCCACGCGTCGGGAGCGGTCTGGAAGAGGTAGTCGGTGAAGTTCTCGGTCGTGCCGGAGTCGTCGGCGCGGTGCACGACGGTCACGTCGAGGTCGGGCAGCGTCGCGTCGGGGTTCAGCGCGGCCACGGCCGGGTCGTTCCAGTTCGTGATCTCGCCCGAGAACAGGCCCGCGAGCGTGGCGGCATCGAGGTCGAGCTGGTCGACGCCGTCGACGTTGAAGATCACGGCGATGGGGGAGATGTAGGTCGGCAGCTGGATGATGCCGGTGCCGTCGGTGCACCCGGCGAACGTGTCTCCCAGCTCTTCGGTCGTGAACGCGCGGTCGGAGCCGGCGAAGGCCACCGCGCCCGCCTGGAACGACCCACGGCCGGCACCGGAACCCGCGGCGTCATACGTGACCTCGACGTCGGGGTGGGCCTGCTGGAACCCGGCGGTCCACGCCTGCACGGCGACTTCCTGCGACGACGCGCCCGCGCCGGCGATGCTGCCCGACAGCGTGGTGTCGGCGGCGTTGCCGGTGGTGCCGGCATCGGTGCCCTCGTTGGCCGCGCAAGCGGTGAGGGTGAGTGCGGCGACGGCGGCGATCGCGCCGACCTGGGCGAAACGGGAAAGCTTCACTGTGTGATCCTTCGGGAGTCGGAGTGGCGGGCCCGGTGCAGGGCCCGCCCCGACGCTAGAGAGCGACGCTTACGAGAGTGCGCTGTCCGGGTAAACGAAAGGTGAACGGCTTCCCACTCATCAGCGCTGCCGCGCGCCCCGCCCTTATCGCCCGCGGGCGAGGATCACTCGGGCTTGGGAACGTGGGTCTCGATCGCGACGATGCCCGAACCCGGGTTGGTCGCCGACAGGTGCACCACCGAGAAGGCGCCCACTTCCAGTGCCGAGGCGCTGCCCAGATACGACCCGCGCATCGTCCCGGTCGCCAGCGCGATCTCGGTGAGGATGTCGGGGAGCACCGGGCCGTGGCTGCAGAGCACGGCGGGCTTGCGTGCCCGCACCCGTTCTCCCACGACGCTGCGGACGTCCGCGCCGCCCTGCTCCCAGGCATCCTGGCTCAGCTGCGCGTTCTCCTCGATGCGTCGACCGAGCGATGCCGCCAGCGGTGTGACCGTGGCCAGGCACCGCACCGCCGGGCTCGATATGACCCGCAGCGCCCCGAACGACGACAACGGGCCCACGAGCGCGCCGGCCTGCCGCGTGCCCTTGGTCGACAGTGGCCGCTTCGCATCGGCCTTGGTCCACTTCTCGCGCGCGACCGCCTTGGCGTGGCGCAGCACGATGAGGGGGAAGGTCTGCAGCACCCCATCGTCGACCAGCCGCGCGAACCCGTCGAGGATCTCGACGTCGACCGGATAGCTGAGGATCTCCCGCGCCTTCTTCACGCTCGCCCATTCGAGAGCTGCGATCTCTTTGTTCGGCACGAATGCCGACGCGCGGATCGCGGCCTCGGTGGCCTCGGCCGACCAGTAGTGCACGATCTTCTGCTTCTTGCTGGGCAGCGAATAGCGCGAGACCCCGAGCGCCACACCGAGGGCGACACGGATGCCGGTCTCCTCGTGGATCTCACGGACGGCGGTCTCGGCGAGCGTCTCGCCGGGGTCGACCTTGCCCTTGGGGAGGGTGATGTCCCGATAACGGGTGCGGTGGATGAGCAGCACCCGCAGCTTGCCGTCGACGACCCGCCACACGACGCCTCCGGCGGCGTACACCGCGGTGTCGGTCATCGCACCGCCCGCACACGCCGCCGACGCTGCTGCACCGCCGCCATCGTCTTGTCCTGCAGATCGACCAGCGGGTGGCCCGCGTCGTCGAGGTGGTGACGTACCCACTCGTTGTCCTGGCTGAGCCGCCAGGAGCTCGTGGTGTCGTTCATGGCGAGGTTGAACAGGCTGAGGAGCTCTTTCACATGCCCGGACCCGGTGACCCGTACGAGCGCCTCGACGCGACGATCGAGGTTGCGGTGCATCATGTCGGCGCTGCCGATGTACACCTGCGGGTCGCCGTCGTTGTGGAACGCGAAGATGCGCGAGTGCTCGAGGTACCGGCCGAGGATCGAGCGCACCGTGATGTTGTCGGTCACCCCGTCGAGCCCGAGCTTGAGCGAGCAGATGCCGCGCACCCAGACGTCGACCTTCACGCCGGCCTGGCTGGCGCGGTAGAGGGCGTCGATGATCTGCTCGTCGACCATCGAGTTCACCTTGATGCGCACCGCCGCGCGCTTGCCGTCCTGTGCGTTGCGCCGCTCGGTGTCGATGAGTCGCAGCAGACCCTTGCGCAGGTGCAGCGGCGCCACGAGCAGTCGCTTGAACTTCTTCTCGATGGCGTAGCCGGAGAGCTCGTTGAACAGTCGAGTGAGGTCGCGACCGACCAGTTCGTCGGTCGTGAACAGTCCGAAGTCCTCGTAGAGGCGGCTGGTCTTGGGGTTGTAGTTGCCGGTGCCGATGTGGCTGTAGCTGCGCAGCGCCCCGTCTTCCTCGCGGATGACGTGCAGCAGCTTGCAGTGCGTCTTGAGCCCCACGAGCCCGTACACGACGTGGACGCCGGCCTTCTCGAGCTTGCGCGCCCACACGATGTTCGCGGCCTCGTCGAAGCGGGCCTTCACCTCGACCAGTGCCAGCACCTGCTTGCCCGCCTCTGCGGCGTCGATGAGCGCCTTCACGATGGGACTGTCGCCGGAGGTGCGGTACAGGGTCTGCTTGATGGCGAGCACGTGCGGGTCTTTGGCCGCCTGCTCGAGGAACGCCTGCACGCTGGTCGTGAACGACTCGTAGGGGTGGTGCACGAGCACATCGCCCTTGCGGATCGCGGCGAACATGTCGGCGCGCCCGTTCTGCTCGTTGGGCTGGAACGGCACGGCGGTGGTGGGCACGTGCGGCGGGAAGTGCAGGTCGGGTCGGTCGATGCGGGCCAGATCGAACAGGCCTCGCAGGTCCAGCGGTCCCGGCAGCCGGTAGACCTCCTGCTGGGTGATGTCGAGTTCGCTGATGAGCAGGTCCAGCGTCACGTCATCCATGTCGTCGCCCACTTCGAGGCGGATGGGCGGTCCGAACCGGCGGCGCAGCAGCTCGGCCTCGAGCGCCTGGATGAGGTTCTCGGTCTCATCCTCCTCGATCACGACGTCTTCGTTGCGGGTGAGGCGGAAGGCGTGGTGGTCGAGGATCTCCATCCCCGGGAACAGATCCTTGAGGTTGTGGGCGATGAGGTCCTCGAGCGGCAGATACCGCACGGTGTGACCGTCGGCGCGCACCAGCACGAACCGGGGGAGCATGGGCGGCACCTTCAGACGCGCGAACTCCTGCCGCCCGGTGCGGGCGTTGCGGATGCGGATCGCGAGGTTCAGCGACAGCCCGGAGATGTAGGGGAAGGGGTGCGCGGGGTCGACGGCCAGTGGCATCAGCACCGGGAAGACCTGGCCCTGGAAGTAGTCGTACAGGAGCATGCGCTCGTCGTCGGTGAGGTCATCCCACGCGACGATGTCGATGCCGGCGTCGGCCAGCGCCGGGCGCACCAGGGTGGTCCACGCGTCGGCGTGGCGCACCTGCAGCGCGTGGGCCTCGCCGGAGATGTCGGTGAGTACGTCCAGCGGTGCGCGACCGACGTTCGTGGGCACGGCCAGACCGGTGACGATGCGGCGCTTGAGCCCGGCGACGCGCACCATGAAGAACTCGTCGAGGTTGCTGGCGAAGATCGCGAGGAAGTTGGCGCGCTCCAGCACGGGGACCGACGGGTCTTCGGCCAGTTCCAGCACGCGGCGGTTGAAGGCGAGCCAGCTGATCTCGCGGTCCTGGTAGCGGTTCTCGGGCAGTTGCGAGTCGTAGGTCTCGACGGCCTGGTCGAAGTCGTCGTCGTCGGCATCCCCGAGGCCGCTGTCGAGTGCTTCCGTGTCGATCATCAGCCCATCATGTCAGGGCCGTGCGGCGCGACGGCCAACCGACACCACGGGTCACACCTGCGAGCGCTCGCGCGGTGCGGGCACCTGGTCGTCCTCGTACACATTGAAGCGGTAGCCGACGTTGCGGACGGTCCCGATGAGCTGCTCCAGGTCGCCGAGCTTGGCGCGCAGACGGCGCACGTGCACGTCGACGGTGCGGGTGCCGCCGAAGTAGTCGTAGCCCCAGACCTCGCTCAGCAGCTGCTCGCGCGTGAACACCCGCGACGGGTGCGTGGCGAAGAAGTGCAGCAGCTGGAACTCCTTGTAGGTGAGGTCCAGCGGCTTGCCGTGCACCTTCGCGGCGTACGACGACTCGTCGATCGTGATGCCGGAGGTCTGGATGCGGGTGGAGGCCTGCTCCACCGACCGGCGTCCGACCGCGAGGCGCACGCGCGCGTCGACCTCGGCGGGCCCGGCGGTGAAGAGGATGACGTCGTCGATGCCCCAGTCGGTGGACACCGCGGTGAGGCCGCCTTCGGTGACGATGAGCACGAGCGGCGCGTCGAGGCCGGTCGTCGCGAGGATCTTGCACAGCGACTTGGCGCCGACGAGGTCGACACGGGCATCGACGAAGATGACGTCGGCGCTGGGCGCGTTCACCAGCTGTGCGGGCTCTGCGGCGATCTGGCGCACACGGTGACTCAGCAGTTCGAGCGCCGGCAGCGGGGGCGTGCTGGCGGGCGCGGAGCTCAGAAGCAGTAGCTGGGCCAACAGAGGATCCTCCCCGGGCGCGGCGGGTCGCGTCGTGCCCCCATCCTAGGGGGAGGCCGATGACGCAGATTCCGCTCAGGTGCGCGGGCGCGCAGTGGTCCACAATGGGGACATGACGATTCCCGAGCTCGCCCCCCGTCGCACCTTCGGCGGCGTCGTGGCGGTGTGGGTCGTCGCGGCTGTGGCCGCCGTGGTTATCGGTGTCTTCTCACCGCCGGAATGGCGGTCGGCGTGGGTCACGGTGGCGCTGGGCGGATGCCTCGTGCTCGCCTTCGCCATTCAGCTCGCCTACGGTCGCTCGCACCGGTTCACCCAGCGCATGGCCGCGAGCATCCTCGGCGCGCTGGTGACGATGGGACTCATCGGCTTCGGGTTCGGGCTGGCGACCCTCGTTCCGGCGTAGAGTGCTGTCTATGGATCTCTTCGCCCTCGAGATGTTCTTCGTCGGGTTGCTCGGCCTCGCCGGCCTCGCGATCGCCTTCGTGTCCGGCGTCGTGCTCAAGAACCTCTACCGCGGCCAGCGCTGACAGGCGCCGCCGTGCTCGAGCTGCCGACCGACCTGCCCGCCGACCTCGTCCCGCTGTCGTGGCTGCGGGGCGTGTGGGAGGGCACCGGTGTCATCGACTACGAGTCGGGTGACGGCCGGCGTCTGCAAGGCGAGTTCGCCCACCGGGTGAGCTTCAGCCACGACGGCGGCGACTACCTCGACTACACCGCCCAGGCCTGGCTGCTCGGCGAGGAGCGCGTGCGCCTCGTGGCCGAGACCGGGTTCTGGCGTCTCGCCCGCCCCGCGACCGACGCCGATGCCGGTCCCGGGCTGCTGCCGCCCACCGACGAGCGACCTGAGCGCACCGTCGACGACGTCGAGCAGCTGCGCAACGCCGAGGGCGGCTTCGACATCGAGGTGTCGCTCGCGCACTCCGACGGCGTCAGCGAGCTCTACCTCGGCCAGGTGCGCGGTCCCCGCATCGACATCGCCACCGATGCCGTCATGCGCTCGGCCTCCACCAAGTCCTACGCCGCGGCCACGCGCATGTACGGGCTGGTCGACAACCACCTGCTGTGGGCCTGGGACATCGCCGCCCTCGGTGCGGCGCTGTCGTCGCACGCCTCGGCGCGACTTGCGCGGGTGCAGTGATGGCCACGCCCTTCACCACCGTGCCGGGTGCTGTGCTCGACGACGACGGCCGCCTGCTGCACCTCGGCACTCCCGCCATCGAGCAGCGCTCCCTCGCACAGGGCACCGCCGTCGCCCCGCTCGGCGACCGCACCGTGCTCGCCGTGGCCGGTGAGGACCGGCTGTCGTGGCTGGATTCGCTGTCCTCGCAGGCGCTCACCGCGCTCGCACCGGGGGAGAGCACCGAGCTGCTCATCCTCGACCCGAAGGGACACGTCGAGCACGCGGCATCGGTCGTCGATGACGGTGAGACCACCTGGCTCATCGCGGATGCCGCGAACGCCGAGAGCCTGCTCACCTGGCTCACCCGCATGCGGTTCCGGCTGCGTGTCGCGCCGCGGGACGCCTCGGATGAGGTCGCCGTCGTCGGCGGCACCGCCGCCGCGATCGCCCGCGTGGTTCCCGAGGCGCTCGCGGTGTGGGCCGACCCCTGGCCCGTCATCGGCGCGGGCGGCTGGGGCTATGCCGCCACCGAGCCGCACCCGGGGGGTGAGCGTGACTGGAGCGAGGCCATCGTGCCGCTCGCGACGCTCGACCGCCTCGCCGACGCCGCCCGCGCGGGCGACATCGCCCTGGCCGGCACGCTCGCCGCCGATGCGCTGCGCATCGCCGCGTGGCGGCCGCGCGCCGCCGCCGAGGGGGGTGAGCGCACGCTGCCGCACGAAGCGGATTGGCTGCGCACCGCCGTGCACCTGAACAAGGGCTGCTACCGCGGCCAGGAGACGGTGGCGAAGGTGCACAACCTCGGTCACCCGCCGCGGCGTCTCGTGGCGCTGCAGCTCGACGGCAGCGATGCGATGCTGCCCGACCCCGGAGCGATCGTGCGCCGCGACGGCGACCCGGCGGGGGAGATCACCTCCGTCGCCCGCCACTACGAGGAAGGGCCCATCGCCCTGGCCTTCGTCAAGCGCTCGGTACCGCTGGATGCCGCGCTCACCGTCGACACCCCCGACGGCGAGGTCGCCGCCGCTCAGGAGATGATCGTCCCGCCCGATGCCGGCGCCACCGCATCGGTGCCGCGCCTGCCGCGGCTCTCCCGCCGCCGCTGATCGCGGGGGCGCGGGTCGCGCTCGTCAGAGCGGCGCGACCGCCGACCACGGCACGGTGATCTCGCCGAGCCGCCAGCGGGCTGCGGGTCCGAGCGCCCAGCCGGCATCGGTCATCGCCTGCAGCGCGGTGCGCCAGCGGTGCACCGCGCCGAACGGCGAGACCACGGCCGCCAGATGCCACTGCGTGTCGAGGGCGGCGAGCAGATCGTGCACACCCTCGCCGGCGACGTTGCGGTGGATGAGCGCCTTCGGCAGACGCTCCGCAGCGATCGAGGGCGCCGCGAGCTCGGCCAACCGCAGCGACAGCGTGAGCGAGCGGGGTGCGGCATCCGCACCCACCTCGATCCACGTGGCGACCCGGCCGATCTCGTCGCACGTGCCTTCCACCAGGATGCCGTCGGGCGCGAGCCGGCCGGCCATGCGCTGCCACGCGCCGGGGACGTCCTTCTCGTCGTACTGCCGCAGCACGTTGAACGCCCGCACCACGGTCGGGCGGCGGGGTGCGGGAACCTCGAACCCGCCGCGGGCGAACGAGACCCGCGCGTCGGGGGAGAAGGTCGTGAGGCCCGCCTGCACCTGCTCCAACTGGGTGCGGGCGCGGGCGACGCGGCCAGGTTCGATCTCGAGCCCCAGCACCTCGACGCCGGGCGTGCCGCGGCGCAGCCGCGCCTCCATCTCGAACGCGGTCACCCCGCTCGCCCCGTAGCCGAGGTCGACCACGAGGGGTTCGGCGACCGTGCGCAGCGCCGGGTGACGCGCGATCCAGCGGTCCACCCGTCGCAGGCGATTGGTGTTCGTGGTTCCGCGCGTGATCTGCCCGACCGGGTGGGACATGATCCGCCCGGCCGGGCAGGTTTTCATACGGCCATCCTGCCAGGCGGGGATGGGAGCCCCCCGAGTAGGATTGAGGCATGACCGAGCCTTATACCCTCATCTTGCTTCGACACGGACAAAGCGAGTGGAACGAGCTGAACCTGTTCACCGGATGGGTCGACGTGCGGCTCACGGCACAGGGGAAGGCGGAGGCCGAACGCGGTGGCCAGCTCATGGCCGAAGCGGGGCTGCTCCCCGACATCCTGCACACCTCGGTGCTCAGCCGCGCGATCCAGACCGCGAACATCGCGCTGGATTCCGCCGACCGACTCTGGATCCCGGTGAAGCGCTCGTGGCGCCTCAACGAGCGTCACTACGGCGCTCTGCAGGGCAAGGACAAGGCGCAGACCCTCGCCGAGTTCGGCCAGGAGCAGTTCATGCTCTGGCGCCGCTCGTTCGACGTGCCGCCGCCGCCCTTGGCAGCCGACAGCGAGTTCAGCCAGGTCAACGATCCCCGCTACGTCGGCATCGACGGGGACATCCCCGAGACCGAGTCGCTCAAGCTCGTCATCGACCGCCTGCTGCCGTACTGGCACGACGAGATCGTGCCCGACCTGCAGACCGGCAAGACGGTGCTCGTCACGGCCCACGGCAACTCGCTGCGCGGCCTCGTGAAGCACCTCGAAGGCATCAGCGACGACGACATCGCGCAGCTGAACATCCCCACCGGCATTCCGCTGGTCTACCGCCTCAACGCGGACATGACCCCGGTCGGCCCGGGCGAGTACCTCGACCCCGAGGCTGCTGCCGCGGGCGCCGCCGCGGTGGCCGCGCAGGGCAAGAAGTAACACCCGCGAACGACGAGGGGCGGATGCCATCGGTATCCGCCCCTCGTCGTTCGTTCGTGCCGGTCACTGCAGACGCAGGGTCTCCAGCGTTTCGGTGTCGGCGGTCCAGTCGCCGGTGGCGAGGTAGAGCACCTTCTTCGCGACCGACTCGGCGTGGTCGGCGAAACGCTCGTGGTAGCGGCTGGCGAGCGTGGCGTCGACCGTGGCCGCAGCCTCGCCCTGCCAGTTCTCGCTGAGCACTTTCTCGAACACCGAGATGTGCAGGTCGTCGAGCTTGTCCTCGGCGGTGCGGATGCGCTCCACGAGCGAGACGTCCTCGGTGCGCAGCAGCTCCGCCAGGGTGCGTGCCACCTCGACGTCGAGCTCGCCCATCTTGATGAACGTGTTCTTCAGCCCGCGCGGAATGGCCCGCTCGGGGAAACGCATGCGCGTGAGCTGGGCGATGTGCTCGGCGATGTCGCCCATGCGCTCGAGCGACGCCGACACGCGCAACGCCGCGACGACGATGCGCAGGTCCCGGGCGACCGGCTGCTGGCGCGCGAGGATCTGGATCGCCAGTTCGTCGAGCTCGATGGCCTTGTCATCGATGATCTGGTCGTTCTCGATGACCTCTTCGGCGAGGGCGACATCGCTGGTGCTGAAGGAACGGGTGGCTTTGTCGATGGCCACCGTGACCAGCTCGGCGATCTCGACGAGACGTCCTTGGACGTCTTCGAGGGACTGATGGAAAACTTCGCGCATGGCTGCACCTTCCTTGTCGCGGCGCATGGCGCCGCTCTGGCCTCGCGGCTCAGCGTCGTTCGAGGGCCTGGCGATTCTTCTCGGCGAAGGTTAACGAACGGTGCCGCGGGAATGAACAGTATCCCGCACGTCGACGGCACAAGCCAATGCCGGCCGAGGTGTGCCGCTCGGCACGTTTACGCTGTTGTCATGGATTCGACGCAGCTGGTGCTGCTCGCCTTGCTCGTGGGCATGCTCGTGGGCGTCGTGGTGGCACTGCTCATCGCACTCGCGCTCCGCGCCCGCGACCGGGCGCTGTCGGAGGGCTCGTCGCATATCCCCGACGGCGTACATGCGGTGCTGCGCGGCATGGAGGACACCGCCGTCGTCGTCGACGCGTCGTCGACGATCGTGGGCGCGTCGCCGGCGGCCGACATGTTCGGCATGCACGAGGGCGAGGTGCTGCCGAGCCCCGAGCTGCGCGCCCTCGCCCGTGGTGCGCGCATGACCGGCCTCGCGCACACCGAGACCCTCCGGCTCGGCCGCAGCGCCACCTTCTCGCCGACGCGGCTCGTCTCCGCCCGCGCCAGTGCGGTGACCCCGCGCCTCGTGCTGGTGATCGTGCGCGACATCACCGAGCGCGAGCGCGTGGAGGAGATGCGGCGGGACTTCGTCGCCAACACCAGTCACGAGCTGAAGACGCCCGTGGGTGCGGTCATGCTGCTGTCTGAGGCGATCGAGTCGGCTGCCGACGATCCGGCGCAGGTGCGGGCGTTCGCCGGCCGCCTGCACGCCGAGGCGTCGCGGCTCGGCCAGCTCACCGGGCGCATCATGAGCCTGTCACGGCTGCAGGCCTCGGACGAACTCGCCGAAGTGCGTGATGTGCCGGTCGACCAGGTGGTGGCGGCGGCGACCGAGGCGCACCAGACCCAAGCGGATGCCGCGCGGGTCGAGCTCGTGCGCGGCGGCGAGCGGGGGCTGTACGTGCGCGGCGACGTGCAGATGCTGAGCGAAGCGGTCGGCAACCTCGTGGCCAACGCGATCGCCTACTCGCCCGCAGGGTCGAGCGTCGGCATCGGAGTCAAAGCCGTCGACGGGGTCGTGGAGATCGCGGTGACCGACCGCGGCCTCGGCATCGCCGAGACCGAGCAGCAGCGCGTGTTCGAGCGCTTCTACCGCGCAGATCAGGCCCGCTCGCGGCGCACCGGTGGCACGGGGCTGGGTCTGTCGATCGTCAAGCACGCCGTCGACCGTCATGGCGGCGACGTGCGGCTGTGGTCGCGGCCGGGCCAGGGGTCGACGTTCACGATCCGCCTCCCGCAGGCTGAGGCGCCGCCGAAGAACCCCCACAAACGCAAGGCGCGGTCCCGCGCGACGAACCAGAGTGCCGCGGCGCCCGCCGCCGCGACGAATGGAGAACCCCGATGACCCGTGTGCTGATCGTCGAGGACGAGCCCGACCTGGCCGATCCGCTGGCCTACCTGCTGCGCCGCGAGGGGTTCGAGGTGGAGATCGCCGAGGACGGACACAAGGCCCTCGAGCTGTTCCAGGAGGCCCGGGCCGACATCATCCTGCTCGACCTCATGCTGCCGGGCCTGCCGGGCACCGAGGTGTGCCGTCAGATCCGCACGACCTCGGCCGTGCCGATCATCATGCTGACCGCCAAGGACTCCGAGGTCGACATCGTCGTGGGGCTCGAGCTCGGCGCCGACGACTACGTCACCAAGCCCTACTCGGCCCGCGAGCTGCTCGCGCGCATGCGCGCGGTGCTGCGTCGCACCGTCCCCGCGGAGGACGAACTCGACGACCGGGTGCTCACGGCGGGCCGTGTCACTGTCGACCTCGACCGGCACGCGGTCGCCGTGGACGGCACCGAGATCAGCATGCCGCTGAAGGAATTCGAACTGCTCGAGGTGCTCGTGCGCAACGCCGGTCGGGTGCTGACGCGCGGGCAGCTGATCGACCGGGTGTGGGGCAGCGACTACTACGGCGACACCAAGACGCTCGACGTGCACATCAAACGCATCCGCTCGCGCATCGAGAAGCACCCGAGCGAGCCGGTGATGCTGGTGACGGTGAGGGGCCTCGGCTACCGATTCGAAGCCTGAGCCGCAGGCTCAGTCCTCGATGAACTCGTCTTCGACCGGCACGAACTCGCTGTAGTACGGCAGCGCGCCGTCGAGCACCGGGATCTCCGCGACCACGCCTTCGCCGTCGCCCGACTGGAACGCCATCGGCGCGGTGGCGCCCGGTGCGAAGCCCAGATCGGTGAACAGGATCGGGTCTTCGTCGACGCCGAGCGACACCGATTCGCCGCCGGCGAGGGTCACGATCTCTGCCGCGCCGCCCTCGAGGGCGATCACCACGACCTGCTGCTCGAGCGAGTTGTTCACCAGGGCCGCGATGAAGTTGCCGGCGGAGCCGTCTTCATTGGCGATGACCATCGCGTTGAGCACGTCGACAGGACCCGAGTCGGGCACGTTGACGCCGTCGGAGGGGGAGTAGGGGATCGTCGTCGCCTGTGGGGAGATGATGCTGCACCCGGTGGCCCCCAGGACGACAGCGGCACCCAGAGCGAGCGACGCGAGCAGGCGCGATTTCACGGTTCCTCCCGGAGAACAGACGGCGATTCTGAGCAGTCTACGCGGTGTGCGCGGGCGGTCTGGAACGGCGCCCCGGCGCGCGCCGGAGAACCTTAGCGTATGAGGGGTGTGGTATCCTAGAGGTTCCCGAAAGGACACAGCTGCATGCTTTTTGAGGTTGGCGAGACGGTTGTCTACCCGCACCACGGTGCCGCGACGATCATCGAGGTCAAAGAACGAGTCATCAAGGGCGAGACGAAGAAGTATCTCAAGCTGAATGTCACTCAAGGCGACCTGATCATCGAGGTCCCGGCGGACAACGTCGACCTCGTGGGCGTTCGTGACGTGATCGGCCAGGAAGGCCTGGATCGCGTGTTCGAGGTGCTCCGCGCCCCCTTCACCGAGGAGCCGACCAACTGGTCGCGTCGCTACAAGGCGAACCTCGAGAAGCTCGCGTCGGGTGACGTCATCAAGGTGAGCGAGGTCGTGCGCGACCTGTGGCGCCGTGACCAGGACCGCGGTCTGTCGGCAGGCGAGAAGCGCATGCTGGCCAAGGCCCGCCAGATCCTCATCTCCGAGCTCGCGCTCGCTGAGAAGACCGACGAAGAGCGCGCCGGCGTCGTGCTCGACGAGGTTCTCGCCAGCTGACAGTCGCGGGGTAGGTTCGAGGCGTGAGTATCACGCCTGTACCGCGCGTCGCGGTGATCGTCGTCGCTGCCGGCTCCGGCACCCGTCTGGGTGCGGGAGGTCCGAAAGCACTCGTCGGACTTGACCAGCACAGCATTCTTCGGCACTGCCTGCACGGCGTGTTCGCGGCGCCCGAGGCACAGGTGATCGTCGTGGCGCCGGCGGGCCGAGACGGTGACGCCCTGACCGAGGCGCTCGAGGCCGCCGGTGACCGCCGCGACCTCGTGCACGTCGTGACCGGCGCAGACACCCGCCAGGGCTCGGTCGCAGCCGGATTGCGCGCCGTCTGGCCCGACGTCGAGATCGTGCTGGTGCACGACGCCGCCCGCGCGCTCACCCCACCCGACGTCTTCGAGCGGGTGATCCAGGCGATCGACGACGGCGCCGCGGGGGCCATCCCGGTGCGGCCCGTGGTCGACACGCTCAAGCGCATCGACGGCACCGACATCGTCGCCGCCGTCGACCGTGCTGAACTCGCGGCGGCGCAGACGCCGCAGGGGTTCCGCCGGGACGTGCTCGATGCCGCCTACCGCGCCGCGACGGCGGAGTTCACCGACGACGCCGCTCTCGTGGCATCCGCCGGCCACCGTGTCGTCACCGTCGCCGGTTCGGAGGAGGGGTTCAAGATCACCACCCCCGCCGACCTCGACCGCGCCCGTGGCCTGCTGGCGCCGATCGCCGCCGTGCCGACCGCGCTCGATGCCGCGCCGCGCGCGCCCCGGGTGGGCGTCGGCACCGACGTGCATGCCTTCGGCGGCGACGGGGCGCTGTGGCTGGCGGGGCTGGAATGGCCGGGGGAGCAGGCGCTGTCGGGGCACTCCGACGGCGACGCCGTGGCGCACGCCATCGTCGACGCACTGCTGGCCGCCGCGGGCCTCGGCGACATCGGCACCCACTTCGGCACCGATCGCCCGGAGTACTCCGGCGCGCACGCCGACGCCTTCCTCGCCCGCACGCGGGCTCTGCTGGGTGAGGCGGGCTGGGAGGTGGGCAACGTGTCCGTGCAGGTGCAGGCCAACCGGCCGCGGCTGTCGGCGCGGCGCACCGAGGCCGAAGGCGCACTGTCGGCGGCGCTCGGCGGCGCACCCGTGTCGGTCTCGGCGACCACCACCGACGGTCTCGGCTTCACCGGCTCCGGCGAGGGCGTCTCCGCCTTCGCCGTCGCGCTCGTCGTGCCCGCCTGACAGTCACAGCGGGCGGATGACGTCCGTCGACAGCGGATCCGGCGCCAGCCGGTCACCCCTCCACGGCGTACGGCTGCGGGTCGCGCGCGCGGGAGCCCCACGCGAGCAGCACGAGCCCCGCTGCGAGCGCAGTGAGCCCCGCCAGCGCGAGCGGGCTGAGGCGTTCGCCCAGCAGCGCGACCCCCAGGATGCCGGCCGTCAGCGGTTCCGCCAGGGTCAGCGTCGCGGCGGTCGCTGCGGTCAGCCGCCGCAGCCCCCACGTGAACAGCGTGTAGGCGACCGCGATGGTCGCGATGCCGAGCCACAGTGCCATCGCGGCACCCGACGGGGTGGCCAGCCACGCCAGCCCGGCGAAGGGGAGCATGAGCATGCCGCAGGCCGCGGCCCCGGCACCCATGGCGCCGGCGACGGTGAACGGGTCCCACCCGGCATCCATCAGCCGGCGCTGGGCGTTGGCGATGACGGCGAACGACGCCCCGGCGCCCAGCGAACCGAGCACGCCCACGGGATCGGCGCCCGCGCTCGCGCCCGCCGCGCCGCCGAAGGCCAGCAGCACGACGCCGATCGTCGCGAGGGCGGTGGCGGCCATCCAGCCGCGGCTGGGCAGGTGGCGGGTGAGCAGCCACTCCAGCAGCCCGGCCAGCACGGGAGCCGAGCCCAGCGCGATGACGGTGCCCACCGCGACACCGTTGCGCTCGGTGCCGAGGAAGAACAGCGGCTGGTACAGCGCCAGGCACACGCCCGTGGTCGCCATGAGCAGCGGCGCGCGCCCCTCGAGTGCGGGGCGACGGGCCGTGGCGGTGCGGCGATGGCCAGCGGCGAGGGTGAAGGCGATGGCGGCGAGCCCTGCGCCGCCGATCACCAGCCGCACCGCTCCGATGGCGAACGGGGTGGCCGCTGCGGGCCCCAGCGCCTGGGAGGTGCCGGTCGTGCCGAACAGCACGGCGGCGGCGAGCACGGCGACAACGGGGAGCACCCCTCAGTTCTAGCGGATCGGTGTGTCGCGCTCGTGACGTTCGCCCAGGGACGGGGCGTCGCCGCCGGTAGGCTGGTGCAGTGATGAACAGGGGATCGGGCGTGAAGCTCTACGACACGAAGGCGCAGATGCTGCGCGACTTCGTTCCCGGTGACCCCACCCACGTGACCGTCTACGTCTGCGGCCCCACCGTGCAGTCCGGTCCGCACATCGGGCATCTGCGGGGGGCCTTGAGCTTCGACATCCTGCGCCGGTGGCTCGGCCACCGGTTCGGCAGGGTCACGTTCGTGCGCAACGTCACCGACATCGACGACAAGGTGCTCGCCAACGCGAGCGCCGACGAGCCCTGGTGGGCGCTGGCGTACCGCATGGAACTGGAGTTCTCGCGCGCCTACGCTGCCATCGGCATCCTGCCGCCGACGTACGAGCCGCGCGCCACCGCGTCGATCCCGCAGATGCAGGAGCTCATCGCCGAGCTCATCACCGCCGGTCACGCGTACCCCGCCGACGGCGGCGACGTGTACTTCGACGTGCGATCGTGGCCGCACTACGGCGAGCTCACCCGGCAGTCCCTCGACGCGATGGAGCCGGCGGCCGACGCCGACCCGCGCGGCAAGCGGGATCCGCGCGACTTCGCGCTGTGGAAGGGCGCGAAGCCCGGCGAACCGGCGGATGCCGCCTGGGACTCGCCCTGGGGGCGCGGCCGGCCCGGCTGGCACATCGAGTGCTCGGCGATGGCGCGGCGCTACCTGGGATCGTCCTTCGACATCCACGGCGGCGGCCTGGATCTGCGCTTCCCGCACCACGAGAACGAGCTGGCGCAGTCCACCGCGGCCGGCGACGCGTTCGCGAGCTATTGGGTGCACAACGGACTCGTCACCGTCGGTGACCAGAAGATGTCGAAGTCACTCGGCAACTTCCTGCTCGCCGACGAGGTGCTCGCCCACCGCGACCCGCTCGTGGTGCGCTACGCGCTCGTCGCCGCGCACTACCGTTCGAACCTCGACATCACCGAGTCGTCGTTCGACGAGGCCGACGCCGCACTCGAGCGCATCCGCACGTTCCAGGTGCGCGCCGCCCGCGTGCTCGGGGCGGACAGCTGGCTCACGGTCGCCGACCTCCCCGAGGCGTTCGCCGCCGCGATGGACGACGACCTCGGCGTGCCCCAGGCGCTCGCCGTCGTGCACGAGCACGTGCGCGCCGGCAACGCCGCCCTCGACGCCGACGACCGCGACGCCGCGGCACGGGCTGCGGTGCAGGTCGGGCGCATGACCGGCATCCTCGGGCTCAACCCCGAAGACCCACGGTGGCGCGCCGGCGAGGACGGGGCCGCGGCATCGGCGCTCGACACCCTCGTGCAGACGATGATCACCCAGCGCGCGCAGGCGCGCATCGACAAGGACTGGCCCGCGGCCGACCGCATCCGAGATGCGATCGCCGCCGCCGGCATCACTCTGGAGGACACTCCGGACGGAACACATTGGAGTCTCAATGGCTAAGCCTGGGCGCCCCGGCGCAAGCAAGAACGGCAAGAAGGGCCCCACCAAGGGCACGGGCGGCAAGAACAAGCGGTCCCTCGAGGGTCGCGGACCGACCCCGAAGGCGGAGGAGCGCGCCTGGCACCCGGCCGGCAAGCGCAAGGCTGCGGCTGAGCGCTACGCCGCCGCCGGCGGCAAGGGTGCGCCCGGGCAGAAGCCCGCGCAGCAGCGCCGCCCCAAGAAGGACGACGACACCGAGATCGTCACCGGTCGCAACTCGGTGCTCGAGGCGCTGCGGGCGAAGATCCCCGCGACGGCGTTTTACATCGCCCAGCGCGTGGAGATGGACGACCGCGTCAAGGAGATGCTGTCCATCGCCACGCACCGTGGCATCCCGGTGCTCGAAGTCACCCGCCCGGAGCTGGACCGCATGGCCGGCTTCGACGGCGTGCACCAAGGCGTCGCGATCAAGGTGCCGCCGTACGAGTACGCCCACCCGCAGGACCTGCTGGAGGAGATCATCGATCGCGACCAGACCCCCCTGCTGGTCGCGCTGGACGGTGTGACCGACCCCCGCAACCTGGGCGCGATCATCCGCTCCACGGCCGCCTTCGGCGGGCACGGCGTGATCCTTCCGCAGCGGCGCAGCGCGAGCGTCAACTCCGCCGCGTGGAAGACCAGCGCCGGCGCGGCCGCCCGTATCCCGGTCGCCATCGCCCCGAACCTGACCTCCACACTCAAGGAGTTCAAGAAGCAGGGCGTGTTCGTGCTCGGCCTCGACGGCGGCGGCGACGTGTCGCTGCCCGCGCTGGAGCTCGCCGACCGGCCCGTCGTCATCGTCGTGGGCTCGGAGGGCAAGGGCCTGTCGCGCCTCGTGACCGAGACGTGCGACCAGGTCGTGTCGATCCCGATCTCAGCGGCCACCGAGTCGCTTAACGCCGGCATCGCGGCATCCGTCGCGCTGTACCAGGTTGCCACCATGCGCGCGGCGCAGGACTGAGGAAGAACATGACCCGCATCGCCGTCATCGGTGGCACCGGCTACGCCGGCAGCAACATCGTCGCGGAGGCCGTGGACCGCGGCCACACCGTGGTCTCGGTCGCCCGCAGCATCCCCGCCGAGCGCATCGAGGGTGCGACGTACATCGAGGGCACCGTCCTCGACGTCCCCTCGCTCGTCACCCAGCTCGAGGGCGTCGAGGTGGTCGTCGTGGCGATCTCGCCCCGCGGCGACATGGAGGGCAAGATGCGCGAAGCCGTCGCGCAGCTGGTCGCCGCGTTGCCCGAGACCGTGCGGGTGGGGGTCATCGGCGGCGCGGGCGGGAGCCTGGTCGCCCCCGGCGGTCCGCGCCTGATCGACACCGACTTCCCCGAGGAGTTCAAGGCCGAGGCGTTCGAAGCCATCGGCGTGCTGGAAGACCTGCAGACCACGGATGCCGCACGCGACTGGTTCTTCGTGCACCCCGCCGGCGGCTTCGGCGCGTGGCATCCGGGGGAGCGCACCGGGCGCTACCGCGACGGCGGCGACGTGCTCGTGGTCGACGAGGCGGGCGACTCGTTCATCTCCGGCCCCGACCTCGGTGTCGCCGTGGTCGACGAGATCGAGAACCCGCGGCACCGGCGGGAGCGCTTCACCGTCGGGTACTGACCGGCACCGACCGGTGCGGCCGGGCTAGACCAGGTCGCGCCAGTCGACGGTGTCTTCGTCGTCGTCCTGCACCGGGATGGCCGAGGTGGCCGTCATCACTGACAGGGTCTCGGTCTCGGGCCCGACGACCGTCGCCTCATCGCGCCGGTGGCGCAGCACGTTGTCGATGTACGACGTCAGCGTCTCGGCCAGCGGCACCGAACGGCCCCGCGCCTGCGAGATGTACCAGCGGTGCTCGAGCACCTGGTGGAAGACCTCGGCCGGTTCGAGCTTGGCGCGCAGGTCCCACGGAATGGCTTTCACGACCGGCTCGAACACGCGGGTGAGCCACTCGTGGGCGACCATGTCCTCGTCCGAGCCCAGGCGCGACACCCGCGCGGCGAATTCGTCGAGGTCGTTGAGGAGGCGCCGGGCCTGGTTCTCCTCGACGTCGAGGCCGGTGAGGCGCAGCAGGCGCCGCTGGTGGTGCCCGGCATCGACGACCTTCGGCTGAATGGACACGCGCGTGCCGTTGTCAGTGGCCTCGATCGACATCTCGCCGATGTCGAAGCCCAGGTCGTTCAGGCGCTGCACGCGCTCGGTGATGCGCCACGATTCGTTCGCGGCGAACGTCTCACGGTCGGTGAGTGCCGCCCACAGCGCGTGGTAGGACGAGACGATGCCGTCGGCGATCGCCACGGCATCCACACCGCCCTCCAGCCGCCCGCCGGCCTCGAGGTCCATGATCTCGCCGGCGATGTTCGTGCGCGCGACGTCGAGGTCGTGCTCGCGCTGGCCCCGGGTGAGGCCGGACTCGTGCAGCTCGCCGGTCTCGGCGTCGACGAGGTAGGCGGCGAACGCGCCGGCGTCACGGCGGAACAGGGTGTTCGACAGCGACACGTCGCCCCAGAAGAAGCCGACGTTGTGCAGGCGCGCGAGCAGCAGGGCGAGCGCGTCGACGAGGCGGGATGCCGTGTCGGGCCGCAGGACCTGCGTGAACAGGGCCCGGTAGGGGAGGGAGAACTTCAGGTGCGCGGTGACGAGGGCGGCGGGAAGCGGCTCGCCGTCGTCATCGGTGCGCCCGGCGATGACGGCGACGCGCGAGACGCACGGGACATCGAGACGGGCGAGGTTGCCGAGCATCTCGTACTCGCGGCGTGCCATCTCGGCCGTGGTCTCCTTGATCGCCACCACGCGGTCCGACAGGTTGGCGAAGCGCACCAGGTGCCGGGAGAGGCCCTTGGGGAGGGAGACGATCGTCTGCGACGGCCAGTCTGCCAGCGGGGTCGACCACGGCAGGGTCAGCAGGCCCGGATCGACCGAACTCGCAGTGATGCTGAGGGCTGAAGACACGGGTACTCCTGGGCGAAACGGCGCGGCGCGGGCAGCCTCCAGGCTACCCGCGC
>NZ_JACSQP010000001.1:348336-519928 GCF_014836535.1 Microbacterium pullorum
GGGCCCCCCCCGGCCACCCGGCGCCGCGCGGTGTGCGAATGCGATCAGGCCGAGACGACCGGCTTGTCGTTCAGGCGCTCGCCCGACTCGATGTCGAAGGCGTGCACGTGGCCGGCGGTCGCGGCGAGCGTGACCGTCTCGCCGGCGTTCGGGTGGTTGCGACCGTCGACGCGGGCGACCAGGTCGGCGCGCTTGCCGTTGATCTCGGTGTGGCCGTACAGGTAGCCGTCGGCGCCGAGTTCTTCGACGAGGTCGACGACGACCGAGAGGCCCTGGCCGTCGGCGGGGCCGACGACGATGTCCTCGGGGCGCACACCCACGGTGACCTGGCTGCCGTTGGCGCGGCCGACGGTGTCGCGGTCGAGCGGGACGACCTCGGAGCCGAACCGCACGCCACCCTCGGCGAGGTCCGCCGAGAAGAGGTTCATGGCGGGGGAGCCGATGAAGCCGGCGACGAACACGTTGTTCGGCTTCTCGTACAGGTCGCGCGGGGTGCCGACCTGCTGCAGCAGGCCGTCCTTGAGCACGGCGATGCGGTCACCCATGGTGAGCGCCTCGGTCTGGTCGTGCGTGACGTAGACCGTGGTGACGCCGAGGCGACGCTGGAGCGAGGCGATCTGCGTACGCGTCTGTACACGCAGCTTGGCGTCGAGGTTCGACAGCGGCTCGTCCATGAGGAACACCTGGGGCTGACGCACGATGGCGCGACCCATGGCGACGCGCTGACGCTGACCACCCGAGAGGGCCTTCGGCTTGCGGGTCAGGTACTCCTCGAGGTCGAGCAGCTTGGCGGCCTCGAGCACGCGGGCGGCACGCTCTTCCTTGCCGACGCCGGCGATCTTCAGGGCGAAGCCCATGTTCTCGGCGACGGTCATGTGCGGGTACAGCGCGTAGTTCTGGAAGACCATTGCGATGTCGCGGTCCTTCGGCGGCACGTCGGTCACGTCGCGGTCACCGATGAGGATGCGGCCCGAGTTGACCTCTTCGAGGCCGGCCAGCATGCGCAGCGACGTGGACTTGCCACAGCCGGACGGGCCCACCAGCACGAGGAATTCGCCGTCGGCGACCTCGAGGTTGAGCTTGTCGACGGCCGGACGCGTGCCCCCGGGGTACAAGCGAGTTGCATTGTCGAATGTGACAGTCGCCATGTTTTCTTCTCCTTCACCGGCAGGTACGTGCCGGACGATCCGTAGTGAAGTGATGCGGGGGCTTATTCCCGCGCGCCCACCTTCGGGCGCGCGTCCAGTATGTCATGTCTGGGCTTTTCCCAGACACCCTGACTAGCATCGATACCGCCGCGCACACCCGAGCGGCCCCTGCCGGACAGCCGGCCGCACGTCTCTCAGAAGGTTCCATGTCCAGCGACGATCCCTCGAACGCACCGGTCAAGCGCGACGCCCGCGAAGCGGTGCGCGAGAAGGCTCAACTCGTGCACGCCAAGCAGTCCCGTATGCGGATCATCCGCCGGTCGCTGCTGGGTGTGGCGGCACTGGCTGTCGTGGCTGTCATCGCCGGCTCGCTGGTGTGGGTCGTGTCCAGCAATGCATCCAAGCCCCAGCTGTCCCCGGCCAACGTGGTCGACAACGGCTTCGCCATCTCGTCGGTGACGGGAGCGACCGGCCAGGCCGACGCTGAGCGCGGCATGACCGAGGCGACGCCGGCTCCCGCCGAGGTCAGCCCCAACGTCACGCTCGCCGAACCCGCCCAGAGCGACGCCGCCGTGGACATCCGCGTGTACATCGACTACCTCTCCGAGGGTTCGCGCACGTTCCAGATGGCCAACATGAAGCAGCTCGCCTCGTGGGTCGACGACGGCTCGGCCTCGCTGACCTACTACCCGGTCGCCATGCTGAGCGCGAAGTCCAACGGCACCAAGTACTCCCTGCGCGCGGCCAGCGCTGCGGCCTGTGTGGCCACCCACTCGCAGGAGACCTTCTTCACCTACACGAACGAGCTGCTGACCAAGCAGCCCGACGTCGATGCCGACGGCATGTCCGACAAGGAACTGGCCGACCTCGCCCAGGCATCCGGGGTGATCGAGCCGAAGATCGTGCGCGAGTGCATCGAAGAGGCACGCTTCGCCGCGTGGGCACGCGAGGCGACCGACCGCGCACTGAAGGGCATCCCCGACACCGACGGTCTGGCACTCACCGGCACCCCGACCGTGCTGGTCAACGGCGAGCCGTACGTGGGCGCGCTCGACGACCCGGCGGAGTTCGCACAGTTCGTCATGACGCTGGCCAGCGACAAGTACTACGAGGAAACGAACCCCACCCCGACTCCCACGCCGACGCCGTAACCGGCGGGGTCAGGGCGCGGTGGAGTCTGCTCGCGTGGGGTCTGCCGGTCGCCGCGGGCCTGCCCGCGCGGCGCTCGTGCAGCCGACGCTCTAGACTCTGTGGGGGCTCCGTCGACGGCGGAGCCGAATCTGCGGGGTTCGTGCGGGGTCGGCTCGACCGAACGGCGTGAGCCTCGACAGAAGGCCCGGGATTCCGGGCTTGCCGGCTTGGCGCAATTGGTAGCGCACCGTACTTGTAATACGGGGGTTGCAGGTTCAAGTCCTGTAGCCGGCACCACAGAACTGTCGATGTCGACGAAGCTCGACATTGTGGAAGCGTGTCCTCGCCGATAGGTGTACTGGTGTGGCACCCCACGCGAAGGCGGTCGCGCGTAGCGTTGGCGTCATGGACAACAGGGCAGAGGTGCGAGAGTTCCTCACGTCCCGCCGCGCAAAGCTCACTCCGGACCAGGTGGGGCTACCGGGCGGGAGCAACCGTCGCGTGCCCGGACTGCGGCGCAGCGAGGTCGCGATGCTCGCCGGAGTGAGTATCGAGTACTACGCGAAACTCGAACGAGGCCAGGTCGCCGGCGCCTCCGAGTCGGTCCTTCACGCGATCGCGCAGGCACTGCGGCTGGATGACGCCGAACGCGCGCACCTGTTCGACCTGGCCCGCGCGGCGGGGCAGTCTCCCACCCGGGCGCGGCGGAGGCCCGGAGCTTCGGCAGCTGTCCGGTCGGAGATGCAACTGATGATGGATTGCATCACGGAGGGCGCCGCGATGGTGCGCAACGGCAGGATGGACATCCTCGCCGCCAACGCACTCGGCCGGGCCCTTCAGGCTCAGGTGTTCGAGGCTCCCGGAGAGGGGAACCTGGCACGGTACGCGTTCCTTGATCCCCGCGCTCGCGACTTCCACCCGAACTGGGAGAAAGCGGCAGACATCACCGTCGGCATCCTCCGCACCGAGGCCGGCCGTGATCCGTACGACCGCGGCGTCCAGGATGTGGTGGGCGAGCTGTGCACGCGCAGTGATGCGTTCCGCACCCGTTGGGGTGCGCACAATGTTCGCCAGCACGGCGCCGGCGTCAAGCGCTTCATCCATCCCGTGGTCGGCGAACTCGAACTCAGCTATGAGGACCTGCAGTTCGTCCAGCACCCCGGCCTCACCTTTCTCATCTACTTCGCGCAGCCCGGATCCGACAGCCACGAGCGATTGCAACTGCTCGCGAACTGGCAGGCAACAGAAGAGATCGAAGCTGCGCGAACCGCTCATGATGCCGCGTCCGCGGTGAAGGAGGACTGACATGCACACGCGCACACTCGGACAGGGGCTTCAGGTCTCGGCGATCGGCTTGGGGTGCATGGGCATGTCCCAGAGCTACGGCCCGAACCCGGGCACGCGGGACGAGATGATCCGGGTCCTCCGGTCGGCCGTCGACCTCGGCGTCGTCTTCTTCGACACCGCAGAGGTGTACGGGCCGTATGCCAACGAGGAGCTCGTCGGCGAGGCGCTCGAACCGGTGCGGGACCGCGTCGTGATCGCGACGAAGTTCGGCTGGGACATCCGCGACGGTGCGAGTGTCGGCCTCGACAGCAGGCCCGAGCAGATCCGTGCGGTGGCCGACGCGTCGCTGCGGCGACTGCGCACCGACGTGATCGACCTGTTCTATCAGCACCGTGTCGACCCCGACGTGCCGATCGAGGATGTCGCCGGCACGGTCGGTGAACTCGTCGCCGCCGGCAAGGTTCGCCATTTCGGTCTCTCCGAGCCCTCCGCGCACACCATCCGCCGCGCTCACGCGGTGTTCCCGGTGACGGCGGTGCAGAGCGAGTATTCGCTGTGGACCCGCGACCCCGAAGCCGAGGTGCTGCCCACCCTCGCCGAGCTTGGCATCGGGTTCGTCCCGTTCAGCCCGCTCGGCAAGGGATTCCTCACCGGCACCGTCGACACCTCGACCACGTTCACCGACGACGACATCCGTCGCCGGGTGCCGCGGTTCGAGGCCGACAACCTCGCGGCGAACACGGCCCTCGTCGACCACGTCCGCATGCTCGCCACCGGCAAAGGCGTCACCCCGGGCCAGATCGCCCTGGCGTGGCTGCTCGCCCAGCATCCGTGGATCGTCCCGATCCCGGGCACCCGGCGCACGTCGCGCATCCGGGAGAACGCCGACGCCACGACCGTGCCGCTGTCCGCCGACGAGCGCGCCGACCTCGACTCGCTCGCGCGGCGCGTCGGCGTCCGAGGCGACCGCTACAACGCGCAGCACATGGGCTACGTCAACCGCTGAGGCCGGATCGTCCCGCGCGTCAGCGGTGGTCGGGGAGGTCCTCCAGTGACGCGATGAGGCCCTCGACGCGCCGGCGGATGTCGTCGCGGATCGGGCGAACGGCCTCGATGCCCTGGCCGGCCGGGTCATCGAGCTTCCAGTCCTCGTAACGTGTGCCGGGGAAGATCGGGCAGGCGTCGCCGCAGCCCATCGTGATGACCACGTCCGAGTCGCGTACGGCCTCGGTGGTGAGCACCTTGGGCTGCTGCGCCGTGATGTCGATGCCGACTTCGTGCATGGCCGCCACGGCGACGGGGTTGATGCGGTCGGCGGGGATCGATCCGGCCGATCGCACCTCGATCGTGTCGCCGGCGATGTGGCGCAGGAATCCTGCGGCCATCTGGGATCGTCCGGCGTTGTGGATGCAGACGAACAGCACGGAGGGTGTGTTGGTGGTCATGGCAGTCTCTTTCAGCGGCTCGGGGTGAGGGTGGCAAGGAGTGCGTCGACGCGGGCGGTGATGTCGTCACGGATGACGGCGACACCCGCTTCGGATGCGAGGGCGGGGTCGGCGACGGCCCAGTCTTCATAGCGGACGCCGGGGATGATGGGGCAGACATCGCCGCAGCCCATCGTCACCACGACATCCGCTGCGCGCACAGCGTCGTCGGTGAGCGGCTTCGGGAACGCGGCGTCGGCGAGATCTCCGCCTCCGATCTGCGCGAGCAGCGAGCGCACGTTCGGGTGGACATCGGCGGCGGGCGTCGAGCCTGCGGAACGGGCGACGACAGCGCCGCCGGAACGCTGGGTGAGAAGGGCGGCGGCGAGCTGGGAGCGCCCGGCGTTCTGCACGCACACGAACAGCACGTGCGGGGCTCCGGCGGAGCGATCGCGCGACATGTCGGCCAGGCGCTGGCGGGAGAAGCGTTCGGTGATCGGGATGAGCATGTTCGTCACCCTGGCCGTGCGGGACAGGCTCGTGTACGACTCCCGCACGATCGTGGTGACCAGATGCCGATCCAATTGCGGATGCTCGTCCGCGAGCTCTTCAGCGAGACGGGTCACACGCCCATCCATGCCGCGCAGTCGCGCGCTCGACAACGCCTCATCGCGAGGCGTCGTGTCGTTGAATGCGGCGGGTGCGAGGGTGTCCAGCAGCGCGGTCACCGCACCGGAGCGCGCCGGGTCGACGCGATACCAGACCCACGTGCCGCGCCGTTCGGAGAGCAGCAGCCCGGTCTCTTTGAGCACCTTGAGGTGGTGGGAGATCGTGGGCTGGGACACGTCCGAGAGTGCGGCGAAGTCGCAGACGCACGACTCGCCACGCGGATCGGTCGCGATGGTCGAGAGTATGCGCAGCCGCAGCGGATCGGCCAGCGCCTTCAGTACGCCCGCGATGGTGGTCGCGGCATCGAGGCTGATGGCACGGGCGGGCGCCGGGGTGCAGGCATCCGCATCGACGACAGCACGCGCGGTGGTCATCTCGTGCTCGCTTCGATGCGGGGGGAGGCCGGGCGGTACGGATCCGTGTGGAACCACGCCTTCGCCGCCCAGAGCGAGACGTAGACGAGTCCCACCAGCACGGGCACCTCGATCAGCGGACCGACGACGCCCGCGAGAGCCTGCCCCGACGTGGCACCGAAGGTGCCGATCGCGACCGCGATGGCGAGCTCGAAGTTGTTGCCGGCGGCCGTGAACGCGAGCGTCGTCGAACGGGCGTATCCGAGGCCGAGGCCCTTGCCGAGCAGCAGCCCCGCGAACCACATGACCGCGAAGTACACCAGCAGGGGGAGCGCGATGCGGGCGACGTCGAGCGGGCGGGAGGTGACGGCCTCGCCCTGGAGCGCGAACAGCAGCACGATCGTGAACAACAGGCCGTAGAGCGCCCATGGCCCGACGGCGGGGAGGAAGGTGTCTTCGTACCAGGCCCGTCCCTTGCGTTTCTCGCCGATCCAGCGGGACGCGAAGCCAGCGACGAGGGGGATGCCGAGGAAGAAGAGCACGTTGAGCGCGATCTGCCCCACGGAGATGTCGAGCCCCTGGGCGTCCAGGCCCAGCCAGCCGGGCAGCACGGTGAGGTAGAACCAGCCGAGCAGCGAGAACGCGACGACCTGGAACACGGAGTTGATCGCCACCAGCACCGCGGTCGCCTCGCGGTCGCCGCACGCCAGGTCGCTCCAGATGACGACCATCGCGATGCACCGGGCAAGTCCCACGATGATCAGGCCCGTTCGGTACTCGGGCAGATCGGGCAGGAAGACCCAGGCGAGGGCGAACATGACCGCCGGCCCCACCAGCCAGTTCAGCACCAGCGAGGACACCAGCAGCTTCTTGTCTCCGGTCACGGCGGCGATCTTGTCGTAGCGCACCTTCGCGAGCACCGGGTACATCATCACGAGCAACCCGAGTCCGATGGGGATCGATACTCCACCGACCTCCAGTCGGGCGAGCACATCGGACAGCGCGGGGACGAATCGGCCCAGCAGCAGGCCCGTCACCATCGCGAGGCCGATCCACAGCGGCAGCCACTTGTCGAGGGTCGAAAGTCGCCGCGTCCCGGCATGGGGACTCGCGGTGGACGCGCTCTGTGTGGACATCCCGGATGACTCCCGTTTCGCCGATGTGGGCGAGGACCGTTCGATCAGCGCCTATATAGACACTATTCGATATAGACCGGGCATGCCAGGGACTCGTGCGCTCGCGGAGGCGGGTTCGCCCGTTCGCGCCGGCGAGCGACGCTCGGGATGCCCGAGACATTGAAGGCTGTCAATATCCGTGACATCGTGGGGGTATGGCGACGTCGACGGTGGAACAGATCGCGTGCTGCGCCCCGGGTGGCGGCCGGGTGCTGAGCGTCGCTCAGGCCGACGACCTGGGGCGGGTCCTCAAGGCGATCGCCGACCCGACCCGACTGAGACTGCTCTCGATGATCGCGGCTGCGGATGGAGGGGAACTCTGTGCGTGCGACATGCCCGAGCCCCTCGGGGTCAAGCAGCCCACGGTGTCGCATCACCTCAAGGTCATGACCGAGGCCGGCATCCTCAGCCGTGAGAAGCGTGGCGTGTGGGCGCACTATCGGGTCGTCCCCGACGTGGTGGCATCGCTGACTGCCGTGCTGATGTCGATCGCCGATCCCGAGGCGGCCATCGCCGACCACGCTGCTCGGCGAGTGAGCTGAACCTGCGGGCGGAGGGTGGCAGGACGGGTCACGACGTCGGCCACGCGCCGTGCCCGCCCGACGTCGCGGCATCCAGTGCGGCCTCCGCCGCGCGGCGGCCCTCGGCGATGAGGCGCGGCACCGACGCCATGATCCACTGCGCCATCCCCTCCATCTCGGGCTGAATCAGCACGACCGACCGGTCACGGGCGAGATCCGCCGTGCGACTGACGGTGCGCATCATGCGCACGTTCTCCCACCTGGCGTGCAGGCGCACCACGATCACGCGGGATGCGCCGAGGGCGCGTGCGGCACCGAACGGCACGTTGTCGACGATGCCGCCGTCGGCCAGCAGTGCGCCATCACGGCGCACCGGCGGGAGCAGTCCCGGTACCGCGATGGTCGCCCGCAGCGCCTCGCTCAGCGGACCCCGGTCGATCGTGACCGCCCGCCGGGTGCGCAGATCGGTGGCCACGGCGCCGAACCGGCGGGGGAGGTCCTCGATGAGGGGATCGCCACCGAGCGCGCGGGTGACGGCATCCGTCAGCACGCGCGTGTCCAGCAGCCCCCAGCGCGGGGCGAACGACCACCGCGCGATCGCCCGCCAGCGGAACCGCTGCGCGAGTTCGTCGATCGCCGCGGTCCCGAGGCCCGCGGCGTAGACCGACGCGACCAGGGCGCCCGAGCTGGTGCCGGTGGCGATGCCGGGACGGATGCCGCGCTCGGCGAGCACCTGCAGCACCCCGACGTGCGCCGCACCGAACGCGCCCCCGCCGCCGAGGGTGAGCCCCAGGGTCTGGTCATCGCCCGCGTCGCTCACATCGTCCTCCCACTGCCGGTGGCGCGCTGCCTGGGGCGAATGTAACACCGCCCTCTTCCGCCGGGTCGGCCACGGTGGCACGCTATGGATGCGGTCGCGCGGCGGGATTGGCATCCATCGACCTGCAGCGGTCGATGGGCCGCATGCGGGGATCCGGAGGGCGGGCGATGGGCGACGCGGGACACAGCGGCATGACGGCGGCCGTGCAGGTGCGCGGGCTGCACAAGAAGTACGGCGCGCACACCGCACTGCATGCCCTCGACCTCACCGTGCCGACGGGGTCGGTCTTCGGCCTGATCGGTCCGAACGGCGCCGGCAAGACCACGACGCTGCGGGTGCTGCTGGACATCATCCGGCCCACGTCGGGGGAGGTGTCGGTGCTCGGGGAGAACCCCCGCGCGGGCGGTGCGGCGCTGCGGCGGCACATCGGGTACATCCCGGGCGAGCTGCGACTGGCGAGTCGGCTGAGCGCGGGCGCGATGCTGCGCCACCTCGCCGAGATCAGCGGCCCAGTCGCGCCGGGCACGATCGAACGCCTCGCCGAACGGCTGGGGCTGGACCTCACCCGCCCGGTGCGGACGCTGTCGAAGGGGAACAAGCAGAAGGTGGGCGTGGTGCAGGCGTTCATGCACCGACCCGCCCTGCTCGTGCTCGACGAACCCACGAGCGGCCTCGACCCGCTGTGCAGCGCGAAGTGCTCGCGATGCTGCGCGAAGCGCGGGACGACGGCCAGACCGTGCTGCTCAGCTCCCACGTGCTCAGTGAGATCCAGCAGAGCGCCGACGACGTCGCGGTGCTGGCCGAGGGGCGCATCGTCGCGGAGGGATCTGTGGCGACCCTGCGCGTCGCCAGCGTGCGGCGCCTGCAGGCGACCCTCGACGGGAGCACCGTCGACGGGCTGCAGGCGGCACTCGAGCGGATGCCCGGCGTCACCGACCTCGACGTCACCGCCGCGGGCGAACTGACGCGGGTGTCGGCGACGGTGCGCGGCGACATCGACCCCGTGATCCGTGCCCTGTGCACCGCGACGATCCGGGAGCTGACGGTGGAGGAGCCCGACCTCGAGGAATCGGTGCTCGGGCTCTACACCGCCGCGGCGGCCCCGACCCGACGGAGCAGCTCGTGACCGCCGTGGCGCACCCTCCCGCCCGGCCGCGAGCGTTGCCGGTGCTGCGTCGCGCGCTGCTCGACGGGTGGCGAGGTCAGATCGGGTGGTCGATCGGCGTGGTGGCCGTCGTCGGCCTCTACCTGCCGCTGTTCCCCGCGATGCGCACGCCCGAGCTGGCCGGAGTGTTGAACTCCCTTCCCCCGGAACTCGTGCGCACCCTCGGCTACGAAGACATCGCCACCGGCGCCGGGTACACGCAGGCGACCTTCTTCGGGCTGATCGGGTTCGTGCTCATCACCATCGCGGGCATCGCCTGGGGCGCCGCCGCGATCGGAGGCGCGGAGGAGTCGGGTCGGCTCGAACTGACCCTCGCCCACGCGGTGGGGCGGGTGCAGTACGCCCTCGAGAGCGCCGCCGCCGTGCTGGTGAAGCTGCTGCTGCTGGGCGTCGTCGCGTGGGCGGCGATCGCCCTGCTCAACGGCCCGGCCGAGCTCGACCTGCAGCTGGGGAAGCTCGTCGCGGTCGTGTTCGCATGGGTCGGGGTGGGGCTCTTCTCCGCGACCGCGGCGCTCGCCGCGGGCGCCGTCACCGGGCGGAGAGCCTGGGGGCTGGGTGTGGGGGCGGGCGTCGCCGTGGCCGGCTACGTGCTGCAGGCGGTGGCCAACAACTCCGACGACCTCGACTGGCTGCGTGTCTTCTCGCCGTACGAGTGGGCGTTCGGACAGGCGCCGCTCGCGAACGGCGTCGACGGTCCCGGCCTCGCGCTGCTGTGGGGAGGCGGCGCCGTACTCATCGCGCTCGCGACCGCCGCGCTCGCGCGCCGCGACGTCACCGGGTGACTCCACGAAAGGACACACCATCATCCTCACCGAGACGTACACACTCGCCAACGGCGTGCAGATCCCCAAGCTGGGCCTGGGCACCTGGTTCATCGACGACGGCAAGGTCGGCCGCGCCGTCGGCGACGCCATCGAGATCGGCTACCGCAACATCGACACGGCGCAGGCCTACGGCAACGAACGCGGCGTCGGCGAGGGCGTCCGCGGCAGCGGCGTGCCGCGCGACGAACTCTTCGTCTCCACCAAGCTCGCCGCCGAGATCAAGGAGTACGACGCCGCGGTCACCGCGATCGACCGCTCGCTGGCCACGCTCGACGTCGGCTACATCGACCTGATGCTCATCCACAGCCCGCAGCCGTGGAACGACTTCCGCGGCGGCGACTACGGCGAGGGCAACCGCCAGGCCTGGCGGGCGCTCGAAGAGGCGCACACGGCGGGAAAGATCCGCGCGATCGGCGTCTCCAATTTCCAGCAGCACGACATCGAGAACATCCTCGACGTCGCCAGCGTCGCCCCGCAGGTGAACCAGATCCTCGTGCACATCGGCAACACCCCGTCCGACCTCATCGACTACTGCCGGAGCGCCGGCGTGCTCGTCGAGGCGTACTCGCCGATCGGGCACGGCGAGATCCTGCATCGCCCCGAACTCACGTCGGTCGCTGAGCGGTACGGCGTATCGGTGCCGCAGCTGTGCATCCGCTACACGCTGCAGCTGGGCACGGTGTCGCTGCCGAAGACCGCGAACCCCGACCATCTGCGTTCCAACGCCGACGTCGACTTCGTCATCTCCGATGAGGACATGGCGGCGCTGCAGGGCCTCGACCTGCGCGACTACGGCAAGTCGTCGAAGTTCCCCGTCTACAGCCGCACGTAGGCGCGCTACTCAGCTCCGCCGCAGCGCTGCCTGCAGCTGTGTGAGACCGTACTCGAACGCCGCGTCGACATCGCCGCCGAGGCGGAAGGCCCCGGCCAGCTCCATGCTGACGAACCCGGTGGCCCACGCGGTCACGAAGCGCGCGGCATCCAGCGCCCGTTGCTCGCCCACGGCCTCGCGCGCCGCCTGCAGCACCGGCGCGCTCGCGCGCTGCAGCGGAGCGAGGTCGGGGGAGGAGGCGTAGAGGTGGCGGAAGCCTTCGGGGTGCGTGTGCGCGAACGACCGGTAGGCGCGCGCGAGGCCGGCGAGAGTGTGATCGGATGCCGCGAGCGCGGTGCCGAGGTCGTCCACCGTGGCCTCGGCCACGAGCTGCAGCAGCGCGTCGCGGTCACGCACCCGCTTGTAGAGCGACGGTGCGCGCACCCCGACGCGCTCCGCGACGGCCTGCATGCTCACCTTCGTGGGCCCGCCCTCTTCGAGCAGGTCGCGCGCGGCGGCGACGATGGCGGGCAGGGTCGTGCGTTCCGGGGTGGGCATGCGGCGGCCTCCAGTGATGGCTATGGTGCTAAGCTTTGATGGCTACGGAGAATAGCTTACATCTCAACGAAGGAGTCCTCATGCGACTCGCACCGAACCTCCACCGCATCGGCAACGACATCGTCGCCGCGTACCTGATCGTGACGCCCGAGGGGATCACGGTGATCGACGCCGGCCTGCCCGGTCACTGGAGCGACTTGCGCGCCGAGCTGGCCGCTCTCGGCCGCCCACTGTCGGATATCAAGGGCGTGGTGCTCACTCACGGCGACAGCGACCACATCGGCTTCGCCGAGCGGCTGCGCCGCGACCACGGTGTGCCCGTCTTCGTGCACGCCGCCGACGCCGACCGCGCCCGCGGCGGAGACAAGCCCAAGACGGCGATGGGCCCCCTGCGGCTGCGGCCACTCGTCGGCTTCTTCGGCTACGCGCTGCGCAAGCGCGGCCTGCGCACGACGTACCTGAGCGAGGTCGTCGAGGTCACCGACGGCGATGTGCTCGACCTGCCGGGCGCCCCGCAGGTGATCGGCATGCCGGGGCATTCGCCGGGGAGCATCGCGGTGTACGTGCCGATGGCGCATGCCGTCGCCGTCGGCGACGCCCTCACCACCCGCCATGTGCTCACCGGGCGCACCGGGCTCGGACCGGCGCCGTTCACCGATGCGCCCGATACCGCGCTGCAGTCGCTCGAGCGGCTCTCCGACCTCGAGGCGACGTGGGTGCTGCCCGGGCACGGCGCGCCCTGGCGGGGTTCACCCGATGAGGTCGTCGCAACGGTGCGTGCTGCGGCGAGCTGACGAGCGGCCGCGCTACGTCGCCGCCGTGCCGGCGCGGTCGGCGTGGGCGATCATCGCGTCGAATGTGGCATGAAGCTCGGCGTTCACCCGCTGCTGGTCGGGGTGCGCGTCGTAGAACGCCACGATGCGCCGTGCGCCCTCGTCGAACGTGACGGTGGTGCGGAATTCGGGCACGAGCCGAGTGACCTTCGACACGTCGAAGACGACCGAGTGGGCCTTGTCGCCCCGCAGCGTCGGACCGAGATCGGGCGCCCAAGCGGCGATCGTGTCGCTGGCCACGTGCACGAAGCGCGGGTCGGTGACGCCGGCGGCATCCGCCAGCCAGCCGTAGATCTGGTTCCAGCTGGGCGCGTGGGTGCCGGTGATGGTGAACGCGTCGCCGACGGCGGCCGGGTTGCCGAGCAGGCCGGTGAACGCGACCGCGAAGTCGTCGGCGTGCGTGATGGTCCACAGACTCGTGCCGTCGCCGTGGATCACGACGGGTTTGCCCGCCCGGAGGCGTGCGATGTCGGTCCAGCCGCCGATCGTGGGGATCTTGGTCTCGTCGTACGTGTGGGAGGGGCGCACGATCGTCACCGGCAGCGACCGCGACCGGTGCGCGTCGACCAGCAGCTGTTCGCACGCGATCTTGTCGCGGGAGTACTTCCAGAACGGATTGCGCAGCGGCGTGGATTCGGTGACCGGCAGATAGCGCGGTGGCTTCTCATAGGCGGATGCCGAGCTGATGTAGATGTACTGGGCGATCCGGCCCTCCACTGCCGAGAGCACGGTGGCGACATGCTCCGGCACATAGGAGAGGAAGTCGGCGACCACGTCGAAGCGTTCGTCGCCGATCGCGGCCCGGATCGACTCGGCGTCGCGCACATCGCCCGTCACCCGCCGCACCTGCGCGGGCAGGTCGCGGTCGCGCGTGCCGCGGGTGAGCACGGTGACGTCGTGACCGGCGGCGACCGCGGCGCGCACGCACGCGGTGCTGATCGTGCCGGTGCCGCCGAGGAAGAGCAGGCGCAGGGAGGTCATAGCCCGACCCTAACGAGCGCGGCCGCGGTGCGCACGATGTGCCAGTGGCGCGTTCGCCCCGGCGCCTCGCGCGCGGCCGCGGTGCGCACGATGTGCCAGTGGCGCGTTCGCCCCGGCGCCTCGCGCGCTGGACCTACTGATCGCGACGCGCCGGCGCGGCGTGCAGCATTCCCGGCGCGGCCTAGACTTGCACGAGTGCCCACCGAGACCCGTCGCCTGCCCGTCTGGGTGGCGCTGGGTGGCGCAGCACTCATCGGCGTGATGACCGCGGTGCAGGCCCGCATCAACGGCCAGCTCGGTGTGAGCCTCGACGACGGCTTCGTCGCGGCGTTGATCTCGTTCGGGTCGGGCCTGGTGATCCTCGCGGTGATCTCTCTCGCACTGCCCAGCGGCCGTCGCGGGTTCCGTCGGCTGGTGTCCGGCGTGCGCGACCGACGCATCCCGTTGTGGATGCTGGGCGGCGGAGTCGCGGGAGCCCTCACGGTCGCCACCCAGGGCCTCGCGGTCGGGCTGATCGGCGTGGCCCTTTTCACCGTCGGAGTCGTCGCCGGACAGACCGTCTGCGGTCTCGTGCTCGACCGGCTCGGCCACGGCCCGTCGGGCGTCGTCGCGGTCACCACCGGCCGGGTGATCGGTGGTCTCCTCGCCCTGGTCGCCGCGGGCATCGCCCTCACCGGTGGCGCCATCGATGCCCCGGTGTGGATGCTGGTGCTGCCGTTCGTGGCGGGCGTGGGCATCGCGTGGCAGCAGGCCACCAACGGCCGGCTCCGGCAGCGGGTGGGGACGCCCCTGACCGCCACGCTCGTCAACTTCATCGGCGGATCGCTGTGCCTCGTCATTGCCGCCGGCGTGCACGTCGCGCTCGTCGGTGCGCCCGCCGCCCTTCCCACGGAGCCCTGGCTGTACGTCGGCGGGGCGATGGGAGTGTTCTACATCTTCCTGTCGGCGGCGCTCGTCGTGCACACCGGCGTGCTGCTGCTCGGGCTCGCCTCGGTGGCCGGTCAGCTGGCGGCATCCGTCGTGCTCGACATCATCTGGCCCGCCCCGGCGGGACCCGGCGTCGGGACCGCGCTCGCGATGGTGGCCGTCGCGCTGGCGTCGGTCGTGGTCGCCGCCGTGCCGTGGCGCCGTCGACGAGCACGCTGACCGGCGGGGGCGTTACCTCTTGGGCTGCGGCATGCGGCTGACGAACGCCGCGGCGTCGACGACCTTGTCGCGCGACACCCGCGCGCGCTCGGGCTTGCCGCCGATGTAGAGCCAGCCCAGCAGCTCCTCGTTCTTGCGCAGTCCATGGGCCTTCGCGACGGCCTTCGCGCGGGTGTAGTGGCCGGTGCGCCAGATGACGCCCCAGCCCGCCTCATCCAGCAGCAGGCTGAGGGCGTGGGCCACACCGGATGCCACCGCCTCCTGCTCCCAGCGCGGCACCTTGTCGCTCTTCCGGTAGCTGGCCACGACCGCCACCAGCAGCGGCGCGCGCAGCGGCTTGGTCGAGACGCCCTTCTCGCCGGATGCCTTGTTGATCGCCCGGCCGAGCGTCGCGCGGTCGTCTCCGCGCAGCTCGATGAGGCGCCAGGGCTTCAGCTCGGAGTGGTCGGCGACGCGCCCGGCGGCGCCGACCAGCTCGAGCAGTTCCTCGGGGGAGGGCGCTTCGTCGGTCACCTTCGACAGCGACCGACGGCGCCGCATCGCCTCGAGTGCGCTCACCCGGCATCCTCGGGGGTGAACTGCAGGGCGAGGGAATTCATGCAGTACCGGTCACCGGTGGGGGTGCCGAACCCGTCGGGGAAGACGTGCCCCAGGTGCGAGCCGCAGTCGGCGCACCGCACCTCGGTGCGCACCATGCCGTGGCTGGTGTCGTCGATCAGCTCGACCGCTTCGGGGCGCACCGACTCGTAGAAGCTCGGCCACCCGCAGTGCGAGTCGAACTTGGTTCCGCTCTGGAACAGCTCCGCGCCGCACGCGGCACAGGCGTAGAGGCCGGCGCGGCTCTCATCCAGCAGCTCGCCGGTCCACGGCCGCTCGGTCGCCGCCTCACGCAGCACCGCGTACTGCTCGGGTGCGAGCTCCTCGCGCCACTGCTCGTCGTTCTTGCTCACTGCGTAGGTCATATCTGACTCCTTCTGCTCCTATTCAACCCGACGCACCGACGCTGTGTTCCGATCGGGCACAATCGGTGGGTGAGTTCAGAGCCGCATGCCGCGACCGCTGTGCGCGAGCGGTTCGACCGCTTCGCCCGCGACGAGGCGCCCGGTCGATCGGAGCTGTACCGCGTGTGGGCCGCGGGGATCGCCGCCGACCCCGAGGTGCAGGCGGTGCTCGCCGGCATCCCGGCCGCGCATCGCCAGCCCCCGCTCGTCTTCGCCGTCACGCGGCTGCTCGGCGCGCCCGAGAGCGACTACGCCCAGTGGGCGGCGTGGCTGCACGCGCACGCCGACGCCGTCGTCGCCGAGTGCGGCCGGCGCAGCGTGCAGACCAACGAGGCGCTGCGGTGTGCCGCGCTGCTGCCGGCACTCGCGCTCATCGACGGCCCCATCGCGCTGCTCGAGGTCGGTGCCAGCGCCGGACTGTGCCTGTACCCCGACCGCTACGGCTACCGCTATCGCCGCCCCGACGGCGAGGTGCTGGCGCTCGAGCCGCCCGACGGGCCTTCGCCGGTGACCCTGCACTGCGAGGTGCGCGGCGAACGGATGCCGACGCTGGCGCTGCCCGACGTGGTCTGGCGTGCCGGCATCGACCTCGACCCCCTCGACCCGACCGATCCGCAGACGCGCGCGTGGCTGACGGGCCTCGTGTGGCCGGGGGAGGAGGGACGTGCCGACCGCGTGCGCGCCGCCCTCGACATCGCGGCCGCCGACCCGCCGCTGCTGGTGGCCGGCGACGCCGTCGACGCCATCGCGCGGGTCTCCGCGCTCGCGCCGCCCGATGCGACACTCGTCGTCACGACCCCGGGCGTGCTCGCCTATCTACCGTGGGCGCGCCGCCACGAGGCCATCGCCGCCGCCCGCGCCGCCGGGCGCTGGGTGACCATCGACGACCCTCGGCTGCACGAGGGGTGGGCGCACGCGGTCGATCCGGATGCCTGGCCGGGCGGTTTCGCCGTCGCGCTGGACGGCGACATCGTGGCGGCCGCCGACCCGCTCGGCGCGTGGCTGGAGTGGCGCGCCGCCGACGCCGCCTGCGCGCGTTAGCGTGGAAGGGTGCCCCTGACCCCTCGCGATCGCGCGATCCTCGACTTCGAGTCGGGGTGGCCGCGCCACGGTCCGGTGAAGGAGGAGGCGATCCATGCCCACCTCGGCCTGTCGCCGGCGCGGTACTACCAGCTGCTCGGCCGGCTCATCGACACCCCTGAGGCGCTGGAGTACGACCCGATGATGATCTCCCGGCTGCGGCGCATCCGCGATGCGCGCGAACAAGCGCGGCGCGCCCGCGTTTCGATGCGCCCGCACGTGGCCAGGTAACATTCCAAAGTGCCGAAAACGACCTACCCGAAGGATCGCTTCGACCAGATTCCGCCCACGAGCGGCCGCGTCGGCGCACATCGGGCCGAGAACCCCCACATGCGTGGCTGGGTCGTGCTGCTGTGGGCGGCCGTCGCGACGGTCGTGCTCGTGGCCGTCGGCATCTTCGGCACCCTCGTCGTCACCGGCCGTGTGACGCTGTTCCCCACCCCCGAGCCGACGGTGGCCGCGCCCGCCGTGGTGACGCCCGTGCTCGACACCACGTACGAGGTGCTCGTGCTCAACGCGACCCCCGAGTCGGGTCTGGCCAGCCGCACCCGCGACGACATCGTCGCCGCCGGCTGGTCGGCCGATCTGGTGCTGGCCGGCGACGCCGGGTCGGATGACTTCGCGACCACGACGGTGTACTACCCGATGGCCGCCGACGAGGCCGCCGCGCTCGCGCTGGCTGACGTGATCGGTGGAGCGGAGGTCGGCCTGAGCGAGGTCTACCAGCCGCTGGATGACCCCGAGGCCCGTCAGCTCACCGTCGTGCTGGGGCTGGATCGCACGGCGGGCGGCGCCGAGACTCCGGCATCCTGAGCCTTCCGGTGCTGCTGACGCGGCGCCTTGTTACGTGCGTGTGAAGACTTCGATGCACGCCCGTCAACAGTTGCCCGATCGATGACCACGCCCCTGAAGCGCTGGTTACGCTGACCACGTCACACGGCAACAGGAGATCGACATGGCACAGGGCACCGTCAAATGGTTCAACGCGGAAAAGGGCTACGGCTTCATCACCGGCGCCGACGGGGAGGACGTCTTCGTCCATTACTCCAGCGTCGAGATGGACGGCTTCCGCGTCCTCGAAGAAGGACAGGCCGTGGAGTTCACGGTCGGCTCGGGTCAGAAGGGCCCGCAGGCCGAGACCGTGCGCGTGGTCTGAGCCGTCCCGCGGGGGACGTGTGAACGTGTGTGTCGACGCGCCCGGCGTGGCTTGCACTCGCCTGGGGTGAGTGCCAGAATGGCTTAGCACTCACTCCTGTCGAGTGCTAAAGACATTCCTACGTCCGGGAGGGACGCACACACATGGCAAAGATCATCGCTTTCGACGAAGAGGCCCGTCGTGGTCTCGAGCGCGGCCTGAACATTCTGGCCGACGCCGTCAAGGTGACGCTCGGCCCGCGCGGTCGCAACGTCGTGCTTGAGAAGAAGTGGGGCGCTCCCACGATCACCAACGACGGCGTCTCGATCGCCAAGGAGATCGAACTCGACGACCCGTACGAGAAGATCGGCGCCGAGCTCGTCAAGGAGGTCGCCAAGAAGACCGACGACGTCGCGGGCGACGGCACCACCACCGCCACCGTGCTCGCCCAGGCGCTCGTGCGCGAGGGCCTGCGCAACGTCGCCGCCGGCGCCGACCCGATCTCGCTCAAGCGCGGCATCGAGAAGGCCGTCGCGGCCATCACCGCCGAGCTGCTCGACTCCGCCAAGGAGGTCGAGTCGAAGGAGCAGATCGCTGCCACCGCGTCGATCTCGGCTGCTGACGCTTCGATCGGTGAGCTCATCGCCGAGGCGATCGACAAGGTCGGCAAGGAAGGCGTCGTCACCGTCGAGGAGTCGAACACCTTCGGCACCGAGCTGGAGCTCACCGAGGGCATGCGGTTCGACAAGGGTTACATCAACCCCTACTTCGTCACCGACCCCGAGCGCCAGGAAGCGGTCTTCGAAGACCCCTACATCCTCATCGCGAACCAGAAGATCTCGAACATCAAGGACCTTCTGCCGATCGTCGACAAGGTGATCCAGGAGGGCAAGGAGCTCCTCATCATCGCCGAGGACGTCGAGGGCGAAGCTCTCGCGACCCTGGTGCTGAACAAGATCCGTGGCATCTTCAAGTCGGCTGCCGTCAAGGCTCCCGGCTTCGGCGACCGTCGCAAGGCGCAGCTGCAGGACATCGCGATCCTCACCGGTGGTCAGGTCATCACCGAAGAGGTCGGCCTCAAGCTCGAGAACGCCACGGTCGACCTGCTCGGCCGTGCCCGCAAGGTCATCATCACCAAGGACGAGACCACCATCGTCGAAGGTGCCGGCGACTCGGCTCAGATCGAGGGTCGCGTGACCCAGATCCGCCGCGAGATCGACAACACCGACAGCGACTACGACCGCGAGAAGCTCCAGGAGCGTCTCGCCAAGCTCGCCGGCGGCGTTGCCGTCATCAAGGCGGGTGCGGCCACCGAGGTCGAGCTGAAGGAGCGCAAGCACCGCATCGAGGACGCCGTTCGCAACGCGAAGGCTGCCGTCGAAGAGGGTGTCGTCGCCGGTGGCGGTGTCGCCCTGATCCAGGCCGGCAAGAAGGCGCTCGACGCCCTCGAGCTGACCGGTGACGAGGCGACCGGTGCCAACATCGTGCGCGTCGCGATCCAGGCCCCGCTCAAGCAGATCGCCCTCAACGCGGGCCTCGAGCCCGGCGTCGTCGCCAACAAGGTCGCCGAGCTTCCCCTCGGCCACGGCCTGAACGCTGCCAGCGGCGAGTACGGTGACCTGTTCGCACAGGGCATCATCGACCCGGCCAAGGTGACCCGCTCGGCGCTGCAGAACGCAGCCTCGATCGCCGGTCTGTTCCTCACGACCGAGGTCGTCGTCGCCGACAAGCCCGAGAAGGCCGCGGCTCCGGCCGGCGACCCGACGGGTGGCATGGACTTCTGATCTGATCAGAACCTGAGCGAAGGGCCCCTCCACGCGGAGGGGCCCTTCGTCTGTTCCGGGTGGGGGTCACCGGAACAGACCCGCCGTCGCGGCTTCGGTCTGCGCATACTGCTGACCGGCGGTCGCGAGGGCTGTGCTGATGTCGGCGAGCGTCGCCTCGACCTCGCGTTGCGTGGCGCGCCAGCGGTCGATCACGTTCTGGAAGCCCAGCGCCGCCCCACCGGTCCACGACGACTGCAGTGTCGTGAGCTGGGCGAGCATCGCGGCGGTCTCACCCGCGAGCCGGTCGGCGGTGCTGCGTACGGCGGCGGTGGCGGTGAGGACGGCGTCGCTGTCGACGGAGAAGACGGCCATGGGGTTGCTCCCTTCCGAGCGGATGCCGCCGACGTTACGGCGCCCCAGCGACGCCCGGATGCCGCGAACACCCCAGATGGGGATGGATCGGCATCCCCAGGTGCGGGGGAGGAAGCGTCAGGCCTCGGGAGCGGTCGGGCGACGCAGTGGCTGCGTCTCGACGTCGAGGTGCTCCGCAGCGTCACGGGTCTGGGCGAGGGGGAAGGCCACGCGGAACGTCGCGCCCCCGCCCGGGGTGTCGCCGACGGCGATCGACCCGTGCAGCGCCTCGACGATGGCCGCGACGATCGACAGACCCAGGCCCGAGCCGCCCGTCTCACGGGTGCGGGACGTATCGGCGCGCCAGAAGCGCTGGAAGATCTTGTCGCGGATCTGCGGTGCCACGCCCTCGCCGTGATCGCTGACCGCGATCCACCCCATGCCGGCTTCGCGGTCGACCCCGACCGTCAGTTCGATGGGGGAGTCCTGGGGGCTGTAGCGGCGCGCGTTGCCGAGCAGGTTGGTCACGACCTGGCGGATGCGGTTCTCGTCGCCCAGCACCACGGGGGTGAGGGCGGCGGGCGGCACCGCTGTCGTGCGCTCGGGCCCGGTGGGGGCGGGGGCGAGCGCCTCGCCGTCCGTCGGCGGCTGCTTCGAGCGGCGGCGCAGCAGCGACAGAGTCGCACCCGCCAGGCCGCTCGGGGTGCCGGTGGCGCCGCGCTTGCGCTGCGGGTGGGTCTGGTCCTGCTCGTCGTCGTCGGCCTCGGACGCCGCAGGGGCGACTCCGCCGAGGGCGGTGGTGTCGAGCACGGTGACGGTGCGCAGCGGTGCGGCGGCCCGGGCATCGAGGGCGGCGTCGCGGGCGATGGGGCGCAGATCCACGGGCGCGAACACCAGGTCGCGGCGCTCGTCGAGCCGGGCGAGGGCCAGCAGGTCCTCCACCAGCACACCCATGCGGATCGCTTCCTTCTCGATGCGGTCCATCGACTGCGTCACCTGGTCCTCGCCCGAGATGGCGCCCATGCGGTACAACTCGGCGTAGCCGCGGACCGTCACGAGGGGCGTCCGCAGCTCATGACTGGCATCCCCGATGAATCGCCGCATCTGGCGCACCGTGGCATCCCGCTCGGACAGCGCCGCGTCGATGCGGCCGAGCATGGTGTTGATCGCCGCCTTCAGGCGCCCCACCTCGGTCGTGGTCGGTTCGATGTCGGTCATGCGCAGGCTGAAGTCGCCCGCCGCGATGGCGTCGGCGGTGGCCTCGACCTGCCCGAGGCTGCGGAAGGTGAGGGTGACGATCCAGCGCACGAGGAAGGCGCTCGCGATGACCGTGATGAGGGCGAGGAAGCTGTAGATGCCGAGGAACGACGCGAGGAACCGCTCGTTCGGCGCCGTCGGCAGCGTCACGAGCTGCGTGTAGAAGACACCGTTGGGGGTGTCTTCGATGCCGACCGCGGCGCGGTAGCCGGCGCCGCCCTCGGAGCTGCGCAGATCGAACACCGTGTTCGGCCCGAAGATCGTGGCCTGCTGCAGTGTGAAGGTCGCCGGGAACTCGGGCTCGGGCGCGCCGTTGCCGCCGCCGCTGGTGAGGAACGTCCCGTCAGGACCGTAGACGGCCACGAAGTAGCTCGTCGCGTCGGACTTCACCTCCAAGTCCTCGCCGTCCTCGGTGACCACTCCGGTGAAGACGCTGCTGACGGCATCCGTCACGGCCAGCTGCTGCACCTGCGCATCGAGGTTCGTGGCCATCGTGTTGCGGAGGAACGCCAGGGTGCCCACGCCCGCCGAGACGAGCCCGATGGCCAGCACCGCGACGGTGACGCCGGTGACCTTCGCGCGCAGGCTGACGCCGCGCCACCATCGGGTCAGCGCGTCGTTCCTGCCTGCGTGGGCGGCTAGTGCCACGAGGTCACGCCGTCTTGCCTGCCTTCAGCATGTAGCCGAAACCGCGTTTGGTCTGGATGAGGGGCTCCGAGGAGTGCGGGTCGATCTTGCGGCGCAGGTACGAGATGTAGCTCTCGACGATGCCGGCGTCGCCGTTGAAGTCGTACTCCCACACGTGGTCGAGGATCTGCGCCTTGCTGAGCACCCGGTTGGGGTTGAGCATGAGGTAGCGCAGCAGCTTGAACTCGGTGGGGCTGAGATCGATCGACACGTCGCCGACGAGCACGTCGTGGGTGTCCTGGTCCATCGTCAGCTCGCCGGCGCGGATGATCGACTCCTCGTCGGCCTGCATCGTGCGGCGCAGGATCGCCTGGATGCGGGCGACGATCTCGTCGAGGCTGAACGGCTTGGTGACGTAGTCGTCGCCGCCGGCGTTGAGGCCGGTGATCTTGTCCTCGGTCTCGTCCTTCGCGGTGAGGAACAGGATCGGCGCGGTGTACCCGGCGCCGCGGAGGCGCTTGGTGACGCTGAAGCCGTTCATGTCGGGGAGCATGACGTCGAGGACGATGAGGTCTGGTTCCTCTTCGAGGACGGCCGAGATCGTCTGGGCGCCGTTCGAGACGGCGCGCACCTGGAAGCCGGCGAAACGCAGGCTCGTGATGAGCAGGTCGCGGATGTTCGGCTCGTCGTCGACGACAAGAATGCGCGGAGCGGTCATGCCCTCATTATGGCCACCGAACCCATGCGCTGTCTGGATGCCCGCCGGAGCGGCTCCGATCGGGCGCCGGCCGCCGAGCGCCGCGTGCTGTCGGAATTCAGGCTGTGCGGGCGTGGGCGCGGTTTTCTGCGGGGGTGCGGGCCTGCCCGCCTGAATCCCGACGGGGTGGGCGGCGGCACCGGTGCCGGTGTCGGTGCCGGTGATGGGGCGTGCGGCCGTTGCGGCTGGCGCAGCGGGTGCCGCGGCCTCCGGTGGGAACTGTGGCCGATCGGGCAGTCCGCTGTCGGAATTCAGGCTCAGCGGGCGTGGCCGCGGGCATGGCGCCGCGGAACGGGTCGACAGCCTGAATTCCGACAGGGCGAGCGGCGGGGTCGCGGGGACGCGGGGTCAGGCGGCGGCGACCTGGTCGGCGTCGAGGATCGTGTACGAGTAGCCCTGCTCGGCGAGGAACCGCTGCCGGTTCTGGGCGAAGTCCTGGTCGACGGTGTCGCGCGCGATGAGGGTGTAGAAGCTCGCCGTGTGCCCGTTGGTCTTGGGGCGCAGCAGGCGTCCGAGGCGCTGCGCCTCCTCCTGGCGGGAGCCGAACGACCCCGACACCTGAATGGCGACGGATGCCTCGGGCAGGTCGATCGAGAAGTTCGCGACCTTCGACACCACCAGCACCGGCACCTCGCCGACCCGGAACTGCTGGTACAGCGTCTCGCGCTCGTCCACCGGCACGGCTCCGGTGATCTTGGGCGCGCCGAGCGCCTCGGCGAGCTCGTCGATCTGGTCGAGGTACTGCCCGATCACCAGGATCTGCTCGCCCTTGTGACGGGCCACGAGGTCGCGCACCACGTCGATCTTCACCGGCGCGGTGGCGGCGAGGCGGTAGCGGTCCTCATCGGCGGATGCGGCGTACTCCAGTCGCTCGTCGACGGGGAGGTCCACGCGCACTTCGTAGCAGACGGCGGGGGAGATGAACCCCTGGGCCTCGATCTCCTTCCACGGCGCATCGAACCGCTTCGGTCCGATGAGGCTGAACACGTCGCCCTCGCGGCCGTCCTCGCGCACGAGGGTGGCGGTGAGGCCCAGGCGGCGGCGCGCCTGCAGGTCGGCGGTGAGCTTGAACACCGGAGCGGGGAGCAGATGCACCTCGTCGTAGACGATGAGTCCCCAATCCAGCGCGTCCAGCAGCGACAGGTGGGCGTACTGGCCACCGCGCTTGGCGGTGAGGATCTGGTAGGTCGCGATCGTGACCGGCTTGATCTCCTTGACCTGCCCGGAGTATTCGCCGATCTCCTCGGCGGTCAGGCTGGTGCGCTTGAGCAGCTCATCGCGCCACTGCCGGGCGCTGACGGTGTTGGTCACGAGGATGAGGGTCGTCGTCTTCGTCGCGGCCATGGCCCCGGCGCCCACGAGCGTCTTGCCGGCGCCACAGGGCAGCACGACCACGCCCGAACCGCCGTCGGAGAAGATGTCCACCGCGGTGCGCTGGTACGGCCGCAATGACCATCCGTCTTCGGCCAGTTCGATCGGGTGCGGCGTGCCGGGGGTGTAGCCTGCGTGGTCCTCGGCGGGCCAGCCGATCTTCAGCAGTTCCTGCTTGATCTGCCCGCGCGCCCACGCGTCGACGACGAAGGTGTCGGGGGTGGGGCGGCCGATGAGAAGCGGGCTGATGCGCTTGTTGCGCGAGACCTCGGCGAGCACCGCGTTGTCGGTCGAGCGCAGCACCAGCACACCCTCGCCGAAGCCCTCGACGTCGGCGCGTTCGATGACCAGGCGCCCGTAGCGGTTGACCGTCTCGCGCAGGTCCATCGACACCGATGCCGGCACCGGGAACCGCGACCAGCGGTCGAGGGTCGCGAGCATGTCGTCGGCGTCGTGGCCGGCCGCCCTCGCATTCCACAGGCCCAGCCGGGTGATGCGGTACGTGTGGATGTGCTCGGGTGCGCGCTCGAGCTCGGCGAAGATCGCGAGCTCGTGGCGCGCGGTTTCGGCGTCCGGGTGGGCTACTTCGAGCAGCACCGTCCGGTCGCTCTGCACGATGAGGGGGCCGTCAGCCATAGCGGACAAGTCTAGTCCGCCGGGGGAGGTCGGCGGCCGTCAGGCCACCGGATGCACGGCTTCGATGCTCGTGACCGGCAGCGTGCGCTCGACGTCGGCGGCGCGGTCGCGCCCGCGCAGGCGCCCGCCGCCCATGCCACTGGCCTCGAGCGTGAAGTCGCGGGTCGAACCGTCGGGCAGGCGCACCGTGACGACGATGACGGCCTTGGCGCGCACCGCCTGCTCCAGTTCGCGGCCGAGCCACGCGGCATCCGAGTCGGATCCCTGCGCGGTACGCAGCCGGGTGAGCAGCGGCGCGTAGCGGTTCTCAGGCTCGGGCGCCGGTTCGGATGCCAGGCGGTGGCGCATCACGGTGCGGCTGTGGCCCGCGGCATCCTGCATGCCGACGGGGTAGCGGGCGTCGGCGAGCATCCAGAAGACGGTGTCGGCGCTCGAGCGCGAGGCGAGGCCCTGCGCGTCGCGCACGAATCCGAGGGGGCGCAGCGCCTGGTCGACGGCGAGGGTGTCGATGACGGCGGGGTCGTCGCTGCGCACGAGGGTGTGGGTGGATGCCGGATCGTCGATGACCCGGATCAGCCCGTGCCGCGCGGCGGTGCGTTCGATCTCGTACGCGAGCGGCTGGGGGAGCCCGGTGAGTGAGAGGGAGGTGAGGAACTCGCGCAGCGTCTCGGCGGTCTCGCCGCCGGTGATGGCCGCGCCGATCGACTCCGATGTGAAGCGGTAGCTCGACGCCTGCGCCCGCGATTCCCGCACGGCCATGGTGCGCAGCCGCATGTCGAGGTTCGGCGCGAGGGGGCCGGGGGCGATGGCGGTGAGGTCGTTCTGCAGGAAGACGCGGTCGACTTCCGAGGGCAGCAGCGCCCGCATCTCGGAGAGGTCGATGTCGCCGCCGGCGGCGAGTGCGCGCGTCCACGGCGCGCTCGAGCCGTCGGAACCGATGAGCGCCCAGCGGTGCATGAGTGCGCGCCAGCGCTCGGCGTGGGGCGGCCATGACGGGTCGAACGGGTACGCGCTCGCCCACTCGGCGGGGTCGATCCAGCCGCCGTCGGCGGAGCGCAGCGCCGCCGGCAGGGCGTCGCGCAGGCGCCGGGCGACCTCGCCCCAGCGGTCGACGGTGCCCGCCTGCAACCAGGCGAGCCCGGCCCGGGTGACGAGCCATTCCTTGTCGGTGGGGGCGGTGAGCCCGGCGGCCTCCGACAGCGCGACGAGCTGGTCGGCCGTGGCCGGGTCATCGACGATGCCCGCTTCCATCAGTCGTCGCCGCTCGGTGGCGCCGAGTGCGCCCGACCCGATGCGGGTGAGCGGCGAGGCCAGCGCGAGCTGCAGGATGTCGGCGAGGGTCGCGGCGGCGGTGAAGGCGCGTTCGGCGGCTGCGGCATCCGATTCCGGCTCACCGGCGGATGCCGTGGCAGGCGGAGCCGCAGGAGGGAGCGCTGCGACGGTGTCGGCGACGGTGCGGTACACGGTGCCGTCGGGGGCGACGAGCGCGCGGGCGGTCAGCGCTGCGCGCGCGGGCTCGGGTACCTCGCCGTCGCCGGCGGCGAGGAGCGCGTCGGCGAGCGGTCGCGGCAGCACGGCCAGGGCGCGGGTGAGTGCGGGGGTGTCCTGCAGGGCCTCGGCGGCGTCGAAGAAGTCGTGCCACGACACGGTGGGGGAGATGCCGCGTTCGGCGAGCAGGGCCGCGAGCGCGGCGTCGTCCTGCGTCGCGAGCCAGGTCGCGAGTGCGCGGGAATCTGCCGGATGAGGCACGTCAGCTCGCCTTGTTGGCGCGTGCCCTTCGCACGAAGCTCATGATCACGAGGGTGATCAGCAGGATGAAGGCGAGGGGCGGAGCGAACCAGACGATCGCGCCCACCGTCGGCCAGATCCCCTCTTGCATGTCGCCGCCGGTCGCGGAGCCGATCATGATCGCCACGAAGCTCACGATCGACAGCAGCAGCAGACCGAACGACATGAACGCGAGGATGCGGTCGATGCGGCGGATCGGCAGGTCCTCGCCGGGGGTGCGTGTGCTCATCATCGCCAGCCTACTGGGTGGCCGGTGCCGTAGGCTGTTGAGGGGTCCGATCGGCCCACTTCTGGCGTCCTGCCCCGCGCAGGCTCGACTTCAACGAGGTTCGCATGCCCACCGGCAAAGTCAGGTTCTACGACGAGGAGAAGGGGTTCGGCTTCATCTCCGCCGATGACGGTCAGGACGTGTTCCTGCACGCCACTGCCCTCCCCGCCGGTATCACCGCGCTCAAGCCCGGCACGCGGCTGGAGTTCGGCGTCGCCGACGGCAAGCGCGGTCTGCAGGCGCTCTCGGTGCGCGTGCTCGAGGCTCCGGTGAGCCTGTCCAAGCGCACCCGCAAGCCCGCCGACGACATGGCGATCATCGTCGAGGATCTCGTGAAGCTGCTCGACGGCATCGGTGGCGACCTGCGTCGCGGTCGCTACCCCAGTGGCCCCCACGCCCAGAAGATCGCCGCCGTGCTGCGCAAGGTCGCTGATGACTTCGAAGCCTGAGGTTGCCGACGAGCGGCTGCTCGGCGCACATGACCTCGCCCTCGCCGCGCTGCGCGAGGTGACCCCCGAGTCGACCATCGGTGACGCCGCGGGCTACACGCTCGAAGAGGACGGTGTGGTCTCGCTGCGGTTCAACAACCGGCTCGCGGGCTACCCGGGCTGGTTCTGGACCGTGAGTGTCGCAGCCGTCGAAGGCGCCGAGCCGACCGTGCTCGAGGTCGAACTGCTGCCCGGTGACGGTGCGCTGCTGGCCCCCGAGTGGGTGCCGTGGGCGGTGCGGCTGGCCGAGTACCAGGCTGCGCAGGCCGTGCAGGCGGCCGTCGCCGCCGAATCCGGCGAGGGCGCGGCATCTGAAGATGACGACGAGGAGGATGCCGACGTCGACGACCTCGACGACCTCGATGCGTCGGACTTCGATGACGACGGCTCGGCGATTCTGCACGGGGGCGACCTCGACGGCGTGGACATCGATGAGCTCGACGAGAGCGGCAACAACGACGACGAGTCCGACGACGACTCGGCGGACTCCGACGACGACTCCGAAGACGGCGACGACTCCGAAGACGACGAAGACGGCGACGACGACTCCGACGAAGACGGCGACGACGAAGACGACGAGCCCGAGAACGACGCCGGGCGCTGAGCCCGCCGACGACGAAGGCGCCGCCCCCGTGGGGAGCGGCGCCTTCGCTGTTTCGGCCGGGCGGCCTCAGAGGTTCTCGACGATGTAGTCGATGCAGCGGATGAGCTGGCGCACGTCGTCGGGCTCGATCGAGACGAATGTCGCGACGCGCAGCTGGTTGCGCCCGAGCTTGCGGTACGGCTCGGTGTCGACGATGCCGTTGCCGCGCAGGTTCGCGGCCACGGCCGCGGCATCCACTGAGTCGTCGAAGTCCACCGTCACCACGACGGGGGAGCGGTCGGCGGGATCGGCCACGAACGGCGTCGCGTACGACGAGGCCTCGGCCCAGTCGTAGAGCGCCGCCGACGACTCGTGCGTGCGGGCATCGGCCCACTGCAGGCCGCCGTTGCCGATGATCCAGTCGAGCTGGTTGTCGAGCAGGTAGAGGGTCGTCAGCGCAGGCGTGTTGAGCGTCTGGTTGAGGCGCGAGTTGTCGAGCGCGTTCTTCAAGCTCAGGAACTCGGGGATGTAGCGCCCGGATGCCGCGACGCGCTCGATGCGCTCGACGGCGGCCGGCGAGACGAAGGCGAACCACAGGCCGCCGTCGGAGCCGAGGTTCTTCTGCGGGGCGAAGTAGTAGACGTCGGACTGCGACACCGAGAAGTCGATGCCGCCGGCGGCGCTCGTCGCGTCGATGACGGTGAGGGCGCCCTCGTCGCCGTGGACACGCTCGACGGGGGCGGCCACCCCAGTGGACGTCTCGTTGTGGGTCCAGGCGTAGACGTCGACGCCCTCGACCGGCTCGGCGACGGCGCGCGTGCCGGGCTCGGCCTTGCGCACGTCGGGGGCGTCGAGCCACGGCGCAGCGGCCGCGGCGGCGAACTTGCCCCCGAACTCGCCGAACACCAGGTTCTGGCTGCGGCGTTCGATGAGACCGAACGCGGCGGCATCCCAGAATGCGCTCGAGCCACCGTTGCCGAGGATCACCTCGTATCCGTCGGGCAGGCGGAAGACCTCGCCGAGGTTGGCGCGGACGCTGCCGACGAGCTTCTTCACCGGCGCCTGGCGGTGCGAAGTGCCGAGCACCGCGAGGCCCGGGCCGACGAGCGCGGCGATCTGGTCGGCGCGCACCTTGGAGGGGCCGCAGCCGAAGCGTCCGTCAGTGGGCAGGATCTCGCGGGGCAGCGTCACGTGGGCCATGTGCCGATTGTAGGGCCGCGCGCGACGCGGGCCCGGTCAGCCGGGGCCGGGGTCGGGGGTGCGGGATAGGCTGGGAGGCGCTGAATTCGCCCCCGACATCGAGGCTGCCATGACCGATCTGATCGACACCACCGAGATGTACCTGCGCACCATCCTCGAACTCGAGGAGGAAGACATCATCCCCCTGCGTGCGCGCATCTCGGAGCGGCTCGGTCACTCCGGCCCCACCGTGTCGCAGACGGTCGGGCGCATGGAGCGCGATGGTCTGGTCGTCGTGTCGGAGGACCGTCGGCTCGAGCTGACCGATGCCGGTCGGCAGAAGGCCGTCGACGTCATGCGCAAGCACCGTCTCGCCGAGCGGCTGCTGAGCGACGTCATCGGTCTCGACTGGGCATACGTGCACGAAGAAGCCTGCCGCTGGGAGCACGTCATGAGCGAGCAGGTGGAGCGCCGGCTCATTGAGCTGCTCGCGCACCCGACCGAGTCGCCCTACGGCAACCCCATCCCCGGCCTCGACCAGCTCGGTGACGTGCCGGCGACGACGTTCGACCAGGGGGTCGTGGGGCTCGTGCGCTGGCTCAACGCCGCCGACGCGCCCATCCGTGGCACCGTGCGCCGCCTGGCCGAGCCCGCCCAGGTCGACCCGGAGCTGCTCACCCAGCTGCGTACGGCCGGTGTCGTCCCCGGCGGCACCGGCGACTTCCGTTACAACGAGGGGCATGTGCTGGTGCAGATGGACGGCAGCGACGAGGCGCTCGAGCTGCCCGTCGAAGTGGCATCCCACATCTTCCTCATCGACGGTCGTTCGTGAGCCGTAGGCCATTCGGACAGCGGGCGGCAACAGGTTGTGCACAGCGGCGTGACATGTTCGTTATCTTCGGGTAGCCTCGGGAGAGTCCAACGGCGAGAAGCCCGCCACGGATACCACGAGGATTGCCTCCCCGGTTCGTCGTTCTCGTGGATGACCCGCATATCCGTGCCCCGACACTGAATGCCGACGAACCGGCGTCTACTTCGACGCAGAGGCGCCGGAGGTTGAATTGACCGAAGACATCGACTCGTCACGTGATGAGATCGCTCCCACGGTGGGAACGCGTCGCAACACTCGACTCAGTACGGTGAAGGCCGCAGCGCGACTGCCGATGCGTCGCCGCACGGCGAGCGCCCCGGCATCCGCCTCGGCCCTGCCCCGCCGCGAGAAGACCAAGTCGGTGCGCAACCTGCTGATCGTCGCGTCGGTCGCCGGAATGTTCGCCACGGTCGCGCTGCCCGCCTACGCCGCCACCCGTGTCGGCACCGGCGAAGAGGTGCAGACGATGCAGCAGGTCGCCGTCGACAACGCGCAGTCGCTCGTCGTGGCCTCCGAGGCATCGCCGCAGGCGCTCGACCGCCAGAGCTACTCGGCGACGACCCCGGAAGAGATCGAGAAGAAGAAGGCCGAAGAAGCCGCCGCAGCCGCAGCCGCAGCCCGCGCCGCGGCCGCAGCCGTGACCGCCTCTGCCCGCACCAGTGCGGTCGCCTCGGTCGACCTGTCGATGACGGCTCCCGGGTCGGGCGAAGTGCGCTGGCCCGTGACGGTGTTCAACTACCAGAGCTACAACCTGTTCGGCGGCTACGCCGGCCACAAGGGCTTCGACATGATGACGGGCACCGGCACGCCCATCTTCGCCGCGGCATCGGGCGTCGTGCGCACCTCCACCGACGGCGGCGGCAGCTACGGCGCGGTCGTCATGATCGACTCCGTCGTCGGCGGCCAGCAGGTGAGCGCCACCTACGCGCACATGAGCTACGGCACCCGCGTCGTCTCGGCCGGGCAGACCGTGCAGGCCGGACAGCTGATCGGCCAGGTCGGCCAGACCGGCCGAGCCACCGCGCCGCACCTGCACTTCGAGGTGCAGGTCAACGGGACGTACGTCGACCCGCTGGCCTGGCTGAACGCCAACGCCGGCTGAGCCTGCGGGCCCGATCACCGCGCGACACGCGCAACCTGCTGTTCACCCGTGATCGGGCGGTGCGGTCGGATGCGTGCGTTAGCCTGATCCTGACGCTGAGAGAGAAGCGGAGGGACGCCGATGGACGGCACGCCACGCATCCGAACCATGGATGCGCTCGGGCTGTTCGTCCTCCGGCATCGTGAGATCGGATGCAGCGGCTCTGCCGCCGCGCTCAGGCGCTGTCTATGAGACAGCGCCTTTTTTCATGCCCCACCGCGGATCGATCATCGATCGCGTCGAACATCCGGGAACCCGTCTCGGCCGTTCGAGAGGACAGGGAAATGCGCACACTGGTGCTGAACGCAGGATATGAGCCGCTTGCCGTGGTCTCCTTCAAGCGGGCCCTCGTGCTCGTGATGAACGACAAGGCGACCATCGTCGAACACGTCGCGGACGACCCCGTCTGGGCTGCGGGTGGCGCGTACGACCGGCCCGCTGTGATTCTGCTGGCTCGCTACGTGCGTGTGCCCGGGAGCGGCAGCGTGCCGGTCACCCGCCGGGGCGTGCTGCGCCGCGATGCGCACCGGTGCGGATACTGCGGCTCATCGGCGGCGACGATCGACCACGTGCTGCCGCGGTCGCGCGGCGGCACGAACTCGTGGGAGAACCTCGTGGCGGCGTGTGTGCGCTGCAACAACCTCAAGGGCGACCGCACGCCCCAGGAGATGGGCTGGCAGCTGCGGCTCACCCCGCGCCCGCCCCGCGGGGCGCTGTGGACGGTGCGCGGCACCGAGCGCGCCGACCCGCGGTGGGAGCCGTACCTGGCACTCGCCGCCTGAGCGGGGTGCGGGGCGGGGCGCGGGGGCGTCGCGCGGGGCGGCATCCCGCGGTCGTGTGCCGCGGCATCCGTCGCCCCCATCCGGTGAGAAACCACTTTCCGGGTGAGAAACACCGCGGCGCGTGGTGTCTCGACCGGGAAGTGGTTTCTCGACGTGGTGGATGCCGCGGGTGGCTGGCACGCGCCCAGCGGCAGGTCCGCACGCGCGGTGGATGCCGGGGCGCGCGGTGCGGGGGTTGTCGCGGCATCCGTCGGTGGCATCCGTCGCCGCGGCATCCGTCGGTGGCATCCGTTGTCGCGGCATCCGTCGCCCCCATCCGGTGAGAAACCATTTCCCGGGTGAGAAACACCGCAGTGCGTGGTGTCTCGACCGGGAAGTGGTTTCTCGCGTGCAGGGGCCGCGCTGGCGCCCCGGCCGGACCCCGCCCCGCGAACCGCCCACGACCCACCCACGCCCCGCCCACGACCCGCCCCGCGACCCGCCGGCGACCCGCCGGCCGACCCTCCCCGCGCCCCCGCCCGGGGCCCGCGTCGACGGCAGGAACCGATGTCGGATGCCGAGCGTATCTTCGACGGTGACGTTGTTGATATAGAACATCCGTTCTACTCTGTATAAGTGAGGTCGATCGTGCGGAACCGGGCTGCGGCAGAAGACGTGCAGCGTCTGCGCGCGCAGCTCGAGCGCGTGCAGGGACGGCGGATGGATGCCCCCGTGCTGCCGGCCGACCCGGCGCTCGCGGGGCTGCTGCCGGGGCGCGGGCTGCGGCCGGGGTCGGCGTACGCACTCGGCTCCTCGCTGACGCTGCTCTCCGCGCTGCTGGCGCCGCCCTCGCAGGCGGGTTCGTGGTGCGGGGTGGTGGGCATGCCCGAGTTCGGCGCCGAAGCGGCCGAGCGGGTGGGGGTGGATCTTGACCGGCTCGTGCTGATCCCCGAGCCCGGCACCCGCTGGCTGGCGGTCACGGCCGCCATCGCCGAGGTGCTGCCGGTGGTGGCGGTGCGTCCGCCTTCGCGTGCGCGGGATGCCGATGTCTCCCGGCTGGCCGCCCGCCTGCGCGAGCGCGGTGCGGTGCTGCTGGTGCAGGGCACCTGGCCGCAGACCGAGGCGATGATCGACGTCAGCGACCCGGTGTGGTCGGGGGTCGGCGACGGCTATGGGTACCTCGCCGCCCGCGAGCTCACCGTCACCGTGTCGAGCCGCCGCTCCCCGGTGCCGCGCCGCGCGCGCGTGCAGCTGCCGGCCTCGTCGGGGCAGGTGGCCGCGGCATCCACCCCGGTGCCGACGGGGCTGCCGATCCCGATCCGGGCGGCGGGATGAGCACCGCACCCGACACCCCCGTTCCGCGCACCCTCGTGCTGTGGCTGCCGGACTGGCCCGTCGTCGCCCTCGCCCGTGAGGCGGGGGTGGATGCCGCGGCCCCCGTCGCCGTGCTCGCCAAGGGGGCGGTGGTCGCCTGCTCCGCCGCCGCCCGCGCCGAGGGGGTGCGCCGGGGGCAGCGTCGCCGTGACGCGCAGGCCCGGTGCCCGCAGCTGACGGTCGCCGACGCCGACCCCACCCGCGACCAGCGGGTGTTCGCGCCGCTCATCGCCCGCATCGAGGAGCTCGCCCCCGGGGTGCAGCTCATGCGGGCGGGCCTGTGTGCCCTCCGCGCCCGGGGGCCGGCCCGCTACTACGGCGGCGAGGACCGCGCCGCCCACACCCTGCGTGATGCGATGGGTGAGACCGACACCCGCATCGCCATCGCCGACGGTCCCTTCACCGCCGAGCAGGCCGCCCGTCGCGCCCTCGCCGACGCGCCGGTGCGCATCGTGCCGGCGGGGGAGTCGGCCGCCTTCCTCGCCCCGCTGCCGGTGTCGGTGCTCGACGAGCCCGACGTCGTCGATCTGCTGGGCCGTCTCGGGGTGCAGACCCTCGGGCAGTTCGCCGCGCTCCCCGCCGAGCGTGTCGGCGAGCGGCTGGGGGAGCGCGGCATCCGCCTGCACTCCCTCGCGGCGGGGCGCGATTCCCGTCCCGTGCTGCCGCGCACTCCGCCGCCGGACCTCGACCGCGAGGTGGCGTTCGAGCCGCCGCTCGAGATCGCCGACCAGGTGGCGTTCGCGATGCGCGTCGCCGCCGAGGAGTTCATCGGCGCCCTCGGTGCGATCGACCTCGTCTGCACAGAGCTGCGGGTGCAGATCACCGGAGACCGGGCCGAGAACAGCGAGCGGGTGTGGCTGCATCCGGGGTCGTTCACCGCGGCGGAGGTGGTCGACCGGGTGCGCTGGCAGCTGGCCGAGGCGGGGCTGCGCAGCGCTGTCACGCGGGTGCGCATCTCTCCCGAGACGGTGGATGCCGCCGCCCACCACGTGCGCTCCCTCTTCGGCGGTGGACCCGACGAGCGGGTGCACCATGCGCTGTCGCGGGTGCAGGCGATGCTCGGGCATCGCGGGGTGGTGACGCCCGTCGTCGGCGGTGGGCGCTGGTTGAGCGAGCGGCAGGTGCTGGTGCCGTGGGGCGACCGGCCGGTGCTCGCCCGCCCCCGCGAGCGGCCGTGGCCGGGGAGTCTTCCCGACCCGCTGCCGTCGACGGTGTTCGACCCGCCCCGGCCGGTGGCGGTGGTCGATTCCGACGGCGACACGGTGGCCGTCGGCGACCGCGACGCGCTGACGGCGCCGCCGGCGGTGCTGGTCGAGAGCGGCCGGCGCCGGCGCATCGACGCGTGGGCGGGCCCGTGGCCGGTGCGCGAGCGGGGGTGGGATGCCGCGCGCGCCCGCCGCGCCCACCGCTTCCAGGTGGTCGACGCCGAGCAGTCCGCATGGCTGCTGGTGTGCGAAGCCGGCGACTGGTCCGCCGAGGGCCGCTATGACTAGCGGGTCGTTGAGCGAGCGAAGCGAGACGAAACGCGCGACCCCGCCGTCGGAACCGCGTTTCGTCTCGGTCGCTGCGCTCCCTCGCTCAACGACCGAGAAACGCCGCAACCCCACAGGAAACAGCTGATGGGCTTCAACAACCCCTCCGTCCCGTGGTCCGAGATGGAACGTCTCCTCAGCGGTCGCCCGCCCGGTGCCGACGGTGGCGACAGCCCGGCCTGGTCGCGCAAGCGCGGGCCGTACACGCCGCCGCCCATCGCCCGCCCCGACGACGTCGTGCCCTACGCCGAGCTGCACGTGCACACGTCGTTCTCGTTCCTCGACGGCGCCTCCTCCCCAGAGGAACTCGTCGAAGAGGCCGAACGACTGGGCCTGCACGCCCTCGCGGTCACCGACCACGACGGCTTCTACGGCATCGTGCGCTTCGCCGAGTCCGCCGAGGCCCGCAGCGTCAAGACCGTGTTCGGCGCCGAGCTGTCACTCGGGCTCCCCGAACGCCCCCGCAGCTCGCCGAAGGCCAACGACGCCGACCCCCTCGGCACGCACCTGCTCGTGCTCGCCCGCGGCGAAGAGGGCTACCATCGGCTCGCCGCCGCCCTCACCCACGCCCAGCTGGCCGGCGGGCAGAAAGGCCGCCCGCTCTACGACCTCGCCGACCTCGCCGAACGCGCCGACGGCCACTGGGCGATCCTCACCGGATGCCGCAAGGGCGCTGTCCGCACCGCTCTCGCCACCGACGGACCCGCCGGCGCCGCCCGCGAGCTCGACCTGCTCGTGGACCTCTTCGGCCCCGACGCCGTCAACGTCGAACTCATCGACCACGGCGCCCCGCTCGATTCCCGGGACAACGACGTGCTGGCATCCCTCGCCGCCGAGCGCGGCTTGCCGGTGCTCGCCAGCAACAATGTGCACTACGCCGTCCCCGAGCGGGCCGACCTCGCCGCTGCGGTCGCCGCCGTGCGCGCCAACCGCAGCCTCGACGAACTCGACGGATGGCTCCCCGCCAACGCCGGCGCACACCTGCGCTCGGGCCGCGAGATGGGTGCCCGCTTCGCCCGCTACCCGGGCGCAGTCGCCCGCACCGTGACCCTGGCCGACGAACTGGCCTTTCCGCTGCGGCGTGCGAAGCCCGCCCTGCCGAAGCTCCCCGTCCCCGGGGGGCACACCACCATGTCGTGGCTGCGGCACCTGGTGTGGGAGGCGGTGCCGCGCAAGTACCCCGACGCGACCGACGCCGACCGAGCTCGCATCGAGAAGGAGCTCGGGGTCATCGAGCAGAAGGACTTCCCCGGGTACTTCCTCATCGTCCACGGCATCGTGCAAGAGGCGCGCCGCCGCGGCATCCTGTGCCAGGGGCGGGGCTCCGCCGCCAACAGTGCCGTCTGCTATCTGCTGGACATCACGGCGGTCGATTCCATCGCCTACGACCTGCCGTTCGAGCGGTTCCTCTCGGCGCTGCGCGATGAGGAGCCCGACATCGATGTCGACTTCGACAGCGACCGCCGCGAGGAGATCATCCAGTGGGTGTACGCGACCTATGGGCGCGAGCGGGCCGCGCAGGTGGCCAACGTCATCCAGTACCGGCCGAAGAACGCCGTGCGCGACATGGCGAAGGCGCTCGGGCATTCGCCCGGCCAGCAGGATGCCTGGTCGAAGCAGATCGAGCACTGGGGGCCGCTGCCCGACGCCGAAGCGAAGGCGCAGACCCACGACATCCCCGACAAGGTGCTGGAGTATGCGAGCGAGCTGCTGAAGGCCCCGCGACACCTCGGCATCCACTCGGGAGGCATGGTGCTGACCGACCGTCCCGTGGGCGAGGTGGTGCCGATCGAGCATGCGCGCATGGAGAACCGCACCGTCATCCAGTGGGACAAGGACGACGCGGCGTGGATGGGGCTGGTGAAGTTCGACCTGCTGGGGCTCGGCATCCTCGCCGCCCTGCAGTACAGCTTCGATCTCATCGCGGATGCCACGGGGGAGCGGTGGGAGCTGTCGACGCTGCCCAAGGAGGAGCAGGCCGTCTACGACATGCTGTGCCGGGCCGATTCGATCGGGGTGTTCCAGGTGGAGTCGCGCGCGCAGATGGGGCTGCTGCCGCGCCTGCAGCCGCGCAGGTTCTACGACCTCGTGATCGAGATCGCGCTGATCCGGCCGGGGCCGATCCAGGGCGGGGCGGTGCACCCGTATGTGCGGCGCAAGCTCGGGTACGAGAAGGTCACCTACCCGCATCCGAAGCTCGAGCCGGTGCTGGAGCGGACGCTGGGCATTCCGGTGTTCCAGGAGCAGCTGATGCAGATGGGTATGGCCGTGGGCGGGCTGAGTGGGGCGGATGCCGATGTGCTCCGCCGCGCGATGGGATCCAAGCGCGGCATCGAGCGGATCGACTCGCTGCGCAAGAAGCTCTACGCCGGCATGGCCGAGAACGGCATCACCGGGGAGCTGGCCGATGACATCTACGCGAAGATCCAGGCGTTCGCGAACTTCGGGTTCGCCGAGAGCCATTCGCTGTCGTTCGCGCTGCTGGTGTACGCCAGTTCCTGGCTGAAGCTGCACTATCCCGCGGCGTTCCTCGCCGGTCTGCTGCGCGCCCAGCCGATGGGCTTCTACTCCCCGGCGACCCTCACCGCCGACGCCCGCCGCCACGGCGTCGAGGTCCTCCGCCCCGACCTCCACCTCTCCGGCGTAGAGGCCGTCCTGGAGCCCACTGACCGGTCGTTGAGCGAGCGAAGCGAGACGAAACGCCGCGCCCCCACCGGCCTCCCCACATGCACCGACCGCCGCCAACCCCCCGTTCCCCCGTTCGATCCCACCGCCCCAGACGAATCCGCCGCCCACCGCCGCGACGGCGCCTTTGCCGTGCGTCTCGGTCTCGCCGCGGTCAAAGGCATCGGCCCGGCGCTCGCCCAGCGCATCGTCGCCGAGCGTGACGCGTCGGGGGAGTACCGTGACCTGCGAGACCTGGTGCGCCGCACCGGAACCACCGCCGCGCAACTCGAGGCGCTCGCCACGGCGGGGGTGTTCGGGTGCTTCGGTCTCAGCCGCCGCGAGGCGATCTGGCTCGCCGGGTCGGCCGCGCAGGATCGCGCCGAGTTCCTGCCCGGCACCCTCGTTGCGGTCCAGCCGCCGCTCTTCTCCGACCCGTCGAGCTACGAGGTGCTGGCTGCGGATCTGTGGGCCACAGGCATCTCCACCGACGATCATCCGCTGGCGCACTACCGACCGAAGCTCGACGCCCGCGGGGTGCTGCCCTCCAGCGCGATGCGCACCCATGAGACCGGGCGCCGGGTGGAAGTCGCCGGGCTGGTCACCCACCGGCAGCGGCCGGCGACGGCATCCGGGGTGACGTTCCTCAATCTCGAGGACGAGCACGGGCTCGTGAACGTGGTGTGCTCGGTGGGGGTGTGGAACCGCTACCGGCGGGTGCTGCGCGATTCGCCGGCGCTCATCGCGCGGGGGCTGCTGGAGCGCTCGCCGGAGGGCGTGACGAACCTGGTGGCGGATGCCTTCGAGGATCTGCGCGTAGGGGTGATGCACCGCTCGCGGGACTTCCGGTGATCCGTGGCACTAACGCCCCGGGTACGACGAAGGCCCCGAGCCGGAGTTCGAGGCCTTGATCGCTCGGTGTGCGTGTCAGGCGCGCACACCGAGGGCGAAGCTCAATGAGCCGTCATCGCCGATCTGGGCATCGAGTACCCGATCGTCCAGCGGTTCCGTGGCCCTCTGCTCGACGAACACGCGTGCGCCGTCGGTCTCGATGACGGCGTCTTCGGCCTCGGGCGACGAGACGAGGGCGAGTTCGAACCCGGCCTCGGCCTGGTCCGCGCCCCGAATGCGCAGGCCGCCCTCTTCCGTCGGGATCTGCGACGTGAGCGTCTTGACTGCGTTGGCGGCGTTCTCGGTGAGTGTGAGCATGGGTGCTCTCCCTTCCGTGGATGACTGCGGACGGGCCACGATTCCGAGAATGGGTGGCCGATGCAACCTGCGACGCACCTTCCGTCGGGACTCCCACCGGATACGGAGGTTGGGCGGGACGCGGACGCATTTCGGCAAAACGGTGCCCCCGACAGGATTTGAACCTGCGACCTGCGCGTTAGGAGTGCGTTGCTCTATCCACTGAGCTACGGAGGCGTCCCCCTTAGTTTACGGGCCGGCTTCATCGGCCGCCGCCGAAGTCGGATACCGGCCAGCCCCCGAGGTGCCCAGATGAACTACGGCGCAGGAACGACCATGTGCGCCATCGCGCGCACGAATGAGGTCTGCTCGCAAGGGCGCGGCGGGCTCCCGAATCCTGGGGGAGCTCGGTGAGAGCGCGAGCATCAATGGATGGGGGTGGGACCCGCTCTCTCGTTCGGCCCCACCCCCATGATCACATCGAGCTACAGTGCCCGCAGAGAGGCCAACCGTTGGTACCGGCGCGACGGTTGTATGCCGGAATCTGCTGCCCGCTCGGACAGTCGCTCTGGTTGTGGTGTACGTCGGGGTCGGACTGGTTACTCGAGTAGTACGCCGAAACTCTCATGCTGAACTCCTTCTAGTCGGCAGCTGTTGTCTGCACGCTCAAGGTAACGACTGCCCCCGACACCATGAGCTTGCGATCTAGGGGGGGCGAACGCCGCCTGGGGGATTGCCCCTCGTGCCCTCGTGCGCTTCACAGGCGTGGGGCGCCAGTTGTAATCGGAGCCCACGCCATGAGCGAGGATGGGAGAAGAAGCGTGGCGGCGTAGCCGCGTGCCCATAGCAACAGTCGGAGTGCCCGCCCGTGGTCAATCACGTCAACTTCATCTGGAACATCGCAGAGTCTCTGCGTGGCCCGTTCAAGCCTTCCGAGTACGGCTCGGTGGTCCTGCCGTTCACGGTGCTGCGCCGGCTTGATGCCGTGCTCGCCGACACCAAGGCTGAGGTGCTGAAGGTCGTGCCCGCCGTGGAGAAGCTGCCCGAGATGCTGCAGACGATCAAGCTGACCGAGGCGTCGGGTCACGAGTTCTACAACACGAGCGCCTTCGACTTCGCCAAGCTCGTCGCCGACCCGCAGGACCTCCGCGCAAACCTCTCCGCATACCTGGCGGGGTTCTCGCCGAACGTGCGGGACATCTTTGACCGGTTCGAGTTCGACAAGACGCTGAACAAGCTGGCGGAGAAGAACAAGCTGTTCTCGGTGACGGAGAAGTTCGCGCAGGCCGACTTCCACCCGCGCGCGGTGAGCAACATTGAGATGGGTCTGGTGTTCGAGGAGCTCATCCGGTGGGCGAACGAGCGCTCGAACGAGACAGCGGGTGACCACTACACCCCCCGCGAGGTCATCACGCTCATGGTCGAGTTGCTGTTCGCACTCGACGACGACGCGCTGTCGAAGCCCGGCGCGGTCCGCTCCATCTACGACCCCACCGCCGGCACAGGCGGCATGCTCTCGGTCGCCGACGATTACCTGCGCACCCTGAACCCTGGCATCCAGCTGAGCCTGTACGGGCAGGACTACAACGACCAGTCCTACGCGATCTGCAAGGCCGACATGGTCATCAAGGGCCAGGACGTCGACAACATCGCGCTCGGCGACACCCTTACCGAGGACGCCTTCGAGGACAAGAAGTTCGACTACGGCCTGTCGAACCCGCCGTTCGGGGTCGACTGGAAGGACCAGCGCCAGTTCGTTGAGGATGAGCACGCCAAGCTTGGCTTCAACGGCCGGTTCGGGCCCGGCACCCCGTCGGTCAGTGACGGGGCGATGCTGTTCCTGCTGCACCTGGTGTCGAAGATGCGCCGACCTGAAGACGGCGGCGCCCGCATGGCGATCGTCCTCAACGGGTCACCGCTGTTCTCCGGTGGCGCGGGCGGCGGGGAGTCGAACATCCGCAAGTGGCTGCTCGATAACGACCTCGTCGAGGCGATCATCGGGCTGCCGAAGGACATGTTCTACAACACTGGTATCTCCACCTACATCTGGGTGCTCAGCAACCGCAAGGATGCTGACCGCAAGGGCCGGGTGCAGCTCATCGACGGCCGTGAGATGTTCACCAAGCTCCGCAAAGGCCTGGGCTCCAAACGCAACGAACTGTCCGCGCAGAACATCGAGACCATCGTCGGCCTGTACTCCGGGTTTGAAGACGGCGAGCACTCGAAGATCTTCCGCAACGAGGACTTCCTTTACCGCACCATCACCGTCGAGCGCCCCCTCAAGCTCAACTGGCAGGCAACGCCCGAGCGCATCGACGCCGTGTTCGAGGCGAAGGCGGTGCAGAAGCTGAGCGAGACGGATGCCGCTGCCCTCCGTGCCGCTCTCGACCGACTTGCCACCCCCCCGGCCGTTGAGCGAGCGGAGCGAGCCGAAACGCCCCGAACGTGGAAGAACCGAGCCGAGTTCCAAAAGACCCTCAAGGAAGCCGCGAAAGCAGAGGGACTCACCCTCGGGGCCCCGCTGCTGAAGACCGTGACGATGGAACTCGGCGAGCAGGACGACACCGCCGACGTGTGCCGCGACGCCATGGGCAACCCCGAACCCGACGCGTCGCTGCGCGACACCGAGAACGTCCCGCGGGACGAAGACATCGACGCCTACGTCGCCCGCGAAGTCCTCCCGTACGCCCCCGACGCATGGGTCGACCACGCCAAGACCAAAGAAGGTGCGGAGATCCCCTTCACCCGCCACTTCTACACCTACGTCCCGCCACGCCCGCTCGAAGAGATCGACCGCGACCTCGAAGCCGTCATGGACCAGCTTCGCGCCATGCTCGAAGAGGTTGAACGATGACTCGCGCCATGCGCGACTCAGGCGTGGAGTTTCTCGGTGAGGTTCCAAGCCACTGGGACGTGCAGCCCGCTGTCACCCTGGCACGGGTTCTCACGAGCACGGTGGACAAAAAGACCTACGAGGGTGAGCGGGTGGTCAAGCTTTGCAATTACACCGACGTGTATTACAGCGACCAGATCGTGGACAGCTCGGGCTTCATGGCGGCAACCGCGACCTCTGAACAAATCGCGAAGTTCTCGGTTCGCGCAGGAGACGTGCCATTCACGAAAGACTCGGAGACCGCAGACGACATCGGGATCCCCTCGTACGTGCCGAAGGACCTGCCGGGAACCGTGTACGGATACCACCTCAGCATCTACCGGCCGATCGACAAACGGCGCGGTCGATTCCTCAAATACCTGCTCGAATCCGATTACGCGAAGGCTTACTTCGAAGCGAAGACGCCGGGAGTGACGCGGGTCGGTCTCGGCCAGGCGACGATCCGATACTTCAGGGCACCAACGCCACCGGTCGAAGAAGCCGTCGCGATTGCGGACTATCTGGATCGGGAGACGGCGCGGATCGACGCGTTCATCGCGAAGAACGAGGAACTCATCGCCCTCCTCACCGAGCGCCGCTCCGCAAGCATCGTAAAGGCTGTGACGAAGGGTCTCGATGACACGGCGGAGCTCAAGGAAAGTGGCGTTTCGGTACTTGGCGCGATCCCTGTCGGCTGGACTGTGAGTCGCATCCGCAACGTTGGCCGCGTGATCATCGGCCTCACATACTCTCCAGAGGACATCTGCGACGAAGGTGACGGAGGGACTTTGGTGATCCGTGCTGGCAACGTCCAGGACGGCCGGCTCAACCTGGCGGACCGGGTATACGTCTCGAAGCCAATTCCCAAACCACTCAGGTTGCGACACGGAGACATAGTGATCTGCGCCCGGAACGGGAGCGCGCGACTGATCGGCAAGAATGCGCTCGCCACCGACGAAGTCCTCGGGCAAACCTGGGGTGCGTTCATGGCAGTCTTGCGGACGCCGATGAATGAGTATCTCCGTTGGGTGTTGAACTCGGCGATCTTCACATCGAGCCTTGGGGCTTTCGCGACAACCACGATCAATCAGCTGACGTCCTCCACGCTGTACTCTCTTCAGTTCGCAATGCCTCCCGAGGACCAGCAAACATCGATCGCCGCGTATCTGGCCGAAGTGACCGCAGCGATCGACCACGCAATCCGCGCGGCTAGACGCGCGATCGAACTCGCGCGTGAGCGCCGCGCCGCGCTGATTTCAGCGGCTGTGACGGGCAAGATCGACGTGGGGGTGGGTGCATGAGCAACGTTGCCGGGGCACATCTGGAGTCGGTGCTGGAGAGTGAGATCGCGGAGCATCTGGCCGCGAACGGTTGGCGGTACTCGCCGACCGATGCGGGCTATGACCGTGAGCTCGCCTTGTTCCCAGAGGACGTGCTCGGGTGGCTGAAAGATTCGCAGCCGACCGACTTCGCGAAGGTCGTCCGCCCAGCGGACACCGATGCGCAGCGTGAAGCGGCTGGTCGCGACATCCTGTCCCGTCTGGCGAAGGCTCTCGACAACGATCCGCTGAAGCACGGCGGTACGCTGCGTATCTTGCGCGAGGGGTTCTCGATGGTGCCGCTGCACGGTGGTGCGGTGAAGTTCCGGATGGCGCAGTTCCGGCCGGCGACGTCGAACAATCCGGACACGCTCGCGGCGTACGGCAAGATGCGGGTGCGGGTAATGCGTCAGGTGCATTACTCGGTAAAGCATCCGAACAAGGCGTTGGATCTGGTGCTGTTCGTCAACGGTGTTCCCGTAGCGACGGTGGAGCTGAAGACGGATTTCACGCAGCCGATCGGTAACGCGGTGGCGCAGTATCAGTTTGATCGGGATCCGGCGGGGGAGCCGTTGTTCTCGTTCGCGAAGCGTTCGCTGGTGCATTTCGTGGTTTCCAACGGCGAGGTGCGGATGACGACGAAGCTTGCCGGGCCGAGCACCCGGTTTCTGCCGTTCAACAAGGGGTACGACGAGGGCGCGGGGAATCCGCCGAACCCTCACGGGTCGGCATCCTCCTATTTCTGGGAGGAGATTCTGCAGCGCGACACCTGGTTGCAGTTGCTGGGGTCGTTCGTGCATTTGCAGGTCGATGTCGAGGTCGACCCGGACACGGGGAAGAAGACGCGGACTGAGAAGGTGCTGTTCCCGCGGTACCACCAGTGGCGGGCGGTGACGCGTCTGGTCGACGCGGCTCGGACGGAGGGTCCGGGGCACCGGTATCTGGTGCAGCATTCGGCGGGGTCGGGTAAGACGAACTCGATCTCGTGGCTGGCGCACCGGTTGTCGCAGCTGCATGACGAGAGCAACGAGCGGGTGTTCGACACCGTTGTGGTCGTGACGGACCGGACGGTGCTCGATAAGCAGTTGCAGGACGCGATCAGCCAGTTCGAGAAGCAGGCCGGGGTGGTGCAGTCGATCACCCGGGAGTCGGGGGAGTCGAAGTCGAAGGAGCTGGAGGCGGCGCTGGTCGGCGGTAAGAACATCGTGATCGTGACGATCCAGTCGTTCGAGGCGCTGATCAAGGCCGTCCAGTCGCTGCCGCAGTTGCAGGGGCGACGGTTCGCGGTGATCGCGGATGAGGCGCACTCGTCGCAGACCGGGTCGACTGCCGGTGCGTTGACGAAGGTGCTGTCGCCGGATGAGCAGGCGGCGGTCGCGGAGGGCGCGCCGATCGATTCGGACGCGTACCTGCAGTGGGCGATGGAGGTCACTGCATCGGCCCCCAACATCTCGTACTTCGCGTTCACCGCGACGCCGAAGGCGAAGACGCTGGAGCTGTTCGGGCGGGTGCCCGAGGGTGGGGATCTGCCGGAGCCGTTCGATCTGTATTCGATGCAGCAGGCGATCGAGGAAGGGTTCATCCTCGACGTGCTGCAGAACTACACCCCGTACAAGGTGGCGTGGAAGCTGCAGCACCCCGATGACGACTACACCGCCCATCAGGAGGTCGATGAGTCGACCGCGGCGAAAGCGCTGGTGCAGTACGTGCGGCTGCATCCGACGAACATCAGCCAGAAGGCGAAGATCGTCGTCGATCATTTCCGCACCTTCGCGCAGCCGCTGCTGGACGGCAAGGCGAAAGCGATGGTCGTCACCGGGTCCCGGAAAGAAGCGGTGCGGTGGAAGAAGTACCTCGACAAGTACATCGCCGACGCGCACATCCTGGGCGTCCGCTCCCTGGTCGCGTTCTCGGGCACAGTGGACGACCCGGAGGATGTGGGTGAGGGGTTGACGGAGAGGACGCAGAACCCGGGCCTGCGCGCTTCGGATCTGGCGGAGGCGTTCAAGCCGTCGACGTACAACGTGATGATCGTGGCGGAGAAGTTCCAGACCGGGTTCGATCAGCCGCGCCTGGTCGCGATGTATGTCGACAAGAAGCTCGGCGGGGTGCAGGCCGTGCAGACTCTGTCGCGGCTGAACCGCACCTACCCGGGCAAGGACAAGACGTACGTGCTGGACTTCGTCAACGAGCCACAGGACATCCTCGACGCGTTCCTGCCCTACTACCGGAAGGCGACGCTCACCGCGACGACGGACCCGAACCTCATCTACGACCTCGTGACGAAACTTGACGCCTCCGGCATCTACACGATGAGCGAAGTCGAGCAGGCGTTCGACGCAGCGTTGGCCGGCGGCACGAACGCGAACTCGAAGGTGTCCGCTGCGACCAAGCCCGCGGTGGACCGGTTCTCGAAGCGATGGTTCGACGCCGTCACGGGCGGTGACAAGGTCGAGCAGGACGAGCTGAAGCTGTTCAAATCGGATGCTGGCCAGTTCGTGAAGTTCTACGACTTCATCTCCCAAGCCCGCAACCTCGAAGACACCGACCTACCCCGCCGCCACTACTTCCTCCGACGCATCCTGCCGCAGCTGTCCACCGCGACATACGAGGAACCGGTCGACATCTCGAAGGTGCAGCTCGCCGGCTACAAGATCACACCCGGCGAGGCCGTCAAGCTCAACCTCGAGCAGGGGCCGGGCCTGGACCCGATCACCGCGATCGGTTCCGGCGCGATCCATGAGAAGCACCGCAGCGCGCTCGAGGAGATCATCGAGAAGCTCAACGAACGGCTTGGAGACAAGTACGGCGTCGGCGTCATCGACATCACAATGAACCACATCGTCGGCAAGCTCGCCCTCGACCCCGACCTCGCCAACCAGGCCGCCGTCAACACTCCGCAGCAGTTCGCGGAGTCGCCGGCGTTGCCGAAGGCGTTCACGAAGGCTCTGCTCGGGGTGCGGGACGACACCCCCGCGTTCATCGACGACCTGTTCAGTGACAGCGGGCTGTATGCGGAGCTCGGGAAGGCGCTACCGGCGATGCTGTACGAGTACCTGAAGGACCGCGCGACAGAGGGGAGCGCTTCAGCGTGAATGTATGGGGAGTGCACAACAACGTCCTGACCACCGAACTTGTAGACCAAGGCTTTATCAGCCTCGGGTGGGACGACCTGCCTGATCTGAGCTCCATTGGCGGCGGGCGCGAGGGCCTCAAATCCGCCCTTGCAGGGGCGGACCCCGACGCCAAACCGCGGTCCATCGCAGGGCAGGCGGGCGTGCTCACTCGGTTCCGCGACGAGATGCGAATCGGTGATGTGATCGTCGCGCCGTACAAGCCCGATTCGACGATCAACTTGGGTGTAGTCACAAGTGATTACTACTTCGATCCCGAGGCTCGGGTGCATCGCCATCGACGACGGGTGGAGTGGAAGCGGCTGGGACTGCCTCGGACCCTCTTCTCGCAGGCCGCGCTCTACGAGATCGGTTCCGTGCTTGCGGTGTTTCGAGTGCGTCGACACGTCGATGAGTTCCTGGCTGCGCTACGGAGCTCCGGGGAATCGCTGGACGAAATTGCCGAGACTGTTGACCGTGCGGCGGAGCAGACGGCTACGGACGATGAGATCGACGAACCGCGTGCATCCAGGATTGAGCGTCATACGCGTGACTTCGTGCTCGAAACGCTGCACCGAAAGCTCAGCCATGAGGAGTTTGAGGAGTTCACCGCCGCACTACTGCGTGCACTCGGGTATCAAGCGCGAGTCACGCAGTACTCGCAGGACGGTGGTGTCGATGTCATCGCGCATCGCGACCCGCTAGGCGTGGAACCTCCACAGATCAAGGTGCAGTGCAAGCACAAGACCGGCACGGTAGGTGCCCCGGAGGTCCAGCAGCTCATCGGCACTCAAGGGCTTGGCGAGCTGTCGCTGTTCGTCACGCTCGGCGCTTACTCGCGTGATGCGCTCGCGATCGAACGCCAGCGTCCGGGGCTCCGGTTACTGTCGGGGGAGGACGTCGTGACGATGGTGCTCGAAAACTATGCGGAGCTCCCGGAACCTTGGCGTGCAATCATCCCGCTCACCCGGGTGCTCGTCGTGGCGGATGCCGCGGAACGCTAGGTCATGCCGGTGCTTCCCATTGACGCGACAGGGGGAGGATCAGGATCGGGACGCCCGCGGCAAGAACCCCCAGCCTTGCGAGCGGCCCCGCGGCGAAGATGATGAATCTTGGAACGCGCTCGGCTCGGCGACCCGGCCGCGCGTCGCGGAGTCGATTTGCACTCCGAGCGCGAGGTATTCGTCGAGACCATGGGAGCGGCCATGGGTGCCGCTGCATCATAAGTGGCGGGCTACGCGACGGTATCTTCTTTATCTGCCGGTGTTGCACGATCCGCAAGCCGCGCCGACCGCAGACCCTGGCGATATCCGTCGAGCGCGCTCGCCCTGTCCGACGCGCTCCCATACTTGTAGGCCCGATCGCGGAGGAGGACGCACAGCTTCAGCACGTCGTCGAGATTGTCTGACGGTGGACCCGAAACGTAGCGGTCCTCGCACATCCAGCGAAGATAGCTGCTGGTGATCCAGGTATTCTCCGCAGTGTTCAGAAGCGTCATCACCTGCTGTGGCCAGCTGGGCGCCCCGAGAATCACCGCGAAGAGCATCCCCGCCGTGATCCTCTCTGCGCCTGATTGAAATCCGCCGTTAGTGATCGCAGCGGAGAACACCGGCTCAAGCTTCGGCGTAACAAGCTTCGTCGTCATTCCTCCGACCGCGGTCGCGACAGGGATTGACTTCGAGAGGGACTCGATAAAGTCCGCCTTGTCCTCATCGGATTTCCAGTCGGTGTCGTCGCTGGAAAGTTCGACCATTCGAGTGAGGTAGGCCTGGAAATCTGCTTGGCGGGCGTCGAAAGAGTGCATCGCGATCACGCGACCCCATGTCTCAAGGACCTTCTCCAGCATGTCTCGTTTGAGATCTAGATCGGCGACCTGGTCGGAGTCTCGTAGCACCGCGGAGGAAAATTCGACTATGCGGCGCGTGACGGCTGGCGGGCGCATCTTCTCCAGGACAAGGTTGTACTTGATGCGGTCTCCACCCTCCGGTACGTCATAGTCCTCAATGTCGAGCCTGGGTGCTTGCGTGACCGCCAGCTCCTTGTGGCTTTCGGGGCCTATCACTTCGATGGGGGCCATGACGTCGTACGGAGAGCCCAGTTCCAGAGGCTGATCGAGGACGCTGAGCACGGCCTCGCGGGACCTAGCCAAGAGCTCTCGGTCGTGCCGAACGAGGGCGGCATAACGCGTCACAAGCGGCGCGTACCAAAAGACGTCCGACGTGATCAGAGAGCGGAAGTCGGGGTCCGCCGACGCGCGCTTCGCTGCATATAGGAGGAACACCGCGCTCCGTGAGAAATGGACCTCCGTGCCGTCTCGCCGCAGGACACGGCGGCCGAGCAAGAACGCCACGACCTCGCTGGCTGATGCAGGCCAACTGAACGAGTCGATTGCGGACTGAACGACTTCAAGCGTCCGTACTTCGTCGAACCGATCGACCTTCGCCTCGACCATGCGCTGCGCGAGGATGGTGAGAATTGCCTCGACATCGCGACCCGTCAGCGGCCCACTGATTGCATGGTGTGGATCCCCGTGCATGAGAAGCAACTCGACATAGGAGTCGAGCAGGGAAATGGATGACGAAACCTCTGGTGCTTTTCCGCTCACGAGCAAGTACAGGAGCAGGGTCACGTTAAACGGAGTACGTTGCAGTCCCTCGTTGTCCAGAAACTCGATGAGTTCGGCGGCAATGCGCTCGCCTTCAGAGGGCGCGACGCAACGCGCGAGAATTTCTACGTCGGACTTTCGGAGTCGTCCGACGTAAACAGTGCGCGGGATGACGCCTCGGCTTCGAAGCTGGCCAACGATCTCCTCCTCGCGTCCGCTCCGGCAACCGACATACGTGGCGACGGCAACCCCCTGTGCCAGCTCACCCATCACCTGAGTCGACACGCGCGGCTTCTCCGGGTCAAAATCATCGAGCGCCAAAACGATGTCTGGCACCGCGTCGCCTCGCCGAGCGATGAGGCCGAGCTGGCGCGCGCGGTCTTCGATGGCGGCTCCCAGCGGAACTCTAGTGGCGCGGCACTCATGAAATGGGACATAAATCGGCGCGGCCGCTCCGAGCTCACGCGAAGCTTCATTGGCGAGCCATTTGAGCGCCGTCGTGACGCCCGCGCCCTCGTCTCCGACAACGACGACGAAGTCGTCGCTACGCGCAATGTCAGCAGCATGAAGTCGAGGCAATCTCTGGGCCCCGCTGCCGCGTCGTCGTCTGGTTAGGACGGAGTGCGGCACCGACGAGAGGATCGGCGGCAAGATGACGCCCGCCTCACCAGAATGAGCAACGTCTAGCAGCTCCTCGAGTACCGATTCTGAACGCATGTTCAGTGCGAGCTCTTCGCGAGCTTCAGCGAATGCGTCGCGCGCCATGCCCGCCGGCGTCAAACTCAGCGCCGTTGTTGGCTGAAGGTGCGCTTCCAGGAACGGCGCAAGGTCTTCGTAGTTATCGCCGTAAGCCACAGGTTCAATCGCGTCGTTGGCGTGTTCTCGCCGTAGGTCATCGACCTCTCGCGCGCGGCAAAGTCGCACGTGGTGGACGCCGGAGTTCTGGAATGTTTGTCGGTGCCACTTGAGTAGTTCGCCGAGATTGGGGTCAGCCATTCCTGCACCGAACCCGACGTAGACGAGGGTTTTCACACTTGAGATCGCCTTCTGAAGCGCCTGCGTGGCGGCGTCAGCCACGACCGCAGCGTAGTCACTCTCCGTCAAGACGAGCGACCCCGGCTGGTCCCAGGTCCCATGAAGATGACCGATCGCCTCCGACTCGCCAGCTAGCAGTCGCTGCAAATGGGCCGCGTCGGTCCATGTCGCGCTCGGTCGCCCCGAGGCCCTTTCGATCAAATCATCGTAATTGGTCGTGAGTATCGGAAATGGATAAGCGCACAACGCCTTCGCGAGACGGTCATCCTGGAGAGGCAGTTGTCCGACCTCAGCCCTCAGCCAGTCTGCGAAGTTCTGGCTGTCTTTCCCGCCCAGTGCGGAGGTGATCATTCCCGCTGCCCCGATGACGGCCTCTGAACTGCCCGTCTCACGTGCGAACGAGATCTGCATGTCGACGAGAGCGCTCCAGCCGCTTGCCTGAGTGGTGGTCTGTTCTGCACGTGCTCGCCCGCTCTCCAGAAGGCCCAACCAAGTCGCGGTTGGCGCTTTGCCGGAGAGCGCGGCCGACGCGCCGGTCCCCACGACGAACACAACCCCTGACGACGACACCGCGCGCGCGAACGCATTGAGCGACAATTGACCCTCCGACTCTCCCATTGAGCAACATGCCGATCTTGGCATGCTGTGGCGGTGCGGCGTCGAACATGTCGACGGTGCGTCGCCATAGTCGTCCAGGCTGCGGGCGTATGCCTATGCCTGCCGACGCCGACCCAGCGGGACTTCTCATGACGCGGGGCATTCACGGTAGAGCGTGGAGCCGTTTGATCCAGCCACCCGTGAGTCCATCCCGAGCGTGCTCCAACGGTAATCGAAGGCTGAGTTCGACTTGCCTAGCTAGCTGCACGGCGTGAATAGCGCGCGGTGCGCGACGCTGCGTGGCAGCGCGGCTTAGACATGCGTCGTCCGGCGCCTGAAGCGGCCCGCCCTCCAAACCGGAAGGGCGGGCCGTAATCACAAACAACCTCAGTCGAACACGACAGTCACCTTGTCCGCCGCCCCCGGCGTCGCCGCGACCTTCAGCGCTTCGAGCGCCTGGTCGAACGGGAACCGGTGGCTGATGATCTTCGCGTACTTCTCCCAGTTCTCGACGATGTCGTCGGTCACCTCGAAGATCTCGGTCGGGTAGCCCATCGCCCACACGATGTTCAGCTCGGACTGCAGGATGCCGCCGAAGTCCAGCTCCACCGGCTTCTTGTGCACCGCGACGATGCCGAGCGTGGCACCGTGCTTTGCCATGTTCGCGGCGGTCTGCGGCACGACAGAGACGCCCGCGGCATCCAGGTAGATGTCGGTGCCCGGACGCACGCCCCGCACCCACGGGGTGGCGCCGTCGCCGTGCAGTTCGACCAGGCGGGCGCCGACGTCTTCCTTGGACGAGTCGATGACGGCATCCGCACCGATCTCCAGTGCCTTCTCGAGGCGAGAGGGAATCACGTCGACGACGACGATGTGGCTCGCGCCCTTGCGGCGGTAGCCGAGCAGCGCGCCCAGGCCGATGGGTCCGGCGCCGAAGATGACGACCTTGTCGCCCTCCTTCACGCCGGTGCGGTTGACGGCGTGCAGGGCGACGGCCATCGGCTCGTTGAGCGCGGCGACATCCCACGGCACATCGTTGGGGATGACCTTCAGCTGCACACCCGGCGCGGCATCGTGCACGACGACGTACGGGGTCAGACCGCCCTGGGCGCCCCCGGAGCCGAGCAGCCCGTCGGTGAAGCGCATCGTGTCGATGACGACGTGGTCGCCGACGGTGAAGCCCTCGACCTCGGCGCCGATCTCGACGATCTCCGCGGCCGGCTCGTGGCCCAGGGGAGTGGCGCCCTGACGGGGCGGGATGCCGCCGTAGCTCGCGTACATCGCGTCGGAGCCGCAGATGCCGCACGCGCGCATGCGCAGCAGCACGTCGCGGGGTCCGACCTCGGGCTTGTCGACCTCGACCCAGTCGATCTGGTTGACACCGGTGATGTGGACAGATTTCATGGGGCCCTCCTGGCGCCTTTGACCTGGTCGGCAGGGTTCGCGCGACCATCTCCAGCGTAGTCGAACAGTGTTCGGAAATGCGGGTGAAACGAGGGTCACGGCATCCGGTCATGCGGAGTTCACCGTGCGGTCACCCGGTCGACGGATTCACGTCAGGCGATGCCGATGGCCTCGAAAGGTTGGTTTCGACCCGAGGAGATTGATGAGCCGTCTGACCCGCGCGTTCGCCGCGACGGTGGTGTGCGCGCTGGGCGCCGCCGCCGTGGTGGCCGCGCCCGCCGCCGCACTCGCCGCTGAGCCCGGCATCCGCATCAATGAGATCGAGTCCTCCGGGGGAGTGCCCGGGGATTGGATCGAGCTGCACAACGCCGGCTCGGCGCCCGTGGTGCTCGACGGATACACCGTCAAGGATGACGACGACACCCACGCCTACGAGCTGCCGCCCGGCACGCAGCTCGCGCCCGGCGCGTACCTCGTGCTCGACGAACTGATCGGCGAGGCCGGGCACCTCGACTTCGGCCTCGGCAAGGCTGACCGGGCGCGCCTGTTCGACCCGGCGGGCCAGCTCGTCGACGAGCACGGCTGGAGCGAGCACGCGGTCGCCACCTGGGCGGTCGCACCCGACGGCACGTGGGCGCAGGCATCCGCCCCGACCAAGGGCGCGGAGAATGTGTTCGCCGCGCCGGAGACGCCCGCGGCGGGCGTGGTCGTGCTGAACGAGGTCGACTCGCAGCCGGCGGACTGGGTGGAGCTGTACAACCCCGGCGCCGAGGCGCTGGACATCTCGGGCTTCGAAATCCGCGACAACAGCGACGACCACCGCTGGCGCTTCCTTCCCGGCACTTCGATCGCCGGCGGCGCGTACCTCGTCGTCGACGAGAACACCGTCGGCGCGGTGGGGGAGGGCACGGCGCCCTTCCGCGACCCGATCGGCATCGGCAGCGTCGACCGCATCCGCCTGTTCGACGCGGCCGGCGCGCTGCTCGACGACACCGAGCCGTGGCAGGGACACGCCGCGATCGACGGGGATGCCGCGGCAGCAACGCTCGCCCGCTGTCCCGACGGCGAGGGACCCTTCGTGCTCGCGTACCCCACTCCGGGGGCATCCAACACGTGCGTCCCGCCGACGGTCGCGATCAACGAGATCGAGTCGAACGGCGACGCGACCGACTGGGTCGAGGTCGTCAACACCGGCTCGGCGGCGGTCGACCTGTCGGGGTGGACCCTCATGGACAACGACCCCGTCGGGCACGCCGCCGAGACCACGCCGCTCGCTGCCGGCACGGTGCTCGAGCCGGGCGCGTACTTCGTGTTCGACCAGCCGCGCGACTTCGTGTTCGGCCTGGGCAACGGCGACACCGTGACGGTGCGCGACGCGCGCGGCAACACCGTCGCCGAGCACCGGTACGACGCGCACGCGAACGGGGTGTGGGCGCGCTGCGCCGACGGCGTCGGTGCGTTCGCCGACCTCGAGACGGCGACGAAGGGCACGCGCAACGCCTGCGGCAACCCGGTGCGCATCAACGAGGTCGAATCCGACGGCGGCTCGCCCGACGACTGGATCGAGCTGGTGAACCCCACGTCGACCGCGCTGGATGTCGCCGGCATCCGCGTCTCTGACGACGACGACACCCACGCGTATGTGCTGCCGGGCGGCTCGACGATCGCACCCCACGGGTACCTCGTGCTGGAGCGCGCCGACCTCGGCTTCGGCCTGGGCGGGGGCGACACGGTGCGCCTGTTCGAGGGTGACGAGCTGATCGATTCCGCCTCGTGGGGTGCCGGTCACGCGGCCACGACGTGGGGCCGCTGCCCCGACGCCACCGGCCCGTTCGCAGTCACCGCCGAGTCCACCAAGGGAACGGCGAACGTGTGCCAGGGCGACATCCCGCTCGGGGTGTGGCCGGGCGCCGAGACGGTGCGCGCACTGGATGAGACCCCGATGTTCCTCGCCGACAGCTCGGGACTCGACGTGCAGCAAACGACCGACGGCACCTTTCTGTGGGCCGTGGACAACGGCACCGGTCGCTACTGGAAGCTCGCCGTCGCGGCCGACGGGACGGTCGCCTTCGCAGACGGCTGGGCCGACGGCAGGCGCGCGCGCTTCCAGAAGGATGCCGGCGACCCCCGGGCGGCGGGTCCGGATGCCGAGGGCATCACGATCGCTGGGGACGGGTTCGTCTACCTGGCGTCTGAGCGCGACAACTCCGCCAAGGGCGTGAACCAGAACGTCGTGCTGAAGCTCGATCCCACCGCCCCCGGGCCTGACGTCGTCGCGATGCAGCAGTGGGATCTCACGGCGCAGCTGCCGGCGGTGAGCGCCAATCTCGGCATGGAGGCGATCGAGTGGATCGCCGATGCCGACCTCGCCGGCAAGCTCGTCGACGCGAACACGAACGCGCTGTACGACCCGGCGCGCTACCCGCTGCACGGCGACGGGCTGATCGTCGTGGCTGTCGAGGACGGCGGCGGCCTCTCGGCGTTCGCGCTCAACAGCGACGGCTCCACGCAGCTGGTCGCCACGATCGATCCGGGGCTGCCGGGTGTCATGGCGCTCGACTACGACACCGTGCTCGACGTGCTGTGGGCCGTGTGCGACGACGGATGCGACGGCAGGGCCGCGCAGGTCACGCTCAACGGCACCTCGCAGCCGGCCATCGCGCACGTCGCGCGACCGGGCGGGATGCCGAACGTCAACAACGAGGGCTTCGCCACGATGCCGGTGGTCGCGGCGGGCGCGACCGAGCGGGCCGCGTGGTGGTTCGAGGACGGCGTCGAGGCGGGCGCGCTGCGGCTGGGGTCGGTGCGCGTTGTGGACGGTGCGGAGCCGGGGGAGCCGGGGACGCCGGGTGAGCCTGGGGAGCCGGGAACGCCGGGGACGCCGGGGACGCCTGGAGCGCCCGGGCTGCCCGGAGCGCCCGGTGCGCCGAGCGGTCCGGCCGCGCCGACGGCGCCGCTGCCCGGTTCGGGCCTCACCGCCGAGAACCGCGGCACGCTGACGGCACCGGCATCCGCCGCCGCCGGCGCGCGCATCACGATCGGGGTGGGCGCGGCGCACGCGGGCCGCGACGTCGAGGTGTGGATGTACTCCACCCCGGTGCAGATCGGGCAGGGCACGCTGGATGCCGCGGGTCGCATCTCCGTGGTGGTGCCGGCCGACACCACCCCCGGCATGCACCGCCTCGCGGTCTACGCGGATGGTGATCTGCTCGGCTGGACCGACATCCGCATCACGGGCGCCGCGTTGGCCGTCACCGGCGGCGCCGGTGCGGAGGGCGCCGCGGTGCTGGGCGTGCTGCTGGTGCTGCTGGGCGGGGCCGGCGTGGCGATGCGACGACGAGCCGCCACGCGGTGAGGTGACGAGGCTCGGCACGTGGCGTCGTTGACGCGCGTGCCGGGCCTCGCGCGCTGCGCGAGCGTGTGAGACTGCTCGAGCAGGAGGTCGAGACCCTCCGGAATCTGAGGGAGCGGCATGAGCGACGACGGCGGGCGGAGCGCGAAGCGTCCCGGGCGACCGCGCAGCGCGAGCCGCGACGACGTGCGCGCCGTGGCGATGGCGCTGTTCGAACAGCAGGGGTACGCCGCGACATCGCTGGCGCAGATCGCCCGCGCGGTCGGCGTCGGCCGCACCACCCTGTTCTCGTACTTTCCGGCCAAGCGCGACCTCATGTGGGGCGAGCTCGACAGCCGCACCGAGCGCATGCGGCAGAGTCTCGCGGCATCCACCGATCTGCCACCGATGGAGGTGATCGTCGCCGCGATCCTCGCGCTGTCGCACTACAGCGCCGCCGATCGCGCGGCGTTCACCGCCCGCTGGCGCATCGTGGATGCCGACGACGAACTGCGCGCGACGGTGGCCCTGCGCCGGGCCGAGCTGAGCCGCGAGATCCTCGATGGGGTGCACCGGCGCGCTCCCGAGCTCGATCGGGAGCGGGTGGGCGACGTGGTGCACGCGCTCATGGCGATCGGTGAGCGGGCGACGTCGGAGTGGGCGGATGCAGCCGAGGTGAGCGAGGGGCTCGACACGTACATGGCGCGGCGGCTGGAGCCGTTCGTGGTGGTGCTGCGGCCGCTGCTCGGGTGAGGTGCGGACGAGCGCCCTGGGACGCGCGCCGATAATGGACGGATGGAGCCCTGGGAGCTGCACGGGTGGCACGCCGACTACCTCGACGCCTGCAACCGGCACGACCTCACCGCGATCGCGGAGTTCCTCGACCCGGCGGTGCGCCGCGCGCACCTTCCGGCGGGTGCAGGCGCATGGATTCGCGATCTCGCCGACCTCTTCCAGGCGTTCCCGGATTGGCGCTGGCGCCGCATCCAGCTCGTGGTCGAAGACGACCGCATCGCCGCGCACCTGCGGGGGAGCGGCACCCACTCGGGGGAGTTCCAGGGGATCGCGCCCACGCGGCGTCATGTCAACGTGGCGGAGTTCGCGTTCTACCGCGTGGTGAACGGGCGGATCGTCGAGGTCACCGGCAGCGGCAGCGCCGAGTTGCTCAGCCAGCTCAAGGCGCGGTGATGCCAGAAGCGACTGCGCGTGACCAGTCGAACACCGTGCTGCGGTGTACGCGCGGCGGCGGCCTTGTCAGCGCCCGAGGAGGGCGTGCCGGGGCCAGCGCCGAACGTACTCGGCGAGACCCTCGATGTCGGCGTACACGGTTGAGAAGCTGTAGCCGAATCGGCGCTCGAGCTGATCGCGGATCTCGCTCTTGGCCGCGTGTCCGATCCGGTATGTGAACACCGGCGCGTTCGCGGCGGGGAGTTGTCCCTCTCTGGCGTGTGCGAACCGCATGGGGATCGAGGTCACCTCGCGGAGCTCGCTGGCCGTCCATGATCTCGCGCCTCGCGCGACAGAGTGCCCGTCCTGCAAATCGATCGGGACGCCATCGATGATGAACGCGGCGTTCTGAGCCGGAATGCGGCCGTGAACCGCCGGCGGGCGCCAGATCTTGCGCCCCAGCCCTGTTCCCCAGTTGACCTGGTGCCGGGCGGCGTCGGAGTCGAGACGATGCCACCGTGGACGATTCGCGTTCCACTGCGAGTTGAGCTGCACCGGCGCCTTGGTGGAGCCGAAAACGAGCAGCCGGCCATCGCTCTCATTGGTCTTCTCGTCACGCGAGACAGCGAACCATGCGGCGATGAGCGGGTTGTAGGTCACATCCAGGAGTCGCGTGGGGACGCCGACATGCTGCATCTGCGCGAACAGCTGCAGTGCGGGAATGCCGTCGAGCCGCCAGTCGATCCGAGCGCGATCCAGCAGCCTCTTTTCAGCCTCGACCAGTTCGGCTTCGGTGGGGTATCGGCCCGTCGCACCGTGGATGGCCCGAGATAGGGAGCTGTGCAGCCCCCACGACGCATCGGACTGCCCCCGCCACACGAACGATTCGGTCCGGTAGAGACCGGTCAGTTCGTTGATCGCGGTCTGAAGATCGGCCCAGCTATCGATTCGCCTCTCCCAAGGCGCGAAGAGCTCGGTCGCGTCGGTCTGCATCGCGTCGGTGTGCATCGTCACGGAGTGATCCTGGCAGATCCACGGGTGGCGGCGCCGCGCTGCGCCAGCCGCGCCACGGCTTCGCGCAGGAACTGCTGCGGTGCGAACCCGGGCAAGGTGCGGCGGACGTCGTCCCATGCCTGATCGAGCGGGATGCCGCGGTGACGAGCGCCGTACAGCGCGGCCACGGCCGAGGTGCGGCTGCGTCCCTCCGCGCAGTGCAGGAACACCCGCTTGCCCTCCCGGCGCAGCTCGGCGACCATGTCCGCGGCATCCGCCAGCACCCTGTCGAGGTTCGCGTTGCGATCGGGCTGGTCGACGAGCCACACCTGAATGCTCTCAGCGTCGGCGGGCATCTGGGCGCGGCCGATGCGACACAGCGAGACGACGGCATCCACCTCATCGGGAAGCCTGTCCAGCGCTGCGAGCGAACCGATCCACACGTCCTCGTCGTGAGGGTGCGGGAACAGGTGGTCGCTGCCGGCATAGACTGTCGCGCGGTCTGCCATCGGCCATCCTTCGCCGTCGCTGCGGCCGTGCCGCGCGGCGAGCACGGCCAGACGCGTGAGCTCGTTCGCGTCGACTCCGGGCCAGCCGTGCAGGCGCCGCCGGAACGACAGCGGCAGGGCCGATCCGCCCCAGATCGCCCCGGCGAGCGAGCCGGCGATCGCGGCGACGGTGTCGGTGTCGCCGCCGCCCCGCACGGCGCGCTCGAGCGCATCGCGCAGCGAGACGGCTCCGCTGATCGCGGCGAGGGCGCCCTGGAACGCCCGGACCACCCATCCGTTGCCGGGTGTGAAGTCGCGCGGGTGGATGCCGGGCGCGGTCGCCTCGTCGATGATCTCGGCCCATCGTGCGCGACGGTCTGCCGGCACCCACGCGAGCTGGCCCCTGATGTCGAGCTCGCCGGTGAGCACCGCGTGCCGGATCGCCAGGCACCACAGCGCGCAGGCATCGACGTTGTCGGGCTCCCAGTGCGTCAGCTGCGCCACGCGTCCGGCGGCGGCAGCGAGGTCGGCGGGGGAGCGGTCGAGGTAGCCGAGCGCGACGGGGCCGGTGCGCATGAGTGACCCATTGCCGCCGCTGCGCCCGGTGCGACGGTGCGCGTTCTCGGACACCGCCCGTGCGGCATCCTCGGTGGCGTCATCGTCGAGGTGGCTGAGCACACCGCGCGTCTGCGTGCCGACGTCCTTCGCGGTGCGCGCCCATTCGCGCCAGTCGGCGAGGATGCGGGCGAGGGCGTGCGGATCGTCGAGCGTGTGACCCTCGGCGAGCTGCATCAGGATGGGCAGGGCCATGCTGGTGTCGTCGGTCCACTCGCCGACGTCGTGGCCGAAGCATCCGACACCGAACTCGGGAGTGAGACTGTCGGGCAGTGCCGGGCCGAACTCGTACCGCGAACCGAGGGCATCGCCGGCGGCCGATGCGAGGATGGCGCCGACGGCGCGGTCGAGCTGCATTGCGGAAAGACGCATCACTGCGCCACCTCCTTCTGTGTGGTGAGCAGTCTGCGCGCGCGACGGTACCGCCGCTGCAGGCGCTCTCGGGTCGGGTCATCGAGTACATGGAGCCGATCACGGCGCGAGCGGTCGTCGATGTCGGCGAGCAGGATCGCCCGGGCGAGCGGGTTGCCCTTGACGCGATCGTAGTGCCGCTGGTCGTCCATGCCGGGTGCGCGGGTGAGCAGCTCGACGAGATGCAGGATCGCGGGGTGGATGCCGGCGGCCGCGAGATCGTCGAACGACAGCGCCGTGCGCTTCACGGTGTCGTGCAACCACGCGGCGGCGTGCGCGAGCGGATGCCGCTGCGGGTCGAAGATCGCGGCGACGCGAGCGAGGTGGACCGAGATCTCGGTGCCGTCCCGGTCGAGCTGTCTACGGTGGGCCAGGAGCGCCAGGCCGCGGGCGAGTGCCACCTGCTCCCGGCCGTCGAACGGCGAGCCCTTCACCGAGCTGCCCGTCGGGGTGAGCGGCAACCGTGCCGGCGCCGCGGCCACCTCGGCGTGCGCGGCGGCATCGGCGGGGTACTCGGTGCGCTCGTAGAAGAACTGCCAGAGCCCATTCACGGGGACGGCGCCCCGGCAGGTGTAGAGCGCGCGGGGGTGCTCCTCGGCCGGCTGGCCGAGAGGCAGCGCCAGGGACGCGTTCGTGTAGGAACCGCCGAGGTCCGGCAGGTCGCCGTACTTCGCGCCGTCGAGCGGTCCACCGAACAGCTCGCAGGGAATCGTGCCCGTCACTCCATCGCCCATGATCATCGCCTCCATTTAACGCAAATCTGATCTAAAAGCAGTATGCACGTCTGCGGTGATTTGCGCAAGAGTGCGCTAAATTGTCGTCATGACAGACGCGCACCAGCCCTCGCGCCGGCCGCTCATCGACTACTCCCGCCCGTCGGTGGCCGTCGATACCGCGGTGCTCACGGTGGTCGATCAATCGCTGTCGGTGCTCCTCGTGCGCGCCGGCGACGACGGGGCACGGTGGCGGCTGCCGGGAACGTTTCTCCATGAGGGGGAGACGCTGCGCGACGCGGTGCTGCGGTCGCTGCGCGTCAAGGCGGGCGTTGCCGGCCTGCAGCCACGACAGCTGCACGTCTTCGACGCACCGGATCGGGACGACCGCGGCTGGGTGCTGTCGGTGGCGCACGTCGACGTGGTGCGCGCCGAGACGCTCCCGGCATCCGACCACATCTGGATCGCGCCGATCAGCGACCTTCCCGACCTGCCGTACGACCACCGCGACATCGTCGACTTTGCCGTAGATGTGCTGCGGTCGGACTATCGCCGAGCACCCGATCCCGGAGCGCTGCTGGACGGACCGTTCACCATGCGTCGCCTGCGGCTCGTGCACGAAGCCGTGCTGGGGGAGAAGCTCGTGCCTGACACGTTCCGACGGGCGATGACGCCGGCGCTGCGCGCGACGGGTCGGATGCTCGTCGAGGGGCGTGGGCGGCCGGCCGAACTGTTCGAGCGGGTCTGACGCGACGACGCTTGTCCTCAGGACGCAAGGATCTCCCGCGTCCGACCCCGGGAGTACCGTGGGCCCCGCCGCGATCGAAGGAGATCCCATGAGTGAGTCCACGAGCGAGTCCGCCCGCATCTCCGCGGCGCAGTTCCACCGAGCGCCCGACGTCTCCGACTGGCGGGTCACCGAGGCGGGACCGGTCGCCGTCTTCACCGCGAGCTCGCTGGCGCAGGCCGCGGCGCTCGTGGCGCCGACGGTTGCTGCCGCCGAGCGATTCGGCATCCTGCCCGACATCGACCTGCGCCCCGAGGCGGTCATCGTGCGGGTCGCCTCCCGCGACTTCGACGGCATCCCGGCGGCCGCACCGCAGTTCGCCGCGGCGGTGTCTGCGGCTGCGGCCGAGCTGTCGCTGACACCCGACCCCTCGCGCGTGCAGACGATCGGGATCTACGTCGCCCAGCACTCCGAGGCCGACGTGCGGCCCTTCTTCCTCGCCGCGCTCGGCTACGAGCCGCTCGGCGAGACCGATGCCGTCGACCCCCTGCGCAGCGGGCCGCAACTCGCGTTCAACCCGATCGCGGGCGACAACCCAGCACGCGGTCGCACGCACTTCGACGTCTTCGTGCCGGCCGATCAGGCGCAGGCGCGGGTGGACGCCGCGCTCGCCGCCGGCGGCAGGCTGGTCGACGACTCGAATGCTCCGGCCTGGTGGTCGCTCGCGTCGCCGGACAACCACGGGGTCGACATCGCCTCGTGGACCGACACACAGGGGTGACGACCCGACCTCTCCCGTGACCGCCGCGCTCGATGGTGCGACGCCGTCGCGACCGGTACGGGACCACCCGTAGCCTGAACGCATGCCCGACGTGACCCTCACCGGCCAGCTCCTCTGCCGCAGCGCCGACGAGGACGCGCTCGTGCGCGAGCACCTCCCACGCCACGTCGCGCTCACCCGCGCAGAGCCGGGATGCCTCGCCTTCGACGTCGCCCCCACCGGCGAGCCGGGGGTGTGGGACGTGGCCGAGCGATTCCGCGACGAGACGTCGTTCCGCGCCCACCAGGAGAGGGTCGCGGCCAGCGAGTGGGGCGCCCACACCGCCGGCATCGAGCGCCGGTACACCGTGCGAGGCCTGGACGCCGCCTCAGCCGGGGCCGCAGAACCGCAAGAATGAAGGCATGCCCGCTGTACACCGCCCCGGACTGCGCGTCACACCCGCGCTGACGATCGCGGAGTCGGAGCTGACCTGGCGGTTCTCACGCTCGTCGGGCCCCGGTGGGCAGGGCGTGAACACGACGGACTCGCGGGTGGAGCTGGTGTGGGATGCCGCCGGCTCGCCGTCACTGACCCCACACCAGCGCGAGCGGATCCTGCAGCGGCTGACGGGCCGGCTCGTCGGGGGAGTGCTGACCATCACGGCATCCGAACATCGAGCGCAGGCCCGCAACCGGGATGCCGCCCGGGAGCGGCTGGCGGCGCTGGTCGCCGACGCGGTGCGCCCGGCGGAGCCACCCCGCCGCGCCACCAAGCCGACGCGCGGCGCGAAGGAACGGCGGCTGACCGCGAAGAAGCAGCGCACCGACACCAAGCGGCTGCGTCGGCGACCGGAGGACTGACCGGCGTGCGCGTCTGTGGGGACCGGCCGCCTCCGGTCGTTGAGCGAGGGAGCGCAGCGACCGAGACGAAACGTGGTTCCGGTGGTGGGGCGTTTCGTCTCGCTGCGCTCGCTCAACGACCGGAAGCCTCACGCCCGAACCGCTCCGCCAGTCGGGTGAACGCGTCGGCCAGCTCGGGCGGCCCGACCACCTCGAGGTCGGCGTCGAAGCGCGCCAGCGCCGCTGCGAGCGACACCCACGACCAGGACCCCGCGGTGTAGCGGCACCAGTCGGGTGCGATGTCCTCGACCACGCCGTCCCCGGCGAACGGCAGCACGTCGCGGGCGGGCAGCCGCAGCAACACCGTCCCCACGCACGGCCACGCGTCGGACTGCGCAGAACCCTTGAACCGCGCGGCCACGAAGGCCGCCGCGTCGCCGCCGGGCACCTCCCGCGGCACGAAAGCCAGCCGCGTCGGTGTGCGCGGCGTCATGCGGTCCGCGCGGAAGATGCGCCAGTCGCCCAGGTCGAGGTCCCAAGCGAGCAGATACCAGCGGCCCTGCGACGCCACGAGATGGTGCGGTTCCACCCGGCGCGCCGGCGGGGAACCGGCATCCGATGTCGTATCCGAGGCACGCGGGTCGGCGTAGTCGAACCGCAACACTTCGTGTGCGCGGACCGCGGCCGACAGGGCGATCAGCACGTCAGGCGAGACCGACGGCGCAGGCCCGGCGCCGGTGTGCGCGAGCGTGGTGAACGACACGGCATCCATGCGCCGGCGCACGCGTGACGGCATGACCTGGCGCACCGTGGTGAGCGCCCGCAGTGCGGCCTCGCCGATCTCGGTGCCCGACATCGCGGCCGCCTGCAGCGCGATCGCGAGCGCCAGAACCTGGTCATCGTCGAAGAGCAGCGGGGGCAGCTCGCTGCCGGCATCCAATCGGTAGCCGCCATCGGGACCCATCGTCGTGTCGATGCGGTAGCCCATCTCGCGCAGCCGCTCGATGTCGCGGCGCACCGTGCGGTGGCTGATGTGCAGGCGCTCGGCGAGCACTGCGCCGGGCCAGTCGCGCCTCGTCTGCAGCAGCGACAGCAGAGTGAGCAATCGCGAGGTCGTGGTCACGTCTTGACCCTAAGACGAATGGAGGACCGAAACAGTCCTATACGAGTGGAAACGTGACTGCTGTCGGAACACCGGCGTCCCCCTGATGAGGAGCAGACATGACCATCACCACGACCACGCACCTGAACTTCCGCGGCACCGCCCGCGCGGCGCTGCAGTTCTATCACTCCGTCTTCGGCGGCACGCTGGCGGTCACCCGCTACAGCGACGTCGGAATGCCGGCCGGTGCGCCGGGCGCCCAGAACGTCGTCTTCGGGCAGCTCGAGAGCGACAGCGGATTCCGCGTCATGGCGTACGACATCCCCGGCGCGAGCGAGGGGACGACGGATGCCGCGCATGCCGGACACACCCGACGCGCGAACGGCGTCACCCTCACGGACCAGCCGTTCTTCCTCTCCGCGCGCGGCGACACGATCGACGAGGTGCAGCAGTACTGGGCGGCGCTGGCCGAGGGCGCTGCGGTGATCGAGCCGCTGGCAGCTTCGGCGTGGAGCCCCGGGTTCGGCATGCTCACCGATCGCTTCGGCGTGACGTGGATCCTCGACGTGGCCGCCACGCGCGGCGGCCGCTGATTGGAGCGGGAACACCCGGTGTCGCTCAGCGAACGACAGGCAGCCCCGTCGCCTCGGCAGCAGCGTCGATCGAACCGAGGTCGGTGACGTCGTCGAATCCGGCATCCACCATCAACCGTGTCGCCTGCGACGAGCGGTTGCCCGAGGCGCAGTACACCAGGTACTCGGCGTCGGGGTCGAGCTCATCCAGCGATGCGGCCAGCTCGCCGCCGTTGAGGTCGTACGACACCGCCCCGTCGAGGTGACCGTCGACATACTCCGAGGGGGTGCGCACATCGATGATGATCGTGTCGTCACCGACGGCGACCGGCTCGGCCGGGGCGGCGCAGCCGACGAGGGTGAGGCTGAGGGCGACGGCGCCGACGAGGGCGGGGAACAGGCGCGACATCGGATTCCTTGGGGTCAGAAGAGCGAAGGGGGAGCGGGATCAGCGGGTGATGCAGGCGTCGCCGGCGCAGTGCTGCGGCGGCGTGCGGGTGAAGAGGCGCTGCAAGTGGCATCCGGGACAGATGCCGAAGGCGGTCTCGACGAACAGGAGCGACAGGCACGTGCCGCACAGCGCGAGCACGAGGGCGAAGGGGGCGGCGAACAGGCCCATTCCGGCGCAGGTCACCAGGCCCAGGCCGATGCCCAGCCACCAGGCGAACTCCTTCTGCGGCGCCCCGACCCATTCCGGTCGCTGACGCCGAACGATGAGACGGCCGAGCGTGAGCGAGGGCGACCAGCGGTCACCGGCGACCACGCGCAGCATCATGTCGACGAGGAACAGGATGCCGAAGGGCTGCAGCGGCTGAGTCGACCCCGTCGCCGCGGCGAACCCGAACGCGGTCGCGCCGCCGAGGAAGAGGATTCCTGCGGCGGCGCGAACGGCGCGCTCATTGATGACGGGTACGGCGTACCCGTCGACGATCGTGCCGATGTGGGGTGCTGCCGAGGCAGCAGCCGTCACGATCCGCAGGAGCAGCGGTCGGCGACGGCGACGCCCGCGAGGGCTTGTTCGACGTGCTGGCCGCAGCCGTCCCAGGTCGGCTTGCCGCACTGGGGGCAGGTGACGCGTGCGCACATGGTGTGTTCCTATTCGGGTCGGGTGTGGTCGGATCGAGTGGGGTGTGGAGGCGCTGGAGTCAGCGGCTGAACAGGCGGGAGAAGAAGCCGCCGCCGCTGCGCTGCGCCTGTGCCGCGGCGATCTGGTCGGGGCTGTGCTTGCCGTTGCACCAGTCCGACACCGGCACGGTGTTCTTCACGCTCTGCACGTGCTGGCCGCAGCCGGTCCACGTCGTCTTGCCGCAGACGCGGCAGGTCACTGCTCGACACATGTCGTGTGTTCCTTCGTTGCGAGGGGAGGCCGGGATACCCCCGGGGGTATTCACACCATACCCCGTGGGGTATCGTTGCTGTCAAATCGGCTCCCCTGGAAGAGGTTCCCCATGACCGACGTCACCGCCACGGCAGACGCTGCCCTACACGACCCCGATGCGCAGCGCAAGATCGCCAACCGGCTGCGTCGCGCGCACGGCCAGCTTGCGGCGGTCATCGCGGCGGTGGAGTCGGATGCCGCATGTCGCGACGTCGTGCAGCAGCTCTCCGCCGTGTCGAAGGCACTCGATCGTGCCGGGTTCCTCGTGATCTCCACGGCGCTGAAGGAGTGCCTCGCCGACCCCCAGGCCGAGGGCGGGTCGAACCCCGAGGAACTGGAGAAGCTCTTCCTCTCGCTCGCCTGAGACCCCTGGTGGCGACGGACGCGCGACGGTACCATTCGAGCGTCGTCGGGCAGGGGTGCGCCATGCAGAGACTCGGACTGGGGTAGGGCCGGTGTCCTCGCGCCCCGCAGTGCCGCACACCGCCACTCCGGGCTGGACGTTGCTTCCCCTCGCGCTCGCACAGTTCATCTGCTCGTTCGCCGGATCGAACATGAACGTGATGCTCACCGACATGAGCCGCGACCTCGACACCACGGTGCAGGGCATCCAGGTGTCCATCACGCTGTTCCTGCTGGTGATGGCCGCGCTGATGATCCCCTTCGGCAAGCTCACCGACCTCTTCGGACGCAAGTTCTGCTTCATCCTCGGGCTCGCCGTCTACGGCGTCGGAGCCATCGTCAGCGCGCTCGCGCCCGGTCTCGGCATCCTCATCCTCGGCAACTCGATCCTCGAGGGTGCCGGCACGGCGCTGCTGATCCCGCCGGTCTACATCCTCGTGACGATGTATTGGACCGGCCTGGCCGAACGGGTGCGCGCCTTCGGCGTCGTCAGCGCCGCCGGCGGCATCGGAGCGGCGACCGGGCCGCTCATCGGCGGCTGGATCACCGCAGCGATCAGCTGGCGTGCCGCGTTCATCTTCCAGGCCCTCATCATCGTGGTGATCCTGCTGCTGGCCTTGCGCATGAAGGATCCGCGCCCGGCCGAGCGCGGCCGCCCCTACGACGTGCTCGGCGCCGTGCTGTCGGGGTCGGGCCTCATCATCTTCGTCCTCGGCATCCTCGCCGCCGACAACGACCTGCTGCTCTCCCTCGGGCTCATGGCCGCCGGTGCCGGCGTGATCGCGGTGTTCTTCTGGTGGGTGCGCCGCCTCGAGCGGGCCGGGCGCGAACCATTGCTGTCGACCGCGCTGTTCCGCAACCGCATCTCGAACATGGGCCTGATCACCCAGAACTTCCAGTGGCTGCTGCTGATGGGCACGTCGATGCTCGTGGCCAGCCAGTTGCAGGTCGTGCGCCAGTACGACGCCATCGAGACGGGGGTGATCTTCAGCGCGGCGACCCTCGGCATCCTCGTCTCCTCGCTCACCGCCGGTCGCCTGGTGAAGCGCTTCGCGCAGCGGTCGATGATCATCGTCGGGTTCATCGCCACGGGCGCCGGCCTGCTGGGACTGCTGCTGGTCGCCGCGGTCCCCGGGGCGTGGGCGTACGCGCCGGGGCTGCTGGTCCTCGGCCTCGGGGTCGGCCTCATGCTCACCCCCAGCGTCAACATCGTGCAGTCCGCCTTCCCCGAAGAGCAGCAGGGCGAGATCTCGGGCCTGTCGCGCAGCGTGTCGAACCTCGGGTCGAGCTTCGGCACCGCCATCGTCGGCACCGTGCTGGCGGTGGCGTACGCCGGCCCCGCCGACGGCTACGGGCTGGCGATGACGCCGCTGCTGGTGGTGGCAGCCGCCGGCGCCGTGGTCGCCATATTCCTGCCGGGGCGAACAGCATCCGTCGCGGCTGAACCCGCCCAAGGAGAGGTCCGCTCATGAACGAGTACCCCGACATCGCCGACCACGGCCTCATCGGAGACCTGCAGACGGCTGCGCTCGTGACCACCGACGGCACCATCGACTGGTTCTGCAGCCCGCGCTTCGACTCGCCGAGCATCTTCGGGGCCCTGCTCGACAAGGAACGCGGCGGTCACTTCAGCGCGCGGGCGCGGGGCGAGAACGTCAAGACGAAACAGCTCTACTTTCCCGACACCGCCATCCTCATCACCCGGTTCATGACCGAGGACGGGGTGGGGGAGGTCATCGACTACATGCCGGTCGCCTCCGACACCCCGAGCGAGAGGCATCGGCTCGTGCGGCAGCTGACGTGCGTGCGCGGCTCGATCGTGTTCGACATCGCCATCGCCCCCCGCTTCGACTACGGGCGGCAGCCGCACGAGGTGACGGTCACCGACGATGGCGCCATGTTCACCGCGGGCGAGACGACGATGACCCTCAACCTCATCCGCGACGCCGATCTGGAGCGACTCGCACGGGCCGAGCAGACGGATGCCGGTGACCTGCGGTTCACGCTCAGCCTGGTGCAGGGCCAGACACGCGGCCTCGTCCTGGAAATGAACGGTGCGCCCGAGCCGCGTGCCGTGCCCGTCGACGAAGCCCGGCGGCTGCTCGATGACACCGCGCACTACTGGCAGGACTGGATCGGCCGCTCCACCTACGACGGCCGTTGGCGCGAAGAGGTCGAACGCTCAGCCATCACCCTGAAACTGCTCACCTACGCGCCCTCCGGCGGGCTCGTCGCCGCGCCGACGGCCGGGCTTCCCGAGCAGATCGGCGGCGAACGCAACTGGGACTACCGCTTCACCTGGGTGCGCGACGCGTCGTTCTCGGTGACCACGCTGGTGCGGCTCGGCTTCTACGACGAGGCGGCGGCATTCGGTCGCTGGCTGCGCGACCGCATCGCCGAACAGGCGGGCTCGGACACCGGGCCGCTGAACATCATGTACCGCATCGACGGCGACCCGCACCTGTCGGAGGAGTCCCTCGAGGCGTGGGAAGGCTACCGGCAGTCCTTCCCGGTGCGCGTCGGCAACGACGCCGCCGGGCAGTTGCAGCTGGACATCTACGGCGAGGCGCTGGACGCCCTCTGGCACGCCCACAACGCCGGTATCGCCATCGGTCAGCCCGGCTGGATCGCCATCGGCTCGCTGCTGGATTGGCTGGCCGACAACTGGGATCAGCCCGAGGAAGGCATCTGGGAGACCCGGGGCGGCCGCAAGGATTTCACCTACGGGCGACTCATGTGCTGGGTGGCCTTCGACCGCGCCATCCGCCTCGCCGTCGCTTACGGCCGGCCCGCCCCGCTCGCCCGCTGGACCGAGCAGCGCGACGCCGTCTACAACCAGATCATGACGAAGGGGTGGAACCCCGAACGCCGCACGTTCGTGCAGCAGTACGGCGAGACCGTACTCGACGCGTCGCTGCTGAAGATGACGCAGGTCGGGTTCATCTCGCCGCAGGACCCGATGTGGCTCGACACCCTCGCGGCGATGGAGACCGAACTGGTCTCCGACAGCCTCGTGTACCGCTACGACCCCAGCGCGTCACCCGACGGGCTGCGGGGATCGGAGGGCACGTTCTCGCTGTGCACGTTCCTCTACGTCGACGCCCTCGCGCGCGCCGATCGCCTCGACGCCGCGCGCCTCACGTTCGAGAAGATGCTCACCTACGCCAACCACCTCGGGCTCTACTCGGAGGAGATCGCCCCCACCGGCGAGCAGATCGGCAACTTCCCGCAGGCGTTCACCCATCTGGCCCTCATCGATGCCGCGTTGACCCTCGACGAGCACCTCGCCGCACGCCGGCCGGGGCGCCGCACCAATCCCTGACGCCGCCCCCCCGACGGCCGAGTCAGCGGGGCAGGGGAGCGGTGGTGGCGCGCGGAACGAGCATGGTCGGCACGGTCACGCGCTCGTCCACCGGCGTGCCGGCGATCAGGGCGAGGGTCATGAGCGCCGCCGTCGCACCCTGCAGTGCGGCCGGCTGCGCGATCGTGGTCAGGTCGGTGAGTGCAGCCAGGGGATGATCGTCGATGCCGATGACCGACACATCCTCGGGCACCCGCAGCCCCGCACGGCGCACCGTGCGGATCGCGGCCAGCGCCATTTCGTCGGAGTGCACGAACACCGCCGTCGGCGGTTCGGGCGCGCTGAGGAGCTTGCCCATCGCGAGGGCGGCGGCCTCGGAATCCCACGGGATGCGCACCGTGAGCGCGGGATCGAGCGGGATGCCGGCACGCGCGAGCGCCGCACGGAACCCCTCTGAGCGGTCGATCTCGGCGCGCCACTCGGGGATCGACGGCGGCACCGCCTCGATCATCCCGATGCGGCGGTGGCCGAGCGCCAGCAGGTGCGCCGCCGCCTGTCGGGACGCCTCGACATCGTCGATGCGCACGAACGGAAACGTCGTGTGTCGTCCGCTGACCGACACCACGTGCACCCGCAGCGCCTCGAGTGCCTGCTGCTCGGTGTCATCGACCGGCATCCCCACGACGATGACGGCATCGACCTTGCGCCGGGTGGGAAGGTCGCGGAAGAAACCGTGGCGTGCGTCGGCATCGGGCACCTGATACAGCAGCACGTCCATCCCGGCCCGCCGCAGCTCCCGCTCGATCCCCTCGACCACGGCGCCGAAGAACCATCTCGAGGCCTGCGGAATGAGTACCGCCACCCGTCCGGTCGCGCCCCGGGCGAGCTTCGACGCCTCGGGATGCACCACGTACCCCATCTCGTGGGCGATCTCACTGACGCGTCGCCGCGTGGCCTCCGACACTCCGTACGCGCCGCTGAGCGCGCGGGAGACGGTGGCCATGCCCACGCCGGCGCGCTCGGCGACATCCGCCATGTTGACCATCGGCTGACCGGGCACTCCCATGTGTCAGAGGATAACTCTCCGGAAGCGGTTGCGAAGGCTGTTCATTGACGTCGCGGTATCCGTATGGTTCCATCATCGGAAGCGCTTCCCATGCCGCGATACGCCATCCAACGAAGCTGGCGGAAGGACAACGGATGTCTGGTTCGCAACGTTCACGAAGGCGGCTCCTGCGCGCCACTGCGATCTCCGCCACGCTCGCCGCGGCGCTGAGTCTCGCCGCCTGCGCCGGGGGTTCGGGCCCGGCAGAGATCAGGTTCCACCTGAGCAAGCCGGAGGCCATTCCGTATTTCCGCGAGCTCATCGCCGACTACAACGCGTCGCAGGACGATGTGCGCGTCGTGTTCGACACCTCGTCGAACCTGCAGGCGGGATTCTTGCGGGGCAACCCGCCCGATCTCGGACTGCTCAACTACAACATGGAGATGGCCCGCTTCATGGAGCGGGGGGCGCTCAGCGATCTGAGCGACATGCCCGAGGCCGACCGGATCCTCCCCGAGGTGCAGGACCTCGTCGACCAGTACGCGACGTATCCCGGGCGCACGAGCGTGCTGCCGTACTCGGTGATGGCGGCATCGGTCATCTACAACAAGGAGATCTTCGAGCAGCAGGGGCTCGAGGTGCCGCAGACCTGGGACGAGCTGCAGGCGGTGTGCGAGCAGCTGAGCGCGGCGGGCATCACACCGTTCTACGCCACGTTCAAGGACCCGTGGACGGTCGGCCAGGGCTGGTTCGACTACACCGTCGGGGGCTCCATCGACGTGGCCGGCTTCTTCGACGAGATGAACGACCTCGGTACCGAGGTCGGCCCCGACTCCGACGTGTCGTTCCAGACGACTCTCGTCGACCCGGTGGACCGGATGACGCAGCTCACCGAGAACTACGTCAACCCCGACGCCGCCAGTCGCGCCTACGGCGACGGCAACCTCGCGTTCGCGAAGGGCGAGGCGGCGATGTACCTGCAGGGGCCGTGGGCGTTCGGCGAGATCGCGAAGACGAACGACGCGATGCAGCTGGGCACCTTTCCGCTGCCGATGACGGATGACCCCGACGACCTGCGGGTGCGGGTGAACATCGACCTCGCGGCGTGGATCCCCGAGGCCTCGCAGCACAAGCAGGAGGCGCGGGACTTCTTGAGCTATCTCTTCGACAAAGACGTCATGGACGAGTACAACGCGGCCTTCCTCGGGTACGGCACCACCACCGACTCGGCCCCCGTCACCGACGAGCGCATCATCGGCATGAAGGAGTACTACGACCAGGCGCGGTTCTACCAGGGACCGTCCAAAGCCATCCCGCTGACCATCCCGACCGACAACTACATGCAGGGCATCGTGACCGGCTCCGACGTCGAGGGGACGTTGCAGGTCATGGATGCCGACTGGGCGCGGCTGGCCTTGCGCCAGTAGCCCGGTGGACCGAGGGGATAACAGATCATGGCAACGATTCCGGCGGCGATCCCCACTCCGGTGGCGGCGAGGCCGACCAAGAACGCCGCATCCACCGAGCCGCGCACGGGGCGGCGAAAGGTCGACGGGGTCTACTACCTCTTCCTCCTGCCCCCGCTCATCATGTTCACCCTGGCGATCACGCTCCCCGCGGTCATCGGCATCTTCTTCAGCTTCACCAACTCCATCGGCTTCGGAGATTGGGAGTTCATCGGGCTGATCAACTACATCGCCGTCTTCAGCGACCCGGCGATCCTGCAGAGCTACCTGTTCACGTTCTTCTTCGCCATCGTGACGGTGCTCGTCGTCAACGCGGTGGCCTTCCTCCTCGCCGTCGGGCTGACCTCCCGCATCCGGCTGAAGACGGGGCTGCGGGCGGTGTTCGTGATCCCGATGGTCATCTCCGGCATCATCATCGCCTACGTCTTCAATTTCCTCTTCTCCAATTCCCTGCCGGCATTGGGCACGTCGTGGGGCGTCGGCTGGCTGAGCGAGAGCATTCTGGCCAACCCCGATCTGGCGTGGGTCGCGATCGTGGTGGTGGCGGCCTGGCAGGCGATCCCCGGCACACTCCTCATCTACATCGCCGGGCTGCTGTCGATCCCGGGTGAGGTCTACGAAGCCGCCGACCTCGACGGGGCGGGCAAGCTGCAGCAGCTGCTGCGCATCACGCTGCCGCTCGTGGCCGGGTACGTCGTGATCAACATGATCCTCGGCTTCAAGAACTTCCTGAACGCCTACGACATCATCGTCGGCCTCACCAACGGCGGACCCGGCACCGCCACCCGCAGCATCGCGATGACGATCTTCACCGGCTTCTCCGGGGGCGACTACGCCTACCAGATGGCCAACGCGACGATCTTCTTCCTCATCGCGATCGTGCTGTCCCTGCTGCAACTGCGCCTCACCCGCGGAAGGAACGTGTTCTGATGTCCTCCACGCAGCTCGCCCTCGCCATCGAGGACGTCGACGCCCAACGCATCCTCGACGGTGACCGTCCGCGCAAGCGCGGCTCCGGGCGCTTCCGCATGGAGCGGGTCAACTGGTCCGGCACCATCCTGCTCATCCTCTGCGCGCTGACCGTGCTCGTGCCGCTGTACGTCACGATCTCGATGGCCTTCAAGACGCAGTCGCAGGCGGTCGACGGCAACGCGTTCACCTGGCCTGCGCCCTTCAGCGTCGACGGCTTCGTCGAGGCGTGGGAGCTGACCGACTTTCCCCGCGCCTTCCTCATCTCGGTGCTGGTGACCGCGTTCACCGTCGCCGGCACCGTGCTGCTGGCGGCGCTCGCGTCGTTCGCGATCTCCCGCAACTGGGACCGCAAGCTCTTCCGCTACTCCTTCTACTACCTGCTCGCCGCGATGTTCCTGCCGTTCCCGGTGGTGGCGCTGCCGCAGATCCAGCTCAGCGGGCTCACCGGACTGGACAACCCGGTGGGGGTGACGATCCTCCACATCATGTTCCAGCTGAGCTTCAGCATCCTGCTGTTCACCGCCTTCTTGCGCTCCATCCCCGCCGAGCTCGAAGAGAGCGCACGCATCGACGGCGCCAGCACCTGGCAGACCTTCCGCTACCTCGTCTTCCCGCTGCTGGCACCCATGAGTGCGACGGTGGGCATCTTCGCGTTCCTGGCATCGTGGAACGACTTCATGATGCCGTCGCTCATCATCTCCGACCCCGCGTCGCAGACACTGCCGGTGGTGCAGAACATCTTCCAGACCCAGTTCAGCAACAACTACAACGTGGCGTTCGCGTCGTACCTCATGGCGATGGCGCCCGCGATCGTGGTCTACCTGTTCACGCAGCGATGGGTGATGGAAGGCGTCACCCAGGGAGCGGTCAAAGGCTAGAGCGCGCCGGGGGAGCGGGCGAGCAGGGAGAACTCCGCCAGCACGCGCGGGTGCGCGAGGATGCGGAAGTGTCCGCCGGTCTCCAGACGCACGTTCTTGCCGCCGGGCAGATCGCTGCCCTCGGGGATGTGCGGGTCGAAGCGGCCGTAGATCGACACGATGCGGGTGTTCACGGCGGCCTGCTTCGCCAGCGACACGATCGTTGGATCGGCGGGGGAGAAGATGCGCAGCGTCGGCGTCCACAGCAGCCGGGCGTAGCGGGAGCCGCCGAACGGGGTCGCCACCGCGACCATGCCCCGCACGCGTGCCGCGGCGGGCCCGAGCATGACCTGCTTGCCCACGAGCCCGCCCTTGCTGTGCGCCACGATCACGACGTCGCGCAGATCACGCGTCTCGAGGTAGGCGGTGACCTGTTCGGCCGCGTCGACCACCGGTCGATCGTTGCGCTTGAGGTCATCGAGCACGTGCAGCGGATGCCCGCGTCGATGCACCTCCACCGCGAGCGGCTGCATGAACTTCCACGTCTCGTAGATGCCGGGCAGCACGATCACCGGCACCCGATCGCCGGTGTGGAGTGCATCGGGCGGCGTGCGATCCAGCAACGCGCGAGTCTGCCAATAGAGGGCGTAGGAATAGTCGCGCGCCCACCACCACGCGCCCTTCGCCGCGGTGGAGATCACGCTGCCGGAGGAACGCCGATCAGTGGGCGGCTTCGTACGCCTCGAGCACGGCTGCGGGCACGCGCCCACGTTCGGAAACGGTGTAGCCGTTGGACTTTGCCCATTCGCGTACGGGGCCGTAATCGTGCTGACCGGTGCGACGGCGCTTGCGTGCGGAATCGGAGGTGCCGGACGTGCCGCGCCCGCCCGATACCCGGCGACCCGCAGACACATAGGGGGCCAGCGCGTCGCGCAAGCTCTGAGCGTTCTCGTCGGTCAAATCGATCTCATACGCGATGCCGTCGAGTGAGAACAATACGGTCTCTCCCGATCCGACTTCGAGTTCGGTTCCGTCGAGATCGTCGACGAGTTGATGCACAATTCTGCGAGCCATGGGCACACCATACTGGTGTCAATGCCGGTCACGATAGTAGGGTGCGTTCTCAATTCGGCGTGTCGGCGATTCAGGGTGAATTGTCGCCGTCACGGAAGAATACCGGCGCGGCGGGCACGCATCACCGCGGCATGGCGCGTCGAGGCATCCAGCTTCGCCATCGCCGACGCGAGGTAGGACTTCACGGTGCCCTCTTTGAGACCGAGGGCCGCAGCGATCTCGCCGTTGGTGGAGCCGAGGGCGCAGCAGGCGAGCACGTCGATCTCACGCGGGGACAGGTTGGTGTCGACCTTCTCAGCGGGACCGGATGCGTCGGAGGAGAGGGTGGCCAGCCGCTGCTCGAGCCGGGCGAGGCGCTCGCGGATGCCGGCGTCGTCCACGGTCGCGGCGATGCTGCGCAGTTCCGCGTAGCTCTCGCGCAACTCCTCGCGCGCCGCGGCGGGCAGGGAGGATGCCGCAGCGGGCGGCGCCGCGAGGGCGAGGCGCCGCCGCACCTCGTCGCGCACCCGCAACTCGGTGCCGAGCGACTCCGCCGCTGTGAACGCCGGACGCGACACCACATCGCCCACGGGGGAGCGGTGCCACGAACCGCAGTAGATGACACCGCGCGCGCGCCCGGCGACCATCACCGGAACGGCGAGCAGCGTGGAGATGCCCTCGCCGAGGATCGCGCGGTCGTAGTCGTGCGTGATGGAACGGCTGGTGCGGTACTCCAGGGCGAGGCGCGGGCGGCCCTCGACGAACGAGGCGCCGCCGAGACCCTTGCTCGCCTGCACCACGAGTCCCTCGATGCTGTGGGTGCGGGCGCCGGCGATGGCGGTGATGTGCACGGCCCCGGCATGCTCCAGACCGGCGAACACGACGGGGAAGCGGGTGCGGCGGGAGAGGTCGCCGACGGCGCGCGCCAGCAGCTGCTCGTCGCTTTCGACTCCGGTCTGTGCAGCCACGCACTACCTACTTCCGGGGGTGACGGCGTCGTCGCCGCCTTCGTAGCGTCGACGCTATCACGCGGTCGGCGAGCGCATACCGGGCTTTTCGGGCGTCGTGACCCCTCTCGCAATGGGCGCCGCACCGCCGCGGAACCCGAGCGGACAGCACGAGTGGCAAGGAGGCCGCACAGATGACCGCAGCACACAATGAGACCGCCCCGCCGGGTGTGATCGACTACATCGCGGTGGAGGAATCTCCGCCGTTCCGCAACCTCAAACGCAGTCACCGCAGTTTCGTCTTCCCCTTGGCCATCGCGTTCCTGCTCTGGTACTTCGTCTACGTACTGCTGTCGTCGTTCGCACCGGACTTCATGAGTCAGCGCGTGTTCGGCGAGACGACTGTGGGGCTCGTGTTCGGGCTCGGACAGTTCGTGACCACTTTCGCCATCACGATGACCTACGTCTGGTACGCCAACCGCAAACTCGACCCGCAGTCCCAGGCCATCCGTGAGCAGCTCGAGGCGCAGGAGGCGGGGGCATGAACGAGATCTTCGGTGCCATCGAAGCCGCCGTACAGACGGTGGAGAACAACCCGATCCTGAACATCTCGATCTTCGGGGCGTTCGTCGCCGTGACGCTGTTCATCGTCATCCGCGCGAGCCGCAACAACAAGACCGCGGCCGACTACTACGCCGCGGGGCGGTCGTTCACCGGCCCGCAGAACGGCTTCGCGATCTCGGGTGATTACCTCTCGGCCGCGTCGTTCCTCGGCATCTGCGGCGCCATCGCCATCAACGGCTACGACGGATTCCTCTACTCCATCGGCTTCCTGGTGGCGTGGCTGGTAGCCCTGCTGCTGGTGGCCGAACTCATGCGCAACACGGGCAAGTTCACGATGGCCGACGTGCTGTCGTTCCGTCTGAAGCAGACCCCGGTGCGCATGGCCGCGGCCCTCACCACCCTCGCGGTGTGCTTCTTCTACCTGCTCGCCCAGATGGCCGGCGCCGGCGGACTCGTGTCGCTGCTGCTGGGCATCGACGACCAGGTGGGCCAGTCGATTGTCGTCGCGGTCGTGGGCGTGCTGATGATCGTCTACGTGCTCATCGGCGGCATGAAGGGCACCACCTGGGTGCAGATCGTGAAGGCATTCCTGCTGATCGGCGGGGCGCTCGGCATGACCGTGTGGGTGCTCGCCATCTACGGCTTCAACTTCAACTCTCTGCTCGAAGCCGCCGTGGCCGCCTCGCCCGCCGGCGAGGATGTGCTGGGACCGGGCCTGCAGTACGGCGCGAACCCGTGGGACTTCATCTCGCTCGCGCTGGCTCTGGTGTTCGGCACCGCAGGCCTGCCGCACGTGCTGATGCGCTTCTACACCGTGCCCACCGCCAAGGAAGCACGCCGATCGGTGGTGTGGGCGATCTGGCTGATCGGCCTGTTCTACCTGCTCACGCTGGTGCTCGGCTACGGCGCCGGTGCGCTGGTGACGCCCGATGTCATCCGCGCGGCGCCCGGCGGGGTGAACTCCGCCGCGCCGCTGCTGGCGCTGGAGCTCGGCGGACCCATCCTGCTCGGGTTCATCTCGGCGGTCGCGTTCGCGACGATCCTCGCGGTCGTGGCGGGCCTGACCATCACCGCCGCCGCGTCGTTCGCCCACGACATCTACGCCAACGTGGTGAAGAAGGGCAAGGTCGCTCCCGACGGCGAGGTCAAGGTCGCCCGTCGCACGGTCGTCGTGATCGGTGTGCTGTCGATCCTCGGCGGCATCGGCGTGCAGGGGCAGAACGTGGCGTTCCTCGTGGCGCTGGCCTTCGCGGTCGCCGCCTCGGCGAACCTGCCGACGATCCTCTACTCGCTGTTCTGGCGCCGGTTCACCACCCGCGGCGCGGTGTGGAGCATGTACGGCGGCCTCGCCGCCGCCATCATCCTGATCTTCCTGTCGCCGGTGTTCTGGGGGACGGAGACCAGCGTGTTCAAGAACGTCGGTACGGCGATCTGGCCGCTGAACAACCCGGGCATCGTCTCGATCCCGCTCGGGTTCTTCCTCGGCTGGCTCGGCACCGTGACCTCCACCAAGAAGGAGGACCCACGCCTGGCGGCCGAGATGGATGTGCGCTCGCTCACCGGCTTCGGTGCGGAGAAGGCCACCCACCACTGACGCCGAACGTCGCACGAACGGCCCCGGGCATGATGCCCGGGGCCGTTCCGCGTGCCGGGGGGCCTACTCGCCCGTCGCGGTCTCGAAATCGAGAAGGAACCGTTTGATCTCCGGTCGGCCGCCGTACTCGCCGATCGAACCGTCGGCGCGCACCACGCGATGCGCCGGCACGACGAGGGAGATGGGAGTGCGGGCGCAGGCGGTGCCCACGGCACGGTGTGCTCGCGGGCGCTGCGCCATGACCGCCACTTCTGCGTATGACGCCGTCTGGCCGTAGGGGATCTCGCACACCGCCTGCAGGGCCTCACGGGTGAAGCCGGAGACCAGCTGCCAGTCCAGTGGCACCTCGAAACGGCGCCGGCGGCCGATGAAGTACTCGTCGAGCTGTGCGGTGACGGGCGCCGTGGCATCGGCGTCGTGATCGGGCATCGCGTGCAGCAGGGCCGACAGCTCGGCGAGCTGGTCGTCGTGCGGGCCGTCGAGGATGTGCAGCGCGACCAGGCCCTCATCGCTCACCACGACGAGGGCCTGGCCGATCGGTGTCGGGTGCACCGAGTAGGAGGTCGCGGTCATGAGCCCATCCTGACCGCTGACCGCGACGCCGTGGCGGCGCAACCGCCCGATCCGGCGGAGCGGAGCGGATTCGGCGCCTGGGGAGGAAGCGCCGATGGAGCGGCGTGTCGGTCAATACCGCGAAACTCGGGTCCACGTCCAGCCGGACACGCGTGTGCCGCCTAGTCTGGCTCGTGTGTGGCGAGGAGACGGTAATGCGACGGCCGATGCCGCGGCGACGGATTTTCCGGCGTCCGTGACACCGGGCGATCTCGGCGTTGCCGAGCCGGGTGTCGTCGTGACCCATGTGGCCGAAGAGGCGCGTGCCCGGTTGCGACGGAAGGCGGCCGGCCTGGGCGGACGGTCGAGCCTGCTGCACTTCGCCGATGCCGGTGACGCCGGCATCGAGATCACCAAGGCCCACCCCGGCAGCCTTCCCCAGTTCATCACCGGCCGTTCGACGCTGCTGTCGAACCTGTTCCGCGACGAAGTGGCACTGCGCGGCGCACGGCTGGCCGCTGAGCGCATCACCGCGCGCGACGTCGAGTTGCGCACCGCCCGGGGGCTCGACACGGTCAACCTCGCGGTCGGCCTGGCGACCTGGCGCCTCGGGGGACTGGCGTGCACCGCCCCCGTGCTGCTGCGACCCCTCGCGATCCGCCGCCACCACTCCGACTTCGAGCTGAAGCTGCACGGCACCTTCACGATCAACCCCGAGCTGGTCCGCGCCGCGCGCACGCACTTCGGCATCGATCTCGACGGACGGGCACTCGCGGCCCTCGCCTACGACGGCGGTGTCTTCAAGCCGCAGCCGGTGATCGACCACCTGCGTGCCCTCACCGCCCGCATCCCCACCTTCACGGTGCAGCCGCGCCTCGTGGTGTCGACGTTCGCCGACGTCGGCTCGGCGATGGAATCGGACCTCACCCACCTCGACCACCCCGTGCTCAACGCGCTCGCCGGTCACCCCGCCGACCGTGAACGGGTCACTGCGGTGCGCCCGCTGCAGCCCGCGCACAACGCCGACGAACGGCCGCCCGCCGCCGACACCCTGCTGCTCGACGCCGACGCGGAGCAGGAGGGCGTGCTCGCCCGCATCATGGCCGGGCATTCCCTCGCCGTGCACACGCTTCCCGGCACCGGCGGCACCCAGACGGTCATCAACGCCGTCGGCTCGCTCGTGCAGGAGGGCAAGCGCGTGCTGGTCGTCAGCGCCCGCCGCTCCACCCTCGAGGGTGTGCGGCATCGCCTGGCCGGCGTCGGCCTGCCGGGCTTGGCGGTGTCACCCCGGCAGCTGCACCGCGATCTCGTGCGCGCGATCGCCCGCAACGAGAAGGCGGAGCAGCCCAAGGTCGCCGACATCGACGACGCGCTCGTGCGGCTGCGCAGCGTCTTGCGCGACTACCGCGGCGCGCTGACGTCGCGGCATCCCACCATCGGCGTCTCGCCGCTCGAGGCGCTGCGCACTCTGACCACCCTCGCGACGAAGACCCCGCCGCCGTCGACGAGCGCGCGGCTGGACCTCACGACGCTCGTGCGGCTGTCGACGCGCCGCACCGAGGCCGCGACCATGCTCGCCTCGGCCGCACGCCTGGGCGAGTTCCGCTTCGGACCCGACGATTCGCCCTGGTACGGCGTCAGCTTCGCCACCACCGAAGAAGCCCGAGCCGCGCACGCGCTGGCATCGCGGCTGCAGCGCACCGACGTGCCGAACCTGCTCGAGCGCGGGTACGAGCTCATCGGGCAGACACGCATGCGCCCCTTCCAGACCATCGCCGAGCTCGGCGGGCACCTGCGCCTGCTGCAGGGGATCCGCGACTCGCTCGACCGGTTCAGTCTCACGGTGTTCGAGCGGCCCCTGGCCGAACTCATCGAGGCGCACGGTCCGCGCCGCGACGCGCCGAACATGACCGGCGCCAACCGCCGGCGCCTCAAGAACCTCGCCCGCGAGTACGTGCGCCCCGGCATGCATGTCACCGACATGCACGCAGGGCTGCTGCGCGTGCAGCAGCAACGCGCCGAATGGCAGCGGTACGTCGAGCCCGGCGTGCTTCCGGAGGTGCCGCTGGGCCTGGCTGAGGTGCAGACCGCCTGGCAGCGGGTCGACGCCGACCTCGCCGCGCTGGACGCGGCGTTGGGACGCGGCCCCGGCGAATCGCTCGCACATCTGCCGATCCCGCGGCTGTTGCGCACGCTCGCCTCTCTCGCCGCCAAGTCCGACGTGTTCGACAACCTGGTCGAGCGCGCCACCCTGCGCACGAGCCTGGCCGAACTCGGCCTCGAGCCGCTGCTGGCCGAACTCTCGGTGCGTCACGTGCCCGAAGACCAGGTGGGCACCGAGCTGGAGTTCGCGTGGTGGCAGTCGGCGCTGGAGTATCTGCTGCGCACCGACCGGGCGCTGCTCGGCGCGAACACGAACGTGGTCGACCGTCTCGAGCGCGACTTCCGTCTCGTCGACGAAGCGCACGCCGCGGCATCCGGGCCGCTGCTGGCCGCGCAGCTGGCCACCCGCTGGAAGATCGCGATCGTCGACGAGCCGGTCGAAGCGGCATCGCTCAAGCAGGCGCTGCGCGAAGGCTCGGCGACCCCCGACGAGCTGGTCGGTTACGCCCCCACCCTCATGCGCGCGCTCGCCCCGGTGTGGCTCGCGTCGCCGTACGAAGTGCCGCAGATCCCCGACAGCCCCGATTTCGATGTGGTGATCGTGGCGGATGCCGCGGCCCTCAGCCTCGCCGAAGCCGCCCCCGCCCTGCGGCGGGCGCGCCAGGTCGTGGTGCTCGGCGACCCCGTGACTCAGAAGTCCACCCCCTTCCGGGTGTCGGCGGCGCTGGCGGGAACCACCGACGACGACGCACCGACGGTCGACCCCGATGAGCCGAGCGTGTTCGAGAGGCTCGCCGAGATGCTGCCCGTCGAAACGCTGACCCGCAGCTACCGGGCGGGCGGCGAAGACCTCGCCGAGCTCGTCAACGACGCGTTCTACGGCGGCGAGATCATGTCGCTCCCGTGGGCGGGGTCCTACCTCGGGCGGGGGAGCCTGGGCGTGGACTACGTCGAGGGTGGCGTCGGCGCGCCCGACCCCCTCACCGGTGCCGTCGAGAGCCCCGACGCGGAGGTGGCGCGCGTCGTCACCCTGGTCGTCGAGCACGCCGTCAACCGCGGCACCGAATCGCTCATGGTCGTCACCGCGAGCGCACGTCACGCCGAGCGCGTACGCGCCGCCGTCGAGTCGGCCTTCGCCGGGCGGTCGGACGTCGCCGACTTCCTCTCGCGCGACACCGCCGAGCCCTTCGCCGTGCTCACCCTCGAGGAATCGGTGGCCGAGAGCCGAGACCGCGTGATCTTCTCCCTCGGGTTCGGCCTCACCCGCCACGGCCGCGTGCTGAGCGACTTCGGCGACCTGTCGACCCCCGACGGCGAGCGGCTGCTGACGGTCGGCATGACCCGTGCCCGGCGCTCGATGGTGATCGTCTCCTCCATCCGGCCCTCCGCGTTCGACGACGGCCGGCTCGAGTACGGTGCTGCGACCCTCATGTCGATCCTCGGCGGCATCGCGGCCCGCTCGCGCGAGGCGCGGCTGGAAGACCTGGCCGACCCGCTGACCCTCGCCCTCGCCCGGGAGCTGCGGCGCCTGGGCGTCTCGGTCGACGTCGACTACCGTGGCCTGCTGCCGCTGGTGGCGCAGCACGGCGGCAAGGCGGTGGTCGCCGAGAGCGACCCCGAGGCGACCGGCGAGTCGCTGCGCGAGGCACTGCGGCTGCGGCCGCTCATCCTGCGGCGCCTGGGCTGGCACTACGTGCGCGTGCACGCGTTCGACCTCTACAGCGACCCCGCGGGGGTCGCCGCGCGCGTCGCGGGCCTGCTGGGCGTGCAGCCCGAGACTCCGACCGCCGACACCGCCACGCAGCCGATCGATGTCATCGACTGACCGGCAGCGCATTCAGCGGGTGCCGGGTTCGCGCCGGGCGAAGCTCACGCCCGCGCCGGGGACGAGCCCCGAACCAGTGCCCGCAGACGACGAGGACCCGGACACCGTCCCGCCCGTGACGGGCGAGAAGACGGCATCCGGGCCGAACGACGAGCGACTGCGACGCGATGTGCCGCCGCACTACTGAGCGGGCGGGGTCTTCTGCTTCTCGAGCAGATCACGGATCTGCACCAGCAGCTCCTGCTCGGTGGGCAGCTTCTCCTCTTTCTGCTCGTTGACGCCGGCCTTGCGGGCCTGGCGTTCCTTCCACCGGTTCATCGGCACGACGAAGACGAAGTAGACCACCAGCGCGACGGCGAAGAAGCTGATGATCGCGCTGATGAGGTCGCCGATCGGGAACGTCACCTGCTGGCCGTAGAGACCGGTGACGGTCGGGCCGGCGACGCCGTCTTTGTTCTCCTGATAGAACAGGGCGACGATCGGGGTGATGATGCTGCTGACGACGGCGTTGACCAAGGCGGTGAACGCGCTGCCGATGACGACCGCGACGGCCAGATCGATGACGTTGCCGCGCATGATGAAATCTTTGAAGCCCTTGATCACGAGGACTCCCTTCGTCTCTTCGGCCAAGGCCGGTCAGGAACCCGCAGCAGCGGGGGAAGCGGACGCTCCTGAAGACGATGATGACGAAGAAGCCGGCGATGCGGAACCCGTCGCGCTCGACGACCCGGAATCCTTCGAGCCGCTGCTGCTGCCGCCGCTGCCGCTGCCGCTGCCGCCCTTCGCGCCGCCGGCGCGCGAGTCGGTGCGGTAGAAGCCGGACCCGTTGAAGGTGACTCCGATCTGGCCGTACTGCTTGCGCAGCGCGCCGCCGCACTCGGGGCACTCGGTCAGCGACGGGTCGGCGAACGACTGCACCGCGTCGAAGCGGTGGTCGCACTGCTTGCAGGCATATGCATAAGTGGGCATGGGGTTCTTTCGGGTGATTCAGTGCCGCTGGGGCGACAGGACGATGGTCTGAGTGGGTGTCACGACGCCGCTCACCGGCTGGTCGTGCACATCGCGGGGGACCTCGTCGATGAGTTCCGAGTCGTAGATGACGGCGTAGACGGGCGGGCAGCGCTCCATCGATCCGAGCGTCTTGTCGAAGTAGCCGCGTCCCCAGCCGAGCCGCATGCCGCGGTGATCGACGGCGGCGGCCGGGATGACGAGCAGATCGACGTCGTTGACCGCGATGGGGCCGAGGAGTTCGCCGACCGGCTCGGGCAGCCCGAAGAGACCGTCGGTGACGTCGCCGTCGGGGGTCGCGACCGTCCAGTCGAGCAGCCCGTCGATGCGGGTGACCGGCAACAGCACGCGGATGCCGCGCTCGATCGCCGCGTTGACGAACGAGCGGGTGCCCGGTTCGGTGGGCGTGGACAGGAAGCAGGAGATCGAGCGGACGTCGGTGCGCGCGAGGAGCGCGTCGAGCTGGCGGTGCACACCCTCTTCGGCGGTGGTGCGCGCCTGGTCGCTCAGAAGCTGCCGGCGCTCGCGCAGCTCTGCACGCAGCGCCCGTTTTGCGTCATCGATGCCATCGGACATGCTGTTGATTCTAGGTTGCGCGGGTCGACCGCGTCGCCGGGCATCTCGGCTTGGATACACTGATCGGCATGTCTCTGCCTTTCAAAGCCGTCATTCCCGCGGCCGGACTCGGTACCCGATTCCTGCCCGCCACCAAGGCGATGCCGAAGGAGATGCTGCCCGTCGTCGACAAGCCCGCCATCCAGTACGTGGTGGAAGAGGCGACGCAGGCCGGCATCCAGGACGTCCTGATCATCATCGGACGCAACAAGAACAACATCGCCAACCACTTCGACCAGATGCCGGAGCTCGAAGAGCGGCTGCGCGCGAAGGGCGACCACGAGAAGCTTCTGAAGGTCGAGCACTCCACCGACCTCGCCGACATCCACATGGTGCGCCAGGGCGACCCGAAGGGCCTCGGTCACGCCGTGTTGCGCGCCCGTCGTCACGTCGGCGACCACCCGTTCGCGGTGCTGCTCGGTGACGACCTCATCGATGAGCGTGACCCGCTGCTGACCACGATGATGGCCGAGCACGAGCGCACCGGTGCCGCGATCGTCGCACTCATGGAGGTCGACGACGATCACATCCACATGTACGGCGTCGCCGCCGTCGAGCCGACCGATGAGGACGACGTCGTGCGCGTGACGGGTCTGGTGGAGAAGCCGACCGCCGAAGAGGCGCCGTCGAACTACGCCGTCATCGGCCGCTACGTGCTGGCCCCGAACGTCTTCGACATCCTCGAGCGCACCGAGCCCGGCAAGGGCGGCGAGATCCAGCTCACCGACGCGCTGCAGGAGCTCGCGGCCGACCCGAACGGGCCCGGCGTGCGGGGTGTCGTCTTCCGTGGGCGTCGTTACGACACCGGCGATAGAGTGGACTACATCAAGGCCATCGTGCAGCTGGCATCCGACCGGGACGACCTCGGCCCGGACCTGCGTCCGTGGCTGAAGGACTTCGCGGCGACTCTCTGACGCCGCACCCGAGGGGGATGCGTGGAACTGTCGCCTCGCGAGCACGGCCCCGTCTCGATCCGCATCGTGCGTCCTCGTGACGCGCGGGTGTTGCAGAACGAGCTCATGACCAACCGGTCGTGGCTGCGGCCGTGGGAAGCCACGAGCCCCGACGGGCCGGCGTCGTTCGACATGCGCTCCGGTGTGCGTCGCCTGCTGCAGCAGTATCGTGACGGGCTCGGTGTGCCGTTCGTCATGGAGTACGACGGCGAGCTCGCCGGACAGCTGAACGTGTGGGGCGTCTCGCGCGGGTCGCTGGCCTCGGCGACCATCGGGTACTGGGTGAGCGAGCGCTTCGCCGGTCGTGACATCACGCCGACGTCGGTGGCGCTGGCCACCGACGTCGCCTTCACGGAGCTGGGGCTCCATCGCATGGAGATCTGCATCCGACCCGAGAACCGGGCGAGCCTGCGTGTCGTGGAGAAGCTGGGGTTCCGCTACGAGGGGCTGCGCCGACGGTTCATCCACATCGACGGCGACTGGCGTGACCACTACGCCTTTGCGCTCGTGCGCGAGGACGTGCCCGACGGGGTGCTGCGACGCTGGGTGGCGGGGGTGGCGCCTCGGGATGCCGCTGCCATTCCGCCGTCGGATCGCCTGCCCGCCTGAACTTTCACCTTCTGGTTGAAGGCGAGAGTGCGACACGCGCACCGATGGTGGCTGTGGTAGGCGCTCGCCCGATACCGTTGTCGCCATGGGCGGACAGGTGCTGGGAGGCGGCGTGATCGTCGCCGTCGCGGTCGCCCTGTGGCTGGTGTACCTGCTGCCGTCCTGGCACAGCCGCTACCAGTACGAGGCCGCCGAACGCAACGCCGTGCGCCTGAACCGTGCTCTGCGCGTGCTCGCCGAGACCAGCGAGACGCCCGAAGAGGTGCGGCTCGAACTCAACGCGCGCACCGCCATGGCCCAGCAGCGGCTCGCGCGTCAGGTGATGGCCGAGCGCGAACAGGCCTCCCTCGTCGTCGCACGCACCGAACTCTCGCTCGCGAAGGAGAAGGCGCGCGCCGACGCGATCATCGCCCGCGAGCAGGCCCGGGCGCAGGCTGAAGCCGATCGCGCAGCAGCTGAGGCTGCCCGTGCCGATGCCGCGGCCGCCCGCGAACGCGCCGTGGCCGCCGCCGCGGCAGCCCGCGCGCTGCCGGCCGCCCGGCGGGCGCGTGCCCGTCGCCGTGCGCGGCTCACCGTCACCGTGTTCGCCCTTGCGGGCCTCGCCCTCGCGGGATGGGGCGGGTTCGAACTGATCGTCTCGGGCTCTCAGACGATGCTGTGGGCGGGTGCAGGCGTCTTCGCCACATCGGCACTGCTGCTGACGCGCATGGCGCGGGTGCGCACCCGTGGTGCGATGGTCTCCGCCATCGCCCCCGAAGTGCGCCGGGCCGCCGCCGGCCCCGTGCAGGATGTCTCCCTCGAGGACGAACGTGCATGGACGCCGCGCGAGCTGCCCCGCCCGCTCACGGCATCCACCGGCTCGCGTGCCGCCGCCGAACTCGACGCCGCTGCGGCTCGCCAGGCCCTGCGCCAGGCGGCCCGCGAAGAGGCGATGCGCGAGCGCGCCGCCCGCAACGCGCCGCCGTCGATCGCGGTCGCCCGCGCCGCGCGGGCGACGGCGACGCCCGCCGCGACGAGCGACGACGCGACGATCGAAGCCCACGTGCGGGACCTTCTCGCCCGTCGCGCCTCGGGGCAGTGACACGCCGCGCCGAGGCCATCGCGAGGGGGTCTCGGTTCGAGCGGGATCACTGAATCGTGATAGTGTTTCTGAGGTTCACGGGCCTGTGGCGCAGTTGGTAGCGCGCTTCGTTCGCAATGAAGAGGTCAGGGGTTCGAATCCCCTCAGGTCCACCGAAATTTTGAGAAGATCGACAACTGCCCCGTCTGATGACGGGGCAGTTTTCGCTTCTGGGGACGGTGGGGCGCCAGCGGCTGGTCGCCTACCTGCCCACCTCCGCGGCTTCGATGTCAGGCGTTCATGTGCTGCACCGCCGCCGCGGTGGACGTCTTGCGCTTCGGCTTCGCGGTGGCGCCTCGGGCGTTGCGCAGCAGCCGCATCGCGTTGGCGATGACCACCAGCACCGACCCCTCGTGCACCAGCATGCCGATCGACATCGTCACCCCACCGGCGAAGACGCCGGCCAGCAGCAGCACCACGGTGACGAGCGCGATCGCGATGTTCTGCCGCATCACCGACACGGTGCGCTTGGCCAGGCCGATGGCCTCTGGCAGCGTGAGCAGGTTGTCGCCCATCAGGGCGATGTCCGCGGTCTCCACGGCCACAGCCGAGCCGGCCGCTCCCATGGCGACGCCGATATCCGCCGTGGCCAGGGCGGGGGCGTCGTTGACGCCGTCGCCGACCATGGCGACCGTGTAGCCCTCGTGCTGCAGCTGCGTGACGACGTGCAGCTTGTCCTCGGGGAGCAGGGCGGCGTGGATCTCGTCGATTCCGGTGGCCCTCCCGATGGCCTCGGCCACCAGCAGGGTGTCACCGGTGAGCATGACCACCTTCTGCACGCCGGCCCGGTGCAGGCGGGCGACCATCTCGGACGCATCCGCTCGGAGTCGGTCGGCGACGGCGACGACGCCGATCACCTTGTCATCGACCGCCGCGATCATGGGCGTCCGGCCTTGGGCAGCGAGCTCTTGCGACACCTGAGCGGCACTGCCGTCATGAACGACGCCGTACTGCTCCAGCAGCGGCGGGTTGCCGATCAGCACGAGGTGACCATCGATCTCGGACGCGATGCCCTTGCCGGGGACCGGGGTGACGGTACCCGGGACGCCCTGCGGGCCGACGCCCTCGGCCTGCGCGGTCTCCAGGATGGGGCGGGCGAGCGGGTGTTCGGAGCCGGCCTCGGCGGCGGCAGCCCAACGCAGCACGTCGCTGCGCCCCAGCGCGGGGGCGAGCACCACGACGTCGGTCAACTGCGGGCGCCCCTCGGTCAGGGTGCCGGTCTTGTCGAGGGCGACCGCCGAGATCTTCGCCGCGGTCTCGAGGAACTCGCCCCCCTTGATCAGGATGCCGTTACGTGCGGCGCGGCCGATGCCGGCCACGATCGCGACCGGGATCGAGATCACCAAGGCGCCGGGGCAGCCGATGACCAGCAGCGTCAGGCCGAGCACCACATCGCCGGAGACCAGGGCGGCCACCAGGGCGAGCACCATCACCGCGGGGGTGTACCAGCCTGAGAAGCGGTCGATGAACGCCTGGGTGCGGGCCTTGGTGTCTTGGGCCTCCTCCACCCGGTGAATGATCCGGGCCAAGGTGGTGTCCGCACCGATTCCGGTGGCCCGCACCTGCAGGAAACCGCCCCGGGAGACGGTGCCGGCGAAGACGCGACCGCCCGCGGCTTTCTCCACGGGGATCGACTCACCCGTGATCGAGGCTTCATCGATGGCGCCGGTGCCGGAGACCACCTCACCGTCGACGGGGACCTTCGCGCCGTTCTTGACCAGCACGATCTCGCCCATCCTCACCTGCGCGGCGGGGACCTCCTGTTGCCGACCGTCGCGCACGACGATCGCGGAATCCGGGGCGACAGCGACCAGCGCGGTCAGCGCCGAACGCGTCTTGTCCAGGGTGGCGGCCTCGAGTGCGTGGCCGACCGCGAACAGGAACGTCACCGCCGCGGCTTCCCAGAAATTGCCGATGATGACGGCGCCGATGGCCGCAACCGACACCAGGAGGTCGATGCCGATGACCTTGCCGGTCAGCGAACGCACCGCCGTGACCACGATGCCGTAGCCGGTGACCACGGCCGCGGCGATCATGAAGGCATCCCCGAGGGTGAAGACCGCGCCGGCGTGCGCGGCGTGGGCGCCGGCATCGAGCCACCACTGCGGGCTGACGGTGAGATCGGCGGCACCGTCAGCCAGTCGCTGGAGGGCGAACGAGATGATGATGAGCACGCCGGACACGAGGGGGACCGACCAGTTCCCCGACACCCACTTCTGCATCCTGTTCATTTTGGGCTCGTCCTAGAAGGCCGCGGGAGTGGCCTTGTAGCCGGCCTTCGCGACGGCGGCGACGAGGTCTTCCACCGACATGCGCGTGGCGTCGTGGTCGACCTCGATGCGGGCGGAAGCGAAGTGGACCTTCACGTTCTCGACACCCGACAGGTGGCCGACCTGCTTCTCGATCTTGGCTACGCAGGAGGGGCAGGAGAACCCCTCGGCCCTCAGTACCGTGTGGGTCGTGGTTGCGGCGTTCATCGTGGAATCCTTTCGTCGTGGTGTGCTCTGTTGACACCCTCAACGTAGGTTCACCGCGCCGCGAACTCCTTGACCCAGATCAATTTCGCGGGGCTCGGGCGGTGGTGTCGTGCGGGTGCGCAATAGAGTCGTGTCATGGCCGAAGACGATGTGTGCGTCACCCGCGTGCCGATCTTCCAGGGCCTCACCCGCGAGGAGCAGGTGCGCGTCGCACGCTTCGCCCGCCCGGCACTCGTCAAGAAGGGCGAGGTCGTCTATGCCCCCGCACAGTCGGTCTCACGCCTGCTGGTGATGCACAGCGGGCAGGTCAAGGTGAGCCACGCGGCAGCCAACGGACAGGAACAGATCCTGCGGACGGCCACTGCCGGGGACGTTCTGGGCGAACGGGAGTTCCTGACCGGCCACCGCCCGAACGACAGAGCCGTCGCGTTGGAAGACAGCAGAATGTGCGTCTTCGACCACGCCGACCTTGCCGCCCTGCTGCGCGACTATCCCGACATCAGTCAGCGGATGCTGCGAACGCTCTCCGACCGGCTCTCGTCGGTCGAGCGGCTGCTGGCCGCCATCACCTCGAGCGATGTCAACGCCCGCGTCGCGGCCTACCTCCTCGACCGACCCGGCAGCATCCGGGACGGGGCGGTCACGGTGAGACTGCCGATGGCGAAACAGGAGATCGCCGCCTACCTCGGCACCACGCCGGAGACACTGAGCCGCCGCCTCGCCGCACTCTCCGCCGCCGGCCTCATCGAGCTTCACGGACGCCGTGATGTCACGATCATCGACATCGATGCGCTCGAAGAGGTGGCCACACCCCGATAGTCGGCACCGCCACGGCGCGGCATCCCTGCTTCCTCCGGCGCGGGAGCGCGGTTCCAACCCGTTCAGCCCGTCGTCCCGGTAGCGGGAGCCTGACCCCGCTCCCCGCGGCCGGTTTCGGCGGCGACGGCGGCGAACCATCGGGTTCTCCTCAGGTCTTGATCACTCGCCGCTTTTCGACGACATCGCTTACTCGGCCGCGGCGATCGCAATCCGGGTGCCACCGGGCAGCGCGCGGAGTCGGTCGAGCGGGTGGTCGAATCGGCCGATGCGCACCAGCCCGGGCCAGCGGCCGGGGTTGGCGTAGTAGAGAACGAGGGAGGAACCGGGCGCGTAGTAGCCGATCTCGCCCGCCTTGGGCGCGTCGGCGCGCGGGACGCCGGACACATCCAGGGCCCGGGGCAGCCGGGTCAGCTTCTCCTGATCGTGGAAGTCGTCGAAGGCCGCCTCGAACGGCATCAGTTCGGCGATCTGGTCGGCCACGGGGTTGTCGTACAACTCGCCTGCGACGAGTTCGTCGCCGATGCTCAGGGTGATCCTCATGCTTGCGGTGGCTCCTTCGCGGTCCCGGGTGGGTCGTCAGTCGCGGCGCTGGGGCAGCTCGCCGTCGACGGCCACGCTCGATTCGTCCCGGGCGGCGCGCGCTTCGAGCTCCTCGCTGGCGGCCCAGGATGCGAGCAGCCGCATCCGGTCGGCGGAGTCGGTGCCCGGCTCGGCGCAGTAGATGGTCAGGGTCAGGCCGGGCTCGGACTCCATGTCCATGCCCTCGTAGGCCAGGGTCATCTCGCCGACCTCGGAGTGGTGGAAGGTCTTGAACCCGGATCCGTGGTGGCGCACGTCGTGCGCTCCCCACAGTCGGCGGAAGTCCTCGCTGCGGGTGGAGAGCTCGCCGACCAGGTCGTGGAGCTCCTTGCTGTGCGGGTCCCGACCGGCCTCGGTGCGCAGGATGGCGGCGGTGATCTCGGCGAAGGAGTCCCAGTCCGGGTAGAAGTCGTGGGAGCGCCGGTCCAGGAAGGTGAACCGGGCCAGGTTGGGCGGCTGGCCGGGCATGTCGTAGGCGTCCTTGTAGAACGCCCGGCCCAGCGCGTTGGCCGCGAGCAGATCCATTCGGCCGTTGCGCACGAACGCCGGGCCGGCGGTGACCCCGTCGAGGATCCACTGCAGACCAGGCTGCGGCGTCCAGCACTTCGGACTGCGCTTGCGCGGCGGGCGCGCGACGGGGCTGGCGGCGTGGGCGAGGTCGAACAGGTGCGCGCGCTCGGCGTCGTCCAATCGCAGCGCCCTGGCGATCGCGTCCAGTACTTCTGGTGACGCGCCGCTGATCGCGCCGCGCTCCAGCTTGGTGTAGTACTCTACGCTCACGCCGGCGAGGACTGCGACCTCGGTGCGGCGTAGGCCCTCGACCCGTCGGTTCGTGCCCGCGGGCAGGCCGACGTCCTTCGGGTCGACCTTCGCCCGGCGGGAGGTCAGGAACTCGCGCACTTCCGCCCTGTTGTCCATACCATAAACGGTAAGCCGGTACGCCGTGCCGATGGGAGTCCCTCGCGGTACCCCCATCCCCAGGACCCGTGCCGGGCATCGGACGACGGCTGCGCTCCTATCGAGTCCTCGGACCGATCAAGCCTTCACCGCAACCGGCTCGCCCGCAGGAGCGACAGCCTCGGCAGCGGCCAGCGCGGCGCGGCGGTCCTTGACGACCAGGATGCTGAGCGGCAGGAAGTAGAGGGCTGCGATGGCGGCCCCGACGACGACCGGGCCGGTTGCGCCGAGCGCGGACTCCAGAGCGAAGCCGGCGATCCAGGAGCCGACGGCGGTGCCGACGTTGAACGACGACGTGCTCAGCGCGGAGGCCAGTGTGGGTGCTTCTTCGGCATAGCCGACGGCCTTGCCGATGAGGATCGGGTTGGTCGACATTCCGAACAGGCCGAGCAGGAACACCAGGACCACGGTCGCGACCAGAAAGTGGGAGAGCACAGCCAGGCTGACGAGCACCAGGAAGGTCGCCGTCGCGGAGGTGAACAGGACTGCGTAGGGCCGGTGGGTGCCGAAGCGTCCGCCCAGGTTGGATCCGAACAACGCGCCGACGCCGTAGGCCAGCAACACGAACGGAACCGTGGACGCGGCCACACCCGTGTTCTCGGTCAGCAGGGGGGAAATGAAGCTGTAGGCCGCGAGCGACGACCCGCAGACGATGGCTGCGCAGGCGAGGACCAGCCAGACGCGGAGGTCGCGCAGCCCGGCGAGCTCGGCCTTCACCGAGGGGACCGGGGCGTCGCCTGGCTCGACCGGCACCTGCTTGAGGATCGGGAAGACCGCGATCAGCGCGAGCACTGCCAACGCCCAGAACGGGCCGCGCCAGCCGATGGCCTGCCCGGCGAACGCGCCCAGCGGCACGCCGACCACGTTGGCGAGCATGCCTCCGCCGAGGACGATGCCGAGCGCCCGGGAGCTGAGCTTCGGCCCGACAGCTTTCGCGGCGACCACAGCAGCGACAGCCCAGAATGCCCCGGTGGCCAGCGCGGTCACGAACCGCATGGTGAGAATGAGCGGGAAGCTGTCGGTCAGGGCGACCACGACGTGGCCGATCGCGAACACGACCAGGGACAGGGACAGCGCGAGACGGCGCTGGAGCTTGAGCGTGGCGATCGCCATCAGGGGCGTTCCGACGATCATCCCGATCGCGAAGACGGTGATCATGAGTCCGGCATGGGCAACGCTGACGTCAATGTCCTCGGCGATCTCGGGGAGGATCCCGGCGACGATGAACTCGGTGGTGCCCATGAGGAACACTCCGGCGGCGAGGACGTAGATCAGCAGCGGAAGCCGGGCGGCACCGGCGGATCGGGTCGATGCTTCGGGCATGGTGGAGCGTGGATCCTTCTGGTCGAAGACGGGGATGGGCAGCCCGGAACGAAGCTCGCGGCCGGGCCGACGATTCATGCGAACATGTCTTCGCCGCGCGAGGGAGCCTCGGCCGGTGGGGGTACTGAGAGGGACTCCCGGCCGGCCCACCGACTGCCTAGCGTTGGAGAGTGGACGGCGCTGCGCCACGGACCCGACGCGGTCCGACGGCCGACGGCGATCGAGCCGGCCTCCACCGATCTCGAAGCCCGACGGAAGGACCCATCATGACCACGTTCGCGATCATCGGAGCCGGCCCCGGATTGGGGCAGGCCACCGCGCGCCGCTTCGGCCGTGAAGGCTTCGCCGTCGCCCTGGTCTCCCGCACCCAGGCCAACGTCGACCGGCTCGCCGCCGAACTCGCCGCTGAGGGAATCACGGCCCGCGGCTACGCGGCGAATGCCCGCGACTCGCGTGCCTTGCGCGCGGCTCTGGATGCTGCAGCCGCCGACCTGGGCCCGATCGAGGTTCTGCAGTACAGCCCGGTCCCGGCCGACGACTTCATGAAGCCCGTGCTGGACACCGCCACCGAAGACCTCGTCGGACCGGTCGAGCAGTCCGTGTACGGGCCGGTCACCGCTGTGCAGCACGTCCTACCGGGTTTGCGCGAGCTTGGCCGCGGCACGATCCTGTTCATCAACGGCTCCAGTGCCGTGACTCCGAACGGCAACGTGACCGGCACGTCGATCGCGTTCGCCGGCGAGAGCGCCTACGGGCAGATGCTGCACGTCGCGCTCGCGCCGGAGGGCATCCACGTCGCGCAGCTGATCATCCCGCGCGGCATCGGCGGCGGCGAGCCCGACCATGAGCCGGATGCGCTCGCGGAGCACATCTTCTCCCTGCACCGCGGCCGGGGCGCGTTCCGCTCCTTCGTCGGCGAACAACGCGCATGAGGACGTCATTGCTGGTCAGCCGCGGAGCTGCTGCCGTGCTGGCGTCGTTGGTCGCCCCGGACGGGTCGCTGTGGGTGCTCACGAACAACACCGACGGCCGGGGCGACCCCGGGCCCGATGACGACCACGTCCTGCGGCTCGAGCCCTGACCGCTTCACCCCCGAACCATCCACAACTTCTGAGGAGCCTCTCATGACCACGACCGTCCACGCCTACGCCGCTACGTCCCCCACCGGTCCGTTGGTGCCGATCACGATCGAGCGCCGCGACCTGCTGCCGCACGACGTGCGCATCGACATCGAGTACGCGGGCATCTGCCACTCCGACATCCACACCGTCCGAGGAGATTGGGGGCCGATCACCTACCCGCAGGTCGTCGGCCACGAGATCGTCGGCCGCGTCGCGGCGGTCGGTCCGGAGGTCACGCGCCACAAGGTCGGCGATCGCGTAGGCGTTGGCTGCCAGTCCAACTCGTGCCGCACCTGTGAGCAGTGCAGGCAGGGCCGCGACCAGTACTGCCTCAACGGCAACACCCAGACCTACAACGGCATCGACCCTGCCGACGGCACCATCACGCAGGGCGGCTACTCGCAGGCCGTCGTCACCAACGAGGACTTCGTCGTCGCCGTGCCTGCCCAACTCGACGCCGCGCGGGTCGCGCCGCTGCTGTGTGCGGGCATCACCACGTACTCGCCCCTCAAGCATTGGAATGCCGGGCCCGGCACCCGGGTGGCGGTCATCGGCATGGGCGGCCTCGGGCACATGGGTGTGAAGATCGCCGCTGCCCTCGGCGCGGACGTCACCGTCCTCTCGCGCGGCACGAAGAAGAAGGACGACGCACTGGCCTTCGGCGCGGCCCGCTACGTCGACACCACCGACGCCGACGCGCTCGGCGAACTCACGGGCAGCCAGGACCTCATCATCAACACCGTCTCGGCAGGCCTGGACATCGCGACCTACCTCGGACTGCTCGATGTCGACGGCGCGCTCGTGAACGTCGGAGCACCCGCCGAGCCGTTCTCTGTGCCTGCGTTCTCCCTCATTCCTGCCCGACGGACGCTCGCGGGCTCCACGACCGGTGGCATTGCCGAGATCGAGGAGATGCTCGCCTTCTGCGCCGAACACGGCATCATGCCCGAGACCGAACTCATCGGTGCCGAACAGATCAACGACGCCTACGAGCGCGTGCTCGGCGCGGACGTGCGGTACCGCTTCGTCATCGACGCGTCCACCTTCGCCTGACCCGATAGAGAGGGGACGCCATGGCTCGCATCCTGGTCACGGGCTCGACCGACGGTGTCGGCCGGGCCACAGCGGCCTCGCTGCTGGACGACGGCCATGACGTCGTCGTCCACGCTCGCAACCAGCAACGGCTCGGTGCCGTCGAGGAGCTCATCGCCCGTGGCGCGGTCAGCGTCGTCGGCGACCTTGCCGATGCCGATGAGGTCGAGGGCGTCGCGGAGCAGGCGAACCAGATCGGCGCGTTCGACGCGGTGATCCACAACGCCGGGGTGATCGACGGGCCGGACATGCTGCAGGTCAACATGCTCGCGCCGTACGTGCTGACCGCGCAGATCCCGGCGCCGCGACTGGTCTACCTATCCAGCAGCATGCACCGCGGTGGGCATGCGGAGGTCTCCCGCATCGACGAGAACGGCACGAGGGCGTCGTACTCCGACAGCAAGCTGTTCGTCACCGCGCTGATGGCCGCGGTCGCTCGGCGCTGGCCGGGGCGGGTCGCGCATGCGGTCGACCCCGGCTGGGTGCCGACCAGGATGGGCGGCCCTTCGGCGAGCGACGACCTCGCCCTCGCCCACGTCACTCAGGCATGGCTCGTGACCACCGAGGATCCCGAAGCCCTCGTCTCCGGACGCTACTGGCACCACCAGCGCGTCGAACAACCGCATCCAGCGGTGCACGACGAGGGCTTCCAGGACGACTTGCTCGCCGCTCTCGCCGAGCACACCGGCGTCGAGCTGCCGAACACCGACCAGTCCGCGTGATCCAGCCCGCGCCCGCCCCACGAGAGGAACCACACACCGCGCCAGAGAGACCTGGTCAAGACCGCCGGTGGTTCTCGGTCGACGTCGCCTCCGTGCTCACTCACCGCCCTCGACGATGGTCTTCAGCACCGTTGTCGCCCCCATGCCGTTGGGCCAGCCGGCGTAGAACGCCAGATGCAGCAGTGCCTCCTTCAGTTCCTCGTCGGTGACGCCGTTCCGGCGGGCGTAGGCCAGGTGGAACTTCAGCTGATCCATCTTGCCCAGCGCTGTCAGCGCCGCCACCGTGACCAGGCTGCGCTCACGCTTGGACAGGCCCTCGCGCTCCCAGACCTCGTCGAACAGGACCTGGTCGGTGTAGTGGACCATGCCAGGGGCGAAGTCGCCGAAGGCGTTCTTCCCGCCGCTCCAGCCCGTGCCGTGCTCGTCATCGCTCATGATCGTTCCTTCCGCCGTGTGGCTGCGATGCTGCAATCACAGCAGGCACGAGCGGCCCGAGGGAGTCTCCGATGAAGGGTGTACCAGCGGAGACTCCCTCGGTGATGCCGGCCGATCTAGCGTTGAGGGCATGGATGCCAGGGACGAAGCACCGACGTTCCTGCTTGCTCGCCGAACGGGCCAGGTCGTTCCACCCGCACGGGGACGAGGCCGCCCCCGGCGAGGAACGGCTCGAGCTGCTGGCCAGCCTCGCGGCCACCACGATCCAGCCCCCGCCGTCGTCGCGGACACCCGCTACCGCGAGGCCGACGAAAGAACAGGAGACACCATGACAGACACCGACTTCGACCAGATCTTCCCGCTCGGAGCGCCGAACGACGCCTACGCCCAGTACTTCACCGGGCGCAGCTTCAACGCCCCGCTCACCGATGGGAGCGTCCCGGTCGCCAACATCACCTTCGAGCCCGGCTGCCGCAACAACTGGCACATCCACCACGGCACCGACGGCGGAGGCGATCAGATCCTGCTGTGCACGGCCGGGTCGGGGTGGTACCAGGCCGAGGGCGAGGACCCGGTGAGCATGGAACCCGGGACGAGCGTGCGCGTGCCGGCGGGCACGAAGCACTGGCACGGCGCGAAGCAGGATTCCTGGTTCAGCCACCTGGCCTTCATCACTCCCGGCGAGGGCGTCAGCAACGAGTGGCTCGAGCCGGTCACCGACGAGGCGTACCGCCAGCTGCCGAAGAAGAACGGAGAGCACGCATGAGCATCCTGAACGAGACCTACACCCTCTCGAACGACGTGACCATCCCCAAGCTGGGTCTCGGGACGTGGTTCATCGACGACGACAAGGCAGCCCAGGCGGTGCGCGATGCCGTGAGCATCGGCTACCGCAACCTCGACACCGCCCAGGCCTACGGCAACGAGCGCGGCGTCGGCGAAGGCGTCCGAAACTCAGGCGTCGCCCGTGACGAGCTGTTCGTGTCGACCAAGCTCGCCGCTGAGGTCAAAGACTACGAGGGCGCGGTCGCCGCGATCGACGGGTCGCTGCGGACGCTGGGCCTGGGCTACATCGATCTGATGCTGATCCACTCCCCGCAGCCGTGGGACGACTTCCGTGGCGGCGACTACGCCGAGGGCAACCGCCAGGCATGGAGAGCCCTCGAAGAGGCGTACCAGGCGGGCAAGATCCGCGCCATCGGGGTGTCGAACTTCCTGCAGTCCGACCTGGACAGCCTGCTCGAGACGGCGTCGGTCACGCCGCACGTGAACCAGTTGCTCGTGCACGCCGGCAATACGCCGTCAGAGCTGCTGGCCTACTGCACGAGCAAGGGCATCCTCGTGGAGGCGTACTCGCCGATCGCGCACGGCGAGATCCTGCACAACCCCGAGGTGCGGGCGCTGGCCGAGAAGTACGGTGTGTCCGTGCCGCAGCTGTGCATCCGCTACACCATCCAGCTGGGCACGGTCTCGCTGCCGAAGACGGCGAACCCCGACCACATGCGCTCCAACGCCGAGCTCGACTTCGTCATCTCCGAGGCCGACATGGATGCGTTGAAGAGCCTCCACGCCCAGGACTACGGCGACTCCAGCGCTTTCCCGGTCTACAGCGGCAAGTAACCCATCCCCACCGGAGAGACGACGATGCCCCGAGGGATTCCCTCGGGGCATCGCCGTCTCATCCGGGATTCGGGGGCATCAGCCCGCCGGCAGGAACGCGTAGTCGGTGTAGCCGTCCGCGATGTCGGCGTAGAACAGATCGGGCCGGGGTTCGTTCAGCGCGTGGCCGCGGCGCCACCGCTCAACGAGGTCGGGGTTGGCGATGACCGGGCGGCCGACCGCGACGGCGTCGACGAACGGTGCCTGCAGCAGCCGCTCGGCTTCGTGCAGCGAGGTGACGGTGGCGAAGCCGCTGTTGACCATCACGTGTCCGCCGAAGCGGGCGGCCAGCTTTTCGACCAGGTCGCCGGTCGGCTCGTGATGCAGCACCGACAGGTAGGACAGTCCGAGGGGCCGCAGTCCGTCCAGAAGCTCGCCGTACGTAGCGAGCACGTCGTCGCGGTCCGGCTCGAACACGTCCTGGTGACCATGCTCGGGCGAGATGCGGATCCCGACATGCTCCGCTCCGACCGCTTCAGCGACGGCCTCGACCACTCGGACCACGAACCTGGTTCGGTTGACCGATGAACCGCCGTGCTCGTCGGTGCGCCGATTGGAGGCGGGGGAGAGGAACTGCTGGAGCAGATAGCCGTTCGCCGCATGTATCTCGACACCGTCGAGACCCGCACCGATCGCGCGGCGCGCGGCGACGACATGCTCCTGCACGACGCGCCCGAAGTCTTCCGGAGTCATCGGCTCCGGCACGACGAACGGCTCCTTGCCGTCGGCGGTGTGCAGCTCACCGGACACGGCGACGGCGCTGGGCGCGATCACCCGTCGGCCGCCGTTGACGGCGGGGTGGGCCGTGCGTCCGCCGTGCATCAGTTGCAGCACGATGCGCCCGCCCTCGGCGTGCACCGCGTCGGCGACCCGCGCCCATCCCTGGGCCTGCTCGTCGTCGGCGATGCCCGGTTGACCGGCGTACGCCTGGGACTCGCGGCTGGGGTAGGTGCCCTCGGTGACGATCATCCCGAGACCGGCCCGCTGCCGGTAGTGCTCGACGAGCAGGTCGCCCGGAACCCCGGACGGGCCCGAGCGCAGCCGGGTCATCGGGGCCATCACGATCCGGTTGGCGAGGTGGATCTTCCCCAGCCGGAGCGGGTCGAAGAGAGTTGTCGTGGTGGTGCCGGTGGCGGCGTCGAGCAATGCAGTTCCTTCGAACAGCGGGAAACGGGACTCCCGGGACGATGTGTCGCTCTCCACTCCACCCCGTCTTTCCCGTGCGCGGGAGTCCCTGTCGGTACCCCCCTCGTGCGCGGTCGCGCTAGCCGCGCGCGAGGATCTCGGCGTTCAGCGCCTGCTGCCACTCGCGCAGCTGCCACATCGGGTGGTGCGGGGCGGCGTTGGAGCAGAGCACGACGCCCCAGACACCGTGATCGAGCGCCGTGCGCACGCCGTGTTCGGCGAGGCCGCGGCCGATGTCGCTCTCTTCGAATGAGCCGTGCAGCGGGGTGTAGCCCACCCAGCCCTCGCCGACGATCGCCGGCACGCCCCGCCAGCGCGCCCACGCGGCGATGGCGATGACCCGCGAGGCGATCTCGCGGTGCATGACCTCGGCGTAGGGCGGGTAGCGCTCGTCGAGCCAGGCATCCCACGCCGACGGGTCGACCCAGTCGTAGCCGTAGATCATCTGATCGGTGATGACGGTGGCCTGAAGCTTCCACGGCGCCGGCCGCGCGTAGTCGGACACCGACGGCGCATCGGCCCGCAGCAGTTCGCGCAGCGCGGCGTTGGGGAAGCCGGCGGTGCCCTCGGAGCGGATGTCGATGCGCTGCTGCAGCGCGTCGAGCACGCCGTAGGAGTACACGTGGCACTGCGCCGCGCCGAGCTCGGCCGGCACGCGGTGCATCGCGAGGTGCGGCGGCTTGCCGTAGCTGGCGGTGACAAGCAGATCGGGATGCCGCGCGCGCAGGCCCGCGACGACGCCGCCGTGGTCGGCGATGTCGGGGAGGATCGAGAAATCGACCTCGTTGTGCAGCTCCACCAGCGCGATGCGCTCGCGGTGACCGTGCGCGGTGAGCCACCCGATCATGCGGTCCCAGGCGGCGGCCAGTACGTCGTAGCGCTCGTCCAGCGGCACCGCGTCGATCGCCTCGAACCAGCGCGGGGAGGCAGCGAACGACGGCGACTGCTGGTACTCCCAGCTGGCGAGGATCACGACCATGTCGTGCCGCGCCGCCGCGTCGAACAGCGCCAGCAGCCGGGCGCCGAGGTCGATGCGGAAACCGCCCGGGGTGTCGTACCAGCGCGTGCGCTGGCCGTAGTACCCGCCGCCCGGGGCGGCGCCGAGTCCCTCGATCTCGAGGTCGGCGGCGAGGTCGTCCAGCCCCAGTCCGCCGAACAGCAGCAGGGGAGCGGCGCAGATGCGGATCGCGTTGTACCCGATCGCGGCGGCATCGGCCACCGTCGCCTCGAGGTCGGCGTAGGGCTCGCCGGGCCCGGCTTGGGTGTACCAGGAGAAGTCCCACAGGGTGATCGTGAGCCGTCCGGGCAGGTGGGCGGGCCCCGCCCCGGTGAGGGTGGCGTCGTCGTCGGGCAGCGACGCGGAGCCGAGGTAGCGGTCGGTCATCGTTCCATCCTTGTCGGTGCGGAGGCCGGTGCCGGTGCCGGTGCCGATGCCGATGCATGGCCGAGATCGGCGAGTTCCCGCAGTCGCGTCGCAGTGGCGACGCGTGCAGCGGCGGTGTCCACGTCGAACACGAGCAGCTCGGGCAGCGACGTGGCGAAGTAGTCCACAGCGTCGCGGGCGCGCTCGAGCTCGTCGGCACGGTGTTCCAGGCGGGTCCAGGCCTCGGCGGCAGCAGCGGTTTCGCCCAGGCGCAGGTGTGCGAAGCCGATCCAGAAGTCCGCCTCGTCGGCGGGGCGCGCAGCGACCGCCAGCGGCGTGGTGGCGCGGGCCTCGGCCCACGCATCGCGGGCTCCCGCCTCGTCACCGAGCGCGGCGCGGGCATCACCCAGCAGCACCAGCCGCTCGGCCTGCGGCACGGCGGGGTGGCGCCCCTCGCCGAGAGAAGCAGGCGGAACGAGTCCGTCGGCGAGCAGGGCCGCGGCACGGTCGGCATCGCCCTCACCGAGCAGTCGGCGGGCGACGACGCACGACGCGCGGTCGAACGCGGCGATCACGCGGCCCTCGCCGCCTTCGAACGGGCGGAAGGTGCGCTCGGTGAGGAGCGTCCACGCCTCGTCGATGCGGTCGTTGTCCAGCAGCAGCGTGGCATGCACGAGCGCCAGATCGTCGCGGTCGTCCAGCAGGGCCGGCCGCTCCTTCAGCAGCGTCAGACGCTCGTCGGCGCGGAGCCCCCGCACCTGGGCGAGCAGGTCGCGTTCGAAGACGAGGCGCGCGTCGTCGGCCAGGGCGAGGGCGCGCTCGTAGGCGGCGTCGGCCTTGGCGGGCGACCCACCGGTCTGCATGATCGCCAGCGCGAGGTTGCGCCAGGCCACCGGGTCGGTGCTGCCCGACTTCGTCGCGTGCGTGAGATCGACCAGCGCGTCCCCTGGACGACCGGCGTCGAGCAGCCACATGCCGCGCAGTGCGTGGGCCACGGCGTGCCCCGGTTCTGCGGCGATCGCCGCCGCGAGGGCGTCGAACTGGTCGAGCCCTGCCGGGAAGGCCAGCGACGGGTCGGTGGCGGCGGCATCCGCCCGGGCGGACGCGGCGGCGTCATGATCGCCGTCGGCATCGAACCACGCGGCGCGCAGCAGGTGGCGCATCGGCTCGGCGTTGCCGAACGCGGCCGCCGCAGCGGCGGAGCGCGTGGCGGTCGCGGCGAGGGACTCGGCGTAGCAGCCGGCGCGGGCGAACTCGACACCCACCTCCAGCAGGGTGCGCGGGTCCACGGCGATCGCCTTCCCGGCCAGCGCACGGGAGGCGGCATCGAGCGGGTCGGCGTCGATGAGCCGGGTCAGCGCCTCGCGCGCCTCGTCGTCACGGCCGAGGCGGCGCAGCGCCAGCACGACCAGGCGGGCGCCCGCGGGCACCTCGGAGACAGCGGATGCCAGGGTGAGCGCCTCCCGGGCGCGGCCCCCGCGCAACGCCAGCCGGGCCCGGCCCAGCGTCGCCGGCACCCGCCACGCCTGCACCCAGGCTGCCGTCGCGAATGCGGCGTCGGCGGCATCGGGCTCATCCAGACGCTCCAGCACGAGACCGAGCAGGTAGTGGGGTTCGCCGTCGCGGGGGTTGAGGTTGCGGCGGGTGAGGCGGCTGACCGCGGTCTGCAGCAGATCGCGCGCGAGGTCGTAGCCGCCGCGGGCGAGGTGCCAAGCGGCCAGGGCCGTGGCCGAGCGGGTGTCACCCGGGTCACGGCGCAGCGCCTCTTCGAGATAGGGGACGGCGGAGCGGGACGGATGCCGGTACTGCAGCAGGTGCTGCGCGGTGAGGTACAGCTCGTCGGTGGAGGTCAGTGACTCCGCGGCATCCGGCGCCGTCGCCACCCACGGCTCGGGCACCGTCGCGTCGTGGCGGGTCCAGGTGACGAGGTCGACGCCGGCGGCGCTGCGCACGCGGATCGTGTGCACGCTCGCCTCGGCCGCATCGAGCACCCGCACGGTGGGGGAGCCGGGGCCGAGGTCGGCCGTCCACTCTGCGGCGACCCCATCGCCGGATTCGACGGTGATCACGGCGCCGGGGAACGCGCGCGTGCTGATGACGCCGACCCGGGCGGAGCCGTCGTGGGGCGCCAGCGAGACAGCGGCATCCGTCGTCGCCTGCCGCGCCGGACCCACCGCGTGGATCGGGAACCAGAACTGCGAGAACGTCTTCGTCTCACCGGGCGCGAGCCAGGCGAAGTCGGGCTGGTTGTCGGTGTAAACGCCTGCCATGAGCTCCACGTAGGGGCCGTCGTCGTCGGTCAGCTGCGCGTCCCACGCGCGACCGATGGCGCCGTCGCCCCACGTCCACATCTTCTTGCCCGGCGACACGGCGCGGTCGGCCCAGTGCACGAAACCGGCATCGGCGGCGTGGTCGTAGCCGCCGAAGAACGACTCGGTCGTATCGGTGATCATGTACGACGTCGGTACCGGGATGTTGCTGTAGATGTCGATGCGGTCGGCGCCGGGGCGCTCGGCCGCCAGCTGCGGGTAGTCCACGCCGTAGTACGGCCGGTCGGCGCGGGGGAACCCGGTGATCGCGCGACGGGCATGGTCGGCGACGTAGGCGACGTCGTCGGGGAAGAACGACTGATAGCGCTCGTGCGAGCGCGCGGCCACGTTGGCCCACCACAGGAACGTCTGCGGCACGTCGGTGCGGTTGTGCAGGCGCGCTTCGAGCTCGATGAGCGACGACTCGGGCCGCAGGCGAATGCCGTGGACACCCCGCATGCGCTGCAGCTGGTCGAGGTCGCTGTGCCAGACCACGACGGCGCCGTCGTCCTCCCGCTCGATGCGCGAGTCGACGGGGAGGTAGGTCGCGGGGCGGTGGTGCTGCGGCCAGTTGAACTCGACGCCCCCCGAGATCCAGGGGCCCGCGATTCCGACGAGGGCGGGCTTGATGACGTTGTTGCGGTAGAAGAAGTCGTAGCCGGCCACCTTGTCGTAGCCGATGTGGATGCGGCCGCCGAGCTCGGGCAGCAGCATGAGGCGCACCGTGGCGTTCTCGAGGTGGATGGCCTGCCAGGTGTGCGGGCGCTTGACGTGCTCGACCCTGTCGGTGATCGGCAGGGGGTAGACCTTGCCACTGGAGCCCTGATAGACGCGGCGGTCCAGGAACAGCGGGTAGCGGTCGGGTTCACCCGGCTCGTACGTGTCGATCGACACCGGTTCGCTCCAGCAGGCCACACCGCCGGCATCGAGGAGCAGCTGCTGGTCGGCGGGGGCGGCGGGCAGGTCGATGAGGCTGGGCGCGTCGTCACTGTTCACCCTGCCGAATCTACGGGCGTGCACCGTCGTGGGCCATGGCGGATCAATGGATCGGTATGGACGATCCGATGATCGGGCATGCCAGGATGGCGGAATGGAACGGGCTGACGGATTCGACCACCAGCGCATGAGCGTCGTCCCGCGACCTCTGGTCGACGCGGCCCTCGCGCGACCGGTGACGCGGCGCCTGCTGGTGACCGACGCCGGGTACTTTCCGCGGGCCACCGAACACGGGCGTCATCGACCGCACGGTGCGCCCGAGACGATCGTGATCGTGTGTGTCGCGGGGCGCGGCTGGATCGACACCGGCGGGACGCGGGTGCGCATCGGCACGTCGACGGCCCTGGTGTTCCCGAGCGGGATGCCGCACTCCTACGGGGCGGACGCCGACGATCCCTGGACGATCTGGTGGTGCCACCTGCGCGGAGAGGACGTCGCCGAACTGCTGGAAGCGGCCGGGGTGACCAGCCACGCCGGCACGATCTCGCTGCGCGCGGTCGACCGCGTCACGGCGCTCCTGGACGAGATCGCGACCTCGCTGGAACGCGACACCACGCCGGCGCGACTGCTGGCGACGTCGGGCATGGCGTGGCGGATGATGACGCAGCTGGCGGTCGACCGGGCGCTCCCCGAAGACGGCACCCCGCTCGAGCGGGCGATGCGCTACCTCGAGGAGCGCGTGGACGGGCGAGTGCAGGTGCCGGAACTGGCCGCGATGGTGGGCGTGTCGGCATCGCATCTGGCATCGCTGTTCCGCGATGCGACCGGCGGGGGAGTGCTCGCCTACCACCTCGCCCAGAAGATGGCGCGGGCACGGCGGCTGCTGGACACCACCGAGATGCCGGTGGCCGAGATCGGCCGGGCCATCGGGATGGATGATCCGTTCTACTTCTCCCGCCAGTTCCGCCGCACGCACGGTCTCAGCCCGAGCGGCTACCGTGCGATGCGGCGGGAATGACTCACCCCTTCGTGGCGCCCGCGGTGAGGTCTGCCCGCCAGAAGCGCTGCAGCGAAACCATGAGGGCCACCAGCAGGATCGCCGACACGGCCGACCCGGTGACGACGAGCTGGTAGAACATCGGGTCGCGCTGGGTCTGCGAGTTCCAGAGTGTGAGGCCGAGGGTCACCGGGAAGGTGCTCGTGTCGTTGAGCATGACCAGCGGCAGCAGGTAGTTGTTCCAGATCGTGACGAACTGGAACAGGAAGATCGTCACGAGCGCCGGCATCATCATGCGGGTGGCGATCGAACCGAAGATGCGCAGGTCGCCCGCACCGTCGAGGCGGGCGGCCTCGATGATCTCGTCGGGAACGCTGCTGTTGGCGTGGATACGGGCGAGATACACCCCGAACGGGCTGACCATGCTCGGCAGCAGCACCGCCCAGTAGGAGCCGGTGAGTCCCACCGTGTTGAGCAGGAAGTACAGCGGCAGCGCGATGACGGTCGCCGGCACCAGCACGCCGCCGAGGATGACGGAGAACAGCGCCTCGCGGCCGCGGAAGCGGTACTTCGCGATGGCGTAGCCGCAGGCGCTGGAGAGCACCATGGCCACCGCCGCGCCCACGCCCGAGTAGAGGATGCTGTTGAGCACCCAGCGGGTGAACGCTCCGCCGTCCTGCGTGAACAGGCGGGTGAGGTTCTCCCACGCCTGCGGTGTGTCGGAGAACCACAGGCCGAACGTGGAGAACAGCTCACTGGGCGACTTCGTCGCCGCGATCAGCACCCACACCAGCGGGAGGAGGAAGTAGGTCGCCGCGAGGATGACGACGGCGTTGACGGCGAGGCTGCCGGGGGTGAGCCGCTCTGAGCGCCGGGCTGTGTTCACCATGCTCGGTTCCCCTTTCGGTTGACGAGGCTGAGGAAGCCGAACGAGAAGGCGAAGCCGAGGAGGGCGACGATGACGGCCATCGCCGCGGCCAGGTTCGGGTTGCCCTGCGCGAACGCCTGGTTGTAGGCCGCGAGGTTCGGGGTGAACGTCGAGCTGATCGCGGTGGTCAGCGGACGCAGCACGAGCGGTTCGACGAACAGCTGCAGGGTGCCGATGAGGGTGAAGACGGTGACGAGGATCACCGAGGGGCGCACGAGCGGCAGCTTGATGTTCCAGATGATCGACCACGCCGACGCGCCGTCGATGCGGGCGGCTTCGTAGAGCTCCGAGGGGATGGCTTCCAGCGCCGACATGAGGATGATCATGTTGTAACCGGCGAAGCCCCACAGGGCGATGTTGGCGATGGCGAACAGCACGTTGTCGCCGGAGAGCGGGTTGACGTCGATGCCGACGCCTTTGAGCATCTGCAGGATGGGGCTCGTGGCGGGGACGTAGAGGAAGCCCCACAGGAGCGTGGCGACGACGCCGGGCACACCGTAAGGGGCGAAGTACAGCACGCGGAAGAAACGACCGCCCCACGCGCGACCCGAGTCCAGCAGCAGCGCGAGACCGAGGGCGGTGATCACCATGAGGGGCACCTCGATGGCCGAGAACACCAGGAGGCGTCCCAGGCTCTCCACGAATGCCGGATCGGCGAGGGCCCGGGCGTAGTTGTCGAAGAACACGAAGACCGTTTCGGGACGGCCGAGGCCGAGGCCCGAGCTCTTCGTGGCGAACATGCTCTGCACGAGGGCGTAGATGATCGGCGCGATGAAGAACAGCACGAACATCACGACGAAGGGGACGAGGAGGGCCCACAGCGCCGCGCGAGGGCGGCGTCGAGTGCGGCGAGGGGCGAGGGTGGTCATGGGGCGCTTTCGGCGAGGAGCGAGAAGCGGTGGGAGGGACCGGGGTCCCTCCTCCCGCGGGGGACTACTTGACGGTGATGCCGCGCTCTTCCAGTGCGGCCACGACGTCGGTCTGGGTGGCGTGGTACGCATCCACCAGCGGGGTGCCGGCATCGACGGCCGCCTTGACGTTGTCGGTCAGCGATGCGAAGAGGGTGGACGACAGCGGCGGCCACTTCCACGACGTGTCGACAGCGGCATCCGATTCGGCGAAGACATCCCAGATGTCCTGGCCGCCGTAGAACGCGAACACCTCGGGGTCGTCCTGCAGCGACGGGACCACACTGGTGTCGGCGATCGCGGGCCAACCGGCACCCACCGAGGTGAGGATGTCGACGCTGGTCGGGTCGGAGTTGAGCCAGAGCGCGAACTCGGCCGCCGCCTCGGGGTTCTTCGTGCCCTTCAGCACGACGCTGGCCGAGCCGCCGGCCCAGGTGGCCGAGACGTTCTCACCCGCGACCCACTGCGGCATGGCGCCCACGGCCCAGGAACCGGCGGTGTCGGGAGCGGTGCCGCGCAGGATCGCGTCGGCCCAGGAGCCCGAGATCCACGTGAGCACGTTGCCGTTCTGGATGTCGGCGTTCCACTCGGTGGAGAAGTCGGCCTCGATCTTGACGAGGTCCTCGTCGATCATCTTCTGCCAGAACTCCACGACCGACAGGGTGGCCTCGCCGTCGATGTCGACGACCCAGGCATCACCGTCGGTGCCGAACCAGTTGGCGCCGCCCTGCTGAGCCAGACCGATCATCCAGGGCGCCTGGTTGAACGCGAAGGCCGCGATGTAGCGGTTGGGGTCGGAGGCGCGGATGACCTTGGCCGCCTCGTAGTACTCGTCCCACGTGGTGGGGTGGGCGAGGCCGAGCGAGTCGAAGATGTCCTTGCGGTAGAACTGACCGAGCGGGCCGGATGCCTGCGGCACCGCGTAGACCTGGTCGCCGAAGACGCCGGTCTCCCACTGCCACGGCACAAAGTCCTCTGCGGAGTCACCGACGTACTCGGTGATGTCCTCGAGGGCGTCGTTGACGAGGAAGTCGGGGATCGAGTCGTAGCCGACCTGCGCGACGTCGGCGGGGTTTCCCGCCTGCACGGCCGACAGCATCTTGGCGTAGCCGCCGTCGGGACCGGCGGTGATCGTCTCGAGCGTGACGTGGATGTCGTCGCGCGCCTCGTTGAACGCGTCGACGGCGCGGTCGACATTGGGCACCCACGACTGGAAGGTGATCTCGATGGGATCCTCCGCGGTGCCACCCCCGTCGGTCGAGCCGCCGCTGCATGCCGAGAGCGCGAGTGCGCCGACGGCTCCCAGAGCCAGCGCGGACAGCAGCCGCGTACGCCGAGCGAATGGAGTGATGGACATAATGCTCCCTTGCATGTGATCGCGCATCCTGATGGATGTGGTGCGATCTGAGCCTATGACTGACGGTGAGCACCGCGGCATGGCGAAAGCCGTGGAAGACATGGATGATTCACCGGTCGCCATAAACCCGGCGCGTCGCGGCTCTCAGTAGACTGGAGAGTCGATACCGACGAAAGGTCGACGTGCTCTCCACACCCCGTCTGCGCGTGTCCGCGCCTCCCGCCGCACCTGTCACCGACCTCGCCTCCGGCGATGTGCAGGTCACGAGCCGTTTCGTACAGGTGGGCGGTGAGCCCGTCTTCCCGCTGACCGGCGAAGTGCACTTCTCGCGACTGCCGCGCGCCCAGTGGGACGCGACGCTGCGGCGGATGCGGGCCGCCGGGATGACCCACGTGGCGACGTACGTGCTGTGGAACCACCACGAGCCGGTGCGTGGTGAAGCGTCATTCTCGGGCGACCTCGACCTGCGGGCGTTCCTGCAGGCGGCGACCGACCACGGGCTCGGCATCGTGCTGCGCATCGGCCCCTACGCGCACGCCGAATCACGTCACGGCGGGCTGCCCGACTGGCTGGTCGAGACCGGCGTCGCGGTGCGCACGGACGACCCCGCGTATCTGGCGGAGGCCGAGCGCTGGTACGCGATGCTGGCCGAGCAGGTGCGCGGCATCGAGTTGTTCGCCATCCAGGTCGACAACGAGCTCTACGACCAGCCGACGCACCTGCAGACGCTTCGTCGACTGGCCGAGCGGGTCGGGTTCACCGCACCACTGTGGGTGGCCACCGGATGGGGCGGCGCGGAGCTCCCCGACGACGTGCTGCCGGTCTTCGGCGGCTACTCCGACTCGTTCTGGATCGAGGCCTCCGACACGCGGGACCTGCGCAGCGAGACGAACTTCTTCCCATCCGCGCGTCGTGATGACGACGGCATCGGCGCAGACCACCGCACCGGCACCCCGGGCGCGGCCCGCGAATACGACCTGCCGTTCGCGACCTGCGAGATCGGTGCCGGCATGACCGCCGCCTACCACCGCCGGCCCGTGGTCACGGCGGCCGATGTCGACGCGCTGACGCTGGCGAAACTGGCATCCGGGAGCGTCTGGCAGGGCTACTACATGTTCTCCGATGGCCGCAACCCGCGGGCCGGGCTGCAGGAAGCGCATGCCGCCGGCGAGCCCAACGACTTCCCCGACATCTCCTATGACTTCGGGGCGCCGTTGACCGTTGACGGCAAGCCGCGCGAGAGCTGGTTCCGCCTGCGCCGTCAGCACCACCTGCTCGGCCGGTGGGGCGCGCAGCTGGCGACCATGCCCGCTTCGTTCCCCGACGACGCCCCCGACGCGCCCGACACCGAGGGGCTGCGCTGGTCGGTGCGATCCGACGGCGAGGCCGGGTTCGTCTTCGTCATCAACCACCAGCCCGGGGTGGCGCTGCCCGCCCACGACGGCGTGGCGTTCACCGTGGCGACCGATGCCGGCGAGGTCGCATTCCCCGCCGTCGACATCCCCTCGGATGCCGCGTTCGTGTGGCCGTTCGGGATGCGGGTGGGCGCGGCGACGCTGCGCTGGGCGACCGCGCAGCCGCTGACCGAGGTGGTCTGGCGCGGGACGCCGCTGGTCGTGCTCGGGGAGACGGCCGGCATTCCGGCGCGCTTCGACGCCGATGCCGACGTGCGCGAGGCGCAGCTCGACGGACCGGGCTCGCTGTACGAGCTGGTGCGTGACGGCGAGACCGTCGCCCGCGTGCTGGTGCTGTCGGAGGACGACGCACTGCGGCTCGGTGTACGGGCCGGGGCGGAGGGTGCCGGTGCCGGTGGCGCCGAGTTGGTCCTGGCCGATGGCGTGGTGGCATCGGATCGGGCGGAGATCTTCGACGGCGGCGACGGCGAGGTGGGCCGCCTCACCGATGACGGCTGGGTCATCGCCGGCACGGCCGCACCGCGTCGCGCGGACGTCGAGGTGAGCCTCGTCCGCCAGGCGGGGAGCCCGCCCGAGCGCCACGCCGCCGACAACGGCCGCGCGTCGATCCCGACCGACTGGAGCGGGGCCGCCCAGTACGCCCTCGACGTGCCGGACGACGCCGAAGCGACCCTGGTTCTCGAATGGGAGGGCGACGTTGCGCGCGCCTGGGTGGGGGACCGGCTGCTGTCGGATGCCGTCTACCGCGGCGAGCCCTGGCGCATCGGGCCGCACGAGCGCCGCGGGGCGCAGCACATCGCGATCGAGATCCTCCCTCCCCACCCCGCGGCCGACGTGTACATCGGTGCCGGTCGCGTGCCGACGCGGGCCGTCGTGGACGCGGCGCGACTGGAATCCGTGGGCACGGTGGCGTTGGGTTGACGTCGCCCGGCGGGTGGGCGCGCTGCGTCCGCCCACCCGCCGGCGGGCCGGCCGCACGGATGGCGTCGCTTGCGGGCAGCCGGCCGCGCGGAAGCTTCGTGCGCCGTCGGCTGCGCTGCCTGCGCCGGCGTCACCGTCACGGGCGACGAGCTGTCAGACGACGCCGGAGGTGTCGAGCAGCGTGCCGACGGCGAACGTGGCCGCCAGTGCCAGCGCACCGCCGACGACCGTGCGGATCATCGCGCGCCCCGGTGCCGCACCGCCGATACGCGCCGCGAGCGCACCGGTCACGGCGAGGGCGATGAGCACCGCGACGAAGGTGATCGGCACCCGCCACTGCGGCGGGGGCAGCAGGATCGCGGCCATCGGCAGGATCGAACCCGACACGAACGCGATTCCCGACGCGAACGCGGCGTGCCACGGGCTCACGACGTCGCCCTCGGTGATCTGCAGTTCGGCGTCCAGATGCGCCGCCAGCGCGTCGTGGGCGGTCAGCTCCTGGGCGACCCGGTGGGCGGTGGCATCCGAAAGGCCCTTGGCCCGGTACAGCCCCGCGAGTTCATCGAGCTCTTCGTCGGGAGTCGCCTGCAGCTCGGCGCGCTCCTTGGCGATGAGTGCGTGCTGGGTGTCGCGCTGGCTGCTCACCGAGACGTACTCGCCGAGCGCCATCGAGACCGCGCCGCCGATCACCGCCGCCGCCCCCGCGGTGAGGATGGGGCCGACCGCCGACGTCGCGCCCGCGACGCCCACCACGACGGCGGCGACCGAGACGATGCCGTCGTTCGCGCCCAGCACCCCTGCCCGCAGCCAGTTGAGGCGTTCGGCCAGCCCCTGGCGGTGCGGTTCGTCGTGCGTGGGTGTCGCGGGTGCGCTCATCTGCACACCTTAGGCAGGGGTCTGCGACGGGGAAAGAGTGGGTGTTCGCGGTGCGCGGTCCGCGTCACCTCAGGCGAGGGCGGACTGGCGGTCGCCGGCCGCGAGGCGTGCGGCTGCGAGCCCTTCAGCGGCCTCGAGCGGTGTGATGCCGCCGGTCTCGGCCTCGTCGTAGATGCGTCGCAGCGTGTCGCCGATGCGAGCGACGCGCGTCATGGTCTCGGCGCGGGTGCCGAGATGCTTGGCCTCCGAGTCGAGATAGATGACGCCGCCGGCATTCACGACGAAGTCGGGCGCATAGAGGATGCCGCGCGCGGCGAGGCGCCCGGCTCCCTCGTGCGAGGCGAGTGGGTTGTTGGCGGGGCCGCAGACGGCTGCGGCATCCAGGGTGTCGATGACCTCGTCGGTGAGGAGGCCCCCGATGCCGGCCGGGACGAAGACGTCGGCTGCGACGCGGTGCTCGGTGCCGGGCTCGGCCCATGCCGCGCCGAGTTCGCGCGCGAGGTGGCGCTTGGCCGGGTTGACGTCGGTGACGGTGAGGACCGCGCCTTCGGTGGACAGGCGCACCGCGAGGCGGCTGCCGACCTGACCGAGACCCGAGACGGTGATGCGGCGGCCGGCGACGTCGGGGGAGCCGGTGACGCGCTCGAGGGTGGCGCGCAGCGATTCGTAGACGCCGAGGCTTGTCGGGCCGGCCGGTTCGCCGGAGCCGCCGACGGCATCGGGGAGCCCCACGACGTGCTCGGTGCGCTCCGAGACGACGAGCATGTCGTCGGTCGTGGAGCCCACGTCCTCGGCGGTGCGGTAGCGGCCGTCGAACGACGCGACCGCGTCGCCGAGGTCGAGGAACGCGGCGCGGCGGCGCTCGGGGCTGAGCGCGGTGCCCGGTTCCAGGCCGATGACCGCCTTGCCGCCGCCGGCGTCGAGGCCCGCTGCCGCGTTCTTCAGAGTCATCGCCGCCGACAGGCGCAGGGCGTCGCCGAGCGCGTCGCTCCAGTGGGGATAGGTCCACAGTCGCGCACCACCGAGGGCGGAACCGAGGACGGAGGAGTGCAGGGCGACCACGAGGAACAGATCGCTGCGTCGCCCGGTCATCACCTCCACCCGTTCGTGACGGAAATCGGGAAGGGGCAGGGCAGGCGTCATCGCATTCCTCTTTCGGCGGGCCTTGTGGGCTGCACGGTGGACCCGCGGCTTTGCGGCATCCTGCCCCCATTGTGCCTCACGAGCCTGAGCGGTTCGAGTGCGTCGTCGCCCCGATGCTCACGTTCCTCCCCGTCGGAATTCAGGCGCACGTAACCCGGCCCCCCGTCGCGCCGCCGAACCCCGCCCCACAGCCTGAGTTCCGACCGCGCCGCGCCGCGTCCCGCCGCGCCGCTCCGCGCCGCCTCCTGCCGCGGCGCGCCGCGTCCCGCCGCGCCGCGTCGCCTCCTGCCGCGCCGCTTCCGGGATAGGACAACCCCGCGCCCCTGTCGGAATTCAGGCTGACGCTGATGATGTGCGGGCGCGGGGACTGAACGGGCCGCACTGCCTGAATTCCGGCGGCGGCGGCGCACGGACCACCGGCGAGTGCTGGCGCGCGTGCAGGGTGTCCGCCGCCACCGATTCCCCCGCCGCCGGGTCCCGCTTCTCGATGGCCTCGCGCCGCCCATTCTTGTGCCGTCCCCGTCGGACTGTTGCGCCGCACCGGCCCGTCTGAATTCAGGCCTACGGCGGGGGCGCGCGCCGATCGGGCTGCAACCGCATTCGCAACCTGAATATCGACCGGTTCGCGCTTCGCGCGATCCTCCCCAGGCCCGCGGGCGACCGAACCCTCCACAGAGGGACGTATTCGGGCGGCAGGAAACCTGCGGGTTCGGATAGGACGGAGGAATGCTCCGCGACCTCGATCAGACCGCGCAGCGCGTGCGCGTGTTTCGTCGCGGTGAACTGCTCGCAAGCGGCTATTCGCCGACCGGCCTCACCCGGGCAGTGCGGCGCGGCGCGGTGCTCCGCCCGCGCGGTGGCGCGTACCTGCACCCGGAGACGGCGCAGGACGTGGTCGATGCGGTGCGGGTGGGTGGTCGACTGGCGTGCGTATCGGAGCTGGCCCGGCTCGGCGTGTACGTCCGCGACAGCGGCGTGCTGCACGTGCACCTGTCTCACGGAGCCTCACGGCTGCGGGATCTGCCACGCGCCGCGCGGCGGCACTGGCGGCCGTTGCATCGCTGCCCGCACCCGGCCGACGCGAGCGTGGAAGTGTTCGACGCCCTGATCCAGGCGATCGGATGCCAGGACCCGGCCGATGCCGTCGCGACGATCGACTCCGCCCTGCACCTGCGCCTGCTTCGGGCAGACGAACTCGACGAACTCTTCCGCCACGTCGATGCGCGCAAGCGCCACCTGCGGGGACTCGTCGACGGTCGGAGCGAAGCAGGCACGGAGACACTCGTGCGATTGATGCTGCGCGCATTCAGGGTGACGGTGGATCTCCAGGTGGTGTTCGTCGGCGTGGGCCGGGTCGACCTGGTCGTCGACGACTGGCTCGTGATCGAATGCGACAGCCGTGCGCACCACTCCGAGTGGGAAGCGCAGCGTCGTGACCGCCGTCGTGACCAGGCGCTCGCTGCGCGCGGGTACTGCGTCTATCGGCCCATCGCGGAGGACATCCTCTACCGCCCGGAGTCGGTGGTCGCGGCGCTCCGCGGTCTATTGGGCCGGCCCCGTCGCCGCCCCACCCGCTGACGCCGCTCACCGCCGCGGGTCAGTGCGTCGGCGCTGCCTCGCGGCGTCGGTATTCAGGCGGCCGGCGCGAGAACAGCGGTGGGGAAGCCGGGCTGTGCCGCCACGCCTGAATTCCGACAGATGACGCGCGCGCGACGGCGCGGGCCGCCGCACCCCAAGGGCGGGGGAGCCGGCGTCGGAATTCCGGCGGTGGGTGGCCGTGGGGGGCGGGATCGAGTCACGGGGCGGCGGTGGCCTGAATTCCGACGGGGCACGGCAGCGCGGGGACGTCACCACAGACACCGTGCGGCGGACGGCGGGGCGCGGGAGTCAGGTAGCCCAGGCGGTCAGACGGGTGGGGGTGAACTCGATCACGGTGGAGAAGACCCGGCCGAGCTCCTCGATCGGCATGCCGTACGCGTCGATCGACTTCTCGTACTTCGTGAGGAACGGTTCCCGGAACCGCGCGAGGAAGTCGGACGCGCCGTCGGGGATGAGTCGCACATCGCCGTGGAAGATCGCGATGTCGTCGCCGAACCGCCCGCCGTCGAGATGGAGCACCGCCTTCGAACCGCGCCGCAGGTGCTGCGCCTTGTACGCCTCGGGTTCGCTGACGATGCGGAACACCCCGTCGTGCCAGAGGAACCAGACCGGCGCCGGATGCGGCGTGCCGTCGGCGGTCGTCGTGATGAGCCACATGATCAACTCGGTGTCGAGACGAGCGCGCGCGGCCGCGTGGGCGGGCTTATCGACGTCGAACACATCGTTCATGCCGAGACTCTAATGTGGGGGCTGTGACAGCGCACCTGCCCATCCGCAGCCGGCTCGTCCACGACGCACTGCGGGCGGCGGGCATCCCGGGTGAGATCGTCGTGCTCCCGGATGCCGCATCCACGGCCCCGCTGGCGGCCGCGGCCCTCGGCGTCGAGGTCGGCGCCATCGCCAACAGCCTCGTGTTCTGGTCGGACGGTGCACCGCTGCTGGTCATGACCAGCGGTGCCCACCGAGTCGACACCGCCGCGCTCGCCGCGCGCCTGGGCCGCGAGCGCATCCAGCGCGCGACGGCGGAACAGGTGCGCGAAGCGACGGGTCAGGCCATCGGCGGCGTCGCGCCGACCGGGCATCCTGCCCCGCTCCTCACGATCGTCGACGAGGCCCTCGCCGACCACCCCGAGATCTGGGCTGCCGGCGGCACTGCGCACACCGTCTTCCCGATGACCTTCGACGAACTCGTCGCGCTCACCGGCGGCGTGGTCACGAAGGTCGACTGACCCCGCGCCACGGCACGCCGCCGCGGCCCTGCACCCACCCCCTCTTGCACCTGCGCGGCCGGCGCGGAACGCTGAAGCATGCCTCGCGACATCACCCCGCTCGTCCGCCTCGAACTCGCCGGCTGGACTTCACTGTGCGACGGCACCGGCAGCGACTTCTACGGCTCGATCATGACCGACGACGCCGTCATGGTGCTCGCCGACGGCGTCGCCCGCGCCCGCGACGAAGTGATGGCCTCGCTGCGTGAGGCACCCGCATGGGGCGCGTTCGAGATCACCGACGAGCGGCTCGTCGAGCTCGGTCCGGATGCCGCGGCCCTCATCTACACGGCGCGGGCCTTCCGAGCGGCCGGGGGCCCGCCCTTCGTCGGAATCATGACGAGTGTGTACGTGCGCGAGGGCGGGCGGTGGCGCCTGGCGCTGTACCAGCAGACCCCGGTGCCCGACGGAGACTGACCTCGCCCACGCGGTTTGTCAACGGGGCGCGTGGCGCGCGGCGGCGAGGGTTGGATGGCCGCACCGACTGAAACGGAGACATCCATGAATGCCACGCCCGAGGAACTGGAAAAGCTGAACGACCTGCTCGGCGACTTCCGCTTCGCCATGGTCACCACCCGCGCCGCAGACGGCAAGCTCACCGCGCACCCGCTGACGGTGCAGGAGCGGGAGTTCGACGGCGACCTGTGGTTCGTCATCAACCGTCACGCCTCGACCGTCGAGCACATCCAGCGCGACCCCGCCGTGGGCATCGCGTTCAGCTCGAGCGACTCGTGGCTGTCCATCGCCGGCCACGGGCGCGTCGTCGACGACCGCGCGAAGCTTCAGCAGCTGTGGAACCCCGCCCTGGAGGCGTGGTTCCCCGAAGGGCCCGGCGACGACGACGTCACCCTGCTGAAGGTCGAAGCCGAGAGCGCCGAGTATTGGGACAGCCCCGGCGGCAAGGTCGCGAGCATCGTCGCGTTCGTGAAGCAGAAGGTGACCGGGGAACGCCTCGAAGGCGACAACGAGGACTTCACCCTGTGACCGGCGGCGAGTCGCGCACGATCGTCATCACCGGCGCGAGCGACGGCATCGGTGCCGCGGCCGCGCAGCAGCTGCATGATGCCGGCGACCGGGTGGTGGTGGTCGGGCGCGACCCGGCCAAGACCCGCGCGGTGGCCGAGCGGATCGGCGCCCCGTGGCATCTGGCCGACTTCGCCGAGCTGTCGCAGGTGCGGGAGTTGGCGGCGAGCCTGGGGGAGCGGTACCCCCGCATCGACGTGCTCGCCAACAACGCCGGCGGAATCTTCGGCGACCGCGCCCTCACCGCGGATGGTTTCGAGAAGACCTTCCAGGTCAACCATCTCGCCCCGTTCCTGCTCACGAACCTGCTGCGCGAGCGGCTGGTCGAGAGCGCAGCGGCGGTCATCCAGACCTCGAGCGTCGCCGCGCGGCGCTTCGCCCGCTTCGACATCGACGACCTGCAGGGCGAGCGGCGCTACTCCGCCAGCGCCGCATACGGCAACGCGAAGCTCGCGAACGTGCTGTTCACGAAGGAACTGCAGCGACGCTGGGGAGTCGACGGTGTGAACGCCGTGGCCTTCCATCCCGGCGCCGTGGCGACGAGCTTCGCGTCGGCATCCCCGGGGTCGTGGCGCTTCGTCTACACCAACCCCCTCTCGCGGCGTCTGCTGACTTCCGCCGAGACGGGCGGGTCGCGCTTGACGTGGCTCGCCCTCGGTACCCCAGGGGTCGACTGGCAGCCGGGGCAGTACTACGAGCGCAACCGCATCGGCCCCACGAACAAGGCTGCCGACGACCCTCTGCTGGCGCGGGAGCTCTGGGAGCGCAGCGCGGCACTGGTCGGGCTGTGACGTGCGGACCCGCCGCGGCGCGACAGCGAACAGCTGCGGCGCCCGCGGCGAGATCCGAACCTCAGGCTGCCGTCGCGTGCACCAGGATCTTCGCGCCGGCGCCGTGGACATGCCGCTGACCGCCGCCGCATTCACCGCGGGGTGTCGAAGGTCCACTCGTCGGGGTCGAGCGCGGTCGCGACGTCCCAGTCGTCCTGCCACCAGGTGAAGGTCGCCACGGCGCAGGTCGGCATATGGGCGATGTCGCCCGACAGGCGCTCGGCGAGCACGCTCATGCCCGGGTCATGGGCGACGACGAGCACCGAGGGCACGCCCTGCGTGGCGGCCACGCGCAGCAGTTCGTCGGCCGAGGCGCCGTAGAGATCTTCCCGCGCGATCGGCTCCAGCCCGAACTCGTCGGCGAAGAACCCCGCCGTGGAGCGTGCGCGCAGCGCGGTGGAGGTCACGATGACATCGGGGACGAACCGGGCGTCCGCCAGGCGGCGGGCCATGACCGGCGCGTCGCGCCGGCCGCGGGCATTGAGCGGCCGGTCGTGGTCTGCGAGCCCCGGGGGTCCCCAGTCGCTCTTGGCATGACGCACGAGACAGAGCCGGATCATGCATCCACCGCCACGTACACCCAGGCGCTGCGACCGCTCGCGAGCCTCACCGGCGTGCGGCGCAGGAGCGGGGTGACCAGGTCGTCTGCGGCATCCAGCTCTTCGACGCTGAGATGCAGCGTGCGCCCCACCACCTTGTCGAGAGCATCGCCGGTGTGACGCAGCCGCCGCTTCGGGACGGGGCCGATGCGGTCGACGAGCCGCGGGTCCGTCGCCGGTGCGGCTTCGGTCACGTAGCCGGGCAGGACGTCCTGTTCGGCGTGGACGACCCGTCCGAACGTGTCGAGCTGCAGTTCGTCCCCGCCGAACGCTCCGTAGCTGAACAGCAGCTCGCCCTCGCCCATGCGCTCAGGGTACTCACCCGACGAGGGCGTGCGCGATGGTGAAGATGAGCAATCCGGCGAGCGAGCCGACGACCGTGCCGTTGAGGCGGATGTACTGCAGATCGCGCCCCACCATCAGCTCGATCTTCTCCGTCGTCTCGGCCGGATCCCATCGCTCGACCGTTTCGGTGATGATCGACGCGATGTCGTGACGGTAGCGGTCGACGAGGAACACGGCGGCATCGGTCACCCACGTGTCGACTCGCCGCTGCAGGGTGTCGTCGGTGGACAGGCGCCCCCCGGCATCGGCCAGCGCCTCCGTCGCCCGACGGCGCAGGGCGCTGCCGGGATCGGAGAGCGACGCGAGCAGCCCGTTCTTGGTGGTGTTCCACGCCTCGGCGGCGAGTTCGCGCACGCGCGGCGAGTCGAACACGCCGCCCTTGGCATCCTCGAAGCGACCGATCGTCGCCGGGTCGTGCTGCAGATTGTCGGCCAGGCGCGCGAGGTAGCGGTCGATGGCACGGCGGGCGGGGTGGTCGGGGTCGGCGCGCACCGCGCGCACGAACGTGACGGTCTCCTTATAGAGGGTGTCGTCGATGAGGCGGTGTGCGAGCGAGGGCACCCAGCCGGGCAAGCGGCGCGAGACCAGGCCGTCGAACGAGGCACGGTTGCCCTCGAGCCAGGTGGCGACGGAGTCGGCGGCGAGGTCGACGGCGCCGTGGTGCGCACCGGCATCCACCAGTCGCTCGAGCCACCCACCCAGCGGCGGACCCCACTCGGGGGCGATGAGATGATCACGGGCGATGTCGGCGATGAGGTCCTGCACGTCGCTGTCGCTGAGCGCGCGCAGCACCCCGGCGGCCATCGCCGATGCCTCGTCGGCGACGCGTTCGGCGTGCTCGGGCCGGGAGAGCCATTCGCCCAGCCGCCGCGAGACGCTCATCGTCTCGAGCTTGGTGCGCACGACCTCGGCGGAGAGGAAGTTCGTCTCCACGAACTCCCCGAGATTGCGGCCGATCTCGTCCTTGCGGCTCGGGATGATCGCGGTGTGCGGGATGGGAATGCCCAGCGGATGCCGGAACAGCGCCGTCACTGCGAACCAGTCGGCCAGGGCGCCGACCATGCCGCCCTCGGCGGCGGCGCGCACGTAGGCGAGCCACGGCACGTCGTCTTGGAAGGGGAACGAGACCGCGAACAGCACCGCCATGAACAGCAGCGCGCCCAGTGCCACGCTCTTCATGACCCGCAGCCCGCGGCGCCGCTCCTGGTCCGCCGGGCTCAGCTCAGCGGTGGGCGTGGGAGACATGCCGTCATCCTCGCACGCGGCTCAGCCGCCGACGGGTCCGAGCCACGCGGCCGCGACGGTCGCGTGGGCCGACTCCGGGTCGGAGGGGTGGAAGAGTCCCGCCAGCACGTCGCGGTACAGCCGGCCGAGCTCCGCCCCGGCGAAGTACGACGAGCCCCCTGCGACGAGCACGGCGTCGTCGACGACGGCCTTCGCGGTCGTCACGGCGCGATGCTTCATGCCGCTCAGCAGCGAGAACCAGCGCGGGCCGTGGTCGACCTGCGCGTCGACGTCGTGGCAGAGGGACTGCAGCTGCGGCGGCAGCGCGTCGTAGGCGAGTGCCATGTCGGCCACACGCCAGCGGATGTCGGGATCGTGGCTGTAGGCGAGTCCGGTCTTCTTCGAGGTGCGCCGTGTCGCCGTGTCGACGGCGACCTCCAGCGCCCGGCGGGCGATGCCGGTGTAGACGGATGCCAGCAGCAGCTCGAACACGCTGAAGATCGCGAAGACGATCGGGTCAGGGCTGGGCCCCGGCGCGATGCGGCGCGCGATGCGCTCGGCGGGGGCGAGGGCGCCGTGCAGCTCGGTGGTGCGCGATTGGGTGCCGCGCATGCCGACGGTGTCCCAGTCGTCGCGCGTGACCACGCGGCCCTCGTGCTCCTCGGTGCGCGGGACGAACGCGTAGACGAGCTTCGGACCGTCGGGGGAGGTGGTGTCGAGGCCGTGGAGGCCCAGCTGCGTCCACACCGGGGCGAGGGAGGTGAAGATCTTGGTACCGGTGAAGGCGTAGCCGCCGTCGGCCTGGGGTGTGGCATCGGTGTCGCTGCCGAAGAGCACGAGGTCGTTGCCCGCCTCGCTGATGCCGAAGGCGTAGACCTCGCCCGCGACGGCGCCGGCGAGCACGTGGTCGAGGTCGGGGATGCCGCGGTCGTGCAGCACCTTGGCGACTCCCGTCCACACCAGGTGCATGTTGATCGCGAGGGCCGTCGCGGGGGCGGCTCCCGCGAGGCGCTGCTGCAGCTTGCTGACTTCTGCGAGACCGAGGCCCGCGCCGCCGAAATCAGCGGGGGCGAGCGCGGCGAGGTAGCCGGCGGCCTGCAGTTCGGCGAGGTCGCCGGTCGGGAAGGTGTTCTCGCGGTCGTGCGCGGCGGCGCGGGAGCGGATGCGCTCGAGCAGGTCGTCGGGGAGCAGGGTCGTGACGTCGAACTCGGTCATGCGAGCACCTCCATCAGGTGGCGGAGAGTATCGGCGGGCTTGTCGCGGTGCGGCGAATGGCCGGCGCCGGCGACGACCGACATGGTGATGTGCGGGTTGGCGAGCACGTCGCGCACGAGGTCGCCGGTGAAGATGGAGTAGACCTCCGGGTCGCTCGCGATGACGTGGGTTGCGACGCTCAGCCGCGCGGCGTCGGCGGTGACGTCCCACGCGGTGTTCTGGTCACTGGTCTGCTCGACGCCCCAGCGGCTCGCCTGCCGGGCGGCGAGGGCCTTGAGCTCCACGTCGTTCGGATGCCACAGGGGATGCTCCGCACGCACCGCCGCCTCGGTGGGGTCGTCGAACGCCCGCGTCTGGCTGTCGCGCACGACCGAGCGGTCGCCGTCGGCGAGCCGGATGCCGGGGTCGATGAGCACCAGCCGGCGCGTCCAGTCGGGGTGCGCCGCCGCGGCGACGGTGGCCGCGGCCCCACCGAGGGAGTGGCCGATGACGAGGTCCCACGGGCGGGCGGTGTCGTCGGCGGCATCGGGGGTCGCGGCATCCGGGGTGGTAGCTGCGACATCGGCGGCGTACGCGGCGATCGTGTAGTCCAGGGCGCGGGGCGCGGTGCCGTGGCCGCGCAGATCCACCGCGGTCGCGTGCCAGCCGAGGCCCGCCAGCGCCGTGCCGTACAGCCACATGAGCGCGCCGTTGGAGCCGAGGCCGTGGACGAGCAGTGCCCGGCGCGGGGCGTGGGGCTCGCCCCAGGCCTGCCGGGGGAGGGTGACGGGAACGGGCATTGCCCCAGCCTAAAGCGGGGGAGCCCCAGCGGACTCGGGCAGGGCGGACTGGGGCGCGGCGGCCCCGGGGTCGCCGCGGGGCGGCATGATGGGGAGGGTGATCTCCACAGACCTGGCACGGGAGCTGCGGGCGTCGGGCCTGGTGTGGCGGCCGCGCTCGGGCGACCGGTTCCAGCTGGACGAACCCGAGTTCGACGCCGACGTCTTCACCGTCAGCGACATGACCATCGAGCCGCGCAGCTACCCGACCGGGACGCTGCTGGCCTTCAACGGCACGACGGAGTGGGCGCTGGATTCGGTCGCGCTCGAGGACGCGCTGTGGCTGCCGTCCGAGGGGCAGCTGCGCGAGATGCTGCGGGGAGCCTTCCGCAGCCTCAGCCGCCTGCCCGACACGTACGAAGTGGAGATCGAGGTCGCCGGGATCCAGCATCGTTTCCGGCATCCGGAGCCCGCCGACGCGTACGCGCGAGCCGTGCTGTTCCTGCTGGCGCGGCTGGCCTGAGCGCGGTCAGGTGATGATCGACACCGGCTCGGTGTCGGGGATGGGGCTTGCGTCGCGGCCGCGGAGGTCGGGGAAGCCGCGCACGAACACGGCGGAGACGATCACGCCGAGCGCGGCGAAAGCGGCACCCGCGGCGAAGGCGCCCTGCGGGCCGATGTCGTCGATCAGGAAGCCGGCGATGGCGGAGCCGATCGCCGCGCCGATTAGCTGACCGGTGCCGACCCACCCGAACGCCTCGGCGGTGTCGCTGAACTTCACGCTCGCCGAGGTGATCGCGAACATCACCGCGAGCGCCGGCGCCACGCCGAGACCGGCGATGAGCAGCGCGCCGCCCATCCACCAGATCTCCAGCGACACCATCGCGAGCGCCAGGCCGACCGCGACGATCGCGAGGCGCCGGGCCATGGCCCACCGGCCGATGGGGATGTGGCCGAAACCGAGACCGCCGGCGAGACTGCCGATCGAGAAGACCGCGAGGACGAGACCGGCCTCGAGGCCGCCGTGGTCGAAGGTGGCGACGACGCCCGCCTCGACCGCCGCGGTCGCGCCGATGAGCAGGAACCCGGCGACGGTGGCCAGCAGCACGGGAGGCTTGGTCATCACCTTGCCCAGCGACCGGCGGCTGCGCGGGATGCGCACGCGGCCGAGCTCGGGGGAGACGATGAACCAGGTGCCACCGATCAGCAGGATCACGACGATGAGGAGGAGGCCGGGGACGGTGCCGGCCTGCGTCGCGACGAAGGTGATGAGCACCGGCGCGATGATCCAGATGATCTCCTGCAGCGAGGCGTCGAGGGAGAACAGCGGCGTGAGCTGGCGGGAGTTGACCATCTTGGGGTAGATGGTGCGCACGGCCGGCTGCACGGGGGGAGTGGCGAGGCCCGCGAGCAGGGCGACGATCATGTAACCGGGGACGGTCAGCGGCGCGAGGGCGAGGGTCGTGATGCCGGCCGCGCACACGAGCGTCGTGAGGATCAGCACCTTGCGCATGCCCCAGGCGCCCATCCAGCGACTGGTCACCGGTCCCGCGACGGCCTGGCCGACGGAGGTGGCTGCGAGTACGAGCCCGGCGGCGCCGTAGGAGCCCGTCACGTGCTCGATGTGCAGCAGGATCGCCAGACTCGTCATGCCGCTGGGGAAGCGCGCCGTCAGCTGCGCGGCCATGATGCGCGCCACTCCTGGAGTGCGCAGAAGATCCCGATAGCCCGCCACGTCTGTCAACGCTACCTGCGCGCGTGGCGACACGCCGTATCCTCCGTTCCACAGCAACTCCGATGTCGGAGGGGGTCCGTAGCGTCTGGCCTGTGGATGAATCGTCCCGCCGGCGGCGCGAGCCGCATGATTCAGCGCCTTTCGAGGCCTCGGGCAATCGCTCGTCCTGTGGATGAAACGGTGGACAACATGTGTTGTACCTGGGGAGAGCGGTGGAAAACTACACGGATGTAACTACTATCCCTTGTGGTGCCACCGAACGTCGGCACCCATATGTAGTATTGAGGTCCCGGCGCGGTCTGGCCGAGAACACCAAGGATTTTGAGGGGAAACACGAACGACATGGCGATCACGGTCTACACCAAGCCTTCCTGCGTGCAGTGCAACGCGACCTACCGGGCACTGGACTCCAAGGGCATCGAGTACGAGATCCTGGACCTCTCCGAAGACGCTGCGGCGCTCGAGCGCGTGAAGTCGCTGGGCTACCTGCAGGCGCCGGTCGTCGTCACCGACGAGGACCACTGGTCGGGCTTCCGCCCCGACAAGATCGACGAGCTCGCTTCGCGCCTGGCCTGACGGTCTCGACGCGCGGCGCACCACGGCTGCGATCGGGAAAGGAGGTGGACATGCATATGACGGCGACCCGAGCACCACTGCTCGTCTACTTCTCGAGCCTGTCCGGCAACACCGCGAAGTTCGTGGCGAAGCTGGGCCTCCCGGCCGTGCGCATCCCGCTGCGCTCCTCAGAGCCCGCGCTCACGATCGACGAGCCCTTCGTCCTGGTCACCCCCACCTACGGGGGCGGTCAGGGCAGGGGTGAGGAGAAGGGTGCGGTACCCAAGCAGGTGATCCGGTTCCTCAACGACGAGAACAACCGGCGCCTGATCCGCGGAGTCATCTCCGCGGGCAACACCAACTTCGGCGCGGCGTTCTGCCTCGCCGGTGACATCATCAGCCGCAAGTGCAACGTGCCGCATTTGTACCGGCTAGAACTCTTCGGCACGCCGGAAGACGTCGATCGCGTGAGCGAAGGACTGGAGCAATGGTGGAAACAGCACTGACCGACATGGGTTTCAAGAGCGACGAGCGATTCGAGGGCATGGACTACCATGCGCTCAACGCGATGCTCAACCTCTACGGCCCGGACGGCAAGATCCAGTTCGACGCCGACAAGCGTGCCGCGCGGGAGTTCTTCCTGCAGCACGTCAACCAGAACACGGTGTTCTTCCACTCCCTCAAGGAGCGCCTGGACTACCTCGTGGAGAAGGAGTACTACGAGCCGGCCGTGCTCGAGAAGTACTCGTTCGAGTTCATCAAGCAGCTCAATGACTTCGCCTACGACAAGAAGTTCCGCTTCGAGACGTTCCTCGGCGCGTTCAAGTACTACACCAGCTACACGCTGAAGACCTTCGACGGCAAGCGCTACCTCGAGCGCTTCGAGGACCGCGTCGTCATGACCGGTCTCGCCCTCGCCGACGGTGACGAGAAGCTCGCGATGGAGATCGTCGACGAGATCCTCTCCGGCCGCTTCCAGCCGGCGACCCCGACCTTCCTCAACGCGGGCAAGGCACAGCGTGGCGAGCTCGTCAGCTGCTTCCTGCTGCGCATCGAAGACAACATGGAGTCGATCTCCCGCGGCATCAACTCCTCGCTGCAGCTGTCCAAGCGCGGCGGCGGCGTCGCCTTGCTGCTGTCGAACATCCGCGAGGCCGGCGCGCCGATCAAGCAGATCGAGAACCAGTCCAGCGGCATCATCCCCGTCATGAAGCTGCTCGAAGACAGCTTCAGCTACGCCAACCAGCTCGGCGCCCGCCAGGGCGCCGGCGCGGTGTACCTCTCCGCTCACCACCCCGACATCCTGCGGTTCCTCGACACCAAGCGTGAGAACGCCGACGAGAAGATCCGCATCAAGACGCTGTCGCTGGGTGTCGTCATCCCCGACATCACCTTCGATCTCGCCAAGAACGACGAGGACATGTACCTGTTCTCGCCGTACGACGTCGAGAAGGTCTACGGCGTGCCGTTCGGTGACATCTCGGTGACCGAGAAGTACCGCGAGATGGTCGATGACCCGCGCATCAAGAAGACGAAGATCAACGCGCGCGAGTTCTTCCAGACCCTCGCCGAGATCCAGTTCGAGTCGGGCTACCCGTACATCATGTTCGAGGACACGGTGAACAAGGCCAACCCGATCAAGGGCCGGATCAACATGTCCAACCTCTGCAGCGAGATCCTGCAGGTGAACACCCCGACGACGTTCAACGAAGACCTGTCCTACGACCAGATCGGCAAGGACATCTCGTGCAACCTCGGCTCGCTCAACATCGCCCTGGCGATGGACGGCGGCAACCTGGCCAAGACCGTCGAGACCGGCATCCGCGCGCTCACGGCCGTGAGCGATCAGAGCCACATCGGCTCCGTGCGCTCGATCGAGGACGGCAACGACCGCTCTCACGCGATCGGCCTGGGGCAGATGAACCTGCACGGGTACCTCGCCCGCGAGCACGTGTACTACGGGTCCGAAGAGGGCCTGGACTTCACGAACATCTACTTCTACACGGTGCTGTTCCACGCCCTCGAGGCGTCGAACAAGATCGCCATCGAGCGGGGCGTGGCCTTCGAAGGCTTCGCCGACTCGACGTACGCCTCGGGCGAGTTCTTCGACAAGTACATCGAGCAGGAGTGGATGCCGCAGACCGAGAAGGTCCGGCAGATGTTCGCCGGCATCCCGATCCCCACGCAGGAGGACTGGGTGCGCCTGAAGGCGTCGATCCAGCAGCACGGCATCTACAACCAGAACCTGCAGGCCGTGCCGCCGACCGGCTCGATCTCGTACATCAACAACTCGACGAGCTCGATCCACCCGATCGCGTCGAAGATCGAGATCCGCAAGGAAGGCAAGCTCGGGCGCGTCTACTACCCGGCGCCGTTCATGACGAACGAGAACCTGGAGTACTACCAGGACGCGTACGAGATCGGCTACGAGAAGGTCATCGACACCTACGCCGCGGCGACGCAGCACGTCGACCAGGGCCTGTCGCTGACGCTGTTCTTCAAGGACACCGCCACCACCCGCGACATCAACCGCGCGCAGATCTACGCGTGGCGCAAGGGCATCAAGACCATCTACTACATCCGCCTGCGTCAGCTTGCCCTCGAGGGCACCGACATGGCCGAATGCGTCTCCTGCATGCTGTGACCGCGGTCACCGGCGAGCGTAGAGACGAAACGAAGAGGACATCGACATGAGCGAGAAACTGCCGCTGCTGAACCACGTGCAGGCGATCAACTGGAACCGCATCGAGGACGACAAGGACCTCGAGGTCTGGAACCGCCTGGTGAACAACTTCTGGCTGCCCGAGAAGGTGCCGCTGTCCAACGACATCCAGTCGTGGAACACGCTCACCCCCGACGAGCAGACCCTCACGATGCGGGTGTTCACCGGACTCACGCTGCTGGACACGATCCAGGGGACGGTGGGCGCCGTCTCGCTCATCCCCGATGCGATCACCCCGCACGAGGAGGCCGTCTACACGAACATCGCGTTCATGGAGTCGGTGCACGCCAAGAGCTACTCGTCGATCTTCTCGACCCTGTGCTCGACGAAGGAGATCGACGAGGCGTTCCGCTGGTCGGTGGAGAACCCGAACCTTCAGAAGAAGGCTCACATCGTCATGGACTACTACCGTGGCGACGAGCCGCTCAAGCGCAAGGTGGCATCCACCCTGCTCGAGAGCTTCCTGTTCTACTCGGGCTTCTACCTGCCGATGCACTGGTCGTCGCGGGCGAAGCTCACCAACACCGCCGACCTCATCCGCCTCATCATCCGTGACGAGGCCGTGCACGGCTACTACATCGGGTACAAGTTCCAGAAGGGGCTCGAGAAGATCTCGCAGGCCGAGCGCGACGAGATCAAGGACTACACCTTCTCGCTGCTGTACGAGCTCTACGACAACGAGGTGCAGTACACGCAGGACCTCTACGACTCGGTCGGCCTGACCGAGGACGTGAAGAAGTTCCTGCACTACAACGCCAACAAGGCGCTGATGAACCTCGGCTACGAGGCGATGTTCCCGGCATCGGTCACGAACGTGAACCCCGCGATCCTGTCGGCCCTGTCGCCGAACGCCGACGAGAACCATGACTTCTTCAGCGGGTCGGGCTCGTCGTACGTCATCGGCAAGGCCGTCGCGACCGAAGACGACGACTGGGATTTCTGACCTCCCTTCGTCTTGTCTGACATGGTGCAAAGCCATGGTTGAACCTTGCAAGAGCCGCGGAATCGTGCGATTCCGCGGCTCTTGCGATTTCTCCCGCCGCTCCGCCGCGGTTGTGCGCTGGTGTGATGTGTGGTTGGCAGGGGCTGTGACGTAGGCGTCACTGGACCGCTCGACCTCAGGTGCGCGGCACCCGTCACTTGCTGTCGGCGCGCCCGATCGGATCGGTGCTGTGACTGAATGCGTCGCGGCCAGCCGGCCAACTGTTCTCGTCGATGTGGAGCGCCGTGCGCAGGTAGGCAGTGGTCAGCCGCTGGATGAGGGCTACCCGGTCGGGGTTCTCGTCGGTGGTCTCGGCGACTTCATATCCGACGATCCCGCCGAGGGCGTGCTCGGCCCCGTAGAAGGTGAGGAGGTCGGTGGCGCCAGGGCTGTAGGTGTAGGCGTCGGTGAACCAGTCGGGTCCGCGGGTGGACATCTTGGACTGATCGTGGTCGCCGGCGACAACCAGCGTCGGCGTGGTCATCTCTTGGAATGAGGGGCGCATGAACGGGAAGTTCGCCTGTGCGAACGGATGCAGGTCATCTCCGCCCACCCCCGTCGCGGCGAAGAGGATTCCCGCGCTGACGCGACTGTCGGACATGTCCTCGCCGACCCGACCGGTTTCGTCGAAGATCCGTGCGCCGAGGAGTGACTGCGCCGTCTGTCCGCCCCATGAGTGGCCGGTGACGGCTATGCGACTGCGGTCGACGCGACCGGCGAGCCCGGGTACGGCGGCTTCGATTGTCTCGAGCTGGTCGAGGATGCGTGTGAGATCAGCGATGCGCTCGGTCCAGATCGTGGGGAACACGGGGTGGTCGAAGCCGAAACCGTTGCGGCGGGAGTCCAGGTGCGTGGGCTGGATCACGACGAATCCGCGCGAAGCCCAGAACGCGGTCAGTGGTGCGTACCCGTCGAGATTCCAGCCGTTGCCGTGGGAGAAGAGTACGACCGGGAGGTTGGTGCCCGTCGCCGGGGCGGAGATTCGTGCTTCCAACGGCACAGGTCGGTCGGGGGCGGCGAGCCGGACGGGGGCGGCCGAGAGGACCGGCGCATCGGCGCCGGTCATGCCATCCAGAGCGTCGAGGAGTGAGGAGAGCATGTCAGGTTCCTTCCCAGGACTGCGCTCTGCGATACTTTTTATCGGAGCGACGTTCCGCAACGTTACGGAACAATGCTCCGTAATGCAACCGATGGAGGCGATAGGTGGAGGAGGGGCACATGGCTGACACCGAAGGCGAACAGGCGGGGGGTGAGCGGTCTGCGCAGGTGGGTCGCCCGCGTCGAAGCCGGCAAGCGCTCCTCGACGCAGCGGCGGCGGTGTTCGTGACGTCTGGGGTCGATGCCCCTGTGCGGGAGATCGCAGCGAAGGCCGGTGTCGGCGTGGGGACCATCTATCGCCATTTTCCGACGCGTTCGGAACTCGTGGTCGCGGTGTACCGGCATCAGGTCGAGGCCTGTGCGGAAGCCGGTCCGCGACTACTCGCCGAGAGTGCAACGCCCGAGGCCGCGCTGCGGGCGTGGGTGGCGCTTTTCGTCGAGTTCCTCGTCACCAAGCACGGGCTTGCAGGCGCTCTGCAGGGGGACAGTGCCGGATCCGATGCATTGCACGCCTACTTCGTCGACCGTCTCGTACCGGTGTGCGGTGATCTCCTCGCGGCTGCGCTCGAGTTCGTCGGTACGGCTTCATCGGTCGATGCGTACAACGTGCTCAAAGGTATCGGCAACCTCTGCATCGGGGCCGCGAGTGACGCCCGATACCGGGCTGACGCGCTCGTGCAACTCCTCATCTCGGGCGTGCTGAGCGGCGGAGATCGCTAGCGAGGGAATGATGCAGTCCGATCGCTGCGACGCGAACGCTCCCGTATCCCGACCACAACGAGTGCTGCAAGGCTCGCGGCTGCGGGCAAGAGCAGGGGCTGTCAGCGCGATCCGGTGATCGTGCTGTGGGCAGCACCGCTCTGCGGGGTGCGGGCGGGACCGGTTGCGCGAGTGATCCACCAGACCGCAACGGTGACGACGACGAGTGCGACGCTGGGGATGAGGATGTCGATGGAGCCTGCCATTTCTCCACGACCGTTGAGCGCCCCGCCGATGTCCACGTGCAGCGTCGTGCCGAGAACGAGCGAGGTGAGGTTGTAGACGGCGTGGAGGACGACGGCCGTTTCGAGCCCCCCGGTACGCCAGGTGACGATCGCCATGGATCCGAACAACACGAAGTAGGACGTGAGGATGTACGGGTCGAGTGATCCGTGCAGAAGTGAGAAGAGGACGGTGGGGATGACGATTCCGATGACAGCACCAACGCGTGCGTTGCGTGCCCAACCGCCCACGACGCGGAACATCAAGCCGCGGAAGCCGTACTCTTCGCCGGCGGCAGCAAGAGGCGTCAAAATCATGCCGATGACGAAGAAAGCGACAAGGTCGAACGTCGTCCAAGGCATTTGCGGGCCCGGTTGCATGGCCGCCGGGAGAGCCATACCGATGAGTACCAGTGGCCCGAAGGCGAGCAGAGCGCGACCGAAGACACCGAACCGGAACCGTCCCGCCACAGAGTGGAGGGAGCGGAACGGCACTTTGTAGAGCACACGCTGAATCAGCATGCAATACGGGATCAGCAGGCCCAGCGACAGAGCGCCGATGGCATGCTGCAGAGGCGTGAAACCAGTGCGGCCGAGAATCTCCGCATCGATGACGGTCGCGGCGGACGTGAACAGGAGCGGGAGTCCGACGAGCCCTGCGAGCAGCAGGATGATCGCCAGGATCCCTCGCAGGATCCGGCGCTTGTCGCCGGCGTAGACACGGTGATACTCGACGCCGGCCGGGACGCCCGGGCTCGATCGCGGTTCGTCATCTCGGAGAAGCCAGTTCTGGGTGGGGTTGTCCATGGTGGTTCCTTTCGAGGGGATCAGCTGGCGAGATCGTCGATCCAGCTCGATCGCATACGTAGGGCTCGCTCCGTGCTGCCGAGGACAGCGGCGAGCCCGATGAGCAGATTGATGTGGAGGGGGAGCTGGATGGGGGAGGTGAAGACGCCGATCGAGTCGGCGATCGGCGGCATCTGCGAAAGCGCTTCGATGATCTGGGGCACCTCGACACACAGGCCGGCGACGACGAACGCGACGGAGATGAGGCCGATGACGTGGCTCAGGCGGGGATGCCGCTGGTGCAACCGGGCGCGTCGGCCCTCGGCGGATCGAGGATGGGTCGACAGCTGCCTCTCGGTGCCGTCGGGCCGTACATAGTGGCAGCGTTTGAGCCCGAAGCCGGTGACCGCCACCTCGATATGGCCGCCTGGCACCGAAAAGCGGGTGGGCATCTTCGCGTAGGACTGCAAGGCCCCGTCGACGTAGAGGCGGGCGCGGATCTCTCCGTCGGACATGTCGCCGGCGTGACGGACGTCGACCGTATACGTCGACGTCGTGCCGTCGGTGCAGCGCAGCGTGATCGATCGGAGCGACCGGCCGAACATCTGCCACCAGCGATAGCGGCGCAGCGGTTCGCCCGAGCCGGCACGCACTCGGCGATTGCGCCAATGCTTCATAGCCAATATCTCGACCTTCATCCCGGTACTAGTACAGTGTGATAGACAATGAGGGGCTAAGCTAGCACACTGTTATAGACGGATGGCCACGAGGGGCAAATGGACGAAGCGTCTGAGGAACCAGGAACACGAGCGAAGATCCTCATCGCTGCGGCAACGATGCTGGGCGAGAATCCCACCGCACGTCTGAGCGTGAGGGCGGTGGCAGCGCGCGCCCAAGTGAGCACCGGATCTCTGCGCCACTTCTTCCCGACACAGCGCGCACTCGTCGAGACGGTGGTCGCGGCTCTGTACGACCTGGAGATCCCCGACGACCCGATCAACGATCGCTCCCTGACGGCGGAAGAGCGCCTCGTCGCGTGCTTGCAGCTTCTTCTTCGTCAGGTCGGTGTGGGGGAGCGCGCTCGGGAGCAGTGGGGTGCGCTCTACAAGGCGTATGTGGCCACGCCTCCGTCTGAAGACGACGCCGCCACCTACCTCGCCCTGGATCGCATGACGCGACATGTGATCGAGCAGTGGCTGACCACTCTGATTGACGAAGGCGCGATCCCGCCCGGACGGGTCGAGGAGCGAGCCCGGTTTCTCTCCACCGTCATGGCGGGGCTCACGACCGAACGTGCGCTGCCCTCTGAAACAGTGCGCGTCGACGTTGAGGCCGCGAGTCTGCGCATCGCCGTCCGCGCCGTCACCAGCGCGTGGCCCGCCGACTGAGAGCTCTCTGCTCCCACGAAGGTGCGGGTGCAGATCGGGTCGAGGCTGCCGGTGTGATGCGGGCCCGCCCGCGCCGCACGGTCATCGCGACCGACATACGGAGGTACACGCCTCAGAAGGGATCGCCCCATGATCACCACCCCCATCACACCCGATCTCGTCGATGGTGTGGCGCAACTCGAGAACGTGGAACGTGGGATGCGACCACACCGGCTCCACCCGCACGTGCGTCAGCGTGACGCAGATCCACAGTTGCGCATGATGGAAGCGCAACCGTCCGGCGCCCGGCTGGTCGTGGTGACCGAGGCGCGCCGAATTCAACTCGACGTGCACGCCACCCGTGTGAGCTACCGGATGATTCCGCGGCCTCGCGGCGCGATCGACGTCGTCATCGATGGCATCCCGCTCCTGACGCACCCGCTCGTCGAAGGAGACGCTGGAGAGATCGACCTTGCCACCGGTGCCCGCTCGGACACCCGCGGAGGGGTGGACAGCATCATGCTCGACGCGCTGCCTCCTGGACGCAAGACCGTGGAATTCTGGCTCCCGCACAACGAGGCGGTCGACTTGGTGGCACTGCGTTCAGATGCGCCAGTCGAACCAGCGCCCCCGACCGGGCCGCTATGGGTGCACCACGGGAGCTCCATCAGCCAGGGCTCCAACGCCACGCATCCCACGGGAATCTGGCCGGCGATCGCGGCGCGCCGGGCCGGCGCACGCCTGCACAATCTCGGATTCGGTGGCAGCGCCGTCATCGACCCGTTCCTCGCACGCGCTATCCGCGACGCCCCTGCCGACCTCATCAGCGTCAAGCTGGGAATCAACGTCGTCAATCTCGACGCGATGCGACTGCGCGCCCTCGTCCCCGCCGTCCACGGCTTCCTCGACACCATCCGCGACGGCCATCCCTCGACACCCCTCCTTCTGATCTCTCCCCTGTACTGCGGCATCCACGAGGAGACACCGGGACCCGGCTCCATTGACGCCGCGTCCATCGGAACTGACACGGTGCGATTCACCGCCACCGGTCCCCACGGCGACACCACGCAAGGCCGCTTGACGCTCCAGGTGATACGCGACACCCTCGCCGAGGTCTTCGCAGCCCGCCAGGCCGACACTCGTCTGCACTACCTCGACGGTCTCACGCTGTATGGGGAGGCGGACGCGGAGGAGCATCCTCTCCCCGATGCACTGCATCCGGACAGCGAGACTCACCGCCTCATCGGCAACCGCTTCGCCGACCTCGCCTTCGCTCCCAGCGGTGCGTTCGGGGGTGCGTGAGAGCATGCGCCGAACGCTGGCCCTCGGCCTCTCCGGCCTTCTCACTGTCGTCGCACTCGCCGGGTGCGCAGGCGTGCCGCGGCCTCCCGCGGAATCCGCCGCCGCATCTCCGACGGTCGATGCGCCCGCGTCGGACCTCGACGCTCTCGTGGAGGACGAGCTGGTCGGGCTCGAGCGAGAGTACGACGCGACCATCGGCGTCATGGCGGTCGACACCGCAACCGGTGAATCGGTCTCGTACGGTGATGACCGTCGGTTCGGTTTCGCCTCGACCATCAAAGCCTTCGCCGCGGCGGCGTTCCTCCAGTCCGTGCCGAGCCCAGACCGCGACGAGCTCGTCCGCTGGACGGCAGAAGAGGCCGCCGCCGCCGGCCACGCTCCTGTGACCTCGCAGCATGTCGAGGACGGCCTGACCTACGCGCAGCTCGCCGAAGCCGCCGTCCGATTCAGCGACAACGCCGCTCTCAATCTCGTGCTCGACCGGATCGGTGGTCCCGCGGCCCTCGACGACGCACTCGCAGGGCTGGGTGACACCACGACGGAGGTCGTCAACGACGAACCGACTCTCAACGCGATCGAACCGGGCAGCACAGAAGACACCACCACCGCCGCCGCATTCACGGCATCGCTCGCGAGGATCCTCGACGGTTTCACGCTGTCCGCCACCGACACGGCGCTCCTCATCGACTGGATGAGCGACAACCGCACCGGAGATGCCCTCATCCGCGCGGGCACGCCCGCTGGTTGGACGGTCGCGGACAAATCCGGAGGCGCAGGTCCGATCCGCAACGACATCGCCGTCGTCACACCACCCGGTGGAGACCCCATTCTCATCACCGTCCTGACATCACGGAATGACCCAGACGCGGCCTTCGACGACGCACTCGTCGCCCGAACCGCATCCATCGTCCTCAACGGACTCGACCGCAGCACCTGAGGAGAACAATGACGCGCCACGATCACACCCCCGCCGCTCACCTGCACGACAGAGCCGCAAGCGACCGGGTCACCTGGCCCGACCTCTGGCTCGCTGCCGGCGTCGCCATCGCGCTGTACGCCATCGGCATCCTGCTCTATCTCCAGATGCCGGACGAGGATACGGTGACCAAGGGCCTGGTGCTCTTCGCGATCTCCGGGCTCGCGCCACTGGGCGGAGTGCTCGTCATGATGGCTCTTCGCAGACGGAGCGCGGCACTCTTCGGCATCAGGCGCGTAGCGCCGAGATGGCTGGCGATCGCATTCGTGATCGGCATCGGAGTCGTCGCCCTCAACCTGGGCGTGACGGCTTTGGTGAGCCTGGCTACAGGCGCCGCTGATGTCCAGGGGGGCTACCAGTCGGCCGCGACCAGCGGCATCGGCGGCTTCCTCGGAGCCATCTTCCTCGGAGCGGTCATCACCCCGATCGGTGAGGAGCTCCTGTTCCGCGGCGTGCTCTTCTCTCTGCTGACCCGCTACGGTGTCTGGCTCGCCGCAATCCTCAGTAGCATCGTGTTCGCTCTCAGCCACGGACTCAACCTCGCGACACCGGTCGCTGTGATCGTCGGCCTCGCGGCTGCCTGGCTGATGCACAAGACGAAGTCGGTTTGGCCTGGAGTCGTCGTCCACGCCGTCAACAACGCCTCCTCATCGATCATTTCCGTCGTGTACTTCCACATCGCCACCGGGTGAGCGCCCGCACCTAAGACTTCGTCCCCTGTACGAGCACGGCCAAAGTGTCCACGAGACCGGGGAATCGTTTCTCGAGGTCGGCGGTCCGCAACGAGAGCAGACATCTTGTGCCCTCAGGATCGTTCTGAACGATGCCGGCCTCGCGAAGAATCTTCACATGGTGGCTCAACGTCGATTGAGAAACTCCCACATCGAACTCACTACCCTGATGGATTCCCCCGTCGAGCAAGCCCGCGACGACAGCCAGACGCACCGGACTGCCGAGAGCGTGCATGACCTGATGGAGTTCGATCTCCTCGAGCACGGGGTGATGTATTGAGCGCACGAACTGATCCTACCAAGCATCGACGATCGACGATCATCGATAGAGTTGCCGGCATGACAAACAGCCAGCATGAGTTCATCGGCAAACGCGTCGTCGTCACAGGAGGAGCCCGCGGTATCGGACTTGCCGTCGCCACGCGGTTTGCGGCAGCAGGAGCAACCGTGGTGATCGGGTCCAGGTCGGCGCCACCGGCAGGGGTCGCGGCGTCATGGATTCCTGCGGACCTCAGCGATGCGGAGGGTGTCGCACGCTTTGCCCGCGCCGTTCTCGCAGATGGGCATGTGGATGTGCTGGTACAGAATGCCGCTGTGCTCACTGAAGAGGCACCGACTCTGAGCCTGCGCGACGAAACCTGGCAGGATGACCTCGCCACCAACCTTCTCGGGGTTGTGCGGCTGGACAGAGACATCGTGCCAACGATGATCGAGCGCGGGAGCGGTGTTGTCGTGCACGTCTCATCGATATCGAGCCACTACCCGCAGCCGGGGCAGGCGTCTTACGCCGCCTCGAAAGCGGCGCTCAACGCGTACAGCCGCACCCTCGCGGTAGAGACAGGGAGAAGCGGAGTGCGGGTCCTCGTGGTCATCCCCGGGTTCATCAAGACCGAGGGCGCGGCCGCTTCAATCGGCGAAGCTGCCGAGCGTCACGGCATATCGGCAAGCGAGATGGAACAGCAGATCGTCGAGCACCTCTCCATTCCGCTCGGTAAGCCGGGCAGGCCCGAAGACGCCGCGGAGCTCATCGCCTTCCTCGCTTCGGACCGAGCGGGTTGGCTGACCGGGGCCGAGTACCGCGTCGACGGCGGCATCATCCCCACGCTGTAATCGACATCTGGACGAGGTGCGGGCGAAGGCATCCATCGCCCGCACCTTCGTCGGCCCCACACGGCGCCGCGACCTCAGTCACCGCTGACGATGGTCGAGTCGCTCGCGCTAGATGGCAGAAGTCATTCTGCGAGCGATGCCGGTGACGAGCGTTCCGATCTGCTCGTGCGTCGTGAGGGTGAGCCGGAGTCGCCCTGCGTGGGTGAGAACGCCGAGGATGCGTTCGCCTACGACCTGCGTGGTCATCGTCGGGCCCCAGATCGCAGGTGCGTCGGAGCCATCATCTCTCGAAACGCCGAGATTGGTGATCTCCAGATCGGCTGCCGTTGCGGCGAGTATCGCCGCCTCGGCTTCGGCCGCATCGCCGGGATGCAGCGACGCAAGCATCGCGATCGATTCCGCTGCGCGATCCCGAGCGGACCGCAGCTGCGCGGACGCGCTCCGCGCCAGTGACCAGAGGTCGTCGTCCGCCGCCGCCCGCAGTGTCACCGTGGTCGCGACGAACCGATTGACCACGGCGTCGTCGAGTCCGAGGAGGGGGCGGAGGTCGATGGGCACATTGATGCGGATCTGCGTGCTCGCCATGACGTCCCGCAGCTCCAGTGCAGCGGCAGCGCACAGGACGCCTTGCACCGTCGAACCATTCTCGCGGGCGGCAGCACGGAGGTGTCCCGTGGTGGGTTCGTCGAGCTCGGCGCCGTCAATACTGGGCGGGGTGGCATCGAAAGGTCGGAGGGCCGCGTGTTCCGGTGTCACCTGGTCGGCCGGCTGGTCACCAGCGGCCGGCGGCGGTGCGGCGGGCAGGCGTTGCAGGTGATCCTCTTGAGCGTCCGGCATGGTGCGCGCGCGCCGCGTCCGTCCAGCCAGTAAGGCCAGCAGATCGTGAACGGCGAGGAGGGCTCCGCGGCCGTCGCTGATCTGGTGAGAAAACGTCAGCAGCACGAACGGGGCGCGCGTCGGACCGCCTTCGGTGATCAGTGTTGCACGGGCCAGCGGGCCGCTCATCGGGTCGATGGGGCGGGTCTGTTCGGTGGCGGCTTCGGTTTGCCAGTCGCTGTCCCGCACGTGCCTCACGGGGATCGGGGCGTGGATCCGACGGAAGACCGCGCGGTCGCCATCTCGGTCGATGCGCACCATCAGGAGCGGATGCAGCGCTTGCAGTTCTGCCAGCGCCTGCTCCAGCTGCTCCGGGGAGACGGGTGAGGCCAGTTCGACGGCGAGCGAGAACTGCACCGGGTTGCGGGAAATATACAGGTCGATGATCCTCTCGAACCCTCCCAATGGGCGAAGAGCATCGGGTGTGCGGGACGTGTTCATCGAATCTCCGGTCTATCACGGCGTGCTAGCGTGCTCAGAAGTTAGCACAGCGTGCTACCGCGGATCGTCACTCTGCTGAGAACGCGCCGCTCAAGTTGGCTTCCGTGAATCCGAACGACGAGGAGAGAAAATGTCGAACGACGCCGATCGGGACGCATTGGCCAGCAGCTTGAGCGAAGCGCTGGGCGGGCGCGTGCTTCGGCCCGGAGACGATTCGTTCGAGACGGTTGCAGCGCTCTGGAGCGCGCGCCGGACGCATCATCCTGATCTCATCGCCCTCGTGGCGGGTGCTGCAGATGTCCAGCGCGTGCTCAAAGCGGTCCCCGCTGAGGTGCCGATCGCAGTCCGTGGTGGAGGCCATGACTGGGTGGGCCGAGCGCACGTGGAGGGTGGCATCACGCTCGACCTCTCACAGATGCGCGGCGTCCAGATCGATGCGCGGGCTGGGACGGCCAAGGTCCAAGGTGGAGCGCGGCTGGATGACTTGATCGACGCCGCCGCCGAACATGATCTCGTTGCAGCAGTCGGCACCGTCAATGAGGTCGGCTTCGCCGGGCTCGCCCTCGGCGGCGGATACGGCCCCTATCTCGGAACTCTCGGTCTCGCGGCCGACACCATCATCTCGGCGGAGGTTGTGCTTGCCGACGGGTCGATCGTGAGAGCATCCGACGAAGAGAGGGCGGACCTGCTGTGGGCACTTCGAGGTGGCGGCGGGAACTTCGGCGTCGTCACCTCTCTTGAGATTTCGCTGGAAGAGATGCCGGCCATGCTTGCTGGCGCCGTCGTCTTCAGCGCGACCGAGCTGAGCGAAGTACTCACCTCCCTCGAACGAATCCTCCCCACTGTTCCGGATCAGCTCGCTGTCAGTCCTGCGATCGGCAGCGGCCCCGACGGCGGTGCCGCGCTGCTCGTGTCGCTGAACTGGAACGGCGAAGCGGGCGAGGGCTCCGAATGGGTACGGGCAATCGAACGGATGGGTACGCCTCTCGCATCCACAATCGGACCTGCCACGCCAACGCAGGCGCTGCACGCGCTCGATGGAATGTTCCCCTCAGGGCGCCACTACACCCTGCGCACCGCGTCCGTGGCCACCCTCACCCCTGCGGTCATCGAGATTCTCGTGGACGGGGAACGATGCCGCACATCTCCCTTGAGTGCGATCAACATCCACCACTTCCACGGTGCCGCCACCCGCGTCGGCGCCGAATACTCCGCCTGGGCGCTTCGAGAACCACATCTCATGATCGAGATCATCGCCGCCACCGCGGATGCGGAAGGGCACGACGAGCAGATCGCCTGGGCGGATCGCATACTCGATGCGCTCCGACCGCTCGCTCTCCCTGCTGCGTACCCGAACCTCCTCTCGCCGGGCGACAGTGCACGCGCGGCCGCAATCTACGGCAACAACCTCGCCCGGCTCAACGCCGTGAAACGCGATGTGGACCCGACCGGCAGGTTCACCGGCATCCCCATGGGGTTGCCTCATCGCCCTCTTCCTGGACGCGCGGATCATCAACGATGAGACGACAGCGCGCGCACTGGCCGAAGATGCCTGATCCCTTGATCTGTCATGCGGGTGAGTGTACGATCACTCATATGCCGCCGACCCGCAGCTCGACTCTCTCCACCGCCGAAGCCCGGCGGCCGCTGGTGGCGGCAGCCGCGATGGCGGCCTTCGCCCGTCGCGGCTACTACGCCACGACCGTCGCTGATGTCGCTCGCGAGGCGAAGATCTCACCGGCCTACGTGTTCAAGCTCTACGCCGGCAAGGAGGGGCTTTTCGTCGCAGCGCTCGAAGCCTGCTTCGACGCGATCATTCATGCCCTGGACGAGGGAGCGGACGCGGCGGTGGAACGCACCCCGGGTGCGATCCTCGACGCGATGGGCGATGCTTATGCGCGTCTCATCTCCGACCGCACACTCCTGATGTTGCAGGTGCACGCTCAGTCGGTCGCCGACATCCCCGAGATCGGAGCCGCCCTGCGCTCCGGCCTCGGCCAGATAATCACCTTCGCCCAAACTCGCTCATCGGGCACGGATGAGCAAGTGCAGCGGTTCATCGCCTATGGGCAGCTCTGTCACCTCATCGTGACGGCTCAGCTCGATGGCCGCGAGGAGACATGGGCTGCCCTCCTCACCAGGGGCATCAGTCACCCTGAATGAGGGTGGGCCCTTTTTTTTGGGTCGAAGAGTGAGTGATGAGTCACTCATTCAGATGCCCGCCCTCTGTAACCAACACTCAGCCCCGGGCGCCAACCCGGGGGCGGCGTCTGGCAGCTGCCGGCGCCCGCAACGTCGAAAGGACAACTCGATATGACCCTTCTCACCTCCACCTCCGTGACGTCGGATCGTTCGACGTCACGGAGCGCTCGCCGTTGGCTGGCGCTCAGCATCCTCGCGCTCGCACAGTTCCTCGTCGTGCTCGATGCTTCTATCGTCAACATCGCGCTCCCGGTCCTGGGCGAACAGCTCGACATGACCACGGCTGCCTTGGCGTGGGTGGTCACCGCCTACGTGCTCGCGTTCGGTGGTCTGCTGCTCCTCGGCGGACGCCTCGCCGACCGTTTCGGACACCGGCGAGTCTTCCTCATCGGGATCTCGGGGTTCGTGGCGGCGTCTGCGCTCGCGGGGCTCTCCGCCAGCAGCGAAGTCCTCCTCGCCGCTCGCGCGCTGCAGGGGACGTCTGCCGCCCTCCTCGCACCCGCGGCTTTGGCTCTGCTCACTCTTCTCTTCCCGGAAACCAAGGCACGCACCAAGGCGCTTGGCGTCTGGGGAGCGGTCGCGGGCATCGGATCCGCGGCGGGTGTGCTTCTCGGTGGGGTCCTCACAGCCAGCTTCGGCTGGCAGGCGGTGTTCTTCGTGAACGTCCCGGTCGGTGCCCTCGTGCTCATCGTCATCCCATTGCTCATCACTCGTGACGATGCGGCAGCCAAGAACAGGCTGGACATTCCCGGAGCCGTCACCGTGACCGCGGCCCTCGTCGCACTCGTGGGGGCCTTCAGCGCGGTTGAGCAACAGGGATTCTTCCATCCGGTCCCGTTTGTGCTGCTCGTGGCGGCCTTCGCCTTCGGCATCGCATTCGTCATCATCGAGCGCCGCGCCGCAGCCCCATTGGTTCCGCTGGATGTCTTCCGTAACCGTGACCTCGCACTCGGCAACCTCGTCATGCTGCTTTTCGGTGCTGTCACCGTCGCGCTCTTCTTCGCACTGTCGGTGTACATGCAGGCGATCCTCGAGTACGACGCGATGACCGCAGGGCTCGCTCAGCTCCCCCTCGCGGGTGCACTGGTCGTGATCGCAGGAGTGGTTCCCGCACTCATCGCTCGCCTGGGCACCCGCCCTGTTCTCCTCGGCTCACTTCTCGTACTCGCGGCCGGCCTCGCCTGGCTCGCGGCAGCGCCGGCGGACGCCGTCTTCGTGACGCAGATCCTCGGACCGACGCTGTTGATCGGGGTCGGCCTCGGTGGTGGCTTCATCGCGACGACGCAGTTGGGGGTGGAAGGCGTCGAGGGCGGTGAGGCAGGGCTGGCCGGCGGACTGATCAACACCAGTCAGCAGTTCGGTGGCGCCCTGGGAATCGCCCTCCTCGGGACGATCGCCGGCCTGCGGACCACGGCACTCGAGGAACGCGGAGCTGCCCCCGTCGACGCGCTCGCCGGGGGATTCTCGTGGCTCTTCCTGTCTGCGGCAGTTCTGTCGATAGCAGGCGGTACCGCTGTCGCCGTTTGGCGCCGAGTGCAGACCACCCCGAGAGGCGGCAGCTCGGCTGGCGATCAGGCCTGATCAGCGGAAACGCATGCGGCGACGCGCCCCCAGCTGTTTCGGTGGAGCACAAGCGGGAATCAGCTTGTCGCTGTTGCGCGAAGGGCCCCGGCCGGCTGCTCGCATCGAGCACCGGTCGGGGCCTCTGTCGTGCCGCACGGTCTCGCGGTCGGACGTCGCACGGGCGGTCGTGGGTCGGGGAGACCGTCGGAATTCAGGCGCAGGGCGCCACGCGGCACGTGGCGGCGAGGATTCGGCCGCTCAGCAGGAATTCCGACAGTCGGTGTGGACCTCGTCGGTGCGGCGCCGCGCGAGCCTGACTCGCTGTCGGATGCTGGTGGCAGACTGACCGCATGCTGCTCGCCGAGCTCGTGGACACCGCCGACGCCGTGGCGGTCACACGCTCGCGGCGCGCGAAGGTCGACACGCTCGCCGCACTGCTGCGGCGCCTCGAGCCCGACGACCTCGCTCCCGTGCTCGGGCTGCTGCTGGGGAGCCCGCGGCAGGGCCGCATCGGAGTCGGCTGGCGCAGTCTGGCCGCGGCAACGGGGGAGCCGGCGGCGGAACCCACGCTGACGATCGCCGACGTCGACACGACGCTCGACGGCCTCGCCACGATGTCGGGCCCGGGCTCCGCGGCGCGGCGCTCCGCCGCCCTCGCCGCCCTGCTCGCGAACGCGACGAACGGGGAGCAGGAGTTCCTGCGGCGATCCCTGCTGGGGGACGTGCGCACCGGGGCGCTCGAGGGGGTCGTCACCGATGCGATCGCTGCTGCCGCCGAACGTCCCATCGCCGCTGTCCGGCGGGCGGCGATGCTCTCGGGCGACCTCGGCGAGACCGCGCGTATCGCCCTGCACGGCACGGCGGCCGACCTGGCGGCGACCGGTCTGGTGGTGGGGCGCGCGGTGCTCCCGATGCTCGCGAGTACGGCGAGCACTGCTGCGGACGCGCTCGCGGCGGTGGGCGAGGCCTCCGTGGAGTACAAGCTCGACGGAGCGCGCATCCAGGTGCACCGCAGCGGCCATGACGTGCGCATCTTCACCCGCAACCTCGCCGACATCACCCACCGCCTGCCTGAGATCGCCGACATCGTGCGGGCCATGCCGGTGCGCGACGTCGTGCTCGACGGCGAGACGCTCGCCCTCGATGAGAACGAGGCGCCGCGCCCGTTTCAGGAAACGATGGCGCGGTTCGGCGCCGAGGCGGCTCGCGACCTCGTGCTGCATCCGTGGTTCTTCGACGTGCTGCACCTGGACGGTCGCGACCTGATCGACGAGCCGCTGCGCACCCGCATGGCCGAGCTCGCCCGCATCGCGCCGGCCCACCGCATCCGCGGCGAGGTCACGGCCGATCCCGAGATCGCCGAACGGGTGAGCCGCGAGGCCCTCGCCGCCGGACACGAGGGCGTCGTCGTGAAGGCCATCGACTCGACCTACGCGGCCGGCCGGCGCGGGTCGAGCTGGATCAAGGTCAAGCCGGTCCACACCTTCGACCTCGTCGTGCTCGCGGTCGAGCAGGGGTCGGGGCGTCGCGCGGGGATGCTCTCGAACATCCATCTCGGTGCGCTCGACCCCCTCGGCGAGTTCGGTGAACCCGGGGCGTTCGTGATGGTCGGGAAGACCTTCAAAGGGCTGACGGATGCCACGCTGCGCTGGCAGACCGAGCGCTTCCCGACCATCGAGACCCATCGCACCGCGGGCACGGTCTGGGTCGAGCCGGTCACGGTCGTCGAGACCGCGATCGACGGCGTGCAGCGCTCGCCCCGCTATCCCGGGGGGATCGCGCTGCGCTTCGCGCGCGTAAAGGCCTACCGCGACGACAAACGCCCGGCGGATGCCGACACGATCCAGACGCTGCGTGGCCTGCTCCGCTAGACAGCGGTGGCGGCGCGATCGCCGTCACCCTTCATCGCGCGGCGGCAGTTGCTGGAGCGTCCAGGTGTTGCCGTCGGGATCGTCGAAGGTCACGAACCGGCCCCACGACTGCTCGTCGACGCCCCGTGCCTCAACGCCCGCGGCGCGCAGGTCGGACAGCGCCGCGTCGGCATCCGGGACGACGACCTGGATGGAGTCCTGATCGCCCGGCTGCATCCGGGAGCCGAGCCCGGTGCCGAAGGCGATCGAGCAGGCGGAACCGGGCGGGGTCATCTGCACGAAGCGCAGTCCGTCGAACGGCACCTGGTCGTGGTCGGCGGAGAAGCCGATCCTCGTGTAGAACTCCTTTGCGCGGTCGACATCCGTCACCGGCACGAAGATGAGTTCGATCTTCCAGTCCATGGCGTGCTCCTCGGCCCGGGATCCCGGCGGGATCGCTGTGTCGCTCACGGTACGCGGGGGAGCGGACAGATCATGTCCTCAATGAAACCGGTGTGGTCGGGCTTGGGTGGGCGGCGTCGTCTGTGCCAACTCGCGCGGCACGCTCGAGATCACCTCACTGACCGACTGAAGGAGCACACATGTCTTTCCAGGCATACCTCGATGCCGTCGAGAAGAAGACCGGGCTCACGCCGCGCGAGTTGGTGACGCTCGCGGGGGAGAAGGGGTTCGACTCCTCGACAGCGGCGACGCCGATCGTGCAGTGGCTCGCCGACGACTACGGACTCGGGCGCGGGCACGCGATGGCGATGGTCCACGTCATCACGAAGGGTCCGCAGATCAGTGCGAAGCATGTCGGCAGCGGCGGCACGCACGCCGACCCGTCCGACACGCTGTGGCTCGACGGGGCGGCGACGAACCCGCATCCCTGACGCCGGGAGTCAGAACCGGGCGGAGAAGCCGCCGTCGGCGTGCAGCAGCTGGCCGGAGACCCACCGGCCGTCGGGGGAGAGCAGGAAGGACACCACGCCGCCGATGTCGCGGGGCGTGCCGAGTCGGCCCAGGGGATGGTGGCTCCCGAGCTGGTCGCGCGCCTCGGCATCCATCCACCCGGTGTCGATGGGACCGGGGTTCACGACGTTGGTGGAGATGCCGCGCGGGCCGAGCTCGCGCGCCGCGGAGATGACGATGCGGTCGAGGGCGCCCTTGGATGCCCCGTAGGGGAGGTTGCCGGTGGTGTGGTCGCTCGTGAAGGCGACGACCGCGCCGCCGGTGGCCGGGACCTGGCGCGCGAACGCGGCGATCAGCAGCAGGCTCGCGCGGGCGTTGACCGCGACGTGGCGGTCGAAGCTCTCGGCGGTCGTGTCGAGGATCCCCGACTCCACGTCGTGTGCGTGGCTGAGGACGAGCGCGTCGATGGCGCCGTGATCGGCGCGGACGGCGTCGATCAGTTCAGCCGGTGCCGTGGCGAGTGAGAGGTCGGCCGGGTAGTCGGCGGCTTCGAGGTCGCTCGTGACCACCTGCCAGCCGTCGGCGACCAGCCGCGGCACGACGCCAGCGGCGATGCTGTTCGCGCGCGCGGCGCCGGTGACGAGGACGAGGGGCATGCCCCGATGCTAGGGCGTCGTCGCGTCGGCTGTCGGAATTCAGGCTGCGGGCCGCGTGCAGTCACCGCGCGGGGGTGCGGCGGCGCGAGAGCCTGAATTCCGACGCGGCGGCGGCCGATGGTCGTGTCGGCGCGAGTCGGCGACCGCCCGGCGCGTCCCGCACCCTACGGGTAACCGCTTCCCGCCGGGTGTCAGAAAACGTTTGCTCGTTCGTCGGGGTCATGTTAGTTTCAAGAAACCGGTTCCCGAGCCTTCCCTGTGAAGGACGGACGACGCGCTCGACGACGAGTGCAGGAAGAGACGATGATGACCGACCTCCTGAAGCGGCAGCGACTCGCATGACCGTGGTCGCGACGTCGCCTGTCGCCGCAGAGACGCCCGCCTCGCCGCCGCCTCCGCCGGTGCCGCGCAAGAAGCCGCTGTGGCGTTCGCTGTGGCGGCATAAGGCGCTGTATCTGCTGGCGCTGCCCGGCATCGTGTACTTCATCGTCTTCAAGTACGTGCCGATGGGCGGCCTGGTGATCGCCTTCCAGGACTATTCGCCCTTCCGCGGCATTTTGGGCAGCCCGTGGGTCGGCTTCACCCACTTCATCCGGTTCTTCAGCGAAGACACCTTCCTGCTGCTGCTGACCAACACGGTTGCGGTGTCGGGGCTGCTGCTGATCTTCGCGTTCCCCATGCCGATCATCCTCGCCCTGCTGCTGAACGAGGTGCGCACCAAGCTCTTCCAGCGCAGCGTGCAGACGATCGTCTATCTTCCGCACTTCATGTCGTGGGTGATCGTGGTGTCGCTGTTCTACGTGATGTTCACCACCGACGGCGGCGGTGTGAACAACCTGCTGAAGTCCTGGGGCTTCGAGGCCATCCCATTCCTCACCGATCCGGCGTGGCTGCGACCGATGTATGTCATCCAGGAGATCTGGAAGACCGCCGGCTGGGGAACGATCATCTATCTCGCGGCGATGACGGCGGTCGATCTGCAGCTGTACGAAGCAGCCGAGGTCGACGGCGCCGGGCGATGGCGGCAGACCTGGCACATCACGCTGCCGGCGATCCGACCCACCATCGTCGTCATGTTCATCCTGGCGATCGGCGACTTCCTCGAGCTCGGCTTCGAGCACATGTTCCTCGTGCTCAACTCGCTCAACCGACACGTCGGCGAGATCTTCGACACCTACGTCTACACCGCCGGCATCCAGAACGGCCAGTTCAGCTACGCCGCGGCGGTCGGCATGTTCAAGGGCGTGGTGGGCCTCATCCTCGTCGTCGCCGCCAACCGCCTGGCCAAGAGACTCGGAGAGGAGGGCGTGTACTGATGTTCTCGGTCGAGGGCTTCATGCGCGTCAACACCTTCTTGCAGGGCGCCTACCGCCTGGCCTACCTCAACATCCTCTGGCTCGCCACAACCGTGCTGGGTCTGGTCGTGTTCGGCATCGGCCCGGCATCGTACGCCGTCGCAGCCTATGTCGATCGCTGGTTCCGGTTCGGTGAGACGCCGCCGGTCACCCGCACCTTCATCGCGCACTTCCGGGAGCAGTACTGGCGCGCCGCCGTCGTCGGCTGGATCCTCGTGCTCGCCGCCGCGATCGCGGTGACGAACGTGTTCACCCTCACGGTGTGGGCCGTCCAATTCGCGAACGTGCTGGCGCTGCTGGTGGTCGCTGTCGCCGCCGCCTACGTGTTCCCGGTCATGGCCGCGACAGATCTGCGCGGCGTCGGCCGGCCGCTGGCCGCGGCGCTCATGATCGGGTTCGGATCCCTGCCGTGGACCATCACCGCGATGGCCGCGGTCGCCGCCGCCGTGTGGCTGGCCGCCAGTTTCGCGCTGCCGCTGCTCGTGCTCTTCGGCTACGGCATCCCCGCGGCCGCCATCGGGTTCGTCACCCGCACCGTCTTCACGCAGCTCGTCGGGGAAGCTGCGCTGACTTCACCCCTGGGGCCGCGCGATGACGCTCGGCCTGTTCCCCACCCTGCGAGAGGAAAACGATGAAAAACCACAGCCGACTGGGAATCGCGATCGCGTCGCTCACCGCGGCGTCGCTCGCGATGACGGCATGCACCGCTGATCCCGGCGCCTCCGAGGAGACGCTGGAAAGCGTCACCTGGATGACGATGCTCCACACCCCGACCACTCCCGAGAAGGGCGGGCCGGTCGAGTCCGCGCTCGAGGAGTACACCGGGATGGACATCGAGTTCCAGTGGGTGCCTGACGCGTCCAAGGACGAGAAGGTCAACGCGGCGATCGCGTCCGACTCGCTCGCCGACATCACGACTCTCACCAACATCGCCAACACCTCCGTGCGCCAGGCGCTCGCCTCGGGGCAGTTCTGGGACGTCGAGCCGTACCTCGAGGAGTTCCCCAACCTGGCCGAGATCCCCGACCAGACCCTCGATTCGGCCCGCGTGGCCGGACACCTCTACGGCGTTCCGATCCAGAAGCCGATCGCGCGCTACGGCGTCGTGGTGCGCCAGGACTGGCTCGACAACCTGGGCCTCGAGGTTCCGCACACCATCGAGGAACTCGCCGAGGTCGCCGTCGCCTTCACCGAGAACGACCCCGACGGCAATGGCGTGGCCGACACCACGGGATTCGTCGACCGGGCGGAGAGCTCGATCCTGGGCTTCCGCATGCTGTCGGGCTACTTCGGTGCCGGCAACATCTTCGAGGCCGACGGGGATGAGATCATTCCGTCGTTCACGACCGACGCCTTCAAGGAGGCGATGCAGTGGTACCGCGGCCTGTACGAGCAGGGTGCGGTCAACGGCGAGTTCGTGACGATGCAGAAGCAGAACCAGATCGACGCGATCGCTCAGGGCAAGGGCGGCATCGTGGTGACGGGTCTGTTCGAGGCCAAGAACTACATGAACATCGCGCGCTCCGCCAACCCCGACACACCCATGGCCTGGGCGCTCATCAACGACATCACGTACGAGGACGTCCCTCGCCGCATCAACTCCGACACCAACGGCGGTTTCGGCGGCTGGCTGGCGATCTCGACGTCGCGGGTCAAGACCGAAGGCGAGCTGAAGTCGGTGCTCGGCTTCCTCGACAAGCTCCTCGACGAGGAGCCGTACACGCTGATGACCTACGGCATCGAAGGCACCCACTTCACCCTCGACGACGAGGTGGTGACGGTCACCGATCAGACCGTGTGGGAGCAGCAGGTGCAGCCGTACAGCTCCTCGCGCGTCTCCGACATCGTCGTGCAGTTCAAGGACGACACCCCCTACGTCGATGAGGCCAACGACAAGATGGCGGAGAACGCCGAGTTCGCCGTGATCAACGTCGCCCTCCCGCTGACCTCCGCGACCTACGACCGCAGCTGGACGACCATCCAGCAGGCGGCGACCGACGCGTACAACAAGTACATGGTGGGCCAGCTCGACATGGCCGGCTACGAAGCGGCGATCGAGCAGCTCGGCGGCCAGGGCCTCGACGACATCGTCGCGGAACTCTCCGCGTCGTACGCAGAGACCCGCTGAGGACGCCATGACGCAGGTGCAGAGCATCATCACCAGCGAGCGGGCGGATGCCGTTCGGCAGACGACCCGCGCGCTGCAGGATGCCATCGATCGGACGGCGGACTCGGGAGGCGGTCGGGTCACGATCACTCCGGGCGTGCATGAGTCCGGTGCTCTGCGCCTGCGTTCACACGTGGAGTTGCATCTCGAGCAGGGCGCCGTGCTGCGGTTCGTCCCTGATCCCGCGCTCTACCCGCTGGTCGGGGCGCGCTGGGAGGGCGCGACGGCGGCGATCCACTCTCCGTGCGTGTATGCGCGCAACGCCACCGACGTGTCGATCACGGGTGCCGGCGAGATCGACGGCGGCGGCCAGTGGTGGTGGGATGCGTTCCGTGAAGGGACGCTCGCCCACCCCCGGCCGACGCTGCTCGCCTTCCACGGGTGCACGCGGGTCGAGGTGTCGGGAGTCACGCTGATCGACTCGCCCTCGTGGACGGTGCATCCGCTGCTGTGCGACGACGTGCGCATCGTCGGCGTGCGCATCATCAACCCGGCGGATTCGCCCAACACCGACGGGATCGACCCGGAATCGTGTCGCGACGTGCTCATCGACGGCTGCCACATCGATGTGGGCGACGACTGCATCGCCATCAAGTCCGGCAGTGAGGGTGCCGCCGAGCGCGTCGCCTGCGAGCGCATCACGATCACCGGATGCCGCATGCTGCACGGTCACGGCGGTGTGGTCATCGGCAGCGAGATGAGCGGCGACGTGCGCGGCGTCACGATCTCCGACTGCGTGTTCGAGGGCACCGACCGCGGCATCCGCATCAAGACCCGTCGCGGTCGCGGCGGTGTCGTCGAAGATGTGCAGGTTTCCGACATCACGATGGATGCCGTGATGTGCCCCATCGTGGTGAACCCCTTCTACTTCTGCGGCCCCGACGGCAGACTGCCCCAGGTCTCCGACCGCCGGCCGCGCCCCGTCGATGAGGGAACCCCGCACATCCGCGACATCCGCCTGGCGCGCATCAGCGCGACGAACGTGCAGGCCTGCGCTGCCTTCATCTCCGGGCTGCCGGAGGCTCCGATCGCGGGCCTGATCCTCGAGCAGATCGACATCTCGTTCGCGGCCGACCCCGAGCCCGCCGTGCCGGCGATGGCCGAGGGCGTCCCCGCGATGGCTGCCGCGGGGATCCTTCTCGCGTTCGCGAGCGACGTGCACGCGCGCGGTGTGCGGTTGACCGGTGTGCGTGGCGTCGCCGTGGCGACCGAGGATGTCACCGGCACCCCCGCAGAAGCATGGGCCTCGGCATGATGGCGACGACGTTCCTGCGACCGCTGAAATCCCCGACAGCGCCACGCTTCTCCCGCCGCGCGGAGATGTGGACGGCCGGCATCGGTCTGGCCGCCTCCAGCGTGCTGCAGGGCGGATTCGTCCTCGCGGTGACGCGCAGCGACGCGCAGACCGTCGAATCCACGATCGTGCCGGCGATGCGAGCCGCCGGCATCCCGCTCGGCGCAGACGCGCACGTCGCGCTCGACACGCTCGCCGGGTGGTTCGGTTACTCGCTCCTGCTCACGGCGATGCTCTGCGCCGTCGGCTTCTTCCTCGCCTCCCGACGCCCCCGCCGTCGATCGACGGGATGGTGGTTCTTCGCCGCCGGGATGTGCTGTCTGGTCGGCACGCAGCTGGTGCTGTATCCCGTCGCCTTCCTCTTCTTCTTCGCCGCGGGCCTGTTCGCCCTGCGCACGCCTCATGATCGGAGCCCGCAATGAGCCTCACGAACACCCCTGCGGTGAGCGACCAGACCATCCCCATCCGGGTGCGGCGGGCGGTGCGCAGGAAGCGTCCGATGGGCCGGGGGCGTCGCGCGTTCCTCGTGGTCAACGGCGTCATCCTGACCATGTTCGCGCTGTTCTGCCTGCTTCCCTTCGTCAACGTGCTCGCAAGCTCCCTGGCGACGCCGGGCGAGCTGGCCACGCGCGCGTTCATCCTGTGGCCGGAGACGTTCACCCTGGACGCGTACCGCTACATCCTCTCGACGCCGACGATCTTCCGCGCCCTCGGTGTCTCGTTCATCGTCACCGCCGGGGGCACGTTCATCAGCCTCATCCTGACGGCCTTCATGGCGTACGCCCTCTCGAAGAAGCACTTCAAGGGTCGGCGCGTGGTCAACTTCCTCGTCGTCTTCTCGATCCTCTTCAGCGGCGGCATGATTCCGACGTTCATCCTCGTCAACAGCCTGGGGCTCATCGACACGCTGTGGGCGCTCATCATCCCGGTCGCCATCAACGCGTTCAACTTCATCATCATGCGCAGCTTCTTCCAGGGGATCCCCGACAGCCTCGAGGAGGCGGCGCGCATCGACGGCTGCTCCGAGATGGGGGTCTTCTTCCGCATCGTGCTGCCGCTCTCGCTCGCCTCGATCGCGACCATCGGGCTGTTCTACGCGGTCTACTACTGGAACACCTATCAGAACGCGATCCTGTACATCAACAGCTCGGAACTCTGGCCCATCCAGGTGCTGCTGCGGCAGATCGTCATCGTGGCGAGCGGTCTGAACGCCGACTCGTCTGCGGTCGACGTCGTCCCGCCCGCGCAGTCGATCCGCATGGCGGTGATCTTCGTGGCGACCCTACCGATGCTGCTCATCTACCCGTTCGTCCAGCGCTTCTTCGTCAAGGGCGCGCTGCTGGGCTCCGTGAAGGGCTGACCCATGCGCATCGTGATCACCGGAGACTCCACCGCGAGCGACTACGCGCCCGAGCATGCTCCACGCACCGGCTGGGGGCAGGCGCTGGCGGCCCGGGGCGACCTCGTGGTGAGCAACCATGCCCTGTCGGGCGCGAGCACGGGGAGTTTCATCGAGGCCGGGCTGCTCGATGCGGCCCTTGCCGAGCTGCGCCCGGGTGACGCCCTGCTGGTGTGCTTCGGCCACAACGACCCGAAGCCCGACCACCGCTACACCGATGCCGACACCGCGTTCCCCGCGAACCTGAGACGCTTCGTCGCGGGTGCCCGCGAGCGCGGAGCCGTTCCGGTGCTGCTCACGCCCATCGAACGACGCCATTTCGTCGGGGACGTGCTGGAGACGACCCACGGGCCGTATCCCGACCGCACCCGCACCGTCGCCCGCGAGGACGACGTCGCGCTGATCGACCTCACGCTCGGCACCCGCCGCCTCTGGCAGAGCCAGGGAGTCGAGGCGAGCAAGGACTCGTTCCTGTGGCTGGCGCCGGGGGAGTGGCCCGGGTACCCCGACGGCGAGCAGGACGACACCCACCTCTCCGCCGCGGGTGCGTCGCTCGTCGCGGAGCTCGTGCTCGAGGGGCTGCTCGCGCACGGCATCGTCGCGGTCGCGGATCGGCCCGATCAGGGCGCCGAGGCGGCAGCCGCTGCGCGATAGGTGCCGCGCCAGGTCCATGCCGGTCCGATCGCCGGACCGAACCCCTGCGACATGACGCTGATGAGGTCGTCGGCGTGTGTCACGATCCGCATGCGCACGGACGCGATGTCGTCGGCGGCGGCGCTCACGCGCAGCTCGAGGACGCCGGGTGCGCTCCACCCCGCCGTGACGACGGCACGCCCGAGACCGAGCTCCGCCACCACCGGTGCGGTGACCGAGTAAGGGACGTGCTCGCCGCCGATGCGCACCTGCCCGGTGTCGGCGGCCAGATCGACGTGCAGCTGCGTCGGGGCGTCCTCACCGGTGAGCACCTCGTACCGCCCGCGCCGTGTGCGGGCATAAGCCGCATCGTGTGCGCGGGTCGGCGCACGCAGAACGGCGCCCGGCGCGGGCGTCTCGGCGCCCAAGGCCTCGCAGAGCAGATCCACGAGCCGTTGATCTCCGCTGGCCAGCGCCGTGGCATCGGCCGTCACGACGGCGGCGACCTTCTTCGCCGGATCGCCGTACACGAGCTGGCCGCCGAGGCCGAACATCAGCCAGGCGCCCCCACCGGGAAGCCACACCTGGCGCCCGTACCCGGCGCGCAGCGGCGCGCCCCACGTCTGCATGCCGGGGTCGCTGCGGCGCTCGATCAGTCGGCGCACGACGGCTTCGGGGACGATGCGGGAGCCGCCGCGCACGCCGCCGCCGTTGATCACCTCCGCCAGCGGCAGCAGATCCGCCGGTGCCGCCATGAGCCCGGACCCGCCGTGGCTGTATCCCTCGGGTCCGGTCAGGAAGCGGGCGCCGGCCCCGACGCCGAGGGGCTCCAGGACGCGAGGCCGGAGATAGTCGAGCACGGTGCCGCCGCTCAGGCGCTCCACGAGCGCCGCCAGCACGTAGGAGGCGCTGGTGTCGTAGGTGAAGAACGTGCCCGGGCGGTGGGTCGGCGGCACGCGGAAGTACGATTCGAGCCAGCCGTCGCCCTCGGCGTCGTAGGTCGTGCGGCTGTGCGGGCCGGTCATGGCCAGCATGTCGTCGATGCGGGTCTCGGCGAGCCACGGGTGCACCGGGGGCATCTCGGGGAAATGATCCACGACGGGGTCGTCGAGCGTCAGCGCGCCCTCGTCTGCGAGCAGGAGGACCGCGAGGCCCGTGATCGACTTCGACACCGAGTACAGGCGGTGCGGCTCATCGACGTGGAAGGGGGCGATGCCGTCTGTCACGGCGAGCTCGCCGTCGACGCTCACCTGCAGGGTGTGCAGCGCGATATCGGCATCGAGTGCCCGATCGACGAACCCGGAGAGCGCGTCACCCATGGCGGGACTCCACCGCGAACGGCACGCCGAGCTGCGCGAACGTCTGCTGCGTGCGCAGGGCGTCGCTGAGCGCCGGCTCCACATCGCGGACCACCGGGTGCCGGCCCAGCTCATCAGTGCGCCACGCCACGTGCTCGCGTGCGATGGGCGTCGGCGCAGGCGCGCTGACGACGGCATCCACGAGCCGCATGAACGCCCCGGTCTCCTCGATCGGCGCGCACAGGCGCGCCGCGGTCTGCCGCGCGGCGAGCAGATCATCGAGGAGTCCGACGAAGCCGAACGTCTCCTCGGCGGTGACGGACCCGTGCGGGTCCAGCAGCTGCACCCGCCCGGTCTTGTAGAACAGCCGCAGCATGCCGCGCTCGCCGACCACGTCGACGTGCGGCTCGAGGTTGCGTGCCGCCGCCAGCGTGACCGCGGTGGTCAGCCGGCGACCGTCGGCGAGGTGCAGGATCGCCACCGACGTGTCGTCGGCCTCGATGGGATTGGCGCGGTAGAGGTCCAGCGCGATGTCGGTGACGTCATCGCGCCCGGTGGTGCCGGCCAGTGCGAGGGCCGTGGCCGTCGCGTGCGCGAGCGGATTGGTGAGCACCCCGTCGGCGACCACGACGCCGTCGAGCGTGCGTCTGCCCGCCCAGCGCGCACGGGACCAGTACCACTCGTCGCGCACCCAAGCGCCGGTGGCGGCGTAACGCACGACCTCGCCGATCTCGCCCGCGGCGATACGCCGGCGCACGGCATCGATCGCGGCGCAGCCGAGGCTCTGGAAGCCGATCTGCACGCGGGCGCCGTGCTCACGGGTGAGCGCGGTGAGCCGGTCAAATTCGTCGAGGGTGGCGGTCGTGGGCTTCTCGAGCAGCACATCGGCGCCGGCGCGCACCGCGGCGGCGGCGAGGTCGAAGTGGGTGTGGATGGGGGTCGACACCACCACCACGTCGACCGCTTCGGCCTGGAGCAGAGCGAGGCCGTCGGCGTGCCAGATGACGCCCGGCGGAACCGCCCCCTCGGGTGGGTGGGGATCGGCGACCGCCGCCAGATGCACGCGCCCCTCGTCGTGCAGCCGCACCACGTGGGCCAGGTTCTTGGCGCCGTGCCCGCCGATGCCGATGACGGCGACGCGGGGGATGCCGGCGCTCACACCGCCTCCAGGATGCCGGAGAGCAGGCGGGCGCCGACCTGGTCGGGCGCCGTCGACGGCGCGTCCATCACCGCGACGGCGAGGGTGAGGTCCAGCGTGTCGCCGGCGGCGAGCCGCCGCCGCTCGGTCACGGCGACGGCGGGACCGAAGCCGACGTAGCCGGTGTCGCGCACGAACCACGGCATCGCCGTGGTGGTGGCCGCCACGACCGAGGCATGCGGCCCGTCGATCGCGAGCCACGACGAGAGCGAGCCGTGCGCCGCGGCGATCCCGGCGCCGTCGTGCGTGCGCACGGTCGCCCGCTCGAAGGGGGTGCGCCAGAAGAGCCCGCCGTAGAAGGCGCCGTCCCGGCCATTCGTCTGAGGGCTCCCGAAGGTGACGTCGCCGGCGGTGGCGCACAGTCGCGACCGCCAGGTCAGATCCCATCCCTCGGCGGTCTCGGTCGCGGTGATCGTGCGGGTCTCCGCGAGCACCGTGGCATCCCGGTGGTCGAGCCAGGTCAGGGTCTCGACGAGCCGGCCGCCCGACGCATCCACCTCGCGTTCATCGACCCGCTGGATGCCGTGATTGTCGAGCAGCACCGACCCTGCGTCACGGCGGAAGGTGCGGCCGCCCCAGAACGAGACCCCGTTGACGTCGGGGAGGGCCAGGCTCAACCCGAGGTGATGCCGATGATCGGCGGGAGTGACCTCTGTGACTCCCGCGCCGGAGCGGGTGGTCCCCGTGAGGAACGGCCGAGGCGACAGCACGCGGTCGAGGTCGCCGCCGTCGTCGTAGGTGACCGCGGCTGCCTCGCCGCGGAGCAGATCGATCCTCACGAAAGCTCCTTCGTACTTCCTCGCACGGCCAGTCCGGGCGAGAACATGATCGGTTCGCGCAGCGGCTCTGCCGTCATCTCGGAACGCAGCACCACCCAGATCTGCTCGCCGATGTCGGCCAACCGCGCCGTCATGGTGGTCAGCGACGGCGAGGAGTAGCGCGAGAACGGGATGTCGTCGAAGCCGGCGACGGAGAGGTCGTCGGGCACCGAGACCTTCTCCTCGGCGAGCCGGCCGAGAAGGCCGAGGGCCACCACGTCGTTGAAGGCGATCACGGCGGTCGCGCCGGTGTCGCGGACCGCGGGCCACGCGCGGTAGCCGTCTTCGAAGGAGTATCCGCAGGCGACGTCGATGATGTCCGCATCGGGCTGGGCCTGTCTGATCTCGACCAGCCCCTTCTCGCGTTCCCAGTTCGACCGTGCGTCGGCGGGACCGGCGAGGAAGACGATGCGTCGGTGACCGAGCTCGATGAGATGACGGGCGATCATGATCGTGCCGGCGTGGTAGTCGATCCGCACCGACCCCGCGTTCTTGCCGGTGGTGCGGTTGAAGACCGCCACGGGGGCGATCCGCGGCAGGAGTTCGAGCAGAGCCGCCCGCGTCATACGGGGGGAGAAGAGGGCGACGGCATCCGTGCGGTCCCGCAGATCCTGCGCGAGGACGCTCTCGCGCTCGGGATCCTCGAACGAGTCCGCCACCACCACGTGATAGCCGTCGTTCGCGGCGGCGCGGTTGAAGCCGTTGAGCACCTGGTGGAACATCGGGTTGCCGAGGTCGGGGACCACGACGCCCACCGTGCGGCTCACCCCGAGGGAGAGGGAGCGAGCCGTCTGGCTGGGGGTGTAGCCGAGATCGGTGATGACCCGGCGGACCCGTTCGGCGAGGTCCTCGTTCACCGTCTCCACGCTGTTGAGCACGCGCGACACTGTCGCCTTCGACACGCCCGCGGCGCGCGCGATGTCGTTGATCGTCGTCTGACGCGTCGGCGTCGTGCGCGCGCGCTTGCCCACCAGCTCAGTCCCGCACGTCGATCGAGAAATGAGCGAACCGGCCGACGGTCTCGACGGTCCGCGGCCCGGCGGCGAAGAGCGACAGGGATGCCCCCACCCAGCGCCCCGGCCGCGCGCGGAACACGGGATCGGTGTCGATGATCACGGTGTCTCGTGCCGTCACCACGACCCGCACGCCCGCGTCGGCATCGACCTGCACACGCACATGCGCCTGCGGTTCGGACAGCGGCGAGGTCGCGATGACGCCCTCGGTGACGTCGCCCGGGTGGCGCACCGCGACGACCGCCTCGAAGCCGTCGTCCGTGGAGCGCACACCGGCCCAGAGATACGCCTCTCCCAGCACCGCGATCCCGGCGCGGGAGCCTGCCCCGACGCTCTCGAGGGCGATGTCGACGTCGCTCGTCGAGGGCATGCCCGGCAACGGTTGCGAGAGCACCCGCGGCATCGTGCGCACATTGTCGCCTTCGGGGTTGCCGCGCAGGCCCAGCCCGGGGCCGGCGCCGACGATCGCCCGAGGGTCGGGATTCGCCTCCCATTGCCAGTGGGTGCCCGGCATGCCGTCCGCGAAGTCGTCGGGGCGTGCGAGCGTACGCACCCGCGGACGCGTCTGCCCGCGCTCGGGGAACGCAACGGCATGCTCGATGACCGGCTGAGGGTCCCCGCCGCCGGCCGCCTGGCCCATCGTCGGCCAGCCGTCGTTGCCCCAGGCCATCGGCTGCAGGTGAAGCACCCGCCCGTACACGCCCCGATCCTGGAAGTGCAGGAACCAGTCGCCGCCGTGCCCGTCGTCGACCCACGCGCCCTGGTGCGGACCGTTCACGGGGGTGTCGCCCTGGGCGAGCACGATCCGGTGCTCGTACGGCCCGAACGGATCGTCGGCGCGGAACACCGTCTGCCACCCCGTGGCCACGCCGCCGGCGGGGGCGAAGATCCAGTACCGGCCATCGCGCTGGTAGAACTTCGGGCCCTCGAGCGTCGTGAAGCCCTCGAGGCGATCGCCGTCGATGACGTCGACGGGAGGGCCGACCGCATGCCGCAGCTGCGGGTCGACGGGCACGACCGTCAGCACGTTCTTGCGTCCCGAGCGGGAGTGCGCCCAGCCGTGCACGAGGTAGGCGTTGCCGTCGTCGTCCCAGAGGGGACACGGGTCGATGATCCCGAGGCCGCGCAGCAGCGCGTGGGGCGCGGACCACGGTCCGGCCGGATCCTCGGCGGTGACGACGAAGATGCCCTGATCGGGGTCGGGGTACACGACGAAGAACCGGCCGTCGTGGTGACGGATCGAGGGAGCCCACACCCCGCCACCGTGGCGGGGGAGCTCGAACCACGGCGCGGGCTCGCCGCCGGCGAGCGCATAGCCGACGCGCTCCCAGGCGACCAGGTCGTCGGACACCCACAGCGGCAGTCCGGGGGCGCGGTGGAAGCTCGACGCGACGAGGTAGAAGCGGTCTCCCACGCGTATCGCGTCGGGATCCGGGACATCGGCGTCGATGATCGGGTTGCGATACGAGCTCGCATCATTGACGAGGTTCATCCCCGTCAGCCTAGGTGAGAAACCGGTTCCTGTCCACGATTCACGCGGGGTGGTGGCGGCGGTGAGGCCTCGGCTGCGGTCTCGACCCGCTCCGGGAGTGCCCGTGACCGCGAACGACGGGAACCCGCCGTCGGTGTGCAGCAGGTGGCCGGTGATTCGCCGGCCTTCCCGCGAGAGCGGGCGGCGCCGGCGACAGGGGAACCGGCCCGGTGCGATCGTAGGCGCGCGGCCCCGCCGTCGGAATTCAGGCTGTGAGCGGGTGAGGGCGTGTTGCGGGGGTGCGGGTGCGGCGGTGCCGGATTTTCGACAGGAGAACTGGCTCGCCGGCGAGCGGCGCGCCGGGTGGGCGGACGCAGTCGGCGGGTGTGGGCGGACCTGTGGCCGGTGGACCTGCGGCCGGTGGGGCGGGCCGGCGTGGCCGTCGGAATTCAGGCTGTGAGCGGGTGGCGGTGCCGCAACCGGGGGAGTGGCCGGGGGTGAGACTGAATTCCGACGGGAGTTCAGGGGGCGACGAGGCGGGCAGCGCGGCGGCGGCGGACGAGCGCGACGACCCACTCGACGACCAGCCACATCCAGCCGGCGAGCCAGACGGATGCCGCGACGACGCAGACGGCGGAGGACACGTCCGATGCGGCGCGGTCGCCGGCCAGGCCGGCGGCGAGCATGAAGGTGGATCCCCAGTCGCCGCTGTCTCCACCGTCGACGAGGAAGAAGCCGACGAGCACGACGGCGATGCTCGTCGCCCACGCCGCGATCAGCGCGCGCCGGGCGCCGGTTCCCTCGCGCAGCGCCCCGCGGCCACCGAGGTAGCCGCTCGCGGCCACGGCGATCTGCAGGGCATAGCCGACGAGCCACACCGGCGCGGTCCAGATGATCGCGACGACCATCCAGCCCGCCGAGGCGAGCTTGAGTGCCAAGGCGACCAGGGGGAGGACGATGAGGGCGGTCCCGGTCAGTCGGGCGGTCGTGGAACTGAGTGCTCGGGTCATCGTTTAATCCTGCCCGGGCGTCGTGCTGCGGTGTGACGGATCGATAGCATCGAGAGAGTGTCGGTTCACAACGAGGGAGGAATCGCGATGAACGCTGAACGTCCCCCCTTCAGCCCGGTCATCTCGCTGTTGACGGTGTCTGCCATCTGGGATGCGCGACTGGGCGCTGCGCTGAAGGCCATCGGGCTCACCACGCGCAAGTACGGTCTGCTCGCCCACATCGGCGCCGAACCCGGCATCTCGTTCAGCGAGCTCGCCCGCCGCAGTCAGATCACCGTGCAGACCGCTCACACCGCGGTTCGTGCCCTTGCCGGGGCGGGAATGGTGGCGGATGCCACCGCGCACGCGGGTGCAGCGTCAGACCTCCGCGTGACGAAGAAGGGGCAGCGCGCCCTCGACGCCGCGGTTGCACTCCTCGCCTCGCTGGATGTCGCGTTCAGCGGCGCCCTGCCCGCGCTCGCGTCCGCGCTGGAGGGCCTGCACGAGCGCCCGTTCGGTGAAGAGGACGCCACTGACCTTCAGGTAGACTGAAGGAATGTTCCGCACCCCTCTGGCACTGTTCCGCGTGCTCGCATTCGCCGAAGCCGTCTCGTGGACACTGCTGATCACCGGACTCGTGCTGCGCGCGACGGTGGGGCTCGACATCGCCGTCTCGATCGGTGGCGGCATCCACGGGTTCGTGTTCCTCTCCTACGCCGCGACCGCGATCGTCGTCGCCAAGAACAACCGCTGGTCGCCGTGGCCGACCACCGTGGCCGTCGGCGCGGCCATCGTGCCGTACGCCACCATCCCGGTGGAGATCTGGCTGCACCGCACCGGCCGCCTCGCCGGACAGTGGCGCCCGACCGAGACCGACGACCCGCGCGACCTCACCTGGCACGACCGGATCTTCCGCACGCTGCTGCGCCACCCCTGGCTGTTCGCCCTGGCGCTCGCGGTCGGCGTCGTGGTCGTGTTCACGGTGCTGCTGATCATCGGCCCTCCCGGCGGTCGCGACTGACCCGGGCCATCCTGGCGGATGCCAGGATGGGCACGTGTCGACGTCGATCCTCCGGACCATCGCGCGCGGGGTGCTCGCTGGGCTCCTCGCCGCCGCGGGCCTGGCCCACCTGTTCTGGCTGCGCCGAGGGTTCCGCATCGCGGTGCCGCCGTGGGCGACGCGGCTGCTGCACACCGACGAAGACATGATCGTGGTGGCATCCGGCGCGGCAGAGCTCGTGCTCAGCGCCGGGCTGGTCGCCCTGCCGCGCGAGCGGCGACGCGCGGGCATGGCCGTCGCCGCCTTGTTCGTCGCGGTGTTCCCCGGCAACGTGCACCACTGGGCCACGGGCGTCTCCGCGCCCGGGCTGCGCACCGACCGGGCCCGACTGCTGCGACTGTTCCTGCAGCCGATGCTCGTCGCGTGGGCGCTGTGGGCCACCGCGCCGGAGAGGAGTCGCTGACATGCTGTCGATCGGCATCGCCGCCGCCGCCGGACCCGAGGTCGCCGCGGCGCTGGCCCCCGTGCTCGAGCGTGCGGGCTTCCACGCGCTCTGGGTGAACGACACCCCCGGCGCCGATGCGCTCGCCGTCCTCGCCGCCGCGGCCGCGGCATCCGACCGCCTGATGCTGTCGACCGGCGTGATCCCGATCGACCGCCGCAGTGCCGACGACATCGTCGACACCGTCGCGCGGCTCGACCTGCCGCAGCACCGGCTCACCCTCGGCATCGGGTCAGGCGCGCTGCGCACGGGCGCGCTGGCGCGCGTGGGGGACGCGGCCGCGGCCCTGCGGCAGCGCACCGCAGCGCGCGTCGTGGTGGGCGCGCTCGGACCGCGCATGCGCCGCCTGGCGGCGGGGCAGTCCGACGGCGTGCTGCTGAGCTGGCTCGATCCCCAGACGGCCGCGGAGCAGGCGGTCACCGCCCACGCTGAAGCGGTCGGCGCCCACGTCGCCCTCTATGTGCGCACCGTCGTCGACCCCGCCGCCGATGCGCGTCTGCAGGCCGAGACCGATCGCTACGCCGGGTTCGCGAGCTACGCGGCCAACTTCGCGCGGCTCGGTGTGGCGCCCCGCACGACCGTCATCGACAGCGCGGCCGACATGCCCAGCGCGGTCGCCGCCTACCGGTCGGCGGTCGACGAGGTCGTGCTGCGCGCGGTGACCGCCGACGACGACCCCGAGGCGTATGTCGCGTTCGCGGAGCGCGTCGCCCGCGCGACAGCCGACTGACGTCGCTACCGCGCAATCTGCGTCACAGAAACACGCGGAAACGGAATTATCGAACGCTCCCGGCGTTTGATTACCTGTCATGGTGAGTACTCAAACGATTCCGACCGCGTCCGACGCCTACGCCGAATGGGCGCGAGCCCGTCGGCAGGCCGTCACCGCCCCGCAGGGCGCCCTCTCGCTCGTGCTCACGCACTGGTCCGCCCCGGGCGAGCCTGCCGTGGACGAAGCCGTCGCCCGCGACGGTCAGCCCGACGAGGCGCTGTTCACCCGACTGCAGCGCACCGACATCGACACCGGCCTGCCGCAGGAGGGCTACCGCATCTGGCGGCAGGATTCCCCCGCCCAGCAGGCCTTCGAAGACATCGACCGCTACCCGTACGACCCCGCCTGGGTGCTCGAGGGCCGGTTCGAGCTCGTCGACGAGCAGCGTGTCGTGCCGTTCGAGCACATCCGGGATGCCGGCGCCACGCGGAGCCTCCCCGTCTCCGGCGATCTCGTGTTCACCGTCGACGGCACCGAGTACCGCCTCAACGCCTTCGACACAGTCTCCGGCGGCACCGCCAAGCTGCAGCTCGTCTTCGGCGACCGCACCAACGGCGCCGAGACCTACGGTGCCGGCCGTTTCCTCTTCCTCGACCGCCCCGCGGAGTCCCGCGCCCTGCGCCCCGGCGACAGCGTCGCCCTCACGATCGACTTCAACCTGGCCACCGTGCCGCCGTGCGGGTTCTCGAACCAGATGAACTGCCCGCTGCCGCCACTGCAGAACCGGCTGCCGTTCGCGCTTCGCGCGGGCGAGAAGACCGTGCGCTTCGCCGACGGCTTCACTCTCTGACCCTCCCTCCCACCCGAATCCGGCCCCGCGCCGACTGCTTCACCCTCACAGCAAAGGACCCGACGTGACTTCACGCCGCCTCAATCGACTCCTCGCCGCCTCCGCTGCGGTGTCCGCCGGTGCGCTCGTGCTCGCCGGCTGCGCCTCGGGCGGCGCACCCGCGGCATCCGGCGACGCCGACGCGTCGGCCGAGATCGTCGTCGGCTCGCAGAACGAGCCCACGAACCTCGACCAGATCTTCGGCGGCTCCTCCGGCGTCACCGAGGCGTTCACCGGCAACGTCTACGAGGGCCTGTTCCGCATCACCGACGACGCCGAGGTCGAGCCGCTGCTGGCAACCGCGACCGAGGTGTCGGACGACGGGCTGGTGTACACCTTCGCCCTCGCGGATGCCACGTTCCACTCGGGCGACCCGCTGACGGCCGACGACGTGAAGTACAGCCTCGAGCGGTTCGTCGGCGAGGAGTCGATCGCCGCCCGCAAGAACCAGCTCAGCGTCATCGACACCGTCGAGGTGATCGACGACAAGACGGTCGCCGTCACGCTGAGCCGGCCGTCGATCAGCTTCACCTACAACCTCGGCTACGTCTGGGTCGTCAACGACGAGGCGGGCGAGCTCACCACGACCGCCGACGGCACCGGGCCCTACGCCCTCGCCGACTACCGCAAGGGCGATTCGATCACCCTCGAGGTGAACGAGGACTACTGGGGCGACGCCCCCGCCAACGGCGGCGTCGTGTACCAGTACTACGCCGACGCGACGGCACTCAACAACGCGTTGCTGACCGGCTCGGTCGACCTCGTGACGAGCCAGTTCAACCCCGACAGCCTCGCCGAGTTCGAAGCCGCCGGCTTCGAGATCATCGAGGGCACCTCCACCACGAAGGAGCTGCTGGCCTTCAACAACCGCATCGAGCCCTTCACCGACGTGAACGTGCGCAAGGCGCTGTATTCGGCCATCGACCGAGAGAAGCTGCTGGATGCCATCTGGGATGGCCGCGGTGAGCTGATCGGCTCGATGGTGCCCCCGTCGGAGCCGTGGTACCTCGACCTCGCCGACAACAACCCCTACGACCCGGCCCTGGCCGAGCAGCTGCTGGCCGATGCCGGCTACGCCGACGGATTCTCCTTCACCATCGACACCCCCGACTCGGGCGTGCACTCGACGGTGGCGGAGTTCCTCAAGTCGGAGCTGGCGAAGGTCGGCGTCACCGTCGACATCAACATCATCACCGACGACGAGTGGTACCAGAAGATCTACACCGACAAGAACTTCGAGGCGACCCTGCAGGGCCACGTCAACGACCGCGACATCAACTTCTACGGCAACCCCGACTTCTATTGGGGCTACGACAACGCCGACGTGCAGACCTGGCTGGCCGAGTCCGAGGCGGCATCCACCGTCGAGGAGCAGACCGAGCTGATCGCGAAGGCGAACCAGCAGATCTCCGATGACGCTGCGAGCATCTGGCTCTACCTCAACCCGCAGCTGCGCATCGCGGCTGAAGGGGTCACCGGCGTGCCGGAGAATGGATTGAACTCCCTCTTCTACGTGTACGACATCACGAAGGCGTAGCGATCACCCGGTATCTGCTTCGACGGACAGGATTGTTGCTGCTGGCGTTCGCGCTGGCGGTGACGATCCTGTTCGTCGTGCTGCGGGTACTCGGAAACCCGGTGTTCGCGCTGATCTCGGTCGGGGCGACGGATGCCGAGATCGCCGCGGCCGCCGCGCGCCTCGGGGTGGACCGGCCGATCTGGGAGCAGTTCGCGTCGTACATCGGGCAGCTGCTGTCATTCGACCTCGGCCAGTCGTTCACCAACCGACTGAACGTCGGCGACGAGATCGTGCGGCGGCTCAACGTCACCCTGCCGCTGACGCTGCTGTCGTTCGCGCTGTCGGTGATCATCGCGGTGCCGGTCGGCTTCTTCGCCGCCTGGAAGTCGCGCACCTGGTACGGCACCACGTTCTCGGCGGTGTCGCAGCTGGGAGGGGCGATCCCGGTGTTCTGGGTCGGCATCCTGCTCGTGGCGGTGCTCTCTCTCGGGTGGCGGCTGTTTCCGGCAGGCGGCTTCCCCCGCACCGACTGGGAGGACCCCGGGGCGGCGCTGTACTCGCTCGCGCTGCCGGTGATCACGATCGCGATCGTCGCGGGCAGCGACCTGGCGCGGTACGTGCGCAGCGCGACGCTCGACATCCTCGGGCAGCAGTACCTGCGCGCCGCGCGCGCCGCAGGCCAGAGCTTCGGCACGGCACTCTGGCGCCACGGTGTGCGCAACGGCGTCGTGCCGCTCATCTCGATCCTCGCGATCCAGCTGTCGACGACGTTCGTGGGCGCGGTCATCATCGAGCGCGTGTTCGCGCTACCGGGCCTGGGTGACATGCTGCTGGTCGGCATCAAGGAGCAGGATTTCCCGAGCGTGCAGGGCGTGCTGCTGTTCTCGACGGCGCTCGTGCTCGTGCTCGGGTTCATCGCCGACGTGCTGCAGCGCATCATCGACCCGCGCCTGCGGGACTCCCTCTCCGGCAACCGACGGACGAAGGCCCGCGCATGACCGTGACGCTCCTGCCCGACGGCGCGGCACCGGCACCGGCCCCCGCACCCGCGGCATCCGCCCGCCGCCGGCACGCACGCCGGTCGATCAACCTCGCCGTCGGCGCGGCCCTGTTCGGCCTCATCGCCGTCATCGGCCTCGTCTCGGTGTTCTGGACGCCGTTCGCCTACGACGACACCTCCGGCGGGCGCTTGCAGCCGCCGTCGCTCGAGCACTGGGCGGGCACCGACAGACTGGGTCGTGATCTGTTCACCCAGCTCATGATCGGTGCGCGTCTCGCGCTCGCGGTGGGGTTCGGATCCGTCCTGATCGCGGCGCTCGTCGGCATCACGCTGGGACTTTGCGCCGCCGTCGCCCGGCGGTGGGTGGACGACGCCGTTTCGAGCCTGCTCGACATCGCGATCGCCTTCCCGACGCTGCTGCTGGCGATGCTGATCGTGGCGTGGCGGGGGGCGTCGCTGGACTCGGCGATCCTCGCGATCGGCTTCGCGGGGGCGGCCGTCATCGCCCGGCTCACCCGCATCACCGCGACGCGGGTGCTCGCGATGGACTACGTCACCGCGGCGCGGACGTCGGGCGCCGGCACTCTCGGCATCGTGCGTCGGCACGTGCTGCGCAACGTCTGGCCCACCCTCATCGTCCCGCTCGCGCTGCAGTTCGGCGGGGCCGTGGGCGCGGAGGCGTCGCTGTCGTACCTCGGCCTCGGCTCGCCGCCGCCCAACGCCTCGTGGGGGCGGATGCTGCAGGAGGCGCAGAGCACAGTGCTCGTCGCCCCGACCGCCGCGATCCTCCCCGGCGTTCTGCTCGTGGCCCTCATCATCGGGGTCAACCTGCTCGCCGACGGCCTGCGCGACGTCGCCGACCCGACCTCCCGGAGCATCGGATGAGTGCGCTGCTGACCATCGAACGACTCGGCGTGCGCATCGACGGGCCCGCCCCGGTCGACCTCGTCCACGCCGTGGACGTCGCCCTCGCCCCCGGCGAGCGGCTCGGGATCATCGGCGAATCCGGTTCCGGCAAGTCGCTCACCGCCCTCGCGGTGCTGGGGCTGCTCGGGCACCCGCTCGTCGCGCACGGGTCGGCGCGGGTGGCGACGGATGCCGGTGAGGTCGAGATCGTCGGCACGCCGTCGCGGCGCCTGGATCGTGTGCGTGGTGCGACCATGAGCGCGGTGTTCCAGGAGCCGCTGTCATCGCTGGATCCGCTCATGCGGGTGGGCAAGCAGGTGGCGTGGCCGCTTGCGCACCACGGCGGGCTGCGCGGTGAGGCGTTGCGGCGCGGCGTGCTCGATGCCCTCGCTGACGTGCAGCTGAGCGACCCCGAGCGCATCGCGCGGTCGTACATCCACGAGATCTCCGGTGGGCAGCGTCAGCGCGTGGCGATCGCGATCGCGCTGGCGGCGGGACCCCGGCTGCTGATCGCGGATGAGCCCACCACGGCGCTGGATGTCACCGTGCAAGCCGGCATCCTGGAGCTGCTGCAGCGCGAGGTCGCCGAACGGGGCATGTCGCTCGTCTTCATCAGCCACGACCTTCCGGTCGTTTCCGGCATCGCCGACCGCGTGCTGGTGATGCGCGGCGGCCGGCAGGTGGAGCTGGGCGAGACGGCGCAGATCCTGGGCGCCCCGAGCGACCCGTACACGGCCGAGCTCGTCGCGGCATCCCGGCGCCTGGACGGCTTCCTGCCGAGGCCGACACCGGAGAGGGGCGCGTGATGACGGACGCGCAGACGCCGCTGCTGGCGACGGAGGACGTGACCTTCGCGTACGGCCGCGATGCCCCGGTGCTGCAGGGCGTGTCGGTCGCGCTCGCGCCGGGCGAGAGCCTGGGTCTCGTGGGCGAGTCGGGCGCAGGAAAGACGTCGCTGCTGCGGGTGCTGCTCGGACTCACTGCGCCGACGTCGGGTCGCGTGCTGTTCGAGGGGCGTGCGCTCGACCGGCGGTCGGCCGCATCGATGCGCGAGTTCCGTCGCGCTGTGCAGCCGGTGTATCAGGACCCGTTCTCGTCGCTGGATCCCCGCATGACGGTGGGGGAGTCGATCGTCGAGCCGCTGCAGTCGCTGCGGCTGGGCGATCGCGCGTCGCGGGCCGCGCGCGTGGCAGAGCTGCTGACGGCGGTCGACCTGCCGGCGGATGCCGCGGAGCGCTACCCCGAGGCTTTCTCCGGCGGGCAGCGCCAGCGCATCGCGATCGCGCGCGCCCTCGCGCCGCGGCCACGACTGATCCTCGCCGATGAGCCGGTGAGCGCCCTCGACACCTCCGTGCGCATGCACGTGATCGAGCTGTTCCAGCGGCTCGCGCGCGAGCAGGGCATCGGGATGCTGCTGGTCTCGCACGACCTCACCATCGTGTCGGCGCTGTGCCGTCGCATGGCGGTGCTGGAATCGGGCCGCATCGTGGAGGAGGGACCGACCGAGCGCCTGCTCACCGCGCCGGATCACCCGTACACACGGCGGCTGCTCGCGTCGGTGCCGCGCCTGCCGGCCTGACCCGGCGCGCCGCGGTGCGGTGCGGCGGTGGCTGGTGGCATCCGGTCGTCGCCGGTGCTTCGGGGATCGCCGGTTCTTCGGAGCGGATCGGGGGTTTCGCTCCGAGGTTGTGGCTTTCTCCGAAGTCGTGGCGACGGATCGGGTGGATGCCGGCTTGCGGTCGTCGGGCGAGCGCAGCGAGACGAAACGGGGCCGTCAGCCGCGGTGGGTCGAGACCGTCACGGTGAACTTCGGGTCGCGCGCGACCTGCCGGGTGGGTCCCACCAGGCGCTCGAGCGCGGGGCGGTAGCGCAGCGGTGAGTTCCACACGCACCACAGCTCCCCGCCCGGTCGCAGCACGCGCGCGGCGTCGGCGAACAGGCGCGGCGCGAGTGCGTCGGTGACGGCGGCGCCGCTGTGGAACGGCGGATTCAGCGCGATGAAGCCGACGGAGCCGTCGGCCAGCGCCGACAGCGCATCGTCGCGGGCGACGGTCACCCGGTCGGCGACCCCGTTGGCTGCGGCCGTCGCGCGCGCCGAGGCGACGGCCGCGGCCGAGGCATCCGACGCATAGACCGACACCGACGGATGCCGCATCGCGAGCGCCGTCGCGATCACACCGGTGCCGCAGGCGAGATCCACCACGAGGTCGCCGGGCGCACCGGAGGGGATCTGCTGCGGGAGGTGCGCGAGAAGCAGCCGCGTGCCGATGTCGATGCGCGGCCCCGCGAAGACCCCGCCGAACGCGCACACCACGAGGCCGTCGTGGCTCTCGCGCGCCGCCACCGGGTCGGCACCGTGCTGCGGTCCTCGGGCGACCAGGACCCGGGCCTTCTGGCGCGCGTGGGTCACGTCGAGTCGGGCGAAGTGCTCTCGCAGCACATCGTTCATCGCGAGCGCCATGTGCTTGATCCGTCCGCCCGCGAAGACCACCACGTCGGGGCCGGCGTGCGCGGCGATGAGTCCGGCGGTGTCGCGCAGCGCCGCGAGGGAGCGGGGGAGGCGCAGCAGCACGACGCGTGCACCGCGCACGAGGTCGGCCTCCAGCGGCATCGAGTGCACGCGATCCGAAAGCCCGAACCGCTCGGCGTTCGCCGCGAGCGCCTGTTCGCCCGTCACCGGATCCTGATGCACCCGGATGCCGGTGGCACCGGCATCCGCCGCGCCCAGGGCGAGGGCGCCGTATGCGTCGCCGATCACGACGAGCTCGCCGTCGCCGAGCCCGCGCCGGGGTGCGGCGGACTCGTCCAGCAGCAGCCGGTCGGCGGCGTCGACGGCGGTGAGCGACGCCGACTCGACGTCGGGCCACCGCTGCAGCTGATCGAGGTCGATCATGCGTCGTCGGCGTAGCGCAGCCGCGCATCGCCGGGCGTGCACTCGTCGCCGATGCGGATGCCGGCGGCGATGCGACCCTCGTCGCGCAGCGCCCGCAGCTGGGTGACGGCACGCTCGCGCAGCTGCCACGGGTCGATCGTGTTGACGTAGATCTTCGTGCCGCCCTCGAACCCCGCCGGGGTCGAGATGCGCCACTTCAGCACCACCCGCCACGGCATGGGCCACGGTGCCCCCGGCGGCCGGTAGTGCCACTCCTCGTTCGTCGGCACCTGCGGTCCGGTCGCGGCGTGGAGCGCATGGACGAGATCCGACATCGCGCGCACCTCCTGAGCGGTGTGCTCGTGGGGGAGGTTGGCGGTGGAGGTCGAGTACACCTCGAACGCGGGGTAGCGGTGACCGACGCCGGCGAACACCACCGCACCGTCGGTCGCGGCCACGACGAGTCCCTCCCGCACCGCCATGTCGGCGATGGCCCGCTGATAGAGCGCGTGGTCAGCCGACAGCATGCGCAACTCGTGGTCGAGCTGGGGTCCCGGTTCGTCGATCGCGACGAGCTGCTTGTGCAGGTGGTCGAACGACGCTCCTGCCGCGCGCAGCCAGTTCTGGAACACCGCGACGTACGCCGCGTTCGGCTGCGCCCGGGCGATCTCGTCGAGTGACTGCACCGTGAAGGCGATGTAGGCCGCGTGCTCGTCGGGCGTCAGCATGCCCGACGAGGCCAGCTGGTCGTCGGTCGCGGCGCCGTCGACGACGTGCCGGCGGGCGACGACGACGTCGTGCGATCCGCCGACGAGGTCCAGTGCCGCCTCTTCGAGGCTGGGCGTGTCACCGGTCGCGGCGGCGCGGATCGCCGCCAGGTGCTGCAGATGCCGCCGCCCGACCGGGTCGGCCAGATACTCCTGTGCCCACTGCACGACGCGGGTGGGCTGGCGGAACCCGTGGTTCTCGCGCCAGTACTCCGCCGAGACGATCTCGAACAGGTTGCCGAACCGGCGGAACTCCGCGACGGTGTCCGACAGTTCGCGGGCCGGCACGCGCCGAACCTCGGTGAAGTCGGGGCCGATGAGTCGCACCTTCTCGGGTGTGGTCTCCAGATACCGGTCCTGGCAGAACGCACACAGTCGCCGCTCATCGCCGGGGGAGAGTACCGCGACGTCGTCACGTGGTACGAAGAGCGGTCGGCCGGCGCGACCGGGAACCGTCCACACGCGGGTGCCGGTGAGGGGACCGACCTGCTTGATGGTGCCATCCGGCATCCGCTGAAGTGGGGTTCGTTGCCTGGCCTCGCTCACCACTTCAGCCTAGCCACGCCCCTGTCAAGCCGTCGCCGCCCTCGCCGCAGTGCACTTGACTGTCGCCATGAGAATCGTCGCGCGCTGGCTGCTGGCCGGCTTCATGCTGTTCGCCGGAGTCAGCCATCTGTTCTGGGCACGCAAGGAGTTCCAGGCGCAGGTGCCGGATGCCATCACCGAGATCATCCCCATCGACAAGGACGGTGTCGTGGTGGCGTCGGGAGTGGTCGAGGCCGCGTTCGGGGTGGCGTTGATCGCGCTGCCGAAGGAACGGCGGCGTATCGGCGCCGCGCTGGCGGCCTTCTTCGTCGCCGTCTTCCCCGGCAACATCGCCCAGTACACGCACAAGCGCGACGGTTTCGGGCTCGACACCGATCAGAAACGGCTGGCGCGCCTGTTCTTCCAGCCGCTGCTGGTGGCGTGGGCGCTCTGGTCCACCGCTCCCGCCGCCCGGCGCTGAGAGGTCAGCGCGCGTCGGGGTGGAAGCGCACCTGACGGGTGTTGCCCTCTTCGCGCAGCTCGACCACCGTCGGGTGCTCGCGCAGGAAGTCGGTGAACGTCTTGTGGCCCAGCTCCTTCTCGCTGAACGACGGGTCCATGCGGCGCATGAGGTCTTTGACCGCAGAGGCGTTGACCCACTCGTCGTCGGTGCGCACGCCCTCCAGCCGCAGCGCGCGCTCGAGCAGTTCGGTGGAGGGGTCCACGACCCGCTTGCGGGCGCGCGAGCGCGCCGGCGCGGCATCCTTCTTCTCGGCGTTGGTCTCGGGCCGGGTCACACCCGGAAGCGAGTCGTACGAATCGAACTGGTCGCACGCCGCGGCGAGCGACTTGGCGGTGGAGCCGGCCACTCCCACGCCGACCACGATGCGGCCCAGCCGCTTGCAGCGCTGCGCGAGCGGCACGTAGTCGCTGTCGCCGCCGACGATGACCACGTGGGTGAGGTCGGGCAGGCGGAACATGTCCTCGACGGCATCCACCGCAAGGCGGATGTCGGCGCCGTTCTTGGCGTAGGCGGCGGCGGGGAACAGCTGCACGAGGTCGACGGCACGCGCGACGAGCTGCGCGCGGTATTCGGCGTTGACCGGCATGGACCAGTCGGCGTAGGCGCGCGTCAGCACGAGGGTGCCGAACGAGGCGGCGTAGTCGATGATGGCCCCGACGTTGATGGTCGCCGCCGCCAGGCGTTCGGCGACCTCGGGGTCGGTGACGTCCGCGGCGATCTTCTGACGGTCGCGGGAGTAGGCGTTGCGCCCGTGCACGCGGTCGTACCAACTCATGACGATGTTGTCGAAGTCGAGGTAGACCGCGACGCGGGCCGGCTGAGGATCGGCCATGATCATGCCTCCTGGGGGTAGTGCACGCCGATCTGCGCGCGGATGTCGTCGAGCGTGCCCATGATGGCGACGCTCTCGTCGAGGGGGAGCAGGTCGCTGTCGACGCGTCCCTCGGCGATGAGGCGTTCGGCCGCGAGTGCCTGGTACTGCATACCGCGCCCGTCGACATCGGAGGCGTACTCCTCGAGCACGGTCCCGTCGGGAGCGGTCAGACGGAAGGTCGTGGGCGTGTACCAGACGCGGTCGATGTCGATGCGGGCCCGGGTGCCCACGATGTGGGCGCTGTTGGGGCCGGCCGCCCGCGACGACGACACCGTCGTCGACAGCGCACCGCTGCCGTGCGTCATGACGGTGGCCACCTCGGCGTCCGCGCCGGTCTCGGCCAGTCGCGCCACGGCCCGCACTGTGGTGGGCGCACCGAGGATGTCCCACGCGAAGGACACCGGGTAGATGCCGAGGTCCAGCAGCGCCCCACCCCCGAGCTCGAGGTCGTTGAGGCGGTGCGTCGGGTCGTCGGTGATCTGCTGCGTGTGGTCGGCGAAGACGGTGCGCACCTCGCCCAGGGCGCCGTCGGCGATGAGTGTGCGCACCCGCACCATGTGGGGGAGGTAGCGCGTCCACATCGCCTCCATCGCGAGCAGGCCGGTGCGGCGGGCGACATCGCGCACGGCGGCGGCCTCAGCGGCGGTGAGTGTGAACGGCTTCTCGACGAGCACGTGCTTGCCCGCCTCGAGCATGGCGATGGCGTTCTCGGCGTGGGCCGGGTGAGGGGTGGCGATGTAGACGATGTCGACGTCGGGGTCGGCGGCGAGGTCGTCGTACGAGCCGTGGGCGCGGGCGATGCCGAACTCGTCGGCGAAGCGCTGCGCGGAGCCGGCGCTGCGCGAACCGACGGCTGCGACATCGAGCCCCGCTGTCTGCAGGTCGCTCGTGAAAGCGTGGGCGATACCGCCCGTGGCAAGGATCCCCCAGCGAAGTCCGGTCATATTCCGAGCGTACCCGGCGCCGCGGGCGGCCGCGGCGGCTGCTCCGACACCGCCAGCAGGAACGCGATGATCTGCACGCCCGTCGCCTCCAGCCGCGTGCCGCGGCCGAACTCCCAGCCGTCGTCGCTTGCGCGCACCCGGTGGCCGGCGACGACCACGCGGCGCGGCAGCGGGGCTGTCGTCGCGGCGTAGAGGGCGACGGCCCCGGTGACCGCGGGCGGCAGCTGCGCGGTCACTCCCGCGCTCTCGGCCAGCAGCAGATACGCCCGCACGACGCGTGACAGGGAGCGGATGCCGCGCCTGCGGCCCTCGCGCACCCGGGTGGACAGCAGCAGCAGGCCCGCTTCGTCGGGGGAGACGTCCTCGCGCAGACGCGCGGCAGAGACGAACTCTTCGGCGAGACCGGATGCCTGTTCGGGCGGCGTCGCGGCGACGATGCGGGCGGCGGATGCCACGACGCCGGCGATCTGTTCGCGGCGGTCGCGGGAGACCGTGGACTCGTCGGAACCCGGTCGATTGCTCAGGGGCAGGAAACGTCCGAGATCCGGCATGCGGGCAGTCTAGGCCCGCGGGTCCGGGTGCGCGAGGAGTCGTGGATGCGACGAAAGACGGGCGCCGCGCGCGGCTTTGCCGACATAATGGATGCCAGTGATGTGACCGTGCACATGCAAGGGCGGACGAGGATGACCGACGATGCGAGCGGGCGAAGGCCCAGCATCCGCGATGTCGCGCGGCTGTCGGGCGTCTCGCATCAGACCGTCTCCCGCGTGCTGAACAACCACCCGAGCATTCGGCCGGCCACCCGCGATCGCGTGCTGGCGGTCATGGCTGATCTGCAGTACAGCCCCAATCGTGCCGCGCGGGCCCTCGTGACCAGCCGCTCGCAGACCATCGGCATCCTCGCCGGGTCGAGCTCGCAGTACGGGCCGGCGTCGAGCATCGCCGCGATCGAGGCCGCGGCGCGCGCCCGCGGGTACTGGGTGTCCACGGCCAACATCGAAGCCGGCGATCCGCAGTCGATCCCCGACGGACTGTCGCACCTCATGGCCCAGTCGATCGAGGGTCTCGTCGTCATCGCCCCGCAGGTGCGGGTCTTCCGCGCGCTCGCCGCCCAGCGCATCGACATCCCCTACGTCACGCTGCAGTCCACCGATCTCGACCCCGGGCACACGCTCTCGGTCGACCAGATCGCGGGGGCCCGGCTGGCCACGCGCCATCTCATCTCGCTCGGACACCGCGACATCTACCATCTCGCGGGGCCGCAAGACTGGATCGAGGCCGAGGCGCGCATGATGGGGTTCCTCGACGAGATGAGCGCCGCCGACATTCCCACGACGGCGCCGATCCTGGGGGACTGGACAGCGGAGTTCGGCTACTACGCGGGCCGGGAGCTGCTGCGGGTGCGGGACTTCACCGCCATCTTCTCCTCGAACGACCAGATGGCGCTGGGGCTCATGCACGCGATCCGCGACGAAGGGCTCGACGTGCCGCGCGACATCAGCATCGTCGGATTCGACGACATCCCCGAGGCGGCACATTTCTGGCCGCCGCTGACGACGGTGCGGCAGGACTTCCCCGAACTCGGGCGCCGCTGCGTCGATGTGCTGCTCGGCACCGAAGACGGCGCTCCGCCGTCTTCGGGCGGTGCACTGGTGCCCGAACTGGTCGTGCGGGCCTCGGCCGCGGCACGCGTTCGCGCCTGAGCGGCGTTACCAACCCGAGATCGGTGACGGCTTGACACGCACCATCGCGGGATCGCTATAGTTTCCTCAATGTGAACGGTCACATTGACCGGGCATTCGATCACCCGACATCGTCGAGCAGGGCAAGGGAGCCGAACCTGTGGCACTGGGCAGTGACGCCGAACGTCAGCAGCGGTACGTCAGCGGGGTCAAGACCGAGGTCGCCGTCGCGCGTGTGCGTGCGGAGGTGGCGGGGTTGCATGCGGAGTTGGTGCGGTACGGCCTGGTGGTGTGGACCGGGGGGAATGTGTCGGGGCGGGTGCC
>NZ_JACSQP010000020.1 GCF_014836535.1 Microbacterium pullorum
GGGTCTGCCGCACAGGTAGGTGACATCTGAGTTGGGTTGCCCGGGAGGGTGCCCTGGAAGGATGTCATTGTGCCCAAGCCTTATCCGAGCGAGTTCCGTGACGACGTGGTGCGCGTCGCCAGGAGTCGCGAACCTGGTGTGACGATCGAGCAGATCGCGACCGACTTCGGTGTCCACCCGATGACCCTCACGAAGTGGTTGCGGCGTGCCGCAGTTGAGGAGGGCGCGAAGCCTGGTGTGACCCGGTCCGAAGGTGCCGAGCTGCGGGAGGCGCGGAAGCGGATCCGGCTGCTGGAGCAGGAGGTCGAGGTGTTGCGGCGTGCGGCAGCGTATCTGTCGCAGGCGAACCTGCCGGGAAAAGGCTCTACCCGCTCGTGACCGAGCTCGCCGCTGACGGTGTTCCCGTCGCGGTGACGTGCCGGGTGCTCAAGCTCGCTCGACAGCCCTACTACCGGTGGCTGGCGAACCCCATCACCGATGCGGAACTCGTCACGGCGTATCGCGCGAACGCACTGTTCGACGCGCACCACGACGACCCGGAGTTCGGCTACCGGTTCCTCCTGGACGAGGCCCGCGACGCGGGCGAAGTCATGGCGGAGCGGACGGCATGGCGGATCTGCCGGGACAACGGCTGGTGGTCAGCGTTCGGCAAACGCCGTCGCGGGAAAGGGCGACGCCCCGGCCCGCCCGTGCACGACGATCTCGTGCGCCGGGCGTTCACCGCGGACGCACCGAACCGGCTTTGGCTCAGCGACATCACGGAGCACAAAACCGGTGAAGGCAAGCTGTACCTTTGCGCGATCAAGGACGTTTTCAGCAACCGGATCGTGGGGTATTCGATCAGCGACCGGATGAAGGCACGTCTCGCCGTTGACGCCGTGAACAGCGCCGTCGCCAGGCGTGGGAACGTTGCCGGTTGCGTGGTCCACACCGACAGAGGATCGCAGTTTCGCGCCCGCAAAATGGTCCGCACCCTGCACCACCACGGCATGGTCGGATCGATGGGCCGAGTCGGCGCAGCAGGCGATAACGCGGCGATGGAATCGTTCTTCAGCCTGCTGCAGAAGAACGTCCTCAACCGGCGATCCTGGGACACCCGCGAGCAGCTCCGCATCGCCATCGTCACGTGGATCGAACGCACCTACCACCGGCGCCGTCGACAGAAGCGGCTCCACGGTTTGACCCCGGTCGAGTACGAAGCAATCATGAACACCGACGTCGCCCTCGCGGCGTGACTACAACCCGTCACCTATCCGTGCGGCAGACCC
>NZ_JACSQP010000021.1 GCF_014836535.1 Microbacterium pullorum
GGGCTACCGGCGGTCGTCGGTGGTCTGTCCGTAGACGTTCTGGTACCGGTCGTAGAGCCGGTCGATCGCGTCCTGCGGGATCGGGATCAGCCCCCCGCCCTGCCGGGCCAGGTGCACGGTACGGGCCACGTCCTCCACCATCACCGCCGCCTTCACCGCATCCCGCGCCGACGCCCCGATCGTGAACGGCCCGTGGTTCTGCATCAGCACCGCCCGCGACCGGTGCCCGGTCAACGTCTCCACGATGCCGCGACCGATGGAATCGTCGCCGATGATCGCGAACGGACCCACCGGCACCTCCCCACCGAACTCATCCGCCATCGCGGTGATCACACACGGAATCGCCTCACCGCGCGCCGCCCACGCCGTCGCATACGGCGAATGCGTGTGCACCACCCCACCCACGTCGGGCATGTTGCGGTACACGTACGCGTGCGCCGCGGTATCGCTCGACGGTGCCCGCTCACTGCCGGGCGTGCCGGGGACGACGTTGCCCTCCAGGTCGCACACGATCATGTTCTCCGGACCGAGATCGTCATACGACACCCCCGACGGCTTGATCACGAACAGATCCGCCCCCGGCACCCGCCCCGACACATTCCCCCCGGTCCACACCACCAGGCCGTACCGCACCAACTCCGCATGCAACCCCGCCAC
>NZ_JACSQP010000022.1 GCF_014836535.1 Microbacterium pullorum
AAACCAATAACAACAACCCAAGGGGGGTCAAGATTCAAACGACGAAAAAGGGTCAGAATTCAGGCGACGTTGACACGGGCATGCGACTGCGGCCGACTCCGACGCCACGGTCTGCGAGACCGATGCGATCGTCGCGCATATCCAGGTCACCGTCCCCGCCGCCACCCTCACCGGCGGTGACGCCCCCGCCATCTTCCACGGCCACGGACCCCTCGACCCGGCCGCGGCCCGCCATTACGCGTCCGTCGCGACCAGCTGGGACCGACTGTTCCACGACCCCACCACCGGCACCCTCCTCGGCACCGACAGCTACCGGCCCACCGCGGAGCAACGCCGGTTCCTCCGCGGCCGCGACGAGCACTGCCGGTTCCCCGGCTGCCGGGCCGCCGCCTACGTCTGCGACATCGACCACACCATCGACCACGCCCACGGCGGGCCCACCCACCTCTGCAACCTCGCCCACCTCTGCAAACGGCACCACACCCTCAAACACCACACCGCCTGGACCGTCACCCAACACCCCGACGGCACCCTGGAATG
>NZ_JACSQP010000023.1 GCF_014836535.1 Microbacterium pullorum
GACGATGGCATGGCGGAGTTGGCGGCGGTGCTGCCGGCGGTGCTGGCGTACGCGATCCGCGACCGGTTGACCGAGTATGCGCGGGAGCTCACGACCGCGCGGCGGAAAGCCGCTGCGGAGGCGAGTGCCGCGGGCCACCGTGGTACTGGCGCCGGCGCTGGTGCCGGCGGCGACGACGGTGCGAGCGTCGATGGTGCCGAAGCCACACCGCCCGACCCCGCCGAGGTCGTCGTGACGGACACCCGCACGACTGACCAGGTGCGCGCGGATGTCCTCACCGACCTGCTCCTCACCGGTGGCGCGACCGCACCCGCCACCACCGGTGCCGTCGCCGACGGTGGGGCGATCACCGCCCAAGTGCAGGTCATCATCCCCCTCGACACCCTCACCGGAACCGGCACCTCGCCCGCGGAACTGGTCGGGTACGGGCCCATCGACCCGGAAACCGCCCGCCGCCTCGCCGCGACCGCGGAACTGTGGGAACGGATCTTCGTCTCACC
>NZ_JACSQP010000002.1 GCF_014836535.1 Microbacterium pullorum
GGAAACCAATAACAACAACCCAAGGGGGGTCAAGATTCAAACGACGAAAAAGGGTCAGAATTCAGGCGACGTTGACAGCTCCTAGTAAGTGGTCGCTTACTTGGGAAGCTAGCATAAGTAAGCAGACGTTTCACTATGATGGGAGGATGAAGCGAGACGCCGAGGCAACCCGAGAGCGGATCCTGGCAGCCGCTTCGATCGAGTTTGCCGAGCGCGGGCTGGCCGGCGCTCGTGTGGACCGGATCGCATCGGGCGCCACATCCAATGTCCGTCTCATCTACGCTCACTTCGCCAGCAAAGAGAATCTCTTCGCCCTCACGCTCGACCGGGAGCTGACAGCGATGGCAACAGCAGTTCCCGTCGATGTCGACGACCTCCCCGGCTGGGTCGGGCGGTTGTTCGACTACCACCGCGCGCACCCGGCTGGCGTACGGATGAGCCTGTGGCGCGAGCTCGAGCGACCTGACCTCGGACCGGACGATGCTCGCGTCTATGCCGAGAAGGTCGAGGCAATGGCGCCGGCGTTCGGCGACCGGGCAGCTGCGATCGACCTGCTTGTCATCCTCTACGGCATGGCACAGGCCTGGTTCTTCACCCCGATCGGACTTCGAGGAGTGGATGGAAGTGACCCGCTAGGCGAGGACCGCATCGGTGACCACCGGCGCACCCTGGTCGCCGCTGCCAGCGCCCTCACCGAGGCTCACTGGCTTGCACCAAGTCACCGATCGGCGCGGCACGACAGTCGGCTTGTCCGCAGAACACAGCCGACTGACGCGATCTCGTCGCAGGCGACACCGTGAGACCACTCGCAGGGCTCGTCCGCGGCGCCGTCTCGATAGCGGTCTGTCGGCGCGAGGCTGCACTCGAGCGCCTCGAGCAATGCACCGTCGGCCACTGGGGGCAGTCGCGGTATGCGGTACACCGCCTGTCAAGCAGTCAACTCAGGCTGGCCCCGGAGAAACGAAAAACCCCCGTTTGACCGGGGGTTTTTGGTGGACCTGAGGGGACTCGAACCCCTGACCCCCTGCATGCCATGCAGGTGCGCTACCAGCTGCGCCACAGGCCCTTACGCTGCCCCGCGGGGCAACTCATTAAGCCTACAACACGTCGGGCGGCGGAATCGAATCCTGCGCGATGTCCGGGCGTGTCCGCACTTGGGGAACCTGCTCGACGACGGCTCGACCGCACGGGGAACGAATTCTGCCTGCAGTGAGCGTCAGTCGGCGGAGGTGGTGGCGGGAAGCTCCACCGGGATCACCGGGCAGTCCTTCCACAGACGCTCGAGCCCGTAGAACATGCGGTCCTCCTCGTGGAAGACATGCGCGACGAGGTCGCCGAAGTCCAGCAGCACCCACCGCGCCTGGTCGCGGCCCTCGCGGCGCAGCCGCTTGTGTCCCGCTTCGAGGAGCTTCTCCTCGATGCGGTCGGCGATCGCGGCGACGTTGCGTTCGCCGTGGCCGGTGACGATCAAGAACGCGTCGACCAGCGGCAACGGCTCCGAGACATCCAGCGCGACGATGTCGTCGCCTCCGGTCGCATCGGCTGCCTGTGCAGCGATCTGAACCATTTCACGTGACTGCGCACTGGCGGTCATGAGAACACCCCCGTGGTGACAGCAAGAATGAGCACACCCACGAGCGTGAGTGCGAGTACACCGGCAGTGATGGCCAGGGCCATCATGAGGCGCCCGCCCTTCTCCGGTGCGGGCGGCTGGATGATCTCCCCGGCCGCCTTCGAGGTGCTGACCGCGGCGCTGGCCGCGATCGGCGTGGGCGAGGATGCCGGCGGCAGCTCACCATCGATGAGTGCCGCGTCGACGTCCTTGCCGTCGGCCACACCGGGCGCGTGCCCGTTGGAGCCGAGACCTTCGGGCAGGGCGAAGGTGCCCGTGATGAGCACCTCCCCCGTGGCCGTGACGGGACCGACGAGCGGACCCGACGACGGTGTCTGCGACAGGATGAGCGCGTTCGACGCGGTGAGTGACCCGTTGCCCGTGCTGCGGGCCAGGATGTGGTCGAACGATGCCGGGAGTTCGGCGGACACAGCTTCGCCCGCGAGCAGTTCGGCACCCAGCGCACTGTTGACGACGGGACGTTCTTCTTCGACGTCGGCGGTCTCGTCGGCCGCTGCCACCGCGGGCTCGTCGGCAGCCTCGTCAGGCTCAGGCTCCGGGGCGTCCTCAGTCTCTGCGGTGTCCTCAGCTTCCGGGGCGTTCTCAGCCTCGGGGGCGTCCTCGGCTCGCGAGGCGTCATCGGCGGGATCTGCAGACTCATCCTCCGTCGCCGCGTCGGTGGGCGCAGCGAACGGTGATTCGTTGCGCTCCGCCATATCCGCGGCGTGAGCGGCGATGACATCGGCGGTGATGACAGGAACCGATGCCGTGCGGATGCGCTCCTGCTGACGGGCCTGACGGCGGGTCAGTGGGCGCGCGCCCAGGTCGACGCTCGCGTCGGATGCGGGGGCAGGGGGCACCTCGGCGGGCGCGGCGGGACGCGGCAGCGGGGCGGCCACGACGGGCGTCTCTGCCGGGGTGCCTTCGGGGGTGATGATCGGGTTGGCCGCCGTGTTGCGCAGGTCACGGATTTGCTTGCGCGTCAGCGGCGGAGTGGGCTGCTCGGGTGTGCTCATGCCATGCTCCGATAGAGGTGATGCTTCGCAATGTATTGGACGACACCGTCGGGAACCAGGTACCACACCGGGTAACCGCGATGTACGCGGCTCCGGCAGTCGGTGGACGAGATCGCCAATGCGGGTACTTCCAACTGACTCACTCCCTCGGGTGGGAGATCATCGATGTTCAGCACGTGGCCGGGGCGTGACACGGCGACGAAGTGCGCCAGGCGCCACAACTCGTCATGATCGCGCCAGGTGAAGATCTGCGCGATGGCATCTGCACCGGTGATGAAGAAGAACTCCGCATCCGGTCGCTGTGCCCGCAGATCCCGCAGCGTGTCGGTCGTGTAGGTCGGCCCACCGCGATCGACGTCGACGCGGCTGACGGTGAACCGCGGGTTGGATGCCGTGGCGATCACCGTCATCAGGTACCGGTGCTCCGCCGCCGACACATCGGGCTTCTGCCAGGGCTGGCCCGTCGGCACGAACACGACTTCGTCGAGATCGAGCGACTGGGCCACTTCGCTGGCCGCCACGAGGTGACCGTGATGGATCGGATCGAACGTTCCGCCCATCACTCCAATGCGCGGTGCGCGCGGAGAACTCATACCGCCGGCCTAGTGGTGGCCGTGCCCCGCCTGCGTGAGTTCGTCGGCGTGGGTGCGCGCGTAGGCCTCTGCTTTCGGGGCGTGACGGTTGGCGACGTTGCGGTACGACAGCGTCACCAGGCCCAGAGCCAGGAACACGACGAGTGCGACGATGCCGTAGCCGATGGTGTCGAAGAGACCGACGTGGTGTTCGGTCTCTGCCGCGGCGAGAGCGGTGATCGTGGCGAAAGTCATGCGGGCTCCGTTCGAGTTGCGTGTGGTGCGCGGTATCCAGCTTAGGCGGTCAGGGGCGGATCTGCCCGGCGCCACGGGCAAGCCACTTGGTGCTGGTCAGCTCCGACAGACCCATCGGGCCGCGCGCGTGGAGTTTCTGGGTGGAGATGCCGACCTCGGCACCGAAGCCGAACTCGCCACCGTCGGTGAAGCGGGTGGAGGCGTTGGCCATCACGACAGCCGAGTCCACCTCGGCCAAGAAGCGCTCGGCGCGCTCGGCGTCGTCGGTGATGATCGACTCGGTATGACCCGTGGAGTACTGGCGGATGTGGGCCAGTGCTTCGTCGAGGTCCTCGACGACCCGCATCGACAGGTCGAGGCTCATGTGCTCGACGGCATACTCGTCGTCCGTGACGGCGACGACGCCGTCAGCGAGGATGCGGGTGGTGTCGTCGCCGTGCACGGTGACACCCTCGGCCTGCAACGCGGCGACGACCGGCGGAACCAGCCGTGGCGCCGCGTCGGCGAGCACCAGCACGGTCTCGACGGCGTTGCAGACGCTGGGACGTTGCACCTTGGCGTTGACGACGATGTCCCGTGCCCAGTCCAGCGGGGCGCTGGAATCGAGCACGATGTGGACGACACCGGCCCCGGTCTCGATCACCGGCACGAGTGACTCGCTGACGACGGTCTCGATCAGCTGAGCGCTCCCCCGCGGGACGAGCACATCGACAAGGCCCCGAGCCTGCATGAGGTCGCGGGCGCCGTCGCGGCCGAAGTCGTCGACGGTCTGCACCGCCTCGGGGTCGATGCCTCGCTCGGCGAGGGCCGCCCGGATCACGCCGACCAGAGCCGCATTCGAGCGTTCCGCGGCGCTCCCGCCCCGCAGCACCACGGCGTTGCCCGAGCGCAGGGCCAGTGCGGCGATGTCGACGGTGACGTTGGGTCGCGCTTCGTAGATCGCCCCGACCACCCCGAACGGCACGGACACCTTCTGCAGCTGCACGCCCGTGGGCAGTTCTCGCTCATCGAGCACGCGACCCACCGGGTCGGGCAGCGCGGCGACGTCGCGGACGGCGGCGGCGAGGCCGGCGATGCGGGTGGCATCCAGCCGCAGCCGGTCTTGCAGACCTGCGGACATGCCGTTGGCACGCCCACGCTCGAGATCTTCTGCGTTGGCCGCGACGATGTCGTCGACAGCGGCATCGATCGCGTCGGCGACGGTGTGCAGTGCGGCGGCCTTGTCTGCGTCGCTGAGGAGCGCGATGCTGCGCGCGGCGTCCTTGGCGCGCTGCATCCGCTCGCGCGCGGTGGTCGCCGTCGCGGTCAAGGGTGTCATCCGGTCAGCTTAGCCGTGGACCGCAGTCGGCGTCTCGATGACGCCCGTCGTGGGAGTGGCCCCCGCGGGGCTCGGCTCGAACCACGTGCCGATATCGGCCCCGGAGAGGGCCTCCCCGACGAGATCCGCGCTGGTGACGAGCACCCCGACGCCGGATGCCGTCGCGAGACGGGCAGCGGAGACCTTGGTGGCTGCTCCCCCGGTACCGACACTGTTGACGACGACCGACCCGAACTCGTACCCCGACAGGTCGTCGTCGAAGGCGACGTGCGAGATGGGCTGCGCCCCTGGCTCCGACGGCGGACGTGTGTAGAGGCATTCGATGTCGCTGAGCAGCACCAGCGCATCGGCACCGATGAGGCGGGCGACGAGCGCCGCGAGACGGTCGTTGTCGCCGAACCGGATCTCGTGGGTGGCAACCGTGTCGTTCTCGTTGACGATCGGAAGTATCCGCAGGCCGAGCAGCCGCTCCATGGCGCGCCGCGCGTTGGAGCGGTGGGTGGGGTTCTCGAGATCGCCCGCGGTCAGCAGCACCTGTCCGGCGACCACCTGGAAGACGCGCAGCGCCTGCTGGTAGCGGTAGATGAGGATGTTCTGCCCCACCGCGGCGGCAGCCTGCTGGGTCGCCAGATCACTCGGGCGCTCGTCGAGTTCGAGGAACGGCATGCCCGTGGCGATGGCGCCGGAGGACACCAGCACCACCTCGACACCGCGCGCGTGAGCCGCCGCGAGTGCCTCGACGATCGCCTCGATCTTGCCGGCGTTGTCACCACTGATCGAGGAAGACCCGACCTTGACGACCAGGCGCCGGGCCGAGCGCACCGCGGCGCGACCGCCCGTGATCACCGAGCGCTCTCCTCGTCACGCTCCGCGCTGCGCTCGGCGATGCGTTCGGACTCGAGGTCCGCGCGGGCCTGCGCCTTGGCATCCATGCGGTCGTGATACCGCTCGCGCCGCTGCGACGTGGTGCGCCGCGGGTTCAGGTCCAGGCGCGGGTCCGTGCCGCGGGGTGCCGTCATGAGTTCCGCGGCGGAGCTCATCGTCGGGTGCCAGTCGAACACGACGCCGTCACCCTCGCCGATGACGACGGTCGAACCCGCCGTTGCGCCGGCACGGTAGAGCTCGGTCTCGACGCCCAGCTTCTCGAGCCGATCGGCGAGGAAGCCCACGGCCTCTTCGTTCTGGAAGTCGGTCTGCTGCACCCAGCGCACCGGCTTGTCGCCCAGGACGCGGTAGATGTTGCCGTACGTGCCGCCCTCGACGCGGATCTCGAAGTCCTTCTGCGATCCCTTCGGGCGGATGACGATGCGCTCGGGGGCAGGGGCTGCGGCCTGCTGTGAGCGGTGCGCCGACACGACCTCGCCCAGGGCGAAGGTGAGCTGGCGCAGGCCCTCGTGGCTGACCGTGGAGATCTCGAAGACGCGGAACCCGCGGGCCTCGAGATCGGGACGCACGAGATCGGCCAGGTCCTTGGCCTCGGGGACGTCGATCTTGTTGAGTGCGACCAGCTGCGGGCGCTCGAGCAGCGGCGTCTGACCCTCGGGCACGGGGTACGCGGCGAGTTCGGCGAGGATGACGTCGAGGTCGGTCAGCGGATCGCGGCCCGGCTCGAGCGTCGCGCAGTCCAGCACATGCACGAGCGCGGTGCAGCGCTCGACGTGACGGAGGAACTCGAGCCCGAGGCCCTTGCCCTCGCTCGCACCCTCGATGAGGCCCGGCACGTCGGCGACGGTGAAGCGCACGTCGCCGGCCTGCACGACACCCAGGTTCGGGTGGAGCGTCGTGAACGGGTAGTCGGCGATCTTGGGGCGCGCGGCGGAGACGGCGGCGATGAGGCTCGACTTGCCGGCGGAGGGGAACCCGACCAGCGCCACATCGGCGACGGTCTTGAGTTCGAGCTGGATGTCGCCTTCCCAGCCGGGGGTCCCCAGCAGTGCGAAGCCGGGGGCCTTGCGCTTGGGGTTCGCGAGCGAGGCGTTGCCGAGCCCGCCCTGTCCGCCGGGCGCGACGACCACGCGGGTGCCGGGCTCGACCATGTCGACGAGCGTCTGCCCGTCGGCATCCTTCACCACGGTGCCGACCGGCACCGTGAGCTCGAGCGATTCGCCGTTGGCGCCGGAGCGGTGGTCACCCATGCCGAAACCGCCGTTGCCCGCGGTGCGGTGCGGTGAGTGGTGGTACGACAGCAGAGTCGTCTCCTGCGGGTCGGCCACGAGCACGATGTCGCCACCGTTGCCGCCGTTGCCGCCGTCGGGACCGGCGAGAGGCTTGAACTTCTCGCGGCGCACCGACACGCAGCCGTTGCCGCCCTTTCCGGCGCGCAGATGCAACGTCACTCGATCCACGAAGGTCACCATGAGCTGCTCCTCAGCTGTCGGAGAAAAAAGCGAGGGGCGAGCCGAAGCCCGCCCCTCGCCGAGTATTCAGTGCGATACCGCGGTCACTCCGCGGCAGCGACGATGTTGACCACCTTGCGGCGGCCCTTCGAGCCGAACTCGACCGCACCCGCCGCGAGGGCGAACAGGGTGTCGTCCTTGCCACGGCCGACGTTGGCGCCCGGGTGGAAGTGGGTGCCGCGCTGGCGGACGATGATCTCGCCGGCGTTGACCTCCTGGCCACCGAAGCGCTTCACGCCCAGTCGCTGGGCGTTGGAGTCGCGACCGTTACGGGTGGAGCTTGCGCCCTTTTTATGTGCCATCTCTGCGTCTCCCTCGGCTTACTTGATGCCGGTGACCTTGACGCGCGTGAGGTCCTGACGGTGCCCCTGGCGCTTCTTGTAGCCGGTCTTGTTCTTGAACTTCTGAATCACGATCTTGGGGCCGCGGAGCTCACCGAGGACCTCGGCGGTCACGGTGACCTTCGCGAGCTTGTCGGCGTCGGTCGTGACGGCGTCGCCGTCGACGAGCAGCACCGCGGGCAGCTCGAGGGTCTCGCCGACCTTCGTCTGCTGACGGTCGAGAACGACGATCGTGCCGACCTCGACCTTCTCCTGGCGGCCACCGGCGCGCACAACTGCGTAAACCACTTCACACCTGTTTCGTCTGGGAGCGCGAGGCTCCGGTTGTCTTGCGAGACTCGCTCTGGGAAAGATAAGTCTGGGTGCCCCACCGGCTGCTGGAGCCGCCGGCGTGCGCGTACCGCCCGAAGATGGGGAAACGCGTCGCACCAAGGGTTGAGTTTAGCCGATGCCGGCCCACATGACAAAAGCTCCCGGGTGCGTGTCGCGTGACGGCCTAGGATCAGTCGGATGGCGATCCTGATCGACGATCCGCGCTGGCCGGCCCACGGCACGCTCTGGGCGCATCTGGTCAGTGACACCGCGCTGGAGGAACTTCACGCGTTTGCGGCGGCCAACGGCATCCCGCGTCGTGGCTTCGACCTCGATCATTACGACGTCCCCGAAGCCGTGCACACACGCCTCGTGGCCGCCGGCGCTGTTCACGTCGACGGCCACGAGTTGGTGCGCAGGCTCATCGCGTCGGGGTTGCGCGTGCGCGCACGCGACCGACGCTGAGAGCGGGTCAGTTCCCTTCGGTCACGTGAGGCACCGGGGTGCCCGTGAGTGCCGCGGTGGAGACACGGCGGCGTCCCCGGCCCTGGCCCGGCGCCTTCGGCTCGGGAAGGGCCTGCAGGACCGAATCCAGCAGCAGGTCCTTCTCGGTCTTCGGGGCTGCCGGCTCGGTGCGCTTCTTGCGCGCCTTCTTCGGGCGCTCGGAGCGCTCGGGAGCCGGGGGCAGCACGATGGACACGTCGGGCGTCGCCTCTGCCTCGGCCGGGGCCTCGCCCTGGGCCGGGTGGATGGTCGATGCGGCGATCTGCGCGAGAGCCGACTTGACGCCTTCGGTGATCACATGGGTGCCGCCGGCGGGAGCGGGCGCAGGCGGTGCCTGGCGCGGGCGGCGCGCGTTCTGGTTGCCGCCGTTGCCGCCGTTGCCCGAGTTGCCCCCGTTGCCGCGATGCTTCACCACGGGATCGTGGTGCACGACTACACCGCGACCGGCGCAGACGTCGCACGCCTCGCTGAAGGTCTCGAGGAGTCCGAGACCCAGCTTCTTGCGCGTCATCTGCACGAGCCCGAGCGAAGTGACCTCCGCCACCTGATGCTTCGTGCGGTCGCGGCTCAGGCATTCGACCAGCCGCCGCAGCACCAGGTCCCGGTTGGACTCGAGCACCATGTCGATGAAGTCGACCACGATGATGCCGCCGATGTCGCGCAGCCGCAGCTGGCGCACGATCTCCTCGGCCGCCTCGAGGTTGTTCTTGGTGACGGTCTCCTCGAGGTTGCCGCCGGAGCCGACGAACTTGCCGGTGTTGACGTCGACGACCGTCATCGCCTCGGTGCGGTCGATGACGAGCGATCCGCCCGAGGGCAGCCACACCTTGCGGTCCAGCGCCTTCTCGATCTGCTCCGTCACGCGGAACTCGTCGAACGGGTCGTGGTCGCCCTCGAAACGCTGCACGCGATCGAGCAGGTCGGGCGCGACGCCGGCGAGGTAGCTCGTGATGGTGTCGTACGCGTCGTCACCCTGGATCAGCATGCGCGTGAAGTCCTCGTTGAAGACGTCGCGGACGATCTTGACCAGCAGGTCGGGCTCGGAGTGCAGCAGTGCCGGCGCGCCGACGGTCTCGACCTGCTTGCTGATGTGCTCCCACTGGTTGGTGAGGCGCTGCACGTCGCGGGTCAGCTGGTCCTCGGTGGCACCCTCGGCGGCGGTGCGCACGATGACACCGCTGGACTCGGGCAGCACCTCCTTGAGGATGCGCTTGAGGCGGGCGCGCTCCGTGTCGGGGAGCTTGCGCGAGATGCCGTTCATGGCACCGCCGGGCACGTACACGAGGTAGCGGCCGGGGAGCGAGATCTGGCTCGTGAGGCGCGCGCCCTTGTGTCCGATGGGGTCTTTGGTGACCTGGACGAGCACGCGGTCACCCGACTTCAGCGCGAGCTCGATGCGACGCGGCTGGTTGCCTGTCTCGACGGCATCCCAGTCGACCTCACCCGAGTACAGCACGGCGTTGCGGCCGCGCCCAATGTCGACGAAGGCTGCTTCCATGCTGGGAAGCACGTTCTGCACGCGACCGAGGTACACGTTGCCGATGAGTGACGCATCCTGGCTGCGGGCGACGTAGTGCTCGACGAGCACGTTGTCCTCGAGCACGGCGATCTGCACGCGGCCGTTCTTGGAACGCACGATCATCTCACGGTCCACCGACTCGCGACGGGCGAGGAACTCGGCTTCGGTCACGACGGTGCGGCGGCGCCCGGCCTCACGGCCGTCGCGACGACGCTGCTTCTTGGCCTCGAGGCGGGTGGACCCCTTGATGCGCTGCGGCTCGGTGATGAGTTCCACGGCGCGCTGTCGCGGAGCAGCGGCCGCGGGGGCGTCGTCGATGTCGTCACCGCCGCGACGGCGACCCCGGCGGCGGGCAGTGGAGCTGCCGGGCTGGTCCCGGTCGGTGCGATCGTTGCGCTCGCGGTCGGCGCGGTCACTGCGGTCACGATCGCGGTCGTCCACGTCGTCGTGCGGCGCGCGGCCGCTGCGCTCGGGTGCCGGCAGCACGGGCGGTGCGTAGAAATGAAGCTGCGTCGACACGGCCGACACGAAGTTCTCGGGCAGCAGCCCCAGGCTCACCGCCGTGACGGGGCCGGTCCTCTGGTGCTCGGGCGCGTCCTCGGATGCCGCGGCATCCGTGCCGGCCTGTGCTTCGCCGGGGCTCGCCTCGGGCTCGGCGGCAGGCGCCGGCTCAGGTGCAGGCTCCGCCTCGGGGGCAGGCTCGGACTGCGCCGCCGCATCCGGCGTCTCAGTCGTGTCGCCGGGGGCCGCGACGGCGGCATCCGCCGTCTGGTCCGGCGCTGCGATGTCGAGCTGCTCGGGCGTCAGCGCGCCGTCTTCGGAAAGGGGATCTGTGCGGGTCTCATCGGACATCACCGGCGTACTCCTTGCGGGCGACACCGCGCGTCGCCCGGCGAAATCTCGTGCGGTGCCGCTGTCATCTCGCTGTGACGTGCGGCTCGCGAACTCTCACTGGGTCTGCAGCCGGCTCATCGGCGGGCTGCACTGGGCGTTCATCGCCCGAAGTCTTCGGCGATGCGGTCGCGGCGCGGCCGCGGGTGCATCAGGCACCATTATCGCACTTCCGGCGCGTTCTGTGTTTCCGGCTTGGTGGGAGGTTGCTGCGTCAAGGGATCGCGCGGTCGCAATGGCATAATCCGGGCATGCCCGAAAGCCGTTCCGAACGCCCCACCATCCTCGCCGTCTGGCTCGTGATCGCCGGTGTCATCGGCTGGTGGGCGGCCTTCTCGCTCACGATGGAGCGCTTGCATCTGCTGGCCGAGCCCGATGCGACGGCGGCGTGCGACTTCAGCCTGCTGGTGCAGTGCACAGCGAACCTGGAGTCCGCTCAGGGCAGTGTCTTCGGGTTTCCCAACCCGATCCTCGGGTTGACCGGGTGGGCCGCGCCCGTCGTCGTCGGGCTGGCGATTCTGGCGGGGGCACGGTTCGCGCGCTGGTTCTGGTGGTGCTTCTGGGCCGGCACCGTCTTCGCGTTCGGCTTCGTGCTGTGGCTCATCGGGCAGAGCGTCTTCGCGCTCGGGACCCTGTGCCCGTGGTGCATGGTGACCTGGGCGGTCACGATCCCGACGTTCTACGCCGTGACGGTGCAGACGCTGCGTGTCTCCGGCGTCCGCTGGGCCCACCGCCTGGCCGTGTGGGTCCCGCTGGCGGCGATCGTGACATACGTCGTGATCGCTGTCATCGCCCAGCTGAACCTGAACTGGCTGGCCCAGCTCTGACGCCGAGTGAGCATTCGGCGTGGCGAATGCTCACTCGGCGCGGGGAGTCAGAACCAGATGGCCAGCTCGCGCGCGGCGGACTCGGGGCTGTCCGAGCCGTGCACCAGGTTCTGCTGCACGGCGACGCCCCAGTCGCGGCCGAAGTCGCCGCGGATCGTGCCGGGAGCGGCGGTGGTGGGGTCGGTCGTGCCGGCGAGCGAGCGGAAGCCCTCGATCACACGGTTGCCCGCGAGGCGGATCGCCACGGACGGGCCCGACATCATGAATTCCACCAGCGGCTCGTAGAACGGCTTGCCGGCGTGCTCGGCGTAGTGCTGCTCGAGCCGCTCGCGGTCGGGCTCGACCAGGCGCAGGTCGACGAGCGAGTAGCCCTTCGCCTCGATGCGGGCGAGGATCGTGCCGGTCAGCCCCCGCGCGACGCCGTCAGGCTTGACCAGGACGAGGGTTTCTTCGGTGGGCATGTCAGTCTCCGTTTCGCTGTTCGGCCTCGGCTGCCAGACGCGCGTTGCGCCGGTCGAGCGAGGCACCTTTGATGGTCGCATAGGCCCACATCGCGCCGAAGATGAGGGCGACGAGGGCCAGCGCCGGCACGAAGATCGCGCCGGCGACGATGGTGAGCTGCAGCACCCAGCCGAACACGATGGCCCAGCTGTGGCGCACGAGACCGGCGGTGAGCATCATCAGCACCGCGATGACGCTGCCGGCGACGACCCCCCACCACGGCTCGATGCCCGCGGGGAGCGCCTGCACGCCGAAGATCGTGAGCCCCGCGAGGAACGCGACGATCGACTCGAACACGAGCACGATGGATGCCAGCGACTCCTGGGCGCCGCGCGCGCGGCGCGGCCGACGTGCGGCGGTCTGGCGTGCACTCACGCGCTCCACCCGCTCTTCCAGTCCTCTTCGGATGCGACGGTCATCGCTTCGCCCGCCAGCACCACGCTGCCGGCGATGATGACGGCGCGACGTTCCGATGCCGCAGCCCACTCCCGCGCGGCCGATGCCGCGTCGGCGACGTCGGGGTGCACGCTCACCGCGGCGCCGAGCGCTTCGGCGAGGTCGGCGATGGCATCCGGGTCGGTCGCACGGTCGGACTGCGGCGCGGTGGCGAACACATGCGCCGCGAGCGGGGCGAGCTCGGCCACGACACCGGAGACGTCCTTGTCGGCGAGGGCGCCGAGCACGACGCCCCATTCGTCGAAGTCGAACGCGTCGCGCAGCGCCTGCGCGAGGGCACGGGCCCCGTGGGGGTTGTGCGCCCCGTCGACGATCACCGTGGGGGCGATGCCGATGAGCTGGAGGCGTCCGGGCGAGGTCGCCTCGCCGAGGCCCTCGGTGAGCACGTCTGCCGCCAGCGGCTGCGTCGCGGCGCCCAGAAGCGACTCGACCGCTGCGATGGCCAGCGCGGCGTTGTACGCCTGGTGCGCGCCGTACAGCGGCAGGTAGAGGTCGCTGTACTGCGCCGCGAGGCCGCGCACCGCGATCAGCTGCCCGCCGACGGCCATGCGGTCCTCGGCGACGGCGAACCCGTCGCCCTCGAAGGCGATCGTGGCGTCGTTGGCGGCGGCCGCAACGCGCAGCACCCGTTCGGCGGCGGCATCCTGCCGCGCCGAGACGACGGCCGCGCCCGGCTTGATGATGCCCGACTTGACCTCGGCGATCTCGGCGATCGTGCCACCCAGCCGGTCGGCGTGGTCGAGGTCGATGGGGGCGAACACCGCGACGTCGCCGTCGGCGGTGTTGGTGGAGTCCCACGACCCGCCCATGCCCACCTCGATCACGGCGACGTCGACGGGGGCGTCGGAGAACGCGACGAATGCGAGGGCGGTCAGCAGCTCGAAGAAGGTCAGCGGCTCTTCCCCCGCTGCCGTCAGCTCGGCGTCGACGAGTTCGACGAACGGTGCGACCTCGTCCCACGCGTCGGCGACAGCGGCGTCGGCGATGGGCTCGCCGTCGATCACGATCCGTTCGGTGAACCGTTCGAGATGCGGGCTCGTGAACATGCCGGTGCGCAGCCCATGGGCGCGCACCAGACTCTCGATGATCCGGCTCGTCGACGTCTTGCCGTTGGTGCCGGTCACGTGCACGACACGGTAGTTGCGCTGCGGGTCGCCGAGGTACTCCAGCAGCCGTGCGGTGCGCTCCTTGCGCGGCTGCACCCAGCGCTCGCCCGCACGGGCGAGCAAGGTCTCGTAGACGGCGTCGGCCCTGCGACGGTCGTTCATGCGTTCACCCGGCTCACCGCGACGTGGAAGCCGCCCTGGTTCGTGTACGTGCCCGCCGGCACGTACCCGACGTGATCGGGGGTGTCGCCGAAGACATCCGGATGCCACTGTTCATCCGGTCCCGGCGGCACCTCGATGTCGCGCCCCGCCACACGGGCGGCGAGGTCGACGGCCAGGGTCTCCCCCGCGACGTCCGCGGCGTCGATGCCCGCCTCGAGCGACGACGCGTCGTCGGCCGATTCGAACAGCAGCTGCAGGCGGATGCGGTCGCTCACGTCGAATCCGGCCGCCTTGCGCGTGTCCTGCACGGCACGCACGACGTCGCGCGCGAAGCCCTCGGCCTCGAGCTCGGGGGTGGTCGTGGTGGACAGCAGCACGAATCCGGTGCCCGGCAGCAGTGACAGCGCCTCGCCGTCGGGGCGGCCGCTGGTCTCCAGCACCAGGTCGTACTCCCCCGGCTCCAGCGCGACGCCGCCCGCGGTGACGACGCCGTCGGTCTCGGACCAATCGCCGGCCTTGGCCGCCTGGATCACCTGCTGCACCTGCTTGCCGAGCCGCGGGCCCGCGGCGCGCGCGTTGACCGACAGGCGGTGCGTGATGCCGTACTCCGCACCGGTGTCCTCACGCAAATCGACCAGCTCGACTGCCTTGACGTTCAGCTCGTCGCGCAGGATGTCGTCGAACTGCCCGAGGGCGGCGGCATCGGGCACCACCACGGTCAGCAGCGGCAGCGGCAGACGCACGCGCTTGCCCTCGCGTTTGCGCAGCGCGTTGGCGACGCTGGTGACCTCACGCACGGCATCCATCGCGGTGCGGATGTCGTCGGCGGCGGGGAACAGGTCGGCGTCCGGCCAGTCCTCCAGGTGCACGCTGCGCCCGCCGGTGAGTCCCTGCCAGATCTTCTCGGAAACGAGCGGGATGAGGGGGGCTGCGACCCGGGTGAGGGTCTCCAGCACGGTGTAGAGGGTGTCGAACGCCTCGCGGCTGCTCGGGTCGTCGGTCACCCCTGCCCAGAACCGGTCGCGCGAGCGACGGATGTACCAGTTGGTGAGCGCCTCGACGAAGTCGCGCAGCTTCGCGGCCGCCGTCGTGGAGTCGAGCGCGTCGAGCTCCGTCGCGACGTCGCGCACCAGGTCGCCGGTGAGGGCGAGGATGTACCGGTCGAGCACGTTCGTCGAGTCGGTGCGCCACGATGCCTCGTAGCCTGTCCCGCCGGTCCCGGCACCCGCGGCGTTGGCGTAGGTGGCGAAGAAGTACCAGGCGTTCCACAGCGGCAGCAGGAACTCACGGACGCCGGCGCGGATGCCCTCTTCGGTGACGATGAGGTTGCCGCCGCGCAGCACGGAGCTGGCCATGAGGAACCAGCGCATCGCGTCGGAGCCGTCCCGGTCGAACACCTCGGATACGTCGGGGTAGTTGCGCAGCGACTTCGACATCTTCAGCCCGTCGCTGCCCAGCACGATGCCGTGGCAGGCCACGCCCGTGAACGCGGGCCGGTCGAACAGCGCGCCCGAGAGCACGTGCATGACGTAGAACCAGCCGCGGGTCTGACCGATGTACTCGACGATGAAGTCCGCCGGGGCGTGCTCGTCGAACCACTCGCGGTTCTCGAACGGGTAGTGCACCTGGGCATACGGCATCGAGCCGGAGTCGAACCACACGTCGAAGACGTCCTCGATGCGGCGCATGGTGGACTGCCCGGTGGGGTCGTCGGGGTTCGGCCGGGTGAGCTCGTCGATGTAGGGGCGGTGCAGGTCGACCTCGCCGTCGGAGTTGCGCGGCAGCCGCCCGAAGTCGCGCTCGATCTCCTCGAGCGAGCCGTAGACGTCTACGCGCGGGTAGGTGGGGTCGTCGCTGCGCCACACCGGGATGGGCGAACCCCAGTAGCGGTTGCGGCTGATCGACCAGTCACGTGCGCCCTCGAGCCACTTGCCGAACTGGCCGTGCTTGACGTTCTCGGGCGCCCACGTGATCTGCTCGTTGAGTTCGATCAGGCGGTCCTTGATCGCCGTGACCCGCACGAACCAGCTGGAGACGGCCTTGTAGATGAGGGGGTTGCGGCACCGCCAGCAGTGCGGGTACGAGTGCTCGTAGCTCGCCTCGCGCACGAGGCGGCCTTCGGTCTTGAGCAGGCGGATGAGCGGGCGGTTGGCATCCATCCACAGCTCGCCGGCGACGTCGGTGACGTGGGGCAGGAAGCGTCCCCCGTCGTCGAGGCTCATGATGAGCGGGATGCCGGCGGCATCGGTGATGCGCTGGTCGTCCTCGCCGTAGGCGGGCGCCTGGTGCACGATGCCGGTGCCGTCGCTCGTGGTGACGTAGTCATCGACGAGGATGCGCCACGCGTTCTCGGTGCCCCACACCTCGGCGTCGGCGTAATAGTCGAACAGTCGGTCGTAGTGCACGTCGGCGAGGTCCGCGCCGCGCACCGTCTGCTGCACGGCTTCGCGTGCGGCCTCGACGCTGTCGTAGCCGAGATCCTTCGCATAGCCGGCGAGCAGGTCCTCGGCCAGCAGGTACCGGTGCGACTCGCCCTCGGCACGGTCCTCGTGCACGTCGGCGGCGCCGAGCGGGCCGCCGGGCACGACGACGTAGGTGATGTCGGGACCGACCGCGAGGGCGAGGTTGGTCGGCAGGGTCCAGGGGGTCGTCGTCCACGCGAGGGCCCGCACCGCGGTGAGCCCCATGGCCTCGGCCTTCGTGCCGACGAGCGGGAAGGTGACGGTCACCGACGGGTCCTGACGCATCTTGTAGACGTCGTCGTCCATGCGCAGCTCGTGGTTGGACAGCGGCGTCTCATCGCGCCAGCAGTAGGGCAGCACGCGGTGCCCCTCGTACGCGAGGTCCTTCTCGTAGAGTTCCTTGAACGCCCACAGCACCGACTCCATGAAGCCGGTGTCGAGAGTCTTGTAGCCGCGCTCGAAATCGACCCAGCGCGCCTGGCGGGTGACGTAGTCCTCCCACTCGTGCGTGTACTCCAGCACCGAAGAACGGGCCTTCGCGTTGAACGCGTCGATGCCCATCTGCTCGATCTGGCTCTTCTCGGTGATGCCGAGCTGCTTCATCGCCTCGAGCTCGGCGGGCAGCCCGTGCGTGTCCCAGCCGAAGACACGGTCGACCTTCTTGCCGCGCATCGTCTGGAAGCGGGGGAAGAGGTCCTTGGCATAACCGGTGAGCAGGTGGCCGTAGTGCGGCAGGCCGTTCGCGAACGGCGGGCCGTCGTAGAACACCCACTCCGGTGCGCCCTCACGCTGTGCGATCGACGCACGGAAGGTGTCGTCGGCCTCCCAGAAGGCCAGCACTTCGCGCTCGATGTCGGGCAGGCGCGGACTCGGCACGACGCCCGGGGTCAGGCCGAACGCGGCGCCGTCGCCTGAGCTTGTCGAAGGTCGGGGGTAGGTCATGTCACTCCAGCAGGTTGCGATGCGTCCTGCGAGGACGACCCTTCGGGCCGCGGTACCACCCCGCGTGGCCCCGGCGAACCGTGGACCCTCTCTCACTGCGGCTGTGACGGGCCTGACCCGCTCGGTTCTACTGACGGTTTCCCGCGTTCTTCCGAGAGCTCCCCGGTGATGTCCGGATCGATGCTGATCGTCCGATTGTACGCGTACGTAGGCTCGGATGCATGTCTGCACGCCAGGTCCGTCCTCTTCCGCCCCGATCAGCCGCGCCTGACCTTCCGGCGCGACTGACGCCGGTCACGGCTCTGGAGCGCCGCGCCGACCTCACGCAGTCACGAATCGAGGGGCTCTGCGGTGAGGTGGATGCCGCGCACTCGCGGTTCGTCGAATGCGTTCTCGCGCTGTCGCCGCTGGAGCGATTCGATCTCACCGGAGCGACCCTCATCGATGTCGAGATCGAGAATCTGCGGGCGACGACCCTCGCCGCCGTCAGCGGCACGTGGCGCTCGGTGCGCATCACGGGAGGCCGCATCGGCACGCTGGACCTGTCGCGCGCGCAGCTGGATGCCGTGGAGATCCGCGGTGCCCGCGTCGATTACCTCTCCCTCGGGCAGGCGACCGCCGCCGACATCCTGATCGCCGACTGCGTGCTCGGCACGCTCGACATGCCCGCGGCGCGGCTGGAGCGCGTGCGGTTCGAGGGATGTCGCGCCGACGACGTCGATACCCGTGAGCTGCGGGCATCTCACCTCGACCTCCGAGGACTCGAAGCGCTCGGCTTCACCGACCTGCAGACGCTGCGCGGCGCCACCCTGGCACCCCACCAGGTCGCCGCGCTCGCGGAGTCGTTCGCCGCCGCGCTGGGCATCGACGTGCGCGACTGATTTCGCCCCTCACCGCCCTGCGGCGAGCAGCTCCCGCGTGAATGGATGCCGCGGCGAGGCGAACACCTCCGCCACCGCGCCCTGTTCGACGACGGCACCGTCCTGCATCACGAGCACGTCGTCGGCGATGGCGGCGATCACGTCGAGGTCGTGCGACACGAAGACCATCGCGAGTCCGCGTCTGGCCTGCAGCCGCCGCAACAGCGCCAGCACGCGTTCGCGCACCGTGGGATCCAGCGCCGACACCGGTTCGTCGAGCACGAGCACGTCGGGGTCCACGGCCAGGGCCCGGGCGATGGCGGCGCGCTGGCGCTGGCCACCCGAGATCTGGGACGGGCGGCGACGCGCGAGCGCGGCATCCAGCCCCACTTCCGCCAGCAGATCGGCGGCCCGGGCGCGGCGCTGTGCGCGCGGCACGCCGCCGGCGGCGAGAGCCTCACGCACGGATCGGCCGATGCTCCAGCGCGGATCGAGAGCGCCGAGCGGGTTCTGGTGCACGAGCTGCACGCGTCGGCGCAGCGCCGGTTCGTCACGATGCGACCAGGTCGCGCCGTCGATGCTCACCGTGCCCGTGTCGGGCTTCTCGATGCCGACGATCATGCGGGCGAGCGTCGTCTTCCCCGATCCCGACTCCCCCACGATGCCCAGCGTGCACCCGCGGCCGAGGTCGAAGGAGACCTCCTGTACGGCGGGGCGGTCGAACGACTTCGACAGTGCGCGCGCGGAGACGAGCGGCGTCTCGCGGCCCCCGTCGCAGCCGTGCACGCCCGGCACGTGCCGAGACGCGGCGAGCATCTCACGCGTGTGCGGATGCTGCGGCGCATCGAACACCTCGGCTGTCGTGCCCTCCTCGATGAAGACGCCGCCGCGCATCACGGCCACGCGGTCGGCGACGCGGCGGACCGCGGCGAAGTCGTGACTGACGAAGACGACGGCGGTGCCGCGGTCGGCGATCGCGCGCAGCAGGTCGAGCACACGTGCCTGCACCGTGGCGTCCAGCGCCGTCGTCGGCTCATCGGCGATGAGCACCGCAGGCTTCCCCGCCAGCGCCGAGGCGATCAGGGCCCGCTGGCGCAGTCCGCCGGACAGCTCGTGCGGGTACTGCCGTGCCCGGCGGGCCGGGTCGGGCATGGCGACGTCGGTGAGCAGCGTCTCGACGCGCGCCTGTGTGGTCGCGCGCGGCATCCGCGGCTCGTGGATCACGATGGGCTCGGCAACTTCCGCCCCGACGCGCCGCAGCGGGTCGAGCGAGACCAGCGCGTCTTGCGAGACCAGCGCGATGCGGGTGCCGCGCAGCTGCCGCCACCCACGCTCGTCGAGGCGCAGCGCGTCGACGCCGTCGACGGTGAGGGCGTCGGCGGTCATGCGGGCACCGTCGGGAATGAGGCCGAGCAGCGCACGCGCGGTGAGCGACTTGCCCGCCCCCGATTCGCCGACGATCGCAAGGCACTCCCCGGGCGCGACGCGCAGCGACACCCCGGCGACCGGGGTCGCCCCACCGATCGAGATGCGCAGCCCCGACACCTGCACGGCGCTCACGAGACCCTCCCGTCGGCGCGGGAACGCAGCGTGCGCCCCACGATCGTCGCGGCGACCACGGTGAGGGTGATCGCCGCGCCCGGGAACACCGACACCCACCACGCCTGGCCGATCACGTTGCGTCCGCCCGAGAGCATGAGGCCCCATTCCGGGGTGGGCTCGGTGGGGCCGAGGCCGAGGAAGCTGAGACCTGCGGCGGCGAGGATGCTGGAACCGATGCCGATGGTGGCGAGCACGCTGAGGGCGCCGACGACGCCCGGCGCGACGTGGCGGACGAAGGCGAGGGGGGCAGGCACCCCGAGGATGCGGGCGGCCTCGACGTGCTCCGCGGCGCCGAGCGTGCGGGTCTGTGCGCGGGCGAGCCGCACGTACACCGGGACGGCGGCGATCGTGACCGCCAGCGCGACGTTCGTGGGGCCCGGACCGAGCACGGCGACCACCACGAGGGCGATGAGGAACTCGGGGAACGCCAGCAGGATGTCGGTGGCGCGCATCGCGACGGCATCCACCGCCCGCGGCGCGATACCCGCGACCGACCCCACGACGAGGCCGATCGCGAACGCGAGGGCGGTCGCGAGCAGCCCGATCCCCACCGACCGGGCCGCCCCGTGCACGACGCGGGAGTAGACGTCGCGTCCGCTCTGGTCGGTGCCGAACGGATGCTCGGGCGAGGGGGCCAGCAACGCCTGGCGCACATCCGTCTGCAGCGGGTCGAGCGGGGTGAACAGCTGCGGCGCGAATGCGGCCACGGCGATCGCCACGAGCACGGCGACCGCAGCGCCCAGCATCAGGCGCTGCGCCGGCCTCATGCCGGCACCCCCGCACGCGCTGCGACCGGCGATGGCAGGCGGCGCAGCCGCGGGTCGAGGAGCGGGTAGGTCAGTTCCACGATCGTGTTGATGACGACGAAGACCATCGCGCTCAGCAGGATGATGCCGGTGATCACGGGGAGGTCCCGGTCGGTGATGGCGGCGAGGGTCACCCGACCCAGCCCCGGGCGGGCGAAGACGGTCTCGACGAGCACGGCGCCGCCGAGCAGAGACCCCACGAGATAAGCGGCGAGGGTGAGCGCCCCCGTCGCGCCGTGCCGCAGGGTGTGGTGCAGCGTCAGTCGTGTCGCACCGGCACCGCGGGCGCGCACTGTCGTCGCGAACGGCTGCCGCTCGGCGGACTCGATGCCGTCGCGCAGCACCTGCCCCAGCAGCGCCGCCACCGGGAGGGCGAGGGTGACGGCCGGGAGGACGAGCGTCGCGGGGTTGCGCGACCCCGACACCGGGAACCACCCGAGCCCGAAGGCGAACACGCTCAGCAGCACGAGCCCGATCCAGAACACCGGCGAGGACAGCACCACGAGCTCTACGCCGGCGGCGACCGTGCGGGCGACGCGCCCGCGCGCGAGGACGGCCACGGCGAACGCGACGGTCAGCGCGATGAGCAGCGCCAGCACCGACAGCTGCACGGTGGCGCCGAGCTGGCGTCCGATGACCTCGGTCACCGGCATCCGCAGCTGGTACGACTCCCCCAGGTCGCCGCGCAGCAGCTGCCCGAGGTAGGCGAGGTACTGCTCCAACGGTGGCCGGTCGAGACCGAGCTCGGCGCGGATGCCGTCCTTCACAGCCTCGCTCACCTGCGCCTGCGGGCCGAGCATGACCGACACCGGGTCACCGGGGATCACCCGGAACGCCAGAAAAGCGAGGGTCGCCGCCCCCCACAGCACCACGATGATCGACACCGCGATGCCGGCAGCGCGCGCAGCGACTCGGCGAAGCGTCTGCCGCGCCGGAACCGCCGGGATCTCCGCGCCGCGTGGGCGCTCGCTCACTCGAGCGTCACGCCATAGAACAGCGGGCGTCCGTACAGGTCGTACTCGAGGCCCGAGATCGTCTCGCCGACGGCGGTGATGAACGCGGGGCTGTACAGCGGCACGATGGCGACGTGCTCGGCGTTCCACTGCTGCACCTCTCGGTAGAGCACGGCGCGCTCGGCGGCATCGGAGGTCGCCACGGCATCCTCGAGCAGCAGGTCCATCGCCGGATCGTTCACCTGCGAGGCGTTCTGGAATCCCTCGCTGTGCAGGTGGCTGCGCAGCAGGTCGGGGTCCACGCCCGAGAAGCCCCAGTCGGTGAGGTCGTAGGTCTTGGGCCCGTACTGCTCGTTGTAGGCACCCGGCTCGAGCACCTCGCGCACGATCTCGAAGCCGACGGCCTTCAGATCGGACTGGATCGCGTTGCCCAGCGCCGCACGGTCGTCGGGCACGGGCGTCCACGCGATCCAACGCGCCGACAGCCGTTCGCCGTTCTGGGTGCGGTAGCCCTCGGCGTCGCGCTCGGTCCAGCCGGCCTCGTCGAGCAGCGCGTTCGCCGCGTCGGGGTCGAACGGCCAGGTGCCCTCGAGGGACGCGTCGTAGGTCGGGGTCGTGCTCCCCAGAATGCTCCACGCTCGCGGGAACTGGCCGAAGTAGATCTCCTCGACGGCGGTGTCGATGTCGATCGCACGGCTGAACGCCTGGCGCACGCGCTGGTCGGCGAAGACACCGTATGCCTCGTTGAGGTAGAGCGAGTACGGCAGGCCGGGGTACTCGATCGCCTCGACGGTGAGGGTGTCGCTGAGGTCGCCGACGAGGTTCGGCGGCAGCTGGCTGGCGAGGTCGGCCTCGCCGCTGTCGACGACGCCCGCGCGCACGGCGGCTTCGGGAAGGATGCTCACCCGCAGGGTTTCGAACGACGGCGCGCCCTGACCGTCGGGGCCCCAGGCGTAGTCGTCGTTGCGCGTGTAGACGAGCTCCTGGTCGGGTGTGTAGTCGGTCAGCTCGAACGGGCCGGTGCCGACGGTGACGCCGGGCCCCCCTGCCTTCAGCCGGTCAGCGGACTCCGCCAGCACGGCGGGCGAGTAGAAGCCGAGGTGCGCGGTGCTCGCGGCCTGCAGGAACGGGGCGTAAGGCTGGGTGAACTCCACCCGCACGGTGTGGTCGTCCACGACCTCGGTGCCGGCGTAGAAATCTGCGCCCATCATGCTCGCCGCCTGCGCGGAAGCGGTCTCGGGGTCGACGATGCGGTCGAAGTTCGCCTTCACCGCGGTGGCGTCGAAGGGCTCGCCGTCGTGGAAGGTGACGTCGTCACGCAGCACGAAGGTGTAGCTCGTGCCGTCGCCGGACACCTCCCACGATTCCGCCAACCACGGCGAGAAGCTGCCGTCGGCCTCCTGGAACACGAGGGAATCGAGCACCGCGCGCTGCACCAGCGCTGACACGTCGAGCTGACTGGTCTGGGGGTCCATGTGGCCGGCAGACAGGTTCGCGCCTTCGATCGCCCACACCACCTCGCCGCCGTCAGCGGACTCGCCGCCGGTCGGCGCGCAGGCGGACAGGGCAAGGGTCGCCGCGACGGCGACAGCGGACAGGGGAAGCAGGCGGCGAAGCGAAGGCATGCGGGACCTCAGGCAGGATCGGATGGGAGACGTCCCACGGTACCCCTTTTTGGACGCGGTAGATCTATCCGACGGCTGTCGGAATCGCTGGGTGGCGCCGCGCGTCGCGGGTCGCGCCTCGCCGAGCTGCGGAGATCTGCCCGGCTGCGGACGAATGCGCGGCATCCCCCCTTGTCCCGGCAGATCCCCTCGCTTCAGCGGGCGCGGTGAAGGCCCTGCGCGACGGCGCGCTGGATGAGATCCTGCACGCGGAGCCAGTGGTCGACGACCTGCACGTAGTCGACGCGGATGACGTGGTAGCCGAGCAGCAGGAGCGTCGCATCGTGGGCGATGTCCGCGCGGCGCTGCGCGCCCACATGGTGGCCACCATCGATCTGCAGCACCAGCCGTTCGCCGATGAGGAAGTCGACGGGGCGCCCCGCGATCCAGGCCTGCGGCAGGATCGACAGGTCGAGCCACCGCAGCCGCGGCGGTATGAAGCTCTCGAGCCCGGAATCGGCGAACGGGTTCGACTGCGCCAGCACGTGACGCGCGGCGTGCGTGAGCGGCAGTCGCTCGAGCGCGGCTCGATCCACCAGGCGGCGGCGCAGCGCCGACTCCCACACAGCGAGGGCGTGCTCGAACGGAAGGCAGCCGGCGACGGTGGCGAGCACGTTCTCGACAGGGTCGACGAGGGCATCCGGATGCCGCGCCAGCAGCGGCCGCGCCCAATGAACGCGGGCGCCCGCGGCCTGGATGCCGCCGGCATTGGGTTTCGCCGCGACGTGCGGCCGGTCCTCGCACAGCACCCACAGCCCGAGGCGACGCGCCTGCGTGAGGCAGCTGAGCACCACGCCGTCGCGCGCGGCCGCGACGAGGAACGGGTCGGCATCGGGGACCGCCACCCACACGCGGCGCACCCGCGTGAGCTCGCCGCCGGCCACCGCTCGTGCGATGCGGTGCTTGCTGAATCCGGCCGCCTGGAGCGACACACAGCGGGCCACTCCGCCGAGGGCGATGACGTGCGCGATCAGATCCATGCAGCGAGTGTGGCGACACCCGCCGCCGCCGCGTGGCCGAGCGCGTCGGTGTGGGGATGCATCGCGCCCGATCGCCGCTGGGGAGGAGTCTCTGCATGCCCCGAGCCGCTGCCCGGATGCGGGGATCCGCCGAGATGCGGGGGCATCCGCGGCATCCACCCGCGTTCGGGCAGATCCCCGCATCTCGGCAACACGGAGCCCGCGTCTCGGCGACACGGAGCCCGCATCCGGGCAACGCGGGTGCCGCGTCCCGGCACGGGGTGCCGCATCCGGAGGCTGCGCGACACCCGGGCGCCCGCGGCGCCCGCCCTCAGTCCTCCCCGGTAAACTGGCCCGGTTCCCACACTCAGGCACGCTCACACAGTGCCGCACATACCGCTCGAGGAGTCCCCCATGTCGCAGATCCCTGACAAGCCCGCGCTGGAAGGCCTCGAGCAGAAGTGGGATGCCGCATGGAGTGAGCACGGCACCTACCTGTTCGACCGTGACGCCGCCAAGGCCAAGGGCCGTGCGGGCGTCTTCTCGGTCGACACCCCGCCGCCGACCGCCTCCGGAAGCCTGCACATCGGGCACGTCTTCTCCTTCACGCACACCGACGTGAAGGTGCGCTACGAGCGCATGCGCGGCAAGACCGTGTTCTACCCGATGGGCTGGGACGATAATGGGCTCCCCACCGAGCGCCGGGTGCAGAACTACTACGGCGTGCGCTGCGACCCGTCGCTCCCCTACGACCCCGACTTCACTCCCCCGTTCGAGGGCGGCGACAACAAGAGCAGCAAGGCCGCCGATCAGGTGCCCATCAGCCGCCGCAACTTCATCGAGCTGTGCGAGAAGCTCACCGTCGAGGACGAGAAGCAGTTCGAGGCGCTCTTCCGCCAGCTGGGCCTCAGCGTCGACTGGACCCAGACCTACCGCACCATCTCGGACGAGACGATCCGCACGAGCCAGCTGGCGTTCCTGCGCAACGTCGAGCGCGGCGAGGCCTACCAGGCGCTGGCGCCCACGCTGTGGGACATCGACTTCCGCTCCGCCATCGCGCAGGCCGAGCTCGAGGACCGCGACCAGCCGGCCGCCTACCACCGCGTGGCGTTCCACCTCACCGACGGCTCCGGCGACATCGAGATCGAAACCACGCGCCCCGAGCTGCTCGCCGCCTGCGTCGCGCTCGTCGCCCACCCCGACGACGAGCGCTACCAGCCGCACTTCGGCTCGACCGTGCGCACGCCCCTCTTCGACGTCGAGGTGCCGGTGCTCGCGCACCCCCTCGCGCAGAAGGACAAGGGCTCGGGCATCGCCATGATCTGCACCTTCGGCGACGTGACCGACATCATCTGGTGGCGGGAGCTGGACCTCCCCAACCGCACGATCCTCGGCAAGGACGGCCGCATCGTCGCCGAGGCCCCCGAGGTGATCGTGACGGATGCCGCACGTGCGGCCTACGCCGAGCTCGCCGGCAAGACGGTGTTCAGCGCCAAGAAGCGCATCGTCGAGCTGCTGCGCGAATCGGGCGAGCTCATCGGCGACCCGAAGCCGTTCACCCACCCGGTGAAGTTCTACGAGAAGGGCGACCGCCCGCTCGAGATCGTCTCGACCCGCCAGTGGTATATCCGCAACGGCGCGCGTGACGCCCAGCTGCGCGAGAAGCTCATCGCCCTCGGCGCCGGCATGGACTGGCATCCCGATTTCATGCGCGTGCGCTACGAGAACTGGACCAACGGTCTGACCGGTGACTGGCTCGTCTCCCGCCAGCGCTTCTTCGGCGTGCCGATCCCGGTCTGGTACGCCCTCGATGAGACCGGTGAGCGGGACTACAGCCGCGTGCTCACTCCCGACCTCACGAGCCTGCCCGTGGACCCGACCAGCGACGTGCCCCCGGGGTACACCGAGGAGCAGCGGGGCGTGCCCGGCGGCTTCGACGCCGAGCGCGACATCTTCGACACCTGGGCGACCTCGTCGCTCACGCCGCAGCTCGCCGGAGGCTGGGAGCGCGATCCCGAGCTGTGGGACCTCGTCGCCCCGTTCTCGATGCGCCCGCAGGGCCAGGACATCATCCGCACGTGGCTGTTCTCCACCATGCTGCGCAGCGCCCTCGAGGACGACCGCGCGCCGTGGACGGATGCCGCGATCTCCGGCTTCATCGTCGACCCCGACCGCAAGAAGATGTCCAAGTCCAAGGGCAACGTGGTCACGCCGGCGGACATCCTCGCCCAGCACGGGACGGATGCCGTGCGTTACTGGGCGGCCTCCAGCCGCCTGGGCGCGGACGCGGCGTTCGACCCGCAGAACCCCACGCAGGTGAAGATCGGCCGTCGCCTCGCGATCAAGGTCCTCAACGCGGCGAAGTTCGTGCTGTCGTTCCCGGTCCCCGAGGGCGCCGAGGTGACGCATGCACTGGATGCCTCCATGCTCGCGACCCTCGACGGTGTCGTGCGTGAGGCGACGAAGGCTTACGAGGCGTACGACCACGCCCGCGCGCTCGAAGTGACCGAGGCGTTCTTCTGGACGTTCTGCGATGACTACCTCGAGCTCGTCAAGGAGCGCGCCTACAACCAGGCCGACGTCGGGCAGGCCTCGGCGGCGCTCGCGCTGCGCCTGGCCCTGTCGACACTGCTGCGCCTGCTCGCGCCGGTGTTGTCGTTCGCGACCGAGGAGGCCTGGTCGTGGTTCGAGGAGGGCTCGGTGCACACCGCCGCCTGGCCGGAGCCGCTCGGCATCGAGGGTGACCCCGCGGTGCTGCGCGTCGTCGGCGAGGCGCTCATCGGCATCCGTCGGGCGAAGACCGAGGCGAAGGCCTCGCAGAAGACCCACGTCGAGCGTGCGACGATCGGCGCGAGCGAGACCGCCGCGGCGGCGCTGCGCCTCGCCGAAGGCGACCTCAAGGCCGTCGGCCGTGTCGCCGAGATCACCTACCAGGACGCCGAGACCACCTCGGTGCTCGAGATCGTGCTCGCCCCGCAGGAGGTCTGACATGCAGCTCGGAACCCGTTGGACTTCCGGTGACGAACCGCCCGCAGCGGTGCCCGACAGCATCCGTGGCCAGATCCAGGCCGTCGACCGGGCCATTCCCGGCGATGACCTCGGTCAGCCGCGCCCGCGGTGGACGCTCACGTTCCTCGAGGGCCGGCCCCTCGCCGAGCTCGAGACGGGCGTCGTGGTCTCGCTCGACGCCGAGGGCAACGCCGTGGTCGGGCACGATCCCGACGACGACTTCGCCTGACCGCACCGCGCCCCGAAAAGCGCACGCGCCCGCGTCCCTCCGACCGACAATCGGCGGAGCGACGCGGGCGCGTGTGCGTCTGAGAGCGTGGGCTGTCTAGTACCGCCGTGCAGCGATGTCCACGCGGGTTGCGGCGTCGAGCGCTGCCTGCACGTCCTGCACCGGCGTTGGGGCAGGCCCCGCGTCGGCCATCTGCTCCTGCGGCAGGGACGGGTCGCTGAAATAGATCGTCCCGTAGGCGGGGGTCTCCGGTTCGAAACGCCAGCTCTCCGCAAGCGTGCCGGCGTCGATGGTGTCGAAGCCCAGCAGGCTGATCAGCTCCGCCGCTTCGGCCTTCGCGGCGGGGTCGTCCCCCGCGATCGGCAGGGCCGTGCGATCGGCGGCTCCCGCCGGACGTGCCAAGGCCGGGATGTGCGCAGCCACGATGTTGTTGAACGCCTTCACATAACGCTTGGCACCCAGCTGGTCGCGCACCATCTCGCTGGTAGTCAGTGTGTCGTCCCGCAGCTCAGGGATGATGCCATCCCGCGAGGGGTAGTAGTTGCTCGTGTCGAGCACGAGGGTGTCGCTCAGCAGGCCGGGCGGAAGGTCGGGAACGGCTTTGAGCGGGATGGACAGCACGACCGCGTCTCCACGCTCGGCAGCCTCGGCGACCGTTCCAGCCTGAGCGAGCGGGCCGAGTTCGGTGACCAGATCCTGGAGCGTCTCGGGTCCGCGCGAGTTCGCGATCACCACGTTGGTCCCTGCGGCGATGGCCAAGCGAGCCACCGCCGATCCGATGTGTCCGCTTCCGATGATTCCCAGCGTTGGCATTCTGCTTCCCTTCGGTCGGGGGCGGCGGCTGTCCGTCGCGGGGCCGCGGTGGCGACCCGTACCGAAGGCGAACCGCCGCTGCGCGCAGACCATTCCCCCGCCCCGGCATCCATCGACAGTGCGCGCCCCTGGCAGGGCTCCCGCCGTCCGGCTCTGGGAGCGAGCGAGCCGTAGGCTGAAACGATGACGGACGAGACCAATCCCCTGCTGACTCCGAGCACGCTGCCCTATGACCTCCCCGACTACCGGGTGATCCGCGCAGAGCATTACCTGCCGGCGTTCGAAGCCGCCTTCGCTGCGCAGCGGGCCGAGGTCGACGCCATCACCGCCAACCCCGACGCTCCGTCGTTCGACAACACGATGACCGCCCTGGAGCTGTCCGGTGACCTGCTGGGGCGCGTCGCGCATGCCTTCTACACGGTGTCTTCAGCGGATGCCACGCCCGACATCCAGGCAGCGGAAGAGACGCTCGCCCCGCTGATGTCGGCGCACCAGGATGCCATCCAGCTCGACAGCGCGCTCTTCGCCCGCGTGCGCGCGCTGTTCGAGCAGCTCGACGAGCTCGACCTCACCCCGGAGCAGCGTTACCTGGTGCAGCGCCGCCACACCCAGATGAGCCACGCCGGCGCGGGGCTCTCCAACGACGCCAAGCAGCGTCTCACCGCGCTCAACCAGCGGCTGTCCACGCTCACGACGGCCTTCGAGAAGAACCTCCTCGCCGACACCAACGAACTCGCTGTGGTGTTCGACGACGCCGCCGAACTCGACGGACTCACCGCGGGCGAGCTCTCCGCCACCGCCCAGGCCGCCGCCGACCGCGGCCTCGACAGCAGCTACGTCGTCGCGCTCACCCTCTTCACCGGGCACCCCTACCTGTCGTCGCTGACCGATCGCGAGTCCCGGCGGCGCCTACTCGAGGCCTCACGCTCGCGCGGCTCCCGCGGCAACCAGCACGACAACCGGGGTGTGCTGCGCGAGATCGTGCGGCTGCGCGCCGAGCGCGCCGAACTGCTCGGCTACGACAACCACGCCGCGTACATCACGTCCGATGAGACCGCGGGCTCCCCCGACGCGGTGCGCGAACTGCTGTTCCGCCTGGCCGCACCCGCAGCGCGCAACGCCGAGAGGGAGCGCGCCGCGCTGCAGGAGATCATCGACGCCGGCCCCGAGCCCTTCCCCCTCGAAGCGCACGACTGGGCGTTCTACACCGAGCAGGTGCGCCAGGAGCGGTACGACCTCGATCGCGGTGCACTGCGGCCGTGGTTCGAGGCGGAGCGCGTCCTGCGCGACGGGGTCTTCTTCGCGGCGACCGCGCTGTACGGCATCACGTTCACCGAGCGCCCGGACCTTCCCAGCTACCACCCGGAGGCGCGGATCTTCGAGATCCACAACGCCGACGGCTCGGCGCTGGGCCTGTACGTGCTCGACCTCTACACACGCGACACGAAGCGGGGCGGGGCATGGATGAACTCGATCGTCGCGCAGTCGCGCCTGCGTGGCACCGCTCCGGTCGTGGTCAACAACCTCAACGTCGCACGTCCCGCCCCCGGCCAGCCGACGCTCCTCACGCTGGACGAGGTCAACACGCTCTTCCATGAGTTCGGTCACGCACTGCACGGCCTGTTCGCGACCGTCACCTACCCGAGCTTCGCGGGCACGAATGTGTACCGCGACTTCGTGGAGTTCCCCAGCCAGGTGAACGAGATGTGGATCTACTGGCCGGAGGTGCTGAGCAACTATGCCCGGCACATCGAGACCGGTGAGCCGCTGCCTGCCGAGGTCGTCGAGAAGCTCGCCACCTCCGAGACGTTCAACCAGGGCTTTGCCACCAGCGAGTATCTCGCCGCATCGTGGATCGACCAGGCCTGGCACCGCCTCGGCGCGGCTGAGGCCGCAGCCGACATCGATGTGGCGGAGTTCGAAGCTCAGGCCCTGGCCGAGATCGGACTGGACAGCCCCGTCGTGCCGCCCCGGTACTCCTCGACGTACTTCGCCCACATCTTCTCGGGCGGCTACAGCGCGGGGTACTACTCGTACATCTGGAGCGAGGTCCTCGACGCCGACACGGTCGAGTGGTTCCACGAGAACGGCGGACTCACGCGCGCCAACGGCGACCGCTTCCGCCGGCGGCTGCTCGGCATGGGAGGCTCCAAGGACCCGCTCGAGGCGTATCGCGACTTCCGCGGCCGGAATGCCGAGATCGCGCCGCTGCTGGAGCGGCGCGGCCTCACGGGCTGATCGCACCCGACGTCGACGGGTTCGGTGTCACGAGCAGACCGAGCCCGTCGGCGAAGCCGCGCGCTCTGCGCCTTCGCGGGTCGCCGGCCTGGTCAGGCGCTCTTGCGCTTCTGGCGGAGCACCAGCGTCGGCGCGGCACCCTCTTCGACGGAGGGACGCGTGATGATCACCTTGTCGACGTCTTCAGCGGACGGAATCTCGAACATGATCGGCCCGAGCACGTCTTCGAGGATCGCTCGCAGTCCGCGGGCTCCCGTCTTGCGCAAGACGGCGAGGTCGGCGATGGCGCGCAGGGCGTCGTCCTCGAACTCCAGCTGCACCCCGTCGAGCTCGAACATGCGCTGGTACTGCTTGACCAGGGCGTTGCGCGGCTCGGTGAGGATCTCCATGAGCGCGTCCTGATCGAGCGGTGCGACCGAGGCGACCACCGGCAGACGACCGATGAACTCGGGGATCAGGCCGAACTTGTGCAGGTCTTCGGGCAGCACCTCGCTGAACAGGTTGAGATTCTCGCCCTTGTCGTGCAGCGGTGCGCCGAACCCGACGCCGTGCTTTCCGACGCGCGAGGAGATGATCTCCTCCAGCCCGGCGAAGGCACCCGCCACGATGAACAGCACGTTCGTCGTGTCGATCTGGATGAACTCCTGATGGGGGTGCTTGCGGCCGCCCTGCGGCGGCACCGAGGCGACCGTGCCCTCGAGGATCTTCAGCAGCGCCTGCTGCACGCCCTCCCCCGACACGTCGCGCGTGATCGACGGGTTCTCGGCCTTGCGGGCGATCTTGTCGACCTCGTCGATGTAGATGATGCCGGTCTCGGCGCGCTTGGTGTCGAAGTCGGCGGCCTGCAGCAGCTTCAGCAGGATGTTCTCGACGTCTTCGCCGACGTAGCCCGCCTCGGTGAGGGCGGTGGCGTCGGCCACAGCGAAGGGCACGTTGAGACGCTTCGCGAGGGTCTGGGCGAGGTACGTCTTACCGCAGCCGGTGGGGCCGAGCAGCAGGATGTTGCTCTTGGCGATGTCGATGTCGTCGGCTCGCTGCTCGGCAGGCTGCAGCGTGCCGTGCGCGCGGATGCGCTTGTAGTGGTTGTAGACGGCGACCGACAGCGCGCGCTTCGCGGGCTCCTGCCCGACGACGTATTCCTCGAGGAAGGAGAAGATCTCGCGCGGCTTGGGCAGATCGAACTCGGCGACCTCGCCACTGCCCGACTCGGCCATGCGCTCTTCGATGATCTCGTTGCACAACTCGACGCACTCGTCGCAGATGTACACGCCCGGTCCGGCGATCAATTGCTGGACCTGCTTCTGACTCTTCCCACAGAAGGAGCACTTGAACAGGTCGGCGCTTTCACCGATGCGGGCCATCAGGCTCCTCCTTACTGGCCCCAGTCGGGCGCTCTCCGAGCCTAACTGCTGGGTACGACATCAGGCGGCATTTGCGGCGTCCTATGTCGCATCCGATGTTCCGCGCAGAAACGGCGAAGCCCCGCCCGTCGATGAAACGACGGACGGGGCTTCACGGCATCCCGATGTCAGCCGGTGATCGCCGCGGGGTGACGCTTGCGCGTGGTCAGCACCTGGTCGACCAAGCCGTACTCGAGGGCGTCGTTCGCAGACAGGATCTTGTCACGGTCGATGTCCTTGTTGACCTGCTCCTGCGAGCGGTTGGAGTGCTTCGCGAGCGTCTCCTCGAGCCACGTGCGCATGCGCAGGATCTCGGCGGCCTGGATCTCGATGTCCGATGCCTGTCCGTGGCCGGCCTCGCCGACGGCGGGCTGGTGGATGAGGATGCGGGCGTTGGGGAGGGCCAGACGCTTACCGGGGGCGCCGGCGGCCAGCAGCACGGCCGCGGCGGATGCCGCCTGGCCGAGCACGACGGTGGAGATCTGCGGCGACACGTACTGCATGGTGTCGTAGATCGCCGTCATCGCGGTGAACGAGCCACCGGGCGAGTTGATGTACATGACGATGTCGCGGTCGGGGTCCTGGGACTCGAGCACGAGCAGCTGGGCCATGACGTCGTCGGCCGACGCGTCGTCGACCTGCACGCCGAGGAAGATCACGCGGTCCTCGAAGAGCTTGTTGTACGGGTCCTGGCGCTTGTAGCCGTAAGCGGTGCGCTCTTCGAACTGCGGCAGGATGTAGCGGTTGTTCGGCATCTGCAGGCCCTGAGGGGCACCGCCGAAGGTGGGGGTGTGCATCTGTTCTGTCTCCTTCGGAGGACTCAGTTGGCGGTTTCGTCGGGGATGTCGCCGTCTGTGGCGGTTCCGCCGCCACCGGTCACGCCCGCGGCGTGCTCGCGGATGTGATCGACGAACCCGTACTCAAGCGCCTCTTCCGCGGTGAACCAGCGGTCGCGGTCGCCGTCGGCGTTGATCTGCTCGACGGACTTGCCCGTCTGGCCCGCGGTGATCTCAGCCAGGCGACGCTTCATCGACAGGATCAGCTGAGCCTGCGTCTGGATGTCGCTGGCGGTGCCGCCGAAGCCGCCGTGCGGCTGGTGCAGCAGCACGCGGGCGTTGGGCGTGATGTATCGCTTGCCCTTGGTGCCGCTGGTCAGCAGCAGCTGGCCCATCGAGGCCGCCATGCCGATGCCGACGGTGACGATGTCGTTGGGCACGAACTGCATCGTGTCGTAGATCGCCATGCCGGCCGTGATCGAGCCGCCGGGCGAGTTGATGTAGAGGTAGATGTCCTTCTCGGAGTCCTCCGCCGCCAGCAGCAGGATCTTCGCGCAGATCTCGTTCGCGTTGTCATCGCGCACCTCCGACCCCAGCCAGATGATGCGGTCCTTCAGCAGCCTGTCGAAGACGCTCGTGGCGACAAGTGGTTCGGCCATGTTCACTCCTGTTTCCGTGGTCCGTCGCAACGAATCTACCGGCGCGCCACGGGCGACCCGCCCGTGTTCGCCCTGGGCAGAGCGTCCGCTGCGGCGATCGGGTGAAACGCCGACGGGACGGATGCCGCAGCACCCGTCCCGTCGACGTCGTCGATCGTGTCGAATTACTTCTCGTCCGCGGTCTTCTTGGCAGCCTTGCGGGTCGCCGGCTTCTTGGCGGGCTCGGCCTCGGCTGCGGGCTCGGCAGCGTCGGTGGCGGGCCTCTTGGCGGCGGGCTTCTTGGCGGCGGGCTTCTTGGCGGGAGCCTCGTCGGCGTCGGCCTTGGCAGGAGCCTTCTTGGCCGGAGCCTTCTTGGCGGGCGCCTTCTTGGCCGGCTTCTCCTCGGCCTCGATCACGGCGTCGGCGTCGGCCGCGGCGTCGGCGATCTCCTGGGCCTCTTCGACGACCTCTTCCTCGGCGGCAGGCTCGTCCTCGAGGGCGATGAAGCCCGAGAGGTCGACCGGCTTGCCGGCGGTGTCGACGACGGTGACCTTGCCCAGCGCCAGGGCGAGCGCCTTGTTGCGGGCGACCTCACCGATCATGGCGGGCAGCTGGTTGCCCTGCTGCAGCGCGTTGACGAACTCCTGCGGGGCCATGCCGTACTGCGCGGCCGACTGGATGAGGTACTGGGTGAGCTCGTCCTGCGAGACCTGCACCTTGAACTGCTCGGCGATCTTGTCGAGCACCATCTGGGTGCGGAACTGCTTCTGGCTCGCCTCGGTGACCTCGGCGCGGTGCTCGTCGTCCTCGAGGCGGCCTTCGCCCTCGAGGTGCTGGTGCACCTCGTCCTCGACGAGCTGCTCGGGCACGGGGATGTCGGTCAGCTCGATGAGCTTCTCGACGAGCTTGTCGCGTGCGGCGGATGCCTGCGCGAAGCCGGACTGCTCGTCCACGCGCTCGGCGAGGCTGGCGCGCAGCTCGTCGATCGTGTCGAACTCGCTGGCCATCTGCGCGAAGTCGTCGTCGGCGTCGGGGAGCTCGCGCTCCTTGACGGCGACGACCGTCACGGCCACCTCGGCCTCGGAGCCGGCGTGGTCGCCGCCCACGAGCTTGGAGCGGAACGTGGTGTCCTCACCGGCGGTGAGCGACTCGATCGCCTCGTCGGTGCCCTCGAGCAGCTCGCCCGAGCCGACCTCGTACGACACGCCCTCGGCGCGGTCGATCTCGTTGCCGTCGATCGTGGCGACGAGGTTGAGCTCGACGAAGTCGCCCTTCGCGGCGGGACGGTCGACCGTCACCAGCGTGCCGAAGCGGCCGCGCAGGCGGTCGAGCTCGGCGTCGACGGCTGCCTCATCGGTCTCGACGGCGTCGACCTCGATGGTCAGGTCCTCGTAAGCGGGGAGCTCGAACTCGGGGCGCACGTCGACCTCGACGTCGACGACCAGGTCGCCGGAGAAGTCCTTGTCGCTGGGCCACTCGACGACCTCGGCGGAGGGCCGGCCGACCACGCGGATCTCGGTCTCGGTGACAGCGGCGCGGTAGAAGCCGTCCAGGCCTTCGCTGACCGCGTGCTCGATGACCGCACCGCGACCGACACGCTGGTCGATGATGGGCGCGGGCACCTTGCCCTTGCGGAATCCGGGAATCTGGATGTCCTCGGCGATGTGCTCGTACGCGTGAGCGATGGCGGGCTTCAGTTCGTCCGGAGTGACCGTGATGTGGAGCTTGACCCGGGTCGGGCTGAGCTTCTCGACGGTGGCGTTGACCATTCCTGTTGCTTCTCCTTGGGTGATCCGCGCAGACGCGGAGGCGGAAAGTCTGGATGTCTGGGAGGTCGTTACGTCGGGGCGACAGGATTTGAACCTGCGGCCTCCCGCTCCCAAAGCGGGCGCTCTACCAAGCTGAGCTACGCCCCGGGCTGTGCGCACGCATGCGTGCGCCGAAACGACCCCGGGAAGTCTAGCCGACCGCGCCGTGTCCGCGCTGAGCCCGCGGTTCGTCTAGACTCATGGATGCCGCGGCCTGCCGCTGCGGGGATGTAGCTCAATGGTAGAGCCTCAGTCTTCCAAACTGATGGTGCGGGTTCGATTCCCGTCATCCCCTCCACTTCTCGTTCCAGCGCGACGAACCCGTCGCCCGGATGCGGAGATCTGCCTGGGCAAGGACCGATTGCCGGCATCCATCCGCACCCGGGCAGATCCCCGCATGTCGGCGACGTCGGCCCTGCCCACGACACCGGGCCCCGGGCGTGTCGTCAGGCCTGCGTGGCGCCGCGGTGCGCGTCGGAGTGCGCGCGGTACACGTCGGCGTTGCGGCGCAGCTTCGCCCGCTCGTCGTCGGTGAGCTCCCGTCGCACCTTCGCCGGCACCCCGGCCACGAGCGACCCCGGCGGCACGATCATGCCCTCCAGCACCACCGCTCCCCCGGCCACGAGCGACCCCGCGCCGATGACGGCACCGGAGAGCACGACGCTTCCCATGCCGATGAGCGAAACGTCCTCGACGGTGCAGCCGTGCACGACCGCGTTGTGGCCGACGGACACGTTCTCACCGATCACGACGGGGTGCCCGGGGTCGACGTGCACCGAGACGTTGTCCTGCACGTTGCTGCCCGCGCCGATCGTGATCGCGGCGCTGTCGGCGCGCAGCACCGCGTTGTACCAGACGCTCGCCTGCTCCCCCAGGGTCACCGCCCCCACCAGGCGGGCGCCGGCGGCGACGAACGCCGAGGCGGGCACGTGCGGGGTCGCACTGGAGACGGACAGGACGGAGGCTTCGTCGGTGACGGTCATGCCCCGAGCGTAGAGCCGCGCGCATAAGCCGAGCCTCAGCTTGCTTGCGGAATACCGTCGCCTGAGTAGCGTTGTGCCGAGCGGGGTGACACCCCGCCGATAGGAGACGACCATGACGAAGAACCAGACCATCCCCGCCACCGCCGCCGACCCGACGGTGGCCGCCGGCACCGCTCAGTTCCTCACGCCCGTCGTCCTCGGCCTGCAGGCCCTCGCCGTCAACGGCAAGCAGGCGCACTGGAACGTGCGCGGCGCGAACTTCCAGTCCATCCACGAGCTCCTCGACACCGTCGTCGGGCACGCGCAGGGTTGGGCCGATGACGCCGCCGAGCGCATCGTCGCCCTCGGTCTCCCGATCGACGCCCGCGTGTCGACGGTCGCCGAGAAGACCAAGCCCACGGCCGTCCCGGCCGGTTTCACGCAGTGGGATGCCATCGTGCGCGATGTCCTCGCCGACATCGACGCCGTCCTGATCGACCTGCAGACCGCCATCGACGGGCTCGACGAGGTCGACCTCACCAGCCAGGACATCGCCATCGGCATCAAGGCCGGGCTCGAGAAGGACCGCTGGTTCCTCTTCGCCCACCTCGCCGAGTAGTCCTCGATACAGCGAAGCCCCGCCCCGCTCGGTGCGGGGCTTCGCTGCGTCAGCCCGCGGTGTGCGTGAGGCGCCCGGCGATCATCGTCGCCGCCACGGCCATGCCGCGCAGGGTCTGCTCGTCGGCCGTGAGTGGGTCGTGGGAGACGACCGCGAGGTCGGCGACGCCGCCGATCTGCAGCGCCGAACCGCCGAGCGAGCCGTGCTCGGTGGATGCCGCGAGAGCGGTCGCGGCAGGCACGGCCTGTGCCGGCTGCCAGGGCTCTCGGCCGTCGCGGGTGCGGTGCACGGCGGCCGCCATCGCCGCCCACGGGTCGAGGGCGGAGACCGGGGCGTCGGAGCCGAACAGCAGGTTGACGCCGGCGTCGGCGAAGGCCCGCAGCGGATACGGCTGCGCGGTCTGGGTGGCCCACACCGTGTCGGTGATGTCCCGGTCGTCCAGCGCGTGCTCCGGCTGCACGCTGGCGCCCACCTGCAGCGACGCGAACCGGCGCACGTCGGCGTGGGCGACGAGCTGGGCGTGCTCGATCGAGCCGGAGGCGCCGGTGAGGGCGAAGGCGTCCAGCGCATGCGCGTTCGCGACGTCGCCGATCGCGTGGATCGCCGATGACAGGCCGGCGGCGGTGGCCCGCGTCATGAGCGCGAGCAGCTCGTCGGGCGGCACCGTGAGCATGCCGTGGTTGAACGGGTCCCCGGGGTAGGCGTGCGAGCACGCGGCGGTGCGCGTGCCGAGCGACCCGTCGGAGATGACCTTGAGGGATCCGACCCGGAACAGACCCGCCGGGTCGACCGCATCGTCGGTCTCGAGCCCCAGCCCGATCGCCCGGTCGAGGTCGGCCGGGTAGATGCCGAAGCGCGCACGAACGGTGTCGAAGCCCTGCGCGGCGCGGCGCGCCCAGGCATCCGCATTGAACGCCATGTCGAAATCGACGATGCCGACCACGCCCCGAGCGGCGGCCGCGTGTGCCATCTGCGCCACTGCGGCGTCGGAGACGTCGGTGGGCACCAGATTCAGCCGGCGCGAGATCTCGAACGCGGGTTCTTCGCGCAGCAGACCCGAGCCGGATGCCGGGTGGCCCTCGCGTCGGAGCGCGGCGGAGTTGAGCCACACGCTGTGCACATCGGCGTTTATCAGGTAGGTCGGCACGTCGCCGGTCGCCGCGTCGAGCCCGGCGAGGGTGGGCTCGTCCGGCCACAGCGCGTGGCGGAACCCGCTGCCTACGCGACGACCGTCGTCGAGCACCGGCGCGTCGGCCATGATCCGTGCCGCGTGCGCCGCGCTCGTGGCGTGGCCGAGCGGCGTCCGCTGCGCAAGGAGAGCCCACTGAACCGCGTGCACGTGGTGGTCCCAGAGGCCCGGGATGAGCCACCCGCCGCCGGCGTCGAGCACGATGCCTTGCCGGGGCAGCGCGCCTGTGGGCGCGATGTCGGCGATCACGCCTGCGCGCAGGTGCACATCGACGAGGTCGTCGCCGTAGGGGTCGGTGCGCTCGGCGCCCGTCAGCCGGGCGTTGGCGATGACGGCGACGTGGTCGCCGACGGCAGGGGTCATGAGGGGGTCCTTCTGGCGTGATGGGCGCGACGCATCTCGCCGGCCAGGCGAGCGTCCGCGTACGGGGACGATCCCGCCTCGAGTTCGGCGATGATCGTCTCGACGACCTCGTCGGAACGATTCTGACTCAGCTTGCGCTTGGCCACGACCCGGGAGGGCGTGAGCCGGAACCCGACGGTGCCCTTCTCCAGCCGGTGCACGTACTCCGCGTCGTTCGGCCGCTCCCACAGACGGCGCTGCCGCGGCATGTCGCTTTCGAACCGGGCCACCAGGCGGTCGAGCACCGCGAGGTTCTCCTCGGGCGTGAGCAGTTCGGGAACGCCGCTCATGTGAGCGGAGATGAAGTTCCAGGTCGGCACCGCTGCGACGTCGCCGTACCAGCCGGGCGAGATGTAGCCGTGAGGACCCTGCACGATGACCATGAGCTCGCGCCGGCCGAGGCCGTGGATGAGGTCGTCGGGCTTGCCGACATGCCCCACGACGGTGAGGTCGTCGCGGGTGTCGTCGAGCAGCACGGCGTAGTGCGACGCCACGAGACCGTCGGGCGTGCTGCTGACGAGCGTCACCCACGGGTTCTGGTCGATCAGACGGCGCAGCTCCGCGACATCGGTCATGACGAAACTCGGGTTCTGCCTCACGCCTGGCACCTCGGGCACCAGTAGAGCTTGCGGGAAGCCATCTCCTCGACGACGATCGCCGTGCCGCAGACGCGGCACGGCAGGCCCGCCCGGTGGTACACCCAGTGCCGGTCGTCACGGCTGGCCATGGCGCGCCGGTAGTCGTCGGGTGCGAGGTCGTCCATCGTCATCATCTGACCGGTCTCGACGCCGATCGACAGCAGCTTCACCCAATCCCGCCAGAGCGCCCGCACGGTCTCCTCCGGCACATCTCGCCCGGGGGTGTGGGGGTTCTGCCGCGCCCGGAACAGCACTTCGGCGCGGTACACGTTGCCGATGCCGCTGACGACGGCCTGGTCCATGAGGAGCAGCCCGATCGGGGTGGGCTTGCGTCGCACCGTCGCGGTGAAACGCTCCTCACCGACGGCGACGTCGTCGACGAGCGGATCGGGTCCGAGCTTGGCGACCGACGCCGCCATCTCTTCGGGTGTCTGCAGTGCGCACGCGGTCGGCCCGCGCAGGTCAGCACACGTGATGTCGGTCATGAGGCGCAGCCTCACCTGTCCGACGACCGCCGGCGGCCACTGCTCGTCCTCGGCCAGGCCTGTGGTCTGCTCCGACATGCGCACGTGCACGCGGGTGCGCCGGGGCGCACCGATCGAGGCGAGCGAGTTCTCACCCGCGGCATCGAGGATCGGGGCGTCGTCGAGCGCGGTGCCGCGCTGGTTGGTCTGTCCCATCCGCCCGTTGGCGGACGCGATGGTCGGGTCGACGAGGATCTCCCCCGCGAAGTCCCAGGCGCCGTACATGCCCAGGTGCACGCGCAGCCAGATGTCGTCGTCGAAGGCGAGGAACATCTGCTTACCCACCGCGCGCACCTCCGTCGCGGTGCGCCCATCGATCACAGCGGCGCCCTCGACGAATCGCCCCTGCGGGCTCGATGCCACAACCGGGCGTCCGACGAAGTTGCGGTCGAACTGCCGGGCGATGCGGTGGACGGAGTGACCCTCGGGCATCAGCCTGCTTCCGGGTCGAACGTGCTCTCGTCGGCGGCGAGGACGCCCGCCTGCTCCCCCGTCGCCCGGGGGTCGGGCAGCAGCGAGCCGTCGGTCTCGTACGCGGCCAGCTGCCCGATGCGCCGCGCGTGCCGCTCGTCGCCCGAGAACGGCGTCGCGATGAAACGGTCGATGAAGCCCGCGGCCTCGTCGAACGTGTGTTGGCGGGCGCCGATCGCGATCACGTTGGCGTCGTTGTGCTCGCGGGCCAGTTCTGCCGTCGCGAGGCTCCACACCAGGGCGGCCCGGGCGCCGCGCACCTTGTTCGCCGCCATCTGCTCGCCGTTGCCCGAGCCGCCGAAGACGACGCCGAGAGTCTCCACGCCGGCGTTCTGGTCACGCACCACGGCCTCGGCCGCGCGGATGCAGAAAGCGGGATAGTCATCGAGCGGGTCGTACTCCAGCGGCCCGTGGTCCACGATCTCGTGCCCCTGGCCCGCCAGGTGGTGCTGCAGGTGCGTGGAGAACTCGAGGCCGGCGTGATCGGTCGCGATGTGGATGCGCATGCGTCGATTCTAGGGCCGAGGCCTCAGCCCCCGGGCGCCGCGGAGGCTCAGGGCGCGACGCCGGCGGCGGCGGGTTTGAAACCGGCGCGCACGTTCTCGCAGCAGGCCGGACGGCACACGTCGAACCAGGGTCCCAGCGACGTGCGGTGGGGCCGTTCGGCGGCCGGGGTGCCCTCGACGCGTTCCATCACGAGGTCGATGAGACCCGTGACGTAGGCGGGGTCGACGCCCGGCGTCGCGGTGCGCACGGCCCGCAGCCCCGCCTCCTCGGCGGCTTGCACCGCCTCGGTGTCGAGGTCCCAGAGCACCTCCATGTGGTCGCTCACGAACCCCAACGGCACGATGGCGACCGCACGCACACCGGCATCCGGCAGGGTTTCGATCACATCGACCACATCGGGTTCGAGCCACGGCTGCGACGGCGGGCCCGAGCGCGACTGATAGACGAGATCCCAGGCGACGGATGCCGCGTCAGGACGCTCGGCGGCGAGATCGCCCATGATGACCTCGGCCACGGCGCGGTGCTGCGCCGCGTACGCGCCGCCTTCGCCCCAGTCGACGTCGCGCGGACCCGAGCGCACGGCGTCATCCATCGGCACGCTGTGGGTGGAGAAGAGCACGCGGATCTCGCTCGCAGCGATGCCGTCGTCGAGGAAGCCTGCCACCGCCTGCGACACGCCCGCGCTGATGGGGGCGACGAAGCCGGGGTGGTCGAAGAACTGGCGCACCTTGTCGATGGTGACGACGTCCCCGAGCCCGGTGCGGGTGAGCACCTGCGCGAAGTCCTCGCGATACTGGCGGCAGCTCGAGAACGAGCTGTACGCGCTCGTCGCGATGGCGATGAGCGAGGTGTCCCCGGCGGCCGCGGCATGCTTCACCGCGTCGTCGAGGTACGGGCCCCAGTTGCGGTTGCCCCAGTACACCGGCAGGTCGATGCCCCGACGCGCGAGTTCGTCCTCGAGGGCCGCCTTGAGCGCGCGGTTCTGATCGTTGATGGGACTGACCCCGCCGAAGTGGCGGTAATGATGCGCGACCTCCTCGAGACGTTCGTCGGGGATGCCGCGACCGGCGGTCACATTGCGCAGGAACGGGATGACGTCATCCTGCCCCTCGGGACCGCCGAAGCCGGCGAGCAGAATGCCGTCATAGGCCACGGGCACCTCGATGTGCGGGGCGCCGGAGGCGGCCGCGCGAGAGGCGAAGCGAACCGCTGCGGTGTCGCCTGGGGTGACCGATGGGGTGTCGTCGAGTGCGCTCACGCGTCCATCCTCGCACCGTCACGCGCGAGGAGGGCGCGATCGGCGCCACCGCCCGTACCGTGGCAGCCCGCACCCGACGACGTAGGCTGTGGGACGTGCCCGCGCTGCCGGGCGCCCTCAGACACCCGAACATTTGGGAGAACCGCCGTGCCCGGAGAGAATCTCACCCGCATCGAAGCGCAGGAGCGTCGCGCCGTCCTCGACCCGGCAGCCGCCGTGTCGTACGAGGTCGACCTCGATCTGACCCGCGGGGCGGAGGTGTTCGGCTCGCGCACGACCGTGCGATTCGGCGCGACCCCCGGCGCCGCCACGTTCATCGACCTCATCGCCCGCGACGTGCGGGAGGTCACTCTCAACGGCCGGAGCCTGGATCCCGCGGCGGTCTTCGCCGACTCGCGCATCGCGCTGGCGGACCTCGCCGCCGAGAACGAGCTGACGATCGACGCCGACTGCCTCTACACCAACACCGGCGAGGGCCTGCACCGCTTCGTCGACCCCGTCGACGGCGAGGTGTACCTCTACTCGCAGTTCGAGGTGCCCGATTCGCGCCGCATGTTCGCGGTGTTCGAGCAGCCCGATGTGAAGGCGACCTTCCAGTTCACCGTCACCGCGCCCGAGCCGTGGCACGTCGTCTCCAACTCCCCCACACCCGAGCCCAAGCGCCACGGCGACGGCACCGCGACGTGGACGTTCGAGCCGACTCCGCTCATCTCCTCGTACATCACCGCACTCATCGCGGGCCCCTACCAGGCGACGTTCTCGGAACTGACCAGCACCTCCGGTCGCGTCATCCCGCTCGGGGTCTACGCCCGCAAGAGCCTGTGGCAGTTCCTCGACGCCGACTACATCTTCGACAAGACGCGTCAGGGCTTCGCGTACTTCGAGGAGAAGTTCGACTACCCGTACCCGTTCGCCAAGTACGACCAGCTGTTCGTGCCGGAGTTCAACGCGGGGGCGATGGAGAACGCCGGCGCGGTGACCTTCACCGAGACCTACGTCTTCCGCAGCAAGGTCACCGACGCGGTCAAGGAGCGTCGCGTCGTGACGATCCTGCACGAGCTGGCGCACATGTGGTTCGGCGACCTGGTGACGATGCGCTGGTGGAACGACCTGTGGCTGAACGAATCGTTCGCCGAGTGGGCGTCGACCATGGCCACCGCCGAGGCCACCGAGTGGGACGCGGCGTGGACCACCTTCAACGCGATGGAGAAGACCTGGGCCTACCGCCAGGACCAGCTGCCTTCCACTCACCCCGTCGTCGCGCAGATCAACGACCTCGAAGACGTGCAGGTCAACTTCGACGGCATCACGTATGCCAAGGGCGGCTCCGTGCTCAAGCAGCTGGCCGCCTGGGTCGGCATCGAGCAGTTCTTCGGCGGTGTGGCCGCGTACTTCAAGAAGAACGAGTGGTCCAACACCGAGCTGTCCGACCTCATGGTCGAACTCGAGCGCACGAGCGGCCGCGACCTGTCGACCTGGTCGAAGAAGTGGCTCGAGACCGCCGGTGTCAACACGCTCTCCCCGGAGATCGCCACCGATGGCGACGGTGACATCACGCGCTTCGCCATCGTGCAGACCGCTCCGGCGGACTACCCCACGATCCGCCCGCACCGCCTCGGCATCGGGTTCTACCAGCTGCAGGGTGATGCGCTCGTGCGGGTTCACCACGAGGAGCTCGACGTCGACGGCGACCTCACCGAGGTGCCGCAGCTCAAGGGTCGCGCCCGCCCCGATCTGGTGCTGCTCAACGACGAGGACCTCGCCTACGCGAAGATCCGACTCGACGAGCGTTCACTGCAGACCGCCATCGCGCACCTGAGCAAGATCAGCGACCCGCTCGCGCGGTCGCTGGTGTGGGGTGCGGCGTGGGACCAGACCCGCGACGCCGAGGCATCCGCCACCGACTACGTCGACCTCGTGCTGCGCAACATCGGTTCCGAAACCGAGTCCACCACCGTGCGCACGACGCTGAGCCAGTTGCTGCTCGCCGCGTCGTCGTACGTCGCCCCGTCGCGTCGCGATGAGACGCGGGCGCGCGTGGCCGACGGCCTGTGGGAGCTCGCCCAGGCCGCGCAGCCCGGCAGCGACAGCCAGCTGCAGTTCGTCACCGCGTTCGCCGCCGCCGCCGCGACCCCCGCCCACGCCGAGACGGTGCGGGCGCTGCGCAGCGGCGAGCTGTCGCTGGACGGCCTCAAGATCGACACCGACCTGTCGTGGCAGCTGCTGATCGCCCTGGCCGCGGCCGGCGCGGTCGACGCCGCCGTGATCGAGAACGCCCTCGCCGCGGACAACACCGCCAAGGGAGGCGAGTTCGCAGCTCAGGCGCGTGCGGCACTTCCGACGGCCGACGCCAAGCGCGCCGCCTGGTCGTCCCTCATCGACACCGCCGACGCGCCCAACACGATCGTGCGTGCCGCCGCCGCGGGGTTCACGCACCCGGCCGGACGCGACCTGCTGGCGGAGTTCGTCCCGGCCTACTTCGAGATGCTGCTGCCGATCTGGGAGTCGCGTTCGTACCAGATCGCGCAGTACCTGATCGTGGGGCTGTACCCGGCGCCGCTGGCCGACGTCGCGCTGCGCGACGCGACCCGCGGCTGGCTCGCCGAGCACCAGGACGCACCGCCGGCGCTGCGTCGTCTGGTCGCCGAGAACCTCGCCGGCGTCGAGCGCGCCCTGTCGGTGCAGGCGCGCGACGCCGAGTAGGCGCACGACCATCAGCCGCGCCCCGACCCCACCCGCGTGGGGTCGGGGCGCGCTGTCATGCCGGCACGCTCAGCCACTGCAAGGGGCAGGGACAGTAGGATCAGGACGATGGACGACGTGACGAATCCGGACTTCTGGGCGCGTGCGCTCGTGGTCCTCATCTCGGTGGGCTGGAACCTGCTCGCGGTGGCCGCCATCATCCTCGGCGGCTTCCTCGTGTCGTGGGTGCTGCGCATCGTGATCCGGCGCATCGTGGAACGGATCGTCTCCGGCGCCAAGTCCAAGGCGCGGGTGGATGACACCCAGGCGCTGGATCGCTCTCCCCTCGCGCAGGTGCGCCTCGTGCAGCGCACCCGCACGCTCGGCACCATCCTGCAGAACATCGTGAACGTGGCGATCGTGATCATCGTCACGCTGCTGGTGGTGCAGGTCGTCGCCCCCTCGGTGCTCGGCTCATTCGCCCTGCTGTCAGCCGCCATCGGCGCCGGCCTCGGCTTCGGCGCTCAGAACATCGTCAAGGACGTGCTCAACGGCATCTTCATCGTCGCCGAGGACCAGATCGGAATCGGCGACGTCGTCGACGTGGGGCTGGCGACGGGTGTCGTGGAGTACGTCTCCGTGCGGGTCACCCACGTGCGTGATGTCAACGGCACGCTCTGGTTCGTGCGCAACGGCGAGATCCTGCGCATCGGCAACATGTCGCAGGGCTGGGCACGCGCCGTCATCGACCTCGGCGTCCCCGCCGACGCCGACATCGCCGAGGTCGAGAAGAACCTGCTCGCCGCCGCACGCAGTCTGCAGAAGGACCCGAAGTGGCGCACCCGCATCCTCGAGGACCCCGAGATGTGGGGGTTGGAATCGATCGACGGCGATACGCTCCTGATCCGCGTGGTCATGAAGACCCGCGCCAATGCGAAGGACGACGTCGCTCGTGAGCTGCGGATGCGTCTCAAGCACGCGATCGACCAGATTGACCTCCCCGTCTCCCACCTCACCTCCGTCATGCTGACCGGCCCCGAGGGGGCGCAGCGTGTGCGCGGCGCGAACCCGCCGGTCACCAGGCCCACCCCTCTCGCCCCCGCAGATGCCCGGCCGCTCTGGCGGCCCAAGCGCGGCGGCAAGAACACCAAGACCGCTCCGGATGCCGCGGCCACCCCGCCGGCATCCGGCGATGGGGAAGAGAAGACCACATGACCGATGCTGCTCCCGTTTCGTTCTACGACGAGATCGGCGGGCACGACACCTTCGTCCGCCTCGCCGCCGCGTTCTACCGCGGCGTCGCCGACGACGAGGTGCTGCGCCCGATGTACCCCGAGGACGACCTCGAGCCGGCCGCCCGCCGGCTGGAGATGTTCCTCGCCCAGTACTGGGGCGGGCCGACGCAGTACAGCCAGGAGCGCGGGCACCCGCGCCTGCGCATGCGTCACGCCGCTTTCCACGTCAACCCCGACGCGCGCGACCGCTGGCTCGCGCACATGCGGGTGGCCGTCGACGAACTGCACCTCTCCCCCCTGCACGAGGCGACGCTGTGGGACTACCTCGAGCGCGCTGCGCATGCCATGGTGAACACGTTCGAACCGACCGGCATCGGCCCGGCGACGGCTGGTCGGGACGCATCGGGCATCTCGCTCGTCAGCCGCCCACCCGACCACCGCTGAGCCGCACCCTCATCGTCGACGAAGGAGTCGCCCATGACCGTCCGCATCGCCACAGACGTGCTCGTCATCGGCTGGGGCCTGGCCGGTCTCGTCGCCGCGAGCGAGGCGGCCGCAGCCGGCAAGCGGGTGGTGATCGTCGATCAGGAGCCCCGCACCAACCTCGGCGGGCAGGCGTGGTGGTCCTTCGGCGGGCTGTTCTTCATCGACTCTCCTGAGCAGCGCCGCCTCGGCATCCATGACTCCCCCGATCTCGCCCGGCAGGACTGGTTCGGCACCGCCGGCTTCGACCGGGACGACGATGCCTGGCCGCGGCGCTGGGCCGACGCGTACCTCGACTTCGCCCACCACGAGAAGCGGACCTGGCTGCGGGAGAAGGGCGTGTCGTTCTTCCCGGTCGTGGGATGGGCCGAACGCGGCGGGTACACCGCCACCGGCCCCGGCAACTCGGTGCCGCGCTTCCACATCACGTGGGGCACCGGTCCGGGCATCGTCGCGCCGTTCGAGGGCGAGGTGGAGCAGGCCGAGCAGGCGGGGCGGCTCACGATCCTCGCGCGCCACCGCGTGACCGCGCTGACGGTCAGCGACGGCGCGGTCACCGCAGCGAGCGGTGAGGTGCTGGCACCGTCGGGGGCGGCGCGCGGAGTCGCCACATCGCGCGACGTGGTCGACGACTTCGAGATCATCGCGGGGGCGACGATCGTCACCTCCGGCGGCATCGGCGGCAACCATGCGCTCGTGCGGGAGCGCTGGCCCGAACGCCTGGGCACCCCGCCGACCTCGATGGTCTCCGGCGTGCCGGCGTACGTCGACGGGCACATGCTCGGCGTGGCGAAGGCCGCGGGCGCGCGGGAGATCAACGGCGACCGCATGTGGCATTACGTCGAGGGAATCCAGAACTGGCATCCGGTCTGGCCGCAGCACGGCATCAGAATCCTCCCCGGCCCGTCCTCGGTGTGGCTCGATGCCATCGGAGCGCGCTTGCCGGTGCCGCTGTTCCCCGGTTTCGACACGTTGGGCACGCTCGCGCACCTGCGACGCACCGGGCATGACCACTCGTGGTTCGTGCTGTCGTACAAGATCATCGAGAAGGAGTTCACGCTGTCGGGGAGCGAGCAGAACCCCGATCTGACGGGCAAGGACGTCAAGCTGCTGCTGTCGTCACGGCTGGGCAAGGGCGCCTCGGGCCCCGTGCAGGATTTCCTCGACCACGGCGCCGATTTCGTCGTCCGCGACACGCTCGACGACCTCATCGCCGGCATGCGGGCCCTCCCCGGCGGCGAGGTGCTCGACGCCGCGCGGGTGCGCACCGAGGTGCAGGCGCGCGACCGGGAGATGGACAACGACTTCACCAAGGACGCCCAGATCGCCATGCTCCGCTCGGCACGCTCCTTCCGCGGTGACCGACTCGTGCGCACGGCGGCGCCGCACCGCATCCTCGACCCCGCGGCCGGTCCGCTCATCGCGGTGAAGCTGCACGTGCTCACCCGGAAGTCCCTCGGCGGACTCGAGACCGACCTGCACTCTCGCGTGCTCGGCGCCGACGGCGAGGCCGTGCCCGGGCTCTACGCCGCCGGCGAGGCGGCGGGCTTCGGCGGCGGCGGCATGCACGGCTACCGGGCACTGGAAGGTACGTTCCTGGGCGGCTGCCTGTTCTCGGGCCGCCTCGCCGGGCGTGCGGCGGCGGCGCTGCTGTAGCGCGGCGGTCGCGCGACCGGGGTCAGGCGGCGCTGCCCGTGACACGCACGGGCGTGAGACCGGACTTCACCGGGCCCCGCACCAGCACATGCCCGCGACGGAATGTCAGTCGCGTCCAGGGGCCCGCGGCACGCACCGCGACCGTTTCGGCCCCGCCGATGAAGCCGAGCCCGAATGCCGCGAAGGCCGTCCCCAGCGGCAGCCCCGCGAGAGCGTCGTCTGGCGCCCCCCACACCCGGGCCCGCACCGCGCGCACGGCATCCTCACCGGCATCGCGGGGCACGGTCTCGGCGACCGCGGCGATGCCCCACTGCGCGCGCGCAGCGACCGTCGCGGCGTCGAGGTCGACGCCCTCGGTCCACCCTGCGCGCGGTGGTGCGATGCCCGCCCAGGCCACAGACAGGGCGACCGCGGGCAGTTGCAGCTCGGTCGGCTCGTCGGACGCGACGAGGGCCGCGCCATCGATGACGATGTCGGTCTCGAGTTCGGGGTCGATCCTCGTCGCTCGCAGCCCCAGCACGGTGGGAGTCGCATCCAGCAGCCCGCGCGGAGCGAGCGGCGCGCACGTCATCACCAGCGTGCCCGCCGACGCCTGCAGCCGCACCGCGCCGTCACCGAGACGGGTGGCCCGGGACGCGAATGTGGCAGCGTCGGCTGCGGCTCGGGCATCGGGGAAACGAAGACGGTGGGACATCCGCCCTAAACTACCAACCGGCGCTGAGCGTGCCGTGCAGAACAGGAGAGCCATGACCGATTCGAAGCCCGATCCTGTCGCAACGATGCTCTCGGTGATCGATCTGGCCGCATCCGAGGCCCGCACGACCGAAGACATCTTCACCGGCGCCTCGCATGCCATGCCCACGGGCCGGGTCTTCGGCGGGCAGGTGCTGGCACAGGCCGTCGCTGCAGCCGCGCGCACCCTGCCTCCCGAGCGCGTGCCGCATTCCATGCACGGGTACTTCCTGCGTCCCGGCGACGCGTCGAAGGGGATCACGTTCGCCGTCGACCGCATCCACGACGGCCGCTCGTTCTCGACGCGGCGCACGCAGGCTTATCAGGAGGGCGTGCCGATCTTCTCGATGATCTCCTCGTTCGAAGACGAGGACCCGGGGATCGAGCACCACGCGCCCATGCCCGCCGGCGTTCCTGTGCCGGAGGATCTCGTGGGGGCCGACGGGCTCAGCCCCAGCATCCACCCGCTGTCGCAGCGCGTGCTGACCGAGGGGCCGCTCGAGCTGCGCTACGTCGGCTCCCCCATCTACGACACCGTCGAGGGCGAGCATGCCGCCCACCAGATGGTGTGGATGCGCACCCGGTCACGCCTGCCCGACGACCCGTCCGTGCACCGCGCGGTGATGGCCTACCTGAGCGACTTCACGATCCAGGAGCCCGTGCTGCGCGCACACGGCGTGTCGTGGTCAACTCCGGGACTGAAAGTCGCGAGCCTCGACCACGCGATGTGGTGGCACCGGTTCGGGCGCGTCGACGAGTGGGTGCTGTACGTGCAGGAATCCCCGAGCGCCCGCGGCGGACGGGGACTGTCGACCGGGCGCATCTACAGCCGGTCGGGCGAACTGTTGGCCAGCGTCGCGCAGGAGATCATGATCCGCGTGCCCGGCCTGCGCTGAGCCCGTCTCAGCGGCGGTGGGCGTAGGAGATCGGCGCGCTGACGTACGGCTCCCACGCCTCGCGCATGTGCGGGGTCAGCCGGGTCGGCCGCCCCGTGGCGGCATCCACCATCACCACGACCGCTGTGGAGCGGGCGTACAGCGTCTGCGGGGCCGCACCTGCGGGGCTGTACACGTCGTAGCAGACGTCGATGCTCGAACCTCCCAGCCGACCGATCCACAGTTGCACGTCCAGAGGACGTTGCTGGTAGGGCACCGGCGCCAGATACTCGATCTCCTGGCGGGCGATGAGCGTCATCGTCTCGCCGTGGGCGCTGAGCCCCGCGTCGAGCACCGCGGTGGGGGGACCGTCCAAGCCGGCATCCGGCTGCCAGAAGGCGCGCAGGCGCGCCTCCTCGAGCAGCTTCAGCATGGAGGTGTTGTTCACATGGTTCAGGGCGTCGAGGTCACCCCACCGCAGGTGGATCGGCACATGGATGCGCCGAGCGGTCTCAGTCACGCGTGAGCTTGCGGTAGGTCGAGCGGTGCGGGTTGGCCGCATCCGGACCGAGCCGCTCGATCTTGTTCGCCTCGTAGGCCTCGAAGTTGCCCTCGAACCAGTACCACTGGCCCGGGTTCTCCTCGGTGCCCTCGTACGAGAGGATGTGCGTCGCGATGCGGTCGAGGAACCACCGGTCGTGGGTGATGACCACGGCGCAGCCGGGGAACTCGAGCAGGGCGTTCTCCAGCGACTGCAGCGTTTCGACGTCGAGGTCGTTGGTCGGCTCGTCGAGCAGCAGCAGGTTGCCGCCCTCTTTGAGCGTGAGCGCGAGGTTCAGACGGTTGCGCTCACCACCGGAGAGCACACCCGCCTTCTTCTGCTGGTCGGGCCCCTTGAAACCGAACTTCGACACGTACGCGCGCGACGGGATCTCGATCTTGCCGACCGTGATGATGTCCAGGCCGTCGGAGACGACCTCCCACAGCGTCTTGTTCGGGTCGATGTTGGAGCGCGTCTGGTCGACGTAGCTGATCTTGACCGTCTCGCCGATCTTGAGCTCGCCGCCGTCGAGCGGCTCGAGCCCGACGATGGTCTTGAACAGCGTCGTCTTGCCGACGCCGTTGGGGCCGATGACGCCGACGATGCCGTTCGGCGGCAGACTGAAGCTCAGCCCGTCGATGAGCGGGCGGCCGTCGAAGCCCTTCTCGAGCTTCTTGGCCTCGATGACCACCCCGCCCAGGCGCGGCCCCGGCGGGATCTGGATCTCTTCGAAGTCCAGCTTGCGGGTGCGGTCCGCCTCGGCGGCCATCTCCTCGTAGCGGGCCAGACGCGCCTTCGACTTCGCCTGACGTCCCTTCGCGTTGGAGCGCACCCACTCGAGCTCGTCGGCCAGACGCTTGGCGAGCTTGGCGTCCTTCTTGCCTTGCACGGCGAGCCGCTCGCCCTTCTTCTCCAGGTACGTGGAGTAGTTGCCCTCGTAGCCGATGAGGCGGCCGCGGTCGACCTCGGCGATCCATTCCGCGACGTTGTCGAGGAAGTACCGGTCGTGGGTCACGGCGATGACGGCGCCTGCATACTTCTGCAGGTGCTGCTCGAGCCAGAGCACGCTCTCGGCGTCGAGGTGGTTGGTGGGCTCGTCCAGGAGCAGCAGGTCGGGCTTCTGGAGGAGAAGCTTGGTGAGGGCCACGCGGCGCTTCTCACCACCGGAGAGGTTCGCGACCGAGGCGTCACCCGGCGGGGTGCGCAGGGCGTCCATGGCCTGCTCGAGCTGGGAGTCGAGGTCCCACGCGTCGGCGGCGTCGATCTCCTCCTGCAGTGCGCCCATCTCGGCCAGCAGCGCGTCGAAGTCGGCGTCCGGGTCGGCCATGAGCGCGGAGATCTCGTTGAAGCGGTCGACCTTCGCCTTGATGGCGATGCCCGCCTGGATGTTCTCCAGGACGGTCTTGTCCTCGTCGAGCTCGGGCTCCTGCATGAGGATGCCGACCGTGAAACCGGGCGTGAGTTTCGCGTCACCGTTGGACGGCGTGTCCATGCCCGCCATGATCTTGAGGATCGTCGACTTGCCGGCGCCGTTGGGGCCGACCATGCCGATCTTCGCCCCGGGGAGGAACGACATCGTGACGTCGTCGAGGATCAACTTGTCGCCCACAGTTTTACGGGCGCGGACCATCTGGTAGATGTACTCAGCCATATCCGTTCAAGTCTACGGGGCATCGGCGTCGGCGCCGACGCCCCCGCGCTCACCAGTCGATGGGACGCGTGGCACCGAGCAGGCAGCCGCCACCCGGGAGGGCATCGGTGGTGATCGTGATGACGGCGTCGGCCGCCGAACCGACCTGGCCGATGAGACACTCCTGGCCCCACTGCACCGAGAACTGCAGCGACTCCGCCGGGTTGCCGATGGTGGTGGCGTCGTCGGTGATCTGCATCGCGGCCTGGTCGAAGCCGGCCATGACGAGCCCGTCGATGTAAGCGCGGCCCTCGGCCTTCTGCGGCGAGGCCCACACCGTCTCGGCGACGGCGGTGAACAGCGGCAGGTTGTCGGCCGCGGCCCCTTCGGGCACCAGTCGCGGGCCGGTGGTAGTGGGGTCGGGTGACTCAGGGCTCGGGGCCTGTGTCGCGGCGGGCGAGGGCATGGCGCTGGTCCCCGCGGGCGACGGCTCGGCCGCGCACCCGGAGACGAGCCCCGCGGTGATCAGCACGGCGACGACCGGGACGACTCGGCGACGGGCGTGGGCGGTCAGGGCGCGGCGGGGCACCACGGAAGTCTATGGCGGGGTGCCGATGGGCGCCCGCCGCGGCGCCGTGCGACCCGGGCCCGTGCGCTCCGGGTCAGAACGGCGGTTCGCTGCCCGCACCGCCCGCCCACGCCATCTCCGGTTCGCCTTCGGCGGGCGACCCGCCGGGCGCACCGTCTCCCGTCTGCGCCGGTGTCTGTGCCGCAGCCGGAGCGTCGCCGTCGACCGAGGGTGGCAGCGAACAACCCGCGGCGTCGACGGCACCGCCGGTCGCGTGACTGTCGGAGCGCGCCTGGCTGCGATCCTCGGCGCGATCCTCGCCGCGCGCCCGCCGCGTGAACACCGTGGTGCCCCAGCGCAGGTCCGGGCCGATCGCCGCCGCGTCGATGTCAGCGGTGACCCCGCTGCGGCTGTCGTTCTCCCAGGTGCGCAGGCGCAGCGTGCCGGTGACGATCACCCGGTCGCCCTTGCGCAGCGACAGCAGCGCGTTCTCGGCAAGACTGCGGAACGCCGAGACGTGGAACCAGTTCGTATAGGCATCCACCCACTGCCCGGTGTCCTTGTCGAGCCGGCGTTGTGTGCTGCCGACGCGGAAGCTGACGACCGCATCTCCTCCGGCGGTCGTGCGTCGCTCGGGATCGGCCGCGAGGTTTCCCGCCACGGTGATGGTCTCGCTCATGGTGATGTCGTCCTCTCTGATGGTGCGGACCCGTTGTCCGCCCGCTCCGGCACCCGCGTGCCCGTCGGGTGCCGGAGCACTTCCAGCGTGGCGAACCCGACGTGGCCGTGTGGCGCCGGATGTGCGGATTCGGGACCGACCGGGCGATGCGGCACCTGTGGAGGAACCGCCGCGCGTCCGCCCGCGTCCGCCGCTCTGCGGGATCCCCTCGGGCGAGAAACCACTTCTCGGTCGAGACACCCCGCATCGCGTGGTGCCTCAGCCGGAAAGTGGTTTCTCGGACAGCGGCGGCGCGCGGTGGGTGGGGATGCCGCGCCACCCGAGCCGGCAATGTCGGAGGTCGCACATATGTTCGAAGGCGAATCGCATCGGAAAGGAGATTCGATGATCGCCACGACCGCTCCCCCGTTCGAGACGCCTGGCGCCTCGCCGCTTCGCCTGGTCGCCGCCGGGCCCGAGCTCTGGCGCGTCGTCCGCGACGGCGGCCACATCCTCGGACACGTGCAACGCATCGTCGACGGCACCGACACGCGCTACCGGGCGCTGCGCTATCGGCCGGCAGGTCGATCGTTTCGCACCGTCGGGGACTTCTGGAGCGCGGCAGACGCGGTGGACTGCTTGCGTTTCGGGGGGTGAGTCAGACGACGGCTTCGAGCGACTCGACGTACCCCGTGGGCGCCTCCACCCGGGCACGCTCCCACGACTTCGCGAGCACGTCGACCGCATGGACGAGCTGCTCGGGTGTCGATGTGAACGGCAGCCGAAGGTGGCGCTCGTGGCCGCCGTCGAGGGAGAAGCGCGCACCCGTCGAGAGCAACAGACCCTCGGCCCGCGCGCGCAGCACGAGCGACGAGCTCAGCGGCAGACCGAGACCGACCCAGAGCGAGACACCGCCGTCGACGTGCGGCACGTCCCATTCCGGCAGGCGCTGCGCGAGGGCCTCGGTCAGCACGTCACGACCCTGGCGCAGCACCGCGGCACGCTGCGCCCGGATCTCCGGCATGTGCGGGAAGAGTGCGGTGGCCAGCGCCTGCTCGAACTCGGGCGTTCCGAGCTCCCGCGCCGGTCGCGCCGCGAGCAGTCGTGCGATGACGTCGGCGTCGGCGCGGATCCAGCCGACGCGCAGTCCCCCCCAGACCGTCTTGCCGAGGGAGCCCAGTCTGATGACGCCGGGGGCGGTCGCGGCTGCCACCGGGAAGGCGGGTTCTGCCGTGGTGGTGTCGATCGAGAGGTCGGCCGTCGTCTCATCCAGCACCAGCAGAGTGCCCGCACGCTCGGCTGCGGCCAGGAAGCCCTCCTGCTCCGGGGCCGACATCGTGCGCCCCGTCGGGTTGTGGAAGCGCGGGATGAGGTACGCCGCCGTCGGCATGCTGCGGGCGAAGACCTGCGCCGCCCGGTCGAGATCCCAGCCGTCGGCGGTCGTGACCGGCACGCCGATCAGACGTGCCCCCGCGGAGCGGAAGGCATCGGCGGCATGCGGATAGGTCGGTGTCTCCAGCACCACCGGCTCCCCACGCCCGACGAGCACGCCGGCGATGAGGTGGATGGCGCTCTGCGCACCGGTGGTGACCATGATCTGCGATCGGTCGGTCGGGATGCCGCGGGCGGTGTAGTCGTCGGCGATCGCCGACCGAAGTGCACGCGAGCCGAGCACGTCGTAGCCGGCACGGGCGACGATGCTGGGCGCCTCGACGACCAGCTGCGCCATGACTCCAGCGAGCCCGGGCCAAGCCGCAGGGCTCGCCTGCTGCAGGTCGAGCGCATCGGGCATGGCGCGCACCCGCCCGGCCCCACGGCGTCCGAGAGCCACCGTGATGCTCCCAGACCCGCGCACGCTCTGGATGTGGCCGGATTCGCGCAGACTCCGATAGGCAGCTGAAATCGTGCTGCGGCTGAGCCCGAGAGCAGCTGCGAGTTCACGTTCTGCAGGCAGGGCGGTGCGCGGAGCTATCCGGTTGTCCAGACACAACAGTCGGATGCCGTCGGCCAGCGCTTCATAGGCCGGTTCTCGCGTGCGCCAGCCCCCCAGAACGGAGGCGAGAGCGCGGGCCGATATGCGGGAGAGCACAAGACCACCTTATCGGAATTGGCCTCATCGGTGCAGACCAATCGTGCGGTTGACTGGTCGGGTGACGAGACGGGTGACGCAGCTGATCGTGGGATTGCTCCTGTTCGGTGCGGGGTGCGCCCTCATGATCCAGGCAGGCATCGGCCTGGATCCGTGGACGGTGTTCGCGCAGGGACTCGAGCGACAAAGTGGCATCGGCATCGGCTGGATCACCGTTCTCGTCGGTGCTGCTGTGCTGGCGGCGTGGATCCCGCTGCGCCAGCGTCCGGGTGTCGGCACGATCGCCAACATCCTCCTGGTCGGCACGAGCATGCAGCTCACCCTGCTGTTCGTGCCGCCGGTCGAGGGATGGCCGTTGCAGTACGCCGTGTTCCTCGCCGGGATCGTGACAGTGGCGGTGGCATCCGGCCTCTACATCGGCGCGCACTTCGGCCCCGGCCCGCGCGACGGGCTGATGACAGGACTCCACTCCCGCTTCGGCTGGCCGATCTGGGCATGCCGCCTTCTCGTCGAGGCCACGGTGCTCGCTGCCGGGTGGCTGTTGGGGGGCACCGTCGGAATCGGCACCGTGCTGTTCGCCGTGCTCATCGGCCCGCTCGTGCACGTCGCGCTCCCCGTGCTCGACACCCGCCGCAGCGCACCGTCGACGGCGGATGCCGCGCGTGACCCGGCAGGCTGAGCCTCAGTGCTCCCGGAACTCGGGCCAATCCGACCCCGCTCGCATCTGCGAGTGCAGGGCGTTCTTGGCCACTTCCATCGACGGGTAGGTCCCCAGCGTGTCGTCCGCACCCGCCATCGTCACGAGATAACCCGCGTCGAGTTTGCGGATCGTGCCGGCGACACCCCCGGTGCCGTACGCCACCCACAGCGGGGTGCGCTTCTCGGTCGTGCTCATCATCGAACTCCTTCCGACACCCGCGACGCTACCGCCACGCTCGGCGGAAGGCCACACCGTGCACGACGTCGCCCGGGCGTCGCAGGTAGCCTGGAAAGGACCCCTCGTAGCTCAGTGGATAGAGCAGGAGCCTTCTAATCTCTTGGTCAGGCGTTCGAATCGCCTCGAGGGGACGCGTGAGAGCCGTGTCCGAACCCGTCGATAGGATGGGTCATATGGTGGGGCCTTCTGAGAACGACAGACTCGTGTGGATCGACTGCGAGATGACCGGGCTGGACCTGGCGGTCGATGAACTGGTCGAGATCGCGATCGTGATCACCGACTTCGAGTTGCGCGCGGTCGACCCGGGCTTCCAGATCGTCATCAAGCCCGACGCCTCGGCGCTGGCGAACATGAACGACTTCGTCACCAAGATGCACGAGACGTCGGGCCTGCTGGCCGAACTCCCGAGCGGGGTGAGCCTGGCGCAGGCCGAACACGAGGCCCTGGAGTACATCCAGCGGTTCGTGCCCCTCGAGGGCAAAGCGCCGCTGGCGGGCAACACGATCGGCACCGACCGCATGTTCCTCGCGAAGTACATGCCGCGCGTCGACCGGTGGCTGCACTACCGCAACGTCGACGTCTCGAGCATCAAGGAGCTGTCGCGCCGCTGGTACCCGCGCGCCTACTTCCACGCTCCGGCGAAAGAGGGCGGCCACCGGGCTCTCGCCGACATCCGGGAATCGATCCGCGAATTGGCGTACTACCGCGAGGCGGTGTTCGTACCCGAACCGGGTCCGACCAGCGATGACGCGCGTGCCGCGGCCGCTTCCGCGGTGTCATCATTCACTCCAGAGATGTGAGAGAATTGAGAGGTTGCCTGCTGCTGCAGCAGGAGACATGGTGGGTATAGCTCAGTTGGTAGAGCGCGGCCTTGTGGTGGCCGATGTCGCGGGTTCGAGCCCCGTTACTCACCCCAAGTGATACGGGCCCGGATCGGATCGAGGATTTCCTCGAACGGATCCGGGCCCTGTGTCGTTGCGCGGCTCGGAAGCGCTGTCGATCGCCCTCGATAGAATGAAGCGACGGGTACGCACGCGAAGAGATCGCTTCTCTCGCGCGAGGAGGAGACCATGATGGGCCTGCGGGACGGATGATCCACATGGATGCCGCGGCGTTCGATGCCCTTGTCACCGACGAACTCGACCGCCTCCCCGATGACATGGTCGACGGCCTCGACAATGTCGTGTTCGTCGTCGAGGACCGTCCCGAGGACGGCAGCCTCGACCTCTTCGGCCTCTACGACGGCTGGGCGCTGACCGAACGTGACCGATACGGGATGGGAGAGCTCCCCGACCGCATCCTGATCTACCGGGAACCACACCTGCATGCCTGCGACACCCTCGACGCGCTGCGCGACGAAGTGCACACCACCCTCGTGCACGAGATCGCCCACTTCTACGGCATCGACGACGAACGCCTCCACGAACTGGGCTGGGCCTGATGAGCATCGCCCTCCCCGACATCGACGAGCTGACGCGTTCCGACGAGCGCGTCGACCCCGCGCGACCGTGGCAGACGGTCGTCTGGAACGACCCGGTGAACCTCATGACGTACGTGGTGCATGTCTTCCGGGAGTACTTCGGGCATCCGCCCGAGGTCGCCACCCGTCTCATGCTCGCGGTGCACCACGAAGGGCGCGCCGTGGTGTCGGAGGGTCCCCGGGAGCAGATGGAGCTGCACGCGCAGGCGATGCACGACTTCGGGCTCTGGGCGACCGTGCAGCAGGCACCGGAGTGAGCCGCGACACCCCGGTGGTGCTGCAGATCAGTGTCATCGAAGCGGCGCACCTCGCCGACCTCGTCGGGCAGTTCGCCGAGCTGCTGGCCGACTCGCCCGCCGACGGCTCGGCACGGCCCGACGATCCCGCACTCGCCCGGCTCGTGCCGGACGCCTACCGTGACGATGCCTCGGCGGCGCAGGAGTTCCGCTCCCTCACCGCCGGCGACTTGCTGCGGCGTCGCCGCGACGAGGCCGAGGCCGTGTTGCGGGACCTCTCCCCCGGCGGCGCGCCGTGGGACGCCGGCGGGCTGAGCGACGACCGACTCACCGAGACGGTGGAGATCAGGCTGACCCGCGCCGGCGCGCAGGCATGGCTGCGCACACTCAACGCACTGCGGCTCGTGCTGGCCACCCGGCTCGGCATCGACGCGGAGGACGACCACCGCGACGGCGACCCGCGGTTCGCAATCTACGACTGGCTCGGCTATCGGCTCGACGCAATCGTCGCCGCGCTCGACGCGTAGCGGCCCCGTGCCGGCCCGCGCGGCGACAGGGCGGTGACGGCGCGCGCGCTCAGGGCACCTCGAAAAGGTGCGTCGCCAGCTCCCGCGGGCGGTTGTCCGCGAGGTGACGCTCCTCCTGGAGGGCCCACTGCGTCCAATGCGGTCGATAGGCGTCGCCGTCACGACCGATGGCGCGCGCCTCACGGGTGTCGGCGGGGGCGTCGATCCACACCCGGATGTCTGCGAGCTCCGCGCTGCGCGGGGTGAGCACCCCGGCACCCTCGACGATCAGCGGGAGCGCGGGGTCCACCTCGTGTGTCTCGGCACGCTCGTCAGCCTCCCAATCCCAGCGCCGCCAGACCCCGTGGATGCCGCGGGAGTGGGGCTCGAGGATGCGTTCGCGCGCGTACTCCGCCCCCGCCGCCAGCGAGTCCCAACCCGGATACAGCGAATCCAACGCGATCAGCTGCACATTGCCGGGGAGCGGCCAGCGGGCGACCAGTTCCCGCGCGACCGTCGTCTTGCCGGCGCCGCTGCGGCCGTCGATCAGCACCACCGGATGCTCGCACCCGGCGGCGCGCACCGCATCGACCAGCGCCTCGACGGCGGCGTCGAGCGCGAGCGAGATCGCGTCGACGCTACTTCTTGAGGGCTCGGATGACACGGCTGAGCGCGCGGCCGGCGACCCACACGAACGGGATCGCCACCGCGAGGAACGACACGAGGTTCGGTTCGAACCGCAGATCGTCGCCCTTGCGCACGTAGGCACCCAGCGGCACGGCGTAGCCACCGCCCCCACCGCCGCCGTTGCCGTCGGCATCCGAACCGCCGCCGAACCCCGACCACGCCAGCGCGACCGGGACGAGGGTGATGCCGTCGAGCTCCTGCTTCTCGCCATAGGCGCTGGTGACGCCGAACGAGGCGGACTGCTTGCCGAGATCCAGTGCGATGTTGGGCATGTCCCCACCGTACCGGCCGAACGGGCTCCCGCCCAGCACGATCCGTGCGCCGTGCTCAGGAGCGCTCGTCGCGCGGCGGCCGCGGATTCGTCGGCAGTGCACCGAGGTCCCGCGCCTTGCCCAGCAGCGTGGCGCGGGTCACCGCGGCTCGGCCGAACTTCTCGCGAGCGCCGTCCAGGGCTTCCTCGATGCGGCGCCAGTCGCCGTCGTCGTCCCACAGTGCGAGGGCGCCACCGCCCGCCGGACGCAGGTTCTCGGCGCGGACGCCGATGAGACGCACCGGCAGGCGCAGGTCGACGTGGGAGAACAGCTCCCACGCGGCATCGCCGATGCGTTGTCCTACGGCCGTGGCTTCGGGCAGCGTCTGCGAGCGGGTGATGGTGGTGAAGTCCGCGAAGCGGAGCTTGAGCGCGATCGTCGCCGCTTCCCAGCCGTTCTCACGCAGGCGGGCCCCGACACGGTCGGCCAGACGCCTCAGCTCGGTGCGCAGCACCGCGGCATCGGCGATGTCGTCATGGAAGGTCTCTTCGTGACCGACGCTCTTCTCGACGCGCTCGGTCTCCACCTCGCGTGCGTCGATGCCGTGTGCCAGCTGCCAGATGCGCGCCCCCATTGCGGGCCCGAGCGCTCGCTCGAGCACACCGCGGGGCGTGGCGAGCACATCGGCGACGGTGTGGATGCCGCGGCCGGCGAGGGAGGCCGCCGCCTTCGGTCCCACGCCCCAGAGGGCACCCACCGGGCGCGCAGCGAGAAAGGCCTGTGTCTCGGCGGCCGGCACGATGAGCAGCCCGTCGGGCTTGGAGATGGTGGATGCCATCTTGGCGACGTGCTTGGTCGCGGCCACGCCGATGCTGCAGACGAGGCCGGTCTCGGCCAGCACCCGCGCACGCAGCGTGCGCGCGATCTCGCCAGGACTCCCCCACAGTCGGCGTGCGCCCTGCACATCGAGGAACGCCTCGTCGATCGAGAGCGGTTCGACCAGCGGGGTGACGTCGTGGAAGATCGCCATCACCTGTCTGGAGAGGGCGAGATAGCGATCGAAATGAGGCGGTACGACCACCGCCTGCGGGCAGAGCCGCAGCGCCTGGCTGACCGGCATCGCCGAGCGCACGCCGAAGCGTCGCGCCTCGTAGGACGCACTGGAGACGACGCTGCGGCCCTCGGGCGCGCCGATGATGATCGGCTTGCCCTTCAGGCTCGGATCGTCGAGCACCTCGACGGCCGCGTAGAACGCGTCCATGTCGACGTGGAGGATCCGGGTGCCGGTGTCGTCCGCATCGTCGGGCGAGACGATGCGCCCCGTACCGTCTCCGCGTCCCATGTCTCCATCATCCCCGCATCCCCCGACACCGCGCGCACGCGCCGCCGAGCGCTCACTCGGCGGCGCGAGCGCTCACTCGGCGGGGGTCGCGGCGCGGGACAGGATCAGCTCGCGCACGCGCGCGGCGTCGGCCTGGCCCTTCATCGCCTTCATCACGGCGCCGATCACGGCGCCGGCGGCCTGCACCTTGCCGTCGCGGATCTTCGCCATCACGTCGGGCTGGGATGCCAGTGCCTCGTCGATCGCGGCGATGAGCGCCCCGTCGTCCGAGACGACCGCGAGACCACGGGCGTCCACGACCTCCTGCGGCGTCCCCTCGCCGGCGATGACGCCCTCGAGCACCTGGCGGGCCAGCTTGTCGTTGAGCGTTCCGGCGTCCACGAGCACCTGCACCGCGGCGACGTCGGCCGGCGACACCAGTTCGCTCGGCTCCCGTCCGGCCGCGTTCGCGAGGCGGGTGATCTCACCCGTCCACCACTTGCGGGCAGCCGCCGGGGTCGCCCCCGCCGCGATCGTCGCCTCGACCTCGCCCAGCAGCCCGCCGTTGGCGACGTCCTGGAACTCGAGATCGGTGAAGCCCCACTCGGCCTTCAGCCGGCGACGGCGTGCCGCCGGCGGCTCGGGCAGCGCCGCGCGCAGCTCCTCGATCAGCTCGGCGGACGGCACGACCGGCAGCAGGTCGGGCTCGGGGAAGTAGCGGTAGTCGTCGGCATCGGACTTGGGGCGACCGGGAGAAGTCGTGCCGGTGTCCTCGTGCCAGTGCCGCGTCTCCTGCGTGATCGTGCCGCCGGCGGCGAGGATCGCGGCCTGCCGCTGGATCTCGTGGCGGACGGCCCGCTCGACCGAGCGCATCGAGTTGACGTTCTTCGTCTCGGTGCGCGTGCCCAGCGGCGGCGTGGGCTCGCCCGGCGCCACCCGCGGGCGCAGCGACACGTTGGCGTCGCAGCGCAGGTTGCCGCGCTCCATGCGGGCCTCGGAGATGCCGAGCCCGCGCACGATGTCGCGGATGGTCGCGATGTACGCCTTCGCGATCTCGGGGGCACGGTGCTCGGCGCCGATGATCGGCTTCGTGACGATCTCTACCAGCGGCACGCCGGCGCGGTTGTAGTCGACGAGCGAGTACTCCGCGCCCTGGATGCGACCGGTCGCGCCGCCCATGTGGGTGAGCTTGCCGGCGTCCTCCTCCATGTGCGCCCGCTCGATCGGGATCACGACGGTCTCGCCGTCGGAGAGTTCGATCTCCACCTGACCTTCGAAGGCGATGGGCTCGTCGTACTGCGAGATCTGGTAGTTCTTGCCCAGGTCGGGGTAGAAGTAGTTCTTGCGGGCGAACCGGCTCGACGGCGCGATCGAGCAGCCGAGGGCCAGCCCCAGGCTGATCGACGAGCGCACGGCCTCTTCGTTGACGACGGGCATGGAGCCGGGAAGACCCATGTCGACGGGTGCGACCAGGGTGTTCGGGCTCGCCGCGTGGTTCTTCTCGTTCGCGGGGTTGCCCGCGGCGGAGAACATCTTCGTCTCAGTGTTGAGTTCGACGTGCACCTCGAAGCCGAGGACCGGCTCGAACAGCTCCAGCGCCCTGTCGAAGTCCATCAGCGCGTTCTTCGCCATCAGCGGTTTCCTCCCAGCATCGGAGCGCGCTCCAACAGCGGCGCACCCCATCGATCGACGAGCACGGCCTCGACGGCCGCGCCCACACGGTACAGGCGTGCGTCCTCGCGCAGCGGGGCGAGGAACTGGATGCCGACGGGCAGCCCGTCCTCGGCGGCGAGGCCGGACGGGATCGAGATGCCCGGCACGCCGGCCAGGTTCGCGGGGATCGTGGTGACGTCGTTGAGGTACATCTGCAGCGGGTCATCGATCTTCTCACCCAGGCGGAAGGCCGTGGTCGGCGCCGACGGCGTCGCGATGATGTCGACCTGCGAGAAGGCGTTCTCGAAGTCCTGCTGGATGAGGGTGCGCACCTTCTGCGCCGAGCCGTAGTACGCGTCGTAGTAACCGGCCGACAGTGCGTACGTGCCGAGGATGACGCGGCGTTTGACCTCGGGCCCGAACCCGGCGTCACGGGTCGCGGCCATGACGTCCTCCACGGTGCCGCCGGGGACGTTCACTCGCATGCCGAAGCGCACGGAGTCGAACTTCGCCAGGTTGCTGGATGCCTCGGCCGGGAGGATCAGGTAATACGCGGCGACGCCGTACTCGAAGTGCGGCGCGCTGATCTCGACGATCTCGGCGCCCTGCGCCGCCATCGCGTCGAGCGCCTCGCGGAACGACGCCGACACACCGGCCTGGAATCCGCTGTCGGGAAGCTCTGTGATGACGCCGACGCGCAGACCCTTGAGCACATCGCCGCGGGCGCCCTCGCGCGCCGCGTCGGCGAACGACGGCCACTGGTCGGTGAGCGAGGTCGCGTCGTGCGGGTCGTGCCCGCCGATGACGTCGTGCAGCAGCGCGGAGTCGAGGACCGTGCGCGAGACCGGCCCGACCTGATCGAGGCTGGATGCCAGGGCGATGGCGCCGTAGCGGCTCACCCCGCCGTAGGTCGGCTTCATGCCGACGGTGCCGGTGACGTGCGCGGGCTGGCGGATGGAGCCGCCGGTGTCGGAGCCGAGCGCGATCGGTGTTTCGAACGCGGCGACGGCAGCGGCCGAGCCGCCGCCGGACCCGCCCGGGATGCGGTCGAGGTCCCACGGGTTGTGGGTGGGCCCGTATGCGGAGTGCTCGGTGGAGGAGCCCATGGCGAACTCGTCCATGTTCGTCTTGCCCAGCGGCACGAGCCCGGCGGCGCGCGAGCGCGCGACGACGGTGGCGTCGTAGGGCGACATGAAGCCCTCGAGGATCTTCGACCCGCTGGTGGAGGGCATGTCGGTCGTGACCAGCACGTCCTTGATCGCCAGAGGCACGCCCGCGAGAGCACCGAGATGCTCGCCCGCGGCGCGGCGGCGGTCGATATCGGCGGCGACGTCGAGGGCGTGGTCACTGACGTGGAGGAACGCGTGCACGTCGCCGTCGACGGCGGCGATGCGGTCGAGGTGCGCCTGGGTGGCTTCGACGCTCGAGATCTCGCCGGAGGCGAGGGAGGCGGCGAGGTCGGCGGCGGTCAGCCTGGTGAGATCGGTCACTGTTCTTCTCCCAGGATCGCGGTCACGCGGAAGCGGTCATCGGCGGCGTCGGGCGCGTTCTGCAGCACCTCGGCGACCGTGAGCATGTCGCCGGGGACATCGGGGCGGAACACGTTCTGCAGCGCAACGGGGTGGCTCGTCGCCGGCACGTCGGCCGTGGCGACCTCGGAAACCTTGGCGATGTTGTCGACGATGACATCGAGCTGGCCGGTGAGCTGCTCGACCTCCTCGTCGCTGAGCTGGATCCGGGCGAGAACGCCGAGATGGCGCACGAGATCGGGGGTGATTTCTGACACCCCGTCAGTCTACTTGCGCTGTGCGCCCGCGCCGTGCGGCCCAGCGGCGCACGCCGCTGCGCCGTCGCACGGCACGGAGCGCATCGCGGCGCGCTTTAGGGTGGTGACGTGATCGATGTCGACCCGCCGCGTCCGTGGACCCGGAGCTACGCCCCCGGTGTTCCCGCCGACCTCCCTGTGCTGACGGGCTCGCTCGTCGACATCGTGGAGCGCTCCGCGCGCGATTTCCCCCATGCTCCGGCGCTGGAGTTCTTCGGCCGTGAGACGACGTACCGCGCCCTGCTCGAGCAGATCGAGCGTGCCGCCGCCGCGCTCTACGAGCGCGGCGTGCGTTCCGGCGACCCGGTCGCGATCGTGCTGCCCAACTGCCCGCAGCACATCGTCGCGTTCTACGCGGTGCTGCGCCTGGGCGCTGTCGTGGTGGAGCACAACCCGCTCTACACGCCGCGGGAGCTGCGCAAGCAGTTCGAGGACCACGGCGCGCGTCACGCCATCGTGTGGAGCAAGGTCGTCGCGACCGTGCAGGACTTCCCCGATGACCTGCCCGTGCCCGACATCATCTCGGTCGACGTCACCGAGGCGCTGCCCACCACCAAGCGCATCGCGCTCATGCTGCCGGTGGCCAAGGCCCGCCAGTCACGTCGGGCGCTGACCGAGCCCGTCGTCGACGCCACCCCGTGGCACCGCATCGTCGCGCACGCGCCGCTTGCGGCATCCCACCCGCGACCGGGCATCGACGACCTGGCGATCATCCAGTACACCAGCGGCACCACCGGAAGCCCCAAGGGCGCGGCACTGACCCACCGCAACCTGCTCGCGAACGCGATGCAGGCCCACTCGTGGGTGCCCCATGTGGAGCGCGGCAAGGGCTGCGTCTTCTACGCGGTGCTGCCGATGTTCCATGCGTATGGGCTGACGCTCTGTGTCACGTTCGCGATGTCGATGGGCGCGCGGCTCGTGCTCTTCCCGAAGTTCGACCCCGATCTCGTGCTCGCCGTCGTGAAGAAGCGGCCCGCGACGGTGTTCCCGCTCGTCCCGCCGATCGCGGACCGGCTGCTGACGGCCGCCCGCGAGCGCGGGGTGTCGCTGCGCGGCATCGAGATCGCCATCTCCGGCGCGATGGCGCTGCCGCACGAACTCGTCGTCCCGTTCGAAGAGGCCACCGGCGGCTACCTGGTGGAGGGCTATGGACTCTCGGAGTGCTCCCCCGTGCTCATGGTCAACCCCGTCGCACCCAACCGGCAACCCGGAACGGTGGGGCTGCCGGTGCCCGGCACCGAAGTGCGCGTCGTCGACCCCGACAACCCCACGGTCGATGTCGCGCCCGGGGAGAAGGGCGAACTGGTCGTGCGCGGACCACAGGTGTTCCACGGCTACTACGGTCACCCCGAGGAGACGGAACGCGCCTTCGTCGACGGCTGGTTCCGCACCGGCGACATCGTCACGATCGACGAAGACGGGTTCATCCGCATCGTCGACCGCATCAAGGAGCTGATCATCACCGGTGGCTTCAACGTCGCGCCCACCGAGGTGGAGATCGCACTGCGCCAGCACCCGCAGGTGAAGGATGCCGCGGTGGTCGGACTCCCCGACGAACGCGCCGGCGAGGAGGTCGTCGCCGCGATCATCGTCGACGGCGACCAGGACGTGGATGTCGAAGCGATCCGCGAGTCCGTCCGCGACATCTTGACTCCCTACAAAGTGCCGCGGCGCATCTTCGTCGTCGACGAGCTGCCGAAATCCCTCATCGGAAAGGTGCTGCGCCGGCAGGTGCGCGAGTCCCTCGAGAAGCTCATCGCCGGCGCCTGACCGGTCAGAGCGCGGTGAACTCGCCCGGCCGGGGCTGCACCCACGGCTCCAGGGCGTACCCGGTCTCCCCCGGGAAACGGCCGTCGGCATCGGCGTAGCTGAGCTGCAGCACGGGCACCGACGCTTCGTCGGGTCGCTGGTAGAACCGGTTGGCGGCGAACACGATCGAGCCGGGGTTGGGCACGGACTCCACCATCATGCGCCAGGCGCCGTCACCGACGCCCACAGTGAGGCGCTGGCCGGGGGCGAAGTCCGCCCCCGCGCTCACGCGTGCGGACAGGTCGTTGAGCGCGGCAGCCGAATCATGAGGGCACAGGCCGAAGATCAGCAGCTCGGGGTGTCCGAGGCCGAACAACCCGACGGTGTACGCGAACGACGGCTCGCCTGTCGCCTCGTCGCCGCCGACGTACTGGATGTAGGTGCCGTATGCGCGGATCACCTGCGCGGTGTGCCGGTCTTCTTGGTCAAGCCAGGCTTGCAGGGCGGGCTCGGGGATCTGGGTCATGATGCCTCCTCGTTGAAGCTGTCGGATACCCAGACGTTAGAACATACCTCCGACATTGCGCCGTCACCGCTCACAGCGGCGCACGCTACGCGGAAGCCTCCGGCGCCGGCCCCAGTGCGTCGGGCCCCTGTTCGACGAGGATCTTGAACTGGGCGGCGTCGATGATGCGCACCCCCAGCTGCTCAGCCTTGGCGAGTTTGGAGCCCGCCCCCGGCCCCGCCGCGACGAAGTCGGTCTTCTTCGACACGCTGGATGCCGCCTTGCCCCCCGCGGCCAGGATCGCCTCCTGGGCGCCCTCCCGGCTATAGCCCTCGAGCGAGCCGGTCGCGACCACCGTGAGGCCCTCGAGCACGCCGCCCGCGGCTCCCGCGGCGCCCGGCCCGGGGTGGCCGGGCGTCGCCAACTGCGCGCCGGCCTGTTCCCACCGCGCCACGATCTCGCGGTGCCAGTCCACCTCGAACCAGTCGATGAGGGCGTCGGCGATGATGCCGCCCACCCCGTCGACGGCGGCGAGCTCATCGCGGGATGCCGCGCGGATCGCGGCGACCGAACCGAACCACTGCGCGAGCGCGCGGGCGGCGACCGGCCCCACATGGCGTATGTTCAGCGCCACCAGGAACCGCCACAGCTCCTTGGTCTTCGCCTTCTCCAGCTCGTCGAGCAGCGTCAGCGCCTGCGCCGAGGGCCGCGGGCCGATGTGGCCCTCCTTCTTCTCGGCGGGGGTCGGATTGCGGCGGAACGGCGCCCGGCGCACAACGTCGCCGGTCTTGTCGTCGACCCGCGGCTCCCCCGTCTCGGCATCGCGCACGACGACCTCGATCGGCACCAGCTGCTCGAGCGTGAGGTCGAACAGCCCCGCTTCGCTCTCGAGCGGCGGCTGCTCGGGCACGGTCGGCTGGGTGAGGGCCGCCGCTGTCACCTCGCCGAGCGCCTCGATGTCGAGGGCGCCGCGGGAGCCGATGTGCTCGACGCGCCCGCGCACCTGCGCGGGGCAGGCGCGGGTGTTGGGACACCGCAGATCGATGTCGCCCTCTTTGGCGGGGGCGAGCGGGGTGCCGCACTCGGGGCAGTCCGAGGGCATGACGAACTCCCGCTCGGTGCCGTCGCGCAGTTCGACGACGGGTCCGAGCACCTCGGGGATGACATCGCCCGCCTTGCGCAGCACGACGGTGTCGCCGATGAGCACGCCCTTGGATTTCACGACCTGCTGGTTGTGCAGCGTCGCCTGCCGCACGACACTGCCGGCGACCCGCGCGGGCGCCATGACGGCGAACGGCGTCGCACGCCCGGTGCGGCCCACCGACACCACGATGTCGAGAAGCTTGGTGTTGACCTGCTCGGGCGGATATTTGTACGCGATCGCCCAGCGCGGCGCCCGGCTCGTGGCGCCCAGCTCGTCGTGCAGCGCCAGTTCGTCGACCTTCACCACGACACCGTCGATCTCGTGCTCGACGGCGTGCCGGTGCTCGCCATAGTTCTCCACGAACTCCACGACGCCGTCGATCGACTCGGTGGTGCGGAAGTACGGGCTCGCGGGCAGCCCCCACTGCGCGAGCAGGCCGTACACCTCGCTCTGCGACGCCACGGGCGGGTTCTGCCAGGCCCCGATGCCGTGCACGAACAGCCGCAGCGAGTCCAGCCGCGCGCGGCCGGCTTCGAGTTCGAGTCCGCTCTTCTTGTCGAGCTGTTGGCGAAGTCCTCCGCTGGCGGCGTTGCGCGGGTTCGCGAAGGCCGGGAAGCGGCGGGCGGCGCTGCGCTCGGCCTTCTCCTCGTCGGCGCCGCGCGCCCGTGCATCGGCGAAGACGCGCTCGCGCATGCGGGCCTGCAGCGCGTTGAGCTCGTCGAAGGCGGCCACCGGAATGAACACCTCGCCGCGCACCTCGACGACGGACGGATGCCCCGTGCCGGACAGGCGCTGTGGGATGCCGGCGACCTGCACGGCGTTGACGGTGACATCCTCGCCGACGCGGCCGTCGCCACGCGTGGCGGCGGAGGTCAGCACGCCGTTCTCATACCGCAGGTTGATCGCAAGCCCGTCGATCTTCAGCTCGGTGAGCCACTGCAGCGGGCGGCCGGCGGATGCCTGCGCCTTGGCGCACCACTCGCGCAGCTCATCGATGCTGAACACGTTGTCGAGGCTGAGCATGCGCTCCGCGTGCTCGACGGGCGCGAACATCGAGGTCTGGGCGGCGCCGACGGTCTGCGTCGGCGAATCCTGCCCCTGCAGTTCGGGGAAGAAGCGCTCCAGCTCCTCGAGCCGCAGCATCCACGCGTCGTAGGTGGCGTCGTCGACGATCTCGGCGTCATGGCCGTAGTACGCGTCCCGCGCGTCGAGGATCTGCTCGGTGAGGCGGCTGGCCTCGGTGCGGGCTTCGTCGAGCGAGGCGGGCGTGGAATCTGCGGCATCCGTCACTCGGCAAGTGTAGGACGGGCCGCCCACATCACACCGGCGCGGGCACCGCCGACACCGTCCGGTCGATCGTGAACTGGCCGAGCACGCGGGTGCCGTCATACAGCACGGCGGTCTGCCCCGGAGCGACGCCCTCGAACGGCTCCTGCGGCGTCACCGTCACCGCGCCGTCACCGATCACGGCATGCGCCGGAACCGGGTCGGCGTGCGCGCGGATCTGCACGTGGCAGTCGAACGCGTCGGTCTCGGGGGCGCGCCCCGCCCAGGTGAACCGCTCGCCCGAGATCTCCGCCGTGGCGAGAGCCTCTTTGGGGCCGACGACCACGGTGTTCGACACCGGACGCACCTCGAGTACGAAGCGGGGTTTGCCGTCGGATGCCGGGACCCCCAGCTGCAGTCCGCGACGCTGCCCGACGGTGAAGGCGTGCGCCCCCTCGTGCGTGCCGATGACCTCGCCGTTGCGGTCGAGGATCTCGCCCTTCTCGGCGCCCACGCGCTCGGCGAGCCAGCCGCGCGTGTCGCCGTCGGGGATGAAGCAGATGTCGTGACTGTCGGGCTTCTGCGCGACGGTCAGGCCGCGCTCCTCCGCCTCGGCCCGCACGAGCGCCTTGGAGGGCGTGGAGCCCAGCGGAAAGTAGGTGTGCGCCAGCTGCTCGGCCGTGAGCACCCCCAGCACGTAGGACTGGTCCTTCGCGGCATCCGACGCGCGGTGCAGCTCGCGGCCGTGCTCGCCGTCGACGAGAGTCGCGTAGTGGCCGGTGCACACCGCGTCGAAACCGAGCTCGAGCGCGCGCTCGAGGAGGGCGGCGAACTTGATCTTCTCGTTGCAGCGCATGCACGGGTTGGGCGTGCGCCCGGCCTGGTACTCGCTGATGAAATCTGCCACGACGTCGTCGCGGAACCGCTCCGAGAAGTCCCACACGTAGAACGGGATGCCGAGGCGATCGGCCGCACGACGCGCGTCGAGGGCGTCCTCCACGGTGCAGCAGCCGCGACTGCCGGCCCGCAGCGTGCCGCCTGCGCGGGACAGCGCGAGGTGCACGCCGACGACCTCGTGGCCGGCATCGACCGCGCGCGCAGCGGCCACGGCGGAATCGACGCCACCACTCATCGCCGCAAGAACTCGCATACGTCCAGTCTACGAGCGCTCGCGGGCGCGGGCCCCGGATGCCGCCGCGCGCGCATGCGCCTCGGGCAGTGCCGCGAGAAACGCGTCGACGTCGGCGTCGGTGGTCGTGCGCCCCAGTGACAGGCGCAGCACACTGCGCGCGTCGGTCTCGGACCGCCCGAGCGCCATCACGACGTGCGACGGTTCGGGCACACCCGCCTGGCAGGCCGACCCCGTCGAGACGGCGATGCCCCGCTGGTCGAGGAGGAACAGCAGAGTCTCACCGGAGACGCCCGGGAAGAGCAGGTGGGCGTTGCCCGGCAGTCGGTGTTCAGGGTCGCCCAGCAGCACCGCGTCGGGCACGAGTGCGCGCACCCCCGCGACGAGCCGGTCGCGCAGCGCGGCGAGTCGCACGGCCTCGCCGTCGCGTTCGGCGACCGCGCGTTCTGCCGCCGCGGCGAAGGCGGCCGCCCCCGCGGCATCCTGGGTGCCCGAGCGCAGCGCCCGCTGCTGCCCGCCGCCGTGCAGCAGTGCGGTCGGGTTCGCGTGGCGCGACACCACCAGGGCGCCGATCCCGACCGGGGCGCCGACCTTGTGTCCCGACACACTGAGCGCGCACAGCCCCGTCGCGCCGGCGGCTCCCGCACGCCACCGACCGAAGTCGACGGGGACGTGCCCGAACGCCCCGACGGCGTCGAGATGCAGCGGCACGCCTGCCGCCGCGGCGGCCGCCGCCAGTGCTGCGGCGTCGTTGCAGGTGCCGACCTCGTTGTTGGCGACGAGCGCCGTGGCCAGGGCCGCGCCGGGCAGCGCCGCCGCGAAGGCGGCCTCGTCGATGCGGCCGGTCGGCGACAGCGGCACGGCGCGCACCGCGGCGCGCTCGTGGGTGTGCAGCCAGGCGACGGCGTCGAGGGTCGCGTGGTGCTCGCCGTCGGGCAGCACGATCGCTCCGCTCACGTCGGCGCGCGCCCACCACAAGCCCTTGAGCGCCAGATTCACCGACTCCGTGCCGCCGGAGGTGAAGACCACCTCGATGGGGTCGCAGCCGAGCACCGCCGCCAGCCGCTCCCTGGCATCCTCAAGCACACGCCGCGCGGCCTGACCCCCGCCGTGGATCGACGACGGGTTGCCGACGGTCTCACTCGCCCGCAGCCATGCGTCGCGCGCTTCGGGGCGCAGCGGGGTCGTGGCCGCATGGTCGAGGTAGACGTTCACCCCTCAACTCTCGCCCAGCGACGTGCCGCGCGCCAGTCGAGCGGGCGCTCCGGCGGTGCCGGGGGCCATTAGGGTGGTCGGCATGGCCAGCCCGAGCATGACCCCGGCCACCCCCACCGCCGAGGCAGGGCTGCTCAGCCCGGCGCTCGACGGCCTGGGCGTGACCTTTCACGACGGGGGCGGAACCCTCCGGGTGTGGTCCGCCCACGCCACGTCGATGGAACTCGTGCTCGTCGACGCACACGACCTCGACTGGGTGACCGACACGATCCCCCTCGACCGCGTCGACGGCGATGTGTGGCAGGTCACGACGCGCGCACTGCGACCGGGGGTGCACTACGCGGTGCGCGCCGACGGGCCGAGCGCGCACGGAGACATGTTCAACGCGCAGAGCCTGCTGCTGGACCCCTATGCTCGCGGCCTCGTCTCGGGCGGGGTGGCGGACTGGCGCAGCGTCGCCGTCGACGGCGCGTTCGATTGGGGCGGGGTCGCCAAGCCCGCCGTCCCGATGGAGCGCACCGTGCTGTACGAAGCGCACGTCAAGGGCATCAGCAAGCGGCATCCGCAGGTCCCGCCCGCACTCCACGGCACCTACGCGGGCCTTGGGCACCCGGCGATGATCGACCACTTCCAGCGTCTCGGGGTCACGGCCATCGAGCTGCTGCCGATCCACGCGTTCGCCTCGGAACCGCACCTGCTGCACCTGGGACTGTCGAACTACTGGGGCTACAACAGCGTCGGCTTCTTCGCCCCGCACGCGCCCTACGCCACCGAAGCCGCCCGCCACGCCGGCCCCGCCGCCGTGCTCGCGGAATTCAAGGGCATGGTGAAGAGCCTGCACGAGGCCGGGCTCGAGGTGATCCTCGACGTCGTGTACAACCACACCGCCGAGCGCGAGATCGGCGATCCGCGCACGAGTCTGCGCGGCTTGGACAACCGCGCCTACTACCGGCAGCGCGACGACGGCTCCTACGTCGACGTCACCGGGTGCGGCAACTCCCTCAACACCGCGACGGATGCCGCGGCGCGTCTCGTGCTCGATTCGCTGCGCTATTGGGCGAACGACGTGCAGGTCGACGGGTTCCGCTTCGACCTCGCCGTGACCCTCGGCCGCGACCGCAGGCACGAGTTCACCCCCGACCATCCACTCCTCCGCGCGATCGCCGAGGATCCGGCGCTCGCCGGGGTGAAGAAGATCGCCGAGCCATGGGACATCGCCGGCTGGGAGCTCGGCCGCTTCGGCGACGGCTGGCACGAGTGGAACGATCGCTACCGCGACCGGGTGCGCAACTTCTGGCTCAGCGACATCGACTACGCCCGACGCGCGGCGACCGCCCCCGTGGGCGTCGGCGGCTTCGCCACGCGGCTCGCGGGATCCTCGAACACCTTCAGCCGCGAGCGCGGTCCACTCGCGGGGGTCAACTTCGTCACCGCGCACGACGGATTCACGCTGCGCGACCTCGTGTCCTATGACATCAAGCACAACCTGGGCAACGGCGAGCAGAACCGCGACGGTGCCGACACCAACCGCTCGTTCAACCACGGCGCCGAGGGCCGCACCGACGACCCCGGCATCCTCGCCACCCGGCGCAAGGCGATGCGCAATCTGCTCGGCACCCTGCTGCTGTCGGCCGGGGTGCCCATGCTCACCGCGGGAGACGAGTTCGCCCGCAGTCAGCGCGGCAACAACAACGCCTACTGCCACGACTCGCCGCTGACCTGGCTGGAGTGGGACCTCGATCCGTGGCAGCACGACCACTTCGCCCACGTGCAGCGCCTCATCGCGCTGCGGCAGCAGAACCCGGCGCTGCGGCCGACGCACTTCGCCCACGAGGACGAACGCGTCCCCGGAGCGTCGCAGATGGACTGGTACGACGAGCACGGCCGAACGATGTCGGCGCAGCGCTGGGGTGACCCCGCACATCGCACCCTGCAGTACGTCGCGGAATCGATCGCCGACGCGGGCGCACCCAACCGCATCCTGCTGATCGTCCACGGCACCGAACGCGACACCGAGGTGGTGCTTCCCGCGATCGACGGGGTCAGCCGATACGTGTCGCTGTGGTCCAGCGCCGACGAGCGCCCCGCGCCCGACGCGCCGGTGTTCGCTCCAGGCGACACGGTGCCCGTGATCGGCACCTCGATGCGGCTGTTCCGCGCCGAGTGAGCGTGTGGGCGGTGCGTCCGCCCAGCGCATCGCGATAGGTTCGTCAGATGGCCACCACGACACGGACCAGACCGTCGAAAGCCTGGCGCAGCACTGCTGAGCTGCCCCTCCGTCCCGCCGTCGCGTGGCAATCGCACGCCGACACCACGGTCGGTCGCATCCCGATGACGCTGCCCCGACCGAGCGTTCCCGACCCCGGTTTCCGCCCGAGCGCCTTCGCCGGCGAAGCGGTGCCGTTCCGGGTGACGGCGTTCCGCGAGGGCCACGATCTCATCGGGGTGCACCTGCGACTGTTCTCCCCCGCCGGCGAGGAATCGCTGCACCGGCTGTCGTCGCTCGACGACGGTCTCGACCGCTGGTGCGTGCTGGTCTCGCCCACTGCCCAGGGCACCTGGCGCTTCCGCTTCGAGGCGTTCGGCGACGATTTCGCCACCTGGGAGCACGCCGCCGACCTGAAGATCGCGGCGGGGGTGGATGCCGCGCTCATGCGCGAGAGCGGCGCCCTGCTGTTCTTGCGCGCCGTCGCCGAGAAGTCGCGCCCGATCGCGGAGCGGCGTCGACTCGAGGCCGCGGCCGCGCGCCTGCGCGACAGCGCCGTCTCTGACCTCGCCGCCCTCGAGATCGTGCGCGACCCCGACATCGCCGCCGGCTTCGCCGCCCGTCCGCTGCAGTCACTCGTCACGATCGGCGAGACCTTCGACCTGCTCGTCGAGCGGGAGCGCGCCGGCGTCGGCGCCTGGTACGAGTTCTTCCCGCGCTCCGAGGGCGCCACCCGCCTGAAGGACGGGACCGTGCGCAGCGGCACGTTCCGCACCGCCGCGACACGTCTGCCCGCGGTCGCGGCGATGGGCTTCGACGTGCTGTACCTCCCGCCGATCCATCCGATCGGCGAACGCAACCGCAAGGGCCGCAACAACACCCTCGAATCCCGCCCCGGCGACCCGGGGTCGCCCTGGGCGATCGGGTCCGCGGCGGGCGGACACGACACCGTTCACCCCGACCTCGGCACCCTCGACGACTTCCGCGCGTTCGTGACGACGGCGGCCGCGCACGGGCTCGAGATCGCGCTCGACCTCGCGCTGCAGGCCGCCCCCGATCACCCCTGGGTCACCGAGCATCCCGAGTGGTTCACGACGCTCCCCGACGGCTCGATCGCGTACGCAGAGAACCCGCCGAAGAAGTATCAGGACATCTACCCGATCAACTTCGACAACGACCCCGAAGGCATCCGCACCGAGGTGCTGCGAATCGTGCGGCATTGGATGGCGCAGGGCGTGAAGATCTTCCGCGTCGACAACCCGCACACCAAGCCCCTGCAGTTCTGGGAATGGCTCATCGCGACGGTCGCCGACGAAGACCCCGACGTCGTCTTCCTCGCCGAGGCGTTCACCCGCCCCGCTCCCATGCAGCGGCTCGCGATCGCCGGATTCCAGCAGAGCTACTCCTACTTCACCTGGCGCAACACCAAGGTGGAGCTCGAGGAGTTCCTCGGCGAGATCAGCGACGAGACCAGTGACTTCATGCGACCGAACCTCTTCGTCAACACCCCCGACATCCTCACCGAGTACCTGCAGTACGGCGGGCGCCCCGCCTACCGGGTGCGCGCCGCGATCGCGGCGACAGCGGGCGCGTCGTACGGCGTGTATGCCGGCTACGAACTGTACGAGAACGTCGCCCGGCCGGGCTCCGAGGAGAACATCGACAACGAGAAGTACGAGTACAAGCTGCGCGACTGGGCCGCCGCCGAAGCAGCGGGCGACTCGCTCGCGCCCTTCCTCACCCGGCTCAACGAGATCCGCCGCGCCCACCCGGCGCTGCGGCAGCTGCGCAACCTGCGCCTGCACTGGAGCGACGACGACGCGATCCTCGTCTACGCCAAGCATCTGCCCGGCGCGCTCACCGCCGACGGCAAGGCCGACACGATCATCGTGGTCGCCAACGTCGATCCGCATTCCGCGCGTCAGACGATGGTGCACCTCGACACGCGTCAGTGGGGGGTGACTCCCGGCGATCCCTTCGACGTCGTCGATCTCGTCACCGGCGCCGAATGGACCTGGACCGACCACAATTTCGTGCGATTGGACGCCTTCAACGAACCGGCCCACATCCTGCACGTGAAGGAGCACTCATGACCGCCCACGACGACCGCGTACTCGACACCGTCGCCACCGGCTCCTACCACGCCCCGCACGATGTGCTGGGCCTTCACCGCACGGGCGAGGACGAGTGGATCATCCGCGCCCGCAGGCCGCTGGCCGCGACCGTGACCGCGAAGCTCGCCGACGGCGGCGACGTCGCCCTCAGCCACCTGCGCTCGGGCATCTGGGAGGGCCGCTTCACCGCGACCGACGCGCTCCCCTACCGGCTGGCGACGACCTACGACGACGGCTCCGAGCACACCGCCGACGATCCGTACCGCTTCCTGCCGACCCTCGGCGAACTCGATCTGCATCTGATCGGTGAGGGCCGTCACGAGCAGCTGTGGCATGTCCTCGGCGCCCACGTGCGGGTGCTGGGCGACACCGAGGGCGTCGCGTTCACCGTCTGGGCGCCCAACGCCCAGGCCGTGCGCGTCGTGGGCGACTTCAACGGCTGGGACGGCCAGGGCCACTCGATGCGCTCGCTCGGCTCGAGCGGTGTCTGGGAGGTGTTCGCACCGGGTCTGGGCGTCGGCACGGCCTACAAGTTCGAGATCCTCACGCGCGGTGGCCAGTGGATCCTCAAGGCCGACCCGATGGCACGGCTTGCCGAGGTGCCGCCGGCGACGGCATCGGTCGTCACCGCGTCCTCCTACGGGTGGAACGACCAGGAGTGGGTCGCGAACCGCAGCACGTCGGCCCCGCACGCGCAGCCCATGTCGGTGTACGAGGTGCACCTGGGCTCGTGGCGGCAGGGCCTGTCGTATCGGGATGCCGCCGACCAGCTCATCGACTACGTCACGGCGCAGGGGTTCACCCACATCGAGTTCATGCCGCTCGCAGAGCACCCCTTCGGCGGCTCGTGGGGCTACCAGGTCTCGGGCTACTACGCCCCCACGAGCCGGTTCGGCGACCCTGACGACCTGCGCTACCTCATCGACCGCCTGCACCAGGCCGGCCTCGGCGTGATCATGGACTGGGTGCCCGGGCACTTCCCCAAGGATGCCTTCGCCCTGGCCCGCTTCGACGGTGAGCCGCTCTACGAGCACGCGGACCCGCGACGCGGCGAGCACCGCGACTGGGGCACGTACATCTTCGACTACGGCCGTAGCGAGGTGCGCAACTTCCTGGTCGCCAACGCCCTGTACTGGTTCGAGGAGTTCCACATCGACGGGCTGCGGGTGGATGCCGTGGCATCCATGCTCTACCTCGACTACTCCCGCGAACCCGGCGAGTGGGCACCGAACATCCACGGCGGCCGGGAGAACCTCGAGGCGATCGGGTTCCTGCAGGAAGTCAACGCCACGTCGTACCGGCGCTTCCCCGGGATCGCGATGATCGCCGAGGAGTCCACGAGCTTCCCGGGGGTGACGGCGCCGACCGACCAGGGCGGGCTCGGCTTCGGGTTCAAGTGGAACATGGGCTGGATGAATGACTCGCTGCAGTACATCAAGCGTGATCCGATGTACCGTGCGCACCACGAGGGCGAGCTGTCGTTCTCGTTCGTCTATGCGTTCAGCGAGAACTACGTGCTGCCCATCAGCCACGACGAGGTCGTGCACGGCAAGGGGAGCCTGTTCGGACGCATGCCCGGCGACCACTGGCAGAAGCTGGCGAACATGCGGGCGTACCTGGCCTACATGTGGGGCCACCCGGGCAAGCAGCTGCTGTTCATGGGCCAGGAGTTCGGGCAGATCTCGGAGTGGGCCGAGGGGCGCAGCCTCGACTGGTGGCTGTTGGACCAGCCGGCGCACGCCGAACTGCACGCGTTCACGGCGAACCTCAACCGGGTGTACCGGGACAACGCGCCGCTGTGGCAGCGCGACCACGATGCCGCGGCGTTCGTACGTCTGGCGGGCCCCGCGTTCAATCCGAACGTCATCGCGTTCGCCCGCACCGATGACGCCGGCGACACCGTCGCCGTGATCTGCAACTTCTCGGGCGTGCCGGTCCACGGCTTCGAGCTCGACCTGCCCCAGGCGGGGACGTGGCGCGAGGTACTCAACTCCGACGCACAGGCGTTCGGCGGTTCGGGCGTGGGCAACCTCGGTGCGGTGCAGGCCGCCGACGGCGGGCGCGCCTCGATGGTGCTCCCCCCGCTCGGGGTGCTCTGGCTGCGGCGCGACCGGTAGCCCGCAGGGGCGCCGGTCGCCGCCGACTCAGAACATGAGGTTGGCGAGCGACCGGCGTGCCGCCAGCACGCGCGGGTCGGCGTCGCCGACCAGGCCGAACAGCTCGAGCAGGCGCTCCCGCACGGGAGCGCGCTCGTCGTCGGGCAGTGCGGCGAACAGGTCGAGCAGACGGATGAACGCATCTTCGACGTGGCCGCCGGTCAGATCCAGGTCTGCCACGGCGAACTGCGCTTCGACGTCGCGGGGCGCTGCGGCGGCCGCGGCACGCGCCGCCTGCAGATCGAGATGCTGCACACGCTGCAGCAGACGGACCTGCCCGAGACCGGAGCGGGCCTCCTCGTCGCGGGGGTTCTCAGCGAGTGCGCGCTCGTAGGCCGACACGGCGCGGGCGTAGTCGCCCGCCTCGATCGCGGCGAACGCCTCGGCGTGCAGTGGCGGCAGCGCGGGCTCGGCGGGCTCGGCGACGGGCTCACCCACATCGACCGTGCCGGTCACCCCGTTCTGCGCCGCCAGCTGCAGCAGCTGCGCGAAGACCTCGCGCACCTGCGCCTCGGGCACCGCGCCGGTGAACAGCGGCACCGGCTGACCGGCGACGAGGGCGACGACCATGGGGATCGACTGGGCGCGGAAGCCCTGAGCCAGCTGAGGGTTCGCGTCGACGTCGACTTTCGCGAGCACCACTCGGCCGTCGAGCTCGGTGACGACCTTCTCGAGTACGGGGCTGAGCTGCTTGCACGGCCCGCACCACTCGGCCCACAGGTCCACCACGACGGGCACTCTTCGCGAGAGCTCGAGCACCTCGCCGAAGGTGGCATCGGTGACGTCCATCACGAGACCCGCCACCGGAGCCGCCGGCCCCGGGGCCGCAGCCTCACCGTTCGCGGGGGGCTGGGGGCGGTTGCGCAGCGAGGAGAGGTCTACGGCACCGCGCAGCACGGCACCGGGGGTCGGGTCTGTCACTGGATCACCTTCGCGTCGAGGATGTTCGAGGTGTAGCCGAGCAGCTGGATGCGCTCGGATGAGGCCTTCGCGGGCACGTAGAAGAACAGCTGGTCGCCGAAGGTCGTCGTGAATCCGGTCGCCGACTGCGTCGCCCCCGACAGGGTCGACACCGTGGGGTTGCCGTCGAGCTTGATGACGGCCTCTTCGTTGGTGGGTTTGACCGTCTCGTTCTCATCAACCGTCACGGCCACGATCGCGCCGTTCTCGAGGGTCGCGAGCGCGACGGGCGTCTGCGCACCGGCGACGCTCTCGAACGTCAGGCTGCCGGTCTGCGCGCCGGTCTCGTTGAAGGCGGCGAGTCGCCCGGCGCGGTCATTGGCCACACCGATGCGGAACTGGTCGGCGGCCTCATCGAACAGGTCCGCGTATTCGCTCGCGTCGCCGTTGTTGAGCACGTCTGCGTAGGCGGATGCCAGGTCCTGCGGCGCGATCGTGAGGAACGCGTTGTCAGGCGACACCTGGGTGGCGCCGACGTACGCGGGCGCGAGAGGCAGTTCCGCCGTGGAGTCGAGGCCGCCGATGTACGACAGCTTGTACGCCGACCACGGGTCTTGCTGCGTGAGGAACATGATCGTGTTGCCGGTTTCCTCATCGCCGACGACGGCCATGAACGTGCGCGGCCACCCGTCGTAGGCCTGCGGCAGAAGGATCGACAGCGGGCCGGCGGGGATCGCCGGCAGGGGCTCCTCTTCGGCGATCGCGGCGCGCAGCTTGTAGTTGGTCTCTCGCTCGGCCAGCGCGGGGCCGCTCAGACGCTCGGCGGCAGCTGCCGCGTCATTGGCCTCGTCGGCGGCAGCCACCTGGTCGGCCACGCGCTGCACGATCCGCTCGGCCTGCGCCTCGGTGACGGCGGGGGCCTGCTGGCTCTCGGGCGCGATGACCGTGGCGGTGGGGGTCGGCGTGGGAGAGCCGCCGAGCTGGGGCCAGGCTTCGGCGGTGCAGCCGGTGAACAGCACGGCAGCCATGGCGACGGCGGGGATCGCGATGAAGGGGCGACGCTTGCCGGACAGTGCGCGGCGGGTCGGCGACGCGCTGATCACACCCTTCGCGCCCTCTTCGGTCGCCAGATCGATCGGCTCGGTGACGGGCATCGGCAGTCCCTTGCGCCGGGGGCCGCGGGAGCGACGGACGCTGCGGATGCCGAGGATGTACATCACCACGCCGACCGCCATCAGGATGCCACCGCCCACCAGCAGCGGCCCGGCCCACGGGGTCGCGTTGACGACGGGCCAGGTGACGGTGAGCTTCGCCGGTGCCGGGGCCACGCCGTCGGCTGCCACCAGCACGCTCATCCCCTCGGGCAGCTGCAGCGTCTCGATGAGCAGGTCTTCCTGCACGAACTCATCCAGCCACAGGTCCGAGCCCGCGGGGCTGCGGCCGGGGGCGGTCTCCGCGTCCGCGGCATCGGTCTCGGCGTCGGTCGAGGCGACCTGACGCTCGACGACCTCCGTCGCCACCGACTCGCCGTCGAGCGTGACGTGCGCGTACTCGGCATCGGTCAGCCAGGCCTCGATGTCGGCGGTGCGGCCGTAAGCGGCGAAGATCTCGCCGTCCCCCTGGGCTCGCAGCGTCTGCGAACCCGGGTTGCTGCGCAGCACCTCGCCGTCCAGGAGCACGTACGGGACGTCCTGCTCGAGCTCGATCGCTTCGCTGTGCGAGGTGGGTCCCTGGAACACGGTCCGCTGCGCGATGCCGGCGCCGATCATGAGGGCGGCGAGCACGAACGCTGCCACGGCCCATACGAATCGCACGAAGAACACCTCTCTGGTCCCGCCGCACGGCACGGACGGGCACACATTCGACGTTTCAGCCTAGCGACTTCGACCTGAATGTCGCCCGGGAGGGCGCGGCGACGCGGTTGTGCGCCCCGTCTGCGTATCCTGACGGAACCGATACGCACAGGAGGCGCCCGTGAAGATCCAGCACCCGTTCCGCACGGCGCTGATAGCCACCCTGGGCGTGGGTGTGGGCCTGCTGATCATCGCCGGCGTCTCGACTCTGCAGACGATCCTCCTCTATGTCGGCACCGCACTGTTCCTCTCGCTCGGCCTCGATCCCGTCATCTCGTGGCTCGAGCGGCGCCGGTTCCCCCGGTGGGCCGCCGTGCTCACCACGATCGTCGCGGTGCTCGCTGCGTTCGCGGGCATCGTGCTGATGGTCGTGCCGATCATCGTCGGCCAGATCACCGAGCTCGTCCGGCAAGTCCAGCGGCTCTTCCGCTCCGGCGCGCTGGATGATCCGGTGACGGCCATCAAGGACTGGCTGCACCAGGTGTTCCCCGTGCTCGACGTAGACGAGGTGTTCGGCTATCTGCAGGACTGGTACGAATCGCTGGATCTCGGCGAGATCGGCTCGACGCTCGGCGAGAGCATCATCGTCATCGGCGGTACGCTCATCGCCGGCTTCACCGGCGCCTTCATCGTGCTGATCCTCACGATCTACTTCACCGCCTCCACCCCTTCCCTGAAGGCCGCCGTGTACCAGCTGGTGCCGGCGTCCAAGCGGGAGCGCTTCATCGACCTGTCCGAGCAGATCACCGACTCCGTCGGCTACTACGTCATCGGTCAGATGAGCCTCGGCGTCACCAACGGTGTGCTGAGCGCGATCTTCCTCTCGATCATCGGGGCCCCGTTCCCCGCGGTGCTCGCAGTCATCGCCTTCTTCTTCTCGCTCATTCCGCTCGTGGGCACCCTCACCGGTTCGGCGATCATCGTGCTCACCTGCCTCATCCCCGGCCTCGCGTCGCCCACGACGGCTTTGGTCGCCCTCATCTACTACGCGATCTACATGCAGATCGAGGCGTATGTGCTGTCGCCGCGCATCATGAACCGTGCCGTGTCGATCCCCGGCGCCGTCGTCGTCATCGCCGCCCTTGCCGGCGGATCGCTGCTGGGCCTGCTCGGTGCCCTCATCGCGATCCCGGTCGCCGCCAGCATCCTGATCATCTACCGTCAGGTCGTCATCCCGCGTCAGAACGAGCGCTGACGCAGGGAGGGACCTGCGGATGCCGCGTCACGCCGGCACGGGCCCGTGGCCTCAGCCCGTCGGGCCGTCCCACTCCGTGGGCAGGGGCAGCGCCTCGGGGCGGACCGCGGCGACGATCTCGGTGAGCACACGTCGGGTCTGGCTCTCCCCCACCCAGAGGTGGCGGCCGCCTGCCACCGGGATGAGGACGGCGTGCGGGATGGCCTGGAAGCGCTCCGCGGCCTCCGCAGGCCGCAGGTAGTCGTCGAGTTCCGGCACGATCACCACGACCGTGCGGTCGTCGCCGGCCCACGCGGCGATGTCGTCGGCTGTCGCGCGGTGCAACGGCGGCGAGAGCAGGATGACCCCCTCGACGTCGTGATCGCGGCCGTATTTCAGAGCCAGCTCCGTGCCGAACGACCAGCCGACCAGCCACGGGCGCGGCAGGCCGCGCTCGCGCACGAAGTCCATCGCCGCGGCGACGTCGAACTGCTCCGCCTGCCCACCGTCGAACCGGCCCTCGCTCGTTCCGCGTGGCGAGCTGGTGCCACGGGTGTTGAAACGCAGCACGGCGAGCTGTGCGAGCTCGGGGAGGCGGGCAGCGGCCTTGCGCAGGATGTGCGAATCCATGAACCCGCCCGCGGTCGGCAGCGGATGCAGCGTCACGAGGGTGGCCGCAGGCGGCCCCTCGAGCGGGGTCGCCAGCTCGCCGACGAGAGTCAGTCCGTCGAGGGTGCGCAGCTCGATGTCTTCGCGGTGCGCAGGCAGCAGCACCGGTCCGCGGATCTCCATATCAGCCGATCCTCCAGCACTGCTGGTGCCAGTGACGCCGGTCGGCGAGGGCCGCTTCGTCGCCAAGCACCCCGTCGGCGCGCCAGACGACCACGTGCGCGACGCCCGGCTCGATGTTCCGGCCGCACCCGGGGCATGTGTAGGTCTTCAGCGCCTGGCTGGCCGACACGGGCTGCACGGTCCACTCCACGCCACGGCGGACTTCGGTGCGTCGCCAGCCGGCGATGAGGCGCTCAAGCGACGCGTCGCGCGCCGGAGTCGGGCGACGGCGGTGGGATCGGGGCATGACGGAACCGATCACCACCAGTGGTTGCTGGTCCAGAAGTTGTAGGCGGCCGCCCAGCTGCCGTAGCGACCGACCGCGTAGCCGTTACCCCAGCGCAGGTTGTCCACGGGGTCGTAACCGTTGCCGGGGACCTTGCTGCACGGCAACGCCTGCACCAGACCACAGGCGCCCGAGGAGCGGTTGGTCGCGTTGGGGTTCCAGCCGCTCTCCCGGCCGACGATGTAGTCGACATAGCCCCAGTCGCTTTCGGCGATACCTGCCGCAGCCATCCACTCCGCGGCGCTCCCGCCACCGGTGTAGTACAGCGGTGCGGCGGCAGCGGCCGACGACGACGACGTCGAGGCCGAGGCAGGCTCCGGCTCCGGGGTGGGCGTCGGGGTGGGCTTGGGTGTGACGTAGACGGTGTATCCGCTTCGCTCGAGCGAGACCGGAGCCGGGCCCTCATCGCTTGCGGTGGTCAACGCCTGCGCGTCCCCCGCGGAGTCGGCGTACAGCGAGACGGTGCCGTTGTCCTCGGCGACCGCGCTGGACAGCGCGCCACCCATGGGGCCGATGTAGGCGCCCGCGAACCCGACCACGGCGAGGGTGGCGAACACGCCCATGACGGGCCGCCGACGTGACAGGCGGGGCGCTGCGGCCGCCCGCGCCGATCGGCGGTTCGCCAGGGTGCCGTCGGAGACAGGCTGGCGGGATGTCGGGGTCGTCATCTCTTTGCCGGAATTCACAGTGGAGGAGAGTCTACCGGCTGATGCTCCGGGTGCCACGTCGCCGTTCATCCGATCGCGAGGATGACTTCGACGACCGCATCGAGTACGGCATCCACCTGGGTTTCGCGGTAACCGCCACGCTGCATTCGGAACGCCACGGTGCGCACCTGTTCGACCGTGAGCGGCTCTCCGGTCTCGAGGTAGGCGATGAGTTTGTCGGCGACGACGTCGACCTCGTCGACGCGGTAGCCGTAGCGCAGCGGACCCACCCGGGCGAAGCGCTTGCCGCGCGGCCGTGAAAGGCGGTCGAGGATCTCCTGCGCAAGGTCACGCGAGCGGCCCACCCATGCGCGCGCACCGGCACGCGACAGCGCACGCTCCCGCTCCCGTGCGGCGAAGGCGTCTTCGATCCGGCCGAGCGCGGCATCCACCGGAGCCACGGCATATCCGCGCCGCACCAGCGGAAAGCCGACGCGACGCACGTCCGCGCTGGTCATCGATGCGTCCGCCGGGTCGGCCTCGAACGCCTCCCGCGCGTAGGCGAGGAATGCATCGACCGCGCGCTTGTCGTACCCCTTCTGACGGCCATGCACGTCAGGGAACGGGGCGGGCACAGGCGCGGGAGCGTCGTCGTCGATCACGCCGGCCCCCTCGGTGTGCATATCGGGACGGGTCATGCCACCACCAGCGGGAAGAACAGGAAGTACAGTGCGAGGGCCGGAACGGTCGAGGGGAGGATCGAATCGAGACGGTCGAGGACCCCACCGTGCCCGGGAAGCCAGGAACTCATGTCCTTGATGCCGAGATCGCGCTTGATCATCGACTCGCCGAGGTCACCGACGGTCGCGGTCGCGAGGATCACGAGACCGAAGACCAGACCCGCCCACCACGGCACCTGCAGCAGGAACAGCCCGAAGAGCACCCCCGCAGCCACGGCGGCGATCACGGCGCCGCCGAAGCCCTCCCACGTCTTCTTGGGGCTGATGCGCGGGGCCATCGGGTGCTTGCCGAACATGAGCCCGAACGCGTACGCGCCGGTGTCGGCGGCGACGGCGGTGCCGATCATCGCGAGCACCCACCACTCCCCCTGTTCCTGTCGCAGCAGGATGAGCAGCAGACTGCCGAGGAAGGCGACGTAGAGCTGGACGAAGCCGGAGATGAGCACGTCGGCGAGAACGTCGCCGTAGGCGCGGGAGTCGTGCGCTGCCATCTGTGCGATCAGTCGCCAGACGACGACGATCGCGACGGCGGCGAATGCCACTGTCCAGTGGGTGAAGTAGTCGAAGAAGTAGCCCGCCAGCACGAGGCCGAGCGCCGCGATCAGCTGTGGTACGACGTCGACGCGGCGGCCGGCGACCTGCAGCGCGCGAGAGAACTCGAACACGCCCAGCAGCGCGACCGGCACCGCGAACAGCAGGAACAGCGGCTTGAAGAACATCAGCGAGCCGATGACGATGACGCCCAGCGCCAGCCCCACGAGTGTCGCGACGATCAGGTCACGTCCGGTGCGCTGCTTGATCTTCTCGTTCGCCAGGTCGAAATCGGCGCGGGCTCGCTCCACCTGCTGCTCGAACTCGCTGCGCGCCGAGCGCAGGTGACTCGTGAACTCGTCGCCGGCGTCGCCGGAGGCCCGGCGCCCGCCCGTGCGCCGCGTGGGCGGTTCGGGGGTGCGCTCCGGGTCGTCGGAAGCGTCGGTCATGAGGGGTCCTAGACCTCGAGCAGCTCGGTCTCTTTGCGCTTCAGCGCCTCGTCGATGGCGTCGACGTGCGCACGGGTGAGCGCGTCGAGCTCCTTCTCGCCCCGCGAGATCTCGTCCTCCCCGACCTCGTTCTTCAGCGCGTCCAGATCGTCCTTGGCCTTGCGGCGGATGCCACGCACGTGCACCTTGTGGTCCTCACCCTTGGTGCGCACGAGCTTGACGTACTCCTTGCGACGCTCCTGCGTGAGCTCGGGCATGGTCACGCGCACGATCGTGCCGTCGTTGCTCGGGTTCGCCCCGAGGTTCGGGGTGTCGCGAATGGCCTGCTCGATCGCCTTGAGCGCCGACTTGTCGTAGGGGGTGATCACGATCGTGCGGGCTTCGACGTTGTTCAGCGACGCGAGCTGCGCCAGCGGCGTCGGCGTGCCGTAGTAGTCCACGAGGATCTTCTGGAAAAGCTGCGGGTTCGCACGTCCCGTGCGGACGGTGGCGAAGTCATCCTTCGCACCCTCCACGGCACGGTCCATGCGCGCTCCGGCGTCAGCCAGCACATCGGCGATCACGGTCACTCCATTCGTCGGGACAAGTCTGTGGAAAGTCTAGTTGAGCCCGGCCGGGCGGCAGGGGAGCTACGCCGTGACGAGGGTGCCGATCGGCTCCCCCAGGAGGGCCCGCGTCACGTTGCCGGCGGGCTCCATGCCGAACACACGCATGTCCATGCGGTTGTCCATGCAGAGGCTGAACGCCGTGGAGTCCACGACCTTCAGGCCGCGCTGCAGGGCGTCACCGTAGGTGAGCCGGTCGATGCGCGTGGCATCGGGGTCGATACGGGGGTCGGCGGTGTAGACGCCGTCGACGCCGTTCTTGGCCACGAGCACCTCGCGGGCGTCGATCTCCAGCGCCCGCTGAGCGGCGACGGTGTCGGTGGAGAAGTAGGGCAGACCCGCCCCGGCGCCGAAGATGACGACACGGCCCTTCTCCATGTGACGCTCGGCGCGGCGCGGGATGTACGGCTCGGCGACCTGGGTCATCGAGATGGCCGACTGCACGCGGGTGGCCGCTCCCGCCTGCTCGAGGAAGTCCTGCAGCGCGAGCGCGTTCATCACGGTGCCGAGCATGCCCATGTAGTCGGCACGGCCGCGGTCCATGCCGCGCTGGCTCAGCTCCGCGCCGCGGAAGAAGTTGCCACCACCGACGACGATGGCGATCTCGACGCGATCCACTGCGGCGGCGATCTCGCGGGCGATCTGGCTGACGACGTCGGGGTTCACGCCGAGCTGGCCGCCTCCGAACGCCTCTCCGGACAGCTTCAGCAGGACGCGTCGGCGTCCTGTGGCCTCATCGATCACGTGTCATCCTCTCGTCTGGTACAACCTAGCGTCGGGCATGGGAAAGGCCCGCACCGATTCGATGCGGGCCTTGCCCGGAACTTACGCGCCGACCTTGAAGCGGGCGAAGTCGGTGATGGTGATGCCGGCGTCCTGGGCCACCTTCGCGACGGACAGTTTGTTGTCCTTCGCGTAGTCCTGGTCCAGCAGCGCCACCTGCTTGAAAAACGCGTTCACGCGGCCTTCGACGATCTTCGGCAGGGCGGCCTCGGGCTTGCCCTCGTTGCGGGAGATCTCGGTGACGATCTCGCGCTCCTTCTCGACCTCGGCGGCGGGGACGTCCTCGCGCGAGAGGTAGGTGGGGTTGGCGAACGAGATGTGCTGCGCGATGGAGCGCGCGGTCTCGGCGTCGTCTCCGGAGTAGACAACGACCACACCGATCTGCGGGGGCAGGTCCTTGCTGGTCTTGTGGAGGTAGATCTCGAAGTGGTCACCCGTGAGGGTGCGAACGCGACGCAGCTCGACCTTCTCACCGATGATCGCGGCTTCGTCGTCGATGAGCTGCGCGACGGTCTTGCCGCCGGCGTCGGCGGCGAGGGCTGCCTCGACGGAGTCGGCGGAGACGGCTGCAGCAGCGTCGGCCACCTTGTCGGCCAGCGCGATGAAGCGGTCGTTCTTGGCGACGAAGTCGGTCTCGGTGTTCAGCTCGATCAGCGTGACCTTGCCGTCCTGCTCACGAGCGACGACCAGACCCTCGCTCGTGGAGCGGTCGGCACGCTTCGCGTTGCCCTTCGCGCCCTTGAGGCGGAGGATCTCGACAGCCTTCTCGAGGTCGCCATCGGCTTCCTCGAGCGCCTTCTTGGTGTCGACCATGCCCGTGCCGAGCTGCTCGCGCAGCGCCTTGATGTCGGCGATGGTGAAGTTTGCCATGGTACTGGCTCCTAAGTTCGGTGGGAGTTCTGAGGGATGTCGGGGCGAGCGCTCCTGCGCCCGCCCCGACGTGATCCGATACTGCTTACTCGGCAGCCTTGGCTGCGGCGCCCTCGGCGTCGGCCTCGGACTCGGTGGCGGCTTCGCCCTCGATGGCCTGCTCGTCGGCGACGAGCTCAGCAGCCTCGGTCTTCGCCTCGGTCTCGTCGGCGATCTTCTCGGTGCTGGCGGAGGACTGCTCCGGCGCGCCCTGCTCGAGCAGCTCGCGCTCCCACTCGGTGAGGGGCTCAGCGGCCTCGGCCTCGCCGGCCGGCTGGTGACGCTGGATGAGGCCCTCGGCGGCGGCGTCGGCGATCACGCGGGTCAGCAGACCCACGGCGCGGATCGCGTCGTCGTTGCCGGGGATCGGGTACTGGAACTCGTCCGGGTCGGCGTTCGTGTCGAGGATGCCGATGACGGGGATGCCGAGCTTGCGGGCCTCGTCGATGGCGAGGTGCTCGCGCTTGGCGTCGATGACCCAGATCGCCGACGGGGTCTTCTGCAGGTTGCGGATACCGCCCAGCGACTTGTGCAGCTTGTCCAGCTCGCGCTTCTTGAGCAGCAGCTCCTTCTTGGTGAAGCCGCTGTTGGCCGGGGTCTCGTAGTCGAGCTCCTCGAGCTCCTTCATACGGGCGAGGCGCTTGGAGATGGTGCTGAAGTTGGTCAGCAGACCACCGAGCCAGCGCTGGTTCACGTAGGGCTGCCCCACGCGCGTCGCCTGCTCGGCGATGACTTCCTGCGCCTGCTTCTTGGTGCCGACGAAGAGGATGGTGCCGCCGTGGGCGACGGTCTCCTTGACGAATTCGTAGGCCTTGTCGATGTAGCCCAGCGACTGCTGCAGGTCGATGATGTGGATGCCGCTGCGCTCGGTGAGGATGAAACGCTTGACCTTCGGGTTCCACCGGCGGGTCTGGTGTCCGAAGTGCACGCCGCTGTCGAGCAGCTGGCGGATGGTGACGACGGCCATGGCCGTTCTCCTGTTCTCGGCGCACGCTGCGCCGTTGTTTCGGTTGTCCACGCCTGGTCGAATGACCGGCGAGCCTGGTGCCCGGCGCACACCCACCACCCGCTGCTGCGGGAGGACCTGGGGTGTGGATGCCGCGTCGCGCCCGCCGGAGCGGGTGCAGTGCTGTGGGCACGCGGAGTCACCCCGCCGGAGCGAGGTGCGCAACCATCTTATCAGCCGAGGTGTCCTCCCCCGCGCGACGGCGCACCCGGTTGTCCCCGATCGGCCGGATCCGCGCCCGGTGCCGGGGATCGAGCCGCGACGATGAGGACATGCCCCGCCGATCGACCGCCGGCTCCGCGCTGGTCACCGCCTTCCTGCTCGTCCTCGTGCTCGCCGGCGGGCCTGCAGCAGCCGGCGCCGCGCCCGCGGCGGCGGTGAGCGCCCTGCCCGTCGGCGAGTGGGCGTGGCCGATGGCGGGAGCGCGGCTGGAGGCACCGTTCCGCGCGCCCGCCCACCGTTACGGGCCCGGTCATCGCGGCATCGATCTCGCCGCCGCGGGTTCGCGCCAGGTCGTGGCGCCCGCGGACGGGGTGGTGGCGTTCGTGGGCGACGTGGCGGGGCGTCCGGTGATGACGATCGACCAGGGCGGCGGGCTCGTGACCACCTTCGAGCCGGTCGCTGCGGTCGTCGGCGCCGGACAGGCGATCACCCGGGGCGAGACCGTCGCACACCTCGCGAGCGGCGGGCATACGCGCGATGGGGCGCTGCACGTCGGCGTGCGACTGCACGGCGAGTACCTCAATCCGATGCTGCTGTTCGCCGACGTGCCCCGGGCCGTGCTGCTGCCGGTGTTCTCAGCGGTCGACGACGATCGTGTTGCGGGCCCCGTTGTCGACCACGTCGCCGAGCACCCCGGCTTCCACGTCGTTGTCGTTGCCGTTGACGGCGATCGACCCGATCTCGCCGCGCACGTCGATGTCATTCCGATCGCCGGTGATCGCCAGCGCGCCGACGGCGGCGGCCTCGAGGTCGTTGTCCTGCCCGGTGAGGCTCGCCGTTGACACGTCGCCCGCGTCGACGTCGTGACGATCGCCCTGCACCACCAGCTCACCGACCTCGGCGCGGGTGAGGTCGATGTCGACGTCGGTTCCCGTGATCGTCACCACCGGGCAGTCGCCTGAGAGCACCAGGTCGTCGCCGCCCGTGATCGCCACGGGCTCTCCCCCGCAGTCCCCACCGGTCGGCATGACGGGCGGCGCCGCGGCGTCGGGGGTGGCGGACGCTGCGGGCGCCGACGGACGCACCGTCGTGACGGGGCGCGCATCGTCGGTGTCCAGGGGGACGCACCCCGTCAGCACGAAGGCGAAGGTGAGGGCGACGGCGGTGCGGGTCAAGCTGCGGGGGGACATGCCCCCACGTTAGAAGAGCCCCGGCGCGCTCGCCAGTAGAGGAGGATCAGGCCCGAGGGTGTGCGAGGCGGTATGCGGCGGCGAGCCGCTCGCCGGAGACGTGCGTGTAGATCTGCGTCGTCCCGAGACTCGCGTGGCCCAGCATCTCCTGCACTGCGCGCAAGTCGGCACCGCCGTCGAGCAGATGGGTGGCTGCGGAGTGGCGCAGCGCGTGCGGACCGATGGTGTCGGCCCCGACGAGCGGCGCGATCTCGCGCGCCGCGATGTCGTACACCGCCCGCGCCCCGATGCGGCCGCCCCGCAGGCCGAGGAACACCGCGCCGGACGGTCGACCGTCGGCGCGCGCGGCCAGGGCGGGCCTGCCGCGCACGAGGTAGGCGTCGAGGGCACGCGCCGCGGGGATCCCGTAGGGCACGACGCGTTCCTTCGAGCCCTTCCCCAGCACCCGCACGGTGGCCGCCTGGTGATCGAGGTCGCCGAGATCGATGCCGCAGAGCTCCGACACACGCAGTCCGGCGCCGTAGAGCAGCTCGAGGGCGGCGGCATCCCGCAGCAGACGGGGGTCGCCCTCGGCGGCGCGCACACGCAGATCGTCGAGCGCGTGGGCGACGCCGTCGGCGGTCGCGACCCGCGGCAGGGTACGCCCGCGTTTGGGCGCGACGAGGCGCAGGCTCGGGTCGGCGGCGAGGTGACCGTACTCGCAGGCCCAGCCGAAGAACCCGCGGGCCGCGGCCGTGCGGCGGGCCAGGGTCGACCGCGCGTCGCCGCGCTTGGTGGCGACCCAGAGCCATTCCCGCAGCATCTCGAGGTCGATGCCACCCAGTTCGACGTCGCCGGTCACCGTGACCATGTCGGCGAGGTCGGACCGATAGGCGCGCACGGTGGCCGGCGACAGCCGCCGCACGTCGGCGAGGTGCCGCGCGTAGCGGTCGATCGCGTCGCGCGTGTGCATGAGACCAGGATGCCGTGGGGACCGCGCCCGGCGGTGACGGCGCACCGAACGTGCCCTCAGCGGCCGGTGACGACGAGGCGCCAGCCTCCGGGACCGTGCTGGGCACGCCCATCGAGCAGCATCAGTCCGAGCCCGCGTTCGACGTCGGCGACGCTCTGCCCGCATCGCCGCGCCACGTCGTCCACCCGTCGCCATGAGCGCGTGCTCAGCGCGTCGCGCAGTGCCGTCGCCTGATCGACCCAGTCGTCGGCGCCCGGCAGCAGATCATCGTCGAGACCGAGCATCTCCCGCACGTCGGCGGCGCCGGTGATGCAGCGCGCGTCGAACTCGCGCAGCAGCCGGTGGCATCCGGCCGACGCGGGGCTCGTCACCGGACCGGGTACGGCCCCGAGGCTGCGTCCGAGACTCGCCGCGTGAGCCGCGGTGTTGAGCGAACCGCTCCGCCACCCCGCCTCCACGACGACCGTCGCGTCGGAGAGCGCCGCGATGAGCCGGTTGCGCGAGAGGAAGCGCCACTTGGTCGGCGCCGAGCCGCACATGACCTCGCTCATCACGGCTCCGGTGCGGGTGATGCGCGCCAGCAGGTCGCTGTGTCCCGTGGGGTAGGCGCGATCCACCCCGCCGGCCAGCAGTGCGTCGGTGACTCCGCCCGCCGAGAGCGCGGCGCGGTGCGCGGCACCGTCGATGCCGTACGCCGCCCCCGACACGATGCGAATGCCGGAGCCCGCGAGGTCCGCGGCGATCTCCATCGCGACGTGCTCGCCGTACGACGTCGCCGCCCGCGCCCCGACGACCGCCACCGCGGGGCCGGCGGGTGGCGTCAACGCGCCGCGCACCCACAGGCAGAGCGGCCCGTGGCGACCGAGATCGTCGAGGTGCGCCGGCCAGGCCGCATCGCCGGGGACGACGAGCCGCGCCCCGACGCGGCGGGCACTGTCCAGACCCGCCGCCAGCGCCGCCGGCGCGAGGCGCGGTCGCCAGCGCGCGAGCGCGTCGTGCGCGCGGCGACGGTCGAAGCCTTCGACCGTCGCGACGGCGGGTTCGTCGTTGCCCTCCACGAGCGCCAGCGCGGTGGCGGCGCCGAACTCCGCCACGAGGGACCCCGCATCTCCGTCGCCGGGTTCGCAGATCCCCGACCACAGCGCGCGGGCGTGTCGCTCGGCGATGTCGTCGTCATCGAGGTCGCCGCCGACGAGCCCGAGGAGCAGGGCGCGCGAAGCGGCGGGGTCGGTGAGCAGGCTCATATCGGAGTCATCCCCTTCTTGAGGTAGAGCGCGCGGCCGATGTCGTCGATGTCGATGCGCTCGCGGGCGGCGAGGTCGGCGCTGGTCCACGCGACGCGCAGCACACGGTCATAGCCACGCAGCGTCAGCGCACCGCGGTGCAACGCGGCGTCCAGGGGCCGCCGCACCGCCGGCGGCGGTGCGAACGGTCCCTGCCGCAGCCACGCGCCCGGCACCTCGGCGTTCGTGCGCCAGGGGGTGCCGACCAGCCGGGCCTGCGCGCGCGCCCGCGCCGCATCGACGCGGGCACGCGCCTGGGCCGACGTGAGTGGCCGCTCAGCCGCCGCCTGCGCATGGGCGACCGAGACGCGCCGCACGGCGAGCTCGATGTCGATGCGGTCGCGGATGGGGCCGGAGAGCCGCCCCAGGTAGCGGCGGATACCCGAGGGCGGGCACACGCAGTCACCGCCGGGCACCCCGTAGGCACCGCACGGACACGGGTTCGTCGCCAGCACCAGTTGGAATCGCGCCGGGAAGGCGGCGCTCGCCCCGGCACGATGGATCTGGATCGCGCCGTTCTCGAGCGGTTCGCGCAGCGCATCGAGCGCGCCCGAGGCGAACTCCCCCGCTTCGTCGAGGAAGAGCACGCCCCCACTGGCCCGCGCGATCGCGCCGGGGCGGATCATGCGACTGCCGCCCCCGACGAGCGCGGCGACGCTCGCGGTGTGGTGCGGCGCTTCGAAGGGCGGCGTGCGTTCGAGGGCGACCACCCGCGCCCCCGCGAGCGAGCGGATCGATGCAGCCTGCAGCGCGGCGGCGTCGTCGAGGGCGGGGAGGATGCCGGGCAGTCGCCGCGCCAGCATCGTCTTGCCCGCGCCCGGCGGACCGCTCATGAGCACGTGGTGTCCGCCCGCGGCGGCGAGGACCATCGCGTCGACCGCGTCGCGCTGGCCGATGACGTCGGCCAGCTCCAGCTGGGGCGGGGCGTCGTCGGGCGGCCCCTCGCCGGCGACGGGGTCGAGGTCGCGCGGCTCGACGTCGAGCCCGTGCCGGCGCAGCACGTCGATGAGACTCACGGCGCCCACCACCTCGACGCCGTCCACCAGCTCGGCCTCCGCGCGGTTCGCGTGCGGCACGACCACGCGGGTGATGCCCGCACGCGCGGCGGCGACGACGGCGGGCAGCACGCCCGGCACCGGCCGCAACCGGCCGTCGAGGCCGAGCTCTCCCAGGTGCACGGTGGTGGCGAGCGACCCCGGGTCGAGGCGATGCTCGGTGGCGAGGGCGGCGACGGCGATGGCGACGTCGAACCCGGCGCCGTGCTTCGGGAGGCTCGCCGGGGACAGGTTCACGGTGATGCGGCGACGCGACAGCTGCAGCCCGCTGTTCTCGCAGGCGTTGTGCACGCGTTGGTGCGCCTCGCCGAGCGCCTTGTCGGCCAGCCCGATGATCTTGAAGTCGGGCGTCTGTCGCGAGAGATCCGCTTCCACCTCCACGAGCGCGCCGTCGAGGCCGGTCAGCGCCACCGCCCAGGTGCGAGCGACCGTCATCGCAGGTCTCGCACATGATCCAGCGCCCCGGTGGCCGGGTCCTCGCCGGTGATCGCGATGACGTCGAGCCGCAGCTGGCATCCCTGCACGGCGTCGGGGTGCGCGGCCATCCAGGCGTAGGCCAGCTGCCACAGTCGTCGCCGCTTGCGGTCGTCGACCGCCTCCAGCGGATGCCCGTAGCCGTCGCTGCGCCGGGTCTTCACCTCGACGACGGCGATCACCCGGTCGCGGGCCGCCACGAGATCGAGTTCGCCCTGCGGACAGCGCCAGTTGCGCGCGAGCAGTCGCCAGCCGGCATCCTGCAGGTAGCGCGCCGCCCGCGCCTCGCCCGCCCGTCCCCGCTCGTCTTTGGCTGCCATGCAGCGATCGTGGCGGGTGTGAGCACGCCGTGTGGCGCGGATCAGTGCGTTCGGGGTCGATTCCGCCGGAATTCCCGCTGGGGAGGAGGCGGTGCCGGCTCACCTCGTTCGGCGATGCGCATCCGGCACGTGACCGGAGCTCGTGGCCGACCCCTCGGAGAAACCTGCTAGAGCAGGAGCTCGGTCAACGGGTATACGAGGTATCGCAGCGAGTACGCCTCCCAGACCGCGCCGACAGCGAGCAGCACCAACGCCGGCAGGGCGAGGAGGCCTATGCGCTGGAGACCCCACAGGTAGCCGCGGCGGTGATTGGGAGCGCCGACGGTGCGAGGGAAGATCCAGGCCTTTCCGAGCAGGTACGCACCGAGGAGGAGGAGGACGTAGGCCTGCACCTCGATGAGGAGCGTCAGCGAGTGAGGGATCAGTCCAACCCACCCCGCCGGCGTGCTCTGCACGAGCGTGATGCCGGTTTCAACGGCCCAGTAGCCGAAGAATCCCAGACCTGCGAAGGGCAGGACGAGTGAGGGAAGGAGGATCCGGGCAAGGGACATCGCGAAGAGATTCACGGCGAAGATGAGCAAGGCGAAGAGGGGTGGCGCGTTGAACACGCTGGTCGCCAGCTCCGTGGTGCCGCTGTCGTCGAGGGCGATCAGCCGCGCCTCGTTGAGTTCGGGGAAGATCAGTCCGACCACGAAGCCGATGACGACGAGGCCGTAGGCCGCGGCGCTCAGGATGACGTAGACGCGCAGATTCTGCCGGATGACGCCGAAGGGGCGCCGCCAGAACGCCAAGCGTTCCGCCTGGGCCGGAATGGGAGTTGTAGTTGACATGCACCCATATCACCCCCCGCGGCGACTGGTGTGCAGTGCCGCTGTGTCACGAAGACAGGTGACACCATGTCACTACCGCCGGTGCGCCGAACAGGGCGATCGTGCCAGGATGAAACAACTTCCCCACCAGCTGTTTGCGCAGTACGTCGCGGCAGCCGTCTTCCTGGCGGCAGTGATCGGGAAGATGTACGCAGGCGGGCGCTTCGGCAGCAAGACCACGGGACAGAATGTCTGACAAGAGACTGAGTCGCGACGCCGCGGATGATCCCACCGTCGATTCCCGGATGCGTCGACTGGCAGTCGCCACCGCCGTCGCCGCCATCGCGCCGCTGACCGTGCTCGGAGTGGCCTTCACAGCGACGTCGTTGTGGGACGGGGTCGTGATGGCGGCGAGCCTGCTGCTCATGCTCGGAGTCCTTCGAGAGTGGAGTCTTGACGGCTACCGACTCTGGGGACCCATCTTCGCCGTAGTGGTCACGGCCGGAACGTGGTTCGTCGGCGCGCTGACGGGGTCCAGCCCGATCGGATTCGTACCGCTCGCCCTCGTGGGCGGCATGCTCATCGTCCGTACTTTGCGCCGAAAGGTGTGGATTCCTCTACTCGCAATCGGCATCGCCGCGCTCGGCGCGGCCACATTAGCCACCCGGGCCCCGACGTGGCCACTGTTCATCGCCTACGTCGTCACCCCTCTCCTCGGCACGATCTTCATCGTGGGAGTCATTCTCGTCAGCGAGCAGGCGTGGTTGATCGCCCGGCGGCTGGAGCTCGCGAAGGAGACCGAAGCCGATCTCGCGGTCGCACGCGAGCGCGTCCGGTTCGCCGGTGACCTCCACGACATCCAGGGCCACTCGCTCCACATCATCAAACTGAAGGCGGCACTGGCGGGCAGGCTCATCGAGGTCGACGCGGGGCGAGTGAAGGCGGAGCTGGGCGACATCCGCACCATCGCCGACGAGACGATCACCGCCGCCCGATCGCTCGCGTACGCACGTCACGAACTGAATCTGCCGGCAGAAGTCGAAAGCACCCGGCAGCTGTGCGAAGCAGCCGGGCTCGCGGTGGAGACGCGGTTCGATCCGGCAAACGGGGACTCGGCACATCCGCTGCTGGCACAGGTGCTCCGGGAAGCCACGACGAACCTGCTCCGCCACGCGCATGCGGAAAGGGTCTGGATCACAGCGTCGCCGGTGTCGGTGGAGGTGATGAACGACGGAGTCACCGACGGGGCTCGGCCCGTGCTCAGTGGTCTCGCCCGCCTGCGATCACGGCTCGAGGCCGTGGGCGGCGAGTTGCGCCTGGAACAGCCGCCGGGACGCTTCGTCGTCGCCGCCGGGATTCCGCCAGCATCCAGTGAGGGGGCGGCGTGATGGATGTCGCGGGAGATGTCCGAATCGTCCTGGTCGACGATGAACGGCTGCTGCGCGAGGCACTCGCGTCGCTCCTCCCGCTCGACGGCACGATCGAAGTCGTCGCGCAGGCCGAGAACGGCGCCGACGCGGTGACAGCGACGATCGAGCATCGCCCGGATGTGCTCGTGATCGACCTCGAGATGGCCGAGATGAACGGGCTCGAGGCCGTCGAGCGGATCCTCGCGGAGCGACCCGGCCAGCCCGTGTTGATGCTCACCCGCCATGCCCGTCCGGGCGTGCTTCGGCGCGCACTCAAGCTGGGGATCATGGGGTTCATGGGTAAGGGAGCGGATCCCGAGGAGATCGCCGGTGTCATCCATGCGGTGCACGCCGGAAGGCGCTGGATCGCGCACGAAGTGCTCGAGGCGGCGATCGCAGATGACTCGCCACTGACGGAGCGGGAAGCAGACGTGCTGCGCGAAACGCGGGAGGGCTACTCGGTGCGCGACATCGCCCGGCGAATGCACCTCGCGCCGGGCACGGTGCGCAACTACCTGTCCACCGCGATGCAGAAGACCGGCGGTACGACGCGACACGATGCGGCACGGATGGCTCGCGACCGGGGGTGGCTCTAGCGAGTGGAAGCACCGACGATCGGCAATGCGTCCTCGCGCCGACTATGGTCCCGCGGGACGCTCAATATGCCCGCCCAGCCCCTCATCCGGTTCGGGGACGATTCCGCCGGAATCGCCGCTGGGGAGGAGGCGGTGCCGACTCAGGTGTCGAGCGAGAGCTCCTCGGGAAGGTGGAAGTCCCGCCGCGTCAGTTCCTCGACGTTGACGTCCTTGAACGTCAGCACGCGCACCGACTTCACGAACCGGTCGGCACGGTAGATGTCCCACACCCAGACGTCGGTCATCGAGATCTCGAAGTAGAAGTCGTGCTCGGTGTCGCGACGCACCACGTTCACCTCGTTGGCGAGGTAGAACCGGCGTTCGGTCTCGATGACGTACGCGAACTGCGACACCACATCGCGGTACTCGCGATACAGTGCCAGCTCAAGTTCGCGGTCGTAATCCTCGAAGCCCTCATCGTCCATGGTGACTCCATCCTATGGCCGGTCAGAACAGGGTCGGTGCGTCCGCGATCGCCCAGGATGCGCGGTGGTGGGTACTCAGGCCCAGCGCGCGGATCGCGGCACGGTGTTCGAGGCTCGCGTACCCCTTGTTGCGCGCCCATTGGTAGTCGGGCGCCTCGTCGTGCAACCGGGTCATGAGCCCATCGCGGGCGACCTTGGCGATGACGGATGCCGCGGCGGCGCTGGCACAGTCGCGGTCGGCCTTGACGACCGGGCGCACCTGCAGCCCGGTGCCGCCGGCAGGGGTGATGTAGTCGTGGTTGCCGTCGAGCAGCACGATCGCCTCTTCCGGCACGACGTCGTGCTCGCGCAGCTGGTTCACCGCGCGCAGCGCTGCGAGCCCGAGCGCCCGGATGATGCCGATCTCGTCGACCTCGGCGGCGCTGGCCCAGCCCACCGACGACGCCGCCACCCAGCCGGCGGCGCGCGCGGCGACGTCGGGGCGGCGGGCGGCCGGGACGAGCTTGGAGTCGCGCAGCCCCTCGGGCACGCGCCGGCGCGCGCGGGCGGCGTCCACCGCGACCGCGCCGACGGCGACCGGTCCCGCCAGCGCACCGCGACCGACCTCGTCGCAGGCGATCACGAGCGGGTACTCGCGCAGCAGGCGGCGCTCGAGGGTCAAACGGGGCTCGACGACGGCCATCATGGCGTCACGGGACGGTCTCGAGTTCGGACGACGGCCCCGACGACGGCTCGGGATCGGCCTCCCCATCGGGATCCGGCACGCCGGCGAACACCTCGTGGTGCCCATCGATGAGGCCGACTCGATCCATGGGCCACGTGATCAGAAAGGCCCGTCCCACGACGTTGTCGATGGGCACGAAGCCCTGGGTGGGCTGGTCCTGGTTGTAGCGGGAGTCGCGTGAGTGGTCGCGGTTGTCACCCAGTACCCACAGCGACCCCTCCGGCACCACGACGTCGAAGGCGACCTCCTGCGGGGCGCTCTCGCCCGCGGCGAGGTTGAGGAAGGCGGATTCATCGATCGGCACGTCGTTGACGGTGAGCTGGCCGAGCACGTTGCAGCAGACCACGTGGTCGCCGGGCAGGCCGATGACCCGCTTGATGAGGTGGTCCTTGCTGTCGGGCGCGGACAAGCCCACGATCGAGAGCACCCAGTCGAACGCCTCGACGGCGGCGGACCGCTCCGGTTCCACCACGGGGTTCAGCCAGCCGCCGGGATCGCGGAAGACCACCACGTCGCCGCGGTCGAACCCGCCGAAGCCGGGTGTGAGTTCATCCACCAGAATGCGGTCGTCGATCTGCAGCGTCTGCTGCATCGACCCGGAGGGGATGTAGAACGAGCGCACGAGGAAGGTCTTCACCAGGAACGACACGACCACCGCGATCAGCACGATCACCAGCACGTCCCGAACGAACGGCCACCAGCCGTGACGACGGCGCGGCTCCCCCGGGTGCTGCGGCGGGGCGGTCTGCTCAGCCGTCATCGACCATCCTTCTTCCGGCGCCCCCTGGCGGCGGCGACACCTTCAAGCGTCGCACATTCAGTCTGCGGCCGTCGCCTTGCGACGCGTATGGTCTCGGCCGTGGAACGACGGATGCCCCGGGGTCCAGCCCCGGGGCATCCGTCTGAGAGGCGCGTCAGCGGTCGCGCTTCTCCTTGATCTTCGCCTTCTTGCCGCGGAGGTTGCGCAGGTAGTAGAGCTTCGCGCGACGCACGTCACCGCGGGTGACGACCTCGATGTGGTCGATCACGGGGCTGTGCACCGGGAACGTACGCTCGACGCCGACCTGGAAGCTGATCTTGCGCACGGTGAATGTCTCGCGCACGCCGTCGCCGGAGCGACCGAGCACGATGCCCTGGAACACCTGGATACGCGAGCGGTTGCCCTCGGTGATGTTCACGTGCACCTTGACGGTGTCACCGGGGCCGAAGACGGGGATGTCCGAACGCAGCGATGCTGCGTCGACTGAATCGAGGATCTGCATGATCTTCACTTCCTGCGACCGCCACAGGTCGACCGCAAAGAGGATGGGTAAGAGTCGTGCGCCTGGGAACCGTCTGCGCGGTCCGCTCCCCTGAGGCAGAGTCGATCAGGGCACGAACATCCATTCTGCCATATCTGCGGCGCCCCGCCGAAACTCACACGCTCGGTGGCGTGCGCTTCTCTTCGATCACGACGACACCGGGGAGATCCTCCGGCTCCGGCCGCGCCGACGGCGGTGCGATGAAGCCTGTCCCCCCGGCGGTCTGCACTAGCGTCACTCGCGGGCGAGCCTCGGTCCACAACTGCCACAGCGACGACCAGAACACCGCCAGCGCGGCCACGATCGCGAGCACGAGGGCGACTCCGAACCAGGCCAGGTTGTAGAAACCCACGGCGATCGTCAGCAGATGCCACACGCCGAAGCCGGCGACGTCCAGCCACGACGCCGCCCGCTGGGCGCGCACCGTGCCACGGGCGCGCACGAGCAACATGAGAACGAGCTGCCCGAGGAACACCGACGGCACCGCGATGAACAGCACCCACAGCAAGGCCCAGCCACCGGCGTCGAAGATCACCCAGCCGACGACGAGCCACAGCGGCAGCACGAACGCGGCAGGCAGCAGCCAGGAGTAGAACACGCGTCGTAGCCACATGGCTTCGATGCTACGCCTGCCTGCCCGACACGGCACCGGGAGCGAGCACACCCTCGCACGTGCCGGCATCCGGCAGAATGGATGCAGACGAAAGGAATCGGATGATCGAGCTGCGCACACCCGCCGAGATCGAGGCGATGCGTCCCGCCGGGCGCTTCGTCGCGGAGGTGCTGGCGACGCTCCGCGACGACACGAAGGTGGGCACGAATCTGCTCGCGATCGACCGCCGCGCCCACGACATGATTCGCCGTGCCGGTGCGGAGTCGTGCTACATCGACTACCACCCCTCGTTCGGCGCGAGCCCTTTCGGCAAGGTCATCTGCACGTCGGTCAACGATGCGGTGCTGCACGGCCTCCCCCACGACTACGCCCTGCGTGACGGGGATCTGGTGACGCTGGACTTCGCCGTCGCGGTCGACGGCTGGGTCGCCGACTCCGCAGTCTCGTTCGTCGTCGGCACGCCCCGCGACGAGGACCTCGCCCTCATCGACACCACGGAGCGGGCGTTGGAGGCCGCGATCGCAGCGGCCGTCGTCGGCAACCGGGTCGGCGACATCTCGCACGCCGTCGCCGAGGTCGCCCGCGCCGACGGTTACTCCATCAACACCGACTTCGGCGGCCACGGCGTGGGACGCACGATGCACGGGGACCCGCACGTTCCCAACGACGGCAAGCCGGGCCGGGGCTATCCGCTGCGCGCGGGTCTCGTGCTCGCGCTCGAGCCGTGGTTCCTGCAGACGACCGACGAGCTCATCACCGACGCAGACGGCTGGACGCTGCGCAGCGTCGACGGCTCACGTGGCGCGCACGCCGAGCACACGATCGCCATCACCGAAGACGGACCGATCGTGCTGACGGACCGCAGCTTCCTCGGCGTCGACTGAGCCGGCCGACGCAGTCAGTCGGGCAGCAGGTCGGGCCGACGCTCGCGCGTGCGCTCGATCTGCTGTTCGCGACGCCAGCCGGCGATGGCGCCGTGATTGCCGCTGAGCAGCACCGGCGGCACGTCGTAGCCCCGCCAAGAAGACGGCTTCGTGTACGAGGGGTACTCCAGCAGCCCGTCCTCGTGCGATTCCTCGACGAGGCTCGCCGGGTTGCCGACCACTCCGGGGACGAGCCGGCCGATCGCCTCGATCATCGCCATCGCAGCGACCTCACCGCCGTTGAGCACGTAGTCGCCGAGGCTCACCAGGCGCACATCGCCGAGCGTTGCGGCGTAGGAGAACACGCGCTCGTCGATGCCCTCGTAGCGGCCGCAGCCGAACACGAGGTGCGGCAGCTGCGCCATCTCGCGGGCCTGTGCCTGGGTGAACCGCTCGCCCGCCGGTGACGGGAACACGAACACCGGTCGCTCGCCGGCGTCCGCGGTGATGGCATCCAGCGCCTCACCCCAGGGCTCGGGCTTCATGACCATACCCGCCCCGCCCCCGTAGGGCGTGTCGTCCACCGTGCGGTGACGGTCGTGCGTGTGCTCACGCAGGTCGTGCACGCGGATGTCGAGGAGTCCGGCACCGCGCGCCTTGCCCAGCAGCGAGACTTCGAGGACGTCGAAGAAGGCGGGGAAGATCGAGACGACGTCGATGCGCACGTCAGTCCTCGTCGGCGACGGCCTCGGGGACGGTGGCATCCGGTGTCGCGTCGTCGGGGTCCGCCTCACGCGCAGGCTCCGGCTCGGGGGCGAGCTCCTCGAAGAGCCCTGCCGGGGGCGTGACGATGACCCGGCGTGCGGCGATGTCCACCTCGGGCACGATGGCCTTGACGAACGGCACGAGGATCTCGCGGTCAGCGTCGTCGGCGGGGCGCACGATGAGCAGGTCCTGCGCGGGCAGATGGTCCACGCGCACGACACGGCCGATGACCGCGTCGTCGCGCACGACGTCGAGTCCCACCAGCTGGTGGTCATACCAGGCATCGGGCTCCGGGGCCTCTTCGTCATCGTCCTGGTCGATCCACAGGATCGCGCGCACCAGGGTCTCCGCGGCTTCGCGGTCGTCCACGCCTTCGAAGAACGCCACCGGGTGCGAGTTCATCCAGCGCAGCTCTCGCACCGTGATGGTCTTGCCGTGCCACGGCGATGCCTCGGGCACCTGCAGCGTGAAGACGGCGCCGGGGACGAAACGCCCGTCCGGGTCATCGGTGTACAGCTCGAGCTTGAGTGCGCCCTTGAGGCCGTGCGCCTTGACGAGGCGCCCGACGCGCAGCTGGGCGCGGGGGGTCTTGGAAGCGGACATCTCAGTCGTCCGCGACATCGACGCGCACGCGGCGCCCGTCAGCCAGTGCCGACACGACGGTGCGCAGCGCCTTGGCCGTGCGTCCGCCGCGCCCGATGACGCGACCCCGGTCGTCGGGGTGCACGCGCACCTCCAGCACGTCACCGCGAGGGGACGTGGAGGTGTGGACTTTCACGTCGTCCGGGTGATCGACGATCCCCTTGACGACGTGTTCGAGCGCGGCGGCCAGCAACGGATTACTCGGCGTCGGTGGAGGCGGCGGGCGCCTCGTCGGACGCAGCCTCGGCGGCAGCAGGCTCGTCGGCCTTCTTCTGCGCCTTGGGCTTGACGACGGACTTCTTCGCGGCGTCGACCTCGAAGGGCGCCTTCGGCTCGGCCGTCTTCACGGTCGAGACGGCGTTCTTGTCGCCCTTGAACTTGCCCCAGTCACCGGTGAGCTTGAGGAGGGCAGCGACCTGCTCGGTCGGCTGGGCGCCGACGGAGAGCCAGTACTGCGCGCGCTCCGAGTCGACCTCGATGAACGAGGGCTCCTCAGTCGGGTGGTACTTGCCGATCTCCTCGATGACGCGACCGTCGCGCTTGGTGCGCGAGTCGGCGACGACGATGCGGTAGTACGGGGCACGGATCTTGCCGAGCCGCTTGAGACGGATCTTGACAGCCACAATTCTCCTGAATGTGTTGGAAGGATGAACGTCGCCTGGAGCGTGGGGTGCACACCCGGCAAAAGCTCGGAGGGTGGATCGCGCGTCCGGTTAGAGGGTCGGTCGGGCGGTCCAGCCTTCTATTTTGCCAGATGCCGGGCCATGCCGCGAACCACCCGTTTCCGCGTGTCAGACTGTGCGCATGACGGCGCCCTTCGCGACATCCGCCCGCTCGTCCGTTGGGCTCGAATGGGAACTCATGCTGGCCGACGGCAGCACCGGCGATCTGGTGCCGCGCGCCCCCGATGTGATCGAGGCGCTGGGTGATTCCACCGCCCACGAGCGCTTCACCGTGACCGGCGAACTGCTGACGAACACGGTGGAGGTCACCAGCGGCATCGGCAAGACCGTCGCCGCCGCAGTCGACGACATCGCCGACGCGATCGCGGCGGTGCGCACCGTCACCGACCCGCTCGGGCTGGAGCTGCTGTGCGCCGGCAGCCATCCTTTCGCGCAGTGGTTCGATCAGCAGGTCACCGACAAGAATCGCTACCACAAGCTCATCGAGCGCACCCAGTGGTGGGGGCGCAACATGATGATCTGGGGCATCCACGTGCACGTCGGCGTCGACGACGTGAACAAGGTCATGCCGATCGTCAACGCCCTCGCCACCTACCTGCCGCACCTGCAGGCGCTGGCGGCGTCGAGCCCGTTCTGGGCCGGTGAGAGCACCGGCTACGCCTCCAATCGGGCACTGGTGTTCCAGCAGCTGCCCACGGCGGGGCTGCCCTGGCCGCTGCAGACGTACGCCGAGTACGAGGACTATCTCGACGATATGGCGCACACGGGCGTGATGTCGGATGCCACCGAGGTGCGGTGGGACGTACGCCCCGCCCCGCGGTGGGGGACGATCGAGGTGCGCGCGTGCGACGGCATGTCGACGCTGCCCGAACTGGCCGCGGTGGCCGCTCTCGTACAGGTCCTGGTCGAGCATTTCTCGCGCCAACTCGACGAAGGACGCGCACTTCCGGTGCTGCAGCCGTGGTTCATCCGCGAGAACAAGTGGCGCGCGGCGCGGTACGGCCTCGACGCCCGCATCATCGTCGACCGCGAGGGCACGCAGCTGCCCGTGACCGAGCACCTGCGGGACACCGTCGATCGCCTCGCCGATGTGGCGGTCGAGCTCAAGTGCGTGCGCGAGTTCGCCGGGGTGCAGGGCATTCTCGACGGTGGCGCCAGCTACGCCCGCCAGCTCATGGTCGCAGACGCCGCCGACGGCGACCTGCGCCAAGTGGTGCAGCACCTCATCCGGGAGTTCCGCGAGGGCCCCACGCTGCGTGAACACCTGAGCCGCCTGCCGCGCTGATCCGGCGGCATCGGGCACCGGCGATGGCCTGCTCGGCCACCGCCCCGCTCAGCTCTTGCCGAACAGCTTCTGGATCTCGGCGAGGTCGGCCTCGCTCGGCGCCTGCTGCGCTGCGCCCAGACCGAATCCGGACCCGGTCGGCGCGGTGGCCGCGGCGATGCCGGCTTCCTCTGCCGCACGCTTGGCGGGGTTGCCCGAGCGCGACACGGCGCGCTTCTTGGCCTGCTTGCCCCGCTTGGAGGAAGCGCCGGGCTTGCCGCCCATCGGGCCCATGCCGGGGATGTTGGGCACACCACCGCGGGCGACGGTCTTCATCATCTTCGCGGCCTGGTCGAACCGCTGCACGAGCTGGTTGACGTCGGTGACCGTCATACCCGAGCCACGTGCGATGCGCAGGCGGCGCGAGCCGTTGAGCACCTTGGGGTTGCGACGCTCCACCGGTGTCATCGAGCGGATGATGGCCTCGGTACGGTCCAGCTCCCGCTCATCGAAGTCCTCGAGCTGCTGCTTCATCTGGCCCATGCCCGGCAGCATGCCGAGCATCTTCTTCATCGAGCCCATCTTCTTGAGCTGCTGCATCTGGTCGAGGAAGTCCTCGAGGGTGAAGCTGTCGGTCGCGAACTTCTCGGCGACCTTTCGAGCTTCTTCCTCGTCGAACGCCTCCTGGGCCTGCTCGATCAGGGTGAGGATGTCACCGAGGTCGAGGATGCGACTGGCCATGCGGTCGGGGTGGAACGCCTCGAGGTCGTCGAGGCCCTCCCCCGTGGACGCGTAGATGATGGGGCGACCGGTGACCGAGGCGACCGACAGCGCCGCACCACCGCGCGCGTCGCCGTCGAGCTTGGACAGCACGACACCCGTGAAATCGACGCCCTCCTGGAAGGCCTTCGCGGTGTTGACGGCATCCTGACCGATCATCGCGTCGATGACGAACAGCACCTCGTCGGGATTGGTCGCCTTGCGGATGTCGGAGGCCTGCTTCATGAGCTCGGCGTCCACGCCCAGGCGACCTGCGGTGTCGATGATGACGACGTCATGCTGTTGACGGCGCGCAGTCTCCACGCCGTCGCGGGCGACCTGCACCGGGTTGCCGATGCCGTTGCCGGGCTCCGGCGCGTAGACGGCGGCACCCGCCTGTTGGGCCACCACCTGCAGCTGGTTGACGGCGTTGGGGCGCTGCAGGTCGGCGGCGACCAGCAGCGGCGTGTGGCCGTCCTTCTCGAGCTGCTTGGCGAGCTTGCCGGCGAAGGTGGTCTTACCCGAACCCTGCAGGCCCGCGAGCATGATGACCGTCGGCGCGGTCTTGGCGAACTGCAGGCGACGCTGCTCGCCGCCGAGGATGCCCACGAGCTCCTCGTTGACGATCTGCACGACCTGCTGCGCCGGGTTGAGCGCACGGTTCACCTCGTCGCCGAGGGCGCGTTCGCGCACCTTGGCGGTGAACTCCTTCACCACCGGCAGCGCGACGTCGGCGTCCAGCAGTGCGCGACGGATCTCGCGCACGGTGCCGTCGACGTCAGCAGCGGTGAGCTTGCCCTTGGTGCGGAGGTTGCGGAAGGTCTCTGTGAGACGATCTGAGAGCGTGCCGAAGGTAGCCATGATCCCCCGATTCTACGTGGATGCCGAGGGTCCCTGCCGCCGGGTCATTCCGGACCGAGCTCCTGGAACAGCGTGAGCTGGAGGTCGGCGGGCCCGCGCAGGCGGGCGTTGAGCGATCGCCACGGCGTCACGCGCGCCGATGCCTGCACCGTCGCGCCCGCTGCGGCCAGGCGCCGAGCCGCCGCCGCACTGTCGTCGACCTCGAGCGCGACCCGCACCCGGTCACTCGGAGCATCGCCGTCGGTCTCGACGTCGTCGATGAACGCGACCTGCGCGGCGTTGGCGATCTCCAGCGTCGCACGGCCGCCCTCGAGGATGACCACCCGGGCACCGCCGTCGGCCTCGTACGCCTCGGCCTGCGGCATCCCCACGACGTCGCGGTAGAACCCGACCGCTCCCTCGAAGTCGTCGGCGCGCACCACGAGGCGCAGCTGTCTCACCCGGCCTTCGGGGGCGACCGACGCCAGCGCTCCCGCCAGCAGCGGGGTGAGCTCGGTGCCGCCTGGCCCGCCCTCGGCCCAGGCCCAGACGGCGGCGAACACCGCGCCCGCGCTCGCGGCGCCGGTGACCTCGGCAGCCAACGGCTCGGCGCCGTCACGGCGCCCGCGCTCGGCCACGGCGCGTGCGAGCCGCAGCTGGCGGATGGCGCGCTCGCGGTCGAGTTCGGCGGTGAGTCCCATGGCCGCGGTGTGGGTGATGGCGAGGGCCAGGTGGTCGGGGGCGAAGTCGGCGCCGACCGCCGTGAGCGCGTCGCGCACCGGGACGTCGCCGCCGGTGATCGCAGCCGTCGCGGCGACGAGACGCTCGTCCAGACCCGCCCACAGGATGTCGGCCTTCGAGGCGAAGTAGTTGAAGAAGCTGGAGCGGCTCACGCCGGCACGCGTCGTGATGTCGGCGATCGAGGTCGCCTCGTAACCGCGCTCGAGGAACAGCTCGCACGCCGCCTCGGCGAGGGTGTCGCGCGACGAAGCCTTGGGTCTGCCCACGCGGTTCATCCCCTCAGCGTACGGATGGCCCACCCGAATGCGGGGAACCCCTATTGTTGTACGCAATCCAACAACGCGGCTCGGTGAAACGGAACGGCATGATCGACATCGTCCACGTGGGGTTCTCCCCCACTCCGGTCCCCTATCGCGACGGCTGGGATCTGCAGCGCAGCATCCACGGCGAGGTCGTCGCCGGCACGCGCGGCGACGCGGTGCTGCTGCTCGAACACGAGGCCGTGTACACCGCCGGAGCACGCACCGCCCGCCACGAGCGGCCGACCGACGGCACCCCGGTCATCGACGTCGACCGCGGCGGCAAGATCACCTGGCACGGTCCCGGACAGCTCGTCGGCTACCCGATCGTGCGCCTGCCGCAGCCGGTGGACGTCGTGGCGCACGTGCGCACGCTCGAAGGACTGCTCATCGAGGCGCTGCGCGCGCACGGGGTCGATGGCCATCGCGTCGAGGGCCGCAGCGGCGTGTGGGTGCGCCGCCCGCTGTCGGAGGACAAGGTCGCCGCGATCGGCGTACGGGTGCAGCGCGGGGTGACGATGCACGGCTTCGCCCTCAACTGCGACAACACCCTCTCGGGGTTCCGCGGCATCGTTCCGTGCGGCATCACCGATGCCGGGGTGACGACGCTGAGTGAGGCCGCCGGCGCCCACATCGGCGTGGCCGACGTGCTGCCGACGGTGGAGGCGCTGTTCGCCGCCGCCTACCGCGAGGTCGCCGCGTGAGCGGGTGCGCGGCGGGACCTGCGGCGTCACCCCCCACGGGAGGACGCAAGCTGCTGCGCCTCGAGGTGCGCAACGCCCAGACACCGATCGAACGCAAGCCGGAATGGATCAAGACGCGCGCGAAGCTCGGCCCCGAGTACCAGGCGCTGCAGACGCTCGTGAAGACCGAGCAGCTGCACACCGTGTGCCAGGAAGCCGGGTGTCCGAACATCTACGAGTGCTGGGAGGACCGCGAGGCGACGTTCCTCATCGGCGGGTCGCAGTGCACGCGCCGGTGCGACTTCTGCCAGATCGACACCGGCAAGCCGGCCGACTACGACACCGACGAGCCTCGCCGTGTGGCCGACAGCGTCGCGCGCATGCAGCTGCGCTACGCGACGGTCACCGGCGTCGCCCGTGACGATCTGCCCGACGGGGGCGCCTGGCTGCACGCCGAGACGGTGCGGGCGATCCACGCGCGCATGCCCGGCACGGGGGTGGAGATCCTCGCGACCGACTTCAACGGCGACCCCGACCAGCTGGCGGAGGTGTTCTCCTCCCGCCCGGAGGTGTTCGCGCACAACGTCGAGACGGTGCCGCGCATCTTCAAGCGCATCCGCCCGGCGTTCCGCTACGAACGCTCGCTCGGTGTGCTGACCCGGGCGCGCGAGGCCGGCCTCATCACCAAGTCGAACCTCATCCTCGGCATGGGCGAGGAACCCCACGAGGTCGTGCAGGCGCTGTCGGACCTCCACGACGCGGGCACCGACATCATCACGATCACCCAGTATCTGCGCCCGAGCCCTCGCCACCTGCCGGTCGCGCGCTGGGTGCGGCCGGAGGAGTTCGTCGAGTTCAAGGCCGAGGCCGAGCGCATCGGCTTCCTCGGCGTGCTCGCGGGTCCCCTGGTGCGTTCGTCGTACCGCGCCGGGCGGCTGTGGGCGCAGTCGATGCGGGCGAAAGGCCGCTCACTGCCCGCGGGCCTGGAGCACCTGGGTGAGGATGCCGACTTCGCCCAGGCGGTGTGAGATCTGCCGGGCGCTCCGCTATTCGGCGCTCGTGACGGACTGCACGTGACCGTCGGAGGCGAGGTTCACCAGAAGCACGTCATCGGTCGCATCGGGATCGAGCGCGTATTCGAGCACCGCGAACGGGTCGGTGCCGCCGTGCTCGTCGGCGAGGATCGTCATGCTCATGAGCTGCAGGGAACGGATGACGTCCACGTGCACGTCGCCCGAGATGTCGACCAGATACTCCTCGATCGTGTCCCCGAGCCGGTCCTGCTGCTGCAGGATGTACTCGGTCACTTCGCTGGCGCGGTCGTCGAGTTCGGTGACCATCGCGTTGCGCGCCGACATGTCGATCGTCTCCAGAGTGGAGATCATGGCGGCGGCGATGTCGAGCGCAGCCGAGGACACGTCGTCCTGGTCGGGCGCCGTGAGGTCGACGGTGACGATCTGGTCGGCGAACTCGACGTTCTCCGACCAGAAGATCGATCCGTCCGGACCCGTTTCGAGAAGTCCGAAGTAGTCGTGCTCGATCGCCATAGTCCTATGAAACCAGTACGGCGCGCTGCACGGTAGTCCGCCGCGCCGCCCCGATCACTCGACGAGCGAAGCCGCGAAGACGTGCGGAGTGAATCCGGTGAGGTCGTTGATCCCCTCGCCCTGGCCGAGGAGCTTCACGGGGATGCCGGTGCGCTCCTGCACCGCCAGCACGAATCCGCCCTTGGCGGAGCCGTCGAGTTTGGTCAGCACGAGCCCGGTGACCCCGGCGTGCTGCAGGAACGCCTCGGCCTGCATGACGCCGTTCTGACCGGTCGTGGCGTCGAGCACCAGCAGCACCTCGCTGATCGGGGCCTGCTTCTCGATGACGCGGCGGATCTTGCCGAGTTCGTCCATCAGCCCGCCCTTGGTGTGGAGGCGACCGGCGGTGTCGACGAGCACGATCTCGGTGCCGGTGCGCTTGGCGTACTCGATGGTCTGGAACGCGACCGATGCCGGGTCCTGACCCTCGTGCTGCGGGCGTACGATCGCCGCTCCCCCGCGTTCGGCCCACGTCGCCAGCTGATCGACGGCGGCAGCACGGAAGGTGTCGGCGGCGCCGACGACCACCGAACGGCCGTAGCGCTGCAGGAACTTGGCGAACTTGCCGATCGTCGTCGTCTTGCCGACACCGTTGACACCCACCACGAGCACGACGGCGGGGCGCTCGGTGAGCCGCAGCGTCGTGTCGAACTTCGCGAAGTGCTCCTCGAGGGTCTCCTTCAGCATGCGCTGCAGGTCGCGCGGGTCGGTGGTGCGGAACCGCTCCACCTTCTCGCGCAGCTCCTCGATGATGCGCTCGCTGATGTCGGGCCCGAAGTCCGCCGTCAGCAGCGCGGTCTCGAGGTCCTCCCACGTCGTCTCATCGATCGTGGGCTTGACGAACATGCCGCGCAGTGCGCGGCCGAGCGACCAGGAGTTCTCCGCCATGCTTCCAGCCTAGGCGCGCTACGCACTCTGCCGATCGCGCACACGCTGACCGACCACGGCCGACACGCCGTCCTGGCGCATCGAGACCCCGTAGAGGGCGTCGGCGATCTCCATCGTGCGCTTCTGGTGCGTGATGACGATCAGCTGGCTCGATTCGCGCAGCTGCTCGAACACCCCGAGGAGCCGGCCCAGGTTCGCGTCGTCCAGCGCCGCCTCGACCTCGTCGAGGATGTAGAACGGGCTCGGGCGCGCCTTGAAGATCGCGGTGAGCAGCGCGACTGCGGCGAGCGACCGCTCCCCGCCGGAGAGCAGCGAGAGTCGTTCGATCTTCTTGCCCGCCGGGCGCACGGTCACCTCGATGCCGGTCGTGAGCGGACTGTCGGGATCGGTGAGGAAGATGCTGCCGGTACCGCCGGGGAAGAGCACCGGGAACACCTCGCCGAACGCGACCCGGGTGTCTTCGAAGGCTGCGACGAAGATCGACTGCATGCGCTCGTCGAGCTCTTCGATGATGGTCAGGAGGTCGGCGCGCGTCTGGCTGAGGTCGGCGAGCTGCTCGGTGAGGAACGCGTGGCGCTGCTCCAGCGCGGCGAACTCCTCCAGCGCGAGCGGGTTCACCCGGCCGAGCTGACCGAGCTTGCGTTCGGCATCCTGCAGCCGGCGCTTCTGCGAGGCGCGGTCGTAGCGCTCGGTGCGCTCCTCGTCGTCGTCGGTCGGTACCGGGATCGGCTGGTCGGGGCCGTATTCCGAGATCAGAATCCCCTCGTCCAGGCCCAGCTCGGAGTGCACGCGTTCGAGCAGGCTCGTCACATGCAGCTTCTTCTCGTGGATCTGCAGCTCCAGACCGTGCACGCTCTCGGTGAGACCGGCCAGGCGATCGCGCACGGCGTTCTCCTGCGCGCGCAGCTCCACCAGTTCCGCGGTGACGGCGGTACGGGCCGACTCTGCGGCGGCCAGTTCCACCCGCGCCTGCGAGACCGAGCGGTCCACCGAGTCCAACAGCGGCGGGAGCTGCGCCGCGACGTCGGCGGCGACCGCCCGTTGTGCCCGCCGGATCACGGCGCGGCGCGCGGCTTCTTCGGCGGCGGAACGCTCCCGCTCGCGCTGGCGCTCCAGCTGCACAACCTGCTGCTCGCCCGCGCGGATGCGCTCCTTGAGCGTCTCCACCTCGAGCCGGGCGCGCATCTCGGCGTCGCGGGTCGCTTCGAGAGCGGCGAGCATGCCGTCCCTCGCCGACGCGTCGAGGATCGGTCGCGGCGCCTGCTGTGCGATCTCGAGCGCCTCGACGGCGGTGCGCATGCGTTCCTCGGCCTCGGCGACGGCGGCCTCGGCGGGACGCATACCCGCCTCCAGCCGTTCGCACTCGGCGAGAGCCGCCTCATGGCGCACGGTCGCGCGGTTCACCTGCTCGGTGTGCGCAGCCAGCGCGGCGTCGTGCGCCCGCAGGGTCTCCAGCGACGCCTTGGTCCGCTGCCGGGCACCGGCGAGGTGCAGCTGCGCGTCGGTGAGGGCGTCGCGCAGCGAATCGGCGACGACGACGATCTCCGAGAGCCGGTCGGCCGCCGCGTCACGCTCGGCGGCGAGCTGCAGTCGCGACCGCCCACCGCCGCTGCCGGCGCGCACGGTGTGGGCCGTCGCGACCTCACCTCCGCGCGTGACGACGGTCACCCCCGCCGGTACGTCGCCGATCGCATCGAGGTCGTCGACGATCGCGACGGACGAGAGGAGCCCCAGGATGCCGTCGGGAGCGGTGACGACGTCGGTCGCCGCGATCGCACCGGGGATCGCCGCCGCAGCGCGCGGCGCTCCGGCCTCAGCGATCGCGATGTCGACGGTACCGAGGTCGGCATCCCGGGCGACACGCGCCACGGCATAGGCCTCGGCGGCGGAGTCGACCAGCACACCCTCGGCCAGCGGTCCCAGCACGGCGGAGATCGCGGCTTCGTAGCCCGCCGTCACCTTCACGGAATCCGCCACGATGCCCTGGATGCCGGCGCTGCCGCCGGCTATGAGTTCTGCGGCGGCGTTGCGGACATCCAGCGCACGGCCGAGCGCCGCCGTCTGAGCGGTGAGGGCTTCACGCTCCCGCTCCGCCGCGTGCAGCCGCTCCCGGATGCCGCTGACGGTGGCCTCCGCCTCCGTCGCTTCGCGCTGGGCCTTCTCGTAGAGCGCCGCGTACTCGGCGGAACTGGCTTCCGGCACCAACTCCGGATCGACACCGGCCAGCGCCTCCTCCGCCTCGGCACGGCGGGCGAGGGCCGCATCGAGGGCGCGCTGCTGACGCTCGAGGGCGGAGCGCACCGCCGAGAGCCCTGATTGCGCGGCATCGGCGGCGCCGCGCAGCTTCGTCAGGCGCATGTCGTGTTCGGAGACCAGCGCGCTCTGGGTGGCGATGTCGGCGTCGAGCGCGTCGAGTTCGGCGCGGGCGCGGATCACCTCGCGCGACGCGGCGGCCGCGGCATCCTGCGCTGTCCCGAGTCCCGCCGCGATCTCGTCGATCTCGGCACGGGCGTCGTCGATCGTCGTCTGTGAGACGGTGGACCGGTCGAACAGCGGCGCGTCGTCGCCGGCGAGCAGCGAGAGCCGCTGACCCGTGAGCGTGTAGAGCCCCCGCAGCCGCTCCTGCACCTGTTCCAGCGCGAAGGTCGTGCGCCGGGCCCGGTCGACGGCTTCCGAGCGCTGCTCGGACTCGAGTCGATCGATGCGGGCGCGCCCCTGCTGAGCCTGGTCCTGCAGCACCATCCGCTCCGCGTGACGTTCCTGCTCGTTGCGCGCGTGGTCGGCCAGCTGCGCGCGCAGGCTCACGAGGTCGTCGGCGAACAGCCGGGCCTTGGCGTCGCGCACCACGGCGGCGATCGTCGCCGCCTCGCGGGCGATCTCGGCCTGGCGCCCGAGCGGCTTCAGCTGGCGGCGCAGCTCACCGGCGAGATCGGTGAGACGGGTGAGGTTCGCCTCCATCGCCGTGAGCTTGCGCAGCGTCTTCTCCTTGCGCCTGCGGTGCTTGAGGATGCCGGCAGCCTCCTCGATGAACCCGCGCCGTTCCTCGGGTGACGCCTGCAGGACGCTGTCCAGACGTCCCTGTCCGACGATGACGTGCATCTCGCGGCCGAGGCCGGTGTCACTCAGCAGCTCCTGCACGTCCAGCAGCCGGCAGCTCTCCCCGTTGATGGCGTACTCGCTGGCGCCGTTGCGGAACAGGGTGCGGCTGATCGTCACCTCGCTGTAGTCGATCGGCAGCACACCGTCGCTGTTGTCGATCGTCAGCTGCACCTCGGCACGTCCGAGGGGGCCGCGCGTGGCGGTTCCGGCGAAGATGACGTCCTCCATCTTGCCGCCGCGGAGGGTCTTCGCCCCCTGCTCCCCCATCACCCATGCGAGGGCGTCGACGACGTTGGACTTTCCCGATCCGTTGGGTCCGACGATGCATGTCACGCCCGGTTCGAGGGCGAACGTCGTCGGTTGCGCGAACGACTTGAACCCTTTGAGCGTCACGCTCTTCAGGTGCATGGGCACGTCCTCCGTCGGGGGTGGTCGCACAAACGCTACGGCATGTCCCTTGACGGCACGCCTCGCCACGCGCTACGGTCGGCTCTCGCAACCGAAGTCGAGAGGAGGTCTCCGATGTTTTTGATGAACACCACTGAAATCGCGTACCGCGTACGCGCGTCTCGTGCTGCGGCGACCGTCTCCTTCGCTATGCCCGGGGACGCTCTCGTTCCCGCCGCCTGCTGAGCTGAGCACAGGCGAACTCTGCCCGTCGGCGGGCACGACGACTCCTGGCCGCCTCCACTGAGGCCGCCGCCCCGCTCCGCCTCTGCGCGCCGTGCCCCGTCAGGGCATTCCCTCGTCCGTGCTGCGACACGGCATCCCGCCGTCGATCGACGGCATCCCTCTCGCTGGAAGAGAAGCTCATGCGCACCACCTCTGCGCCGCAGCGCCAATCGGCCTTGCCCGATCCGCTGCTTCGGGGACGCACCCCGCGCACCTCCCTGCTCGACCGCGTCGCCATGCGCGTCGCCCTCGCCCTGCTCCTGTGGAGCACCCGCCCGACGCACAGCACCGATGAGGGTGCTCGGGCGCTGAAGCGCCAGGCCGATGCCGAGCGGCGCGAGCGCGAAGCCGCCTGGCTGTCGCTCGCGCACAACTCGCGTCGACTGTGATCGCCGCGCGGTGTCCGGGGCCCTCCCGGCTCCGGACACCGCACCCGAATCCGAACCGCATCGAACCGAAAGAACCCCGCATCATGACCACCACCGCACTCGACGTCGAGTTCCGACCCCTCGTCGTCCCCGCCACGATCGACGCGCCCGACGCCGCCGACTTCATCGAGATGGTGCGCGTGCGCAACATCGTGTATCGCGAAATCGCGGGCAACGACGACGACGCCCTCGCCGCCGCCGAACTGCTGCCGCACTACCAGCCCGACCCGTACGAGGTGCGCCACGTGTGGCTCGCCGTCGTCGGCGGGGAGATCGTCGGGCGGGTCGGCGTGGACATCCCCCTCGAGGAGGGCTCGCGCAGCGCGTTCTGGCTCATCGAACTCTTGAAGGACGTCTGGGGCGGCGGTATCGGCAGCGCCGCGTACCGGCTCGTCGAGCAGACGGCGCGAGACCACGGACGAACCGTCCTGCAGTCGTGGGCGCTGCATCCCGCTGCCGACGGCCCGCAGCTCACACCGCCGACCGGCTTCGGGACGATCCCCGAGGACCACGCGGCGCGGTTCTACCTGCGCCACGGGCATTCGCTGGAGCAGGTCGCCCGCAACAGCGCGCTGGACCTGACGGCGCCGCTGGACCGCATCGACCGGGTGCTCGCCGTGGCGCGGGCCGCGTCGACGCACTACCGCGTCGTGCAGTGGCAGGCCCCCACGCCTCCGGAGTACGTCGACGGCTACGCGTGGATGAAGTCGCGCATGTCGACGGATGCTCCCGCCGCCGGTTTGGAGTTCGACGAGGAGACGTGGGATGCCGCGCGTGTCGCCCGCCACGACGCCCTGTACGTCGAAGGCGGACGGCACCTGCTCGTCACCGCGGCGCAGCACATCGACACGGGCGAACTGTGCGCGTTCAACGAACTGGTGCTGGGGACGGACCCCACCGCGGCCACGCAGCAGGAGGACACGCTCGTGCTCAAGGAGCACCGGGGGCATCGGCTCGGCGCGCTCGTGAAAGCCGAAGGGCTGCTCACCTGGCGCCGTCTCATGCCGCAGACGCCGCGCGTGGTCACCTACAACGCCGAGGAGAACCGTCCGATGCTCGACATCAACGAGGCCCTCGGCTTCGAGCCGGTCGCCTACGAGGGCGCGTGGAAGAAGGTGCTCGCCGGGTGAGCCCGGTCCGGCGGCGGCTCAGCGCCGCGGCCGGGCCGGCTTCTGACACTTCGGGCAGAAGTGGCTCGAGCGGTTGGTGAACGACACACGCACGATCGGCGCACCGCACCGCGGGCACGGCTGACCGGTGCGCCCATAGGCGTTGAGCGAGTGGGCGAAGTAGCCGGCCTGCCCGTTGACGTTGACGTACTGGGCGTCGAAGCTCGTGCCGCCCTCGGCGAGGGCCTTCTCCAGGACCGCGCGGATCTCGGCGAGGAGGCTCCGCGTCGCGCGCGTCGACAGGGCGGTCGCGGGGGTTTCCGGGTGGATGCGCGCGGCCCACAGCGCCTCGTCGGCGTAGATGTTGCCGACGCCGCTGAGCACGGTCTGGTCCAGCAGCACCCGCTTCACCGCCGACGCCTTGCGGCTGAGCACCGTGCGGAAGCCGTCATCGCGGAACGCGGGGTCCAGCGGATCGCGCGCGATGTGGGCGACCTGGCTCGGCACCGTCGCGGCATCCGTCCCCCACCCGCCCGGCGCGTGATCGGGTGTGGCTTCGAGCCGATCCAGTGCGAGCGAACCGAAGGTGCGCTGGTCGGCGAAGACGAGGGCCAGCTCGCCGTGGTCGGGGTGCTCGAGGTCGATGCGCACGCGCTCATGGCGCTCAGCCGGCGCCCCCGGCGGACGAAGCAGCATCTGCCCGCTCATGCCGAGATGCGCGACCACCGCCTCTTCGCCGCCTTCGAGCGGGAGCCACAGGAACTTGCCTCTACGGGCGGCCGCGGTGACGGTGCGTCCGGTGAGGGCGGACTCGAACGACGCCGCGTCGCCGTGGTGACGGGTGAGGGCGCGATCGTCGAGCACCGTGACACCCGCGAGTCGGGCGCCGGTGACCGCCGGCGCGAGCCCGGCGCGGACGACCTCGACTTCGGGCAGCTCAGGCACGGGCGCTGAGTTCGCGCCACGCCGTCAGTGCCGCGGCCATCTCTGCCTGCTTCTTACTCGACCCCGAACCGACTGCGGTGAACTCGCCCACGGTGACCGCCGCGGTGAACACGCGGTCATGGTCGGGGCCGGCAGCCTCGATGGCGTACACCGGCGGACTCAACGAATTGCGCGCTGCGAGCTCCTGCAGGCTGGTCTTGGGGTCCATCGCGGCGCCGTAGCGCTCCGGGTCCTGCAGAAGGGGTTCGACGAGCCGCAGCACGAGGGAGGTGGCGGCGTCGGGACCGGCCGAGAGGTAGGTCGCGCCGATCACCGCTTCCATGGTGTCCGCGAGGATCGAATCCTTGTCTCGGCCACCGGTCTGCTGCTCACCGCGGCCGAGCAGCAGATACTCCCCCAGGCCGATGCCGCGCGCGACCTCGGCCAGGGCGACGGTGGAAACGACACTCGCCCGGCGTTTGGCCAGTTCCCCCTCGTCGAGGTCGGGGTGCACGGTGAAAAGTCGCACCGTCACCGCCTGGCCCAGCACCGAGTCGCCGAGGAACTCCAGGCGCTCATTGTGAGGGATGCCGCCTGCTTCGTACGCGTACGAGCGGTGCGTCAGGGCAAGCGACAGAAGCTCGGGGTCGATGTCGACCCCGAGCTTGTCCACGAGCGTTGCCCGCTCGTGCGAGACGTCTGTCACGCCGTCATCCGCCTGTCGCGGATCAGACGTCGGCGACCTTGCGGCCCTTGTACTCCAGGAACAGCTCAGTGCCCTGCGAGTCGGTGACGACCTTGGCCTGGTGCGGACGGCTGTAGACGACCTCGCCGTTCTCGATGGTCTTCACCAGCGCGATGGGCGCCGCCTTCCACTGCGCGCGGCGCGAGCGGGTGTTGGAACGCGAAACCTTGCGCTTCGGGGGGTTGCCTGCCATGGCTAGCTCTCTTCTTTGGTCTCGGCGTCGTGGCGGGTGGCCACGGCGTCGTCGTCGTTGGTAAAGGTCTTCAAGGACGCCCAGCGCGGATCGACGGGTTCGCGGGGCTCTTGCGCCGCTTCCGAGGTCAACCTCTCGCCCGTGTTCGGGTCGAGCCCGGGGCAATCCGGCTGACATACCGGCTGGAACGGAAGCGACAGAACGATGGTGTCCCTGACCAGAGGCCCCGTGTCGACATGGTCGTCCTGGAGTTCGAAGTCAGTCGCTTCCTCCCCAGGATAACCGAAGAGTTCCTGAAACTCGACTTCGACGGGCTGGGCGATGTCGGTGAGGCAACGGCCGCAGATGCCGCGGTAGATCGTCTCGGCCTCACCGGTGACGAGGATGCCCTCGTGCACCGACTCGAGCCGCACATCGAGGTGGATGGGCTCACCCTGCTCCACCGCGACGAGGCCTTCGCCCCAGCGCTCCGCGGCGGGAGCGTCGACGTCGAACTCGCGCATCTCGCCGGAACGGTGCACGATATCGCGCGCGGGAAACACGAAAGGACCGCTGACACGCTTTCTCACCACGGTCATCCATCGTACCCGCCCCGGAGCGGGTGCCGGCTCAGAGGTCCCGCGCGCCGGTGTCGAGGAAGCGCGCGACGGGTTCCGGCACGAACGGAGACACGTCGCCGCCGAGCGACGCGACCTGCCGTACCAGCGAACTCGACACGAGGGCGTGTGCGGGGTCGGGGAGCAGGAAGACCGTCTCGACGTGAGCCAGGTGGCGGTTGACGATCGCCATCGGCGTCTCGTATGCGACGTCGACCTGCGAGCGGATGCCCTTCACGAGCACCCCCGCGCCCACATCGGTCGCGTAGTCCACGAGCAGTCCCATGCTCCACGAGGCGACGACGACGTCGCCGGTGATCTCAGCCTGGGCGATCGACTGCTCCAGCAGCGTCAGCCGCTGCGCGATGGGGAGCATCGCCTCTTTGCCGGGGTTGTGCACCACCAGCACGTGGAGTTGGTCGTACAGCGCGGCGGCGCGGCGGATCACATCGAGGTGTCCGAGGGTCGGCGGGTCGAACGAACCGGGAACAACGGCGATCCGGGGGTTCATGTCCTCCAGCGTATCGGTGGCGCGGGCCGCGCTCCGACGCCGCGCTCGGTCAGTTCTTGGCGAGGGCGGCGCGCTCTTCGACATCCAGCCGGCGGTCGATCGATGCGGCGAGACCGGGGTGGTCGGCGAGGGTCGGATCGGAGAGGATCACCCGTTCCGCCTCGTGCCGGGCGATGGCGATCAGTTCGGCATCCTTCACCACCCGCAGCAGCCGCAGGGACGACCTCGCGCCCGACTGCGCATCGCCCAGCACATCACCCTCGCCGCGCAGCTCGAGGTCGACCTCGGCCAGTTCGAACCCATCGGTGGTCGCGGCGACCGCCTCGACCCGCTCCCGGGCGGGGGTGCCCACGGGCGCTTCGGTGACGAGGAGGCAGAGGCCGGGCACCGCGCCGCGGCCCACGCGGCCGCGCAGCTGGTGCAGCTGCGACACGCCGAAGCGATCGGCCTCGAGGATCACCATGGTGGAGGCGTTGGGCACGTCCACTCCGACCTCGATGACGGTGGTGGCGATCAGCACGTCGAGGTCGCCGCGGGCGAAGGACTGCATGATGGCATCCTTCTCGTCACCCGGCATGCGCCCGTGGAGGATCGCCACGCGGAGGTTCTCGAACGCGGGATGCCGCGACAGCAGCTCCTGCACCTGCACGACGCCCCAGCGGGTGCGCTCCGGCGCCCCCTCGGAAGGTCCTGCGGGCTCATCGGCGGTGTCGTCCTTCACCGCCGCCTCGGCGTCGATCGCCGCGCACACCACGAACGCCTGGTGCCCGGCGGCGACCTCCTCGGCGATGCGCTCCCACACCCGGGCGAACCATCCGGGTTTCTCCGCCAGCGGCGCCACGAACGACGAGATCCCGGCGCGTCCGGCGGGAAGGGTGCGGATGGTGGACACGTCGAGATCGCCGAACACCGTCATCGCGACCGTGCGCGGGATGGGCGTGGCGGTGAGCACCAAGACGTGGGGCGCGGTGCCCTTGGCCCGCAGCGTCTCGCGCTGCTCGACGCCGAACCGGTGCTGCTCGTCGACGACGACGAGCCCGAGGTCCGCGAACGTCGTGGAGGCGCTCAGCAGCGCGTGGGTGCCCACGACGATGCGCGCCTGGCCCGACGCGGCGCGCAGCGACGCCTTGCGGCGCTCGGCCGCCGACAGCTGCCCGGTGAGCAGGGTGGGCATGAGCTCGGGCGCCAGCTGCGGGCCGAGCATGCGCGCCATGGAGCGCACGTGCTGCGCGGCGAGCACCTCGGTGGGGGCGATGAGGGCCGCCTGCCCACCGGTCTCGGCGACCTGCAGCATGGCGCGCAGCGCCACGAGCGTCTTGCCCGAACCGACCTCGCCCTGCACGAGCCGGTTCATCGGCCACGCGCCCTCGAGGTCCGAGGCGATGCTCCGGCCCACCGACTGCTGGTCGGGGGTCAGCGCGAAGGGCAGCGCCGCGTCGAAGCGCGCGAGCAGCCCATCGGCGGCGGCGGGGCGCGACGTCGCCGACAGCGCCCTCACCTGCTCCCGCTGCTGCAGCAGCGCCGCCTGCAGCACGAACGCCTCGTGGGTGCGCAGTGTCTCGTGGGCCTGCTCGATCTGCTCGAAGGTCTCGGGGCGGTGGGTGCGCTCCAGCGCGCTGCGCGCGTCGAGCAGCCCCCGGGCGCGGCGAAACGGTTCCGGCAGCGGGTCGGGCACGTCGTCGAGCATGTCCAGCACGGTGTCGACGGTCTTCTTGATCTGCCAGCTGGCCACGGTGCTGGTTGCCGGATAGATCGGAACCGGCTCGGTCGAGCGGGCCTGCGCCTGCATCCGCCCCAGCGCTTCGTCTTCGAACAGCTGGTAGTCGGGGTGGGCGAACTGCTGGGCACCGCGGTAGACGCCGACCTTGCCCGAGAAGATGCCGCGCCGGCCGGGGGTCAGCTCGTTCGCACGCCAGGCCTGATTGAAGAAGGTGAGCACCAGCGCGCCCTGGCCGTCGCTGATGACGACCTCGAGGATCGACCCCTTGCGGTTGCGCATGCGCCGCTCGGTGGCCGAGCGCACCTCGGCGACGATCGTCACCTGCTCCCCCAGCGGCAGGGAGTCGATGGGCGTCAGCTCGCCGCGCTTGGCGTAGCGCCGCGGATAATGCGCGAGCAGATCGCCCACGGTCTCCATGCCGAACGCCCGTTTGAGCGCACCGGCGGTCTTGTCACCGACCGCAGCCTGCAGACGCGATTCGAGCGACACCATGCCTCAGAGTCTAGGTCTCGCCCCCGACAGCGCCCCGTGCGGCGCACAGGCCGCGCGGCCCGACGACACCCCCCCGGCGCATCGCCGGTACCGTGGGAGGGTGACACGCATCATCTCGGGCGCCGCCGGCTCCCTCACCCTCGTCGTCCCCGACGCCGGTACGCGGCCGACGAGCGACCGGGTGCGCGAAGCGCTGTTCAGCTCGCTCGACGCCGCCGACCTCGTGCGGGGCGCGCGCGTGCTCGATCTGTTCGCGGGGTCCGCAGCTCTGGGGCTCGAGGCGCTCAGCCGGGGCGCGGCCGGTGTCGACCTCGTCGAGAAGGCGCCGCGCGCCGCCGCCACCGCCGAGCGCAACGCCCGCGCGGTCGCCAAGGCCGTGGGCGGCTCCCCGACGTGGCGTGTGCACCGTTCCAGCGCCGACGCGTTCCTGCTGCGCACCGGAGCGGCTGAGTTCGACCTCGTCTTCCTCGACCCGCCGTACGACTTCGGCGAGACCGAGATGCACGACACGCTCACCCTCCTCGTGCCGCACCTGGCATCCGACGCCACGGTCGTCATCGAACGCGCGCGCCGCTCGCCGCAGCCGCGTCTGCCCGAGGGCCTGGACCACCTGCGCGACAAGCGCTACGGCGACACCTCGCTGTGGTGGGTGGCGCCCACGCAGGGCTGACTCAGCCGGTGTGGCGGTCCCAGTCGCGGTAGGGATCCCAGCCGCCGGGCCCGGTGTAGGCCACGCCGTCGACGAGCAGGGCGTCATCGCCCGGCGCCTGCACGACCCCGAGCACCCGGAACCCCTCGGGTACGGCCGCCGCGGAGGGGAACGTCGCGAGCAGCGCGTGGTCCTCGCCGCCCTCGAGCGCGCCGACCGGGTCAGGTGCGAGGGCGTCCGCGGAGAGCGCGAGGGTGACCCCGGATGCCGCGGCCAGCCGCCGCGCATCCAGCGCCAGGCCGTCTGAGACGTCCATCATGGCGGTCGCTCCCGCAGCCGCCGCCACCGCGCCCAGGGCGATGGGAGGCTCGGGGCGCAGCTGCGCATCGAGGTCGGCGCGCTCCGCGGCGCTGAGGGTGCCCCGTGCAACCGCGACCGCCTCACCGGCCGCGTCACGGAAGCGCGAGAACAGCAGCTCGAGGCCCGCGGCGGCGCGGCCGGCCCGACCGGCGAGGGCCACGACATCGCCCGGGCGCGCGCCGGAGCGGAGCACCGGGTCCACACCGTCGAGCACGCCGACGGCGGTCACCGCGATCGTCAGGGTCGGCGAGATCGTGAGGTCGCCGCCCTCCACCGCGCAGCCGGGGGCGAGTGTGTCGCACGCCGCGCGCAGTCCCGAGGCGAGCGCGCCCACGAAGCTCAGTCGGGTGTCGGCGGGCATGGCCAGCGCGACGAGCAGCGCCACCGGGCGCGCCCCCATCGCGGCGACATCGGCGAGGTTCACCGCGGCGGACTTCCAGCCGAGGTCCGAAGGGCCCGACCACGCGAGTCGGAAGTCAGGCCCCTGCACCAGGGTGTCGGTGGTGAGGACGACCCGGCCGCCGGGGGCCGCGAGCACGGCGGCATCGTCCCCCGGTCCCACGATCGCCCGGGACGAGCCGTCGAGGGCGGCGAAGATCTCCCGCAGGATGCGGTGCTCGCCGATCTCGCCCACGGTCGGGTCGGGCGCATCTGTCACCGCTCCACCGTACCCGCCCGCGGCGGCCGGCAGCGGCGCGGCCGATTACCCTGGAAGGGTGTCCCGCACCCGCACCATCACCGCTGTCGCCGTCACGCTCCTCGGGGCCCTCGCCCTCGCCGGATGCACGTCGTCGGTGGCCCTCACCCCCGCCTCCGACGCGAACAACCCGCTCTGCGCCGATGTGTCGGTGCGCCTGCCCGATTCCATCGACGGGGAGAAGCGCCGGTGGACCGACGCGCAGGCCACGGCGGCGTGGGGCGACCCCACGTCGATCATCTTCAGCTGCGGGGTGACCCCTCCCGGCCCCACCGAGGCCAAGTGCATCACGATCGGCGGGGTCGACTGGATCGTCGACGACACCGACCCGCCGCGCTACCGCATCACCACCTACGGGCGCACACCCGCCGTGGAGATGTACGTCGACAACGAGACGGTCTCCCCCAGCTACGTGCTCGACCGCCTCGCGCCGTACATCGTCGACACCCTGCCGCGCGACCGGCAGTGCACCGAGACCGCCGAACTGCTCGGCTGAACGCTAAGCGCGGGCGAGCTCGATGAGCTCGGTGATGAGGTCGGGGTAGCTCATCCCCGTCGCGATCCAGCACTTCGGGAACATCGAGATGGGCGTGAACCCCGGCATGGTGTTCACCTCGTTGACGAAGAACTCGCTGCCGGTGAAGAAGAAGTCCACCCGCGAGAGCCCTTCGCCGCCGAGCGCTTCGAAGGCGCGCGCCGCGACGCGGCGCATCTCGGCCAGTTCCCCCTCGTGCAGCGTCGTCGGGCAGACGAGCTCGACCCCCGCCGCATCGAGGTACTTCGCGTCGAAGTCGTAGAACGCCCGTCCCGTGACGACGATCTCGCCGGGCAGGCTCACGCGCGTGGGCGCGCCGTCCCTGCCCGGCAGCACACCGCACTCGATCTCGCGGCCGACGACGGCCTGCTCGACCAGCGCGACGGAGTCCTCGGCGAAGGCCACCTCGAGCGCGGCATCCAGCTCATCCCAGCTGTCCACCTTCGAGACGCCGACGCTCGACCCTGCCCGGTTGGGCTTGACGAACACCGGCAGCCCGAGGGAACGGATGCGGCCCTCCCAGAGCGCGCGATCACGGTCGAGTTCGGCGCGCGTCACGCGGTGCCACGGCACGACCGGCACCCCCGCCGAACGCAGGATGCTCTTGGTCATGTGCTTGTCCATGCCGATGGCCGACATGAGCACGCCCCCGCCCACGTACGGCAGGTCGAGCAGCTCCAGCATCCCCTGGATCGTGCCGTCCTCGCCGAAGCGGCCGTGCAGGATCGGGAAGACCACGTCCACGTCGCCGAGGCTGCGTTCCCGGCCGTCGGCGTCGACGACACGCAGCTCGCGCGTGAGCACCGAATCGGGCCAGCGCACGCGGGTGCCGTTGTCGACGACCTCGGGCAGGCGCCCGTCGGTGAGGGTGAACTTGTCGGGGTCGTCGTCTTCGAGCACGAACGCACCGTCGCGGGTGATGCCGATCGGGATCACCCGGTAGCGGTCACGGTCGATCGCCCGCAGCACGCCTCCCGCCGTTGCGGAGCTGATCGAGTGCTCGCTGGAGCGACCTCCAAAGAGCACCGCCACCGCCGGCTTGTTCATTCTGCGTCCTCTCGCCCTGGGGCTGGTCGTCGTCTGTGGTCAGGTGCGGGGCGATGTCGCGCGGATGCATGGTGCCGTCGAGGACCATCTTGACCTGCTCGGCGATCGGCATGGCGATGCCCGCCTCGCGCGCGAGCTGCAGGATGGGCGCGACGGAGCCGAGACCCTCGGCGGTCTGGTCCATCTGCTTCACGACGTCGTGGTAGCTGTAGCCCTGGCCGAGCAGGCGCCCGGCGGTGTTGTTGCGGCTGAGCGGCGACTGGCACGTCGCGATGAGGTCGCCGAGCCCGGCGAGACCTTGCAGCGTCTCGGGCTGGGCACCCTGCGCCACCGCGAAGTCGGTCATCTCCACCAGGCCCCTGGTGATGATCGATGCCTTGGTGTTCTCGCCGTACCCGACACCGTCGACGATGCCGATGGCCACCGCGATGAGGTTCTTCAACACGCCGCCGAATTCGGTGCCGATCACGTCGGTGTTCACGAACGTGCGGAAGTAGCGGTTGCGTGCGCGGCGCGCGACAGCGTCGGCGGTCTCCTGGCTGGTCGAGGAGATGACGGCGGCCGTGGGCTGCTCTCGGGCGATCTCCAGCGCCAGGTTCGGTCCTGACGCCACGGCGATGCGCGCCGGGTCGCAGCGCAGCTCCTGCTCGATCACCTGGCTCATGCGCAGGCCGCTGCGCTTCTCGACGCCCTTCATGAGCGAGACGATCGGCACGTCGGTGCCGGCGACGAGCGGGCGCACGGCCTTGAGGTTCTGGCGCGCGGTCTGGCTGGGGATCGAGAGGTACACCTGGGTGGCGCCGTCGAGGGCCTCGGACAGATGGTGGGTCGCCGACATGGTGCGGGGCAGGTTGATGCCCGGCAGGTACTGGCTGTTGCGCTTGGCCTCGTTGATCTCGTGGGAGAGTTCGGGGCGTCGCGCCCACATGACGACGTCGGCACCGCCGTCTGCGAGGATCTTGCCGAACGTGGTGCCCCAGCTGCCGGCGCCGATCACGGCGACGCGAGGAGCTGCGCTGTCGGGTCTACGAGTCAAGGCGTCCGGTCTCCCTCTGCCCGTGGTCGTGCGGATTCCACCGCTCGGCCGGCGGCGTCTCGCCGCGGAGCTCGCCCGTGAGGTCGGCGATGCGTGCCATCACGACGTCGGTCGCCTGCACCAGCGCCGACTGGTGCCCCGCCTGTCCGGCATACGCCGACAGGTCCACGGGCGCACCGAGCAGCACCTTCACGCGCTTGCGCAGCGGCCAGAGGCTCAGCTTGCCGTAGCGCGGCATGATCTGCTGCACCCCCCATGTCGCCATCGGGATCACGGGAAGACCGCCCACGAGTGCCACGCGCACGGCCCCGGTCTTGCCGCGCATCGGCCACAGGTCGGGGTCACGGGTGAGCGTGCCCTCGGGGTAGACGATCACACCGCGCCCCGAGGCGAGCAGTCCTTCGGCCGTCTGGATGGTCTGCCTCGCACTCGACGCCGATCCGGCGCGCGCGACGGGGACCATGCCGGTCGCCCGCAGTGCCCAGCCGAGCACGGGGACGCGGAACAGGCTCTCCTTCGCCATGAAGCTGGGGGCGCGCCCCAGCCGCCACGTCGCCACCGCGACGACCAGCGGATCGATCTCGCTGTAGTGGCTGGGGGCGAGGACGTACGGCCCCTCCTCGGGAAGGTGCTCCCCGCCGGAGATCTCGATCTTGGCGAAGAGGCTCACCAGGGGGACGACGATCGCGGCCAGCGGCCAGAACACGCTGGGTCGGCGCTTCTCCGCCGAGGCACGGCGCTTACGTGACGGCGCCACGGTCAGCCGATGACGTCGAAGTCGGCGCCGAGCGCCTGGAGCTTGTCGAAGAGGTTCTCGTACCCGCGACGGATGATCCCGACGTTGCGCACGACCGACTCGCCGTCGGCAGCCAGTGCCGCGATGACGTGCGAGTAGCCGCCGCGCAGGTCGGGCACCACGATGTCGGCGCCGTGGAGCGGCGTGGGACCGGTGATGACAGCGGCCTGCTCCAGCGCGCGACGCGGCACGCGCCGGTACTCGCCTTCCAGACCGTCCGGGTGCACGACGATGTCGGCGCCCATCTTCACCAGCGCGTCGGTGAACCCGAAGCGGTTCTCGTAGACCGTCTCGTGCACGACGGACGTGCCGTGCGCCTGCGTCAGCGCCACGATGAGCGGCTGCTGCCAGTCGGTCATGAAGCCGGGGTGCACGTCGGTCTCGACGACGACGGGCTTGAGAGGTCCCCCGCGGTAGAAGCGGATGCCGCTCTCTTCGATGTCGAAGGCACCGCCGGCCTTGCGGAAGACGTTGAGGAACGTGAGCATGTCCTGCTGGCGCGCGCCGCCGACGAAGATGTCGCCGTCGGTGGCCAGTGCGGCGCACGCCCACGAGGCGGCTTCGTTGCGGTCGAAGATGCTGCGGTGGTCGTAGCCGGTGAGCGTGTCGACACCCTCGATGAAGATGACGCGGTTGGGCTCGTAGGAGATGATCGCGCCCATCTTCTGCAGCACGCCGATGAGATCCATGATCTCGGGCTCGATGGCGGCGTTGCGAAGCTCCGTCGTCCCCTTCGCACGCACGGCGGTGAGCAGCACCTGCTCGGTCGCACCCACGCTCGGGTAGGGCAGCTCGATGTTCGCGCCGTGCAACCCGTCCGGGGCGGACAGGCGGATGCCGCTGGGCTGCTTCTCGACGACGGCGCCGAACCGACGCAGCGCATCGAGGTGGAAGTTGATGGGACGGTCGCCGATGCGGCATCCACCGAGGTCGGGGATGAACGCCTGGCCGAGCAGGTGCAGCAGCGGTCCGCAGAAGAGGATCGGGATGCGCGAGGAGCCGGCGTGCGCGTCGATCTCCTCGAAGTGCGCCGACTTCGCGTCGCTCGGGTCGAGCACGAGGCTGCCGGGTTCGTCGCCGTCCTCCACGCGCACACCGTGCACCTCGAGGAGCGAGCGCACGACCTGCACGTCGCTGATGTTCGGCACGTCGCGCAGCACGCTGACGCTCTCACCGAGGAGGGCGGCGACCATCGCCTTGGTCGCGAGGTTCTTCGCGCCCTTGACGTCGACGCGTCCGACGAGGGGTCGGCCACCGCGGATCGCGATGGTGTCTCCTGTCAGCCCCTCCGCTTGCCCTTCCGACTCCTTCGTCGCCGATCGGTTCTCGCTGGGGAGTGACTTCATGCGGTAAACCTCACTTGATTGCTATCGGACCGGAAGGGTCCGCGGTCGCCATGTCTCGCGACGGGCTTCGAACTGCGCGATCGCAGCTTCGTCGCGCAGGGTGAGCCCGATGTCATCCAGACCTTCGAGCAGGCGCCATCCAGTGTAATCATCGATCTCGAACGTCAGCCGGAGGTCGCCGATCTGCGCGGTGCGCGCCTCGAGGTCGACCGTCATCTCGATCCCGGGCTGGGCGGCGATGATCGCCCACACCTTCTCGGTGTCGCTCTCGGAGATGACGCCGGTCACCAGGCCCTGCTTGCCCGCGTTGCCGCGGAAGATGTCAGCGAACCGCGGGCTGAGCACGACGCGGAATCCGTAGTCGCGCAGCGCCCAGACGGCGTGCTCACGGCTGGAGCCGGTGCCGAAGTCGGGACCGGCGACGAGGATCGAGGCGTCGCGGTACGCGGGCTGGTTGAGCACGAACTCGGGGTCCTGGCGCCAGCTGGCGAACAGGGCGTCCTCGAAGCCGGTCTTGGTGACCCGCTTGAGGTAGACCGCGGGGATGATCTGGTCGGTGTCGACCGCCGAGCGCGTCAGCGGGGCGACGACGCCGGTGTGGGTGGTGAACTTCTCCATGTCAGGCCTCCACTGCGGTGTGCGCCGGCAGATCGCTGGGGCTCGCGAGACGCCCGAGCACGGCGGTGGCCGCCGCGACGAGCGGCGAGACCAGGTGGGTGCGGCCGCCCTTGCCCTGGCGGCCCTCGAAGTTGCGGTTGCTCGTCGAGGCGCAGCGCTCCCCCGGGGCGAGCTGGTCGGGGTTCATGCCCAGGCACATGGAGCAGCCGGCGAAGCGCCATTCGGCGCCGAAGTCGACGAACACCTTGTCCAGGCCCTCCGCCTCGGCCTCGAGCCGCACGCGGGCGGAGCCGGGGACGACCATGACGCGCACGCCGTCGGCCTTGGTGCGACCCTGCACGATGGACGCGAAGGCACGCAGGTCCTCGATGCGGCTGTTGGTGCAGGAACCCATGAACACGGCATCGACCGGGACGTCCTTGAGCGGCGTGCCGGGGACGAGGTCCATGTACTCCAGCGCGCGGCGGGCGGCGGTCTGTTCGTTGGGATCCTCGAAATCCTCGGGCGCGGGGACGACGTCGCTGAGCGACACGCCCTGGCCGGGGTTGGTGCCCCACGTGACGAAGGGCTCGAGCGTGTCGGCGGCGACGAAGACCTCGGCGTCGAACACGGCGCCCTCGTCGGTGGGGAGCGTGCGCCAGTAGGCGACGGCATCCTCCCAGTCCTGCCCCTCGGGGGCGTGCGGACGACCCTTCAGGTAGGCGAACGTCGTCTCGTCGGGGGCGACCATGCCCGCGCGCGCGCCGGCCTCGATCGACATGTTGCAGATCGTCATGCGACCCTCCATCGACAGCGCACGGATCGCGCTGCCGCGGAACTCGAGCACGTAGCCCTGTCCCCCGTTCGTGCCGATCTTCGCGATGACGGCGAGGATGATGTCCTTTGCCGTGACGCCGGGCTTCAGCTCGCCCTCCACCGTGATCGCCATGGTCTTGAAGGGCTTCAGCGGCAGCGTCTGTGTGGCCAGCACATGCTCGACCTCGCTCGTGCCGATGCCGAACGCCATGGCACCGAACGCACCGTGGGTGGAGGTGTGGGAGTCACCGCAGACGACCGTCACACCGGGCATCGTGAGCCCGAGCTGCGGCCCGACGACGTGCACGATCCCCTGCTCCTTGTCGCCGAGGGAGTGCAGCCGCACACCGAACTCGGCGGCGTTGCGCCGCAGCGTCTCGATCTGCGTGCGACTGGTGAGGTCGGCGATCGGCTGGTCGATGGCCAGGGTCGGGGTGTTGTGATCCTCGGTGGCGATCGTGAGATCGAGGCGGCGCACCGGGCGGCCCTCGGCACGCAGGCCGTCGAAGGCCTGGGGGCTGGTCACCTCGTGCACGAGGTGCAGGTCGATGTAGATGAGGTCGGGACGACCGTCTTCGCCCTTGACGACGACGTGGTCGTCCCACACCTTCTCGGCGAGGGTGCGCGGGTGATCGGGGATGCGGGCAGCGACTGTGCTCATGACTGTGAAACTCTCCTTGCGAACCGGATCAAGCCCGCCAGGGACTCCGCGACGAGGAGGGGCTCAGAACGAGGCCTCGCCGCGGCCGCTAAGGAGAAGGAGAGCGATCCGCACGCGCCCACATTAGCACCGTGCGCATCGCTCCCCGTTCGCGTCAGGTGCCGGGTCGGTCGTCGGCGCGCTCGGCGGCGGCACGGTCGCGACGCTCGTCGGGCGTCTCGACGGTGGGCGGCGTGAGGTGCTCCTCGGCCACGGCGGCCGCAGCTTCCTGCGGCGTACCGGCCTTGCGCTCGCGGGACGACGCGATGAGGCTCGCAACGGTCGCGACGGTCATCGAGGCGATGATGACGCCCAGCGACATCCAGGTGGAGATGTCGGGCACCCACTCGATGTGCTCGCCACCGTTGATGAAGGGCAGCTCGTTCTCGTGCATGGCGTGGAAGATCAGCTTCACGCCGATGAAGGCGAGGATGAACGCGATGCCGTAGTGCAGGTAGCGCAGCCGGTCGAGGAGTCCTCCCAGCAGGAAGTAGAGCTGGCGCAGGCCCATGAGGGCGAAGATGTTCGCCGTGAAGACGATGAACGGGTCCTGCGTGATCCCGAAGATCGCGGGGATCGAGTCGAGCGCGAAGAGCAGGTCGGTCATGCCGATGGCGACGAAGACGATGATCATCGGGGTGAACATGCGCTTGCCGTCGACCACGGTGCGCACGTTGGCGCCGTCGTACTCGTCGGAGATGGCCACGCGCCGCCGCAACATCCGCACGACGAAGCTCTCCTTCTTCACCTCGTCATCGTGGTCCTCCCCGGGGAAGGCCTGCTTCCACGCCGTGTAGATGAGGAAGGCGCCGAACAGGTAGAAGATCGGCAGGAACTGCTCGATGATCACCGCACCCAGCAGGATGAACAGGCCGCGCAGGATGAGCGCGATGATGATGCCGACCATCAGCACCTTCTGCTGGTACTGACGCGGGACCGCGAACTGCCCCATGATCAGGACGAAGACGAAGAGGTTGTCGATCGACAGACTGTATTCGGTGAGCCAACCGGCGACGAACTGGCCGGTGACGTCACCGCTGCCGGTCACGGCGAACAGCACGAAGGCGAACACGATCGCCAGGGCCACATAGAACACGACCCACAGAGTCGACTCCTTGGCCGAGGGGATGTGGGGCCGCTTGATGATCAGGAGCAGATCGGCGATGAGGATCGCGAGCAGCACGACGTATGCGCCGATCTCGAACCAGACGGGGATCTCGAAGCCCATGGGAGCCTTTCGGAGGGTGCGGTGGATGGCCGAAAGTCTCTCCCCCGCAGGCTGCGGCGCGCGCCCGGGGCCGCTCGATCGGGACCCGTGATGACGGACGCGCGAGAACGGGATACTCCCTCTCGCTCGGACAAGGATACAGCCGCGCCCATCGGCATCCGCCCGTCGTGAGACGATCGGGCGCGGATCGACACTCTCAGGGTGAGAGACGAAAGGGAGCGCATGGCCGACCAGCAGGGTGATGCGATGCTCGTGGCCCTCGCGGCGGGCGGATCGGAACAGGCGTTCCGCACGCTCTACCGCGCCTACGTGCGGCCGGTGTACTGGGTGGCCCATGGGCTCGTGGGGACGGCTGCGGACGCCGAGGACGTCACGCAGGAGACGTTCCTCGCCGCGTGGCGGAAGCTTGCCGGGCTGGAGCTCGTCGGCAGCTCGCTGCTGCCGTGGCTCGTGACGATCTGCCGGTTCCAGGCGGCCAATCGCGTGCGTCGGCTGCAGCGAGAGCGCGAGCACACCACCGATGCCGCCGAGGAGCACCTGCCGGACACGGTGGATGTGGAGCAGCAGCTGATCGACCGCGACCTCGCCGAGCGCATTGTGGCGGCGGTGGCGCAGCTCACCCCGCTGGACCAGCAGATCTTCCGACTGTGCGCCGCCGAGGGCTACGCCTACCAGGCCGCGGCCGAGCAGCTGGGCGTCGGTCACGGCGTCGTGCGCAATCGCCTCTCCCGCATCCGAACGCGGTTGCGGACCGAGGTCACAACGGAGAGCACAGGAACGACATGACCCGACAGCCGCAGGAACCGCAGGACCCCCGGGAACCGTCGGGCCTGCCCACGCTGAGCGATGAGACGGTGACGCGCATCGAGGGCGCTGTCTTCTCCGAGATCGCCGCGACGCGGCACCACGACCTCGACGCCGCGCGCCACCGTCGGGCGCGGCGCAGTCGGTGGTGGGCCGCCGCCGGTGCGGCGGCGGCCGTCGTGATCGTCGCCGCGGTGATCGCACCGACGGTCGGCGGCCTCGTGCGCGGACCGTCGGGGGCGAGCGATTCCGCGAGCGATGGCGGGTTCGTCACGACCGACGCGTTCACCGGGATGGATTCCGGTCCCGTGGATCGGGCACCCGAGAGCATCCAAGGAGCAGCGGGCGATGTGGCCACCGACTCGGGGCCGACGAGCGATCAGGGCCGCGAAGTGATCGCGACCGCGACCGCCACTCTTGAGGTCGCAGGCGAGCCAGGTGCCGCCGGGGAGGCGGCGGATGCCGTCGCCGCGGCCGCCGAGGCCGCAGGAGGCTATGTGGAGTCGCTGAGCGTCGACGGCTCCGCCGCCGAGACGGGCGCGGGCGCCGAGGTCGTGCAGGGCGACATGATGACGATCCTCCCCTACCCGGGTACCACCGGGACGTGGGTATCGGTGCGGGTGCCCGCAGCGCAGCTGCAGACGGTGATGTCCGACCTCGACGAGCTCGGCGACGTCACGGCGTCGCAGATCTCGCGCCAGGACGTCACCACGCAGGCCGTGGATCTGCGTGCACGGGTCGAGACGGCACAGGCATCCGTCACCCGTCTCACCGAGCTGATGGCTCAGGCGGGGTCGCTGGCCGACCTGATCGCGGCGGAGAGCGCGCTGGCCGAGCGCCAGGCAGAGCTCGAGTCGTGGCAGCAGCAGCTGGAGTACCTCGACGATCAGGTGGCGCTGTCCTCGCTCACGGTGAGCATCGTCACCCCGACCGAGGCCGTCGAGGCCGACCCCGCCGGGTTCGGCGACGGGCTCGTCGCCGGCTGGAACGGACTGATCGCGACGCTCAACGGCATCGTGATCGCGCTCGGGTTCCTGCTCCCCTGGCTCGCCGTCGCCGCGGTGGTGTGGCTCGCGGTGTGGCTGGTGCTCCGCGGCATCCGCCGCCGCCGCCCCGCGCCGCCGCCGCCCGCCGCCTGACCCCGCCGCCCCCTCACCGCTGAGACGACTACGGACGGCCGAGACCATGGGTATCACCCACTGTCTCGGCCGTCCGTAGTCGTCTCACTGTGGGCGGCGCGGCGCGGCGCGGCGCGGGGCCGCGGGGGGATGCAGAAAACCCCCGGGCCGGAGACCGGGGGTTTTCTGGTGTTGTGACCCCAGCGGGATTCGAACCCGCGTTACCGCCGTGAGAGGGCGGCGTACTAGGCCGCTATACGATGGGGCCGTTTCGACAACCGTTAAAGTATGCCACGGCCCGCATGACGGCGCCAAATCGAGGTGCCCGCGCTTGTCCCCGGGCGTGTCGGAGGGTTGACTCGTCCCATGCGAGTCACCAAGCACGAACACGCGTGCCTGCGCCTGGAGCGCGACGGCAAGACGCTCATCATCGACCCCGGGAGCTTCACCCTCCCCCTCACCGACGTGCGCGGGCTCGTCGGGATCGTCCTCACCCACGAGCACCCCGACCACTGGACGCCCGACCACCTCGAGCGCCTCCGCGCGCTCGAGCCGCACGTGCCGATCTACGGACCGGCGGGCGTCGCGGCTGCGGTGACGGGGTACGACATCACCGTCGTGTCACCCGGCGACACCGTGGCGCTGGATCCGTTCACACTCAGCTTCCACGGCGGACGGCACAGCGTGATCCACGAATCGATCCCCGCCATCGACAACGTCGGCGTGCTCGTGGACGATGAGTTCTACTACCCGGGCGACAGCTACGCCGTCCCGAAGGGCGCCGACGTGCGACTGCTGGCCGCGCCCGTCGGTGCGCCGTGGCTGAAGATCGGGGAGGCGATGGACTTCGTACTCGCGGTGAAGCCGCACCGCGCCTTCGCGACACACGACATGACCCTCTCGCGCATCGGCCTGCAGATGGGGCGCGCGCGACTCACGTGGGCGACGGAGCAGGGCGGCGGGGAGTTCCTCGAACTCGAACCCGGACAAGCCTTCGACCTCTGAGCGGACCGCAGAGACGACGGATGCCGCGGGGCAGCGCCCCGCGGCATCCGTTCAGCCGGCGTGCGCCGGTGTCACTGCGCGTCGAGATCCGTCTCCAGCAGCTGCACCAGCTCGTCCAGCGCCTGCTCGGCGCCGTCGCCCTCGGCCTTGAGTGTCACGACGGTGCCGTGCGAGGCACCGAGGCCCATGAGCGACAGGATGCTGCCGGCATTCAGGTCGGGACCGCCCTCGACGGCGATGGTCACCGGGACACTCTTCTCCTGCACCGCCTGCACGAAGAGCTTCGCGGGGCGGGCGTGCAGCCCGGAGCTGCTGGCGATGGTGGCCTGACGTTCTGCCATGGTGTCCTCCTAGGGATCTCAGACGGTCGCCGGAACCGGGGCGACGGATGCCGCTTCGGCTTCGGCGAGTTCTTTCGGTGCAACCCACTTCTTCAGGGCTACGACGATGAGCGCAGTCACGACGGTACCTGCCGCCAGCGCCACCAGGAACCCCCAGATGGGGTCGATGGCGAAGAAGACGAAGATGCCGCCGTGGGGAGCGCGGGATTCGACGGCGAAGAGCATGCTCAGCGCCCCGGTGACCGCTCCGCCGACCATCGAGGCGGGGATGACTCGCAGCGGGTCTGCCGCCGCGAACGGGATCGCGCCCTCAGAGATGAACGACGCACCCAGCAGCCACGCGGCCTTGCCGTTCTCACGCTCGACCGGGGTGAACAGCTGCCGACCGAGCACCGTGGAGGCCAGTGCCATCGCCAGCGGCGGCACCATGCCGGCACACATGACGGCGGCCATGATGAGGTAGGGCGAGGTGTTGGTGGCCGAGGCGGTGCCGAGGCCGGCGACGGCGAAGGCGTACGCCACCTTGTTGACGGGGCCGCCGAGGTCGAAGCACATCATGAGACCGACGATGATGCCGACGACGACGATGAGGCCGGTGGCGGCGAGGTCGTTGAGACCGTTGGTCATCTGCTCCATGAGCCAGGCGATGGGCCGGCCGAGGAAGAGCACCATGAGTCCGGATGCCACGATCGAGGCCACGAGCGGAATGATCACGACGGGCATGAGTCCGCGCAGCCAACGCGGGGCGTCGAGGCGGCCGAGCCACCACGCGACACCACCGGCGAGCAGACCGCCCACGATGCCGCCGATGAACCCGGCGCTCATGAGCACGGCGACCGCACCGGCGACGAAACCGGGGGCGATGCCGGGACGATCGGCGATCGCGAAGGCGATGTAGCCGGCCAACGCGGCGACGAGGAAGCCCATCGACGTGTTGCCGATCATGAAGGCGACAGACCCGAGGTACTGGCCGAGCCCGCCGGCGGGGAGGTTCCAGAGCGAGTTCTCGATGATCACCGCGGCGGCATCGTTACTCACCTCGTAGCCGCCGAGCAGGAAGCCCAGCGCCATCAGCAGTCCGCCACCGGCGACGAAGGGGATCATGTAACTGACGCCGGTGAGCAGCCAACGCTGGATACGGGCCCCCACACCCAGCGTCTCTGCGGCCGACTCGGTCGTCGTCCCTGCCGCCGCGGCCGACACCCGCTGAGCGTGCGGGTCCTTCGCCGCTGCGACCGCCTCGGCGATCATCTGCGTCGGCTCTTCGATGCCGCGCTTCACGCCGGAGCGCACGAGCGGCTTGCCCGCGAACCGCTGCGGTTCGCGCACGTCCACGTCGGTCGCGAAGATCACGGCATCGGCCTGGTCGATGACGTCCTTGGGCAGCGCCTTGTAGCCGCTGGAACCCTGCGGCTCCACGACGAGGTCGATGCCGGCCTTCTTGCCCGCGGCCGTCAGTGCATCGGCGGCCATGAAGGTGTGCGCGATGCCGGTGGCGCACGCGGTGACCGCGACGATGCGCGCCGGCCGGCCGGCCACTTCGAGGTCGGGGGTGGCGGCGGGGCGCCGCCGAGTGGCGGGCTCGGCGCCCTCCGCCTGGGGGGTGGTCGCCGCCGCGGCGGCGTCGGGGGTCGCCTCGGCGGGCGTCGCCTCCTCCTCGCCGATCGCGCGCCGCACGATGTGCACGACGTCGTCAGCGCTCGTGGCGGCCCGCAACCCCGCGGTGAAGTCCTCCTGCATGAGCGAGCGGGCGAGCTTGGAGAGCACCGCGAGGTGCGCTTCCGCGGCATCGGCGGGTGCCGCAATCAGGAAGACGAGGTCGGCGGGACCGTCGGGCGCGCCGAAGGCGACCCCGGGCGACAGTCGCGCGAAGGCGAGCGACGGCACCGTGACCGCAGCGCTCTTCGCGTGCGGAATGGCGATGCCGCCGGGCAGCCCCGTCTCGTCCTTCTGCTCGCGCGCCCAGGCGTCGGCGGCGAGGGCATCGGCATCGGTCGCGCGGCCCTGTGCCGCCACCCGCGCGGCCAGGGCGCGGATGACCGCCTGCTTGTCGTCGCCGAGCGGCTCGTCGAGGCTGACGAGTTCGGTGGTGATGGTTTCGGTCATGATGACCTCCTGTGTGGCGGGAGCGGGTCAGACATCGAGGGCTCGCACCGGCACGTCGCCGGTGGGAAGGTCACGCGGGGTGGGTGCCTGCGTGCCGGGCAGCGTCGTGGCGGCGGCGCCGTAACGGATGGCGGTGCGCAGGCACTCGGCGGGAGCGGCGCCGCGGGTGTCGGCGATGAGGTAGCCCGCCAGCGAACTGTCACCGGCCCCCACCGTGCTCTGCACGCGGATGCGGGGCGGGCGGCCCGCCCACGCTCCGTCGGCCGTGATGAGCACCGCGCCATCACCGCCGAGGGTCACCAGCGCCGCGCCGACCCTCTCGGGCACGAGGCGCCGGGCGACCGGGAGCACGGCAGCGACGAGGTCGGCGGCGGCGGCATCGAGCGCGATGCCGACGAGGTCGGCGAGCTCGTGCTCATTCGGCTTGATGAGGTCGGGGTGGGCCCGCTCGACGACGGCAGACAGCGCAGGACCCGACGTGTCCACCGCGATGCGGGGCGCGGCATCGCCCCACCGCTCGCGCACGGCATCGATGACCTCCACGTAGAAGTCGTCGGGCACGCCCGGCGGGAGGGAGCCGGCGAGGACGAGCCAGTGGGCGTGCGCGCACGCGTCGACGACCGCGGCGATCACGGCGGCACGCTCGGGGTCGGTGAGCCTGGCGCCGGGGAGGTTGAGCTTGGTGGTCTCACCGGCCGGGTCGGTGATCGTGATGTTCGCGCGCACGTGGCCGGCGACGGGTACGGTCACCAGCGGCACACCGGTGCCGTGCAGCGACACCGCGAACGGGTCGTCTGCGGCCAGCGGCAGCACGGCGAGCGTCGGCGCGTCGGATGCCGCGGCGACGCGGGAGACGTTGATCCCCTTGCCTCCGGCATCCTCACGAGCGCCCCGCGCGGCCTGCACGCTCCCGACCTCGAGCGGCGCCTCGAGCGCGACGGTGCGATCGAGCGACGGGTTGGCGGTCACGGTGACGATCATGCGGTCCACACCTCCGTACCTGCGTCCTCCAGTGCCGCGCCGAGCGCGGACGCCGGGGCGCGGTCGGTCACGACGACGTCGACGTCCTCGAGGCCGGCGAAGGTCACCAGCAGCTCGACGTCGAACTTCTCCGCGTCGCTGACGACCACCACTCGGCGCGAGCTGCGCACGATCGCACGCTTGACGGCCGCCTCGTCGGGGTCGGGCGTGCTCAGCCCGAATCCCTGCGACAGCCCGTTGGTGCCGATGAAGGCGACGTCGGGACGCAGTCCCTCGATCGCGCGCACGGTGTGCGAGCCGACGGCAGCGGCGGTGAGCCCGCGCACGCGTCCACCGATGACGGTGAGCGAGAGCCGCGGCGACCCCGCGAGCACGTTGGCCAACGGCATGGCATGCGTGACCACCTCGGCGGTGCCGTCGGTCTCAGCCAGGCGGGTGGGAAGGAGGGAGGCGACGGCGGCGGTCGTGGTGCCGGCGTCGAGGAAGATCGAGCCGCGGAAGCCGTCGCCGAGCACGTCGAGAGCCCGCTGTGCGATGGCGAGCTTCGCCGCCCCGCGCTGGGTCGAGCGCTCTGCGAGCGAGGGTTCCACGACGCTCGTGCGATCGCGCGCCACTGCGCCCCCGTGCACGCGGCGCAGGGCCCCGGCACGCTCGAGCTGGTCGAGGTCGCGACGCACCGTCTCGGTCGTGACGCCGAACCGGTCGGCGAGGTCGACGACGGCCACCCGGCCGTCCTGGGTGACCAGGCGCTCGATCAGTTGGTGGCGCTCCATCGCGTACACGGTCGTCCTTTCTTCGGATTCGACCACACGATACAACACAAACAAAGACACCCACAAGGGCCGTCATCTGTGTTTACGTGGTTTCATCCCGAAACCGAAGGGAGATCCGCGACCTCGGTGCAGTGCGTGACCGAACGCGTCCGGAAACGACGAAACCCCCGGTTTCCCGGGGGTTTTCGTCTTGCTGGGGTACCTGGACTCGAACCAAGAACAACGGAACCAGAAACCGCCGTGTTGCCAATTACACCATACCCCATCGGTTCGAAGTCGCCCTCGCACCGAAGATCAAGCATAGCCGATCCTGAGCCCTGGCACGAACCGGCGGCGCGCCGGGCGTGGCGCGGCCGCGATCAGCCGATGCGCTGCACCAGCGCGCCGAGTCGGCGGATCGTCTCGGCTTTGCCGAGGAGCTCCATCGACTCGAACAGCGGCGGCGAGATGCGACGGCCGCTGAGCGCCACGCGCAGCGGACCATAGGCGACGCGGGGCTTGAGCCCCAACCCTTCGATGAGGGCGCCGGCCAAGGCTTCCTGCACCGCGGCGGCCGTGAAGGACTGCTCGGGAACCAGTTCGAGTGCGCCGACGGATGCCACGATCACCTCGCCCGCGTTCGCGGGCAGCGACGCGAGCGCGTCGTCCTGGTAGTCGATCTCGTCGGTGAAGAGGAACCCGAGGAGCGCCGGCACCTCGCCGAGCAGCTGCACGCGCTCCTGCACGAGGGGGGCTGCCGCGGTGATCATCTGCTGCTGCGCGGCGGTGGGCGGGTCGGCGACGATCCCCTCGGCCACGAGGTACGGGACGATGCGCGCCGCGAAGTCGGCGGCATCCAGCATGCGGATGTGGTCGCCGTTGATCGATTCGGCCTTCTTCTGGTCGAAGCGCGCCGGGTTCGGGTTGACGTCGGCGATGTCGAAGGCGGCGATGAACTCCTCGAGGGAGAACACGTCACGGTCGTGCGAGAGCGACCACCCGAGGAGGGCGAGGTAGTTGAGCAGACCCTCGTGGATGAAGCCCTTGTCGCGCTGCAGGAACAGGTCGGCCTTCGGGTCGCGCTTGGAGAGCTTCTTGTTGCCCACTTCTCCCAGCACGAGCGGCATGTGACCGAAGCGCGGCACGAAGGTGGTGACGCCGGCGTCGATGAGCGCGCTGTACAGCGCCAGCTGGCGCGCCGTGGAGGGCATGAGGTCCTCGCCGCGGATGACGTGGGTGATGCCCATCAGCGCGTCGTCCACCGGGTTGGTGAAGGTGTACAGCGGCTGACCGCCCGCGCGCACCACCACGAAGTCGGGGAAGGATCCGGCGGGGAAGGTGACCTCGCCACGGATGAGGTCGACGTAGGTGAGGTCCTCGTCGGGAACGCGCAGTCGCCACGCGGGCTCGCGCCCCTCGGCGCGGAAGGCGGCCTTCTGCTCATCGGTGAGCGTGCGGTCGTAGTTGTCGTAGCCCAGCTGCTTGGCCCGACCGTTGGCCTCGTTGCGGGCGTCGATCTCCTCGGCGGTCGAGTAGGACTCGTACACCGCGCCCGAGGCGATCAGCTGCTGCAGCACGCCGGCGTAGATGTCCCCGCGCTGCGACTGGCGGTACGGCGCGTGCGGGCCGCCCTTCTCCACGCCCTCGTCCCAATCGATCTCGAGCCACGTGAGCGCGTCGACGAGCTGACGGTAGCTCTCCTCGCTGTCCCGCGCGGCGTCGGTGTCCTCCACCCGGAAGATCAGCTTGCCGCCGGTGTGGCGCGCGTACCCCCAGTTGTAGAGGGCCGTGCGCACCATGCCGACGTGCGGCAGTCCGGTGGGCGACGGGCAGAACCGAACGCGGACGTCGGTACCGGAGGCGGTCGTGGTCAGGGGGTGCGGTGCAGAGGACATCACGGTCCAGTCTAGTTGCGCACCCCGCCTCGCCGCGGGCGGTCAGCGGCGACCGGCAGGGGCGAGCACCACCACGACGGCGACCGCGACGAGGGCCACGAGGGCAAGCCCGCCGTAGCCGATGACCCCCAGCACCGCGCCGGCGCCGATCGCGCCGAGAGCGCCCACGAGGTTCATGGCCAGGTCGCTCCGACCCTGGCGCCGGGTGCGGTGCGCGTCATCGGAGGTCTCGGTCAGCAGCGCCGCTCCCGCCACGGTCGACGCGCTCCAACCGAGGCCCAGCAGCACGAGACCCACCGTGACGAGGACCGTGGAGTCTTGACCGACGGCGGCCACCAGAAGGGATGCCGCGAGCAGCCCCTGCCCGACGAGGATCGTGGGGATGCGCCCCAGCCGGTCGGCCAGCAGCCCGAACACCGGCGACAGCGCGTACATGCCGGCGATGTGCAGGCTGATCGTGAGCCCCACGACCGACAGTTCCGCACCGTGGTGGATGAGGTGCACCGGTGTCATCGCCATGACGGCCACCATGACGCCGTGACTCGCGGCGATCGCCGTGATCGCGTAGCGGGCGGCGAGCGGTCGGTCGGTCTTCGCGATCGTGCGGGCGCTCGCCGACGCCTCCCGCGCGAGTCGGTGTGCGAGCAGCAGCGGGTCGGGTCGGAGCGCGGTGAGGTACAGCGCGATGCCCAGCAGCTGCGCCGCGATCGTGAACAGATAGGGGCCGGTCAGCGGCGGCATCCCCACCACGGCGCCGAGCGCCTCCCCCGGTCCGACGAGGTTGGGTCCGAGCACGGCGCCGATCGTGGTCGCCCAGACCACGAGCGAGAGATCCCGCCCGCGCGAGGCATCGGTGGCGAGGTCGGTCGCGGCGAACCGCGACTGCAGGTTCGCGGCCTGGCCGGCGCCGATGAGCGCGAAGGCCACCAGCAGCAGGGCGAACTGGTGAAGCGACACCGCCACGACGACGAGTGCGACGCCGACCAGCGCGATGAGCATGCCGGAGGCGAGCGAGACGCGTCGGCCGCGTCGGCGCGCCAGCGCCGCCAGGGGCACGGCCAGCGCCGCCGCCCCGAGTGTCACCGCCGCCGTCGCGAGCCCCGAGAGGGTGTCGTCACCGGAGATGTCCGCCGCCAGCACCGCGCCGAGCGAGATCGTGGCGCCGAACGCGATGCCGCCCAGCACCTGCCCGAGGGCGAGCACCGCGACGGTGCGGCGACGGATGCGGGTGAGATCGAGCCCGTCGGGACGGGTGTGCTCAGGCATCCCGCGCGGTGTTGCGCAGGATGCCGAGGCCGGTGATCTCCACCTCCACCACGTCGCCTGCCACGAACGGGCCGACCCCCGCCGGCGTGCCGGTGAGGATGACGTCACCGGGCAGCAGCGTGAACGCGGCGGATGCGTACGCGATCACATCGGCGACGGAGTGCACCATGTCGGTGAGGGGACCGTCCTGACGCACCTCTCCGTTGACGCGGGTGACCACTCGGGCAGGGCCGGTGAGGTCGAACTCCGTCTCGATCACGGGGCCGAGCGGGCAGAACGTGTCGAAGCCCTTGGCACGGGCCCACTGCCCGTCGCTCTGCTGCAGATCCCGCGCGGTGACGTCGTTGGCGATCGTGTACCCGAAGACGTAGTCCAGCGCCCGCTCGGCGGGTACGTTTTTGGCCACGCGGCCGATGACGACGGCGAGTTCGCCCTCGTAGTCGGTGCGCTCGGACTGCGTGGGACGCACGATCGTGTCACCCGGGCCGATGACCGAGGTGTTCGGCTTGAAGAACAGCAGCGGCGCTGCGGGCGCCTCACCGCCCATCTCGGCCGCGTGGTCGCGATAGTTCTTGCCCACGCAGACGATCTTGGACCGCGGGATCACCGGGGCGAGCAGCGTCACCTCCGACACCGGGACGCGCTGTCCCGTCGTCTCGAAACCGGCGAACAGCGGGTCGCCCGCGAGGACGACCAGGTCGCCTTCGTCGAGGATGCCGTAGGTGATGACGTCCTGGTGGCTGAAGCGTGCGATTCTCACCCGCCCAGCCTAGACGCGCGGGCGCCTGAGCGCCCGTGCGCCGCTCACGCGTCCAGACGCACCAGCCAGCCGTGACGGTCGTCGGCGCGCCCGTACTGGATGTCGGTGAGCTCTTGGCGCAGCGACAGCGCCAGCTCGCCCACGGGCTGCTCGTCGACGAAGTCGGCGCCCTTGAGCTGACCGATGGGGGCGACGACGGCGGCGGTGCCGCACGCGAAGACCTCGACGATGTCTCCGGATGCCACGCCCGCGCGCCACTCATCGATCGACACGTTGCGACCCTCCACGCGGTGGCCGCGGTCGGCGGCGAGCTGCAGCAGCGAGTCGCGCGTGATGCCCTCGAGGATCGAGTCGGACTGCGGGGTCACGATCGTGCCGTCCTTGTAGACGAACACGATGTTCATACCACCGAGCTCCTCGACGTTGCGGTCGGCGTCGAGGAAGACCACCTGGTCGCAGCCCTGCTCGTAGGCCTGGGCCTGCGGCAGCAGGCTGGCGGCGTAGTTGCCGCCCGTCTTGGCCGCCCCCGTGCCGCCCTTGCCTGCGCGGGAGTAGTCCTCGCTGAGCCAGATCGACACCGGCTTCGCACCGCCCTTGAAGTACGCCGCGACGGGGCTCGCGATGAGGTAGTAGCCCACCTTGTTGGCGGGGCGGACGCCGAGGAAGGCCTCTTTGGCGAACATGAACGGGCGCAGGTACAGGCTCTGGTCCTCGCCTGCAGGCACCCAGTCGCCGTCGATGGCGATGAGCTCGCGCAGCGACTGCAGGAAGTACTCGACGGGCAGTTCCGGCAGCGCGAGGCGACGGGCGCTGCGCTGCAGGCGCCGGGCGTTCTGGTCGGGACGGAAGGTGTGGATGGAGCCGTCGGCGTGACGGTAGGCCTTGATGCCCTCGAAGACCTCTTGCCCGTAGTGCAGCACGGCGGCTGCGGGATCCAGTGCGATCGGGCCGTACGGCTGCACGCGCGGGCGGTGCCAGCCGCCGCGCACCGACCAGCAGATGTCGACCATGTGGTCGGTGAAGACGGTGCCGAAGCTCGGGTCGCGCAGGATCTCGGCGCGCTCGGCCGGGGTCTTGGCCGCCAGGTTGCGGGTGCGGGCGAACTCGAGGGGCGCAAGCCCCGCGTCGGAATCGAGAAGGGTCATGTCAGGTCCTGTCGCGTGGGGCGCCGACGGCGCAGATTCCAGGGTACGCCGGTGCTCAGGCGAGGCGGGAGGCGATCGCGTCGCCGATCTGCGTCGTGGTGCGGGGGTTGCCGTCTCGGGCGGCGATGTCCGCTTCGGCTGCGCGGGTGACGCGCTGGGCCTCGTCCTGCAGCCCGAGGTGATCGAGCATGAGGGCGACGGAGAGGATCGCTGCCGTGGGGTCGGCCAGCTGCCGGCCGGCGATGTCGGGCGCCGATCCGTGCACGGGCTCGAACATCGAGGGGAAGACGCCGTCGGGGTTGATGTTCCCCGAGGCGGCGAGGCCGATGCCGCCGGTGACGGCGCCGGCCAGGTCGGTGAGGATGTCACCGAAGAGGTTGTCGGTGACGATCACGTCGAAGCGATCCGGGTTCGTGACCAGAAAGATCGTCGCCGCGTCGACGTGCAGGTAGTCTACGGCCACCTCGGGATGCTCCGCCGCGACGGTGTCGACGATGCGCTTCCACATGCCGCCCGCGTGCACCAGCACGTTGGTCTTGTGCACGAGGGTGAGCCGGCGACGACGGCGCTCGGCGAGCTCGAAGGCGTAGCGCACGACGCGCTCGATGCCGTAGGCGGTGTTGACGCTCGTCTCGTTGGCCACCTCGTGCGGCGTGCCGGTGCGGATGGAGCCGCCGTTGCCGACGTACGGCCCCTCGGTGCCTTCGCGCACGACGACGAAGTCGATGTCGCCGGGATCGGCGAGGGGGCCGGCAGCACCGGGGTAGAGCTTCGAAGGCCGGAGATTGACGTAGTGGTCCAGCGCGAAGCGCAGCTTCAGCAGCAGGCCGCGCTCGATGTTCGCCTCTCGCAGGCGCGGGTCGCCCGGCACTCCCCCGACGGCTCCGAGCAGGATCGCGTCGTGGGCGGCGATCGCGGCGAGGTCGTCGTCGGTGAGGGTGTCGCCGGTGGCGAGGTAGCGGTCGGCGCCGAGCGAGAACCTCGTCCGCTCGAACGTGACGTCGGAGTGCGCCGTCACGGCGTCGAGCACCTTCTCGGCCTGCGCGATGACCTCGGGACCGATGCCGTCACCGGGGATGACGGCGAGCTTGACGACGCGCGACATGACACTCCTTTGCGGGGCGCGCCGCCGCGTCAGTGGTCGACGCGGTCGGGCGCGGGGCGGGATGTACCCAGGGTAGTGGCCGCGATGACGCCCGCTATGACGACGAGGCCGGCACCGATGAGCGCGGTCACCCCCACGCCCGCGTCGAACGCGTGCGCCGCGGCGGTCTGCAGGGCCTCGGCGGCGGCGGCATCCAGTCCCTGTGCGGCGCTGACCGCACCGGCGAGGGTCTCGCGGGAGGCAGCGGCGACGTCGGCCGGAAGCCCCGGGGGCAGCACGATGCCGGAGCGGTAGATCGCGGTGAGGATGCCCCCGAGCACGGCCGTGCCGAGCACGGCGCCCAGCTCGTAGGCGGTCTCGGACACGGCACTGGCGGCGCCCGCCTTGGCCGGCGGGACGCTGGCGAGGATGAGGTCGTTCGAGACGGTCTCGGCCGCCCCGATGCCGACGCCCAGCAGCGCGAACGCCATGATCAGCATGCCCAGCGCCCCGTCGGCGGCGGTGAGGGCCACCATGATGTACCCCGCGACCGAGAACAGCAGCGCGACGCTCACGACGATGCGCGCATCGACGCGCCGCGCCACCGGCACGATGAGCAGACCTGCCGCGATCATCGCGAGCATGCCCGGCACGAGCGCGAAACCCGCCTGCATGGGCGAGAGCCCCACGATCAGCTGCAGGTGCTGGGAGACGAAGAAGAGGAAGCCGACGAGCGCCACCACGCTGAGCAGGTTCACCAGCAGTGCCCCGCTGAACGTGCCCCGCCGGAACAGACGCATATCGAGCATGGGCGACGCCGACCGCAGTTGACGGCACACGAACAGCACGCCGAAGCCGATGCCGGCGGCCGCGAGCACGAGCGGCGTCGCACCCGCGCCGTGCACGGCGAACTCCTTGATCGCGTAGACGATCGGCACCATCGTCGCCAGCGACAGCGCGATGCTGAGCGGATCGATGCGGCCCGGCTTCGGGTCGCGACTCTCGGGCACGAGCAGCGGTGCGAAGACGAGGAGCGGGATGAGCACCGGTACCGACATGAGGAAGACCGATCCCCACGAGAAGTGCTCCAGCAGGATGCCGCCGACGATCGGGCCCAGGGCTGCGCCGGCGGAGAACATCGCCGCCCACACCGCGATGGCGAAGCGCCGCTGGTCGCGGTCGGTGAAGATGCTGCGCAGCAGCGACAGCGTCGAAGGCATGAGCATGGCGCCGAAGACGCCCATCGCCGCGCGCGCCGCGATGAGCAGGCCCGCCGTGGGCGCGAAGGCGGCGACCACCGAGACGGCGGCGAAGCCGGTGGCGCCGATCATCAGCATCCGTCGTCTGCCGAAACGGTCGCCGAGCGTGCCCATGGTCACCAGCAGGCCCGCCAGCACGAGCGGGTAGGCGTCGATGATCCACAGCTGCTCGGCGCTCGTGGGCGCGAGGTGCTGCGCGATGTCGGGCAGCGCGAAGCTCAGCACCGTGTTGTCGACCGAGACGAGCAGCACGGGCAGCATGAGCACTACCAGCGCGGCCCAGCCGCGCCAGCCCACGCGCTGTCCTCGGCTGTCGGCGAGGCGGATCTCTTCTGTCAGTGTCATCATCATCAATCTATACCGTCCAGCCGGTATAGTAACAGGATGTCCACCCGCCCGTCGATACGATCGACCCCATGAGTCGCCCTCCCCTGGCCCGCGAGAAGGTCCTCGACGCGTTCGAGACGATCCTCATCGACGAGAGCGAGCGGGCAGCGACGCTGGAGGCCACCGCGCGCGCCGCGGGGGTGTCCAAGGGCGGACTGCTCTACCACTTCGGCACCAAGGAAGCACTCGAAGCCGCGCTCCTGGAGCGCCTCCGCACGCTCGTCGAGGCCGACGTCGCGGCGACCGCGGCCGCGCCGGACGGTCCGGTGTCGTACTTCCTGCGCTCGTCGGTCATGCACAACGATCCGCTGGACCGCGTGCTGCTGGCGACGTCGCGGCTCGCTCAGGGCGGCAACACCACGGCCCGCGATGCGCTGCGCAGAGTGCGTGAGGAGTGGACCGCGGTGCTGCGCCCGCACGTGCGCGACGAGACGGCGCTGGATCTGGTGATGCTCGTCAGCGACGGGCTCTACTTCAACAACGCCCTCGCCGGCGGTTCCGTCCCCGGTCCCGTGCCCCGCGGGGCGGCCATGGACGCACTCATCGCCCTCGTGGAGGGCGCGACGCTCACGACTCGGTGATCTCGATCTGACGGAACAGGTCGGCCTGGATCGCCGAGCGCACCTCGTCGAGCACCTCGTCGGCGACGGGCGAGTCGACCGTGAGCACCGACAGCGCCTGTCCCCCGGCGGCGCGACGGGCGATCTGCATGCCGGCGATGTTGATGCCGGCCTCGCCGAACTTCTGCCCGTAGACCGCGACGATGCCGGGCCGGTCGGTGTAGAGCATGACGATGTGGTGCTGCTCGATGGGCAGCTCCACGGCGTAGTCGTTGATGCCGACGAGCTTCTCGATCTGCTTCGTGCCGGTGAGGGTGCCCGACACCGACAGCTGCGAGCCGTCGGAGAGAGCGCCGCGCAGCGTGATGACGTTGCGGTACTCGTCGGACTGGTCGTCGACGATCAGGCGCGACTCGATGCCGCGCTGCTCGGCCAGCAGCGGTGCGTTGACGTACGACACGCTCTCGCTGACGATGTTCGTGAACACGCCCTTGAGCGCGGCCAGCTTGAGCACGCTGACGTCGTACTGGCTCAGCTCGCCGTGCACCTCGATGTCGAGGCTCGTCAGTGGCGAGTGCGCCAGTGCGCTGAAGATCTGGCCCAGCTTCTCCACGAGAGGGATGCCGGGACGCACGTACGGATCGATGACCCCGCCGGCGACGTTGACGGCGTCGGGCACCAGCTCGCCACCGAGCGCGAGACGCACCGAGCGGGCCACCGACACCCCGGCCTTCTCCTGCGCCTCGTCGGTGGAGGCACCCAGGTGCGGGGTGACGATGATGTTGGGGAGGTCGAGCAGCCGACGCGCCGTGCCGCCGTCGGCGGGGGGCTCGCTCGTGAAGACATCGAGACCGGCACCGGCGATCTCGCCCGTGGTCAGCGCCGTGTACAGCGCGTCCTCGTCGATGAGACCACCCCGGGCGACGTTGACGATGTAGGCGCTGGGCTTCATGAGCGAGAACTGCTCGGTGGAGATCATGCCGGTCGTCTCGGGGGTCTTCGGCATGTGGATCGTGATGAAGTCCGACTGCTGCAGCAGCTCGTCCAGGCTCAGCAGCTGCACACCGAGCTGCTGAGCACGCGCGCTCGTGACGTAGGGGTCGTAGGCGACGACGTTCATGCCGAAGGCCTGCAGGCGCGCCGCGATGAGCGCGCCGATGCGGCCGAGGCCGATGATGCCGACGGTCTTCTCGAACAGCTCGACACCGGTGTAGGCGCTGCGCTTCCACTGGCCGGCCGCGAGCGAGGCGTGGGCGGCGGGGATGCGGCGGGCAAGACTCAGGATGTGGCCGATCGTGAGCTCGGCGGCCGAGACGATGTTCGACGTCGGGGCGTTGACCACCATGACACCGGCGGCGGTGGCCGTCTTGATGTCGACGTTGTCCAGGCCCACGCCGGCGCGCGCGATGACCTTCAGCCGGGGCGCGGCGGCGATGGCTTCGGCATCCATCTTCGTCGCCGAGCGGATGAGTACGGCGTGCGCGTCGGCCAGCGCGGCAAGAAGGGCCTCCCGGTCCGATCCGTCGATGTGACGCACGTCGAACTCGGGCCCGAGGGCGTCGATCGTGGCGGGTGAGAGTTCTTCGGCAATGAGCACGACGGGCTGAGGCACGCGGGATCCTTCGGGGCGGCAGCGCACGTCACCGCGTGCGCCGCGACTGAGGGGGAATCCCCGTCACACCGTCGGACGGGGGCGGTTTCACCCTATCGCGCGGGCGCGAGTGGCCGTGACCGCGTGACGCCGGGTGTCGCCTCGTCAGACGCCGTAGAGCGCGGAGGATGCCGCGGCGTACGCCAGCACGTCGAGCCAGAACACCGCGACGAAGGCGAGTCCGGTGAGCATGACGGCAAGGTAGGCCGGCGCGGGTCGCTTCCAGCCGATCGCGAGGGCGGCGGCGAACACGGCGGGTGGGAAGACGACCGGCAGCAGCAGCACGAACCAGCCATAGCCGGTGAGGCCCGCCGTTCCCCCCGCCTGCTGCAGCAGAAAGCCCAGCGCCGTCCAGAAGACGAACGCGTACAGCAGTAGGAACGCCCCGGCGATGACGGCGACGAGCCAGGTGGGCAGCGCCGTGCGGCGTGTGGTGGGTGCGGCGGCGGTCACAGCGACGCTCCAGAGAGGACGAAGGGCCACGGCACGAGCAGCACGGCGCCGGCGGCCAGCAGCACCAGGCGCAGCCACAGCTTGGATCGGCGGGTGAGCAGCCAGACGGTGCCGAACCACAGGGGCGGCGCGAGCACGGCCAGCCACATCGTGACCTGGTAGGCGACGGGGTCGAGGAACAGCTGGGCGACCAGCTGCAGGCGGCCGGCGCCGAGCACCCAGCCCAGTGACAGCAGCAGGTAGATGCCGGTGAACACGCCGACGCCCACGAGCGCGGCGTTGCCCATGGGCGCGGGGCCGGTGGGCTCGTTCAGCGCGGGCGTCTCGTCTGCGGCATCCGCCTGCCGGGTCTCCCCCAGCCGCTCGCTGCCTCTGCCCACGGCGCGATACCCGGTCGGCAGCGGCGTGGCCGCGGGTGCGGCGGCGAGGGTGGGATCGTCATCGCCGTCCCAGCTGAGCGCGTCGTCGTCTGGTCGGGCCATGGCACCAGCGTAGCCCGGCCCCCGAGATCGGGGACCGGGCTGTCGGCTCGGAAGCGCGTTACCGGGTGGCCTTCTTGCGACCGTGGGTCACCGTGGGCTCGACGGTTGCGGCATCCGCTGCCACCGGCAGCGGCACCACCTCGGCCGCGTCGACCGCTGCGGCGGCCGTCGCGCGTGCGGCGCGCACCGCGTCGTAGGACGTGCCGTAGTAGGCGGCTTCCATGAGCGTGCGCATGTCGGCCAGCAGCGGCATGCGGGGGTTCGCCGGCGCGCACTGGTCGCCGTACGCCGCCATCGCGAGCTCCTCGAGTCGGCCGATGAACGCGTCCTCCGGCACGCCCTGCGCCTGGAACGAATCCTCGATGCCGACGGCCCGGCGCAGCCGCTCCACGGCCCGGGCGTACGACTCGACGCCCTCTTCCGGCGTCGCCGCCGGGAGCCCGAGGTGCTGCGCGATCTGCTGGAAGCGCTCCGGTGCCACGTAGCGCTCGTACTTCGGCCATGCCGTGACCTTCGCCGGCCGCTGTCCGTTGTAGCGGATCACGTGGGGCAGGTAGATGGCGTTGGTGCGGCCGTGCACGAGGTGGAACTTCGATCCGGTGACGTGGGCCATGGCGTGCACGATCCCGAGAAAGGCGTTGCCGAAGGCCATGCCGGCGATGGATGCCGCGTTGTGCATCTTCTCGCGCGCCTGGATGTCCGCGGCGTCGCTGCTGCCGGGAGGGGCCTGGGTGCTGCGCTCGATGTTCTCGAAGATCAGCTTGATGGCGTGCAGCGCCAGGCCGTCGGTGAAGTCGTTCGCGTAGACCGACACGTACGCCTCAGTCGCGTGGGTCAGGGCGTCGAAGCCGGCGTCGGCGACGAGAAATGCAGGCAGCGCCGTCGTCAGCAGCGGATCGACGATTGCGACCGACGGGGTCAGCGCGTAGTCGGCGAGCGGGTACTTCATGCCCGTCTCGTCGTCGGTGATCACCGCGAAGGGCGTCATCTCCGACCCGGTTCCCGAGGTCGTGGGCACGCAGACGAGCCGCGCCTTCTCCCCGAGCTCCGGGAACCGGAAGGCACGCTTGCGCACGTCGAAGAACTTCTCCCGCATGTCGGAGAAGTGCACGTCGGGATTCTCGTAGAGCAGCCACATCACCTTCGCGGCATCCATCGGCGAGCCGCCGCCGAGCGCGATGATCGTGTCGGGCTGGAAGTCGCGCATCTGCGCCGCTCCCCGCTGCACGCTCGCGACGGTGGGTTCGGGGGTGACGTCGTCGATGATCTGCAGGTGCACCCGGTTGGGCCGCCGGCCCAGCACGTCCATTACCCGGTCGACGAACCCGAGCTTGGTCATGGTGGCGTCGGTGACGACGGTGACCCGTTCGATGCCCTTCATGTCGATGAGGTAGCGCAGTGCGTTGGGCTCGAAGTAGGTCTTGGCCGGCACCTTGAACCACTGCAGGTTGTTGTTGCGGCGCCCGACCCGCTTGATGTTGAGGAGGTTCACGGCCGAGACGTTGTTCGACACCGAGTTGCGGCCGTACGAACCGCAGCCGAGGGTCAGCGACGGCATGAACGCGTTGTAGATGTCACCGATGCCGCCCAGGGCCGAAGGGGCGTTCTCGATGATGCGCACGGCCTTCACCCGCTCGGCGAAGTCCGCGATCACGGCGGGGTCGTTGCTGTGGACGGCGCCGGAGTGACCGAGGCCGTCGAAGGCCACCATCTGCTCCGACAGGTCGATGCCCTCCTGCGCGTCGGCCGCGTGGAGCACAGCCAGCACCGGGGCGAGCTTCTCCCGCGTCAGCGGTTCGTGGGGACCCACGCCGCTGACCTCGGCCAGCAGCACCGAGGTGTCCTCGGGCACCGTGAACCCGGCCATCTGCGCGATGCGCACCGCCGGCTGGCCGACGATCGCCGCGTTGAGCTTGGCCTCGGCGCACGAGGAATCGGCTGCCGAGACGCCGAAGATGAGCTCTTCCAGCATCCGCTTCTCGTCGGCGTTCACGAGGTAGGCGTGCAGTCGCGCGAACTCCGCCATCGCCTCTTCGACGATCGGCGCGTCGAGGATGACGGCCTGCTCGCTGGCGCAGACCATGCCGTTGTCGAACGACTTGGACAGCACGACGTCGTTGACCGCACGCCCCACCTTCGCCGTGCGTTCGATGAAGGCCGGGACGTTGCCCGCACCGACGCCGAGCGCGGGCTTGCCGCAGGAGTACGCGGCGCGCACCATGGCGTTGCCGCCGGTGGCGAGGATGAGAGCGACGCCGGGGTGGTTCATGAGTTCACCGGATGCCGCCAGCGACGGCTCCGCGATCCACTGGATGCAGTCGGCGGGTGCGCCGGCGGCGATCGCCGCGTCGCGCACGACCGTGGCCGCAGCCACCGAGCAGCGCTGCGCCGACGGGTGGAAGGCGAACACGATGGGGTTGCGGGTCTTCAACGCGATGAGCGACTTGAAGATCGTGGTGGACGTGGGGTTCGTCACCGGGGTGATGCCGCAGACGACACCGACGGGTTCGGCGATCTCGGTGATGCCGGTGATGTCGTCGACGGAGATCACCCCGACCGTGCGCTGCTTGATGATCGAGTGGGTCACGTGCTCGCACGCGAACATGTTCTTCACGGCCTTGTCCTCGAACAGGCCGCGCCCGGTCTCTTCGACGGCCATCAGGGCGAGGTCGGCGTGGTGGCTGAGTGCTGCCACCGAGGCCTTGCGCACGATGTGGTCGATCTGGTCCTGCGTGAATGTCGCATACGCGGTCAGCGCCTCTTGCGCCCGGGCCACCAGTGCGTCGATTTCGGGGGACATCTCTCTCCAACCCGGGAACGGACGCGATGCCCGCGCCCTTGCTTGGGCCCAGCATAGCGCTGTGGTCAGACCACAGGAAGAGGCAATGATGAACCCGGCCGCCACTCCCCTGGTTCGGGGTGTGACGGCCGGGTTCGCGCCGGCCGCACAGGCCGGCGAACGGGCTCAGCGCGCGGCGCTGCCCTCGACGTAGTCGGAGTCCTGCTGCTTCCACGAGAACAGGGCGCGCAGGTCCTTGCCGACGGCTTCGATCGGGTGCGCGGCGGCCTTCTCGCGCAGCTCCTTGAACTCCACCGCGCCGTTGTCCTGGTCGTTGATGAAGCGCTCCGCGAACGCGCCGGAGCGGATGTCGGCGAGGACCGCCTGCATGTTCTCCTTCACGTGCGCGTCGATCACCCGCGGGCCCGAGACGTAGTCGCCGTACTCGGCGGTGTCCGACACCGACCAGCGCTGCTTGGCGATGCCGCCCTCCCACATGAGGTCGACGATGAGCTTGAGCTCGTGCAGCACCTCGAAGTAGGCGATCTGCGGCTGGTAGCCGGCCTCGGTCAGCGTCTCGAAGCCGTACTGCACCAGCTGCGACACACCGCCGCAGAGCACGGCCTGCTCGCCGAAGAGGTCGGTCTCGGTCTCTTCGGTGAACGTCGTCTTGATGACGCCGGCGCGGGTGCCGCCGATGGCCTTGGCGTACGACAGCGCGACGTCCCAGGCGTGGCCGGAGGCGTCGTTCTCGACGGCGATGATGTCGGGGATGCCGCGACCGGCGACGAACTCGCGCCGCACCGTGTGGCCGGGGGCCTTCGGGGCGACGAGGATCACGTCGACGCCCTCGGGAGCCTCGATGTAGCCGAAGCGGATGTTGAACCCGTGCGCGAACGCGAGGGTCTTGCCGGCGGTGAGGTGCGGCTCGATCTCGTTGTTGTAGATGGTGCGCTGGTGCTGGTCGGGCGCGAGGATCATGATGAGGTCGGCCCACTCGGCGGCGTCGGCGACGGTCTTCACCTCGAAGCCGTCCTCCTCTGCCTTGGCGATGGACTTGGAGCCCTCCTTGAGGGCGATGACGACCTCGACGCCGGAGTCGCGCAGGTTCTGCGCGTGGGCGTGGCCCTGCGAGCCGTACCCGACGATCGCGACCTTCTTGCCCTGGATGAGCGACAGGTCGGCGTCGGCGTCGTAGAAGATGTCGGCCATGGTGTGTTTCTCCTTGGATGGGGGTTCTGGGGTTCAGCCGCGCAGGACGCGCTCGGTGATGCTCTTGCCGCCGCGACCGATCGCGACCATGCCCGACTGGGCGAGTTCTTTGATGCCGAACGGCTCGACGGCGCGCAGGAACGCGTCGACCTTGCCGCGGTCGCCGGTGACTTCGATCACGAGGGCGTCGGTGGCATAGTCCACCACCGAGGCGCGGAACAGGTTCACGACCTCGATGACGTTCGAGCGGGTCTGGTTGTCGGCGCGCACCTTCACGAGCATGTGCTCGCGCTGCACGGAGGCCGCGGCATCCAGCTCGACGATCTTGATGACGTTCACGAGCTTGTTCAGCTGCTTGGTCACCTGCTCCAGCGGCAGCTCCTCGACGTCGACGACGACGGTGATGCGGGACAGCCCCGGCACCTCCGTGACACCCACGGCGAGGGAGTCGATGTTGAAGCCGCGGCGGGCGAAGAGCCCGGCCACGCGGGTCAGCAGACCCGGCTTGTCCTCCACGAGGAGGCTCAGGACATGCTTGCTCATGCTCATGCCTCCTGATCGAACGACGGAGCGTGGTCTCGGGCGTACTGGACGTAGCTGTTGCTGACGCCCTGCGGCACCATCGGCCACACCATCGCGTCGGCGCTCACGACGAAGTCGATGACGACGGGACGGTCGTTGGTCTCCAGCGCCGTCTTGATGGCGGCATCCACGTCTTGCTCCTTCTCCACCCGCAGCGCGAGACAGCCGTAGGCCTCTGCGAGCTTGACGAAGTCGGGGATGCGCACGGTGTCGTGACCGGTGTTCAGGTCGGTGTTGGAGTAGCGGCCGTTGTAGAACAGCGTCTGCCACTGGCGCACCATGCCGAGCGAGGAGTTGTTGATGATGGCGACCTTGATCGGGATGTTGTTGATGACGCAGGTGGCCAGTTCCTGATTGGTCATCTGGAAGCAGCCGTCGCCGTCGATCGCCCACACCACCCGGTCGGGCTCGGCGACCTTCGCGCCCATCGCTGCGGGCACGGCGTAGCCCATGGTGCCCGCGCCGCCGGAGTTGAGCCACGAGTTGGGACGCTCGTACTTGATGAACTGCGCCGCCCACATCTGGTGCTGGCCGACGCCCGCTGCGAACACGCCCTCGGGGCCGGTGAGCTCACCGATGCGCGAGATGACGTACTGCGGCGACATGTGACCGTCGGTGGGCGCGGTGTAGCCGAGCGGGAACTCGTCGCGGAGGCCATCGAGGTACGACCACCACTCGTCGATGTCGGGGGAAGCGCCCGACGTGGCGGTGGCGAACGCGCCGTCGAGGTCGACGAGCACGTCCTTCAGGTCGCCCACGATCGGCACGTCGGCCGTGCGGATCTTGGAGATCTCCGCCGGGTCGATGTCGACGTGCACGACCTGCGCGTTCGGGGCGAACAGCGACGCCTTGCCGGTGACCCGGTCGTCGAAGCGCGCACCGAGCGAGATCAGCAGGTCGGCCTCCTGCAGCGCGAGCACCGCCGGCACCGTGCCGTGCATGCCCGGCATGCCGAGGTGCTGCGGGTGCGAGTCGGGGAAGGCGCCGCGGGCCATGAGGGTGGTCACCACCGGCGCCCCGGTGGCCTCGGCCAGGCGCAGCAGCTCGGCGGACGCCTGCGAGCGGATCACGCCGCCGCCGACGTACAGCACCGGCTTCTTGGCGGTCGCCAGCAGCTGGGCCGCCGCCTGGATCTGCTTGCCGTGGGCCTTCGTCACCGGCCGGTAACCGGGAAGGTCGACCCGCGGCGGCCAGACGAACGGCGCCTCCGCCTGCTGGGCGTCCTTCGTGATGTCCACGAGCACGGGGCCCGGGCGGCCGGTGCCGGCGATCTCGAACGCCGCCGCGATGGCGCCGGGGATCTCCTCGGCCCGCTTCACCAGGATCGAGTGCTTCGTGATCGGCATGGTGATGCCGACGATGTCCGCCTCCTGGAAGGCGTCGGTGCCCATGAGGGTCGAGAACACCTGCCCGGTGATGCACACGATCGGCACCGAGTCCATGTAGGCGTCGGCGATCGCGGTGACGAGGTTCGTGGCGCCGGGGCCGCTCGTGGCGATCGCAACGCCGATCTTGTTGGATGCCGAGGCGTAGCCCTCGGCGGCGTGGCCGGCGCCCTGCTCGTGACGCACCAGGATGTGCCGGATCTCCGACGTGTCCATGAGCGGGTCGTAGACGGGCAGGATCGCGCCGCCGGGCAGACCGAAGACGTCGGTGACGCCCAGCAGCTCGAGTGAGCGCACGACGGCCTGCGCCCCGGTGAGGACAGGCGCCGCCGTGGCGGCGCGGGCGGGTGGCCGCGGAACGGCCGGGACGGTGTCTGAGGACATGGTGAACTACCTCGAGATCCAGGTGGCGGACGGGCCTAACCCGTGACCGCGCCTTCAGCGGCGGAGCGGACGAGTTTGGAGTACTTGGCCAAGACGCCACGGGTATAGCGCGGGGGAAGGGGCTCCCAGCCTTCTCGGCGGGAACTCAGCTCAGCCTCGTCGACGAGTAGGTCGAGTGTGCGAGCCGCGATATCGACCCGTATCAGATCACCATCGCGCACGAAGGCGATGGGACCAGCGTCCACCGCTTCGGGTGCTATGTGGCCGATGCACAGGCCGGTTGTGCCGCCTGAGAATCGTCCGTCCGTCAACAGTAGTACATCTTTTCCGAGCCCAGCGCCCTTGATGGCGGCGGTGATCGCGAGCATCTCGCGCATGCCGGGCCCGCCCTTGGGACCCTCGTAACGGATGACGATCACGTCGCCCGGGTTGATCTCCCCCGCCTCCAGCGCGTCCATCGCGCCGCGCTCGCGCTCGAACACCCGCGCGGGACCCTCGAACACCGAGGCGTCGAAGCCCGCGGTCTTCACGACCGCCCCCTCGGGGGCGAGCGAGCCGTGCAGGATCGTGATGCCGCCGGTGGCGTGGATGGGGTTGTCGAAGCGGTGGATGACCTCGCCGTCGATCGGCTCGGGGTCGAGGTCGCGCAGGTTCTCGGCCAGCGTCTTGCCGGTGACGGTGAGCGCGTCGCCGTGCAGCAGGCCCTCGTCGAGCATCGCCTTCATGATCACCGGGATGCCGCCGTGACGGTCGACGTCGTTCATGACGTACTTGCCGAACGGCTTCATGTCGGCCACGTGCGGCACCTTGTCGCCGATGCGGTTGAAGTCGTGGAGCGTGAGGTCGACCTCGGCCTCGTTCGCGATCGCGAGGAGGTGGAGCACCACGTTGGTCGAGCCGCCGAGGGCCATCGCCAGGGCGATGGCGTTCTCGAACGCCTCTTTCGTCAGGATGTCGCGGGTCGTGATGCCGAGCTTCAGCAGGTTCACCACGGCCTCACCGGAGCGGTGGGCGAACATGTCGCGGCGACGGTCGGCCGACGGCGGCGCCGCCGAACCCGGCAGGCTGAGACCGAGGGCCTCCGCGACGGAGGCCATCGTGTTGGCGGTGTACATGCCACCGCACGCGCCTTCCCCGGGGGCGATCGCGCATTCGATGCGCTTGAGGTCCGCCTCGCTCATCTTGCCCGCCAGGCACGCGCCCACGGCCTCGAACGAGTCGATGATGGTGACGTCCTTCTCGGTGCCGTCGCTGAGCTTGACCCAGCCCGGCGCGATCGAGCCGGCGTAGAGGAAGACGCTGGACAGGTCCAGACGCGCGGATGCCATGAGCATGCCGGGGATGGACTTGTCGCAGCCGGCCAGCAGCACGCTGCCGTCGAGACGCTCGGCCATCATGACGGTCTCGACGGAGTCGGCGATGACCTCGCGGCTCACGAGCGAGAAGTGCATGCCCTCGTGGCCCATCGAGATGCCGTCCGAGACCGAGATGGTGCCGAACTGCAGCGGGTACCCGCCGCCGGCGTGCACCCCCTCCTTGGCGCCCTGCGCGAGCCGGTCGAGGCTCAGATTGCAGGGGGTGATCTCGTTCCAGCTGGACGCGATGCCGATCTGGGGCTTGTCCCAGTCTTCGTCGCCCATGCCCACGGCGCGCAGCATGCCTCGGGATGTGGTGGCCTCGATGCCGTCGGTGACGACGCGACTGCGCGGCTTGATGTCGATGGTTTCGTCGGGATGGCTCACCGCTGCATTCTATTGCCGCCCCGAGGCGGTCGACCGCCCCGCACACGGGGCGGGGCGCTATCGGTGCCGGTCGGCCCGCAGTTCTGCGAGGCGGGACAGCAGCGCGGCGAAGGCGGCGATATCGGCGACCCGCACGTCGGCCGCCGTCTCGCCCTCGCCGACCCGCACGCCCAGATCGCCGGGGCCGAGGCTCTTCAGCGCGTCCTCGTCGGTGACGTCGTCGCCGGCGAACAGCACCGCGGTCGCGCCGGTGCGCTCGCGCAGCGCCGCGACCGCGGTGTCTTTGCCTTCGTGGCGGAACGCGTACTCCACGATGTCGCGCCCGGTGCGGCGCCGCCAGTGCGCTGCCTCGGCGTGCACGAGGTCGTCGACGATGCGGTTCGCCTCCGCGGCATCCGCTGCGGTGGAGCGCCGGGTGTGCACGCCGAGCCCGAACGTCTTCGGCTCGATCCAGACGCCGGCCAGGTGCGCGGTGGCCTGCTCCGCGTGGTTGCGCAGGCGGTCGCGCAGTTCCACGTCGCCGGGGTCGTCCTGGGGCTCCCGCGCGCCGGATCCGGGCTCCCAGTACTCCGCGCCGTGCGACCCCGCCAGCCACAGCGGCGACGCGTCGTCGTGCTCGGCGATGACACGCAGGTCCACCAGGCTCCGCCCCGACACGAGCGCCACGACGGTGTCGGGCAGCGCCGCGAGGGCCTCGACCGCCTCGCGTGCGACAGGCAGCATGCGCGAGCGCAGGGGGTCGTCCTCCAAGGGCGACAGCGTGCCGTCGAAGTCGACGGCCACCAGCAACCGGGGCGTCTGGGCGAGCGGGGCGAGCTTCTGCGCGAGTGCGTCGGTCATGAGCGCGACCGCCGCACGGCGTCCAGCGCCTCCAGGAACTCGCTCGACCAATCCGACACGTCGTGGTCCCTCACCTTCTTGCGCAGGCTCCGCATGCGGCGCCCCTGCTCGGCGGCGGGCATCTCCACCGCCCGCACGATGGCATCCTTGACCCCCTCGATGTCATGGGGGTTGATGCGCAGCGCCGTACCGAGTTCGTCGGCGGCGCCGGCGAACTCGCTCAGCACGAGCACGCCGCGGTTGTCGACGCGAGAGGCGACGTACTCCTTCGCGACGAGGTTCATGCCGTCGCGGAGCGCGGTGACCAGCATGACGTCGGCCGCGAGGTACAGCGCGACCATCTCTTCTCGGGGGAACGCCTGGTGCAGGTACCGGATCGCGGTGTGGTCCATCGTGTCGAAGTCGCCGTTGATGCGGCCCACCGTCTGCTCGATCTCGTCGCGCAGGTGCACGTAGGCGGCGACGCGCTCTCGGCTGGGGCTGGCCACCTGCACCATGGTGACGTCTTCGACGGCCAGACGCCCGTCTTGGAGCAGCTCGCCGAACGCCTTCATCCGGTGGCGGATGCCCTTGGTGTAGTCCAGGCGATCGACGCCCAGCAGCACCTTCTTCGGGTTGCCGAGGCTCTCACGGATCTCCGCGGCGCGCGCGACGATGTCGGGGCGCTGCGCGAGGCGGATGTATTCCTCCGCGTCGATGGAGATCGGGAACGCCTTGGCGAGCGCGAGGCGCGCACCGCCGTCTTCGGTGGGCACGCGGATGCCGCTGGCCTTGGTGTCATAGCGCAGCTGCCGCCGGACCGCCCGGGCGAAGTTGCTGGCGTCGGCGACCCGCTGGAATCCGATCACGTCGGCGCCCAGCAGGCCCTCCAGCACCTGGCGACGCCAGGGCAGCTGCGAGTAGAGGCCGTATGCCGGGAACGGGATGTGGTGGAAGTACCCGATCACGAGGTCGGGGCGCAGCTCGCGCAGCATGCGGGGCACGAGCTGCAGCTGGTAGTCCTGCACCCACACCGTGGCGCCTTCGGCCGCGGCGTCGGCGGCGGCCTCGGCGAAGCGGCGGTTGACCCGCACATAGGCCTGCCACCACTCGCGACGGTAGCGGGGCGCGGCGATGACGTCGTGGTAGAGCGGCCAGATGGTGTCGTTGGAGAAGCCCTCGTAGTACAGCTCCACGTCTTCGGCGCTGAGGGCGACGGGCACCAGCTGCATGCCGTCGAATTCGAACGGCTCGACCTCGAGGTCGGCCTGGCCCGGCCAGCCGACCCACGCGCCGTCGGCCTGACGCATCACCGGGTTGAGAGCCGTCACCAGGCCCCCCGGCGATGGGCGCCACTGCTCCTCACCCTCTTCCGTCCCCGAACGATCGACGGGAAGTCGGTTGGCGACGACGATGAAATCAGCAGTACCCATGGGTGTTCCTCCGTATTGCAGGCGGGGCTTCCAGGCTATCCCGCCGCTTCACCGGCTTCCGGGGGTTGCGCCCGCAGCGCTCGTCTGTCAATACCCGCTCGGGCGCTCCGGCGGCGCGATAGCGTGACCACATGCGCGCCTACCTCCTCCGCTCCGGACTGCTCACCGCGATCACCGGCGGCATCACGCTGCTCCGAGGCCTCCGCAACGACGAACCGTTCACGTGGCGCACGGCGCTGGCCTGGCTCAGCTGGGGCATCACCCTGGCGCTGGCGATCGGCGCCGTCGTCGACACGCGCCGCGCCAAGCGCGGTCACCTCGTCGCCGGGGACTCCCCCGCCTCGGGAAAGCAGCAGCAGAAGCTGCTCACGCAGCGTCTGAAGAAGTCCGCCTGAACTCAGCGAGTGAGGATCAGCGCGTCACCCTGACCGCCGCCGCCGCACAGTGCCACCGCGGCGGTGCCACTGCCGCGGCGCATCAGCTCGTGCACCGCGTGCACCACGAGGCGGTTGCCGCTGGCGCCGATCGGGTGGCCGATCGCGATGCCGCCGCCGTGGATGTTGACGACGTCTTCGCTCAGCCCGAGTTCGGCCTGCGACTGCGCCACGACCGCCCCGAACGCCTCGTTGATCTCGACGACGTCGAGGGCGGATGCCGCGATGCCCTGCTTCCCGAGTGCCTGCTCGATCGCGCGCGCGGGCTGGGAGTGCAGCGAGTTGTCGGGGCCGGCGACCTGACCTGAGGCGCCGACGACCGCCAGCACCTCCCAGCCCTGATCATCGGCGTGGCTGCGCGTGGTGAGCACCACCGCCGACGCGCCGTCGGAGATCTGCGACGCGTTGCCCGCGGTTATCGTGCCGTCGGTCGCGAACGCGGGGCGGAGCTTCGCGAGCGTCTCGGTCGTCGTCTCCGCGCGCACGCCTTCGTCGCGGGTGACCAGCACCGGCTCACCGCGGCGCTGAGGCACGGGCACCGGCACGATCTCGTCGTCGAAGATGCCGGCCTGTTGCGCCGCGGCGGCGCGCTGGTGCGAGAGCGCGGCCACGTGGTCCTGCGCCTCCCGCGTGATGCCGAGCGGGCCGTTGTGCCGCTCGGTCGATGCGCCCATGCTCTCGCGGTCGTAGGCGTCGGTCAGTCCATCGTGGGCCATGTGATCGAGCACCTCAACGCTGCCGTAGGTCCAGCCGTCGCGGGAGCCCATCAGCAGGTGCGGCGCCTGCGTCATCGACTCCATGCCGGCGGCGACGACCACGCGGGCATCGCCGGTGAGGATCATGCGCTTCGCGTCGATGATCGCCGACAGACCCGACAGGCACACCTTGTTGACCGAGGCGGCCGGCACGGCCCAGCCGAGTCCGGCACCGATCGCGGCCTGGCGTGCGGGGTTCTGACCGGCGCCCGCGGGCAGCACCTGCCCGACGACCACGGCGTCGACGGCATCCGCCGCGATCCCTCCCCGCTCGAGCGCCCCGCGAATGGCGATGGCGCCGAGTTCTGCGGCGCTGAGGGTGGCGAGCTGCCCCTTCAGCCGACCCTGCGGCGTGCGTGCGGCGGCGACGATGACGACGTCTTCGTGGTTCATGCTTCCACCCTAGGAGTGCAGGCGACGATGAGCGGCGGCTGCGTCGCGGCGACGATCTCGGCGACCGTGACGCCCGGCGCGGTCTCGACCAGCACGAGGCCGGCGTCGGTCACGTCGATGACGGCCAGGTCGGTGATGATGCGGTCGACGACGCCTCGCCCGGTCAGCGGCAGCGAGCATTCGTCGACGATCTTGGGTGAGCCGTCACGGGCGACGTGCTCCATCAGCACGATGACCCGCGCGGCCCCGTGCACGAGGTCCATGGCTCCGCCGGGCCCTTTCACCATCTTTCCGGGGATCATCCAGTTCGCCAGGTCCCCGGTGCGCGACACCTGCATGGCGCCCAGGATCGCGGCGTCGATCTTGCCGCCGCGGATCATGCCGAAGCTCAGCGCGGAATCGAAGTACGCCGCCCCCGGCAGCACCGTGACCGTCTCCTTTCCGGCGTTGATGAGATCGGCATCCACCTCGTCTTCGGTCGGATACGGACCGACCCCGAGGATGCCGTTCTCGGACTGCAGCACGACCGTCACGTCTGCGGGCACATGGTTGGGCACGAGTGTGGGCAGCCCGATGCCGAGGTTCACGTACGATCCGTCGGTCAGTTCCCGGGCCGCGCGGGCGGCCATCTCATCGCGGGTCAGCGCCACGACCTCACTGCCCTTCTGCCGTGCGCACGGTGCGTCGCTCGATGCGCTTGGTGATGCCGGTGCCGACCGTCACGATGCGGTGCACGTAGATGCCCGGCAGGTGCACGTCGTCGGGATCGATTTCGCCCGGCTGCACCAGTTCTTCGACCTGCGCGATGCAGACACGCCCGGCCATCGCGGCGAGCGGATTGAAATTGCGGGCAGCCTTGTGGAAGACCAGGTTGCCGTGGGTGTCACCGCGTGCGGCGTGCACGAGCGCGAAGTCGGTGATGATCGCCTCTTCCAGCACGTACGGCAGCGCCGTGCCGGTGGTCTCGAACGTGCGCACGTCCTTCGCGGGGGATGCTGCGGCGACCCCGCCCGCGCCGTCGTAACGGCGCGGCAGCCCGCCTTCGGCGACCTGGGTACCGACGCCGGTCTGCGTGTAGAACGCGGCGATGCCCGCGCCCCCGGCACGCAGTTTCTCGGCCAGCGTGCCCTGCGGGGTGAGTTCGAGTTCCAGTTCGCCGCTGAGGAACCGGCGCTCGAACTCCTTGTTCTCGCCCACGTACGACGACGTCATCTTGCGGATGCGCCGGGCGTTCAGCAGCACGCCGAGACCCCAGTCGTCGACGCCGCAGTTGTTGGAGACGACGGAGAGGTCGCGGGTGCCCTGCGCGAGCAGCGCGTCGATGAGGGCGATCGGGTTGCCGGACAGCCCGAATCCCCCCACCGCCAGCGACGCTCCGTCGGGGATGTCGGCGACGGCTTCAGCTGCCGACGGGATGGTCTTGTCGATCACGCGCACTCCTTTGTGGGCCACGGGTCCTCCCAGCCTGCGGGGGTGCGCTGCCGGCGGCCACCGCACCATTGCCATGTGGGCACGTGACGCCATAGCGTCCACTATGTGGACACATCACCGCGCGCGGCGGTCGCCGGCGCCCAGACCGTGGCACGCGCGGCGCGGCTCCTGCGCCTCGTCACTTCTGCGGGAGCCGACGGCGCCGCCCTGCAGCGGCTGGCCCACGACGCCGACCTCTCGCGTTCGACGGCGCATCGCCTGCTCAGCGCGCTGCGGGCCGAGGGCCTGGTCGATCAAGACGCCGATTCGGCGAGGTGGATGCCGGGTCCGGAGCTGTTCCTGATGGGTTCGGTGGCAGCAGCGCGCTACGACATCACCGACATCGCTCGCGACATCGTGCGCTCCCTCGCGATCACGACCGAAGAGAGTGCGTTCCTCTCGGTGCGCCGCGGCGACGAGACGGTGTGCCTGCTGCGTGAAGAGGGCGCCTTCCCCATCCGGTCGTTCGTGCTGAGCGAGGGGGTGCGCTTTCCGCTGGGTGTGGCATCCGCAGGGCTCGCGATTCTGGCGTTCCTGCCCGACGACGACGTCGAGGCGTACCTGTCACGGCACTCGGATCTGCCGGCGCGGTTCGGTTCGCGCCACGCGGCCGCCGCCATGCGCACACGCCTGGCCGACACCCGCGACCGTGGGTACGCGGTGAACCCCGGGCTCATCGTCGAGGGATCCTGGGGCATGGGTGCAGCGGTGTTCGACCGCGCCGGCCGCCCGGAATGGGCGCTCAGCCTCACCGGTGTGCAGTTCCGCTTCTCCCCCGACCGGCTGCCGACGCTCGGGCGCACGCTCCTCGCCCACGCCCATCAGCTGTCGTCGCGCATCGCGGCTTCCCGCCCCTGAGAACGGGGAAAAGAGAAAGGCCCCGCACCACTGGCGAGAGTGTGCGGGGCCTATCCGTGCACCCCCTGGGACTCGAACCCAGAACCCACTGATTAAGAGTCAGTTGCTCTGCCGATTGAGCTAGAGGTGCGTAATTCGGATGACCCGAACCGAGGGACAACGTTACCATCACGACACCGGTATTCGCCAATCGAGGCAGACGCACGCCGGTATCGTTGGGTACGTGCCCCTCACCCCTCCCTCCCCCTGGCTTGCGCCGTTCGAGGGGGATCTGGCCGCCGACCTGGCCCTTGCCCGACGCCTGGCCGATGCTGCGGATGCCGTCTCGATGGCCAGATTCGATGCCGCCGATCTCGAGATCGACGTGAAGGCGGATTCCTCGCACGTGACGGAGGCGGACCTCGCCACCGAACGCGTCATTCGCGGCCTGCTCGAGAGCGAGCGACCCGACGACGGAATCCTCGGCGAGGAGTTCGGAACGAGCGGCGACTCCCGCCGCCAGTGGATCATCGATCCGATCGACGGCACGGCGAACTATCTCAAGGGCATCCCGATGTGGACGACCCTCATCGCGCTCGCGATCGACGGGGTGCCGCGCGTCGGCGTCGCCAGCCAGCCGGCGATCGGCCGGCGCTGGTGGGCCGCCACCGGTCTCGGGGCGTGGACGAACGCCCCCGCGGGTGGTCACCGCCGCCTCGCTGTGTCGGGGGTCGACTCGATCGCCGAAGCCAGCGCCAGCTTCCAGAGCATCACCCAGTGGGACGACGCCGGCCACATCGACCCGCTGCTGCGTCTCACCCGCGCCGTCTGGCGTGACCGCGGCTATGGCGACGCCTGGCCGTACATGCTGCTGGCCGAGGGGCGGTTGGAGTTCGTGGCCGAATTCGACGTGAAGCCGTACGACATCGCCGCGCTCGTGCCCATCATCACCGAAGCCGGGGGGCGGTTCACGTCGTTCGACGGCAACGACTCGATCTCCGAGCTGTCCGCGCTTGCGACCAACGGCATCCTCCACGACGATTTCCTCCGCCTGCTCCACTCCCCCGCCTGACCCCCGACCCCGACGGAACCCCCCGATGCCTTCGCCGCGCCTTCGCCGCCCCGCTGCCGCCACCGCCCTCCTCTTCACCGCCGCCCTCGTGTTCACCGCGTGCGCGACGCCGGAACCCGAGGTCCCCAGCGGCACCCCCGCTCCCACGGTGGGGTCGGCGGACACGTCGTCCCCCACCGCCACACCCGAGCCGGAGAAGACCTCCGAGCCGGTCGCGGCCCCCGACTGCTCCGCCCTGATCTCCCCCGCCACCGTCGAGGGGTTCGAGTCACTGGGATGGACCTCCCGCGAAGAACCGTTCGCGATCGGGGCGGCCGCGGTGCCCGACGGCATCCAATGCCAGTGGGCCGACTTCGCCGTTCCCGGTGGTCCGATGCAGATCTTCGGCTGGGCGCCGATCGACGCCAAGGATGCCCAGGATGCCCAGGAGGAACTGCTCTCGGCCGGGTGGGTGCGCGAGAACGGCGACGCCGGGGTCTACATCAGCGAGAGCCCGCAGATGGCGCTTGCGACCGATGCCGAGGGCTACGGCATGACCTACCTGTTCGGCGACGGCTGGGTGACGCTCGCCGACACCAAGCAGAGCCTGCTGCTGATCGAGAATCCCGTCGGCTGAACGCGAGGGCGCGCGTGAGCGCGCGCTTGTCAACCCGGGTGCGGCGGTCCCGCCGCGCGGCGTACGTTGGCTCTTCCGATCGAGGGAGTCACACATGAACCGCGACGCATCGGGCGCGCAGAGCGCCGAAGGCGAAGACGGCACCACCAAGCCCGGCGGGCTCGGTCAGGACGGGACGATCCCCGCAGACCCCGACGGGGTCGCCGCCGGTGTCACCGATGAGGGATCGACCTTCGAACCCGAAGAGGACGAACAGGCCTGACGACCGCCGCGAGGTGGAGATGACGAAGCCCTCGGCCGCGTGCCGGGGGCTTCGTGCGTGGTCGGCGATTCCGTCGCGTTCGCCCGCTGTGTGCATGGCGGCGTTCGGCGATGATCAGGACGAAGCCCGCGCCAGCACGGCGAGTTCTCGCTGCATCGCCGAGGCGATGGTGCTTCCGGACACCGCCGCGGCGTCGAAATGCACGCTGCAGAACACGCCCCCCGCGTAGGAGACCGCAGCGACGCCGACGCGCACGTTGCCGGCGATCACCCCGACCGGCCACACCGCCTCGACCGGCGCGCCGGCAAGCCGGAGCGCCTCGGTCGGCCCGACGACGTTGGTGAGGAATCCCGCGACCAGGTGTTGATGACGAGCGAGTCGGTCGAGCAGCCCGGCAGCCAGCGGCCCGCGCATCAACTCCAGCGTGCCCTGCGTTCGTGCCTGGGTGAGCTCCCGCCGGGTCTGACCCGCGATCCGCTCCAGTCGCTCCGCCGGTGACATCGAGCCCAACGGCACCCGAACGAGCATCACGCCGACCTGATTGGCCGCCGCGCCACGCCGCGGCAGGGCGACGGGGACCGACACCGGCAACTCGGCGGGGACGGGTTCTCCGGCGGAGACGAGCGCAGCCCGCAATCCGCAGGCCATCGCCGCCAGCAGCGCGTCGTTGACGGTCGCCCCACTCTCCCGGGCAGCCTTCTGCAGCGCGGACAGATCGGTGTGCACGAACGCCACCCCGTGCGACACGCTGCGGCGGCCGACGAGCACCGTCTTCGGAACCGAGTCGGCATGGATCATGCGAACGGTACGCCGCACGCCCCCGAGGAACCCTCTTCCCGCCCGGATCGGGCGAGGTTTCTCGTCCGGGGGTCGACGTGAGACCGGCGGGGCCGCCGCGGCATCGTCATCGCCCAGGAGCCGGCGTGCGAGGTCGATCGCGGCGATGCCGTCTGCGATCGAGTGATGAACACGCAGCACGAAAGCCGCCCGTCCCGCTTCGAAGGGTGCGACGAGCAGTTCCCACAGCGGCCGTTGCCGGGGAAGGGGTACGGCCATGAGATGACCGCACCAGGTCTCGAGGTCACGGCGATCACTCAGTGGCGGTGCGGATCGGACATGCTCGCGCAGATCCGGCGTGGCCGCGACCCAGACGTGCCGACGACCCCTCCTCGAGACGACTCTCCGGCGCAGCGCCGGGATCTGCGCGATCCGCTGTCCGAGCGTGGCGCGCAGGCGGGTGATGTCCAGCTTGCCGTCGTCGCCGAGGAAGCCGCCCGCACTCAGCAGCCCCGCGGCGAGGAACACGTTCACCTGGCCGGGATGGTCCAGCACCAGATTGGCCTCATCGACCGCCGGAAGAACAGTGCCGATCGACGCCGGCCTCACGGGTGTCCCGCCACGACAGGCGGATCGACGGCGGTGCCCTCAGCCACGGGCGCCCCGTCGGGGCGCCACGGCCGTTGGCGGGCGAACTCCAGCAGCTGCGCGCCCAACCCGAAGAAGACCATGGCGAGCCAGACCAGGATGTTGAGCCAGGGGATCTGCAGCGCCACGATGAGGATGAGCCCGCCCACGAGCGCCTTCACCACCGCGTGCACCGGGCCGCGGAAGATGAGTCGGCCGAGGTAGAACGCGCTGTAGATGAACGTCGCCAGCGTCAGGACGAGCCACACCAGCAGGCCGGCCAACCCCAGCGGCGCGCCGACCACCGTGATCAGCAGCATCACCAGCACGAGCGGGACGGTGATGGATGCCACGAACCCCACCAGCAGGGCTTTCCACGGCGCCGGCACGAGGTGATCGGTCACCCGCGTCAACCAACGCGGAATCAGCAGGCCCGCCAGCAGCATGACCAGGCTCAGCGCAACCAGCGCGTAGAGCACGCCCACCAGCCACCCGGCGAACAGCAGCCAGGGCGACAGCTCGGCGCGCTCCCGTTGGGGCGGGGCGATCCGTTCGGACGCCCCGGCCACGGCGCCGTCGGCGATGGCCGCCTCATTGTCGCTGTAGTAGGTCACATCACCGCCCACCGACCCGTCGATGGAGAGCCTGTTGACGCTGAGGAACACGTCCCGCCCGATGTCCCCGCCGATCGAGACGTCGGCCGCCGCCCCGACGAGGTCACCGCCCAGAGCGCCGGCATCGGAGAGCGTGATGGTCGCGGCGAACACGGTGCCGCTTCGCGTCACCTGCCCACTGATCGTGACGTCCTGCCCCGCCAGGCGCACGTCTCCGTCGACCGTCCCCGTGATGGTGATGGTCTGGGCTGCGGCGATGACGTCGCCGGTGACGTCCCCGCTGATCGTGATCGTCTGCCCCGCGGCGTAGACGTCGCCCACGACGTCGTCTGAGACCTCGACGAGCACGCCGCTGAAGAACTGTGGCCCTTCACCGTCATCGGCGATCACGGCCGGCCCGGGTGCGGCCACCGCTGCGCCCCCCGACGCGATACCGAGGATGCCGAGCCCCAGCGCCAGGGCTATGAGCGCCCTGACGCGCTTCACGCGCTTCACGCGCTTCATCGATGGTTTCGCAGCAGTAGGCATGGGCGCAGTCTGCGCGCTGCCTGGGAGCGGGCGCGGGCCTTAAGTCCCTGCGCGATCGTCACGCAAGGAACCGTGGGACCTTCGTCCCGCTGGGCGGCGCGTCGAGCGCCCACAGTATGTCCCAGGCGGCACCGGGGAGGACGAGATGACCGAGCGCGGCAGGACTGTGCAGATCACTGACAGCAGCGGCGTATGGGGGTCGTTCTTTCTCTTGGCCTACATCGGTGCCGCCATCTACTTCGTCTCGCGGTCGGGCGGCGGGTTCTGGCAGGTGGTGCTCGGGTTGCTGCAGGCTGCCGTGTGGCCCGTTTACCTGACGTACCTCGTCCTCGAGGCGCTGGGTGCCTGACGGAGCTGACTGGCCATCTGGATCATCCCGGTGGGTGAAGGGGGGAAGACATGGTGACTTCGCACGACGATGTCATCACCGTTCTCAGCGAGGATCAGTGCTGGGATCTTCTCGCTCGCGGTGAACTCGGGCATCTCGCCGTTTCCGCGCAGGGGCAACCGGAGATCCTGCCGGTCAATTACGTCGTCGACGGTCCCCGGATCCTGTTCAGAACGGCACCGGGTTCGAAACTCAGTCAGCTCACCGCCAACAGGCGCGTCGCATTCGAAGTGGATGAGCACGACGACTCCTTCGCCGCGAGCGTCGTGGTGAAGGGCAACGCGCGTCGCATCGAGTTGCAGCGGGAGATCGACGAGGCAGACGCCCTCATGCTGGTGTCGTGGATCCCCACGCTCAAGTATCGATGGGTCAGCATCTCGCCGACGATGATCAGCGGTCGGCGCTTCGCGCGGTCACCTGAACCCGACCGTTACGTCGCCTCGGCAGACGATTCCTGAACGGCCTCGATGTTGGCATCGACATCGCGCGCCTCGAGGGTCCGATCGTTGCGCCGCGGAGTGCTTCGTCCATGTCGACGATGACAGGGCTCTCCCCGGGCGAGGTCTCCGAGCGAATGCGCCGCTTCGGACCGAACGTCGTCGCGCGGCGCGCGAAAGTCCCGCCTTGGCGCCTGTTCCTGCACCAGCTCACCCATCTGCTGGCCGTCCTGCTCTGGGTCGCGGCTGGGCTTGCGCTTCTTGCCGGAACGGTCCCGCTGGCCATCGCCATCGTGGTGATCGTGGTGCTGAACGCCACCTTCGCCTTCGCCCAGGAGTTCCGGGCCGACCGCTCGGCCGAGCGCCTGCGCGACCTTCTGCCGGCGTCGACGCGCGTGATCCGCGGCGGTGTCGAGTGCGAGATCCCCGCGGCCGACCTCGTACCGCAGGATCTCGTCGTCCTGAGTGCGGGTGACCGCGTCGCGGCTGATCTCGAGGTCATCGACGCCGACGACCTCGAACTGGACGAGTCGATGGTCACCGGAGAGAGCATGCCCGTGCCCCGTGTCGCCGGCGACGCGCTGCTCGGCGGAACATTCGTCGTTCAAGGCGAGGCACGCGCGGTCGTCGCCAGCACGGGCGCACAGACGGCACTGGCTGCGATCGATCGGCTGAGCGCGTCGGCGACGCGTCCCCCGTCGCCCCTCACACTCCAGCTCAACCGGGTCGTCCGCGTCGTCGCCCTCATCGCAGGCGCAACCGGCGTGCTGCTCGGCGCAGCGGCCCTCGTGCTCGGCCTGCCCGTGACGGATGCGTTCATCTTCGCCGTCGGCGTGGCCGTCGCCCTGGTGCCGGAAGGACTGCTGCCCACCGTCACCCTGTCGTTGGCGCGGGGTGCGGAGCAGATGGCCGAGAGCAACGCACTCGTGCGTCGTCTGGATGCCGTGGAGACGCTGGGCGCCACGACGTTCATCTGCACGGACAAGACCGGGACGTTGACGCAGAACCGGATGAACGTCGTTTCGGTCGTCACCGTGCAGGGCACGGTCGATATCGCCGGAGATGGCTACGATCCCGTCGCCTCTGTGATCGGTCCCCCCGAGGCGACGGACCTCGTGGGCGGCATCGCAGCGGCGGCGCTGCGATGCGTGACGGGTCGCGCGGTGGCACAGGGCACGCAGTGGGTCGCGCAGGGCGATCCCCTGGACGCCGCGATCCACGCCCTCGTGCTGCGCACCGGGGGCGCAGCGGAGCCGGCGGGAGACCGCACCCCCTACACTGCGGACCGGATGATCAGCTCCTCGCTGGATGGCGCGATCGTGTCCGTGCTCGGCGCCCCGGAATCCGTCTTCAGCCGATGCGAATCGGTATCGCAGGAGATGAGGGACGAACTGGGTCGCCTCTCTGGTGAGGGGCTCAGGATTCTCGCGGTGGCGTCGCGCGAGTGGGACGGGGCGATGGCCGCAGAGGGGGAACACGGACTCGCGCTGCGCGGTCTCCTCGCCATCCAGGATCCGCCGCGACCCGGCGTCGAAGCCGCGCTGCACACCTGCCGCGAGGCGGGAATCCGCATCGCGATGCTCACCGGCGACCATCCCCGCACCGCAGCGGCGATCGCGCGTCAAGTCGGGCTGCTCGGCCCGCGGGGTGTCGTCCTCGACGGCCCCAGCCTCCCCGCCGACGACACCGCTCTCGCCGACGCCATCGATCATGACGACGGGGTGGTGGTTGCGCGGGCCACCCCGGCTGACAAGTTCCGCATCGCCCGCGCCCTGCGCGGTCATGGACACGTCGTGGCGATGACCGGCGACGGTGTGAACGACGCGCCTGCCCTTCGCGAAGCCGACGTCGGCATAGCGATGGGTGCCAACGGCAGCGACGTCGCGAGGGAAGCAGCGGATGCTGTGCTCCTCGATGACCATTTCGCCACCATCGTGGTGGCGATCGCGTTGGGACGCGCGACGGTTCAGAATGTGCGGCGCTTCCTGACCTACCACCTCACCGACAATGTCGCCGAACTCGCGCCGTTCGCCGTGTGGGCGCTGTCCGGCGGCGCTGTGCCCCTCGCGATCGGGGTCTTGCAGGTGCTCGCCCTCGACATCGCGAGCGACATGCTTCCCGCACTGGCGCTGGGCGCGGAGCCCGCACGCGCCGAAGCCATGAGCGGGCGGCGACGACGCGGCGTGGTGGACCGCCCGCTCCTCCTGCGCGCGTTTCTCGTTCTGGGGCCGACGGAGGCGGTCATCGCGATGAGCGGGTTCCTCGTCGTCCTGATCGCTGGTGGGTGGTCGCTGGGCGAACTTCCCGATGCGGCGCTGCTGTCAGCGGCATCCGGCACCGCCTTTGCCGCGATCGTGCTGGGCCAGGCCGCGAACGCCTACGCGTGCCGCAGCGCGCGCCGGCCGGTGTGGCGGGTTCCGCTGCGCGGCAATCCCCTCGTGACGTACGCCGTTCTCGCCCAGCTCGTCCTCCTGCTCATCTTCTTGGCCGTGCCGTTCATGGCCGAGTTGCTGGGCGGCACCTGGCCGCCGCCGCTCGGCTGGGGGATTGCCCTCACGGCGGTCCCCGCGATCGTGGGTGTGGACGGCCTCGCGAAGCATCTGGCTCGCCGCAGGGCCGCCCGCGGCGCAGGCTGACCCTGGCGTGGATGGGCCCTCGCACCTAACCTGACAGCGGAGCATCAGCGGAGGTGACGCATGGCCGGCGACGGCATCTTGTCATTCCCCGACAGTCCCCGCACCAGCCTGGATGACGCCATCACGAAACTTCTGACCCAAGCTGACGTCGTCATGCGCACCCAAGGTCGGTTGCGGTCGCTGTTACAGGCGAATCAGACGGTCGTGGAGCAGATCGAACTGTCCGAGGTATTGCGACGAGCAGTCCTCGCCGCGACCGAACTGGTTGACGCGGAGTACGGCGCCCTGGGTGTCCTCGCCCCGGAAAGGGACGGGCTCGAGCGGTTCATCACCGTCGGCATGACGAGCGAAGAGGCGGCCGCTGTCGGGCACCTCTCCGCGTGCGACGAGGTGCTGCACGCCCTCATCGCCGATCCGAGCCCCGTTCGGCTGACGGACGTGTCCCGTCATGCGTACGTTTCAGGCGATTCCCCACCGCTGCCCGCGAGGACGTCTGCGTTGGCTGTGCCGATCCGCATCCGGGGGGAGGTCTTCGGCACCTTCTACCTGACGAGCAGCCGCGATGACGCGTTCACCGACGAGGACGAACAGCTCTTGAGCGCGCTCGCGGCGACGTCGGGGTTCGCTATCGACAATGCGCGGTTGTTCGCCGACACCGAGGCGCGCCGGCGGTGGGCGACGGCGGCCGCCGACCTGGTGCCGGCGCTGGCATCGATGCCCCTCACGACATCGTTCGACCTCATCGCCACGCGCGTCTTCCACGTCGCGGACGCGACGAGCGTCGCCGTCCTGCTCTTGGGCGGCGATGGGGAGAATCTGCGGGTCGCCGCGTTCAGAGGCGCAGGAGAGGCCACCCGACTCGGCGCGGTCGTCAGCCCGACGTCGCCGGTGTTCGACGGCCGTCTGGACGATGCCTCTCCGCACGCCTTCGGGCGGCGCGTGGCGGAGGATACGGACGGGCTGCTCGTCGACGACGGCGGCTTCGTCGGTCCTTCTGCGGTGATCCCCCTGCGTCACGAAACCCGGCTGTGGGGGCTGCTCACCCTCGCGCGTCGGCCCGACCAGCCGCGGTTCTCAGCGGCGGAGATGGAAGGGGCGGGAGACCTCGCGTCGCAAGCCAGTTACGCCCTCGAATTGGCCAGGGCCAGAGAGGACGGGCAGCGAGCCCTCCTCGCGGACGACCGCCGTCGTATCGCGCGCGACCTGCACGACCACGTCATCCAGCAGCTCTTCGGCGCCGGGCTCGGGCTGCAGAGCGTGTCCGGCCGACTGGGCCCGGGCGCGGAGACGAACACCATCCACGACGCCATCGACCAGATCGACGAGGCGATCACTCAGATCCGTACCGTCGTCTTCGCTTTGTCGCAGCGCGATGAGACCTCGCTGCGCCATCAGCTCTTGGACGTACTGGGTGAACTCTCCGCCGAGACGAGGCGGCCACCGGCGATCCGCTTCACGGGGCCGGTGGACCACCTCGTGCGCGGCGACCTGGGTACAGACGTCGTCGCTGCCGCGCGTGAGCTGCTGAGCAACGCGATCAAGCATGCCGATGCCACCCACATCTCCATCGAGGTGGCGGTGGCGGAGGGTGTCGTCTCCGTCGTGGTGGCCGACGACGGGGCGGGGATGGGGTCCGGTGGCCACCGGCGGGGCCTGGTCAACCTCGAGGAGCGCGCGCTGGGCCACGGCGGTGCCTTCGATGTGCAGAGCAGCCGGTCCGGCACGACAGCCACCTGGACCGCGCGGACGACGAGCCCCGCAGCAGGTGGGCACGGAGACCGCGGATGATCGAGGTGTTCCTCGTGGACGACCACGAAGTGGTGCGACGTGGTCTTGCAGGACTCATCCACGCGCAACCCGACATGCGCGTGTGCGGGGAAGCCGCGACTGCTCGGCAGGCCCTGGGCCGGATCCAAGCGACGACACCGCACGTCGCGGTGCTCGACGTGCGGCTGCCGGATGGCAGTGGCATCGATGTGTGTCGCCGGGTGCGGTCGTCTCTGCCTCAGGTGGCCTGCCTCATCTTGACGGCCTATGACGACGACACCGCCGTCTCCGCAGCCGTCCTGGCGGGCGCGGCCGGATACGTGCTGAAAGATGTCGGCGGTTCGAAGCTGGTCGACGCCATCCGCATCGTCGCCGCCGGCCGGAGCCTTCTGGATTCCCGGACCGTCGCGGCCGCGAAGCTTCGCGTGCGGCAGAGCATCGACGACGATCCGCGTTTGGGATCGCTCGGGCTGCGGGAGCGGCAGATCCTGCGCCTCATCGCCGACGGATTGACGAACCGCCAGATCGGCGAGCACCTCGGGCTGGCCGAGAAGACGGTGAAGAACTACGTGTCCTCGCTGTTGACCAAGCTGGGTCTCGAGCGTCGCTCGCAGGCGGCGGTGTTCCAGCTGGCCCATGGCGCACCGTCTGACGCGCGCGACCGCCTCACATGAGCGGGGGTGCGGACAGGCGGCGAGCGCGAACCGGGTTGGCCGCGCTGCGACGGGCCCGCTCAGAGGGTTGTCGCGTCCTCGGGGCCCGCCGGCACGACGCACACCGGACAATCCGCGCGCCACAGGATGTCCTGCACGATCGATCCGAGCAGAGCGAACGACAGCGGCCCCCGGCGGTGCGTTCCGAGCACCAGCATGGAGGAGTGTCCCGAGAACGAGAGCAGCGCGGCTGACGGGGTGTCACGGACGAGCTCGCTGAGTATCTCCATCGTCACCGCCTGGGGAGCAAGACGTTCGGCGGCGTTGTCGAGGATCCGCCGATGACGCGCGGGTTCCTCGTTCGTCGTGCCCAGCGCTGTCGCAGAGCCGCGGGCGACGGGTGTCGGCATGAGCCACGAGTGCACGAGACGCAGCCCGGTCGAGGTGAGTCGGGCTTGCCTCGACGCGAACTCGAGAGCCGGTTGCCGAGGGGAGTCATCGACGATCCCCACCGTCACCGGGTCGCCCCCCTCTGTCCAGTCGGCGGGCACCAGACACACCGCTGCTTCCACATCGGCGACCAGCTGCCAGGGGACCCAGCCGGCGAGGGCGGCACGCAGAGGGTGACCGGTGTCGAGTCCGGCGACCACGAGGTCCGCTCCCTGCGCGAGGTGCGCGAGGGTCTCCACCGCTCCTCCCCCGCTGCGCCCCGACGGCTGGACGACTTCCACGATGTCGACGGCGGTGGGCACGAGAGCGGCACGCGCGGTAGCCCAGTGCAGCGCCGCGACGGACGCCGGACTCCCGTCGAAACCCACTACCACGCGCTCCATGAGGCCTCCTGACGCGGTCCCTCTCGTCTGCGGCTCACGGTGCGAGGTGCAGCTGGCGCCGGTGCGGGCGGAGCGGTCACACCCGCTCGGTGACCGCCGCGAGCTCCAGCCAGGTGGGAACGATGGCATCCGCGTTGAGCGACATCGACTGGATGCCGCGGTCGATCAGCCATCGGGCGAGATCGAGATGATCCGACGGCCCCTGGCCGCAGATTCCCACATACTTGCCGAGCCGGTTGCAGGCATCGATCGCCATCCCGAGGAGCGCGAGGACCGCGCCGTCGCGTTCGTCGAAGGAGGCCGCGACCAACTCGCTGTCCCGGTCGACGCCGAGCGTCAGCTGTGTGAGGTCGTTGGATCCGATCGAGAATCCGTCGAAGTGCTCGAGGAACAGGTCGGCGAGAAGCGCGTTGGACGGGATCTCGCACATCATCATCACCTCGAGTCCGTTGACGCCCCGACGCAGGCCGTGCGCCGCCATCGCATCAATGGTCTGCGTCGCCTCCGAAACGGTGCGCACGAACGGCACCATGACCTCGAGGTTCGTCAACCCCATCTCGTCACGCACGTACCGAAGCGCCTCGCATTCCATGGCGAAGCACTCGGCGAAGCTCGGGGTGGTGTAGCGGGACGCGCCACGCCATCCGAGCATCGGGTTCTCCTCCTCGGGCTCGAAGAGATCGCCCCCGAGCAGGCCGGCGTACTCGTTGCTCTTGAAATCACTGAGCCTGACGATCACCGGCTTCGGGCCGAACGCGGCCGCGATCGTTGCGACGCCTTCGATGATGCGGTGCACGAAAAAGTCCCGGGGCGACGGATATGCCGCCGTTCGCGCCAACACCTCGGCTCGCACCTCTTCGGGCAGGCTCGTGACGTCGGCGAGCGCGCGCGGGTGGATCCCGATCATTGTGTTGATGATGAACTCGAGACGGGCCAAGCCCACACCGTGGTTCGGCAGACGCGCGAGAGAGTAAGCCTGGTCGGGGATGGCGACGTTCAGCATGAGCTGTGCGGGCGGCTCCGGCATGGACTGCACGTCGGTTTCGACAACCTCGAAGCGTCGCGCTCCTTCGTAGATGTGGCCATCGTCGCCTTCGGCGCACGACACCGTCACCGTCGCACCGTCGGCGACGACGAGGGTCGCGTTCCCCGCTCCGACCACCGCGGGAATGCCGAGCTCGCGAGCGACGATCGCAGCGTGGCAGGTGCGGCCGCCGTGATCGGTGACGATCGCCGAGGCCTTGCGCATGATCGGCTCCCAGTCCGGATCGGTTCTCTCCGCGACCAGCACGTCGCCCTCCTGAAAGGACGACATGCCGGCCAGATCATGGAGGACGCGAGCAGTGCCGATGCCGACTCCGTTGCCGACGGCACGCCCCGTCGCCAACGGCTCACCGCTGTCGTCGAGCGTGAAGTGCTTCAGCGCGCCGCCGGTGCGACGCGCGACCGTCGTTTCGGGTCTGGCCTGAACGATGAACAGCTCCCCGGTGACCCCGTCCTTGGCCCATTCGATATCCATCTGTCGGCCATAGTGCGCCTCGATCTTGAGCCCCTGGCGCGCCAGCTCCTGCACATCCGCATCGCTCAGACTGAACCGGGCTCGATCCGCGTTCGGCACATCGACGGTGATGGTGCTGGAGCCGACGTCGGTGGTGTCACCGAAACGCAGGGCGATCTTCTTCGCACCGACTTCCCGTTTGACGATGGCGGGGCGTCCGCACAGGAGAGCCGGCTTGTACACGCAGAACTCGTCGGGATCCACCGCGCCCTGTACGACTGTCTCCCCCAGGCCGTAGGCACTCGTGACCAGCACGACCTGGTCGAACCCCGATTCGGTGTCGACGGTGAACATCACGCCGGAAGAGCCCACATCGGAGCGCACCATCCGTTGGATTCCGGCGGAGATGGCAACCGCTTCGTCCGCGAAGCCGTGCTGAGCGCGGTAGACGATGGCCCTGTCGGTGAACAGGGACGCGTAGACGTTGCGGATCGCATCGAGGATGCTGTCGACACCGGCGATGTGCAGGTACGTTTCCTGCTGGCCGGCGAAGGAGGCATCAGGCAGGTCTTCGGCGGTCGCCGACGACCGCACCGCCCACGTCACCTCGGGATCGGGCTGCGCCGCGACGAGCGCGACATGCGCCATGCGAATCTGTTCGGCCAGATCCGCCGGAAAGGGCTGTCGCCGCACCCACCCCCGGATCTCCTCGCCCGCCTCGGTGAGGGCGGCGACATCCTCCCTGTCCAGCCCCCCGAGCCGTTCACGGATACGCATGTGCAGCCGGTCATGCTGCAAGAACACACGATAGGCGTCCGCTGTGGTGGCATATCCGTCTGGCACGTGGACTCCCGCAGTCGCCAACTGCGACACCATCTCCCCCAGCGAGGCGTTCTTCCCCCCCACTCTCGGGAGGTCCGTCATGGAGATGTCACGAAAAGCGAGCACGAAGTTCACGGGGTTCCTCTCACCGATGAGATGTCGCGCAGGCATCGAGCGACCATCGCATCCACCCTCGCGCGGCCGAAGGCTGCGTGCCGGGTCGAAAGTCCCGCGCCTGCGACGGGCCGATGACAGCCGCGATCCTCACGGCCGGTCGGCACGCCGTGGCGGGAAATGCGGGATCGCGATGGGTTTGGCGCCCGCAGATGCCGGGCGTGCTTCCCCCGACGAAACGGGAGCGCGCTCGGTGTACCGGGGCTGCCTGAAATCGGGGTCGGCGTCGGAGGGCCGTCTGCGGAATCGGCGACCGGTGATGGTCGCGGGTACCAGTTGGATGATGCTCTGCTTGGGCGTCGGGTGAAAGGATACGAGGACGCGATGTCCGAGATCTTCGAGCGCCGTTCCTGTTTCCCACCGCTGGGCGGTTCCGCGCACGACCACGCTCCACCGGAATGTGACGCTTTCCCCGTCGACCTCGAACGCTGCAGCGGGGTGCGCCGCGATGTCATCGAGCTTCGAGCCGGGCCCGGACCGGATGAACACCGAGCCGTCGAGGACGAGGAAGTTCACCGGGAAGACGTCTGGCGCCCCATCGACTCCGTCCACGGCCATGCGGCCCAGCTTCTGGGCTTCGAGCAGCCGCCAGCACTCCGCGATGGACAGCTTCTCCACGGTCGGTCGGCTGCGGTCATCCCCCGGTGGATGAGGGTTGGCATCGTTGGGCATGTCTTACCGTCACTCGGTCTCGATGTCGACGTTCGACGAGTCTTCACGCGCTCGTCGACGAAGCTGCTTCTGGCGCGCGCACTCTCAGCACAGCGTGTCGCAGGGCAGATGCACGGGACGAACGTCCCGCCGATCCTGCACTCCGGCGCGACGGTCTCGCCCGACCGTTGCGCTCTGCTCTTCCGCCGTGACGACGCCGGGTGGACCATGGGCAGATGGCTCTGGGGATGGACGAATGGTCGATGTCGCAGCTCGGGTCGCTGCGCTGGGCGGAGGCACGTCGGCGGGTGCGGGCGAGAGCGGCCGGAGAGACGATCGCCGATTCGATGTCGGCGCGGCTGGTGTGGGAGCCGCACCGGGTCGTGCCCTCCTACGCCGTTCCGATCGCGCACTTCCAGGTGCCGCTGACCGATCCGCGCGCGATCAGCCCGGTCGCGCCGCCCCGGCCGTGGCTCGACCCCGACGACGCCTTCGCGATGCACACGACGCCCGGCACGGCGTGGACCCTGCTCACTGCGGGCGGGCCTCTCGTCGATGCCGCGTTCACGCTGGACGATCCCGATCTCGCCGACTTCGCCATCATCGATTGGGCCGCGATGGCGGAGTGGATCGAGGAGCAGCAGGTCGTCGTCGCACACCCGCACGATCCGTTCCAGCGGATCGACTGCCTGCGCTCCGACCGTCACGTCGTGGTGTCGGTGGGAGACGTGGTGCTCGCCGACTCGCGGCATCCCATCCTGCTGCTCGAGACACATCTCCCGCCGCGGTGGTACCTGCCGCCCGACGACGTGCGCCTGGAACGTCTGGAGCCCTCGCCCACCTCCACCGTCTGCGCGTACAAGGGTCAGGCGTCCTACTTCTCGGCGCGGGTCCACGGCACTGTGATCCAGGATGCGGCGTGGACCTACCGTCATCCGCTCCACGACGGTGGACCGGTGCGCGAGATGATCTGCTTCTACGACGACCGCGTGAGCGTGCGGGTGGGCTGACCGGATGCCGGCGGTCAGTGCGCGTCCACGGGCGCGGGGACCGGCTCGTGGGGGCAGGCCTCGAGGATGCGCGCGATCGCGTCGTGCTCGGCCTGGGTCACCCACAGCCCGTAGACCGCTTTGACCGCGACCTGCCGGGCGACGTACGCGCACCGGAACGTCGTGTTCACCGGCAGCCAGGTGGCCGCGTCGCCGTCGCCCTTCTCCGCGTTGGCCCGGCCCTCGACTGCGAGGAGGTTCAGCGGATCGTTCGCGAACGAGGTGCGCTGTTCGGCGGTGAGCTGCTGGGCTCCCTTCTGCCAGGCATCCGACAGCGCCACGACGTGGTCGATCTGCACCTCGGCCGAGGTGTCCTGGCCGCGCACGAACGGGATGGTCTGCCCCGTGAACGGGTCGAGCAGCGTGCCGCTGACGACCTTGCACGGTCCCGCGAGCGTCGCTTGGGTGAGGTCGCGGGCGAGGATGTCGTTGCGGGTGTCACAGCCGTTGCGGTCGACGTCGGCCCAGCGCTGCCCGAACTCGTCACGGTCGTATCCCGTCTGCGGCGCACGGCCCTTCACCTGCAGGGTCGCCAGCACCTCCCGCGCTGTCTGCCCGGCGACATCCGCCGGATCTGACGGGGTGAGGACGGTCTCGATGGGCGGCGTCAGCGAAAGGTCCCCGTCGGCGACCGAGAGCGTCGGCACCACCATCACGCCGATGCCGAGAGCGACGGCGGCGACGAGACCCCACATCCAGACGACGGTGGAGCGCAGGCGCGCGCGAGGGGGCTGAGACACGATGAGGCATCCTTCGGGCGGATGAGGGCGAGCACGGGGCTCGGACGTCGGGACGGCGGGCGAGCGGCGATTCGGTTCGCGGGGGCGGCTCCGCCGGAACGCTCAGCCTATCGGCCGGCCCAGACAGCGGCAGCGTGCCCCGCCACGAGTCAGGCGAGGACGCCCCGCGATGCCTAATCCCCCGCTAGCGTGCGACCCGCACGCGGCGCTCCTCGAAGCCGACGACGTCGCCGATCTGCAGCTGCCGGCCACGACGGCGATCGACCTCGCCGTTGACCGTGACGAAGCCGTCGATGATGGCTTCTTTCACATCGCCCCCACTGTCGAGGACGCTGGCGAACTTGAGGAACTGACCGAGCCTGATGGACTCGCCACCGATCGAGACGTCTTCGATCGCACCCGGATTGCTCATTCCTCAAGGTTAGGCGACCGGCGACGCGCCGGCAGGTCGATGCTTCTCGGGTGTGACCATCATGGGTCTTGACTCGGCACTTCTATTTTGAAAGCATCTGCCGCATGAGCCTCTTCATCACCTGCCCGGTCGAGAGCGTCGACCGGGCGACTGCCTTCTACTCCGCGCTCGGCTGGACGCTCAATGCTGAGATGTCCGACCACAATGTGTCGTGCTTCGCGATCGCGCCCGAGCAGTACGTCATGCTCGGCAGCCGCGAGATGTATGCCGCCGTCGGCGGCGTCGACGATCTCATCGGCGGGCCCGACACCCCCTCGAAGGTCACGGTCTCGTTCGACCTCGGTAGCCGCGAGGCCGTCGACGACCTCGTCGACCGCGCGGGGGCCGCCGGCGGCCGCATCGGCGACACCGACGACTACCCCTTCATGTATCAGCGCCAGTTCGACGACCCCGACGGCTACCACTACTCGCCGTTCTGGATGAAGCCGGATGCCGATCCATCCGCGTGAACGACCTCGCCGCAGCCCTCGACATCGTCGGAGCACGGTGGGCGCTGCTCATCGTGGAGCGCCTGCTCCACGGGCCGCAGCGCTACGGAGATCTGCAGCGCGACCTCGACGTGGGCACGAACGTGCTCGCCACCCGTCTTCGCGAACTCGAGTCAGCGGGCGTGCTCACCCGCCTCCCCCTCAAGCACAACACCCGGGCCTACGCACTGACCGATCGCGGATTCGCCCTGCGCGAGGCGATCGTCGCTCTCGAACGCTGGGGCGCCGACAGTCCGCCATGACGCTCGGCACATGCCACCCATGCCGGAACACAGAAAAGAGGCTCAGGATCCGCAGATCTGCGCGGGTCCTGAGCCTCTTCGTTCCGTGACGACGGTGTTGTGGAGATGGGGGGAATCGAACCCCCGTCCATCGCTGGGATACTGCGTTTTCTCCGGGCGCAGTCTGTGAAGACGTTCTGCTCGGCTCCGACCTTTGTCACAGACACCTAAGTCGACAAGCCCAGCCTGGGAAAAGTCCCGCGTGACGTCCAGACGCCGTCACACAGCAAGATTCCTAGATGACGCCAGGGTCCGTGTCGGAATCACACACGGTCTGACGGACTATCGGGCTCGCTTACGCAGCGAGGGCGAAGTCAGTGCGCTTGGATTCGGCACTTATTGGTTTTGCGGGGATCGTTAACGAGATAACCCTGCATCCTCGGCCCGCTTCTCGCAGAGACTCAGGCGATGTCGAAACCGATCATCCCCGTGAACCCCTCTTTCGAAGGAACCGTCGTCACGCTGTGGAGTTGCCAATCGAGTACCGGGGTACCCGAGCATCACAGCCTACAACGGATGCCATCGACTCGCTATTCCGCGGGCTCCGCCGCCGCGTCGGTGCCGCCGCGTAGAGTCACAGCATGAGCGAGGTCATCATCACCGTCCGCGGCGAGCATGAACGCCGCGTCACCCCCGAGCAGGCTCTGGTCACTCTCAGCGTGACCACCGAGGGCCCCGACCGCCCCGAGGTCGTGGAGCGCATCGCCGTGCTGGCCGACCCCGTCTCGAGCGACCTCGCCGCGCGCGTGGGCGCCGGCGTCGTGGAGTGGTCGAGCAAGCGGGTGTCGGTGTGGTCGGAACGCCCGTGGAGCGACGGCCGCCGACTCGCGCCCGTCCACCACGCCACCGTCGACCTCAGCGCCACGTTCGACGACATCGCCGCGCTCTCCTCGTGGGTCGCAGACGCTGCGGAACGCGACGGCGTGCAGATCGGCGACGTCCAATGGCATCTCACCCCCGCCACCCGCGTCGCGGTTGAGCGCGAGGTGGCATCCGAAGCGGTCGGCATCGCTGTGGAGCGCGCCACGGCGTACGCCACGGCGCTGGGCCTGGCCGCAGTCACCCCGCTCGAAATCGCCGATGTCGGGCTGCTGGTGCCGCGCCCCGATCCGAGCCAGCCCGCCGGCATGATGCCTGCGGCGTTCATGGCCGACTCCGGTGCCCCCGGACTGCAGTTCCAGCCCGACGACATCGTGGTGAGTGCCGCCGTCGAAGCCCGATTCAGCGCGCGCTGAGGCTCAGTCGCCGAGACGGTTGCGCGAACGCATCGCCCGTTCGGCCTCGCGCTTGTCCTCACGCTCGCGGATGGTCTGGCGCTTCTCGAACTCGCGCTTACCCTTCGCGACGGCGATCTCGACCTTGGCGCGGCCGTCGGAGAAGTACAGCCGCAGCGGCACCAGCGTGTAGCCGCCCGCCGACACGGCGTGCGAGATCTTCACGATCTCGTCCTTGTGCAGCAGCAGCTTGCGGGTGCGCTTGGAGGCGTGGTTGGTCCAGTGACCCTGCGAGTACTCCGGAATGTGCACGGAATCGAGGAACGCCTCTCCCCCGTCGATGTACGCGTAACCGTCGGTGAGGTTCGCACGCCCCTGGCGCAGCGACTTCACCTCGGTACCGGTGAGCACCAGGCCCGCCTCGTACGTCTTCTCGATGGCGTAGTCGTGGCGCGCGCGACGATTGGTCGCGATGACCTTCTCCCCGCGTTCCCTGGGCATGATCACTCCTCTAGGTCAGCCGCGACGGGCGCACGGCAGCCCACCAGCATAGCGGGTCCGATGGCCTCGCCGGCGGTGGATGCTACGTGCGCAGCCAACGACGGATGGCGAAACCGGCCGACACGGCTGCGAGCACGACGCCGATCAGAATCACGATGGGCAGCACCACGGCGGTGTCTCCCAGATCGACCCAGGTCGTGACGAATTCCACGCGACCTCGCAGGTAGTCGTTCACACCGAACTGCACGCCCGCGATGATCGCCCCGCACGCGAGCAGCGAGCCGATGAACGCCGCGAACACACCCTCGAGGATGAACGGCGTTTGGATGAACCGGTTCGACGCGCCCACGAGGCGCATGATGCCGAGCTCTCGCCGTCGGGCATATGCCGACAGACGGATGGTGGTGGCGATGAGCAGCACCGCCGCGACCAGCATGAGCGAGGCGATACCGACGGCGAGGTAGGTCGCCACCGTCAGCGCCGAGAACAGCGGATCGAGATACTGCAGCTGGTCGGCGACCTCCTCCACGCCGGCCATCCCGCCGAAGGCTTCGATGATCACCTCCGACTGCGACTGGTCGACGAGGTTGATCCAGAAGGTCTGGTTGAGCTGGTCAGCCGTGACGATGCTGGCGTAGTCCTCGCCGAGCAGGTCGATGACGTTCTGGTAGGCCTCGTCCTGCGTCTCGAATCGGGCATCGCGGATGAGCGGCGCCAGCGCCGCGCTGTCGAGCTTCTCCTGCACGAGGGCGACCTGCTCCTCGGAGGCGACTCCGTCGACACACGTGGGGGCTGGCGAGTTGCTCGTGCACATGTAGACGGCGACCTGGGCCCGATCGACCCAGTAGTCCTGCATCTTGCCGATCTGCATCTGCATGAGCATCGCAGCGCCGACGAAGGTGAGCGAGACGAAGGTGACGAGCACGACGGAGATGACCATCGAGACGTTGCGGCGAAGGCCCGAGAGCGCTTCGCCGAGGATGAGTCCGATTCTCACGAGGTCGGCCCCACTTCGTCGTCGGCGGATCGTCCGCCCAGGCCCAGCCGGTCGGCGAGGCCGAGTTCGTCCAGTTCCACCGGCGGAAGCTCGATCGTCACCGGGTTGGTGCGCGTCGGCGGCTCGGCGCCGTCGGTCGTCGTCTCGGGAGCGGATGCCACGGCCTGCGGCTGCGGCGCGGGAACGACCGGCGCGGCGGGTGCGGCGTGCCGTTCGGCGGGCTCGGCCGGGGTGGCGGGCTCGCCCGAGGCGGCCGGAGCGAGCGATGCGGCCGGAGCAGGAAAGGGCGTCGCGTCCGCCGGCGCGGCGAGAAGGTCCGTCAGCGGCACCGGGCGCTCGGCGGCATCCTGGGTCGGCGGCGTCGCGTCGCCGCCGGCGGTGCCGATGATCTCGCGTTGCAGCTCGAGCACGGCAGTAAGGGCGGCGACGGCCGCCGCGCCCTTCTCCTCGACGGGCATGAGGGTCGGGATGGCCGAGATGTCGCCGTAGCCGCCGTGGCGCTCGTCGCGCATCATGACGCCACCACTGAGCTCGATCACCCGGCGCTGCATCTGGTCCACGAACGCGGCTTCGTGCGTGGCCATGACCACCGTGGTGCCGCCGGCGTTGATGCGCGCGAGAAGCTGCATGATGTCGACCGACGTCGCAGGATCGAGGTTGCCGGTGGGCTCATCGGCCAGCAGGATCTGCGGGCGGTTCACCAGCGCGCGGGCGATCGCGACGCGCTGCTGCTCGCCGCCGGAGAGCTCGTGCGGCAGACGCTTCTGCTTGCCTTCCAGACCCACGAGCGCGAGAACCTCGGGCACGGCCTGCTGGATGAACGCGCGGGAGGCGCCGATCACCTGCAGGGTGAACGCGACGTTCTGGAAGACCGTCTTGTTGGGCAGCAGCCGGAAGTCCTGGAACACCGAGCCGATGTGGCGGCGGAAGTAGGGCACCTTGCGGTTCGACAGCGTGCGCAGGTCGCGGCCGAGTACGACCACACGCCCTTCGCTGGGGCTGTCTTCGCGCAGGATCAAGCGCAGGCACGAGGACTTACCCGAACCCGACGCGCCGACGAGGAACACGAACTCGCCGCGTTGCACCTCGAAGTCCACGTCGCTGAGTGCGGGTTTGCTGGTGCCGCGATAGCGCTTCGTGACGTTCTCGAACCGGATCATGACCCGTCGAGCCTAAGCGGCACGCCGCTCCCCGACGCGAGCGACACCCCCGCGTCACCGCATCGGCGCAGCGCCGCCCGTCACGCGGACTGCAGCGCGCCGCGCACGATCGAATCGCCCGAGTGGGCGGCGTCGCCGTCGTCGGCTTCTTGCGACACGTCGACCAGGCGGAAACGCTCGAGATCGACGCCCGCGGGCACGTCGAACGTGCCGTGGTCGCCGTCGAGCACGCCGAGGCTCACGAGGTCCGAACCGTCCTCGGCGATCAGCCACACCTCGCGGTACCCCTCGTCGGCGAGGGCGGCATCGAGCGTGACCACGACCTGGCTGCGGCCGTCCACGTCTTCCAGCACCGCCTCACCCTGTGCGCCCTGGTGATCGGGGAACGGGTCGAGGGTCGCTTCGGCGACGATCGTCGGCTGCACGCCGACATCCCGCACGATCCACACCCCCGCGACGACCGCGACGACGGCCAGCGCGCCGGCCAAGGCCAGGGCGAAAGGCATGCGCCGCCGGCGGCCACCGCGACGCGCGCGGTGAGCACCGCTCACCACGTGGGTCGGCGCGCCGTGCACTTCAGGTGCGGGAGTGACGGAGTGCGTGGCGGGAGCGACCGAGTGCGTGGCGGATGCCGGTGCCGGCGAATCGGCGGCGGCGCCGTTCACCTCGGCGCTGATGGCATCCCACACCCGCGGCGGCGGCGTCAGCAGCGGGCCGCGCGCCATGGCGCCGCGGGCGGCGCCGACGGCGGCGGCGAAGGCGGCCACCTCGTCTGCGCACTCGGCGCAGCCGGCCAGGTGGTCGAAGTCCTCGGCCACGCCGGCATCGGTTTCTCCCATCGCGATCAGGGCGGCGACATCGGGGTCAAGGTGCGACATCTGCGGCCTCCAATCGTGTGCGCAGGCGGACAAGGCTTCTTCGGATGTGACTCTTCACCGTACCGAGCGGCATGGCCAATCGCTCCGCGATCTGCGCGTGGGTCAAGTCGTCGTAGAACGCCAGACGCATGACCGTCTGGGCATCGGGGTCGAGCCCTTCGATCTCGTGGGCGATGACGAGGCTGTCTTCGACGTCGACCGGATCGACGATCGGCGCAAGCGCTTCGGACATCACGGCCTCTTCCAACCGTGCCGCCCGTGATCTCGACTCGTGCGCATCCGCGATGCGGCGCCGGGCGATGCCGACGACCCACCCGCCCAGACTTCCCCGATCGGGGGCGAACATCGCCCGCGATGTCCACGCCGACACGAAGGTGCGTTGGGTGACGTCCTCCGCCTCGGCGAAGTCGCCGAGCGAGCGCACGGCGAGCGTGTAGACCAGGCGCGACCAGCGGTCGTACATGGTCTTCAGCGCGTCGGGGTCGCCGGAGGCGAGTCGTCGGGCGAGTTCGGCGTCGTCCTCGTCGATGAGGCTCTCCTTCCGCGTTCGGGAGTCGGCGGCATCCAGGGTGATGGTCATGATGTCGCCCTGGCGATGAGCACCACGTTATCGCTGTAGGTGCGGGTCTGCTCGTCGAACTGTCCGCCGCACGTGATGAGGACGAGGCTGCGGGGGCCCTCACGGTCGAACAATTGGTCGACGGGCAGCTCGGCGCGCGGGATGTAGGTGACGCTCTCGACGGTGTAACCGGTGATGACGCCGTCGGCGTCGGCGACCTGCAGCGTCTGCCCGGGCTGAGCCTCGCGCAGCTGCGCGAGCGGTCCGACGCCGTAGACCCGCGAATCCACGTGGGCGGCGAGCACCGTGGTGCCGTCGGTGTCGGCGGGGGCAGGCCCGTAGCGGTACCACCCGGCGACCGCGGGGTCGACGGGGATCTCCATCGAGCCGTCGGCCTGCACGCCCACCGGGACGACCGGCATGTCGATCCCGAGGTCTGTCGAGACGACCGCGGTGGGGGCCGCCCCGCGCTCCTGCACCGGCGGCGGGGTGGCCGCGGTGATGGGCACCTCCACCGTGGGGGTCGGTGGAGGTGCCGTCGGGCTCACCACCGCGGAGGACGGGGAAGACCCGCCCTCCGCGCCGGGGGGTGTGCAGGCCGCGAGGGCCAGCATCGCCGTGACGAGCACGACCACGCTGAGCCCTCGCGACACGGTCATGTCAGCGCCGCTTGGCGGTCGCGGTGCGCACCGCCACGACGGAGCCGGCTGCCAGCACCAGCAGCAGGCCACCGCCGAGAGCGAGGGTCCACATGGGCTGGTTCTCGGCGACGAGGCCGGCAGAGCCGGTGTTCACGCCGCCGGGGTTGGAGTGCAGGCCGGTGATCGTCTGCACAGCGAGGGCGAGGTTGCCGTCTTCTGCGCTGCCCCACGCGTAGGCGATCGTCAGCACGCCTTCCTGCACGTCGACGTCGGCCGGGCCGATCACGGGGTCGGTGGTGCCTTCCAGCGCCACTGCTGCCGAAATGACGCCGGCGGGGAGGTTCAACGTCGCCTCTTCGGGGTTGACCAGGCCGTTCACCACTGCCGAGCCGTTGGCGAGGATGTCCACCGCCGGGGCGGCGGCGACGTGACGCACCGTGAGTCGGCCTTCGCCGGCGGCGGTCGGGGAGATGTCGTTGGTGAACAGGGTCGCAGACGGCTCACCGGCGTCGGTGAGGTGGGCCACCGCGGTGTAGCTCTTGTTCGCCTCGAGGGTCAGGGTGATGGGTCCGAGCACCGGGGCCGAATCGTCGGTGGCATCCGTCGCCGTCAGCGCGACCTCGTAGTCGCCCGCAGGCAGGTCGAGAGGTCCGGCCAGGTCGCCGGGCTGGAAGTCGTCGAGCGTCAGCTCGCCGTTGACGTAGACGTCGACGGGTGTATCGGGGATGCCGTGGAGCACGGACAGGTCGGCTGTGGTCTCCGAGATGGCGTATGCCGGCGAGAACGCTGCGAAGGCGGCGACGGCGCCGACCACCACGCCCGCTGAGATTGTCTTACGCACGAGGAACTCCTTCAGGTGTTGCGCGACCGTTTCGCGCTTCACAGAGGTATTCCGCCCGGGCGGTGGATTTGGATGCAGCCGAATGAAACTTTTTTCGGCTGCGGTGAGATCAGTCCTCGATCTTGCGCTTGCGCCAGCGGATGCCGGCCGCGATGAGCCCGTCGAGATCGCCGTCGAACACGGCTGCGGGGTTACCCACCTCGTAACCGGTGCGCAGATCCTTCACCAGCTGCTGGCCGTAGAGGAAGTAGGAGCGCATCTGATCGCCCCAACTCGCGGTGATGGTGCCGGCGAGTTCCTTCTTCTTGGCCGCCTCCTCTTCGCGCTTGAGCAGCAGCAGGCGCGTCTGGAGCACCCGCATGGCCACGGCACGGTTCTGGATCTGGCTCTTCTCGTTCTGCATCGACACGACGATGCCGGTCGGGATGTGCGTGATGCGCACGGCGGAGTCGGTGGTGTTGACCGACTGCCCACCGGGTCCCGACGAACGGAAGACGTCGACGCGGATGTCGCCTTCGGGGACATCCACCTCCTTGGCCTCTTCCATGACCGGGATGACTTCCACGGCGGCGAAGCTGGTCTGACGCTTGTCGGCGGAGCCGAACGGGCTGATGCGCGCGAGGCGGTGCGTGCCGGCTTCGACCGACAGCGTGCCGTAGGCGTAGGGCGAGTCGACCTGGAAGGTGGCCGACTTGATGCCGGCACCCTCGGCGTAGGAGATGTCGAGCACCTTCACGGGGTACTTGTGACGCTCGGCCCAGCGCAGGTACATGCGCATGAGCATCTCGGCGAAGTCGGTGGCGTCGTCGCCGCCCGCACCCGAGCGGATCGTCACGACGGCGCCGCGGTCGTCGTACTCGCCGTCCAGCAGCGTCTGCACCTCGAGCTGGCCGATGAGGCCCTCGAGCTCGGCGAGCTCCTTGCGGGCCTCTTCGGCGGAGTCCTCGTCGTCCATCTCCACGGCGAGCTCGACCAGCACGTCGAGGTCGTCCAGGCGCCGCTCGATCGCGGTGATGCGCTTGAGTTCACTCTGGCGGTGGCTCAGGGCGCTGGTGACCTGCTGCGCCTTGTCGACGTCATCCCAGAGGTTCGGCGCTCCCGCCTCTTCGGAGAGCCGCGCGATCTCGCTCCGGAGTGCGTCGACGTCCACCACCGATTCGATGTCGGAGAAGGTGGAGCGCAGCGCCTGGATGTCGGCGGAAAGATCAAGTTCAAGCATGACAGTTCAGACTAACGTGGATGCCGATGAGTATCGGCGATGATGAAGCGCCCATCGCCCGCACGCTCTGGCGATTCGCCCCGATGATCTACGGCCCCACCGTGCTGTTCGCCGTCGGCGAGGGCGCTGTGATCCCGCTCCTGCCGATCATCGCCGCCGACCTCGGAGCCGATCTGCCCACGGCGGCTCTGGTGGCATCCGCCCTCGTCGTCGGTCAGCTGTGCGGCAACATCCCCGCCGGATGGGCCGTTGCGCGCCTGGGTGAGCGCCTCACCATGACCATCGCCGGCACCGCCGCGCTCGGCGGCGTGGCGGGCCTGCTGCTCGCGCCGAGCGTCGCGCTGCTGGCGGTGTCGGTGTTCCTCATCGGATTCTGCGCTGCGGCATTCGGCCTCGCCCGTCATTCGTTCATGACGACCCGTGTGCCGCTGGCCTTCCGGGCGCGGGCGCTGTCGTTGCTGGGTGGCACGTTCCGCCTCGGCATGTTCATCGGGCCGTTCCTCGCGGCGGCGCTCCTGGCCCTGTTCGGCGACCCGCACGCCTCGGTCTGGCTCTTCGCCGCCTGTCTCGTCTCGACGGTGCTGCTGGTGCTGTTCGGCCCCGATCCCGAGACGGCCGTCGCCATGCCCGGCGCGCCGCTACGCGAGGTGGAAGACACCGGTGAGCCGGTGACCGGCGCCATTCCGGTCGGCGTGCGCGGCGGTGTCTTCCGCACCATGTGGCGCCATCGCGGTGTGCTGTCGCGACTGGGGGTCGCCGCGGCATCGCTGTCGGCGATGCGCTCGGCCCGCCAGGTGGTGCTGCCGCTGTGGGGCGTGTCGATCGGGCTCGACGCGCAGACGATCGCCCTCGTCGTCGGCATCTCGGGGGCCATCGACTTCGCGCTGTTCTACGCCAGCGGTCAGGTGATGGACCGGTTCGGACGACTGTGGGCGGCGCTGCCGGCGATGCTGCTGATGGGCGCGGGCTTCCTCGCGCTGTCGTTCACGCATGACGTCGATCAGGCCGCGCTGTGGTTCGCCATGTTCGCCGCCGTGCTGGGGGTCGGCAACGGCCTGTCCAGCGGCATCCTGCTGACCCTCGGCGCCGACACCGCGCCGAAAGATGACCCGGCCCCGTATCTGGGGTCGTGGCGGACGCTGACGGATGCCGGTGGTGCCGCGGCCCCGCTCATCGTCTCGGCCCTCGCGGCGTTCTCGCTGTCGGTGGCGGCCGGCGCGATGGGTGTGCTCGGCCTCGTCGGTGCCGCGGCGTTCGTGCGGTGGGTGCCGCGATTCGTGCCGCGCCGCGAGGGCGCGTGATCGCGCCGACACCGCGCGCCCGACGTCAGCGTCTGATGAAGCGCTCGTCTCCGGCAGGCGCGCCGCCCTCGTCTGAGATATAGCGCTCGACCTTCATGTGCAGGTCGTAAGCGTCTCTGAGCTGCGCGATCTTCGCCATCATCGGGGAGGCGTGGTGGCGGTCGATCGCCGCCTGGTCCGTCCAGGTGTCGATCAGCAGCAGCGTCTCGCCATCGTCCATCGGAAAGAAGTACTCGTAACGCAGGTTGCCCTCGGCGGCACGGATCGCATCGACCGTGCCCGAGGTCACCATCTCCTCCGCGAACGACCTCGCCTTGCCGTCGGCGCCCGTGTAGTAGATGTTGACCGTCACGCTCATGCGTCTGCCTGCTCTCTCTCGCGATGCTCCTGCGCAGATCATCCTCCCCCGGCGCGATCAGCGCAGGACATGCGGCTGGTGGCTCGCACCCCGTCGAATCCCGACGGGCACGATGACGGGCAAGCGACGGATGCCGCACCGTCGCGATCATCGCCGAGGTCGTCGCCGTCGGGTGCGCGGTCTCCTCCACAGGGGCCATTATCGGAGTTATCCACAATCTGCTTTTGACCTGCTGTTTCCGCGCCCTCGATGTCGGACCCCCCGAGCACAATCGAGGGTATGAGCACCTCCCCCACAGCCCCCTCGAGCGACGACCTGTCGCTGGGCGCCGTCGTGTCGGGGCTCGAGGCTGCGCGGCGTCGCGTCGCCGCCGCGCAGGCCGACGAACTGCGGCTGCTGGCGCGGGCACAGGCGATCGCCGCCGAGCAGACCGCGCGCATCCCGTACGTGGCCGGGCGCGAGCGCGAGATGCCCGCGCGGGCGATCGCCGCCGACATCGGCGGGGCGCTGCGCCGCTCCGATCGCGTCGTGCAGGAGCGCATGCACGAGGCGGCGACGCTCGTGGCGGGGTTCGCCGCGACCGTCGCCTCGCTCGCGGACGGCGCGATCGAGGTCGGCCACGTACGGGCGATCCAAGATGCCGGCCGGGTGATCGACGACCCGGCGGCACGCGCCCGTTTCGAGCAGGCAGCGCTCACCGTCGCCGAGCGGGAGACGGTGGGCCGCGCGAAGCCGATCATCGCGATGCTCGCGCAGCGTATCCACCCCGTGCCGATGGCAGAGCGCCATGCCGAGGCCGCCACCGGTCGCCGGGTCTGGATCCGCGACCTCGACGACGGCATGGCCGAACTGGCGGCGGTGCTGCCCGCGACGCTCGCCTATGCGATCCGCGATCGACTCACCCAGTTCGCCCGCGAGATCACGCGGGCTCGGCGAGCGCGAGCCGCGGCGGCGGGTGACGAGGCTGCGGCGGGCGACGGGGCGGAGGCTGTGGCGGGCGACGCCGCGCCTGCGGTCGAGCCGGCCGACGATCCCGTGGCGACCGACACCCGCAGCACCGATCAGATCCGCGCCGACGTGCTGGCCGACATGCTGCTCACCAGCCAGGCGGCCGCGCCGCTCGCCACCGGCGCCATCCCGGCCGATGCGACGATCACCGCACACGTGGAGATCGTGATCCCGATCGACACGCTCACCGGAGACGGCACCGAGCCGGCAGAACTGATCGGCTACGGCCCCATCGACCCCGAGACCGCCCGCCGACTCGCCGCAGGTGCCGACCTCTGGGAGCGCGTCTTCACCTCCCCGATCACCGGCGCGGTCGTCGAGGTCGACACCTACCGACCATCCGCCGCGCAGCGAAGGCATCTCGACGCCCGAGACGAGCACTGCCGTTTCTTCGGCTGTCGACGGCCGGCGAGGTTCTGCGATCACGACCATACGATCGACGCCGCGTGCGGCGGTCCGACGTCGCTGTGCAATCTGGCGAACCTCTGCACCAGGCATCACACCCTCAAACACGCCACCGCGTGGACGGTGATCCAGCTCGCGCACGGCATCCTCCAGTGGACGAGCCCGACCGGGCGCGTGTACCCCGACATCCCGCGGCGGGTCTTGGAGTTCACGGCCGATTCGGCCGGCGGGCACGGCCGAGACGGCGATCGCGCGCCGTTCTGATCTCCGCGGTCCTGGGACGAGCCGGCGGGCTGTCCGGCTCCGTTCCCTACCAAACGGCGCACGGCATTGGCAAACGGTTCCGTCCGCCAGGGCCGCACCGGCAGACTCGCCGGCATGGTCTTCCTCGGATTCCACGCCTCCCATGAACAGATCCCGCCCGGCCGGCTGCTCCGCGACGTCGAGGCGGCGCAAGTCGCCGGTTTCGACGGCGCGATGTGCTCCGACCACGTCGCACCATGGGGCGTGCGCCAGGGCGAGTCGGGCTTCGCGCCCAGCTGGCTCGGTGCCGCACTGGCCCGCACCGACTTCTCGATCGGCTTCGTCAACGCACCCGGGCAGCGATATCACCCGGTCATCGCCGCCCAGGCGTACGCGACGCTGGAGGAGATGTTCCCCGGCCGCTTCTGGGCGGCGCTCGGCAGCGGTGAGGCGATGAACGAGCACGTCACGGGCGACCCGTGGCCACCCAAGCCCGAGCGCAACGCGCGCCTTGCCGAAACCGTCTCTGTGATCCGCCGGCTGCTGGCCGGCGAAGAGGTCGACCACGATGGCCTGGTGCGCGTGCACCGCGCCAGGCTGTGGTCGCTCCCCGACGTACCACCGCCGTTGCTGGCCACCGCGATCAGCGCGGAGACCGCCGAGTGGGCCGCCGGATGGGCCGATGGTCTCGTGACGGCCCTGCAACCGCCGCAGGCGCTCGCGAAGGTGCTGGCCGCCTACGAATCCGCGGGCGGCACCGGCCCCCGGGCGCTGCAGGTGCACGTCAGCTGGGCCCCGACCGATGCCGAGGCCCTCGCGATCGCGCGGGATCAATGGAGTCACGCCATGCTCAGCCCGCCCACCATCTGGGACCTCGAGCAGCCCGAGGACTTCGACGCTGCCGCCGGTCACCCGGGCGACCAGCAGCTGCGCGATGCACTGCTCGTCTCCAGTGATCTCGACGAACTCGCCCAGCGCATCGCCGACCACGCGCGGCTCGGCTTCGACCGCATCTATCTGCACCACGTGGGCCAGGACCAGGCGCCGTTCCTGGCCGCGGCCCGCGACCATCTGCTGCCTCGATTGAAGGAGATCCTGTGAGAATCACCGACACGAGCGACCTGTGGTGGAAATCCGCCGTCGTCTACTGCCTCGACGTCGAGACGTTCCTCGACTCCGACGGTGACGGCGTCGGAGATCTGCAGGGCCTGGCATCCCGCATCGACTATCTGTCCCAGTTGGGCGTCACCTGCCTGTGGCTCATGCCGTTCTACCCGACCCCCGACCGCGACGACGGCTACGACGTCACCGACTTCTACGGTGTCGACCCGCGCCTGGGAAACCACGGCGACTTCGTCGAGGTCATCCGCACGGCGCGCGACCGCGGCATGCGCGTCATCGTCGATCTCGTGGTGAACCACACCTCAGACCGGCACCCCTGGTTCCGCGCCGCCAAGCGCAGCAAGACCTCTCCCTACCGCGACTTCTACATCTGGCGCTCCGACGCGCCACCGAAGGGTCAGAAGAATCCGGTGTTCCCCGGTGAGGCCGACGGCATCTGGACGCTGGATGACACCACGGGCGAGTGGTACATGCACAGCTTCTACCCCCACCAGCCGGATCTGAACATCGCGAACCCGGCCGTGCGCGACGAGATCGCCAAGATCGTCGGGTTCTGGCTGCAGCTGGGCGTCTCCGGATTCCGCGTGGATGCCGTGCCGTTCCTGCTCGAAGTTCCCGAGGGTGCCGACATGGCCAACCCGCACGACATGCTGCGCGACATCCGCAGCTTCCTGCAGCGACGCTCGAGCGAAGCGGTGCTGCTGGGCGAGGTCAACCTGCCCTACGAGCAGCAGACGGCATACTTCGGCGCCGGCAACGACGGCCAGGAGTTGACGATGCAGTTCGACTTCGCCGGCATGCAGGCGTTCTACCTGTCGCTCGTGCGGCACGACCCTGCGCCCCTTGCCGCCGCGATCTCGTCGCGCCCGAGCCTGCCCATCGAGGCGCAGTGGGCGAACTTCCTGCGCAACCACGACGAGCTCACCCTCGATCAGCTGACCGATGAGGAGCGACAGGAGGTGTTCGAGGCGCTGGCGCCCGATGAGGGTCAGCGCGTGTACGGGCGCGGGATCACGCGGCGGCTGCCGCCGATGCTCGAGGGCGACCCCCGCCGCATCCGCATGGCGTACAGCCTGCTGTTCACTCTGCCGGGCACGCCCGTGCTCTTCTACGGCGAGGAGATCGGCATGGGTGAGAACGCCGATCTCGACAAGCGTCACGCGGTGCGCACGCCCATGCAGTGGTCGGCGGAGCGCAACGGCGGTTTCTCCTCCGCCGCGCCGTCGCGCCTGGCGGCGGCGCCTCCCGGCGACGGCTACGCCCCGGTGCACGTCAACGTCGCCGACCAGATCGAGGACAAGGAGTCGCTCCTGCACTTCATCCGCGACCTGACCTCCCGCTACCGCATCTCGCCCGAGCTCGGGTGGGGCGAGTTCGAGGTCATCGAGCACGACGCGCCGGGCGTGCTCGTCCACTCGCTGCGCGCGGACGTCGGCCGCACGATCGCGGTGCACAACTTCACCGATGTGCCCGCAGCGCTCACCTTCACCCTCGACGACGAGCCCGATGGCGCGACGCTGGTCGATCTGCTGGAGGCCGAGCGACTCCCGCTGGACGACCGCGGCGGCATCGAGTTCACCCTCCCCGCCTACGGCTATCGCTGGCTGCGGGTGTCGCGCCCCGGAGACGGCCGGGTGACCTGACACCCGGCCGGATGCCGCTGGCTAAACTCCGGCTGTGCTCGATGACGACCGCCTTCGCCTCATGACCGACGACCTCGGCGCCGTGCCGGGGGTGCGCGCCGTCGCCCTGGGCGGCAGCCGCGCACGGGGGACTCATCGCCCCGACTCCGACGTCGACCTGGGTGTCTACGTCGACGGCGACGTCGACCGCGAGGCGCTGGCGTCGGTCGCGCACCGCTGGACGGGCGAGCAGGTGACGGTCGCGCCGCGCGGCGGCTGGGGCCCGTGGGTCGACAGCGGGGCGTGGCTCGTGGTCGACGGCATCCCGGTGGACCTCATCCTCCGCGACGTGTCGCGTGTCGACGAGCAGTGCCGGCGCGCGCTGCATGGCGAGTACGCGTTCCACGTGCAGTCGGGGCATCCGCTCGGGTTCCTCGACGTCGCGTACGCGGGCGAGGTCGCGACGTGCCGCCCGCTCCACGATCCCCATGGGCTGCTCGCGGGCTGGAGGGGCGACCTCACGCCGTATCCGCCGGCCCTGCGTGCCGCGATACTCCACGGCATGTGGCAGGTGGACTTCCTGCTGGATGGCGCGGTCAAGGGGGCGAAGCAGGCCGACGTCGGCTACGTCGCGCTGTGCGCGTCGACGGCGGCGATGCTCGTCGCCCACGGGTGGCATGCGGCCGCCGGCGTATGGGTCACCAACGAGAAGGGCCTGCTCCCGGGTATCGCCCGTCTCCCGGTGGCGACCGGCGACTTCAGCGCCCGCGCGGCATCCGCCCTCGGGGCGCTCGGCACGACACCGGAGAGCCTGGTGGCCGCCATCGAACGGGTGCGGGCGCTCCCCCGCCCGGGGACGGACTGAGACGGTACCGCCGCCGCCGTCTGCTGTCAGCAGAATCGCTGTACCGGCTGCGCGCCCTGCGCCATGACCGGGGCAGGACTCTGGGCGACGTCGCGCGTCGGGCCGGAGTCTCACCGCAGTACCTCTCCGAGATCGAGCGCGGCCTCAAGGAGCCCTCGATCGAGATGATCGCGGCGATCACCGGCGCACTCGAGGTGGCGCTCATCGACCTGACCCTCGACATCGCGGAGCGGCTGCTCACCACATCGGCTCCCGCGCCGGCACGCGTGTCGACGGGTCGCACGGCGCTGGCCCTGGCCGCCTGATCCGAACCGGGGCGGACGGATGCCGCGGCATCCACCGGTCATCGCTGCTCGATCACTCGGTCGACCAGGCCGTAGTCGCGCGCCGTCGAGGCGGTGAACACGCGGTCGTAATCGGTGTCCGCGCGCAGGCGTTCCAGGGATTGCCCGGTGTGCCACGCGAGGATCTCCTCCATGTCGACGCGGATGCGCACCACCTCGTCGGCCTGCAGGATGAGGTCGGGGATGGCTTCCCCGTCCCTGCGCCGCCGGCTGGTGCAGCACGACGCGTGCGTGCGGCAGCGCTGATCGCCTCCCCGCCGCGCCAGCCGCGAGCAGCACCGCACCCACAGCCACGGCCTGCCCGACGCACGTGGTCGCCACCGGGCAGCGGATGAACCGCATCGTGTCGTAGATCGCGAGCATCGCGCTCGACTTCGTCGGCGTTGCCCCGTCGCCTGACACCAAGTGGGCGGCCCGGTCACACCGGCCGCCCACTTCAATCCCGCGCTGCGCCGCAATCGCCACTCCAGATAGACGCTCAAATGTCCGCTCTGTACGGGGCTTCCCCTTCTTCGTCCTGACCGCTCGGGCTCTCCCACGCGAACGCCGAATTGATGAGGAGTGCCGTTGCAATCAGCGTCACAAGCATCACCGGGATGGTGAACGCGAGGACGAACCGTACCCAGTCTTCACCAACCCACATCACCGACACCGCGCAGGCGAGGGATGCCGAGACAAGAACGGAAAAGCCGCCAAAAAGGACGAAGCGGATGGCGGACCCGAAGCGCTCCAAGATCCGCAGGGTGTATCTGCCGCTCAGTGTCAGGACGGCGGTTCCGCTCAAGGACAGACCGCTGACGATTCCGCCAATCGTGGCAACGTTCGTGAGTCCAGCGGAAAGGTCCGCCGCCTTCACCTGCCTGAGGGGTATCTCGAGAAGGAACCCCCCAGCCGTGATGAACGCGATGCAGACGGCCAGCGTGATCCACAGCGATGGGTCACGCTTTCCGTTCGCCATCAGAGGCCTTCCTAGTCATTGCTGCTGCGGAGTCTCAGTAGATCGTCACGATCCTTGACGAATGCGTCGATGATAGAACCTACCGCCGACAGAGGGGTGAAAGCGCGGGTCGCGCCCATCGCAATCTGAACTTCGGTCTTGCGGGTCAAGCGATGATGCAGCAGGTCGATCTCCGTGGGCGGTGTTGATTGGTTCCCGGTCGTCGTCACCTGCGCCTTCGCAACGTCGCCCTGGAGCGATCCGAAGTTCTTGTTGAACCAGTCCAGGATGATCTGTTCGTCGCCGTGGGTACTCTTCCCTCGGACCAGGCTCGCTTTGATCTCGATACGCAGCGCGCCCGGCACATTCTGCGCCCCCCCGCCGAACAGCGTCTTGACGCCCGAAGCGTCGTGCACCGCTGTACCAAACTCGCCAGCGTAGGCGACAGCCTTGAGACCCTTGGCGCTCTTGAGCATCTTCGCTCGAGCCTGATCGATCACGGGGCGAGCTTCCCACGCGAAATTCGGATCCTTGAACATATGGCGCGTGGCTTTAGTGAGCCAATCCGCGAACGTAGCCGCTCGGGACGCCGAGACCGATTCCGCGAGAACTCCAAACATGTTGCCGAATGGGAGGAACCACACGAAAAGGTTGTCGACTGGTTCCCAATCGTTGCCAGCCAGCTGCATCGCTTGCTGGGCACCTGATTTCGTGTGCTCCTGATTGGGAACGTAGTCCTTCGCAGATGCGAGGACGAGACCGTGTGTCACGGCTGCGTTTTGCGACTGTACGGCTTTGGGAACGTCTGCGATTGACAGAGCGCCCTTCCACGGGGGCGTCACGTTGAGTGCATAGGCGGTGCCCGCGTGGCTCCGACCATCGATCTGATAGTCGACACGGTTCGCCACGAAGCGGCGGACTACCGTGTCCCAATCGAACTCTTTGACACGCTTGCCTGTTCGAGCGTCTACAAGTCTCCAGTATTGGACGGTCCTCGGAACGGTCTTCTTTCTTGGCAACGCAATATCCCCCTCTTATGCGCGTCGAGCGCGTAGCTGTAGTGCTGAAATTAGCAGAGCGGGCGCAATGAACAGCGCACCTGAGCGCACCTCCCTGCGGTGTCGCGCAGTTGTCGAACGCGTCCGCCAATAGTGAGTCGCGTCGCGGAGGGCGTTGGAGATACGTATTCAATGTTGGGCGGACGGATGCCGCCGCATCCACCGGTCATCGCTGCTCGATCACTCGGTCGACCAGGCCGTAGTCGCGCGCCGTCGAGGCGGTGAACACGCGGTCGTAATCGGTGTCCGCGCGCAGGCGTTCCAGGGATTGCCCGGTGTGCCACGCGAGGATCTCCTCCATGTCGACGCGGATGCGCACCACCTCGTCGGCCTGCAGGATGAGGTCGGGGATGGCTTCCCCGTCCCTGCGCCGCCGGCTGGTGCAGCACGACGCGTGCGTGCGGCAGCGCTGATCGCCTCCCCGCCGCGCCAGCCGCGAGCAGCACCGCACCCACAGCCACGGCCTGCCCGACGCACGTGGTCGCCACCGGGCAGCGGATGAACCGCATCGTGTCGTAGATCGCGAGCATGGCGCTCGGGTCGCCACCTTCGCAGTTGATGTAGAGCTGGATGTCGCCGCCCGGGTTGTCCGATTCCAGATGCAGCAGCTGTGCGATGAGGGCGTTGGCGAGGAGGTCACGATCGTGTCGATGAACCCGTAGTCGCGGGCCTCCTCTGCGGTGTACCAGTGGTCGTGCAGCGAGTCCTCGAAGATGCGGTCGACGCTCTGCCCGGTATCGGCGGCGATGAGCGGGAGCACGGTGTCGCGAGTGCGCCGGAGGTCGTCGGCCTGCAGCTCGATGTCGACGGCGCTGCCGCCGATGCCGGCCGAGCCCTGGTGCATCAGCACGCGGGCGTTGGGCAGGGCACGGCGCTGGCCTCGCGTGCCGGCGGACAGCAGGAACTGCCCCGCACTGCAGGCCATGCCCAGCACGAGGGTCGAGACGTCGTTCGGGATGGTGCGCATGACGTCGCGGATCGCGAGCATCGCCGGCACCGACCCGCCCGGCGAGTGGATCCACAGCGAGATGTCAGCGTTGGGGGTCCTCGGCGGCGAGCGCGATCAGCTGCGTGGTCAGCAGCGTGCCGTTGTCGTCGTCGAGCGGGCCGTCGAGCACGAGCACGCGCCGCTCGTAGAACTCCCGGCGGATGCTCTCGGTGAACAGGGGGGATTTCGGTGAGTCACTCATGACATCGAACCTGCCGGGCGACGCCGTGCCGTGGGGCCGGATCCGCCGTGGGCAGAGCGGCTGAGCGGGTGGGTCGCGCCGCCTCACCGCAACGCGTTGCGGCTCGTGGCCGTCGCCTCCAGCGCGACGCCGTCGGGGATGAAGAGGGTCAGCACCGGCGGATGCCACACATCCGCGACCGTCACCCGCGCCGAGACGCCGTCGGGGGTGCCGGCCGACACCAGGGTCGCCGTGCCGGCGGCCCCGACGATGTCGACGGCCTGGGCGTGCACGCCGGCATCGGTGAGGTCGGCGACGGGCTCCCCCGCCTCGACAGTGAGGGTGAACCCGTCGGCCCCGGCGAGCGCCGCGGCATCCGCCACCGATTCCAGGCGCTTGTGCGCCAGGTACAGGCTCGTCGCGTCGAGGCAGACGAGGATCAGCACGATCGCGATCACGGCGTATCCGAGCGACAGCAGCAGGATGCTGCCCTCGTCGTCGACGGCAGGCTCGACGAGGCGTCGTGGTCGCGTCCGGGTGCTCATCCCGCCTCCCAGAATCGCGAGACTTTCTGCACCGAGCGCGCTTCGATCGGAATGCTCGCCACACGGTCGAGACCCAGCACCGTCGGCACGAGCGGGAGCGTCACTCGGGTCGCAAGCGTGACGTGCAGGGTCGCACCGGCGCGCGGGCATGCACCGCCGGCGGGTTCGCACCGGATCGCGATCTCGACGGCGTCGGATGCCAGGCCGTACTCGTCCACCACCGACGCGAGGATCGCGTCGGCGCGCGCGGCGGCGGTCGCGGCATCCGGTGCCGTCGCCATCGCCCGCGCGATGTGGCGCGCACCCGACTCGGCGCCGAGCGTCTGCCCCTGCACGGCTCCGAGCGCGGTGATGAGGTACACCAGCGGCACAAGCAGGATCACCCCGACGAGGATGAACTCCAGCGCCGCCGAACCCGCGTCATCCGGGCGCGCCGCGTCGTCACTCGAGGCTCTCCGCCGGAGCATGGGCCGTCACCTCCATCGCCTGCGCAGCACCGAGGAGCCCGACCAGCGGCAGCGTCGCCCGCACCGTGACCCGCACGGCGTCGTGGCCGAGGTGGGTCGATCGGGCGACATCCACCTGCTCGGCGAACTGCTCACCGACGGTGCGCGCGATGATCGTGCGGGTGCGGTCTGCCCCTTCGGCCAGACTCGTGTCGGCGAGCGCCGCGTGGAAGGCACCTTCGACAGCCGCGTCGTGCACGACGTTGCGCACGTACACCGCAAGACCGAACTGCAGCACCGCGAGCGTGAGCACGGTCAGCAGCGCCCCCACCAGCACGAACTCGACCGGGCTCGACCCCGCGTCGTCGAGGCGGACTACAGGCCGGAGACGCTCTGGATCGCCTGTTCGAACAGAGCGGCGAGCGCGGGACCGGCCACCGCCCAGATCACGACGACGAGTCCCGCCGTCATGAGCGTGACCAGCACCCAGCCCGGCACGTCGCCACGCTCGTCGTCGCCAAGGCCACCCCACGCGGTGCGCAACCTCAGGGCCCATCGTCCGTTCTGTTCGCGGAACATCGCCGCCTCCTTCCGACCGCACGCGGTCACCCGAATCCGATTCGCAGCATGAACACCCCGGGAAAGATCGCGAACAGCACCGACAGCGGCAGGATGAGGAACACCAGCGGAAGGAGCATGAGGATCTCCTTGCGGCCGGCCTGCTCGATGAGCAGCCGCTTGGCGTCTTCCCGGGTGTCGGTCGCCTGCGCCTGCAGCACCTGTGCCAGGGGCGCGCCACGATCCAGCGCCGCGACGAGATGGTCGATGCTGCGCGTGAGCGCCGGGATCTCCAGTTCGCGCGCCAACGTCGTGAGCGCGTCGGGCAGCGCAGCGCCCGTGCCCACCGCGACCACGACGCGGCGCAGCTCCCCCGGCAGCTCGCCCGAACCCACGTCTCCCACGCGGCGCAGCGCATCGAGCACGCTCTCCCCCGCAGCCAGGCACAACGAGAGGAACTCCAGCACGGTGGGCAGCTCCTCCTGCACCCGCGTCACCCGTGCCCGCGCCGCCCGGGTGAGGCGCAGATCGCACAGGGCAGCGCCGGCGACCGCGGCGATGGGTGGCAGCAGCACGGAGCCTGCCCAGAAGCGCCCGGCCACGGCGAGCCCGACGACCGCCAGGGCGCCGACGAGGAGGCCGCCCAGCGCCCATGCCAGCTGGCGACCCCGGAAGCGCGCGGCATCGGTGCCCGACCCCGCCTGGCGGATCCGTCGCTCGATCACGGCCGAACCGCCGGCGGCGGCGATGATTCGATCTCGCCATGCGCGCCAGGCTCCCGACAGATGGAGGGCCGGCACCGCGAGCGGCGTGAGCCCGAGTGGGTCGGCGGCGTCCCGCAGGTAGGGCGCGATGCGGTCGGCCAGGCGCGGCGCGCCCCATCGCGGCATCCGCATCACGACGAGCCCGATTCCGACCGCGAATCCACCGCCGAGGACGACGGCCAGAGCGAATGACGTGACGCCGCTCACCCGAACCACCGCCGCGGCTCGGGCAGTCGGCCGATGCGCACCATCAGCCGGTACGCGATGAGCGACACCGCCGCGCCCACCAGCACCACCGCGACCCCCTCTGCGCTGCTGTACGCCCGTGCCCCCTCGGGGCGGAGGGCGAGCAGACCCAGGATCACCCACGGCGCGACGACCCCCAGCACCGCGGCACCGCGGATCCAGGACTGCCGCGCCTCGACCTCGGCACGCAGCGACGCGTCGGCACGCACCGATGCCGACAGCGACCGCAGCACCGTGGGGAGCTCCGTGCCGCCGACCTGTCGGGTCATGCGCAGCGTCTCGACGATGCGGTCACCCACCGGGTCGGCGAGCGTGTACTTCAGCCGCACCACGGCCGAATCGAAGTGCCCCGACGCGTTGAGGTCACGGGCGAACACCGCGAACGCCGGGCGCAGGTCGGCGGGAGCGGAGTGGGCGAGGCTCGAGACGGCATCGGGCAGCGACATCCCCGCGCGTACCGACGCGATGAGCAGGTCGCAGACATCGGGCCAGAGTCCCCGGCGGCTGCGCAGTCGCTGCGCGGCCCGGGCGCGCAGCCAGCCGTACGGGGCGAGGGCACCGGCCACCCCCGCGAGGAGCGCCAGGGTCGGCAGCGCCGTGATCAGCCACACGAGGGATGCCGCCACCAACCCCAGCAGCACCGATGCCGCGCCCAGCACGCGCGGCCGGGTGCGGGGGAATCCGGCCGCCGCGAGCAGCCGTTGCACCCGCCCGGTCGTGGCCGGACGCGGCTCGGCGACCCCCGCCGGCCACAGCCAGGGGGCGAGCGTGAGGAGCACACCCGCCGCCAGCAACCCACCCCAGACGACGCTCACCCGTCACCCGCCCGATACAGCGGCTGCGTCTGCACCGCGCCGTCGACGACGCGACCCGTCGGCGCCGAGATCTCGGCGATGCGCCGACGCCCGGTGCTCTCGCGCTCGCAGTGCACGACGAGGTGCACGGAGGCGGCGACCGCGGGCAGCACGAACCCGGGGTCGATGTTGCGTCCCGCCAGCAGCGGCAGCGCGGCGAGCTTCGTCAGCGCCTCCTGCGCCGAGTTCGCGTGGATGCTCGCCGCCCCGGGGACGCCGGTGTTGAGCGCGAGCAGCAGGTCCAGCGCCTCGGCGTCGCGCACCTCCCCGACGATGAGGCGGTCGGGACGCATGCGCAGCGCCTCCTTCACGAGCCGGCGGAGGGTCACCTCGCCGGTGCCCTCGAGGCTCGGCTGCCGGCCCTGCAATCCGACGATGTCCTCCGCCTCGACGGCCAGCTCGAAGGTCTCCTCCACCGTCACGATGCGATGCTCCGGCGGGCACGCCGCGATCAACGCACCGAGCAGGGTGGTCTTACCCGTATGCGTCGCTCCCGACACCAGCACACTCCTGCCCGCGGCCATCGCCCCGCGCAGCATGTCCGCCGCCCGCGGTGTGAGGGAGCCGGCGGCGACGAGCCGGTCGAGGTCGCGGAACATCGGCAGGAACCGGCGGATGTTCACCGTCCAGTGCCGGCGCGTGATGTCCGGGATGACGACGTGAAGTCGTGACCCGTCCGGCAGCGAGGCGTCGACGAACGGCTGGCTCAGATCCACACGGCGGCCCGTGGCCTGCAGCATCCGCTCGACGAGGTCGCGCACCGCGGTGTCGGTCAGCGCCAGCGGCACGCGCTCGGTGCGACCCTGTCGCGCGATGAAGATGCGGTCGGGGGCGTTCAGCCAGATCTCCTCGACGGTGGGGTCATCGAAGTAGGGCTGCAGCGGACCGTACCCCGACACCGCCGCGAGCACGTCGCGCACGCACGCACCCTCGTCGTCGACCGTGACGAGCCCGCGGGCCAGGGCGAAGTCGTTGTGGCGGCGCACCTCGGCCAGCGCGATGTCGGCGGCGACCTCCGCCACGCGCGCCGGGTCGATCTGCTCGGCGCGCAGTCGGTCGCGCACGCGCTCGGTGACCGCCGCGGTCACCTGCGCGGCACCGGTCGGTGCGAAGGCGAGGCTCATCCGCGCATCCTCCCAACCCGGCGAGCGCGGCGTCACGATTTATCCACAGTGCGCTCGCCGGCCCTCGTGATTATCCCCGGCGCGCACGCTGTCCACGCGATCCAGGACACGGCAGGATCGGGGCATGAGCCGCCTCCGCGCATCGTGCGCACCGGACGAGAAGACATGCTGAGCATCGAACAGGCACTCGCCGTGCAGAACGACGCCGCCGCCCACAAGGCCCACGGACTCAGCACCCCTGCCCGTTTCGTCGTGTCGGGAATGCTCGCCGGCGCCTACCTCGGCATCGGTGTCGTGCTCATGCTCAGCACCGCGGGTCCGATCACCGCCGCGGGTTCGGGCGCGGGCAAGCTCGTCAGCGGCGCCGTCTTCGGGGCTGCTCTCACGCTCGTCGTCTTCGCCGGCGGGGAGCTCGCCACCTCCAGCATGATGACCCTCACGCAGGGCGCTCTGATGCGGCGTGTGCATGCCGGCCGCGCGGCGCTGGCACTCGGCGTCACGGTCGTGGCGAACCTGCTGGGGGCCGTCGCCTTCTCGGCCCTCGTCGCCGGGGCAGGCGTGATGCACAGCAACCCCGGCGCTGCCGCGATGCTCACCGACATGCTCGCCGCGAAGGCCCACGAGTCCCCCGGCGAACTGTTCCTGCGCGGCATCCTCTGCAACGTCCTGGTGTGCCTGGCGATCTGGATGTGCGCCCGCCTCACCACCGACGGGCCCAAGATCGCGGTCATCCTGCTGGCGATCCTCGCGTTCATCGCCTCGGGGTTCGAACACGTCGTGGCGAACATGACCACCTATGCCCTCGGCATGATGCTCGGTGTCGGCGACGCGACGTGGGCGCACTTCGGATCGAACATGCTGTGGGTGGGACTGGGAAACCTCGTCGGCGGCGCCCTGCTCGTGGGGATGGCCTACTGGTTCGTCGGCGGCTCGCCTCGCGCAGAACGTCCCCGGGAGAGCGCCGAAGAAGCCGATTCCGCTCCCGGAGTGGTCCGCCGTCCCCATTAGACTGGGGCGACCCGCGGGAGTGGTGGAATCGGCAGACACGCAGGATTTAGGTTCCTGTGCTTTCGGGCGTGTGGGTTCAAGTCCCACCTTCCGCACGACGGATGCTGCGGCATCCGCTGCCAGTGACGGCCGCCCACGCGGACAACGGACGGGATCCCTGTGTTCGACATCGCATTGACTGCACCGACCGCGCTGATCCCGTGGCTGGACCCGGAGCAGATCATCACGGCGGCCGGGCCCTGGGCGCTGCTGGTGGTCTGCTTCATCGTCTTCGCTGAAACCGGGCTGCTGGTCGGCTTCCTGCTGCCCGGCGACACGCTGCTGGTCATCTCCGGCCTGCTCTCCCACGCTCAGCCGTACGCGCCGGAGGGTGTCTTCGGCATCAGCGTCTGGTGGGTGGCTCTGCTCATCGGCCTCTCCGCCTTCGTCGGCGGCGAAGTCGGGTTCTACATCGGCCACAAAGGCGGGCCGGCGATCTTCGAACGCAAAGAATCAGGCCTGTTCAGCCGCAAGAACGTCGAGCGCACCAACGCGTTCTTCGAGCGCTTCGGCGGACTGACGATCATCCTGGCGCGCTTCGTACCGATCGTGCGCACCTTCGCCCCCGTCGCCGCGGGCGTCGGGCACATGCACAAGGGCAAGTACACGCTGTACAACCTGATCGGCGCCGTCCTCTGGGGCTTCGGCCTGACGATGTTCGGCTACGTGATCGGCTTCATCCCGCCGGTCGCGTGGTTCGTGCAGGAGTACATCGACCTCATCCTCCTCACCGCCGTCGGCGGCACCGCGATCATCACGCTCTGGCACTACATCTCCGAACGCCGCAAGGCCAAGCAGGCTGCCGCCGCCGGTGAAGACGTCGTGACCGATGCCGACGAGGCGGAAGATCTCGTGCTCGACCCGGAGATCTTCGAGCGCGGCCCCGAGTTCGACGACGACGACCCGCGCCGCTAACTCGCCTTCTTCTTCGCCGGTGCCTTCTTGGCCGGTGCCTTCTTGGCCGGCGCCTTCTTGGCCGGCGCCTTCTTGGCGGTGGGCTTGGACGAGGCGGCGGCCGGCTTCGCGGTGGCTGCGTCAGCAGTCTTGCTGCCACCGCGTGCCGCCCTCGACCGCTCGACGCTGGCGCGCAGCGCGGCCATGAGGTCGATGACCTCGCCGCCCGTCTCTGCTTCTTCCTTCTCGCCGAACGTCTCCGAGGTGTCCAGCGCGTCGCCCTGTTCGAGCTTCGCGTCGATCAGGGTGCGCAGCTCCTGCTGGTACTCGTCGGTGAAGTCCTCGGGCGCGAAGTCGGACGCGAAGCTCTCGACGAGGCTGGCCGAGAGCTCCAGCTCCTTCGCCGAGATGCGCACCGATTCGTCCAGCGACGGGAACGCCGCCTCGCGCACTTCGTCGGCCCAGAGCAGTGTCTGCAGCACCAGCACGTCGCCGCGCACCCGCAGCGCCGCCAGGCGCGTCTTCTGCCGTAGGGAGAACCGCACGATCGCCGTACGGTCGGTCTGCTCCAGCGTCTTGCGCAGCAGCACGTACGCCTTCGGTGACGCGGAGTCGGGTTCGAGGTAGTACGCCTTGTCGATCGTCAGCAGATCGATCTGCTCGCTCGGCACGAACTCCACCACGTCGATCTCGCGGCTGCGCTCGGCGGGGAGCGACGCCACGTCGTCTGCGGTCAGCACCACCGTCTGCTCGCCGTCGTCGTACGCCTTGTCGATGTCGGCGTACGGGACGACCTCGCCGCACACCTCGCACTTGCGCTGGTATCTGATGCGCCCGCCGTCGGCGTTGTGCACCTGGTGCAGCGGCAGGTCGTGGTCCTCGGTCGCGGAGTAGACCTTGACCGGCACGTTCACCAGTCCGAAGGTCAGCGCACCCTTCCAGATCGCCCTCATCCCACCAGTGAACACCTGTCGCACCCGTCACGCCTAGAGGTTGCGCACTAACCTGCTGACATGGCACGTGAGGGACAGCTGGTGCGCGTCGACGGGCGGCGGCTGCGGCTGACCAACCTCGACAAGGTGCTCTACCCCGCCACCGGCACCACCAAGGGCGAGGTCATCGACTACGTCACCGGCATCGCGCCGCTGATGATCCCCCATGTCGCCGGCCGGCCGGTCACGCGCAAGCGCTGGCCAGAGGGGGTGGATCAGCCGTCCTTCTTCGCGAAGGACCTCGAGCGCGGCGCCCCCGACTGGGTGCCCCGCATCCCGATCGACCATTCCACAGGAGCGAAGGACTATCCGCTCGTCGGCGACCGGCCGACGCTGGTCTACCTCGCGCAGGTCGCCAGCCTCGAGCTGCACGTGCCGCAGTGGCGCGTCGCCGCCGACGGGGGGCGCTCAGCGCCGGACCGTCTCGTGCTGGATCTCGATCCCGGACCCGGTACGGGGCTGCGCGAGTGCGCGGAGGTGGCGCGGTTGCTGCGCGACATCCTGGTGGGCATGGGGCTCGAACCGTACCCGGTGACCAGCGGGAGCAAGGGCATCCACCTGTATGCGGCGCTGGCAGGCACCCAGACCAGCGAGCAGGTGACGGCCGTGGCGCGCGAACTCGCGCGCGCGGTGGAGGCCGACCATCCCGACCTCGTCGTCAGCCAGATGGCCAAGGCCCAGCGCGCGGGCAAGGTGTTCATCGACTGGAGCCAGAACAACGGGTCGAAGACGACGATCGCGCCGTACTCGCTGCGTGGACGGGAGCAGCCCACGGTCGCCGCGCCCCGCACGTGGGAAGAGCTGGACGATCCCGAGCTCGCGAATATGCTGTTCGGCGAGGTCCTCGAGCGCGCCGAGCGCCTGGGCGATCCGCTCGCCCCCCTCGGGTTCCACGCCGCCGGTCGCACCTCGGCCGATGGGCCGCTCGCGGCGTACATCGCCAAGCGCACCGCTGGGGCGACCCCGGAGCCCGTGCCCGGCAACGCACTCGGTGCCCGCGCGGCATCCGGGCTCCCCCGGTTCGTGATCCAGGAGCACCACGCCTCACGGCTGCACTGGGACTTCCGGCTCGAGCGCGACGGGGTGCTGGTGAGTTGGGCGGTGCCCAAGGGCGTGCCGGAGACGCCCGCGCGCAACCACCTCGCGGTCATGACCGAGGATCACCCGATGGAGTACGGCACGTTCGAGGGCGAGATCCCGCGCGGTGAGTACGGCGCCGGCACCGTGACGATCTGGGACGAAGGCGTGTACGACCTGGAGAAGTGGCGCGACGACGAGATCATCTTCACGGTGCACGGCCGGCCCGGCGGGCCGCTCGGTGACGTGCGGCTGGCTCTCATCCGCACCGACGGTTCGGGCGAGAAGTCGACCTGGCTGCTGCACCGCATGAAGACGGGCACCGCGGGCACCGCGGGCACCGCGGGCACCGCCGATGCCGACGCAGGCCGTGATACCCAACCCGATATCGCCGAAACCTCGGATAGTCGCTCGATTTCGCATGTGAGTTCCCGCTCACACCGTGCTGCTGAGCCGCTCGCGGACGACACGTCGGCTCCCACCGACGACGACATCCACGGCAGTCCCGCGCACGCAGATGGGGATGCGGCTGCGGGCACGGACACGGACACGGACACGGACACGGACACGGACACGGACCACAGTCGTCGTGTGAGCGGGAAGTTGCATACGGCTGAGAGAAGGCGTGAAACGTCAGAATCCGGGGGCGGCGCGAGCGATGCCGGCCGCGGATCCACCGCGGACGAGCCGCGCGGCCTCCGGCCCATGCTCGCCACGACGGCCTCGCCGGCACACGCGCACGACGCGGCCAGGCGCTGGAGCGACCGCGCATGGGCGGAGCTGAAATGGGACGGCATCCGGGCGCTCGGGGTCTGGGACGGCGCGACGCTGCACCTGCGCGGCCGCAACGGCACCGACATCACCGATCGGTATCCCGAACTCACCGCAGCGGCGGCGGCCGCCTTCGGGACCACACCGGTCACGGTCGACGGCGAGATCGTCGCCCTCGACGACACCGGCCGCCCCAGCTTCGCGCTGCTGCAGAACCGCATGCACCTCACGGGCCACCGCGACATCGCCCGCGAGGCCGCACGCATCCCCACCTCGTGGTACCTGTTCGACGCGCTCGGGTACGACGGCCTCGACCTCGCACCACTTCCCCTGCGCGAGCGCCGCGCCCTGCTCGAAACGCTGCCGACTGCGCCACCGCACATCGACGTGCCTCCGGTGCTCGACGACATCGACGTCGCGCTCGCCACCGCGCGGCGCCACCGCCTCGAAGGGCTCGTCGTGAAGGACCCCGCGTCGACCTACCGCGGTGGACAGCGCTCCGAGCAGTGGCTCAAGGTGAAGATCACCCACACCCAGGAGGTCGTCATCGGAGCGATCCGGCCCGGCAAGGGCGGGCGCACCGGCGAGATCGGCTCACTGCTGCTGGGCATCCCGGGGCCCGAGGGCCTGCAGTACGTCGGGCGCGTCGGCTCGGGGTTCAGCGACCGCACCCTGGCCCGCCTCGACCAGGTGCTCACGCCGCTGCGCACCGACGAGAATCCGTTCGTCGGGATCCCCCGTGCCGACGCCTCCGACGCCCTCTGGGTGCGGCCCGAGACGGTCGCGGAGGTCGAGCACGCCGAGTTCACCCCCGGCGGCACCCTGCGTCACGCCCGCTGGCGCGGTCTGCGGCCCGACAAGACCCCCGACGAGGTCACCCGCGAGGACTCCTGACGCGATCCGAGGCTGCCCCGTACGCGCCTCAGGCGTGCGCCTCGTTCTCGACGTGTCCCGCGGGCTCCAGCTGGAAGGTCGAGTGTGCGACGTCGAAGTGGTCCGCGAGGCACTCCTGCAACCGCGTGAGGATGCCGGCGGCGCGGCCATCGGCGAGGCACGCCTCGTCGACCACGACGTGCGCCATGAACACCGGAGCGCCGCGCGTCAGCTGCCAGACGTGCACGTCATGCACGTCGACGACCCCGGGTGTCTCCAGGATGTGCTCGCGGATCCGGGCGACCTGCATGCCCCTCGGCACCCCCTCGCCGAGCACCGAAGCCACTTCACGCAGCAGCGTCACGGCCCGCGGCACGATGAGCGCCGCGATGACCAGCGACACCACGGCATCCGCCTGCGTCCAGCCGGTCACCAGGATGACGATGGCCGCGACGATGACCGCTGCCGACCCGAGCAGGTCGCCGAGCACCTCGAGGTACGCGCCGCGCACGTTGATGCTGTGCTTCTGCGCCGCGCTCAGCAGCCACAGTGCCACCGCATTGGCGACCAGCCCCGCGATCGCGACGAGGAGCATGAGGCCGCCGGCCACCTCCACGACCTCCGGTCGTATCAGGCGCCCCACCGCCTCGACGACGATCCACCCCGCCAGTGCCAACAGGATCACGCCGTTCACGAGCGCACCCAGGACCTCGGCCCGCTGGTAGCCGAACGTGGAGCGGTCGTCGGCCGGACGCGCCGCGATCGTGCTCGCGACGAGGGCGATCACGAGCGCCGCGGCATCGGTGAACATGTGGCCGGCATCGGCCAGCAGCGCGAGCGAACCCGACAGGATCGCACCCACGACCTGCACGATGAGCACCACCGAGGTGATCGTCAGCGACACCGCCAGCAGGCGCCGGTCGCCGGCGCCGCGGATGCCGCGTGCGGGTGCGTGGTCGTGCATGCTTCCACGCTACGACGCGCCGGCGGCCCGCGCCGCCCGAGAGCCCTAGACGGGAATGATCGTGATTCTCAGCCTCAGAGGTCGGCCAGCAGCGGTGTCAGCGCGGCGAACGCGCGGGCGCGGTGCGAGGCGGCGTTCTTCTCTCCCGCCGACCATTCACCTACGGTGCGCTCCGCGCCCTGCGGCTGGTCGTCGGGGATGAAGATCGGGTCGTAGCCGAAGCCGCCCTCACCCCGCGGCGCGGTGGCCAGACGACCGGGCCAGCTGCCCTCGACGACGTGCTCGGCACCGCCCGGGATGACCAGGGCGATCGTCGAGACGAACCGCGCCGTGCGGTGGGGATCGGCGACGTCGCTGAGCTGGTCGAGCAGCAGCTCGAGATTGGCCGTGGCATCCTTCGTGTGCCCCGCCCAGTACGCCGAGAACACCCCGGGCGAACCGCCGAGCACATCGACACAGATGCCGGAGTCGTCGGCGAGCGAAGGCAGCCCGGTGTGCGCGGCCGCCGCGCGCGCCTTGATCAGCGCGTTCTCGGCGAACGTCACGCCGTCCTCGATCGGCTCCGGGCCGTCGTAGCCGACGACGTCCAGATCGGGTCGCGTGGCCCGCACGATCGACTGGAACTCCTCGACCTTGTGCGGGTTGTGGGTCGCCAGCACCACCCGGTCGGGGCGACTCGTCACGCTCTGCTCACTCACGTGCGCCCGCCTCAGACCGCGTCGGTCACGGCCAGCGCCGCGGCCTGCAGTTCGCGCAGCTCGCCGCAGCCGTTGACACCCAATTCGAGCAGCGCATCCAGCTCGCGCTTGTCGAACGGCGCGCCCTCGGCGGTGCCCTGCACCTCGACGAACAGGCCCCGCCCGGTGACGACGACGTTCATGTCGGTCTCGGCGCGGACATCCTCGACGTAGGCGAGGTCGAGCATCGGCTCGCCGTCGATGATGCCGACCGATACCGCGGCGACCGAGTCGATCAGCACCTCGGAGCGCTGCGCGATGAACTTCTTCTGCTTCCCCCAGGCGATCGCGTCAGCGAGGGCGACATAGGCACCGGTGATCGCGGCGGTGCGCGTGCCGCCGTCGGCCTGCAGCACGTCGCAGTCGATGACGATCGTGTTCTCGCCCAGCGCCTTGGTGTCGACCACGGCGCGCAGCGCCCGGCCGATGAGGCGGGAGATCTCGTGCGTGCGACCGCCGACGCGGCCCTTGATCGACTCGCGGTCGTTGCGCGAGTTCGTCGCCCGCGGCAGCATCGCGTACTCGGCGGTGACCCAGCCCTTGCCCTTGCCGGTGAGCCAGCGCGGCACGCCGTTGGTGAACGATGCGGTGCACAGCACCTTGGTACCGCCGAACGAGATCAGCGCCGACCCCTCGGCGTGCGCGCTCCAGCCGCGTTCGATCGTGATCGGGCGCAGCTGGTCGACTGCGCGACCGTCGGCTCGGGTGATGTCGGTCATGTCTCTCCTGAAGTTCAGCGGGGAAGGTCGATCGCGCCGGTCTGCACGAGGCGCACGGTGCTGACCTCGCGCCCCATCAGTCGGTGCGCCAGCCGCAGGAAGTCGTCGGCGGACGATCCGGTGGCCTGGTAGTCGTGGTGCGCTACGGCATCCGGGCCCGCGAGCAGATCGCGGGACACCAGCTGACGGTACACGTCCTTGGCGGTCTCGGTGTCGCTGGAGACCAGCGACACATCGGGTCCCATCACGTAGCTGATGGCACCCTCCAGGAACGGGTAGTGGGTGCAGCCGAGCACGAGGGTGTCGACGCCGGCGTGCCGCAGCGGCGCGAGGTACTCCTCCGCGACGGCCAGCACCTCGGGCGAATCCGTGACGCCCGCCTCGACGAAATCGACGAAGCGAGGGCAGGCCTGCGCCCAGACGCGCAGGTTCACGTTCACTTCGAGCATGTCCTGGTAGGCACGCGAGGCGATGGTGCCCTCCGTGCCGATCACGCCGATGCGGCCGTTGCGGGTCGTGGACATCGCGGTGCGGACGGCCGGGTTGATGACCTCGACCACGGGCACGTCGTACCGCTCGCGGGCGTCGCGCAGCATCGCCGACGACGCGGTGTTGCACGCGATCACGAGCATCTTCACGCCTTCGTCGACAAGGGTGTCCAGCACCTCGAGCGAGTAGCGGCGCACGTCGGCGATCGGCTTGGGTCCGTACGGGGAGTGCGCGGTGTCTCCGAGGTACAGGGTCGACTCGCGGGGCAGCAGCGCCGACACGGCGCGGGCCACAGTGAGTCCGCCGACGCCGGAGTCGAAGATTCCGATGGGGGCGTCGTTCACGTTCCCAGCCTACGCGAGCGCCTGGATAGGCTGGCCCCCATGAACGACGCGTCCTCCGGTCCTGCCCGTGTGCCCAGCACCGCGCTGTTCACCGACCGGTATGAGCTGACGATGCTCGACGCGGCGCTGCACGACGGCTCCGCCCGGCGGCGCTGCGTCTTCGAGCTGTTCGGCCGGCGCCTGCCCGGCGCCCGCCGCTTCGGTGTCGTGGCCGGCACCGGTCGGCTGCTGCAACAGCTGCAGGACTTCCACTTCGGCGAGGACGAACTGCGCTTCCTGCGCGACAACAAGGTGGTCGATGCCGAGACCGTCCGGTTCCTCGAGGACTACCGCTTCACCGGCACGATCACCGGCTACCGCGAGGGCGAGCTGTACTTCCCCGGTTCGCCCGTGCTGACCGTCGAAGGATCGTTCGCCGAGGCCGTGGTGCTCGAGACCATCGCCCTGAGCGTGCTCAACCACGACTCCGCGGTCGCCAATGCCGCCGCCCGCATGAGCATCGCCGCCGGCGACCGCCCGCTCGCCGAGATGGGCTCGCGCCGCGCCTCCGAGCACGGCGCCGTCGCCGCCGCCCGCGCGGCCTACATCGCCGGGTTCGGCGCCACGAGCAACCTCGAGGCCGGTCGCACGTGGGGGATCCCCACCATGGGCACAGCCGCGCACGCGTGGACGCTGCTGCACGACACCGAGGAAGAAGCCTTCCGCGCGCAGATCGCCGCCCTCGGAGGCGACACGACGCTCCTCGTCGACACCTACGACATCCGCACGGGCGTCGAGAGGGCGATCCGCGTCGCCGGCACCGCTCTCGGGGGTGTGCGCATCGACTCCGGCGACCTGCCCACGGTCGCCGCAGAGGTGCGTGCCCAGTTGGACGCGCTGGGGGCGACCACGACCAGGATCACGGTGACCAGCGACCTCGACGAGTTCGCGATCGCCGCGCTGGCGGCATCCCCCGTCGACGCCTACGGCGTGGGCACGTCGGTCGTCACGGGCTCCGGCACTCCGACGGCGGGCATGGTCTTCAAGCTCGTGGCCCGCCAGGATGCCGCGGGCTCGTGGGTCAGCGTCGCCAAGGCATCCACCGACAAGGCGTCGAAAGGTGGCCGCAAGGCCGCCTTCCGCACCCTCGAGCGCGGTGTTGCCACGAGCGAACTCATCGCGGTCGCCGACGGCTTCGAGTCGATGCCGACGGCCGCCGATCACCCCCAGGCACGGGCACTGCAGGTCACGCTCGTCGACGCTGGCGAGACGGATGCCGCCCATCTCGGTCCTGCCGGCGTCACCGCCGCGCGCGAGCACCACCTGCGGGTGCGCGAGGAGCTGCCGGTGCGCGCGCTCGCCCTCAGCCGCTCCGAGCCGGCGCTGCCGACCCGGTTCGTCGATGTGGCCTGACGCTCGCCGGGGCGCTTACTTGTTCAGCGACTCGTAGATCTCTTTGCACGACGGGCAGACGGGGAACTTCTCGGGGTCGCGCCCCGGTGTCCACTTCTTCCCGCACAGTGCCCGCACCGGTTTGCCGGTGATCGCGGATTCGAGGATCTTCTCCTTCTTCACATAGTGGGAGAAGCGCTCATGATCGCCTGGTTCGATGCTCTCTTCGCGAATGAGCTCCTCGAGTTCGCGGTCAAGGGTCGCAAGGCCGCCCTGGTCGGGGCTGTCGATCGGCGTGCTCATGGTCAGTCAGTCTATCCGCGGTGGCGACGCCTGCGGCGGTCATGTCGCCTCGGCGAACTCCATGAGCCGGGTGCTGCCCCGCTCGAAGATACGGCCACCGATCAGGACACCGGCGACGAGCACGACCACCCCGCTCACCGCCCCCACCCAGAATGCGACCCACGCCTCGCTCGCGTCGCCGGTGAGCGCGAGCCAGCCCCACCACAGCGCGGGAAACGCGGCGACGAGGGCACCGACGAGCACGAGTGCCTGCGACATCGCTCCCCCGGTGCGCTCTGGCTGCTGGAACGGACTGTCCCCCGGCCGCGAGACGGCGTACGGGGCGAGGGCGGAGGCGATGGAGGACAGGCCCAGACCCGAGAAGAAGAGCGCCGCGCACACGCCGACCAGAGCCGGCAGCACCGCCCAGCGACCGTGCACCCAGATCGCCAGCGGCATCGTGACCGCCAGCAGCGGCACCCCCACCAGCAGCACCGGCACGAGCCTGCCGATGCGGTCGGACACGCCGCGCATGGCACTGGCGATGTGCATCCAGATGGCGGTGTGGTCGTAGGCGAGGTCGTTGTGCGGCAGCCAGCCGAGGAACAGCGCCATGAGCGGCACCGGGACCAGGGCGATGGCCCCTGCCGGCACGCCCACGATCGCCAGCGGCGCGATGGTGAGGGCGGCGGCCACCGGAATGACGACGATGTTCACGAGATACCGCCGGTCACGCATCCAGTACACGAGGCTGCGCGCGGCCACGGCACCGCCCGGGGTGCCCGGCAGGATCGCGAACCAGCCGAGACCCCCGCGCCCGCGCGCCGCGATCGGGCGGGGGGTGGTGGTGAGCATCCGCCGCACGAGCAGGACCCACAGCCCCGCGAGCACCACGAGGGTCGCGAGGGCAACCGCAAGCGGAATCCACGACGAGCCGTCGGTATCGGTGCGGGCAGCGACCCCGAGCGAGGCCCCGAGCGGGGTGAGCGTGAGAAGGCCGGCGACCTCGACGAGCTGCGACGGCACGCGCCGACCCCACTCCAGCGAGGCGAAGAAGACGACGATGGGCACGGCGACCACGAGCACGGCGAGCAGGAAGATCCCGGTCAACTCGCGCGATCGCCGCTCGTTGAACACCAGCGCAGCCACCGCGTACGCGACGCGCCCGAGGAGCACGCAGGTGAGCAGGCCCAACACGACCGCCAGCACGGCCACGCCCCAGGCGACGCCGTGCGCCGCCCAGACGATCACGAGGCACACGGCGAGCGGCACGAGCGCGAACACCGGGACGCTGAGCAGACCGGCACCCACCAGCACCGCGGCCAGCGGCCCCGGAGCGATCGCGAACACCGCGAACCGGCGTGGATCCAGCGGGTCCTCGATGCCGGTCACCAGGGGCGCGGCGGCGAACGCGAGGGTGACGGCGGAGCCGCACAGCACCGTGACGGTGAGAGTGATCTCCGCCGAGGCGTCGGTGAGGCCCAGCAGCGCCCCGCAGGCCGCGGCGACGGCGACGGCGAGTACCACCGCTCCCGCCGCCATCCGCATGACGTGCCCGGTGTCGCCGCGCAGGGCGCCGGTGAGCAGCGCGAGCCTCAGCCGGAGAACGTGTGCAGCCACTCGAGGCCCTCCACGTCGCTGAGCCCGCCTGCCAGCTCGACGAAGCGCTGCTCGAGGGTCAGCTCGCCGCGCACGTCGTCGACGGTGCCCTCGGCCAGCACCTGCCCGGCGACGATCACCGCGACGCGCGAGCAGACGCGCTCGACGAGGTCCATGCCGTGGCTCGAGAGGATCACGGTGCCGCCGTGCGAGACGTAGGCACCGAGGATGTCGAGGATGACGGCGCTGGAGACCGGGTCGACGGCTTCGAACGGCTCGTCGAGCACCAGCACCCGCGGCGAATGGATGAGGGCGCCGGCGAGCATGATCTTCTTCGTCATGCCGCCGGAGTAGTCCGACACGGGGCGCGACAGCGCATCGGTGAGGTCGAAGGCGCGGGCGAGGTCGGCGGCGCGGCTGTCGGCGACGCCGGCGGGCAGGCCGCGCAGCAGCCCGTAGTAGTGCAGCAGCTGGCGACCGGTGAGCCGGTCGAAGGTGCGCAGCCGGTCGGGCAGCACGCCCATCAGTCGCTTCGCGCCCGCCGGGTCGGATGCCGCATCGACACCGTTGATGCGGATGCTGCCGCGATCGGGTCGCAGCAGGCCCGCGATCATCGACAGAGTCGTGGTCTTGCCCGCACCGTTCGGCCCCACCAGGCCGTAGAACGATCCGGCGGGCACGGTGAGGTCGATGCCGTCGACGGCGGCGGTGCCGCCGAAGAGCTTCGTGACCCCTCGGAGCGCCAGCGCGGGCAGTTGCGTGGTGTGATCCTCGAGGGGGTGCTCGTCCATCGCGGAAACGACCGCGGTCACGGCCTCGACGTCGGCGAAGACCTCGGTCTCCGGCAGGGATTCGACCTCGATCGGCTCGACGTCGATGACGGGTTCGGCCGCGACGACCGGTTCGGCCGCGGTGACGGTCTCGGTGTCGTCGGCGGCGGTGTCCTCGGCGGCAGATTCCGGGGCGATTCCCAGCTGTCCGGTCGCGTCGACGGGGGTGTCGGGGGCCGGCGACGGTTCGCTGTCCGCTTCTGCCACGACCTCCGGTGCGGGACCTGCGGCGGGCTCGGGCGGCACGGTGTCGACGGGATCCGCAGCCATCGCGGGTGCCGCGGCAAGCCGCGCAGCGACCTCCCCGGCCGGCTCGGGGGGCTTGGGCGGAACGGGGCTGATGGAGCGCGCCGCGGCGGCCTGTTCCGCCGGGATGGAGGGCAACGGCGGGGGGACGAGCGCCGCGGTGGATGATGCCGCACGCTTCGGTTCGGCCTTCTTCGCGGGCTTGCGCGGGCGGGGCTTCCGCGGCGCCGGCAGAGCCCGGGGCCCCGATTGCGCCACGAACTGCTGCTCCGGAACGTCGTCCGAATCAGAGTCGTGGGGCAAAGGCAGCGACGCTGTCACCCGTCCACGGTATCAAGGAGATCGCACCGCGCAGCCGCCGCATCCGGCGCGACGTCACACAGCGTTCATTTGTCACGAAACGACAACAGACCGGGGGGATTCTGAGGCTTCTCAGGTGTCTTCGCTACCATTGACCAGGCACAACGGGGTGTCTTCTCGGTGAACCGACCATGAACTCAGACTTCAGGAGTAACCCCTTGACTCTTCAGACCGTCATCCTCGCCGCGGGCATGGGCTCGCGTCTGGGGCGCAGCCTGCCCAAGCCGCTGACCGAACTCAGCGACGGCCGCAGCATCATGCAGCAGCAGCACGACAACATCCGTGCCGCCTTCGGCAAGGCCGCCCGTATCACCACCGTCGTCGGCTACCGTGCCGAAACCGTCGTCGAAGCGTTCCCCGACGCCGACTACGTCTACAACGACCGCTACGACCAGACCAACACGTCCAAGTCGCTGCTGCGGGCGCTCGCCGCCACCGGCAAGCACGGCGTGCTGTGGATGAACGGCGACGTCGTGTTCGACCCGCGCGTGCTGGGCCGTGCGATCGCCCTCATCGACGCTGAGCGCTCGTTCGTCACCGTGAACACCGCGAAGGTGAGCGACGAAGAGGTGAAGTACACGGTGGATGCCGCCGGGTACATCAACGAGCTGTCCAAGACGGTCATCGGCGGCATCGGCGAGGCTGTCGGCATCAACTACATCTCCGCTGCCGACAAGCGCGCGTTCATGCGCCAGCTCTCGCGTGTCGACGACCAGGACTACTTCGAGCGCGGCCTCGAGCTCGCGATCGCCGAAGACGGCGTGCGCCTGCAGCCTCTGGACATCTCCGACCTGTACGCCGTCGAGGTCGACTTCGCCGAGGACCTCGAGCGCGCCAACCTCTACGTCTGAACCGGTGCGCCCCAGCGGGCGCCCAGCACGGCGTGCATAGGATCTGCCCATGGCCGACAAGGTGTACCGCATCCACACCCTCTCGGAAGACGCCCCGTGGGACGGTGGGTTGCCGCCGGTGGGCTCCGAGGAGCATCCGCGTCTGGTGCGCGTTCTCGACCGCGTGCTGGCGATCCAGCGGCCGGCCGTGGTCGCGCATCTGCGCAGCATCCGCCTCCGGCATCCGCAGGCCACCAACGCGCAGATCGCGGGCATGCTCGAACGCCGCTATCTCGCCGCCGTGACCACGGGCGGTGCGGCGGTCGGCGCCACCGCTGTGGTGCCGGGCGTCGGCACCGGCGTCACTCTCGCGCTCAGCGGCGTGGAGACGGTGGGCTTCCTCGAGGCGACCGCGCTGTTCGCACAGTCGATGTCGGAGCTCCACGGGATCCCGGTGGACAACCCCGACCGCGCCCGGGCGCTCGTACTCACTCTGCTCCTCGGCAAGGAGGGCGTGGACCTCGTCTCGCAACTCGCGGGACAGGTCGCGGGCAAGGGAATACCGCGCGACAAGTATTGGGGCGAACTCATCACCAAGACCCTCCCCCGCGCGGCGGTGGGCCCGCTCGTCGATCGGTTGAAGTCATCGTTCGTCCGCCGCTTCGCCGCCAAGGGCGGCGCATCGATGGTGGGCAAGGCGCTCCCGTTCGGCGTGGGCGCCGCCGTCGGCGGCACGGGCAACCACATCTTGGGCCGCCGCGTGCTCATCACCGCACGGCAGGGCTTCGGTGCGCCCCCGTCGACCTACCCTCCCGAGCTCGAGCCGAAGGAAGGGTCGGTACGCCTCGAGCACGGTGCCGTGCGGGGCGTCCGCCGCGCCGGTACCGCCCTCGCGTCGGCGAGCATGGGCGCCGCCTTCGGCGTGCAACGCGCGGCGAAGAAGGTCGGCGGCACGGTGCGACCGCGCCGACGCGAGATCGCGGCGAAGGCCCACGACCCCGAACGCACCGACGACGGCCCCACCCCCGACTGAACCTGCGCGGCGACACCGTCCCGCGCAAGGCGCACAATGGTCGGGTGGGAATGTTCATGAACCGTCCGGAGGAACCGACCGAGTGGGCCGGCCTGCCGTCGGAACCGTGGGAACCGGGCCCGCCTGCGGGGACCCTCGGCGCCGGCGCCGCACCGGATGCACTCGCGCTCGTTGCGGGCGACGTCGCATCGGTGTCGATCCCCGTGTCGCTGCCCGAGCATGCGCCGGACGAGCCGACATCTGCGGAGGAGCCGCCGCGTCGGTGACCGCGCGCCGGGCGGCGCCTCGACAGTGTGCGCGCGCGGCAATACGCTCACGAGCATGGACAGTACGCTGGCGTGCCTGGCCGCCTGGATGCCGCGCCAGCGCTGGTACGCCGCCAAGGGCCGCGCACTGCACCTGCGCTATGTCGCCTCGTGGGACATGCCCGTCGACGAACCGGGAGTGCGCGTGCGCACGCTGCTCGTCGCCGACGAAGGCACGCTGCCCACGGCCGTGTACCAGTTGCCGCTCGTGGCGCGGGCGACGAGCACCGTGCCCGACGCGCTGAGCACTCACGTCATCGGCACACCCGCCCGGGAGAGTTTCCTCACCGGGTACCGCGCGCGCGCCGGCGCGCGCGTGCCGAGGGTCGGGCAACTGCTGGCCGCGCTGGAACTGGACAAGGCCGTGTACGAGGCCGCCTACGAGGCGCGTTCCCGCCCGACGTGGATCGCCATTCCGTTGCGGGCCATCGAACGAATCGTCGCGGCGCCGGCACTGTAGCGCGTCACTCGGCGTCGTCGAGTTCGGCGTCGTCCTGGGCGTCGTCCACCGGATCGTCGGCCGTGAGTTCGTGCCAGCGGTCCCACTCCGACATCAGTTGCTCGATCGCCGCATGGAAACGCGCCGTGGCCGCCCCGGGGCTCGTGTCGCCGAAGTAGCGGCGCACCCACTCCTGCAGGCGGGTCACCGATTCGGGATCCGACAGCACGCGGTCCGTCTCGGCCAGGATGTCCCCCGCACGCTCCGCGTACAGCCACTCGCACGCCGACAGGTAGCCGTGCGTGTCGATGCTCGCCCGCACGTCGGTGGGCCGGGTGATCATGAGCGGTCGATCAGCGGCGAGCCGGTCGTAGACCATGGCGGAGATGTCGACGATCGCGACGTCCGCTGCGGACAGCTGCCAGCCGAGGTCGGGGCCGTGATCGAAGACGTGCTGCGCCGTGGGATCGGCGGCGTTCGCCGCGGCGATCGCCGCGATGATGCGCGCGTTGGCGGCACCGTACTCGTCGTCGACGACACCGGAGCGCGGATGCGGCCGGTAGATGAGGCGGTGGGTGCTGCTGGCCAGCACAGCGCGCGTCAGCGCTTCGCCGTGCGTCACGATCGAGCCGTAGTGGGCAGAGGGGCGATCCCCCTCCCACGTCGGCGCGTACAGCACGACGGTGCGCTGGTCGGGCACGTACGGCAGCGCGCCGGAGTAGTGGTCGGCCTGCGGCCGGCCGATCTCGATGGTGCGCCGCTCGAGGTCGTAGTCCCACAGCACGCGGCCCAGCCGCTCACGCGCGGCATCGCCCGCCACCAGGGCGTAGTCGTACGCCTTGAACTGGTTCGTGGTCATGTACATCTTGTCGGACTCGCCGTGGTTGATGAACACGTGCCAGCGCCGCCCGTACCGGAACATCTGGAAGTTCCGGGTGTTCTGGTTGACGTACAGCACCACGCGGATGTCCTGGTCGGCGATGACGCGCTCCAGGTCCCGCACGGTCGGCACGAACGCCACCGGCAGCGCGCCGTCGTCCACGAGTGCCCGCGCTCCCGTCGCGTTGCGGCTGAGCACCACCACCGGCCAGCGGTGCGCGAGCTCGGCGAGCGGCTTGTACCACTGCCGCATCTGGTACATGTTCACGGCGCCGTCGGCGAAGTACACCGCCACGCGGTAGTGCATCGAAGGATGCGGTCCCCGGGCGTTGAGCGCCCGGCGCACCTCCCCCACCGCGGAGCGGTTGACGAGGGCCTTTCTCAGCAGTTTGGCGGCCTTGCGTCCATCCGATACGACACCCACCCCTTCAGCCTACCGACGCCGACGCGTGACATGATCGACTGATGCACGACGCCGATTCCCTCCCCGGCACGGACGCACCCGTGGTCGCGGCAGACGCCGGTGTCACCTTCGTCATGCCGGTCCTCAACGAGCGGGACTATCTCCTCCGGGCCGTCCGCGCCGTGCTGCAGCAGGATGTCGCACCCCGCCCCGTCGAGCTGGTGCTCGCGCTCGGGCCGTCGACCGACGGCACCACCGAGCTCGCCCGGCGCCTGGCCGACGCGGACAGTCGCATCGTGCTGGTCGACAACCCGGCCGCCGACATCCCGGTGGGACTCAACCTCGCCATCCGTGCGGGCCGCTACCCCACCATCGTGCGTGTCGACGCGCACTCCGACCTCGCCCCCGACTACACCCGCGACGCGCTCGAGACGCTCGATCGGGTGCGGGCGGCCAACGTCGGCGGCATCATGCGCGCCGACGGCCGCACGCCCTTCCAGCGTGCCGTCGCGCGAGCCTACAACTCCCCCATCGGCCTGGGCGGGGGCGCCTACCACGGCGGTGCGCACGAAGGCCCGGCCGAGTCGGCGTACTTGGGCGTCATGCGCCGTGCCGTGCTCGAAGAAGTCGGCATGTTCGATGAGTCCATCCGCCGAGGGGAGGACTGGGAACTGAATCTGCGCATCCAGCGCGCGGGTTACCGCGTCTGGTTCGATCCGCGATTGGCCGTGACATACTGGCCGCGAGAGAGCTGGACCCGGCTCGTTCGCCAGTTCTTCGCCACCGGCACGTGGCGTGGCGAGCTGGTGCGCCGCTACGGACGCCGCAACTCGGTGCGCTACTTCGCCCCGCCCGCGCTGGTCGTCTTGACCGTGTTCGCGCTCGTCATCGCGGCGCTGCAGCTGGCCGGAGTGCTGTCAGGCCCCTGGTCGCTCGTGGCGAGCCTGGCCTATGTACCCATCGCGGCATACGTGCTGCTCATCGCGGCGGTCGCGATCGGACCGGGCGGCGGCACCGGCTGGCGCGACAAGCTGTGGACCCTCGCCGTACTCCCCTCGATGCACCTCGCGTGGGGTGCCGGGTTCATCCGCGGCGTGCTGCGCGGCGCCCAGGACACCGTGGACACGTCGCGTCTGGGCACCCGCAACACGCCACTGCCGTAGCGCCGGCCCTCAGCGCTCGACGAAGCCCTGGTCCAGGATGCGGGCGACGACCCGCTCGGCGGCGTGACCGTCGTCGCGGGCGTTGAAGCGCTCCCGCCACGTGGCATAGCGGGAGGCGAAACGCTCGGTCGCGCCCTCGTCGGCCAGCGCCGCGACGAGCGCATCGGCGGAGTGCACCACGGCGCCCGGTGCGTGCGCCGCGAGGTCGAAGTAGAAGCCGCGCAGCTCTCCCCGGTAGTGCTCGAGGTCGGGCACGAGGAAGTACATGGGCTTTCCGGTGACGCTGAAGTCGAACATCACCGAGGAGTAGTCGGTGATGAGCGCATCCGCCGCCAGCAGCAGCCGTGCCGTGTCGGGGAAAGCCGTCACGTCGATGACCCGCGGGCCCGAGGCATCGCGCCCCGGGATGAGGGTCCGGGAGTGTCCGCGCACGAGCACGACGGCATCCGCCGCCTCGGCCAGCGCGCCCGGGTCGATGAAGTCGACCATCTGCTCGCGGTCCTCCCGCCAGGTCGGCGCGTACAGCAGCACGCGCTCGTCGGCTCCGATGCCGAGAGCGGCGCGAGTGGGGGCGCCGTCTCCGGTGACGAGCACGTCGTTGCGCGGGTACCCCTCGACCCAGATGGGGCGGCCGAGGAATGCGTAGGCCTTCTTCATGATGCCGGCGCCGTACGCGTTCTGCGCCAGCAGCACGTTCCATCGCCGCGCCTCCCGCACGACCGCGACGGCGCGACGGAGGTCGAACCCGGGTCGGTGCAGGGCGAGGCGCTTGAGCGGCGTGCCGTGCCAGGTCTGCAGCACGACCTGGCCGCGGCGGCGCTCGAACCGGCGGCGCAGCCAGTCGTTGACCACGAGCAGCCGTGAGGCGCCGCGTGCCCGCCACCACTGCGGAGAGCCCTCGACGACGGGGATGGCGCCGTCGGGCACGGCGACCGAGAGGTCCACGACGCTCCAGTAGCGCGCGACCCCCGGGGCCACCCGGGCGAGCTCCCGGTCGATCGCGTACGGGTTGCAGCTGGCGTTGCGACCGTAGAAGCTCTCGAAGAAGACCGCGTTCTCCAGCGCTTCCGGCCGCGTCGCATAGCGCCGTTCCAGCGCCGCCTGACCGTCGCCGGAGTCATAGGCCGGGTCCACGGGAGGTCCGACGTGCAGCACACCGCCGTCGAGTTCGGCGCGCAGGGTGCCGAGCATCGTGAGCGCGACGCTGTCGATCGCCTCCACCGACGCGCCCTCGGCGCCGGTGATGTGCACCTCGTACGCGCCCGTGGGCAGCGGCAGCGACTCGCCGCCCCAGCGCGCCGTGCGGAGCGCGAAGACCGCCCGCCACGAGGCGCCACGGCCGGTGACCTTCGCGCTCACCCGCGCCCGCGGGCCGATCAACTGCGCGTCGGCGGGGCGCGCGCCCGTGCCGGAGAGCTCCAGGACCGCGCCGTCGTCGGCGATGAGGCGTGCTCGGATCATGCGGATCCTTTCGATCGTGCGGCCAGACCCGCCAGAATCACGCGGTACACCCGCGCGGTGTTGCCGCCGTCGCGGAACGCGTGTACCCGATCGCTCAACCGCCGGGAACGCCCGATGCGTTCGTCACGGGCATCGGGGTCGCCCAGCACCGCGTCGAGCTGACGACAGGCCGTCTGCCAATCCGACGCCGGATCGGGTCCCGCGACCTCGGCGTACGTGCCGTAGAACCCCCGGCGCGCGGCATAGGCCTCGAGGTCGGGAGCGAGGTACAGCACGGGCAGCGGGATGAGCCCTGCGTCGTAGGCGAGCGAGGAGTAGTCGGTGATGAGCACGTCCATGCCCGCCAGCGCCGGCGTGACGTCGGCGACGACGTCACTGCCCATGAGGCGCACGCGGTCGCTACCCGCGGGCGGTGCGTAGCGGCCGGCACCGAGGTGGTGCGGGCGCACGAGCAGCACGGCGTCGTGGCGCTCGAGCACGTCGAGGATGAGCCGCCACTCGGCGGTATCCGGAATGGACGGGTCCTCGTCGCCGTCACGCCACGTGGGCGCGTACAGCACGAACCGGGTGCCCGCAGCGACGACACCGGTCGCCGATTCGACGATCGCGCGGCCCGCGGCGCGGCGTTCGTCGGCGGTGCCGCTGGACAGCACGTCCACCCGCGGTTCGCCCGTCACCGCGACACGCCCGACGGGGAGCCCGAACGCGGACTCCAGACGGCCCCGCACCAGCTGGGAGGCGGCCGGCAGCACGGCGATGTCGGAACCCGCCCGCCGATACATGATGCGAAGCAGCGCCCTGACCCATCGCGATCGCGGCAGAAAGCGGCTGCGGAGCGTCTCGGGCGAGTCCAGGCCGATGCGCTTGAGCGGGATGCCGTGCCAGAGCTGCACGACGAAGGCACCCGACACCGCATACCGGTTCACATCGCCGAACCCGTGGGTGACGACGACGACGCGCGCGCGGGCGGTGCGCCAATAGCCGCGCAGCGAGGACTTCGGCGCCCAGCGGACACCGCGCCGCTGCGCCTCCCGCGCCTGGTCGGCGTTGCCGGTGAGCCACGTGCCGTTCGCGCCATGTGTCTCGACGGCTTCGGTCCACAGCGCCCAGCCGCCGTCGGCGAGGCCCGCGGCGGAGCCGAACACCCACTCCCCCGAGGTGCGGGGGATCACGGCGCCGGCGAGGCGGCCCGCCGCGTACAACGGGATGCGGGCCAGCTTGCCGGCGTTACCCGCACCGAACGAGAAGGACGCCACCCCGCGAGCCTATCGCGGGGTGGCGTCCTGGGTCGGCGTGCGGGAACGTCAGTCGGTCAGTTCGCCGAGCGTGACCTCGACCGTGCGGGTCTCACCGTCGCGCACGACCGTCAGCGTCGCGTCGCTGCCGCCGGCGACCGCGCGCACCTGCGCGGTGAGGTCGGTGGCATCGGTGATCGGCAGACCGTCGAAGCCGGTGACGATGTCGCCGGGCTGCAGCCCCGCCTCGGCGGCGGCGCCGCCCTCGGTCACTTCGCTGATGTACGCACCCGTCGTGGTGGCACCTTCGATGCTCGCGGCGGGCGCGACCATGGCGCCCAGCAGGCCGTGCGAGGCCTCACCGGTCTCGATCAGTTCGTCGGTGACGCGCTTGACGATGTCCGACGGGATCGAGAATCCCACGCCGATCGAACCCGACTCGCTGGAGGATCCGGCCGTGGCGATCGCGACGTTGATGCCGATGAGCTTGCCCTCGGAATCGACCAGCGCGCCACCGGAGTTGCCGGGGTTGATGGCGGCGTCGGTCTGCAGCACCGAGATCGAGATCGTCGAGGTGGCCTGCTGCGGCTCACCCTGACCGAAGTCGAAGTAGAACGGTCCGTCCTGGCCGTTGTCGGGGGCCTGCGGCGAGCCGTCCTCGGGGGTCTCCGGGGCGGCGGACGAGGCGATCTGGATCGAACGGTTCAGCGCGCTCACGATGCCGTTGGTGACGGTGTTGGACAGGCCCAGCGGCGCACCGACGGCGATCGCCGCGTCACCGACGTTGAGGTCGGCGGAGTCGGCGAACTCGATCGGGGTGAGGCCCTCGGCGTCGACCAGCTTGATGACGGCGAGGTCGTACAGCGGGTCCAGGCCCACGATCTCGGCGTCGTACACCCGGCCGTCGGCCGTGGTGACCGACAGCGTCGGGTCGGAGGTCGCGCCGTCGAGGGTGACGACGTGGGTGTTGGTGACGACATAGCCGTCTTCGCTCAGGATGACCCCCGAACCGGTACCGCCGGCGGAGTCACCGGCGCTGGCCGAGATCGTGACGGTGCTCGGCACGACCTTCGCGGCGATGCCGGTGATCTGGTTGACATCTTCGCTGTCGTTGACCGTCACCGAGACGGGGCCGGAGGCGGCGACCGTCTGGGAGTTGCCCCAGATGCTGACGCCCGCGTATGCACCGCCGACACCGGCGGCTCCGCCCACGAGTGCGGCGGCGACCATCAGCGCGGCCACCTTACCGGCGCCGATGCCCGACTTGCCCGACGCGGCGGAGGACGCCTGCTCGCCGCCGAGCGGCTGGGTGGGCTGGGTCGCCGACGCGGCGTGCGCACCGGGTGCGGCATAGGGGTACTGGGGGGCGCCGTAGCCCTGCGGCGGTGCCCCGTAGGGACGGCTCGGCGCCTGGCCGTACGGCGGCTGCGCGCCGGGACGCTGAGGTGCGCCCGGGTGCGGCGGCTGGCCCGCGTACGACGGCGTCGCGGCGGCGGGCTGCGCGGCGGACGACGGTGCCGGCTGCGACGGCGCGGCCGGCCGCTCCGGCACGGCCTGCTCGGCGCGCTCCGGCTCGGTGTGGTCTTCGGGGCGGGTGCCCTGGTTCTCGCTCATGAAAATCTCCTTCTGACAGGCAGATACAGATTGCCGCTTGGACCTGTGGGTTTCTTATGCCCCGAATGGGATCACCCTATGCGTGTAGCGTGAACGGGATGCGAAAGATTCCCGGCGCCTGGCGCCGTGCCGCTGAAGGTGCAGGCCTGCTGGGCCGAGACGGGACCGCGGTTCCCACCATCTTCGCCGAGATGAGCGCCCTGGCGACCCGCACCGGCGCCGTCAACCTCGGGCAGGGGTTCCCCGACGAGGACGGACCCGAGGAGGTGCTCGAGGCGGCACGCTCGGCGATCGCGCACGGGGTCAACCAGTACCCGCCGGGTCGCGGCATGCCCGACCTGCTGCAGGCGATCGCCGAACACCAGCACCGGTTCTACGGCGTGCACCTCGATCCGCAGCGCCACGTGCTGGTGACCACGGGGGCGACCGAGGCCCTCGCGGCGGCGCTGCTCGCCCTCGTCGACGGGCCCGACGACGAAGTGGTCGTCTTCGAGCCCTACTACGACAGCTACGCCGCCTGCGTCGCCCTCGCCCGTGCGCGCCTGGTCACCGTGCCGCTGCGCCAGCCCGATTTCCAGCCCGATCTCGACGACCTCCGCCGGGCCGTCACCGACCGCACCCGCATCATCCTCGTCAACGACCCGCACAACCCCACGGGGACCGTCTTCGGGCGCGAGACCCTCGAAGAAGTGGTGCGATTGGCGGAGCGCCATGATGCGATCGTGCTCACCGACGAGGTGTACGAGCACCTCGTCTTCGAGGCCGTGCACACCCCCATCGCCACCCTCCCGGGCGCATGGGAGCGCACACTCACGATCTCCTCGGCGGGCAAGACCTTCGCCACGACCGGGTGGAAGATCGGCTGGATCTCCGGTCCCGCCGACCTCATCGATGCGGTGCTCGCGGTCAAGCAGTTCCTCACCTACGTCAGCGGCGGACCGTTCCAGCCCGCCATCGCCACCGGGCTCCGCCTTCCCGACGGTTACTTCACCGACGCGGCAGCCTCCCTGCGCGCCAAGCGCGATCTGCTCGGCGAGGGCCTCCGACACGCGGGATTCGGCGTGTCGACGCCGCGCGGGTCGTACTTCACCGTGGCCGATGCCGCCCCCCTGGGCGCGACGGATGCCGCCGAGTTCTGCCGCGCGCTGCCGGCGCGCGCGGGGGTGGTCGCCATCCCGCTGACGGCGTTCGTCTCGCCCGAGCACCGCGGCGACTACGCGACCCTCGTGAGGTTCGCCGCGTGCAAGCGGGTCGACGTGATCGAGGACGCGGTCGCGCGACTCGCTGTGCTCGCCGGCTGAGACGCGGTCAGCGGCGAGGTTCGACACGGAACCGGCGCAGCGCGAGGGCCGGGTTCACGCGGCGCACGCGCGCCACGGCATCCACCTCGAGATGGGCCACCGCGACGTCGGTGGTCGTGCCGACGGCGGCGATCTGCACGCCCTGCGGGTCGATGATCATCGAGTGGCCCACACCGAGCGGCGGCGGGTGGTCGGCGGCCGCGACGAAGAGGGTGTTCTCGATCGCCCTCGCGGTCAGGAGCGTGCGCCAGTGATGCTCCTTGAGCGCGCCGCGCACCCATTCGGCCGCCACGAGGATCACGTCCGCGCCGGCATCGGCCAGCAGCCGTCCCACCTCGGGGAAGCGCAGGTCGTAACACGTCATGAGCGCGAACCGCAGCCCGCCCACCTCGAAGGTCTCGGGCGTCGCCAGCTCCCCCGGCTCCACCCAGTCGGACTCGCGCTGCCCGAATGCGTCGTACAGGTGCAGTTTGCGGTAGCGGGCGAGCACACCGGAGCAGTCCACCGCCACCACGGTGTTGCGTACGCGCTGCGCGTCGTGGCCACGCTCGAGCAGTCCGGCCACGACGTGCATGTCATACCGCGCCGCGAGCCGCACGAGGCCCTGGACGAAAGGCCCATCGATGTCCTGCGCGTTGCGGGCGAGCGACTCGTCGAACGGGTCGACGAAGTAGCTGGAGTACTCGGGGAACACCACCACGCGGGCGCCGCGGTCGTGCGCCCGCACGACGAGGCGCTCGATCAGGGTCAGATTCGCCTCGACGCCCGAGGTCGGTCCGAACTGCGCGACGGCGACCGCGACGGAATCCGCACTCATCGGCTCTCTCCTTCTCGGCGCACCCGCACCACCACCGGCACCACGATCCACAGCACCGCGATCAGCGAGCCGAGGGCGATGCCCACGACCCATGATGCCGTGTCGCTGACGACCACGTCGAACACGAAGGCGACGACCCCCACCAGCAGCACCGACACCGTCAGCAGCGACGTGAGCAGCGCGATGTGCCCGTAACGCACGACGGTGCGCTTGGCCCGATGCTGGAAGAGGAATCGGTGCAGCGCCACGGGCGCGAGCGCCACGATCGCACTGAGCGCGGCGAGCACGATGAGGACGAGGTAGAGCGCGCGCTGCCCCGCAGAGAGATCGGTGAACGCCGGCTGGAAGGCGAGCGCGAGGAGGAACCCGGTGAGGATCTGCGTGCCGGTCTGCAAGACCCGCAGCTCCTGCAGCACCTCGTTCCAGTTGCGGTCCGCGCGCTCAGCGGGGGTCTCGTCACGACCGTCGGGGAGGTCGTCGGTGAGCGCGTCGTCGGCACCTGCGGGCATGCGTTCATCCTCGCCAGAGCACGGCCACGGAGCAAGGAGAAGACGTCGATGCCCGCCCGTGGTGCAGAGCACTCCAGAGCCGTGTTAGGCTAGTAAACGTGCCGCGGGGTGGAGCAGTTCGGTAGCTCGCTGGGCTCATAACCCAGAGGTCGTAGGTTCAAATCCTGCCCCCGCAACCAAGATGAAGAAGGCCCTCGCTTCGGCGGGGGCCTTCTTCGTTCGCTCCCCCGGCATCCGCTTGCTGAACCGCGTCAGTCGGGGTCGAGCACGACCGACATACGCTCGAGGAATCGCGAGATGGCCGCGAGTTCGTCGTCATCGAACTCCGACGCGACGGCGCGCATCTCGCCGATACGCCGGCCGAAGTGTCGACGCAGGTCCTCGCGGGTGAGGTCGGTGATCTCCACGATGAGCGCGCGTCGGTCGTGCGGATGCCGCCGACGCTGCACGTGACCCGACTCGCTCAGGCGATCGAGCAGCTTCGTGGTCGATGCCGTGGAGATGCGCAGATGCCGCGCCACGTCGTGGGGACTGACCGCCTGGCCCTGCTCCTCGCGCATGACCATCATGCGCAGCGCAGCGACATCGGTGGCGTTCATGTCCATCTCATCCTTCATGCCCCCGTGCATGCGGTCGATGGCGTCGCTGAACGTCCGCATCGCCACCAGGGCGGATCGCACGGCCAGGTCATGATCCGCGGACCGTTGGTCATCCGCTGTCATGTGGACACCTCCGCTCACCATCGGTATCATCGTGCCAGATCGCTAGATAAACTAGCAACCAGGAGTGCTAATGAACGAAGAAGAGTTGGTCGTCCTCCTCGACGACGACGGCCGCGAGATCGGTACCGCAGCGAAGTCCAGTGTGCACGGCACCGATACCGCCCTGCACCTGGCATTTTCCTGCCATGTCCTCAATGACGCCGGCGAGGTCCTGGTGACCCGCCGCGCCCTCAGCAAGAAGACGTGGCCGGGCGTGTGGAGCAATTCTTTCTGCGGTCACCCCCGCCCCGCCGAGCCGCTGTTGGCGGCGGTACGCCGTCGCGCGGACTACGAGGTGGGACTGAACCTCGTCGACATCGAGTTGTCACTGCCACTGTTCCGTTACCGCGCGGTCGACGCCAGCGGCATCGTCGAGCACGAGCTGTGCCCCGTGTACACGGCGCGCACCTCCGAGGAGCCCGTGCTGAACCCGCTCGAAGTCGCCGAGGCGCGCTGGGTGGAACCGGCAGCACTCGCACGCGCGCTCGAGGCCACCCCGTGGGCGTTCAGCCCGTGGCTGGTCCTGCAGGCCCGCCAGCTGCACATGTTCGACTCCCTCGCCGCAGCCGGACGGCCCACCCCGTGATCCCCCTCCCCCCGGGCGACCGCGCCGCGATCGACGCGGCCATCGATGCGGCGTTCGATCGACTGGATGCACGCGTCGCACCGCTGGCGGGTGACGTGCGCACCCTGATCCAGGCCATGCGCCGCGCCGCGGCCGGCGGAAAGCGATTCCGCCCCGCCCTCGTGGCGGCGGCCTACCGCGCCAACGGCGGTGAATCGCCGGAGACGGCAGGGGTGTACGACGTCGCGACGGCGTTCGAGCTGCTCCACACCGCGTTCGTCATCCACGACGACGTGATCGACCGCGACACCGAGCGCCGCGGCGCCCCGAACGTGACCGGCGAGTTCGCCGCGATCGCGCGCGACAAGGGTGCAGACGACGCCGGCGCGACACTTCTGGGCGACGCCGCCGGCATCCTCGCCGGCGACGTGCTGCTGCACGAGGCGTCCCGCACGATCGCGCTCGCCGATCTGCCCGCGGCGACCCGCGCGGCGTTGCTCGACCTCCTCGACGACGCCGTGCTGGTGTCGGCCGCCGGTGAACTGGCCGACGTCGCCCACGCGGTGCGGCGCGACTGCCCCGACGCCGCCGACCTCCTGGCCGCGACACACGACAAGACGGCGGTGTACTCCTTCGCCGCTCCCCTGCGTGCCGGGGCGCTGCTGGCGGGCGCGGACACCGCCACCGACGCGGCGCTCGGTCGCGCCGGTGCGCTGGCGGGCCTGGCCTTCCAGCTGGTGGACGACCTGATCGGGGCCTTCGCCTCGGCCGGTGACGCCGGTCGCGCCGAGGGAGCCGACCTGCGCGCGGCCAAGCGCACCCCGCTGGTGGCCCTCGCCCGTGAGAGCCCGTCGTGGGCGCAGGTCGATGACGCGCTCGCGCAGGCGTGGACGGGCCCGGTGGCCGTGCGCCACGCGCAGAACGCACTCGATGCCAGCGGCGCCAGAGCCCGCCTGGTCGTGCTCATCGAAGACACCCTCTCCGAGGCACGGGCCGCCGCGGCCGACGAGGCGCTGCCCGGCGAGATGACGCTCCTGCTCGCGCAACTGTGCGACGCGATCCAGAAGCGCATCCCGTGAGCACCGGACTCGACCTCTACGACCGTGCTGCGCAGGATGCCGCGGCCACCGTCATCGGCGCGTACTCCACGTCGTTCTCGCTCGCCACGCGCCTGTTCGGCGCGCGCGTGCGCCCGCACGTGCGCAACGTGTACGCCCTCGTGCGCATCGCGGACGAGATCGTCGACGGCCCCGCCGCAGAGGCGGGGCTCGCCCCGGAGACGCTGCGTCGTGTGCTCGACGAGCTCGAGGCCGAGACGCTGACGGCGCTGTCTCGGGGGTTCTCCTCGAATCTGGTCGTGCATGCCTTCAGCCGCACGGCCCGCGAGACCGGTATCGACGGCAGCCTCGTGAGGCCGTTCTTCGCGTCGATGCGCACCGACCTCGACGTCGCGGCGCACGACGCGCAGAGCCACGACGCCTACGTGTACGGCTCCGCAGAGGTCGTGGGGCTGATGTGCCTGCAGGTGTTCCTCAACGCCGGAGAGGCGGGCATCCTGGCCCCGTCGCCGGAGCTGACCGACGGCGCCCGGCGGCTGGGCGCGGCCTTCCAAGACGTCAACTTCCTCCGCGACCTCGATCACGACGCCTCGGCGCTCGGCCGCGACTACCTGGGCGTGAGCGCCGACGGGCCCGCCCGCACGCAGGTGCTCGACCGCATCGACGCGGACCTCGCTGCCGCGGCCGCGGTCGTTCCGCAGCTGCCGGCGGACTGCCGCCGCGCCGTCACCGCCGCACACGATCTGTTCGCGTCGCTCTCCCGGCGACTGCGTGAGGAAGACCGCGCCGGCGGCGATCTGCGGGTGCGCGTGCCCGACCCTGTGAAAGCCACGCTGGCTGCTCGTGCCATGCTGGGATTCGGCCCGAGAGGAACACGTTCATGACACGCACCGTCGTCATCGGCGGCGGAATCGCGGGGCTCGCAACAGCGGCCCTGCTCGCCGACGAAGGACACGAGGTCACCCTCGTGGAGGCCCGCGACGAGCTCGGCGGCCGCGCCGGCTCGTGGGAGAGCGAGGGTTTCCGCTTCGACACCGGCCCCAGCTGGTATCTCATGCCGGAGGTCTTCGAGCACTTCTTCGCCCTCCTGGGCACGAGCGCCGCCGCTGAGCTCGACCTCGTGCCGCTCAACCCCGCCTACCGGGTGTACGGCGAGCCCGTCGCGGGGGCCGCCGCCGACACCCTCGACATCGTGTCGGGCAGGGATGCCGCCACTGCGCTGTTCGAGGCACGCGAGCCGGGTGCGGGCGCGCGACTGGCGGCGTATCTGGACTCCGCGGGCGATGCCTACGACCTGGCGGTCACGCGCTTCCTCTACGACACCTACGAAACCACCGCCGGTCTGCGCGATCCGGCGCTGCTGCGCCGCCTGCCGCAGCTGCTGCCGCTGCTGACCCGCAAGCTCTCCACGCTCGTCGAACGCGAGTTCCAGGACCCGCTGCTGCGCCAGGTGCTCGGGTACCCCGCGGTGTTCCTCGGCAGTTCGCCGTTCGACGTGCCGAGCCTGTACCACCTCATGAGCCACCTCGACCTCGATGAGGGCGTGCTCTACCCGCGCGGCGGCTTCACCACCGTGATCGCGGCGATCGAGCGTCTCGCGCGTGAGCGCGGCGTGACGATCCGCACCGGCAGCGGCGTGGCCCGCATCCGCACGAGCGGGCGCCAGGCGACCGGCGTGACGCTGGTCGACGGCACGATCATCGATGCCGACGTGGTGGTCTCCGCCGCCGACCTCCACCACACCGAGACGGCACTACTGCCGCCGTCGCTGCGCGAGCGGTCCGAGCGCTGGTGGCACAAGCGCACGCCGAGCCCCGGCGCGCTGCTGCTGATGCTCGGCGTCGAGGGTGAGCTGCCCCAGCTGGCGCACCACACCCTGCTGTTCTCCGACGACTGGCACGAGAACTTCTCGGACATCTTCGGCAGCGACACCCGCATCCCCGAGCCCGCGTCGCTGTACATCTGCCGCCCCAGCGCGACCGACGACACCGTGGCGCCGGCCGGCAGCGAGAACCTGTTCGTCCTGGTGCCGATCCCCGCCGACCCCGGCCTCGGCCACGGCGGCGTCGGCGGTACCGGCGACGCGCTGATCGAACGCGCCGCCGATGAGGTGATCGCGCAGATCTCCGCTTGGTGCGGCATCCCGGATCTCGCCGAACGCGTGCGCGTGCGCCGCACCGTCGCCCCCGCCGACTTCGAGGCCGACCTGCACGCGTGGCGCGGCAACTCGCTCGGGCTCGCGCACACCCTCGGCCAGAGCGCGATGTTCCGACCGCGCAACGCTTCGACGAAGGTCGACGGCCTCTATTACGCCGGCACATCGGTGCTCCCCGGCATCGGCCTGCCCATGTGCCTCATCTCCGCCGAACTCGTGGTGAAGCGCCTGCGCGGCGACCGCACCCCGGGGCCCCTCCCCGTTCCCGCCACCGCGGGGGCGTGATGCCGGGGCTGTACCTGGCGGCGATCCTGCTGTCGGCCGCCGGGATCGCCGCCCTCGACGCACGCTTCCGCCTGGCGTTCTGGCAGGCTCCCGGCCGCAGCGCCGCTGTGGTCGCGATCGGCACGGCGTTCTTCCTGCTGTGGGATGCCGCGGGAATCGTGACGGGTGTGTTCGTCAAGGGCGGGAGTACGGCGCTCGTGGGCATCGACCTCGCCCCGCACCTGCCGCTGGAAGAGCCGGTGTTCCTGGCGTTCCTCTGCTACCTGGCGCTCGTCGCCTTCCAGGGCGCCGAGCGCGTGCGCCAGGGGGCGCACCGGCGCCGCGAGGCAGCATGACCTACGCCTGGATCATCCTGCCCTTCGCCGCGCTCACCCTGGCGGTCACCCTCGCCACCGCCTCCCGCCCGAACTTCGGGCGGCGCATGGTCTCGTCGGCGATCGCGGCGGCCGTGCTCGTCGTGCTCACCGCCGTGTTCGACAATGCGATGATCGCGGCAGACCTGTTCACATACCCGGAGGACGACATCAGCGGCATCCGCATCGGCTTGGCGCCCATCGAGGACTTCTCCTACCCGGTGTGCGCCGCCTTCCTCATCCCCGCCGTCTGGACGCTTCTGAGCCCACGGAGCCGCGCATGAACGCCGCCACCCAGCTGCTGGTGTCCTCGCGCCCCGTGAGCTGGATCAACACCGCATTCCCGTTCGCTGCCGCGTACCTGCTCGTCACGCGGCAGATCGATGTCGTGCTGATCGTGGGGACCCTCTTCTTCCTCGTGCCCTACAACCTCGCGATGTACGGCATCAACGACGTCTTCGACTACGAGTCGGACCTGCGCAACCCGCGCAAGGGCGGCGCGCACGGTGCGGTGCTGGAGCGGAGCCTGCATGCCCCGACGCTGTGGGCGGCGGCGCTGACGTGCCTCCCCTTCGTCGTGTACCTCGTCGTGGTCGGCTCCCCCGCGTCGTGGGCGGTGCTGGCGGTGAGCCTGTTCTTCGTCGTCTTCTACAGTGCGCCCCCGCTGCGCCTGAAGGAACGGCCGTTCGCCGACTCGATCACCAGCTCCATCCACTTCTTCTCACCTGCGGTGTACGCCCTCGTGCTGGCGGATGCCGTGTGGACCTGGCAGCTCGTGCTGATCATCGTCGCGTTCGCCCTCTGGGGCGTCGCCTCGCACGCGTTCGGCGCGGTGCAGGACGTCGTCGCCGACCGCGAGGCCGGCATCTCGTCCATCGCGACCGCACGCGGCGCCCGCTGGACGGTGCGCTTCGCTCTGGTCTGCTACGCCCTCGCCGGGGTCGTCATGCTGTTCACGGCGTGGCCCGGACCGCTGGCTGCGTTGCTCGTGCTGCCGTATTTGGCGACCCTCTGGCCCCACCGGTCGATCACCGACGAGACCGCCGAGGACGCCACGCGCGGCTGGCGACGCTTCCTCTGGCTCAACCAGTTCGCCGGGTTCGGTGTGACGATGCTGCTCATCTGGTGGGTGCTGCTCCACCCCTGACCCGCACACCACGACGAAGGCCCCCGGGGTGTCCCGGGGGCCTTCGTTCGTTGCACCGCGTCAGCGGTGCACCGGCTCACTGGCCGTCGGTGGATCCCCCATCGGTGGTGCCGGACGTGCCCTGATCGCTCAGCTCCAGCAGCGTCTCCACTGCGGCGGTGAGTCGCTCGTCCGCCTCGGCGAAGGCGGCGAGGTCGCCGGACTGCAGCGCGGTCTGGCGGTCGAGCATCGCCTGGCGGGCCGACTCGAGAGCCGTCTCGTACTCGTCGACGGGGACGACCGGGGCGTTCGGATCCACCGGGGCATCCGGGTCGATCGGGTCGGAGGGCGTCACACCCTCGTCACCGGTGACAGCACCGGAGTCACCGCCGAACAGCGCGTCGAGCGCGTCCTGCAGCGTGTCCTCGAAGGCGACCTCGTCACCGAAGCCGACGAGCACCTTCTGCAGTGTCGGGAGCTTCGTGGCGCCGGAGGACTGCACGAACACCGGCTGTACGTACAGGAGACCGCCACCGACCGGAAGGGTCAGCAGGTTGCCGTTGAGCACCTGCGACTGGCCCTGCTGCAGGATGTTCACGAACGACGACACAGCGGGATCGGCGTTGAACGTGTTCTGCACCTGTCCGGGTCCGGGAACTGGCGTCTCGGCATCCACGACGAGCATGCGCAGCTTGCCGTAGTCCTCGGCCTTCTTGCCGTCCTCGGCGCCCGCATCGGAGTCCACCGCGAGGTAGCCCATGAGCACGTTGCGGGTGTCCTCACCACCGGGGATGAAGGTGGTGAACATCGAGTACGCCGGGTTGTCCTGACCGGGCATCTGCATCGTCAGGTAATACGGCGGCTGCAGCTGCGTGTCCTCCTGCGGGTCGTTCGGCGTCTTCCACGCGTTGTCGCGCTGGTACAGCGACTGCGCGTCCTCGACGTGATAGTTGCCGAGCATCGCCCGCTGCACCTTGAACAGGTCGGTCGGGTAGCGCACGTGGCTCATCAGCTCGCCCGACATCTCCGAGACGGGCTTGAGGGTCGACGGGTACACGTTCTGCCAGGCCTGCAGCAGCGGGTCCTCGTCGTCCCACGCGTACAGCGTGACCGAGCCGTCGTAGGCGTCCACCGTGGCCTTGACCGAGTTGCGGATGTAGTTGATGTTGTCCAGCGCGACCGTCGGGGTGGGGTTGGTCGAGTCCGAGATCGCGTCGCTGAGGCTCACCGTGCTGGAGTACGGGTAGTTCGCACTCAGCGTGTAGCCATCGACGATCCAGACGATGCGTCCGTCCACCACGCTCGGGTACGGGTCGTTGTCGAGCTCGAGGTAGGGGGCGGCCTTCTGCACACGCGTGAGCGGATCGCGGTCGTAGAGGATCTGCGAGTCGGAGTTGATCGCGTCGGAGAAGAGCATGTCGGTCGCCTGGAACTTCAGGGCGTAGATCAGACGGTTGAACATGTTGCCGACGCTCGGACCACCGTCACCGGTGAACGTCGTCTTCGTCTCGCTCGCGCCGTCCTCGCCGCTGGGGTAGTCCAGCTCGATCGCGGCACGGCCCTCCGGCGCGCCGACGATGGAGTACGTGGGCGAAGTCTCGCCGAAGTACACGCGCGGCTCGTAGCCGTCGCCGAGGTCGGTCAGTTCACCGCTGACGGGGATGCCGCGCTCGACGAACACGGGGTTGCCGTCGGAGGTGCGCTCGTTGCCCTTGGCAGCGACCATGCCGTAGCCGTGGGTGTACACCAGGCTCGTGGTGTACCACGAAGCGGCGTTGCCGAGCTGGTCGATGTTGAGCTCCCGCACCGAGACCACGGTGTCCTGCGACTGCCCGTCGAGCTGGTAGCGGTCGACGTCGAGCGGGTCGGTGAACTGGTAGTACGAGCGGTACTGCTCGATCTGGCGCACGGTCGGGTTGATGATGGCGGGATCCATGATGCGAATGGATGCCGTCGTCTCGGCGTCCTCGCGCAACTGACCCGGTTCGACGTCGGTGACCGCCTGGAAATCGGTGCGCTCGAGCGCGTCGATGCCGTAGGCGGCCTGCGTCGCGGTGAGGTTGCGTTCGAAGTACGGCATCTCCAGCGTCTGCTGGTTGGGGCGCACCTGCACGTTCTGCACGAACCACGGGTAGGCGACGCCGACCACGAGCGAGGAGACGACCAGCAGCGCCGTCGCGATGAGGGGGTAGCGCCAGCGGCCGATGATGGCGGTGACGAAGAAGAGCACGGCCACGATCGCGGCGATGACGGCGAGGATCGCCTGACCGGGGATGATCGCGTTCACATCGATGTAGCTGGCACCGGTGATGCGGTCGCTGTCCTGCACGAGGTTCTTGTAGCGGTCCAGCCACAGGCTCCCCGCCTGCACCAGCAGGTAGAGCCCCGCGAGGACGGCCACCTGGATGCGGGCCGACTTGGAGATGCGCAGCTCGCGCTGTCCCACCCGCACCGATCCGTACAGGTAGGACACGGTCGCGGTCACCAGCAGGCACACCAGCAGCACGGCCGAGGCGAAGCCGAGCACGGCCGAGTAGAACGGCATGGCGAACAGGTAGAAGCCGGTGTCGAGCCCGAACTCGGGGTCGGTGACCTGGGTCGCCACGCCGTTGACCCAGAGCCAGGTGGTCTCCCACTGCGACGATGCGGCGAAACCGGCGAAGAAGCCGAAGAAGACGGGGATCCCCCACATCGCGAGTCGCCGCAGCGGCTCGACGACCTCCTGGTAGCGGTCAAGCTGCGAGCTCAGCCGCGCGTAGACGGGGCGCAGGCGATAGGCCAGCTGGATCGCGATCCACACCGGCACGGCCATCGCGAGGAATCCGATGACGAACATCGTCACTCGGGCGGTCCACTGCGTGACCAGCACGCTGTCGAACCCGAGCTGCTCGTACCAGAGCCAGTCGGCGAACAGGTTGGAGAACGCGAAGAACCCGACGACGAGCGCCGCGATGACCACCAGGGTGATCGTGATGATGCGGCGAGAGGGACTCGGCGTGGCCGTTGTCGGCGCTGAGGAGGTGGTCACCCTGCAATCCTAGGCGTGCCTCCTCTGAGCAAACGCCGAGGAAATCCCGGGGACATCCCCAGCGAACTCACGACGCGCAGGTCGGAAGCGCCGCGAGATCGCCCTCGTCACGCACCGTTTCGAGCACCTCGAGCGCGTCGTCGAGGGTCTCCACGGCGAACACCTGCAGCCCGTCGGGCACGTGCCCGACCACTTCACCGCAGTTGGCCGTCGGAGCGAGGAAGATCTCCGCCCCGGCTTGCTGAGCGCCCCAGAGCTTCTGGCGGATGCCGCCGATCGGCCCGACCTCGCCGGTGCCGGTGATGGTGCCCGTGCCGGCGACGTCCGCTCCCCCGTTGAGCTCGCCCGGGGTGAGGGTGTCGATGATCCCGAGGGCGAACATCATCCCGGCGCTGGGTCCGCCGACGTTGTCGAGCTGGATCGTCACGTCGATGGGGAAGTCGTAGGCGTGCATGAGGGTGACCCCCAGCAGCCACGCCGGTTCGCCGTTGATGTCGCTCTCGGTGGGCGTGACGGTGACCTGCTGCTGCTCGCCGTCGCGCTCGATCGTGAGGCTGACCGGCCCACCGCCCTGCTCGCCGACGAGGGCGCGTACCTCTTCGGCGTCGGTGACGGGCTGCCCGTCGACGGCGACGATGACGTCGTCCTGCTCGAGCAGCCCGGTGGCTGCGGAGTCGTCGGTCAGCGAATAGACGGTGAGTTGCGCCCCCACGTCGTAGCCGAGCTCCGACAGCGCCGCGGCGGTGGCCTCCTGCTGCGAGTCGACCATCATCGCCGCGCTCTCCTCGTTGCGCTGCTCGGTGGTCTGCCCCACGGGGAACACCTCCTCCAGCGGGATGACCGCGCGGGTGCGGTCGAACCACGCCTGCGCCAGCTCGATCCACGACGGCGTGCGCTCCCGATTGCCGACCACCTGCACCGTGAGCAGGTCCAGCGTCCCGGCGGTGGGATAGGTCTCTGCTCCCTCCACCTGGATGAGCGGCACCTCGGCGCCGCCGGCGGTCTGGGCGGTGCCGAGTGTGTCGTACACCGGGCCCGGCTGCTGGATGACGTAAGCGGTGGGGAGGAAGGTGAGCACCAGCAGGATCACCAGGGCGACCACCAGCGCCCAGATGCCGGCGATCGTGCCCCGGGGGAGGTGGCGCCGCGGGGCGGGGACGATGGTGACGTTCTCGTCGAAGAGGGCCAACAGGGGGCCTTTCTGTGCCAGGTCGTTCGCGACCGGCGAAAACGTGCCGGGTGGTGCGAGGGAAACGTGCCACTAGCGTAGAACGGGACAACCCCCACCTGCTGAAAGGCGTCTGACATGGCCGACGGCGAAGACCGCTCACCCGAGGACGAGTTCCAGGAGCTGATGCGTCAACTGTTCGGCGGGCAAGCCGGCGCGATCGACCCGGAGCAGCTGTCGCGGCTGTCGGGGATGGGCATCGACCCCGCAATGATGCAGCAGGTGATGCAGCATCTGCAGGGCGCCTTCACCAACGCCCCCGCCGAGGGTGTCTCGTGGGACCTGGCCAAGCGTCAAGCGCTGCACATCGCCAACCAGGACGGCCTCGGCATCACCACAGGGGAGCGTGCCGATCTCGGCGAGGCGTTCTCGCTCGCGGCGCTGTGGCTGAGCGAGGCGACGACCGTGCCCGAGCTCACCCAGCCCCCTCGTACCCTCACCCGCGGCGGATGGGTCGAAGCGACACTGCCGGTGTGGCAGGAGCTGGCGGAGCCGGTGGCCCTCAGCATCGCCGACGCGCTGACGGCGGCCCTCGATCAGCAGGTCCCCGAGGAGATGCGCGCCATGGTGCAGGGCGCGGGGCGCCTCATGCGCACCGTCGGCGGCTCGCTGTTCGCGGCACAGCTCGGCGCCGTCGTGGGACGACTGTCGACCGAGGTGGTCAGCGGCGGCGACGTGGGACTTCCCGTCATGCCCGCCGGTGACGCTGCGATCCTCCCGCAGAACTTCGCGGACTTCGGCCGCGACCTCGGCATCGCCGACGACCAGCTGGCGCTGTACCTCGCCACCCGTGAGCTGGCGCACGCGCGCCTGTTCCGCCACGCCAAGTGGCTGCGCCTGCACGTCATGTCGCAGGTGACCGAGTTCGCCCGCGGCATCCACGTCGACACCGAAGCGCTCGAAGACCTCGCGTCGCGGTTCGACCCGTCGCAGCCCGACGAGCTGCGCCGGGCGCTCGAGAGCGGCGTGCTGCTGCCGCAGCGCTCCGAGGCGCAGACGGCCGCCCTCGCGCGGCTCGAGAACCTGCTGGCGCTCATCGAGGGCTGGGTGGACGTCGTCACCGAGACCGCCACGACCCGGCTGCCCGACGCGTTCCGCATCACCGAGGTCGTCCGCCGCCGCCGTGCGGTGGGGGGCCCCGCTGAGCAGGCGCTGGGCTCGCTCGTCGGTCTCGAGGTGCGTCCCCGGCGTCTGCGCGAGGCCGCAGCGATGTGGCGGGCGGTGACCGATGCCGTCGGCATGTCGGCCCGCGACGCGCTCTGGGACTACCCCGACCTCATGCCCGGCTCCGAAGACATCGACGACCCGGCCGCGCTCGTGGCGCGACTGCAGGCTCGCGCCCGCGGCGACGAGGCACCCCGGGATGAGATGGATGCCGCGCTGGAGGCGCTGCTGGACGAAGCGGCTGCGGATGCCGCGATCGATGTCGCCGACGAAGCGCGCGACGCCGCGACGGGTGCGGCGGACGACGAGCAGCCCGACGACGAGCAGCCCGACGACGGACCGGCCGGGCCCCGCCCGGTCTGAGGAGGGACCTCCTCCCCAACCGCGTGAACCTGCCGGCCGACGGCAGAACTGTGGACAGACCGACCGCGGCGTGCCGCGTGCGGCGCACAATCGGGGCATGCTGCGCCTCGACCCCCGCCACCCGCCGTTGTTCCGCGACGCCACGAGCCTGCAGTTCGGTGTCGATGCCGTCGCCGTCGTGGATCCGCTCGTCCGGTGGCAGGAGCGGCTCATCGGCGCGCTCGTCGAGGGGATCCCCGCGCCCGCGTTCGACGCGTACGCCCGGGCGTTCGGCGCCCCCGCAACATCGATCGACCCGTTCCGGCAGCTGCTGCAGCCCGTGCTGAGCGAACAGCGGGACCCGCCGCGTCCTGTCGTGAGGCTGGAGCTGCCGCACGACCTCGACCGTTCCCTCGCCGAGACGCTGACCGATGCGTTCACCGAGACCGGTGCCGCTCCCGAATCGGCGCCGTGGTGGGATCTGGGGGCACTGCCCGTCCCGCCCGGGGCACCCGTCATCGCCGTCGCCGCGCATGTGCTCGACCCTCCTCGGACGGCGCGATTCATGCGCGACGACGTGCGGCACCTGCCGATCGTGCTCTCGCACGATCGGGTGGAGGTCGGACCGCTCGTGATCCCCGGCAGGACGGCATGCCCCGCGTGCATCGACGCGCACCGGCGCGACGACGATGCGGCGTGGCCGGCGATCGCGATCCAACTGATGCGGCTGCCGACGCCGGCGACACCGCGCAGCATCCTGTACGACGCGGCGGTCCTCGCCCGCCGAATGGTCAGCGCACGGCCGGGTCCGGTGACGCGCTCTGCGACGATCCGCGTGCGACACGGGCGCCCGACATGGCACGAGCATCGGCCGCACGCAGACTGCCGCTGCCGATCTCTCTCACGAAACGCGACATCGCTCGCTCCCGTTGTCCCGTTCCCCGCGCCCACGACAGCGACAGCGACCGCGCGGCGCGCGTGATGCCCACATACGCCAGGCGTCGCTCTTCGTCGATCGTCTCGGGGGTCGTGGCGTACGAGATGGGCAGCAGTCCTTCCGCGAGCCCCACGAGATGCACGTGGTGCCATTCCAGGCCCTTCGCCGCGTGCAGGGTGGCCAGCGTCACGGTGCGCAGCGACGGCTCGTGCTGGTCCTTCGCGCGAGCGAGCAGATCGTCGGTGAAGGCGCGCAGCGTGGTGCCGGCGGGCGCCTCCTCGGCCAGCCGCAGGATCGCCGCCCGCGCCTCCCACGCGTCGCGCACCGCCCCACCCGCCGGCGGCGGCTCGTCGGTCAGCCCGGAGCGGCGCAGAATGTCGCGCACGGTGGGCAGGAACGAGGTCTCCAGCGGCGCGACGGTCGCCGCGCGCAGCTCCAGCAGTGCTTGACGCACCTCCGGCAGGTCGAAGAACCGCTTGCCGCCGAGCACGGTCGCCGCGATCTGGCGCTCCGCGAGGGCGGCCAGCAGCGGAGCCGACTGCGAGTTGGTGCGATACAGCACCGCAATGTCGTGCGGATCGGTGCCGGCGGCGATCTGCGCGGCGATCGCGCGGGCGACGCCGGCGGCCTCGGCGCCGTCGTGCGGATACGTCGTGAGGGTGGGTTGCGGACCGGGCTCGGCGCCGGAGGCCGCGACGAGGGACAGCGCCCCCGGCCGATCGCGCATCAGATCGTTGGCGACGGCCAGCACCGCGGCATCCGACCGGTAGTTGCGGTCCAGCCGCACGACCCGAGCGTCGGGATGCCGGTCGGCGAAGCCGAGCAGGAACTGCGGGTCGGCCCCGGCGAACGAGTAGATGGTCTGGCTCGCGTCACCCACGACGCACAGATCGCGACGCTCCCCCAGCCACAGTTCCAGCAGCCGGTTCTGCACCGGCGAGACGTCCTGGAATTCGTCCACCGTGAAGTGGCGGTACTGCTCGCGCACCGCGGCCGCCACGTGCGGCTCGGCCTCGATCATGCCCGCACACGCCAGCAGCACGTCCTCGAAATCGAGCTGATGCCGCTCGTCCTTGAGTTTCTCGTACGCGCGCTGGATGTCGATGACCTGCTCGAGGTCGAGGCCGGCCACGCCCCGCGGGCGGGCGACGGCGTACTCCTCGATCGAGCGCATCGTGACCTTGCGCCACTCGATCTCGGCGGCGACGTCGCGCAGCGCCGCCGGCCCGGGGTCGAACCCGAGCCCATCGACCGCGTGGGCCAGGGCCCGCACCTTGCCGTTGACGATCGACGGCGCACTGCCCCCGGCCAGCTGGGGCCAGAAGAAGTTCAGCTGCGCGAGGGCGGCGGCGTGGAAGGTGCGCGCGGCGACGCCGGGGACGCCCAGTGCCCGCAGCCGGCCGCGCAGTTCGCCCGCGGCCTTCGTGGTGAAGGTGACCGCCATGACGCGCGACGGCGAGTAGGCCCCGGTGTCCACACCGTGGGCGATGCGGTGGGTGATGACGCGGGTCTTTCCGGTACCGGCGCCGGCGAGCACGCACAGCGGCCCCCGCAGCGTCGTGGCCGCCTGCAGCTGTGCGTCGTCGAGCCCCGCGAGCGGTGTCACGGTCATGCGCGTTCCTCGTACCAGTCGGTGATGAGGCGGTGGGCGATCGACGCCGTGCCGGGCAGCAGCACGTCTCCGCCGCCGGCGAGTGCGGCGCCGATCTCGGGGCGGGTGAACCAGCGCACCGCGACGATCTCGTCGCCGTCGGCGCGGGCCGTGGCTTCATCCTCCGCGACGGCATGGAACCCGAGCATGAGCGAGCGCGGGTAGGGCCAGGCCTGCGAGCTGCGGTAGCGCAGCTGCGTCACCTGCACACCCGACTCCTCATGCACTTCGCGGACGACGGCCGATTCGAGCGACTCCCCGGCCTCGACGAAGCCGGCGAAGGTGGAATAGCGGTTCTGCGGCGCCCACATCGCGTTGGAGCCCAGCAGCAGCCGCTCGCGGTCGGCGCTGGAGACGGCGACGATGACGGCCGGGTCGGTGCGGGGGAAATGCTGGCGGGCGCAGCCCTGGCAGGTGCGCGCCCAGCCGGCGGCGTGCACGAGCGTCGCCGCACCGCAGGCGGGGCAGAACGGCGCATCGGCGAGCCAGCGGCCGAGGCTGACCGCGACGGCGAGCACATCGGCGTCGTGCGGAGACAGATCACCGGCGATCGCGCGCAGCGCCCCCCAGCGGTCGTGCGTGAGCGGTGCGGGTCGGTCGGTGGCCGCGGCCGCCAGCAGCAGCGCCGCACCCCGCTCATCGCGTCCGAGGAAGGCCCAGTGCGCCTCGCCGGAGACATCGGCGGGGCGCACGTACTGCAGGGTGCCGCCGTCTGTCAGCGGCGCACGGTCGCCGTGCACCGCGAGCACGCGCGTGGCGGCATCGGCCCGCGCATCGTCGAGGAGGGTGACGACGGTGCGTTCACCGGCCGCTCGGTCGAACCCGCCGGCGGCGGTCGCGGGGCTGTGCGGGCTGTCGTGCACCGTCATCCAGGACCTCTCTTGCGGGCGTGGCGCGGGGGTGATCGGAGCGCGCGCGACCTACCCTTGTGGGCATGGCACGCTCACCTCTCACTCTAGCCGCGTCCGTCACCTCGGCCCTTCCCCGGGTCGCGGTCGTCGGGGTGGGAGAGCTGACCGAGGGGACGGCGGGCCGCTTCGACAGCGCCGTGGCAGACCTCGATGACGGCCGCCGTGTCGTCGTGCGCGTTGCCAACTCCCCCGAGGCCGCCGACGAGCTCGCCGCCCAGGTGCACGTGCTGCGCGCACTGTCCGCCGGGGTTCGCGGTGTGCTGCCCTTCCGCGCCCCCGAGGTGCTCGGCGAGGCCGGCCTCGGGTCTTCACGCGTCGTCGTCTCCGACCTGCTGCCGGGCTACCGCGTCGACGCCGGCCACGTGCCGCCCGGACGCGGGGTCGCCACCTCGCTCGGGGCTGCCATCGCCAACGTGCACGCCCTCCCCGTCTCGGTGGTCCGCGATGCCGGGCTCCCCTCCCGCACACCCGCCCAGGTGCGCGACGAGGCCGAGCGGCTCCTCGACCGTGCCGAAGCCACGGGCCTGCTGCCCTTTTCGCTCCTGCGCCGGTGGAGCACCGCCCTCGCCTCGGAACAGCTGTGGCGGTTCGAGGCGGCCGTCACGCTCGGCGGCGTCGAGCCGACGGCGTTCCTGCTGGAGGACGTCGACGACGTCCCCACCGTGACCGGCCTGCTCGACTGGCACGGTCTGAGCGTCGGCGACCCCGCCGCGGATCTGCGGTGGCTCGCTTCGGCGCCCACCGCCGCGGAGGCGGTGTACGAGGGCTACCTCTCCACCGCCCACCGCGCGCCCGACGCGCGGCTGCGCGACCGCGCCCGCCTCTACGCCGAGCTCGAGTTCGCCAAGTGGCTCGTGCACGGCCACGCCGCGGGCACCGAGAGCGTCGTGGCCGATGCCGTCGCCCTGCTCGAGTCGCTCGCCGAGGGCGTCGGCGAGACGCCGCTGCTGTCATACGACGCCGTCGACGTCGACGACGCACTCGCGCGCGTCGGCCGCATGTCGGATGCCACGGGCGAGATCGTCGACACATCGATGCAGACCGACACCTACGACCCGTCGATGATGTCGATGTTCATGCAGGACACCGCGAACGACGACGCCGATCCCGCCGCAGAGGTCACCCAGCCGATCGAACTGTCGCTTTTCTCCGATGACGAAGCGGCCGATGCGGCGACCGACGCCGCGTCCCCCGCACGGCGCACGACGCCCGAAACGGCTCCGGCCGACACGACCGTGCCCCAGGACCTGCGACAGGCCTCCGCCGCCGATGAGCAGGAGCGCGACGACGCCGCGCGCAATGCGCTGCGTCGCTGGACGACGACCGACTGACGCCGGGCGTCAGCCGCGCAGCACCGTACCGGTGCCGACGTAGACCAGCGCGACGTCGATGCGCTCGAGCGGCACGCCGTGCTTCTCGTGGTACGCCCGGCGGTACAGCTCGAGCTGCACCATGCGCTCCTCCCGCTCCGCGGCGGTGGCGGGCGGGCGACCCGTCTTCCAATCCACGATCTCGATGCGCTCCCCGCGGCGGTAGACGGCGTCGAGCTTGCAGATGATCACGTGCTCGCGCCCGTCGGGACCGGTCATGGTGAAGTCGATCTCGGTCTCCACCGCGATCGGGCGCAGCGGCGCCCACTCGGTCTGGGCGAAGGCGTCCTTCAGAGCGGCCATCGCCTGTGCGTCGTCGGCCGACAGCGGCGCTGTGCCGTCGACGATCTCTTCGTCGGACTCCCACAGCGCATCGTCCATCGACGACCCCGCGCCGACCAGCCCCGACCGGTGCTCCACCCAGGCGTGGAAGAGCGTCCCCAGCCGTGTCTGGCGGTATGGCCGCTCCGGCAGCGGACGGGCGATGGCGGCGACGGTGCCGGCGAAGTCGGCGACGAAGTCCTTGTAGCGCGAGGCCGGGATGCGGGTGGGGGCCGAGCGCACCCGATCCGCCGCGCGCGCGGTGCGCTCGGCCAGCAGCAGCTCCAGCTCGGGGTGCGGCGGCACCGGCTCGGCCTGCTGCGCGGCCGCCACGGTCGCGGCAGCGGCGTGCACGGTGGCGGCGCGGGCACCGAGGGGGTCGATCGGCCACGTGAGCAGCCGCCGCTCCCCCAGGTAGGGATTCTCGTCGGTCTGCGGCGCCGGGGGCGTCACCCCCAGCGCTTCGGCCATCTCGACGAGGAACACGCTGGGCTCCCGGGCACTGCGGGTGCCCGACCAGCTCGACCCGCTCAGCAGCAGGTGGTCGCGGGCACGGGTGACGGCGACGTAGGCGAGACGGCGGTCCTCTTCGAGCTGGCGGGCCCGCTGCGCGGCGATGAAGTCCTCCAGCGCCGTCTTGAGCGCCTGCTGGGTGGGCGCGTCGTCGCGCTCCCACATCAGCTGCGGCAGCCAGGGCGCGTCGCCGCGGAATTGGTAGGGCAGCACGCCGAACGCGAGCCACCCCTTGGTGTCCTTCGCGGCGCTGGGCAGCTCGTCTTTGACCAGGCGCACCACGGCGACGGCATCCCACTCGAGACCCTTGGAACCGTGGATGGTCAGCAGCTGCACCACGTCGTCCTCGGGCGGTTCGGTGCGAGGGGCGAACTCGTCGAGCTTCTCGGCGTGGTCGAGCCATGCCAGCAGGCTCGTGAGCGATCCGGTCTCGTCGGCGGCGAGAAAGCCGTGCAGCTCGTCGACGAACGCGCGCAGCTGCTCGGAGGCGATGCGGGCAGGCCCCCGTGCCTCGTTGGCGGCGAGCTCGACGTCCAGGCGCAGTTCCAGCTCGATGAGTCGCACGAGTTCCGGGATCGGCAGGCGCGCCGCCCGGCGCAGACCCGCGAACACCGCTCCCGCCTCCCGCAGGCGCTCCCGCGCCACCGGGGTGAACTCCGCGAGCCAGCCGTGGTCGGCGGGGTGGCGCAGCACGAAGTCCAGCGCGTCGACGAGCGAGCCCTGGTCCTCCCCCGCCGACCCGCGCATGCGCTCGGCGACCTCGGGCGCGAGGGGCTTGAGGGCGTGGTCGTGGCGCACGATGCGGCGGGCCAGCTGCGCGAGAGCGCGGAGGTCGGCCAGGCCGATGGCCCAGCGCGGTCCCGACAGCAGGCGGATGAGCGCGGAGCCGGCCGTCGGGTCGGCGATGACCCGCAGGGCCGAGACGACGTCGACGACCTCGGGGGTGGACAGCAGCCCACCGAGGCCCAGGATGCGATGCGGGATGCCGCGGCGCGCCAGGGCGTCGCCGAAGCGCACCATGTGCTTCTTGCTGCGGAAGAGGATGGCGCCCGTGGTGGCCTTTCCCGCCGCCGCGCGCTGCTCACGCACCTGCGCGAACCACGCGGACACCCGCTCGGTCTCGGCGTCGAGGTCGTCCTCGAACGCGATGTCGACCTCGCCCGTCGTCGCGCCCGGTCGTGCGAGCAGCGCGTCGACGGGCACCGGCGCGGTCGCCGACAGCGGCGCCAGCACGGCGTTGGCAGCGGTGAGCACGCGCGTGCTGTTGCGCCAGCTGGTGCGCAGGGCGAAGCGACCGCTGACGCCGTCGGGCGCGAAGGCCCGGGCGAAATCGCCGAGGTTTCCGGCGCTCGCGCCGCGCCAGCCGTAGATGGACTGGTGCGGGTCGCCGACGGCCATGACACCGGTGCCACGGAACAGTGTCGCCAGCAGATCGGTCTGCACGACCGAGGTGTCCTGGTACTCGTCCAGCAGCACCACGCGGTACCGGTCGCGCAGCTCCGCCGCCACCGACTCGTGACTGCGCACGACCTCGAGGGCGCCGGCGACCTGGTCGGAGAAGTCGATGACGCCCAGGCGCGTCTTCTCTCGCGCGTACTCCCGCGCGAGGTCGGTGAGCAGCCCGAGGGCCGCCACCTTCTCGGCGGCACGGGCGACGTCGGCGTAGACGACGGTGCGTTTGTTCTCCGACGGCCGCTCCAGCACGTCGGCGAAACGCTCGGGGAAGGCGGCGAGGTCATCGAGCGGCACGAGGTTGTCGACGCTGTCGCGGGCGATGCGCAGCGCCGCGTCGATGAGGGTGCGCACGGCCTCCCCTCGTTCCTCGAGCCGCGGGTCGTCGGAGGAGAGCACGACGCGGCGCATCAGCAGCCACGCGGCCGAGTCGCTGAGCACGGCGGCCTCGCCGTCGCGGCCGATGCGCACGGCGTGCTCGCGCACGATGCTGTCGGCGAAGCTGTTGTAGGTCGCCACGGTGGGCCGATGCAGCAGCGCCTCGTCGTCACCGCCTGCGGGCTCGGCGCCGGTGCGGGCCACCAGCGCCGCGAGCGCGGCGCGACGGGCGGCATCCGTCGTCGTCGTCGCGAACACGTCGAGATGCCCGTCGGCGTGCAGCTCCGCCAGGTGCGGCACGAGACCGCGGCGGTCGAACTCCGCCAGCCGCTGCAGGCGCTTGTGGATGCGTTCGGCCAGCTCGCCGGCGGCCTTGCGGGTGAAGGTGAGGCCCAGCACCTGGTCGCGACGCACCAGCCCGTTGGCGACGAGCCAGACCACGCGTCCCGCCATCGTCTCTGTCTTGCCGCTGCCCGCGCCCGCGACGACGAGACCGGGCTCGAGCGGGGACTCGATGACGGCGGCCTGCTCGGGGGTGGGCGGGAACTGTCCGAGGGCGGCGGCGATGGCGTGCGCCGAGATCAGCGAGGTCATGAGCTCACCGCCCCGATCGTGTGGATGCGGCAGAGGCCGTACGAATGCTCATCGCGGCAGTGCTCCTCGTAGGGGGCGACGAACGCGGTCCCGCGCATGACGTCGACGGCGGCGACGACGCGCTCGACGAATGCCGTGCGCGACTCGTCGTCGAAGGGGACCTGGCGTGGGGTGACGTAGTCCTTGGATGCCGCGGAGGGCCGCAGCACCAGCAGTTTGGCCCCGCCGGGGCGCGCGCCTTCGGGGGCGGGGATCTGGCCCGCCTCGAAAGCGAGCTGGTAGGCGGCCAGCTGCGGGTTGTCGGCCACGGCCTTGTCGGTCTGGGGCTCGCTCTTGCCGGTCTTGAGGTCGACGATCTCCACGGCACCGTCGGGGCGCAGTTCGACACGATCGATGTAGCCGCTGAGCAGCGCACCGTGCTCTCCGGCATCGGGGAGGGCGATGGGCACTTCGAAGTGCGGCTCCGCGCTCAGCAGCCTCACCCCGTCGCGTTCGGCGTGGCGCAGGTACAGGTGCAGGCGCCGCACGAGGTCACGCGCCCGGATGAGCTCGGCCCGGCCGCGCCAGGCGGCGTCGAACTCCAGCTCGCCCCAGCGCTGCGCCACGATCTGCCACAGCCCCTCTTCGTCGAGCCCCGCGCCGTGCTCGAGCGCGGCGTGGATGAGCGTGCCGAGCCCCGCCACCGAGCCGCCGGGATCGCCGCCGAGGTCGCCGATCACCCAGTTGAGCTGGCATTCCTCCAGCGTGTGCAGACGCGACGGCGACACCCGCACGTCCTCACGTGTGAGGTCGCGCAGCGGCGCGGTCGAGGTGGGACCGGCGACCCCGTACCACTGGGCGGGGTCGGCGCCGGCCACACCGGCCTCGGCGAGCAGGGCGAGTTGACCGGGGGCGGCGGCGCGGGCGACCGCCGGGGCACGGGGATCGGTGAGGGCGCGGCGGTGCAGCGCGACGAGCCCGCGCAGCGTGAGCGGGTGCTCGACCTCTCGGGGCGCGGGCTCCGGGTCGGGCAGCAGTTCGAACAGCACGCTGGGCCCGGTGTCGTCGTCGTCGACGGCGGTCACGATGAGCCGCGCCGTGGCTCGCGACACCGCCCGCGCGAACAGCCGCAGCTCGTCGTGCATCGCCTGGCGGCGCCGGTCGAGCACGTCGCCGGTGTGCTCGCCCTCGACGGCGTCGGCCAGCCGCCACGTCTCCAGCAGGCTCCCGCGCAGTCGCGTGTTGGGCCAGACGCCGTCCTGCACGCCCGCGACCACGACGGTGTCGAATTCGAGCCCGAGCGACCCGGCCGGAGTGAGCACCCGCACCGACGCCTCCGGCGGGGGCGCGGTGAGGCGGTCCTCGGCGACGTCACTGTCGAGGATGCCGCGCACGAACGCCAGCGGCGGCGCGCCGTCTTCGCGCTCGACGGCGCGTTTGGCGGCTTGGAACAGCGCGACGACGGCGTCGAGGTCGCGGTTCGCCTGCTCGGCCAACGGACCGTACCCGCGCGCGGCCTCAGCCCACCCCGACTGCAGTCCCGAGCGCTCCCACGCGGTCCAGAGGAGTTCGTGCACCGTGGCGCCGGCGGCATGCTCGACCGACAGCTGCTCGAGGGTGCGGGCCACCCGCACCGCCCGCCGCGCCTCGCGGGTGTCGATGAGGTCCAGCTCCAGCGGCCGCACCATGCCCGACACGAGCAACTCCTGCCCGCCGCGTTCGCCGCCGGTGGCCAGTTCGCTCTGGCGCAGCGTGGTGCGCAGACGCCGCAGCTCCACGGGATCCATGCCGCCGGCGACTCCCAGCAGCACGTCGGTGACGTCGTCGAAGGTCCACTGGTCGCCCGGCCGCGCCGACAGCTCCACGACGCGCAGCAGATCGCGCACCGGCCGCAGCACCCCGAGCGCCCGGCCGGGGCCGCTCGCCCGCGCCGGCACCTCGCGAGCGGCCAGCTCCGCCTCCAGCGCCGCCACCTGCCGGGTGTCGTGCGCGATCACCGCACACCGGTCCCACGGCACGCCGTCGCGCAGATGCCGCTCGCGCAGCAGCCGGGCGATGGCGTCGTACTCCTCCGAGGGCGAGCGCAGTGCGAATGCCCGCACCGTGGCATCCGCCCGCACGGCGTCGTCCGGCTCGGGGCTGCGCAGGCGATGACTCACGATGCCGACGGCGCCGATGCGCTCGGTGACCGTCGCCAGGAGGGCGCGCTGTGCGGGGCTCCCCCGGTGCGCCCCGGTGAGCACGAGCGGCGGCGCGGTGGCAGCCAGTCGGGCGAAGTTGCGCGGCGAGGCGCCGCGGAAGGTGCCGGAGCCCACATCGGGGTCGCCGAACGCCATGACGGCGATGCCGTGGGCCCGGCACGCCTCCAGCAGCTCCACACCGCCGAGGGTGAGTTCCTGCGCGTCGTCGACCAGCACGACCCGCACCGCGGCGAAGGCACCGAGCACCGGCGCACCGGGCGTGCTGGAGCGGAGGATGCCGACGGCCTCGCGCACGAGCCCGGCGGCGTCGCGGTGGGCGCCGCGCATGTCGGCGCGGACGCGTTCGTACTCGGTCGCGAACGATGCCAGCGAAGCCCACGCCGGCAGATCGAGCCGTGCGGCCATCTCTTCGAGACGAGCGGGGGTGATGCCCAGGGTCGTGCACTCGGCGAGGAACGTGCGCACTTCGGCGCGGAACCCCGCGGTACCGCGGATGGGTGCCGGCAGCCAGTCCGGCCAGCGGGAGGGGGCGGATGCCTCGTCTTCGGCGTCGCCGGCGAGCAGTTCCTGCAGGAGCTGGTCCTCGTCGGCGCCGGTGAGCAGCTGCGGCGGCTCGCCCCCGGCGTGCACCTCGGCGGCGCGCACCAGCTGGAAGGCCAGCGACGCCACCGATCGGGCCAGCGGCCCGGATGTCGCCCGCCCGACGGCGAGGGCGAGTCGGTCGCGCAGCTCCGTGGCGGCGGTGCGGCTGGAGGTGAGCACGACGATCGTGTCGGGGTCGACCCCCGCCGCGACCAGGGCGTGCACGCGGGCGATGAGTGTGGCGGTCTTGCCGGTTCCGGGCGCGCCGACCACCACCGCCGATGTTTCGGGCGCGAGGCGCAGCACGCGCTGCTGCGCGGCATCCGGAACGAAGGCGGTGTCCGAGACGGGTTCGGGCACCCGAGTCTGGCTCTGTCGCATCGAGCCCACGGTAGCCGCCCCCGCCGACGTTCGCCGACAGCGAGCGCGGCGTCGCGGACGGCCGGGGAGGGTTCGCGGTGTCGTAGAGTCGTGATGCGCCCGCGGCGACAGCCGGGGCCGGAAAGGCAGTCACCCGTGGAGATCCGCATCGGCATCGTCAACACCGGCCGCGAGCTCGGTTTCGAAACCAACGAGTCCGCCGCCACTGTCAAGACCTCGGTCACGCAGGCACTCGAATCCGGCGCCACCCACGTGTCGTTCACCGACGCCAAGGGCAACTCCTACATCGTGCCCACGGCCGCGCTCGCCTATGTCGAGGTCGGCACCGAAGAGTCGCGCCGCATCGGCTTCGTCGGCTGAGCCGATGCAGATCCTGCTCGCCCTGATCGTGGGCGCCGTGCTCGGCATCGGCGCGCACTTCAGCGTCACCGGTCGCGACACGCGCGGTGCGGTGCTGGCCCCCATGCTCGGCGCCGTCGTGGGCGGCGCCGTGTGGCTGGCCTTCACCTGGGCGGGCCTGGGCATCGACAGCCCGTGGATCTGGGTCGTGTCGTTCGCGGCCCCCGCCGTGGTGGTCTTCCCCGCCCTCATCGCCCTCACCCGCGTGCGACGTGCGCATGACGAGCGGGAGCGGGCGCGCCTGAAGATCGCCTGACGGCGACGCGCGAGCGGCCCGGCGTCAGGCGTCGAGGCCCATCGCCCCCATGCGCCGCGAGTGCGCGGCGAGCAGGCGGGTGAACACCGGCTCGACCTTCTTCTCATCGACTTCGTCCAGCGTCGCCGGTCCCAGGGCCGCGCGGGCGATGAGCAGCGTATCGCCCACCAGCCGCCGCCCCCACAGCGCCAGCAACGAGCGCCACTCCTCGTCGGTGTCGATGGCCGCGACGATCATGTCCACGAGTGCCTGCCGATCATCGGCGGCGCCGAGGATCTCGGCGGCGGTGCGTCCGGTCTCGCCGTAGCTCGAGGCCAGCGCGACGTAGAAGTCGTCGAGCATGCCCGCCGTGATGTGCACCGACAGCACGGTCTCCAACGGGCGGGCGCCATGCGTCGCGCGCCGGAAGGCATCCAACGGCTCCCGGAAGGGGAGCATGATCTCCAGCGCATCGTCGCCCCGCTCGCGGATGAGGGAGACGAGCCCGCGGTGCTTGAGCAATGCCGCGCCGGCCGCCAGCGACAGCGACTCCTTCTGCGTCAGCTCGGGTGTCGAGGCGATGAGCTGACTGAGCGTCTCGAAGTACCCCAGCTGCAGGTACGCCGCCTGCCCGAGGAAAGTGTCGACATCGGGAGCGAGCGCCTCGAAGTCGACCCGATGGGCGTCACCGTGGTCACCGCGCGAGCGCAGCGACAGGGTGCGCGCGGCGGGCCGCTTGCGTTTGAAGAACCACCAGGCCATGAGAGCCCACGATACGCACCCACCGGGCTATTGACGCATCTCCGGTAGGCTGGAAGGGCCCCGGCATCGGATCGGGGCCCCGCGCCTGCGGCTGAGTGTAGGGCGTGGAACACTTACCCCCCGGCGGCTCTCACCGCCAGACAGGCTCGTATCGTGACGACTTTCGCCGAACTCGGCGTCGATCAGGACATCGTCGATGTCCTCGCCAAAAAGGGCATCGTGGATGCCTTCCCGATCCAGGAGCAGACGATCCCGCTGGGCCTTCCCGGCCAGGACATCATCGGTCAGGCCAAGACCGGCACCGGCAAGACCTTCGGCTTCGGCATCCCGGTCGTGCAGCGCCTCGGCCTGAACCCGGAGCCGGGCGTCAAGGCGCTCATCGTCGTCCCCACCCGTGAACTGTGCGTGCAGGTCTACGAAGACATGGACATGCTCACGTCGGGTCGGGCGACCAGCGTCGTGGCGATCTACGGCGGCAAGGCCTATGAGGGCCAGATCGACCAGCTGAAGGCCGGCGCGCAGATCGTCGTGGGCACCCCGGGGCGTCTGATCGACCTCAACAACCAGCGTCTGCTCGACCTGTCGCACGCGACCGAGGTGGTGCTCGACGAGGCCGACAAGATGCTCGATCTCGGATTCCTCCCCGACATCGAGAAGATCTTCTCCAAGGTTCCGGCGGTGCGGCACACGCAGCTGTTCTCGGCGACCATGCCCGGTCCCATCGTCGCAATGGCGCGCCGGTTCATGTCCAACCCGATCCACATCCGCGCGACCGACCCCGATGAGGGGCTCACGCAGGCCAACATCAAGCACGTCGTCTACCGGGCGCATTCGCTCGACAAGGACGAGATCATCGCGCGCATCCTGCAGTCCGAGGGGCGCGGCAAGACGGTGATCTTCACGCGCACCAAGCGCGCCGCCCAGAAGCTGTCGGACGAGCTCAGCGACCGCGGCTTCAACACCGCCTCGGTGCACGGCGACATGAGCCAGGAGGCGCGTGAGCGCTCGATGGCCTCGTTCAAGGCGGGCAAGAAGGACGTCCTGATCGCCACCGACGTCGCCGCGCGCGGCATCGACGTCGACGATGTCACCCACGTGATCAACCACACGATCCCCGACGACGAGAAGACCTACCTGCACCGCGCGGGCCGCACCGGCCGCGCCGGCAAGACCGGCATCGCGGTGACCTTCGTCGACTGGGACGACCTGCACAAGTGGGCACTCATCAACCGCGCGCTCGAGTTCGGTCAGCCCGAGCCCGTGGAGACCTACTCCTCCAGCCCCCACCTGTTCACCGACCTCGACATCCCCGCCGGCACCAAGGGCCGCATCGTCACGGCTCCCCGCACGCAGACGGTCAAGACGCAGCCCGCCGCAGCCGAGGGCGAAGAGGGCTCCCGCCGTCCGCGTCGTCGCCGGCGCACGGGCGAGGGCACGGCGTCCGGCAATGCCGCCACCGGCGCGACCGTGACGGCCGAGCAGCCTGCCGGCGAGTCGCCGCGCGCTGCCGACGGCGGCGGCACCCACGACGGCGGCGGCAAGGAGCACCACGACGGCAAGTCGGCTCCGCGTCGGCGTCGGCGTCGCCGTGGCTCCGGCTCGGGCGCACCCGCGGCATCCTGAGCGTCAGGGCGCGTCCCGCGCCCGCGGGACGGGTCCCTTTCCGACGGGAGCACTGCGTCGCTATGGTGAGCGCAGACGACGCGGTTGCGTCGCTCCCCTAAGGAAAGGGACGTGCACATGCGACTCATCGACGCCGCCGTGGAGTATCAGGGTTTCTGGGGGTCCTTCTGGGACCTGATCTGGTGGTTCCTCTGGGCTTTCGTGTTCTTCGCCTACTTGATGGCGCTGTTCTCGATCATCGGAGACCTCTTCCGTGACCACACGCTCAGCGGCTGGTGGAAGGCGGTGTGGATCTTCTTCCTCATCTTCTTCCCGATCATCACGGCGCTCATCTACCTGATCGCCCGCGGCGGCGGCATGGCCGAGCGCAGCGCGCAGGCGGCCCGGCAGTTCCGCGAGCAGCAGGATGCCTACATCAAGACGGTCGCCGCCGGCGCGAGCCCGACCGAGGAGATCGCCAAGGCCAAGCAGCTGCTCGATGACGGCACCATCACGCAGGCGGAGTACGAGGCACTCAAGGCCAAGGCACTCGCCTGACCCCGGCACCGTGTCGCGTCACGAGGACGCCAGCTCCGCCACCCACGGCGGGTCGGCTCCGGGACGCGACACGGTGACGGCGGCCGCCGCGGCGCTGTGCGCCAGCAGGGCGGCCAGATCGGCGGGGGTCCAGCCCGCGATGCGCGCGCGCACCTCCGCCGCCGTCGGCGCGTGGAGACCTGCGATGAGGGCTGCCATGAAGGTGTCCCCCGCCCCCACCGTGTCGACCACCGTCACCGGTTGCGCCGCGACCTCGACCAGGCCTGCCGCGTGCACCGCGAACGACCCGTCGCCGCCCTCGGTGACCACGACCAGCGAGGGTCCTGCGGCGAGCCACTCGCGCGCGATGTCGCGGTGGTCGCGCCCCGGGTGCAGCCAATCGAGATCCTCACCGCTGACCTTCACGACATCGGCGAGAGCCACCAGGCGTGCCACCCGCGCCCGCGCGTCATCGGCGTCGGTCACGAGCGAGGGCCGCACATTGGGATCGAATGTGACCACCGCATCCGCCCGCACCGCACGCAGGGCGGCTTCGACCGCGTCGGCCCCGGGGCGCAGAATGCTCGCGATCGAGCCGGTGTGGACGACGGGCGCCGCGGGGGCCTCCCACGGCGCCGGGTCCCAGGCGATGTCGAAGTCGTAGGTCGCGGCGCCGTCCGCATCGAGGTGGGCGACCGCGGTGGACGTGCGGGGCGGCCGGCCGGCGACGTGCACGGCGACCCCCGACCGTTCCAGCCACGCCGTGACGTCACGACCGTGGGCATCATCGGCGAGCTGCGTCACGAGCACCGGCCGCAGCCCGCGGCGCCCGAGCGCGAGAGCGACGTTGGCGGGGCTGCCGCCGGGGCTGGCGCGGGTGCCATCGGGCGCGTGGACGATGTCCATAAGCGCCTCACCGATGACGGTGACGTCGGATGCATCGGACATGCGGTGTCCTCTCAGGGGTGGACGGGGGTGGTCCCCGTCGCCCGGTCGATGATGCGCGCGACCATCTCGTCGCTCGTGGTGTGCTCACCGGGGATGTTGGGTTTGCCGAGCCCGTGGTAGTCGCTGGACCCGGTGACGATGAGGTCGTGACGGTCCACCAGCGTGCGCAGCGTCGCGATCCCCGCCGGGGTGTTCTCGCGGTGTCCGAGCTCGAACCCGGCGAGCCCCAGCCCGATCAGCTCCTCCAGCTGCGCGATGGGCATCATCCGGTCCCGCCCGGCAGGGGTGGGGTGCGCGATGATCGGCACGCCGCCGGCGCCGGCGATGAGGCGCACCGCGGTAGCGGCATCCGGAGCATAGTGGGGCACGTAATAGCCTGCGCTGGGATGCAGGATGCCGGCGAACGCCTCGCTGCGGTCGCGGGCGAGCCCGCGGGCGACCAGGGCGTCGGCGATGTGCGGACGGCCCACCGTGGCCCCGTCCCCGGTCTGTGCGACGACGTCCTCCCATGTGAGGTCGTAGTCGCGGCCGATCGCGGCGACGATCTGCTCGGCGCGGCCGATGCGCGCGGCGCGGATGCGCTCGGTTTCGGCCCGGAGCGCGGTGTCGTCGGGATCGAAGAGGTACGCCAGCACATGCACGCTGCGCCACCCCTGCACCGCACTGAACTCCATGCCGGGGAGGAAGGTCATGCCCAGCGACGTCGCCGCCTCCGCCGCCTCCGCCCAGCCCGCCGTCGAATCGTGGTCGGTCAGCGCGGCCGTGCGCAGCCCCCGGCGGTGCACCGCCTGCATCACCTGCGCGGGGGGCTCGGTGCCGTCGGAGTGCACGGAATGCAGATGAAGGTCACTGGGTCCTTCGAACATCTGCCGTCCCGATCGCACCCTTCGAGCGTACCGGCGGGCGGGCATGCCCCGCGGGTGCGGCATCCGTGGATCTCCCAGACAGGGGGCATAGAGTCGCGACGTGCTGCGCCTGTTGGGGATCCTCGTGACGGTCCTGTTCGCCATCGGCGCCGCGATCGTGACGTGGCCCTCGTTCTTCCGCGTCGAGCGGCTCTTCCCGATCGCGCAGGTGGTGTCGTTCCGCCCTCTCGTGGTGCTCGCTTTCGTCGCGCTCTTCGTCGTGGCGATGCTGCTCGCGATCGCCCGCCCCGTGCGTGGCTTCGCGCTGTCGATCGCCACGGTGTGCGTCATCGCCGCGGTCGCCGGCGCCCTCACCATCGTGCAGCGCGGTGTCGGCGCCGAGTCGCTCCCGGTCAAGGGCGACGACAGCGTGCGGGTGATGACCTGGAACACCGCCGGTGGCGAGGCCACCTCGGCCGAGAAGATCGCGCAGACGGCGGTCACGATGGAGGCCGACATCGTCGCCCTCCCCGAGACGACCATCGAAACCGGCGAGGCGGTGGCCATCGCGATGCGCGAGATGGGGCATCCGATGTGGGCCCACCACACCGAACAGGGGCTGTGGGATGCCGACTCCACGACCCTGCTCATCTCGCCCGACCTGGGCGACTATGCCGTGATCGACTCGTCGCGCGACGGCACGAGCAACACGTCGGTGGTACCGAGCGCCGTCGCCATGCCGGTGGACGGCACCGGCCCCATCATCGTCGCGGCGCACGCCGTCGCCCCGCGCCGGTCGGCCATGCAGGAGTGGCGAGACGATCTGCAGTGGCTCGCCGACCAGTGCGCCGCCGACAACGTGATCATGGCGGGCGATTTCAACGCCACCATCGACCACATGATGCGACTGGGCGTCGATGGCGGGCAGTTGGGGCGCTGCCACGACACCGCCGCCCACAGCGGCGCCGGCGCCCTCGGCACGTGGCCGACCGAACTGCCGATCTTCGCCGGCTCCCCCATCGACCACGTGATGGCCACCGACGCCTGGACCTCGGTCGGCTCCGTCGTGCTCGCCTCGATGGACGGCACCGGCAGCGACCATCGCCCTCTCGTGGTGCAGCTGGAGCCCGCCGGCTGAGCAACGCCCCAGCTACGGAGTGCGAGACTGGTGGCATGAACACCTCAGGCGACAGCGACACGACCACCGTCACGGCCGAACCGCAGGAGGAGAGCACCGTGACCAACCGCCGCCAGCGCTACGGCCAGGGCTTCCTCGACACGATCTCCACCGGCTGGATCGACCGCCCCGCGTCCGTCCCCACTCCGCGCGAGCAGGCGTCGTACGCCGCCGCGCGCCGCGCCGCCGTGTCGGCCGCGTTCCCCGGCCGACGCCTGGTGATCCCCGCCGGCTCGCTCAAGCAGCGCAGCAACGACACCGACTACCCGTTCCGCGCGCACTCGGCGTTCTCGCACCTCACCGGGTGGGGCGCCGACAGCGAGCCCGACTCGGTGCTGGTGTTCGATCCGACCGGCGACGGCCACGACGTCACCCTCTACTTCCGGGAGCGCGCCGACCGCACGACGCCGGAGTTCTACTCCGACGCCTCGATCGGTGAGTTCTGGATCGGTCCGCGTCCGGCGCTGGACGCCGTCGCCACGGACCTGGGCATCGCCACCGACCACGTCGATGCGTTCGAGCCCGGCGAGGACGACCTGGTCGTCGATGCCGACGAGGACCTCACCCGCTTCGTCTCCGAGCTGCGCCTGATCAAGGACGAGTACGAGATCGCCCAGATGCGCCTGGCCGTCGAGGTCACCGCCGCGGGCTTCGACGACATCATCGCGAACCTGCCGCGCATCATCGAGCACCCGCGGGGCGAGCGCATCGTCGAGGGCGTGTTCCACCAGCGCGCCCGCAGCGACGGCAACGCCGTGGGGTACGACACGATCGCCGCCTCCGGCCCGCACGCCTGCTACCTGCACTGGACCCGCAACGACGGCGCGGTCAAGCCCGGCGACCTCATCCTCGTCGACGCGGGTGCCGAGGTCGACAGCCTCTACACCGCTGACATCACCCGCACCCTGCCCGTCTCGGGGCGCTTCACCGACATCCAGCGCCGCATCTACGAAACCGTGCGCGAAGCAGCCGATGCCGCCTTCGCCGCCGCACGACCCGGCGTCTCGTTCCGCACGCTGCACGAGACGGCCATGGAGGTGTTGGCCACCCGCACCGCCGAGTGGGGGCTGCTGCCGGTGACCGCCGAAGAGGCGCTCGACGCCGATCAGGGCGGACACCACCGTCGCTACATGGTGCACGGCACGAGCCATCACCTGGGCATCGACGTGCACGACTGCGCACAGGCGCGGCGCGAGATGTACTACGACGGCATCCTCGAGCCCGGCATGGTCTTCACGATCGAGCCGGGGCTGTACTTCCAGATCGACGACCTCACCGTTCCCGAGGAGTACCGCGGCATCGGCGTGCGCATCGAGGACGACATCCTCATGACCGCCGATGGCCCGGTGAACCTGTCGGCCGGCATCCCCCGCACCGCGGACGAGGTCGAGGCATGGATCGCCCGCGAGAAGCCGGCGCGATGACGGCTGCGCTGCGCGGGTGAGCTTCACGCCGCCGCCGGCGTTCACCACGCGCCCGACCCTCGAGGGCACGTTCGGCATGACCGCCTCGACCCACGCCACCGCCACCGCGGTCGCGCAGGCGGTGCTCGAGCGCGGGGGAAACGCGTTCGATGCGGTCGTCGCCGGCGGCTTCGTGCTGCATATCGTGGAGCCGCATCTGAACGGCCCCGGCGGCGACCTCGTCGGGATCTTCCAGGCCGCGGGCGACGACGCGCCCACCGTGCTGATGGGCCAGGGACCGGCCCCCGCGGGGGCGCGCGTCGCACACTTCCGGTCGGAAGGGCTCGACCTCGTGCCCGGGGCGGGAGGCCTCGCCGCGGCGGTGCCGGGCGCGGTCGACGCGTGGCTGCTGCTGCTGCGCGACCACGGGACGTGGGAAATCGGGGACGTGCTCGCGTACGCCATCGGGTACGCGCGCGACGGGCATCCGCTGCTGGCGTCGGTGTCAGCGACCATCGACCGGGTGGCGGAACTCTTCCGCGATTCGTGGCCGACATCGGCGGCCCTGTGGATGCCGGACGGCGAGGCGCCCGCGGCGGGGTCGCTCCTGCGCAACCCCGCGTATGCGGCGGTGCTCGAGGCGCTCGTCGCCGCGGGGGCGCACCTGCCGGACCGGCGGGCGCGCATCGACGCCGCACGGCGGGAGTGGAAGCACGGGCTCGTCGCGCAGGCGGCATCCGCGTTCCTCGCCCGGCCGCACCGGCACTCCTCCGGCACCGAGCACGCCGGGGTCATCGCGCCCGCCGACTTCGCGGCGTTCGACGCCGGGTACGAAACGGCGGTGTCGGCGGAGTTCCGCGGACACACGGTGGCCAAGGCCGGCCCCTGGTCGCAGGGTCCGGCGCTGTTGGAGGCGCTGCGCATCCTCGACGGCTTCGATGACGACGCGCTGGACCCTGCGACGGCGCGGGGCGCGCACACGATCGTCGAGACCCTGAAGCTCGTGCTCGCCGACCGCGACGCCTACTTCGGCGACGACGCCGCACCGGGGATCGCTGCGGATGTCCTCTCCGATGCGTACATCGCGACGCGTCGGAGAGAGATCGGTGAGCGCGCGTCGCGCGAGTGGCGGCCGGGCGACCTGTCGGGCCGTCGCCCGTTCCGCCCGCTGCTGCGGCAGCCGGCCGCCGAGGCGCCGCCCGCCGGCATCGGCGAGCCGACGGTGGCGAAGTCGGGACTCACGCGCGGCGACACGTGCCACATCGACGTCGTCGACCGCTGGGGCAACATCGTCGCGGTGACGCCGTCCGGAGGGTGGCTGCAGTCGTCGCCTGCCATCCCCGAGCTCGGGTTCTGCCTCGGGACGCGGCTGCAGATGATGTGGCTCGACGAGTCGGCGCCGTCGGGTCTGCGTGCCGGCGCGCGCCCGCGCACGACCCTCACCCCGACCCTGGTGCTCCGGGACCGGATGCCGGTGATGGCGCTGGGCACCCCAGGCGGTGATCAGCAGGACCAGTGGCAGCTGCCCCTGCTGCTGCGCATGCTCGTCGGCGGTTACAGCGCCCAGCAGGCCATCGACGCGCCCACGCTGCACACCACGGCTCTCGTGGACTCCTTCTGGCCCCGCACCTGGACCCCGGCCGGCGTCGTCGTCGAAGACCGCCTCGGCGACACCGTGATCGACGATCTCGTCGCGCGCGGGCACGATGTCACGCGCGCCGGCGCGTGGACCCTGGGCCGTCTCAGCGCGGTCGGCATCGACCGGGAGCGCGGCACCGTCTGGGCCGCCGCGAACCCCCGCGGCATGCAGGGCTACGCCGCCGGGCGCTGAGCCGGCCATCGCGCCCCGCGTTACCCACTACGCGCCCCGAACCCCACAGGGAGGCGGGGTCGACACTCCCTCGCCGGCTCAGGACCGGGCGCGCATCCACTCGGCGACGAGGCCGGCGAGCCCTTCGCCGATCTCGTCGGCGGGGAGCTTGCGGCCCTTGACCTCGAAGGAGTGGTTGCCGCCGTCGACCCAGTGCACCGCGGCATCCCGGCACGAGGCCACCGCCTCGTCGAGCTGTGTGTGGGGGTCGACGAACGGGTCGTTCGTCCCCTCGACGAACAGCTGCGGGGGCACCACGTCGGGTAGGTGCGCGACGCGCGGCTTGTCGGGGCGTCCGGGCGGATGCAACGGGTACCCGAGGTACACCAGGCCCGCGGGGGCGATCGCGCCCTCCGCGGCGGCCATCGAGGCCATGCGGCCGCCGTAGGACTTCCCCGCCGCCCACACCGGCAGCGTCGGCACCGCCTCCTGCAGCGCGGCGTCGGCGGCGCGCCAGGCCGCCACGGCGTGCGCTGCCGGCCCCGGCATGCGGCGACCGGCCTCGACGTACGGGAAGTTGAACCGCAGCGTCGCGACGCCGGCGTCGCGCATGCCGCGGGCGAAGCCGACGAGGAACGGATGCCCGTACCCGGCGCCCGCGCCGTGGGCCACCGCCATGACCGCCCACGGGCGCTCCGGCTGCTCGAGCACGGCCGAGACGGTCACCTCCGCGGTGGGCAGTGCCACCGTGAGGCCGTCGATCATGCGCGCGACGAGCCCTCGCCCGCGTCGCCGTCGCCGGCCGGCCCGGCAGTGCCGGGGGTCGCGGCCCCCGGTGTCGGGGGCAGGATGCGCTCGCCGTACCGCGGCGGTTCGTTCGGGTCGTCGACCGGCGGACGGGGGGCCGGGACGGCTCCCGGGGCACCCGGGCCGGGAACGCCCGCGCCCGGCACCGCGGTACCGGGAACGGCGGAGCCGGCGACCACCGGGGCCGGCGGAGCGTCGGCGCGGCCGATCGCCTGGCGTGCCTTGTGCACGCTGCCCGGGAGCACCGTCAGGTCGTAGCGGGCCGCGACGACCTGTGTGATCGAGGCGTAGTCACGGCGGCGGCGGATGAGGGAGTACGTGATGATGCTCATCAGCATGCCGACCGCGATGCCCACGAACAGCACCCCGACGAACAGCTGGATCGCGACATCGGGCGTGCCGAGCACGAAGATCGCGGCGAACAGCAGACCCAGCAGCACGCCGTTCATCGCGCCCTGGCGGGCCGCGGTCGCGTAACCGAGGCGGCCGGTGACCTTCTCGATCGAGCGCAGGTCAGATCCCACGATCGCGATGTCGCGCGCCGGCACGTCGGCCGCGATGAGCGCCGACACCGCCTTCTGTGCGGCTTCATAGCTCGTGAACGACGCGATGGTGTCGCCCACAGCGGTGCGCCCCGAACCGAATCCGCCCATCATGCTCATCCCCCCATCTTCGCATGCACCGTTCGGCCGTGCTCCGCGACCGCCGACACGGCCCGCGCACTACGCTGGACGGGTGAGCACGCAGAGGGTTTTCGTCGCGCGGCTGGCCGGCTGCACGGTCTTCGACCCCGCCGGCGACCGCCTGGGCAAGGTCCGGGATGTCGTCGTCATCTTCCGCAAAGATGATCCGCCGCGTGTGATCGGCCTGGTCGTGGAGATCCCGGGACGTCGGCACGTCTTCCTCTCCATCGGCCGCGTCACCTCCATCGCGACCGGCCAGGTCATCACGACCGGGCTCATCAACGTGCGCCGGTTCCAGCAGCGCGGCGGCGAGGTGCGGGTGATGGCCGAGCTGCTCGGTCGCAAGGTCTACCTGCGCGACGGCAGCGGCACCGCCGTCATCGAGGACGTCGCCATCGACCGCAACCGCATCGGCGACTGGGACGTGTCTCAGCTGTTCCTGCGCCGCCCGAAGACGAGCGCCTCGCCGTTCGCGAAGGGTCCGACGACGTTCGCCTCGTGGAACGAGGTACGTGAGGATTCCACGCCGGGTGAAGCGCAGTCCGCGGAGCAGCTGGTGGCCACCTATTCCGAGCTGAAACCGGCCGACCTCGCCAACACGCTGCTCGACCTTCCCGAGGACCGCCTGTTCGAGGTGGCCGAGGAGCTGCCCGACAATCGCCTCGCGGACGCCCTCGAGGAGATGCCCGAGGACGAGCAGATGCACATCCTCGAGCGCCTGGGCGATGAGCGGGCCGCCGACATCCTCGACCACATGGAGCCCGACGACGCCGCAGACCTGCTCGGGCAGCTGCCGGAGGGTCGCATCGCCCAGCTGCTCGGGCTCATGGAGCCCGACGAGGCAGAGGATGTGCGGGCGCTGCTGGAGTACGGCCCCGACACCGCCGGTGGCCTCATGACCAACGAGCCCATCGTGCTGTCGGCGGAGAACACCGTCGCCGAGGCGCTCGCGCTCATCCGCCGGCACGAACTGCACCCCGCCCTCGCCGCCGCGGTGTACATCACACTGCCGCCGTTCGAGACCCCGACCGGCCGACTGTTGGGCGTCGTGCATTTCCAGCGGATGCTGCGCTACCCCCCGCACGAGCGGCTGGGGGCCATCATCGACGACACGCTCGAGCCCGTGCCCGCCACCGCGCCCGCCGCCGAGGTGGCGCGCCTGCTCGCCACCTACAACCTCGTGTCGCTGCCGGTCATCGATCAGGCCCACCGCCTCGTCGGCGCCGTCAGCGTCGACGACGTACTCGACTACCTGCTCCCCGACGACTGGCGCTCGCACGACGCCGATCAGCCCCACCCCGCGCCGCGGATCGCGCCGCCCACGCGGATGGGCCGCCGCTGATGGCGCGGGCACCCAAGTCGGCGCTGGACGCGCCCCGGGGGCGTGCCGGCATGCTGACCGTGCGGCCCGCGCAGCCGTCGCGCGACACCTTCGGCCGCTTCACCGAGTGGATCGCGCGCGCCATGGGCACGCCGATGTTCCTGCTGCTGCTGAGCCTGTTCTGCGTCGCGTGGATCACCTGGAACACGACCATGCCCGAGCACCTGCGCTTCGACTCCGCCGCCAACGGGTTCACCGCGCTCACACTCATGCTGTCGTTGCAGGCGTCCTATGCCGCGCCGCTCATCCTGCTCGCGCAGAACCGACAGGACGACCGTGACCGCGTGCAGATCGAGCAGGATCGCCAGCGCGCCGAACGCAACCTGGCCGACACCGAGTACCTGGCGCGCGAGATCGTGGCGCTGCGCATGGCTCTGGCCGACGTCACGAGCGAGGTCGTCACGAAGGACGTGCTGCGTCAGGAGCTCGCCCGCGCGCTCGAGCGTCACGACGATCAACGGGAACGCCTGCTCGACGCCGCCGAGGAGACCGCCGGCCGCGATGCGCGTCGCCGGAACAACCCCGACGACCGATCGGCGGCGCTGTGACGGCGATCGATCAGTCGGTGCGCGCCGCGGTGTCCGCCGTCACCGACCCCGAATTGCGCCGCCCCATCGGCGAGCTGGACATGGTGCGGCAGGTCACCGTCGACGGCGGCACCGCACACGTCGACATCGTGCTGACGATCGTCGGCTGTCCGGCGGCGCAGCGCATCGAGTCCGATGTGCGGGCGGCGGCCGCCTCGGTCGCGGGGGTCACCGACGTCGACGTCACCGTGGGCGTGATGACACCGGCCGAGCGGGCCGCCCTCACCGAGCGCCTGCGGGGCGGCCGCGCGGCACGCCAGATGCCGTTCGGCCCCGACTCCCTCACCCGCGTCATCGCCGTCACGAGCGGCAAGGGCGGTGTCGGCAAGTCGACTCTCACGGCCAACCTCGCCGTGGCCCTCGCCGCGCGCGGTGCCGCGGTGGGGGTCATCGACGCCGACGTGCACGGGTTCTCCATTCCGGGACTGCTGGGCCTCGTCGGCCGCGACGGCCTGCCGCCGCAGCCGACCCGCATCGACGACCTCATGCTTCCGCCGGTGGCGTTCGGGGTGAAGGCCATCTCGATCGGCATGTTCCTCCCCCGCGATGCCGGCTCCGGCGGCGGGGCGGTGGCCTGGCGCGGCCCCATGCTGCACCGCACCGTGCAGCAGTTCCTCACCGACGTCTTCTTCGGCGACCTCGACGTGCTGCTGCTGGACATGCCGCCGGGCACCGGCGACGTCGCCATCTCGGTCGGCCAGTTCCTGCCGCATGCCGACGTGCTGGTGGTCACGACGCCGCAAGCCGCGGCATCCGATGTCGCCGTGCGCAGCGGCCTGCTGGCCCGGCAGACCGGACAGCGCGTCATCGGCGTCGTCGAGAACATGTCGGCGATGACCTTGCCCGACGGCACGACGCTCGACCTGTTCGGCTCCGGCGGCGGTATGGCCGTGGCCGAGGCGTTGAGCGGCGAGGGCGCACCGGTCCCGCTGCTGGCGACGGTGCCGCTCAGCCCGGCGCTTCGCACCAGCGGCGACGCCGGCGTGCCCGTGGTCGCCGGTGCACCCGACGATGCCGCGGCCATGGCGATCACCCGGCTCGCCGACGACATCCTCGCGCAGGGCCGCGGTCTCGCCGGCCGTTCGTTGCCGTTCGCCCGCTGAGGGTCAGGTCGCCTCGGCGTCGAAGGGCGGCGGTCCGTCCGGCCGCTTGGTCGGCGCCTGGGGCTCTGGGGCGGATGCCGCCGTCAGCGCCGCACCTGCGGCGGCGACCCGCACCGTCGGGGTGGGCGCATCATCCAGGAGCGCCTCCCGGATGATGCGGCGAGGGTCGTACTGACGGGGATCCAGCTTGCGCCAGTCCACGTCTTCCATGCCCTCGCCCATCTCGTCCTGCACGCGCGTCTTCGCACCGGCCACCCATTCGCGCGCGCGCACGGTGAAGCGCGCCAAGGCCTCCGCATAGCGGGGCAGCCGCTCGGGCCCGATGAGCATGCCGGCGATCACGGCGATCAGCAGCAGCTTCTCCCACGTGAGCCCGAACACCATGCAAACAGGTTACCCGTGCGCCTGCCTCATTCGAGCACCGCGCCCGCGTACGCTGGCATGCGGAGGTCCCCATGGGCGAGCACGACGCGAACCGCAGGTTCGCAGCCGAAGTCACCGTCGAACCCGACGCCATCGCACGCGCACGCGCGCACGCGATGGAGCTGGGCGCCGACCCCATCAGCGCGCCCGTCGGAGCCCAGTGCGCCGTCATCGCCGCGGCATCCAAGGCGCTGAACATCGTCGAGATCGGCACCGGCGCCGGCGTCTCGGGCCTGTGGCTGCTGCACGGATCACCGCGCGCCACCCTCACCACGATCGACGTCGAACGCGAGCACCTGGGCGCCGCCCGGCAGGCATTCGGTGCCGCCGGCGTCGCCCCTGCACGCGCCCGCTTCATCTCGGGCCGCGGCGCCGACGTGCTGCCGCGCATGAACGAGGCGTCCTACGACATCGTCCTCATCGACGCCGACCCGGAGGGCGTGATCGAGTACGTCGAGCACGGCCTGCGCCTCGTGCGCGCCGGCGGCACGGTGCTCGTGCCCCGCGTGCTCGCCGGTGGTGCGGTCGCCGACCCGGTGCGCCGCGACCCGATCACGAGCGCCTACCGCTCCCTCATCCAGGAGACCCAGTCCTCCCCCGCCGTCATCGGGGCTTTGTCGATCACCGGCGAGGGCCTGCTGCAGCTGACCACCGTCGCCGCGTCCTGAGCCGCAACGACGAAGCGACCGGTCGATGTCGACCGGTCGCTTCGCACGGGTGGGCTGTCAGGCTGCGTTGACGACGCCGCCGAGGACGCTGTAGAGCTCTTTCGCCTCGTCGTCATTGACCGAGACCACCAGGCGACCGCCGCCTTCGAGGGGGACACGCACGATGATCAGGCGCCCCTCCTTCACGGCCTCCATCGGTCCGTCACCGGTTCGCGGCTTCATGGCTGCCATTGCGGGCTCCTTTTCGTCGAAGATCTACCTGTGAGTTTATCGTGTGCGACCGGCAGCAGTTAATCCGGGCTCGCCGAGTGGTCATTTCAGGGAATACGCCAGAAGGTGTTGCCGAGTGCGTACATGGCGTGGATCCACCACCACTGCCCCGCCAGACACGCCGCAATGACGCTGCATCGCCACACCGCCGAACGCGGCACGGCCAGCGCACCCCACAGCGGTGACAGTGGGAGCAGCAGCCGCATGATGCTGGATTGCGGAAAGAACACCGCCAGGAGATAGAGCAGATAACTGCCCGACCAGAGGCGGATATCGAGCCCGAGGCGGGCCACATGCCGCTCGCGCAGGAGCAGCAGCGCGACCGACACGATGGATGCCGCCAGCGCGACGTAGCCGATGACGGCACCCATCCCCCACTGCGTGAACCAGAATGCCGCGGCCTGCACGAACCCCTCGAAGGGCAGGAAAGCGCCCTCGGCATCGGTCAGCCAGTTGCGCCGCCATGCCAGTTCGGTGGCGAGGTAGGCATCGGGCTGCCCGGTGACCACTGCGGCGATCACGATCCACGAGAATCCGACGACAGCGGCCAGCAGCCCCGTCGCGACGATGTGCGCGACCTCGCGTGCCGGGAGCGGGTCGGTGCGGCGTGCGAACCAGCGGGCGATCGCGTGCAGGGCGAGGAACAGGGCGAAGGCGAGCACACCGGGTCGGGTGAAACCCATGGCCGGGATGAGCAGGTACAGCCAGGCGTAGCGCCGGCGCTGCACGGCCCACAGCGCCAGGAACAGCAGCAGCAGGAACAGGGACTCCGCGTACCCGACGTGGAAGAGGGCCGCCAGCGGCGCGCACGCGAACATCAGCGCCGCCCACTGGGCCGCCTCCGCCCCGATGCGTTCGGCCAGCATGCGGCACAGCACATACGTCGCGCCGTACCCGGCGGCCAGCGACACCACCACCGCGCCCGCCACCCATGAGTTCGCCGGCGCCCCGACGATGTTCGCGATCATGGGGTACAGGGGCAGGAACGCCCACTGGTTCTCGGCGACGAGCCCGTCGGGGGTCAGCGGCAGGGTGGTCGGGTACCCCGCGACGGCGACGAGCCAGTACCACTGCGCGTCCCAGCCGGCCAGGAGATCCGCCACGCCCGCTCCCGCTCCGAAGCGCGATCCGACCGGCGCCAGGGCCGCGGCCAGCACCAGGAAGCCGTGTGTGACCAGGCGTGCCGCGAGGTACATCGCACCGATGCGCAGCGACAGCGGCAGCCCCGCCCACCCGCGAACGACGCGGTGGGTCAGTGGCTGGTCAGCCACGCGCGCAGGCCACGCTCGACCGCCACGATCTCGGCGACGGGCACCCGCTCCTGGTCGTGGTGGGCGAGCATCGGGTCGCCGGGGCCGTAGTTGACCGCCGGCACGCCCAGCGCCGAGAAGCGGGCGACGTCGGTCCAGCCGTACTTGGCCCGGGGGACGGCGCCGACCGCCGCGACGAACTCCTGCGCGAGCGCGGCATCCAGCCCCGGGCGCGCACCCTCGGCCAGATCCGTGATCTCCACTTCGAACCCCTCGAACACCTCGCGCACATGGCGCTCGGCCTCCGCGGCATCGCGGCTCGGCGCGAAGCGGTAGTTCACCTCGATCTCGCAGAGGTCCGGGATGACATTGCCCGCCACGCCCCCGCTGATGCGTACGGCGTTGAGCCCTTCGCGGTAGACGAGCCCCTCGACGGGGACCTCGGCGGCACGGTAGTCCGCCAGTCGGGCCAGGATCGGGGCGGCGGCGTGGATGGCGTTCTGCCCCATCCACGAGCGGGCGCTGTGGGCGCGTGCGCCGCGTGTGCGCACGATCGCGCGGAGCGTGCCGTTGCAGCCGCCTTCGACCTCGCCCCCCGAGGGCTCCCCCAAGATGGCGAAGTCGGCGGCGAAGAGGTCCGGCCGCGTCTGCGCGAGGCGCGTGAGGCCGCTGCGGGACGCTTCGACCTCTTCGTGGTCGTACCAGAGCCAGGTGAGGTCGACGCGGGGCGAGACGAGTTCGGCGGCGAGCTTCAGCTGCACGGCGACGCCGGCCTTCATGTCCACCGTGCCACGCCCCCACAGGAACGCCTCGCCGTCGACGTCGATATCGCGCGTGGGGAGGTTGTCGTTGATCGGCACCGTGTCGAGGTGCCCGGCGATCGCCACGCGCTGGGCGCGGCCGAGGTTGGTCCGGGCGACGATCGTGTCGCCGTCGCGATGCACCTCGAGGTGAGGCAGGGCCGAGACGGCATCGAAGATCGCGTCGGCCAGGGCTGTCTCGTCGTCGGAGACGCTGGGTATGTCGCAGATCGCCCGGGTGAGATCGGCGGCGGACGCGGTCAGATCGAGCCGTGGCATGCCCCGAGTCTAGCCAGCCTCCGCGGCCGGATAATCTGGAGGGATGAGCGACGCACGACTGATCTGGGCAACGGGACTGACCACCATCGCCGGCGACGGGACGGTGCTGGATGCCTGGTACCCGCAGCCCGCACGCGGCCCCCGCCCCGTGGACGTCGACGCGGTCGCCGACGTCGAGGGCCTCACCGGCGCCGACGAGCGCCGCAACGTCACGGTCGAGCCCATCTCACTCGAGATCGATCTGGATGCCGCGCCCACCTCCACCGCCGACGCCTACCTGCGCCTGCACGCACTGTCGCACCGCCTCGTCACCCCGAACGACCTCAACCTCGACGGCATCTTCGCCCATCTGCCGATCGTCGCCTGGACGACTGCGGGCCCCATGCTCCCCGAGGACGCGGCACACCTGCGTCCGTCGCTGCAGCGCCACGGCATCCAGGTGCAGAGCCTCGACAAGTTCCCGCGCCTGACCGACTACGTCGCCCCCGCCGGTGTGCGCATCGCCGATGTCGCCCGCGTGCGTCTGGGTGCCTACCTCTCCCCCGGCACGACCGTGATGCACGAGGGGTTCGTGAACTTCAACGCCGGCACCCTCGGCGCCTCGATGGTCGAGGGCCGCATCTCGCAGGGTGTCGTCGTGGGCGACGGCAGCGACATCGGCGGCGGCGCCTCGATCATGGGCACCCTCTCCGGCGGCGGCGCGCACCGCGTGTCGATCGGCGCCCGCACGCTGCTGGGCGCCAACGCCGGCATCGGCATCTCTCTGGGCGACGATTGCGTGGTCGAGGCGGGCCTGTACGTCACAGCGGGCACCAAGGTGACCCTCGCGGCCGAACCGGCGCGTCACGACGGCTCGCGTCCGGTCGTGAAGGCCGCCGAGCTGTCCGGTCAGAACGGCCTGCTGTTCCGACGCAACTCCGTCACCGGAGCCGTCGAGGCGGTGCGTCGCGACGGCGTCGGGGTGACGCTCAACGAGGCGCTGCACGCCTGAGCGTCAGAACACCAGGAACAGGGTGAAGCACCAGAGGCAGATGAAGACCAGCATCCCCAGGCTGTAGAGGATCGACGCCCGCAGGATCTCGCTCTCGCGACCCGACAGCCCCACCGCCCCGGCGGCGATCGCGATCGACTGGGGGGAGATCACCTTGCCGGTGTTGCCGCCGGCGGTGTTGCCCGCCACCAGCAGCGCCGGATCGGCGCCGATGCCCTCGGCGCTGGCCACCTGCAACGGACCGAAGAGGGTGTTGTTGTTGACCACCGAGCCGGTGAGGAACACCCCGACCCAGCCGATGATGGGCGCGACGAGCGGCACCAGCACGCCCATCGCCGCGAGGGCCTGCCCCATCGAGGTCGATGCACCGGCGTAGTTGGCGATGTTCGCCAGCGCGAGGATCAGGGCGATGAGTACCAGCGCCTGCCACAGGGTGCGCAGCGTCCCCGCCAGCTCGCTCCAGAGGTTCGGGCGCGACGCCCGTGGAGTGGTGAGGTACGACACGATCACCGCCAGCAGGATCGCGGTGCCGGTGGCGTTGAGCGGCGTGAACGCCCAGGTGGCCGTCACGACACTGCCTGACGCGGTGATGATCTCATCCGTCACCCCGGGGATCGGCACCGCGAACGCGGCTCCCGCCAACGGACCGCCCGCGGCGAACAGGTCTTTGAAGAACGGCAGGCTCCAGAGCAGGATGAAGGCGGTGAGGATGTAGAACGGGCTCCACGCCCGCGCGATCTCACCGAACGAGTGGGACTGGGCCGCGGGCGGGGCGGCGCCGTCCGCCCGGAACTCGTGCGCCGGCTGCCACACGCGCCCGAAGGCGAACAAGGCGACCATCGCGGCCAGGCCCGCACCGAGGTCGGCGAGCTCCGGCCCGAGGAACCACAGCACGCCACCCTGCACACCGCTGAAGACGACCGTGGCGACGAGGGCCGCCGGCCACGTCTCGCGCAGGCCCCGCCACCCGTCGAGGATCACGACGAGGAGGAACGGGATGAGCACCGTGAGCGGCTGCAGCACGATCACCATGGCCTTCGACAGCACCGCCACGTCGATGCCCGTCACCTGAGCCCCGACGATCACCGGGATGCCGATGGCGCCGTAGGCGCCTGCCGCGGCATTGGCGACGAGGCAGATCATGGCGGCGCGCACCGGGCGGAAACCCAGCTGCATGAGAAGGGCCGCGCAGATGGCGATCGGCACGCCGAAGCCCGCGGCACCTTCGAGGAACGCACCGAACGCGAATGCGATCAGCAGGACCTGGATGCGCTGATCGCGGGACACCCCGCCGATGGAGGCGCGGATCACGTCGAAGTGACCGCTCGCGACGGCCAGCCGATAGAGCCACAGGGCCATCACGATGATGTACGCGATCGGCCATATCGCGTTCAGGATGCCGAGCAGCCCCGCCCCCGCCATGGCGTCCACCGGCATGCCGAACGCCCACATCGCCACGATGATCTGCGTCACGAGCGCGATCGCCGCGGCGAGGATGCCCTGCAGCTTGAAGACGACCAGGCACACCAGGAACACCACGATCGGGATCGCGGCGACCAGCGCCGATAGCCAGAGGCTGCCGAAAGGGTCAGTCGATTGTTCCCACATAGCAACCTCCGCTCGTACGGCCAGGTCATGCCGTACACACGGTAGTGCGGGATGTCGTCGCCGTCACCCCATTGCGCTGCGGGAGCTTTTCGGCGCCGGATCAGACCCCGGGGTAGTCGCGACGCGGCGAGCCGGTGTACAGCTGCTGCGGGCGACCGATCTTCGTCTGCGGGTCGTTCTGCATCTCACGCCAGTGCGCGAGCCACCCGGGCAGGCGCCCGATGGCGAACAGCACGGTGAACATGCGCGTCGGGAAGCCCATCGCCTTGTAGATCACGCCGGTGTAGAAGTCGACGTTGGGGTACAGGCGACGCTCGCGGAAGTAGTCGTCGTTGAGCGCGATGTCCTCGAGCTCCTTCGCGAGATCCAGCAGCGGATCGTGCACGCCGAGCTCGGTGAGCACCTCGTCCGCCGATTCCTTGACGAGCTTGGCGCGCGGGTCGTAGTTCTTGTAGACGCGGTGCCCGAAGCCCATGAGCTTCACGCCGTCTTCCTTGTTCTTGACCCGTTCGACGAAGCGCTGCACGCTCTCGCCGGAATCGCGGATGCGGGCGAGCATGTCGAGCACGGCCTCGTTGGCGCCGCCGTGCAACGGCCCGTAGAGCGCGTTGATACCGGCCGAGATCGACGAGAACTGGTTGGCGCCGGTGGAGCCGACGAGCCGCACCGTGGAGGTCGAGGCGTTCTGCTCGTGGTCTTCGTGCAGGATGAGCAGGCGCTCGAGGGCCCGCGACATGACGGGGTTGATCTCGTACTGCTCGCTCATGACGCCGAAGTTCAGTCGCAGGAAGTTGTCGACGAAGCTCAGCGAGTTGTCGGGGTACAGGAACGCCTGGCCGACGCTCTTCTTGTGCGCGTAAGCGGCGATCACCGGCAGCTTCGCGAGCAGACGGATGGTGTTGAGTTCGACGTGCTCGGGGTTGTTGGGGTCGGACTGGCCCTCGTAGTAGGTCGAGAGCGCCGCTGTCGCCGAGGAGAGCACCGACATGGGGTGCGCGGTGTGCGGCAGCGACGAGAAGAATCGCTTGAGGTCCTCGTGCAGCAGCGTGTGCCGGCGGATGCGCTCGTCGAACGCGCCGAGCTGGTCGGCGGTGGGCAGTTCGCCGTACAGCAGCAGCCAGGCCACCTCGAGGTAGGTGCTGTTGGTCGCGAGCTGCTCGATCGGGTACCCGCGGTAGCGCAGAATCCCCTCATCGCCGTCGATGTAGGTGATGGCGGACTTGGTCGCGGCGGTGTTGACGAACCCGTAGTCGAGTGTCGTGTGGCCGGTCTGCTTCGTGAACGTCGACAGGTCGACACTCGAGGCGCCGTCGGCACCCGTCAGGATGGGAAGCTCTGCGGTGCGCTCCCCGACCGTGACCGTGGCAACGGGCTGGGGGGCGGTGGGCTGGGTGCTCGCGTCGCTCACGAAGCCTCCTTGCGCTATGGATCGTCGGTGAATACAGCCTAACGGGCGGGGCGGCCTACTCCGATCCGCCCCAACGGATCACGCATTCCGGTGGAGGAATCCTACGACCCGGTCAGTCGGCGGGCGGCCTCGGAGATGCGTTCGTCGGTCGCGGTCAGGGAGAAGCGCACGTGCTGCGGGAAGTGCGTGCCGTAGAAGTGACCGGGGCCGGCCAGGATGCCGCGCTCGGCGAGCGAGCCGAGGCTTTCCCACGCGTCACGTCCCTCGGTGGCCCACAGGTACAGCCCGCCTTCGCTGCCGTCGATGCGGAAGCCCGCCGCCTCGACGGCGGGGCGCAGGATCGCGCGTCGGGTGCGGTACAGCTCCTTCTGCGCGGCGACATGCGCGTCGTCGGCGAGGGCGGCGGCGGCGGCGGCCTGCACCGGGGCGGGGAGCATGAGACCCACGTGCTTGCGCGCCGTCAGCAGCCGCGCCACGAGGTCGCGGTCGCCGGCGAGGAACGCCGCACGGTAGCCGGCGAGATTGGACTGCTTGCTGAGCGAGTAGACCGCCAACACGCCCGTCAGATCTCCCGCGGTCACCCGCGGGTCGAGGATGCTGGGCACCGGCTCCTCTGCCCAGCGGCCGTCCCAGCCGAGTTCGGCGTAGCATTCGTCGCCCGCGATCACCGCGCCGAGTTCACGGGCACGGGCCACGGCAGCGCGCAACTGCTCATGGTCGAGCACGCGCCCGTCGGGGTTGCCGGGCGAATTGAGCCAGATGAGCCGCGTGCCGTCGGGCCATGCGGCCGGATCGTCGGCGGCGAGCGGGGTGGCACCCACCAGCCGCGCACCCACCTCGTAGGTCGGGTACGCGGCGCGCGGGTGCACGACGGTGTCGCCGGGCCCGAGGCCGAGCAGCAGCGGCAGGAGCGCCACGAGCTCCTTGGAGCCGATCGTGGGGAGCACGTCGTCGACGCTCAGGCCCGGCACGTGACGGCGCCGCGCGAACCAGTTCACGATCTCCTCGCGCAGCCGCGGCGTACCGGCGGTCTGCGGGTAGGAGTGGGCGTCGGTGGCCTCAGCCAGCGCCGCCGCGACGACAGCCGGCGTCGGGTCGACGGGCGACCCGATGGAGAGGTCGACGATGCCGCCGGGGTGCGCGCGCGCCGTGGCGGCGTAGGGAGCGACGGCATCCCACGGGTAGTCCGCGAGGTCGGCGACGCCCACGTCAGGCCTGGGGCGGCAGCGCGGCGATGATCGGGTGGTCGTGCTTGATGACGCCGGTCTTGGCCGCACCGCCCGGGGACCCGATGTCCTGGAAGAACTCGACGTTGGCGGTGTAGTAGTCCGACCACTCCGCGGGGAGGTCGTCTTCGTAGTAGATCGCCTCGACGGGGCACACCGGTTCGCAGGCGCCGCAGTCGACGCATTCATCGGGGTGGATGTACAGCGACCTCTCACCCTCGTAGATGCAGTCCACAGGACACTCGTCGATGCAGGCACGATCCTTGACATCGACGCACGGGAGGGCGATCACATACGTCACTCCCCCAGTGTAGGCGACCTCCGCGGTGTCGGCTGGTGCGTGTCGGGCCAGGCCACGACGAGGGCGACCAGCAGCGGCACCGCGATCGTCCAGACGATCCCGGCCGAGAACTGCCCGTCCGCGGGGGCCGGCACGATGATCGAGCCGCCGGGACCCGCTCCGGAGAACACGAGCGTCGCCGTCATGGCGCCCAGCCCCGCCGCGAGTGTGGCCCACCGGTCGCCCGTCAGCAGCCGCACCGCCACCAGCAGCGCGCCGATGCCGAGCACCGAGAGGATGAGCCCCAGCGGCAGCCAGCCGAGCATGTACGCGTGCGCGACGGTACCTGCCACCCCGTAGACCAGCCCCACGACGAGGGCGATGATCCACGTCAGCACGCGTGCCCAGATCGTTCCCACGCGTTCAGTCTAGGCGGGCGGTCATGCCGCCCACCCCCACAGACGCAGCAGCGCCGCCGTGGCCGCAGCCGCCGCGACCACCACCAGGAACGGCGCCCGCACGATGAGCAGCCCCGCCGCGACCGCGAGGGCGGGAAGCCGCGCGTCGACGACGATCTCCTGGCCGACACCGAGAGCCTGCACCGCGACGAGGGCAGCCAGCAGCGCCACGGTGAGCAGGTCGGCGACCCGCGCGGGACGGGGGGCGTCGAGCACCTTCGGCGGGATGAGGTAGCCGACCGCCTTGAGCGCGACGCAGATGATGGATGCCAGCAGCACCGCGTTCCACAGGGTCACGGCAGCCCCTCCCGCTCAGGCACGTCGTCAGGTTCGGCGAACCCGGCCGCGGGGCCGGGCGGGGCGAACCAGTTGAACACGCCCACCACGACCGCGACGAGTGCTGCGATGAGCACCGGCAGACCCGGCATGAGCGCCGGGGTGAGCACCGTGGCGACGATCGCCGCGGCCACCCCCACCGCGATCGCCTGGCGCTGTCGCAGGCGCGGCCACAGCAACGCGAGGAAGGCGGCGGCCGCGGCGGCATCCAGCCCGTACGCCTTCGGATCCCCGAGGAGGTCGCCCAGCAGCGCGCCGAGGAGCGAGGAGATGTTCCACCCGACATAGATGCCGATGCCGGTCACCCAGAACCCCAGGGTGCGGGCGCGCGGCGTCGGCTGGGCGAGAGAGACGGCGGTCGATTCGTCGATCGTGAACTGCACGGCCGCCGCGCGTCGCCAGAGGCTCCCCCCGATGACGGGCGCCATGCGGATTCCGTAGGCCAGGTTGCGCACGCCCAGCAGCGTCGCCGACGCGATCGCGGCGGGCGCGGCGGCGAGGCCGCCGGCGGCGATCACCCCGATGAAGGCGAACTGCGAGCCGCCGGTGAACATCACCAGGCTCAGCACGCACGTCTGCCAGACATCCAGCCCCGACGCCACCGCGAGAGCGCCGAAGGACACGCCGTACGCACTCGTCGCCAGCGCGACACCCAGGCCCTCGCGCGGCGCCCCACGGGCTGCGCGCGAGGCGTCTGCATCGTCGGGCTGCGATGGTGCGCTCACCCGACGATGCTAACGGTCAGGCGTTGGCGTCCTGGCGCTTGAGGCGAGCGGTCGCACGGGCGCGCTCGTTGGCATCCAGGTTGACCTTGCGGATGCGCACGATCTCGGGCGTCACCTCGACGCATTCGTCGTCGCGGGCGAACTCGAGGCTCTCCTCCAGCGTCAGGATCCGCGGCGGCGTCATCGACTCGAAGGTGTCGGAGCTCGCGGCACGCATGTTCGTGAGCTTCTTCTCCTTCGTGATGTTCACGTCCATGTCATCGGCGCGCGAGTTCTCGCCGACGACCATGCCCTCGTAGACCTCCTGGGTGGGCTGGACGAAGAACGACATCCGCTCCTGCAGGGCGATCATCGCGAACGGCGTGACGACACCGGCGCGGTCGGCCACGACCGACCCGTTCTGGCGCGTCTGGATGTGTCCGGCCCACGGCTCGTAGCCGTGCGAGATGGCGTTGGCGATGCCGGTGCCGCGGGTGGTGGTGAGGAACTCGGTGCGGAAGCCGATGAGACCGCGCGAGGGGACGATGAACTCCATACGCACCCAGCCGGTGCCGTGGTTGGTCATGTTCTCCATGCGGCCCTTGCGGGCGGCCAGCAGCTGTGTGATCGCACCGAGGTAATCCTCGGGCGCGTCGATGGTCAGGTGCTCGAAGGGCTCGTGCGTCTTGCCGTCGATCTGCTTCGTCACCACCTGGGGCTTGCCGACGGTCAGCTCGAAGCCCTCACGGCGCATGTTCTCCACGAGGATGGCCAGCGCCAGCTCACCGCGGCCCTGCACCTCCCACGCGTCGGGACGACCGATGTCGACGACCTTCAGCGAGACGTTGCCGATGAGCTCGCGGTCGAGGCGGTCCTTGACCATGCGGGCGGTGAGCTTGTGTCCCTTGACCTTGCCGACCAGCGGCGAGGTGTTGGTGCCGATCGTCATCGAGATGGCCGGCTCGTCGACGTGGATCTGCGGCAGCGGCCGCACGTCATCGGGGTCGGCGATCGTCTCGCCGATCGTGATGTCCTCGAAGCCCGCGATGGCGACGATGTCGCCGGGGCCGGCGGACTCGGCCGGGTAGCGGTCGAGGGCGCGGGTCTTCATCAGCTCGGTGATGCGAGCGTTGCTGGTGGTGCCGTCAGAGCGCACCCAGGCGACCGTCTGTCCCTTCTTCAACGTGCCGTTGAAGATGCGCAGCAGAGCGAGGCGACCGAGGAACGGCGAGGAGTCGAGGTTCGTGACCCAGGCCTGCAGCGGCGCCTCGTCGTCGTACGACGGCGCGGGGACGTGCTGCAGGATCGCCTCGAACAGCGGCTCGAGGTCGTCGTTGTCGGGGAGGCTGCCGTTCTCGGGGCGGTTGCGCGAGGCGGCCCCGGCACGACCGGAGGCGTAGACCACGGGGACGTCCAGCAGCGCGTCGACATCGAGGTCGGGCACGTCGTCCTGCAGGTCGGAGGCGAGCCCCAGCAGCAGGTCGTGCGCTTCTTCCTCGACCTCGGCGATGCGGGCGTCGGGTCGGTCGGTCTTGTTGACGAGCAGGATGACCGGGAGCTTGGCCTCCAGCGCCTTGCGCAGCACGAAGCGCGTCTGCGGCAGCGGACCCTCACTGGCATCCACCAGCAGCACGACACCGTCGACCATCGACAGGCCGCGCTCGACCTCACCACCGAAGTCGGCGTGACCGGGGGTGTCGATGACGTTGATCGTCACGGGGACGTCGGAGTGCAGTCCGTTGTAGGTGATCGCCGTGTTCTTGGCGAGGATCGTGATGCCCTTTTCGCGCTCGAGGTCGTTCGAGTCCATCGCCCGCTCCTCCATGTGCTCATGCGAGCCGAAGGAGCCGGTCTGGCGCAGCATGGCGTCGACGAGCGTCGTCTTGCCGTGGTCGACGTGCGCGACGATAGCGACATTACGGAGGTCGGGACGGAGGGCGTGCGCCATCGGTGATCCTTGCGGGGAGAGGGGAAAAAGAGGTGTGGCACACGCCCGAAATGACGAGGCCGACACTCCAGGATACCGGAAGCGGGGCGGGACCCGGTGGATCCCGCCCCGCGAAGGGTGCGTCAGAGGACGCTCAACTGTGTGCCGTGGCTCAGGAAGCCCAGCCCACGAGCGTCCAGTCGATGGTCTCGAACTGGGTGGCACCCCAGTTGACGAGGCCGTCCTTGACCGCGTAGACGTTCGGCAGCGGAGCGATCGGGAACATGGGCACGTACTCCCAGATCACGTCGTTGATCTCCTTGGCCGTCTCGATGCGTGCATCCGGGTCGAGCTCGGCGTTGGCGGTCGCCCACAGGTCGCCGAGCGACTCGTCGGTGACACCGGTGAAGTTCGACTCGGAGTCCAGCGGGTAGAACAGCGCCTCGGTCGAGGTGATCGGGAACGCCGTGCCCACCCACGAGAACGACACCATCTCGAAGTCACCCGGGATGACGTAGTCGCTGAAGTAGTTGTTCGCGGGAACCGTGGTCAGCTCGACGGGAATGCCGAAGTCACCGAGGTCGGCCTGCACCTGCTCGGCGCGCTGGATGTTGGTGGCCGTGTCAGCGGGGACCGTGACGCTCAGCTCGAGAGCCTCGCCGTCCTTCTCCCAGCCGTCGCCGACCTTCTCGTAGCCGGCCTCTTCGAGGAACGCGGCGGCGGCGTCGAGGTCGTACGGGTACGCCTTGTCCTCGTAGCCCTCCTGGCCGGGCATGAAGATGTAGTCACCGGAGGTGACCGCGGGCGCGCCGACCGGCGTGTTCGCCGACGCGGCGATCTGCTCGCGGTTCACGGCCGAGGCGACGGCCTTGCGGACGTTGACGTCGGAGAGGGGGCCCTCCTTGGCGTTCATCGTGACGTGGGTCCAGGTGACGCCACCGGACGTCTGGATCGCTGCGTCCTCGCGCGACTGCGCCGTGGAGTACAGGTCGGCGTTGGCCGAGATGTACAGCGCATCGAGCTCATCGTTGGCGAACGACGAGCCCTGCTGGTCCTGGCTGACGACGCGGAAGTAGATGGTCTCGAGCTTGGGCGTCTCGCCCCACCACTCGGGGTTGCGCTCGAGGGTGAGCACCTGTCCGGTCGTGTCGACCTCGGCGATGCGGAACGGGCCCGAGGAGGGCACGGGCTGCGTGCGGTAGCCGTCGTTGTACGCGGCGGGGTCGTTCGCGATGGCTGCGGGCAGCAGACCACCGGTGAACAGCGCCTGCCAGTCGGCGTAGACCGAGGCGAACGTGACGACGACGTGGAACTCGTCATCGCCCTGCTCGACCGAGGAGATGTCTTCCCAGCCGGCGGTCGACGCGGGCAGGTAGGCCTCGTTCGTGCCGTTCTGCGAGGTCCATGCCGCCTGGTAGTCGGCGACCGTGATGGGCGTGCCGTCCTCCCAGACCGCGTCCGGGTTCAGCTTGAGCTCGACGATCTGCGGGTCCTCGCTGGTGACCTCCGCCGAGACGGCATAGTCCTCGTTGAGGACCGGCGTGCCGCCCTCATCGATCTTGAAGGGGCCACCGGTCGTCGGCTCGACGATGTCGTTGGTGTCCGCCTCGTTGCCGTCGATCTGGTTGATGTTGAAGTTCGACGGGAACTGGCCGACGCCGAGCGTCAGGGTGCCACCATCGGTGACCTCTGCCGCGTCCGCGCGGACCCATGCCGTGGCCGGAAGCTCGACAGCCTCGGTGGGCTCGGCGTCGCTGGGACCGGTGTTGCCGGCAGCACAGCCCGTGACGATGAGCGCAGCCGCGCCGAGCATCGCCAGGGAGCCGAACGCCTTTGCATTCTTCATGCGCATGTGATCGTTCCTCTCGGTTTTCTTGGGGCTCTTCGGCAGGGGGGACTGCTGTGCCGAAGGGGTCTCAACCGGCCTTCGCCAGTGCGGCGTCGTCCACCAGTGACGACTTGTCGACGTGATGGCAGGCGACCTGCGCCCGGCCGTGCGGCCGGAGAGCGGGATCTTCCTCGCGGCAGAGCACGCGATCCTTCTCGTCGATCAGAGCGTACAGGGGGCAGCGGGTGCGGAAGCGACACCCGGTGATCTCCTGCGTGGGGCTGGGCAGATCGCCCTGCAGCAGGATCCGGTTGCGACCCTTCTCGATCCTCGGGTCGGGGATCGGCGCGGCCGAGATGAGGGCCTTCGTGTACGGATGCCGCGGGTTGTCGAACACTTCGGCCACCGGGCCCTGCTCGATGACGGCGCCCAGGTACATCACGGCGACGTCGTCGGCGATCTGCCGGACGACCGCGAGGTCGTGGGCGACGAAGATGTACGACAGCCCGAGACGCTCCTTGAGGTCTTCGAGCAGGTTGATGACACCCGCCTGGATCGACACGTCCAGCGCCGACACCGGCTCGTCGAGCACGATGATCGACGGGTTGGTCGCCAGCGCCCGCGCGATGCCGATGCGCTGCCGCTGGCCGCCGGAGAACTCGTGCGGGTAGCGGTCGATCATCCGCGGGTCCAGCCCCACCAGTTCGAGCAGCTCCAGCGCCCGCGCGTCGCGCTGCGCCTTGGGGGCCTTCTGCACGAGGAGCGGCTCGGTGATGACCTCGCCGATGGGAAGACGGGGGTCGATGGCGCCCATCGGGTCCTGGAAGACGATCTGCACGTCGCGGCGCAGCTTCTGACGCTCGCGCTTGCTGACCGTGGCGACGTCCTTGCCCGCGATCGAGATGGTGCCGTGCTGCGGCGCGGTCATCTCCATGATCTCGAGGATCGTCGTGGTCTTGCCGCACCCCGACTCCCCCACGAGGCCCAGAGTGCGCCCGGGACGCAGCGAGAACGACACACCGTCCACGGCGCGCACGGTGCCCACGCGCCGGGGGAAGATTCCGCCCTTCATCAGCGGGAAGGCGCGCTTGAGATCGGTGACCTCGATGATCGGTGCCGAGTCCTGCTCGAGCTTCTCAACGGCCAGCGGCTCGGGCCGGGGGAAGATCTCGCCGCGCGTGATGGCACCCGAGGAGATCTCGTCGGCGCGGATGCAGGCGGCCATGTGCGGGGTCACGGCATCCGGATCGTGCGTGACCAGCGACGGCTCGATCTCGCGGCACGCGTCGATCGCGATGGGGCAGCGTGCCGCGAACGGGCAGCCGGTCGGCAGGTCCGCCAGCGACGGCGGGCGCCCCTCGAGCGGCACGAGGCGCTCCTGGCCGGCGGTGATCATGTTGGGCACCGAGCGCAGCAGACCGATCGTGTACGGCATCTGCGGCTCGTGGAAGACGCGGTCGGTCTCGCCGAGTTCGACGAGCTTGCCGGCGTACATGACCGCGACCCGGTCGGCATGACCTGCGACGACCCCGAGGTCGTGTGTGATCAGCACGACGGCGGCGCCGGTGACCTCCTGCGCCTTCTCGAGCACCTCGAGGATCTGCGCCTGGATCGTCACGTCCAGCGCCGTCGTCGGCTCGTCGGCGATGATCACCTGCGGGTCGTTGGCGATGGCCATCGCAATCATGGCGCGCTGGCGCATGCCGCCGGAGTACTCGTGCGGGAAGGCGCGGGCACGGCGGTCGGGATCGGGGATGCCGACGAGTGTCAGCAGCTCGACGGCACGGGCGCGGGCGGCGTTCTCGGAGAGCTTGCCGTCGTGCACGCGCAGCGCCTCGGCGATCTGGTCGCCGACGGAGTACACCGGGGTGAGCGCCGACAGCGGATCCTGGAACACCATGGCGAGCTTCTTGCCGCGCAGCCGCGACAGCTCGGCATCCTTCATGCCGAGGAGCGACTGCCCCTCGAGCTCGATCTCGCCGGTGATCTGCGCCGTCGACGGGAGCAGGCCCATGACAGCCAGCGACGACACCGACTTGCCCGAGCCCGACTCGCCGACGATGCCGAGGAACTCCCCCGGGTGCACGTCGTACGAGATGCCGCGCACGGCCTGCACGGGGTTGCCGTTTCGCTGCGGGAACGTGACCGTCAAGTCCCGCACCGACAGCAGCGGCGAGGAACGACGGGCGGAGGCGGGCAGGGACAGGGACGCGTCAGTCACGGTTGTTTCCTGAAGTCGGATCGATGGCATCGCGCAGGGCGTCACCGACGAGGCTGATGGCGAAGAGCAGGATGATGAGCACGCCCGCGGGGAACACGAACAGCCACGGGCGGGTGACCGCAGCCGAGGCGCCGTCGGCGAGCAGGTTGCCGAGCGAGATCTCGGGCTTCTGCACGCCGAAGCCGAAGTAGCTCAGCGACGTCTCCGCCATGATCGCGGCGACCACGCCCAGCGTGGCGTCGATGATCAGCAGCGAGGCGATGTTGGGGATGATGTGGCGGCGCAGGATGCCACCGGAGGACATGCCCATGTAGCGCGCCGCACGCACGAAGTCGCGGTTGCGCAGCGACCTGGTCTGGTTGCGCACGACCTGCGCCATGATCATCCAGCTGAACGCGGCGAGGAAGATCGTCAGCGCGAGCCACGACAGTCCCTTCACCAGCGGGCTCAGCAGCACGAAGATGTAGAACGACGGGATCACCAGCAGCAGGTGGATCATCCAGCTGAGGGTGCGGTCGGTCCAGCCGCCGATGTAGCCGGCGGCCGCGCCGATGAACGCGGCGATGAGGGTCGCGGCGGGACCGGCGATCATGCCGATGATGAGCGACTTCTGCAGGCCCGACAGCGTCTGGGCGTAGATGTCCTGCCCGATCGCGTTCGTCCCGAACCAGTGCAGCGTGGTCGGGCCCATGTTCATGTTGTAGGGATCGCGGTCGGTGGGACCGAACGGGTAGACCAGCGGCGCCACGAAGGCCATCAGCACGAGGGCGACGAAGATGCCGAACCCCACCCAGAACCGCGGCATGCGCCGCAGCCGCTGCCACACCAGCGCGGGGCGTGAGAGTGGCTTGCGGGCCAGTCCCGGTTCCTCGGCGACGCTCTCACCGGTCAGCGGCGCTTCGAGTGCTTCCTGTTGCATCGCCATGATCAGCTCCGGACTCTCGGGTCGAGGGCGGCGTAGAGGATCTCCGACAGGGTGGACGAGAACAACACCAGGATCGCGAGGAAGAGCGTGCCTCCCGCGGCGGCATTGATGTCGTTCTGCGTCACCGCCTGCAGTTGGAACTCGCCCATGCCGCGCCAGCTGAAGACGATCTCGAGCATCGCGGAGCCGGCGATCAGCGTGCCGAACGAGTACGCGAAGAACGTCGACATCGGGATGAGCGCGATGCGCACGCCGTGACGGAACAGTGCCTGGGAACGGGGCAGACCCTTGGCGCGGGCGGTGCGGATGTAGTCGGCACCCAGCACGTCGAGCATGACGTTGCGCTGGTAGCGCGAGTACGACGCCGCTCCCATCAGCACGAGCGCGATCGTCGGCAGCAGCAGGTGGATCGCCCGGTCGGCCGCCAGATCCCACCACGAGCCGTTGATGCCCGCCGAGTAGGAGCCGGTGAACCGGATGGCCTGCGTGCCGATGAGCTGGTTGAAGGCGGTGGCGGCGATCATCAGCAGCACGCCGATGACGAAGGTCGGCGTGGCGAAGACGATGTACGACGCGTAGGTCGTGATCTGGTCGCTCGCCTTGTACTGGCGCACGGCGCCCCACACACCCACGAGCACGCCGACCACGGCGCCGATGATCGAGCCGAGCAGCAGCAGCTGGAGGCTCGTCCCGGCGCGCGCGCCGATCTCGGCGACCACATCCTGGCCGCCGACGGTGACGCCCAGCGACCCCTGCGTGAACAGGTTCACGAGCCAGTCCCACAACCGCTGCAGCACCGGCACGTCAGGGCTCACGCCCATCTCGGCGAGCTTCGCGTCGATCGTCGCCTGCGGCGGGCGGGGGTTCATCCCGTAGTAGCGCTGGGCGGGATCGAGGATCACGCTGGCGAGCACATACACGAGGCACGTCGCCAGCAGGCTCAGGAAGGCGTAGTTGACGAATCGCCTCAAGACGTACAGCGTCACGGCATCGACCGCCTGATCCGAGGTGTTTCGCGCACGCTCATCGTATTTCGATCTCCCTCAACAGCTGGAAGCAGGGACCTGGCACACCGTGGCCGCCCTGGCCTTGATTCTTAGACCCTAACCCGCAGGACTCACCGCCCTGGACGTGAAAGCCGGGACTATGCAACAACGTGACAATTCTCACATGACTCGCTAAGCGGACTCGTCGCCGCCTCCCAGCCGCGATCATGCGGCCGTCGCGACGATGAACACCGCGGTCCCTGCCCAGATCGCGAGCCCTGCCAGGAGGGCGAGCGTCACCCCGTTCCACTGGTGCTGCACCGCTGCGCCCGCGCTGCCGGAATCGCGGGAGTCCTCCCACTGCTGCCGGATCAGCTCGGTGTCGCTGAAGCGCGCGGCATCGGCCTCGCCGTTGTCGCGTGCGAAGGGGCGCCGCCTCGGGGGACGCAGGCTCGGCCCCCCGAAGGCCCTCACCCGCGAACCGTCGTCGACGTGCACCGTCAGCTGCCAGCGGGTGCCGATGTCTGTGACACGACCCCACGGCACCGTCGTGCGGCGCAGGATGTTCACGACGGTGATGCCTGCGGCATCCGTCTCGACCCGCGGCTCGTACACCACGGCGTACACGACCCAGACGATGAGCAGCACCCACGGCGCCAGCAGCATGGTCTCCCCGAGACCCGCGCGCACGAGGGCATCGCCCAGGAGGAACACCGCCACGACGCCGGCGACGATCATGCTGACCGTCCCCGACGTCGAGCGGAAGATCCGCCTGTCAGGCATGCCGGACCAGCTCACGCAGCCGGTTCCGCCGTGCCCGCGCCGAGCGGGATCGAGGCGCCGGGGATGGCGTCGAGCAGGCGCCGGGTGTACTCCTCGGCCGGGTTGGCGAAGATCTCGTCGACGGTGCCCTGCTCGACGATCTTGCCCCGCTCCATGACCGACACGAAGTCGGCGACGACACGCACCACCGCGAGGTCATGCGTGATGAACAGGTAGGTGAGTCCGAGCTCGGACTGCAGGTCGGCCAGCAGCTGCAGGATCTGATCCTGCACCAGCACGTCCAGCGCCGAGACCGCTTCGTCGAGCACGACCAGGTCTGGCTTGAGCGCGAGGGCACGGGCGATGGCGACGCGCTGACGCTGCCCGCCGGACAGCTCGTTCGGGTAGCGGGATGCCAGCTCCTGCGGCAGCGCCACCTGGTCGAGCAGCTCGGCCACGCGGGCGCGACGCGATGCCGCGTCGCCGACCTTGTGCACATCGAGCGGCTCCGAGATGGTGCCGCCGATGCTGCGCAGCGGATCGAGCGATCCGTAGGGGTCCTGGAAGACCGGCTGCATGCGGCGGCGGAGCGCGAACGCCTCGCGACCGCTCAGGCGACCGACATCCATGCCGTCGATGAGGATCGAGCCGGAGGTGGCGGGCTCGAGTCCCAGCACCATCTTCGCGATCGTCGACTTGCCCGACCCCGACTCCCCCACCAGCGCCATGGTGCGCCCGCGCGGGATCTGGAACGAGACACCGTCGACGGCCCGGAACCGCTCGCTGCGGAACGAGCCCTGACGGATCTTGTACTCCTTGACGAGGTCGGTGACGACCACGGCATCCTCTGCCGTCGCCAGGTCCGCCTCGTGCTTGATGCCTCGGTCCACGGCGCTGGCCTGAATGCGCTGCGAGGCGAGGCTCGGGGCCGCCGCCACCAGACGCTGCGTGTACGGGTGCTGCGGGTTCTCGAGGATCTCCCGGCTCGGACCGGACTCGACGATCTCGCCCTGGTTCATCACCACGATCGTGTCGGCGCGCTCGGCGGCCAACCCCAGGTCATGCGTGATGAGGAGCACCGAGGTGCCCTTCTCAGCCGTGAGCGAGGCCATGTGGTCGAGGATCACGCGCTGCACCGTGACATCCAGCGCCGAGGTCGGCTCGTCGGCGATCAGCAGCTTGGGGTCGGCGGCGAGGCCGATGCTGATGAGCGCGCGCTGGCGCATACCGCCCGAGAACTGGTGCGGGAACTGGTGCAGGCGCCGCTCGGCGTCGGCCAGGCCCGCTTGCTGCAGCACCTCGATGGCGCGACGCTCGACCTCCTTGCGACCGGTGGCGATGCCGTTGGCGCGGATCGCCTCCTTCACCTGGAAGCCGATGCTCCACACCGGGTTGAGGTTGGACATCGGGTCCTGCGGCACGAAGCCGATGTCGCGGCCGCGGATGCGCTCCATCTGCGCCTTCGTGAGCGAGGTGAGGTCGGTCCCCTCGAGCACGATCGAGCCGCCGGTGACGTGTCCGGTTCCCGGCAGCAGGTTCACGATCGCCGAGGCGGTCGTGGACTTTCCCGAGCCGGATTCGCCGACGATCGCGACGGTCTCGCCGCGGTGGATGTCGAGGTCGATGCCGTGCAGCACCTCATTCGAGGTCTTGCCGGAGTCGAACGCGACCTTCAGATCGCGGATCGACAGCAGTGGCGTACGGTTCTCGGTGGTCATCGCCGTGCCCTCGCCTTCGGGTCGAGGGCGTCGCGGAGCAACTCGCCCAGGATGATGAACGCGAGCACCGTGATGGTCAACGCGATCGATGGGTAGATGAGCGCCATGGGCGCGACCCGCAGCGACGACTGGGCCTGGCTGATGTCCAGACCCCACGACATCGTGTCGCTGCCGAGCCCGACACCCAGGAACGACAGCGTTGCTTCGGCCGAGATGGCGGCGCCCAGGGTGATCGTCGCCACGACGATGACGGGAGCCATCGCGTTGGGCATGACGTGGGTGAGCAGCGTGCGGAACCGGGAGAGCCCGATGGCACGGGATGCGGTGACGAAGTCCGCCTGCCGCACCCGCAGCACCTCGGCACGGATGACGCGGGCGGTGGAAGCCCACGCGAAGCCGCCGATCGCGAAGGCGAGCACGAGCGGGGTGCGGTTCTGCGAGAACACGCTCATGATGACGATGGCCGCGAGGATGTAGGGGATCGCGAAGAAGATGTCACCGACGCGTGAGAGCACCGAGTCGAGCCAGCCGCCGTAGAAGCCGGCCAGCGCGCCCATGATGACGCCGATCACGGTGCCGATGAGCATCGCGAGGAACCCGACGAGCAGCGACGTGCGCGCCCCCCACACCAGGCGCGACCAGATGTCGCAGCCCTGGAACGTGAAGCCGAGCGGGTGCCCGGCGGTCGGACCGCCGTTGCTGTTCGCGAGGAAGCACTGGGAGTTGGGCGGGACGGGCGTGAACAGGGTCGGCCACACCGCCATCAGGACGATGACGAAGACGACGACCGCGGTCACCCAGAAAGTGGGGCGACGACGGATGTCGCGCCAGGCATCCCGCCACAGGTTGCTGGGCTTCGCGTCGACGCGCACGGCGTCGACGGTGATCTCAGTGGACTTGATGGGGGCGACGTAGTGCGTCGCGGAGAGCTGATCACTGGGCATAGCGGATCCTCGGGTCGAGCAGGCCGTAGAGCAGGTCCACGAACAGGTTGACCAAGACGTAGACGATGACGAACACGGTCACGAACGAGACGACCGTGGGACCTTCCTGGCGGATGACGGCCTGGTAGAGCGTGTTGCCGACGCCGGGCACGTTGAAGATGCCCTCGGTGACGGTCGCTCCCACCATCAGCACACCGAAGTTGGTGGCGGAGTTGGTGATGACGGGGATGAGCGAGTTGCGCAGGACGTGCACGGGGATCACGCGGCGACGCGGGAGGCCCTTGCTGTAGGCCGTGCGCACCCAGTCCTGGTTGAGCGTCTCGATCACCGACGCGCGGGTGAGGCGCATGCTCGTCGCATAGAGGCTGAGGCCGAGCACGATGGCCGGCAGCCACAGGTCCATCCAGCCGTTCTGCGCGCCGACGGTGGGTTTGAACCAGCCCAGTTGCACCCCGAGGAAGTACTGCGCGAGGAAGGCGAGCACGAACACCGGGATGGCGATGAACACCAGCGCGATCACGAGCGAGGCGTTGTCGAAGAACTTGCCCTTGCGCAGGCCCGAGACGGTGCCGATGATGATCGCGAGCACGAGCTCGATGGCGATGGCCATGACAGCCAGGCGCAGGGTCACCGGGAAGGTGCGGGCGAGGACTTCGTTGACCGGCTGGCCGGAGAACGAGACGCCGAAGTCGCCCTGGAAGACGCCGGTGATGTAGTAGAAGTACTGCACGATGAACGGGTCGTTCAGGTGGTACTGGTCGCGGATCTCCTTCAGCAGCGCCGGGTTGGGCGTGCGGTCGCCGAAGAGGGCGAGGATCGGGTCGCCGGGCATGGCGAAGACCATGAAGTAGATGAGCAGGGTGGCGCCGAAGAACACCGGGATGACCTGCAACACACGTCTGAGGATGTAACCGAGCACGAACGCTCTCCCTCTGAGTTTGGGGAGCCACGTCGCCGCGAGTGGCGGCGGGGGCTGCTGCGTGGGCGGCCGCGGTCTCGGGTGGGGCGCGGCCGGTGTGGGAACAGCCCGCGAGGCGGTGACATTTCGTCACCGCCTCGCGAGTGAGATCACTCGAGGTTACTCGGCCTTGGTGATCAGGTGGAACAGCGGCACCGAGTTCCAGCCGAACTCGACGTTCTGCACGTTCTCGGAGTAGCCACCGGTCACGTTGGAGTACCACAGCGGCACGGCCGGCAGGTCCTTCAGCAGCACCGACTGGGCCTCGGAGAACAGCGCGTTGGCTTCCTCGGCGTCGGTGGCGGAGATGCCGTCGGTCAGCAGCTGGTCGAACTCGGCGCTGGAGTAGTCGCCATCGTTCGAGCCGGCGTTGGTCGCGTACAGCGGGCCCAGGAAGTTGTACAGCCCCGGGTAGTCCGCCTGCCAGCCGGAGCGGAACGCGGTGGTGATCGTGCGGTTGTTCACGAGCTCACGCAGTTCGGCGAACGTGGCGTACGGAGCACCCGACGCCTCGATACCGAGCGTGTTCTTCAGCGAGTTGGAAACCGCGTCGACCCACTGGTCGTGGCCGCCGTCGGAGTTGTAGCCGATCTGGAAGGTACCTTCCCACGGCGCGATCGCGTCGGCCTCGGCCCACAGCTCGGCTGCGGCCTCGGGGTTGTACTCCAGCACCTCGGCGCCCTCGAGCGAGTCCGACCAGCCGTCGATGACGGGAGAGGTGAAGTCGCTCGCGGGGGTGCGGCTGCCCTGGAAGATCGTCTCGGTGATCTCGTCACGGTTGATGGCCATCGAGATCGCCTGACGGCGGAGCGTGCCCTCCTCGCCGCTGAAGTGCGGGAGGTTCTGCGGGATGGTGAACGACTGGAAGATGGCAGCCGCCTGGTTCACGGCGCGGTCGCCGAGGTCCGACTCGAAGGAAGCCATGGCCGACGGCGGGATGACGTCGATCACGTCGACCTCGTTGCCGAGCAGGTCCGCGTATGCGGCATCCGCGGTCGAGTAGATCTTGACCGTGAGGCCACCGTTCTGTGCCTGACGCACGCCCTGGTAGTCCTCGTTCTTGACGAGGTCGATCTGCACGTCGTGCTGCCACGCGTCTTCACCGGCGAACATGTAGGGGCCGTTGCCGACGGGGTTCTGGCCGAACGCCTCGATGTCCTCGAACGCGACCTCGGGCAGCGGGTAGAACGCCGAGTAGCCCAGGCGCACGGCGAAGTCAGACGCCGGCTTGTTGAGCGCGATGGTGAACGTGTAGTCGTCCACCATCTCCAGGCCGGTCAGCTCCGAGTCCTCGTCCCAGCTGAAGCCTTCGATGTCTTCGAAGAAGTAGCTGTTGGCGTGGGCGTTGGACAGCAGCGCGCCGTAGTTCCACGCGTCGATGAAGTTGTCGGCGGTGACTTCTTCACCGTCGGTGAAGGTCTGGCCTTCCTTGATCTTGATCGTGAGGTTCTGCGGGTCGTCGATCGTGATCGACTCCGCCATGTCGTTGACCGGGGTGCCGTCGGCCTCGTACGACACCAGACCGGCGAAGATCGCGTCGAGGATCTGGCCACCGCCGACCTCGTTGGTCATGGTGGGAACCAGCGGGTTCTCGGGCTCGGTGCCGTTGGTGGTGATGATGGCCGCCGAGGCGCCGGCGTCGCCGGTTTCATCGGCGTTGCCGCTGTCGCCACCGGCGCAGCCGGAGAGCGCGAACGCGCCCACCGTCAGCAGCGCCAGGCCGGCGAAGGCAGTCTTGTTGCGCTTCACTTTTCCTCCTGTGCAGGGGTAGATGCGACCGGGGCAACACGAGGCGTGGCCGGTCACACGGGATGGAGGTAACGATAGGCAACGTCGACGCCCTGATCACAACTGGTGGCCAAAGCGTTACATGCTCTTTACTCAACGGGGTCGAAATGTGGCAATCTGACAACGTGACCGCTCCCAGTCCGGCTCCCGGTGATGCATTCTGCGCGAACCGCGCGCGACTGCGCTGGGAGATCACCATCGTGCTGGCGATCACGCTGGGCCAATCGGCCCTGTATTCAGTGCTGTCGCTCATCCGACGGGTGCTCTCCCCCACTCCCCTCGGACAGCAGCAGACACAGCTGAACCCGTCCCGCGACGCTGCGGCGGCGTGGGATGCGCTCTACCAACTCCTGGACATCGTGTTCGACCTCGCTCTCGTGGCGCTCGTGGTCTACCTGCTGTGGGAGCCGGGGGTCAACGCCCTCCGGCGCATCGGGCTCGACTTCACGAGGTTCGGGCGCGACGTGGGGCTCGGCGTCGCCGTCACCGCCGTCATCGGCATCCCGGGTCTGGCGCTGTACGCCGTCGGGCGCATGCTCGGGTTCTCGGTCGCGGTCGTCGCCTCCCCTCTGGATGCCGCGTGGTGGACCGTTCCGATCCTCCTGTTCGCCGCGGTGCGCGCGGCGCTGCTGGAGGAGGTCATCATGCTCGGGTGGCTGTACGACCGGCTGCGCCGCCTTGGGTGGGGGTGGTGGCCGATCATCCTGTCATCGGCCGCGCTGCGCGGGGCTTACCACGCGTATCAGGGGTTCGGCGGCATGCTCGGAAACTTCGTGATGGGGATCGTCTTCGGCTGGTGCTACCGCCGGTGGGGCCGGGTGATGCCGCTGGTGGTGGCCCACACGATCCTCGACATCGTGTCGTTCCTCGGCTACCCCCTCGCCGCCGCCCTCTGGCCCACCGTCTTCGCCCCCGTCGCCTGACCCCTTTCCCGCGCCGCGCCCTCCCCCGCTGAGACGAATACCGACGGACGAGACGGCGGGTGCGGCCCAGGTTCTCGTCCGTCCACATTCGTCTCACCGGCGGGGAGGGGGGTGACGTTGTGCGCGGGGAGGGCGGCGGCGACTACTGCACAGGCGGCGGACGGCGGCGATCGTCCACGAATCGGGATGTGTGCGGCACGCGGGGGCCGGGATCCCGGCAGGGTGGGCGGATGCCGCTCTTGCTCACCGGCCTGCTGCCGACCCCCACCCCGCTGCTCCGGACCGCCGAAGTCCCGCACCCTGAACGCGCGATGGCTCGCGGCGAACTCGTGCGCGTTCGGCAAGGTGTGTATGCGCCCACCGACCTATGGCGGAGCCTCGCGCCGTGGGACAGATACCTCGCACGCGTGCACGCCGTCGCGCTGAAGTATCCGAATGCCGTCTTTTCCCACGACTCGGCAGCAGCGCTGCTGGGGCTGCCTGTCTTCGGGGATCCTGTGGTCGTCCACCTTCTGGAGGACCCGCTCGGTCGCTCGCGACTTGCCGGCGGCATTCGCGTCCACACCCACACCGGCGACCGCGAGATCCTCGCGGTCGGCGGGCTGCTCATCACCGGGATCCTGGACACCGCCGTGGACACGGCACGGTCGCGGCATCGCGCGATCGGCCTCTCGATGGCGGATGCCGCCTTGCGTGCCGACCCGTCGCTCAGCGCGGCCGCACTGCAGGCGGGCAACGAGCGGCGTGTCAGCAAGCGCGGTCGTGCCATCGCGCGCTGGTCGCTGGCACGCCCGAACGGTCTGGCCGAGTCGCCGCTCGAGAGCGTCAGCCGTGCTGTCGCGGAATGGCTCGGGTTTCCGGGGCCCGTGCTGCAGATGCGCTTCCCCACCACCGACGGCGGTCACGATCGAAGCGACCTGGTGTGGGAGCAGGCATCGGTGGCCGGCGAATGCGACGGCGGGCTGAAGTACGACGGTCGTTTCGGCCACGCCGAGGTCGTCCAAGCCCGGCAGAGGGAGCGGGATGCGCGGCTGCGTCGCCACGTGCGGACGGTCGTTCACTGGGGTTGGCGCGACACGGTGCTCGCCACGCCGCTGCGCGACATCCTGACCGGCGCGGGCTTGCGCCCCACCGCTCGCGAGGACACCGCCGCACTGTTCTCGCTCCGCCGGGCCCTCGCCCCGACCCTCCCGCCCACCGGCGAGACGAATGCCGACGGCCGAGACCGCGGGTGATACCCACTGTCTCGGCCGTCAGTATTCGTCTCAGCGAGAGATCGCGGCGCGGCGGCGGCGCGGCGCGGCGCGGCGCGCGCGGCTAGGCGAAGGCCTCGGGCGGGGGGCAGGCGCAGACGAGGTTGCGGTCGCCGTAGGCGTTGTCGATCCGGCGCACGGGGGGCCAGTACTTCGTGCGCACCTGCGATGGCACGGGGTAGACCGCCTCCTCGCGCGAGTACGGGTGCGACCACTCGCCCGCGACCACCGACTGGGCGGTGTGCGGCGCGTTCACGAGCGGGTTGTCGGATGCCGGCCACTTCCCGGCCGCCACGGCGTGCGCCTCGGCGTGGATCGCGATCATCGCCTCGATGAACCGCTCGATCTCGGCCAGGTCCTCCGACTCGGTCGGCTCCACCATCAGCGTTCCCGCGACCGGGAACGACATCGTCGGGGCGTGGAAGCCGTAGTCGATGAGCCGCTTGGCGACGTCGTCGACCGTGATCCCGGTGGCCTCGCGCAGGGGCCGCAGATCCAGGATGCACTCGTGCGCCACGAGCCCGCCCTCCCCCGCGTACAGCACGGGGTAGTGCGCGCGCAGCCGCGCGGCGATGTAGTTCGCTGCCAGCACCGCGGCGCCGGTCGCCTCGCGCAGACCCTCCGCGCCCATCATCCGCACATAAGCCCACGAGATCGGCAGAATGGATGCCGACCCGTACGGCGCTGCCGAGACCGGTCCGCCGTCGAAGACGAACCCGCCGGCGTGGTCGGCGCGCTGCGACAGCGGGTGCGAGGGCAGATACGGCGCGAGGTGCGCCTTCGCCGCCACCGGACCCACACCGGGGCCGCCCCCACCGTGCGGGATCGCGAACGTCTTGTGCAGGTTCAGGTGCGACACGTCGCCGCCCAGGTCCCCGAAACGGGCGAAGCCGAGCAGCGCGTTGAGGTTCGCGCCGTCGACGTACACCTGGCCGCCGGCGTCGTGCACGGCCTGCGTGATCTCCAGCACATCGTGCTCGTAGACGCCGTGGGTCGAGGGGTAGGTGATCATGAGCGCCGCGAGCCGGTCGGCGTGCGCGGCGATCTTCGCCCGCAGGTCGGCGAGCTCCACGTTCCCCGCCTCGTCGCAGGCGACCACGACGACCGACATGCCGGCGAGCACGGCGGATGCCGCGTTGGTGCCGTGTGCCGACGACGGGATGAGGCACACCGTGCGTTCGTGGTCGCCGTTGGCGCGGTGGAAGCCGCGGATCGCGAGGAGTCCCGCGAGCTCCCCCTGCGAACCGGCGTTGGGTTGCAGCGACACGGCGTCGTACCCGGTGACCTCCGCCAGCCACGTCTCGAGCTGCTCGATCATCGCGAGGTACCCGGCGACGTCGTCGGCCGGGGCGAACGGGTGCACGCGCGAGAACTCGGGCCACGACACCGCCGCCATCTCGGTCGCGGCGTTGAGCTTCATCGTGCAGGAGCCGAGCGGGATCATGCCCCGATCCAGCGCATAGTCGCGGTCGGCGAGCTGCTTGAGGTAGCGCATCATCGCCGTCTCGGAGTGGTGCGTGTTGAACACGGGGTGCTCGAGGTAACCCTCGGTGCGGTGCAGCGAGTCCGCCACGGCGGCCAGCGGCTGCGCGTCGGCGACGGCGAGCTCGGCGCCCGGTTCTTCGACCGCACCGAACGCCCACGCCACGGCAGCGAGGTCGGCAGCGGTCGTGGTCTCGTCCACCGACACCCCGACCGAGGCGTCGTCGGCCCAGAACAGCTGGTAGCCGCGCGAGCGCGCCCGCTCGACGATACGGCCGGCGTCGCCGGGCACGTGCACGCGAAGGGTGTCGAAGACCGCGTCGGATGCCAGTGTCAGCCCGTATCCGCGCAGTTCGGTCGCGAGCGCCTCGGTCTTCTGCGCGACCTCGGTCGCGATGCGGCGCAGGCCCCCGGGACCGTGGTAGACGGCGTACATCGAGGCCATCACGGCCAGCAGCACCTGCGCGGTGCAGATGTTCGACGTCGCCTTCTCGCGGCGGATGTGCTGCTCGCGGGTCTGCAGCGCCAGGCGGTAGGCGGGGTGCCCGGCGGCATCCTGCGAGACGCCGACGAGTCGCCCGGGAAGTTGACGCTCGAGGCCCGTACGCACGGCCATGTATCCGGCGTGCGGACCACCGAAGCCCAGCGGCACGCCGAAGCGCTGGGTCGTGCCCACCGCGATGTCGGCGCCGAGCGACCCGGGCGAACGCAGCAGCGTGAGCGCCAGCAGGTCGGCCGCGACGACGACGAGTCCGCCCTGTGCGTGCACGGCGGTGATGACCTCGCTCGGATCCCACACGCGCCCCGTGGCACCGGGGTACTGCACGAAGGCGCCGAACACCTCGTCGCCGTCGGGCAGGCCCGCGGCGTAGTCGGTCTCGACGATGCGGATGCCCAGCGCCTCGGCGCGGTGACGCAGCAGCGCCTTGGTCTGCGGCAGCGCGTCGGCGTCGACGACGAACACGTTCGACGCCCCCTTGCAGGCGCGACGCGCGACGAGCATGCCCTCCACGACCGCGGTCGACTCGTCGAGCATCGACGCGTTCGCGGTGGCGAGCCCGGTGAGGTCGGTGACCATCGTCTGGAAGTTGATGAGCGCCTCCAGGCGCCCCTGCGAGATCTCCGGCTGGTACGGCGTGTAGGCGGTATACCACGACGGGTTCTCGAAGACGTTGCGCTGGATGACCGCCGGGGTGTGGGTGTCGTAGTAGCCCAGTCCGATCATGGGCTTCGCGGTGCGGTTGGCGCCGGCGAGCTCGCGCAGTTCCCGCAGTGCCTCGTCCTCACTGGCCGCGGCCGGGATGTCGCTCGTCGTCCGCGGCTGCGCGTGGATCGACGCCGGCACCGCGCGCTCGACGAGGGCGGCGACCGAGTCGTAGCCGAGGGTGTCGAGCATCTGCCGCTGGGCGGCGGCATCGGTGCCGATGTGCCGCGCGGTGAAGGGCGCGCTCACGCCTCGCCGCCGGTGAGCGCGAGGTATCCGTCGCGGGCGAAGGCGCCCTCGACCGATGCCGACTCGACGCGCACCTTGATCAGCCAGCCGTCGCCGAACGCATCGGCGTTGACGGCGGAGGGGTCCTCGACGACGGCGTCGTTGATCTCGATCACCTCGCCGGTGAGCGGGGCGTAGAGCTCGCCGACCGACTTGGTCGACTCGATCTCGCCGCACACCTGCCCGGCGGTGACGGTGGCGCCGACGGCGGGCAGATCGACGAACACGACATCGCCCAGCTGCTCGGCGGCGTAGTCGGTGATGCCGATCGTCACGGTGTCGCCGTCGACGGCGATCCACTCGTGCTCGGCGGTGTAGAGAAGGCTGGTGAGGTCGGCCATGATGTCTGCTCCCGAGGGTCTGTGTTACTGGGCGCGCCGGTAGAACGGCAGCGCGGTCACGGTGACGGGCAGGCGGGTGCCGCGCACGTCGATGGTCAGGGGGGTGCCGGCGGAAGCGACCGCCGGGGACACGAACGCCAGGGCGATCGGATGCCCGAGGGTGGGACTGAGCGCGCCGCTGGTGATCTCCCCCACCGCGGTGTCGCCGTCGTAGACGGCGTAGCCCGCGCGTCCGGCGCGCTTGCCGTCGCCCACGAGGCCCACGAGGACGGGGGCGGAGCCGGCGACCACGGTCCCCAGGCCCGACTTGCCGACGAAGTCGTCTTTGTCGACGGCGACGACGCGGCCCAGTCCCGCCTGCGCGGGCACGATGTCGAGCGAGAGTTCGTGGCCGTACAGCGGCATGCCCGCCTCGAGGCGCAGCGTGTCGCGGGCGGCGAGCCCGGCGGGCACGAGCCCGAGCGGCGTGCCTGCCGCCAGCAGCGCGTCCCAGAGCGCCCCGGCGACGGGGTGCGGCACGAGCAGTTCGAAGCCGTCCTCGCCGGTGTAACCGGTGCGGGCGACCAGCAGCGGCGCGCCCTCGAACTCGCCCCGCGTCGCGGCGTAGTAGGGCAGTTCCGCGAGCGGGCGGTGCAGGCCCGTGATGCCGGAGGTGGCTTCGAGGATGCCGCGGGCGGCGGGGCCCTGCACGGCGACGAGCGCGTAGTCGTCGGTGACGTCGACGACGGCGACGTCGAAGCCGTCGGCGCGCTCGGCGAACGCCTGCGCGACGGCATCGCGGTTGCCGGCGTTGGCGATGACGAGGTAGCCGGTCTCCTCGAGGCGGTAGACGATGACGTCGTCGATGATCCCGCCCGCTTCGGCGAGCACGAGCGAGTACTTCGCCTTGCCCAGAGCCATGGTCGACAGCCGCCCGGCGAGCGCGTAGTCCAGGAACGCACCGGCGTCGGCGCCGTCGACGGTGAATTCCGCCATGTGCGAGATGTCGAACAGGCCCGCCGCCTCGCGCACCGCACGGTGCTCGGCGAGGTCTGACGAGTAGCGCACCGGCATGAGCCAGCCGCCGAAGTCGGTGAACGCCGCGCCGAGGGCTTCGTGGCGGTCGTGCAGAGTCGTGGAGCGGGGTGCGGTCATGAGTTCTCCCGAGATCGAACGGGCAGACGCCGGGACCGACGTCTGAGAACTCCCCCTCTGTCATGGGCCTGAGAGTTTCACGCCGGCACCCGTGGGATGCCGCCGCTTTCACCGTCGGCGGACCCGGGTGCCAAGGCGCGCACGGATCGCTTTCCAGAGTGGCCCAGACCTGCGCGGTACGCGTACCTGAGAGATTGGCGGGGAGGCTTGCTCCTTCGGTGTCCGGCACACGAGGTGTCGGAGCTCTCCCGCGAGGGTCGTCGGGCCGATATCGACTTGTCCGGCAAGCATAGCCGCGCGTCAGTCCGCGCAGGAACCCGATGACACCCGTGCGGTCAGAGCGGGAGCCTGCGCGACGACCGGCGCGAACTCGGCCGGAGTCACCGCGTACCCCACGTCCTCCCCCGACTGCGCGCGAGCGAACACGACACCCGCCACGTCGCCGGCGGCGTTGAGCAGCGGTCCGCCGGAGTTGCCGGGGCGCACGGCGGCGGCGAGCGCGTAGATGTCGCGGGGCGCCGAGGTGGTGTCGGTGATGTCGGGCACGTCCACGACCCCCACCGACAGCACGCGGGCACCGGTCATCGTGAACGGGCCGCCGTAGGGGTAGCCCTGCACGACGGCGTCCTCCCCCGTCGCGAGCGCGGCGGCCACGGTCAGCGGGGCGACGTCGAGGTCGTCCACCGCGATGACGGCGAGGTCGTCGACGGGGTCGAAGTACACGATGCGGCCCTGTCGCGACATACCGCCGGGCAGCTCCACCACGGGGTCGGTCACTCCCGCCACCACGTGCGCGTTCGTCATGATGCGGTCATCGGCCGCGACGAAACCCGAACCGGTCGAACTCGTGCCGCAGGCGTACGCGACGCCCGAGATACGGGCCACCGACTGGGCGGCCTCGTTGAGCACGGGATCGTCCAGCGCCACCTCAGGGGCGGGGGCGCCGGGGTCCACGACCATGCCCGGCCCGAACAGATTGCCGAGCGACGGCAGGCCTTCCTCCAGAAAGGCGCCGCGCACCTGTGCGAGGGCGGCATCCACCGGCGGGGGTGTGAGGGCGTCGATGGCGCGCACCACGCGCGATGATGCCACGGCGGCCGACAGGTGAGGGATGCCGGCGACGACGACGGTCTGCGCGACGAGCGAGATCGCGAGCCCCGCGACGGCGACGCTGAGCGCGCCGCCGAGGAGGCGTTCGAGCCATCCCAGGCGGATGCGCACGACGCCGCGTCGTCCGGCCGAACCGACGGCAGAACCGGCGACCGCCGCCCCGGCCACGAGCACGATCGAGCCGATCACCACCGCGATGCCGCGCCACGCCGGCGAGGGGAACACGTCGCCGAGCACCGGCAGCACCATCGGCACCACCCAGTACGCCACGAGAGCGCCCAGAGTCAGTCCGATGAGCGCGCCGAGCGCGGCCAGCAGCCCGCTGCGCAGCCCCAGCAGCAACGCCAGCAGCAGCACCGCGATCACCACGATGTCGACGATCATCGGCACGACCTCCCTGTGCGCGACAGCGTAGGCGACCCGCCTGTGATCCCCCCGGCGCGGCAGATCGCTTGCACTTCAGGTCAGAGTGACATTAAGATCGCGGCACGAGTTAGGGTCACAATGACACGAACATCCGACATCCGCGTGGCGGTCTCCACGGTGATCTTCAGCCTGCGCCGCCTGGCCTCAGGCGACGGCGCCGCGGTCGTGCTCCCGCTCGTCAAGCGCACCCGCGACCCCTTCGAAGGACTCTGGGCGCTGCCGGGAGGCTGGCTCGGCACGGACGAGAATCTCGATGCCGCGGCCGCCCGCACCCTCGCCGAGACCACCGGACTCGCGCCCAGCTACCTCGAGCAGCTGTACGCGTTCGGGGCGGTGGACCGCTCCCCCAGCCGCGTGGTCTCGATCGTGTACTGGGCGCTCGTGCGTCCCGACGAGGCCGAGGCCGCGCACGCCCAGCACAACGTCGCCTGGTTCGATGCGGCATCCCTCCCCACCCTCGCGTTCGACCACAACCAGATCGTCGACTACGCACTGTGGCGCCTGCGCAACAAGGTGGGTTACAGCCGTATCGCGCACGGCCTGCTGCCGGCGGAGTTCACCCTCGCGGAGCTGCGCGAGGTCTACGAGGCGATCCTCGGCAAGCGCCTGGACCCGGCCAACTTCCGTCGCCAGGTGGAGAACTCCGCCACCCTCATCCCCACCGACCAGTTCCGCACCGGCAGTCACCGGCCGGCACGGCTGTACCGGTACGACCACGAAGTCGAGCTCGCCGACCGCGGCCCGCTCTCGCGCTGAAGGACACAGCCATGACCACCACACCCCTGACGCTCCGCCCCGGCCGTCCGCCCGCAGACCCCAGCGTCGACCACGAGATCCAGGCGATCGTCGCCGGCGCGGCCGCCGGGTCCACCTGCACGACCGACCTCGCCGCCGGCCCCTGGACGTTCGACACCCGCCCCGGGTACGGCCCCGGCGCGTCGATGGGCGACGTCATCCCCACCGGCTCCCCCCGCCAGGGAGAATTGCCGCAGCGCTACCGTGACGCGCCCGACGAAGAGCTGCACGACCGCATCCGGGCAGCCAAGGCGACCCTCGGCGACCGCGTCGTCGTGCTCGGCCACTTCTACCAGCGCGAAGAGGTCGTCCGCCATGCCGACTATGTCGGCGACTCGTTCCAGCTCGCCGGCGCGGCCGCGTCCCGCCCCGAGGCGGAGGCGATCGTCTTCTGCGGCGTGCACTTCATGGCCGAGACCGCCGACCTCCTCTCGGGGCCCGATCAGGCCGTCATCCTCCCCAACCTCGCCGCCGGCTGCTCCATGGCCGACATGGCCGACATCGACCAGGTCGAGGAGTGCTGGGAGCAGCTGGCGGAGCTGTTCGGCGACATGGACGCGCCCGACGCCGACGGCCTCGTCCCCGTCGTGCCGGTGACCTACATGAACTCCTCCGCCGCGATCAAGGGGTTCGTCGGCCGCCACGGCGGCATCGTGTGCACCTCCTCCAACGCCCGCACGGTGCTGGAGTGGGCGTTCGCGCGCGGGCGCCGCGTGCTGTTCTTCCCCGATCAGCACCTCGGCCGCAACACCGCCAAGGCCATGGGCGTGCCGCTCGAGCGCATGCCCATGTGGAACCCCACCAAGGCGTGGGGCGGGACCGATGCCGCAACGCTCGAGGACAGCCGCGTGATCCTCTGGCACGGCTTCTGCTCGGTGCACCGCCGGTTCACGGTCGACCAGATCGACAAGGCCCGCGCCGAGCACCCCGGGGTGCGCGTCATCGTGCACCCGGAGTGCCCCATGGCCGTCGTCGACGCCGCCGACGAATCGGGCTCGACCGACTACATCCGCAAGGCGATCGAGGCGGCCGACGAGCCCACCACGTTCGCGATCGGCACCGAGATCAACCTCGTGCGGCGCCTCGCCGCCCAGCATCCGCAGCACGAGATCTTCTGCCTCGACCCCGTTGTCTGCCCGTGCTCGACGATGTACCGCATCCACCCGGGCTACCTCGCGTGGGTGCTCGAGGAGCTCGTCGCCGGCCGCGTGGTCAACCGCATCACGGTGCCCCAGGACGTCGCCGAGCCCGGCCGGGTCGCCCTCGAGCGCATGCTGGCTGCCAAGCCTCCCGCCGCCGGGGCGCAGAAGTGACCAGCGTCGTGGTCGTCGGCTCCGGCATCGCCGGGCTCGCCGCGGCCCTGCACGCCGCCGCCGACGGCTGCCGCGTGACGGTGGTCACCAAAGACACCCTCGGCCTGGCCAACACCCGCTTCGCGCAGGGTGGCATCGCCGGGGTGCTCTTCGCCGACGACAGCGTCGACGCCCACGTGCGCGACACGCTCGCCGCCGGTGCGGGGCTGGCCGACCCCGCCGCGGTGCGGGTGCTCGCCACCGAGGGCCCCGAGCGTATCCGCGAGCTCGTGGCGCTCGGGGTCGGCTTCGACCGCGACGCCGACGGGGTGTTCGTGAAGGGCCTGGAGGCGGCGCACTCGTACCCCCGCGTCGTGCACGCCGGTGGCGACGCGACCGGGCTCGAGATCGAGCGGGCCCTCGTCGCCCGGGTGCGCGCAGCCGACATCGCGGTGATCGAGCACGCGTTCCTCGCCGATCTCGTGGGCAGCGCCCGGCGCGTCACGGGCGTCGACCTCGTGCGCGATCACCACCTCACGCCCACCGCGGTGCGTCTCGAAGCCGACGCGGTCGTGCTCGCCACCGGCGGCATCGGCCGGCTCTACGCGCACACCACCAATCCGCCCGCCGCCACCGGCGACGGCATCGCCGCGGCACTGCGCATCGGGGCGGCCGTCAGCGACCTCGAGTTCGTGCAGTTCCATCCCACGGTGCTCGCCGGGGGCGACGGCTTTCTGGTATCCGAAGCGGTCCGCGGCGAGGGTGCGACGCTCGTCGATGAGAACGGCCGCCGGTTCGCCTTCGACGCGCACCCCGACGGCGAACTCGCCCCGCGCGACGTCGTCGCCCGGGCGATCGTGGCGCGAATGGCCGCGCAGGACGGGCGGCCGGTCTTCCTGGATGCCACCGGGGTGCGCCCCACCCCGGAGGCCACCGCCGCATTCCTCGCGGCGCGATTCCCCACGATCGACGCCGCCGTGCGCGCCCGCGGCGGGGACTGGGCGCGCGAGCGCATCGCGGTGACCCCCGCCGCGCACTACCTGATGGGCGGCGTCGACACCGACCTGTACGGCCGCACGAGTGTGCCCGGACTCTACGCCGTGGGCGAGGCCGCCCGTACCGGCGTGCACGGTGCCAACCGCCTGGCATCCAACTCGCTGCTGGAGGGGGCTGTGTTCGGGGCCCGTGCGGGCGACGCCGTCGCCGGCGACGCGCGTGGCTCCTGGCCTGCGAGTGCGCCCGCGGCGCCCGCACAGCCCACCCGCGCGCCGGCGACCGACGCCGCGGCCGTGGCCGTGCGCGAGCCGTTCTCGCGCGCCGCACTGCAGCGGACGATGTGGGCGGATGCCGGGGTGCAGCGCGACGCCGTCGGGCTCTCCCGCGCCGCGGCATCCCTCGCCGCATGGCACGCCACCGCCCCCGCGCCGGTCACCGTCACCGAGCGTGAGGATCAGAACCTGCTGCTCGTCGCCGAGCGCCTCGTCGCCGCCGCCCTCGCCCGCGAGGAATCGGTCGGCGCGCACTTCCGGTGCGACGCCGCGCGCTTCCGGTGCGACGCCGCGCCCGACTCCCCCGCGTCCCGGGACCCCGCCTTCGAAGGAGCCGCCTGATGCTCACCCGCACCACCATCGACCGCACCGTGCAGGCGGCCCTCGACGAGGATGCCCCCTGGGGCGACCTCACGAGCGAGAGCCTCATCGTCCCCACCGCCGCCGCCCGCGCCGAACTCATCGCCCGCGAAGACGGCCTCTTCTCGGGCGGAGAGGTGTTCGAGGCCGCATTCCGGCTCACCGATCCGCGCTGCGACGTCGTGCTGCTCGTCGACGACGGCGAGATGTTCCGCACCGGCGACACGCTCGCCGTCGTCAGCGGTCCCGCCCGCGCCGTGCTCACCGCCGAGCGCGTGGGGCTCAACTTCGTGCAGCGCATGAGCGGCATCGCGACCCTCACCGCCCGCTACGTCGCCGAGGTCGCCCACACCGGCGCCCGCATCGCCGACACCCGCAAGACGACGCCGGGGCTGCGCGCCTTCGAGCGCCACGCGGTGCGCAACGGCGGCGGCCACAACCACCGCTTCTCGCTGTCGGACGCCGTCATGGTCAAGGACAACCACCTCGCCGTGCTCACCCGCAAGGGCGTGTCCGTGACGGCGGCACTGCAGGGGGCGATCGCGCAGCTGCCCCATACGACGCACGTCGAGGTCGAGGTCGACCGGCTCGATCAGATCGATGCGGTCCTCGCGGCGGACGTCGGCACGATCATGCTCGACAACTTCACGCTCGACCAGTTGCGCGCCGGCGTCGAGGCCGTCGCCGGACGCGCGACGATCGAGGCATCCGGCGGGGTGACTCTCGACACGGTGCGGGCGATCGCCGAGACCGGCGTGGATGTGATCTCGGTCGGCGCGCTCACCCACTCCGCACGGGCTCTCGACCTGGGCCTGGACGTCAGCGTCGAGGGCTGACATGGCGCTGCTGTACCTCGACCACGCCGCGACGACGCCGGTGCGCCCGGAGGTGCTGGCGGCGATGCTGCCGCTGCTCACCGAGGCGTACGGCAACCCGTCGAGTCACCACACCATCGGCGAACAGGCCGCGGGTGTGCTCTCCGACGCCCGCACGCGGGTGGCGCGCGTGCTGGGGATGCGCGCCGGCGACGTCGTGTTCACTGCCGGCGGCACCGAGGCGAACAACCTCGCGATCAAGGGCATCGCCTTGGCGGCGCGCGCCGCCGAGCCGGCGAAGAACCAGGTGATCACCACCCCGATCGAGCACGAATCCGTGCTCGCATCGTGCGACCACCTGCGACGCCTGCACGGCTTCGACGTGACGCTGGTGGATGTGGATGCCACCGGCCGTGTCGACCCGCGCGCGCTCGCCGCCGCGATCGGACCGCAGACCGCGGTGGTCTCGATCGGCCACGCCAACAACGAGGTGGGGACCGTGCAGGATGCCGTCGCGCTCGCCGCCGTGTGCGCGGAGCACCGTGTGCCGCTGCACCTCGATGCCGTGCAGACCGCGGGCTGGCTGGCGCTGTCGGGCACCGGCGCCGACGCGATCTCGCTCGCCGGCCACAAGATCGGCGCTCCGAAGGGCATCGGCGTGCTCGCGGTGCGCGGCCGCATCCCGCTCGAGCCTCTCGTGCACGGCGGCGGGCAGGAGCGTGGCCGCCGCAGCGGCACCGAGAACGTCGCCGGTGCGGTGGGGCTCGCCCTCGCCCTCGAACTCGCCGAAGCCGAACGGGCGGCGGCCGCGACGCGCGTCACCGCGATGCGCGACGCCTTCGTCGCCGCGGTGCTCGGCGCCGTTTCCACCGCCCGCCTCACCGGGCACCGGGTGCAGCGCCTTCCCGGCACCGCGAGCTTCACCTTCGCCGGAACGAGTGGCGAGGCGGTGCTGCTGCAGCTCGAACGTCGCGGCGTTGTCACCTCCAGCGGTTCGGCGTGCGCCGCCGGCAGTGACCAACCGTCGCATGTGCTGGTGGCGATGGGGGTGCCCGCCGACGTCGCCCGCACCGCCGTGCGCTTCACGTTCGGCCATGCCCTCGCCGTCGACCCGGGCGCCCTGGCAGCGGCGGTCGCCGCGGCCGTCGCGGCGGTACGATCGGGCACGTGAACGCAGCGATCACGATCATCGTGCCCGGCTTCGACGTGGCCGACTACGCTGCCGAAGCCCTCGACTCGCTGCGCGCGCAGACCCGTGGCGATTGGATGGCGATCCTCGTCGACGATGCATCGACCGATGCGACCGGGGCGCTGTTCACCGCGGCTGCGGCACGCGACCCGCGGTTCCGGGTCGTCCGCCACGCCGAGCGGCGCGGCCTCAGCAGCGCTCGCAACACCGGCCTCGACCTGGTGGAGACGCCCTACCTCGGGTTCCTCGACGCCGACGACGTGCTCACCCCCACGGCGTTGGAACGCCTCGCAGGGGCGCTGGATGAGACCGGCAGCGACTTCGCCGTCGGCGCGTACGTGCGGCTGCGTCCGGATGCCACCGGCGGGTACGCCGTCGGCGACGTGCAGCCGTGGGTCGCGGCGGCCACCGAGCCGGGCCGCCGTCGCACGACGATCGATGAGCACCCCGATGCCTCGGGCAACATCGTCGCGTGGTCCAAACTCAGCCGCATCGATTTCTGGCGCCGCGCGGGGCTGCGCTTCCCCGACGGTCGCCTCTACGAGGACCAGGTGGTCGCGCAGCAGATGTACAGCCGCGCGCGCCGCTTCGACGTCGTGCCCGACGTCGTCGTGCACTGGCGCGAGCGGGCCGACGGCTCGTCGATCACACAGGGCAAGAGCGCGCTGCCGGTACTGCGGGAGTACCTCGCCGCGATGGTGGGTGGGCTCGACGTGCTCGAGCACGCCGGCCACGCCGCGGCAGTGCGCTCCCGCGTGCGGCTGATCCTGACGATGGACCTGCCGCCGTTGGTCGACCTCGCCCGCATTCACCCCGACGACGCCTACCGGCGCGCACTCGGGGCCTTCGCCCGCGAGGTGTGGGCCCGCGGCGGCGCGCACAGCGACCTCGATGAGCGCTCAGCGCGTGCCGTGGCCGCCGCGCTGCTGTTCTGACCCGTCGCCGGCGTCGAGGGCAGCCTCGGTCTGGAGCACCCGGCTCGCGGCCACCTGCTCCTCGGCGAGCTTGGCGTACAACCCGTCGGCCAGGAGCAGCTCGGTGTGCGTGCCCGACTCCACGATGCGCCCCGCCTCGACGACGTGGATGACATCGGCGCCGATCACCGTCGACAGGCGGTGCGCCACCGACAGCGTCGTGCGGCCGTGGGAGGCGGCATCGAGGGCTTCCTGCACCACCCGCTCCGACACCGTGTCCAGTGCCGAGGTGGCCTCGTCCAGCAGCAGCACCGGCGGGTCCTTCAGCAGTACGCGGGCGATCGCGATGCGTTGCTTCTCGCCGCCGGAGAGCCGGTAGCCGCGCTCGCCCACGATCGTGTCGTAGCCGTCACGGAAGCTCATCACGACGTGGTGGATGTTGGCGGCGACGCACGCCGCGACGAGCTCGTCGTCGGTCGCGTCGGGCTTGGCGTAGCGCAGATTCTCGCGGACCGTGGCGTGGAAGAGGTAGGTCTCCTGTGACACGATCCCCACCCGGTCGATGAGCGACGCGTGCCGCAGCCCCCGCACGTCCTCCCCGGCGAACAGCACGCTGCCGCCGGAGGCCTCGTACAGCCGGGGGGCGAGGTAGAGCACGGTGGTCTTGCCCGCACCGGACGGGCCGACGAAGGCGACATGCTGGCCGGGTTCGGCGACGAACGAGACACCGTCGAGGGTGGGGCGGGCGTCGGGGGCGGCATCCGGGTAGCGGAAGACGACGTCGCGCAACTCCACCCGGCCGAGCGGGCCGGGCGCGTCGGCGACGTCGATCGCGTCGGGGGCGTCGCTGATGGCGGGCACGAGGTCGAGGTACTCGAAGATGCGCGCGAACAGCGCCGCGGAGGTCTGCAGGTCCAGCGCCACGCGCATGAGCGAGGTCAACGGCATCAGCAGTCGAGCCTGCACGGTGGTGAACGCCACGATCGTGCCGGCGGTGATGTCGGGACTGCCACCGACGATGAGGTAGCCGGCGACGAGGTAGATGACGGCCGGGACGCTCGCCATCAGCACCTGCACGACGGCGAAGAAGCCCTGCCCGCTCATCGCGCGGCGCACCTGCAGCACGACCTGGTTGGCATTCTCGGCGCGGTAGCGGGAGGACTCGGTGCGCTGCCGATTGAACGACTTCGACAGCAGGACGCCGGACACGCTCAGGGTCTCCTGCGTGATGGCGGTGAGTTCCGAGAGCGACTCCTGGGTCTCCGCGGCGATGCGGGCGCGCAGCTGGCCGATCCTGCGCTGCACGAGAACGAGCGCCGGCATGAGCACGACGGCGATGATCGTGAGCCGCCAGTCGATGATGATCATCGCCACGAGCGAGGCGACGACGGTGACCGCATTGCCGAGGATGCTCGTGACGGTGTTGGTGAGCACCCCCGCGACCCCACCCACGTCGTTCTGCAGGCGCGACTGGATGACACCGGTCTTGGTGCGCGTGAAGAACGCCAGTTCCATCGCCTGCAGATGGTCGAACAGCCGCACCCGCAGGTCGCCGGTCACCCTGTTCCCCACCGTCGCCGTGAGCCATGTCTGCACCACACCTACGCCGGCGGAGGCGAGGAACAGGCCGATCATGAGCGCCACGAGCCGCAGCAGCAGCGCAAGGTCGGGGGCACCGCCGGGCGGGAACAGGGCATCGTCGAAGATCCGCTGCACCAGCAGCGGCGGCACGACGCCGAGCGCCGCGCCGACGATGACGAGCAGCCCTGTGACGGCGATGCGTGCGCGGTACGGACGGAACAGCGCCGTGACGCGGCGGCCGAGCCCGGGGATGCGCGGCGCCTGGGCGTTGAGCTTGCGCTGGGCGGTCTCGTCGACGCCACGGAAGCCGCCGCGCGGACCGCCGCCGCCTCCCCCGCCCATGCTCATCGTTTCAGCCTACGACCCGTGCGCGAGGACTAGGGTGTCGGCATGACCAGCACCCCCGATGACGACCGGGCCGCCCTCGACGACCTGCGCGCGGAGATCGATGCGCTGCAGAAGATCCCCGAAGAGGAACTCGTGAACCCCTCTCCTTCCCAGCTCGACGAAGACGCTCCCGAGCCGACCCCCACCGACGCCCCCGGCTCCGAGGACTGGAACGACACCGAGTAGCCGCCCACCCGGCGGCCGTAACCGCAACGAGGTGACCATGGCCGCAACGCACACATCGACCGGGACCGGCCGGGTCGCACGGCGTGCCTCCGGGGTCTCCGCCGAGGCCGAGCGTGTCATCTGGCTGCTGCTCGCCGCCGCATTCGTCGCCATCCTCAACGAGACCACGATGGGTGTGGCGATCCCGCACCTCATCGTCGATCTCGGCATCACCGCCGTCGCTGCGCAATGGCTGACGACCGCGTTCATGCTGACCATGGCCGTCGTCATCCCCACCACGGGCTTCCTGCTGCAGCGTCTCACCACGCGGGCGGTGTTCATCACGGCGATGGGGCTGTTCTCCGCCGGCACCGCCGTCGCCCTCGTCGCACCGGGCTTCCCGGTGCTGCTGGCGGGCCGGGTCATCCAGGCATCCGGCACCGCCATCATGATGCCGCTGCTGATGACGACCCTGATGACCGTGGTTCCCGCCGCGCACCGGGGACGCATGATGGGGCGCGTGTCGGTCGTGATCTCGCTCGCGCCCGCCATCGGACCCACCATGTCGGGGTTCCTCCTCGACACCCTCTCGTGGCGCTGGATCTTCGCCATCGTGCTGCCCATCGCGCTGATCGCCCTCGGTGTCGGGGCACGCTGGATCCACAATCTCGGCGAGCCACGGCACGCGCCGCTCGACGTGCTGTCGGTGGTGCTCTCGGCCCTCGGGTTCGGCGGCGTGGTGTTCGGGCTCAGTCAGCTCGGTGGCGGCCACGGCGGCGACGCCGCGGCCGCGCTGTCGACCACGACGCTGGTGGTGTCCCTCAGCATCGGCGCGGTCTCGCTCGGCCTCTTCGTCTGGCGGCAGCTGCGCCTGCAGCGCGTCGACGACGCCCTGTTGGACCTGCGGGTCTTCCGCTTCCGCAACTTCTCGCTGTCGGTGGGCCACCTCACCTTCATGTCGATGGCCTTCTTCGGCACCCTCACCGTGCTGCCGCTGTACACCCAGGGTGTGCTCGGCCTCACCGCACTGCAGTCGGGCCTCGTGGTGCTGCCCGGGGCCCTCGCGATGGGTCTGGCCGGCCCCCTCATCGGGCGCGTCTACGACAGATGGGGCACGCGGGTGCTGCTCATCCCCGGCAGCACCCTGGTGGTGGCCATCCTGTGGCTGTTCACCGGCCTCACCGAGAGCACACCGGTGTGGCTGCTGGTCATCGCCCAGACGGCGCTCTCGCTCGGACTGGCGATGTCGTTCACCCCGCTGCTCACCTCGTCACTGGGCTCGCTCCCGCCGCGGCTGTACTCGCACGGCAGCGCGGTGGTGACGACGATTCAGCAGGTGTCGGGGGCCGCGGGCATCGCCGTTCTCATCACGACGCTGTCGTCGGCATCGACGGCGGCGGTGGATGCCGGTGCGGGGGCGGCCGCTGCGGGCGCCGCAGGCACACGCGCGGCGTTCCTCGTGGCGGCGATCATCTCGCTGCCGCTGCTGGTGGGTGCGGCACTGATCCGCAAACCCGCCGACGCTCCCGCGGAGCTGCCGGCGGGGCACTGAGTCAGGTCAGTTGCAGCCGCAGCCACCACAGGCGCAGGCGTTGTCCTGCGGGGCGGCGAGCAGGTTCTTGTCGTCGCCGACGGGCTGGAGGGGCTGGGTGACGGACGGGTTCGAGGTGGTCATGGCTCCATGCTAGCCGCGCGTTAGGTCAGCGGGCCGCGACGCGCAACCCCCCGCCGCCCCACGCGGCGATTGTCTACCGTGGTCATACCCGGGCCACCCCCGGACCCCACCGACGAGAGGACGACGAGATGACCGACATCACCGGCAAGCGCGTGGCGTTCCTGCTGACCGACGGTTTCGAAGACAGCGAGCTGACTTCCCCCTGGCAGGCGGTGACCGACGCCGGCGCCACGGCGGTGCTGGTCTCCCCCGTGGACGGGAGCGTGAGCGGCAAGAACGGTCACGAGCAGACGGTCGACCTGGCCGTTGCCTCGGCCGACGCCTCTCAGTTCGACGCGCTGGTCCTTCCCGGCGGCGTCGTGAACGCCGACAACCTGCGCATGGACGACACCGCGGTGTCGTTCGCGCGTGATTTCTTCGCGCAGCACAAGCCCGTGGGCGTGATCTGCCACGGCGCGTGGATCCTCGCCGACGCCGATGTGCTCAATGACCGCACGATCACGAGCTACCCGAGCCTGAAGACCGATCTGCGCAACGCCGGAGCGAACTGGGTCGACGAGGAGGTCGTGGTCGATGCGGGCCTCGTGTCGAGCCGCACGCCCGACGACCTGCCCGCATTCAACGCGAAGGTGGTCGAGGAGATCGCCGAGGGGGCGCACGCCGACCAGACGGTGTGACCACCGGCAACGACACCAGGCGGCGACCCGAGCGGGCGTCGCCTGGTGTCGTTGCGCCTCTTGCTGTGGTCTGACCACGTCGCTAACATGGCTTCCGAGGGACGGCGCCCGTCCGTCCGCAAGGAAGTGACCTGTCATGAACACGATGGCGAACGCGGCCGAGACGGACCGCGGACTCGTCCCGGGCGGCGTCATGCGCGCCGCCGTCGTCACCGCCCCCGACCAGCCGCTGGCGGTGAAGGAAGTCCCGATCCCCACCCCCGGGCCTGGTCAGGCCCTGGTGCGGGTGATCACCAGTGGCGTCTGCCACACCGACCTGCACGCTGCCCGCGGCGACTGGCCGGTCCCCCCGAAGTCCGACCTCATCCCCGGCCACGAGGGCTACGGTGAGGTCGTCGCCCTCGGCGAAGGCGTCACGACGCTCGCCGTCGGCGACAAGGTCGGCAACGCGTGGCTGTGGAGCGCGTGCGGCGTGTGCGAGTTCTGCCGCACCGGCTGGGAGACCCTGTGCCCCGAACAGCACAACGGCGGCTACTCGGTCGACGGCAGCTTCGGCGAGTACATGCTCGTCGACGAGCGGTTCGCCGCCCGCATCCCCGACGGGGTGGACCCCGATGAGGTCGCGCCGATCCTGTGCGCCGGCGTCACGGTCTACAAGGGCCTGAAGATGACCGAGGTGAAGCCGGGCGAGTGGGTCGTCATCTCCGGCATCGGCGGGCTCGGCCACGTGGCCGTGCAGTACGCCCGCGCCATGGGCATGCGCGTCGCCGCCGTCGACATCGACGACGACAAGCTGTTCCTTGCCCGCCGTCACGGCGCCGAGATCACCGTCAACGCGGCCAAGACCGACCCCATCGCCGAGATCCAGGAGCGCATCGGCGGTGCGCACGGTGTGCTGGTCACGGCCGTGCACCCGCAGGCGTTCGCCCAGGGCACCGGCATGAGCCGCCGCGGCGGCACCGTGGTGTTCGTCGGCCTCCCCCCGGGGAAGTTCCCCGCCGACATCTTCGACACCGTGCTGCGGGCCATCACGATCCGCGGCTCGATCGTCGGAACCCGTCAGGACATGGTCGAGGCGCTGGACTTCTTCGCCCGCGGCGAGATCCACCCGACGGTGTCGGTCGAGCGACTCGAAGACATCAACGACATCTTCGAGCGCATGGAGCAGGGCAAGATCGAGGGGCGCATCGTCATGCGCTACCCGCAGCCCTGATCAACTGAATCAGCATCGCCGACTGCCGGTGTGGGCCTCGCTCACACCGGCAGTCGCATCTCACGCGTCTCAGGGTTCGAGGCCACGACAGCAGACAGCGCGGCATCGAGATCGGCCCGCAGGTCATCGATATCCTCGAGTCCCACCGACAGCCGCAGCAGCGCGGCGGACGGCCGCGCCTGCGCCGCCACCGGCCGGTGGGTGAGGGCGGCGGGATGCTGGATGAGCGAATCCACGCCCCCGAGCGACACGGCGTGCGTGAACAGCCGCACCGCGCCCGCGACGGCCGATGCCGCGGCATAGCCCCCGCGCAGTTCGACGGCGATCATCGCGCCGCCGCCGCTCAGCTGACGCGTCAGCAGCCCGCGCGGGTCGCCGTGCAGGCCCGGGTAGTGCATCCGCGAGACCGCGGGATGCGTGTCGAGCCACGCCGCCAGCTTCTCCGCCGTCTGCTGCTGGGCGCGCATGCGCACCGGCAGCGTGGCGAGACCCCGGTGCATGAGGTAGGCGCCGAGCGGATGCAGCAGCGCGCCGGTGATGGCGCGCACGCGCCGCAGCGCCTCGGCGGTCTCCTCCGAGCACGCGATGACGCCGGCCATCGCATCGCCGTGTCCGCCCAGATACTTCGTGCCGCTGTGCAGCGACATCGCCGCACCCAGCGCCAGCGGCCGCTGCAGCACGGGCGTGGCGAAGGTGTTGTCCACGAGCACGGGCACACCGGCGGAGTCTGCGACGACCGCCGCGATGTCGACGAGTTCGAGGGTGGGATTGGCGGGGGTCTCGAGCACGACCAGGCCGGTGTCGGGGCGCAGCGACCCCGCCACCTCGGCCTCTGAGCAGAACGTCACCTCGTTGCCCAGCAGGCCGCTCGCCAGCAGGTGGTCGGTGCCGCCGTACAGCGGACGCACCGCGACGATGTGGGGCCGGCCGACCGCTTGTGTGTGCGCGAGGATCGCCGCCGTGGTCGCGGCCATGCCCGACGCGAAGGCGACCGCCGCCTCGGCGCCTTCCAGCAGCGCGAGCGCCGCTTCGAACCGCGCGACGGTCGGGTTCCACAGTCGCGCGTAGACCATGCTGCCGTCGTCGGTCGGGCGCCCGCCGGTGGCGAGGGTCTCGTAGCTGTCGCCGCCACGCTCGACGTCGGGCAGGGGGTTGGTCGTCGACAGGTCGATCGGGGCTGCATGCACGCCCAGGGCGGCGAAGTCCTCACGTCCGGCGTGGACCGCCACCGTATCGGGATGCCAGTTCTCAGAGTTCATGGCCCCATGATGCGCGAATCGCAGGCTTCTGGGCTGATGTCCGCACGCTACGCTGACCACAGCCCTGGATGCCGTGTTTCGTGCGGCATCCACCCCTCTCGGAGGCACTGTCTTGGCCAGATCACAACCCGATGTCGGTGAGGTCGACGACGTCGATCTCGCGATCCTCGCGGTGCTGACCGCGCGCGCGGACATCACCAACAAGGCGCTGGCCGAGCGACTGCACCTCGCGGAGTCCACGTGCGCGCACCGCGTACGGGTGCTGCGCCGGCGCGGCCTCATCATCGACACGCGGGCCCGGGTGGACATCGCCGCCCTCGGCTTTCCGCTGCGCGCGGTGGTGAACGTGCGCCTGGGCAGCCACACCAAGGCCGGGGTGACGCAGCTGTTCCAGGCGCTCACCCAGATCCCCGGGGTGATCGAGGTCTTCCACGTGGCCGGCGAGGACGACTTCGTGCTGCACGTGGCTGCCGCCGATGCTCATGCCCTGCGCGACCTCGTGCTCGAGCACATCACCGTGCACCCGAGTGTGCGCTCCACCGAGACGCACCTCGTCTTCGACCGGCGCGACGGTGTCGGGGTGCTGCCTGCGGGCTGACCCGCGTCAGGAACGCACGAGACGCGCGATGGCTGCCGTGGCCTCGGCGATCTTGATATCCGCTTCGTCGCCCCCGAGGCGCGCCGCGTCCACGACGCAGTGCTTCAGGTGATCGTCGAGGAGCCCCACCGCCACCGAGTTCAGCGCGCTGGTGAGCGCACTGATCTGCGTGAGGATGTCGATGCAGTACTTCTCGTCGTCGATCATCTTGTGCACGCCCCTGGCCTGCCCCTCGATGCGCTTGAGACGGTTGAGGTACTTGTCCTTGTCGGTGATGTAGCCGTGCGTGTGTCCGTGCGCGTCGTGCGCGTCGTGCGCGTCGTCTGCGGTCGTCATGACACCCGGTCCCTTCGGTGCGAGGTGCTCGTGGTGGCCACGAGAGGTTGGAAGCGGCGCAGCCGCAGGCTGTTGCCCACGACGAAGACACTCGAGAAGGCCATCGCGGCGCCGGCGATCATGGGGTTCAGCAGACCCAATGCTGCGAGCGGGATGGCAGCCACATTGTAGGCGAAGGCCCAGAACAGGTTCGTCTTGATCGTGCGCAGCGTCTTGCGCGACAGCCGCACCGCGTCGGCGGCGGCACGCAGGTCGCCGCGGACGAGAGTGATGTCGGCCGCCTCGATCGCGGCATCCGTGCCGGTGCCCATCGCCATGCCGAGGTCTGCCTGCGCCAGCGCCGCGGCGTCGTTGACGCCGTCGCCGACCATCGCGACGACCCTGCCCTCGGACTGCAGCCGGGCCACGACGGCGACCTTGTCGGCGGGCATGACCTCGGCGAACACCTGGTCGATGCCGACCTCGGCGGCGATGTGCGCGGCGACGGCCTGGCTGTCGCCGGTGAGCAGCACCGGCGTGAGCCCGAGGCGGCGCAGCTGCGCGACGGCGGCGACGCTGGTGGGCTTGGGGCGGTCGGCCACGACGATCGCGCCGCGGGCCTTGCCATCCCAGGCCACGAGCACCGCGGTCTGCCCGCGCTGCGCCGCGGCCTCCAGAGCCGTCTGCACACCCTCGTCCGGGTGCAGCGCCCAGTCGGCGAGATGTGCGGCGCGGCCGACGATCACCGCGTGCCCGTCGACGACACCGCTCACGCCCTTGCCCGCAGTGCTGCGGAAATCGGCGACCGCCGCGAGCGGGCCGGTGCGGTCGACGGCGGCCTGGGCGATCGCGGTGCCGATCGGATGCTCGCTGGCGTGCTCGACCGCACCTGCCAGCCGCAGCACCCGGTCGGGGTCCTCACCCTCGGCGGCGGAGACGCCGACCACGCTCATACGACCGGTCGTGACGGTACCGGTCTTGTCGAGCACGATCGTGTCGACGCGGCGCGTGGACTCGAGCACCTCGGGTCCTTTGATGAGCACACCCAGCTGCGCTCCGCGGCCGGTGCCCACCAGCAGCGCCGTGGGCGTGGCGAGCCCGAGCGCGCACGGGCAGGCGATGATCAGCACCGCGACGGTGGCGGTGAACGCCGCGCTCAGCGGTGCTCCGGCGATGATCCAGCCGGCGAGCGTGCCGAGCGCGATGACGATGACGATGGGGACGAAGACGCCGGAGATACGGTCGGCGAGACGCTGCACCTCGGCCTTGCCGGACTGCGCCTGCTCGACCAGCCTGGCCATCTGCGCGAGCTGGGTGTCGGCGCCCACCCGGGTGGCGCGCACCACGAGCCGGCCACCGGCGTTGACGGTCGCGCCCGTGACGGCATCCCCCGGCGCAACCTCGACCGGCAGCGACTCACCGGTCAGCAGCGACTCGTCCACCGCCGAGGCGCCGGAGACCACGACGCCGTCCGTGGCGATCTTCTCGCCCGGGCGCACGACGAACTCGTCCCCCACCCGAAGTTCCGCGACCGGCACGCGGGTCTCGATGCCCTCGCGCAGCACGACGACGTCCTTGGCGCCGAGGTGCAGCAGCGCACGCAGCGCCGCGCCCGCGCGCCGCTTGGCGCGCTTCTCGACGTAGCGGCCGGCAAGCACGAACATCGTCACGCCCGCCGCGACCTCGAGGTAGATCTGGCCACTGGCGTCGGCGGTGCCGATCGTGAACGAGAACGGGTGGGTCATGCCGGTCATCCCGGCGGTGCCGAAGAACAACGCATACAACGACCACAGCAGCGCCGCCCCGGTGCCCATGCTCACCAGGGTGTCCATCGTGGCCGCGCCGTGGCGCAGGTTGATGGCCGCCGCGCGGTGGAACGGCCACGCACCCCACACCACGACGGGCGCGGCGAGTGCGAGAGAGAGCCACTGCCAGTTCGGGAACTGCAGCGCCGGGATCATCGACATCAGGATCACCGGCACCGACAGCACGATGGAGCCGATCAGGCGCTGACGCAGCGAACGCAGCTCCGGGTCGTCGGCTTCGGCGTCGGAGTCCGTCGCGGACGACTCGGCGTCGGGCAGGACGGGCAGCGCGGCGGTGTATCCGGTCGCCTCGATCTCGGCGATGACGGCGGCGGCGTCGAGATCGCGGGGCACGGTGACCTGCGCCTTCTCGGTGGCGTAGTTCACCGTCGCCGAGACGCCGTCCATGCGATTGAGCTTCTTCTCGATGCGCGCGGCGCACGACGAGCACGTCATGCCGCCGATCTCGAATTCGAAGCGCGCCTGGTCTGCGCCGATGCTGCTCATGGCTCTCCCCGATTCAGACGCGGGCGGCGGTGTAGCCGGCCTCGTCGACGGCTGCGATGACGTCGTCATCGGCCAGCGGCGCGGCCGAGGTCACGACGAGGCGACCTTCCGCGGCGCTGACCTCCACGCCCTCCACCCCGGCGATCTTCGACACCTCGCCTCGCACGGCGGCCTCGCAGTGGCCGCACGACATGCCGGTGACCTGGTACTCATTCGTCATCATGAGAATGTCCTCGCTCTTCGTTGTCCCGAATACCCCCGAGGGGTACACTCATCGTAGCAACGGGATACCACCCCAGGGTATTCCTGGACCTACCAGAACGAGACCGTACGGTCAATGCTCTTTCGACGGAAAACCACCTGCGTAGGGTGGAATCAGATGTGAAAAGGCCCCGGTTGAGGCGACGACGTTCGGGTCGTCGTCGCCTCCCGGCTTCACTTCGTCGACGTGGTCGCGAGAATCTGTTCGCGCACCTCGCGGCGCATCACCTTACCGATGAGCGAGCGGGGCAGATCGTCCATCTGCACGATGCGCTTGGGCACCTTGTACGCGGCGAGCCGGCTGCGGCAGTAGTCGCGCAGCCCCTCGGGTTCGAGGGTCGCGCCCGAGCGCAGCACGACGGCAGCGGCGACGTCCTCACCGCCGTGCGAGCGCGGCAGCGCGACGACGGCGGCATCGTCGATGTCGGGGTGCGAGCGCAGGGTGTCCTCGACTTCGGTGGGCGACACGTTGAAGCCGCCGGTGATGATGAGCTCCTTCAGCCGGTCGACGATCGTCACGAACCCGTCGGGTGAGACCGAGGCGATGTCACCTGTGCGCAGCCAGCCGTCGGCGAGCAACGTCTCGGCCGTCTCCGCCGGTCGCCGCCAGTACCCCTGGAAGACCTGCGGGCCGCGCACGAGCAGTTCGCCGGTCTCCCCCAGCGGCCGGTCGACCGTGGGGTCGGCAGGGTCGACGACCCGGATTTCGGTGCTCGGGAACGGGACGCCCACGGTCCCCGGGCGCCGCGACGGCCCCATGGGGTTGCCGATGGCGATCGGGGAGCTTTCGGTCATGCCGTAGCCCTCGACGAGCAGTCCGCCCGTCGCTTCCTCCCACCGGCGCACCGTCCCTACCGGCAGGCTCATGGCGCCGGAGATCGAGAAGCGCACCTTCGACAGATCCATCGTCTTGCGGGCGGCGGCGCGGGCGAGCTGCTCGTAGATCGGCGGCACCGCCGGCAGGAAGGTGGGCGGGCTCTTGCGGGCGGCCTCGGCCGCGAGGCCCACGTCGAACTTCGGGAACAGCACGAGCTTCGCCCCCAGGCTCATCGCCGTGGTGAGGCACAGCGTCATCCCGTAGGCGTGGAACAACGGCAGGATCCCGTAGAAGGTCTCCTCGCCCTCGACGAGGCCCGGCACCCACGCGGCGCCCTGCATCGCGTTGGCCTGCAGATTGCTGTGGCTCAGCATCGCGCCCTTGGGGCTGCCGGTGGTGCCGCTGGTGTACTGCAGCACCGCGATGTCCTCCAGCGTCGGCCCGGGCACCCGCGAGGAGAGTCGGCCGCGGTCCAGCAGCTTCCGCCACGCGAGGGGATGCCGCAGCTTCGGCGTGCCGGTGAGCGCTGCCCGCGATTCGCGTGCCTTCGCAATGGGCAGGCGCAACGCCAGGCGCTTCGCGGTGGGCAGCGCCTCGGTCATGTCCACGCTGATGATGCGCGCGGGGCGCACGTCGGAGGGGAAGTCGGCGACGGTGTCGACCATCTTGTCCCACACGATCGCGACCTGCGCGCCATGGTCCTCGAACTGATGCCGCAGCTCACGGGCGGTGTAGAGGGGATTGTGCTCGATGACGATCGCCCCGAGCCGCAGCACCGCGTAGAACGCCACGACGTGCTGTGGGCAGTTGGGCAGCACGATCGCCACTCGGTCGCCCTTGCTGACGCCGAGTCGGCGCAGTCCCTCGGCGGCGCGTTGGATCTGGTCGCCGAGCTGCGCGTATGTGGTCGTGGCGCCGAAGAATTCCAGCGCGGGTCGGCGGCCGAACGCCTTCACGGTCGCGGTGATCATCTCGGGCAGCGTCTGGGTGGGCGACTCGATCTCGGCGGGCACCCCCTCCGCATAGGCGGCTAGCCACGGGCGCGACTGGAAGGGGTTGGTCGACATACGTCTATCTTGCCCCCGAGGTGCCGCCGGAACGCTCGGCTGACAGCCAGGTAAACCCCCGGTTATACTCCGGCATCCGCATCGATGCAATCGGGTGTTGTGATACGGCGAACCTGGCCTACGGTTCTCGCACCGTGAGCAGTGTCGCTTCTGGGAAGGAATGACGGTGTCGCAATCCGCTCCCTCCACGGTCACCGGGAACCGGCCGCCGAACGAACTTCCGCCGCGCCAGGCGGCGCTGATGTCGCAGACGCGCGTGCAGGCGAAGGGCAATCTGCTGGTGCGGTGGCTGACCTCCACCGACCACAAGACCATCGGCTACATGTACATCATCGCCTCCATGCTGTTCTTTCTCCTGGGCGGGGTGATGGCGCTGGTCATCCGCGCCGAGCTGTTCGAGCCCGGCATGCAGGTGGTGCCGACGAAGGAGCAGTACAACCAGCTGTTCACGATGCACGGCACGATCATGCTGCTGTTGTTCGCGACCCCGCTGTTCGCGGGGTTCGCCAATGCGATCATGCCGCTGCAGATCGGTGCCCCCGATGTCGCGTTCCCCAGGCTGAACGCCCTGTCCTTCTGGCTCTTCCTCTTCGGGTCGCTGATCGCGCTGTCGGGTTTTCTTACCCCGCAGGGTGCGGCCGCGTTCGGCTGGACCGCGTATCAGCCCTTGGCCGGCGCGACGTTCTCGCCGGGCGTGGGCGGGAATCTCTGGATGCTGGGCCTCGGCATGAGCGGTTTCGGCACGATCCTCGGCTCGGTCAACTTCATCACCACCATCATCACGATGCGCGCGCCCGGAATGACGATGTGGCGCATGCCGATCTTCTCGTGGAACACGCTCGTCACGAGCATCCTCGTGATCATGGCGTTCCCCGTGCTGGCCGCCGCCCTGTTCTCGGCCGGCGCCGACCGGATCCTCGGGGCGCACATCTTCGATCCGCAGAACGGCGGCGTGCTGCTGTGGCAGCACCTGTTCTGGTTCTTCGGCCACCCCGAGGTGTACATCATCGCGCTGCCGTTCTTCGGCATCATCTCCGAGATCATCCCGGCGTTCAGCCGCAAGCCGATCTTCGGTTACAAGACACTGGTCTACGCCACCATCGCGATCGCGGCGCTCTCGGTGGCCGTCTGGGCGCACCACATGTACGTCACCGGTGCCGTGCTGCTGCCCTTCTTCGCCTTGATGACGATGCTCATCGCAGTGCCGACGGGAGTGAAGATCTTCAACTGGATCGGCACGATGTGGCGCGGGTCGATCACCTTCGAAACGCCCATGGTGTGGGCGCTCGGCTTTCTCGTGACCTTCGTCTTCGGCGGACTGACGGGCGTGATCCTCGCCTCGCCGCCGCTGGACTTCCAGATCTCCGACACCTATTTCGTGGTCGCGCACTTCCACTACGTCGTGTTCGGCACCGTGGTGTTCGCGATGTTCGCCGGGTTCTACTTCTGGTGGCCCAAGTGGACCGGGCGGATGCTGAACGAGCGCCTGGGCTACGTGCACTTCTGGATGCTGTTCATCGGGTTCCACATGACCTTCCTCGTGCAGCACTGGCTGGGCGTGGAGGGCATGCCTCGCCGCTACGCGGAGTACTCGGCGCTCGACGGCTTCACGTGGCAGAACCAGATCTCCACCGCGGGCGCCATGCTGCTCGGGGCGTCCATGCTGCCCTTCCTGTTCAACGTGTGGATCACCGCGCGGAGTGCGCCGACGATCACCGTCAACGATCCCTGGGGGTACGGCGGCTCGCTGGAGTGGGCGACCAGCTGCCCGCCGCCTCGCCACAACTTCACCACCATCCCCCGCATCCGCAGTGAGCGCCCCGCGTTCGACCTGAACCACCCCGAGGTGGGCATCCCGGTGGGGGTCGGGCCCGCGACGGATGCACCCGACGCTCCCGTCGTCGATGTGGGGACCGGCGAAGTCAAGACCGACTGAGCGGGGCACCTGGATCGCGAAGCCCGCGAGCACCAGGACGCCGGCGATGATTTCGGTCGTCCCGAGCGCTGTGGGGCGCCTGCGACAATGGACGGGGACTTCCGACGTCGCCGTGAAAGGCTCCCCGTGAACATCACCCAGCTCGAGCGCTTCGTCGCGGTGGCCGAGCAGCTGCATTTCCCTCGCGCAGCCGAGACGCTCGGCATCCCGCTGGCCTCGCTGTACACCACGATCGACAAGCTCGAGGCCGAGGTGGGCCATGCCCTGTTCGCCCGCGACAGCAACGGCACCCGGCTGACCCCGCCCGGTGAGCTGCTGCTGGCCGAGGCGCGCGAACGCATCGCCACCGCCCCCGCACCCGCCGCCAAGCCCACCGTTCCGGCGGGAGGCAAGGCGAAGGCGTCCAAGGGCAAGGGCCGCGCGCCCGTGGTCAAGGGTCAGCCGAAGCCGTACAAGAAGCGCCAGGGTCGCTGAGCGGCGCCCGACCTTTTCCGACTACAGCTCGGTGACCTGTCCCGCCTCGACCCGCCAGCGGCGGTCGGTCTCCACGGTGTCGAGCATGCGGCGGTCGTGGGTGACCAGCAGCAGCGTTCCCTCGTAGCTCTCCAGCGCGTCCTCGAGCTGCTCGATGGCGGGCAGGTCGAGGTGGTTGGTCGGCTCGTCGAGCACGAGCAGGTTGACCCCGCGGGCCTGCAGCAGCGCGAGGCCCGCGCGGGTGCGCTCGCCCGGCGAGAGCTCGTCGACGGGGCGGCTGACGTGGTCGGCTTTGAGCCCGAACTTCGCCAGCAGCGTGCGCACCTCACCGGATGCCATCTCGGGCACGAGTGCCTCGAACGCGTCGGCGAGCGCCTGTGATCCGGTCAGCAGGGACCGCGCCTGGTCGATCTCGCCGATCTGCACGCTCGCACCCAGGCTCGCGGTGCCCTCGTCGGGCTGCCGGCGGCCGAGCAGCGCACGCAGCAGCGTCGTCTTGCCGGCACCGTTAGGACCGGTGATGCCGATGCGCTCCCCCGCGTTCACCTGCAGCGACACCGGACCGAGCGTGAAGGACCCTTGACGGATGACCGCACCACTCAGGGTCGAGACGACGGAGCTCGACCGTGGTGCCGACCCGATCGTGAACTGCAGCTGCCATTCCTTGCGCGGCTCCTCCACCTCGTCGAGCCGCGCGATGCGACTCTCCATCTGCCGCACCTTCTGCGCCTGCTTCTCGCTGGACTCACTGGCGGCCTTGCGGCGGATCTTGTCGTTGTCGGGCGCCTTGCGCATGGCGTTGCGCACGCCCTGGCTCGACCACTCCCGCTGCGTGCGGGCGCGGGCGACGAGGTCGGCCTTCTTGTCGGCGAACTCGTCGTACTTCTCCCGCTGGTGCCGGCGCAGCGTCGCGCGCTCTTCGAGGTAGGCCTCGTAGCCGCCGCCGAACACCTGGTTCGTCCCCTGCGCGATGTCGAGTTCGAGCACGCGGGTGACGCACCGCGCCAGGAACTCGCGGTCGTGGCTGACGAGCACGACGCCGCCCCGCAGGCCCCGCACGAATGCCTCGAGGCGCTCGAGCCCGTCGAGGTCGAGGTCGTTGGTGGGTTCGTCGAGCAGCACGATGTCGAAGCGGGACAGCAGCAGCGCCGCCAGCCCCACGCGGGCGGCTTGCCCGCCCGACAGCGCCGTCATGAGTGCGTCTTCGGGGGCGTCGCCGAGGTCGAGGCCGAGGTCGGCGAGCACGACCGGGAGCCGCTCGTCGAGGTCGGCGGCGCCGCTGGCGAGCCAGCGGTCCAGCGCCGTCGAGTACGCGTCGGCGGGATCGACACCGGTGCCCGCGGGCGGCGTCGGGTCTGCGAGCGCGGCCGCTGCGGCATCCATGTCTCTCGTGGCGGCGGCACACCCGGTGCGGCGGGCGATGTAGGCGGCGACGGTCTCACCCTCGACGCGCTCGTGCTCCTGCGGCAGCCAGCCGACGAAGGCGTCGGACGGCGAGACGGTGATGGTGCCGGCCTGCGGCTGGTCGATGCCGGCGAGCAGGCGCAGCAGCGTGGATTTGCCGGCGCCGTTCGCGCCGACGACGCCGATCACGTCGCCGGGCGCGACGGTGAGGTCGAGCCCGTCGAACAGCGTGCGGTGGCCGTACCCGCCCGCGAGGTTGCGGGCGACGAGCGAAGCGGTCATCCCTCAATCCTGTCACCGCCCGATGCCGGTCCCCGCCGCCGCGTGCCCGCGTGCCCGCCGACCCGCGCGCCCGCGGCATCCCGAGCCGTTCGAGTGTCACTTCCGCACGGTGTCCCGCCCCGACAACCCGCCAAACGCGACACCGGAGCCGCGCGGAGCAGCCCGGAGCCGCGCGCCCGCGGCGCCAGGCGCGGCTCGGGTGTCACAACCGCACAGTGCGGCGGCCCCCGCACCCGCCACGAGCGACACCGGAGCAGCGCGTGACCGCGGGCACGCGGGCACACACCACGAGCGAGCGCGGCGCAGCGCGGGCCCGGGCGCCGCAACAGCCCGAGGCCCCGGGCGGGGCGACGGATGCCGCCGGGCGGGTCGGCCGCGACGCCCGCACCGCGCTACGGTCGACAGATGCCCGAAACGCGACCTGCCGACCCGCTCGCCGCCGAAGCAGCCACCCGCCGCATCGAGTTGACCTTCCGTAAACCGCGGTTCGCGCTGTATGCGCGCATCCGCCCGACGCTCGTCATCGGCGAGCGCGGTCAGCCCACGCAGTGGGGCGTCGGCACATGGCAGGTGCCCGCCGACCGCGCCGTCGTCATCGGTGTCTTCCTGTTCAACCGGGTCTGGCGATTCGGTGAGGCGCGGTACACCCTCGCCCCGGGCGACGCTCCCGCTCTGGAGTACCGGGCACCGGTCCTGCCGTTCGGACGCGGAAAAATGCGCATCGGCGCGGCGATGACGGCACCCGATCACAGCGCCGCCGGCGGCACGCCGCCAACAGAATAGATCACCGGAGCCCGCCGCGACAGCCGGTGTTCGTGCGCCTCATCGTGCGCTGAAGTGGGGCGATGAGCAGAGAAATGGCGGCGATCACGCCGACCGCCCCGATCGGGCTGAAGCGCGCGGTCGGCACGCCGCTGCTGTTCGCGTTCATCGTGGGCGACACTCTCGGCGCCGGCATCTACACCCTCGTCGGCACGATGGCCAACGATGTCGGCGGCGTCATCTGGCTGCCACTGCTGCTCGCGCTGGTCGTCGCGCTCCTCACCGCCGGCACCTACGCCGAGCTCATCACGAAATACCCTCATGCCGGCGGTGCCGCCCGATACGTCGACCGCGCCTTCGGCATCCCGTACGTGTCGTTCCTCGTCGGGTTCTTGATGATGGCCTCCGGCATCACGACCGCCGCCGCCCTGGCCAATGCGTTCGCCGGCGACTATCTGACCGCCCTCATCGACGTGCCGCCCGTCCCCACGGCGATCGTGTTCATCGCGGTGCTGACCCTCATCAACCTGCGCGGCGTCCGCGAATCCCTCACCGCCAACCTCGTCGCCTCGGTCATCGAGGTGACGGGCCTGGTGATCGTGATCGTCGTCTGCGCGATCGTCTTCGGCAGCGGCGGCGGCGATCCGTCCCGCATCTTCGAGTTCGCGCCCGATGTGCCCCCACTCCAGGGAGCGTTCGCGGCATCGATCATCGCCTTCTTCTCCTTCCTCGGCTTCGAGGCCGCGGCGAACATGGCCGAAGAGGTGAAGAACCCGTCCAAGGCGTACCCGCGGGCCTTGTTCGGCGCGATCTTCACGGCGGCCGTCGTCTACCTGCTGATCGCGATCGGCGCCGTCATCGTGCTGCCGCCGGCGGAGCTGGCCGAATCCACCGGACCGCTGCTCGAGGTCGTCGACGCCAGCGGCGTCGGCATCCCGTCGTGGCTGTTCGGCCTCATCGCCCTCGTCGCGATCGCGAACGGTGCGCTGCTGTTCATGGTCATGGCCAGCCGCGTCGGCTATGGCCTCGCCGAAGCGGGTCTCCTCCCCCACGCGTTCGCGCGGGTGCTGCCCAACCGCCGCACGCCGTGGGTGTCGATCGTCGTCATCGCCGGCATCACGATCTGCCTCACCATCGTCGGCGACATCGCGACCCTGGCAGAGACGACCGTGTTGCTGCTGCTGCTGGTGTTCCTCTCCGCCAACGTCAGCGTGCTCGTGCTGAAGAAGGACAAGGTCGACCACTCTCACTTCAGCGTCCCCCGCTTCGTCCCGGTCCTCGGCATCCTCGCGTGCATCGTGCTGCTCGCTCAGCAGTCGTGGACGGTCTGGATCAGCGCCGCGGCCTACGTCGCCGTGGGGTCGGTGCTGTTCTTCGTGGCCCGATACGGCCGCAAGCGCGGCGACAAGAAGCTGCGGGCGCAGGCCGAGAAACCCGCGCCTCGCGCCTGAGTATCCCGGGCTGATGGATGCCGCGCGGCACGGCGGCAGAGCGGCTGCCGGTGTCGGCGGGTGCGTCTAGCGTGGCCGGCGTGGACGAAGACGCGCTGCCGGGGCCGTGCGCACTGTGCGGGGGTCGCGCGGGCGTGCGCGTGGCGGGCGCCTGGAGCTGCGCCGCCTGCGGCTGGCGGTACGGCGACGCGCCCGACCCCGACCTGCCGCTCCCCCGCATCGACGTCGTCTATTACCTGCGCTATCGCGAGCGCGTGAAGATCGGCACGACGTGGCGCCCACGGCAGCGACTGGCCGCGATCCGGCACGATGAGCTGCTCGCGTTCGAGCGCGGCGGACGACCGCTCGAGCAGCAGCGGCACCGACAGTTCGCCGGCATCCGCGAAGGCGGCGAGTGGTTCACCCTTCACCCCTCGCTCGCCGAGCACATCGCAGCAACGCGCTCCGCCACGGACCCGTGGACCCAGTACGCCCGGTGGCTCAGCGAGGCACTCCGGCGATGAGCCTCGGCAGCTCGCCACACCGCAGCCCGGCACGTGCGCACCGTCGTGCGGCCTCGTGCAGCCCGGCGGTGTCGGCGGATCCGCTGCGGGTCTATCGTGCCCTCATGGCTACCGACACCGGCGTGCTCGACTGGCTGCTCGACTCGGACCCGGCCCTGCGATGGCAGGTCGAACGCGACCTCGTCGGTGCGCCGCCCGAGGTGTGGCAGCGCACACGCGCCCGCGTGCCCGTCGAAGGCTTCGGGGCGCGACTGCTGTCGCACCAGGATGCCGACGGCCAGTGGGCCGGTGGCGCCTACTTCCCCGCAGGGTTCTTCGACAGCGACGAGGCGCACGCGCCAGGCCAGCCGTGGACGGCGACGACCTGGTCACTGAAGGACCTGCGCGAATGGGGCGTCGATGCCGCCCACCTCGGCGACACCGCCGAGCGCCTCGCGGCGAACAGCCGCTGGGAGTACGACGACCTGCCCTACTGGGGCGGCGAGGTCGACGTCTGCATCAACGCGTACACGCTGGCATCCGGCGCGTGGCTCGGCGTGGACGTGACACCGCTCGCGCGCTGGTTCGTCGATCACCGGCTGACCGACGGCGGGTGGAACTGCGAGGCCGAGGAGGGCGACTCGGTGCGCTCCTCGTTCCACTCCACTCTCAACGCCGTCCGCGGGCTGCTCGCCTACGAGATGCTCACCGGCGACGATTCGCCGCGCGACGCCCGACACGGCGGCGAGGAGTACCTGCTCCAGCGGCGTCTGCTCTACCGGCTCAGCACGGGCGAACTGGTGGGAGGATTCGCGACCAGCTTCGTCGCCCCGACCCGCCATCGCTACAGCGCCCTCACCGCTCTGGACCACTTCCGCGACGTCGCCGTGCACGAGGGTCGCGCGCCCGATCCGCGTCTGGCCGACGCGGTGGCCGTGGTGCGGCATGCGCGCCGGCCTGACGGCACGTGGCTGCAGGGCGCGCCGCTGCGCGGTCGCACCTGGTTCGACGTGGATGCCGGTGAGGGCGAGCCGTCGAAATGGCTCACCCTCACCGGCACGCGGGTTCTCGACTGGTGGGATGCCGCCGCCTGATCAGCCGGGCTGCAGCGACGTTCAGGCGCGGGCGGTGTCGCGTGCATCCCGTCCGTCGAGCATGATCGGCAGACCATCGATCTGCGCGAGCGCCTGCGCGCGGTTGTCCCGCGCCGCTTGCGAGAAGTGGGCGATGTCGGCGCGCACCTCGTCGGAGAGTTCGCCCTTCGACGCGGCGACCACCGCGGCGTTCGCCTGGTTGCGCAGGGAGATGAACATCGGCTTGTTCTGCATCGAGCGGTCGACCCACTGCGGGCGGTCGAACACCGTCCCCATCTGGATCGTGCCCTCATCGATCCACATCGACGCGTAGACCTCCGCCGCGCCCAGGGCGGCCTGCGTGGCGACGTCGGCGTCGAGCGGGGTGTCCAGCAGGGCGCGCACCTCGCGCTGCAGGTAGGCCACGACCGGGAGCACCGAAGCGGCATCGGCCTCGGTCACGGCCTTGGCATCATTGGCGCGCGCGATCACCTGTCCGACGGCGTCGAGCCGCGAAGTGAGCGACTCGCGCAGGGCCGGGTCCATCTCGCGCCCATCGCGCATGGCGAGGGAGTTGTGGAAGACCATCAGCCGCTGCAGGTTGGCGAACATCAGGATCAGCGCGTTGAAGCGGTGCTCGTCGGGAGTCATCGTTCGACGCTACCGGGAGCCGTCGATCCGTGGCGTATGTGCACTCAGGGCTTGTGCCGGATGCCGGCGAGGAAGTAAGAGGCCGGGCCGATCCAGTTGATGAGGATCACCGGGATCCACACCGGCTTGGGTCCGCGCACGTCGTCCTTGTCGCGCCACGCGAGATCCCAGAAGGCGAGGAAGGCGAAGGCCACCTGCACCACGGTCAGCAGCCCCAGCGCGATCTTGGCGGCTACGGGAGCCTGCACGGGCAGGCGGATGTCCGTTTTGGTCATGTCGATTCCCCCATCGGTGTTCGCGCCGGCGTCGGCGATCCCACGCTAGCCCGCTGGGCGCAGCGGCGTCGAGACCGTCATGCACCCGGCATCCACACCGCCCGACCCTGCGTGGCGTCGTCGATGCGCGGCACGAGCGCCGCGACCCGGTCCTCGGCCACCTGCAGCGTCATCTCCACGTCGGCCCCGTGCCGCACCTCCCCCAGCTCGGCACCGAGCGCGTCGAACTCACGGCGCACGATCCCTTCGTAGGCATACGGAACGGTCACGTGCAGCGTCTGCACGCGGATGAGCGGGACGCGCTCGACGCCGAGCAGCGCCTGCGCCACCGAATCCGTGTAGGCGCGCACGAGTCCGCCCGCTCCCAGTTTGATGCCGCCGAAGTACCGCACGACGGTGGCGAGCACGCCCTCGAGCTCCTGATGCCGCAGCACGTCGAGCATGGGCCTGCCTGCGGTACCGCTCGGCTCGCCGTCGTCGTTGGCCGCAGAGTGGCCGCCGGCCATCAGTGCCCAGCAGATGTGACGGGCATCGGGATGCTGCGCCCACAGTTCCTGCACGCGGGCGACGGCCTCCTCGCGCCCCGCGACCGGCTCGACGCACCCCAGGAAGCGACTCTTCTTGATGACGAGCTCGCTGTGCACGGGAGCGGCGAGGGTGAAGGGCATCGCGGCGGGGGGTCAGACGCCCGGTCGGATCGTGAGGTCGGGAATCTGCGCATCGCGGGGCAGATCCAGCACGGTGAGGATGCTCGTGACCACCGAGGCGGGATCGATGAAGTCCGCAGGCTCGTAGGCCCGCCCCTCCTGTTCGTGCACGCGCTCCTGCATCGCCGTCGCCGTGCGGCCGGGGTACACCGACGACACCCGCACGCCGTGGGGAGCCTCCTCGGCGCGCAGGCTCTCGGCGAGCGCTTTGAGCCCGTGCTTGGATGCCGCATAGGCGGACCACTCAGGTGCCGCACGCAGGCCCGCCCCCGAGTTGACGAACAGCACCTGGCCCCTCGCCGCGCGCAGGGCGGGAAGAAGCAGGCGCGTCAGCTCGGCCGGCGCGACGAGGTTCACGTCGAGCTGCGACGTCCACTTCGCGACCGGGAGCTCAGCCACGGGGCCGAGGTCCACGACGCCCGCGACGTGCAGCAGCGAGTCGAGGCGAGCGGGAAGCGCCTGAGCGGCGAGCGCCGCGGCCAGATCGCCGGGCGCCGCGAGGTCGGCCACGACGGTCTGTGCGCCCGGGAAGCGCTCGCGCAGTTCCGTCGCGCGTGCGTCGCTACGCGCGAGCAGGATGAGGTCGTCGCCACGCGCCTGCAGACGGGCGGCGAGGGCGGCGCCGATGCCGGATCCGGCGCCGGTGAGCATGTGCAGAGCCATACCGATATCGTCCCACGGCAGGCTCGACGAGCCGCTCCCGACCGGTCGACCCCTGCCCCGGGCGCCGGCGCGCGCGTACACTCTGGCCATGGTCGACGAAGACCCGGTGACGACCAACCCGGAGCACTACCGCACGATCTTCGAGAACGAACACGTCCGCGTGCTGAGCTACCTCGACTCCCCGGGCGACAAGACCACTCCCCACAGGCATCCCAACAGCGTCATGATCACCCTCACCGACTTTCACCGACGGTTGACCATGGCCGATGGAGACCGCGACGTGCAACTGGCTGCGAACCAGGCACTGTGGGTTCCCGCGCAGCGTCACGCGGGAGAGAACACGGGGAGCACTCCGACACACACGATCTTCGTCGAGCTCAAGGGACCAGGCGCCGGAGTCGTGGACACGCACGCCGTCGGCCCCGACATCGGCTAGACACGCGAGCGCACGCCCCCGTCGGGCGGAATGACCTCGCTGCCGTGGCAGTATTGGGCCGCCGGCCGTCAGTCCTCGATGCGCCACCCGTCACCGTCACGCAGGTAGACGATCCGCACGTGATGCCGGTCGGGTGCGCCCTGCCAGAACTCCACACGCGTGGGCTCCACGCGCCAGAGGGTCCAGTCATCGGGGGCGACGCCCTCCTGTGCCGCCGCGCTGCGGGCGCGCAGGTCGGCCAGACTCTCCTCCCGAGATGCCTCGACCACCGAGCCGCGCACCCGCACCGAACGCGCGAGTGGCTGCCACCAGAAAGTGAGCGCCGCGTGCGGCTGACTCTCGAGCTGTGCGCCCTTGGCGCTGTTCCGCGTGCTCGCGAACGCCCAGCCCCGGGCATCCACGTCTTTCAGCAGCAGGATCCGCGCATCGGGGACGCCGCTCGCATCGACCGTCGACAGCGTCATCGCGTGCGGTTCCGCGACGTCGGAGGCTCGCGCCAGGTCGAGCCATTCGAGGAAGAGCGTCACCGGGTCTGACGGCAGATCGCCGAAGTCCGACAACGGCGCCCGCCCCGCCAGCGAAGGGAGCGACCGCAGAAGCGACCGTGTCGCCTCGGTCATCCAGGGCCCGCCTCGTCGTGACCGTGCATGCCCGCCAGCCGCGGCAGCAGTCGGTGCGCGTTCGCCCAGCCGATGGCATCCCGATCTTCGGTGGAGAGACAGCCGGCCGAGGTAATGGCGCACGCTGCACTGGGCGCCATGCCCACCGAGTAGGGATAGTCGCTGCCGAAGACGAGTTGGGACATGCCGATCACGTCGATCAACCCGCCCGGCCACATGCGGTGTCCCCTAGTCAGCTCGCCGGTAGTGCACGCAGAGCACACCGTTGCGCATCGGCACCGCCGAGATCAGTGCGAGACGCCGCGTGCGGTCGATGAGACCGTGGAACAGGGTGGGGCCGTGCCCCGCGATTCTCGGGTGGACGAGGAACTTGTAGTCGTCGATGAGGTCCAGCCGGTCAAGCCCGGCCGCCAGTCTGCCGCTGCCGACGAGCACCCCGTCCGGGGTGCGGTCCTTCAGCTCCTGCACGACGGTGCGCAGGTCACCGTCGAGACGGTGGCTGTTGTTCCACGGGAAGTCGCTCCGTGTCGAGGACACGACGTACTTGGGTTTGGCCTCGAGCGTGGTGGCCCACTCACGCAACGCGGGCGACGCATCGACATCGCCGCGGGCGACCGCCGGCCAGGCGCTCTCCATCATTTCGTACGTGGTGCGCCCCCAGAGCATGGCACCGGCCTCATCCAGCAGGGTGGTGAAGTACGCGTGCGTCTCCTCGTCGGCGATGCCCTCCAGGTGATCGACGCATCCGTCGAGCGTGACGTTGATGCTGAAAGTCAGAGTGCCCACACCGGGATTCTCGGGGGCATCGGGCCACTGTGCAATGCCCCTACTCACTCGGCGTCCGCGCGGGTGCAGGCTCCCGCGGGACTCGACCCATCTACCGCAATCCGGCCCGATGGCTTATGTTTCCCGGAGCACGCTGCGCGGCCGATCACCGGCATCGCAGCGGCTGTCGCCAGATCGTTGACCCAAGCGGAGGGCACCATGAGCGCACAGGAGATTCAGGACGATCGAGAGCCGGAGTTCGCGCGGCCAGGAGAGGCGACAGTCGCGCCGAGGACGAAGCTCCCGCAGCACGAGTCACTGCCGGAAACCGCCAAGCAGATCGTCGATGACGAGACGATGCTCGACGGCAACTCGCGGCTGAACCTCGCCACCTTCGTCGGCACCTGGATGGACGATCAGGCCCGCCAGGTGTACGAGGCCGCCTTCGACAAGAACATGATCGACAAGGACGAGTACCCGCAGACCGCCGCCATCGAGGACAGATGCTGGCACATGCTCGCGGATCTCTGGAACGCCCCCGATGCGGAGGCGTCGATCGGAACGTCGACCATCGGGTCGTCGGAAGCCTGCATGCTGGCCGGTCTCGCTTTCAAGCGGCGCTGGCAGCACGCCCGCAGGGCCGAGGGCAAGGACGTCTCGAAGCCGAACCTCGTCATGTCGTCGGCGGTGCAGGTGTGCTGGGAGAAGTTCTGCAACTACTTCGACGTCGAGCCGCGACTCGTGCCGATCTCGGAGGACCACAAGACTCTCGACGGTCACGACCTGCAGCGCTACGTCGACGAGAACACGATCGGCGTGGTCGCCATCATGGGCGTGACCTACACCGGCATGTACGAGCCGGTCGCGCAGATCGCGAAGGCGCTCGACGACATCCAGACCGCGACGGGGCTGGACATTCCGATCCACGTCGATGGAGCATCCGGTGCGATGATCGCGCCGTTCTTGCAGCCCGACCTCGAGTGGGACTTCCGCCTCGAACGGGTGCATTCCATCAGCACGTCCGGACACAAGTACGGGCTCGTGTACCCGGGGCTGGGCTGGGTCGTGTGGCGCGACAAGAAGTGGTTGCCCGATGACCTCGTCTTCCAGGTGAGCTACCTCGGCGGATCGATGCCGACGTTCGCACTCAACTTCTCACGCCCCGGCGCGCAGGTGCTGCTGCAGTACTACGTCTTCCTGCGCCTCGGTTTCGATGGCTTCCGGACCGTGCAGCAGGAAGCGCAGGACACCGCGCTCTTCCTGTCCGGCGGCATCGCGAAGATCGGTGCCTTCGACCTCTGGAACGACGGAAGCGACATTCCGGTGTTCGCGTGGCGGCTCAAGGCCGGTCACACCCAGAACTGGAACCTGTACCACCTGCAGGATCGGCTGCGCATGAAGGGATGGCTCGTGCCGGCCTACCCCATGCCGGACGACCTGACGGATCTCACCGTGCAGCGCATCGTGGTGCGCAACGGGCTGAGCAGGGATCTGGCCGCCGAGCTCCTCGCCGACATCGAGACAGAGACCGCCTATCTCGACGGACTCGAATCGCCCATGCCGGTCGAGGCGCAGCATCCCGCGTTCCATCACTAGGAGTCGTGCTGCAAGCGGATGCTGTGGGCGTCGGTGTAGGTGGTCAGGCCGGTTGACCGCTGAGCGCAGCGCGCTTGCGCGCGTGGGCCCGCGCTGCCCGCACACGGTCACCGCATCGCGTTGAGCACCAGCGTCTGCGCGCGTGCGCACGAAGGAAGAACCGGTCGCACGAATCCGCTTCGCAGACGGCGAGCGTGGCTGCTTCGTCGCCCGTCATGAGGGCAGCCGCGTCCTCGGCGATCACGGCCATGACATGCTCGACCACCTGCGTCGCCGGATGCTCCGGAACGCGGATGAATCCGATGCCGGGCTGGAAGTGCAGGCGCATCGCACCGGGCGCGCTGGTGAGCGCGTCGTTCAGGACCCGCACCGACTCGCCCGTCGGCTCGACCCCCTCGAGGTGCGCCGTCATGATGTCGCGCACGGCATCGCGCAGCTCAGTGAGCCTCCCCTGGCATTGACCGCGCAGGTGCACGTCGGGCGCGGCCAGGTCGTGCGCGACGATCCAGCCGGTCGCGGATTCAGGTGTCGCAAGCTCATCGAAGCGCCGCCCACCGGACGATGCTCCCGCACTGTTCGCCAGGGCGAGACTGGGGTGCTCGGCGTCCCCCGGTGCCGGGCTGTGGATCGTCATGGTCATGCACCTCACGCTATCAGTTCGCGTTTTCCATGAGACGCCTGTTACGGTCAGTCATGGCATACGTCCATTTTTGCCATGACATGAAGGAATCACATGCAGTTTGACGCACCTTCGGGTACAGCACCCTTCTCCCTGTCCGTTCTCGCCTCTGGGAGCACCGGTGTCGGGGTGAGCGCCGCGGACGGCTTGGCGAGCACGATCTCGCTAGCACGCACGGCGGACCGCCACGGATTCCGTCGGTTCTGGATGTCGGAGCACCACGCGATGCCGGCAACCTCGGTGGCCTCGCCGCAGCTGATGGTGGCCCGCCTCATCGCCGAGACATCGCGCATCCACCTCGGAGCCGGCGGCGTGATGCTGCCCAATCACGCGCCGCTCATCATTGCGGAGCAGTTCGGGATGCTCGAGGCGATGGCCCCGCAGCGGATCGATCTGGGCCTGGGGCGCGCTCCGGGCACCGACGGCGAGACGGCAGCCGCACTGCGCCGCGGCGCGGACGCCAACGACGGATTCCATCGACAGGTGCTCGAGCTGCTCGGCTTCCTCAACGATGACTTCCCTGCCGGACACCGCTACCACGATGTCCACGCCGTCCCCGGGCCCTGGCAGTCCGGTCAGAACCGTGTGACCACACAATCGGCCGGACCCGAGATCTGGATCCTGGGCTCATCGCCGTACTCTGCGCAGCTGGCCGCGCACCTCGGCAGGCCGTACGCGTTCGCGTTGCAGTTCGGCGACGCCGACGTCGACACCGCCCTGCGCATCTACCGAGAGAATTTCCAACCTTCGGACGTGCTGGCCGAGCCCCACACGCTGGTCAGCGTGCCCGCGGCGATCGCCGATGATCCGGCTGAGGCGCGACGCCAGGCGTCGACCATGTCGATGGCGATGCTGCGGATGTTCAAGCGCGAGGGCTATCAGCTGCTGCCACCGGACGAGGTGGCCGCCTACCCAGCCACGATGCAGGAGCGGCAGATACTCGACTCCTACACCGACCGCAACTTCCACGGCACCGCCGCCACCGTCGCCGACCGGCTCGAACTCCTCCACGCCCGCACGGGCGTCGACGAGGTGATGCTCGTCGTCGGGGGCCACTCCTCGGCTCTCGACGAGCGGGGCATCGAGCTCATCGCCGATCACTACGACATGGCGCAGGCCTGACGCTTTCGCATATCCCCCACCAATCCCTGAATCCCCATCCCCGAAACGGAGACACACCATGTCCGCACCGCGCAGAGCCCTGATCATCATCGACGCCCAGCAGGAGTACTTCGATGGACTCCTGCCGATCCAGTACCCCGACCGCGAGCAGTCCATCGCACGCATCCGTACCGCGATGGACGCGGCCGAAGCAGCAGGCATCCCGCTCGTGGTGGTTCAGCACGAACTGCCCGCCGAGGCGCCGGTCTTCGCCGTCGGATCCGCCACCCACCAGAACCACCCGGCGGTCGCGGACCGCGAGGCTCGTGCAGCCAAGCTGGTGGGCAAGCAGTTCGCGAGCGTCTTCGCAGGAACGGAGCTCGATGCCTGGCTGCGAGAGCAGGGCATCGACACGGTCACCCTCGCCGGGTACATGACCAACAACTGCATCCTCGCGTCCGCCGCCGACGCCGAGCCGCGCGGCTTCGCTGTCGAGGTCCTCTCCGACGCCACCGGAGCAATCGACCTGGCGAACGAGGCCGGCAGCGCCGCTGCTCGTAACGTGCACGAGACCGTCATGGCCCTGCTCCACTCGAACTGGGCCGCGGTCGCCGACACCGCCACCTGGACGGCCGCTCTGCAGTCCGGTGAAGCGCTCCCCCAGAGCGACCTGGTCTCCTCCGCGGCACAGGGACGCGCGAGCGCCTGACCCGAGGCTTGCCCAGCGACCGAAGGTGCCCGTCCCGAATTCGGGCGGGCACCTTCGGCCGTGACACGCGCATTGCGGCAGGCCGGAGCGCCGCTGCCGTTCAGGCGACCTTCAACGGCGTGCGCCCTGCCCTCGCTGAGCCGTGCCACGCTGGAACCGTGACTCGACTTCCCTTGCGCGCGCGGCTCCTTTCGGCGCTGGCGGGCGATCCGGATGGCACGCCCTCCTGGGTGCGGGCTCTGGCTGACGGCGACGATCGCGGCTATTTCGCCGACGGCGGCGCAGCCTGGACGGTGCACGCCGGCACGGCGACGTTCGTCGCCGGCATCCGCGCTCTGCTCATCCAGGCACTGCACCCGGGCGCGATGGCCGGTGTCCATGACTTCTCGCGCTATCGGGAGGATCCCATCGGACGCCTCACGGGCACGGTGCGCTGGATCATCTGCGTGACCTACGGCTCGACCGAGCAGGCGCAGGCCGAAACGGCGCGCGTGGGTCGTCTTCATCAAAGGGTCTCCGGCACCTACAAGACGGATGCCGGACCCCGCACGTATTCGGCGTCGGACGCCTCGCTGGTGGAGTGGGTGCATCTCGCCTTCACCGAGGCATTCCTCGGCGCCCACCAACTGTGGGGCGGCCCGATCCCGGGCGGAGCCGACGCCTACGTGCGCGAATGGGCGCAGGCCGGTCGGCTGATGCGCGTCCCCGATCCCCCCGAGACCGAGGCCGACCTGAGGTCGCGGATGGACGCGTACATCGAGCGCGGTGAGCTCGTCCACGATGAGCGTGTCGCGGAAGTGGTTCAGTTCCTCCGTGACGTCCCCTTCACCGGATCAATGCGGCTCGCCTATCGCGTGCTGTTCGCCGCCGCCGTCGCGAGCCTCCCCCGGCAGTACCGCAAGATGCTCGGTCTGAGACGAACCCCGCTGCCCGTCATCACCGCAACGCGGATCGTGCTCGCCATCTCGTCCAAGGCCCTCGGATCGGGTCCACGAGCCCACGACTTCGCCCGACAACGACACCAGCGCTTACAGGACACCGGGATTGCCGATGGCCCTCGACTTCCAGCCGACGGGTCGGCATCTAGGATCGGCGAGTGACCACCGGATACCATCCATCCCGCCCCGCCGACGGTCGCCCGCGCGATCTCTCGCGACCTCTGCCGTCGGCGGTGAGCTGGACTGTGTTGTGCGCATTCGTGGTCGTGTTCTCGGTCGCGTTCGTCGTGCTCGACCTCCCCATGTGGATGCCGGTGCTGTACAGCGTCCTGAGCATCGTCGCGTTCGCGTGCTACGGGATCGATAGGGCTGCGGCGCGACGTAACCGGCAACGAATCTCGGAGCAGACGCTGGTCATGCTCGGGCTCTTCGGCGGCTGGCCGGGCGCACTCATCGCGCAGCAGGTGTTCCGACACAAGACCCGCAAACGCTCCTTCCGCCGCGCGTTCTGGGGCTCAGTCGTGATCAATGTCGCCGCGCTCGCGGGACTTGTCACCTATGCCACACTCAACGACGTCAGCCTCGAGCTCCAGCTCGGGACCCTGTGGTCGCAGTTGGTTGGCTGACCCGCGCCAGCGACCGATGTGTCATGCGGCTGGCCGAGCCCGCGGCGACGCTGCAACTCGAGTTCGCTGCGTCATCGATCGCTTCGGCTGCTTACCCTCCACGTGGCCCTCGCGCGGCGGACTGCCATCCCTTTTTTCGCGCGCATGCTGATCCGGTCACGCTCGAATCCCGCGACCAGCGCGAGCACGTTAAAGCGCAGCCGACCCACAGGGTCGGCTGGGTAGCTTCTGCTCCCGCCGAGACTGAGGGCGGCGCCTTTCTTCGTCGATTCCTAGGCAATGTCGCGCCCCCCCCGCACTGGCTGGGTAAGCCGGCAGAGTTTCGCCACGACGAGGGTGTCGCGTTCTCTGACGGCGGCGAGCGCCTCGCGCAATCCGGGTCACGCCCGGTTCGTGCCGGTGAGGCCGTGATCGACGCAGATGTGTGAAGCGAGGACTCCCAGTCGCAGCAGCGCATCCCGCTGCGATGTGAGGCCTTGATCCGCGGTGGACACTCTGGCGTAGCCAATCTGCATTCAATTCATCCAGCCGAGCGTCCCAATCGAACCAGACCCACGCGCTCGGGTTGGCTCTTCTAGCGGGCGACGAACGGTTGAGAACGAAGCCGCGCGACACGATCCTGCGCCGTTCTAACGGTGTTGCACGGGCCTCTGTGTTGCTAGCGCAACGCGTCCTCATACGCGGCCAGCCACACGCCACAGGTCATGCGGCGAGCGTGAGCGGCGAAGGCGAGCTTCGCGAACCAGCCTCCGAGGATGACACTGCCGATGGCGAAGGCCCAGGCGATCGCAACTCCGAACTCCGACAGGGTGGTCACGGAGCTGACGAGAATTGCGACCGCGGCGAGGAGCACCGCGACGACAGCAGATGGGGTCTCGGCACCGTTCAAGCTGTGTGCGCGGAGGGTGCCGAGTACGGCGAGGCGCACATTCGGAGATCCCTTGGTGCCTTCGACGAATGCGGCAATGCGGTCAACGGTCAACATTTCGTCGGGCCCGTGAGGTAGGTACTGTTTCGCCTCGTACAGCACTCGATCGTTCACATAGGGCACCGCCGATGAGACCAACTGTGATTGCGATTTTGACATCTCCTTAGCATCCACGGGCGCACCGACATTGATGAACTGTCATCGGCGCGCCATTGCCGACCGCTTTGAGGGGACGTGCCGTGCGCAGAGGGGCAACGCCCGCGAGCGGGGCAAAGCGCGCAACGTGGTACACGGCACACGATGATGAGCACATGGATGCTGCGACTCGACAAACTGCCCAGACCCTGATCGACTTCTACGCCGGCTTCGCGGCGAGCGACGACGAGGCGGAGCAACGTGCCGCCTTCGAGACTTCACTGGCGACGCTGAACGAGGGCGATGCGCTGATCGCGACGATGGAGGAGGACGGCGAGCTAACGCTTGATTTCACGCGCCTTCTGCTGGCGTCGGGAGTAGCGGTTCAGTGGCTAATGCAGCGTCTTCGAGTCCCCACAGGCAAGTCGACGGAAGCACTCACTTTCGAGTTGCGGACGTTCATTGACGCCCTCGCCGACGACTGACGGCCTGCCAGTGCGATCCGCTATCGCGCATCTGGATGAGACGACGTGCGCAGGATGATCACGCTCAGGCAGATGCGAGCCTGTCGGACTGGTCGAGCAGGAGAACGATGGCGTTCACCACGTGAAGAAGAGGGCAAAGATCGTGAATCATGAAACGAACAAGGATCGTCAACACGATCCACTGAACGGCAGCCGCTGGGAAGAGATGCCGAGCACCCCTCCCCGGGAGGGCACTCCGATGGAGCTCGGCCCACGCCTGCCAGACTCTCTGATCGCCTACATCGCCGGCCCTCAGCATGTGCAGCGAGTGCCCGCCAGTTCCAAGACGTCGTCGAATGGGTCGACAATGAGCCGCCGGTCACTCGGCGTCCAAACGAAACCGAGATAGCCGAGATGCAGGAGAGCCTCGCGAGCTTCCTGGCTGAGTTCGATATCCTCGCGCCCCCAGCGGGCGACGAGTGGCGGCTGTACCTGCCACCCGGAGTATCTGAGAGCGACATCTGCGCAGCAGTCAACGGCCCAGAAGTCCGTCATAAGTCAGAAGCGAGCGCCCCAGAAGTCCGCGCGGATCTGCGCGTCCAGCTTGCGCGAGCCCTCGGGCCATTGGAGTGAGCCCTCCGCGCCGGATCGTGGGCGCTGAAGCAGAACTCCACCGCGTCGCCGCCTACGCTGTGAGTCGTTCATGGCCCCCGCCCGTTGAATGAGCGAAGCACAATCTGCTTCGAGCAGTCGATCCGGGTCACCCCGGCGTTGTCAGAGTTGAGCCTGGTCCACAGCGGCTGCGGGCATTGGAGTACGCGCTGAACCATGGCGCCGATGACGAAATTGTGAGTCACGGCGATGATCGCTCCGCGCCTTCGCGCGATCTGCGTCAGGTCGCGGAGCGCCGCCTCGATCGCGACCCCGTCCGGATCTCGTTCAGCTTCGGGCACTTGTTCCAGCCACTGCAACAGGAGGTCTGTGTATCCCTCTCGCCTCTCGTCGGATGGCACCGGCGTCCGGTCGTTCAGCAGTTCTGACGCGATGATTTCGGCACCGGAGTTCGCACGATGGATAGCAGAGGCGGTACTAGAGGCACGCCGACGAGGGCTGTGAAGGATCGCAGCGACGTCCACCCCGATGAACCGCTCAGCGAGTCGGCGAGCCTGTTCCTCTCCTGCTGAGCTCAGCTCTGGGTCGTCTTCATCCACGCTGAGCGCCTCGGCGTGGCGCACGAGAAAGACTGTCGCGGTTTTACTCATGGTCACAGCGTAGGAACTTCCGCCCGACGGCAGGAGTTACACGGTTGCTACAGGATGTTTACCCCGCGTCGCATCCGGGTCTGCCGCACCGATAGGTGACGGTTTGTAGTCACGCCGCGAGGGCGACGTCGGGGTCTCCCGCGCCGGACGTACGCCGCGCGGAGCGTCGCGTGTGGGGCTATCAGTCCGAAGGTCGCAATGAGCCTGACCTCTCCGACTGGCATCTCAGCTCTCGCTTGGTCGGCGAGGTCACCTTCACCACGGGTGAGAGCCGCTGGTATGGACCTAACGGACAGGTCGAGGAGCTGCCGCCGAAGCCAGCTGAGGGAAGCTAGTTCGATCCCACCAAATACCTAGCTGTGGCGGAACTCCACAGTGGTACGTCAGACCTTCGGCCTTCCGCGATGATCACGACGGCCGGTTGCCTTCTGACCGCTATCAAGGCTGAGCCGGAAGTTGAATCTATCCGGAAGATCGACAGCCTCGATGCCGAGCTCATTCCGAACGCTAGACCGTAGCGCCACGATCACGGGCACAAGCGACGCCCCTCGACCCTCAACGAAGTTCCGCTGAAAACGCTCGGTCGCATCGATCTCGGCTTGGCCGCCCGAGAGCATGATGTCCGCCAGCGCCGACTCAACGTTGCTGCGCATGTCATCCCCGAGAATGTCTCGCTCCGAGGCGTCGATGCGCTTCCGATAAGCGTCCAGCAGGAATGCGACCCGCTGTGTGCGCCGGGCGACGAGAGATTCCCGACGCAGCGGAAGCCGATGCACAACCAAGCCACCGACGACCGCGGCGACCAGCACAGACGCCAGCGAGATCAGTGGTTCCCACCAGTTCACTCTTCCCCCTCCCCAATGCCCAACTGTGGCGGAACTCCCCCACGTCCCGAGTCGCATTACGGTAGCCGTGGCGCCCGAAGGCGCGGCGGTCAATCCTCTTCTACCTTGTAGAGACTCTGCGAACCTCCCACGAGTACAAACACAGCGACGAGGAATGACCACAGCCAGAAAAGCACCCACACCACCGCCGCACCGGGACCGGTAATCGCTTGGGCCCATGTCACCAATCCGAACGAGATTGCTCCCCCGACCAGCGACACGAAAATGATCGCGGCGAGATTTGCGCCATTCAACTTTCGCGCGTGACGCTTAGCCAGCTTTTCGACCTCTGAGTCGAGTAGTTCATCCAGACGATCAGCGGCACTGGAGCCATCCGATAGTAGTGGGCGAAGCTGGGCGAGCCGACGGACCCGCCGGTAGAACCGCCCACCTGCCTCCCTCGCGCGCATGGGGCCGATTACGCCCAGAAACACCGGAACGACCACGGCGCTGAGAACAGCGGCGTTTTCACGGAGCCAGGCCATCATCGCCGCAAACCAATCCATGGCTATTTTGACCGGCCAGATGTCGTTCCGAAGCGGACCTTATCGTCCTGCTCACGAACGATCACTCGTCATCCTCCACGGCCAAGCCTTGCAGACGCTGCAAGTACCCAGCACCAGACGCGGGAACGACATCAAACCACGTGAAGGGATGACGAGCATCGAGCACGGCAGGCACGAGCGGGTGGCCCGTCATGACCAGAACCTCCCATTCATCCCACTGACAGATGTCATCAAACCAGTCACTGACAGAGTCCCAGTCTTCGTCACCGATGCTGTAGGAGTCCTCCGACTCGTCGGCTGCGCGCGCCATGATCGACTCAAATATTTCGGGCATGTCAGACAAGTAGGCTTCTGCCTCGCGCAAAGCTGCGGCGATGAGCAACTCATCAATGTACGCCCCGGGCCGATTGAATGGCAGAATCCCGCGCTGGATCTCATGCGAGATTGCGTAACAGCGATCCCGAGTTGACTGCACCCACGCACGGTTACCGTCGATGCGAAACAGGGCTCGGCGATCGAAATGCACGAAAGGACCAATTTCATGCATTGGCTCTCTAGGGTCGTCTACCCACGACCGCAGATCACCATCGGCCCACATGTCCAACGTCAACGCAATCGCATACGCCTGGCGAGGGGTCAGTGACGGATGCTCGCCCCACGCGCCCTCGAACGCCGCAACAATCTCGGCGAGCGCGGGCGAAAGGTCCGGTGCCTCGGCGAGTACGCGCTCACAAGCCTGCCTCGTCCGAGTGCTCACGGAGTCGGGGTTCTCTTCCCACCGTCGCCATGTGGCGAGACTTACCCCCGCCTTTGCAGCAGCCGCGGCTTGACTAAGAGCTAGCTCACCCCGGCGATGGACTCTTCTGTTCATGCTCGCCACACTATTGAGTACTCAATGAGCAGTCAACTGCGTGGTAGTACCTCAAGGGAACCTCCATCCTCCGACTGACCCGCGCGGGCCAGCGCAGACGACGGACAAGCCGTGCTGGAGAGAACTGCCTAACTGTGGCGGAACTCCACGACGTCGCCGTCCTGCATGACGTACTCCTTGCCCTCGAGCCGCGCCTTGCCCTTGGCGCGGGCCTCCAGCACGGAGCCCGTCTCGATCAGGTCGTCGAACGAAATGACCTCGGCCTTGATGAAGCCCTTCTCGAAGTCGGTGTGGATCACACCGGCCGCCTGCGGCGCCTTCGCTCCCTTGGGGATCGTCCAGGCGCGCGCCTCCTTCGGACCCGCCGTCAGGTAGGTCTGCAGGCCCAGCGTGTCGAAGCCGATGCGCGCGAGCTGGTCGAGGCCCGACTCGTCCTGACCGGTGGATGCCAGCAGCTCGGCGGCATCCTCGGGGTCGAGGTCGATCAGCTCGGACTCGATCTTGGCGTCGAGGAACACGGCGTGCGCCGGGGCGACCAGAGCTTCGAGCTCGGCCTTGCGCGCGGCATCCGTCAACACCGATTCGTCCACGTTGAAGACGTAGATGTAGGGCTTCGCCGTCAGCAGGCCCAGTTCGCGGATCGGCGCAAGATCGATGCCCGACTGCGAGAGCAGGATGCCGCGCTCCAGCGCATCCTTCGCCGCCACTGCGGTCTCGACGGTCGCCGGGTCGGCCTTCTTGCCCTTGACCTCTTTCTCGAGTCGCGGGATCGCCTTCTCGAGGGTCTGCAGGTCGGCGAGCATCAGCTCGGCGTTGATCGTCTCGAGGTCGTTCTTGGGGTTGATGGCACCCTCGACGTGCACGACGTCCTCGTCGACGAAGCCGCGCACCACCTGGGCGATCGCGTCGGCCTCGCGGATGTTGGCGAGGAACTGGTTGCCCAGCCCCTCCCCCTCGCTCGCGCCGCGCACGATGCCGGCGATGTCGACGAACGACACCGTCGCGGGCAGGATCCGCTCGGAGTGGAACACCTCGGCGAGCTTCTCGAGCCGCGGATCGGGCAGACTCACCACGCCGACGTTCGGCTCGATCGTTGCGAAGGGATAGTTCGCCGCGAGCACGTTGTTCTTGGTCAGTGCGTTGAAGAGGGTGGACTTGCCGACGTTGGGCAGTCCGACGATTCCGATGGTAAGAGCCACGGGCATCGAGTCTACGCGGGGCCCGGCGAGACCACCGACCGTGCGGCTCCGACGAACGCTGCGGTGGTGCGTGGTGCGACCGATTCGTGCGAGCGCGGCGCGCCTTGCCCTGCCCCGGCGAACCTCCGGGTGAGGCTGGAGGCGTGCCTTTGGACTTCACCGCGATCGACTTCGAGACGGCGAACTCCTCCAGCGCCTCAGCCTGCGCCGTCGGCCTCACGCGGGTACGCGGCGGCGAAGTCGTCGCCACCGCCGGCTGGCTCATCCAGCCGCCGCCGGGCCATGACCGCTTCTTCAGCATCAACACCGGCATCCACGGCATTCGCGCTGAAGACGTCGTCGACGCCAAGACCTGGTCGGCCCAGCTCGTCGACATCGCCGCGTTCGTCGGCGACGACGTGCTCGTCGCCCACAACGCCGGCTTCGACATGACCGTGCTGCGTCGCGCGTGCGAGGTCACCGCCGACGCCTGCCCGCCGTACCGCTACGTCTGCAGCCTGCAGGTCGCGCGCAAGACCTACGAGCTCGACTCCTACCGCCTGCCTTCTGTGGCCGCCGCGGTGGGGTTCCTCGACTTCCCCCACCACGACGCCACCGCCGATGCCCTCGCGTGCGCGCACATCATGATCGACGCCGCCGCGCGGGCGGGTGTCGACGAGATCACCGACCTGGCCGCCGCGCTGGGCCTGCGGGTCGGGCAGATCCCGACGCCCGAGCCCGTGCCCTCGTTCCCGGTGGCGGAGGTCCCCGCGGCGGGCGCGGCCGCGGTGGCCGTCGTCGCCGTCGCCTGAGCGTCGCACCCCCGATGTCGGTGCCCGGTGGCACGCTGTGACCATGGATGCCGCAACCCTCTTCCTTCTGCTTGCCGCCCTCATCGTGGGTGTGCTGGCTGGCTGGTTCGCGGGGTCCGCGCGGGCGAGCGAGCGAGGCGCACGTGAGCGTGCCGCGCTCGTCGAGCGCGCCGCCACCGCTGAGACGGCACGCGACACCCTGTCGGCCCAGCTCGAGCAGCAGCGCACCCTGCAACGGGAGCTGAGTCTGCAGGCCCGCGCCGAGCAGGCGATGCGCGACGAACGCGAGCGCCGCGAACAGTCGGTGCTGCGCGCCCTCGCCCCCGTGCAGGAGTCGCTGTCGTCGATGCAGCAGAAGGTCGAGGAGCTCGAACGCGACCGGCAGCTGCAGTACGGGTCGCTGGCCGAGCAGCTGCGCCGCGCGCAGGAGTCCGACGAGGCACTGCGTTCCACCACCGAGTCCCTCGCCGGGGCACTCCGTTCCAACGCCACGCGCGGGGTGTGGGGTGAGACGCAGCTGCGGCGCATCGTCGAGTCGGCGGGCCTCACCCGCTACGTCGACTTCGATCTGCAGGCGTCGATCACCTCGGATGCCGGGGCGGGCCGTCCCGACATGATCATCCGCCTGCCCGGCGGCAAGGCACTGGCGCTCGACGCGAAGGTGCCGCTCGACGCCTACCTCGAAGCCAGCACCATCCCCGAGACGGCGCAGGGTGAGGAGGGCGCGCGCCGCAGCGCGCTGCTCGACAAGCATGTCAAAGCCGTACGCGCGCACGTCGACGCGCTCGCGAAGAAGGCCTACTGGGCGGGCCTCGACGCCAGCCCCGAATTCGTCATCTGCTTCGTGCCGAGCGAGTCACTGCTGTCCGCCGCTCTCGCACAGGATCCGTCGCTGCTCGACCACGCGTTCGGCAAGCGGGTAGCCATGGCGTCCCCGGTCAACCTGTGGGCCGTCCTCAAGACCGTCGCCTACACGTGGACGCAGCAAGACGTCTCCCAGGAGGCGCGCGAGCTGCTCACCCTCGGCACACAGCTGTACGAACGTCTCGGCTCTCTCACCGGGCACGCCGACGATCTGCGCCGTGCGATCGAGCGCACCGTCGACACCTACAACAAGCTCATCGGATCGCTCGAAAGTCGCGTACTCGTCACGGCGCGCCGCTTCCCCGGGGTCGACGAGACCAAGCTCGATGCCGTGACGGCACCGGCGGCCATCACCAGCGCACCGCGACGGCTCACCGCGGCGGAGTTCGTCGCCGACGACGCGACGCTCACCGCCGATCTCGGCGCGGTGCGGGAACGCGTCGCGACAGAGGGCGACGCCTGATCAACCGATCTGCGGCGACGCGCGCACGGCGGCGCGAACGCCACCACTGAAGCCCTGCGCGTCAGAAACCGCCGGGAACGAGCGTCATCAGGCCGATGATGCCGACCGATACGCCGAGGAACGCGCCGATCATCCACCACGCACTCACCTGGTGACCCTCGGGCGTGCGGCGGCGGAACAGAACATCTGGGCGACGTGCCGGGTCGGTCGATACGACGACCGGCTGCGTGACCGGGCGGCCATGTGCCTGAGTGCTCATACGGGGATCCCCTCGGGACTCGGAACGATGAAGTGCATCGTCTTCGACACCGGAACCCATTGTGCCAGACCCCACGCCGGGAGAACGGTCACAGCACGATCACGACTGCGTCTGCGCGGTGTAATCCCTGATCAGAGCCACTTCGAGGTGAGGTGCTCGGAGTTGATGCGGCGCAGGGTCCCCGACGCGCTGCGGATGACGACCGACTCGCTGTAGACGAACCCACCCTCCCGGCGCACGCCCGCGACCAGCTCGCCGTTGGTCACGCCCGTCGCGACGAAGATCGTGTTCTTGCCACGCACCAGATCGTCGGCCTCGTAGACCTCGCCGTCGACCTTGAGCCCGGCATCGGCGCCCTTCTGCTTCTCGTCGTCATCCCGCGGCCACAGGCGACCCTGGATGTGACCACCGAGCGCCTTGATGGCGCAGGCCGTGACGATGCCCTCCGGGCTGCCGCCGATGCCGACGCACATGTCGGTGCGGGCGTTGTGGCGGGCGGCGTTGATGCCGCCGGCGACGTCGCCGTCGCTCATCAGTCGGGTTCCGGCCCCGGCTTCGCGGATCTGATCGATCAGATCGTCGTGACGCGGGCGGTGCAGCACCGACACCACGATCTCGTCGACCGGTTTGCCCAGCGCCTTGGCAAGCAACCGGATGTTCTCGCCGATCGGGAGCCGGATGTCGACGACCCCCACCCCGGCGGGGCCGGTGACGAGCTTGTCCATGTAGAACACGCTCGATGCGTCGAGCATGGTGCCCCGGTCCGACACGGCCAGCACCGACAGCGCGTTGTTGCGGCCGGCAGCCGTCAGCGACGTGCCGTCGATCGGGTCGACGGCCACGTCGCACTGCGGGCCGCGTCCGGTGCCGACGTTCTCACCGTTGAACAGCATGGGGGCGTTGTCCTTCTCACCCTCACCGATCACGATCACGCCGTCGAAGTTCACCGTGGACAGGAACGCGCGCATCGCGTCGACCGCGGCGCCGTCGGCGAGCTCCTTCTGGCCTCGGCCGATGAAGGGCACCGAGCGGATCGCGGCCGCCTCGGTCGCGCGCACCAACTCCAGCGCCAGGTTGCGATCGGGGTGCAAGGGGCTCATATCCGCGGTCAGACTCACCATGCGCGCAAGCCTACGTGCGCCCCTCTGTCGCCACCGGGTTGTTTCACCCCGCGCCAAGCGAAGGAATCGCACTTCTTTCGCTGTGGATATGTGCACCGGCGTGGCGAATTCGCACGGCCACCCCCCGGACCGAGCGAGACCCCCTTCGCTAGAGTGGAATCTGAACACCCGCCGACTCATAGGAGCAGACATGCCCGTCGCAACCCCCGACCAGTACGCCGAGATGCTGGACCGCGCGAAGTCCGGCGGCTTCGCATACCCGGCCATCAACGCCGCCAGCTCGCAGTCGATCAACGCCGTGCTGCAGGGCCTGACCGAAGCCGGCTCCGACGGCATCATCCAGGTCACCACCGGCGGTGCCGACTACTTCGCCGGCCACACCGTCAAGGGCCGTGCCACCGGCGCGATCGCCATGGCGAAGTTCGTCACCGAGGTGGCGAAGAACTACCCCATCACCGTGGCCCTGCACACCGACCACTGCCCCCAGCCTGCGCTGGAGAACTTCCTGCTTCCGCTCGTCGCGGCATCCGAAGAAGAGGTCAAGGCCGGCCGCAACCCCATCTTCCAGTCCCACATGTGGGACGGCTCCGCGGTGCCGCTGGCGGAGAACATCGAGATCGCCAAGCAGCTCCTGCCGCGCATGAAGAACATCAACGCCATCCTCGAGGTCGAGATCGGTGTCGTCGGCGGCGAAGAAGACGGCGTCAAGCACGAGGGCACCAACGACGCCCTGTACACCACCACCGGTGACGTCGCCCAGGTCGTCGAGGCGCTCGGTCTCGGCGACGCCGGCCGCTGGATCGCCGCGCTCACCTTCGGCAACGTGCACGGCGTGTACAAGCCGGGCAACGTCAAGCTCAAGCCCGAGCTGCTGGGTGAGATCCAGGAGGGCATCGCCGCCAAGTTCGGCACCGGCCCCAAGCCGCTGGACCTCGTCTTCCACGGCGGCAGCGGCTCGACCCCCGAAGAGATCGCCCTCGCGGTGTCCAACGGCGTGGTCAAGATGAACATCGACACCGACACGCAGTACGCCTTCACGCGCTCGGTCGCCGGCTTCATGTTCCAGAACTACGACGGCGTCCTGAAGATCGACGGCGAGGTGGGCAACAAGAAGGCCTACGACCCCCGCGCCTGGGGCAAGGTCGCTGAGACGGCGATGGCCGCCCGCGTCGTCGAGGCCACGCAGCAGCTCGGCTCGGCCGGCAAGTCTCTCGCAGCCTGACACCACTCAGCCGCGCAAACGGAACGCCCCGACCACACAGGTCGGGGCGTTCCGCGTCTCACGGTGGGCGTCAGAACTGCAGCCGCGAGTGGAAGACGCGGAACGTCGGGGGGCCGGCCACGATCTCGCCGAGGTGGGTCCTGCCTTCCGGAGTTCCTCGCCACGCGGAGTATGCGTCGTAGGCCGCCCTGCTCTCCCAGCGGGTGATCATGACGAGGTGGTCAGGCCGGGAGTCCTCCGCAACGACCTCGGTGCCCCGGTTGCCGGGGAAGGCCCGAGTGGCGGGCAGGTCCCGGAGGAAGACGGCGTCGATATCGTTCACGCCGGCGCGCAGCGGGATGTCCATCATCACGGTGACGGGAGTGGCAGTCATGGGTTTCTCCTTGTGGACTCGGATCCGATGCCGGGTCTATATGTGACAAGACTGTATCAATTTGATCTTTATCCGCGACCTGCGTGTTACGGTTATTGGACGAGGGAGACAGTCCATGGCAAAAGCCTTACGAGCAGACGCGGAACGCAGCGTCCAGCAGATCCTGCGCGCAGCCGAAAAGGTGCTCGCAGTGAATCCGAACGCCTCCGTGGAGCAGATCGCCGAGGCGGCGGGACTGACCAGGACCACGGTGCACCGCCGGTTCGCCAGCAGACAGGCGATCCTGGATGCCTTGGCGATCGCCGCCAAGAGCGAGCTCGCCGACGCGATCGCCGATGCCCATCCCGATGCTGCTCCCCCCTTCGTCGCGGTCCACCGGGTCACCGCAGCCGTACTCGAATGCAAGAGCCGGTGGCGCTTCACCCTCGGCAACCCGCTCGCCGACACCAGCGCGGCGATGGAGATCTGGGACGAGATCAACGCCGGGACTCTCACGCTGCTCCAGCGTGTGCAGGATGCCGGGTACATCGCACCTGACGCCTCCCTGACCTGGGTGCGCCAGGTGTACTACGCCCTCATGCGAGAAGCGATCGATGCGTGCCCGCCTGCTGCGGAGATCGACGCCGTCGCGCTGGCGACCCTCGTGATCGACACTCTGCTGCACGGCGTCGGCGGCGCCCCGGCCGATGCCGCCCCTCGATAGCCCCGCGGCGCCCACACACTTCGCAGACCCCCACCCGACAGCATCCAGAAGGAACCCCATCACGATGGTCACCATTGACAACAGCGTCGTCCTCGTCACCGGCGCGAACGGCGGACTCGGCACGGAGTTCGTCCGCCAGGCCCTGTCGTCAGGCGCCTCGCGCGTCTACGCAGCCGCCCGCAATCCGCGCGAGTGGGATGACTCCCGCGTGATCCCACTCGTCTTGGACGTCACGGACCCCGCGTCGATCGCTGCGGCCGCCACGGCAGCCGGCGACGTCACGATCCTGGTGAACAACGCCGGCCTCTACCGTGGCCAGTCGCTGATCGACGGCCCCGAAGACGAACTGCGCCAGTCCATGGAGACGAACCTGTTCGGACCGGTGGCGATGACACGCGCCTTCGCCCCGGCGCTTCGCGCCGCCGAGTCCGCAGGCGTGGTCAACGTCGCATCGGTGATCAGCTGGCTGCCCACCGCGAACTCCTACAGCGTCTCCAAGGCCGCCCTCTCGTCGGCCACCAACGTGCTGCGGCTCGACCTCGCCGCCAGTGGCGTGCACGTGCTGGGTGCGTACCTTGCCTACACCCGCACCCCGATGACGCAGGGCATGACCGGTCAGCTGAACGAGCCGGCCGACGTCGTGCGCGACATCTACGAGGGGCTGAGCAACGGCGCCGACGAGGTGCTCGCGGACGAGATATCGCGTCAGGTGCGCGCGGGACTGTCAGCGCCTATCGCCGACCTGCTCGCGGCGGTCTCGGGAAACGCAGGCTGACCGGGCCGCCCACGGCGTCACGCCGCCGGGTCAGGGGCCACGGAAGACATCGATGATGGTCGGTGCGCCCGGCTCGGCGGCGAGCACGTCGATGGGATCGCCCGCGCGCACGGGGCCGCTCTTGACGACCCGCAGGTAGGGTCCGAGGCGCTGGGCGTCGGCGAACCGCTTCACCCAGCCCCGCTCGTCCGCTCCCCCGACCCACCGCGCAAACGTCTGACAGGGGGTGCGGGGCATGGTCACTTCGAGAACCACGGTCTCGCCCACCCGCCACCGCTCGCCGATGCGCGCCGCGTTGACATCCATGCCGGTGGTCCGCAGGTTCTCGCCGAAGAATCCGGGGTCGAGTGGACGTCCGAGCTCGCCCTCCCAGTACTCGGCGTCTTCCTGCGCGTACGCGTAGACGGCTTTGTCGAGGCCGCCGTGATGCTTGCGACTCGCCTGCACGTCGGCATAGACGCCGTACGGTCCGATGCGCACCGGCCCGTCGATCGGACGCTTGTCGATCGCCGTCACGCCGACCGCGCCCGCGTCGGGACGGAGGGCGTGCACGGAGCAGACGGCGATCAGGCGCGGCATCCGCTCAGCCTACGGTCATCGCCTCCACCCGTGCGGCCGCCGCCCGCTGCGAGCTGCGACCTGCGACCTGCGAGCTGCGAGCTGCTCGAGTGTCACTAGCGCACGGTCGCGCGCCGCGGCATCCGCCCTTCGCGACACCGGAACGGCGCTGCGCGGCGCCCCGCGGGGCGGCCTCCCGCGGGGTGGCGTGCCGCGGGGCGGCCTCCCGCGGGGTGGCGTCCCGCGGGGCGGGCGGTTCGTGTGTCGCGTCCGCACAGTCGGCCGCGGCAGCACCCGCCATTCGCGACACCGGAACGGCCCCGCGCCGGGGTGGGACGGACCGCGCGGTCACCCGCAGAGCGTGCGACGCGGGGCCTCCCTGCGGCAGGGTCACTAGGGCGGAACTCACCCGATGATCGGCCGCTCGGTGGCGTAGGTGTAGAGCACGTTCTTGTGGCGGATCGCGAGCGCCGATGCCAGCCCGATGGGGCCGATCCGCCCGGCCAGCATGAGCACCGACAGCACCATCTTTCCGAAGGTGTCGAGTTCGGCCGACAGGCCCACGGAAAGCCCGCAGGTCGCGAAGGCGGAGATCACCTCGAAGAGGATGCGGTCGAGGGGCGCGTCGTGGGTGAGGGTGATCAGTGTCGTCGCGGCGAGGACGAGCGTTGCGCCGAGGAAGGTGACGCTGATGGCGACACGCAGGCTGCTGTCGGGAATCGTGCGTCGCGCCACGCGGACGTCTTTCGTGCCGCGTGCCTCAGCGACGATCGCGAGGAAGAGGATCGCGAGGGTCGTCACCTTGATGCCACCAGCGGTGGACGCTGACCCACCCCCGATGAACATCAGCGCGTCGCTGAGAAGCAGCGTGGTGGTGGTGGATGCCGCGGTGTCGGTGATGGCGAAGCCGCCGGAGCGCATCATCGTCGAGGCGAACAGCCCGTTGAAGATCTTCTCCCCCACATTCATCTCACCGATGGTGTCGACGTTGCCCCACTCCGACGCGGTCCATGCGGTCGCGCCGACCACGAGTAGGAGCAGCGTCGTGGACAAGGTGAGTTTGGTGTGCAGAGTCCAGTGGGCTCGGTCCCACCGGTTCTTGATGAGGTTCAAGAACACCGGAAACCCGAATGAACCGACGAAGACGCCGACGGCGATGGGGACGAGAACGAAGAGATTGCCCTCGAAGACGGCGAGCCCTCCGACGTGCGTCGTGAAGCCGGCGTTGTTGAACGCCGACACCGCGTAGAACAGCGCATGCCACAGCCCGATCGCCCAACCTTCGGCCGCGATGAAGGGCGGGGCGAGGAGGAGGGCGAGCACCCCTTGGATGGTGAGGGTCGTTCCGACCACGATCCCCAGCAGGCGCCGCACCTCCCCGAGCTCGGGGGCGCCGATGTTCTGCTGAGCGAAGATCCGACCGCCGAGCCCCAACCGGCGCGTGACCGCCCGGGCGAGGAAGAGCGCGATCGTGATGACGCCCAGTCCGCCGACTTCGATGGCGACGAGGATGACGCCGAGCCCGAACGGTGACCACGCCGTCGCCGTCTCGATCGTGGTGAGGCCGGTGACCGTGATCGCGGATACGGCGGTGAAGATGGCGTCCGCCACCGGGACGGGCCGCCCATCGGCAGCAGCGATCGGCAGCGCGAGCAGACCGGAGAACAAGACGGCCGCGGCGACGAAGATCGCCACTGACGCCTGAGCCGCGGAGCGACGAATCGCCTGGTCGATGGCGCGCCACACCGATTTCACTCGGCTGCGGCGTTGCCGGTGATCGTCTTGCGCGCTCGTCATGTCTGCCTTCCGGGGATGGGGTGACCAGCACCACGTCTCGCGTGGCCCGCCGACCAGACTTCCCGGCTCACCTCGATTCAACGTAGTGGAGCGCGACAGCAGTCGACAGGTATCCCTGATACGCGCAACGTCAGCGCTTGCGCTCCATGCTGTGCAGTTGCCGCCCCCGGCGCGACACGTTTGCACAGCATCTGCCCAGCCGATACTCGGCCGGGCCGACTTGACCCGGATCGGCCGTGTGCTGTTCCATGAAGCGAGAAGGGGAGTAATCCCGCTTCCGTATCGTCACTACGATCCCGCCGAGGGATCCGGTACGGAGGGGCCGCTGAGGCCGATGAGACCTTCACGAGAGATCGTGGAGGTCTTTGTCATGAATGTGCCGTTGTGGACCTGGTTCGCTGTCCTGGGAGTGATCCTGGTGATGCTCGCGGTCGACCTGATCGCTCATCGCCATGCGCACGTGATCGGGGTGCGGGAGGCCGCGGCCTGGTCGATCGTCTGGGTCGCCCTGGGAGTGGCATTCGGGGTGCTGGTGTGGTCGGTGTGGGGGGCGGAGTTCGGGCAGCAATACTTCGCCGGCTACCTCATCGAGAAGTCTCTCGCGGTGGACAACGTCTTCGTCTGGGCGATCATCTTCGCCGCCTTCGCGGTACCGCGGCAGTACCAGCATCGGGTGCTTTTCCTCGGCGTGGTGGGCGCGCTGATCTTCCGAGGCATCTTCATCGCTGCGGGCGCCGCACTCATCGCGAACTTCTCCTGGGTTCTGTATCTGTTCGCCGCGTTCCTGATCTACACCGGGTGGCGCATGTTCCGCTCCCGCAACGATCACGTCCACCCCGAGAAGTCGAAGGTCCTGAAATTGTTCCGTCGGTTCGTGCCGATGACCGACGCCTACCACGGGCAGAGGTTCCTGATCCGCCGAGCCGGGATCGTGGTGGCCACACCGCTGCTGGCCGTGCTGGTGCTGGTGGAGCTGACCGACATCGTCTTCGCGGTCGACTCCATCCCGGCGATCTTCGCCGTCACCAGTGAGCCCTTCCTGGTGTTCACCGCCAACGCCTTCGCGATCCTCGGGCTCCGCGCGATGTACTTCCTCCTGGCCGACCTGATCCACCGCTTCGTGTACCTCAAGGTCGGACTCGCGTTCGTGCTGATCTGGGTGGGCATCAAGATGATGCTCCTCGACGTCTTCTACATTCCCACCACCGTCAGCCTGGCCGTGGTGGCCACGATCATCACGGTGTCGATCGTCTGGAGCCTCCGCGCCACGCGCGGGCAGGGCCGGCGAGAAGTCGTGACCGAAGCCGCCGGCGCCTTCCGCATCGCCACCGACGAGGAGCTCGCCGACGCCGAGACGCTGTTCCCGCGGCGGCCGCGCACGCGCGCGCGTCGCGTGCCGCGTTCGCACAATCGTCCGCGGTGACACTAGCCATTCGTGACACCGGAGCAGCCCCGCGCGGGGCGGGGACGGCCCCGCGGCGGGCGGGAACGGCGCCGCGCGGGGCTCGGGGCGGGAACGGCCCGGCGCGGGGTTCCCGGCGGCGCGGGAACGGCCCGGGCGGTCACCCGCCGAGCGTGCGCTGCAGGGCCTCCCATGCGGCAGGGTCGCTCATGATGAGGACCACCATGAGCGTGCCCGAGAAGAAGTTGAACACGATGCCGCCGACCAGCGGAATCCACCAGGTCAGCCGGCGCGCGGCCAGGCTCCGCCACGACAGCCACGCCGTGAGCAGCCAGCCGACCACGATCACCGCGGCACCGGCGATGCCCCAACCGCGCAACCCGGCCGGATCCGACATGACGGCGTCGACACCCAGGGTCTGGAAGAGCGTCTGGGCGAACGCCGCGACGTCGATCATCTGCGGTGCCGACACGAGCACGGTCAGCAGCCCGTAACCGAGCAGCACGAAAGTGATGATGCGGTCGGCGGTGCGCGTCGGGCGTGCCGCCGAGGTGGTCGCCGGGGCTACCGGGCCGCTGTAGGCGGGCGCCACGGTCTCGGGGGCGACCCCGGCCGACAGGGCGTCGGTGGCGTACGGGTGTGCGATGCGTGCCCGCTGCTCCTCGGGTGTCGCGTACTCGCCGTACTGCGGGCGCGGTCGCGGTTCGGCCTCGCTCATGGGCGTACCCGGCCGCCCAGGGCACGGTCGTCGCGCTTGCCGGAGGAATCCTGGCGCAGCTCCTTGGGCAGCGAGAAGATGAGGTCTTCCTCGGCCGTGCGCACCTCCTGCACGTCGCGGTAACCCGCGCCGGCGAGGTCCTCGAGCACCTCCTGCACGAGCACCTCCGGCACCGAGGCGCCGCTGGTGACCCCGACCGTCTCGACACCGTCGAGCCATTCCTGCTTGATCTCGTGGGCGTAGTCGACCCGGTACGCCGCCTTCGCGCCGTACTCGAGGGCGACTTCCACCAGCCGCACGCTGTTGGACGAGTTCGCCGAGCCGACGACGATCACCAGATCCGCGCCGACGGCGACCTTCTTGATGGCCACCTGACGGTTCTGGGTGGCATAGCAGATGTCATCCGACGGCGGATCCTGCAGCTCGGGGAACCGCTCGCGCAGTCGCCGCACCGTCTCCATGGTCTCGTCGACCGAGAGCGTCGTCTGCGAGAGCCAGACGACCTTCGACGGGTCGCGCACCTCGACGCTGTCCGCGTGCGCGGGCGAGTTGACGACGGTGACGTGATCGGGGGCCTCGCCGGCGGTGCCCTCGACCTCTTCGTGACCGTCGTGACCGATCAGCAGGATCTCGAAGTCGTCGCGTGCGAAACGCACCGCCTCGCGGTGCACCTTCGTCACCAGCGGGCAGGTCGCGTCGATCGCCTGGAGATCGCGATCGGATGCCGCAGCCACCACGGCCGGCGACACACCGTGCGCGCTGAAGACGACGTGCGACCCCGGGGGGACCTCGTCGACCTCTTCGACGAAGATCGCGCCCTTCTCCTCGAGCTCGGTCACGACGTGGATGTTGTGCACGATCTGCTTGCGCACGTACACCGGCGCCCCGTAGCGTTCCAGCGCCTTCTCCACAGCGATGACGGCGCGGTCCACTCCCGCGCAGTAACCACGCGGGGCGGCCAGCAGGACCCGCTTGTGTCCGGCCACCGGCTTATCCTGGAGAAGGCCACGCCGCCCCGGGATACGAGGCATGGGCAGTCGAATGGCTGAGGTGCTCACCCCTTGAGTCTAGGAGCCGGTGGCTGAGCATCGGCCGGTCACCGCGAGGGAAGAGACATATGACCACGTTCGAACCCGCGCCGGGGCAGGTACCACCCGCCGATGCCGTGCATCCCGGGTCGTCGACACCCGAGGCTCCGACCTCGGTTTCGCGCCTCAACGAGACCATCCGCGACTTCGTGCAGAAATGGGGCGCGGTGTGGGTCGAGGGCGAGATCACGTCGTGGAACGTGCGCGGCGGCAACGTGTTCGGCCGTTTGAAGGATCTCTCCTCCGACGCCTCGCTGTCGTTTCGGCTCTGGTCGTCGACCCGCCAGCGCATCCCCGCCGACCTGAAGTCCGGCGACCACGTCGTGGCGTGCGTCAAGAGCGAGTTCTACGTCAAGACCGGCGACTTCAGCTTCATCGTCTCCGGCATGAAGCACGTGGGCCTCGGCGAGCAGCTCGCCCAGCTCGAGCGCCTGCGAGTCAAGCTGCGCACCGAGGGGCTCTTCGATGCGTCCCGCAAGCGGCCCCTGCCCTTCCTGCCGCATCGCATCGGGCTCATCACCGGTGAGCGCAGCGACGCCGAGAAGGACGTGCACCGCAACGCAGAGCTGCGCTGGCCGGCGGTCAGCTTCCGCACCGTGCACGTCGCCGTGCAGGGCGAGCGGTGCGCACCCGAGACGATCGCCGCACTGCAGACGCTCGACGCCGACCCCGATGTCGACGTCATCGTGATCGCGCGCGGGGGCGGCGACCCGCAGACCCTCCTCGGCTTCAGCGACGAGAAGCTGCTGCGCGCCGTGGCCGCGGCATCGACCCCGGTCGTCAGCGCCATCGGGCACGAGAACGACCATCCGCTGCTCGACGACGTGGCGGACCTGCGCGCCTCCACCCCCACCGACGCAGCCAAACGCATCGTCCCCGATGTGGCCGAGCAGCGCGCACTGGTGCGCCAGCTGCGCTCGCGCGCCGGCTCCCGCCTCACCCAGCGGGTCGGGCACGACATCGCCCAGCTGCAGCAGCTGCGCTCGCGCCCCGTGCTGCGCGACCCCGAGACCATGCTCACCACCCGCGCGCAGGAGGTCTGGTTCCACGCCTCCCGCGGCCGGGACATCGTCGACCGTCGGGTGGATGCCGCGATGCGCACGACCGCAGAGCTGCGCGCGTCGCTGCGCGCCCTCTCCCCCGCCGCCACTCTGTCCCGCGGCTACGCCATCGCGCATCTGGCCGACGGCGTGATCGTGCGCGACGCGGCACAGGCGCCGGCGGGCGCCGGCGTGACCGTGACGGTCGGGCGCGGCTCCTTCACCGCCGAGTCGCAGGGCGAAACCGCGGAGTCCGCCGCGGCAGGGCTGCCGGAAGGGGCGATCTAAGATGGACGGCATGACTGCCAGCGACGCCGCGACCCCCGACGACGTCGCCGCCCTCTCCTTCGAGCAGGCCCGCGACGAGCTCGTGCGCGTCGTCGCCGAACTCGAACAGGGCGCACCGACCCTCGAGCAATCGCTGGCCCTCTGGGTGCGTGGCGAGGCCCTCGCCGCCCACTGCGAGCAGTGGCTGCTCGGCGCCAAGCGACGCCTCGACGCCGCCCGCTCCGACGCGCAGGCGCCCGAGGCATCGTGATGGCCTCCTCCCCGCGCATCGTCGCCGAACTCGGCCGCCCCGAGACGCCCGAGGAGACGGCGGCCCGCAAAGCCGAGTCCTCGCGGGTGCACCGCACCAGCCGCACCACCCGCAACCTGGTCGCCGCTCTCCTGGTGACCCTCGCGGTCGTGCTCGTGATCGTCTTCGGCGTCCCGCGTGGTGCCATACCGCCCGCCGAGCCCATCGACGTCGCCACCGAGGCCGCCGAGGTGGCGGCATCGCTGGACCGCACCGTGGTCGTTCCCGACGCGCCCGACGACTGGACGGTCAACCGCGCCACCGTCGACGGCGACGGGGCGACCCGCGCCTGGACCGTGGTCTACGCCCCGCAGCGCGGCTTCGTCAACGTCGCACAGGGCTTCGACGCCGACGCCGCCTGGACCTCGCGCATGCTGTCGGGCCGCTCGGCGACCGACACCACCACGATCGACGGCATCGAGTGGACCGTGTACGAGATCTCCGACCCGTCGTCGAACGCGAACATCTCGTATGCGCTGAGCACCCCCGCCGGCGCCGACACCGTCATGATCTACGGCGCCACCGACGCCGACACCGCCGCCGTGGTAGCCGCGAGCCTCGCGGACGACGTGCGCACCCTACGCGAGGAGAACCCGTGACCGAAACGACGCCGCGTCCCACCCCGCAGCAGGCCTGGGATGAGATGCAGCTGGGCAACGCCCGCTTCGTGGCAGGCGAGCCGCGGCATCCCCGTCAGAACGTCGAGCGCCGTCACGAGACCGCCGGCTCGCAGTTCCCCCGTGCGGCCCTGTTCGGCTGCTCCGACTCGCGTCTGGCAGCCGAGATCATCTTCGACGAGGGTCTGGGCGACCTGTTCGTCATCCGCAACGCCGGTCAGGTCATCTCGGAGTCCGTCGTCGGCAGCCTCGAGTACGCCGTCGCGGTGCTCGAGGTGCCGCTGATCGTCGTGCTCGGCCATGACGCGTGTGGCGCGGTGCGCGCCGCGATCGACTCCACCTCGATGGATGCCCCCACCCTCCCCGTGCACGTGTGGCGCCAGATCGCGCCCATCGTGCCCGCCGTGCGGCGCGTGCTGCGCGACGGCAAGGAGGCCGGCCTCACGCCCGAGACCGTCGACGCCGACCATGTGGGTCGCGAGCACCTGCGCGAGACCATCGCCGGGCTCCTGCAGTCGTCGGAGCTCATCAGCGAAGCCATCGCCGAGGGACGCGTCGCGATCGTCGGCGCCAACTACCGCCTGTCCGAAGGCACGGCCGTCCCCGACGTGATCGTGGGCGCGGTCGTCGCCGACGCCTGACCAGAATTTCGAGCAAGGAAACGAGGACGTGACCGCCATGGCAGAGACCGAATACCGGATCGAACACGACACGATGGGCGAGGTGCGGGTGCCCAAGCATGCGCTGTACGCCGCCCAGACGCAGCGTGCCGTCGAGAACTTCCCGATCTCGGGCACCGGCCTGGAGTCGACCCAGATCGCAGCCCTCGCGCGCATCAAGAAAGCGGCGGCGCTGGCCAACAAGCAGCTCGGCACCCTCGACGGTGCCATCGCCGACGCGATCGCCGCGGCCGCCGACGACGTCATCACGGGTCGGTACGACGAGCATTTCCCGGTGGACACCTACCAGACCGGCAGCGGCACGTCGTCGAACATGAACATGAACGAGGTGCTCGCGAACCTGGCGACCGCCAAGCTCGGCGCCACGGTGCACCCCAACGACCATGTCAACGCCTCGCAGTCGTCCAACGACGTCTTCCCGACCTCCGTGCACATCGCCGTCACGCAGGCGCTCATCGACGACCTCATCCCGGCGCTGGACCACCTCGCGGTCGCCCTCGAGGCCAAGGCCGAGCTGTGGAAGGACGCCGTGAAGTCCGGGCGCACCCACCTGATGGATGCCACGCCCGTCACCCTCGGCCAGGAGTTCGGCGGCTATGCACGCCAGATCCGCCTCGGCATCGAGCGCGTGGAGGCCGTCCTCCCCCGCGTCGGCGAGGTGCCGCTGGGCGGCACCGCCGTCGGCACCGGCATCAACACGCCGCTCGGGTTTCCGCAGAAGGTCATCGAGCTGCTGGCATCCGAGACGGAGCTGCCGATCACCGAGGCCAAGGACCACTTCGAGGCGCAGGCCAACCGTGACGCGCTGGTCGAGGCCTCCGGTGCCCTGCGCACCATCGCGGTGTCGCTGACGAAGATCAACAACGACCTGCGCTGGATGGGCTCCGGCCCCAACACCGGTCTCGGGGAGCTGCACATCCCCGACCTGCAGCCCGGTTCGTCGATCATGCCCGGCAAGGTCAACCCGGTCGTCCCCGAAGCGACGCTCATGGTGTGCGCCCGGGTGATCGGCAACGACGCCACCGTCGCATGGGCGGGCGCCTCGGGCTCGTTCGAGCTCAACGTCGCCATCCCGGTGATGGGCACCGCGCTGCTCGAATCGATCCGGCTGCTGTCCAACGCGATGCGGGTGCTCGCCGACAAGACCATCGACGGCCTGCAGGCCGACCTCGAGCGCTCGGCCGCGTTCGCGGGCATGTCGCCGTCGATCGTCACTCCGCTGAACAAGCTCATCGGCTACGAAGCGGCGGCCAAGATCGCCAAGCACGCCGTGTCCCGTGGCATCACGGTGCGCGAAGCCGTCATCGAACTCGGGTACGTCGAACGCGGCGAGCTCACCGAGGCGCAGCTCGACGAGAAACTCGACCTGCTCTCGATGACCCGCCCGGGTTGATAATCGGAGAGTGAACCGCACGCCACGGCACGGCCGCGCGCAGCGCCGCATCCTGGGGATCATCCTCGGGGTCGCCGGGGCCGGCTTCGTGATGGCCGGTGCCGCGACCATTCTGATCTTCACCCTCGGCGGCGAGGTGCAGCCCGCGCGGCTGGCCCTCGCGATCGGCGCGTACGCGGTGTCGGCGATCGTCGGCCTCGCGGCGGTGGGTGTCGCGTACTGGCTGGCCGCGCAGCCCACCGCCGACGCACCTGCCGTCGAGGGCGACCCCGCCGAGCAGCGGGAGGCGTCCTTCGATGCGCAGCGTCGGCTGCTCGACGACGTGCGTCACGAGCTGAAGACCCCCATCACGATCGTGCGCGGCCACCTCGAGACGATGAAGCCCGATGACCCCGCCGATGTCGCCGCGGTACGCGACATCGGCATCGCGGAGCTGGATCGCATGACCCGGCTGGTCAACGACATCGACCTGCTCGCCGCGGTCGAGGGCGACTCGTACTCGTTCTCGATCATCGATCTCGCCGCGCTCACCCAGCGGGTGAGCGAGCTGGTGTCGGTCATCCCCGGTCACGGCTGGACGGTGGAGCACCGCGCCGTCGGGCGCATCCGAGGCGACCGTGACCGCCTGCTGCAGGCCTGGCTGCAGCTGGCCGACAACGCCGCCAAATACACCCCCGACGGTTCGTCGGTCGAGATCGGCAGCGCCCTGCACGCCGACGGCGCACAGCTGTGGGTGCGGGACCACGGCCCCGGCATCCCCCCTGCGTCACGGCACCGCATCTTCCGCCGTTTCGACCGCGCCGCCGGCAAGCGCAGCGTCGGCGGTTCGGGCTTGGGACTTGCGATCGTGGATACGATCGCCCGCGCGCACGGCGGTCACTGTACTGTTGCGGACACACCCGGCGGCGGGGCGACCTTCACGATCGCCGTGCCGCTGGGAACGGGAGGCGCCGCCCCCGCGCCCGTGCGGGCCGGCGATGTTGTGTTGCAGAGAGAGGCAAGCGCATGACGCGCATTCTGGTCGTCGACGACGAGCCTCACATCGCCGCGCTGGTCGGGCGCGCATTGACGGCCGAGGGGCACGACGTGGTCGTCGCCGAAACCGGCCCCGATGCGCTCACCCGCGCCGTCGAGCCCGACATCGACCTGGTGGTGCTCGATGTGGGTCTTCCCGGCATGGACGGCCTCGAGGTGCTGCGGCGCCTGCGCGCCCACGGGTCGACCGTGCCCGTCATCATCCTCACCGCCCGCTCGGGCACGCGGGACACCGTCGACGGGCTGGATGCCGGCGCGAACGACTACGTCTCCAAGCCCTTCGTCGTGGCCGAGCTGCTCGCCCGCGTGCGCTCCCGTCTGCGCGAGAGCGCGGCCGCCACCGGCATCATCACCCGCGGCGACGTCACCCTCGATGTGCTCGCCCGCCGCGCCACGATCAACGACCGCGAGGTGGATCTGTCGGCGCGGGAGTTCGCCCTGGCCGAGCAGTTCCTGCGCAACGCCGGCGAGGTGCTCAGCCGTGAGACGCTCCTCAGCCGCGTCTGGGGCCTCGACTTCGATCCGGGCTCCAACGTCGTGGACGTCTACGTGCGCTACCTGCGTTCGAAGTTCGGCCCCGAGCGCATCAGCACCGTGCGCGGTGCCGGCTACCGCTGGGAGTGACCGCCCGCGCGGCACCTGATGCTCCCGCCAATGCCGAGAACCCCCGGGCCTGAGGCGCCGGGGGTTCTCGTGGGGCGAAGCTGGGGGTCTTCGCGCTTCCGCTTCTGCGGTACCCCTATGGTCACGCATGTGAGCGGCAGATGGGACCCCTAAGCCATGAGATTGTTCTCATTCTGCTCAATCCTCATCAACTGAGCTCCCCCGACTCCAGCAAGTCGGTCACCAGCGCCGCGATGGCCGACCGCTCCGAGCGCATCAGTGTGACGTGCCCGAACAGGTCGTGGCCCTTGAGCGTCTCGATCACCGAGGCGACGCCGTCGTGGCGGCCGACGCGCAGGTTGTCGCGTTGCCCGACGTCGTGGGTGAGCACGACGCGGGAGTTCTGCCCCACCCGACTCAGCACCGTCAGCAGCACGTTGCGCTCGAGCGACTGCGCCTCGTCGACGATCACGAAGGCGTCGTGGAGCGACCGTCCCCGGATGTGGGTGAGCGGCAGCACCTCGAGGATGCCGCGCGCGATGACCTCTTCGACCACGTTGGCCGAGACGATCGAGCCGAGCGTGTCGAACACCGCCTGCCCCCACGGGCCCATCTTCTCCTGCTGGTCGCCGGGCAGGTAGCCGAGTTCCTGCCCACCCACGGCGAACAGCGGGCGGAAGACGATGATGCGCTTCTGCTGCTGCCGCTCCAGCACCGCCTCGAGTCCGGCGCACAGCGCCAGCGCCGATTTACCGGTGCCGGCACGTCCACCGAGCGAGACGATCCCCACCTCGGGATCCAGCAGCAGGTCGATCGCGATGCGCTGCTCCGCGGAGCGGCCGTGCAGTCCGAACACCTCCCGGTCGCCGCGCACCAGCCGGTAGCCGCCGTCGCCGGTCACCCGCCCGAGACCGGATCCGCGTTCGGAGTGGATGATGAGCCCGGTGTTCACCGGAAGCCCCGTGACGGCGTCGCTCGTGGCCACCTCGGTCTCGTAGAGGTCGCTCAGGTCGTCGCCGGAGACGTCGAGGGTGGCGATGCCCGTCCACCCCGAGTCCACCGCCTGCTCGGCCAGGTACTCCTCCGCCGGAATGCCCAGCGAGGCGGCTTTGACACGCATCGGGAGATCCTTGGACACGACCGTGACCTGCTGACCTTCCTGCGCGATGTGCATCGCGACGGCGAGGATGCGGGTGTCGTTGTCGCCGAGGCGCATTCCTGCAGGAAGCACCGTGGGGTCGGTGTTGGTCAGCTCCACCCGCAGCGTCCCGCCGGTGCCGACCGGCACCGGGAAGTCGAGTCGGCCGTGCTCGACGCGCAGCTCGTCGAGGTGACGCAGCGCCTGCCTCGCGAAGTACCCGATCTCCGGGTCGTGGCGTTTGCCCTCGAGCTCGGTGATGACGACGACGGGGATGACGACGGAGTGCTCGGCGAAGCGGAAGAACGCGCGCGGATCACTCAGCAGCACCGACGTGTCGAGCACGTAGGTGCGCAGATCCTGGTCGTCCGTGATGCCGGCGTGTGCGCTCCGGCTCTGCTGCATGTGTGGTGCTCGTGTGGTCACAACCCACTCCCGACCCGGGTGTCCTCCCGGCAGTCACGAGTCGACCATGGGCCACGAGTCGCGGTCGTTCAGGCCGACTCGGACGGGCGCCTTGCCCGCTGGCAACAAGGTACGTCGCGTGGCCCACGCGACGGTTACCGACACGCCCGGGGTGTGTGACGGTGAGATGACGTTCTGGTCAGATCCGGCGGGAACCGGCGAACTCGGCCAGCGCGTCGGTCAGCATCCGCAGCGACTCCGCGCCGTTGCCGGCGTGGGCGCCGATGCGCACGAGTCCCGAACGCAGCGACACCGCCACCGCGTGATTGACCATCGCCGCGGCCAGGGGCGCGGTGTCGTCGGGTGAGGGCGAGAGGGAGACGATGCCGGCGTGGCGCTGCGGGTCACGCGGGGTGACCACCGGAAGACCGTACTCCTCGGCCACCGCGGCGATGTCGCTCGCCCGGCCGCGGACGATCTCGGCGATGCGGGCGACCCCGGCGTCGCGCACCTCCCGCAACGCGGTTGCCAGGCGGGCGGCGGCGAGGTGGTCGGGCGCAGTCACGGCGAAGGCCTGCGCGCCCTCGACGGGCGCTGCCACCGGAAAAGACCCCATCACTCCGCCCGCGGCGGTGAACCCCGACAGCACCGGCGAGATGCGCTGCACGGCCCGGTCGGAGAACGACGCGAAGCCCGTGCCGCGCCCCGCGCGCAGCCACTTGTAGCCGTTGGCGCAGACCACGTCCGCGGCGCTGTAGTCGGCATCCACGACACCGAAGCCCTGCATGGCGTCGACGATGAGCAGCCGGTCGCCGATGACATCGCGCAGCGCGGTCAGGTCGGCGACATAGCCGGTGCGGTAGTCGACGAGGCTGACGGCGACGGCGGTGATGTCGTCGGTGAGCGCGTCGCGCACGGCTTCGGGCGTGACGAACCCGCCGGCGGGGTCGAACCAGTACGGTTCCGCGCCGCCGAGCGCGCTCGCGCGCTGTGCGGTGACGGTGAGGCTCGGGAACTCCCGCGACGAGATCAGAATGCCGCCGGAGAGGCCGTAGATCGCCTGCTGCAGCCCGTGCGACGTCGACGCCTGCAGGGTGACGTGCTCGACGGTGGTGTCCAGCAGCTCCGCCAGCAGCGCACGCGCTTCGTCGGCACGCGCGAACACGAGGTCTATGCCGCTCGTGCGCCCCGCTCCCAGCAGTTCCGCGTCGGCCTGCGCCTCGGCGCGCACCGAGGGGGAAAGCGGCCCGAACGCGGCCCAGTCGAGGTACCCCGGCTCCGCGTCGAACGAATCAAGATACGACTCCAGCCCGGTCACCTCACCATTGTCTCACGGCGGGCCGCCCGGTCGCATGACCGGTCAGCCGCCGAAACGCCGATCCCGGGTCGCATAATCGCGGATGGCGCGCAGGAAGTCGACTTCGCGCAGGTCGGGTCCGAGCGCCTCGACGAAGTAGAACTCGCTGTGGGCCGACTGCCACAGCAAGAAGTCGCTCAGCCGCTGCTCCCCCGACGTGCGGATGACGAGGTCGGGGTCGGGCTGTCCCCCGGTGTACAGGTGCTCCCCGATCTGCTCGGGCGTGAGGCTGGCGGCGAGCTCTTCGAGCGACCCGCCGTTCTCGTCGTGCTGGGCGATGATGCTGCGCACGGCATCCACGATCTCGCTGCGCCCGCCGTAGCCGACCGCCAGGTTCACGTGCAGACCGGTGTTGTCGCGGGTGCGCTCGTCGACGTCGGCCAGCACGCGGGCGAGCTCCGCCGGCAGCAGGTCGGTGCGACCGACCGGGCGCACCCGCCATCCCGGCTCGTGCGAGAGCTCTTCCGCCAGCTCGGCGATGATCTCGATGAGGTCGGCGAGCTCCTGCGAGTCGCGTTTGCGCAGATTGTCGGTGGACAGGAGGTAGAGCGAGACCACCGGGATGCCCAGGTCGTCGCACCACCGCAGGAACTCGTGCATCTTCGCCGCTCCCGCGCGATGACCCTGCGCGGCACTGGCGTAGCCCAGCTGACGCGCCCAGCGGCGGTTGCCGTCGATCATCATCGCAACGTGGTGCGGCACGGTCGCCCCGGCGAGCTGACGGCGCAGGCGGGAGATGTACAACCGATAGAGAAGGCCGCGCCCCTCGTTCGCCCCGCGCATGCTCACCCCCTAACGCTATCGCTCCGGCTCGACCGCACGTGCGAACCGACGACGGCATACGGCGACGGTTAGGCTGGAGGCGTGTCGCGACGCATCAGATCAGAGGGCGCTCACATGCCCGAACTGCCGCTCATCGACGCCGGCGCCATCAGCGCCCACGTCGAACTGAAACCCACGTGGCGCGGCTGGATCCACGCCGCCACCTTCCCCGTCGCGATCGCCGCGGGGATCGTGCTGATCAGCGTCGCACAGGGGGCTCCCGCCAAGTGGGCCTCGGCGGTGTTCATGCTCACGTCGCTGCTGCTGTTCGGCAACTCCGCCCTGTACCACCGCTTCAACTGGCAGCCCCGTACGTTGGCGGTGCTCAAGCGCATCGACCACGCGAACATCCTGCTGCTCATCGCCGGCACCTACACCCCGATCGCGGTGCTGGCGCTGCCCACCGATAAGGCCGTGCTGCTGCTGTCGCTGGTGTGGGGCGGCGCGATCCTCGGCATCCTGTTCCGCGTCTTCTGGATCGACGCACCGCGCTGGCTGTACGTGGCGCTGTATCTCGTGCTCGGCTGGGCCGCGGTGATGTACCTCGGCGACCTGCTGCAGGCCAACGTGGCCATGATGGTGCTCGTGGTCATCGGCGGATTGCTGTACACCGGCGGTGCCGTGGTCTACGCGATGAAGAAGCCCAACCCGTGGCCGGGCCACTTCGGGTTCCACGAGATCTTCCACGTGTGCACCGTGCTGGCGTTCCTCTGCCACTGGGCGGCGTGCCTACTCATCGCCCTGCACCCGGCCTACCACGCGGGCTGATCAGGAGCGGGGTGCTCCGGTGTCATCCGGGCCGCCGACGTCGCCGGTGCGCTCGCGCTCCTGCGCATCGAGGTCCTCTCGCACCTCGTCCCGATACCGGCCACGACGCACGCGGCGCAGCATGTCCCACACGAGCAGGATGACGGCGACCGTGATGAGCGCGATGGCGACGAAGCCCGCAGGCCCGGGGGTGACCAGTTCGGGGTCGACGGTGGACTGCGGAGTCGGCACCGACGCCGCGATCACAGCGAAGATGTCGATCGCAGCATGCATGGGAGAAACCTCGTTCCGCGCCGGAGCGCCTAACCTTGGATCAAGCCTAATCTCACGGAGACACACATGACGACGCAGCAGGCGCTGCTGGACGAGCGGTACGGCCGACGCACGTCCCGCCGCGCGACACGTGCGTGGTGGATCATCGTCGGCGTCGTCGGCCTGGCCGCCACGGTGGCGCTGGGCTGGTCGACGGTCGCCACGAGCATGGCCTCGGTCGATGCGGATGCCACCGGTTACGCCATCGTCGACGATCGCACCGTCACGATCACCTTCCAGGTCGTCGCCCCGACCGACGGCACCGTCGCGTGCGCACTGGAGGCGCAGGACGAGGAACACGGCGTGGTGGGCTGGCGCGTCGTGGAGCACGAGGTCGAAGGCGGCACGGCCGTCGCCTTCACCGAAACCGTTCCCACGGTCGCCGAGGCCACAACGGGTTTGCTTCACTCCTGCTGGGTCGCGTAGCATTTCCAGCACGTATCACGCCCCGGCTGTCGCCGGGGCGTTTGGCTTAGGCCCGAGCATCACCCCCCGCCCCTGAAGGAGAACGCTGTGTCCACCGACGCCCCCGAGACCTTCCTCACGCAGGATGCCTACGATCGCCTCGTCGCGGAGCTGGAGCACCTGTCGACCACGGGCCGTGAGGATATCGCCAAGCGCATCGAAGCCGCGCGCGAAGAGGGCGACCTCAAGGAGAACGGCGGCTACCACGCGGCCAAGGACGAGCAGGGCAAGCAGGAGGCGCGCATCCGCACGCTCCAGCACCTTCTTAAGAACGCCAAGGTCGGCGTCGCCCCCGAGTCCACCGGTGTCGTGGAACCGGGAACCGTCGTCACGGCCGTCGTCGCCGGCGGCGAAGAGGTGTTCCTCCTCGGCAACCGCGAGATCGCGGCGAACTCAGAGCTCGACGTCTACAGCGAGGCCTCGCCGCTCGGGACGGCCATCCTCGGTCTCAAGGAGGGCGACTCGACGTCGTACACCGCCCCCAACGGGCGTGCGATCCCCGTCGAGATCGTCAAGGTCGAGACCTACACCGGCCAGTGATCGGGCCTGCCCGGCTCAGTCGGGCAGGATCGTCGCGGTGTAGCCCGCGTCCTCCAGCGTCGAGATGACGAGAGCGCGGTGCTCCGTGCCCCGCGTCTCCACGCTCAGCTGCAGGATCACCTCGCTGATCTGCAGTCCCTGACCGTGTCGGGTGTGCAGCACTTCGATGACGTTGGCGCCGGCGATCGACAGCAGCTCCGACACCCGGGCGAGCTGGCCGGGTCGGTCGGGCAACGGGATCTGCAGCGTCATGTAGCGACCGGATGCCGCGAGCCCGTGGGAGACCACGCGCTGCAGCAGCAGCGGGTCGATGTTGCCTCCGGAGAGCACCACCACCGTCGTACCCGAGGCCTGCACCTTGCCGGCGAGGATCGCCGCGACGCCCGCGGCTCCCGCCGGCTCCACGACCTGCTTCGCCCGCTCGAGCAGCAGCAGCAGGGCGCGGGCGATGTCATCGTCGGTGACGGTGACGACATCGTCGACGAGCTCGCGGATGATCTCGAACGGCACGTCGCCGGGGCGCGCGACGGCGATGCCGTCGGCGATCGTGGGGGTCGTCGCGACCGCGAGCGGGTGCCCCGCCTGCAGTGACGACGGGTAAGCGGCCGAATTGGCCGCCTGCACGCCGATCACCCGCACCGTGCGGCCTTCGGCCGCCGCGCGGGCCTTGACGGCCGCGGCGACACCGGCGGCCAGCCCCCCGCCCCCGATGCCGAGGACGACGGTGTCGAGGTCGGGCACGTCGTCCCACAGCTCGAGGCCGAGCGTGCCCTGACCGACGATCACGTCGGCGTGGTCGAACGGATGGATGAGCACGGCACCGGTGCGCTCGGCGAACTCCGCAGCCAGGCGCAGCGGGGTCTCCACGGTGTCACCGTCGAGGATGACCTCCGCGCCGTAGCCGCGGGTGGCCAGGAGCTTGGGCACCGGCACCCCGAGCGGCATGAAGATGGTTGCCTTGATGCCGAGCTTCTGCGCCGCCAGGGCGACGCCCTGCGCGTGGTTGCCGGCGGAGGCGGCCACCACGCCCCGGGCGCGCTCCTCCGACGTCAGTCGTGACAGCCGGTAGGTCGCGCCGCGGATCTTGAACGAACCGGTGCGCTGCAGATTCTCCAGCTTGAGCCGCACGGGCACGCCCAGCAGGTCGCTGAGGTGGTCGGACTCTTCCAGCGGGGTGCGCACGATCACGCCGCGCAGCGCCTCGGCGGCATCCTCGATCTCCGCCAGGGTGGGGGTGGTCACGCGGGGTTCCTCCAGTCGCGGGGCACAGTGCTCCAGATGAGTTCGTCGGGGCGCGCGGGTGCGCCGGTCTCCCAGCCGCGCCGGGACAGGTAGATCCAGACGACGTTGACGAACGCCGCCAGTGGCACCGCGAAGAGGGCGCCGGGGATGCCGCCGACCATCGCGCCACCGGCGACGACGAGCACGACGGCGAGCGGGTGGACCTTGACGGCCGAGCCCATGAGCAGCGGCTGCAGCACGTGGCCTTCCAGCTGCTGCACGCCGAGCACCACGACGAGCATCCAGAACGCGATCCACGGCCCGTTGTAGACGAGCGCCAGGAACACCGCGAGGGTGCCCGTGAGGACGGCGCCGACGAACGGCACGAAGGCGCCGAGGAAGACCAGCACCGCCACCGGGATCGCCAGCGGCACGCCGAGGAGAAAAGCACCCAGGCCGATGCCGATCGCATCGATCGTCGCGACGAGCAGCTGGGTACGCGCGTAGTTGATGATGCTGACCCAGCCGGCACGGCCCGCGCCGTCGACGGCGGTGCGCGCGCGCTGCGGGAACAGCCGCACCGTCCAGCGCCAGATGCCGCCGCCGTCGGCGAGGATGCACAGCAGGATGAAGATGGTGAGCAACGTACCGGTGGCGACGTGGCCCACGGTGCTGCCGATCGCGAGGGCCCCCGACCACACCAGCGAGGCCTGCTGCTCCATCAGCTGAAGGCCCTGGTCGAGCAGCCCGTCGATCTGTCCGGCCGTGAGGTGCAGCGGACCTGCGATGAGGTAGTCGCGCAGTCGGTCGATGGCCTCGACGGTGCGCCCCTGCACCGACGACAGCTGCCGGCTGACCTGCCACACCGCCAGCCACAGCAGTCCCGTTGCGACGGCGAGCGTGCCCACGACCGAGATGACGATCGCCAGCCACCTGGGCATGCGACGGCGCAGCATGAAGCTGAACACCGGCCAGATGAGTGCGGTCACGAGAATCGCCACGAGCAGCGGGATCACCAGCAGCTTGAGCTGGATGACCAGCCAGATCGCGACCCCGATCGCGGCCGCGATCACGAGGAACCGCCACGCGTATGCCGTCGCGATGCGAAGCCCGTTGGGCAGGCCGGCGGCGATGTCGCTGGTCGTGTTCTTGCGCCGCACGGCGTCGAAGAAGACGTTGCGCGGCTTTTCGTCGGAGCCGGTCACCTCGTCATTCTAGAGTCGCCCGCTCGGCGTCCGATGCGCGCCCGCCGGTGTCGGAGCGTCTCGCTAGGCTGTGCGCCGTGTCCCTGACCCCCACCCCGAAGCGCTCCGCCAGGCTGAGTGGCGCCGAGGCCCGGCGCATCGCCCTGGCCGCGCAGGGCTTCACCCGACAGCGCCCGGCGGTGGTGGGGACGCGCCAGCTCAACCTCGCGCTGGCACGCATGGCGACCCTGCAGATCGATTCGGTCAACGTGTTCGCGCGCTCGCACTATCTGCCGCTGTTCTCCCGGCTGGGCGCCTACGACACCGGTCTGCTCGACCGGCTGCTGTTCGCCCGCCGCGCGCCGTACACCGAGTACTGGGCGCACGTGGCGTCGTTCATCCCCCTCGGCGACTGGGGCCTGTTCGCGTTTCGCCACGACGACCTGCGGGCCCGCTACGGGCAGCGCGCCCAGCGGTGGTTCCACGAGCACCGCGGCGTGGTCGAAGATGTCCGGGCGCAACTCGCCGCGCGAGGACCGCTGCGCCCCGCCGAGATCGACCGCGAGACCACGACGGCGCAGCGCGGCCCCTGGTGGGACTGGGACGCCGTCAAGCGCGCGCTGGAGTACCTGTGGCTCTTCGGCGAGGTGGCCGTCGCCGGCCGACGCGGCTTCGAGCGCACGTACGCGCTCGTCGAGCATGTGATCCCGGATGCCGCGAGAGCCCCGGTCCCGCGCGAGGTGGCGATCCGCGAGCTCGTGGCGCGCGCGGCGGCGGCCTACGGCGTCGCCACGGCATCCGATCTGGCCGATTACTGGCGCCTCGCCGACCGGCCCGCGGTGCTGCGCGCGATCACCGACCACGTCGAGGCCGGCACGCTGGAGCCGGTGACGGTGGCGGGCTGGCAGACCGCGGGGCGGCCGGCCGCGGCCTGGCGGCATCGCGATGCCACGCTCCCCCGGCGCCTCGACGCGACGGCCCTGCTCACGCCGTTCGACCCGGTGGTGTGGTTCCGTGACCGCGCCGAGCGTCTGTTCGACTTCGAGTACCGCATCGAGATCTACACCCCGGCGCACAAGCGGCGCTACGGCTACTACTCGCTGCCCGTTCTCGTGGGCGACGACATCGTGGGGCGCGTCGACCTCAAGGCCGATCGCGCCCGGTCGACCCTGCTCGTGCAGTCGGCGTGGTGGGAGCACGGCCGGCCCGCTCACGCGGCCGAGCGCCTGGCGCAGGAACTGCGGCTGGCAGCCCGCTGGCAGGGCCTGGAGCGCGTGTCGGTGGGGCGGTGGGGTGACGCCACCGACGACATCGCCGACGCGCTCAGCGGAGCCCTGCGCCACGAGCGGACGACCGCAGAACCCGCGCCCGTGCCCGTCGGCGATACGGTGGAGGGGTGAAGCGCGGCCCTCTCATCGCCCTCGCCGCGACCGGTGCGGCCCTCGTGATCGCGGCGGGCGTCATGGTCTTCGCCCTCACCCGCCCCGAATCCGCCGACGCCGTCGCCGAGCGATACCTGCAGGCCCTTGCGACCGGGGACGTCGACGCGGTCGCCGCGCTCCTGGCCGAGCCCGACGAGACGGTCCTCGCCGCGTTCGCGGCCGCCGACGCGTACCTCGCCGATCCCGTCGTCACCGATGCGGTCGCCGGCGAGGTCGGAACCGGCTTCCGTGCCGAGGCCGCACTCGACGGCGCCGACACGACCGTACTGTTCACGCTGACCGACGAATCGGGCACCTGGACGGTGACCGACAGCCTCGCCACGATCGACGTGGCGACCACGCTCGGCGACGCCGTGAGCATCGGCGATGCGGTGCTGCCGCTGGGCGAGGAAGGCGTCGTATCGGTGCTGCCGGCGGTGTACACGCTGCAGGCCGCCCCGACCGATTTCCTCGACGGTGCCGCCACCGTCGCCGCCACGAATGCGCAGCCGCTCTCCGCCGCGATCGATGCGAGCCTCTCCCCCGACGCCGCTGCGCGCGCACAGCCGCAGCTCGACGCCTACGCCGACGCCTGTGTGGCTCCGGCCGAGACCCTGCCCGACCGCTGCGGTCTGCAGGTGCCGTGGCCTGCCGACCTCACGGCGCTCGACACGCTCACGACCCGCATCGACACGTATCCCGTGCTGCAGATCGACGACGCCGCGCTCACCTTCACCGCATCGGGCGGTTCGGTGGTCGTCACCGCGGCGGGCACCGACCGCGAGGGCACCGCGGACTCGGTGACCTACCGCACCGACGATTGGACGCTGCGCGGCACGGTGTCCTTCGCCGGGGACGAGCTGGTGCTGACGGTCTTCTGAGGCCGGTCACGCCAGCCCCTGCACCTCCAGCCCCAGCCACGCCGCGAGTTCGCCGACCTCCCGCTCCACGGCCTCGCGAGCGGCCTCGTCGAAGCCGACCTCCTCGTGCACCGCGTTCACGCGGAACACCCCGGCCTTGCGGTCCGCCTTCGCGTCGAGCTTCCCGATGAACCGGTCGCCGTGCAGGATCGGCAGGGCGAAGTACCCCCAACGACGCCGGGCGGCCGGCTTGTACATCTCCAGCACGTACTCGTAGCCGAACAGGTCCAGCAGCCGGGCACGGTCGGCGGCGATGCGGTCGTGCGGGGAGACGAGCACGGTGCGTCCGGCGAAGGCGCCCTCGAGCGCCCCGGCATCCACGCGCCACTGCCCCGCCACCCCCGTGACCTGCGCGGGCACGCCGACGTCGTCGCCCACCGTCTTCGTCCGAGCGATGCCGAGGGCCCCCAGCCGGCGTTCGCTGCGTTCACGGCGGGCCGCGGCTTCCGGCACGTCGGGCAGGTCGGCGGGGTAGACGCGTTCGGCGAGGTCGAACAACCGCCCCTTCGCATCGCGCCCCCACACGGCGACGTCCCCGGTGCCCACCAGGATCTCGAGCATCTGCTGCGCGTTGCGGCTGTGCGTCCAGCCGCTGGAGCGCCACGACACCTGCGCCGTGTCGGGCACCTCCGCGGCGTGCAGCGGACCCTCCGCCCGCAGCAGCGCCATCACATCGCGACGGAAGCCGTCGTTGGCGTGCAGCCACGCCCGCGTCCCCTCGTCGCGGGGACGACGGGCCATGTCGTGGCGGTGCAGCGGCAGGTCGGACATGAGCCGGTAGAACCCGTCCAGTTCGAACAGGTCGCGGTCCGCCTCCACCGCCTGACGCAGATCCGCGGGCTGGTAGGGCCATCCGAGCCGGCTCCACAGGATGTGGTCGGCGCTGGGCATGATCGCCGCCGTCGGCTCGATGTTCACCGCGCCGAGGGCGTAGACCGTCTCCACGATGCCGGCGGGCCGCGGCGCCGACAGCAGCTGCGCCCGCACTGCGAGCCGTCGCGCGTCGCGCGGTGACAGCTCGAGCGGCGCGGTCACGCTAGAACTCGCCGCCCATGGTGTGCAGCCGCTCGATGCGCGACGCGATCGGCGGGTGCGTGTCGAACAGGCGCGCGACGCCGCCCGGGCGCAGCGGGTCGGCGAACCACAGGTGGGCCATCGCCGTGTTGGCCCTGCTCAGCGGCTGCGCGTTCGTCTCGAGCTTCGCCAGCGCCGATGCCAGCCCATCCGGATCGCGGGTGGTGAGGGCGCTCGTGGCATCCGCGAGGTACTCCCGCTGACGCGAGATGGATGCCTGAACGACCCCGGCCAGCAGCGGGGCCACGAGTGCGGCGACCACCCCGAACAGCAGGAAGACCAGCTGCGACTGTCCATTGCCGCTGCGGCGGCCTCCCCCGAAGAAAGCGAATCGCAAGGCGACGTCGGCGAGCATGCCGACGGCGACGACGAGACCGAACACGATGAGCGAGACGCGGATGTCGTAGTTGCGGATGTGGGCCAGCTCGTGGCCGAGCACCCCTTCGAGCTCGCGGTCCGTCATGAGCTCGAACAGCCCCGTCGTCACCGTGATGGCCGCTTCTTCGGGCGTGCGCCCGGTGGCGAAGGCGTTCGGAGCCGGATCGTCGACGACGTACAGACGCGGCATCGGGGTGCCCGTCGCGATGCACAGGTTCTCCACGATGCGGTGAAAGCGAGGCGCGTCGGTCTGCGAGACCGCCACGGCGCCCGACAAGGCCAGCGCCTCACGGTCTGCGAAGAAGTACTGCACGGCCGCGTAACCGCCCGCGGCCACGAGCACGAATGCCGTGATCCACCAGTTGTTGCCGGCGAGCCAGCCGGCGGCGAGGCCGAGCAGCCCCAGCACCAGCACGAACCCGATCAGGATGAACCAGGTGTTGCGCTTGTTGCGGGCGATCGCCGAGTACACCGGGGCCTCCGATCAGGCGAGGATCGCCCCGGCTCGCATCAGAACTGCACGCGGGGCGGCTCGGAGATGGCGGCGCCGTCGACGACCTCGAAGAACTCGCGCTCGTGGAATCCGAGGTTGCGGGCGAAGAGGTTGTTCGGGAACACGCGGATCTTCGTGTTGAGTTCCCGCACGCCGCCGTTGTAGAACCGGCGCGACGCCTGGATCTTGTCTTCGGTGTCGACGATCGACTGCTGCAGGTGGAGGAAGTTCTGGCTGGCCTGCAGCTGCGGATAGGCCTCCGCGACGGCGAACAACGACTTCAGCGCCTGCTGCATGTGGCCCTCGGCGACACCCGCGTCGGCGGGCCCGCCTGCGGCGAGGGTCTCGGCTCGAGCGCGGGTGACGTTCTCGAACACCGCCTTCTCGTGCGCCGCATACCCCTTCACCGCCTCGATGAGGTTGGGCAGCAGGTCGGCGCGGCGTTTGAGCTGCACCGTGATGTCGCTCCACGCCTCGTCGACGCGCACGTTCAGCGCGACGAGGGAGTTGTAGGTCGCCCACAAGTAGACGCCGACGGCGACCACCAGTGCGACGACGATCAGTACCGGGATCAGCCATTCCCACATGTGTCCGTGACTCCCCTCCGAGTGTCCCCCCATCCTAGTGGCGCGCGCACGCCGTCACCGCGCCACCGCGGGCACTCCCAGTCCTTACCCACCGAGAACGCGGTCGAGGTACGGGTTGCGGAACATCCGCGACGGATCGAGCCAGTCGCGCAGCGCCGTGAAGTCATCGAACCGCGGGTACCGCTCACGCAGCTGCGCGGCATCCAGACCGTGCATCTTGCCCCAGTGCGGTCGCCCGTCATGACGCAGCATGATCTGCTCGACCGCCGCGAAGTACTCGGTCGGGTCCTCGCGCCAGTAACGGTGCACGGCGATGTAGCCGGTCGCCCGGCCCGTTGCCGTCGACAGCCACAGCCCGTCACCGGCGGCGACGCGCACCTCGACGGGGAACGAGATGCGCCAGCCCCGCTCGACGACGAGGGTGCGCAGCTCGTCGAACGCGGCGGCGAGGTGCTCCACCGGCAGGGCGTACTCCATCTCGCGGAACCGCACCCCGCGGCGCTGTGTGAACACCGCGGCGCTGACGTCGCTGTACTCGCGGTCGCCGGTGAGCCGCGTCGCGAGCCGGTTCACCCTCGGCACGATCGGGGGCGCGACGGTGCCGGCGGCGCACGTCGCGCGGAAGAGCCCGTTGGCCAGCAGCGTCTCGTCCACCCACTTGCCCACTGCCGGCAGCCGGTGACGCGGGGCGCTCTCGGGCAGCCGCGTGTCGGTCTTGGTGAGGGCGAGGTCGGTGTGGGGGAACCAGTAGAACTCGAAGTGGTCGGCGGCGGCGGCACGGTCGGCGAGGTCGGCCACGACGGCATCCACCGGTTCCGGCCGCTCCACGGCGTGCAGCACGAACCGCGGCACGCACTGCAGGGTCACGTCCACGAGGACGCCGAGGGCACCGAGCCCGAGAGCGACGGCGGGCAGCAGATCGGCGTTGTGCGTCTCATCGACCGTGAGCAGCTCACCGTCGGCCGTCACGAGCGTCGCGGCGACCACCTGCGTCGCGATACCCCCGAAGCGCGCGCCCGTGCCGTGGGTCCCGGTCGACACCGCGCCCGAGATCGACTGCCGGTCGATGTCGCCGAGATTCTGCATCGCGAGACCGTAGGGGGCCAGCAGCGCCGGGATGCGATGCAGCTTGGTGCCCGCCAGCAGCCGCACCCGGCGGCGCTCCCGGTCGACCGACACGAGGCCGCTGAGGTCGGCGAGCTCGAGCAGTACGCCCGGCGCCACGGCGACGCCGGAGAAGCTGTGCCCCGACCCCACGGCCTTCAGCTGCAGCCCGCGCGCCGCAGCGGATTGCACGCTGCGCCGCACGGCGGCGACCGTGGTCGGGTACTCCACCCGCTGTGGGCGCACCTGTTCGCAGCGGCCCCAGTTCTGCCAACGCCCGCCGGGCCGGGTCACAGGAAGGCCCGACCCTCGCCGCGGTACGTCGCGACCTCCCCCACGAGGGCGCCGTGCTCGACGAGGTGGTAGCGGTCGACCCGCTCGGCGAGCTCGCCGCTCTTGGCGTGGCGGAACCAGACCCGGTCACCCACCTTCATCGCACGCGCCGCCTCACCGCGCAGCGGCGTCTGCACCTCCCCCGTGCCCTCGCGGGCGAATGTCGTCAGTCCCGGCGGCCACACCGGCGCGGGCTGACGCGACGCCAGTGGCGGACCCGAGGCGATCCAGCCGCCACCGAGCACCGTGACGATGTCGGGCTCGGGCTTTCGCACGACCTCGAGCGCGAAGGCGGCGGCGGGGGCGGGTGAGAATGCCCGGTAGCCGTCGAAGAGGTGACCGGCGAGCAGGCCGCTGCCGGCGGTGAGCTCGGTGACGGACAGGTCGGCGGCGGAGTACTCGAGCGAACCGGTGCCGCCGCTGTTGACGAATTCGAGCGGGGCGATCTCCCGCACCGCCGCGACGATCCCGGCCCGGCGCTCCCGCAGCTCCCGCCCCGAGCGACGCTGCATCCACCGGACGACGCCGTCGCCCCGCCCGGTGGCATCGGGCTGTCCGGCGATCTGGGCCTCGTACATCATGATCCCGACGAGCCGGTACCCGGCACGCGCCGACACGGCCCGCGCGAGGCGGATCGCGTCGCTCGGGTCGTGCAGGGGCGAGCGGCGCACGCCGATGTGGCCGAGGCCGGGCGCACGCCAGGACGCGTCGACGTCGATCGCGACCCGCAGCACGGGGCGACCGGCGGGCGGTCCGACGGCGTCGATGAGGTCCAGCTGCGCGAGGTCGTCGACCATGAGCGTCACGCGGGTCGCGGCCTGCTCGTCGCGGGCGAGGGCGGCGAGGGCGGCACGGTCGGCGCTCGGGTACCCCAGCACGACGTCGTCGTGCGTCTCGGCGAGCCAGAGGGCTTCGGGGAGGGTGAAGGCGAGGATGCCGCGGTACCCCGGAACCGCGAGGGCCGCGTCGAGCACCTCGCGCACGCGGATGGACTTGCTCGCCACGCGGATCGGAACCCCGCTCGCACGGACCACGAGGTCGAGCGCGTTGTAGCGCAGCGCCGGCAGATCGATCGCGGCGATCGGACCTGACAGGTGCGCGACGGCATCCGTCATCGCCTCCCAGTGGGTCGCCGCGGGCAGGGATTCGGTGTCGGCGTCGGCGCCGAGAAGATCGAGCACAGCGTCAGCCTAGGACAGCGCCCGCGGCATCCCGGCGCCGGGCGGCATCCCCACGACAGGAGATCTCACCGGGACAGGACGATCCACCCCCGAAACCTCCTGCTGCGGCGAGATCTCCTGTTCTCAGAAGACGGATGCCGCGGCCACGACGCACGAAGACCCGCGTTCTCACGCGGGTCTTCATGCTGGGGGCGGTACCCCCGGTGGGACTCGAACCCACACTGAAGCGATTTTAAGTCGCCTGCCTCTGCCGTTGGGCTACGGGGGCGCAGCGCGGCTGCGCCACGCTGCTCACCCTAGCGCTGTGATCAGCTCGCGGCCGCGCCCGTCGAGGCGGGAGCCTTGCCGGACTTCTCCGCCTCGACCGACTTCGGGTCGATGGCGGGCTCGGTGGGAGCCGCAGCGGGCTGCGCAGGACGCGGGCGGGCGGCGAACTCCTCGAACACGTAGCGGGGGTTCTGCACGGCCTGCAGCGACACGTTGTCGCGGTTGAGCCAGAAGTTGTGCCACCAGTCGCCGATGACGCGCCACTTGCGCTCCCACGACGGCATGGCCAGGCCGTGGTAGCCGCGGTGGGCGAACCACGCGATGAGACCCTTCAGCGCGATGTTGCCCGACTGGAACACGCCGTTGTACAGACCCAGGCCCGCGACCGCGCCGAGGTTGTGGTGGATGTACTCGCTGGGAAGCTCTCCGCGGAGCACCGCGGTGAGGTTCTTCGCGAGCAGCTTCGCCTGGCGCACGGCGTGCTGGGCGTTCGGCACGCAGTAGCCGCCGACGCCCTTGCCGGTCAGGTCGGGGACGGCGGAGATGTCGCCGGCGGCCCAGGCGCCCTCGACGATCTCCTCGTCGGTGCCGACGCGCAGGTCGGGGCGGGTGCGGATGCGACCGCGCTCCTCGACGGGCAGGTCGCTGCCGCGCACGACGGTCGGGTTGGCCATGACGCCGGCGGTCCACACGATGAGATCGGAGGGGATCACCTCGCCTGTGGAGAGTTCGACGTTGCCGTCGACGGCGCCCTTGACCTGCGTGTCGAGGTGCACGTGTGCACCGCGCTTGGCGAGGTCCTTCAGCACCCACTCGCTCGTCTTCAGCGACACCTCGGGCATGATGCGACCCATCGCCTCGATGAGGTGGAAGTGCGTCTCTTCGAAGCTGAGCTGCGGGTAGTTCTTCAGCAGCGACGAGGCCATCGCGCGCATCTCCGCGAACACCTCGATACCGGCGAACCCGCCACCGACGACGACGACGGTCAGCAGACGCTCGCGCTCGGGGCCGGCGGGGAGGTTCGCGGCCCGGTCGAAGTTGGTGAGGATGCGGTCGCGGATCGCGACGGCCTCCTCGATCGTCTTGAGCCCGATCGCGTTCTCGGCGATGCCGGGGATCGGGAAGGTGCGCGAGACGGCACCGGCGGTGACGACGATCTGGTCGTATTCCTGCTGCCACGAGTCGCCGACGGGGGGCGTGATCGTGGCGACCTTGTTGGCGTGGTCGATGCCGGTCACCTTCGCCGTGACGACGCGAGTCCGCTTCAGGTGGCGACGCAGGCCCACGACCACGTGGCGCGCTTCGATCTCACCCGCGGCGACCTCGGGAAGGAAGGGCTGGTAGGTCATGTACGGCAGCGGGTCGACGACGGTGACCTCGGCTTCGCCCTTGCGCAGGTGCTTCTCGAGCTTCCATGCGGTGTAGAAGCCGGCATATCCTCCACCGACGATGAGGATCCTGGGCACGGTGCTGGTCACGGGAAGACAACTCCTAGATGTAGCGGCTCGGCTGGCGGGGCGCGCGAGCCGATCTGATGCGCCGGGCAGCAGCGGTGACACCGAGCGCTATAAGTATACCGGCCACGGTGACCACCGTCAGCGGAAGGCTCCCGTACAAGAGCGTGCCCTCCGACGGCAGCAGCGGTGACGTGGTGCGCGTGGCCGCTTCGGGCGCCGGCAGCGGCGGCACCTCGACGGGAGCGATCGAGGGCTCGGGCTGCGGCTCGGCGTCCGCCCGCCGGAACACCCTGATCCACTCGCGGAGGTCTCCCATCGGGTTCTGTGCGACCGGGGCGACCGGGGACCGAACGGCTGCGGCGGCGTCGACGAGGCCCGCGCCGTAGAGCAGCGGATCGGCCGCCGCGCCGGGAGCGGGCTTGGCGGTCTTCACGATGCGATTGATGACGTTCGCGGCGTCGAGGTCGGGATGGGCGGCGCGCACGAGTGCGGCGACGCCGGCGACGATGGGCGCCGCGCCGCTCGTGCCGTTCCACAGGACCACCTGGCCGTCGGGCGAGACGCCCAGGAGGTCCTCACTCGGGGCGGACACACCGATGGTGATTCCCTGAGTGGACGCTTCGACGCTCGCCGCGCCGGAGCGGTCGACACCGCCGACGGTGAGGACGCCGGGGATCGTGGCCGGCGCACCGACGCGCGCGGTGCCGCTGCCCCGGTTGCCGGCGGCGACGACGACCACGACGTCGTGCTCGAAGGCGTAGAGGAAGGCGTCGTCCCAGCGCTCCGGCCAGTCGAGGGTGTTGGTCGTGAACGAGAGGTTGATGACGTCGGCGCCGTGGTCGACCGCCCAGCGCATCGCGTCGGCGACCTGGTCGACGAACGGCGCCGCAGTCGCCGCGCCGAACGCCAGCGACAGCGAGAGCACTTCGGCGGCGGGGGCGACACCGATGACGCCGGCGTCGGGCCCGGTCCCCCGCCCGGCGGCGAGGGAGGCGACGAGGCTGCCGTGGGCGGAATCGACGGCACCGACGGGTGTGCGACCGTCGGGGGAACCGAGCCCCGAGAAATCCGCGCCGTCGACGACGCCGCTGAGCTCTGTCGGGCCCCGGGCGACACCGGTGTCGATCACCGCGATGCGCGTGCCCTCACCGCGCGTCGTCTGCCAGGCGTCGCGGATGCCGTAGTCGTCGAGCCAGTACTGCGCCGCCCGCACGGGGTCGGCGGCGGAGGCGGGCGTCGGGGTGGGCGCCGGAGCCGCACCGACCAACCCGACGATGGCCAGCACGATCACGGCCGCCGCCAGCCGGCGCCTCATGTCGCCAGGCCGCCGGGGTGCGCACAGGTGCACCGATCGGGCGACCACGACGACAGCTCGAGCGCGCGGTCACCGATCGGGTTGACTCCGGGACCGGCGGCGAGGGCGTGGCCGGCGAGGGCGTGCAGGCACTTCACGCGCGTCGGCATGCCTCCGGCGGAGATGCCATCGATCTCGGGGACGTCGCCGTAGGGTGCGCGGTCGGCGAGGTAGGCCTCATGGGCGCGTGCATAGGCGGCAGCGAGCTGCTCGTCGGCCTCGAGCTCGTCGGAGAGCTCCCGCATCACCTGTTCGGCCTCGAGCGTCGACATCGCCGCCGTGGCACCGGGGTGGGTGAGGTAGTAGAACGTGGGGAACGGCGTGCCGTCGGGCAGTCGCGGCGACGTGGCCACGACCGTCGGGTTGCCGCACACGCAACGCGCGGCGATGCCCAGCACGCCGCGGGCGGGGCGTCCGAGCTGCTCGTGGAGCACCTCGAGGTCGGCGTCGTCGGCAGGGTCGAACGGCGGGGTGCTCACGGCACCAGGCTACCGTGAGGCGGCTGGGCAGACGCCGATCACGGCGCCGGTGCCTCATCGGGAGCGTCGGGAGCGTCGGGGACGCCGATCTGGTATGTCACGGTCTCGGCGACGCCGGCCGCGGTCACCGACCGCACCAGCCGGCTCATCCAGTCACTCTCGGTCTCTTCGACGTCGGCGCTGACGGGAGCACGCTCCTGCGGCACCTCGACGGCGGGCAGGTCGTCGACGACCAGGTAGACGACCTCGCCGACGTGCTTGTAGTACAGCCGCTCTCGCGCCTGCGTGGTGATGTAGGCGGGGTCGCTCCACTGCTGCCGTGCGGCCTCGAGGTCGGCGACCTCTTCCTCGCCGAGCTGCACCGAGCGCTCCAGGGCGGCGATCTGCTGCCGCTGGTCGAGGTACGTGCCCATCGTCGGGACCAGGACGAAGGCGGCGAGCACGACCAGTCCCAGCATGATCATCATGAAACCCGACAGACGGATGCCGCCGAGCCACTGCCGCACGTCGACGCGCCGCGCACGAGAAGGGGGAGCCGTCGATGCTGCCACGGCTCCCCCTCTCATTCGGTCTTCAGTCAGCGCTCATCCCTTGAATCGGGGGAAGGCGGCGCGGCCGATGAAGGTCGCGGCGTCGCCGAGTTCCTCCTCGATGCGCAGAAGCTGATTGTATTTCGCCACGCGCTCGCTGCGGGCGGGCGCGCCGCTCTTGATCTGACCCGAGTTCACCGCGACGACGAGGTCGGCGATGGTGGTGTCCTCGGTCTCGCCGGAGCGGTGGGAGAACATCGTGGTGTACCCGGCGCGGTGCGCCATGTCGACGGCATCCATCGTCTCGGACAGCGTGCCGATCTGGTTGACCTTCACCAGCAGCGAGTTGGCGACACCGCGGGCGATGCCGTCAGCCAGACGCGTGGGGTTGGTGACGAACAGGTCGTCGCCGACGAGTTGCGTCTTCGTGCCCAGCTTCTCGGTGAGGTGCTTCCAGGCATCCCAGTCATCCTCGGCGAGCGCGTCCTCGATCGTGACGATCGGGAACGAGTCGACCAGGTCGATGTAGTAGTCCGTCAGCGCCTCGGCCGACCAGTCCTTGTTCTCGAAGCGGTACACACCGTCGTGGAAGAACTCCGTCGCGGCGACGTCGAGACCGAGCGCGATGTCGGTGCCCGGGGTGAATCCGGCCTTCTCGATGGCCTTGACGAGGAAGTCCAGCCCCTCACGGTTGCTGGGCAGGTCGGGGGCGAAGCCGCCCTCGTCGCCGAGGCCCGTCGCGTAGCCGGCAGCCTTCAGCTCGCTGTGCAGCACGTGGTAGGTCTCGGCACCCCAGCGCAGCGCCTCGGCGAAGCTCGACGCACCGATGGGCGCGAGGAAGAACTCCTGGCAGTCGATGCCGTTGTCGGCGTGCGAGCCGCCGTTGATGACGTTGAACAGCGGAACGGGCAGCACATGCGCGTTGGGTCCGCCGAGGTAGCGGAACAGCGGCAGGTCGGCGCTGTCGGCGGCTGCCTTGGCCACCGCCAGGCTGATGCCCAGGATCGCGTTCGCGCCGCTGCGCGACTTGTTCTCGGTGCCGTCGGTCTCGATGAGGATCTCGTCGACGATGCGCTGCTCGCTCGCCTCGACGCCCTCCACAGCCGGACCGAGTTCGTCGATGACGGCGGCGACGGCCTTGAGTACGCCCTTGCCGCCGTACCGGCTCTTGTCGCCGTCACGCAGCTCGGTCGCTTCGAACGCTCCGGTGGATGCGCCGGACGGGACAGCCGCCCGCTGGACGATGCCGTCGTCGAGCAGAACCTCGACCTCAACGGTCGGGTTGCCGCGCGAATCCAGGATTTCTCGTGCGCCTACAGCCTCGATAAGTGCCACGGATGACTCCTTGCTTTTAGAGGGTGGATCTCGGGAACATCATCGGTCCGCGGTATCCACTCTAGTGAGGACCCCGCCGTCGTCACAGGCCACGGGCCGTGCGAAAGCATCACACGACCAGCGCGATGGCGATGCCGTCCCACCCCTTGGCGTCGAGGGTCTGGATGGCGGTGGCGTCGAACCGTGGGTCGTCCGCGAGCATCTCGAGCCCCTGCCGCACCCCGATGACCTGCGGATCGGTGGTGTCGCGATCGGCGACCCGGCCGTCGCGGCCGATGTTGTCGACCACGACCACGGTGCCCGGGCGCCCGAGCCGCGCCGCCCAGTCGAGGTAGATCGTGTTCGACTCCTTGTCTGCGTCGATGAAGACGAGGTCGAACGGCTCCTGCCCCTCGAGGGTCGGGAGTACCTCCGCGGCGCGGCCGAGCAGGATGTCGACCCGCTCCCCGACACCGGCCCGGTCGAGGTTGGCCCGGGCGACCGCAGCGTTGGCGGGTTCCGCCTCGATCGTGACCACCCGCCCGTCGGCGGGGATGCCGCGCGCGAGCCAGATGGTGGAGTAGGCGCCGAGCGTGCCGACTTCGAGCACCCGCCGGGCGCCGGTCATGCGTGCGAGCAGGTGCAGCAGCTTGCCGTTGACCGGCGCGATCTCGATGGCCGGCATCCCCGCCGCATTCTGGTCGGCGACCGCCTGCTCGAGGGTGTCGTCGTGCCCCACCAGCGTGTCCGCGAGATATCGGTCGACGCGCTGCCAGGCCGCTGCGGTGGGTTCGCTCATGCCCCCAGCATCCCGGCGGCGTCGGATCGCGTCAACGTTGCGGCGACCGCGGCGGGGCGGGGCGGGGCGGGGCGGGGCGGGGACGAGGCTCGCCACGTCTTCGGCGATCGACGCGATTCCGGATGCCGGTGGCCGAATGCCACCGAGGAACCTCCGATCTCCGAAGAACCGGCGCGCCGCAGATCGGGGGCCGAGGCACCACACTGTGAGGCATGCGCATCACACCCCGCCGCCTGGCTGTCGGCATGAGCCTGTGGGCACCGAATCTGTTCAGCGGCATCCGCATCAGGCGGTTCTCGCCGGACTGGACAGAGGCGACGGTCGAACTGCACGTGAACCTGTTCACCCGCAACTACGTCAAGACCGCGTTCGGCGGGTCGATGTCGGCGATGACCGACCCGTACTTCTTCATGCTCGTGATGCACCAGCTCGGCCGGGACTACGTCGTCTGGGACACCCGCGGCGAGATCGCGTTCATCAAGCCGGGGCGCGGCAGGCTCACGGCGCACTTCCACGTGCCGCCGGCGAAGGTGGACGAGCTGCGCGAGCGCGCCCGAGACGGCGCAAAGGTGCTCGAATGGTTCGAGACGGACATCACGGATGCCGGCGGCGACCTCGTGGCGCGGGTGCGTCGAGAGGTCTACGTGCGTGAGAAGCGCCGCGTGAGCACCCCCGTCGCCGCCTCATGAGGGTTCACCGTCGCTCGGCCGGAATCCCCCGGTCGCGCACGAGGTAGATCCAGGGGAACGCCCGGCATCCCACCTCCCAGCCCTCGCGCTCCTCGGCCGCCAGCGACGTGCGCCAGAAGATGCGGCGGTGCTCCCACTGCGTGGCGGTCCGGCGCATACGGTGCGCGAGCATGCCCACCTCGATCGTGCGCCAGCCGGCGCGACCGGCCGCCTCGAGTTCGGCCATCTCGTCGAAGGCGGTGACGGGGCCCAGCCACCGCTCCTGCGTCGCCTCCGCCGCGGGGCTCGTCTCCACGACGGCACCGAACCGCTGCTGCGCGGCCTGACGCGACATGCCGAGCTCCGCCCCGATCAGGGCCCAACTCGCGCCGCCGGCCCGCGCTGCACCGACGGACCGCTGCAGGATCGTCCTGACCTCCGCCTCGGCTCGGGAACTCGCCGCGATCAGCGCGAGATGCTCCGGCACCCCCAAGGGGGCGCCACCGTCGATGCCCGCGTCCCTCAGGACCGCCTCCCCCACGGCGTCGGACAGATCGCTCATTCCGAGCGGTCCTGGCTGGGCAGCCACACCGCGGCCGGTGCGCCTCGCCCGATGCCGTTCCCGAACCCCCAGAAGTACGCGCCGAGCGCTATGAATGCAACGCCGGCGCCCTGCACCGCGCCGCCCCAGAACCCGCGCCATTCGAACCCGACCGCCAGCACCAGGAGTACCGCGCCCGCGGCCATTCCGATGATCGCGATCCACTTCATGCGCTGGATGACGTCGAGCGCCCGACTGCTGATCCGCTTCATGCAGTCAACGTATCGTTGACATCAAGGGTTGTCAATCAAATATTGACACTTTCGCCGGTCTCGGCGCGCTGACCCGGTCAGGAGAGCGGCTTGAGCTCCAGTGCCTCGCGCCTCGTTCCGGCCGACACGGTCGCGAAGGCGGTGTAGCCGTCACTGGTGGCCCGTTCGAGGAGTGCCTTGAGGTTCTTCGTCCGCTGCTCCAAGCGCACCCGCGCACCCTCGGCGACCAGGGCTGCCTTGAGGGTGAGGAGCTCGGCGACCGGAACGTCGCGGTCATGGACGAGCACGACGCTCGTCCCCTCGGCGTCGGCGGATGCCACCAGCAGATCGGCGATGCGCTCGAAGCCGATCGAGAACCCGACGGCGGGCACCTGCTGACCGAGGAAGCGACCGATCATCCCGTCGTAGCGGCCACCGCCACCGAGCGAATAGCTCACGCTCGGGTGGGCGAGCTCGAAGATCGTGCCGGTGTAGTACCCCATCCCCCGCACCAGGAACGGATCGAACACGAGCGGGATGTCATGTGCGACACCGCGGGCGGCGGCGACCGCCTCGCCGACGGCGACCAGGTGCGTCACGACCTCGTCGGCGACCCCCTCGGGCAGGCCCTTGCGGATCTGACGCTCACCGTAGGGGGTGTACTCCCGGGTCTGCGGACGCAGGAGGAACCGCTCGAACGCGTCGACGGCCGTGGGGGTGGCGCCGCGGTCGCGCAGTTCCGCGGCGACGCCGTCGGGGCCGATCTTGTCGAGCTTGTCGATCGTGATGAGCACACCCGGACGCTCGTCGGGGGCGAAGCCGAAGGCATCGAGCATCGCGTCGAGGGCCCGCCGGTCGTTGATGCGGATCGTGCCGCCCTCGAGTCCGAGCGCGTCGAGGGTGTCGAGGCTCGCGACGATGAGCTCCGCCTCGGCGCGCGCCGTGGCGTCGCCGATGATGTCGATGTCGCACTGCATGAACTGGCGGTATCGCCCCTTCTGCGGGCGTTCGGCGCGCCACACCGGGGCGATCTGGATCGAGCGGAAGACGCTCGGCAGCTGGGCGCGATGGGTCGCGTAGAAGCGGGCCAGCGGCACGGTGAGGTCGTAGCGCAGCCCCAGGTCGGCGAGTGCGGTGACGTCGAGGGTCGCGTCGTCGGCCGCGGCGCGCACGGCGTCGGCATCGAGCCCGCGCTTGAGGATGTTGAAGGCGAGCTTCTCGTTGTCGCCGCCGATGCCGGCGTGCAGGCGCGAGTACTCCTCCATCACCGGGGTCTCGATCTCGTCGAACCCGTGCGCGCGGTAACGCTCTCGGATCACGGCGAGCACGCGCTCGCGACGGGTCTTGTCTGCGGGGAGGAAGTCGCGCATGCCGCGCGGCGGATTGACAGCTGCCACGGATCGATTCTCTCAGGTCGTCGGTGGGTGCTCGGTCTCGCGGATCTCGGCCTCGAGGCTGCGCAGGCGCTCCCGCAGCGCCCGCTCGGCGTCCCACCCGCCGGCGCGGGCGGTCGCGACCAGCGCGAGCAGGGCGTCGCCGAGCTCGGCCTCGTCGGACGGCGCGGCCGGCGCGGCGACGTCCGCAGGCGCGGGCACGCCCACGGCGGCCGCCTTGCCGAGCATCTTCTGGGCCAGGGCGAGGGAGGGCATGTGGTGCGACACCCCGTCGAGCACGCTCGTGCGGGTGTGCTTCTCGGCCGCCTTCGCCGCATTCCAGTGCACGAGCACCTCTTCGGGCGTCGTGGCGGTCGCACCCCCGAAGACGTGCGGATGCCGACGCACCATCTTGTCGGTGAGGTCCCGTGCCACATCATCGATGTCGAAGGGGTCCTCGGCGTCGCGCGACGCGATCTCGGCGTGGAACAGCACCTGCCAGAGCAGGTCGCCGAGTTCTTCCCGCAGGTCGTCGCGGGATCCCGCCTCGACGGCATCCACGAGTTCCGCGGCCTCTTCCACGAGGTAGGGCACGAGGGCGCGATGGTCGATCTGCTGCGTCCACACGCACCGGTCTCGCACCGCGCGCATCGTGTCGGCGGCGGCGCGCAACGCATCGTCGCGGCCGCCGTCGTCACGGTCGGCGTCGGTGGGTCCGGTGTCGAAGGAGGTCACCGCACCATTGTGCCGGTCAGTTCAGCTGACCGCCGGTGGGCGTCGGCGAGTGCGGCACCTGCTCGCGCTCGGCCGCAGAGGTGGCCAGACGCCGGTAGTGGCGCGCGCGCTGCGAGACCAGCAGCGCGGCGACGACGAGGGAGATGCCCGACCCCGCCAGCACGCCGAGGGTCGCCTCGTCGCGGATGAGCGGGCTGTCGGCGAACGCCAGCTCGGACAGCAGCAGCGACACGGTGAACCCGATGCCACCCAGCGAACCCGCCGCCAGCAGGTCCAGGAACGGCAGGTGGGGGGCGGTGCCGCGGCTGCCGATGCGCAGCGAAATCCACCCGAACAAGGTGATGCCGATCATCTTGCCGACGGGGAGGGCGACCACGATGCCCCAGAACGCCGGCGACAGCTCGGTGGGCGACACCTGCGGGATGACCACCAGGGCGGCCGAGAACGCGAACAGCGGCAGCACGATGCCGTTCACCCACGGCTCGAGGGCGTGGCGCGTGCGCAGGGCCGGGCGCTGGGCCATCGCCAGCCCCAGCGCGACACCCGCGAGGGTCGCGTGCACGCCGGAGAGGTAGACCAGCACCCAGGTGGCGATGCCGAGCACCACGAGCACGATCGCGATCGGGATGCGGGCGCGGGTGTCGAGCCGACGGCTGAGCACTCCGAAGACGATGACCAGCAGCATGCCGACGGCCAGCAGCCCGATGTTGACGTCGGTGGTGAACAGCACCGCGATGAAGACGATGCCGACGATGTCGTCGAGGATCGCCAGTGCGAGCAGGAAGATGCGGATGCCCGACGGCAGTCCCTTGCCGAACACGGCGAGCACACCGAGAGCGAAGGCGATATCGGTCGCCGTGGGAATGGGCCACCCGGAAGCGGCATCGGACCCGCCGGCGAACAGCAGGAACACTCCGATCGGCACCAGCACGCCGCCGGCGGCGGCGATGGCCGGCTGCAGCGCCTTGCGGGCGGAGTTGAGTTCGCCGTTGGTGAGCTCGAACTGCAGCTCCACCGCGACGATGAAGAAGAAGATCGCCAGCAGACCGTCCTGGATCCAGTGCCCCACCGACATCTCGAACAGGCCCGGGATGCCGAGGTAGGTCTCCTTCACGGCGACCACGCCCTCCCCGACCGGGGTGTTGGCGATCACCAGCGCCGACAGGGCGGCGACCAGCAGGATGACAGCGGGAAAGCGTGCCGAGCGGAATAGGGACATCGGACCTCCTGGGTACGGGTGGCGACTTCCGCCCCCGATACCCGGGCGCGAGCCGACCAGACTTCCCGGCACACCTCGATCCATCGTACCGAGAGCAGCGGGCGGCACGGCGCGACCCTCCGACGGCGTTAGCGTTGTCCGCATGCGTGAAGTCACCCCCACCGAGGCCATCGATCTCGTCGGCCGTTTCGAAGCCGGCCAGGAGCTCCCCGAACAGATGCGTGCCGACGTGCGTCTGCTGGGTGGGCTGCTGGGCGATGTGCTGCGCGAAAGCGGCACCCCCGGCCTGTACGACGACGTCGAACGGCTGCGCACCGCGACGATCCAGGCCTACACCGACGAGACGGATGCCGCCTACGAGCGTGCCGCCGCGATCGCCGACGGGTTCCCGCTCGCGCGCGCCGAGGAGGTGGCCCGCGCCTTCACCTGCTACTTCCATCTCGTGAACCTCGCCGAGGAGCACCAGCGGGTGCGGATCCTGCGCGAACGCGACGCGAGTCCGGGCCGCGAGGCCGCGGTCGACACCGTCGCGGGCGCGTTCGGCCGGCTGGCCGAAGAGGTCGGCGACGACACCGCGCTCCGCCGCCTGCAGGCGCTGCGGTTCCACCCGGTGTTCACCGCCCACCCGACCGAGGCACGCCGTCGCGCGGTGTCCACCGGCATCCGCCGCCTCGCCGAACTTCTCACCGAGCACGACACGACGCTGCCCGGCGGCACCGACCGGCGCCGCGTGGAGCGCCGCATGCTGGAGGAGATCGACACCCTGTGGCGCACCGCGCCGCTGCGCGCCGAGAAGCCCGCGCCCACCGACGAGGTGCGCGCCGTCATGGCCGTGTTCGACGACACCCTCTTCACCGCCGTGCCGCAGGTGTACGCCCGCGTCGACGACGCCCTGCAGGGCCGGCTCGCCGGCGGTCGTCCCCCCATGGTCGCCCCCTTCGTGCGGCTGGGCACCTGGGTCGGCGGCGACCGCGACGGCAACCCGTTCGTGACCGCATCCGTCACCCGCAAGGCGGCCGCCATCGCGAGCGAGCACGTGCTGCTGGGCCTCGAGCGCGCCGCGAACCGCATCGGTCGCAGCCTCACGCTGGATGCCACGACCACGCCTCCCAGCGACGAGCTGATCTCGCTGTGGCACCGCCTGCGCGCCGCCGACGAGGAGGCCGCGGACGAGATCGCCAAGCGCTCCCCCGACGAGCCGCACCGCCGTGTGCTGCTGCTGATAGCCCGGCGCATCGCCGCGACCGGTGCCCGCAATGCCGACCTCGCCTACTCCGACCCCGAACAGCTGCTCACCGAGCTGCGCGTGCTGCAGGACTCGCTCGCGCAGGGCCACGCCGCCCGACAGGCATACGGCGCGCTGCAGCAGCTGATCTGGCAGGTGGAGACGTACGGGTTCCACCTGGCGGAGCTCGAGGTGCGTCAGCACTCCGACGTGCACAAGCGCGTGCTCGCCGAACTGGAGCGCGGTGAGCGCAGCGACCTCGGCGACGAGGTGCTCGACACCTTCCGCGCGGTCGCGTTCGTGCAGGAACGGTTCGGTCCGCGCGCCGCCGGTCGCTACATCGTGTCGTTCACCCGCACCGCCGACGACCTCGCCGCGGTGCACCGCCTCGCCCGTCACGCCGTCGGCCCCGGGGGCACCCCGCCGGTGCTCGACGTCATCCCCCTGTTCGAGACGTTCGCCGATCTGCAGGCCGCCCCCGGCATCCTCGCCGAGATCGTCGAGCACCCCGAGTTCCGCGCCCGGCTCGAGGCGACCGGCCGGCGGTTGGAGGTCATGCTCGGCTACTCCGACTCCTCCAAGGACGTCGGTCCGGTCGCCGCGAACCTCGCGCTCTACGAGGCGCAGGCGAAGATCGCCGCGTGGGCCCAGGACAACGACATCGAGCTGACCCTGTTCCACGGTCGCGGCGGCGCGCTCGGCCGCGGCGGCGGGCCGGCCAACTCCGCGATCCTCGCCCAGCCCCCGCACTCGGTCGACGGCCGCTTCAAGCTCACCGAGCAGGGCGAGGTCATCTTCGCCCGCTACGGCGACCCCGCCATCGCGATGCGTCACATCGACCAGGTGGCCGCCGCCGTGCTGCTGGCATCGGCCCCCTCGATCGAGCAGCGCAACAGCGCCGCCGCCGCCGAGTACGCCGAGGTCGCAGCCACCATGGATGCCGCCTCCCGCGAGCGCTTCTTCTCCCTCGTGAAGGCCGACGGTTTCGCCTCGTGGTTCGCCACCGTGACGCCGATGGAGGAGGTGGGGCTGCTCGCCCTCGGGTCACGCCCCGCCCGCCGCGGCCTGTCGGTGGAGTCGCTGGAAGACCTCCGCGCCATCCCGTGGGTGTTCGCGTGGACGCAGACGCGCATCAACCTCGCCGGCTGGTTCGGGCTGGGTTCGGCGCTGCAGGCCGTCGGCGACGAGGAACTGCTGCGCGGCGCCTACGAGCGGTGGCCGCTGCTGCGCACCCTCGTGGACAACGTCGCGATGAGCCTCGCCAAGGCCGACGCCCGCATCGCCCGGGAGTACCTGGATCTCGGCGACCGGCCCGACCTCGCCACGCTCGTGCTGGAGGAGATGGCGCTCACCCGCCAGTGGGTGGAGCGCCTCACCGGCGGCGGGCTGCTCGGCAACAAGCCGGTGCTGCAGCGCGCCGTGAAGATGCGCAGCCCCTACGTCGACGCCCTGTCGCTGCTGCAGCTGCGGGCCCTGCGCGCCCTGCGCGACAACGACCTCACCGACGCCGATGCCGTCGACACGCGGCACCTGCTGCTGCTGTCGGTCTCGGGAGTGGCCGCCGGCCTGCAGAACACCGGGTGAGCGCGGTCAGTCCAGGCGGCGGTCGTCCTCGTGGCGGGCGAGCGAGCGCGCATAGCGCTCGGTGAGCTGGGTCATGAGGTCGGGGGTCTCCCGGTCGAGCCCGAACACGTAGCCGGGGAAATCGAGCTCCTGCTGCGTCGCCCAGATCTCCTCGTGCCGTTCGGCCGGGAGGATCAGGGCGGGATCCCCCACCGCGACCCAGCCGATCGGCACGACCGATCGCTCGGGCAGCACGGTGCGCAGATGCACGACGGCGTTGATGCGCACTTCGCTGCGCGCGCCGATACGGGCGCCGTTGAACACCCGCGTGCCGGTGGCCAGGAACACCTCCTCGCCGATCGTGGCGCCCGACACGCTCGCCATCGGGCCGACCAGCGTGTGGTCGCCGATGTGCACCGCGTGGGTCGACGTCGCGCGCACGAGCGCGTTCTCCATCACGATGACGTGCGCCCCGAGGGTGAGCGGCCCCCCTTCGGAGGTGAGCACCGCGCCGTGCAGCACCTGGCAGTCCGCGCCGATGCGCACGTCGCCGCTGATGACGGCGGTCGGTGCGATCACGGCGTCGGGGTGGATGCGGGGCTCGGCCCCGAGATGCTCGAATCGCACGGTCGCCTCCCGTGGACGTCGCCCGGTGCGCGCCCATCGTCAGCGTAGGGGGCGGGCGTCACACGCGTCGAGCAGGCACCAACCGCGGCTAGGGTGGATCATCGGGCCGTCCCGAATCGGCCGCCTCACCCGTTCGCAAGAAAGCTCCTCCGTGCCCGATACCCTCGTCGCCCTTCCCCCCACCGTCCGTGACGTGTTCGACACCGTCGTCACGCGCAATCCGCACGAACCTGAGTTCCAGCAGGCCGTGCACGAGGTGCTCTTCTCCATCGCCCCCGTGCTCGACGCGCACCCCCAGTTCGTCGACGGCGGGATCCTCGAGCGCATCGTCGAGCCCGAACGGCAGATCATGTTCCGCGTGCCGTGGATCGATGACTCCGGGCGCCTGCGGGTGAACCGCGGCTTCCGTGTGCAGTTCTCCTCGGTGCTCGGCCCCTACAAGGGCGGCCTGCGATTCCACCCGTCGGTGAACCTGTCGATCATCAAATTCCTCGGCTTCGAGCAGGTGTTCAAGAACGCGCTGACCGGTCAGGGCATCGGCGGCGCCAAGGGCGGCAGCGACTTCGACCCGCACGGCCGGTCGGATGCCGAGATCATGCGGTTCTGCCAGGCGTTCATGAGCGAGCTGTACCGCCACCTGGGCGAGCACACCGACGTGCCCGCCGGCGACATCGGCGTGGGCGCCCGCGAGATCGGGTACCTGTTCGGTCAGTACCGCAAGATCACCAACCGCCACGAGTCGGGCATGTTCACCGGCAAGGGCGTGCAGTGGGGCGGTGCCGAGGTGCGCACCGAGGCGACCGGCTACGGCGCGGTGTTCTTCGCACAGGAGATGCTGGGGGTGCGCGGCGACTCGCTCGACGGCAAGCGCGTCGCCGTCTCCGGCTCCGGCAACGTCGCGATCTACGCGATCGACAAGGCCTACCAGATGGGCGCGACGCCCGTCACCGCGTCCGACTCGTCGGGCTACATCGTCGATGACGCCGGAATCGATCTGGGTGCCCTCCGCCAGGTGAAGGAGATCGACCGCGAGCGCATCCACGCGTACACCGCGCACCGCCCGCACGCCCGGTTCATCGCCGGTCGCCGGCCGTGGGAAGTTCCCGTCGACATCGCGATCCCCGCGGCCACGCAGAACGAGCTGGACGAGCCCGACGCCCACGCCCTCATCGCCGGCGGCGTGCGCGCCGTCGCGGAGGGCGCCAACATGCCCTCCACGCCCGGTGCCGTCGCCGCGTTCCAGCGCGCCGGCGTGCTGTTCGGCCCCGGCAAAGCGGCCAACGCCGGCGGCGTCGCCACCTCCGCGCTGGAGATGAGCCAGAACGCCTCCCGGCAGCGGTGGAGCTTCGCAGACAGCGAGCGCAAGCTCCAGGCGATCATGAAGGGCGTCCACGACTCCGCCTTCGAGGCGGCGAAGCGGTACGGACACGAGGGCGACTACGTCGTGGGAGCCAACTCCGCCGGCTTCGAGCGGGTCGCCCACGCCATGCTCGCGCAGGGCGTGATCTAGAACCGACACGGCGGGCGGACTGCTCGCCGCCTGACGGATGCCGTGCCTGGCGGCGCGGCATCCGTCAGTCGACGTGCGTGATCTCGCAGTCCGCGCCCGGCGCGAGGATCCCTTCGTGGCCGTCATCGAACGTGACCGTCAGCAGCGGCGACGCGTCGCTGCCGGTCACCTCGGTGATCACTCCCCCGCGCTCGGCAGCGCCGACCGTACGACCGTGGATGCGGATGCGATCCCCCACTGCGGCTCTCATCATCGACCACCTCCTGCCGCCACGGTACGACGCGGCGGCAGTCGGCGCGAGGGGGTGTGCGCTCAGGCCGACTGCGGCTCGCGGTCGGCGGGCGCCGGCAGCGGGAAGAACTGGTTGAGCACGTCCCCCACCCACGCGACCAGATCGGCGTCGGCCAGTGGCTCGCCACCGGCGGTGGGCATGGGGATGACCATGGCATCCCCTCCTGCCAGCAGCTTCCCCTTGGGGTACAGCCGCTGCAGCCGCACGCGCAGCGAATCGGGCAGGTGGGCCGGCGCGATGCGCAGGTTCGGTCCCATCGCGACGACGTCGCTGAGCCCGGACTGGGCGGCGCGACGCCGCAGGCGGGCGACGGCGAACAGTCCCGCAGTCTCGGGCGGCAGCTCGCCGTAGCGGTCGGTGAGCTCCTCGATGACGAGGTCGATCGCGTCGTCCTTGGCTGTGGCGGACGCCGCGGCGGAGAGCTTCTGGTAGGCCTCCAGCCGCAGCCGCTCGCTGTCGATGTACGACTCGGGGATGCGTGCCTGCACGGGCAGCTCGAGCCGGAGCTCGGTCGCTGTCTCCACGTCGTCGCCGCGGAAGGCGGACACCGCCTCGCCGATCATGCGCAGGTAAAGGTCGAACCCGACCCCGGCGATGTGACCGGCCTGCTCGGCCCCCAGCAGATTGCCCGCGCCACGCAGCTCGAGGTCTTTCAGCGCCACCTGCATGCCCGAGCCCAGGTCGTTGTTGACCGCGATCGTCTCGAGCCGGTCGGCGGCGGTCTCGCTGAGCGGCTTCATGTCGTCATAGAGGAAGTAGGCGTACGCGCGCTCGCGCCCGCGCCCCACCCGCCCGCGCAGCTGGTGCAGCTGGCTGAGGCCGTACTTGTCGGCGCGGTCGATGATGATCGTGTTGGCGTTGGAGATGTCCAGGCCCGTCTCGATGATCGTCGTGCAGACGAGCACATCGGCCCGCCGCTCCCAGAAGTCGTCGACGACCTGCTCGAGGGCGTGCTCGCCCATCTGGCCGTGGGCGACGGCGACGCGCGCCTCGGGCACGATCTCCGCCAGGTGCGCGGCGACCCGCTGGATCGACGAGACCCGGTTGTGCACGTAGAAGACCTGGCCCTCGCGCAGCAGCTCGCGGCGGATGGCGGCGGCGATCTGCTTGTCGCTGCGGGCGCCGACGTAGGTGAGGATCGGATGCCGGTCCTCGGGCGGGGTCTGCAGCGTCGACATCTCCCGGATGCCGGTGACCGCCATCTCCAGCGTCCGCGGGATGGGGGTCGCGCTCATCGCCAAGAGGTCCACGTTGGTCTTGAGCTTCTTCAGCTGTTCCTTGTGCTCGACACCGAACCGCTGCTCCTCGTCGATGATCAGCAGACCGAGGTCTTTGAAGATGACCTTCTCGGTGAGGATGCGGTGCGTGCCGATGACCATGTCGACGGTGCCGTCCAGCAGGCCGGCGACGACCTCGCGCGCCTCCTTGTCGCTTTGGAAGCGCGAGAGGGCGCGCACCTTCACCGGGAAGCCGGCGAAGCGCTCCGTGAACGTCTCGAGGTGCTGCTTGACCAGCAGGGTCGTCGGCACGAGCATCGCGACCTGCTTGCCGTCCTGAATGGCTTTGAACGCCGCCCGCACGGCGACCTCGGTCTTGCCGAAGCCGACGTCTCCCGACAGCAGCCGGTCCATCGGGATCGGCTTCTCCATGTCGGCCTTGATCTCGTCGATCGTCTGCAGCTGGTCGGGGGTCTCCGCGAACGGGAACGCCTCTTCCAGCTCCCGCTGCCACGGCGTGTCGGGACCGAACGCGTGACCCTTCGCCGCCATGCGCGCCGAGTAGAGCTTGACGAGATCGACCGCGATCTCGCGCACGGCCTTGCGGGCCTTGCTCTTGGCCTGCGACCAGTCGCTGCCGCCCATCTTCGACAGTGCGGGGGCCTCACCGCCGACGTACTTCGACAGCAGGTCGAGCTGATCGGTGGGCACGTACAGCTTGTCGCCGGGATAGCCGCGCTTGGAGGGCGCGTACTCCAGCACGAGGTACTCGCGCTGCGTCTTCACGGCGTTGCGGCCCCCGCTGGAGACTTCGCGCTGCATCAGCTCCACGAAGCGGCCGATGCCGTGCGTGGCGTGCACGACGTAGTCGCCGGCCTTCAGCTGCAGCGGGTCCACGACGTTGCGCCGCCGCGAGGCGAGCTTCTTCACGACCCGGCCGTCGCTGCCGATCGTGCGGCCGTAGAACTCCGACTCGGTGAGCACCGCGAGCTTCGCGTCGGGCATCTCGAACCCGCGCTCGAGCCGCGACACCACCGTGAGCGCCAGAGCGGGCTCGGGGATCGCGTGCACGTCGGCCACTTCGCGGGCGGCGAGGCCCCGTTCGGCGAGCACGTCGCGGGCGCGCTCGACGAGCCCGACGCCGGACGCGGCGACCACGACGCTCCAGCCGTCGGCGAGGAGCTCGCCGATGTGGGCCGTCGCACCGTCGACGTTGCCCTGGAACGCGGGCACCGAACGGGCGGCGACGCGCACCACCGTCGCCTCTTGCAGCGCCACGTCGATGTCGACGAGGCCCTCCGCCGCGGCATCCGCTGCCCCCGAATCGAAGGCGCTGAGCTCCCACCACACGCCCCCGCGGTCACGGGTGACGTCCTGCAGCTGACGGAGGGTGAGGAAATCCCCGGCGCCCAGGTCGACGGGGCTGTCGGCGCCGGCGGTCGCAGCGCTCCAGGCGGCCTCGAGGAACTCGCGGTTGGTGTCGCCCAGGGTCATGGCGCGGGTGACGGCGCGCTCCGGGTCCACGAGGGCGGCGGCGGTGCCCTCGGGCAGGTAGTCCACGAGGGTGACGATCTCGTCGACGAGGGCGGGCAGGAGCGACTCCATGCCTTCGGCGGGAATGCCCTCGGCCATCTTCTCGAGCATGCCGGCCAGTCCCGGGAACTGACTGGTGAGGCCACGGGCACGCTCGCGCACGGCGTCGGTCAGCAGCAGTTCGCGGCCGGGGATGAGGGTGACCTCCCGCACCTCGCCGGGGAGCGAACGCTGGTCGGCGACGGAGAACGCGCGGATCTCATCGACTTCGTCGCCGAAGAACTCCACGCGGTAGGGGTGATCGGCCACCGGAGGGAAGACGTCGAGGATGCCGCCGCGCACCGCGAACTCGCCGCGACGGGAGACCATGTCGACGCGGTGGTAGGCGAGCTCCACCAGGCGCCGCAAGACGGCGTCGAGGTCGTGGCCGCGGGCGCCCTTGGCCAGGTGCACCGGCTCGACCTCGGCGAGGCCGCCCGCGATGGGCTGCACGGCGCTGCGCACCGAGGCGGTGACGATGAGGGGAACGGTGCCGTCCCACGCGGCGACGGCGCGCAGCACGGCGAGGCGCTGGCCGACGGTCTCGGTGCTGGGGCTGAGGCGCTCGTGGGGCAGGGTCTCCCACGCCGGGAAGTGGTGCACGAGCGCACCGGGCAGCAACTCGCCCAGCGCGGTGCCGAGCGACTCGGCGCGGCGCCCGGTCGGGGCGATCGCGAGCAGCGCAGGCGGTTTGCCCGCCTCGCGGCGACGCTCCACCAGCGCCGCGAGAAGGGGGGCGCCGAGTCCTTCCACGATCGAGAAGTCGGTGTCGACCGATGCCGATTCCACCGCCTCCCGGAAGGAGTCTGCCTGCATCAGGGCGCGCACGATCCCGGGAACTGTCACGCTACGAGTCTACGTGCGGGCACCGACACGAGGCTCCCTAGGATGGTGCGGTGAGCGACCAGCAGCCCCCCGCACCCGCGCCGTTCCCCACCTCCCCGCAGACACCGCACGCCGCACCCCCGCCGTACGCTCCGCACGGCGCGATGTTCGCGGCCCCGTACCGCGGCCCCGTCCCGGCGCCGGTGCCGACCGGTCCCCCGCCGGTGCGCTCGGCCGCGCTCGGCATCGTCGCGCTCGTACTGGCGCTGGCGGCCACCGTGGTCGGCTCGTTCGTCGCGGCGATCGCCGCCGTGGAGATCGGCGAGGTGTCGGGAGCAGCGGTCACTGCCGGCACGTCGGCGGGTGGCATCCCGTGGGCGAGCCTGGCTCCGGTGCGCGGCGCGGTGCTGGTGGGCGAGGTCACCTTCTGGCTGGCGACCGTACTGGGCGTCTGGGCGCTGGCACAGGCGATCGTCGCCATCGTGCAGGGCCGGGGTCGCGGCGCCGCCATCGCGGCCGTCATCATCGCCGCGCTCGGTCCCGCCGTCTTCATCGTCACCGTACTGACGTCCCTCATCGCAGGCGCCGCCTGATCCCGAACGCCGGCGGGCACCCGCGGCGCCGAGTGAGCACTCGCGGGTGGGGTCAGGAGCGGGGGGCGTGGTGGCGCTGCTGCGCCGCGAGGAGACCCTCGTCGATGAGCTGCTCGACGGCGTCGGCGGCGTCGGCCACCAGGATCGGCAGGGTCTTTCGTTCGGTGGGCCCGAAGGGGTCGAGCACCCAGTCGGCGGCATCCTGACGCCCGGGCGGCCGGCCGATGCCGACCCGCACGCGCGGGAAGTCCGGCGTGCCGAGGGCCTTGGCGACGTCGCGGACGCCGTTGTGCCCGCCGTGACCGCCACCGACCTTCAGCTTGATGGTGTCGAACGGGATGTCCAGCTCATCGTGCACGACGATGACCCGATCGGCCGGTACACCGTAGAACGACGCGAGCGCGGCGACCGGCCCGCCCGAGACGTTCATGAAGCTGTTGGGCTTGGCGAGGATGAGCTTGTCCGTTCCTGGGCGCAGCCATGTCTCGGCCGCGCGGGCGTTGGCTTTGTGCGAGCGGAACGTCTCTGAGCGGCGGGATGCCAGTTCGTCCACGACCAGCTGGCCGATGTTGTGGCGGGTCATCTCGTAGCGCGGACCCGGATTGCCGAGCCCGACCACCAACCAGCTCTGTGCCATGTCTTCCATCCTGCCTGAGCGCTGCGGACAGACGACGAGGGGGCGCGGATTCCGCGCCCCCTCGTCGTGCAGAGAGTCTTACTCGGCCTGTGCCTCGGCCTGCTCCTCGGCGACGGCCTCGTCGGCCGCCTCGATCTCCTCGCTGGCGGCGAGGGTGGAGGCCGGCACCGAGACGGCGACGATCAGCGTCTCGGGGGCGGCGACGAGCACGGAGCCCTTCGGGAGCTTCAGGTCGGCGGCGGTGATGTGCGCGCCTTCCTCGAGGCCCTCGACGTCGACCTCGATGCCCTGCGGGATGTGGGTCGCTTCGACCTGCAGCAGGATGCTGACGGCGTCAAGGTTCGCGATGGTGCCGGGGAAGGGCTCGCCGACGACCGTGATCGGCACGTCGACCTCGATCTTCTCGCCCTTCTTCACCACGAGCAGGTCGATGTGCTCGATGATCTGGGTCACCGGGTCGCGCTGGACGTCCTTGACCAGGGTCAGCTGGTGCGTGCCCTCGACGTCGAGCTTGAGCACTGCGTTGGCGCGACGGATGAGCAGCGACATCTGGTGCCCGGGCAGTGCGACGTGCATGGGCTCGGTGCCGTGGCCGTAGATCACGGCGGGGATCTGGCCGGATGCGCGCAGGCGACGGGCGAAGCCCTTGCCGAAGTTCTCGCGCTTGGTGGCAACGACCTTGGTGTCGGTCTCAGTCGACATGGTGATTTCTCCTTGCGGGCTGTTTCAGCCCAGATCTGGGTCTGTGGTTCGACTCGAACGCATGCGCGTGAGGAAAGCCGCAAGGCCTGCTTCACCGCGTCGATCACGGAGGCTCGCGCGCACTGCGCGGCATCCCTCGCCGAAGTTCGGTGATGAGTCTACCAGCGGCGCCGGTACGATGATCACTCACCCCCACGCCCGACGGAGGACCACATGGAATACGGCTTCATCTCGCACGCACTGCTGTGGCTCGTCGGGCTGATGACGGTCGGCACGACCCTCGCCGCCGTGGGCGCGCTCTTCGCGATGGGGCGCCAGGCCTACCGCAAGGGCTGACCCAGACGCTCCGCCACCTGGGCCACGAGCTCCTCGACCGGCATCGCGACGTCAACGACCACACCCACCTCGTCGTCGCCGAGCGGCTCGAGGGTGGCCAGCTGCGACTGCAGCAGCGCCGGTGGCATGAAATGCCCCGTGCGCTCTCGCGCGCGCTCGGCCAGCAGCACCGGCGATCCGCTCAGGTGCACGAACCGCACTCCGGGCTCGACTGCGCGGATGCGGTCGCGGTAGACGCGGCGCAGCGCGCTGCACGCGATCACGAGACCGGTGCGCTCTGCGGCGCGCAGCCGCGCCCCCACGGTGTCGAGCCACGGCCGACGATCGGCGTCATCGAGCGGGATGCCGGCGGTCATCTTCGCGCGATTGGCGGCCGGATGCAGGTCGTCGGCGTCGACGAACGGGACGGCGAGGGCGCTCGCGAGCGCCGTGCCCACGGTGGTCTTGCCCACGGCCGACACCCCCATCACACAGACCAGGGTCGCTCTTGTCATGACCATTGGGGGGCCGTTCCCTCGTTGAATCGGACGCGCGGCGCACGGCTGTGCCGCACAGGTGGATGCCAGCCTCGCCGACATCCCGCGCAACTCCCAAATCCACCCGCCGCGCCGTCCCACTACTCTGGGAGTGATGCGGTGATCGGCGCACTCGCGCTCCGGCAGTGGTCGCGGTCGGTCCGGTCAGCGCAGTCATCCACCTCGTAGCAAGGAGAAGGCGTGTCTTCGAACGCCCCCGCCGGTTCGGCGAACGACATCTCGACCGACCAGGAACAGGGTCCGGCCTCGGCCGACGTACACGAAGGCGCGCCCGGCGCCGAGGATGTGGCCCGCCCGTCGGCCACGCCGACCGGCCCCGATGCCGCCCGCGAACCGATCGCCAACATCGGCGTCGTCGGCCTCGCCGTGATGGGCTCGAACCTCGCCCGCAACCTCGCCTCGCGCGAGGGCAACACCGTCGCGGTCTACAACCGGTCGCGGTCCAAGACCGACGAGCTCATCGCCGCGCACCCCGAGGCCGGATTCGTGCCCGCGTTCTCGTACGACGAGTTCGCCGCGTCGCTGCAGCGCCCGCGGACCGCCATCATCATGGTCAAGGCCGGTGGCCCCACCGACGCCGTCATCGACGCCCTCACCGCGGTGTTCGAGCCGGGCGACATCATCGTCGACGGCGGCAACGCGCTGTTCACCGACACCATCCGTCGCGAGAAGGCGGTGCGCGAGACCGGCGTCAACTTCGTCGGCGCCGGCATCTCCGGCGGCGAGGAGGGCGCCCTCACGGGCCCCTCGATCATGCCCGGCGGATCCGATGAGTCGTGGGTGACCCTCGGCCCGATCCTGCGCTCCATCGCCGCGGTCGCCGAGGGCGAGCCGTGCGTGACCCACGTCGGCCACGACGGCGCCGGCCACTTCGTGAAGATGGTGCACAACGGCATCGAGTACGCCGACATGCAGCTCATCGCCGAGGCCTACGACCTCATCCGCCGCGGCACCGGGAAGAGCCCCGCCGAGATCGCCGACGTCTTCGCCGAGTGGAACCGCGGCGAGCTGGAGTCGTACCTGATCGAGATCACCGCCGAGGTGCTGCGTCAGGTGGATGCCGCCACCGACCGGCCGCTCGTGGACGTCATCCTCGACCAGGCCGGTGCCAAGGGCACGGGAGCGTGGACGGTGCAGACGGCGCTGAACCTCGGCACCCCGGTGTCGGGCATCGCCGAGGCCGTGTTCGCGCGGTCCCTGTCGAGCCACCCCGAGCAGCGTGCCGTGTCGCACGACCTGCCGGGCGCCACCGAGGAGCTGAGCGTCGAGGAAGCCGACGCGTTCATCGAGGACGTGCGGTTGGCCCTGTACGCCTCGAAGATCGTCGCCTACAGCCAGGGCTTCGACGAGATCCGCGCCGGCGCCGCCGAGTACGACTGGGCGATCGACCTCGGTGCGATCGCGAAGATCTGGCGCGGCGGCTGCATCATCCGCGCACAGTTCCTCAACCGCATCTCCGACGCGTACGTCGCGACTCCGGATCTGCCTGTGCTGCTGACGGCGCCGTACTTCGTCGACGCGCTCGGCCGCGCCCAGGGCGCCTGGCGCAGCATCGTCGCGGCCGCCGCGACGGCCGGCATCCCCGCCCCCGCCTTCTCGTCGTCGCTGGCGTACTACGACGGCCTGCGCGCCGAGCGTCTGCCCGCCGCCCTCATCCAGGGACAGCGCGACTTCTTCGGCGCCCACACCTACAAGCGCGTCGACAAGCCGGGCACCTTCCACACGCTGTGGTCGGGCGACCGCACCGAGATCGAGGCCGAGGACACCCACTGACGCACGCGAGGCTGCCGATCCGAGGCCGCCCCGGGCGCTGGGCGCTCGCGGCGGCCTCGGTCGTCTACCTGGTGTGGCTGGCGTCGCTGACGATCGGGCCGCCGCCCGAGGGCGCCGGCGGGGCGCTGCGCGACCTCGCGTCGTGGTTCGACGGGTGGGCGGCGACGGCCTGGCTGACCTACCCCGTGCTGGAGTTCGCCGCCAACGTCGCGCTGTTCGTGCCGCTCGGGGTGCTGTGGGTGCTGTGGGCGGGCACCCGTCGGTGGTGGTTCGCCGCAGCTGCCGGGCTGATCCTCAGCGTCGCGATCGAGCTCACGCAGGCGCTCGCGCTGCCCGACCGCTACCCCGACGTGCGCGATCTGATCGCCAACACCCTCGGCAGCGCGCTCGGTGCGGTGGCCGTCGCCGCGGTCGCGGTGGCCACCCGCCGTCGGCGGCTCACAGCCGGCACATAGATCCCTCCATAGGAATCTCCGACCCCGCGCGTCACAATGGGGGTCATGACCGAGAGCACGACCCACCCCGCACTCCGCCGCCCCGACGGCTCGGCCGTGCGGGTGCTGGTCGTCGACGACGAGCAGATGCTCACCGACCTGCTGTCGATGGCCCTGCGCATGGAAGGCTGGGAGGTGCGCACCGCGGCATCCGGATTCGACGCCCTGCAGGTGGCACGAGAGTTCGAACCCGACGCGATGGTGCTGGACATCATGATGCCCGACCTCGACGGCATGGCCGTGCTGCAGCGCCTGCGTCACGCCGGCAACGACGTGCCCGTGCTGTTCCTGACCGCCAAGGATGCCGTCGGTGACCGCGTCGCCGGGCTCACGGCGGGCGGTGACGACTACGTGACCAAGCCGTTCAGTCTGGAAGAGGTCGTCGCGCGACTGCGCGGCCTCATGCGCCGCGCCGGCACGGCCGCCGTCGCCGGCGCCGAGCCCATCCTGCGCGTGGGAGATCTCACCCTCAACGAAGACTCGCACGAGGTGGAGCGCGGCGGCCAGCAGATCGAGTTGACGGCGACGGAGTTCGAGCTGCTGCGTTACCTCATGCGCAACCAGCGTCGGGTGGTGTCGAAGGCACAGATCCTCGACCGGGTCTGGAACTACGATTTCGGCGGCCGGTCGAGCGTGGTCGAGCTGTACATCTCGTACTTGCGCAAGAAGATCGACCAGGGTCGCGAGCCCCTCATCCACACCGTCCGCGGCGTCGGCTACATGATCAAAGCCCCCCAGTGAGCACCGTCGACGACTCGGTGGAACCCGCCCCGAGACACCGGCGCTGGAGTCTGCAGACCCGGCTGATCGTCGCGGTCGTCTCGATGGTGTCGCTCATCCTGATCGCGGTCGGATTGGCGACGGGGACCATCCTCGGCACGATCCTGCGAGAGAACCTCGACGCTCAGGTGCAGTCGGCGACCGCCGAGATCCGCGCGACCCCCGATCAGACCGCGGCCGATGTGCTGCAGGCCAGCCGCGAGGGCGCGGGGACGCTGCTGATCATGCGCACGGTCGACGAGACGACCGGCGCCTACATCGACGACGACCAGGACGTCGTCCCACTCGCCGCCGAGGAGCTGCGCAGGGTCGTCGACGCGATCGACTACCCGGGGTTCAGCACCATCACCGTGCCCGGGATGGGCGAGTACCGCGTCTTCGTGCGCGCCGAACCATCGGGCCTGTTCGCCGTGCTGGGGCTGCCGACCACCGAGGTGTCCGCCACGATCGCGCGCATCCTCACGACCGTGACGCTCGTCACCGCGGGTGGCCTGCTGCTGCTGGCGGCTGCGACCGCGCTGATCATCCGATCGTCGCTGCGGCCGCTGCGCGCCGTCGCCGACACCGCCACCCGTGTGGCCGCCCTGCCCATGTCCCACGGCGACGTGTCGATCGCCGAGCGCGTGCCGGAGTCCGAAGCCGACCCCGACACCGAGATCGGCCGCGTGGGCGCGGCCCTGAACACCCTGCTGGACCACGTCGGCGAGTCGCTCACCGCCCGGCAGCGCAACGAAGAGCGCATGCGGGCGTTCGTGGCCGACGCCAGTCACGAGCTGCGCACGCCCCTGGCATCCATCCGCGGCTACTCCGAGCTGTCGCTGCGGGCGCTGCGGGTGGCGCCGACGGCGCCCGAGACGGCGGACCAGACCCAGCAGTCGCTGGAGCGCATCCAGGCGCAGTCACTCCGGATGACCTCCCTCGTGGAGGATCTGCTTCTCCTGGCCCGCCTCGACGAGGGGCAGGAGCTCGTCTACGGTTCGGTCGATCTGTCGCAGCTGGCGATCGAGGCCGTCGGCGATGCCCGCGTGGCGGGCGAGGATCACGTGTGGCGGCTGGACGTGGGCGAAGACCCCGTGGTGATCGCCGGGGACGGCGCGCGCCTGCATCAGGTGGCGGCGAACCTGCTGGCCAACGCCCGCATCCACACCCCCACCGGCACCACCGTGACCACCACGGTCACGCGCGAGGACGGCGCCGCGGTGCTGCGCGTGCATGACGACGGCCCGGGGGTCGACCCCGGCATCGTCGACGAGCTGTTCGAGCGGTTCGCCCGGGCCGACCGCTCCCGCACCCGCCAGACCGGCGGCACGGGGCTGGGTCTGTCGATCGCGGATGCCATCGTCAAGGCGCACCACGGCGAACTGACCGTCGACAGCCGCCCCGGGGACACGACGTTCGAGGTGCGCCTGCCGTTCGTCGCGGTCGACGCCGACGAACAGGACGTCGACACCGATGACGGGACCGCGCAGGCCGCGACAGCTGCGAGCTGAGGCCCGGCGCTCAGTACCCCGAGAACGCGTCCGTCGTGATCGAGCGGGCCTTCTCCAGCGCAGGCGCCAGCTCGGCGATCAGCCGCGGCGGCCCCGAGATGTAGGCGTGGCGTGCCGCGATGTCGGGGATGACCCGCAGCAGCCCGTCGGCGTCGAGACGCACCCCGCGCGCCCACGTCCAGTGAGCCGGCAGGTCGGCGGGCCGGTCGCGCGTGAAGACGATGACCGGCACCCCTGCGGCGGTGAGCTCGTCGCGGAACGCGAGCTCCGAAGCGTCGGAGGCGACGTAGACGAGCACGATGTCGCGGTGCTGATCGGTCAGCCGCAGCTGTGTGAGCTGCGACACGAACGGCGTCACACCGATGCCGGCGGCGACCATCAGTACGGGGCTCGTCTCCCGGCGGGGCAGGACGAAGTCACCCCAGACGCCGGTGACGGCGAGCGGGTCGCCCGGCTGCACCGCGGCGAGGGCCTTCTTGTAGCTCGACTGCGACCCGGTGCCCTCACGGAACGCGATGCGCAGCTGCGGCAGCTCGGCCGGAGCCGACACGATGCTGAACTCGCGCCGCGTGCCGCGGGCGTCGGGGTGGTGGTGCGGCACCTCGAGTTCGAGGAACTGTCCCGGCACGAACGACAGCCGCCGCTTGGTGCGGAAGCTCAGCTGCCGCACCGTGGGGGTGAGCTCGGCGCGGTCGGTGAGCGTCAGGCTCACCGAGGCGCGCCAGGCGAAGAAGAACGCCACGAGGTTGCCGACCAGCAGGGCTCGCTCCTGGCCGAGGGTCATGACGCCGATGTCGATGGGCCAGCCGGCCAGCACACCGACCACCGCTGCGACGGTGAGCTGCTGCCAGCGGCGCGGCGGCAGCGTGAGGGGCTCGGACAGCATGAACGCGCCGAGGAAGAGGAACGGCGACTGCGTGACGATCTGCCAGAGCATCTCGCCGCCCACGATCGGCAGCCCTGCCTGCTGGTACTGCGCCGACGTGCGCACGAACGCCACGGCGACGGCGATGACGAGGAACACTGCGATGATGCGCACCTTCTCGGTGCGCATCAGCACGACCCCGCCCAGCAGCAGCACCGGCAGCGCGAGCGCGGGGGTGCCCACCCACCAGGCCGACGTGCCGATGCCGGCGAGCGTGACCACCGTCGCCCCGACCGCGGCCGGGTTGAAGATGTGCCGGCCCCGCCAGGCCAGCAGGTACTTCGACAGCGACGCCACCGCGCCGCCGACCGCGATGCCCAGCAGCGGCAGCGGCTCGATCGAGGGGGCCAGCACGAACAGCAGAATGTGCGCGGTGATGAGCGACGACTCCACGCGCCACGGCAGCTTCAGCAGTCGCTGCGCCGCGGCATCCACCACGCTGCACGCCACGGCCAGCACGACCAGCGTCGCCACCAGTTCCAGCGGCGTGGGACCCACCAGCCCGAACAGCGACAGCACGATCGCGAGCACGGCGAGCACGCCGAGGGCGGACAGCACCAGGCGGTACATCGACACGCGCCCGAGCACGGCGAACACGCGACTCCACACGGAGGTCAACGACCCCATCAGACGGCCTGCAGGGGCTCGGCAGCGATGCGCCGCATGCCGTCCCGTGCGACGGCGACGACGTGGGCGGGCAGGTCAGTCATGGCATCCACGCTAGCGCGACCCGGTGAAGACGTCCGCCGGGCAGCCCGGTGACCAGTCGACCGTACCGTCGGTGCTCATGCGCACCCACGCCACCCGCCACCGCGCCGCGAGCTGCTCGCCGCCGGCGAAGAACAGCGCCGTCGCGATCGCGTCGGCCGTCATCGCCGTGTGGGCCACCGCCCAGGTGGCCGCGATCGTGCGCACCGGTTCGCCGGTGCGGGCGTCGAGCACGTGATGCAGGCCCTCGCCCCAGGCGCGGTGGTTGACCGCCGAGGCGCACAGGGCGGCGTCGGTCACCTCCCACACCCCGATGGCGCGGGACGGGTCGTAGGGATGCTCCAGACCGATGCGCTGCACCGGCCCCCGCACGGCGATGTCGCCGCCGGCATCGACGATGAGGTCGCCACCCGTCCAGGGTTCGAGCGCCGCGCACACGAGGTCGACGAGGCGACCTTTGCCGAGCGCGCCGACGTCGATGGTCGCGGGCGCCGCCAGGCGCAGCGCCTCCTCATCCCACGAGAGCCGGGAGCGCCAGTCACCGGCGGCGGGCAGGGCGCCGCGGTCGACGAGGCTGTATGCCGCGTCATAGCCGCGATGCGCGAGGGCGTCGCCGACGAGCGGGTCCACCGCACCGCCGGTGGCGTCGGTGAGCGCCGCATACGCAGCCAGCATGTCGGCAGCGTCGGGCGGGGCGGGCACGGTGCCGCCGTCACGGGCCAGGCGGGCGACGACCGAGTCGTCGCGGAAGCGGGACCACTCCTGATCGAAACGGTCGATCACGGCGGATGCCGCGGCGCGCGCGGCCGGCTCGAGAGGTGCCGCCGTCTCGATCTCCCAGCGGGTGCCGATCGCCTCGAACCGCCAGACCGCGCGCGCCGGGTCGGTCACTGCGCCGCGTCGGCCTTGATCTGCTCGATCGCCTGGTTGAAGCCGCCGCTGGTGAGCGACGACCCCGCGACACGGCTCACCGAGATCTCGTCGATGTCCTTGCCGACGACGACATCCGAGATGCCGCCGATGAACTGCCCTTGGTAGCGCTCCGACTCCGGACGGGTCGGGTCGCCCACGACCTCCACGGCGGTGATGACGTCGTCGGCGAGGTCGACGGTCACCTGGATCTGCTCGACGGATTCCGGCGTCGAGTACGAGCCGGTCGCCTCGTATGTGCCGTCGGCGTAGGTGGCCTCGCCACCGGCGGATCCGCTGCCGTCGTCGGTGGCGGATCCGGCCGTGGCGGTCTCCCCCGCCGCGCATCCGGTGAGGAGCACGATGCCGGCGACGCCGGCGAGGGCGGCGGTGCGGCGGACGGAGCGGGGAGCGTCGGTGATGCGTGTCATGGGGGTCCTCCTCGTGACCGGCGTGGACTTCTCACGCTAGTCAGCCACGCACGCAGAACCCTCCGAAATCCCTATGCATCCGCATGCACGGGGCGCCGGCGCAGGGCCTTGAGCGCCTCGACGGCGAGGAAGATCCCGATCGACAGGATCAGCGGGAGCACCCACGATCCCGGCTGGAGCGGACGGGAACCGAACAGATCGTTCATGAACGGCACGTACGTGTACACCAGCTGCAGCGCGATGAGGGCAGCCGCCGACCACCAGATGATGCGGTTGCCGCGGAAGACGTCGAACGTGAGGCTCGAGCGCGTCATGAATCGACAGTTGAACAGGTACGCCAGCTGCCCGAGGGCGAGCATGGCGACGGCTTCGGTGCGCGCATAGTCGATGTCGACGCCGGTGGCGGCCACGCTGTAGAAGAGGCCGATCGCAGCACCGCCGATGAGCAGCGACACCACCGCGACGAACCCGAGTTCGCCGGCGCTCACGAGCGACCCCCCGGGTTTGCGTGGCGGCCGGGTCATGATGCCGCGCTCGGCGGGCTCGTAGGCCAGCGCGAGAGACAGCGTGATGGCGGTGACCATGTTGATCCACAGCACCTGCACGGGCGTCAGCGGCAGCGCCAGCCCGAACACGATCGCCACCAGGATCACGAGCGACTGCGCGCCGTTGGTGGGGAGGAGGAACACGACCGATTTGCGCAGATTGTCGTAGATGCGCCGGCCTTCGCGGATGGCGCCGCGGATGGTGGCGAAGTTGTCGTCCGCCAGCACGATCTCCGCCGCCTCCTTCGTGGCCTCGGTGCCCTTGATGCCCATCGCGATACCGACGTCGGCGCGGGTGAGGGCCGGTGCGTCGTTGACGCCGTCTCCGGTCATCGCGACCACCTCGCCGTGGGACTGCAGCGCCCGCACGATGCGGATCTTGTGCTCGGGGCTGGTGCGCGCATACACGTCGACGTCCTGCACGACGCGCGACAGCTGGTCTTGGCTCATCGCCTCCAGCTCGGTGCCGGTGAGCACCCGCACGTCGTCGCCGGAGGCGAGGCCCATCTCGCGGCTGATCGCGACGGCGGTGCCGGCGTGGTCACCGGTGATCATCTTCACGCGGATGCCGGCGGTGTGGCAGTCGGCGATGGCTTCGATCGCCTCGGGGCGCGGCGGGTCGAGGATGCCCCACAGGCCCAGGAACTCGAGGTCGCTGAGGTCGTCGATCTGCAGCTCAGCGCCTGCGGGAGCGGGCTTGCGGGCGGCGGCGAGCACGCGCAGACCCTGCGCGCTGAGGTCGTCGATGGCGCCTTCCCAGAACGGGATGTCGAGGGCCACCGGCCCCGCGTCGCCGCGCTGCGTGCGCGAGCGCTCCAGCAGACGGTCGGGTGCGCCCTTGACGAGGATGGCCCGGGAGCCGTCGGGGGCCTCGTTGAGGGTGGCCATGAACTTGTTCGCCGAGTCGAACGGCACGACGCCCACGCGGCGCGCACCCTCGGACGAGACGCCGCCCTTCATCGCGATGACCTTCAAAGCCCCCTCGGTGGGTTCGCCGACGAGCGTCCATCTGCCGGGTCCGTCGCCCTCCCCCACGGACGGATCCGGCACGATGTGCGCGTCGTTGCAGAGGGTCGCGACCGCCAGGAGCGGTGCGAGGTCGCGGCGCTGCTCGGCCGTTGCGGCGGCATCGGGATGCATCGCCGGGCTGATGCGGCCCGCCGGGTCGTAGCCGAGGCCCGTGGTGACGTAGGAGCCGCGGGCGGTGACCAGTCGGCGCACCGTCATCTCGTTCTTGGTGAGGGTGCCCGTCTTGTCGCTGCAGACGGTGGTGACCGCCCCCAGGGTCTCGACCGACGCGAGCTTGCGGGTGATGGCGTTGCGCCGTGCCATCTGCTGCACGCCGATGGCGAGTGTGATCGTCACGAGGGCCGGCAGACCCTCGGGGATCGCGGCGACGGCGAAGCCGATCGTCGCCGAGATGAGGTCACCGAAGGGCATGTCGTGCAGGAACCGACCGATGAGCAGCATGACCGCGGCCATGCCGAGGATCACGATCGTCAGCACACGTCCGAACGAGTCGAGCTGCTTGGTCAGTGGCGTCGTGATCGACCCCGCCTCGCCCACCAGCGCCTGGATCGTGCCGATCTCGGTCCGCCCGCCGGTGGCGGTGACGATGCCCCGGCCCTGACCGGCTGCGACGATCGTGCCGGAGAACGCCATCGAGCTGCGGTCACCGACACCGGCATCCGCCGGTACCGGTTCGACGTCCTTCGACGACGGCACCGATTCGCCGGTGAGCGCCGCCTCGTCGATGCGCAACTGGATCGACTGGAACAGCCGCAGGTCGGCGGGCACCTTGTCGCCGGGCATGAGCCGCACGACGTCGCCGGGGACGAGCTCGGCGGCCGGGACCGTGGCCCACGCCCCGTCGCGGCGCACGCCGGCGTCGCTGGAGAGCATGCTGCGGATGCCGGCCAGCGCCTTCTCGGCGCGGCCTTCCTGCACGAACCCGATCACCGCGTTGATGATCGCGACCGCCATGATCACCCAGAAATCCAGCCAGTCGGCCATGATCGCCTTGATGACCGCGGCGCCCAGCAGGATGTAGATGAGCGTGTCGTTGAAGTGCGCGAGGAACCGCAGGATCGCCGGCTGACGCGGCGGCTCCGGCAGTTCGTTGCGCCCCACGACCGCGAGCCGCTCGGCCGCCTCGGCGGAACTGAGCCCGCCGCGCTGCGAGCCCAGCTCACGCTCGACCTCCGCGACATCCAGGGCGAACGGCCGGGTGACCGTGACGGGGACCTGCGTGTCGCGCGGGGTCATGATGCTCCTATGCGGCGCCGTCGAACATGCTCGTGACCGACCCGTCTTCGAAGACCTCCTGGATGCCGCGTGCGAGCAGCGGCGCGATGGGGAGGACCGTGAGGCTCGGGAACCTCTTGTGCTCGGGAACCGGGACGGTGTCGGTGACCACGACCTCGTCGATCGCCTCGCTCTGCAGGCGCTCGCTGGCCGGGTCGCTGAAGATCGCGTGGGTGGCGGCGACGATCACGCGCTGCGCACCGTTCTTCTTCAGCGCCTCGGCGGCCTTCACGATCGTGCCGCCGGTGTCGATCATGTCGTCCACGAGCAGGCACACCCGGCCCGAGACGTCACCGACGATCTCGTTGACGGTGACCTGGTTGGCCACGTTCGGGTCGCGGCGCTTGTGGATGATCGCCAGCGGTGCACCCAGGCTGTCCGACCAGGTGTCGGCCACGCGCACGCGGCCGGTGTCGGGCGAGACGACGGTGAGGGCGGCGCGATCGGCCTCCGACAGCGTGTTGCGGAAGTACTCCAGCAGCACCGGCTTGGCGAAGAGGTGGTCCACAGGTCCGTCGAAGAAACCCTGGATCTGCGCGGCGTGGAGGTCCACGCTCATGACGCGGTCGGCGCCCGCGGTCTTCAGCAGGTCGGCGACGAGGCGGGCCGAGATGGGCTCGCGGCCGCGGCCCTTCTTGTCCTGGCGTGAGTACGGGAAGTACGGCGCCACCACGGTGATGCGCTTGGCGGACGCACGCTTGGCGGCATCCAGCATGATGAGCAGCTCCATGAGCCACTCGTTCACCGGCGGGCCGAACGACTGGATGAGGAAGACGTCGCAGCCGCGGATGGAGACCTCGAACCGGGTGAGGATCTCCCCCGATGCGAACGTGCGGTACTCGGTCGGCACGAGTTCGGTGCCGATGTGCTCGACGACCTCTCGTGCGAGAGCGAGGTGTGACCGACCGGAGGCGACGACGAGCCGCTTCTTCGTCTTGGCGACGACGCCGGGGGCGATGTCCCGGCTCCTGTCGAGGTCTACCGTCTTGTTCTTACGCGCCATCGTCCGCTTCCTGTGCGGACCGAGCCCGGGCCGCGAGATCCGCTGCCTTGGTTCCCGGTCGGTTCGTCTCGACCCACCCCTCGACGTTGCGCTGGGGGGCGACGCTCAAAGCCAGTGCGCCGGCGGGGACATCCTTGCGGATGACGGCGCCTGCACCTGTTTTCGCGCCGTTTCCAATCCTAACCGGCGCGACGAAGACGTTGTGCGACCCGGTGTGCACTTCATCACCGATCTCGGTGCGATGTTTGGCGATGTCGTCATAATTCGCGGTGATCGCGCCCGCTCCGAGGTTCACTCCGGTGCCGATCGTGGTGTCGCCGATGTACGACAGGTGCGGCACCTTGCTGCCGGCGCCGATGGTGGAGTTCTTCGTCTCGACGAACGTGCCGATCTTGCCGGCGTCGCCGAGGTAGGTGCCGGGGCGCAGGTACGCGAACGGGCCCACCGTCGCCTTCGCCCCGATGACGGCGAGAGTCGCGTCGGAGCGGGTGACGGTGGCATCCTCCCCCACCTCGCAGTCCACCAGGCTCGTGTCGGGACCGATGACGGCGCCGGATGCCACAGTGGTGGTGCGCAGGATGTGGGAGCCCGGGAGCACGGTGACATCGGGCGCCAGCGACGCGGTCACGTCGATCCAGGTGGTGGCGGGGTCGAGGATGGTCGCGCCCTCGAGCTGCCAGCGGCGCACGACGCGGGCGTTGAGCAGGCGCGCCGCCTCCGACAGCTGCACGCGGTCGTTGACCCCGAGCGCCGTCGCCGCGTCGGGCGCGGTGAGGGCGGCGACCGGTGCGCCGTCGGCGCGCAGCAGGCCGACGACGTCGGTGAGGTACATCTCGCCCTGGGCGTTGTCGGTGCCCACCCGCGCCAGCTGGGTGCGCAGTGCGTCGGCGCGGAAGACGTACACCCCGGCGTTGATCTCGGTGACCTCGACCTCGGGGGCCGTGGCATCCTTCTGCTCGACGATGCGTGCGACCGCACCCGTGGAGTCGCGGATGACCCGGCCGTAGCCGGTCGCGTCGTCGAGCACGGCGGTCAGCAGCGTCGCGGCCGCGTGGGCGGTGCGGTGCAGCTCCACCAGACGCGCCATCGTCTCGGCCTCCAGCAGCGGCACGTCGGCCGAGAGCACCAGCACATCGCCGGTGAACCCGTCGAGCCTCTCGAGCGCGACCTGCACGGCGCGCCCCGTGCCGGGCACCTCGTCCTGGTCGACGATGTGCACGTCGGGACCGATGCCGGCGACCGCGTCGGCGACGAGGTCGCGCTCGTGCCGCACGACGACCAGCACCTGGGCGGGTCCGAGGTCGCGGGCGCTGTCGAGGACGTGCCCGATCAGCGGGCGCCCCCCGATGCGGTGCAGCACCTTCGGCAGCTTCGACTTCATGCGGGTGCCCTGGCCGGCGGCGAGCACGATGACGGCGAGCGCGTTGTCTGTCATGCTCCGCCGCCAGGATTCGAACCTGGGCCTAACAGCTCCAAAGGCTGTCGTGCTGCCGTTACACCACGGCGGACCGGCTGCCCGCGCACGGGCAGCCGGTTCAAGTCTGCCAGAGGGGAGGTCAGCGGGTGACCGCGACCGCGAGCGTGCTGCTCGATGTCGTGCCCGCGGCGTTGGAGAACTCCACCCGGTACAGGTGCGTCCCCCGCGGCGCACCGGTCACCTCCAGCCGGGCATGCTGCGCCTGCGGCGTGCGTGCGTCGAGGCTTCCCTCCGCGACGAGCGCCCCGTCGGCGAAGAACCGGTAGGCGGTCGCATTGGTGCCCCACCAGAGATCGGCGGTGACCGTGAACCGGCCGTCGCGATCGTGGTTGTCGGAGCGGAGGGTGGGAACGCCCGGGGCGGCATCGGTGACCTCGACGGTCACCGTGCGCGTGGCCGTGACCCCCGAGGCGTTGACGATCTCGCCGGTGTAGACGTACGTGCCGTCGCGCCGCCCGGTGATGGGCACCGCGGCGGTCTGCGCGGCGACGCCGCGGTAGCTGAGGGGTTGCACGGCGACGAGCACGCCGTCCTCATACAGCCGGAACGAGGAGCCGTTCTCGCCCCACCACAGGTTCATGCGCACGGTGTAGTCACCGTCGCGCAGACCGGTGTTCCAGCCGTTGTCGTGCGACAGCACGCCCACCGCGGGTGCGGTCGTCGACGGATCGGCGTCCCGGCGCACCAGCAGCGACACCGCCTCGGCCAGCTGCGCGCGCGCCGCGTCGACGGCCGCGACGGTGGGCCACTCGGCGGCCAGCACGATATCGGTGACGGCCAGGGCCGCACCCACGGCATCCCAGGACGCCGTCGTGTAGGTCGCGGCGTCCAGCGCACGGGCAGCGTCGCGGTCGGCCGTCAGCGCCGAGGTGTCGGCACGCTCCCCCGCGCGCACCAGGCGCAGGTCGTCCACGGTTCCCCACGCCCCACCGCTCAGGGCGGCGCGGACGCCGACGGTGAGGGTGTCGCCCTCGGCGACGGTGATCGGTGCGGTGGTGCCGGTGGCGAACGCCTGCCAGCCGTCGAGCGCGAGCGGTGCGGTGAGGGTCGTCGCGGCGGTGGCCGCGGTGACGTCGAGCGTGTCACCGGCGGCCTCGCCGTCACCCTGCGCCGTCGCCGAGAGCGCGTACGTGCCGGCGGGGAGACCCTCGACCTGCTGGGTGAGGGCGAACCGGTAGGCGGCGTCGTTCCAGAAGGTCACCGCTCGCGCACCGTTCGCGGCATCGGGCGTCTCGGCGACCGCGGCACCCGAGCCATCCAGCGCCCACGCCGACCCATCGCCCTCGAAACCACCGTCGACGATCCAGTCCCGCTCGGTGACGGTGATGCGCGCGGACACGATGCCGGCGGCAGTGGTGCCGGGCACGGTGTAGACGCCCGGACCGGAGATCCACTCGAGCGCGGTGGACCAGGTCACCGGCACGTCGTCGACCACGCCGTTCCAGGCGGTACGGCGCACCGTGGCCGGCAGCGCGATGTCGTCGCCGTCGACCACGGTGATCTCCACCGGGGCGAACGACGCCGCCGGTTCTTCACCGACGAGCACGAGGCCGGCGAGCGCCTGCTCGACGAGGGCGACGGCATCGGCGACGTGGGCGGCGGTCGGGGCGGCGGCGGCCTGCACCACCTGCGCGATCTCGAGCGCGGCGTCCAACGCCACGAGCGACTCCGGGGTGGCCGCGGCGCGGTCGACGGCGGCGGCGCGGGCGACGATGTCGTCGAGGGCCGCCGTGTCGGCGCCCTCCGCACCGGCCGAGACGATGTCGAGGTCGTCGAGCGTGCCCCACGCCCCGCCCGGAAGATCGGCGGTCACGGTGAGCGTGAGGGTGTCCCCCGCGCTGATCGACACGGCGTCGGTGCGCGGCTGCGACCACGCGCGCCACCCGGTGAGCGCGAACGGTGCCTCGGCGGCGGCGCCGGCCGACGACGACAGGGTCAGTGTGACTCCGCCGTCCCCCTCGCCGTCGCCCTGCAGCGCTGCGGAGGCGGTGTACTCGCCCGCCGGCAGCCCGCTGACGGTCTGCGACAGCGTGAAGCCGAACGCACCGGCGGCGTAGAAGTGGGCGGAGCGCGACCCGCTGCGCGGATCGTCGGTGCTGCGCAGGGCCAGCGCGCCGGTGGTCTGCCACATCGACACGTCGGCGGCCTCGAAGCCCGGGTTGACCAGGTGGTTGACCGCCTGCACGGTGACGCTCGCGACGGTGTCGTGGCCCGAGGCGGTGACCCCGCTCACGCGATAGACACCGGGGCCGGCGATCCAGTCCGCGGCATCCGACCAGGTCACCGTCTCCTGCTCGACGGAGCCGTCGTTGTAGGTGATCGCGACGGTCTGCGGGAGCACGACCGGACGGCCGGCGGCGAGGGTGAGGGTGGGCTGCTCCACCGCGGTCACCGCGCGCGGAGCGGCGGCACCCGTGCGGGCGTAGCGGAAGGTCTGCAGCGACTCCAGCGGCGTGCCGTCAGCGGCGAACAGTGCCTGGTTGTCCCACGCCGAGCCGCCGTACCACTGGCCGGCATCGTCGGGGTCGTACTCTCCCGACGCGCTGGTGGCCCACCCGGAGCCGAAGGTCTCCCACAGCTGCCGGTTGGCATCGAGCTGCTCGGGCGGCCCCACCGGCAGCCAAGCCGGCTCCCAGTAGAAGACGCCGAGTCCGGCCTCGCCCACGTCGACGACGGCCTGGATGACGTCGCGCAGCGCCGTAGCCTGCCCCTGCACGCTCACCGGGTAGGCGGTCGCCTCCGCCGGCAGGTCGATGACGTTGCCGTGGCCGTCGGCGTCGTCGAGGGTGTGTGCCCACGAGGTCTCGGCGACCATGACCTGCTTGCCCCGGGTCTCGGCGACGCCGCGCAGCACGGCGGTGAGGTTCTCGGGCGAGCCGTGCCAGAACGGGTAATACGACGAGGCGAACACGTCGTAGTCGACACCGCGGTCGGCCAGCTCCCGCGCGTAGCCGGCGTACCGGCCCGCGGTCTCGGGATTGGTGAAGTGCACGACCACCTTCGCGTCGGGGACGGCCGCGCGCACCGCTGCGGAACCGGCGGAGAAGACCTGCGCCATGCCGGCCCAGCCGGTCACCCCCGCCACGGCGCCGTTGGTCTCGTTGCCGATCTGCACCATCTGCACATCCACCCCTGCGGCGGTGAAGTCCGCCAGGGCGGCCGCGGTGAACTCCTCCACCGCTGCCGCGGTCTGCTCGGCGGTGTAGCCGGTCCACGCCTTCGGGGCGTGCTGCTTGGCCGGGTCGGCCCAGAAGTCGGAGTAATGGAAATCGACCAGCACTCCCATGCCCGCCGCGGTGGCACGCTGCCCGATCTCCACGGCACGGGCGACATCGGTGTTGCCGCCGCCGTACCCGTTGCCGGCCGCGTCGAACGGATCGTTCCACACGCGCACCCGCACGTCGGTGATGCCGGCGTCGGCGAGCACGGTGAACAGATCAGCCGGCGCACCCGACGCGTCGCGGAAGACCACGCCGGACTGCTCCAGCGCGATGGCCGACGACACGTCGGCGCCGGCGATGAAATCCGCGGGCATCCCCTCGACCTTCGCCACGACGATCCCGGCCTCGACCGGCCCGTCGTCGGCGGCGGCGGGCAGCGTCGCACCCGATGCCACCAGCGCCAGCGCGGCGACGGTGGCCGCACCCCGCATCCATCTGTTGGTCCGGCGTGCGCGCACGGCTGCTCCGATCTCCGTTGAGGGGTGTTCTGTGACCGGTCACAGTCTTGCGCGCTCCACGCGAAGCCGGGAAGGGTCCGCTCGGCGTCGTTACCGAACCGTGATCGACAGCGAGGGCGGATAATGGGCGGATGGTTCAGCAGACGGACGAGGTCGACCGCATCGTCGGCGCGTGGAAGACCCAGCGACCGGATCTGGACTTCTCCCCGCTGGAGGTGCTCTCCCGCGTCGATCGCCTCTCCCGCCACCTCGACCGCGCGCGCCGCGACGCCTTCCGCCGCAGCGACCTCGAGCCCTGGGAGTGGGACGTGCTGTCGGCGCTGCGCCGCGCCGGCGAACCGTTCCAGCTGAGCCCCAAGCATCTGCTGCAGCAGACGCTCGTCTCCAGCGGCACGATGACCAACCGCATCGACCGCCTCGTGGCACGCCGGCTCGTGCACCGCGAGGCCGACCCCGCCGACGGCCGCAGCGTACTCGTCACGCTCGCCGACGACGGCCGCATCCGCGTGGACGCGGCCATCACGCGCCTGGTGGATGCCGAGGCGACCCTGCTGGCGGGGCTGTCGCGATCGGACCGCGACCGCCTGGCCGCGCTGCTGCGCAAACTCAGCCTCGGCTTCGACACCTGACGCCCACGCCGTCGGAATTCCTGCTCAGCGACCGTGAGCACCTCGTGCCGACCGGTTCCGGCGCGCACAGCCTGAATTCCGACGCGCCGCCCGACGCTGACGCCGTCGGCGCGGTCAGTGGGTGTGGGCCTGCTGAGCCTCCAGGGCTCGGCGTCGGGCTGGCCGCCGCCCGAGCCTCTGGGACGATGGGATCATGCCCGTCTCCCCCCGTCCCGTCCGCGACGGCGTCGGCGCGACCCGCCTGCGGGTGCCCCTCACCGGCCCGTGGGAGACCATCGCCGACTACGTGCTCGAGCGCTTCGGTCACGTCGACCGGCAGGTGCTGCATGACCGCATCGACCGCGGCGACATCGTCGACGCGAGTGGAGCCGCCGTGCAGCGCAACACTCCGCTGGGGGCGACCGAGTTCATCTGGTACCACCGGGAACCGCCCGCCGTCGAGCGCACCGTGCCCTTCGATGAGGAGATCCTGCATCTCGACGACGACCTCGTCGTCATCGACAAGCCCCACTTCCTGCCGACGACGCCCGGCGGCCGGTTCCTGAACCACACCGCGCTGGTGCGTCTGCGCCGCCGACTCGACAACCCCGACCTGGTGCCCATCCATCGCCTGGACCGTGCCACCGCCGGCGTGCTGATGTTCTCCGCACGGCCCGCCACCCGCGGCGCCTACCAGTCGATGTTCGAGCGGCGCGAAGTGCAGAAGTTGTACGAGGCCGTCTCCGCCGCTCCCCCCGACGGCCTGCCGACGTTTCCGCTGGTCCACCGCAGTCACATCCAGAGATTCCGCGACAACCTGTGCGTGCAGACGCGGCCGGATCTCCCCCCGAACGCCGAGACGCTGATCGAGCTGATCAGCACCGGCACGAGCGTCGGCGGCCACGCCGGGCTCGAGGTCGTGCACACACGCCTGCGACCCCACACCGGCCGCATGCACCAGCTGCGCGTCCACCTGGCGCAGCTGGGGCTCGGCATCCTCGGTGACCGGTACTACCCCGAACTGCTCCCGGAGACCCCCGAGGACGATCCCGAGCGCCCGCTGCAGCTGCTGGCGAAGGCCCTGCGCTTCACCGACCCACTGTCGGGACGGCCGCGCCTGTTCACCAGCCGGCGCCGCCTCGCCGACGCGCCGCCGCGCGGCTGAACCGGCTGCGGCCGGCGAGCGGAGCACGGTCCCAGCCGCGCCACCTACGCTGGAGGGAATATGGCGCATCTTCTCGGGGCCGAGGCCCTGCATCTCGAATACCCCACCCGTGTCGTCTTCGACGGCGTCTCGATCGGCGTCGACGAGGGGGACCGCATCGGCATCGTCGGTCGCAACGGCGACGGCAAGTCCAGCCTCATGGCGATGCTCGCCGGACGCGTCACGCCCGACTCCGGCCGCGTGACGGTGCGTGGCGGTGTCACCGTGGGTGTACTCGACCAGGCCGACACCCTCCCCGATGACATCACGGTCGCCGAGGCGATCGTCGGCGATCAGGCGGAGCACGAGTGGGCGCGTGATGCCCGCACACGCGATGTCGTGGCGGGGCTCGCCGCAGACCTGCCGTGGGATGCCGCGCTCGGCACCCTCTCCGGCGGCCAGCGCCGACGGGTCGCCATCGCGCGGCTGCTCACCGGCGACTGGGACGTGCTCATGCTCGACGAGCCGACCAACCACCTCGACGTCGAGGGCATCGCGTGGCTGGCGGAGCACCTGAAGCGCCGCTGGTCGGCGTCGTCCGGCGCGCTGCTGGTGGTCACCCACGACCGGTGGTTCCTCGATGAGGTGTGCACCCGCACGTGGGAGGTGCACGACCGCCTCGTCGAGCCGTTCGAGGGCGGGTACGCCGCCTACGTGCTGCAGCGTGTCGAGCGCGACCGGCAGTCGGCGGTCATCGAAGCCCGACGGCAGAACCTCGCTCGCAAGGAGCTCGCCTGGCTGCGCCGCGGCGCCCCCGCCCGCACCTCGAAGCCGAAGTTCCGCATCGATGCCGCCAACGAGCTCATCGCGGACGTGCCCGAGATCCGCGACCCCGTCACGCTGCAGTCGCTCGCGGTCTCCCGCCTCGGCAAGGATGTCGTCGACCTGCTCGACGTGTCGGTGTCCTACCCCGCCCCGGGCGGAGGCACGCGCGACGTGCTGCGCACCGTCGAATGGCGCATCGCTCCCGGCGAGCGCACCGGCATCCTGGGCGTGAACGGCGCCGGCAAGTCCACGCTGCTCGGGCTCATCGCCGACACCGTCGAGCCCACGGCGGGGCGCGTGAAGCGCGGCAAGACCGTGAAGGTCGCCACCCTCACCCAGCGGATGGACGAGCTGGACCCGCACATGAACGACCCGGTGCGCGTGGTCATCTCGGGCCTGCGCACCAGCTACACCCTGGGCACCGGCTCCAAGGCGCAGGATCTGACGCCGGGACAGCTGCTGGAACGCATGGGCTTCTCGAGCGAGCAGCTGTCGACCCCCGTGAAGGACCTCTCGGGCGGGCAGAAGCGGCGACTGCAGCTGCTGCTGATCCTGCTGGAACAGCCGAACGTGCTGATCCTGGATGAGCCGACCAACGACCTCGACACCGACATGCTCGCGGCGATCGAGGATCTGCTGGACTCGTGGGCCGGCACCCTGCTGGTCGTCTCGCACGACCGCTACTTCCTCGAGCGGGTCACCGATCAGCAGTACGCCATCCTCGACGGACATCTGCGGCACCTGCCCGGCGGCATCGACGAGTACCTGCGTCTGCGCCACGCGCAGCAGCGCGCCGCCGCGGCCGGTCCCGCCACGCCTGCTTCCGCGACTCCCGCACCGACCTCGACCCTCTCCGGGGCCGAGCGCCGCGTCGCCGAGAAGGAGCTGTCGGCGCTGGATCGCAAGATCGAGAAACTGCAGAAGGCTCTCGACGAGATCGACGTGAAGATCGCCGACTCCGCCGGGTCCACCGCCTACGACGACGTCGCCGAGCTGTACCGTCGGCGCGACGCGCAGGCCGCCGAGATCGCGTCGCTTGAGGAGCGCTGGCTGGAGCTCGGCGAAGAGCTGGGTTGACCCGCCCCGCGGCCGCACTCCGGCGATGACGATGTCGCCGGGTCGACTCCCCCGGCGGCATCGTCCTGCGCATCAGCGGATCAGAGCAGGCCGTTCTCCTCGAGCCAGGCCGACGCGATGTCCGCCGGGGACATCTGGTCTTCGGTGCTCTGCACGTTCAGCGCGACCAGGCCCTCCGGTGTCAGTGCGGCGCTGATCGGGTCGAGCACCTCGGCGAGCTCGTCGGCGAGGTCGGCGCCCACGACCGGCACGACGTTGGATGCCAGGAACAGTCCTTCCGGGTCGTCGAGCACGACGAGGTCCTCGGTCTGGATGCGCGGATCGGCGGTGAACACGTTCGCGATGTTCACCTCGCCGGCGACGAGGGACTCGACGGTCGTGTCACCGGTGGCCTCGAAGGCCACGTCGACGCCGTACACGTCGGCGAGCCCGGTGGGGCCGTAGGGGCGCTCGGCGAGTTCGGGCGGGCCGCCCAGGGTGAGCGGCACGCTGAGGCCCGCGAGGTCGGCGATGGTGGTCACGCCGTTCTCCTCGGCGAACGCCGCCGTGACGGTGTAGGAGTCCTGGTCGGTGGCGGTGGACTGCTCCAGCACCGTGATGCCCTCCGGCAGCGCCTCGACGAGCGCCGCATACACGTCGTCGGCGGTGCGCGCCTGGGTGTCGGGCTCGAAATACTGCAGCAGGTTGCCGGTGTATTCCGGGAACACCGTGATCGCGCCGCTCTCGATCTCGGGCATGTAGGCGTCGCGCTGGCCGATGTTGAACGAGCGCTCCACTGTGTAGCCGGCGTTCTCCAGCGCCTGCGCGTAGATCTCGGCGATGATCTCGTTCGAGTAGTACGCCTGCGAACCGATGACGATCGTCTCGGTGTCCGCGCCGGCATCGCCGGTGTCGGTGGCCAGCGGATCGGACGAGGCGCAGCCGGCGAGCACGGCGCTCGCGAGGGCGAGGGCTGCGGCGCCGCCGAGAAGGCGGCGCGGGATGCGTGTGATGGGCATGGTGATGGTCTCCTCTGTGCGTCAGGACGGGACGGGGGTGCGGTCGGTGGTCGGGGGTGCGGTGGGTGCGGAGGTCGTACGGCGGGTGTCGCGGGCGGCGCGCCCCGCGCGCAGGCCCCGCGGGACGGCGACGCGCTGCAGCACGGCGAACAGCAGATCCAGCAGCAGCGCGAGCGCGATGATCAGCAGGGCGCCGCCGAGCACCATGTCGTAGCGGCGGAGGGGAATGCCCGCGATGATGTACTGCCCGAGACCGCCCAGCGCGACGTATGCCGCGATCGTGACGGTCGCCACGACCTGCAGGGTCGCCGAGCGCAGGCCCGCCACCAGCAGCGGCAGGCCCAGCGGCACCTCGATGCGCCACAGCACCTGCCATTCGGTCATGCCCATGGCACGGCCGGAGTCGCGCACCGCCCGGTCGACGGCCTCGACCCCGGCGTAGGCACCGGCGAGGATCGAGGGGATCGCCAGCAGCACGAAGGTCACGACACTGGCTTCGGGGCGGTTCAGCACGCCGAACAGCAGCACCAGCAGGATGAGGAGGCCGAAGGAGGGCACCGCCCGCGCGGCACCGGAGATGACCACCGCGATCTCGCGGCCCCGGCCGGTGTGGCCGATGAGCCAGCCGAGGGGCACGGCGATGAGCGCGGCGATGACGACCGAGACGGCGGTGTACGCCAGGTGCACCCCCACGGCGGTGCCGATGGATGCCGCGCCCGACCACTGCTCGGGGGCGAAGATCCACGCGAGGGCCTCGAGGAAGAGGTTCACACCGTCACCTCCTCACCGCGGGAGCTGCGGCTGACGCGCTCCGCCCCGTGGGCACTGGCCCGGCTCCACGGCAGCAGCAGGCGACCGGCGAGCACGAGCAGCAGATCCATCGCGACGGCGATGAGCATGACGGCGACGATGCCGGCGAGCACTTCGGGCACGATGCGCCGCTGCAGCCCGTTGGTGAACAGGTAGCCGAGGTTGGTGACGCCGATGAGCACCCCCACCGTGGCGAGGGACACCGTGCTGACGGCGGCGACGCGCAGCCCGGCGAGGATCACCGGCCCCGCCAGCGGCAGGTCGACGCCCCAGAACCGGCGCACCGGACCGTAGCCCATCGCGATCGCCGCGAGCCGCGCATCGGGGTCGACCGCGTCGAACCCGTCGGCGACGGAGCGGGTGAGCAGCGCGATGGCATAGAGGGTCAGCGCGACGAGCAGGTTGACCTCGCTGAGGAAGCTGACCCCGAGGATGCCGGGGAGCAGTGCCAGCAACGCGAGTGAGGGGATCGTGTACAGCAGCCCGCTGATGGTCAGCAGCGGCCCGCGCACGAGCCGGTACCGCCAGGCGACCCACCCGAGCGGCACCGCGCACACGAGCCCCAGCAGCACCGGGACGACGCTCTGTCGGACGTGCTCGAGCGAGAGTTCGGCGATGAGCCCGATGTTCGCCAGTATCCAGTTCACGGCGCGCGTCTCTCCCGTGCGCCGACGAACGCCGCGACGAAATCGGACGCGGGGTCGTCGCGGATCTCTGCGGGGGTGCCCTGCTGCGCGATGCGGGCGCCGCGCTGCAGGATGATCACCTGGTCGCCGAGGAAGAACGCCTCGTCGATGTCGTGGGTGACGAACACGATGGTCTTGCCGATCTCGCGCTGCAGGCGGGTGAGTTCGTCCTGCAGTTCGGCGCGCACGATCGGATCGACCGCCCCGAAGGGCTCGTCCATGAGCAGGATGTTCGGGTCGGCGGCGAGGGCCCGCGCGACGCCGACGCGCTGCTGCTGGCCGCCGGAGAGCTGGCTCGGGTAGCGGTCGGCCATCGCGGCATCCAACCCCACCGTCGCCATGAGTTCGAGGGCGCGTTCGCGGGCGGGGCCCCGGGCGACGCCGTTCAGGCGTGGCACGGTGGCGATGTTGGCGGCCACCGTCAGGTGCGGCAGCAGTCCGGAGTTCTGCATGACGTACCCGATGCTGCGCCGCAGCGCCACGGCGGGACGCGTGGAGATGTCGTCGCCGTCGATCGTGATGGTGCCGGAACTGGGCTCGACCATGCGATTGATCATGCGCAGGAGCGTCGTCTTGCCGCAGCCCGAGGAGCCGACGAACACGGTCGTGCCGTGCGGCGGGATCTGCAGCGAGAAGTCCTCGACCGCGCGGGTGCCGTCGGGGAACGATTTGGAGACACCGCGGAATTCGATCACCGTCAGTCGCCGACCTGCACGTCCTGCCAGAACGCGACGTAGCCGGAGAAGTCCCGCCCCACTCGGTCGATCGCGCTGGGCAGGGGGTCGGGGTAGGCGAACGCGTTGTCGGCGTGCCCATCGACCGTGTAGTACTGGCACCGCCCCTTCCAGGGGCAGGTGTAGGGCGTCGGGCTCTCGGTGAGGAGGTGCCACGCAACGCTGTCGGGCGGGAAATACCAGTTGCCCTCGATGCGGATGAGGTCGCCCTCGTCGGCCTCGGCGATCACGGTGTCACCCAGTCGTGCTCTCATCGCGGATCCTTCCGTCGCGTGGGGATAAAGGCTAACCGTCCCGTCGGACACGTGCACCGTGTTGCGCGCGTGATCACGGTGCACTATCGCCGATCAGTACCAGATGCTCAGCCGCGGCGGGACGTGCCAGCCGAACGTGCGCGCCGCGGCGTCGGCGTCGGTCGTCTGCACCCGGCCGGCTCGTGCGAGGGTCGCGAGCGAGACGCCCCCGAGGTACGCCGCCGACAGTTCCCGGATGTCCAGGGCGACCTTCACCGCATCGGTCGGCCGCTCGTCGTCGGCGACCCGGGTCACCGTGGCGGTGCCGTCGACCGCCGCATCGAGGAGGAACCGGCCGTCGGCGATGCCGAGCGAGTCGGTCACCTCGAGCACGAAGCGTCCGGGAGCGCCGTAGGAACGCGCCTCGAGAGAGGCGGGAACGTCGAGGATGCGCAGGTACTGGTGGTCGCGGAGGGTGACCTTGGCCGCGCGCTGGTCGTCGATCATCCACAGCAGCGGCTCGTCGACCGACTGCTCGGAGGCCCTCACGGTGGCGACGAGGTCGAGTTCGAGCAGAAACCGCCACAGCGCCGCGTATGCGTCGTCGGTCGCGGTGAGCAGGTACACCACCGCGACGGCGGCCTTGGTGAAGTCGTCGTCATTGCCCTCGACGGTGTAGGCCGCGAGCCCCGCGACCTCACCTTGCGTGTCGGTGTACTGCACGGCGCGGAGCTTGTCGGCGTCCTTGGCGTCGCGGCGCGTGCCGGCGATGGTGTCCCAATGCCCCGCGGGCACCTCGATCTCGCCGGGCCACGCCCGTCGGGTGCGTTCGTGGAGGGCGGGTGCGAGCTCGCGCAGCCGCGCGCGCGGGATGAAGTCCACACGCCCGTCGGGGCGCGGTCCGACCCAGCTCGCCCGTTTGGCCTCGATGGTCCACGAGGCCGATGCGGCGGCGGGGGCGAAGCCGTAGCGCCCGTACAGCGTCGATTCGCTGACGGTGAGCATGGCCATGGGGAGCCCGACCGCCGAGGCGGCGCGCAGCTCGCCCTCGAGCATGGCACGGGCGATGCCACGGCGGCGGTGTGTGGGGGCGACGGTGACCGACGTGATCGCACACGATGGGATGCCGCGGCCACCCGGCGCGCTGACTTCGGCGATCCACGACGCGAGGGTCGCCACCGGGGTGTCGGCGACGGGCGCGGCGGGATCGAAGACCCCCGTCAGCCGGCGGTAGGCGGTGAGTTCACGGTTGACGCTGATGTGGTCGTCGTTGCGTTCGCCGTCTTGGAACCCGCGTGCGGTGGCCTGCAGCCAGCCGGCATACGCGGCGAGGTCGCCGTGGGAGACCGTGCGGTACTCCAGCCCCCGCGTGGTCAGCGCCTGCCGCGATGCGGCGTCGACGGGGGCGGTCTGCCACGCTGGGCTGGTCACGGAAGAGGTCATCGACCCATTCTGCCGTCAGCCGACGACACGCGCTCCGGGTACCGGACCGTGCACCGTCAGGGCGTCGAAGCCCGCGGCGGCGAGGGTCACCCGCAGATCCAGCGCCGCGGTGGCATCGGTGGCGAGGAATGCCACGGTGGGCCCTGAGCCCGATACGAGTCCCGTGAGCGCGCCGTTGTCGCACCCGAGGTCGCGCAGCGCCGCCAGTTCAGGGCGCAGCGCGAAGGCGGCATCCTGCAGGTCGTTGCGCACGGCCGCAGCCACCGCCGACGCGTCGCCGGTGCGGAGGGCCTGCAGCACGGCCGGGTCGACGTCGGGCACGCCGCGGGGCGGCGCGATGTCGGGCGCGCTGCGCTCGCGCAGCCGGTCGAGTTCGCGGTAGACGTCGGGGGTCGACAGCCCCACCCTGGTCGTTGCGATCACCCAGTCCAGGCGCCCGCGCGCGAGCGCCGGACTGAGCTGGTCGCCGCGCCCGGTGCCGACGGCGGTGCCGCCCATGAGCGCGAACGGCACGTCCGCCCCGAGGCGCGTGGCCAGCTGCTGCATGCGCGCCGGGGTCACCCCGCCGTCCCACAGCGCGTCGCAGGCGACGAGCGCGGCCGCGGCATCCGCCGATCCACCGCCCATGCCACCCGCGACCGGCACGGCCTTGTGGATCTCCAGGTGCACCCCGCCCGGGTATCCGATCTCCTGGGCCAGCAGCCGGGCCGCGCGGATGGCGAGGTTGCGATCGTCGACCGGCACGCCCGAGACGTCCACGACCCCGTCGACGGAGATCGTGAACCCGTCGGCGTGGGTGGCGTAGACGTCTTCGTACGCCGAGACGGCTTGATACACCGAAGCCACGTCGTGGTAGCCGTCGTCCTGCACATCGCCGACCTCGAAGAAGACGTTGATCTTCCCCGGGGCGCGCACGTGGACCCGGTCGGGCGAGGATGCCAGTGTCACGAGGCCGTCGACTCCCAGAGCCCGACCTCGATGCCGTCGGACAGGGCGTCGATGCGCTCCAGCTCCTCGGTGTCGAAGGCGGGGCCGCCGACGGCGGCGAGGTTCTCATCCAGCTGCTCCGGCCGGGACGCCCCGATGAGCGCCGAGGCCACCACGCCGTCGCGCAGCACCCACTGCAGCGCCATCTGAGCGAGGGTCTGCCCGCGTTCCTTCGCGATCGCGTCGAGGCCCAGGAGGCGCCCACGGGCCTTCTCCGACACCGTGTCGCGCGGCAGCGACCAGCGGTCGATGGAACGCTCGGCCTTGCGGTCGCCGAGGTACTTGTCGGTGAGCACGCCCTGGCCGAGCGGAGAGAACGCGATGGCTCCCAGCCCCTCCTGGGCGAGCGCGCCGGTGAGTCCGTCTTCGATCCAGCGGTTGACGATGGAGTACGAGGGCTGGTGGATCACCAGCGGCGTGCCGAGGCTGCGGGCGATGGCGACGGCCTCGACGGTGCGCGCGGCACTGTACGAGGAGATGCCGACGTAGAGGGCCTTGCCCTGACGCACGAGGGTGTCCAGCGCCCCGATGGTCTCCTCCAACGGCACCGACGGGTCGTCGCGGTGGGAGTAGAAGATGTCGACGTAGTCCACGCTCATGCGCTGCAGCGACTGGTCTGCGCTGGCCAGCACGTACTTGCGCGAGCCGCCCTCGCCGTAGGGGCCGCGCCACATGTCGTAACCGGCCTTGGACGAGATGATCAGCTCGCCCCGGTAGCGACCGAAGTCCTCGCGCATCATGCGGCCGAAGTTCGTCTCGGCGGCGCCGTACGGCGGGCCGTAGTTGTTCGCGAGGTCGAAATGCGTGATGCCGATGTCGAACGCGCGGCGCAGCACCTCGCGCTGCCGATCGAAGGGCACGTTGTCACCGAAGTTCCACCACAGCCCCAGCGAAATGGGCGGCAGACGCAGGCCCGACGTGCCCACCTGTCGGTAGTCGACCGACCCGTAGCGTTCATCGGCGGCCGTGTACGGCCGGTGCAGGTCGGCGACGGTGGGTTTGGCTCGAGGGGAATCTGTCACCCACCCACGCTACTGCGAGAGGGGGGCGGCGCGTGCGATGCGCAGGAAGTCCTCGACCCGTAGTTCCTCGCCGCGGGCGGTGGGAGCGACCCCCGCAGCCTCGAGCACGGCGGATGCCTCGGCGGCCGTGCCGCCCAGCACGCCCGCGAGCGCCTGGCGCAGCATCTTGCGGCGCTGGCCGAAGGCGGCATCCACGATCTCGAAGGTGCGACGACGCTCCGCCTCGGTGCCGCGGGGCTCGGGGTCGCGGCGGAAGCCGACCAGCACGCTGTCGACATTGGGCACCGGCCAGAAGACCTGGCGCGACACGGTGCCCGCCAGCCGCCACGGGCCGTACCAGGCGGCCTTGACGCTGGGCCCGCCGTACGCCTTCGTGCGGGGGGATGCCGCCAGGCGCTCCCCCACCTCGGCCTGCACCATCACCACGCCCCGGTCGAGGTGGTCGAACGTCTCGAGGAAGTGCAGCAGCACCGGGACGCTGACGTTGTACGGCAGGTTCGCCACGAGCACCTGCGGGTCGCCGGCGAGCTCGGTCACCCGCAGCGCATCGGCGTCGACCACGGTCAGCGCGCCGTCGGGCACGCCGTGGGCGGCGGCGGTGGCGGGCAGGCGCGCGGCGAGGCGGTGGTCGATCTCCACCGCGGTCACCCTCGCGCCGGCTTCGAGGATCGCGAGGGTCAGCGACCCGAGCCCGGGCCCGACCTCGACCACGGTGTCGCCGGGTGCGACGCCGGCGACCTGCACGATCTTGCGCACCGTGTTGGCATCGACGACGAAGTTCTGTCCGAGCTTCTTCGTGGGGGTGACGTCGAGTTCGGCTGCGAGCGCGCGGATCTCTGCCGCGCCGAGGAGGGTCACCGGCATGCATCAACAGTACCGAGTCGGCATCCAGCCACTCGTCATCCACCGTTCACATCATCGGAACGCCCCCGTCGCGCGACGGGCGCAGGATGGACAGCACATTCCGGGCTCTGGGGGCCATGGCGGAATGCCGGGGAAGAATCCATGCGTGCCGACGGCGCTGCGGGTGGAGTACGCCAGTGCATCGGGAGGGGACCCCATGACACGCAATCCAGCCACACGCAATCCAGCCACACGCAACGGCCGGCGCGCCGCACAGCGCGAACCCACGGGGACGGGCGGGCAGCCGACGCCCGTGATGATGCTGCTCGTGGTCATCGCGACGCTCGGCGTGCTGGCCTACGCCGGCTTCCTGCTGGCACCGGACAGTCGCGGCGACCTGCTGCCGTACGTCATGGTGCTGGTGGCCGAGTGCGTCCTCGTGCTGCACGCGCTGCTGTCGATGTGGACCATCCTCTCCAGCGGACGCGACCCGCGGGACTTCGCCGTTCACGCCGCCGCCGCACGACTGCTCCCACGCCTGGCGCGCGGGGACGACACCGTGCATCTGCGAGGGGCGCCCGTGCAGATCGACGTGTTCGTCACGGTCTACGGCGAGGAGCTTGCGACGGTGCGCCGGACGGTCACCGCGGCGGTCGCCCTGCGGGGCGCCCACCACACCTGGGTGCTCGACGACGGCAAGTCCGACGACGTGCGCGCCCTGGCCGCGGAGCTGGGCGCGCGGTACGTGCGCCGGCTGAGCTCCCACGGCGCGAAAGCCGGCAACATCAACCACGCCCTGCTGCTGGCCAAGGGCGGGTTCTTCGCCATCTTCGACGCCGACTTCGTGCCGTCGCCCCGGTTCCTGCTCGAGACCATGCCGATCTTCGTCCACGACGACGTCGCGTTCGTCCAGACGCCGCAGGTCTACGGCAACCTCGACACGGTCGTCGCCCGAGGCGCGGCCTACATGCAGACGGTGTTCTACCGCTTCATCCAGCCGGGCCGCAACCGGTTCAACGCGGCGTTCTGCGTCGGCACGAACGTGGTGTTCCGCCGCCGCGCGGTCGACGAGATCGGCGGCATCCACACCGATTCCAAGTCGGAGGACGTGTGGACGGCGCTGCTGCTGCACGAGCGAGGCTGGCGCTCGGTGTTCCTCCCCGACGCGCTCGCCGTCGGCGACGCGCCCGAGACCATCGAGGCGTACAGCAAGCAGCAGCTGCGCTGGGCGACCGGCGGGTTCGAGATCCTGCTGCACCACAATCCGCTGAGCAGGCGCCGCACCCTCACGACCGACCAGCGCATCCAGTACCTCGTCACGGCGACGTTCTACCTCGCCGGCATCTGTCCGCTGCTGCTGCTCCTGGTGCCGCCGCTGGAGATCTACTTCGACCTGCGCCCGATGACGCTCGAGACCACGGTGTTCACCTGGGCGCTGTACTACGCGGGCTTCTACGTCATGCAGATCCTGCTCGCGTGGTTCGCCGTCGGCTCGTTCCGCTGGGAGACGCTGACCCTCGCGACGGTGTCGTTCCCGATCTACACCAAGGCCCTGTGGAACGCCCTCGTCGGAAGGGATGTGGGCTGGCACGTCACCGGCTCCGCCACCCGCCGGTCGCCGTTCAACTTCATCATTCCGCAGACGCTCTTCTTCCTGTTCCTGGCGCTGACGACGGTCGTGGCGGTCTGGCGCGACGTCGACAACGGGGTGTTCACGCTCGCCACCGCCTGGAACGCCACGAACACCCTGATCCTCGGGGCGTTCGTCGTCACCGCGCTGCGCGAGGCCCACGTGCTGGCGCACCCGCCGGTGCGCGGGGAGGCCGTCACGCCTCCCGCCGCGACCGCCACACTGACGGTCGTCGCCCGGCCGCCCGCGGCGGCGATCCCCGAGCCGGTGCCGGTTGCGTCGGACGCCGAGCTCCTCCCCGTCGGGGGCGACCGATGACGTGGGCGAACCGGCTGAAGCTCGCCGGTGGCATCCTGCTGGTCCTGGCCGTGGTGGCCGCCTGCACGGTCGTGTTCAACCAGCGCCAGCATCGCGTGCTGTCCACGAGCGCGACGATCGTCGCGCAGACCTATCCGGTGGGGACCGATTACGGCGGCATCGTCACCCGGCAGTACGTCGAGGTGGGCGACGAGGTCGCCGCCGGGCAGCCGCTGTTCGATGTGCGCAGCCTCCAGCTGCAGCGCGACATCGCCACCGGGCAGATGACCGACGCGGTGCTCGCGGCCAGTGTCACCCAGGACGGGACCTCCACGATCCTCGCGACCGTCGACGGCACCGTGCGGGACGTGACCGTGCCGCAGGGCGGATTCGCGCAGGCCGGCAGCGTGCTGGCGAGCGTCGACCAGGACGCCACGCTGTTCGTCGAGGCGGAGTTCCTGCTGTCACCGCGCGACTACGCGCGCATCGAGCAGGGCAGCGACGTCGAGGTGCTGCTGCCCAACCAGTCGGTGCTGGGTGGGGATGTGACCGGCATCGAGGTGGCGACCGAGCAGGGGCAGGCGAAGTCGACACTGCGCATCACCAGCGCCGAGCTCTCGGCCCAGGCGGCGACGGGTCTCTTCCAAGCGGGGACGCCCGTTCAGGTCACCCTGCAGCTGCGCGACGACGGCCCGCTCGCCGGCGTCGGCGATGCGCTGCGTGATCTGCTGCAGAAGGTCGGCCTGTGAACCGCCGGCGCGGAGCGACGGTGCTGCTGGCGGCCGCGGTGCTCGCGACCGCGGGGTGCACCGCCGAGCCGCCGGGGCAGCCCGTGTCGCAGCCGTGGGCGCCCGAAGCGGCATCCGCAGCGACCGTATCCGCACTGCCGGTCGAGCGGGTCGCAGAGGGCCTCGCGCCGCCGCGGCTCGCGGACGGCGTGGTCCCGCCGACGAACCGCTGGTACTCCGGGCTGGTCTTCGGTGCCACGCCGCAGCCGGTGTACCCCTTCCCGCTGGCGTTCGCTGCGGCCGACGCCGGCTTCACGGTGGACCTGCCGCAGGTGTCGGCGACCGCGCAGACCATCGCGGCGTCGTTCGCCGGTGGGCTGCAGGTGGGAATGCCGGCTGATCGGTTCGAAGCCGTGCGTGTCGATGCCGTCTCGGTCACCCTGCGGTGGTGGGACGGCGGCGACGCGGTCGGCGACGTGACGATCGCGGAGGGCTCCCCCGTGGTGGGCTTCACCGCCGCCCGCGCGACGGACCTGACGCCCGCGGTCACACTGGAACCCGCCGGAGACGGCCTCTGGACGGCGACCGCCGATGAGACCACGTTCGGGGTCGTCTCCCCCGACGCGACCTGGTCGGGCAGCGCGCTGACGGTTCCTGCCGGCGCGCACGCGCTGTGGTTCGCGCTGCCGGACGGCGCCGACCTCGCGCAGTGGGCGGACGCCCTCGACGCCCCCGTCAGCGGGGTCGCGGTCGAGATCGACACGGGGACCGACACATCCTCGACCCGGCTGACCTACACCGGCACCGAGAGCACGGTGCTCGTGCCGTTCCCCGGGCACGAGGCGGATGCCGCGGCGTGCGGGCTCGGCACGTTCCGCACCGCGTACGGCGACGCGGTGGCGTGCGCGGGAACCGAGCTCGAATGGTCGGTGCCGGCGGTGGCCGCGCGCGCATCGTTCGACCTGAGCGCTGCCGACGACGCCACGCTCGGCACGATCGCCACCCAGATCGCCGCGGACCTGGCCGCCACCCCCGCCCTGCCTGCCGACACCTATCACGGCGGCAAGGCGCTGGCCCGGCTCGGCGCACTGCTCACCCTCGCGCGCGAGGTGGGCGACGCAGATCTCGTCTCGCGCGTCGCCGACCGCCTGTGGCAGGAGTTGGCACCGTGGGCCGAGACCGACGGCTGCACGCGACGCGACACCCGCTGCTTCGTGTACGACGATGCGCTGCGCATGGTCGTCGGAAGGGCGCCCACATTCGGGGCGGAGGAAGGCAACGACCACCACTTCCACTACGGGTACTACCTCAGCGCGGCCGCGGCGCTCGTGGCCGCGCAGCCGGACAAGCTCGAACCGCTGCAGGACGTGATGGATGCCCTGGCCGCCGACATCGCCGGCAGCGGCGGGGACCTGCTCCCCCCGCTGCGGGTGTTCGACCCGTACCGCGGTCACTCGTGGGCGTCGGGCCTGTCCCCCTTCGCCGACGGCAACAACCAGGAGTCCAGCTCCGAGGCGGTGGCGGCGTGGGACGGCCTGGCACAGTGGGCGAGCGCGCGTGACGACGCCGCCGTCGAGGCGACGGCCACGTGGCTGCTGTCGGCCGAGGTCGCCGCCGCGCGGGCGAGATGGCTCGAGCCCGACCCCGCGACCCTCGCCGACGGCTTCGCGCACACGATCGTCTCGCTCACCTGGGGTGGCAAGCGCGACTACGCGACGTGGTTCTCCCCGGAACCGAGCGCGATCCTCGGCATCCAGCTGCTGCCGTTGACCCCGGTCGCGCTGGACTATCTCGGTGCGGATCCGCAGCGTGTCGCGGCGAATGTCGCCGACGCGGGGCCGACCGCGCTCACGGGACCGCTCGGCGAGTACGTGCTGATGTACTCGGCGCTCGCCGGGGACGCGCAGCGCACCGCCGCCGCGGCGGCGCTCGCGACGCTGCCGGAAGTCGACGGCGGCACCTCGAAGTCCGTCATGCTCGCGTGGCTGGCGGCGGCGGCTCAGTCCTCGAAGGACCCGTAGACGGCGAGGGTGTTGGCGGCCAGCTGGGCGCACAGCTCGTCGAGGTCGACCTCGAGCTGTGCGGCCAGAAACCGCACCGTCGCAGGGATCAGGTACGGCGCGTTGGGACGCCCCCGGTACGGCACCGGCGTGAGGAACGGCGCGTCGGTCTCGACCAGGATGCGCTCGCGCGGGGTCACCGCGAGCGCGTCGCGCAGGTTCTGGGCATTCTTGAACGTCACGTTGCCGGCGAACGACAGGTAGTAGCCGGCGTCGGCGGCGATGCGCGCCATGTCGGCGTCGCCCGAGAAGCAGTGGAAGACGGTGCGCTCGGGGGCGCCGACGCGGCGCAGCGTCGCCAGCACCTCGTCGTGGGCCTCGCGATCGTGGATCTGCATGGCGATGCCGTGACGCTTGGCGAGGGCGATGTGCGCCTCGAAGCTCTCGTACTGGGCGGGTTGCCCCTCGGGCCCCGTGCGGAAGAAGTCGAGGCCCGTCTCGCCGATCGCCCGCACGCGCGGCTGGGCGGCGAGCTCGTCGATCACGGCGATGGCCTCGGCCAGCATGCCCCGTTCGGCATACGCCGGTGCTTCGTTGGGGTGGATGGCGACGGCCGCGAGCACGCGCGGGTGCGACGCGGCGGCCCACGCCGACCATCGGCTGGAGTCGATGTCACCACCGGCCTGCACGACACCGAGCACGCCGACGTCGCCCGCGCGCGTCAGCTGCTCGTCGAGGCTGAGCCCGACTTCACCATCCTCGATCTCGAGGTGGGCGTGGTTGTCGTAGACCGCGACGGCCAGCGGCTCGGGGGCGGGCGGGTAACTGACGTCGCGCGCGCCCTTCTCCCGCTGCCGGACGTACTGGCTGGGGTCGGTCATGCGCTCTGTTCGACGCGGGGGAACAGTGGCGCGAGGCCGCTGACCGAGGCCCCGGCGGGCAGCTGCCCCCAGACGCCGGCGTCACGGATCGGCTGGTCCTGCAGCGCGCCCAGCGTGGCCGCGGCGCCGAGGGCGTCCCAGAGGATGCCGGTGGCATGCGGCATGACCGGCGACAGCAGCACGGTGAGGGCGCGCAGCCCTTCGGCTGCGGTGTACAGCACGGTGCCCAGGCGCTCGCGCTGGGCGTCGTCCTTCGCCAGCGCCCAGGGCTCGTTCTCGGTGATGTAGAGGTTCAGCGCGTCGACGATCGTCCAGATCGCGGCGATGGCCTCGTCGGGGCGGAAACGCTCCATGGCGGCATCCGCGGCCGCTGCCGCGTCGGCGACGGTGCGCTGGATGCGGTGCTCGGCTTCGGTTTCGTCGCCGGCGGGCGGGACGATGCCCTCGAAGTACCGCTCGATCATCGCGACCGTGCGGGAGGCGAGGTTGCCGAAGCCGTTGGCGAGTTCGGCCTGGTAGCGGGCGGAGAGGTCCTCCCACGAGAACGAGCCGTCCTGACCGAAGGCGATGGCAGAGAGGAAGTAGAACCGGTATGCGTCGGATCCGAAGACGTCGGTGATCTCCGACGGGGCGATGCCGGTGAGCTTGGACTTGGACATCTTCTCGCCGCCGACCAGCAGCCAGCCGTGCGCGAAGACGCCGCGCGGCACCTCGACGCCGGCGGCCATGAGCATGGCGGGCCAGATGACGGCGTGGAACCGCAGGATGTCCTTGCCCACGACGTGGTAGGCCGGCCAACGGCGCTCGAACTGCTCGGGGTCGCTGCCGTAGCCGACGGCGGTGGCGTAGTTCAGCAGGGCGTCGACCCACACGTAGATGACGTGGGACTCGTCCCACGGGACGCCGATTCCCCAGTCGAAGGTCGACCGCGAGATGGAGAGGTCCTTGAGTCCGTTCTTGACGAACGAGATGACTTCGTTGCGGGCCGAGTCGGGGCGCACGAAGTCGGGGACGTCCTGGTAGAGCGCGAGCAGCTTGTCCTGGAACTCGCTGAGCTTGAAGAAGTAGTTCTTCTCCTGGAGCAGCTCGAGCGGCTTGGAGTGGATGGCGCAGACCTTGAGGCCTTCGAAGGCGCCGGTGCCGTCGACGATCTCGGATTCGGGCTTGAACTCCTCGCAGCCCACGCAGTACAGGGCCTCGTACTCGCCGGCGTAGATGTAGCCGCGGTCGTAGAGGGTCTGGAAGAACGCCTGGACGTTGCGCTCGTGGCGGTCCTGGGTCGTGCGGATGAAGTCGTCGTTGGCGACGTCGAGGGTCTCCAGCAGGGGGAACCACGACTCGGTGACGAGCTTGTCCACCCACTGCTGCGGGGTGACGCCGTTGGCGGCGGCGGCACGCAGCATCTTCTGGCCGTGCTCATCGGTGCCGGTGAGCATCCAGGTGTCGTCGCCCGACTGGCGGTGCCAGCGCGCGAGGGTGTCCACCGCCACGGTGGTGTAGCCGTGGCCGATGTGGGGCACGTCGCTCGGGTAGTAGATCGGCGTCGTGATGTAGAAGGAGCGGCCTGAAGTCACCCGTCGATTCTAGGCGGGGCCGGCGGGCCGGATGCCGCCCGTTACGGCGGCGGCATCGCTTCGACCACCGGGAACACCGGATACAGTCCCGCTTCGGGGTCGCTCGCCTCCGGCCGGAGGGTCTGGTGGCCGCGTGTTCCCCGCGCCGGAGCACGCCCCGGTCCCTTGCGTGGCACCGGTCGACCGTCGTAGCCGGGCCCGGCGAGCGGGTCGCGCTTCGCCCGTAGATCGCTGTCCCACCCGATGCCGCCCGTCATCTTCTGGCGCAGCCGCTCGACCGCCGCCTCGAGCGAACCGAGCCCGTCGCGGGTCAGGTAGTACCAGCGCCATTGGAAGTCGCCGCGCACGTCGACGAAGCCGGCATCGCGCAGCATCCGCAGATGTTTGGAGACCGCGGTGCGGCTGATGCGGAATTCCGCACCGACGACCGCGGCGAGCTGACCGGCGGTGTGCTCGCCGTCGGCCAGCACCTCGACGAGCCGCCGCCGCACCGGCTCGGCCATGGCTTCGAACGGGTCGATCGTGCGCTTGTAGCGGTCCATGGGCGCACGTTACGCACCGCGTCCGACACCGCCGCCACCGCGACCCCGCCCGGTGTGTGCCGTGTGCCGTGTGCGGGGCGCCGCCCGCTCGGTCGTGAGCGCAGACACTTTCTCGATTGCGCATGTGACTTCCCGCTCACACAGCGAGAGCCGCGGGCCCGTGAGCTGTGTGAGCGGGAACTCACAGGGCGATACCCGCGAGTCCGTCTGGATCGGGATCGCGCCCGAAGATGCGAGCGGCGGCGGCGTTGCGGTGCGTGTGAGCGGGAACTCACGTGCGGAATCGAGAGGAACGATGCCCCCTCGCCTCGGCGACCGGGGGCGGGCAAGCACCCGGGCGGGCGGGCGGGCGGCGCGGGGTCAGGCGCTCTCGCGCACGATGAGGGTCGTCGGCAGCACGAGGTCCGTCCGGGGCACGCCGTTGATCACGTCGATCAGTATCTCCACCATCGCGCTGCTGATCTGGCCCCAGGGCTGGCGCATCGTCGTCAGCGGCGGGTCGTGTGTCTCGGCGAGACCGGAATCGTCGAAGCCGGCGACGGCGAGATCTTCGGGCACGCGGCGTCCGGCACGGCGGGCCGCGGCGATCGCCCCGACGGCCATGACATCGGATGCCGCGAACACGGCGTCGATGTCGGGCGCGCGCTCCAGCAGCCGGGTCATCGCGGCCGCGCCCGCCTCGCTCGAGTAGACATCCTGCTCGACGAGGTCGGGGTCGAACCGGTCACCCATCTCCTCGCGGAAGCCGACCAGCCGATAGCGGCCCCCCGAGGTGTCGTCGGGGCCGGTGATGACGGCGATCTTCTGGTGGCCGCGATCGATGAGATGACGGGTCATGACGCGGGCGGACTCCGTCTCGTCCACCGAGACGGTCGGCACGTACATGCGGTGCCCCAGCGGCACACCGGTGCACACCGTCGGTACGCCCGCCTCGATGAGCGAGGCCAGGAGCGGGTCGGATTCATGCGACGAGATCAGCAGCACACCGTCGACGTGGCCGGCGCGCACGTAGTGCTCGACGTTGGCCCGCTCGGCGGCGGTGTCGGCCACGAGCAGCACGAGAGTCATCGATCGCTGCGCGAGCGCCTCGGTCGCCCCCCGCAGCAGCAGGGCGAAGGTCGGGTCGGCGAACAGCAGCTGCTGGGGCTCCGTCAGCAGGAAGGCCAACGAACTCGACCGTCCGGTGGCGAGGCTCCGGGCGGCATGATTGGCGGTGTATCCGGTGCGGGTGATGGCATCCTCCACCGCTGCGCGCGCGTCGGGTGACACCCAGTGCCCACCGTTGATGACGCGCGAGACGGTGCCCCGCGACACGCCTGCGGCCGCCGCGACGTCGCGGATCGTCGGTCGGCGGCGACCATCTTTGAGATCCCCCACATCGAGTGACTTTACTCCCGCCCGACGCACGCCGTGACCGGTCACAGTTCGATAACGCGACCTGCACCACCCACGTCGAGGACGTAGGCTGTCATCACCACCTGGGACCGGTCACAGAAGACGAAACGGTCCCCTGAATCCGAGGAAGAGTTCGATGACCTCGACCCCCCGTTGGCCCGATATCGACGGCATCGCCTACGGCGGTGACTACACCCCCGAGCAGTGGTCGCGTGAGACCTGGCGTGAAGACGTCACCCTCATGCGCGAGGCGGGCGTGAACCTCGTCAGCATCGGGATCTTCGCGTGGGCGCTGCTGGAGACGGCCGAGGGCGAGTTCGACTTCACCTGGATGGACGAGGTCGTGGAGCTGCTGCACGAGAACGGCATCCGGGTCGACATGGGCACCCCGACCGCCTCCCCCCCGGCGTGGTTCTTCGCCGCACACCCCGACGCCCGCGTCGTCACCCGCGACGGCGTGACCCTCGGTTTCGGCGCCCGCGGCATGGCGTCGCACTCCGCACCGGCCTACCGCGAGGCCGCGGTGCGCATCACCACCGAGCTGGCCAAGCGCTACGGCAACCACCCCGCCGTCGTGCTCTGGCACGTGCACAACGAGTACGGCGTCCCGGTCGGCGAGGACTACTCGCCCCACGCCGTGCGCGAATGGCGGCTGTGGCTGCAGGAGCGGTACGGCTCCCTCGACGCACTCAACGCCGCGTGGGGCACCGCCTTCTGGGGTCAGCACTACACCGCCTGGGAACACGTCGGCGCCCCGGCCGCCGCGCCCTCGACGGTCAACCCCGCCCAGCGCCTGGACTACGCACGCTTCACCGACCACCAGCTGCGCGCCTGCTTCATCGCCGAGCGCGACGCGATCCGCGCGCACAGCGACCGGCCCATCACGACCAACTTCATGGCCAACCAGCACAACGGCTGCGACCTGTGGGCCTGGGCGCGCGAAGTCGACATCGTCTCGGACGACCACTACCTGTGGGCGGCCGACGAAGAGGGCGAGATCGGCCTGGCCATCGCCGCCGACCTCACCCGCTCGGTCGGCGGCGGCAAGCCGTGGATCCTCATGGAGCACTCCACCTCTGCGGTGAACTGGCAGCCGCGCAACGTCGCCAAGCGCCCCGGTGAGATGGCCCGCAACTCGCTGGCGCACCTCGGCCGCGGCGCCGACGCCATCCTCTTCTTCCAGTGGCGGGCCTCGCGCTCGGGCGCCGAGAAGTTCCACTCCGCGATGCTCCCGCATGCCGGCACCGAATCCCGCGTCTGGCGCGAGGTCGTCGATCTCGGCGCCAAGCTCGACCGCCTCGAGGAGGTGCGCGGCTCGCGCGTGCACGCCGATGTCGCCATCCTCTGGGACTTCGAGTCGTTCTGGGCGCAGGACCTGGAATGGCGCCCGTCCGAAGACGTCGGCCACGACGAGCGCATCCGCGCCTACTACGAGCAGCTGTGGCGCGACGGCATCACCGTCGACTTCGCCCTGCCCGGCCAGGACCTCTCCGGTTACAAGCTCGTCATCGCCCCCGCGCAGTACATGCTGAGCCTCGCCGACGCGGACAACCTCAACCGCTACGTCCACGACGGCGGCACCCTCGTGGTGTCGTTCTTCTCGGCCGTGGTCGATGAGCACGACGCGGTGCACGCCGGCGGCTTCGGCACGCCGCTCGAGCCCGCCCTGGGCGTGCGCGTCGAGGAGCACCTGCCGCTGCGCGAAGGCACCACCGGCGACATCTCCTGGAACGGCCAGACCCTCCGCGCCGACGTGTGGCAGGAGGACCTGGTGCTCGTCGGGGCCGAGGTGCGTGCGACGTACGTCGACGGCCCGGCAGCCGGGGAAGCAGCGGTCACCCGCAATCAGCACGGCGCGGGCGCAGGCTGGTACGTGAGCACCCGCCCGGATGCCGCGGGACTGGCCGCGATCATGACCAACATCTACGCCGACGCGGGGCTCGCCCCCGCCGAGGCGCCCGCCGGCGTCGAGATCGTCCGCCGCCGCCGCGACGACGACGTCGAGTTCGTCGTCGCCATCAACCACACGACCGACGCCGTGACACTCTCCCTCGAGGGGCACGACCTGCTGACGCAGACGGAGGTCACCGGCAGGCTGAGCCTTGCCGGTGGCGACGTCGCCGTCATCCGCTCACGGCGCACCGCACCACAGGAGCAGGTCTGACAGATGTACCCGTTGCGGCCGACCGGCCCAACACCCACCATCGGTCGTAAGGGCGCGACCTCATCAGAGGCCCGCAGGATCGACCACCCCACGGAAGGAAAATCCATGCGCAAGATGGGAATCGGCATCGTCGCTATCGCGTCGACTGCCGTCCTGCTCGCCGGCTGCGCCGGCGGCAGCACCGAAGAGGCGGAAACCAGCGAGGGCTCGGGAGCCGTCCTGACCGTCTGGACGGACGAGAACCGCGAGCCCGCGATCGAGGCCGCTGCGGCCGCGTTCGAGGAGGAGACCGGCGCGAAGATCGAGCTGGTGCAGAAGAACTTCGAGGACATCCGCGCCGACTTCATCGCGCAGGTCCCCACCGGTGAGGGCCCCGACATCACGATCGGCGCTCACGACTGGCTGGGTGCCCTCGTGGCCGCCGGTGTGGTGGACACCGTGGACCTCGCGGACAAGGCCGACTCGTTCGAGCAGGTCGCGATCGACGCCATGACCTACGACGGTCAGCTCTACGCACTGCCGTACTCGCTGGAGACGATCGCACTCGTCCAGAACACCGACCTGGTCGGCGAAGAGGCTCCGGCCACGTGGGACGACATGGTCGCCGCCGCGCAGGCTGCCGGCGCTGAGCGCCCGATCGTCATCAACACCGCCGGCCAGACCGGTGACGCGTACACGATGTACGGCTTCCAGACGTCGTTCGGCGCCCCGGTCTTCCAGCAGGACGACAGCGGCTCGTACACGACCGAGGTCGGCATGGGCGGCGCGCCCGGCGAGGCGTTCGCCAGCTGGCTCGGTGCGAACGGCACCAACGGCACCGGCTACATCTCGACGACGATCGACTACGACACCAACAACGAGCTGTTCGCGTCCGGCCAGGCCGCGTACACGGTTCAGGGCCCGTGGGCGATCGAGGCGCTGACCGCCGATGGCGTCAACGTCGCTGTCAACCCGATCCCGTCCGCCGGCGGCGAGACCGCGGCTCCGTTCGTGGGCGTGCAGGGCTTCTACCTGAGCTCGCAGAGCGAGAACGCGCTGCTGGCACAGGAGTTCCTGGTGAACTACCTCGCCACCGCCGACGCGCAGCAGGCCCTCTACGAGGCTGACCCGCGCATCCCCGCGTGGAGCGAACTGGCCGCAGAGGTCTCCAGCGACCCGATCATCGGCGGCTTCGTGGCATCGTCGCAGAACGGTGTGCCCATGCCCTCCATCCCCGAGATGGGTTCGGTCTGGGACCTGTGGAACGCCGCGCAGGTGCAGATCATCGGTGGCGCCGACCCCGTGTCGACGTGGAACCAGATGGTCACGGACGTCGAAGCAGCCATCGGCTGACACCCCCGCGGGGCGGGAGGGTTCTTCCCTCCCGCCCCGCACCCCCTCGCTCACGCGAGCCCCCGATGCAGGAGGAGCACATGTCGGTCCCGCAGGAAGACGTCGCCACCGAGGCGCCGCACACCCTCAGCCCGAAATCCGAGTCACACGCCCGCAACTGGCGCGGCATGGGCTGGGGGTTCGTCGTCAAGCTGCTGCTGATGGCGGTCGTCAACGCCTTCGGCATCATGGCGGCCATCAGCGCGGTGCGCGCCGAATCGTGGCTGATCCTCTCGGTGTCGGTGCTGCTGCTGGTGATCGCCAACGTGGTGTACTTCACGAAGAAGGCGCTGCCGCTGAAGTACCTGCTGCCGGGCCTCATCTTCCTGCTGCTGTTCCAGGTGTTCATCTTCGCCTACACCGCCTACATCGCCTTCACCAACTACGGCAGCGGTCACATCGGCACCCAGGAGCAGGCGGTCAATGCCGCCCTGATCCAGGGCGAGCGCCGCGTGGAGGGCTCGGACACCTACCCGCTCACGATCGTCGAGCGCGGCGGCGAGTACGGCTTCGCCATCGTCGACGACGGGGAGGTGTTCGTCGGTGACGCCGACGAGCCGCTCGCCGAGTCCGACGACGCCGTCATCGGCCAGTCGGGAGCGCCCACCGAGGTCCCGGGCTGGAATGTCGTCCCCCGCGCGGACCTCCTCACCGACTCGACGCTGCAGCAGACGGTGCAGAGCCTGCGCGTGCCCGTCTCCGACGACCCGAACGACGGCTCGATCCGCACCCGCGAGGGCACGACGGGCGCCGTCTATGAGTCGACGCTGGTGTGGGACGAGACCGCCGAGACCATCACCGACACCACCACGGGCACGGTGTACACCGCGAACGACCGAGGCAGCTTCGTCGCCGAGGACGGCAGCTCGCTCACCACCGGCTGGTATGTCAACGTCGGCTTCGACAACTTCCTGCGCCTGTTCACCGAACCGCGTCTCGTGCAGCCCCTGCTCATGGTGGCCGGCTGGACCTTCGCCTTCGCGATCCTCTCGGTCGGGCTGAGCTTCGGCGTGGGCCTGCTGTTCGCCCTCATCTTCAACGACCCGCGGGTGCGGGCGCGCAAGTGGCTGCGTACGCTGTTCATCCTCCCGTACGCCTTCCCCGCCTTCATGTCGGCGCTGCTGTTCCGCGGGATGTTCAACGCCGAGTTCGGCGTGATCAACGACCTGTTCTTCTTCGGCGCCGAGATCAACTGGCTCGGCGACCCGTGGCTCGCGCGACTGGCGGTGCTCTGGGTGAACCTGTGGCTCAGCTACCCGTACTGGTTCCTGGTGTGCACGGGCGCCCTGCAGGCACTGCCCGAGGACACCCTCGAGGCCGCGTCGCTGGACGGGGCGGGCCGGTTCCGCAAGTTCCGTTCGATCGTCCTCCCACTGCTGCTGGTGTCGACCGCGCCGCTGCTGATCTCGTCCTTCGCGTTCAGCTTCAACAACTTCACGATCATCTACATGTTCAATGAGGGTGGTCCCGCCATACCCGGGGCACCGTACGCGCTCGGCGCCACCGACATCCTCATCTCGGCGATCTACGACATCGCCGGCATCTCGGGCGGCTCCGCCGACTACGGCCTGGCGAGCGCCCTGTCGATCATCATCTTCGTCATCGTCGGCGCGATCTCCGCACTCGCCTTCCGGCAGACCCGCAAGCTCGAGGAGTACCAGTGATGTCCACCACGACCGAGCAGGCTGTTCCCACCACCGCCACACGCGTCGCCGACGAGCGTCGCCGCGGCCACCGTCGGCGCTGGTTCGTCGAGGTGGGGTGGAAGTACCTCGTCGCCCTCGCGATCGTCTTCTACGCGTGCTTCCCGCTGGTGTACGTGCTGTCGGCGTCGTTCAACCCGCGCGGCAGCCTGTCTGCGGCCAATGCCCTCTTCAGCGCGTTCGACCTGTCCAACTACGCGGCGCTGGCCGAGACGAAGTACTGGTCCTGGGCGGGTAACACCCTCCTGGTCGCGGGCGTCTCCTCGGTCGGCGCGGTGATCATGGGCGCCGCCGCCGCGTACGCGTTCTCGCGCTTCCGCTTCTCCGGCCGTCGGGTGGGACTCACGACGCTCCTCATCGTGCAGATGTTCCCGCAGGCGCTCGCGTTCGTCGCGATCTTCCTCATGCTGCTGACGCTGGGCGAAGTCATCCCCGCGCTGGGGCTCAACTCCAAGATCGCGCTCATCTGCGTCTACCTCGGCGGCGCGCTCGGCACCAACACGTTCCTCATGTACGGGTTCTTCAACACCATCCCGGTGGAGATCGACGAGTCGGCGAAGATCGACGGCGCCACGCACGCGCAGATCTTCTGGCGGCTGATCATCCCGCTCGTGACCCCGATCCTCGCGGTCGTGGCGCTGCTGGCCTTCATCTCGGCCTTCGCGGACTTCATCATCGCCAAGATCGTGCTGGTCTCCGAGGATCAGTGGACCCTCGCCGTCGGCATGTACCAGTGGGTCTCGAACCAGCTCTCGTCGAACTGGGGACTGTTCGCCGCCGGCGCGGTGCTCGCCTCGATCCCCGTGCTCGTGCTGTTCCTGTCGCTGCAGCGCTTCATCGTCGGCGGCCTGACCGCCGGGGCCGTCAAGGGGTGACGTCGGCGCTGCGGCGCGCCTGGAGCGCCGCAGCGTAGAGGTCGCGCGAGGGCAGACCGGATGCCGCGGCCACCTGGCCCGCGGCATCCTTCAGCCGCACCCCGTCGGCCACGAGCTCCAGCACACGCGACAGCGCATCCTCGGGGTCGGCGGCCCGTGCCGGCGCTCCGCCCACAACGACCACGATCTCGCCCCGCACGCCGCCCTCCGCCCACGTGGCGAGGGCGGCGAGCTCGTCGCGGACCACCTCTTCATGCAGTTTCGTGAGCTCACGGCACACGGCGGCGGGGCGATCGGACCCGAACGCCACCGCCATCGCGGCGAGCGTGGTCGCCAGCCGCGAGGGCGCCTCGAAGAACACCATCGTGCGCGACTCCGCCGCCAGCGCCCCGAAGAACGACCGCCGCTCCCCCGCCTTGCGCGGCGCGAAGCCCTCGAACGTGAAGCGGTCGGTGGGCAGCCCCGACACCGCCAGCGCCGTCAGCACGGCGCTCGGGCCCGGAATCGCGGTGACCGTCACGCCGAGCGCCACTGCAGCCGACACGAGACCGAACCCGGGGTCGCTGACGGTCGGCATGCCGGCGTCGCTGAGCACCAGCAGGTCCTGGTCGCGGGCGAGCTCGGCCAGCTCCCCCGCCCGAGCCTTCTCGTTGTGGTCGTGCAGCGCGATGAGGCGTGGCCGGTTGGCGACGCCGAGCGCGGCGAGCAGGCGCTGCGTGGTGCGGGTGTCCTCCGCGGCGATCACCGTCGCCGTCTCGAGCGCTTCGACCAGGCGCCGCGAGGCGTCGCCCAGATTGCCGATCGGGGTGGCCGCGAGGATGATCATCGAGCCAGCATAAGGTGGTGTGCGTGACCGCCGAGCCACTGCTTCCCACGGTGCCGACGTGGTACGACCGGGTGTCGACCCGCATCGCCGGCGACGACCGGCTGCGGCGTCGGCTCGGCTGGATCGTGCCGCTGGTGATCACCGTCATCGCCGGCATCCTGCGGCTGTGGAACCTCGGCCACCCCCACGAGATCGTCTTCGACGAGACGTACTACGTGAAGGACGGCTGGAGCCAGTGGAACCTCGGCTACCCGGCCACCTGGCCCGAGGATGCCGATACCGGCTTCGCCGCCGGCGACACCGACACGTTCACCTCGGTGGGCAGCTATGTGATCCACCCGCCGCTGGGCAAGTGGATCATCGGTGCGGGGATGGCTCTGCTGGGTCCTGACTCGCCGGTCGGCTGGCGCATCGGCGTGGCGCTGGCGGGCACCGCCGCCGTGCTCGTGCTGTACTTCGTGGCCCGTGCGCTCACCGACTCGCTCGTGTTCGCCGCGGTCGCCTCGGGACTCATGGCCGTCGACGGTCTCGCGATCTCGATGAGCCGGGTGGCGCTGCTGGACACGCCGCTCATGCTCTTCGTGCTGCTGGCGTTCTGGTTCGCGCTGCTGGACCGCCGGGGGCACCTGGACCGTCTGGCGGCGGTGGTCACCGCCCGCGGTGACGGCGGTCCGCTCACGTGGGGTCCGGTGCTGTGGAACCGGCCGTGGCTCGTGGCCGCCGGTACCGCCGCCGGTGCCGCGGCGGCGGTGAAATGGTCGGGCGCGTGGGTGCTCGCCGCGATCGGGATCTACGCCGTCGTGACCGATGCCCTCACGCGGCGGCGCCTGGGCGTGTGGCAGTGGCCGGTGGATGCCGTGCGCCAGGGAGCCGCGGCGTTCGTGCTGCTGGTGCCGGTCGGGGCGGCGGTGTACCTCGCGTCGTGGACCGGCTGGCTCGTCACCGACGGCGGATACGGTCGCCACACGGTCGACGCGTCGCCGGCGACCGGCGTGTGGGCATGGGTGCCGCTGCCGCTGCAGAACCTGTGGCACTACCACGAGGGCATGTACGCCTCGGCTGCCGGCATGGCCTCGCCCCACGGCTACGCGAGCCCCGCCTGGCAGTGGCCGCTGCTGCTGCGGCCGACGTCGATGTTCGCCGAACGCACCGCCGACGGCGAGGCGGGCTGCGCCGCGGCGAACGGCTGCATGGCGGTGGTCTACAGCATGCCGAACCCGCTGGTGTGGTGGGCGGGCACCGCCGCCGTGCTGTTCCTCGTCTACCGCTTCATCATGACCCGGTCGTGGCAGGCGGCGTTCGTGCTCACCGGCATCGCGGCGACCTATGTGCCATGGCTGTTCTACCCCGAGCGCACGATCTTCCAGTTCTACACGGTCGTCATCCTGCCGTTCGTGCTGCTGGCCCTCGTCCTCGCCCTGCAGGCGCTCGCGGATCCGGCGGAGGCCGATCCGACGCGCCGCCTCGCCGGGCGCCGCGTCGTGGCGGTGTTCCTCATCGTCGCCGTGCTGGTCTCGGCGTTCTGGTACCCGCTCGTCACGGCGATGAGCGTGCCGTACGACTTCTGGCGCCTGCACAACTGGATGCCGGGGTGGATCTGACGGGTCGGGTCCGCACCCCCGTAGGGTGGATCCGTGTTCACCTACAACGTGCCGTCCGAGACGGATGCGGCCGGCTTCGCGATGGTCGCCGACCGCTTTCTGCTCGTGCTCGCGGCCGAGGTCGGTGACCGGTTCGCGCTGGAGCTGTGGGAGATCCTCTCCGGGGGCGATGCCGCCCTGGAAGACGTCCTGTCGGCGCTGGCCGCCCGCGGCATCGAGCACCTGCCCGACTTCGCGCTCGTCGAACTCGTCGATGCGCGCACGAGTTCGGTGAGCGTCGCCGTGCGGGGGACGGCCGTGGCCCAGGTGCACGGGCCCGAGACCAGCACCCTCGCAGGCCCCGGCGTCGGCACGTGGGTGGAGGGGGCGGCCCAGCACGTGTCGAGCATCACCCTGACCCTCGCGGGTGGACCGACAGGTGCGCAGCTGCCGCTCGGCCGCGGCGTCGTCCGCGCCGACCGACTGCAGTGGGGCTCCATGCCCGTCGCCGCCGCACCGCCGCGCACCTCGGCGGCGCCGGCGGCCGAAATGCCCGCATGGGCGGCGGGCCTCGACGACGACCCCCTGACCACGACGGCGATGGACCGCGACGCACTGGCGGAGATGGTCGCCGGCATCACCGATGACCACACGCGGCTCGGCACCGTGCGACGCCGCGGTCCGCAGCAGCCGACGCGCCGGTTCGTGCTCACCCTCGCCGGCGGGCGCGTGCTCGAACTCGACCTCCCGGTCGTGCTCGGACGGGCCCCGCAGCCGGCCGCGCACCCGGGTGCTCGGCTCGCGGCGCTGTCGTCGCCGCGACGCGAAGTCTCGGGCACCCACCTGGAACTGCGCCTCGACGGCGACCAACTGCTGGTGCGCGACCTCGATTCGACCAACGGCACGGTGGTGCGACACGCCGACGGCTCGGCGATGCTGCTGCGCGGCGGCGCCACCGCCCGCCTGACCGAGGGAGCGACCCTGGACATCGGGGACGGGAATGTCGCGCGGTTCCATGCGGCGCAGTGAGGTCGGATCCTGATTTCGGCTGCCGCCGCTGTGTGAGAAACTTCTAAGAATGCTGGATTCCGGGGGGTCCAGCACCGTCGCACCCTCCCCCGTCGACTTCCGCGTAGGTGAGGTGAGCGATGGCGAACAGACTCCCGTCTGCACCCCCCGTGCTCGCCGGTTTCACCTACGTGCGCCCGCTCGGTACCGGCGGTTTCGCCGACGTGTTCCTGTTCGAGCAGAACCTGCCCCGTCGCCCCGTCGCGGTCAAGGTGCTGCTGGAGGACATCGTCGACGAGGGCCTGCTGCGCATGTTCAACGCCGAAGCCGACGTGATGGCGCGGCTGAGTTCGCATCCGTCGATCCTCACCATCTTCGAGGCGAGCATCTCGGCCGACGGTAGGCCCTACCTCGTCATGGAGTACTGCCCGACGTCGCTGACCAACCGCTACCGGCGCGAGGTGATGCCGGTGGCAGAGGTGCTGCAGGTGGCGGTGAAGATCGCCTCGGCGCTGGAGACGGCGCACCGCTCGGGCCTGCTGCACCGCGACATCAAGCCGTCGAACATCCTCGTCACCGCGTTCGGCTCCCCCGTGCTCAGTGACTTCGGCATCGCCGCAGCCGTGAACGGTCGCGCCGGCGCCGACGAGGTCTTCGCGATGAGCGTGCCCTGGAGCGCGCCCGAGATCGTCGACGAGCGGGTCTCAGGCTCGATCCCCGCGGAGATCTGGGGGCTGGGAGCGACGGTGTACTCCCTGCTGGCGGGACGCAGCCCCTTCGAACGGGCCGGCAGCGGCCAGAATTCGCGGGATCAGCTGAAGGCCCGCATCCGCAAGGCCGCGTACACCCCGATCGGCCGTCCGGACGTGCCCGCCCGGCTCGAGGCGGTCCTCGCCCGGTCGATGAGCAAGGACCCCGCCGCTCGGCACGTCACGGCCGCCGAGTTCGCCCACGAGCTGCAGCTCGTGCAGCACGATCTGGGCCTGCCCCACACGGCGCTGGATGTCGCGGTGGACGAGTGGGCGATGGCGGGCACCGCGATCGACTTCCAGGACGACCTCGCCCGCGGACCGGTGCGTCCGAGCGTCGAGCGCGTGTCGCGCCGGCCACCCCGGGTCACTCCCCAGCGCCGCAGCCGCACCGAGGGCACGGTGCTCGCCGGCGCCCAGCCGCGACGTCGCGCCGGTGTCTCCGCGCGCGTCGTGCTGCTCGCCTCCGCCGCCGTGCTCGTCGCCGGAGCCGCGGTGACCGGCATCCTGCTGCTGACCGGCGGGGGCTGAGATGTCCACCCCCGCTGCTGGTCGCGCGCGTCGCGGCAACTGGATCGGCGCCGCGGCCGTCAGCGCCGTGGTCGCTGTCGTGGCGACCCTCGCCGTGGTGTGGCCCGGATACGACGCCCAGCAGACACCGCTGGACGATGCCACGGTGTGGGCGATGCAGAACGGCGCGGGCAACGGCTACGCACGGGTGAACCTCGAACTCGGGGAACTGGACACCGTCAAACAGGTCGAGAACGGCAGCGCCCTCGCCCAGACCGACAGGCGGCTGTTCGTCTTCAGCGACGGCGGCACGCAGTTCGCCGACGTCGACATGGCCACCCCGCCCGACCTCACCACCGACGACGATGACGCGTTCGCCGCGACCCCTCCCGGCACCGCCGAGGTGGCCGCGGCCGGCGACTTCCTCGCCTACCGCACCGAAGCCGGCGCCGTGTACGGCGCGACCCTGTCCAGCGCGGGCCGCACCACGAGCATCGACCCGTACGCCGAGGTCAGCGTCGAAGAGGGGCAGGAACGCCCCCGCTTCGTCGCGACGGCCGTCGCGGTCGACGCCGACGGCATCTTGTACGCGTACTCCGCCGAAGAAGGGCGGGTGCTGCGCGCCGACGCCGCGACGGGACGCATCCTCGGCGACGATACGACGGCACGCTCGCCCGCCGACGCCCAGCTCACCGCCGTCGGCGGCGCATGGGCGCTGCTCGACGAGTCCACCGGCGACCTGCAGGTGCGCGATCGCGCGGAGGAAGTGGCCACCGGCGCCGGCGCCGGCGCCGTGCTGCAGCAAGCCTCGACCGACGGCACGGGCGTATACGTCGCCGACGCGCAGGGCCTCGTGCAGGTGTCACTGGACTCGCTGACCGCCGCGCGCGTGCACAGCGACACCGCTCTGGGCACCGCCGTCGCACCCGCGACACTCGACGGCACCGTGTTCGCCGCCTGGCTGCCCGAGGGCGACGCGGGCGGCACGCTGTGGTCCAGCGACTCCGGTGAAGCCGTCGACCTGGACTACGCCGGCACCGACATCGGCGAGGGTCTCGACCCGGTCTTCGTGGGAAACGGGTCGCGCCTCGCGCTCAACGAACGCCGCTCGGGGTGGGTGTGGACGGTGCCCGACGGGCAGCTCGTCCCCTCGTCGCAGGCGTGGGACCTCGAAGAACCGACCGAGGTCGAGCAGCAGAACGACGTGGAGGCCGAGCGGGTGCTCGATCCGAAGCCGCCCGTCGCCGTCGACGATGCGTTCGGCGTGAGGGCAGGCTCCGTGGCGGTGCTGCCCGTGCTGCTGAACGACCACGATCCCAACGAAGACGTCCTGAGCATCGACCCGGCCTCGGTGGAAGGGCTCGACCCCGCCTTCGGCACGGTGTCGCTCGCGGGTGCGCAGCAGCAGCTGGTGCTGCAGGTGGCCGACGACGCGAGCGGTTCGGCGACGTTGCGTTACCGCGCGACCGACGGCACCACGACGGGCGGGCTGCTCTCGGATGCCGCGACGGTCACGGTCACCGCCGTCCCCGACACGCAGAACAGCGCGCCGGTGTGGTGCGGAGTCGACGGGTGCCTGGCCACCTGGCCGTCTCCCACCGTCGCGCCCGGCGGCACCGTGAGCGTCGACGTGCTCGACGGCTGGGTGGACCCGGAGGGCGACCCGATCTACCTCGCCGGCGCGGTGAACGACCCGGCGACCGGAGGCGCCGTCACGGCCGCGCCGAACGGCACCGTGACCTACCAGCATCCCGATCCGAACGCCGCCGAGGCCGTCACCGTGACGCTCGGGGTCACCGTCTCCGATGCCCGAGGCGCCACGGCCGAGCGCCCGCTGAGCATCGGGGTGACCCCCACCCCCGAGCTCGTGGCGGAGTCCTTCGCCGTCGTCGGCGTGGTCGGGGAACCGGTCGCCGTCGACATCGCGCCGTACGTCAGCGGATCGACGGGTACCCTCACCCTCACCAAGGCCGTCGCCCTCGACGACGCCCGCTCCACCGTGACCGCCAACGCGACCGGGCTGAACATGGTGTTCGGCGCGACCGAACCCGGGTCCTACCTCGTGCAATACACCGTGCGCGACGACCGCGGGGAAGTGAGCGGCGTCGTACGGGTGACGATGACCGGCCCCGACGCCGCAACCATCTCGACACCGCCGCTGACGGCGTTCGTGCGGCCCAACGAAGATGCCACCGTCGATGTGTTCCCCGCCGTCGCCAACCCGGCAGGTCTCGTGCTGCTGGTCAGCGACATCCGCCCGCAGAGCGACGCACTCTCGTCGTTGAGCGTCGATCTCGTGGGTCAGAGCATGCTGCGGGTGAGCGGGACGACCGACGACGGGCAGCCGGGCCGGCTCGGGGTGGTGCGCTACACCGTCTCCGACGGCACCGGCTCCGCCCGCACCACCGCCCAGGGTGAGCTGACCGTCATCCTGCTCCCCTCCCCCAGCGCCGATCCGCCGATCGCCGTCGACGACGCCGTCACGGTGCGTGCCGGTGCGCAGATCGACATCCCGGTGCTCGCCAACGACAGCGCCCCCGCGGGCGCCCTCATCGCGGTGGACCCCTCCCGCGTCGTCAACGAGAGCGATGCCGGGCTCGCGTTCGCCTCGAGCCGGGTGCTGCGCTACCTCGCGCCCCGCGAGCCGGGTGTCTACAGCCTCGGCTACACCGTCTTCCGGCTCGGCTTCCCCGACGTCGTCGACTCCGCCCGGGTCGTGGTCACGGTGATCGGCGACGACACCAACCAGGCGCCGGTCCCGCGCACCCTCGAGGGTCGGGTGCTGAGCGGTGCGACCGTGCGCATCCCGTTCAGCTCGTTCGAGGTCGATCCCGACGGCGACGCCGTGACGCTCGACCGCATCACCACCCAACCCGAGCAGGGCTCGGCGACGATCGCCGCCGAGGGCGATGCGATCGTCTACACCAGCCCCGAGGCCTTCAGCGGGCAGGTGCGCTTCGGCTATCAGGTGCGCGATGCGCAGGGCGCCACCGGTGCCGCCGAAGTGCGCGTCGGCGTGCTCGACACGCAATCCGATCCGAGCCCGGTCACCTACAGCGACTACATCCAGATCCAGGCGGGTGAGACCGCGGCGGCTGTGGTGCGGCCCGGCGACAACGACGTGGACCCCGGCGGGGGCGAGCTGGAACTGATGGCGGTGGAGCCCAACGCACCGCGCGACTCCGACGAGTTCACCGCGCTGCAGTCCCGGCTCGGGCCGATCGACGACGGCCAGGTGACGCTGCGTGCCGGCAACGAACTGGGCACGTTCTCCTACTCGTACACGGTGCGCAACGACGCCGGCGACACCGCGATGGGCCTCATCGTGGTGAAGGTGGTGCGCGCTCCCGTCCCCGACTTCCCGATCGTGCGCGACACGTCCCTCACGATCGAGTCGCGGGAGGCGTTCCCGCGCGGGGTCGATGTGCTCAGCGGCAAGGTCTCGTGGAACGCCGGGGATGTCTCGGATCTGACGCTGTCGCTGTGGGGCTCGCACCCCGGCATCGAGGTCGACGGATGGCGGATTTCCGGAGCGGTCCCCGAAGAGACGCTGCTCATCCCGTTCGAGGTGTCCGGCACCGCGTTCGACGGCACCGAGGTGAGCTCCTACGGCTTCCTGCGCGTGCCCGGCGACCGCGACGTGCAGCTGAGCCTGCGCAGTTCGATGTCGTCGCTGGACGTGCGCGAGAAGGAGCATGTCGACCTCGACCTCGCCCAGGCCGTCGCCGTGCCCGCAGGTCAGCAGCTCGTGGTCGGCAGCGGCGTGCGCGCCGGGGGTGCCCGCGCCGAGGCATCCTGCACACTCACCTCCGGCACCACCGTGCGCTACTCGGCCGGCACCGGCGCACCCTGGACCGACACCTGCATCGTGCCGGTGAAACTCGAGATCCAGGACGAGTACACCTTCCTCACGGTGCGCATCGATGTGGAGGCGGAGATTCCTCAGCCGGTGCTGCGCAGCGCCTCGATCGGGGTGAGCCCGGGCACCACCGTCGAGTACGACCTGCGCGACATGGTCGGCTGGACGGGCAAGGAGGACTGGGATGCCGTGCAGTACGCCGCCGCCTACCGGGGCGATCAGTTCGTCGTGACCCAGAACGGCTCGCGCGTCACGGTCGCCGCGAACGACACCGCGCGCCCCGGCCGTGAGGAATCGGTCGCGGTGACCCTGCCGAGCCACCGCGACACGCCCGCGGCCAGCCTCATCCTCACCGTCGGACCGGCACCCTCCACGCTGCCCAAGGGCGGCAGCGCCGTGCAACGCTGCTCGCAGACCGGGGGCGCCACCTCGTGCACGATCACCGTCATCGGGGCGGCGGGTGAGGTCAACCCGCTGCCGCGGACGCCGCTGACGCTCGTCTCGGCGACCGGCCCCGGCAACTGTGCGGGGGTGAGCTTCACCCGCGCCGGTGACACCGCCGTGCGCGCCTCGTGGGCGGCGGATGCCGCGGGCGCGGCCGACTGCACCGGCTCGTTCGTCGTGCAGGACGCACAGGGGCGTCAGTCCGCCGGCGACCGCAACGGTCAGGTGATCCTCGACCTGCAGGGCCTGCCGGCCACCCCCTCGCGCCTGAACTGGACCGGCTTCACCGCCACCGGCGTGACCCTGCGCGTGGTCTCGGATGCCGCGTCCTACCCCGCCGTCGAGGGCTACCGCATCACGACCGGCGGCCGCGTGGTCGCGACGTGCTCGGCATCGGGCGAGTGCCCCGCGATCGAGGCGCCCACCGGTGAGCAGATCGCCTACGAGGCGCGGGCGTTCAACGCGGTCGGCGAATCCCGCGGCGCGGTGGGCACCACGGCCTGGGCGTACCGCTCTCCCGCCGCCCCGACAGGCGCCACGTTCACCCCCACCCCCAACGGCAACGACGGCGGCATCGCCACGATCACGGTGACCGGCATCGACACCTCCGCGGGCTCCGTCCGCCTCACCGGCGGCACGGGGGGCGAAGTCACCGCTCCGGTGCGCGGCGACACGGCGATCTTCCGCGATTACGTCATCGGCTCCAACGAGCCCAAAACCCTCACTGCGACACCGCTCACGCGGTTCGAGCTGCCCCCGATCCCCGGGGGGTCGCAGACGGGCGGCTCCTACTCGTTCCAGGCGTACGGCATCGGCGCACCGGGGATGGACTTGACGGTCACCCCCTCCACCGGTGGCGAGCGCACCGTCACCGCCACCGCGCGGCTCACAGCCAACGGTGTCGGCAGCGACATCCTCGTGGGGTTCACCACGGGCGGTCGCTGCACCCCGACGCAAGGGGTGGGTGCCGGCGGCGGCACGGCCACCCAGGTGTTCGAACGGCAGGACCTGTGGCGGGAGGTCACCGTCACCGCGTGCGCCGTCACCGTGCGCGACGGGGTGCGGTTCGGTTTCACCGAGGCGACCGGCACCGCCACGCCGACCTCCGGCATCGACGCCCCCACCGGGCGCGCGCAGTACACCATCGACCCCGAGCCGACACGCAGCGGCAGCATCTACACGTGGAACCGTTTCACCGCCGTCCCCGACCTCGATGTCGACCGCGCATTCACCCTGGTGTACCGCGCAGGAACCGCCGAGACCCAGGACTTCATCAACCTGTTCGCACTCGGGACGAACCCGGGCGGCATCCAGGCCTTCGCCTGCATCGGCGTCTTCGGCTGCAGCTCGCCCGGCGTGGACATCACACCCACCGGCGCGGCGTACACGGCCCAGGCGAGCTTCCCCACGACCTGCCTGAGCGGCGAGGGTGCGCCGAGCGCCTCGGTCACCGCGCAATCCGCCGACCATGACGTGGCCGTGTCGACGGCGACGGATGCCGCCGGCGTCGACACCCACACCTACTCCCTGACGTGGCGGGGAGCCCTCACGGGCCTCGACGACGTCACGGTCACGCTCCCGTGCGCACCGCCGCCGCCGCCCGCGCCGGCGCCGGTCCCCACTCCGCCCGCGCCCGTCCCGACTCCGCCGCCCGCCGATCCCGCCCCCTGACCGGCGCCCGACGCTCCCCACCCCCGAGAGGACCCCATGACCATCACCGCCGAGCAGACCGCCTGGTTCCAGGAGACGTTCGCCACGCTCGTCGACAACGTCGAGCAGGTCGTGCTGGGTAAGCGTCACGTGATCGAGCTGGCGTTCACCGCGATGATCTCCGAGGGGCACCTGCTGCTGGAGGACTTCCCCGGCACCGGCAAGACCTCGCTCGCCCGCGCGATGGGGCAGAGCGTGCAGGGCACGAGCACCCGCATCCAGTTCACCCCCGATCTGCTCCCGGGCGACGTCACCGGCATCACCGTCTACGACCAGCGCCGGGGCGAGTTCGAGTTCCACCAGGGCCCCGTCTTCGCCAACATCCTCCTCGCCGACGAGATCAACCGCGCGTCGCCCAAGACGCAGTCGGCGCTGCTGGAGGTCATGGAGGAAGGGCACGTCACCGTCGACGGCGTCACCCGTCCCGTCGGGGTGCCGTTCCTGGTCGTGGCGACTCAGAACCCCGTCGAACAGGCCGGCACCTATCGCCTCCCCGAAGCGCAGCTCGACCGGTTCCTGCTGAAGACGTCGCTGGGCTACCCCGACCACGCCTCCACCGTGCGCATCCTCGAGGGCACCGGCACGGTACGCCGCGAGGTGGAGCCCGTCATCACCCCGCAGGGCGTGGTGAGCATGGCCGACGTCGCCCGCGACGTGTACCTCAACCCGCTCGTGCTGGACTACATCGCCCGCATCGTGGAAGCCACGCGTCTGGCCACCGAGGTGCGCCTGGGCGTGAGCGTGCGCGGTGCCATCGCGCTGACGAAGGCGTCCAAGACGTGGGCGGTCGCGCACGGGCGCGGTTACGTGACCCCCGACGATGTGAAGGCGCTCGCCGAATCGGTGCTGGCCCACCGCCTGATCCTCGACCCCGAGGCCGAGTTCGACGGGGTCACGGCGGGATCGGTGATCGGACAGGTGATGCTGGACACCATGCCCCCGAGCCAGCGGGATGCCGTGTGACCGACCCGTCCGAGTCCCGGCTGACCCGCGCCGCCGAGTCGACCGGCACCGCCCACGCGCACACGCGCTACGCCACCGCCCGTTCGACGACGGTGCTGGCGGTGCGTGGTGAGCGCGCCTGGCGCCGGTCGCGACAGGCGATCGTCGCCGCGTGGCGTGCGGTGGCGGGCACCGTCACGGTCGCGGGATGGCTGCTGCTGACGGCCGCGGCCGCGGGGCTCGCGCTCGGGATCACCTTCGGCTGGCTCGAGTTCGTGGTCGTCGGCGTGATTGCGGCGGCGCTGCTGGTGCTGTCGGTGCCTTTCCTGTTCAGCGCGCGCTCGTACGACGTCGACCTCGCCCTCGACCACGACCGGGTCGTGGCCGGCACCCAGGTGCACGGGACGCTGCGGGTCACCAACATCGGGCGCGGCATCGCCCTGCCCGGCCGCATCGACGTGCCCGTGGGCGATGGTCTCGTCGACGTCTACGTGCCTCTGCTGCGCCACGACCACACGCACGTGCAGGAAGTGCTCGTGCCCACCCACCGCCGCGGCGTCATCACCGTCGGTCCCGCCCACACGGTGCGCGGCGATCCTCTCGGCATCCTCAAGCGCGAGGCGACCTGGGACGACACCCACACCCTTTACGTGCACCCCGTCACCACGACGCTGCGCAGCACCAGCACCGGGTTCATCCGGGACCTGGAGGGCGCGGCGTCTCGCACCATCGTCGACGCCGACATCTCGTTCCACGCGATCCGGCAGTACGCCCCCGGTGACGCGCAGCGCCAGATCCACTGGAAGTCGACGGCGAAGACCGGCACGCTCATGGTGCGCCAGTACGAAGAGACCCGGCGCTCGCGCATGGTGATCGCCCTGGCCCTCGCCGACGGCGAGTACGGCAGCGACGACGAGTTCGAGCTCGCCGTGAGCGCCGCGGGATCCATCGGCATCCGCGGCATCCGCGACGGACGCGATGTCGACGTGGTCGTCGGCGGCGAAGTGCCGGAGTTCGCCCGCAGCACCGTGCGAACGATCCGTGAACTCGCGACGGTGAGCACACGTACCCTCCTGGACGACCTGGCCGGGCTCGAGCGCACGGCGCTGGTGGCCCCCCTCACCGGCGTCACCTCCCTCGCACGTGAGACCCACCCCGACGCGTCCATCGCGTTCCTGGTGTGCGGGTCGGCGCAGACCGCGCGGTCGCTGCAGGCCGCCGCCCTCGCGTTCCCCGCCGAGGTCGCCGTCGTCGCGGTCGTCTGCAACCCCGAAGCCGAGCCCGGCTTCCGCCGCCTCGGCACCATCTCGGTGATCTCCATCGGGCTGCTCGACGACCTGCGCCAGCTGCTCGCCCGCGGAGCGCAGTCGTGAACGCCACCCCGTCGCTGCGCCGACGCTCCCGCACCCGACGATCCCGCACCGCCACGGTGTCCGCGGGCTTCCTCATCGTCAACGCCGCCCTGTTGGACGCGTTGTTCCTCGTGGGCGCCGCGGCCGTCTGGCCGATCTACCGCGACACGGCGTTCCTCGTCGTCGTCGGTGCGGCACTCGTGGCGGCCCACCTCATCGCATACGCCGGTCTGCGCCGGCGCTGGTCGGGCTGGTGGGTGACGCTGGCCGCCATCGCCACCTACGTCGTCGTGGGCGTACCGCTGGCGTCGCCGTCCTCACTCACCCAACTCGACACGCTGCTGCCGGCGCTGCGGGGAGTGATCACGGCACCGGTCACCGGGTGGAAGGACCTCCTCACCCTCGAGCTCCCCCTCGGCAGCTACCAGACGACCCTCGCCCCGGCGCTGCTGCTGTTCCTCGGCATCCCCACAGCCGCCCTGTCCCTCGCCTGGCGGGCGACCCGGCTCTGGGTGCTGTCGGCCCCGCTGGGGTTGGCGCTCACCGCCTTCGGTGTGCTGTTCGGCGCGCGGTCGCTCAGCGCCCCGGTCATCGGCGGCGTGCGCGTCTCGGGCGCGCTGGAGGTCTTCGTGGGGGCGGCGGCGATTCTGCTGGCGCTCATGTTCACCGTGTGGCGCACGGTGCACCGGCGCCGCCGGGCACTGCGCTCGGCAGAAGTCGCCAGCGGCGTGCGCACGACCGGCCGCACCGGGTCGGCCGTGGCCGGACGCGTCGGCATCGCGTCGGGCATGATCGTCGTGGCGCTGACCGCCGGCGCCGTCGTCGGGCCGTGGGCGATCGCCGGGCAGCCCCGCGATGTGCTGCGGGCGGGCATCGATCCGCGCATCGAACTGGCCGGCCAGCTGAGCCCGCTCTCGCAATACCGGCAGTTCTTCACCGACGAGCAGTTCGACACGGTGCTGTTCACCGTCGAGGGCGCCGCCGGTGCCGACCGGGTACGACTGGCGACGCTGTCGTTCTACGACGGCCAGGTGGCACGGGCCATCGACCCCGCAGCGGGCGTGGCCGATCAGACGACGGCCTTCGTGCGGGTGCCGGCGTCGCTGCCCTCACCGCCGGATACCACACCCACCACCGCCGGGGTCGACATCGGCGCGTACGAGGGGATCTGGGTGCCCACCGTCGGCACCCTCACCTCGATCACGTTCGACGGCGGTGGCGGCGACCGCGCCGACGGGTTCTTCTACAACGCCGAGACGCGTATGGGCATCGCCCTGCCCGAGCCGGGCCTGGTGCCGGGCACGACCTACCGCCAGCAGAGCGCCGTCGCGGGCGAGCCCCCGCCGCTGGCCGAGCTCACCCCGGGACGCGACACCCCGCAGCTGCCGGCGGCGATCGTCCCCGAGAGCGTGACCGACTGGATCGCCGTGCAGGAGGCACCCACCGGCGGCGAAGGGCTGCAGGTCCTCATCGATCGGCTGCGTGCGCGCGGCTTCCTCAGCCACGCCCTCGCGGTGGACACCGAGCAGCCGGCGGCGTGGACGACGGCGCTCGGCGACTATGCCTTCGAGCCGAGCCGCGCCGGCCACTCCACCGACCGCATCGATCGACTCTTCACGGCGCTGCTGGATCGGCAGAACGAGATGGGCGCCGTCGACGACGAGGCCGCGCTCGTCGCCGGTGTCGGCGACGACGAGCAGTTCGCGGTGGCCGCGTCGATGATCGCCGACCAGCTCGGGTTCGCCTCGCGCATCGTGCTGGGAGCACGTCTGACCGATGCCGGCGACGCAGCCGCCGTGCCCGCCTGCATCGCCGGCGAATGCCGCGGGGCGAACATGTCGGCGTGGATCGAGGTGCAGGACGCCTCCGGGCTCTGGGTGCCGGTGGATGTGACCCCGCAGCACGAGGTGGGCATGCGCCCCGAGCTCGACCAGCGGCGCGACCCGCAGAACCCCACCGAGGTGCGCCAGGAGGTGGCCGAGCCCGTGCTGCCCGCCGAGGCGAACCCCGCCGACAGCGGCGAGCGCGACGAGGACGACACCACCACCGAGACCGACCTGTCGGCGCTGTGGGCGGCGCTGCGCGTCGCCGGGGTCAGCCTGCTGGTGCTCCTCGTACTGGTGGGGCCGTTGCTGCTGATCGTGCTGCTCAAGGCGCTCCGCCGTCGCACCAGGCGCGGTTCCCCCGACCCGGTCGATCGGTTCACCGGCGGCTGGGACGAGTACGTCGACACGGCCGTTGACCACGGCTATCCGGCGCCGCGCACGCAGACGCGGTCCGAACTGGCCGCGGGATACGCCGGCGCGGCGGGCGATGATCGCGGCGCGCTGCTGGCCGAGTGGACCGACCGCTCGGTGTTCGACGTGGCCGAGCCCAGCGCCGACGACAGCGAACGCTTCTGGGAGATCGTCGACGAGGAACGGCAGCGCTTCGCGGGCGAAGCCGGCTGGTGGGCGCGCGTGCGGGCGCGATTGTCGCTGCGGTCGTTCGTGCGGTCCCGGCGCACCCTGTCGGGGCGTCGGGCAGCGACGAGGCCCAGGCGTGATCGCCGCTAGGGTGTCCAGGGCGATGCGGTCCCCCACGGTCGGACAGCGCATTCCACACGAGACGGAGGAGAACCGATGACGGGCCTGCTGGGGACGACGGATGCCACGACCGTGACGCTCGCCTATTACGGCGGCGGCATGGGGGCGCAGACACCGCTGATCGTGTGGATCGTCCAACTCGTCATCGTGGTCGGCTTCTGCGTGTGGCTGTCACTCGCGCTGACCGCTCTGTTCCGCAAGGCCGGCCGGCCCGCCTGGAAGGCGTGGGTCCCCGTCGTCAACACGTGGACCCTGTTCGCCCTCGGCGGCATGGCCGGGTGGTGGGCCGTCGTGCTCGCCGTCGGCGGTCTGGTCGCGGGTGTGGGCAGCGTCGTGGTGGCGGCCTTGTTCGCCGGCGCGGCGCTGGGCGCCGCGGATGGTGGCGAGGCCGGTGCCGCGGTGATGGGTGCGGTGCTCGTGCCCGCCCTCATCTGGCTCGTGTTCGGCGTGGCCGTGCTGGTCCTGCAGATCCGCATGCTGCTGCGCGTCAACCGCGGCTTCGGTCTCGGCGGCGGCTACACGGTGCTGGGCGTGCTGCTGTTCCCGGTGTGGGCGAGCGTCGTCGGCTGGGGTTCGGCACGCTGGCTGGGACTCGCGCCCGCCGTCGCGCAGCCGAACCTCACCCCGCCCCCGCCTCCCCCGGCGGCGAGCCCGTTCACGCTCGGCGCCGTCACGACGCCGCACGACGGCGGGACGCCGGCGGCACCGGTCCCCGCGCCGGCCGCCGCCCCCGGTGCGGCTACCGCCGCGGGCCCCCCGGCCGCGGCCGTGCCGTCACCGCCGCCGCCCGCGGGCGGCAACCCATGGGCTCCGCCGCCGCCGCCCGGCGCGACACCGCCGGCTGCTCCCGCGGTGACTCCCGTCGCCCCGGCCGCACCGGCGTCGGCGCCCGCGCCCGCATCCGCGCCGGCACCGGCATCCGCGCCGGCTGTCGCGGTGCCCGCTCCCGTCGTGCCCGCACCACCCGCGCCTGCCGCACCGCCCGTGCCGGCACCGGCGAGCGACGCCGTGCCCGACGACCTCGACGAGCACACCGTGCTCGCGACCCGACGGCAGGGCGGCTGGTCGCTCCTGCTCCCCGGCGGGGCGAGCGTGACACTGCGCGGCGACGTCGCCGTGCTCGGCCGCAACCCCGTCGCCGCCGGTAGCCACGCCGGCGCCCAGGTCATCCCGGTCGACGACGCCACCCGCACCGTCTCGAAGACCCACGCCGCCCTGCAGCGGCGCGGCGACGCCTGGGTGGTCACCGACCTCGCCTCCACCAACGGCGTGTTCCTCGAGGACGAGAGCGAGGTGGCGGGCACAGCCGAGGTGTCGGGTGTGTTCTTCCTCGGCGACGCCCGGCTCGAGCTGCGCGCAGACGCGTGATGACGGCGCCACCCCTGCCCGCGACCCTGATGGTCACCAGCGGCGCGCACACCGATCCCGGGCTCCGTCGCGCCGTGAACGAGGACGCGCTGCTGGCCGAGCATCCGGTGTACATCGTCGCCGACGGCATGGGCGGCCATGACGCCGGTGACCTGGCCAGCGCCGCGATCATCGACGCCTTCCGCGCCCTCGCCGGGCGCGACGACCTCACCCCCGAGGACGTCGCCGCCGCGGTGGAGCGCGCGCACACCGCCGTATCGGCGATCTCGGCGGGCACGACGAGAGGCGCCGGCTCGACCCTCACCGGTGTCGTCGCGGTGCGCCAGGGCGGTGTGCCGCGCTGGCTCGTGGTCAACGTGGGCGATTCGCGGGTCTACCGGCTGGTGACGCACCACCTCGAACAGCTCACCGTGGATCACTCGGTCGCGCAGGAGCTGGTCGACCAGGGCAAGCTCGCGCGCGACCAGATGTCGACCTACCGGGGCCGCAACGTCATCACACGCGCGATCGGCGAGGAACGCAGCCGCGCCGACTACTGGCTGCTGCCCATCGTCACCGGAGAACGCCTGCTCGTGTGCTCCGACGGCCTGTCGGGAGACCTGACCGACGAGGCGATCCGGGCCGGGCTCACCCTCGGCGGCGCCCCCGCCCGCACCGCCGCGTCGCTCGTGACGCAGGCGATCGTCGGCGGCGGCAGGGACAACATCACGGCGATCGTGATCGACGTCGTCGCCGGCGGCATCAGCCCGCGCGAGGACGACACCACCGGTGGCCTGCCCTCCGGCACGGACGAGTCGGCGACGATCGAGGCGGCGACGCTGCGGTCGGCCCGCACGAGGGCGCGCCGTGGCTGAGTGGTCCTACGCCGCCGGAGATCTGCCGGCGATCCTCACCGGACGGCTCGCGCTGCTGTTCGCCGGCCCGCAGGCGGCGCCCGCGGCACGCAGCGTGCTCGCCGCCGCCCGCCCCGAGGACACCTGGGACACGGCACTGGACGTCGTGCTGCGCGCGGGCCTGGCCGGCGCCCCCGATCTGTTCGCCGGGCAGCTCGACGGCACCACGCTGACCGGGATCGTCCGCGGCGCGGTGCGCATGACCGTGCATCACGAAGACGGCCGCACGACCGAGATGACCGGTGCGGGCCTGCGTACGTGGCAGGAGTTCCACCTCGTCGGCGTCGCGTCGTTCGCCGTCGACGCCGGGCCCACCGCCGGCGCGCACCGCCCCGCGGGCCTCGGTCCGCTCGCAGTGTCACAGCTGGCCTGTCGCGTCGCTCCCGCGACGACCGACCCGGGCCTCACACTGGAGTTCTCAGACACCCTCTTCGAGCAGACGCCCGAGCTCGCCCCGGGCCTGGTCGCCGCGCTCGATTCGGCGCCCGCCACGGGACGCTACGACGACCTCTTCGGGGCGACGATCCACTTCGGGGTCGAGGCCGCCGCGGTGCGCCCGCCCGACGAGGACGCAGAGCAGATGCCGCCAGCCCCGGTGCCGGCCGATGAGCCGGCGTCGGCGGTCAGCGGCATCGTGTGCGTGGCCGGACACCCCAACCCGCTCGAGCGCGACGCGTGCACGCGGTGCGGGGCGTCGCTTGCGGATGCCGCCGTCGCGCGGGTGCCGAGCCCTGACCTCGGCACCGTGGTGCTGCCGGACGGGCGGGCCGTGGCGCTGGCCGGAACGCTGCTCATCGGCCGCAGTCCCCGCGCCGATCGCACCGATGGCGACGGCATCCCCACGCTCGTCTCGATCGACGACCGCGACGTCTCGCGCACGCACGTGCGCATCCGCACCGAGGGATGGCAGGTGCTGCTGGAGGATCTGGGCTCCACCAACGGCACGGTGTTCACCGCGGTGGGCATGGGACCGCGTCGCATCCGTCCGGGTGAATCGGTGCTCGTCACCGACGGCTCCGTCGCCGACCTCGGCACCGGCAGCCGCATCGGGTTCGCGGGGCTGCCGTGACCGCACGCTACGGACCGGTCGACCTGCCCGGCTTCACCCTGCAACGCCCGCTCGGCTCGGGCGGCTTCGCCGACGTGTTCCTCTACGCGCAGCACCTGCCGCGGCGCATGGTGGCGGTGAAGATCATGCACCAGCCCGTCGACGACCGCGCCGCCCGTGCGCGCTTCGAGAGCGAAGCCAACCTCATGGCCGCGCTGTCGTCGCACCCGTCGATCGTCACGATCCACCATGCCGCGATCGCCGACAACGGGCGCCCGTACCTCGTGATGGAGTACTGCTCCCGCCCCACGCTCGCCGAGACCTACCCGACCCGGGTGGTCACGGTCCCCGAGCTCCTGCAGACCATGGTGCGCCTGTGCGGGGCGGTCGAGACCGCGCACCGTGCCGGCATCCTGCACCGCGACATCAAGCCGGGGAACATCCTCACCACCGACTACGGCTGGCCGGCACTGACCGATTTCGGGCTGTCGTCGATCTCGGGCGCGGCGGCCGATGCCGCAGGCATCTCGGTGCCGTGGTCCGCTCCCGAGGTGGTCAGCGGCCGAGGGTTCGATGCGCGCTCCGACGTGTACGCGCTCGCCGCGACCGCCTACACCGTGCTCGCCGGTCGCACGCCGTTCGAGAACCCGGACGCCCCCACCGATCTCACCCGGCTCGTCACGCGCGTGCTCACCCAGCCGGCGCCGCCCCTGGGGCGCGACGACGTGCCGCCCGCGCTGGAGCGGCTCATCCACACCGCCCTCGCGAAAGATCCCGACCGGCGCTCGCAGAGCGCGGCGGAGTTCGCGCGCAGCCTGCAGCGCATCGAACAGGACCTGCACCTGCCCATGACCCACCTCGACATCCCCGCGCTCGCAACGCGCAGTGATGAGGCGCCCGCCGGCCCCGCCGACGGGGACGACGACGCCGAGGCGACGCGGTTCGCGGCACGCCGCCGCACCGAGGCGGAGGCCGAGTCGCAAGACGACGCCGAAGCCGCGCCGGCGGAGGAGGCGGACGAGCCCCAGGACCAGACCGTGCTCGCCGCGCGCGCTGTGCCTCGCGCCGCACCGGCGGACCCCGAGCCGCTCCCCGACGACGCCGAGCCGACGCGGCTGGCCGGCAGCCGCCGCCGCGATCTGCGTCGCGCGGAGGCCGGGGAGCAGACCCCCGGACCGCGTCGCGGCATCCCGGACGAGCCGGTGGCCGATCGTGCGGGCGGCCCCGCGGGCACCCCGCACGACGAGGAGCCGACGCGACTGGTCGAGCGTGCGGCGCCGCTGTCCCCCGCGGCTGTGTCCACGCCCGCCGAGGCCGAGGCCGCGGCCGGCGGCCGCCGCGCGCACGACCCGGGCGTCGACGCGGCGCGGGAGACCTACGGCATCCGCCGGGTCGATGCCGTCCCGATCGTGCGCGCCGCGGCGCCGTCGACCACCCCCGTCGAACCCGCCGCCCGACCGGTCACGCGCCCGCGCCGTCGGCTCGGTGTCGTGACGGCGATCGCCGTCGGGGCGACGGTGCTGGTGCTCGCGGTGTGCGTGGCGGCGATCGCGCTGCTGGTGGGCCTGTGATGACGAAGGATGGGATGACGATGACTCAGCACGGCGCGATCGGCGACGGCACGCTCGGGATCGAGTTCTGCGGGGAATGGCACCACCCGGTGCCCGGCGTCACCTTCTCGGTCGGGCGCGACGCCGACCTCACGGTCGACACCAACCAGTACCTGCACCGCCGGCTGCTCGCATTCGATGCCGAGGGCGAGCTGTGGTGGATGTCGAACACCGGGCAGACGATCTCGGTGAGCCTTGCCACCCCCGACGGCGCCTACCAGGCCGTCCTCGGCCCGGGCGCCCGCGTGCCGCTGGTCTTCCCGCAGCTCGCGGTCATGTTCTCCGCCGGGGCGTACACGTACGAACTCGCCGTGCGCAACGACTCCGCCAGCTTCACCGGGCGCGACCTGCGAGCGGTGCAGCACGAAGACGACGGCACCACCACGATCGGTGCGGTGAGCCTGACCCCCAGCCAGCGCCTGCTGCTGATCGCGCTGTGCGAGCCGATCCTGCGCGGCGGCATGGTGGGCTCGAGCCAGTTGCCCTCCTCAGCCGCGGCGGCGGCGCGCCTGGGCTGGCCGCTGACGACGTTCAACCGCAAGCTCGACAACGTCTGCGACAAACTCGACCGAGAAGGCGTGCAGGGCCTGCGCGGCGGGGTGGGCAAGCTCGCCACCAACCGCCGTGCGAGGCTCGTGGAACACGCGATCCTGTCGCGGCTGGTCACGGCGCAGGATCTCGATCTGCTCGAGGTGGCCGCCACCCTGGGCGAGAAGGGCACCACATGAAGATCCGCGCCACGCTGCGCCGTCCCGACGGCTCCACCGAGGACATCGCCCTCGCCGCCGAACCCGGTGTGCGCGTCGGCGAGGTCGCCGACTCCCTGGTCGCACGCGACCCCTCGGGCGTCTACCGCGATGGCGCGTACGCCCCCGGCACGGTGACCCTCGAGGCCCACGCGCCCGCCGTCGGCGGCGCCTCCGAGGTGCTCGACCCCGACGACACCCTCGCCGATCTGGCGCCGGCCTCGGGCGTGGAGATCGCCGTGGTCGCTCTCGACGACGCCCCGCAGGTCGACGTCGCGTACATCGAGATCGTCGGCGGCCGCTTCGCCGGGCGACGCTACGCGGTGCCCCGCGGTTCCACGGTCATCGGCCGCGGCGCCGACTGCGGCATCGTGCTCGATGACCCCATGGTGTCCAATCGTCACGCACGTCTGCACGTCGGGCGTGACCGCATCGAACTGGTCGACCTCAACTCCGCCAACGGCATCATCGTGCAGGGGGCGCCCGTGGCCCGCCTCGAGATGCAGCACGGCCAGGAGGCGGAGCTGGGCAGCACCGTCATCCGCGCCGCCTACCTGCCCTCGCAGATCGCGCAGTCCTCCCCCATCGGCGAGGTGCGCTTCACCCGCTCCCCCAGCGTGGAACCGCGTTACGTCGGCCGCGAGCTCGAGGGCGCCGACCCGCCCACGCCCGCCGACCCGCAGCCGTTCCCCTGGGCGGCAGCGATCCTCCCCGCCATCGCCGGCGTCGCCATGTTCGCTGCGACCGGGCGTGCCATCACCCTCATCTTCGTCGCCATCTCCCCGCTGATGATGATCAGCACGTGGGCGACGGCCAAGTCGCAGCAGCGGCGCAAGCTCAAGCTGGAGCACGCCCGCTTCGTCGGCCAGATCGAGCGGCTGTCGGCCCGGCTCGCGCGCGAGCGGGAAGAGGAATCCCGCATCCGAGCGCGGGAGGCGGTGCCGCTGCACGAGATCTACGACGCAGTGCAGAACCGTGCACCGCTGGTGTGGACACGCCGGCCCGAGCACTGGTCGTTCCTGCAGGTGAGGCTGGGGGTGGGCGATGTGCCCACCCGCAACACCGTGAAGGAGACCGGCAACACCGACCGGGCGGTGCCCGAGCAGGTCACCCAGCTCGAGGAGCTCATCGCCTCGTACGAGCTGGTGCCCCGCACCCCGGCGGTGGAGAAGCTCTCGGATGCCGGCGCCCTCGGTGTCGCCGGCGACCCCGCCGCCGTCGCCGCGTACGGCCGCGCCCTCACCGCCCAGCTGGCAGGTCTGCACGCACCGGGCGACCTGGTGATCGGCGGTCTGTTCGGCCCGGGCTGGGCGGCCCAGTTCGCCGACGCGAAGTGGCTGCCCCACGCCATGCATTCCGAAGCCGTCTTCGGCGGCGCGCCCTTCGCCGACACCGCCTCCGCGGCAGCCAGCCTCGTCTCACGGCTCGAGGAGGTGCTCAGCGCCCGCTCGCCGCGTGGCGAGGAAGCCCCGCTGCAGCTCGGCGCGATCGGCGACAAGCAGGCGGCACTGGCCGCCGGTGCGGCGGTGGGGTCGGGTTCGGGCCCCGACGGCGGATATGACGGCGCACTGCCGGCGATCGTCGTCCTCATCTCCGACGACGCCCCCGTCGACCGTGCCCGGCTGATCCAGGTGCTCGAGCGTGCCGCCGGCCGCGGGGTGTACCCGATCTGGATGGCCGCCGACACCGCGGCGCTCCCCGCCGCGTGCCGCACCTTCGTCGACCTCGCCGCCGACGGCGCGGCCTCGGTGGGCTACGTGCGCCTCGGGCTCACCATCGACCCGGTCGAGGTCGAGGGCCTCACCGTGCCGCAGTTCGCGCAGTTCTGCCGCCGACTGTCGTCGTACGTCGACGCCGGGTCCATCGCCGCCGACACCAGCGACGTGCCCCGCTCGGTGCCGATGCTGCAGCTGATCGGCAAGGAGATGGCCACCGACCCGGGCGCCGTGGTGGATCGCTGGGAGCAGAACGGCTCCATCCTCTCCGCCGCCACGCGCGCACCGTCTGCACCGAAGCTGCGCGCCATCGTCGGTCAGGCAGCCTCGGGGGCGATGCACCTCGACCTGCGCGCCCAGGGCCCCCACGCGCTCGTGGGCGGCACGACGGGCTCCGGCAAGAGCGAGTTCCTGCAGGCATGGGTGCTGGGCATGGCCGCCGAGTACAGCCCGCAGCGCGTGACGTTCCTCTTCGTCGACTACAAGGGCGGCGCGGCGTTCGCCGAGTGCACGGCGCTTCCCCACTGCGTGGGCCTCGTCACCGACCTGAGCCCGCACCTGGTGCGTCGTGCGCTGGTGAGCCTGCGCGCGGAGCTGCACCACCGCGAGACCCTGTTCACCCGCAAGAAGGCCAAGGACATCCTGGAGCTGGAGAAGCGCGGCGACCCCGACGCCCCGCCGGCGCTGGTGATCGTCATCGACGAGTTCGCGGCCCTGGTCAACGAGGTGCCCGACTTCGTCGACGGCGTCGTCGACGTCGCCCAGCGCGGCCGCTCCCTCGGCATCCACCTGATCATGGCCACCCAGCGCCCCGCCGGCGTCATCAAGGACAACCTGCGCGCCAACACCAACATGCGCGTCGCGCTGCGCATGGCCGACGAGGTCGACTCCGATGACGTCATCGGCACGAAGGATGCCGCCGGCTTCGACCCCGCCATCCCCGGCCGCGGCGCCGCTAAGACCGGACCCGGCCGCCTGACGGTGTTCCAGTCCGCCTACACCGGCGGCTGGAGCTTCGTCGAGGAGGAGGCTCCCGAGGTGGAGTTCGAGTCGTTCGCGTTCGGCCCGCCCCGCCGTTGGGAGGCCCCGAAGGGCGACACCGAGTCGGCCGAACGCGACCTCGGGCCGAATGACCAGCAACGACTGGTCGCGACCATGGTCGCCGCCTCGAAGTCGGCGTCGATCGCCGCGCCGCGCCGCCCGTGGCTCGACGATCTGGCGAGCGTCTACGACCTCACCCTGCTGCGTCAGCGCACCGATGAGAAGCTGCTGCTGGGCGTGCAGGACGTGCCCCAGCGCCAGGCGCAGGACACGGTGTACTTCGAGCCCGACGACGACGGTCACCTGGCGATCTACGGCACCGGCGGCGCCGGCAAGAGCTCCACGCTGCGCACCCTCGCGATCGCTGCCGGCATCACCCCGCGCGGCGGCCCCGTCGAGGTGTACGGCCTCGACTTCGGCTCCGGGGGGCTCCGGATGCTCGAGGCCATGCCGCACGTGGGCGCGGTGATCCCCGCCGACTCCGGTGAGCGCGTCACCCGCCTGTTCCGCATGCTCAAGCACGAGCTCGACCGGCGTGGCGAGGCGTACGCCGCCGTCAACGCCGGCACGATCTCGCAGTACCGCGCCCTCGCCGGTCGCCCCGACGAGGCGCGCATCCTGGTGCTCATCGACGGGTTCCCCACGTTCCGCTCCGAGTACGAGGCGGTGACCGGGCGCGCCGAGGCCTACCAGGTGTTCCAGCAGATCATGACCGACGGCCGCTCCGTCGGCATCCATGTCGCCCTCACCGCCGACCGCGGGCAGGCCGTCCCGACGGCGCTGCAGTCGTCGATCCAGAAGCGGGTCGTGCTGCGGCTGTCCGACTCCGACGCCTATGCCATGGTCGGTGCCCCGCGCGACGTGCTGTCGGCCGAGTCGCCCGCCGGGCGCGCGGTGGTCAACGGGCTCGAGACGCAGATCGCCGTCATCGCCGGCGCCGCCGACCCGAGGGCGCAGGCGCAGGCGATCGGCGAGTTCGCCGAGGCGATGCGACGCCAGGGCCGCACCCAGGCGCCGCCGGTGCGTGCGCTGCCGGAGGTCTACGGGTTCGACGACCTGCCGCGCCAGGTCGACGGCCGGCCGGTGCTGGGGCTGTCGGGAGACACCCTCGATCCGATCGGGTTCGACCCCAACGGCCTGTTCGTCGTGGCCGGGCCGCCGCAGAGCGGGCGCAGCAATGCCCTGCGTGCCATGGCCGAGGCCGTGCGCCGCGCGCACCCCGGCGTGCGCCGCTACTACATCGGCAGCGCCCGCTCGACGCTGCGTGACGCGGTCGCCTGGGACGACACCGCCGTCGACGGCGGCTCCGCCAGTCGGCTCATCAACGACCTGCTGCAGGACGAGCGGGGCCTGGAAGGTGTGGCGGTCTTCCTCGAGGGGGCATCGGAGTACGCCACGTCGCTGGCCGAAATGCCGCTGTCGGACTTCGCCAAGCGGGTCAAGCGGGGCGACGGACTTCTGGTGGCCGAGGGCGAGACCAGCGACTGGACGACGAGCTTCGGGCTGCTGGGCGACATCAAGTCGTCCCGTCGCGGCGTCGTGCTGCAGCCCGACACCCACGACGGCGAAGTGGTGCTCAAGACGGCGTTCCCGCGCCTGCTCAAGCGCGAGTTCCCGGCGGGGCGCGCAATGCTCGCCGCGAGCGGAAAGACGGTGCGCGTGCACTTCCCCCTCGTCGACAGCGAGCCGGTCCCCGCGGATGGGGACTACTCCCCATTGGCGGGTCAGCACGCCCTCCCATAGGTTGAACATGACGGCAGAGGAACTGCCGCTTCATGACACAAGGAATGAGACCATGGCGAACCTCAACGTCACCTACGACCAGATGCAGAGCGCCGCGAACCGTCTGCGTGCCGGCCAGTCGGACCTCGAAGGCAAGCTGCAGGAGCTGCGCTCCCTCGTCAGCCAGCTCGTGCAGGACGGCTTCACCACCACCCGTGCCTCGGGCGCGTTCGACTCGTCGTACGAGCAGTTCACCTCCGGCGCCCAGCGCACCGTGCAGGGCATCGACGGCATGGCGCAGTTCCTCGAGAAGGCGGCGTCGGCGCTGCAGTCCACCGACGAGCAGCTGGCCAGCTCCATCGGCTGATCACGACCCTCGAAGCGGGGCCGGTCCCACACGGCCGGCCCCGCTTCGGCATCTCACGGAGGAACAAGCCGATGGCTGACCTGAAACTCGACTTCGCCGAGCTGCGCCGCAGCGCCGGCACCGCGGAGCGCATCGCGACGGACTTCGCCGGCGCCGAGCGCATCGCCGGCGAGACGGCGGCAGCGACCGGCCATGACCGGCTGGCGGGCACCGTGCGCGAATTCGGCGACAAGTGGGACATCGCCCGCGGCGAGCTGCAGGAGAACCTGCGACAGGTCGCGGACTACCTCGGCGCCGTCATCGACACCTTCACCGACCTCGACACCGACCTCGCAGCCGCCGTGAAGGGCGAGCGATGAGCGTGCTGCCCGGGTCGCCCGACACGCTGGCCGATCACGCCGACGCGCTCGTCGCCTCCGCTTCGCGCATCCAGCGCGCCGCCGACGACCTGCGCGCCCTCGCGTATGAGAGCACCGCCCGCTCCCTCGACGGCATCCGCGAACGCACCGCGCAGGTCGCGGGCGACCTCGACCGCGTGCACGAACGCTACAGCGGCACCGCCGGTGCCCTCACCGAGTACGCCGTCGCGCTCAAGGCCGCCCATGACCGCGCCGATGCCGGCGAACTGGATGCTGCCCGTTACGACGCCCTGGCGGCGACCGCCGAGTACGACCTGCTCGTCTCCGAGCGCCGCCTGGAGCGGCTCGAGGACGCCGACGCCCCCGCCGGCAACATCGGCACGGCGGAGAACGACGTGCGGTCGCTGCGCAGCACGCTCAGCCGCCGGGAGGATTCCGCAGACGCGGCACGTGCCGAGATCGAAGCCGCTCGCCGCGACATGGATGCCGCGGCCCAGGTCGCCATCGACCGCATCGACACCGCGATCGACGCGACGAACGAAGGCTTCTGGGACGCCGTCGGCGAGTTCTTCGGCGACATCGGCGACGTGCTCGGCGACATCGCGCGATGGGTGGGCGACTTCCTCTCCGAGGTCTACCACGAGCTGCTGCGCATCCTCTCGACCGTCGTCGCGCTCCTCGGTGTCGCGATCATCCTGCTGCTGGTGTACTCGTTGCTGTCCCTGGTGCCGTTCATCGGACCCGCGATCGCGATGTTCGTCACGGTGCTGCTGGCCGGGTTCCTGCTGGGCAGCGTGCTGTCGGACGTGCTCTCCCCCACCCCCGCGGTGCGCAGGCATGAGCCGACCGACACGGAGCGCGGTACCTACACCGGCCAGCCGACAGACCTCGCGCACGCCCTCGCGGACGCGGGCTACGTCGACACGCTGGGCTGGGACTACGACGCCGACGGCGAGAAGACCGGGGTCGGACAGACGGTGATCAGCGTCACCCGCGTCGTCGACGCCGACGGCGTGGTCCGGTGGCGCGTCGCTCTCCCCAGCACCCAGGAGTGGCTTTCTCGTCTCAACGGCGACCAGGGCGGTGTGCACGACCTCGACAGCAACCTCGCGCTCGTCCTCACCCCCGCTCTGCGTTCCCAGTACGAGCGCGCCGTCCTCGACGCGATGCGTGAGGCCGGCGTCGGCGCCGACGACCCGGTCATGCTCATCGGGTTCAGCCAGGGCGGCATCATGGCAGGCACGCTCGCCGCGTACAACGACGACTACAACTGGTCGGCAGTCGTGGCTGCAGGCGCCCCGATCGACCACATGCCGATCCCTTCCTCGACATCGGTCGTCTCGGTGCAGCACGAGGGCGACCCCGTGCCGATGCTGGATTCGCTCGTCACCGTCGGCACAGACGGCGCCCCGCCGCACCAGCCCAACTGGACCACGATCAATACCGAATCCCCCGATGCCGACCTGGGCATCCACGGCATCCACAACGCCGAGGCGTACGACCAGACCCTCGCATCGCAGATCGGTCAGGTGCCCGCGGGCACGGTCGACGCCTTGGACGCCTACTTCGTCGGGGATCCGGACGCCTACGGTTACCAGCAGAGCTACTACGGGTGGTCGGAGTGATGGTGTCCCGCACCGCGCGCCTGAGCGCCGCGCTCCTCGCCGCCTTCGCCGCCGCAGTGGTCACCGGCTGCGCCGGCACCCCTGCCCCCGCACCGACCGAGACGCACCAGGGAGAGGCCACCGTGAGCCCCGAAACCGTCACCGGCGCCGTCGCCGCATCCGACCCCCGCATCACCGACGTCATCAGCGTCCAGGTGGTCCAGTCGGGACTCGCGCGCGTCATGAACGTCGCCGTCGCCGTCTCCGGCGACGAGCCCGTGAGCACCGAGACGGTCGTCAACATCGCCGCCACCGCGCTCGAGCATGCCAAGAGCGACGTGCAGTACGTCGTCCTGTTCGTCCGCGACGACGACGACACGTCCGTGCTGCTGGACCTCACGGATGCCGCCGCGGGACTCCCCGCGGCGGTCACCTACCGTGTGACGGACGGATCACTGGAGATCATCGGGGCGGACCCCGCAGAACTGCGCGGACGATGAGCGCCGCCCCCACCGCCGCGCCGCCCCGCCTGGTGTTCCGCATGGTCGGGACGTGGTGGCGGATCGACCTGTCCTCGCCCGAGGCCGTTGCCGCGTCGACCAGGGAGATGGCGACCGGTGTGCTCGGACGCGCGGACGAGCGTGCGACGGCGCGGGCACGGCTGCGCGAGGAGTTCACCCGCGCGGCGACGGCTGCCCGGGAGGCCGATGCGCAGCTGCTGATGATCCAGACCGAGCTGGGGCCGGGGCAGCCGATGTCGGCGACGCTCACGGTGTTCGAGGATGAGCGGATGCGTATGAGCCCGGCCCTGGGCACCGGCACGGACGCGGTGCTGAGCGTGTTCGAGAAGTCCCTGCCGCTGATGGATGCCGCCGGAGCGAGCACCGCGGTGCGGCGACGGTGCCTCGACTCCGAGGTCGTCCGCGCGCACCGGATCGAGGAGACGGTCGAGATCGAGGACGGCGAGCGCTACACCCAGCGCCGTCTCGTGGCGCAGTACTGGTACCCGGTGCCCGGCACGAAGCGTCTGCTCACGGCGGTGTTCTCGACGCCGCTCGGCGACATCCCGCACACCCTGCTGTCGTACTTCGACGCGATCGTCGCCGCCTCCGCGTTCCAGGACGCCTGAGCCCCGGCATCCACCCCCTCGCCCCGCCGGGCTGGGCGGGGCTGCTCCGGTGTCACTTCCGCACAATCCCCGCGCCTCACACCCACCACAACCGACACCGGAACAGCCCCCGGCGCCGGGCGACGGCCGCGGCGGCCGCGGCGGGCATACGATGGAGGGCTGTGTCCGCACCTGAGCCCGTCATCGTCTACCCGCCCGAGCTGCCCGTCAGCGCGGCGCGGGACGAGATCGCGCGCGCCATCGCCGAGAACCAGGTCGTCATCGTCGCCGGTGCGACCGGGTCGGGCAAGACCACCCAGCTGCCGAAGATCTGCCTCGAACTCGGCCGCACCCGCATCGCGCACACCCAGCCCCGCCGCATCGCCGCCCGCACCATCGCCGAGCGCGTCGCCGAGGAGATGCAGGTGCCGCTGGGCACCACCGTCGGCTACAAGGTGCGCTTCACCGACAACGTCTCGGCCGACACCCGGGTCGCCCTGGTCACCGACGGCATCCTGCTCAACGAGATCCACCGCGACAAGCTGCTGCGCCGCTACGACACGATCATCATCGACGAGGCCCACGAGCGGTCGCTGAACGTCGACTTCCTGATCGGCTATCTGCGGCGCATCCTGCCGCGCCGCCCCGACCTCAAGGTCATCGTCACGTCGGCGACGATCGACCCCGAGAGCTTCGCGAAGCACTTCGCGGATGCCGCGGGCACCCCGGCCCCCATCATCGAGGTGTCCGGGCGCACCTACCCCGTGGAGATCCGCTACCGCGGTCGTGTCGCCGAGACGGGCGACGCCGGCGAGGACGACGACGACGTCGACGCCCTGCTCGGGGCGCTGCGCGAACTCGACCGTGAGCCTGCCGGCGACGTGCTGGTGTTCCTCCCCGGCGAGGCCGAGATCCGCGACGCGATGGATGCCGTGCGCGGCATGTACGCCCAGGACACCTCCCCCACCGAGGTCCTCCCCCTCTACGGCCGGCTGTCCTCGGCCGAGCAGCACCGCGTGTTCGAGCGATCCACCGTCGCCGGTGTGCGTCGCCGCGTGATCCTGGCGACCAACGTCGCCGAGACGAGCCTCACGGTGCCGGGGATCAAGTACGTCATCGACGCCGGCACGGCGCGCATCTCCCGCTACAGCGCCCGCTCGAAGATCCAGCGGCTGCCGATCGAGGCGGTGTCGCAGGCGTCGGCGCAGCAGCGCTCGGGCCGCGCGGGGCGCACCTCCGACGGCATCGCGATCCGGCTGTACTCCGAAGAGGACTTCGCCTCACGGCCGGAGTACACCGAGCCCGAGATCCTGCGCACGAGCCTCGCGTCGGTCATCCTGCAGATGCTGTCGCTCGGGTTCGGCGACATCACCGAGTTCCCCTTCCTCACCCCGCCCGACTCGCGCGGTGTGAAGGCCGCGTTCGACCTGCTGGTCGAGCTCGGTGCCGTGCGGGCACCGAGCGGTGCGGGCGCCGCCGGCCGTAAGGCCGCCGACAGCGGCCGCGGCTGGCGTCTCACCGACATCGGGCGCGAGATCGCACGCCTCCCGATCGATCCGCGCTTCGCCCGCATGCTCATCGAGGCGCGCCGGCTCGACGTCGCCGACGACGTGCTCGCGATCGTCGCGGGGCTGTCGATCCAGGACGTCCGCGAGCGCCCCGAGGAGCGGCGCGAAGAGGCCGACCGCCTGCACGCGCGGTTCACCGACCCCACGAGCGACTTCCTCAGCCTGCTGAACCTGTGGAACCACCTGCGCGAGCAGCAGTCCGAGCTCGGCTCCAGCGCGTTCCGGCGGATGTGCCGGGCCGAGCACCTCAACTACGTGCGGGTGCGGGAGTGGTTCGACGTGCACCGGCAGCTGCGGCAGCTGACCAAAGCGCCCCGGCGGGAGCGCTTCGGCGCGGCCGATCCGGCGCTGGTGCACCGAGCCATCCTCGCCGGGCTCCTGTCGCACCTCGGCATCCTCGACACGCGCACCACCTCGGCACCCGCAGCCACCGCCGGCCGTGCGGCGAAGGGGCCGAAGGGCCGGCCGCGGGCGGAGTACCGCGGCGCGCGCGGCGCGCGGTTCGCGATCTTCCCCGGCTCGGGGCTGCGCAAAGCCTCGCCCGACGCGGTCATGGCCGCCGAACTCGTCGAGACCTCGCGCCTGTACGCCCGCACGGTCGCGGCGATCGACCCGGAATGGGCTGAGGAGCTCGCCGGCGACCTGGCGCACCGCAGTCTCAGCGACCCGCATTGGTCCAAGGATGCCGGGGCGGCCGTCGCCGCCGAGAAGGTGACGCTGTTCGGGCTCGAGATCGTGCCCCGCCGTCGGGTGCAGCTGGCCCGCATCGACCGCCCGCTCGCCCGCGAGCTGTTCATCCGCCACGCCCTGGTCGAGGGCGAGTGGAACACCTCGCACCTCGACAAGCGCCTCACCGCGTTCGAACGCCGCAACCTCGAGCTCCGCCGCCGCCTGGAGAAGATCGAGGAGCGCGAGCGACGCCGCGACATCCTCGCCGGTGACGAGGCGGTGTACGCGTTCTACGCCTCCCGCCTGCCGCACGACGTCTTCGACGTGCGCTCGTTCGAGGCGTGGTGGCGGGATGCCTCATCCCGCACGCCGCGCCTGCTCGACCTCACCGAAGCCGACCTCGTCGACGACGCCTCGCGCGCCGACGAGCGCGACTTCCCCATGCGGTGGCAGCAGGGCGATCAGGTGCTGTCGCTGGCGTACCGTTTCGAACCCGGGGCATCCGACGACGGCGTGAGCGTCGTCGTGCCGCTGGCCCTGCTCGCGCAGCTGCGCCCCGACGGCTTCGACTGGCAGGTGCCGGGGCTGCGCGGAGAACTCATCGCGGGGCTGCTGCGCGCCCTTCCCAAGGCCATCCGCCGCTCGGTGGTGCCGGCCGCCGACTGGGCAGCCCGCTTCGCCGAGGAGCTCGCCGGCGACGGCCCCGAATCGCACGAGGGCCTGCCCCCGCGCGCCCTGCGCGACGCACTGGCTGCCCGCGTTCAGCGCGTCGCCAATCAGCCCGTGACCGCGGCGGACTTCGACCTCGAGCGGGTGCCGGGGCACCTGTGGGTGTCGTTCCGGGCGGTCGATGAACGCGGGCGCACCGTGGCCTCCGGTCGGGATCTGCGCGCGCTGCAGGAAAAGCTCGCCGACCGCGCCCGCGGCGCCGTGACGCGCTCGCTCACCGCACCGCGCGGCCCCCGGCCCGCCACACCGGCGCCGGGCCCCGCCGCCGCGGCATCCATCGGCGCCGCCGGCACCCCTGCGGGCAGCACCGCAGGGGTCGCCGAGCAGAGCGGCCTGGTCGACTGGAGCATCGGCGACCTCCCGCCGGTCGTCGACACCCGGGTCGCCGGCGGCGTCGTGCGCGGCTACCCGTCGCTCGTCGATGACGGCGGGTCGGTGTCGCTGCGCATCCAGGCGACGCCGGAGAACGCCGAGCGGCTCACCCGTGCGGGCGTGCGGCGCCTGCTGCTGCTCACCGTGCCCTCCCCCGCGTCGTATGTGCTGGAGCACCTCACCGCCCAGGAGAAGCTGGCCCTCGCCGCCTCCCCCTACCCCTCGGCCAAAGCCCTCATCGAAGACGCGCGCGTCGCCGTCGCCGATGCGGCGCTGGCGCGCACGACGAACGGCGCGGTCGTGCGCACGGCGGCCGAGTTCGGCCGCGTCCGCGACGCGTTCTCCGCGGCCGTCGTCGATGAGCTGTTCCAGACCGTGTCGCTGACCGCCCGCATCCTCACTGCCGCACGCGATGTGGACAAAGCGGTGCGACAGCAGAACTCGATGACGCTGCTGGCGGCCCTGGGCGACATCAAAGCGCAGGTGGCGGGCCTGGTGTTCCCCGACTTCGTCTCGCGCACGGGCATCGCGCGCCTCGCGCACCTGCCCCGCTACCTCGCCGGCGCCCGCGAACGCGTGCAGCAGCTGTCTGACAACCCGGGGCGCGACCGGCAGCGGCTCACCGAGTACGAGCGCATGGCCGCCCTGTACACCGAGGCGGGCGGCACGATCCCGCTGGCAGAGGACGCCCCCACGAACCTCGCCCACGTCCGGTGGCTGCTGGAGGAGTACCGCGTGAGCCTGTTCGCCCAGCGCCTGGGCACCGCCGAACCGGTGTCGCCGCAACGGATCCAGAAGGCTCTGCGAGGATAGGCTCGATCCCCGACGGAAGAGGTACCGATGTCCCGCGCGATCGTCTACACCGAGTTCGGTGAGCCCGAGGTGCTGCACGAGGTCGAGGTGCCGGCGCATGAGCCCGGCCCCGGCCAGGTCGCGGTGCGCATCCAGACCGCGGGGGTGAACCCCATCGACGCCAAGCTGCGGGCGGGCCTGCGCGCCTCGGCCCCGCCGAGCCTCGACAAGCCTCGCCGGCTGGGGATGGATGCCGCGGGCATCGTCACCGCCGTCGGCGACGACGTCGACGGCTACCGTCCCGGCGACCCGGTCGTGCTCTCGGGCGTGAACGGCTGCTACGCCGACGAGGTCGTCGCCGCGGTCGACAAGGTCTTCGCCCGTCCTGCCGCCGTCACCGCTGCGGCCGGCGCCGCCCTCGGCATCCCGATCGGCACCGCCTACCAGTGCGTCCGCTCGCTCGCGATCGGCGCCGGCGACACGCTGCTCGTGCACGGCGGGTCGGGCAGCGTCGGGCAGGCCGTCATCCAGTTCGCCCGCCTCGCCGGCGCCGACGTGATCGCGACCTCCTCCGAGCGCCGCACCGAGCGCGTCGCGGCCCTCGGCGCGTCGCCGGTGCTCTACGGGCCGGGCCTGGTCGACCGCGTGCGCGCAGTCGCCGGCGACGGCATCACCGCCATCCTCGACTGCGCCGGCACCGACGAAGCGCTCGAGGCCTCGTTCGAGCTACTCGAGGACCGCACCCGGATCGCGACGATCGTGCGCGGACCCGATGCCGAACGCCTCGGCATCCGAGCGTTCTCCGGCGGTGCGCCGTGGCCGCTCACCGCGCAGCAGCTCGCCTGGCGGGTCGAGGCGGTGCCGGTGGCCCTCGCGCTGCTCGCCGCCGGGGTCTTCGACGTGGAGCTGGGGCCCACCCTCCCGCTCAGTGAGGCCGCCGAGGCGCACCGCCTGGTCGCGCAGGGCGTCGACGGCAAGATCACGCTCGTCCCCTGAGCGCCCGCGGCATCCACCGCCGACTGCAACACTGCGTCACACGATCGGCGTCCCGGCGCCGCCCACGGCGATGATGGGTGCCATGCCCGACGCCCCGTGTCCCTCGTTCGCGACCACCCAGGTGCAGGCCGGTTACGACCCGGCCACCGTGGCGCACGCCAGTGTGCCGCCGATCTACCAGTCCAACGCGTACGCGTTCGCCTCGCTCGCCGAGGCCCGGGACCTCTTTGCGCTCCGCCGCGAAGGGAACGTCTACAGCCGCACCGGCAATCCCACCGCCGCGGTGCTCGAACAGCGCGTCGCCGCCCTCGAGGGTGGGGTCGGCGCGGTGTCGGTGGGGTCGGGTCAGGCGGCCGTCGCGCTGTCGCTGCTGACTCTCGCCCGCCAGGGCGAGCACATCGTCGCGGCCCACCAGCTGTACGGCGGCACCATCTACCTGTTGGCCGACACGTTCGCCGACTGGGGCATCGATGTCACGTTCGTCGATCAGGACGACCCCGAGGCGTGGCGTGCCGCCGTGCGCCCGACGACCCGCGCCTTCTTCGCCGAGACCGTCGCCAATCCGCTGGCTCAGGTGCTGGACGTGCGCACGGTGGCCGACATCGCCCACGCAGCCGGGGTGCCGCTCGTCATCGACAACACCGTCGCCACGCCCTACCTGCAGCGACCCAAGCAGCACGGTGCCGACATCGTCGTGCACTCCGCGACGAAGTTCATCGGCGGTCACGGCGCGGCGCTCGGCGGACTCGTCGTCGACCTCGGCACCTTCGACTTCGCTGCCGACCCCGCGCGCTGGCCGCAGCTGAACACACCCCTGGCGCGGGTGCCCGGCCCGGCGCTGGTGGAGCGGTTCGGGGCGAAGGCGTATCTGACACTGCTGCGCACGAAGTACTCGCAGGACATCGGCCCGTCGCTTTCGGCGTTCAACGCGTTCCAGCTGCTGCAGGGCCTCGAGAGCCTCGATCTGCGCATGGCGCGGCACAGCTCGTCCGCGCAGACGGTCGCCGAGGCCCTCCACGCCCACCCCGCCGTCGCGCGTGTGCATCACCCCGGCCTCGCCACGAGCCCGTGGCACGCGGCGGCGAGCCGTTATCTCCCGCGCGGCGCGGCATCGGTCTTCTCATTCGAGCTGCACCCCGGCACCGATGCCGACGACGACTTCGACCGCGCAGCGGCCTTCATCGATCGGCTGCGGGTGGCCCACCTCGTGGCGAACATCGGCGACGCGCGCACGCTCGTCGCCCACCCCGCCTCGATGACGCACAGCCACCTCAGCGCCGAGCAGCTCGCCGCCGGCGGCATCTCGACGACGACGATCCGGCTGTCGATCGGGCTGGAGGATCCGGCCGACATCGTCGCCGATCTCCTCGCCGCCCTCCCCGCTCGCTGAGCGAGCGCAGCCACCGCAACGACGCGGCGCGGCTCCCCGCAGGGGAACCGCGCCGCGTCGCCGCCGTCGGCTCAGTTGCCCGAGCGGCGCTTGTTGTAGACGTCGAATGCCACGGCCAGCAGCAGCACGAGGCCCTTGACGGCCTGCTGCCACTCGATGCCGATGCCCATGATCGACATCCCGTTGTTGAGCACACCGATGATGAGACCACCGATGATCGCGCCGCCGATGGTGCCGACGCCGCCCTGCACGGCCGCGCCGCCGATGAACGCCGCCGAGATCGCCTCGAGCTCGAAACCGTCACCGGCCTTGGGTCCGGCGAGGTTGAGGCGCGCCGTGAAGATGAGGCCGGCCAGCGCCGCCAGCACGCCCATGTTCACGAACAGCCAGAAGTCCACCCGACGGGTCTTGATGCCCGACAGCTCCGCGGCGTGACGGTTGCCGCCGATGGCGTAGATGTGGCGGCCGAACACGGTGCGGTTCATGACCACGCCGTAGATCATCACGAGCGCCGCCAGCACGATGAGCGTCACCGGAATGCCCTTGTAGGTCGCCAGCGCCCAGGTGAAGAACCCGATCGCCACGGCGACGGCGAGGAGCTTGATCGTCACCCAGACGATCGGCTCGACCTCCTGGCCGTACTTCAGGCGCCCTGCCCGGGTGCGCAGCTGCTGCACGACGATCGCCACGATCGCCACGGCGCCGACGACGAGGGTGAAGATGTCGGGGTCACTCTCGCCGAACAGCCCCGAGAGGAAGCCGTTGCCGAGCGCGCGGTACTCCGTGGGGAACGAACCGATGTTCTGGTTGCCGAGCACCACCAGCGCGAGGCCGCGGAAGATGAGCATGCCGGCGAGCGTGACGATGAACGCGGGGATGCCGACGTAGGCGATCCAGAACCCCTGCCAGGCGCCCACCAGGGCACCGATGAGCAGCGACAGGATGATCGCCAGCCACCAGGGCAGTCCCCAGTGCACGGCGAACACGCCCGACACCGCGCCGATGAAGGCGGCGACGGACCCCACCGACAGGTCGATGTGGCCGGCGATGATGACCATCACCATGCCGATCGCGAGAACGAGGATGTAGCCGTTCTGCACGATCAGGTTGGAGATGTTCTGCGGACGCAGCAGGATGCCGTCGGTCAGGATCGTGAACAGCACGATCACCGCGATGAGCGCGATGAAGATGCCGTTCTTGCCGAGGTCGGCCAGCACGGTCGACAGCCACCGGGTGAACCTGTTGTCGGCCGGCTGGATCAGCGCGCCGGCGGCCTGGGACTCGGTCGAGGGTTTCTCGTTGGACATGGTCGTTGTCTCCTGCTCCCGCTCAGCGGGGCTTCTCCATGGTCATCAGCTTGAGGACGGATTCGGGGGTTGCCTGCTCGGTGGGCAGCTCGCCGGTGATGCGCCCCTCGGAGAGGGCGTACACGCGGTCGGCGATGCCGAGCAGCTCGGGCAGCTCGGAGGAGATCACGATGATCCCCTTGCCGGCCGCGGCGAGCTTGTTGATGATCGTGTAGATCTCGTACTTCGCACCGACGTCGATGCCGCGGGTCGGCTCGTCGAGGATCAGCACCTCCGGGTCGGAGTAGATCCACTTCGACAGCACGACCTTCTGCTGGTTGCCGCCGGAGAGCTTCCCGGTCTTGACCAGCACGTTCGGCGCCTTGATGTTCATGCTCGTGCGGTACTCGTTCGCGACGGCGTACTCCTCGTTGTCGTTGACGAGGCCGCCCTTCTCGAGTTTGCGCAGCGACGCCATCGAGATGTTGCGTTTGATGTCCTCGATGAGGTTGAGGCCGTAGGTCTTGCGGTCCTCCGTGGCATACGCGATGCCGTTGTCGATCGCCTCGGAGACGGTGCGCGTCTTGATCTCCTTGCCGCGCATGTAGACGCGGCCGGAGATGCGCGAGCCGTAGCGGCGGCCGAACAGGCTCATCGCGAACTCGGTGCGCCCGGCTCCCATGAGCCCGGCGATGCCGACGATCTCACCGGCGCGCACGGTGAGCGAGACGTTGTCGACCATGACGCGGGTGGGATCCTGCGGGTGGTGCGCGGTCCAGTCCTCCACGCGCAGCAGTTCCTCGCCGAGCTGCGGCTCGTGGTCGGGGTAGCGGTGCTCGAGGTCGCGACCCACCATGTCGCGGATGATGCGGTCTTCGGTCACGTCGGCCTTGGTGATCGTCTCGATCGATTTGCCGTCGCGGAGGACCGTCACGGTGTCGGCGACCTTCTTGATCTCGTTCAGCTTGTGGCTGATGATGATCGACGTGATCCCCTCCTCCTTGAGGTTGAGGATGAGATCGAGCAGGTGGTCGGAGTCCTCGTCGTTGAGCGCCGCGGTCGGCTCGTCGAGGATCAGCAGCTTCACCTCTTTCGACAGCGCCTTGGCGATCTCGACCAGTTGCTGCTTGCCCACGCCGATCTGATTGATCTTGGTGGTCGGGTTGTCCTTCAGCCCGACGCGCTTGAGCAGCTTCGCTGCTTCGAAGTTGGTCTTGTTCCAGTCGATGAGGCCACGCGTCTTGCGCTCATTGTTGAGGAAGATGTTCTCGGCGATCGACAGGTGCGGGCTCAGCGCCAGCTCCTGGTGGATGATCACGATGCCTTTGGCTTCGCTGTCGCGCAGACTCTTGAACTGCACTTCTTCGCCGGCGTAGATGATCTCGCCGTCGTAGGTGCCGTGCGGGTAGACACCCGACAGCACTTTCATCAGCGTCGACTTACCGGCGCCGTTCTCACCGCAGATCGCGTGCACTTCACCGTTGCGCACGCTGAAGTTGACGTTGGCGAGTGCTTTGACTCCAGGGAACGTCTTGGTGATGCCGCGCATCTCCAGGATGTTGTTCGTCACGTTCTCCGACTTCCTCGAGGGGGTGGGGCGGTGGTGGTGGATCGGGTGCCCACCACCACCGCCGGGTAACCGGTGAGCGGGGCCTGTTTAGAGGCCGAGCTCCTCAGCGGTCCAGTAGCCGGTGTCGACCAGGGTCGACTCGACGTTGTCGGCGACGACGGGCACCGGTCCGAGCAGGTACGACGGCACGATCTTGACGCCGTTGTCGTACGTCTCGGTGTCGTTGACCTCCGGCTCCTCGCCGTTCAGCAGCGCCACGGCCATCGCCGAGGCGACCTTCGCCAGCTCACGGGTGTCCTTGAAGATCGTCGCGTACTGCTCGCCCGACAGGATCGCCTTGACCGAGTCGACCTCCGCGTCCTGCCCGGAGATGATCGGCCATTCCTCGCCGACCGTGTAGCCGGCGTCGGTGAGCGCTCCGATGATGCCGCGCGAGATGCCGTCGTACGGCGAGAGCACCGCGTCGACCTGCGAGCCGTCGGAGTAGTTCGCCGTGATGAGGTTCTCCATGCGGCTCTGCGCCTCTTCGCCGTCCCAGCGCAGCGTCGCCGCCTGCTCGATGTCGGTCTGCCCCGACTTGACGACCAGCGTGCCGTCGTCGATCAGCGGCTCGAAGACGCTCATGGCGCCGTTGAAGAAGAAGAACGCATTGTTGTCGTCGAGCGAGCCGGCGAACAGTTCGATGTTGAACGGCCCGGCGGGCGCGCCATCGGTCGGGTTGCCCTCCAGATCGGTCAGGCCCAAGCCGTTGAGCACGGTCCAAGCCTGCTGCTGACCGACGAGGAAGTTGTCGAACGTCGCGTAGTAGTCGACGTTCTCGGTGTCGCGGATGAGGCGGTCGTAGGCGATGACGGGGATGTCGGCGTCGGCTGCGGTCTGCAGCACCTCCGACAGCGTCGTGCCGTCGATCGAGGCGACGATCAGCGCTTCGGCGCCCTTGGTGATCATGTTCTCGATCTGCGAGACCTGCGTGGGGATGTCGTCCTCGGCGTACTGCAGGTCGACGCTGAACCCCTGCTCCTCGAGGGTGGCCTTGACGGCGTCGCCGTCCTGGATCCACCGCTCCGAGCTCTTGGTGGGCATGGCGACGCCGATGAGGCCACCGTCCCCGCCACCACCTTCGTCTCCGCCGTCGGTGCCGCCGGTGCACCCCGAGAGCACGAGGGCGCCCGCGGCGATCGTCGCCGCCGCGAAGAAGATCTTCTTGGTCTTCACTGTGTTTCCTTTCCAGTGGACTGCTCTGTCTTGGTATTGCGTTGCTGACCGCTCGCCCGGGGGCTACCGGCGGTCGTCGGTGGTCTGTCCGTAGACGTTCTGGTACCGGTCGTAGAGCCGGTCGATCGCGTCCTGCG
>NZ_JACSQP010000003.1:0-16472 GCF_014836535.1 Microbacterium pullorum
ACAAGTGCACGCTGTTGAGTTCTCAAGGATCGGATGCTCCTGCTACTCAGCCTCTCAGCCTCGCCCGCAGGGCAACTTCTCTATCTTACCCATCTCGTCTCGCTTGTCAAATCGACCAGCAGATGAGGTGGGTGTTCCATCCACATCAGAAGATGTCTGATCCGAAGATCGAGGGGGATGGAGTGTTGCCGCTTGAGGGGTGCGGGGCCTTCGGCCTCTCCGCTGTTCCCTGTGGGGCCAACAGATAAAAGATTACGTCGATCCTGGCGACTCGGCAAATCGAGTGCGGATCCCGGGTGTGTCGCGCGTCATTCCGCGGCCAGCAGCACCTTCAGCCCTGCCACGAGCACCGCTCCCCCACTGGCGGCGAGAGCCTGCGAGACCGCGGACTGCGTGATGCCCTCCTCGTCGGCGAGCTCCCGCTGGGTGCGACCGAGGCACCGACCGTAGGTGAGCCGCCGTGTGCGCTCGGCCATCGTGCTCACCAGCTGATCGCGGGCGAGGAAGGAGGCATTGGCCAGACGCACGCAATCCCGTGTCTGTGCATCTGTCCCCGGGGCGGCGGCCACCCATGTACGGGCGTGCACCAGCGATCGACTCTGCTTGCGGTGCACGAGATCGATGGCTTCACGCGCAGCCCACCACGCCGGCCCCTCCGCGATCGTGCCGACGACGGCCGACGGCACGTCGGACAGCTCGCCGATCCCCACTCCGAATCGACATTCGATGCCATCGGGCAGCGCGAGGCGCACGAGCAGCAGCGCGGCCGAGGCGGTGACGAGCGAGGGATACACGCCCTGCAGCTCATCGCCGACGATGGGCCGCAGCGGGCGCACCGCGAGCGGGACATCGGTCTCGACCCGGGTGATCGCGGCATCCAACGCCTGCTGCGCCGCTGCGCGGTCGCGCAGGCGACGGGATCCGACGATATCTGCGATCACCGCGGCGGTCATGAGATAAGCATAAACCTTATCTCAGATATATATCAGTGCAGCGCTTATTCAGCGGAGCCCGACGGCATGCGCCGCCGCCTGAGCACGGGCGACGATCTCGGCTCGTTGCTCGGCCACGCGCACCGGAGCCGTACCGCCGGCCCCGTCGCGACTGGCGACGGAACCCTCGATCGAGAGCACCTCGCGCACCTGAGGGGTCAGCTCGCTCGAGACTTCGGCGAGCAGATGATCGCTCGCCTCATGCAGCTCGATACCCCGCCGCTCGCACGCCTGCACCAGCGCGCCGGAGATCTCGTGCGCATCGCGGAACGGAACCCCGCGCTTGACGAGCCAATCCGCCACGTCGGTGGCGAGCGAGAATCCCTGCGGCGCCAGTTCAGCCATGCGCTCGGTGTGGAACCGCAGCGTGGCGACCATGCCGGCGAAAGCGGGGAGCACGACCTCGAGGGTGTCCACCGAGTCGAAGACCGGCTCCTTGTCCTCCTGCAGGTCGCGGTTGTACGCCAGCGGAAGGCCCTTGAGCGTCGCGAGCAGACCCGACAGGTTGCCGATGAGCCGCCCCGCCTTGCCGCGGGCGAGCTCGGCGATGTCGGGGTTCTTCTTCTGCGGCATGATGCTCGAGCCCGTCGAGTAACCGTCGTCGAGGGTCACGAAGCCGAACTCGCGGGTGTTCCAGATGATGATGTCCTCGGCGAACCGCGAGACGTCGACGCCGATCATCGCCGTGATGAACGCGAACTCCGCCACGACGTCGCGCGCGGCGGTGCCGTCCAGGGAATTCTCCGCAGGGCGCGCGAGACCCAGTTCGTCGGCCACGAGCTGCGGGTCCAGCCCCAGCGTCGCCCCGGCCAGGGCGCCACCGCCGTAAGGCGACACACTCGCGCGCGCCGTCCAGTCGCGCAGCCGTTCCAGGTCGCGCACGAGCGGCCAGGCATGTGCCTGCAGATGGTGGGCCAGCAGGATGGGCTGCGCGTGCTGCAGGTGCGTGCGCCCCGGCATGATCGCCGCGGAATGAGCCTCGGCCTGCGCCACGATGGCGTCGATGACCTGCAGCAGTGCGTGCGCGATGAGACGGGCGTGATCGAGCAGGTACAGCCGCACCAATGTCGCGATCTGGTCGTTGCGGCTGCGGCCGGCGCGCAGTTTGCCACCGAGTTCAGGCCCGACCTCGGCGATGAGCGCCGTCTCGAGCGCGCCGTGCACGTCTTCGTCGGTCGGGGAGGCGACGAGCGTGCCGTCCTGCACGGCGGTGGCCAGGGCATCCAGCCCGGCATGCATGCGCGCTTCCTCATCCGCTGTGAGGTACCCGGCGGCGGCGAGCGCCTTCGCGTGGGCGTGCGAACCGGCCAAGTCGTAGAGCGCGAGCGCCCAGTCGAAATGCGTCGACCGGCTCAGCGCCACCAGTTCCGGCGAGGGGCCCGAACTGAATCGACCGCCCCACAGTGCGCCCGCATTGGTGCCTTCGCTCTTCGATCCGCTCACCGGCCCAGCCTAGCGGGGGTCGGCAGCCTGCCCGGGAACGAGCACCCGGCACAGCCAGGCGACCAGCCGTTCCAGCGGACCACGCCCGAGCAGCAGCGCCCAGGCGGTCGCGCCGCCCAGGATGCCGAGGGTGATGGGCCAGAACGGCGCGAGCGCGCGGAAGCCGAAGAGGTCATCCGTGGTGCCGAGCGCGGCCGCGGCCCAGATCGCCCAGACCAGCAGCTGCGCGACGTAGGCGGTCAGCGGCATGGCGCCCGCAGCCCGCAGCGGCAGCACCACCCAGGTGAGCGGGGTGCGGCACAGCAGCAGACAGACGGCGATCGCGGCGATCGCGAAGCCACCTGAGCCGACGACTTCGAGGATGCCGCTGGAGTGCGGCCGCGCGGTCCACACCGCGCCCCACACCGAGGTGCGCTCGGCGGCCTCGCTCGCCCCCGAGACCGCATCGAGCCCGTACCCGACGATGGCGCCGGCGGCGCCGGCGGCCAGCATCCGCAGCTGCACCGCGGTTTCGCCGAGGTCCGCGCGGGCGAGCCCCATGCCGGCGAGGATGAACGCGATCCACACCGGGAACGGGTAGTGCCAGCCCAGCAGCAGCGCGACATCGCCTCCGGTGGGAGTCGCCCACACCGGCATCCGGTCGAGCCACGCCTGCACGAACGGCATCGTCAGCGCGACACCCGCCGCCGTGAGGAGGAGTGCGCGGGCACCGAGTCCGGTGAACGGGATGCCGAGGAGGAAAAGCACGGCGTAGGCCGGGAGGATCACGTACACCGGCACGCCGGTTGCGATGAGCACGATGCCGATCAGGTAGAGCACTCCCGCGCGCACCGCGAGGCGGCCGCGGGCGGTGCGCATCGCGGTGCCCGTGAGCGGCGACACTCCCCCGGTGACGATCCCGATCGACACCCCCGCGAGAGTGGCGAACAGGATCGACGAGCGGCCGTCGGCGATCGCCGTCCAGGTGGCGGGATCGGTCCAGTTCCAGAGGACACCCGCGAGCAGGTGCGCGGCGAGCATGCCGACGATCGCAAGCCCGCGCGCCAGATCGATCCCGGCCAGCCGGCCGGGACGGTTCAGACCTCCTACTGCTGCCGCAGCAGCCACACCAGCAGCGCCTTCTGGGCGTGCAGCCGGTTCTCGGCCTCGTCCCACACGACACTCTGCGGGCCGTCGATGACCTCGGCATCCACTTCGTACCCGCGGTCGGCGGGAAGGCAGTGGATGAAGATCGCGCCGTCGTCGGCGAGCGCCATGGTCTCGGCGGTCACCTTGTACGCGCCGAGGTCGCGCAGGCGCGAGGCCTTCTCCTCCTCCTTGCCCATCGACACCCACGTGTCGGTGACGATCACGTCGGCACCGGCGGCGGCTTCGAGCGGATCGGTGTACAGCGTGAGGGAGCCACCGGTCTCGGCGGCGCGGCGCTGCGCGTCGGCGACGACGTCTTCGCGCGGCGCGTATGCGGCGGGCGAGGCGATGCGCACGTGCATGCCGGCGGTGACGCCGGCCAGCGCGTACGAGTGACCCATGTTGCTGCAGCCGTCGCCGAAGAACGTGAGGGTGAGGCCGGCGAGGTCGCCCTTGTGCTCCCGGATGGTGAGCAGGTCGGCCAGCAGCTGGCACGGGTGGAAGTCGTCGCTCAGGGCGTTGACCACCGGCACCCGGGTGCCGGCCGCCATCTCTTCGAGCCCGGCCTGCGCGTAGGTGCGCCACACGATCGCCGCGACCTGGCGCTCGAGCACGCGCGCGGTGTCGGCGGGGGTCTCCTTGCCTCCCAGCTGGCTGCTGGCGGTGGTGATCACCAGCGGCGAGCCGCCGAGGTCGGCGATGCCGACGGCGAACGAGACGCGGGTGCGGGTGGAGGACTTGTCGAAGATCACCGCGACCGTCTGCGGGCCCTCGAGGGGCTTCAGCTTCCAGCGGTCCTTCTTCAGCGACACCGCGAGGTCGAGGATCTCGGCCTGTTCGGCGGCGGTCAGGTCGTCATCGCGCAGCAGGTGACGGGTCACGCTGATGCCTCCTCGGTGTGGGAAGGGGCGTCGAGCAGGAGAGCCTGCTCGACGGTGGACAGCGCACGAGCGAACAGCTCGGCGAATTCGTCGATCTCGACATCGCCGATCGTCAGCGGCGGCGCGAGACGCACCGTGGCGTCGTTGGCGGCGTTGACGATGAGGCCGTGCTCGTGCGCGGCGGCGACGACGGCACCGGCGACGGGATGCCGCAGCGCGACGCCGATGAGCAGCCCCTGCCCGCGGCATCCCTCCACCAGCGGCGAACCGATGGCGGCGACGGTCTCGCGGATCTGCGGGCCGCGAACGGCCGCGTTGCCGACGAGGTCGGCGCTCTCGATCTCGGCGAGGACGGCCGAGGCGACGGCGGTCCCCAGGGCGTTGCCGCCGAAGGTGGAGCCGTGCGTGCCGGGGTAGAACAGGTCGCTGGCCGCGCCGTAGGTGATGAGCGCGCCGATCGGGAACCCCCCGCCGATGCCCTTGGCGACCGTGATCGCGTCGGGGGTGATGCCGGTGTGCTGGAACGCGAACCACGCGCCGGTGCGCCCGGCGCCGGTCTGGATCTCGTCGACGATGAGCAGCGCCCCGTGACGGGCGGTGAGCTCGCGGGCGGCAGCGAGGTACCCCTCGGGCAGTTCGACCACGCCCGCCTCACCCTTGATGGGTTCGACGAACAGCGCCGCGACACGGTCGTCCAGTGCGGCTTCGAGCGCCTCGATCGTGGAGTCGATCGCTTCGACGCCCGGCACCATCGGCAGGAAAGGCTCCTGCATGTAGGGCTTGCCGGTGAGGGCGAGGGTGCCCATCGTGCGCCCGTGGAAGGCGTCTTTGAGCGTCAGGATGCGGGGCCGGTCGGCGCCGCCGTGCAGGCGCGCCAGCTTGAAGGCCGCCTCGTTGGCTTCGGCGCCGGAGTTGCCGAAGTACACCCTGCCGGTCTCCCCGGTGCCGGCCAGCCGCTTCAGCCGCGCCGCCAACTCCAGCTGCCACGGCGTCGCGTAGAGGTTCGACACGTGCGCGAGCGTCGCCGCCTGCGTGGCGACGGCCTCGACGAAAGCCGGGTGGGCGTGTCCGAGGGAGTTCACCGCGATGCCGGCGAGGAAGTCGAGGTAACGCTTGCCATCGGCATCCCACAGCGTCGCGCCCTCGCCCCGCACGAACAGTGCCGCGCGGTCGCCGGCGTTGCGCACCAGATCCCGCTGTACGTCTTCCTGCCACTTGTGCGCGGTCATCCCGCCACCACCTCCGTGCCGATGCCCTGTTCCGTGAAGATCTCCACCAGCAGCGAGTGCGGCTGGCGGCCGTCGATGATCGCCGCGGTGTCGACGCCGCCGTCGACCGCGTCGAGGCACGCCTGCATCTTGGGGATCATGCCCGATTCCAGGCGCGGCAGCATGGCGCGCAGATCCGTCGACGTCAGGTGCGAGACGAGCGAGTCGCGGTCGGGCCAGTCGGCGTAGAGCCCCGGCACGTCGGTGAGGACGATGAGCTTCGTCGCGCCGAGGGCCACGGCCAGTGCTGCCGCCGCGGCATCGGCGTTGACGTTGAGCGACTGGCCGGGGTTGTCGAGGTCGGGCGCGATGCTGGAGACCACCGGGATGCGCCCGGCTGCGAGCTGATCGATGACCGGCTGCGGGTCGACCTCGACGACGTCGCCGACGTTGCCGAGATCGTGCTCGACGCCGTCGATGTGCACGCCACGACGCCGGCCGCCGAAGAGCCCGGCATCCTCCCCCGACAGGCCGCTCGCGAACGGCCCGTGCGCGTTGATGCGACTGACCAGCTGCGGGTTGATCTGACCGGTGAGCACCATGCGCACCACCGAGATCGCCTCGGTGGAGGTGACGCGGTAGCCGCCCTTGAACTCGCTCGGGATCGACAGGCGGTCGAGCATCTGGGAGATCTGCGGGCCGCCGCCGTGCACGACGACGGGCTTGACGCCCACGAACCGCAGGTAGGCGATGTCCTCGGCGAACGCGTTCTGCAGTTCGTCGGAGACCATGGCGTTGCCGCCGAACTTGATCACGATGATCTGGTCGTTGAACCGTTTGAGCCACGGCAGCGACTCGATGAGCACGCCCGCCTTGACGGCGGCCTGCTCGGGAGTCGTGTGCTGGATGTCGGTCATGAGGCGTACGCGCTGTTCTCGTGCACGTAGTCGTGGGTGAGGTCGTTGGTGAGGATGCTGGCGGCCGCGTCGCCCACCTTGAGGTCGATCAGCACGTGGGTCGCCCGCGGGGTGAGGTCGACTTCTTCGCGCGGGCGGTCGGGGCCGCCGGCGGTGCACACGCGCACGCCGTTCATCCACACGTCCACGTCGTACGGGTCGAAGGCGGCATCGGTCGTGCCGATCGCCGCCAGCACGCGCCCCCAGTTGGGGTCGTTGCCGAAGATCGCCGCCTTGAACAGGTTGTTGCGGGCGACCGAGCGCCCCACCGTCACGGCGTCGGCCTCGGAGGCGGCGCCCGTCACCTGGATGGTGATGTCGTGGCTCGCGCCCTCGGCATCGCCCTGCAGCTGGCGGGCGAGATCGGCGCACACCGCGATCAGCGCGTTGCGGAACGCGTGAGGGTCGGGCACGACGTCACTGGCGCCGCTGACCATGAGCGTCACCTGGTCGTTGGTCGACATGCAGCCGTCGGAATCGAGCCGGTCGAAGCTCACGCCCGTGGCGGCGCGCAGGTGCGCGTCGGCCTGCGCGGCGTCGAGCACGGCATCGGTGGTGAGGACGACGAGCATGGTCGCCAGTCCTGGCGCGAGCATGCCGGCGCCCTTGGCCATGCCGCCGATCGTCCAGCCGTCGCCGCGGAATTCGCTGCGCTTCGGGCGCGAATCGGTGGTCATGATCGCCTCGGCGGCGTCGTCGCCGCCCTCGGGGCTCAGCGCCGCGACACCCTTCTCCACCCCGTCGAGCACCTTGGCGCGGAACACCTCGTCGCCGGTGCCGATGAGGCCGGTGGAGCACACCAGGATGTCACCGGGGCTCACGCCCAGCAGCTCCGCCGTCTTCTCGGCGGTCTGGTGGGTGGTCTGGAACCCGAACGCGCCGGTGAAGCAGTTCGCGCCGCCGGAGTTGAGCACCACAGCCTCGACGACACCGTCGGCGATGGCCTGCTGGGACCAGATGATGGGGTTGGCCTTGGCCCGGTTGCCCGTGAACACGGCGGCGCCGACCTTCAGCGGACCGCGGTTGACCACGACGGCGACGTCAGGGTGGCCGGTGGATTTCAGTCCCACGGCGACTCCCGCCGCGTCGAATCCCAATGCTGACGTGACGCTCACGGTGCCACTCCGTTCACGCTCAGGCCCGTGGTCTCGGAGAGGCCGAGGGCGATGTTCATCGATTGGATCGCGGCACCCGCGGTGCCTTTGACCAGGTTGTCGACCGCGGCGACGACGACGACGCGGTTCGCGGCGCGGTCGATGGCAAGTCCGAGGAGGGCGGTGTTGGCACCCAGCACATCGGCGGTGCGCGGGAAGCGGCCCGCCGGCAGCAGTTGCACGAACGGCTCGTCGCGGTAGGCGTCGTCCCAGGCGCGGCGGATGTCGGCATCCGTGGCTCCGGGGGCGATGGGGGCGGAGGTCGTGGCGAGGATGCCGCGCGACATCGGCACGATCACGGGCGTGAACGAGATGCGGATGCCGTCGGGGTCGATGCCGGTCGCGCCGCCTGCCGCGGCGAGCGCCTGGCGGATCTCGGGGATGTGCCGGTGGGTGCCGCCCACGGCATACGGGTTGGCGGTGCCGAGGACTTCGGCCGCGAGGAGGTTCGGCTTGAGGCTCTTGCCGGCGCCCGAAGGTCCGACGGCGAGCACGGAGACGATGTCGCCCGCGTCGATGACGCCGGCGGCGACGCCCGGGGCGAGGCTGAGGCTCACGGTGGAGGCGTTGCATCCCGGGGCGGCGATGCGCGAGGCACCGACCAGGCGCCCGCGCTGCTTTCCGCCCGCCACGGGCAGTTCGGGCACGCCGTACGCCCAGGGCTCGGCGAACGCACCGCCGTAGAACTGCTCCCACGCCGCAGCGGACGTGAGCCGGTGGTCGGCACCCGCATCGATCACGAGCGGGGTGTCGGCGAGCGCATCGGTGTACTGCGCCGACTGGCCGTGGGGCAGGGCGAGGAAGACGATGTCGTGGCCGGCGAGCACCTCGGGGGTGGTCTCCTGCAGCTGCAGGTGGGCGAGCGAACGCAGGTGCGGCTGGTGGTCGATGAGGGGCTGCCCGGCGTTGGAGTGCGCCGTGACGGTGCGGATGTCGATGTCGGGATGGGTGGCGAGCAGACGGAGGATCTCGCCGCCCGCATAGCCGGATGCGCCGGAGACGGCGACCGAATAGGTCATGAATACACCTTAATCAGCGGGGATACGGGGCCGGAGACGGCGACACCGGCAGCGACCACGACGATCGCACGCGGGGTCGCCTAGAGTCGGCGCCCGCCCGGGCGGCGGCGCGCAGCGACGGCGCTCGAGACGAGCGTCGCAGGTGCACACACAGCCGAAGGCATGCCGCGACGATATCCCGCCGCCCCGTCCCCCCGCAAACCGGGCCCCGCGCCGGTGCCCGTCGACGGCTCACTCGATGGCGGACAGGAGCGAGATCTCCTCCTCGCGCGTCATGCCGGCGACACGGTCGCGATCCAGACCCGCCTTGCGCTCGGCATCCAGCGTGCGCTCGAGAGTCGCCCGCAGCGGACGCAGGCGCCCGCCCAGGATCTTGTATGCCGTGTTCGAGCGGGACCACACGCCGCGATGCTGCGGTGGCAGGCTCAGCGGCAGCGAGCGAGGTCCCGCCCAGTGCGCGACCGACTGCTCCGCCAGCCACTGGTCCGAGGCGGTGACGACATCGCCGGTGTGCCCCGCGACCTCCCGCGCCTGCGTCAGGACCTCGTCGAGCGTGTGCGGATCACCCACCGCGTTGACGACACCGGTCCACCGGGCGTCTCCGAGCGCGACGATGAAGTCCGCGAGGTCGTCGACGTCGATCACCGCGACGCCCTTGTCCGTCGTGTCGGGTACCAGCACCGGATCCTCCCCGGCGAGCGCGAACCGTGACACCCAGTAGCCGAAGCGGTCGGTGGGATCTCCCGGCCCGGCGATGAGGCCCGGTCGCACGACCGCCCCGCGATGCCCGATCGCCGTGCGCACGAGCGCCTCCGCGGCGGCCTTCTCCTGGGCGTAATCCGACTCCCCGTCGGCGCCGGGGCCCCGCACGGGCGCCGACTCGTCATCGCCTGCGCCGTCCACGTCGGCATACACGGAGATCGTCGAGACATAGGTCCAGTGCCGGGTATGTGCGGCGAGCGCGGCGACGGCGGATGCCACGCTCGCGGCATCCGAGGACACATCCACCACCTCATCCCACTCCCGATCGGCCACGGCGTCGTACGCTCCCGGCGCCGTGCGGTCCGCCGCCACGAGGTGCGCACCGTCGGGAGCAGGACGATGCCCGCGCGCCAGGCACGTCACGCGCGCCCCGCGGTCGAGCCAGCGCTCCGCCACCCGGGAACCCAGCCAGCCCGTTCCTCCCAGAATCAGTACATCCACCATGGGTCGATTCCAGCAGAGTCCCGCTTCGAATGCGACGCCCTCGAGCGGACGAGCAGTCACTCGCGAGCGGCGTCGGGGGTGCGTGTCAGGATCGTGTGATGCTCACGACACTCGCCGTATCCGGCTACCGGTCGCTGCGCGACGTGGTCGTGCCGCTCGCGCCCCTCACCGTCGTCACCGGCGCCAACGGCTCGGGCAAGTCGAACCTCTACCGTGCGCTGCGCCTGCTGGCGTCGACCGCGAGAGGCTCGCTCGTCTCCGCCGTCGCCCGCGAGGGCGGGCTGCCCTCCGTGCTGTGGGCGGGGCCCGAGAACGGCGGCGGGGAAGGCATGCTGCGCCGTGGCCCGGTCGCCGTGCAACTGGGTTTCGCCGGCGACGAGCTGGGCTACCTCGTCGATCTCGGCATCCCCCAGTCCGACCAGTCGAATGTCTTCGCCCGCGACCCGGAGATCAAGCGCGAGCAGGTCTTCGCCGGTCCGGTGGCCAAGCCCGCCACGCTGTTGATCGACCGGCTGCGCGGGGCGACCCGGGTGCGCGACGGATCCTGGACCACCCTGCATCAGCAGCTCGCCCCGTTCGAGAGCATCGTGACCGACCTCGCCGACGGCGATACCGCTCCCGAGCTGCTGACCCTGCGGCGCATGCTGGGCGGCTGGCGCTTCTACGACCACTTCCGCGTCGACGCCGACGCCCCCGCCCGCCGCCCTCAGGTGGGGACGCGTTCGCACACCCTCGGCCACGGCGGTGAGGATCTCGCGGCCGTGTGGGCGACGATCCACGATGCCGGGCACGGCGATGCGCTGGATCGTGCGGTGGATGCCGCGTTCCCCGGCGCCCGCGTGCAGGTGACCGGCAGCGACGGCCGGTTCTCACTCGCCCTGCATCTGCCCGGCCTGCTGCGTCCGCTGCAGGCGGGCGAGCTCTCCGACGGGACGCTGCGCTACCTGTTGCTGTGCGCGGCACTGCTGCCCGCCCGTCCCGCCCCGCTCATCGTGCTCAACGAGCCCGAGGCGAGCCTGCACGTCGAACTGCTCGAGCCGTTGGGGGCACTCATCGCCGCGGCATCCGAGCGCACCCAGCTGCTCGTGGTGACCCACGCCCCGCAGCTGGCCGCCGGCCTCCCGGGTGCCGCACACATCGAGCTGCAGCGCACCCCCGACGGCACGGTCGTCGCCGGCCAGGGCTTCCTCGACGCCCCGCGGTGGAACTGGGGCTCGCGCTGAGCAATCCCCTCCGTGGGCGTGGCGGGCTCACTCGCGGATGGCGGCTCCCAGGCGGGCGGCGGCCACGGCGACACCGGCGAGCTTCGCCTCGGTCGCCTCGGCGGCGGTCAGCGTGCGGTCGGGGGCGCGGAAGCGCAGCGCGAACGTGAGGCTCTTCGCGTCATCGGGCACGCCCGGGCCGCGGTAGTCGTCGACCAGGCGCAGCGACTCCAGCAGCTCCCCCGCGCCCGCCACGAGCGCAGCGCGCACGGCCGATGCCGGTGTCTCCCGCGGCACGACGAGTGAAACGTCCTGCGTCGCAGCGGGGTATCCCGACAGGGATGCCGCCACCACGCGGTCGCCCGCCAGCGACAGCACGCGGTCGAGGTCCAGTTCCGCGACGATGACGCGCCCGGGCAGATCGGCGTCGGCCGACACCGCCGGCAGCACCTCGCCGACGTAGCCGACCTCGACATCGCCGACGGTCAGCACGCCGGTGCGTCCGGGGTGCAGGGCGGCCCGCTCGGCCTGGGCGACGGAGATCTCGACACCCGCGGCGACCGCGATCGTGCGCACGGCATCGAGCGCGTCACCGAGGTCGTACGCCTCCGCCGGCTGGCCGGGCTGCTTCGCGACGCGGTGGCCGGTCAGCAGCACGGCGACATGACGCCGCTGCGGCGGGATCGACGCGTCGAGCGCGGCGAGCGTCGCGGCATCGGGCCGAACCGCCAGCGGCGGCACGTGGTCGGTGCCGTAGACGACGCCCGGCTCGGGCAGGAAGACCGCGCCGGTCTCGAACAGGGCGAGGTCGCCGAAGCCGCGCGCGAGGTTGCGGTGCGCCACCTGCAGCAGACCCGGCACCAGCGAACGGCGCAGGAACGGCGCCTGCCCGTCGAGCGGGTTGGCGAGCTTCACGCTCGGCAGGTGCTCACCCGACGCCGAGGCGTGCAGGTCGTTCTGCTCCGCCGTGGTGAAGGGGAACGACGGGGTCTCGGTGTATCCGGCGGCGGCCAGCGCATTCGCCACCCGGCGACGCCCCGCCTGCGCGGGAGTGAGCCCCCGCCCCGACGGCGGCACCGGCAGCACCGAGGGGATGCGGTCGTACCCGTGGATGCGGGCGACCTCCTCAGCGAGGGTCCATTTGTCGGTGAGGTCCGGGCGCCACGACGGCGGGATGACGACCCACGCGTCGGCCACCTCGGTGACCTCGCACCCGATGGTCTCCAGCGCGCCGACGACCTCGGCATCGCTGTAGTCCACGCCGATGAGCCCGGGCACGAACGCCTTCGGCAGGTCGATTCCCGCGATGTGCACGTCGGCGAACAGCGCGCCTCCGACGGCGGTGTCCAGCGTCCCGCCGGCGTACTCGACCATGAGGTCGGCTACGCGCCGGGCGGCGATGAAGGGGATGAGCGGATCGACGCCGCGCTCGAAGCGTTTGGAGGCTTCCGACGGCAGCTTGTGCCGCCGGGCGGTGCGGGCGATCGAGACGGTGTCGAACACGGCCGCCTCGATGAGCACGTTGCGGGTCGCGTCGGTCATCTCGGTGGTGCCGCCGCCCATGACGCCGGCCAGGCCGATGGGTCCGGACTCATCGGTGATGAGCAGATCCTCGGCGCTGAGCGCGCGCTCCTTGCCGTCGAGGGTCGTGAGCTTCTCGCCCTCGTGCGCACGGCGCACCGTGATGCCCCCGGTCAGGCGATCGAGGTCGTAGCCGTGGATCGGGTTGCCGAGCTCGAGCATCACGTAGTTGGTGATGTCGATGAGGATGCCGAGCGAGCGGATGCCGGCGAGCGTGAGCCGCGCGACCATCCACGGGGGCGTCGGCTTGGTGGGGTCGACGTCGCGCACGATGCGCACGACGAACTCGCTCGCTCCCACGCGCCCGCGGATGGGCGCCTGGTCGTCCACGGCGACGGCGAAGCCCTCGACGGGCTGCTGCAGCTCGCCCCACTCGCGCTCCCCCGGGTCGCGGAAGTGCGCACCGGTGGCGTGCGCGTACTCGCGGGCGACACCGCGGATCGACAGCGCGTAACCGCGATCCGGGGTGACGTTGATCTCGACGGCGACGTCGTCGAGGCCCAGCAGCGCGATGGCATCCGTCCCGACCTCGGGGTCGAGCCCGAGCTCCACCAGGCGCAGGATGCCGTTGTGCTCGTCGCCCAGGCCCAGCTCCTTCGCGGAGGCGATCATGCCGTCCGAGACGTGGCCGTAGGTCTTGCGGGCGGCGATCGGGAAGGGTCCGGGCAGCACGGCGCCGGGAAGGGTCACCACGACCTTGTCGCCGGCGAAGAAGTTGCGGGCACCGCACACGATGCCGCGCACTCCGCCGTTGTCCTCGCCGACATCGACCTGGCACCAGCGGATCGTCTTGCCGTTGGACTGCGGCTCCTCGACGAACTCGACGACCTGGCCCACGACGATCGGGCCCTGCAGGTCGAAGCCGTGCACGTCCTCCTCTTCGAAGCCGACCGACACCAGCGCCGCCAGGACGTCCTCGGGCGCGGCATCCACCGGGACGTCGACGTATTCACGCAACCACGACAGCGGAACGCGCATCAGACCACCATTCCAAACTGCTCGCTGAAGCGGACATCGCCCTCGGCCATGTCGCGCATGTCCTGCACATCGCTGCGGAACATCAGGGTCCGCTCGAATCCCATCCCGAACGCGAAGCCCGAGTAGACCTCCGGGTCGATGCCGGCCGCGCGCAGCACGTTGGGGTTGACCATGCCGCACCCGCCCCACTCGATCCAGCGCGCCCCGCCCTTGAAGGTGGGGTGCCACAGGTCGAATTCGGCCGACGGCTCGGTGAAGGGGAAGTAGTTGGCGCGCATGCGCGTCTTCGCCTCGGCGCCGAAGAGGGTGCGCGCGACGTGATCGAGCGTGCCCTTCAGGTGCGCCATCGTGATGCCCTTGTCGACGATGAGGCCCTCGAACTGGCTGAACACCGGCAGGTGAGTGGCATCGAACTCATCGGTGCGGTACACCCGGCCGGGCGCGAGGATGTAGATGGGCAGGTCGCGCTCGAGCATGCTGCGCACCTGCACGGGGCTCGTGTGCGTGCGCATCACCAGGTGGCGCTGCACGGGGTCGACATAGAACGTGTCCTGCATCTGACGCGCCGGGTGGTCGACGTCGAAGTTCAGCGCGTCGAAGTTGAACCACTCGTGCTCGAGCTCGGGACCCTCGGCGATCTCCCACCCCATGCCGACGAACAGGTCGGCGATCTGCTCCTGCAGCAGGGTCAGCGGATGCCGCGCGCCGGTGCGCGCGCGCTGTGCGAGCGCCGTGATGTCCAGGCGCTCCGCCTCGAGCTGGGCGGCGGTCTCGGCCGCGGCGAGCTCCGCCTCCCGGGCGGTGAGGGCCTGGTTCACCCGGCCGCGCGCCTGGCCGACGAGCTTGCCGAACTCGGCCTTGCGCTCGTTGGGCACCGAACGCAGCTGCGCGTTGAGGGCGGCCAGCGGCGAGCCCTCGGCGGAGTGCGCGGAACGCGCCGCCTTCAGCTCGGCTGTGGTGGCGGCGGCGGCGATCGCGGCGAGGGCCGCGGCTACCGCGGCATCCACCGCTTCAGGGGTGATCTCGAGAGAGTCAGACACGAAGAACGAGTCTACCGACGCGCGGCTGGGCTCCCGCCGCGTTCACCCGTCGTGCGGGCCCGCCTTGCCGTCGAGCGTGCGGTCGGCGCGATTCTGCACAGCGATGAGCTGGGTATCGGTGACCTCGCCCACCGGATGGTGCATCGCCGCGACACCGGGCGTGCGCGCGGAGCGGCGCAGGCGCTTCTCGACGACCGTCGCCACCAGCGACAGCAGCAGGCAGAGGCTGATGTAGATGGCGCCGACGATGATCGTCATCGGGACGATCGGCGAACCGTAGGTCGACTGCGAGCCCAGGTAGCGCGCGTAGAACAGCAGCTCCGGGTAGGTGATGATGAAGCCGAGCGCGGTGTCCTTGAGCGTCACGACGAGCTGGGCGATGATCACCGGCAGCATCGCGCGGATCGCCTGCGGCAGCAGCACCAGGCGCATGACGCCCGCCTTGCGCAGGCCGATGGCGTACCCGGCTTCCTGCTGACCCCGCGGCAACGACTGCACACCGGCACGGATGACCTCTGCGAGCACCGAGCCGTTGTAGACGATGAGGGCGATGACGACCGCCCAGTAGGAATCCATGCGGATGCCGAGCACGGGCAGCCCGTAGTAGAGCAGGAACATGAAGATCAGCACGGGGACGGCGCGGAGCACCTCGACGATCGCGCCGGCCGGGATGCGCACCCAGGCGTGGTCGGACAGGCGACCGATCGCCAGGACGAAGCCGAGCGCGAGCGCGCCGACGGCGGCGACGGCGAAGGCCGCCAGGGTGTTCAGCGTGGCTTCACCGATGTTGAGCCACACGTTCGTGTAGGTGAACGCCTGCCATTTGCGGGCGGAGAACTGCCCCGTGTCGATGAGTCGCCAGATCAGCAGGCCGAGCACCGCGGCCACCAGCAGCACGGTGATGACGCCGAGGATGCGGTTGCGGATGATCGCCCGGGGACCCGGCACGTCGTACAGGACCGAGCTCATCGGGCGACCCTCCATCGGTTCTCGAGCGTTCGCTGCAGCCACGACAGCAGCAGCACCAGCGCCACGAAGATGACCATCACCCAGACGATGACGAGGAACTGGTTCTCGCCACGCTCACTGAGGTAGTTGCGGGCCGAACCGAGGTTGACCACCGAGAACCCGGCGGCGACCGTGGTGTTCTTCAGCAGTGCGATGAACACGCTCATCATCGGCGGGATGACCGAGCGGAATGCCTGCGGCATCACCACCAGCCCCATCACCTGCCCGAACGTCAGCCCCATCGCACGCGCGGCCTCGGCCTGCCCGACGGGCACCGTGTTGATGCCCGATCGGATGGTCTCTGCCACATAGGTGGCGGTGTACAGACCCAGCGCGCTGATGGCGAGGGTGAGGGAGACATCGGAGGTGAGTCGCAGTTCGAGCAGCGGCGGCAGCGCGAACGCGAACGCGAAGAACACCAGCGTCAGCGGGGTGTTGCGGATCGTGTTGACGTAGATCGTGCCGACGGCACGGGCCACCGGAATGGGCGACACGCGCATGGCGCCCACGACGATGCCCACCACGAGGGCGACCACCCCGCCACCGAAGAACAGGATGAGAGTGCCCAGCAGGGCTTCGCCCCACACGTCGGGGTTGTCGGTGATGACGCCCATGCGTTCTTCTCTCGGTCGGATCAGAGGGAGGGTCGGGGGGGGGGGGGGGGGGGGGGGGGGCG
>NZ_JACSQP010000003.1:16482-196955 GCF_014836535.1 Microbacterium pullorum
CCGCGCCCCCCCCCCCCCCCCCCCCCCCCCACCACCTGGGTCAGTCGACGGCGGGCTGCTCGCCGGCGATGCCGGCGGGAGCAAGGTGCTCCTCGAACAGCGCGGTCCACACCTCGCCGCCATCGGTGAAGAGGGCGTTGATGTGATCCAGCAGTGCGGTGTCGCCCTTTTCCAGGCCCACGCCGTAGCGCTCCTCGCTGAAGGGCTCGCCGGCGATCTTCAGCTCGTCGGGCTGCTGCGCCACGTACCCGGCGAGGATCGCCTCATCGGTGGTGATGGCGTCGACCGAGCCCGACAGCAGCTGCTCGATGCACTGCGAGTACGTGTCGTACTCGACGGTGTCGCCGGGGCTGTACTCGTCGCGGATGCGCTGCAGCGGGGTGGAGCCGGTCACCGAGCAGACGATCTTGCCGGCGAGGTCGTCGGGTCCGGTGATGTCCTCGTTGTCGAAGGCGACGAGCAGGCCCTGCCCGGTGATGAAGTAGGGACCGGCGAAGTCGATCTGCTCCTTGCGCTTGTCGGTGATCGAGTAGGTGCCGACGTAGTAGTCGATGTCGCCGTTCACGATCGCCTGCTCGCGGTTGGCGGAGGGTATGGTGACGTACTCGATCTGGTCCTCGTCGAAGCCGAGGGATGCCGCGATCCACCGGGCGATGTCGATGTCGAAACCGGTGCGCTCGTCGGTGGCGGCGTCCTGGTAGCCCAGACCCGGCTGGTCGTTCTTCACGCCGACGATCACGCCGTCGCGCTCGACCATGCGCTCGTAGGTGGGGCTGTCCTCCAACGAGACGTCGCTGGCGACCTCCCAGAGGGCCGCGTCGCCCTCGGTGCCCTCGGTGGTGTCGCCGCCCGGGTTGTCCGGCGTGCCGCTGTTGCAGCCGCTCAGGGCGAGGGCGGCGATGGCGATGCCGGCGAACGCGCCGGCCATACGGGTCTTGCGCATGGGATCCTCCTGGTGTCGATGGCTCTCGGGGCCGCGCCGGTGCAGGGGCGCGGACGTCTCAGTGCGTGATCAGCTTGGAGAGGAAGTCCTTGGCGCGCTCGCTCTTGGGGGCGGTGAAGAACTGCTCGGGGGTGTCCTCTTCGACGATCAGGCCGTCGGCCATGAAGACCACGCGGTCGCCGGCCTTGCGGGCGAAACCCATCTCGTGGGTGACGACGATCATCGTCATGCCGTCCTGGGCGAGGCCGACCATGACGTCGAGCACCTCGTTGATCATCTCGGGATCCAGCGCGCTGGTCGGCTCATCGAAGAGCATCACCTTGGGCTTCATCGCCAGGGCGCGGGCGATGGCGACGCGCTGCTGCTGGCCGCCGGACAGTTGAGCCGGGAGCTTGTCGGCCTGCTGCGCCACACCCACCCGCTCCAGAAGCGCCCGCGCCTCGCGCTCGGCATCCGCCTTCTTCATGCCCTTGACCTTGATGGGGCCGAGCGTGACGTTGTCGAGGATCGTCAGGTGCGAGAACAGGTTGAACGACTGGAACACCATGCCCACGTCGGCGCGCAGCGCGGCCAGGGCCTTGCCTTCCTTGGGCAGTTCCTTGCCGTCGATCGTGATCGTGCCGCTCGTGATCGTCTCGAGCCGATTGATCGTGCGGCACAGCGTCGACTTGCCGGAGCCGGACGGCCCGATGACCACCACGACCTCACCGCGGTTGACCGTCAAGTTGATGTCGGTCAGCGCCTGGAAGTCGCCGTAGTGCTTCTGCACGTCGGAGACGACGACGAGCGGTTGCCCACGCTGGACATCGATGTTCGACGTGCGCGGAGCAGCCTGCGAGTCTGAAAACGCCATGTGTGACACCTTATTCATCCACCGAGGCGCGAGTGGACGGTTGACGGTACCTTTACCGTTCTGAAACAAAACCGACGCGTACGCTCAGCGGTCGGCGCGTTGCGCGAAAGCGCTCTCGTACAGGCACACGCTCGCGGCGGTCGCGAGGTTGAGCGACTCGGCGCGACCGTAGATCGGCAGCCGCAGGGAGACATCCGCGTGGGCGAGCGCCTGCTCGTCGAGTCCCCGCGCCTCGTTGCCGAACAGCCACGCCGTGGGCTCGGACAACAGGCCCCGTCGGGCGAGGAAGTCCTCTCCCCCGACGTCGGCGGCCACGACCTGCATGCCGGCGCCGCGGGCGCGGGCGGCGGTCGTCTCGAGGTCGGCGCCGACGGCGACGGCCACATGGAACAGCGACCCTGTCGTCGCGCGGACCACCTTGGGGTTGTAGGGGTCGACCGTGCGGCCGGTGAGGATCACGGCATCGGCGCCCGCGGCATCCGCCGCACGGATGATGGTGCCGAGGTTGCCCGGGTCGCGCACCTCTTCGCAGATCGCGATGAGCTTCGGGTCGCCGGAGAAGATCTCGCGCACCGAACTGGGCGACTGACGGGCGACGGCGACGATCCCCTGCGGGGTGACGGTGTCGGCCATGGCATCGAGGACGGCTTCTGTCGTGAGGACGATCTCGATGCCGGCATCGGCCGCCGCCTCGCGCACGTCGCCGTGGCGCTCCATCGCACTCGGAGTCGCGAACAGTTCGACGACCGTGTCGGGCCGGTGTGCGAGCGCTTCGCGTGCGGCCTGCGGTCCCTCGAGGAGGAACAGGCCCGTTTCCTGCCGGGCGCTGCGCTTGGTCAGTTTGGCGACGGCACGCACACGAGGCGAACGCGGATTCTCGAGCACGTTCCCATCCTAGGGCGCGGGCTCCCGGGTTCTCAGTACGCACAAGGGGCGCCCTCCGAAGAGGGCGCCCCTTGTGCGATCAGCGCCGAAGCGCGACGTCTGCGTCGAGTCAGGCCTTGGGAGCGTTGACGTCGGTGGGCAGCGCGGCCTTGGCCGTCTGCACCAGCGCGGCGAACGTGGCCGGCTCGTGCACGGCCAGCTCGGCGAGCATGCGACGGTCGACCTGCACGCCCGCCAGTCCCAGACCCTGGATGAAGCGGTTGTACGTCATGCCGTTCTGGCGGGCAGCGGCGTTGATGCGCTGGATCCACAGGCGGCGGAAGTCGCCCTTGCGCTTGCGACGGTCACGGTACGCGTAGACGAGCGAGTGGGTGACCTGCTCCTTCGCCTTGCGGTACAGACGCGAACGCTGTCCGCGGTAACCGGAGGCGCGCTCGAGGATGACGCGACGCTTCTTGTGGGCGTTGACAGCCCGCTTGACTCTAGCCATTTTCTTCTACCTTCTAACGTGCGGGGCGCTCAGAGACCGAGCAGCTTCTTGGCGACCTTCGCGTCACCGGGAGCGAGGACCTGCTCCTGGTTGAGGCGACGGGTGCGGCGGCTGGACTTGCCTTCAAGGTTGTGGCGCATGTTGGCCTGCTGCTTCATGAGCTTGCCGCTTCCGGTGACCTTGAAGCGCTTCTTGGCACCCGAGTGGGTCTTCTGCTTCGGCATCTCTTCTTCCTTCGTTTCACGTCCCGCGCAGGCGGGAGTTCGGATCCCGCGGTGCGGGAGACTGTGGGGGCCTATTCGGCCGGTTGCGCGGCGGGCTGCTCGTCGGCCTTGGCCGCCGGCTGCTCGTCGTGCTGGTCCTGGTCGACGTCGGGACCGCCGGTGCGCGACTGGCGCGCGGCTTCCTTGTTGGCAGCACGCTGAGCGTTCTGCTCCGTCTTGACTTCGGACTTGTTCTTGTGGGGGGCGACGACCATCACCATGTTGCGACCGTCGATCGTGGGGCTGGATTCGACGACACCGTATTCCGCCACGTCCTCTGCGAACTTGCGCAGCAGACGCACGCCCTGCTCAGGACGCGACTGCTCGCGGCCTCGGAACAGGATCATGGCCTTGACCTTGTCGCCCGCCTGCAGGAACCCCTCGGCGCGCTTGAGCTTGGTGATGTAGTCGTGTGCCTCGATCTTCAGACGGAAGCGGACCTCCTTGAGGACCGTGTTCGCCTGATTGCGCCGCGCTTCCTTGGCCTTCTGCGCCGCCTCGTACTTGAACTTGCCGTAATCCATGATCTTGACCACGGGCGGCTTCGAGTTCGGGGCCACCTCGACCAGGTCGAGTTCGGCCTCCTGGGCCAGGCGCAGCGCCACCTCGATGCGGACGACGCCGACCTGCTCACCCGCGGGTCCGACGAGGCGGACCTCGGGGACGCGGATGCGGTCATTGGTGCGGGGATCGCTGATGCGGGACTCCTCTTACGTAGCGAATAGGTTCGGCCTCCGCGACGATCCGCTCTCACGCGGTCCCTCGCGGGCGAAAGATTCGCACGTTCCACCCACACGGCGCACCAGCGCCGGCTTCTGCACCCTGGCTACTCCGTACGAGACGGAGCGGAGTGCGTGGACCCGGTAGCCTGGAACGGCAAGCGCGGGTGGGATGTGATCCTCTTTCGATCCGGGGGAGAAACCCCCGGTGCCCGCGAAAGTCTAGCAGAAGGTGCGATGTGAACACGATTCCCGACGGTCACGACCATCAGGCGACGGCCGGGGCAGGCCCGGATGCCGCGACCGAGGCCCGCTGGGAGGAGCAGGATCGCGCCGCGAGTTCCGCCACCCGCGACATCGCCGACGTGCCCGCGGTCGAGGTCATCACCACGGCGGCGGTGCACCTCATGAGCGCCGCGGCGGTGAAGGTCGGCCTCGCCGACGACCCCGAGACTCAGCAGGATCTCGACGAGGCACGCAAGCTCATCAACGCGCTGGCGGGGCTCATCACCGCCGGCGCCCCCGAGATCAGCGACATGCACGCCCGGTCGCTGCGCGACGGGCTGCGGTCGTTGCAGCTGGCCTTCCGCGAAGCATCGGTGATCCCCGACCAGATCGGCAAGGGCCCCGGCGAGAAGCTGACCGGCCCCGTCACCTGACCCCTGTGCTCACCCGCTCACTCGGCGGGGCGGGTGAGCTTCACGGTGAGGGAGTCCACCAGTACGGCGATGCGGTCGTCGGCGGCCCAACGGGCGGCGAGACGCTGCAGCACGGCATCGAGCTCCGCCTGCTCGAGGCCGGCGACCAGTTGCAGGCGCACCAGCAGCTCGGGACCCCGCAGCCGCGCGTCGGGGTCACCGGGCGCCATCGACAGGTCGAGCACGGCCAACTCTCCCCCGATGCTCTCCTGCAGCCCCCGGTAGACCTCGGGCGACGAGAAGCTCGGCTCCCACGCGTGCCCCTGGCCGATCGCCCAGACGGCGGGACGGCGCAGCACGAACTCGGTCTCGGACGTCGGATCGATCACGATGAGATCGGTGTCGTCGTTCGCCGCCGCCAGCGCCGTGCGCACCCCGTCGGCGGGTACGGGGCGCGCTGTGGCATCCCACCGCTGCATCGCCGCGACCGAGGTGAACACCGGCAGCACGCGCCGCCCGTCGGGTGCGGCCACCGTCACGATCGACAGCTCCTGGGTCTTGTCCACGACGAGCCCGGTGGGCCCCACCCCCTCGTCGCCCTTCTCGGCGACGAGCGGGATCAGCAGGCGTGCGGTGCGGTACGCCTCGACGACGGCGATCTGGTCGCCCTCGCCGGCACGGAACGCCGTGAGCGCGGCAAGCAGCGCAGGGTCGGCAGAGCCGTCGTCACCCGCGTGCGGATTGGACTGGAAGCTGCGTCCCTCCCACGCGACGCCGGCGGAGTCACCGGTGTTCGCGCAGCCGTGCTCAGGATCCGGCGACATCCAGTGCCTCGGCGAGGGTGAAAGCCTGCGCGTAGAGAGCCTTGCCGACGATGGCGCCCTCCACACCCAGCGGTACGAGCTCGCGCAGCGCCGCGATGTCGTCGAGGCTCGAGATGCCACCCGAGGCGACGACGGGCTTGGTCGTGCGAGAGGTCACTTCACGCAGGAGCTCCAGGTTCGGGCCGCGCAGCGTGCCGTCCTTGGTGACGTCGGTGACCACGTAGCGGCCGCAGCCGGCCTGCTCGAGCCGGTCGAGCACCTCCCAGAGGTCCCCGCCCTCGCGGGTCCAGCCGCGGGCGGCGAGGGTGGTCCCGCGCACGTCGAGGCCCACGGCGATCGCGTCGCCGTAGCGGGCGATGACGTCGGCGGCCCACTCGGGGTTCTCCAGTGCCGCGGTGCCGAGGTTGATGCGCGTGGCGCCGCTTTCCAGCGCGGCCTCCAGCGAGCGATCGTCGCGGATACCGCCGGACAGCTCCACCTGCACGCCCTTGACGTGCTTGATCACCTTGCGCAGCACGGCGGTGTTGTTGCCGCGCCCGAAGGCGGCGTCGAGGTCGACCAGATGGATCCACTGGGCGCCCTGGCGGGCCCACAGCTGCGCGGCCTCGATGGGGTCGCCGTAGCTCGTCTCAGAGCCGGCCTCGCCCTGCGTGAGGCGCACGGCCTTGCCGCCGGCGACGTCGATCGCGGGCAGCAGGATCAACTCGGGGGTGGAAGCGAAATCGTTCATGGCTCCAGCTGTCGGGGCTCGGTGGCGCGGCGAGAGCCGCGACGGCACGGTGTCAGAGCGTAGTCGGGCGCAGCGCGCCGAGCCAATTGGACAGCAGACGGATGCCGGCTTCGCCCGATTTCTCGGGGTGGAACTGGGTCGCCGACAGCGGCCCGTTCTCGACGGCGGCCAGGAACGGCCCACCGTGCCGGCTCCATGTGAGTGCGGGCGTCGGGAAGGGCGGCATGACATCCAGCGTCCAGGATCGAGCGGCGTACGAGTGCACGAAGTAGAAGCGTTCCTGCTCGATGCCGCGGAACAGCACCGACCCCTCCCCCGGCTCCACCGTGTTCCAGCCCATGTGCGGCAGCACGGGGGCGTCGAGTTCGGTGACGGCGCCCGGCCACTCGCCGAGGCCTTCGGTGTCGACGCCGCGTTCGACGCCGTGCTCGAACAGCACCTGCATGCCGACACAGATCCCGAGCACGGGTCGTCCACCGGCCAGGCGGCGGTCGATCAACTCGTCGGCTCGGCTGGCGCGCAGGGCATCCATCACGGCACGGAACGCTCCCACGCCCGGCACCACCAGGCCGTCGGCTTCGCGGACGAGGCCGCGGTCGGCGGTGAGGCGCGCATCGGCACCGGCCGCGACCAGCGCCTTGACGGCGGAGTGGACGTTGCCTGAGCCGTAGTCCAGAACTGCGACGAGGGGCCGATCGGTGGTGTCCACCGTCACAGAGCGCCCTTGGTGCTGGGGATGCCCTGGACGAGCGGGTCCAGCGACTTGGCCTGACGGAACGCGCGCGCGAACGCCTTGTACTCGGCTTCGGCGATGTGGTGCGGGTCGCGGCCGGCGAGCACGTTCACATGCACGGTGAGGCCCGCGTTGAACGCGATCGCCTCGAAGGTGTGACGCACGAGCGAACCGGTGAAGTGGCCGCCGATGAGGTGGTGCTCGAAGCCGGCGGGCTCGCCGGCGTGCACGAGGTAGGGCCGGCCGCTGATGTCGACGACGGCCTGGGCCAGCGCCTCATCCAGCGGCACGAGGGCGTCGCCGTAGCGGGAGATGCCGCTCTTGTCGCCGAGCGCCTCGCGGATCGCCTGGCCGAGGACGATCGACACGTCCTCGACGGTGTGGTGGGCGTCGATGTCGGTGTCTCCGGAGGCGCGCACCGTCAGGTCGGTCAGCGAGTGCTTCGCGAAGGCGGTGAGCATGTGGTCGAAGAACGGCACACTCGTGTCGATGTGGCTGCGGCCGGTGCCGTCGAGGTCGAGGTCGAGTTCGACGGTGGATTCGCTGGTCGCGCGGCGCACGGAGGCGGTGCGCGCGTCGGGACGGGTCATGAGGCTGAGTCTATCGAGGCCAGCGCATCGAGGAACGCGGTGGTCTCGGCCTCAGTGCCGGCGGTGACCCGCAGATGACCGGGGATGCCGACGTCGCGGATCAGGATGCCGCGATCGTACAGCGCCTGCCACGTGGCGGGCGGGTCCTCGACGCCGCCGAACAGCACGAAGTTCGTCCACGACTCGTGCGGGTGGTAGGCGAGGGCGTCGAGCGTGGCGGAGATGCGGTCGCGCTGGGCCACGATCTCGTCGACCATGCCGAGCATCACCGGCGCGTGCCGGAGCGCCGCGGTGGCGGCCGCCTGCGTGAGCGCGCTCAGGTGGTAGGGCAGACGGACGAGCCGCAGAGCGTCGATCACAGCGGGGTCGGCGGCGAGGTAGCCGACGCGGGCGCCGGCGAAGGCGAAGGCCTTGCTCATCGTGCGCGAGACCACGAGCCGCTCGCGGCCCGGCAGCAGCGACAGTGCGGTGCCGGCGTCGCGCGGCGCGAACTCGGCGTAGGCCTCGTCGACGATCACGATGCCGTGGCTGGCGTCGTAGACCGCCTCGATGACGTCGAGTGTCAGCGGGGTGCCGGTGGGGTTGTTCGGCGCGCAGAGGAAGATCACGTCGGGACCGGCTTCTTCGACCTGCGCCGCCGCGTCGGCGGGGGTCAGCGTGAAGTCGTGGGCGCGGTGCCCGGCGACCCAGGTCGCGCCGGTGCCACGCGTCAGCAGCGGATACATCGAGTAGGTCGGGGCGAACCCGAAAGCCGTGCGCCCCGGGCCCGCGAAAGCCTGCAGCACGTGCTGCAGCACCTCGTTGGAGCCGTTGGCCGCCCAGATCTGGTCGGCGGTCAGCCCGTGACCGAGATAGTCGGCGAAGCCTTCGCGCAACGCGGTGAACTCGCGGTCGGGGTAGCGGTTGATGTCACGCAGTGCCCGGGCGACCGAGTCCAGAATGTCGCCGGCGACCTCGTCGGGGACGGGATGGGTGTTCTCGTTGACGTTGAGGGCGACCGGCAACGCGGCTTGCGGTGCGCCATAGGGGGTCTGGCCGCGCAGGTCGGCGCGGAGGGGCAGGTCGGCGAGACTCACGATCACCCCTCCCATGGTAGGGCGCGTGGGGACCTCACCGGCCGGCGGTGTACTCCAGCGGGATCGACAGGCGCTGTCCGGCGGCGACGGCCGACGACTCGAGGGCGTTGAGGGTCGTGATCGCGTCGACCACATCGCGCGGGTCCGCCTGCGGTGCGACCTCTTGTGCGATGCCCCAGAGCGACTCGCCGGCACCGACCGTGACGGTCTCGAACGTGCCGGCGGGGGCGGAGTCGTCGACGGTCGCGAGCGCGCCGCCGCCGCTGACGATGCCGAACCCGAGGGCGACGGCCACGGGGAAAGCAGCGGCACCCGCGAGCACGCGACGGCCACGGGAGGTGAGCCGCAGCCGCGTGGCGTCCGGCGCCGGTCCTGCGAACTGGATGGTGGTCATGGCTCCTCCTTGGTGGTGATCTTCGCATCCGACTCTCGGCCGGGAGAGCCGGATGCGAAGTTCTCTTCCGAAGTTATCTTCGATGTTTTAGACTGTCAAGCACGAACCCGAATCGCAGATCGATCGCACGCGACACGCGTGCCCTTCGCCCCCGCGGCATCCGTCACCGGATACGGTTTCGACAGGAGCACCCCACCACGGACCTCCGACATTCGAAGACCGCTGCCCCACGCGGCGAGACGGGAGAGGCGAGATGACCGACGCGACACCGGGCGGGCGCGACCGCGCGCACGACCGGCCCCAGACGCGCCGCCGCAAGAGCCTGAGCGACAAGCAGCTCGCCATCCTCGAGGTGATCCAGCGCTCCATCGCCCGTCACGGCTATCCGCCGAGCATGCGCGAGATCGGCGACGCGGTGGGGCTGAAGTCACTGTCGAGCGTGACGCATCAGCTCAACCAGCTCGAGCTCAGCGGCTACCTGCGCCGCGACGCCGGCAAGACGCGCGCCATGGAGGTGCTCATCGACCTCCCCGGCACCGCCGCCGAGAACCCGGCCGACGCGGCGCCGTCGCTGGGCGACGCCGCCCTCGTGCCGCTGGTGGGACGCATCGCCGCGGGCGTTCCGATCACGGCCGACCAGCATGTGGAGGAGATCTTCCCGCTGCCGCGCCAGCTCGTGGGCAAGGGCGACCTGTTCATGCTCAAGGTCAGCGGCGAATCGATGATCGACGCCGCCATCTGCGACGGCGACTGGGTCGTGGTGCGCTCCCAGGCCACCGCCGACAACGGCGACATCGTCGCTGCCATGCTCGACGGCGAGGCCACCGTGAAGACCTTCCGCCAGCGCGACGGCCACACCTGGCTGCTGCCGCGCAACAGCGCGTTCGAACCGATCCTGGGCGACGAGGCCGTCGTGCTCGGCAAGATCGTGGCGGTGCTGCGCGCCGTATAGGCACCGGAGCGACGACACGCGAAGAGGGGATGCCGCGACCTGCGGCATCCCCTCTCGTCATCGCGTGAGGCGCGTCGGGCGCGTCAGACCTGCACGGCCAGCTGCTCGCGGATGGCGCGGGTGGCCGCGACGAGGTTGCGCAGCGACGCGACCGTCTCGTCGTACCCGCGGGTCTTCAGCCCGCAGTCGGGGTTGACCCAGACCTGGCCGAGCGGCAGTTCGTCGACGGCACGCTGCAGCAGCCCGGCGATCTCGTCGACCGACGGCACCCGCGGCGAGTGGATGTCGTAGACGCCCGGCCCGATCCCGCGGGAGAACCCCGACGTGCGGATGTCGGCGATCACCTCGCCGCGGCTGCGCGCCGCTTCGATCGAGGTGACGTCGGCGTCGAGCGCCGCGATCGCGTCGATGACGACGGCGAACTCGGAGTAGCACAGGTGCGTGTGCACCTGCGTGCCGGGCGCCGCGGCGGCGGTCGCGAGGCGGAACGAGCCCACCGACCAGTCGAGGTACGCCGGCTGCTGGGCCTGCGTGAGCGGCAGCAGCTCCCGCAGCGCCGGCTCGTCGACCTGCACGATGCGGATGCCAGCGGCTTCGAGGTCGGCGATCTCGTCGCGCAGCGCCAGCGCGACCTGGTCGGCCGTCTCACCCAGCGGCTGGTCGTCGCGCACGAACGACCACGCCAGGATCGTCACCGGCCCGGTCAGCATGCCCTTGACGTGCTTGCCGGTGAGGCTCTGCGCGAAGGTCGACCAGCCGACCGTGATGGGCGCGGGCCGCGACACGTCGCCCCAGAGGATCGACGGCCTGGTCGCGCGGGACCCGTAGGACTGCACCCAGCCGTTCACGGTCACCGCGAAGCCGTCGAGGTGCTCGGCGAAGTACTGCACCATGTCGTTGCGCTCCGCCTCACCGTGCACGAGCACGTCGAGGTCGAGATCCTCCTGCAGCCGCACGACGCGGCGGATCTCGTCGCGGAGGAACTCTTCGTACTCTGCTGCGGTCCCCTCTCCGCTCGCGTGCCGCGCGCGGGCGCGGCGGATGTCACCGGTCTGCGGGAACGAGCCGATCGTCGTGGTGGGGAGCACGGGCAGGCCGAGGGTCTCCCGCTGCACGGCCTCGCGCTCGTCGGCGGATCCGCGTCGGTAGTCCGCCGGCGTCAACGCGGCCGCCCGCGCGCGCACCGCGCCGTCGCGCACGCCCGGGGCCGAGCGGCGGTCGGCGAGGGCGGCCGATGCCGCGTCGAGCTCGACGCCGATGGCGTCGCGGCCGCCGTCGAGTCCGGTCGCGAGGGTCACGACCTGGCCGACCTTCTCATCGGCGAACGCCAGCCACGACGCCAGGTGCGGGTCGAGGTGCGGTTCGTCGTCGACGTCGTGCGGCACGTGCTGCAGCGACGTGGAGGTGCCGGCGGCGACGGCAGCCGCGCCGAGCGTGCGGAGGGCGTCCAGGCGTCCCCACGCGGCATCCAGGTCGCCACGCCAGATGTTGCGGCCGTCGATCACGCCGCCCACGAGCGTCTTCGCGGCGAGCCCGTCGACGGCGGGCGGCTGCGCGCCGCGGTGCAGGTCGATCGCGATGGCCTCGACGGGGGACGCGGCGAGCGCCGTCCACGCCTCGGCGGACAGCTGCGCGTAGCCGGCGGCCACGACGATCGCCGGGCGGTCGGCTTCGTCCCCGAGCACCCGGTAGGCGGTCGCCGCGGCGGCGGCGAGTGCGGCGGGCGACGCCGGCAGGCTTTCGCTCACGAGAGCGGGCTCGTCCAGCTGCACCCACTGCGCTCCGGCCGCGCGCAGCGACGCGAGCAGCTCGACGTACACCGGCAGCAGGTCGTCGAGGCGGGTGAGCGGATCGAATCCCTCGGGGGCGGCATCCGTGGGCTTCGCCAGCGCCAGCAGGGTCACCGGCCCCACGATCACGGGACGCACCGTCACGCCGTCGGCGCGGGCCTCGGCGACCTGGCGGGCGAACCGGTCGGTCGACAGCGCGAAGGTCGTCTCCGGTCCGATCTCGGGAACGAGGTAGTGGTAGTTCGTGTCGAACCACTTGGTCATCTCCAGCGGCGCGCGCTCCCCCTCGCCGCGCGCGGCGGTGAAGTAGGCCGGGAGCCCGATGGTCCCGTCGGCGTCGCGCAGGTCGGCGAACCTCTCAGGCAGCGCGCCCACCGCCACGGCCGCGTCGAGCACCTGGTCGTAGTACGAGAAGCTCTCGGGGATCGCGGAGTCGGTGCGGCCGAGTCCGAGCGCCGCCAGCCGCTCCCGGGTGGCGCGCCGCACGGCGGCGGCCTGTCGCTCGAGCTCGGTCTCGTCGATCTTGCCGGCCCAGTGGGCCTCGACGGCGCGCTTGAGCTCGCGCCGGCGTCCGATGCGGGGGTAGCCGAGGATCGTTCCGGCGGGGAAAGGGGCGGTGGTCATGATGCGTTCTCCATCTGTGGGGTGAGGATGCCGGCCCGGCGAAGGACGGCGAGGACGATCTCGTGGTCGTTGAAGGCGTACAGGTGCACTCCCGGGGCGCCACCGGCCACGACGTCGCGGGCGAGCCGCGCGGCGGCGTCGATGCCGATCTCGCGCTGACCCTCGGCGGTCGGCTCGACTTCCAGCGCGATCGCGAGCTCGGCGGGCAGCTCCTCGCCGGTCAGTTCCAGCACGCGGCGCAGCCGCGCGGGGGACGTGATCGGCATGATGCCGGGCAGGAGCGGGATGGTGACCCCCGCGGCCCGCGCCCGCTCGACGAACGCGAGGTACACGTCGGGGTGGAAGAACAGCTGCGTCACGGCGAACGTCGCCCCGGCGGCCTGTTTGGCCAGGAGCGCGTCGAGGTGCTGGCCGGCGTGACGCGAACGCGGGTGCCCGGAGGGGAACGCCGCCACCGCGATCTGCACCCGTCGGCGCCGCTCGACGCGCGCGGCGGCCGGAATGCCGGGGATCTCCCCCTCGGTGTAGGGCGAACGCTCCGCCTGCACCCGCTCGATCAGCTGCACCAGCTGCGCGGCGCTCTCGAGATCACCGAGGAACGGGTCGCCCTCCGCGTGACCTGCCGGCGGGTCACCGCGCAGCGCCAGGAAGCTCGTGATGTCGGCGTCGAGGAACTCGCGGATCAGCGCCGTCGCGCCGGCGTAGGTGTTGCCGACGCAGGTGAGGTGCGCCAGCGGCTCGACGGTTGTCGTGCGGCGGATGTGACGCAGCACGTCGAGCGAGCGACCGCCGGTGGAGCCGCCGGCGCCGTAGGTGACCGAGAGGAAGCTCGGACGGGCATCGGCGAGACGACGGATGGTCTCATGGAGGCCGATCGTCCCGGCCTGCGTGCGCGGCGGGTACAGCTCGAACGAGAACGGCACGGCTGGCGCGGAAGCAGCGGGCAGCGGGCTCATGTCGCTCCTCAGGTAGCAGGCTGCGGCCGGACGGCCGCGACCACGCACGGGTGTGCGTTTCTCGCGGGCGGGTGCCGGGCTCGGCTGTCGCTCCTGCCCGACCCCTGCGGGTCCGGCGACGATGGCCCTAAGGTAACGACCCGAGGCGGGGTCGCGGTCGCATGTGACGATCTGTGTCGCCGCGTAACGTGGATCGCATGGTCGACGTGCTCCCCTACGGTTCCTGGCCCTCCCCGCTTTCGGCGGCCGACGTGTCGGCGGCGTCGCCCCGATTTGAGGGCGCGCGCTTCGTCGGCGACGAGGTGTGGTGGGGTGAGACGGTCCCCGCCGAGGGCGGCCGCACCGCGGTGCGACGACGGATGCCGGACGGAACCACCGCCGACGTGCTGCCCGCGCCGTGGAGCGCGCGCTCCCGCGTGCACGAGTACGGCGGTGGCGCGTGGACGGCCTCCGCCGACGGCGTCCTGTACTTCGTCGACAGGGCCGACCAGCGCGTGTACGCGCTGCGGCCCGGGGGCGACCCCGCTCCCCTCACCCCCGCCGACGGCGACGTGCGCTACGGCGGACTCACGTGGCAGCGCGGCACCCTGCTGGCCGTCTGCGAGGACCACCGCGCACCCGGTGTGCCGCGCCGCGCGATCGTCGCCGTCCCCGTCGACGGCGGTGCGGTGAGCGAACTCGCCGGCGGCAGCGATTTCGTCGCGCACCCCGCGCTCTCCCCCGACGGCACCCACCTCGCGTGGATCGCCTGGGACCACCCCGACATGGCGTGGGATCGCAGTCGTCTCATGGTCGGGCGCATCGCCGGCGGGGTCGTCACCTCGCCGCGGGCGCTGTCGTCGGGGACCACCTCGGCATTGCAGCCGCAGTGGCTCGACGACGACCGGCTCGTCTACGCCGATGATCCGAGCGGCCGGTGGAACCTGTGGTGCCGGTCGATCTCGACGGATGCCGCGCCGGTGCCGCTCGCCCCGGCGGACGCCGACACCGGCGGGCCACTGTGGGTGCTCGGGGAGCGCTGGTTCGCGGTGCTGGCGGACGACCGCGTCGTCGCGGTGCGCACCCACGGCGACGACGAACTCGTCCTGATCGGCCCGGATGACGCGGTGACCCCCCTTCCCGTCCCGACCACGGCGGGGGTCTCGATCGACGACGTCGCCGGGTCACGCATGCTTCTCACCGGTGGCGGCACCGACCGCCCTGCGGGTCTGTGGCTCGTGGACGTCGACAGGCCCCTCGACGCGCAGCCGCTCGTCGGCGGCGTCCCCGCCTGGGACACGGCGTGGCTGCCGCGCCCCCGCGCGGTGACCTTCTCGGGACCTCACGGCCCCGTGCACGCTTACGACTACCCGCCCACCAACCCGCAGGTGGTCGCTCCCGACGGCGAACTGCCGCCCTACGTCGTGTTCGTGCACGGCGGGCCCACGTCGCACGTCGCCGCCGCAGCGTCCGGCAAGATCGCCTACCTCACCAGCCGGGGCATCGGCGTGCTCGATGTCAACTACGCCGGCTCCAGCGGCTACGGCCGCGCGTACCGCGACCGACTGCGCGGCCAGTGGGGCGTCGCCGATGTCGACGACGTCGCCGCGGCGGCGGCGGGCTTGGCCGGCGAGGGCCGGGCGGATGCCGCACGCCTGGCGATCGCCGGCGGCTCGGCCGGCGGGTGGACCGTCCTGTCGGCGCTCGTGGGCACCGACGTCTTCGCCGCGGGCATCTCCCGCTACGGCGTCGGCGATGCCCGCACCCTCGCCGAGGACACGCATGACTTCGAGGCGCGCTACCTCGACGGCCTGATCGGCCCGCTCCCGGGTGCCGAGGAGCTGTATCTGCAGCGGTCGCCGCTGCGCCGGCCCGACGGGTTCCGCGTGCCGGTGCTGCTGCTGCAGGGTGCCGACGACGAGGTGGTGCCGCCGTCGCAGTCCGAGGCGATCCGCGACGCCCTCGCCGCCCGGGGCATCCCCCATGCCTACGTGCTCTACGAGGGCGAGGGCCACGGCTTCCGGCGCGCGGAGACCGTCGTGCACGCGCTCGAATCGGAGCTGGCGTTCCTCGGGCAGGTGTTCGGGTTCGACACCCCCGGCGTCCCGCCGGTGCCGCTCAGCCCCGCGCCCTGAGCGACGCGCGGTCAGTCGTCGACGCGGAAGCGCTCGAGCTCTGCGGCCAGGCGAGGTGAGACGAAGGCGTGCAGCGCCGTGCCTTCCTCCTCGTGCGCCTGAGTGACGATGTGTCCGGTCTCGTGCGCGGCCGACACCAGGTCGCCTCGGTCGTAGGGCACGAGGGCCCGCACCTCCACCTCGGGAAGCGGCAGTGCCGCCTCGACGACCGTGCGCAGCTGCGCGATGCCCTCACCCGTGCGCGACGACACGAACAGCGCGTCGGGCTCGAGACCCCGCAGCACCAGCCGGGTGTCGTCGTCGACGAGGTCGGACTTGTTGAACACGACGATCTCGCGGATGTCGCGGGCGCCCACATCGCCGATGACGTCGCGCACGGTCGCCAACTGGCTGGCCGGGTCGGGGTGCGAGGCATCCACGACGTGCACGATGACATCCGACCCCGCCACCTCTTCCAGCGTCGAGCGGAACGCCTCGACGAGCTGGTGCGGGAGGTTGCGGACGAACCCGACGGTGTCGGTGAGGGTGAACACGCGCCCATCGGTCGTCTCCGAGCGGCGCACCGTGGCATCCAGCGTCGCGAACAACGCGTTCTCGACCAGCACGCCGGCGCTGGTGAGCCGGTTCAGCAGACTCGACTTGCCGGCGTTGGTGTAGCCGGCGATCGCGACGGAAGGGATCGTGTGGCGCTTGCGCTCGGCTCGCTTCGCGTCACGGGCGGGCCCGAAATCACGGATCTGCCGACGCAGAATCGCCATGCGCGTGCGGATGCGGCGACGGTCGAGTTCGATCTTGGTCTCACCGGGTCCGCGCGAGCCCATGCCCGCGCCGCCGGCGCCCACCTGGCCACCGGCCTGGCGGCTCATCGAGTCGCCCCACCCGCGCAGGCGCGGGAGCAGGTACTCCAGCTGCGCGAGTTCGACCTGCGCCTTGCCCTCGCGGCTCTTGGCGTGCTGGCTGAAGATGTCGAGGATGACGGTCGTGCGGTCGATGACCTTGACCTTCACGACATCCTCCAGCGCGCGGCGCTGGCTGGGGGCGAGCTCGGTGTCGGCGATGACGGTGTCCGCCCCGACGGCGGCGACGATGTCGCGCAGTTCCTGCGCCTTGCCGCGCCCGACGTAGGTGGCCGGGTCCGGGTGCGGGCGACGCTGCAGCACACCGTCGAGCACGACAGCACCGGCCGTCTCGGCGAGGGCGGCGAGTTCGCGAAGCGAGTTCTCGGCGTCTTCCTGCGAACCCTGCGGGTACACACCCACGAGCACGACGTTCTCCAGCCGCAGCTGGCGGTACTCGACCTCGGTGACGTCCTCGAGCTCGGTCGACAGCCCCGGCACGCGGCGCAGCGCCGCACGCTCCTCGCGGTCCCACTGCTCACCGTCACCGTCGCCGTACGCGGTCGCTGCGTCCTGCAGCGCCTGCGCGCCGCCGAGCACGCGGTTCTGTCCGCCCGTGCCGGTGAAGCTCGTCACCCGCGCTCCCTGACGCGCCTCAGCGCGCGCCAGCACCCGGTCGACAGGATCGACCTCTGTCGATTCGGAGTCGCCGGGGGTGGTGGTGTCTGTCATGTATTCCTTTCGGGAAGCCGCGCCGAGCGGCATCCGTAAACTCTAGCTTTCTGCCCTGTGCGTGGCCTCCGCTACGCTCGCAGGATGGGGAATGATCACTATTTCAGTGCGTCCCCGTCCAGTTCCTCTGATCTCCGCCGACTGCGCGTGACCCTCTCCGGTCGCCCGGTGGAGCTCACGACGGCGGGCGGGGTGTTCAGCCCGGATCACATCGACTCCGGTACCGCGGTTCTGCTGGCGAACACGCCGCCACCGCCGCCCGGCGGGCATCTGCTCGACATCGGGTGCGGCTGGGGACCGATCGCACTGTCGCTGGCGATGGATGCACCGCACTCCACCGTCTGGGCCGTCGATGTGAACGAGCGGGCGTTGGATCTCGTCCGCCGCAACGCCGAGAAGCTGGGGCTCGACAACGTCAACGCCGTGCTCCCCGACGATGTTCCCGACGACATCTCGTTCCGAACGATCCGCTCCAACCCGCCGATCCGCGTGGGCAAGAGCGTGCTGCACGGTCTGATGCAGAGCTGGATCCCGCGCCTGGACGAACGCAGCGACGCGTGGCTCGTGGTGCAGCGAAACCTCGGATCCGATTCGCTGCAGCGCTGGCTGGATGCCACGTTCGCCGACGGCTACAGCGTGCACCGCACCGCGACGAGCCGCGGCTTCCGGGTGATCAAGGTGCGCAAGCACGGCGCGACCCCGACTGCGGAGATCACCCTCCCGTGACAGCCCCGCCCGCGCCCGCGCGGGTCAGGCCAGTGCGACCTCGCCGCTGAAGACGAGCGTCGCCGGCCCCGACAGCAGCACGTGCTCCCCATCATCGGCCTGACGCACCCGCACCCCGAGCGTGCCGCCGGGCACGTCGACGCGCCAGTGGTCGGGTGCGGCCTTGCCCGCCCACAGGCGCACGGCCAGGGCGGCCGCGGCAACGCCCGTGCCGCAGCTGAGGGTCTCGCCGACGCCGCGTTCGAACACGCGCATCGTGATCGCCCCGACGCCGCCGCGCACGAGCGGGTCGGCCGGCACCACGAACTCGATGTTGGCGCCGTGACGCGGGGCCGGTTCGAGGATGGGCTGCACGGTGAGATCGAGGCCGTCGAGTTCGAGGTGGGTCGGCAGCGCGACGACGACGTGCGGGTTGCCGACGTCGATCCCCTGGCCGGGGCGTGCGACGTCGATCCCGCGGGCGCGCACCAGCACGTCACCCTCTTCGGCCCGCCAGACACCCAGGTCCACCTCGAAGCCGTCGTCCGACCGGGTGACCCGCTTGACGCCGGCACGCGTGCCGATGTCGAGGTGACCGCCCTCGGGCAGGTCGGCGAACCCGGTGTCGACGAGGTAGCGGGTGAAGACGCGCATGCCGTTGCCGCACATCTCGGCGACGGAGCCGTCGGCGTTGCGGTAGTCCATGAACCACTCCGCGCCCGATTCCGCCGCCTCGCGGCCCACGGGCAGGCAGGCGGAGCGCACGACGCGCAGGATGCCGTCGCCGCCGATGCCGAAGCGCCGGTCGCAGAGCACGGCGACCTGGTCGTCGGAGAGGTCGATGGCGCCGTCGGGGTCGGCGACGATCACGAAGTCGTTGCCGGTGCCGTGGCCTTTGCTGAACGGGAGGGTCTGCGGCATCCCGCCAGTCTATTCGAGGCCCGCGCGTCGCCCGGGGTCAGTCGTCGGGGATGAGTCGTCTTCCGGACATCTCACTCGGGGTATCGTGCCAGCTCGTCGGCGTCGGCCCCGGGAGCGACCCAGGTGACGTCGGCGTAGCGTCGGAACCACGACACCTGACGCCGGGCGTAGCGGCGAGTGAGCGCCTGGGTCTGCGCGATCGCGTCGGCCTGCGACAGCTCGCCGTCGAGTTGGGCGAGCGCCTGGGCGTATCCGATGGCGCGACGCGCCGTCACGCCGTCTTCCAGGCCCGCGGCGCGCAGCGCCGCCACCTCGTCCAGCAGCCCGTCGCGCCACATGCCCTCGACGCGCTGGTCGAGCCGCGCGACGAGCTGCTCGCGCGGCAGTTCGACCCCGATCAGCCGCGTGGGCGCATGCCAGAGCACCGGCGCGTCGGGCAGCGCGGCACCGTGCGTCGCCTCCCCCTGCGCGAGCACCTCGAGGGCGCGCACGATGCGTCTGCCGTTGCGCGGGTCGACGCGGGCGGCCGTCGCCGGGTCGAGGTCCCGCAGGCGCGCGTACAGCGCACCGGGCCCGTCCCGGTCGAGCTCCGCTTCCAGCTCGGCCCGTAGCGCCGCGTCGCGCGGCGGGAAGCGGAAGTCATGGATCACGCTCGAGACGTACAGGCCCGATCCGCCGACCAGGATCGCGTCGGCGCCACGGCCGTGGCTGTCTGCGATCGCCGCGCGTGCGGCGGACTGGTACCAGGCGACCGCGGCGTCGTCGGAGGGATCGAGCACGTCGAACAGATGATGCGGGATGCCGCGGCGCTCGGATTCGGGGAGCTTGGCGGTGCCGATGTCCATGCCGCGGTACAGCTGCATGGCATCCGCGTTGACGATCTCCGCCGCGCGACCGCGCGCACGCAGCGCCTCGGCGAGGTCGAGCGACAGCGCGGTCTTGCCGGTGCCGGTGGCGCCGACCACCGCCCACAGGCGCGGTGCGGCCGCGTCAGACACCGATGCGCAGCGTCGGGAGGCCGAGCGACACCGCGCGCGGCGCGCCACCGTTGCCGGCCGGCGCGGGTACGGCGCATGACTCGGCTTGCGTGCGATCCCAGGCGTCGCCGGCGCGGGTGCGCCGAATGCGCAGCGGCGCACCGTCGGGGGCGTCGGCGAGCAGGTGGAAGGGGGCTGCGTGAGTGAGTGTCACCGTGACGACGTCGCCGGGGCGCGGCAGGTCAGAGCCTGCGGGCACCTCGAAGTGCACGAGCCGGTTGTCCTCGGCGCGGCCGGTGAGCCGGTGCGTCTCGGTGTCCTTCTTGCCCTCGCCGACCGAGACCAGCACCTGCACCTCACGGCCCACCTGCTTCTGGTTCTCCTCCAGGCAGATGCGGTCCTGCAGGGCGGTGAGCCGCTCGTACCGCTCCTGCACGATGTGCTTGGGCACCTGATCGGGCATGGTCGCCGCAGGAGTGCCCTCGCGGATGGAGTACTGGAAGGTGAAGGCGCTGGCGAACCGGGCGGCCTCGACGACCCGCATGGTGTCCTCGAAGTCCTCGTCGGTCTCGCCCGGGAACCCGACGATGATGTCGGTGGAGATGGCGGCGTGCGGGATGCGCTCCCGGACCCGGTCGAGGATGCCGAGGAAGCGCTCGGACCGGTACGAGCGGCGCATCGCCTTGAGGATGCGGTCGCTGCCGGACTGCAGCGGCATGTGCAGCTGCGGCATGACGGCGGGCGTCTCCGCCATGGCGGCGATGACGTCGTCGGTGAAGGCCGCGGGGTGCGGGCTCGTGAAACGGATGCGCTCGAGCCCGGGGATCTCGCCCGCCGCCCGCAGCAGCTTGCCGAACGCCTGCCGGTCGCCGAACTCCACGCCGTACGAGTTGACGTTCTGGCCGAGCAGGGTCACCTCGATCGCGCCGTCGTCGACGAGCAGGCGGATCTCGTTGAGGATGTCGCCGGGGCGGCGGTCCTTCTCCTTGCCGCGCAGGCTCGGGACGATGCAGAACGTGCAGGTGTTGTTGCAGCCCACCGAGATCGACACCCAGCCGCTGTGCACGGCGTCGCGCTTGGTCGGCAGGGTCGAGGGGAAGACCTCGAGGGACTCGAGGATCTCCAGCTCCGCCTCGCCGTTGTGGCGGGCGCGTTCGAGCAGGCTCGGCAGCGAGCCCATGTTGTGGGTGCCGAAGACGACGTCCACCCACGGAGCCTTGCGCTGCACGGTCTCCTTGTCCATCTGGGCGAGGCAGCCGCCGACGGCGATCTGCATGCCCTCGTGCTTGTCTTTGACGGACTTCAGATGCCCGAGCGTGCCGTAGAGCTTGCCGGCGGCGTTGTCGCGCACGGCGCACGTGTTGATGACGATGACGTCGGCATCTGCGCCGCCTTCTGCCCGGACGTACCCGGCGCTCTCGAGCGACCCGGAGAGTCGCTCGGAGTCATGCACGTTCATCTGACAGCCGAACGTGCGCACCTCGTAGGTGCGGGGGCGGCCGTCGGCCGAGTGCGCAGCGGGCGACGGCGCGATCAGGGTGGGGGCGGCGGAGGGCAGGGTCATGATGCCTTCATTGTAGGTTCCCGCCCCGAGCATGAGCCGGGACCGTCGGTCACCGGATGCGGATGCGGATGCGGATGCGCACCGACGACAGCGCCGTGCAGACCGTCACCGTCCATTCCCCGATCTGCATATCCAATCCGTACAGCAGGCGCAGCTGCGCTTCGGCGCCGGGCGCGTCGGTGGTGATGGTGGCGAGAATGCCGTCGGAGAACCGACGTCGCAGCATGCCCGCCTGCGCGAACGGGAGCGCCGCCACGACATCGGCGAAGGCGCCGATCGGGATGCCCCACCGAGATGAGCCGGACGAACGTCGACAGCGTGAGGGCGATCGCGGCGGCGGCCAGCCTGCTCCGCGCCGGAACTCGAAGTCGCGCACGTGGTCGCCGTGCCCTCCGCCCTTTTCCAGCTCCCGGTGGATGGCACGATCCGCACGATGCTGTCAGGATGGGAAGGATGGTGACTCCCGTCCAGGACTACGCGCTGCTGAGCAGCTGCCGGGCGGCCGGGGTCTCGGGCACGGTCGAGTTCGTGACGGATCTGCGGATCCGCTTCGGCTGCGCGCGAGCGATGCCGCGGATCCGCCGGTTCAAGGTCGCCGAGCGCCAGAAGGGCACCCTGACCGTGACAGGGTTCCCGTCATTGCGTCCCGTGTGGGCCGCCTTCGACCGCGCCATCCGCGCCGTGCGGGACGGGCTTGTGCTCCGCTCCCGCACCGACACCGGCGTCGACGGCCTGCCCGGGTGCGCGCATCCCTTTTCGGTCTGCTCGTTCTGGCTCGTCGAGCAATACACCACCTCCCGCCGCACCGACGACGCCGGTGCCCTCATGGACCGGCTCTGCGCCTACGCCAACGATCTCTGCCTACTCTCCGAGGAATACGATCCCGCCGGCGGCCGGCAGGTCGGGAACTTCCCGCCGGCGTTCTCCCACCTCGCCCTCGTCCGCGCCGCCGACGCACTCGCCGGAATCGGGAACCAGCCGCGATGACTCCCCGCATCCTGACGGTGGGACACTCCACCCACCCCATCGATGAGTTCCTGCACCTGCTGCACGGCGCGGGTGTCACCGGCCTGGTCGATGTCCGCAAACTCCCCGGGTCCCGGCGCAATCCACAGTTCAACGAGGAGAACCTCGCGTCGAGTCTCGAAGAGGCCGGCATCCCCTATCTGGGCGAGAAGCGACTCGGGGGCCTGCGCACCGCCACTCACACCGTCGCACCCGAGGTGAACGGCTTCTGGAACAACGACAGCTTCCACCGGTATGCCGACTACGCCCTCAGTTCCGACTTCGCCGAGGGACTGGACGCCCTCATCGAGCTCGCTGCGCCGACGCAACTCCCCGTGATCATGTGCTCCGAGGCGGTGTGGTGGCGCTGCCACCGGCGTATCATCGCGGATCACCTCATCGCCCGCGACATCCCCGTCGCCCACCTCATGCCCGACGGGCGACTCACCCCCGCGACCCTCACCGCAGGCGCTCGCATCGAAGCGGGCCGCACCATCACCTATCCGCCCAGCCAAGAGCAGGACGACCAGAAGCTGCGCTGATCTCCGCATCATCAGAAGGGAAGGAACGACTATGAGCGAGTCATTGAAGGTTGGCGACCACGTCAGCTGGAACTCCGAGGCCGGCCGCGTCAGCGGGCGGATCGTCAAAGTGCACACCGCTGACTTCGACTACAAGGGCCACACGCACAGGGCGAGCGCGCAGGACCCGCAGTACGAGATCAAGAGCGACAAGACCGATCACATCGCTGCCCACAGAGGCGACGCGCTGACCCGGGTCACCGACTCCTGAGCCAAGCGCACGGCCGCAGTCCTCGGGCTTCTGCGCGTCGTCGGCTCACCCAACTCCGAACGCTCCACGTGAATCTCGGAGAGTCCTTACGCTGCCCAGCGCAAACTCGGTGGACGGGGAAGCGACCAATCGGCTACCTCCCATTTGACTGTTCGGGAGGGCCGATCGAGGAACTCGCCCAGGCCGATGAGGGCGGTGACGTCCGCGACACCGGTGGCGATGCGGTCACGGGCGACCAGCGGCATCCGTGCCCGCAGGTGCACGTTCTCCCGCGCCGTGAGCGCGGGAGCGAGCACGGAGCCTTGGAAGACGACCCCGATCCCCTCGCGGGTGACGTCGTTCCCGAGCACGCTCACCGTACCGGAGTCGAAGGGAAGGAGATTCCGTCCACGGCGGGTCGGCCGCGGTACGTCTTGGTCAGCGCCTCCACCTGGATCGACATCGTGGACCTCTCCGCCGTCCCCGACCCTAGGGGTAAGGCAGAGCACAGTGGGGTTCAGCGGAACCGCACCCCGCCGCCGGAACGGTTCTCGGCCAGAGCCGCACGGGCGGCCGTCGCCGCCACCGAGCCGGGATAGCCCCGACGCGACAGCTGACCCATGAGCCGGCGCAATGCGGCGGCCTCATCGACATGGCTGAGCTGACGGGCCTTGGTGCGCGCGAACTCCAGCGCACGCTCGGCGTCGTCGTCGGGCTGCTCGGCCAGCGCCACATCGACCACGTCACGCGGGATACCCCGTGCCGACAGTGTCTGCGCGATCGCGCGGCGCCCCTGCCCCTTGCGTTCCGAGCCGGCGTGGATGAGCTGTTCGGCAAGCCGGGCGTCGTCGAGGTAGCCCCGACGCAGGCAATCATCGATCAGCTGCTCCACGTCGACCGCGGGCAGTTCGTAGGCCACCAGGGCGCTGCGCGCCTCGGACACCGACAGCTGCCGGGCGCGGAGCTTCTTCAGCAGCATGCGCTCCGCCGCCTCGACCTGCTCCGCGGGGTCGGGCTCGACATCGCCCTCGCCACGGTCGTCGCCGGTGTCGGCGACGAACCGTGGCCCCCGCACCGGCGCCGCCGCGGCTGCGGGCTCGGGGCGGTCGTCATGCCACGTGGAGCGCCAGCGCGGCACCAGATCGATCGGCGCGGCGTCGCCGGCGTCCCGCCCCGTCGCGGCGGCCGCAGCGGTAGTCGAGTCAGCCGTATCGGCCCGACGAGCCGCCGCGCGGCGACCGCCGAACAGCGGGATGACGGGGGCGACCCCCTCGGCGTCCTCGGGGACGCCCCCGTCGCTCACGAAATGCACCATCAGGCCGGGCGGCGTGCGGCCAGGTCGTCGGCCACGGCCTCTTCGACGAGCTTCGGCTGGCCGATGCCGAGCTTCTGCTTGATCTTCGTCTCGATGTCGTTGGCGATGTCGGGGTTGCGCAGCAAGAAGTTGCGGGCGTTCTCCTTGCCCTGACCCAACTGGTCGCCCTCATACGTGTACCAGGCGCCGGACTTCTTCACGAGAGCGTGCTCGACGCCGAAGTCGATGAGGCTGCCCTCGCGGGAGATGCCGGTGCCGTAGAGGATGTCGAATTCCGCCTGCTTGAACGGCGGCGCCATCTTGTTCTTCACGACCTTCACGCGCGTGCGGTTGCCCACCGCGTCGGTGCCGTCCTTGAGCGTCTCGATGCGACGGATGTCCAGCCGCACCGAGGCATAAAACTTCAGCGCCTTACCGCCGGCGGTGGTCTCGGGCGAACCGAAGAACACACCGATCTTCTCGCGCAGCTGGTTGATGAAGATCATCGTGGTGTTGGTCTGGCTGAGCCCACCGGTGAGCTTGCGCAGCGCCTGCGACATGAGTCGTGCCTGCAGACCCACGTGCGAGTCGCCCATCTCACCCTCGATCTCGGCCTTGGGCACGAGGGCGGCGACCGAGTCGATGACGATGAGATCGATGGCGCCGGAGCGCACCAGCATGTCGGCGATCTCGAGCGCCTGCTCACCGGTGTCGGGCTGTGACACCAGCAGCTGGTCGATGTCGACGCCGAGCTTCTGCGCGTAGTCGGGGTCGAGCGCGTGCTCGGCGTCGATGAACGCGGCGATGCCGCCGGCGCGCTGGGCGTTGGCGATCGCGTGAAGGGTGAGCGTCGTCTTACCCGACGACTCGGGCCCGTAGATCTCGATGATGCGGCCGCGCGGCAGCCCGCCGACGCCGAGAGCGACATCGAGGGCGATGGAGCCGGTGGGGATCACGGCGACCGGTGCACGCTCGTCGCTGCCCAGTCGCATGACCGAGCCCTTTCCGAACTGCCGGTCGATCTGGGCGAGGGCCGATTCGAGGGCCTTCTCGCGGTCGGCGGGTGAGGGCATGACGTGCTCTTTTCTGCTCGCGGTCGGTCGCCTGTAGGCTGTCGCGCTCCGCCCCGGAGGGGAGGGATGCTGCGACAAGGCGTGTGGTGTGCGATGACATGTTCCACGCTACGGATGGCCTCCGACATCGGTCGGCCGCCTGCCGCCAATGTGGACGGTCACGCCCTCGACACCTGCTGTAGAGGAGACTACGACTGAATCGAACAGAGATTCGACGACACGCCGCACCCCGTTCGCCGATAACGACGAACACCCCGTCGCGACCGAGGGTCAGCGCCGCCTCGGGTCCATGCGCCCCACGCCGTAACGGCGGTCGTCGGGCACCTCGGCCTCGACGCACAGCGCTGCCCACACCTCGCGGGCGGGAGTACCGGCATCCAGGGCTTCCCGGGCGGTCTGCCCGCCGACGCGAGGCAACACGAGATCGGCGACGAGCGCCGCGCCGCGAGCACCGAACTCGTCGCTCACGGCGCGATCGAATTCGCTCCGACGCATCGACACCTACCGGGTCAGCGCATCGACAGCGCGGGCTCGGCCTCGACCGATGCCACGAGGTCGTCGGGGACGACGTCGGGGAACGTGTGCAGGCCTTCGAGCACCGAGATGCGGTCGCCGACTTCACGCATGATGGCGGAGATGGGCACATCGAGCGCGTCGGCCACCGAAGCGAGGATCTCGCTCGAGGCTTCCTTCTGTCCGCGCTCGACCTCACTCAGATAGCCGAGGGCGACACTCGCCCGGCCGGCCACCTGCCGGAGGGTGCGCCCCTTCTGCAGACGGAAGTCACGCAGCACTTCGCCGATTTCTTGACGAACCAGGATCATTTCGGGCCCCCTCTCGCTTTCCATTCCCATCGGGTGCATAACAGTACAACACCGGACACGGTCACTGTAATCCCGGTAGTTGTGCGTGGGATGGGAATCACCCACGGGTAACGTCGTGTCGCGGCGACTTGTTCCCGTCAGAGCGCTTCGAGTGCGAACGCGATCGCCCGGGCCGTCGTCTCGGTGCGGATCTCCTCGCGGTCGCCGGTCAGACGCAGCGACTCCACACGCGAGCCCAGAGACGTCGAGACGGCGATGTGCACCGTTCCCACCGGCTGTCCGTCGGCCGCATCGGGACCGGCCACCCCGGTGGTGGCGATGCCGATGTCGGCGGGACGGTCGGTGGTGCCTACGGCCCGGCGCACCCCGCGCGCCATCTGGCGGGCCACCCGCTCGTTGACAGGTCCGTGCGCCTCGAGCAGCACCGGATCCACGTCGAGCAGGGTCTGCTTCAGTTCGGTGGCGTACGCCACGATGCCGCCGCGGACGACCGCAGACGCGCCGGGCACGGCGACGAGCGACGCGACGACGAGGCCCCCGGTGAGCGACTCGGCCACGCCGATCGTCCAGCCGAGCTCGCGCAGTCGTTCCACGAGGATCTCCGCGTCGCTGCGCCGACCGGTGGAGACGAGTGTCTCTTCGTCGGGCAGGTCGGGGTCCGGGGCGGGACGGAAGGGGCTCACGCGGCGGTCCCGCGACGCATGCGGCGCGACCCGCGCACCTCGGTGACGACGTAGTCGATGCCGCTGGCGATCGTCAGCACCACCGCGATGCTCATGGTGATGAGGTTCACCCAGTGGATCCACTCCCCCACGACCGTCCACAGCGGGAGGAGCGCAAGGGAGAGGGCGACCGCCTGGGCGACGGTCTTGAGCTTGCCCATCCAGGCGGCGGCGACGACGTGGTTGCCGGCGACGAGCAGCCGGTGCACCGTCACGCCGATCTCGCGAACGAGCACGACGATCGTGGTCCACCAGGGCAGTTCGGCGAGGATCGACAGCCCCACGAACGCACAGCCGGTGAGCACCTTGTCGGCGATGGGATCGAGGAGCTTGCCGAGGTCGGTCACGATGTGATGGCGCCGAGCGAGGTATCCGTCGATGCCGTCTGTCGCGATCGCGACGATGAACAGCACCGCAGCCCACCACCGCAGCGGCCCGTCGGCACCGCCGTCGGCCAGCAGCATCCACAGGAAGACGGGGGCGCAGAGGATGCGCACGATCGTGATCGCGTTGGGGAGCTGCCTCGGAATCGCCACGTGTCGAGCCTACCGTCGCGCGCCTCAGCGGCCGGTGAGGCCCCAGGCATCCTCGTCGCCGGATTCCTCCTCGACGACCTCGTAGCCGGCGAACTGCGCGTCGACGGGGTCGGCTTCGGCCGCGTCGGGCTCGTCCTCGCCGCGCAGTCGGGCCAGCACACCCGGCAGTTGCTCGGGCGTGACCATGACGTCGCGGGCCTTGGACCCCTCGGAGGGGCCGACGATCTCGCGGGACTCCAGCAGATCCATGAGGCGCCCGGCCTTGGCGAAGCCCACCCGCAGCTTGCGCTGCAGCATCGAGGTCGACCCGAACTGGGTCGAGACGATCAGTTCGGCTGCCGCCAGCAGCAACTCGAGGTCGTCGCCGATGTCGGCGTCGACCTCTTTCTTCTCCACGACCGCGGCGACGTCCTTGCGGTATTCGGGGCGGGCCTGCTGGGTGACGTGCGCGACGACCTTCTCGATCTCCTTCTCACTCACCCAGGCACCCTGCACGCGGATGGCTTTGGAGGTGCCCATCGGGAGGAAAAGCGCGTCGCCCTGCCCGATGAGGCGGTCGGCGCCGGGCTGGTCGAGGATGACGCGGGAGTCGGTGACGCTGGTGACGGCGAAGGCGAGCCGCGAGGGCACGTTGGCCTTGATGAGACCGGTGACGACGTCGACCGAGGGCCGCTGGGTGGCGAGCACCAGGTGGATGCCGCTGGCTCGCGCGAGCTGGGTGATGCGAACGATCGAGTCCTCGACATCGCGCGGGGCCACCATCATGAGGTCGGCGAGCTCGTCGACGACCACCAGCAGGTATGGGTACGGCTTGAGCACGCGCTCGCTCCCGGCGGGCAGCTGCACCTCGCCGGAGACCACCGCCTTGTTGAAGTCGTCGATGTGACGGTAGCCGAACGACGCGAGGTCGTCGTAGCGCATGTCCATCTCCTTCACGACCCACTGCAGCGCCTCGGCGGCCTTCTTGGGATTCGTGATGATGGGGGTGATCAGGTGCGGCACACCGGCGTAGGAGGTGAGCTCGACGCGCTTGGGGTCGATGAGCACCATGCGCACGTCGGAGGGCTTGGCGCGCATGAGCAGGCTCGTGATCATGGAGTTCACGAAGCTGGACTTACCCGAGCCGGTCGACCCCGCCACCAGCAGGTGCGGCATCTTCGCGAGGTTCGCCACGACGTAGCCGCCGCCGACGTCCTTGCCCACGCCGATCGTCATCGGGTGCACCGAATTGGTGGAGGCGGGCGAGCGCAGCACGTCGCCGAGCGTCACGATCTCGCGGTCGGTGTTGGGGATCTCCACGCCGATGGCGCTCTTGCCGGGGATGGGCGCGAGGATGCGCACCTCGTTGGAGGCGACGGCGTAGGCGATGTTGTTGGTGAGCGCGGTGATGCGCTCGACCTTCACGCCCGAGCCGAGCGCGATCTCGTACTGGGTGACGGTCGGGCCGCGCGAGAAACCGGTGACCCGCGCGTCGACGGAGAACTGGTCGAAGACGCTCGTGATGGCCCGCACCATGGCGTCGTTCGCCTCGGATCGCGCCTTGGGGGGCGTGCCGGCGGCGAGGGCGGCGGTGGAGGGCAGCCGGTACGGCGCAGAAGGCGGCATGCCGTCGCCGTCGCCGCCCAGGCCCGACAGGCCGGGCAGCTCGCCGTCGTCGATGATCTCGGTGGCGTCCTCGCGGATGCCGGTGTCGGTGCGGCGTCCGCCGGCGCGCACGGCGGCGACGACACCGGGGCTGATGACCTCGGTGGGCGCGTCGGGGAGCGGAGGCGGCGGGGGCGGCGCGATGGCCTGGTCGAAGCCGCCGGTGTCACCGTGTGGCGACAGCAGCGCCGTGAGGTCCTGCGACCCGAGGTCGTCGTCGGGGTCTTCTTCGCGCCCCGACTTGTTGCGCCGCCACCACGGCAGCGAGTCGGAGTCGGCGTCGGAGTCGGACGCCTCCCCCGCGGCGGCCTTGGCGGGCTTCTCGACCCGCTCGGCGTCGAACATCCAGGCGTACAGGTCGCCCAGGCGGTGGCCGATGCGGTTGGGGGGAGTCTTGGTGAGGATCAGCACGCTGAGCAGCGACAGCAGCCCCAGCACGACGCAGGCGCCGATCTGGGTCAGGTAAGACAGCGGCTGGCCGAGCATCCAACCGAACAGCCCGCCGGCGGTGCTGAGCGACGGCAGGCCCGCGGCCGGCTGCGGCAGCCCGCCGAGCACGTGGCAGAAGCCTGCGATCGTGAGCACGAACAGGCCGAAGCCGATGCCGATGCGCCCGTTGTCGTGCACCGAGGAGGGATGCCGGAAGAGCCAGCCCGCCAGCAGCAGCAGAAGCACGGGGAGGATGAAAGCGACGCGGCCGATGAGAGCGCCCGCGGTGTAGGCGCTGATGGTGGCGGCGACCTCGTTGCCGATGAAGAACCACTCCACGACGGCCCCGATGACGGCGAGCAGCACCAGCAGGAACGGGAAGCCGTCGCGGCGCTGGTCCTTCTCGAGGGTCTCCGGCCCGAACGCGCGGAAGAGGCCGCCCGTCGCGTGGGCGAGGCCGATCCACGCACGCGCGATCAGCGGGGGCTTCTCCGCCTCGTCGACGTAGCGTTTGGGCGCCGGAGCGGGTTTGCGGGCGCGCGGGGACGCCCCCTTCGCGGGCGCGCGCCCGCTCTTGGTCGGACTGCTGCTCCTGGCCATTCCTCCACGTTACGTCGCGACCACCGACATCGGCGGGAGCGACGCGACCCCAGCCCTCCCCCGGACCCTGCCGCAGGAACGCGAAACGCCCGCGGTCGCACAGTGCGACGGCGGGCGTTTCGAAGAGGGTGTCAGGCCTCGATGACCAGCGGCACGATCATCGGACGACGACGCAGACGCTGGTTGACCCAGCGGCCGATCGTGCGACGCACGACCTGCGACAGCGCGTGCGAGTCGCGCACCCCCGACTTCGACGCCTCGGCGAGGGCCGCGGCGATCTTCGGCTTGACGTCGTCGAACACCGAGTCGTCCTCGGCGAAGCCGCGGGCGTGGATCTCGGGACCGGTGATGACACGGCCGGTGGCGGCATCCACCACCACGATCACCGAGATGAAGCCCTCTTCGCCGAGGATGCGGCGGTCCTTGAGGTCGGCGTCGGTGATCTCGCCCACGGTCGAGCCGTCGACGTAGACGAAGCCGATGTCGAGCTGCCCCACGACGGTCGCGACGCCGTCCTTGAGGTCGATGACGGTGCCGTTCTCGCCGAGGATGGTGCGCTCGGCGGGAATGCCGGTGTCCTGCGCGAGCTTGGCGTTGGCCACGAGGTGGCGGTATTCGCCGTGCACGGGCAGCACGTTCTTGGGCTTGAGGATGTTGTAGCAGTACAGCAGCTCGCCGGCGGCGGCGTGGCCGGAGACGTGCACCTTGGCGTTGCCCTTGTGCACGACGTTCGCGCCGAGCTTGGTGAGCCCGTCGATGACGCGGTAGACGGCGTTCTCGTTGCCCGGGATGAGGCTGGAGGCGAGGATGACGGTGTCGCCGGGTCCCGGCTCGATCGCGTGGTCGAGGTTGGCCATGCGGCTGAGCACGGCCATCGGCTCGCCCTGCGACCCGGTGGACATGAAGACGATCTTGTCGTCGGGCAGGTCCTGGGCCTTCTTGTAGTCGATGAGCACACCCTCGGGCACCGTGAGGTAGCCGAGGTCGGCGGCGATGGTCATGTTGCGCAGCATGCTGCGACCCAGCAGCGCCACGCGGCGACCGTTGGCGTGCGCGGCGTCGAGCACCTGCTGCACGCGGTGCACGTGGCTCGAGAAGCTCGCGACGATCACGCGTCGGGGCGAATGGGCGATGATCTGGTCGAGCACCGGCCCGATGGAACGCTCGAGCGGCGTGAACCCGGGAACGTCTGCATTGGTGGAGTCGACCAGGAACAGGTCGACGCCCTCTTCGCCGAGGCGGGCGAAGGCGCGCAGGTCGGTGAGGCGGCCGTCCAGCGGCAGCTGGTCCATCTTGAAGTCACCGGTCGCCAGCGCCGTGCCGGCGGGCGTCTTGATGGCGACGGCGAGCGCGTCGGGGATGGAGTGGTTGACCGCGATGAACTCGAGGTCGAACGGGCCCACCTGCTCTTTCTGGTCTTCCTTCACCGTCAGCGTGTACGGCTTGATGCGGTGTTCCTTGAGTTTGGCCTCGATGAGGGCGAGGGTGAGGCCCGATCCGATGAGGGGGATGTCGCGCTTGAGGCGCAGCAGGTAGGGCACGGCGCCGATGTGGTCTTCGTGGCCGTGCGTGAGCACCACGCCCACGATGTCGTCGAGGCGGTGCTTGATCGGCTCGAAGTCGGGGAGGATCAGGTCGACCCCGGGCTGATGCTCCTCGGGGAAGAGCACGCCGCAGTCGACGATGAGCAGCTTGCCCTCGTACTCGAAGACGGTCATGTTGCGCCCGATCTCGCCCAGTCCGCCCAGAGGCATGACGCGGAGGGTTTCGGGTGCGAGTGCGGGGGGTGTGGAGAGCGTCATCGTGTGGTGCCGTGAACCTTCGGGAGTGCGCCGCCTGCTGCCGCATTGCGATCGGGTCGGAAATTGGAGAAATCTGCTCCGGCGATGTCGGTGACCAGCGCCAGCTCGTCTTCGATCATCGCGGCCTCCCACTCCTCCGGCCCCACGAGGGGCAGGCGGACGCGGGGGCTGGAGATGCGGCCGAGGCCGTGGAGGATGTACTTCGCGCTCACCGTGCCGGGCACGTGCGTCATGACGGCGCGCACCAGCGGCTCGAGTTGCTTGTGGGCGGCCGTCGCCGCGGCGAGGTCGCCGCGGTTGACGGCATCGACGATCACGCGGTACGGCGCGGCTGCGACGTTGGCGGTGACGCCGATGAGTCCGGACGCGCCGATCGCGAGGTGCGGCAGCACGTTCGCGTCGTCGCCCGAGAAGTACATGAGGTCGGTCTGGTTCAGAACCCGGCTGACCTCGCTGAAATCACCCTTGGCGTCCTTGACCGCCAGGATGTTCGGGTGCTTGGCGAGACGGAGGATCGTCTCGTACTTGATCGGGACGCCGGTGCGGCCCGGGATGTCGTACAGGATCACCGGCAGATCGGTGGCGTCGGCCACCAGCCGGAAGTGGGTGAGGATGCCCGCCTGGGTGGGCTTGTTGTAGTACGGCGTGACGATCATGATGCCGTCGGCGCCGGCCTTCTCACTGGCCTTGTAGAGCTCGATCGCGTGGGCGGTCTCGTTCGAGCCGCCGCCGGTGATGATCTTGGCGCGACCGGCGGCCACGTCCTTGCCCACCTCGACGAGGCGGATCTTCTCGGGGTCGGTGAGCGTGCTCGTCTCCCCCGTCGTGCCGGTGACCACGATGCCGTCGGCGCCTGCGGAGATGACATCGTCCATGTGCTTCTCGACGGCGGGCCAATCGACTTCACCGTCGGCGGTCATCGGAGTGACCAGCGCGACGAGAACCTGTCCGAACGGGTTGCCGTGATGCGTCATGTTTCCAGGGTATCGGTTCGCACACCCGGTCCCGATAGGGTCACGGCATGACCTGGCAGACCCGCGCGAGCCGTGAGGTGTACCGCAACAGGTGGATCCGCGTGCGCGAGGACGACGTCACCGGCCCCGCCGGCGACGGCATCTACGGGGTCGTCGAGATGCGGCATCCGGCCGTGTTCGTCGTCGCCGTCGACGCGGACGACCTGGTGTGTCTCGTGGAGATCGACCGCTACACCGTCGGCGTCTCGCTCGAGGTGCCCGCAGGGGGATCGGACGGTGAGGATCCGCTCGTGGCGGCGCAGCGCGAGCTGGCCGAGGAGGCGGGGGTGAGTGCGGCGCACTGGCAGGAGATCGGCGGCATGACGGCGCTCAACGGCATCGCCGAGGCGCCCGAGCACGTCTTCCTCGCGCGGGGCATCGAGGCGCTGGCCGACGCCGCGCACACGCAGGCCGAGGAGGGCATCCGCGCGGTGCGGTGGGTGCCGTTCGGCGAGGCGGTGGCGATGGTCGGCGACGGCCGCATCACCGACGGCGAGACCGTCGCCGCACTGGCGTACGCCGGCATCCGGCTCGGGCGCTTCGCCTGATCAGCGGCGCTGACCGCACGGAGGTTACGACGCCGGCTGCAGCGTGAGGAAGCGATAGCGGATGCCGCTGCGCGAGAGGTGCCACCCGTGGGCGGGGTCTCCCGCGACGGTGCGCCAGGCGGCGCGGTCGGGGGCGAAGGTGTCGCCGCCGACCTCGAGGTCGAGTTCGGTGACCTCCAGCAGGTCGGCGCGATCGATGGCCTCGCGGAAGAGCCCCGCGCCGCCGATCACCCAGACCCGGGCGGGGGCGCCGCGGTCGGCCGTTCGCAGTGCGGCATCCAGCGATGCGGCGCGTTCGGCGCCGTCGCCCTGCCACTGCGGGTCGCGGGTGACGACGATGTTGCGTCGCCCCGGCAGCGGCCGGAACCGCGGCGGGAACGACTCCCAGGTGCGGCGACCCATGATGACGGGGCTCCCGGCGGTGACGGCCTTGAAGTGGGCGAGGTCCTCGGGCACATGCCACGGCATGCCGCCGTCGGCGCCGATGACTCCGCCATGCGCCTCGGCCCATACGAGCCCGATGGGCGCGGTCATACCGCGACCGCGCCGCGGATGGCGGGGTGGTGCTGGTAGTCCTCGACGACGAAGTCCTCGTAGCGGTAGTCGAAGATCGACTCCGGCGTGCGGGCGAAGCGCAGCGTCGGGTACGGGTACGGGTCGCGACTCAACTGCTCGCGCACCTGCTCGAGGTGGTTGTCGTAGATGTGGCAGTCGCCGCCGGTCCAGACGAAGTCGCCGGGTTCGAGGCCGGCCTGCTGGGCGACCATCATGGTCAGCAACGCGTAGGAGGCGATGTTGAACGGGACGCCGAGGAACAGGTCGGCGGAGCGCTGGTAGAGCTGGCAGGAGAGCTTGCCGTCGGCGACGTAGAACTGGAACAGCGCGTGGCACGGCGGCAGCGCCATCGAGTCCACTTCGGCGGGGTTCCACGCGGTGACGATGTGCCGGCGGGAGTCGGGGTTGGTGCGGATCTGCTGGACGACCTTGGCGATCTGGTCGATCGAGCCGCCGTCGGGCGTCGGCCACGAGCGCCACTGCACGCCGTAGACGGGGCCGAGTTCGCCGTCGACATCCGCCCACTCGTCCCAGATGGTCACGCCGTGCTCACGCAGCCACGATACGTTCGATTCGCCGCGCAGGAACCACAGCAGCTCGTACGCGATGGATTTGAAGTGCACCCGCTTGGTGGTGATGAGGGGGAACCCCTCGGCGAGGTCGAACCGGATCTGCCGGCCGAAGACGCTCGTCGTGCCGGTGCCGGTGCGGTCGTCCTTGTGGGTGCCGTGCTCGAGCACGTCACGCAGGAGGTCCTCGTAAGGGGTGGGGATCGCCGTGGTCACGGCTGCCACGATACCCGCGGGGAACGACGCCGGTCATGCCTGGCACTAGCCTGGGCGATGGTGAATGTCGTCGATGCCCTGGTCGTGCTCACCGCGTTGCTCGCGGTGACCCTCGGCGTCGGCGGATTCGTGCAGTGGCGACAGGGGCGCCCGCAACGTCAGATCCCCAACGAAGTGGTCGATCCGCAGCGGCTGGGCGCCGAGCGGCTGGGCGACACCGCGACGCTGCTGCAGTTCAGCACCGAGCTGTGTGCGCGCTGCCCGGGCGTGCATCGGTCGCTGTCGTCACTGGCCGATGGCCGTGAGGGCGTGCTGCATCTCGACGTCGACCTCACTCACCGCCCCGACATCGCCAAGCACTTCCAGATCCTGCAGACTCCGACGACCCTCATCCTCGACGGCGACGGCACCATCCAGACCCGCTTCGGCGGTGTCCCCAACAGGCACGTCGTCGAGCTCGAGCTCTCGCGATTGACCGGAGGATCGGCGCGTGTCTGAACCGACGGATGCCGCCCCGCGCGGCATCGACCCGCGTGGGCCGCGTTTCGGCGCGGCCATCACCTCGGTGCTGCTGCTGGTGACGATCCTGCTGAGCCTGGTCGGACTCTCCACCGCGCGCGCGCCCATCGGCTGGTTCGCGTACGCGCCGCTGGCCGACGACGTGTACTCACCCGCAGCGACGTGGACGATCGCCTACGCCTCGCTCGCCGAGAGAGCCCTCGACCCCGGCTTCCTCGCGTTGCTCGTGGTCGCGCTGCTGTTCCTGTGGGGCGTGGTCTCCCCGCGCACCGCGCCCTGGGGTGTCGGGTACCGCCGGTTCGTGCAGCCCCGTCTGAGTCCCCCCGTCGACCTCGAAGACCCCCGCCCGCCGCGCTTCGCGCAGGGCGTGGGCCTGTTCGTGACCGCTGCCGGCCTCGCACTGCACCTGGCCGGCGTGCCCTGGGCACTGCCGATCGCCGCCGCCGCGGCGTTCATGGCGGCCTTCCTCAACGCCGTGTTCGGGCTGTGCCTGGGCTGCATGCTCTACCTGCTGCTGCAGCGCGTCGGACTCGTCGGCCGCGCCCGCCCGAACGCGGTCTGAACCCCGCAGCCGCATTCCGTCGCGGCATCCGCCCCGTTAGGCTCGCTCCGGGGGCGCGCCCGGCGCTCCCGGGAACCGGGAGGACCGCATGAGCGTCACGAGCGAAGCCAGCACCACATGGAACGGAACCCTGTTCGAGGGTTCCGGCGATGTCACCCTGTCGAGCTCCCACCAGGGACCGTTCGACGTGAACTGGAAGGCGCGGAGCGAAGGTTCGGGCTCGGTGACGACCCCCGAGGAACTGATCGCCGCGGCGCATTCGTCGTGCTTCTCGATGGCACTGTCCAACGCCCTGGCCCAGAACGGTACGCCGCCCGAGCGCATCGAGACCACCGCGTCGGTGACGTTCGTCCCCGGCACCGGCATCAGCGGCAGCCACCTCAACGTCAACGCCACCGTGCCGGGCCTGTCGGGCGAGGACTTCGCGCGCATCGCCGACGAGGCGAAGACCGGTTGCCCCGTCTCGGCGGCCCTCGCCGGCATCGAGATCACCCTCGAGGCGACCCTCGCCTGACATGACTGATCAGCGGATGCCGCAGCGCGTCGTCATCGCCGGTGCCTCCGGTCTCATCGGTCGCGCACTGGCGCGGTCGCTGCGGGCAGACGGGGTGGCGGTCACGACGCTCGTGCGGCATCCGCCGACGTCGCCCGACGAGGTCGCCTGGCTCGTCGACGAACGTCCCTTGGATCCGGGGGTGCTCGCGGGCGCCGATGCCGTCGTGGGCCTCAACGGCGCCAGCATCGGCCGGTTCCCCTGGACAGCGTCGTACCGGCACAAGCTGTTGTGGTCGCGCATCACCCCCACCCAGGCGCTCGCGTCGGCGGTGCGCTCGCTCGGCGACGACGCACCCGCGTTCGTCTCGGCATCCGCCGTCGGGTACTACGGCTCGGTGCCCGGTGAGCGCCTGACCGAGCGGTCGGGCCGGGGCGAGACGTTCCTGGCGGATCTCTGCGGTGAGTGGGAGGCGGCCGCCTTCGCCGCCGGCGATCGGGCACGGGTCGCGGTGCTGCGCACCGCCCCCGTCATCGACCGCGGTGGGGTGCTGGGCCCGCTCATGCTGCTCACCAAGGCCGGGCTCTCGGGCCCCATCGGTCGCGGCACGCAGGTGTGGCCGTGGATCTCACTCGACGACGAGGTGCGCGCCATCCGGCATGTCATCGCCGCGGGCCTCACCGGCCCGGTGAACCTGACCGGCCCGACGCGGGCGACCGCCAACGACCTCGGCTTCGCGCTGGCGGTGCGCATGAACCGCCCATTCGTCGTGCGCGCGCCGGTGTGGGCGCTGCGCCTCGCGCTGGGGCGCGATGCCACCGAAGCGCTGCTGACCACCGATGCCGACGTCGTGCCCGAGGTGCTCGCGTCGACCGGCTTCGCCTTCCACCACCGCACCGTCGACGACGCGGTCGCGGCGGCTCTGACCGCCCCTTAGTCGCGACCGGCGCGCGCCGCGCGGTCGGTGCGCTCCAGCGCGATCGCACGGCGGATGGCACCACGGGCGCGCCGCCGGTCGCCGGCACCGTCGTAGGCCAGACCCAGCCGGTACCAGACGCGCCAGTCGTCGGGCGCGGCCTCGACGGCGGCGCGGTACGCGGGGAACAGGGCGTCGGCATCCTCCCGGTGCGGGCGGCCGCTGGGGCGCAGCGCGATGTCCTCGGTGGGGAGGGCTCCCTCGGCTTCGAGCCGCCGGCCCACCTGCTGCGCGCGCACGCCGAACCAGACTTCGCGGCCCAGCGCCCACGCGGCGATGACGGGCAGCAGGAACAGCGCGACCCCCATCGCGACGCCGATGGGCTCACCGCTCTGCAGCAGCAGCCAGCCGCGCTGGGCGACCAGCCCGATGTACAGCGCGAGCATCACCGCCATGAGGGCGACGCCGATGCGCGTGCTCATGCGCCCGTGGTCCGCGCGACCTGGCCGGGCACGCCACCCTCCTCGACGGGGGCACCGTCGGGGGTGCCCGGCGTGCGCAGACCGATGTCGAGGAAGCTGTCGAGCCCGACGATCACCCCGCGGGCATCGCGGGCGGCGTCGAGGGCGAGGCGGATGCCGGGGGCGTACGCACGGGCGGGATCGATGGTGTCGTGCACGATCGTGAGCGATTCCCCCGGTCCCGACAGGATCGTCTCCTGACGGGCGATGACGCCGGGGCGACGCAGCGAATGGATCGGCACGCTCGCGACCTGCTGGCCGCGGGCGCGCTGGTCGACGTAGGGCGACTCGACAGGCCCGACGGCGGCGCGACCGGCGGCGATCAGCTCGGCCGTGCGCACGGCGGTGCCGCTGGGTGAGTCGATCTTGGTCTCCCGGTGCGCCTCGACGATCTCGATCGAGGGGAAGAAGCGGGCGGATGCCGCGGCGAGCGCCGAGCCGAGGACGGAGCCCAGGGAGAAGTTCGGGACGAACACCGCGCCGGTGCCGGCTTGAGCCACGAGCGGGCGCACGAGCGCGATGCGCTCCGCCGACCAGCCGGAGGTGCCGATGAGCAGCTGCTGCCCGTGGTCGATGGCGTGGCGCACCACGTCGACCGAGACGGCGGGGGCCGAGGTGTCGATGACGAGGTCCGCGCCATCCATCTCGGACAGGTCGCTGGCGGACGAGAGCGAGGCGACCAGCTCGAACCCGTCGGCCTCGTCCACGACGGTGCGGACGATCCGCCCGAGCTTGCCGGTTCCGCCCACGATGGCCACGCGTGTCGTCATGGCTCCAGCCTACGGGGCTACGCTCGAACCCATGGTGAGCCTGCGCCCCGCGCCCGTCGACGACCCCACGGCGCACGAGCTGCTGACGGAGTATTTCGGCATGCGGGCCGAGAGCTTTCCCGGCCAGGCCTACCGCACCGTGTTCCCCGATCCGGCGAGCTTCACCCCGCCGGCGGGCGTGTTCCTCCTGGTGGTCGACGACGACGGACGGGCCGTCGGCTGCGGCGGCATCCGTCGCATCCCGGAAGGGCCGCACGGCGCGCGCTACGAGGTGAAGCACCTCTTCCTGCGTCCCGAGACCCGGGGTCGCGGCTGGGGCCGCGTGCTGCTGGCGGGCCTGGAGGATGCCGCCCGGGGGTGGGATGCCGCCGAGCTCGTACTCGACACCCACCACACCCTCGAGGCGGCGGGCAGCCTCTACGCGGCATCCGGCTTCACCGCCATCGCGCCCTACAACGACAACGCCAACGCGACGCGCTGGTACGGCAAGGTGCTCGCCCCAGCGGTGTAGCCCGCGCTCAGCTGCCGCCGCGGAGCGCCGTCACCGGCTCGATGCGTGACGCCCGGCGGGCCGGGAACCAGCCGGCGACGAGTCCGACGACGGCGCCCAGCACCGCGCCGCCCACCGCGATCCACGGGTCGATGACGGGCGTCCACTGCTGCACAGCCGAGAACGTCACGACCGACACGACGGCCAGCGCCGCCCCCATGAGCCCGCCCAGCAGCCCGATGATGATCGACTCCACGACGAACTGCGACGCGATCTGCCGCCCCGTCGCCCCCAGCGCCCGACGCAGGCCGATCTCGGGGACGCGCTCGATGACGTTGAGCATCGTGACGTTCCCGATCCCGAGGGCACCGGCCAGCAGCACGATGCCGCCGAGGATGAGGAAGATGACGTTGACGTCGGCGCTCACGCTGTCGCCCAGGTTCGAGCGGGCCGACGGCGCCGAGACCTCCAGGTTCTCGGGTGCATGGGGCGACAGGGCGATGGCCGACTGCTCACCGACCTGCGGGCCCGTCCCCATCGCGATGCGCATCTGCATCTCGCCGGGAGCACCCAGCGCCCGTTCGGCGCGGGCGGTGTGCAGCGGCATGACGACCGAATCGAGCAGGTCGCCGCGCGCCTGCACATCGCCGAAGACGCCGAGGACGGCATAGGGCACCCCGCCGATGAACACCGAGGGCTGACGGTCGACGCGGTTGATGCCGAGCCGCTCGGCGGCGCGGGACCCGAGCACGACCACCCGGTCGGCGCGCACATCGTGCCCCGCGTCGAACATGCGGCCCGTGACGAGGTGGCCGCCCACGACGTCCAGCAGCCCCGCGGTCGCCGCGACGAGCGCGGGCGAAGCCGCCACCGCGGCGGACGGATCGTTGACGGGGACCGCCGTGATCGTGTCGGCGCCGAGCGAGACCTCCGCGATCAGCGTCGCCGCCTCCACTCCCACCAGCCGCGTGACACGGTCCACGCCGTCCCACGGCAGCCGGGTCGTGGCGACGCTGCCGCCGGAGGCGGCGGGAGCCTCGCCGGGCGCCACGACCACCTGCGTCGCCTTGACGGCGTCGAACTGCCGGGCGATCTGGTGCGCGGCGGTCTGGGCGAACCCGACGGTCGCGACCAGCGCGCCGATGCCGAGCACGGTGCCCACGAGCGTCATCGCCAGCCGGCCCGGTCGCGAGCCGATGTCGGCGGTGGCCTCGACGACGAGGTCCTGAAAGGTGAAGCGGTCGGCGTGCGGCACGTGCGGCACGAGGCCTGCGGTGGCGGCGGACCCGGATGCCGCTGCGTCACCGTCCGCGCGGGAGCGCGGCCGTCGCCGCAGTGGCGGCCACCGGAGCGAGAACCGGGCCATCAGCCCTCCTCGGTGAGTCGGCCGTCGGCGATGCGCACCCGGCGGTCGGCGCGGGCGGCGACGGCGGTGTCGTGCGTGATCACCACGAGGGTCAGGCCGTCCTCACGCAAGTCGTCGAACAGCTCCATCACCTCTTGCGAGGTCGCGGCATCGAGGTTGCCGGTCGGCTCATCGGCCAGCAGCACGCTGGGGGTGCTCACCACGGCCCGCGCCACCGCGACCCGCTGACGTTCGCCGCCGGAGAGCCGCGTGGGCAGGAAGTCGGTGCGGTGGCTCAGCCCGACGCGCTCGAGCGTGCGCCGAGCACGGCTCTCGCGCTCGCGGCGCGGCACGCCGCTGTAGAGCATGGGCATGAGCACGTTGTCGAGCACGGTGCGCCGGGGCATGAGGTGGAACGACTGGAACACGAAGCCGATGCGGCGAGCGCGCACCGCGGCGCGGTCGTCTTCGGAGAGCGTGCCGGTGACGGTCCCGTCGATGCGGTACTCCCCCACACTCGGGCGATCGAGCAGCCCGAGGAGGTTCAGCATGGTCGACTTGCCCGACCCGCTGGGTCCCACGATCGACACGTAGTCGCCGCGTCCCACCCGCAGGTTCACGCCCTTCAATGCCTGCACCTCGGGCGGACCGGGGAACGAGCGGGTGACGTCGCGCAGTTCGAGGAGCGGGGCGCTCACCGCCCGACCACCACGAGATCGCCCTCGCCCAGTTCCCCCTCGACGGGCGTGACCTCGACCGAGCCGCCGGCGGCGAGCCCGGTCGTGACGACGACGAGCCGGGTCTCGGCGTCCCTGCCCTCGCGCGGGTCACCGTCGACCACCTCGATGCGTGCCTCGCCGCCGGGGCCGGCGGTGAGGGCCGCGACGGGCACCGACAGCACCTCGCCTGCGGTCGCACCCACCGGCAGCGACACCCGCACATTGCGGCCTTGCAGCTGCATGGCCTGGTCGGCGGTGAGCTCGTCGGGCTGCAGCGCGATCGTCCAGCGGTCGCCCTGCGACGCCCCCGGCGTGAGGGCGGAGATCACCGCGCGATGCGGTGTGCCGTCGGCGAGTTCGAACGACGCCTCGCCGCCGATCTCCAGCAGTGCGGCATCGGTGGGCGCGGCGCTGCCGGTGACGGTGACCGTCGCGCCGGAGACGACCATGGCCGGCCCCTGCAGCACCTGACCGCGCGTCACGTTGACGGCGTCGACGCGACGGGGCAGGTCGCCGAGGTACAGCACCTCTCCAGCCGACAGCGACGGCAGGGCCTGCTCCCGCGCCCGCGTGAGACTCGAGCGGGCATCGGCCAGCTGCCGGTCCGCCGCATCGACGGCGGCACGCTGGGCCGACGTGTCGACGGCGGCATCCAGCTGTCGGCGTTCGAGCTGACGCAGCTCCAGGGCGTCGCGCAGGTCGGCGACCTCGGCCTCCCACCCGGGGATCGCGGCGGGGTCGACCGGCCCCTGCGACGTCGCGACGTCGAGCGCGCGCTGGGCGCTGTTGACGGCGTTGTCGGCGGCGCGCACGTCGACCGGTGACGCACCGCCACCGGCCTGCCCGAGGTCGGCCCGCGCCGACGCCAGCGCCTGCTCGGCGGAGCGCACCCCCTCCTGGGCGGCCAGCACGTCGTCCCCCGCGCCCGCCTCCGCGGCGGGCGCCGGGTAACCGACGCGCGCGTACAGCGCGGTGACGGCGGCGGCGGCGGTCTCGTCGAAGACATCGGATGCCGGGTCGCCGGCGTCGATCCCCACCTGCTGCATCGCCTGCTTGAACTGCACGACGTCGGGCCCGGTGAGACCGAACACCAGGGTGCGGTAGGCCGGCAGCACACCCGGCAGCACGATGACGGGGCGCCCGGCGACCTCCAGCGCCACCGACAGCGGGTCCAGGGTCGCCCCGGGTTCGGGGACGCTGCCGGTGACCACGGCCGGCCCGCCGAGGGCCGCCGTGTCGATCGTGACCTCGACCGAGTCGGCGTAACCGACGTCACCGCGGATGGCGAGGTCGTTGCTGAGGATGCCGCGCTCGACGGCGACGGTGATGAGACCGGGTGCCGGCGGGTCGGTCAGCGACGCCGCGTCGGCGGGCGAGAGCAGGAACCGGCCCACGAGCAGCCCCGCGACCAGGCTGACCACGGCCGCAGCGGCCATGATCCACAGCACCCGATTCGTGCGGAACACACGCCGCCAGCCGTGCACGCGCGCATCGTCGGCGTCGGGTGACGACGTCGACGCGTCCGAAACCGTCACATCGTCGTCGGGAAGCAGCTCGTCGAAGACCGGTGCGGTGCGCCTGCTCACCGATCAGCCTGCTCTGCGGCGGCGACGAACGCGTCGAGCTCCGCCTGATGGTCCGCGATGAACTGCTCCTCGAGAGCGGCCATCACCTCGGTGGTCTTCTCGCGGTAGTCCGTCTTCTCCCGGCACTCGAGGTCGGCCAGTGCCAGCTCGATCTCGCGCTCCCCCAGCTTCGCGAGCTCGGGGTCGTCCTCGAGCCACTCGGTCTGGTTCTCGTAGTAGACGTTCAGTTCGTCGCTGATCGACGTCTGAGCATCGCCCTGGGCGGCGAACCCCGGGTAGCCGCCGTCGTCCATGCACGCCGCCCACGCCGCATTCAGCTCGGCGAGCTCGGGGGCGGTGGCCATGCCCATGTAGAAGTCATTGACGGCATCCATGAGCGGCTTGTGCTCGTCGGAGGTGGTCGGGTCGTCCCCGTCCATCTCATGCTGCGCCCAGCCGTGGCATCCCGCCGTCGTCCAGTCGTACTCGTACGAGCCGTCCTCGCTCATCTCCTCTTCAGGGGTGGGCGGGCCGTACAGCACCTCGTAGAAGGCGGTCTGCTCGGCCTCGGAGAGTCCGGCGACATAGTCCTGGTTGGGGTCGACATACTCTTCGGAGGGCGCCATCGCCTCCTCCCCACCGGGGTAGTTGATCATGCCGTACCCGTACTGGGCCACCCACTCCTGCGAGTCCGGGTCCCAGACGTCGTCGGAGGCGAAGGAGATCGACCCGGTGTTGGGCACCGGGATGTACTCGAACCCCTCCTCGGTCATGCACTGCGCGACGAGCTCTTCGCGCGCGGTGTGGTCCTTCTCCATGCGCTCGATCTGCTCCTCCTCGCTGAGGTCCCCGCCCCACGCGGCCGACAGGTAGCGCCCGAGCGGCGAGAGCTCCTCCTCGTCGGCACCGCCCTGTGCTGCGGGCGTGCATCCGGTCAACGCGACGATCAGTGCGACGGCGCCGACGACGGCACCCGCGGTATGGCGGTACATGTTCCTCCCAGAGTCCCCCGGCGGCCTCAGACCGCTCCATTTGAAGTCAGGCTATGGGATTGCTGTGAGTTCGCGCATCCTTCTGAAGGATGACACGGCGATGCGGCTCAGCCGACCGCCTCGGCGTCGGCTTTGAACGCCTCGAGCTGCTCGCGGTGCTCGGCGACGAAGGTCTTCTCCCACGTCGCCGTGACGGTGGCCTCGCGCGCGCGGAAGTCCGTCTCCTCACGGCAGTCGAGGTCGGCCAGGGCGAGGGCGGCCTCCTCGTCGGCGAGCACGGCCAGCTGGGGGTCGTCCGGCTCCCAGGCCGTCTGACGGCCGTAGTACTCGGCCACCGCCTCGGCGATGGAGGTCTCCGCGTCGCGCTGCACGCTGAAGCCCGCGTATCCCGACCCCGTCATGCAGGCCGCCCACTGCGCGTTCAGCTCCACGAGTTCGGGGACGGTCTGCAGGTCGGCGTAGAAGCCGTTGACGGCCTCGATCAGCTCGGCATGCTCGCCCGAGGTGAGCGGGTTGTCGCCCTCGAGCTCCTGCTGAGCCCAGTCGTGGCATCCGCCCGCGGCGCCCTCGCCCTCGCCGCCGCCGTAGAGCGCGGCGTAATACTGCGCCCGGCGCTCGTCGTCGAGGCCAGCCACGTAGTCCTCATTCGGATCGACCGCCTGCCCGGTCGGCGAGACGGCGTCAGCCTGGCCGGGAGAGGTCACGATGCCGTAGCCGTACTGCCGCACCCAGTCGCGGGAGTCGGGTTCGTATGCCGCCGCCGCCGCCGCTGGCGCCCCCGCATCGCCGACCGCACCGGGGGCGACGTAGTCGAAACCGGCCGCGGTCATGCACTGCGCAACCAACTGGTCGCGCCGCTCGCTCTCGCGCTGCAGCTGTTCGCGTTGCTCGGGGGTGCCGAGATCTCCACCCCACGCCGCACCGAGGTAGTAATCCAGCGTCGAGCGCGGATCCGCATCGGCGTCGCCGCCCGCGCACCCGGTGAGCACGAGCAGCACCGCGGCGCCCAGGAGGGCTACGGCGGTGGGGCGCTGCATCGGATCTCCGGTCTTCGCGAGCGGGTGTCGTGTCGCGATCAAGGTAGGCGGTGAGGCAGGCCGGGGCGGCACGTGCCGATCAGACCGGCGGCAACTCCGGCATGCCGGTGCGAAGCTCCACCGGCAGGTGACCGAGGTCGTTGTGCGAGACGAGGGTCCACGGGCGGCCGGGGCGCTGCGCGACCACGGTGAGCCCGCAGTGCGCCTGCGTGAGCGTCAGCCAGCGCCACTCAGGCATCTGCAACACCTCGCGCACGAACCACGCGATGACGAAGTTGTGCGTGATGAGCAGCTCGTGCGCGTCGGGCTTGCGGCGCAGGAACTCGCCGACGGCATCGGCCATCTGCGCCCCGCCGGCCTCGATCTCGGCCTCGGTGTACGACCCGAAGAACGACTCGTACACCGCGGGGGTGTCCTCGGACATGCCGGTGGGCACGCAGTCGAACAGCAACGCGTTGGGCTGCGGCGACACCGCCGGCAGCCGATCGGCCACCGCACGTGCCGTCTGCGCGGCGCGCTCGAGCGGCGAATGCCACACCGCCGTCAGCGGCACCCCCGACAACCGGTCCGCCAGCAGAGCGGCCTGCCGCTGACCGCGCGGCGAGAGGGGCCCGTCATCGATGCCGTGCTCTGCGTCGAGATGCTCTCCGTGCCGCACGAGAAACAGATATTGCGTCACATTCGCTCGCTTCATCGGGGGGAACGCACGCCGTGGCGCACCATTCCACCCTACGTCAGGGTTTCATCACACGGTTGCGCGGGCGAGGTCCGCCAGCTGGCTGCGGCCGAGCCTCACGCCCACGCCCTGCACCAGCTCGTCAACGTGAGCGGGTGAGAAGACGTTGACGATCGGCGCGACGACGGTCTTCTGCGCCAGCAGCCACGCCAACGCCACCGCGGCGTCGGTGACGGCGAGTTCGGCCGCCAGCGCGTCGAGGGCGCGCAGCGTGCGGGTGCCGCGCCGATTCATGCTCGCCGCGAGCTGGGAGCCGCGCACCGAGGTGCCCACTCCCGCGCGCGAGCGGTGACGGCCGGCGAGGAAGCCGTGCTCGAGCGCGTGCGAGGGGGTCACGGCGATGCTCTGCGCACCGGCGACGAGGCGCAGGTCGCCCTCGAACTCGGTGCGGCGCAGCAGGTTGTACGGCGCATCCAGCGCGGTGACCCGCGGCAGCCCCGCCGACGAGAGGATGCGTGCCTCGACCAGTTGCGGCGCCGTGAGCCCGAAGGCACCGAGCGAACGCACCTTGCCCGATTCGATGAGCCACTCCACGGTGGCCAGCGCATCTTCGAGTGCGGTGCCGCGGTCGACGGTGCCATCGAGGTACAGCAGGTCGATGCGGTCGGTGCGCAGCCGCGTGAGGGAGGCCTCGACGGAGCGGACGAGGTTCACGGGGCCGAGCCCCGGGTGGTCGGGGTTGGCGCCGATGCGCACCGCGAGCACCAGGTCGTCGCGCAGCCCCCGCGAGTGCACCCACTGACCGATGATGTGTTCGCTGCGGCCACCGGCGAACGAGTCGGACGTGTGCACCGCGTTGCCGCCGGCCTCGAGGTAAGTGTCGAGGATCGCGTGACTGGATTCGAGATCGACCCGCCACCCGAACTCAGCACCGCCGAGGATGAACGGGAAAACCTGCAGACCGGACTCGCCGAGGGTCGCCCGCACGCCCTGGCCGATGGGTGGGCCCTGCACCGGAATGGGAGCAGACGGATGCGTGGTGCGGGGCTCGGTGACGAGGCGCGAGGACGAGTGGGGTGAACCGACACCGAACAAACCCATGTTGCCACCCCCTCGATGTTCCGCTGCGCGGATGCGAGCCGTCTGCCACGCCCCCGGCGCTTACTCCGAGGGTAAAGCAGGCCTCCGACACCACCGGACACCACGGTGCACGTCGGGTGAATATTCCATAACGTTCTGGTCACGCACGCCGTGTACTGTCCACCCTTCGGAGGACAAACGGCGGATGCCCGCCCCTCGTGAGAGGAACGGGCATCCGGACAGCGCTCAGGCGAGCACGTCGAGATCAGTTCTCGACGGCGACCTCTGCACCCTCGGCGGCGGCCTCAGCGGCCTCCTCCACGACGGGCTCGAGCGACAGCTTGCCGCGGTCATCGATCTTCGTGATCTTGACGAGGATCTTCTGGCCGACATTGAGCACGTCTTCGACGTTCTCCACGCGCTTGCCACCGGCGAGCTTGCGCACCTCGCTGATGTGCAGCAGACCGTCCTTGCCGGGCAGGAGCGAAATGAAGGCGCCGAAGGCGGCGATCTTCACGACGGTGCCGAGGAACTGCTCGCCGACCTCCGGGTTGGTGGGGTTGGCGATCGCGTTGACCTGGGCACGGGCGGCCTCGGCCGCGGGGCCGTCGGTCGCACCGATGTAGACGGTGCCGTCCTCCTCGATGGAGATCTGCGCGCCGGTCTCGTCCTGGATCGCGTTGATCGTCTTGCCCTTGGGGCCGATCAGTTCGCCGATCTTGTCGACCGGGATCTGCACGCTGATCACGCGCGGAGCGGTCGGCGCCATCTCGTCCGGACCGTCGATCGCGGCGTTGAGCACGCTGAGGATCGTCATACGGGCGTCCTTGGCCTGCTGCAGCGCGGCCGAGAGCACCGACGACGGGATGCCGTCGAGCTTCGTGTCGAGCTGGATCGCCGTGACGAACTCGCTCGTACCGGCGACCTTGAAGTCCATGTCGCCCAGGGCGTCCTCGGCGCCGAGGATGTCGGTCAGCGCCGCGTAGCGGGTCTGGCCGTCGACCTGGTCGGTGACGAGACCCATCGCGATACCGGCGACGGGGGCGCGCAGCGGCACACCCGCGTTCAGCAGCGACAGGGTCGACGCGCAGACGGAGCCCATCGACGTCGAGCCGTTGGAGCTCAGCGCCTCGGACACCTGGCGGATGGCGTACGGGAACTCCTCGCGGCTGGGCAGCACCGGCGCGAGGGCGCGCTCGGCGAGGAAGCCGTGCCCGATCTCGCGACGCTTCGGGCTGCCGACACGGCCGGTCTCACCGGTCGAGTAGGGCGGGAAGTTGTAGTGGTGCATGTAGCGCTTGCTGGTCGTGGGCGACAGCGAGTCGATCTGCTGCTCCATCTTCAGCATGTTCAGCGTGGTGACACCCAGGATCTGGGTCTCGCCCCGCTGGAAGATCGCCGAACCGTGCACGCGCGGGATGACCTGCACCTCGGCGTCCAGCGGACGGATGTCGGCCAGGCCACGGCCGTCCATGCGCACACCCTCGGAGAGGATGCGACCGCGGACGATCTTCTTGGTGACGGACTTGTACGCCGCAGCGAACTCGAGCGGAGCAGCTGCGGGCAGCTCGCCGGCCTCGGTCGCGGCGATCAGCTCGGCCTTGACGCGGTCCTTGAGCTCGTCGTCGGCGTTCTGACGCTCCTGCTTGTCGGCGATCTGGTAGATCGGGACGAGCGAGTCGTACGCGCGACCGGCGACGAAGTCGTAGGTCTCCTGGCTGTAGGGCAGGAAGACCGGGAACTGCTTGATCTCCTTCGCGGCGGTGTTGGCCACCACGTTCTGCGCGCCGACGAGCTCCTTGATGAAGGGCTTGGCTGCTTCCAGGCCCTGCGCGACGACGTCCTCGCTGGGCTTGGTGGCGCCGGCCTTGATGAGGTTCCAGCTGTTCTCGGTGGCTTCGGCCTCGACCATCATGATCGCGACGTCGCCATCGGGCAGCACGCGGCCGGCGACGATGAGGTCGAACACGGCCTCCTCGAGCTGCTCGGCCTTGGGGAACGCGATCCACTGGTCGGGGTGCTCGCCGTGACCGGGCATGAGCGCGAGGCGCACACCGGCGATCGGACCGGAGAACGGCAGACCCGAGATCTGGGTCGACAGCGACGCGGCGTTGATGGCCAGCGCGTCGTAGAACTCACCCGGGGCGATCGAGAGGATCGTCACGACGATCTGCACCTCGTTGCGCAGACCCTCGACGAACGAGGGGCGCAGCGGGCGGTCGATGAGACGGCAGACGAGGATCGCCTCGGTGGAGGGACGGCCCTCACGGCGGAAGAACGAGCCGGGGATCTTGCCCGCGGCGTACGAGCGCTCTTCGACGTCGACGGTCAGCGGGAAGAAGTCGAAGCCCTCGCGAGGGTGCTTGCCGGCGCTGGTGGCCGACAGGAGCATCGTCTCCTCGTCGAGGTAGGCGGCAACGGCGCCCTGCGCCTGCTGGGCGAGGCGGCCGGTTTCGAAACGAACGGTGCGGGTGCCGAAGCGTCCGTTGTCGAGAACGGCTTCGGCGGCAGTGATTTCAGGACCTTCCAAGAGGTCTCTCCTTCTTTGTTTAGACTCGCACGCGCGTTTCGCGCACGAGATCGTGCGAAGGAGCAGGAACAGGCAGATATAGGCGTGCGGATCGACCGCGAAACCGCCTGCGCTGGCCACCAGTGGAAAGCCACCGTCCACACGGACGGGAACCCACCACAGGGGACCAGCTTCCTGCCGGCCTGCTCCCTGAGCTCAGTATTCGATTGAGCGGATGCCACAGGGCACCCTCCTGGAGCCTATCAGCCCACCCTGTACGCAAGACACGCCTGGTCCGGCCCCGGATCCGGCGCTTATGGTTGGACCCATGAGCACCCCTGACAAGCCCGCCGACGCGGCATCCGAGGAGATGAAGCGCAAGTTCAAGGACGCGCTGGAGAAGAAGAACGCGCAGCACCGCAAGGGAGAGTCGCACCTCGACGCCGACTCCGCGGTGCACGGCGCCCATGCCCCGGCCGGCCACAAGCGCGAGTTCCGTCGCAAGAGCGGCTGAACCACCGCACGCCCGGGGAGGGGTCCGCCGCACGTGCGGTCGGGCCCCTCACCTTCGGGCGGCCTCGGCCCCGGCGCCGGTCCTCCCGTCGGACCGCACGTCGTACGGCGGTTCGGGCATGCGGTTCTGGAACTCCAGGATCGCCGCATTGTGCACGACGCCACCGCTCACCTCGATCGCCCGTGACAGCGTCTCGTCAGCGGACCACGCCGTCGGGCCGCCCATGACCGCGGGGATGAAGCCCAGCAGCGCCTCGCTGATCTCCCAGCTCGCGGAGTTCCACAGGTACGACGGGCTGTGGTCGACGGCGTAGTAGTCGACGCTGCCGCCGACGGTGAACATCGGGTCGGCGAAGCTCGTCGGCCGCGCCCACTCGAAGCCCATGCCCTCGTCGCACGAGACGTCCACGATCAGACTGCCGCGGCGGAACGCGGCGAGGTCGGAGGTGCGCAGATACATCAGCGGCCGGTTGGGGTCCTGCAGGGTGCAGTTGACGACGATGTCGCTCTCGGCGAGGAAGGCCGCCAACGGCACGCGGCCCTCGTCGGTGATCACTTCGCTCTCGTCGGGTCCGTCGTGGTCGAACTGCAGCATCTGCGTGGCGTGGATCGGTGCGGCCACCGATGCCGTCGCCCGGTTGGTGAGCACGCGCACATCCTGCACGCCATGCGCGCGCAGGGCGGTGACCGCGCCGCGAGCGGTCGCGCCGAAGCCGATGACGACCGCCGACAGTCGCCGGCCGTAGTCCCCCGTCGAGCCGCACAGCTGCAGCGCGTGCAGCACGGAGCAGTACCCGGCGAGCTCATTGTTCTTGTGGAAGACGTGCAGACCGAACGAACCGTCGGCGCCCCAGTGGTTCATCGCCTCGAACGCGATGACGGTGAGGCTCTTGTCGAGGGCGAGCCGGGTCATCTCCTCGTCCTGCACGAGATGCGGCCACCCCCAGAGCACCTGGCCGTCGCGCATCCCTCGCAGGTCGGCGTGCTGGGGCTTCGGCATCAGCAGCACGTCGGCGGCCTCGAACAGCTCCCCCCGGCTCAGGATCGCGCCGACGGTGGGCCGCAGCTCGTCGTCGGAGATGCCGAAGCGCTCTCCGTACCCCGCTTCCAGCAGCATCCGCGCGCGCAGATCCTCGGGGATCCGCTCCAGGTGGTCGGGGTGCAACGGCACCCGGCGCTCGTCGGGCTTGAGAGAGGCGCCGACGACGCCCATCGTGAGGGGATGCTGCGTCGTCATCGTCGTCTCTTCCGTCGCCCGGGCCGGAGGGGCACCGTGACCCGAAGGTATCAGTGCCCCACCGGCCACACCCCGCCGGTGGAGCGACCCTACTCGCCCGCGAGGCCGCCGAGGAGGTGCCCGAACGAGCGACCCTCGCCGAGGTAGCCGGCGGGATCGAAGGGGTCGGCCACCGCCGCGGGCGCGCGCCGCGTGACGGCGTCGGCGAACTCCCGCGCCGCGCGCTCCACGCGGGCAGCGAGCGGTGCGATCTGATCGGCCTGCGCACCCCAGTCACCGGAGGCGGCGAACACGCCCGTGGACACCGGCTCGGCGTGCAGGTAGGTGAACAGCGGCCGGATGGCGTAGTCCAGCGCCAGCGAATGCCGCGGCGTGCCGGCGTTCGCGCCGATCAGCACCGGCATGCCGGTGAGCGCATCGGGGTCGAGGATGTCGATGAACGACTTGAACAGGCCGGAATAGCTCGTGGAGAAGATGGGTGTGACGGCGATGAGGCCGTCGGCGGAGATCACGGTGTTCACCGCCGTCTCGAGCGCCGGCGGCGCGAAGCCGGTGAGCAGGTCGTTGGTGATGTCGTGGGCGAGGTCGCGCAGCTCCACGACGTCGATGCGCACCTCCTCGCCGCGGGCGCCGAGCTCGCGCTCGGTGGCCGCAGCCAACCGGTCGGCGAGCATGCGCGTGGAGGAGGGGTTGGAGAGCCCCGCCGAGACGACGGCGATGCGACGGGCGCTCACCGGGCGCCTCCGCCCAGGCCGAAGGCGGCACCGGCCGGCGCCGGGGCGTCTTGATACGGCGACGGTCCGCTGAGGTTGTCACCGCGATTGGCGCGGGGGGTGGCCGCACGCGGGGCAGCGTCGCCGTAGGCGGCCGCGACGAGCGAGGCGTGGGTCGGCGCGTCGGGCACCTCGGCGGGACGGTTCTTCGCGAATTCCCGGCGCAGCACCGGCACGACCTCGCCGCCGAGGAAGTCGAGCTGCTCGAGCACGGTCTTCAGCGGCAGGCCGGCGTGATCCATGAGGAACAGCTGACGCTGGTAGTCGCCGAACATCTCGCGCATGCCGGCGTATCGGTCGATGACCTGCTGCGGCGAGCCGACGGTGAGCGGGGTCATCTCGCTGAAGTCCTCCAGCGACGGACCGTGGCCGTACACCGGCGCGTTGTCGAAGTACGGGCGGAACTGCCGGGCGGCATCCTGCGAGTTCTTCGCCATGAACGCCTGACCGCCGAGGCCGACGATCGCCTGCTCAGGGGTGCCGTGACCGTAGTGGGCGTAGCGCTGGCGGTACAGCGCGATGAGGCGCTGGTAGTGCTCGGCGGGCCAGAAGATGTTGTTGGCGAAGAAGCCGTCACCGTAGTACGCGGCCTGCTCGGCGATCTCGGGCGTGCGGATCGAGCCGTGCCAGACGAACGGGGCCACGCCGTCGAGCGGCCGCGGCGTGGCGGTGAAGCCCTGCAGCGGGGTGCGGAAGGTGCCTTCCCAGTCCACGACGTCCTCGCGCCACAGCTTGTGCAGCAGCGCGTAGTTCTCGATCGCGAGCGGGAGGCCCTGGCGGATGTCCTTGCCGAACCAGGGGTACACCGGCCCCGTGTTGCCGCGGCCGAGCATGAGGTCCATGCGGCCGTCCGACACGTGCTGCAGCATCGCGTAGTCCTCGGCGATCTTCACCGGGTCGTTCGTGGTGATGAGCGTCGTCGCGGTCGACAGAATGAGGCGCTCGGTGCGCGCGGCGATGTAGGCCAGCGTCGTCGTGGGCGACGACGACCAGAACGGCGGGTTGTGGTGCTCCCCCAGCGCGAAGACGTCGAGGCCCACCTGTTCGGCGTGCTCGGCGATCGTCAGGGTGGCCCGGATGCGCTCGGCCTCGCTGGGCGTGTGACCGGTGGTGGGGTCCTGCGTGATGTCGCTGACGGTGAAGATGCCGAACTGCATCTGTGTGCCGGTGCTCGTGTCGTCCACGATCGCTCTCCGCTCCCGGATGCCGGTGGCATCCGTTTTCATGCAAATGAATGTATCCGGTGTAACGCAGACATACTCAGGCTATTCCCGCAAGCGCCGGAAGCGTCGGTGCTGCGCGGGTAGTGTGACTGCGATGAACGAGGCGGCCACGGCGAACACCCACCCGACCGGTCCGCCCCGAACCGGAACCACGGCCCGTCCGAAGCAGCGCGTGCCGTTCTGGGACAACGCCCGCTTCGCCTGCATCGTGCTGGTGGTGCTGGGACACGCCGTGCAGCGTCTCACGTACGACTCCGACATCGCGGCGTCCGTGTACCTCGTCGTCTACGCCTTCCACATGCCGGCTTTCGCGATCATCTCGGGGTACTTCTCCAAAGCGGGCGCCCCCAGCCAGCGCCAGATGGCCCGGGTGATCACCGACATCGTCGTGCCCTACCTCATCTTCGAGGGCCTGTGGACGCTGACCAAGTGGCTCGTCGAGGGCCAGGCCAACCCCAACCCCACCGAGCCGTCGTGGACGCTGTGGTTCCTGCTCGCCCTCGGTATCTTCCGGCTGGTGCTGCCCTATCTGGCGCTGCTGCGCTGGCCGCTGGCGTGGACGCTCGCGATCTCGGTCGGGGCGGGTTATCTCCCCAACATCGATTCCACCTTCTCGCTGTCGCGGACGCTCGGGCTGCTGTTCTTCTTCACCCTGGGCTGGTGGCTTCGCGACCGCGACATCGTCGCGCGATTCGACCTGCTGCGGTCGCGATCGTGGTGGCTCGTCACCGTGTCCTGCGCGGTGATCGCGGTGGCGGGCTGGGCCGCCTGGTCCTACCTCAACTTCTGGGAGTCGGTGAACCTGCGCACCTGGCTGTTCTACGATTCCGGCTACGCCGAACTCGGCGCGACGGCGTGGTGGGCCGGTGGCGTGCGGCTCGTGCTCATGGGGGTCGCCCTTGTGCTGTGCGCGGCGTTCTTCGCCCTCATGCCGCGCCGCGACCGGTGGTGGACGCACTTCGGCCAGTACACGATGTACGTCTACCTGCTGCACTCCTTCGTGCTCTACCCGTTCCGGGAGTCCGGTGTCATGCGCCAGCTCGACCCCACCTGGTTCTGGCTGCCGGTGGTGCTGATCGCCTCCGTGCTGATCGCGCTGGGGTTGGCCACCAAGCCCGTGCGCGCGGTGTTCCGCCGCCTGGTCGAGCCCCGGCCGCGCTGGCTGTTCGCCGACCCCACCCTCGCCCGGCGTGAAGGGCACCGCAGCGACCCCACCGGCTCGCGCCGCACCGCCGAACCACACCGCTCCTCCCCCGGTCCCCGCATATCACGCTGACCCCGGGGAAACCACGAGGGCCGCCCCACACCTGGGACGGCCCTCAAGAAGTTCTGCGCGATTGAACGCTGGCTGCGATGCCTTAGCGGCGGAGCCCGAGACGCTCGATCAGCGAGCGGTAGCGCGCGATGTCGATGTCCTGGAGGTAGCCGAGCAGACGGCGGCGCTGACCGACGAGCAGGAACAGCCCACGACGCGAGTGGTGGTCGTGCTTGTGCTCCTTGAGGTGCTCGGTGAGGTCCTTGATGCGCTGCGTCAGCATCGCGACCTGCACCTCGGGGGATCCGGTGTCACCGGGGTGCGTCGCGTACTCTTCGATGATCGCCTTCTTGACGTCTGATTCCAGTGCCATAGGTGATCCCCTCTCTCCTCGTTGCGCGGCGCCCGACGCCTGATACGTGGGCTCTCTTTATCCGCGGCCGATCTAACGGCAACCTCGAAAGTCTACCAGTGCGATCGCGCGGCGGGCGACCGCAGGCTTCCGGTCGTTCGTCGGCGGATTCCGGCCGTCGCATCCCCCACCGGGCTGCGGCGTCCACGGCCGGGTTTAGAGTCGCGACGTGCCCACCGCTCCCATCCCCACCGTCGCGGCCGCGCCCGCCGCCGGCGCACCGGCCGCCGCCCGCCCGGCGTCGCCCCCGCCGACCACGGCCGTGCTCACGGTGCAGTTCGTGCTCACGGGCATGATCTGGGGGTCGAGCTTCCTGTTCATGAAGGTCGCCCTCGAAGGCATCACCCCCGCTCAGGTGGTGTGGTCGCGGCTCGTGCTGGGCGCGCTCACGCTGGGCGTGTTCGTGGCCCTGCGCCGGGACCGCCTGCCGCGCCGCCTCCGGGTCTGGGCCCACATGACGGTACTGGCGGTGTCGTTCTGCGTGGTGCCGTTCCTGCTGTTCTCGTGGGCCCAGCAGCACGTCACCTCGGGACTTGCGAGCATCTACAACGCCACGACGCCGATCATGACCGCCGTGATGGCGTGGGCGGTGTTCCGCGTCGAGCGACTCAAGCCGGCACAGATCGTCGGCATCCTCGTCGGCGTCGCGGGCGTGATGGTGATCATCGCACCCTGGCAGGGGCTCGATCTGTCGCAGAGCCTCGTCGCACAGTTCGCGATCCTCGGCGCGACCGCCTGTTACGGCTTCAGCCTCGCCTACATGCGACGGTTCGTCTCGGACACCGGCATGACCGCGCTGGTGTTCTCGTTCCTCAACATCGGCATCGCCGCCGTCGTCATGCTCGCGCTGACCCCGTTCGTCGCACTGTCCCCGGTGCGCCTGGATGTCTGGATCGTGCTGAGCCTCATCGCCCTCGGCTGCTTCGGCACGGGTGTCGCCTACATCTGGAATCAGAACGTGCTGCGCGCGTGGGGCCCGACCCGAGCCTCGACGGTGACCTACATCACACCGGTGGTGGGGGTCGCCCTCGGCATCGTGCTGCTGGGCGAGCGGCTGCACTGGAACGAGCCCGCCGGTGCGGTGCTGGTCTTCCTCGGCATCCTCTTGGCACAAGATCGCCTGCGGCTGCGCCGGCACAAGCAGGCGGATGCCGCAGCAGCCGAGACGGCCGGCGGCATCCGCCCGGAGGTCACGCCTGGAGCGAGCCCTGAAGGTCCAGCGTGATGGTGACGTCCTTGCCGACCAGCACGCCGCCGGTCTCGAGCGCGGCGTTCCAGACCAGACCGAAGTCCTCGCGGTTGATGACGGTCTTGGCCGTCGCGCCGGCCTTGTAGTTGCCCCAGGGGTCCACGCCGAAGCCACCGAAGTCGAGCTCGAAGGTCACCGGGCGCGTGATGCCGCGGATCGTCAGGTCGCCGTCGACGAGGAAGTCGCCGTTCTCGACGCGCACACCGGTGGAGACGAAGTCCAGCGTCGGGTGGGTCTCTGCGTCGAAGAAGTCGGCCGAGCGCAGGTGGTTGTCGCGCGCCTCGTCCTTGCTGTTCACCGATGCCACGTCGGCGGAGGCGACCACGCTGACCTCGAGCGGGTTCTCGGGGGCGATGATGGTGGCGCTCTTGACGTCGAACGTGCCGCGCACCTTCGAGATCATCATGTGGCGCACGCTGAAGTTGACCTCGCTGTGCGAGGGGTCGAGCACCCACGTGCCGGCCTTGTAGCCGGGGATCTCGAGCGTGGCGGTGGTCGATTCGGTCATGGTTCCTCCATCGTTCTGGCCGGGTTTCCCGGCAGGTCTGAGAGAGACAACGGGCCGTATGACATTTCTATTCCAATGAATGGAAATCTTTCTGCGGGATGACGGGCTGAGGATGTGCAGACAGCATGAGAGGGGCGGATGCCGCAGCATCCGCCCCTCTCGTGGCCGTGGTGGCTCGGGTCAGCCGACGGCGAGCAGGTCGATGATGAACACCAGGGTCTTGCCGCCGAGGAAGTGTCCGCCGGCCGGGCCGTATGCCAGGTGCGGCGGGATGATGAGCTCGCGACGGCCGCCGACCTTCATGCCGGGGATGCCGTCCTGCCAGCCCTGGATGAGGCCGCGCAGCGGGAACTGGATGCTCTCGCCACGACCCCACGACGAGTCGAACTCCTCGCCGCTGTCGTACTCGACGCCGGCGTAGTGGACCGTGACGGTGTCACCGGGGTTGGCCTCGGCGCCGTCTCCCACGATGATGTCGCGGATGACCAGTTCGGACGGCGCGGGTCCGGTGGGCGCGTCGAACTCGGGCTTGGTGCGGTTGTCAGTCATGCTCCCATTCAAACCCGACGCGCCGGGCCCGGTCAACGCGAGGCGGATCCTTGACACCCCGCGGCGCGCAAGAGGATGATGAGAGCAGATCAACTCAGCGCCCGGGAGTCACGCAGGCAATGCCGCGGCACCGGGCGTTGAGTTGGCACACCGGGCCTCATCCGCCGCGTGATATCGCGGGCGTGGGGCCCTTCGTGCGTCACCGGCCGAACAGCGCCGCCCGCGCCGCCACGGCGCGCGTGAGGAAGACCCGTTCGTCCTCGCTCGCGTGCGGGTCACGGCCCGACAGCGCCCGCTCGCGGGCGGCGGCGAGCGCCGTGGCATCCATGATGAAGGCCTTCATCGTCGCAACACGATCGCCCGGCAGGGTGCGCGCCCACGCCAGCGCGCGGCGGCGGCCGGCGGGCGTGGCGAGCATGTCGACGTCACCCGCGCTGAACCACCCCGCCGCGGCGTACTCCCCCAGTCGGGTGCGGGTCAATCGCGCCTCTTCGCGGCGCAGCAGCACGACCCCGATGATGAAGAGCACGAACAGCGGCACCTGCAGCGTCACGTACAGCGCGAAGAAGTCCGCGAACACGGCGGAGCCGTTCCAGACGGCGTGGAGCAGGGCGGCGCCGGCCATACCCGCCAGCCATGTCGGCATCGCGGCCGCCGCCGAGGACCCTCTGCGGGCGGCGCGCCCCAGCGCGTAGCCGGTGATCGCGGTGAACATGACGTGCGCGAACGGCGACAGGATGCCGCGGACGAAGAACGTCATCGTCGTCTCGGCCACCCCGCCCTCGAGGAGGCTCGAGGCGAAGTAGAGGATGTTCTCGGTGAAGGCGAATCCCGCACCCACGAGCGCGCCGTAGACGATGCCGTCGACCGGGCCGTCGAACGCGCGGCGGGCCCTGGCGAAGATGAGGAAGACCCCGAGTCCCTTCGCCGCCTCCTCGACGATGGGCGCCTGCACGACCGAGGAGAACACGTCCCGTGCGACGGAGCCGTCGGCGCCGATCACGAGGGTGATGCCGAAATCCACCGCGAGGGCGATCACGACGGCGGCGACCGCGCCCCAGGCCACCGCGAGGATCACCAGCGACCGCGGTTCGGGCTCCCACCGGTCGGCGATGCGCACGGCCAGCAGCACTCCGGTCAGTGGCACGAGGGCCAGCACCATGCCGATGATCGAGGCCGCGGCGCCGAGGAAGGTGAGCAGGTACGCGGCGAGCGCGACCAGCAGCACGACCAGGAGTCCGGCGAGCCAGATGGGGGCGGAGCGGCCCTTGCGGCTGGGGACGGGGAGCACGGGCGGGGACGCGGGGGCGGGCGCGATGACGGCCGGGCGCCCCGGGTGCGGCTGGGCCAGCGCAGAGGTGTACGACACGACGCTCAGCCTAGGGTGCACGCGGATCGTACCCGGCGGCGCCCAGGCCACTAGCCTGAAACGATGCGCTTCGCCCACGTGACCACTTCCGCGGGCGCCCCGCCCCGGCTGGCCGTCGTCCGCGACGACGAAGCCCTCATCACCGCGGACCTGTTCCCCGGCGCCCCCCGGCTGCTCGCCGACCTCATCGCCGGCGGCGACGACCTGCTCGCCCGGGTGCGGGAGGCGGCAGGCAGCGCCGACCGGTGGCATCCGCTGGCAGGCCTGTCGTTCGCCTCCGCCGTGCTCGCTCCCCCCGTCGTGCTGGCGATCGGCCTCAACTATGCGGCGCACTCGAGCGAGCTGGGCCTCAAGGCCGACACCGCCCCGACGGTGTTCGTGCTGTGGCCCAATTCGCTCACCGGCCACGAGACGACGATCACGTGGCCACGTGCGCTCAGCGAGTCGGTCGACTACGAGGCGGAGCTGGGCGTCATCATCGGCCGCGCCGCGAAGGACGTCACCGTCGACGATGCGCTCGACCACGTGTGGGGTTACACCGTCGTCAACGACATCACCGCGCGCAACATCCAGTTCTCGGAGGCGCAATGGTCGCGCTGCAAGTCGTTCGACGGCTTCACCCCCACCGGCCCGTTCGTCGTCACCGCCGACGAGATCGCCGATCCGCAGGATCTGCACATCTGGGCGATCGTGGACGGGCAGACCGTGCAGGACGGCTCGACGGGGCAGATGATCCGCTCCGTCGCGACCCTCGTCTCGCACCTGTCGTCGTCGGCGACACTGCTGCCGGGCACCCTCATCTCCACCGGCAGCCCCGGCGGGGCCGGCTACTCCCGCGACCCGCAGATCTTCCTGCGGGACCGTTCGACCGTCACCGTCGGCATCGACGGCATCGGCTCGCTCACCACGCACTGCCGCATCGACGACTGACCCCCGCACGCCGGAGCGCACGGGGGTCGGTTGCTGCGGGGTCAGCCGCGGCGGTGCATCACTCGCAGGTGATGACCTGACCGTTGGTGAGCTCCCACACGCCCGGACCGAGCTCCAGGCACGCGGTGACGAGCGGCAGGAGGGCCGCGACGAGCACGATGCCGATGATGATTCCGACGACGGTGAGCACCGAGCCGACGATGATGGCCGCGAGCGCCCAGCCGTTCTTGACCCCGGCCTTCTTGCTCTGCACGTACGCGACGATGCCGAGGATGACGCCGATGACCGATGCGAACAGCGACACCACGAAGGCGACGATGCCGAGCGTCTTGCCGGGGACGGGCCCCTGCGGAGCGCCCTGGTCATAGGACTGCGCGTCGCCATAGGGCGGCGCGGCGGGCGGGTAGGCGCCCTGCGGAGAGGTCTGCTGCGGGGCCGACGGGTACGCCGGCGGCGGCTGGTGGGCCGGCGGGGGCTGGTACGCCGGCTGCTCTGATGCGTCGGGCTGCGCCGGCGGCTGGTGCCCGGCGGGCGGGACCGGCGGCGGTGCGGGGTTCTGCGGGTCGGACATGTGTACTCCTCGGTGTTCCGGACGATCCCGGTCGCGTCCGACGCTAGCGGGCTCGTCGTCGCGAGGACAAACCGGCCGGGCTCAGCCTTCGACGATGCTGTCGGCGGGCTGCACGATCGGGATCGCGGCCGTGATGGTCTCCAGTCCCGACAGGCGTGCGGGCGAAAGCTGCTTGTCGACCTCTTCGCGGGTCATGAGTCCCGCTTCCACGACGAGGTCGCCCACGTTGTGCCCGGTCAGCAGCGCGGCCTTGGCCAGCGCAGCCGAGGCCGCGTAGCCGATGAAGGGCGTGAGTGCCGTGACGACGCCGACCGACGCTCCGACCATGGCGCCCAGGCGCTCACGGTTCGCGGTGATCCCGTCGACGCAGTTCACCCGCAGAGTGCGCATCGCACGCCGCATCCACGTGATCGACTGGAACAGCGAGTGGGCGATGATCGGCTCGAAGGCGTTGAGCTGCAGTTGCCCGCCCTCCACCGCCATCGTGACGGTCAGGTCGGCGCCGGCGACGGAGAAGGCGACCTGGTTGACGACCTCCGGGATCACCGGGTTGACCTTGCCGGGCATGATGGAGGAGCCGGCCTGGCGGGCGGGCAGGTTGATCTCGCCGAAGCCCGCCTGCGGGCCGCTGGAGAGCAGGCGCAGGTCGTTGCTGATCTTCGACAGCTTGATGGCGTTTCGCTTGAGCGACGAGGAGAACGACATGAACGAGCCGGTGTCGCTCGTGGACTCGACGAGGTCGTCGGCCGTCTCGAGGTCGAGCGCCGTGATGTCGCGCAGGTGCCGCAGCACGGCGGCGCCGTAGTCGCGGTGGGTCGTGATGCCGGTGCCGATCGCGGTTGCGCCCATGTTGATCTCGTACAGCAGCGACGCGTTCTCGGTGAGGCGGGCGTGGTCCTCCCCCAGTGTCGTGGCGAATCCGTGGAACTCCTGCCCGAGCGTCATCGGCACGGCATCCTGCAACTGCGTGCGCCCGACCTTCAGCACATCGTGGAACTCCACCGCCTTGGCCAGGAAGGACTGCCGGAGCAGATCGAGCTCCTCCAGGAGGGTGCGCAGGTCCAGCCCCAGTCCCACCTTGATGGCGGTCGGGTAGACGTCGTTGGTCGACTGGCTGCGGTTGGTGTGGTCGATGGGTGAGAGGTAGGCGTAGTCCCCCTTGGGCCGGCCGGCGAGTTCGAGCGCGATGTTGGTGATGACCTCGTTCGCGTTCATGTTGGTCGACGTGCCGGCACCACCCTGCACGACCCCCACGACGAACTGGTCATGGAAGTCGCCGTCGATCACCCGCTGCGCGGCCCGGTCGATGAGGTCGGCACGCTCGGCGTCGAGCACCCCGATCTCGAGGTTCGCGCGGGCGGAAGCCTGCTTGACCATCGCCAGCGCGCAGACCAGGTCGCGGTAGACGGAGATGGGGCGCAGCGACACCGGGAAGTTCTCCAGAGCGCGTGCGGTGTGGATCCCCCAGTACGCGTCGGCGGGGATCTCCAGCGACCCCAGGGAGTCGGTCTCGGTGCGGGTGGTCGGGGTGTCGTCCAGTGACATGATGCGTCCTCGTGGGTGCTCACAGCGGCGTGAAAGGGATGCTTCGAGCCTACCCGGGCCCACTCCGGTGCCGGCACCGCAGGGGGTCAGCGCCCGGGCTTGCGGGAGAACTCCTCGAGTCGCTCCTGCGGCGTGAGCGCCGCCATGCGCTCGGTCCACTCCGCCGAGAAGAAGTCGCCGGTGGAGGCGTCGACGACGGGCACGACGGCGTGGGTGATCGTGTCGTCGTAGACGTGCACGAGGTGGAAGGACTGCCCGGCATCCATGCCGTTGACCTCGTCAGGGGCACGCTGCAGATTCATCGTGTAGCACGTGGCCGCCGCGACGCTGACCGGAACGCCCGCGAACATGCCGTGGGTGGAATAGTGCAGGTGGCCGGCGAGGATGCCGCGCACGTCGGTGCCCGCGATGACCTCGGCGAGGGCGTCCTGGTGCCGCAGCTCGAGGATGTCGAACAGCGGGATGTGGCTCGGCAGCGGCGGGTGGTGGAGCGCGAGGAGCGTACCCAGCGGCGCGGGTTGCCGCAGCGCCTGCCCGAGCCAGCGCAGCTGCCCGGCGTCGATGTCGCCGTGGTGCCAGCCGGGCACGCTGGTGTCGAGGGCGATCAGCCGCAGCCCGCCCAGATCCCAGACGCCGGTCACCGGCTCGTGCGACGGCTCCAGGCCCAACAGGTCGCGCCGCAGCTCGGGCCGCTCGTCGTGGTTGCCCGCCACCCACACGATCGGGGCACCGAGGCGCTCGGCGACAGGCTCGACGGCGGCGCGCACGGCGCGGTATGCATCGGGTTCGCCGAGGTCGGCGATGTCGCCGGTGAACACCAGCGCATCGGGGGTCACCCCCAGGCGCTCCACCGCGGCGAGGGTCGCCCGCAGGTTCGCCAGCGAGTCGAACCGCCCGCCGAGCATGCGGTCCCCACCGAGCAGGTGGGCGTCGCTGAGGTGGACGATGACGCGACGTGCCGGGGGGTGGCTGCCGAACTGCACGGGCTGCATGCGGCCGAGTCTAGGCGAGGGCGCCGACGCGGCCGCCGCGGGGTCTCAGTGGTTGAAGAAGATCAGCAGCAGCCCGCCGAGCACCGCGAGGGCGCACACCGAGAACGCGGCATATGCCGACGCCAGCGCGATGCGCTTCTGCGTCGCGGTGAGCGGGTTGCGCTTGGCGGCCTTCGCCGCCGCTTTCGCGCCGCGCTTGGCCTGCTTCTCGGTGATCACCGTGATGGCGTCGGTGAACTCCGCCGGGGTGACCACCGGTGCGTGTCCTGAGCGCACCAGCATGCGCAGCCCGATCGCGTAGAAGGTGACGACGACCACGGCGGCGGCCATCGCCACGACGAACACCTGCAAGAACGCGGCCCAGTCGATCGCGACGGTCATGTGCTGCTCCCGTTCTGGTCTGCACGCACGCGGGCCGCGGCGTCTTTCGCGGCTTCAGCCGCGGCGGCGGCCTGCTCGCGGGCCCGCACCCGCTGGCGGCGGGTGGGCGGGGGGTTGCGGGTGACCTTGACGGCGTGTCCCGAATCGGCCACCCCGCTCATGGCGTTGGCGGAGGTCACGGCGTTCCGGCGCGAGCGCAGGAAGATCGTGAGGATGATGGCTACAGCGGCCACCGCGCACACCAGCACGCCCACGACCTGGCCGAGCCACACGACGACGAGTGCGGCGAGCGCCCCGACGAGGCCCGAGGCGGGCAGCGTCAGCACCCAGCCCACCATGATGCGTCCGACCGTGCGCCAGCGTACGGTCGAGCCGCGGCGGCCCAGCCCAGACCCGATCACCGATCCCGAAGCGACCTGCGTCGTCGACAGGGCGAAGCCCAGCGCGCTGGAGGCGAGGATCGTGGAGGCGGTGGAGGCCTCGGCCGAGAAGCCCTGGGCGGGTTTGACGTCGGTGAGGCCCTTGCCGAGCGTGCGGATGATACGCCAGCCCCCCATGTAGGTGCCGAGGGCGATCGTCAGGGCACACGCGAAGATGACCCAGGTCTGCGGCTGCGAAGACGTCTGCCAGCCGACGGTGATGAGGGCGAGGGTGATGACGCCCATCGTCTTCTGCGCGTCGTTGGTGCCGTGCGCCAGCGCCACGAGCGACGAGGTGAAGATCTGGCCCCAGCGGAAGCCGTCGCGACCGTCGGGCTTGTTGTCGTAGCGGCGGGTCATCGCGTAGGCGATCTTGGTGACCGTGAAGGCGATGATCCCGGCGGTGAGCGGGGCGATGAGCGCGGGGAGCACGACCTTGGACATCACGACGCCCAGGTCGATGGCCGCGGCGCTCGCGCCGACCAGGGTCGCGCCGATGAGGCCGCCGAAGAGGGCGTGCGACGAACTGGACGGGAGCCCCAGCAGCCACGTGAGCATGTTCCACGTGATCGCACCGATGAGGCCGGCGAAGATGATCGACGGGAAGATCGTCGCCGATATCTGGTCCTCGTGGATGATGCCGCCCGAGATGGTCTTGGCGACCTCGGTGGACAGGAACGCTCCCACGAGGTTCAGCAACGCGGCCAGGAGGACCGCGACCTTCGGCTTCAGCGCACCGGTGGCGATGGGCGTGGCCATCGCGTTCGCGGTGTCGTGGAACCCGTTGGTGAAGTCGAAGAAGAGCGCCAGTACGATGACCAGCACGACGATGAGGGCTGCGGTTTCCACCGTTCGCTTTCCGTCTGGGGAAGGGGGAAGGGTGCCGACGAGATCGGCGTGCGAACGAAGAGTTCAGCGTGAATTCGTGCTCCGTTAACCGGGCCGACAGAAATCCTCGCACATCACCGGGCGTGCGATGCACCGTTTCGACGGGTTCTTTCCGTACACACAGGCGCGCATGAGGCGTGCGGCTAGCGTATGAGGGTGACCGCCACCGCGCAGACGCCCTCATCCCCCGCCGTTCCGCCCGTTCCCCCGACCGCTGAGAAGCGCCCGACGAGCCGGACGCACCACGGCGACACCGTGACCGATCCGTACGAATGGATGAGGGAGAAGGATGCCGCCGAGCTGACCGCGCACCTCGAAGCCGAGAACGCCTACACCGAGGCGCGCACCGCGCATCTGGCGGGTCTGCGGGAGCGGATCTTCCAGGAGATCAAGAGCCGCACGCTCGAGTCCGATCTGTCGGTGCCCACCCGGCGTGGCCAGTGGTGGTACTACGGGCGCACCGTCGAAGGCAGCCAGTACGGCATCCAATGCCGCGCCCCCCTGGCCTCCCCCGACGATTGGACGCCGCCCGTCCTCTCCCCCGACGTGGCGGTGCCCGGCGAGCAGGTGCTGCTGGACGGCAACGTCGAGGCCGCCGGAGAAGAGTTCTTCTCGCTGGGCAGCTTCGAGGTGTCCAACGACGGCACGACGCTGCTGTACGGCGTGGACGTCGCCGGCGATGAGCGGTACACGATCCGGGTGCGCGACCTCGTCAGCGGTGAGAACCTCCGCGATGAGATCCCCGAGACCTTCGCCGGCGCCACCTTCTCCCCCGACGGCCGGTTCATCGTCTACACGACCGTCGACGACGCCTGGCGCCCCGACACGGTGTGGCTGCATGAGCTGGGCACCCCCGTCACCGACGACGTGAAGCTCTTCCACGAGCCGGACGAGCGGTACTGGGTGGGCGCGGACTTCACCCACAGCGACCGGTTCCTGATGATCGAGATGGGGTCCTCGATCACCTCCGAGGAATGGCTGCTGGACGCCGACGATCTGCGGGGCACCCCGCGGGTGGTGTGGCCACGCCGCGACGGTGTGGAGTACTCCTCGGAGCACGCCGTCGTCGACGGCCAGGACGTGCTGTACATCCTGCACAACGACAAGGCGCTCGACTTCGAACTCGTGCGCGTCGCGGCATCCGACCCCGCCGGCGCCCGCGAGACGGTCATCGCCCACGAGCCGGGCCGCCGCCTGCTGGGCCTGTCGACCTTCCGCGACTGGGCGGTCGCCGGCTACCGCCGCGACGGACTCGAGCGGCTCGGCATGCTCGACTACGCCACGGGTGCGGTCAGCGAGCTCGCCTTCGACGAGCCGTTGTACAGCGTGGGGCTCTCGGGCAATCCCGAGTGGGCGCCGCCGATGCTGCGCCTGGGCTACGGCTCGTTCGTGACCCCGGGCACCGTGTACGACTACGTCGTGGCCACCGGCGAGCTGCTGCTGCGCAAGCGTCAGCCGGTGCTGGGCGGCTACGAGGTGTCGGACTACGCCCAGGAGCGGGTGTGGGCGACCGCGCACGACGGCACCCAGGTGCCGGTGTCGCTGGTGTGGAAGCGCTCGTTCGGCGCCCCTGCCGTCGACGGGCCTCGGCCGGTTCACCTGTACGGCTACGGCTCGTACGAGCACTCGATCGACCCCGGCTTTTCGGTCGCACGCCTGTCGCTGCTGGACCGCGGCGTCGTGTTCGCCGTCGCGCACGTGCGCGGTGGCGGTGAGATGGGCCGGCAGTGGTACGAAGACGGCAAGATGCTGCGCAAGCGCAACACCTTCACCGACTTCGTCGACGCCGCCCGTCACCTGGTGGATGCCGGGTACACGACCCCGGATCGCCTGGTCGCCGAAGGCGGGTCGGCGGGCGGGCTGCTGATGGGTGCGGTCGCGAACCTGGCGCCGGAGCTGTTCGGCGGCATCCTCGCCGGTGTGCCGTTCGTCGACGCACTGACGACGATCCTCGACCCGTCGCTGCCGCTGACGGTGATCGAGTGGGACGAGTGGGGCGACCCGCTGCACGACGCCGAGGTGTACGCGTACATGAAGTCGTACACGCCGTACGAGAACGTGCGCGAGGGCGTCACGTACCCGCGGATCCTCGCGGTCACGTCTCTCAACGACACCCGCGTGATGTACGTCGAGCCCGCCAAGTGGGTCGCACGGCTGCGCGAGGTGGGTGCCGACGCCCTGCTGAAGTGCGAACTCGTCGCCGGGCACGGCGGCGTCTCGGGCCGCTACAACGCGTGGAAGGAACGCGCGTTCGAGCTGGCCTGGATCCTCGACGTCCTCGGCCTCGCCGACGACGCCCCCGCCCAGTGAGTATCCGCCGCGCCGAGTGAGCATCCGCCGCGCCGAGCGGCATCCGCTCGACCCACGGCCATCTTCCGGCAACAGGAGATCTCCCGGCAGCAGGACGATCGCGCGACAGCGGTCCTGTCCCGGCGAGATCTCCTGTACCGGGGAGGTGGTCAGCGGTGCCGACCCTGCGCGATCGCGGTCGCAAGCACAGCGGTGACCTCCTCGGGCTGGAACAGCACCTGGTGGTAGTCGAACCTCACCACGGTGTAGCCGAGCAGCACCAGCCGCGCATCGGCGGCGAGGTCGCGGCGGCGGTCACGCCCCTGGTGGTGGGCGAATCCGTCGAGCTGCGCGACGAGGTGCTCGCCGATCAGGGCGTCCACCGGATGCCCGTCGATCCAGACCTGCTGGCGGACGGACACCCCGATCGATCGCGCGAGCATGACGAACCGGGTCTCGACTCCGGAATCCGAAAGGTGCGATGCCACCGCCGCCACCGCCCTCGCGGCCTCGCCGCTCCACCGGATGTGGGCGAGCACGCCGGGTGCGATCGCCTTCTGCCGGATCGCGGACTCCCAGACGCAGAGCGCGTCGGCCATCGGCAGACATCGCGCGACCTGCCACAGCACGTTCGGCAGCGGGTCGATGAGTGCGCGCGCGCCGACCGGCGCCGGCCCCCGCGACCAGTGCAGGCGTACGCCGTCGTCGGCATGCCGAGACGAGGTGGGCGGCACCACGACATGGATCTGCTCGTGCGCCGGCGTCCACAGCCGCAGGTGCGCGGCGGCGGTGGCACACGTGAGGCGGCCACCGACCTCCACCGCGCGGCGCAGCGACCGCGCGCACCCCGGCGTCACGAGCCACGACCGCCGCACCCGTTCGGCGGCTCCCCGCTGCACGGCGACACGGATCGCGTGGGTCGTGAAGCCCGCGGCCTTCAGCTCGCTCGAGTGGGCGGCGCCGCCGCGCGCGGCGAGCCAAGAGGCGAGTTGCACGGTCGAACGCATGCCGACATGGTGCCCCGGCGCGACGGATGCCGGCAGGCGGGAACCGCGCGATGCGGATGACTCCCGCCGGCGACGCCCTGTGCAGGAGGCGCGGCGGCGCGACGTGGCATCCGCCCGGGCTTCAGCCGTCTTCCGGGAACAGGAGGACTCCCCGCAACAGGACGGCTCCAGGCGGAACGTCCTGTACCGGGGAGATCACCTGTTCTGGGAACGAGAGGGAGCGCTGCGCCCCACGCCGACCCGGCTCAGCCGAAGAGCGCGGCGGCCTCTTCGTAGCGGTACAGCGGCACCTGGTTGAGTTCGCCCAGGGCTTCGTCGAAGGAGACGCGGACGATGTCCGTGCCCTTCAGCGACACCATCTGGCCCCACGCGCCGTCGACGATCGCGTCGGCGGCGTGCAGCCCCAGACGCGTCGCGAGCACGCGGTCGAACGCCGACGGCGACCCACCGCGCTGGATGTGACCGAGCACCGTGGAGCGGGTCTCGATGCCGGTGATGCGCTCGATCTCGGGGGCGAGGACCTCGCCGATGCCACCCAGACGCGGACGGTTGAACGCGTCGAGGCCCTTGTCGCTGTAGGCCTCGTCCATCCCGGTGAGGGTGAACCCTTCAGACACCACCACCAGCGGCGCCCGGCCGCGGTCGTGGGCCTTGGAAACCTGCTCGCACACGTCGTCGATCGACATCGGCACCTCGGGGATGCAGATGACGTGGGCGCCGGCGGCGATACCGGCGTGCAGCGCGATCCATCCGACGTGGCGGCCCATGACCTCGGCCACCATGCAGCGCTGGTGCGAGTCGCCCGTGGTGCGCAGGCGATCCATCGCGTCGGTGGCGATGTTGACCGCGGTGTCGAAACCGAACGAGTAGTCCGTCGCCCGCAGGTCGTTGTCGATCGTCTTGGGAACGCCCAGCACGTTGATGCCGTCATTCGCGAGGCGGTTGGCCGCAGCGAGCGTGCCCTCCCCGCCGATGGCGATGATGCCGTCGATGCGGTGGCCGTACAGCGTCTTGGCGATGTTCTCCGCCCCACCGCGCGGACCCTCGTACGGGTTCGTGCGGCTCGTGCCGAGGATGGTGCCGCCGACCTTCGACAGGCCCTTCACCTCGTGGCGGGTCAGCGGGAAGAAGTCGCCGTCCACCACGCCGCGCCAGCCGTCGCGGATACCCACGAACTCGAGGTCGTACGTCGTCGTGCCCTTGAGGACCACGCCGCGGATGACCGCGTTGAGTCCGGGGCAGTCGCCGCCGCTGGTGAGGATGCCGATCTTCATGGGGGGATCCTTAGCTGTCAGGGTGATGGTGCGGCCACGCTGCCTGACTCGACACTATCGCCGGATGCGGAGGCGTGCCACACGAGTGGACCGGAGATAAATCAGTCCCCGCCGAGCGACCGCCGCAGCAGGTGCATGAGAGCGGACAGCTGCACCGAGTCGGTCGAGGTGGGATCCGCGGCCTCACCGTCCAGCGCGCGGGCGGCGAGACCCTGCTTGGAGTCGATGAGTTCGGCGATCTTCGTATCGATCGTGTGCGCGGCGATGATGCGCCACGCGGTGACCGGCTCGCCCTGCCCGATGCGGTGCACGCGGTCGATGGCCTGCGTCTGCTCGGCGGCGGTCCAGGACAGTTCGGCCAGCACCACGTTGGATGCCGCCTGCATGTTCAGTCCCACCCCTGCGGCGGTCAACGAACACACCGCGACGCCGACACCCGGATCGTTGTTGAACGCGTCGATCGCGTCCTGACGCGCGGGCGTCGTCTGGTCGCCTCGGATCGAGACGGTGCGCAGGCCCGCGGCGGCGAAGTGCGCCTCGGCGGCATCCATGACGTCGATGTGCTTGGCGAAGAAGACGACCTTGCCGACCGACCGCTGCAGCTGCACGGTGTAGTCCGCGGCCAGCACGGCCTTGGCCTGACCGATGCGGCGCACCATCGTGAAGACGTTCTCGGCGCCGGTGCCGGCTGCCTTGGACTCCTCGAGCTCCGTGTGCGCCACGAGGCGCACGATGTCCTCGTCGAAGTCGCCCCGGAAGACCCGGTCGCCTCGCGCCTCGAGGATGCGGCGGTACTTCGCCGCCAGGCGTCCGCCGAGCTCCCGCTCGGCCTCGCGGATCGAGCGCCCGAATTCGTCGTCGAGCTCCACGGGGAGGTCGGCGATGAGCTTGTCGGGCAGGTCGGCGGCGACGTCCTTCTTCTTGCGACGGACGATGCCCATCGAGATGACGGCGTTGCGCGCTTGCGGGTAGAAGGCCTTGTCGGCGGGGGTGAGTCCGGTCGCGTCGAGCTTCTCCATGAGCTCCGGACCCGGCTTCTCGCCGTTGGTCCAGCCGAGGAAGCGCCAGATCGCGTCGAAATCCTCGACGTCGTTGATCAGCGGCGTGCCGGTGAGGGCGAGCAGCAGCGGGTCGCGCACCTGCTCGCGGATGCGGGCACCGAGGGCCAGCACGTTCTGCGAACGCTGCGAGGAGAGGTTCTTTATGAAGTGCGCCTCGTCGACGACCATGCCCTTGAGACCCAGCGATGCCAGCCACGACAGGTGACGGTCGAGGATCTCGTAGTTGACGATGAAGACATCGGCGAACGCGTCGATGTTCTCGCCGTCGCCGTGGATCACCGTCGCGCGGCGCTGCGGCGTCCACCGCTGCACCTCGCGCGCCCAGTTCATCTTCACGACGTTGGGGACCACGGCCAGCAGCGGATACGCGTCGGCGACGGATGCCGCGAGCACCGATTCGGCGGTCTTGCCGAGCCCCGGCTCGTCGGCCAGCAGGAAGCTGCGGTGACCCTGACGCACGGCCTCGAGGAACCGCGACTGGTGCGGCATGATCTCCAGGCCCTTGGGCGAGAGCCGGTCGAACTCGGGCACCGGCGGCAGATCCATCGAGGCCACAGCGCCACCGGCGCCGGTCTCGAACGCCTTGTAGAGCGGGCCCATCAGCTCCCAGCCGTCCAGGCGACGGCGGGGCGTGGGACCAGTCGTGACGCGGGAGAGATCGGGGGCCAGGAACGGGTTCGCCTCGCGGCGGGCTTCCACCTGCGGCGGCACGACCTGGCGGGACAACACCGCGGCAGGCACCACGGATGTGGCGGCGGGGGCGGTGTCGGTGATGATCAACTCGTCCGGCGGCAGCTCGGCGCCCGACTCCAGCAGCCAATCGCGGCGCATGCGACGCGCCACGGGAGAGGTGGCCTGGTCCACTTCGAGCAGCTGGATGAGCGACGTGTCGCGGGCGGCGGTCTTGGCGAGGATGGTCGCGACGCCGTCGAGGCGCTTGAGCAGCTCTGCCCGCGCGGCGTCGGTGACCTCGGTGTCGGCCTTCACCCGGGCGCGCTCCTCGCGCACCAGGAAGGCGATGACCTGGAACTTGACCCGGTTGGTGGGGCCGAGCTTTCCGCGCTGCGCCTTCGCCTCGACCTCGCGCACCTTGCGGGCGAGGATCGGGATGATGGGGGCTTCGTCGTCACGTCGGGACGACGTGTTCTTCCTGCGCCGCGACGTGGACTGTGCGGCGGTGGCCGTGGTCGGCATGCTCCTCCTGGGCGTGGATGCCGGATGCCTCGGGCTCGAGGCGGGGATCGGTCTGCGTGTCACCGCGTGCGGCTCGGATGCCGGGACGACCGCGGGTCGGGGGATGACGCGCAACTCACCGCGGGCATTCCTGCGGCCGATTGCGGCCGAAACGGCCGACTGCGGCGACGAAGCGTCTTTCCCCGGCGCCCAGTCTAGAGCATGCGGACCCGTCAGCCCCAGACCATCGAGGCGATGTCTTCCGTGTAACCCTCGGGGCCGTAGTCGAGCCACACCGTGGTGACCCATCCGTTGCCGCGGAAGAAGTGCGATTCGCCCTTCTCCACGATGTTGTCGTCGTAGTCGATGAGCGTCTCGTTCAGGCGGCACACGGTGCCCCCCTGCGCGTCGGAGCAGGCGAAGCCGGAATTCGCCAGCGCACCGGCGAGGTCGGCGGCGGCTGCCGGGTCGACGATCGACACGTTGGTCGCGATCCCTCGCTCCGACGGCGTCCCCCACGTGCAGCGCAGCGTGGGCACACCGGATTCGAGCAGCTGCAGCGCCTCGGCGTTCTGCGTCGACGGCATCGTGACGCCGGGGTCGTTCAGCGGTGCGACGTTCGCCTCGAGCTGGGCGCGCATGGCCGAGGAGTAGAGGGCGTCGCACGATGCCGGCAGCGCGATCTCATCGGCCGACGCCGTGGGCGTCGGGGTGGGCGTGGCCGTCCCCGGTGCCGACGGGGTCGCCGACGGGGAAGGTGCAGCGCTCGTGCCGGACGGCGCGGGATCGGTCGGCTCCGGTGCACAGGCGGCCATCCCTCCGATCAGCACAACGGCGACCGCCGCGGCAGAGGCGCCGCGGCGCAGACGGGTGGAGATCGTGTCCGTGGTACGCATCAGTTCGACGATAGCGGCGCGCCGCGACACCGTTGCGACACCACGCGGTCAGCGACGCCGCGGCGCCGGGTCGCCGGCGAGCACCTGCTGCTGCCACATCGACAGCGTCGCCGGGTCGTCGGTGACGATCCCGTCGACGCCCGCGGCCGTGGCGGCATCCCACTGCTCGTCGGAGTTGAGGGTGTGGACCACGACCCGAAGACCCGCCGCGTGCAGCTCGTCGACGACGCCCGGCCGCGCCGTCACGGCACGCCGGTCGATCAGGATGCCGCGTGCGCCGAACCGGCGGGCGGCCGCCACCGCGTCGGCGGGCAGGCGCTTGAGGACGATCAGCAACGGCAGCCGGCTGTCCGCTGCCTCCACCGCCGCCAGCGTCCGCGCGTCGAAGCTCGCGACGATGATCCGCTCGTCCAGTCCACGCGCGGCGATGTCCGCCGCCAGCAGCGTGGCCGCATCGGCATCCCACTGCCCCTTCAGCTCGACGATCGCCCGATGCCCCGAGGCCGCGAGCACCGCGGGCAGGGTGTTCTCGGGGGCGACGGCGACACCGCGGTCGGAACCGGGTGCACCCGCGGTGGCTTCGGGAATGGCGCGAGTCCTTCTTCCCCAGCGCGTCGTCGTCGACGCGTGGCACGACTCTACACACGCCGTTACCTTTCCGTTATCTCCGACTCACCACCGCATCCGCCGGGCGGGCGCGGTTACGCTGGAGGCATGCAGCTCCCCACTGAACGCGAACTGGCCGCCACGATCGACCACGCGATCCTCAAGCCGGACCTCACTCGCACCGACGTCGACGCCGAGCTCGACATCGCGGCCCAGTGGGGCGTGTTCAGCGTGTGCGTGCGCCCCTCCGACATCGCTTACGCCGTGCGGCGCCTCGATGGCACCGGCGTCGCGGTCGGCACCGTCATCGGTTTCCCCCACGGCACGACCTCGACCACCGCGAAGGTGGCCGAGACGATCCGCGCGTTCGAAGACGGTGCGACCGAGTGCGACATGGTCCTCAACATCGGCGCGCTGCGCTCCGGCTTCGACGACGTCGTCGCCGACGACATCCGCGCCGTCGTGGATGCCGCTGGGGGCCGCATCACCAAAGTGATCCTCGAGACCAGCCTGCTGGACGACGAGCAGATCGCCCGCGGCAGCCGGCTGACCGAAGCCGGCGGCGCCGACTTCGTCAAGACCTCCACCGGATTCGCCGGGGGCGGCGCCACCGTGCCGCACGTGCGCCTCATGCGCGAGAACGTCGGCGCGCCGGTGCAGGTGAAGGCCTCGGGCGGCGTGCGCAGCCTCGACACCGCCCTGGCGATGCTCGATGCCGGCGCGACGCGGCTCGGCACGAGCGCCAGCGCGACGATCCTGGGCGAGCTGCGCGCGATCCACGCCGGCGAGACGGCATCGGGTGCCGTCGACGAGTCGTCGTACTGACCGGCCTTACTGCAGCGTCTCGCGCACCCGCGCCACGTCGTCGGTGATCTGCGCGATGAGCGCCTCGATCCCCTCGAAGGCGACCATCCCGCGGATGCGACCGATGAAGTGCACCTCGACGCGGTGGCCGTAGAGGTCGAGGTCGGTCTCGTCGAGCACGTAGGCCTCGACCTGCCGCCGCTCGACGTCGTCGAAGGTGGGGTTCGTGCCCACCGAGATCGCCGCCGGGTAGCGCGTCGTCGCGTGCGGGCGCGGCGCGGCGTCCGCCCCGGCCATGGCGCCCTGGTCGACGAGCCAGCCGGCGTAGATGCCGTCGCCCGGCACGAAGCCCTCGGAGTCGATCGACAGGTTCGCCGTCGGGAAGCCGAGCTCGCGGCCGCGCTTGAGGCCGTGGACCACCTCGCCGCGCACGGCAGGGGGGCGCCCGAGCAGGCGGGCGGCGGTCTCGACGTCACCGTCGGCGAGCAGCTCGCGGATCCAGGTGGACGAGACCCGGCGGCCGGCGTCGTGGGCGCGGATGTCGTCGATGACCTCCACGCGGAAGCCGTACTCGCGGCCGAGGGCGGCGAGCATCTCCGGGTCGCCCTCTCCCCCGCGGCCGAACCGGAAGTCCTCGCCCACGAGCACCGTGACCGCGCCGATCGCCTCCACGAGCACCCGGCGCACGAACTCGTCGGGTGCGAGGTCGGCCAGTGCCCGCTCGAAGCGCAGCACGAGGGTGGCATCCACCCCCGTCTCGGCGAGGAGGGCCAGCTTCTGATCGACGCTCACCAGGTCTTCGGGGCAGACCTCCGGGCGCAGCACACTGAGCGGATTGCGGTCGAAGGTGACCGCGACGACACGGGCGCCCTCGGATGCCGCCTCGACGCGGGCCCGGTCGATGCCGGCGCGGTGGCCGGTGTGCACGCCGTCGAACTTGCCGATGACGACGACCGACGGGCCGAAGCCCGACGGAACCTCGGCGGGGTCGCGGAACGTGATCACCAGGACGACCTCTCCACGGCGGGTTCGCCGGCGCGCTCGGGTGCGGCGCCGGGGCGATGCGTCACGAGCCACCAGAGCCCCAGGAACGGCAGCGCGAGCGGGATGAAGAGGTACCCCTCGCCGTACCACGACCACACCGTGGGGTGGTCGAAGAGTGCGGGCATGACGAAGGTGAGCGTGCCGACGACGATGACGCCGAGCATCTCGAAGCAGATCGCCACCCAGGCCACGACGTACCAGGCCTTGCTGCCGGAGAACACCAGGGCCAGGGTCGCCACGATGTAGACGACCGCCGCGGCGGCAGAGAGCGAGTAGGCCAGCGGCGCTTCATCGAAGCGCTCGACGATCTGCACGAACGAGCGTCCCGTCGCGCCGAGGGCCATGATCGCGTAGACGACCACGAGCACACGGCCGACGCCGGTCATACGTGGACGGGAAGACATGTCGCCCTCCAGTGTAGGCGCGGTGACGACCCGGCTCATGCCCCCTGCACCGTCCAGATGACCTGCATCCGCCACACCATGACGGCGACCGACAGCGCCGCGACTCCGAGGATCACGGTGCTCCAGCGACTGCGCTCGATGAGCGCCCACAGCACCGCCGCGGGGGGCAGCAGCACGGCCGAGACGAGGTAGACCCAGAACTCCAGCGCGCTGCCCGTGGGGGTGTTGCCGGCGAACGGCGCGGCGATGGCCATGACCACCTGCGACAGCAGCATGAGCTCGACGATCGCGAGCGCGCCGACGGTGAGATCGCTCGGTCGGCGGCCCGCGAGGCCGAGGACGACGCACATCAGACCCGAGACGACGGCGACCGCCACCATCAGGTAGGTGAACCACGAGATCATGCCGGCTCCTCCGGGACGTTCATCACACTCTTCACATCGGCGCCACGGCGTTCGACCACCCCGACCAGGCGCCCGGCGGGATCGATCGCGGCCATCGGCACGCGCTCCAGCCGCTCCGCGGCGCCGGACAGACGCTTGCCGTGGCGCAGGTCGCGGGCTTCGTCAGCGGTGACGGCGAAGGCGCCCAGCACGCTCGCGGCCACCCGCGCCTGGGGCACGAGGAGATCGGCGGCGATGCCGTCGGCGACGACGGCATCGGCCACATCGAACGGGCCGATGCGCGTGCGGCGCAGCGCCGTGAGGTGCCCGCCGACGCCGAGCGCGTCGCCGAGGTCGCGCGCCAGGGCGCGGATGTAGGTGCCGCTGGTGCAGTCCACGACGACATCGAGGTCGAGGGTGGTCTCGGTGCGGCGGGTCGCGCACACGTCGAATCGCGACACCGTCACCGCCCGCGCGTTCAGCTGCACCTCTTCGCCGGCGCGTGCCAGGTCGTACGCACGCCTGCCGTTGACCTTGATGGCCGACACCCGGCTCGGCACCTGCGAGATGTCGCCGGTGAGAGCGGCGATGCCGTCGGCGATCGCGTCACCGGTGAGGGCGGCGACGGTCGCGGCATCCGCCGTCGCCGTCACCGTGCCGTCGGCGTCGTCGGAGTCGGTCGCGACCCCCAGGCGGATGGTGGCCTCGTAGGTCTTGTCGAGGCCGACGATGAAGGTGAGCAGGCGCGTCGCGCTGTCCACCCCCAGCACGAGCAGCCCCGTCGCCATCGGGTCGAGGGTGCCGGCGTGACCGACTTTGCGCGTGCCGAGCGCCTTCCGCGCGCGCGCGACGACGTCGTGGCTCGTGATGCCACCCGGCTTGTCGACGAGGAGGATTCCGGCGGGCATCAGCAGAAGTCGCGGTAGGTGCGCACGGGATGGGTCCAGTCGGTGTTGTCGACGATGGCGGATGCCGCGCGGCGCGGGTCGGCCTCTCGCAGGTAGAGCTCCTGCCCGTCGCGGTAACGGTGCGTGAGGTCCGCGGCCGGGTCGGGGTCGCCGCCGTCGCGGGCCACGAGCCGCTCGTGGGCGACGTCGACGGGCACGTCCAGCCACACCGACCAGTGCCAGAGCCCGCGCAGTTCGGGGCGATGCAGGAAGATGCCGTCGACGATGAGCACGGCATCGTCGGGCGCGGTCTGCGGTGCCACGTCGACCGGCTCGTCGCGGTCGACATCCCACACCGCGGTGCGGAACGGCTCGCCGGCGCGGAACGGGTCGATGAGGCCGCTGCGGAACGCGTCGTAGTCGTACGAGTCGCGGTAGAAGCCCTCGGGCGACGTGCGGCCGCGCGCGTAGCGCTCGGCGCGCGCACGGTGGAAGCCGTCGACGGAGGCGCGGAACACCGCACCGTCGAATACGGTCGCGAAGCCGTCGGCGAAGCGGGTCTTGCCGGCGGCGTCGATCCCGTCGACGGCGATGAGCACGCGCCCGCGGGAGTGGTGCTGGCGCACCTCGTCGCGCAGGTCGCGCCACAGGTCGGGAGCAGTGTGCGGCATCCCTCCAGCCTACGATGTGCAGGCCGCCGCCCGGCACGGCGGCCGGGCGGCGGCCTGCCGCAACGACGTAGGCTGTTGCGGTGCCCGACCTCGCCACCCCGCTCATCGCGTGGTACCGCGACACCGCGCGCGACCTGCCGTGGCGCCGGGCGGGATTCGGGGCGTGGGGCGTGCTCGTGAGCGAGTTCATGCTGCAGCAGACGCCCGTCGCGCGGGTGGTGCCGCTGCTGGAAGCGTGGCTGGAGCGCTGGCCGACGCCGGCCGATCTCGCCGCGGCGGCACCGGCCGACGCCGTACGCCAGTGGGCGAACCTCGGCTACCCGCGCCGGGCGCTGTGGCTGCACCGGGCGGCCGTGGAGATCCGCGACCGGCACGCCGGCGTCGTGCCCGCCGACGTCGACGCGCTCCTCGCGCTCACCGGCATCGGCGACTACACGGCCCGCGCGGTCGCCGTGTTCGCGTACGGTCAGCGGCATGCGGTGGTCGACACCAACACGCGCCGCGTACTGGCACGTGCCGTCGACGGCAGGTCGCAGCCCGGCGCCCCCGCCAAGCGCGACCTCGCCGCGATGGCGGCGGTGCTGCCGGCGGACGATGCGGATGCCGCGATCGTCAACGCCGCGGCCATGGAACTGGGGGCACTGGTGTGCACGGCGCGGGTGCCGCGCTGCGACGCGTGCCCGCTCGCGGATGCATGCGCGTGGCGGGCTGCCGGTTACCCCGACACCGGCGACGAGCGGCGCCGGCAGGCGCGGTACGAAGGCAGCGACCGGCAGGCGCGGGGTGCGGTGCTGCGGGTGCTGCGGGATGCCACGTCGCACGCGGTGGCCGCGGACGGCGTGATCGCGGATTGGCCGGATCAGCGACAGCGGGACCGGGCGATCGACTCACTCATCGCGGACGGGCTCGTGGAGGCATCCGAGGGTAAGCTCGCGCTCCCCCGCTGAGTGCTCATTCGCGGGCGCGAATGCTCACTCGGCGACCTGAATGCTCACTCGCGGCTGCGAATGCTCACTCGGTGTCTTCGCGGGGCTTGACGTAGGGGTCGGCGTCGCCGGCGTAGGCGGCTCCGGTCGCGAGGCCTGCCACGGCGGCATCGCGCTCGCGCGCTTCGCGCAGCAGGTCCTCGATGTGCCCGGCGTTCTCGGGGATCGCATCGGGGATGAACTCGAGGGTCGGGGTCAGCCGCACACCGAGCTTGCGCCCGACTTCGCTGCGCAGCATGCCGGTGGCCGCCCGCAGCGCCTCCGCGGAATCCGCTCGTTCCTTCTCGGTGCCCAGCACCGTGTAGAACACCGAGGCGTGCTGCAGGTCACCCGTGACCTTCACGTCCGTGATCGTGGTGAAACCCAGACGCGGGTCGCGAAGACCCTTCTCAAGCCTCTCCGCGATCAAGACGCGGATGCGATCGGCCAGTCTGGCCTGACGCTCTGAAGACATCGTTCTCTCCCTGGAGGTGGTGGGGGGGGGGGGGGGGGGGGGGGGGCCGGGGCCCCCCCCCCCCGCCGGGTGATCAGCCTCGCGGCTTCTCGACCATCTCGGTGGTCTCGATCTCGTCGCCGACCTGGATGTCGTTGAACTTGCCGAGGCCGATACCGGCTTCGTAATCCGTGCGCACCTCGGTGACGTCGTCCTTGAAGCGGCGCAGCGATTCGATCGCCAGACCGTCGGCCACCACGACACCGTCGCGGATGACGCGGGCCTTGGCGTTGCGCGTGATCGTTCCCGACCGCACGATGACACCGGCGATGTTGCCGAACTTCGAGGAGCGGAACACCTCGCGGATCTCGGCGACGCCCGACTGGACCTCTTCGTACTCCGGCTTGAGCAGGCCCTTGAGCGACTGCTCGACATCGTCGATCGCGTTGTAGATGACCGAGTAGAACCGGATGTCCACGCCTTCGCGCTGAGCACGTTCGCGTGCCTTGGCGTCGGGGCGCACGTTGAACCCGATGACGATCGCGTTGTCGATCGTCGCGAGGTTCACGTCGGACTCGGTGACGGCACCCACACCGCGGTGGATGATGCGCAGCTGCACGGAGTCGTCGACCTCGATCTTCAGCAGCGACTCCTCCAGCGCCTCCACGGCACCCGAGACGTCACCCTTGATGATGAGGTTGAGCGATTCGACCTTGCCCTCCTGCAGAGCGCGGGTGAAGTCCTCGAGCGAGATGCGCTTGCGGGCCTTGGCCAGCTGGGCGTTGCGCTCGGCCGCTTCACGCTTCTCAGCGATCTGGCGGGCGAGGCGGTCCTCTTCGGTCACGATGAACGTGTCACCGGCGCGGGGCACGGAGTTCAGACCCTGCACCTGCACGGGGCGGGACGGGTAGGCCTCTTCGACCGCATCGCCGTTCTCGTCAGACATGGCGCGCACTCGACCGTAGGCGGTGCCGGCGACGATCGCGTCGCCGACGCGCAGCGTTCCGGACTGGATGAGCACCGTGGCCACCGAGCCGCGGCCCTTGTCGAGCTTGGCTTCGATCGCGACACCACGGGCGGCCTTGTTCGGGTTCGCCGTGAGGTCGAGTCCCGCGTCGGCCGTCAGCAGCACGGCATCCAGGAGTTCCTGGATGTTGGTGCCCTGGCGAGCGGAGACGTCGACGAACATGACGTCGCCGCCGTACTCCTCGGCGACCAGGCCGTACTCGGTCAGCTGCTGGCGCACCTTGGCCGGGTTGGCGTCGGGCTTGTCGACCTTGTTCACAGCCACGACGATCGGCACGTTCGCCGCCTGTGCGTGGTTCAGCGCCTCCACCGTCTGGGGCATGATGCCGTCGTCGGCCGCGACCACGAGGATCGCGAGGTCGGTGACCTGCGCACCACGGGCACGCATGGCGGTGAACGCCTCGTGACCGGGGGTGTCGATGAACGTGATCGCCCGCTCGATGCCCTCATGCTCGGTCCACACCTGGTACGCACCGATGTGCTGCGTGATGCCACCGGCCTCGCCGGCGACCACGTTGGTCTGACGGATCGCGTCGAGCAGTCGCGTCTTACCGTGGTCGACGTGGCCCATGACGGTCACGACGGGCGGACGGATCTCGAGGTCGTCTTCGCTCTCGGCCTCGAGCTCTGCCTCGAGGTCCAGACCGAAGCCCTCCAGGAGCTCCTTGTCCTCGTCCTCGGGCGAGACCATCTGGATCTTGTAGCCCAGCTCCTCGCCGAGCACCTCGAAGGTCGCCTCATCCAGCGACTCCGTGGCCGTGGCCATCTCACCGAGGTTGAACAGAATCGTCACGAGCGTGCCGGGCTGCACCGTGTAGCCGGTGATGGCCTCGATCTTGTCGGCGAAGTCGGCGATCGACGCGCCGCGGCGCATGCGGATGATCTCGCCGTTACCGCGCGAGACGTTGACGCCGCCGACGACCGGCGCCGACCGCATCTCGAATTCCTGCCGCTTCGCCCGCCGCGACTTGCGCTGCTTGGACTTGCCGCCACCCTTGCCGAAGGCACCTGCGGTACCACCGCCGGGCCCACGACCACGGCCACCGCCGCCGCCGGGACGACCGGCGAAACCACCCGCGGGCGGACCACCGGGACGCTGGAACCCACCGGGGGCACCACCGGGACGGCCGGGACCGCCGGGACGCTGCTGGAACGGGGCGCCGGGACGGCCACCGCCACCGGGGCGACCTGCGCCACCGGGGCGCGGGGCACCCGGACGCGGGGCGCCGGGACGCGGCGCCTGCGGACGCGGGATGTTGCCGGGGGTGGGACGCTGCCCCATGCCCTGCGCCGAGGCGAAGGGGTTGTTGCCGGGGCGCGGGCCGGCGGGACGCTGACCCATGCCCTGCGCCGAAGCGAAGGGGTTGTTGCCGGGGCGCGGCGCGCCGCCCGGACGCGGGGCGCCGGGGGTGGGAGCGCCGGTGCCGCCCTCAGCGGACGGGGGCGTCTCGGTCTTGGCTGCGTCGGGCTTGGCCGCTTCGGGCTGAGCCGGCGCCGGCGCTGCCGGAGTGGCGGCTGCTGCCGGAGTGGCGGCGGCCGGTGCCGCAGGTGCGGCCGGAGCGGGAGCCGGAGCCGGGGCGGGCTTGGCGGCACCCGGGGTCGGGGTCGAGGCCGCGGGGGCGCTCGGCGCTGCGGGGCGCGCCGGACCGGGGCGACCCGGACGAGCGGAGGTGCCCTGTGCCGGGGTGTTCCCTGCGGGCTTCGCACCGTCGGCCTGCAGGGCCTGACGGAGCTTGCGAGCCACGGGGGGCTCGATGGTCGAGGAAGGGCTCTTGACGAATTCGCCGAGCTCCTTCAGCTTCGCAAGGGCGACCTTGCTGTCTACGCCGAGTTCGGAAGCGATCTCGTGCACGCGTGGTTTTGCCACAATTCTCCTGTCTGAAGGTCTGCCCCAGACAGGAGCAGACCACTAGTTGCGGACGGGTCTCATTTCGAGCCGTTCACTTTGAGTCCATAGCCGTTCAGCCGTTTCGCTGGAAGTGGTTCTGAAGGGACAACGTGTCAAGCGGACTCGACACGCGCAATGCTCGCCCGAAGGCACGGCGCCGGATGGCGGCATCCACACACTCATGCGTCGCGTGCACCCACGCGCCCCGTCCCGGCATCGCCGCCCGCTCATCTACGACGAGCTGCGTGTCGAAGGCCACGACTCTGGTGAGGGTGGCCCGGGGGGCACGTGCGCGGCACCCCACGCATGTTCGAACGGGTTCCATCCTACCCCCTCCCGCATCCCGGGCGGATGCCACCCCGAGGCGAGCCTCGGGGATCAGCCCTCCTCCAGGATGCTGTCGGGCTGGATGTCGATCTTCGCGCCGGTGAGCTTGGCGGCCAGGCGGGCGTTCTGCCCTTCCTTGCCGATCGCCAGCGACAGCTGGTAGTCGGGGACGAGGGCGCGCACGGCCTTGGTGGTGGCGTCGAGGATGAAGCTCGAGGTGACCTTCGCCGGCGACAGGGCGTTCGCGACGAACGCGGCGAGCTCGGGGTTGTAGTCGACGATGTCGATCTTCTCGCCGCCGAGCTCCTCGGTCACCGCACGCACGCGACGGCCGAGTTCGCCGATGCACGCTCCCTTGGCGTTGATCGACGGGTCGGTGGCCATGACGGCGACCTTGCTGCGGTGTCCGGCCTCGCGGGCGAGGGAGACGATCTCGACCAGCCCCGACGCGATCTCGGGGACCTCGAGGGCGAAGAGTTTGCGCACGAGCCCGGGGTGGGTGCGCGACACGGTGATCTGCGGGCCCTTCAGACCCTTGGAGACACTGGTGACATACACGCGCAGCCGCGAACCGTGCGGGTAGGTCTCCCCCGCCACCTGCTCTTCGGGGGGCAGGATCGCCTCGACGGTGCCGAGGTCGACGTGCACCATGCGGGGGTTGGGGCCCTGCTGCACGACGCCGGCGACGATGTCGCCCTCCTTGCCGCGGAACTCCCCCAGCACAGCGTCGTCGGCGATGTCGCGCAGTCGCTGGCCGATGACCTGCTTGGCGGCGAACGCGCCGATGCGACCGAAGTCCTCGGGGGTGGTCTCCTCTTCGCCGATGACGGCGCCCTCGTCGTCCAGCAGCGGCACGAAGATGGCCACATGACCGGTCTTGCGGTCGAGCTCGACCCGAGTGCCGTCGGGCAGCTCGCCGCTCGGGGAGGTGTGCTTGCCGTAGGCAGTGAGGATCGCCTGCTCGATGATCGCGACGAGTTCGTCGAAGGGGATCTCCTTCTCGCGCTCGATCGTCTTCAACAGTCCGAGATCGATGTCCACGGTGTCCTCCCTATTCAGCTCTGTCGCGGTGCGCGAGTGGCGCGACCGCATCTCGTATACGTTACCGGATGCCGCCGGGGCGACCTGGGAGCCCGCCTCACCCGGGGCAGGTGTCGAACAGCCGATCGGCGCGCTGCGCACCCTCGGCGGTGTCGATGTCCGCCTCGAGCACGGTCTCGCTCCATTGCAGCATGAGCGGCAGCACCTCCGAGCGGGGCTGCACGATCTGCTGGTGACGTGCCCCCGGCACCACCCACGAGAAGACGCGTTCCCCGCTGTCGCACAGCTGTGACACGAGACGGCGCTGCAGCACGGTCGGCAGCACCTCGTCCTCGGAACCCCAGCCGACGAAGATGGGCGTGCCCCACGGCCCTTCGGGCACGTTCTCTGCCAGACGTGCGCCCAGCGCCCCCGTCGTCAGGTCCGACACCGCGATCGGCTCGTCCTCCGAGAGCCCGAGGGCGGTGAGGGCGGACACGACGACACCCGGTTCGCTCAGGCAGCGCTGCGCCATCTCGCGCACGACCTGCCGCGCACCCGAGGCGACGTAGTCCTCGATGTTCACGTCGGCATATGTGTCGGCGTACGGCACCAGCACCCACGAGACCATGACGGTCAGCAGGGCACCCGCACCGCCGGGGGCGGCGAGCTCTTCGGCGAGGGCGAGCGGGTCGGCGGCGGGGGCGAGCAGCGCCGTGCCGCGCACGTCCACGCCGGGTGCGTAGTCGGGAGCGATCTGCGTGGTCCACAGCGCCGCATGGCCGCCCTGCGAGTGCCCCCACACGAGCGTCCGGGGCGACAAGGTGAGGTCGTCGAACTCTCCCGCCGCCAGTACCGCGTCCAGCGCCGAGCGCGCCTCGCCGCGCCCGATCAGGTAGGGGAAGTCCCCGGGGGCGCCCTGACCGGTGTAGTCGGGGGCCACGACCACCCAGCCGTTGGCGACGGCGCGGTCGACGTCGGGGATGGCCCACCGGGTCGCGGTGCCGCCGGCGAGGCTCGGCGCGCAGCCGCGCGCCACACCGGTCGTGCCGTGGTTCCAGATGACGACGGGGCGAGGCTCGTCCGATGGCTCGTCGGGGACGATCACGAGGGCGCTCGCCACGGCGGGGTCCCCGATGCTGGACCGCGTCGTGTAGAGCATGCGGCGCACGGTGGCCCCTGCCGGCGCGGCCCCCTGATACGCGTCCGAGCGGATCAGCCGGCCGTGCCCGTCGGGCACCTCAGCCGGCGGATCGTAGAACGCGTCCACGACCGGGGCGCCGTCTGCGAGCCAGCCGTTGAGCCAGGAGCCGCCGGCGGCCGTGACCACCAGCAGGAGCGCGACGGCGTAGCGGCCGGCAGCGGCCCACCCGCGGCGCGCGCGGCTGAGCGGCTCCGGCGCCGGCGCGGCATCCGTCCTCGTTCCGGCGACGATCGCGCGGATGCCGCGGGTGATGAGACTCACGCCGAAAACGACCGTGCGCGCACCGAACAGCACCGCCACCACCAGCACGCTGACATCGGGCCAGGTCAGCGCCAGAACGCCGAACACGATCTGCGCGCCGCCCCACGCCAGGTTCAGCGTGCGTTGGCTGATGGTGCCGCGCAGCACCGCGTCGCCGATCGAGGCGACGCCGGCGATGATCAGCAGCACGGCGAGCGCGCTCGGAAGCAGGTCCAGCCGAGGGCCGAACCAGATCGCCACCGCGAGACCGCCGACGATCCACGCGATGCCGAAAGCACGGTTCCATCGCCGGGAGCCGCGGGGGGAGAGCAGTTCCGCGATGCCGGCGACCACGGCGCTGACGCCGATGTAGACGGCCAGGAGCAGGAGCGAGGTGAGCGGGCGGAACACGATGAGCAGGCCCAGCGCGACGACGACGACACCGATGACCAGCAGCGCGGGAGCGGGGGCCTGGACGATGAGTCGTGGCAGCGACGCCCAGCGGGCACGCCATCCGCGATCTCGGCTGTTCACTCCGGAATCGTACCCGCGGGCACCTTCGCGAACCCTGCGTGCGCCTAGGCTGGGCGCGTGACCGAAGCCCCGCCACGGCGCGCCGCCCGCGAGATCGCCGACAACCCGGCGGCCCGGCTGGGCGCTCGTGCCGGCTACGCCGCCAACGGCGTCGTACATGCCCTGATCGGTGTCATCGCACTGGTGATCGCGTTCGGCGGCGACGGCGAGGGCGATCAGGCCGGCGCGCTCAAGGCGATCGCGGGCGCCCCGCTGGGGTTCGCCGCCCTCTGGCTGCTCGCGATCGCACTGTGGGCGCTGGGCACGTGGCACCTGGCGGAGGGCATGCTCACCCGCGATCGCGAAGGCGACCTCAAGGGCGCGGCGAAGAAATGGGGCCGGCGCACCTCGGAGTGGGGTCAGGCAGTCGCCTTCATCGCCGTGGGATCGATCGCCGCCGCCGTCGCCCTGGGCGCCCGCCCCGACGCTGAATCCACTGCGGAGGACGCCAGTCGGGGCGCGTTGGCTGTGCCCGGCGGCAGCGTCGTGCTGGGCCTCGTGGGGCTCGGCGTGGCGATCGGCGGCGTCTCATTCGTCGTGATGGGGTTCCTCCGCAGCTTCCGCAAGAAGATGGACATCCCGCACTCGCCGCTGGGCCACGCCGTCACGGCGCTCGGCGTGGTGGGCTTCATCGCCAAGGGTGCGGCGCTGCTCATCGTCGGCATCCTGCTGCTGATCGCCGCCGTGACGATCGACGCGTCGGCGGCCGGTGGCATCGACGGCGCGCTCGACGCGCTGCGCGAGATGGTGTTCGGTCAGCTGCTCGTCGCCGCCGTGGGCATCGGCTTCATCGCCTACGGCGTGTTCTGCGCGTTCCGCGCCCGGTACGCCTCGCTCTGAGACGCACCGGACGCCGTCAGCGGCGGCGCAGCTGTTCGATCGCGTCGGTGGCGGCGACGACCTCGCGCTCACCGGTGCGGCGGTCCCACAGCTCCACCTGGCCGTCGGCGGCGCCGCGGCCCACGATCACGATCTGCGGCACGCCCACGAGCTCGGCGTCGCCGAACTTCACTCCCGGCGACACCTTGGGACGGTCGTCGTAGAGCACGTCGAACCCGGCGGCCTCGAGGTCGGCCGACACCTTCTCGGCGAGCTCGAACGCCGCGGCATCCCGTCCGGTGGCCACGACGTGCACGTCGAACGGCGCGACGGATACCGGCCAGATGAGGCCCTTCGCGTCGTTGTTGAGCTCGGCGATGATCGCGAGGATGCGGGTGATGCCGATGCCGTAGGAACCCATCGTGACGGTGACGAGCTTGCCGTTCTCGTCGAGGACCTTGAGCCCCAGCGCCTCGGCGTACTTGCGGCCGAGCTGGAACACGTGCCCGATCTCCATGCCACGGGCCAGCTCCACGGGGCCCGAGCCGTCGGGGGCGGGGTCGCCCGCGCGCACGGTGGCGACCTCGACGAAACCGTCGGCGGTGAAGTCGCGGCCGGCGACGAGCCGGGCGACGTGCTTCTGGTCGATGTTGGCGCCGGTGATCCACGACGTGCCGTCGACCACGCGGGGATCCAGGAAATAGCGGATGCCGGTGGCCGACTCCTCGCCGAGGATCGGGCCCTTCTCGGACCACGGGCCGATGTAGCCCTTCACCAGCAGCGGATTCGCGGCGAAGTCGGCCTCGGTGGCGGGCTCCACGGCGGCGGGGGCGAAGGCCACTTCGACGCGCTTGTCGTCGATGTCGCGGTCGCCGGGAAGGCCCACGACCACCAGCTCCCGCGTGCCGTCGAGGTGGGTGAGGGCGAGGACGACGTTCTTGAGCGTGTCGGCGGCGGTGTACTCGCCGTCGAGGTGGGTGTTGCAGTGCGCCACGAGCGTGTCGATGGTGGGCGTGTTCGGCGAGTCGAAGACCACCGGGGCCGGCAGAGCGTCGAACGGGATCGGGGCGGGGACGACCGTGGTGAACGCTTCGACGTTGGCGGCGTACCCGCCGGCCGAGCGGACGAAGGTGTCCTCCCCGACCGGGGTCGGGTGCAGGAACTCCTCCGAGCGGGATCCGCCCATCGCGCCGGCATCCGCCTGCACGATGACGTACTCGAGCCCGAGCCGCTGGAAGATGCGCTCGTACGCGTCGCGCTGCGCCTCGTAGGAGGCATCCAGGCCCTCGTCGGTGTAGTCGAACGAGTAGGCGTCCTTCATCGTGAACTCGCGGCCGCGCAGCAGGCCCGCGCGGGGGCGCGCCTCATCGCGGTACTTGTCCTGGATCTGGTAGATCGACAGCGGCAGGTCCTTGTACGACGAGTACAGGTCCTTCACCAGCAGGGTGAAGACCTCTTCGTGCGTGGGCGCGAGCAGGTAGTCGGCGCCCTTGCGGTCCTGCAGGCGGAAGAGGGCGTCGCCGTATTCCTCCCAGCGGCCGGTGGCCTCGTAGGGCTCGCGCGGCAGCAGCGCCGGGAAGTGCACCTCGTAGGCGCCGGCGGCGGCCATCTCCTCACGCACGATCTGCTCGATCTTGCCCTTGACCCGCAGCCCGAGCGGCAGCCAGGCGAAGACGCCCGGCGCCTGACGGCGGATGTAGCCGGCGCGGACGAGCAGCCGGTGGCTCGTGACCTCCGCATCGGCGGGGTCTTCACGGAGGGTGCGGAGGAAGAAGTGCGAGAGACGGGTGACCACGAGGGTCAAGTCTACGGATGCCGCGCGCGTTCAGCCGATTCCGCGAGCGAGGGCCCGCTCGGCCCTGCGCACACCGTCAGTTCGTGCGGGAGTATTCCGGCACGGCGACAGCGGTGAACGACGAGCAGGCACGCACATCGCAGATCGAGCACTCGGTGCCGCGGCGGTAGTGCTCGTGCGCTTCCCGGTGGTGCCCGCAGGCGCACATCTCCGACTCGGACGGAGTCGACTTCGGTGTCTTTCGCATGTGCTGTGCCTTCCTCGGCCGACGAGGCCCCGGAGTGGATTCCCGGGCGGTCCCTGTCCTCCCAGACAGCCGCTTATTCCCATTGTGGACCTCATTGTCTGAATGTCCACCGAATGGGGGACGTAACGCGCCGACGAACTGCCGCTGTCCCCCGTTCGGGGGACGAGAAACCGCGGAATCCCGCGGATGTCCTCCGAAGAGGGGACAGGTTTCGGCCAGTCCGTTACGTGAGTCATCGGTAGCGTTCACACGGATGTAACACCCGGCGGCAACGCTCGAACATCGACCTCGGAGCATCAGAGCCCCGACCGGGTACCTCCCCCGAGAGGACACGACGCCGGGTGCCGGCGCGGCTCCCCCCTGCGCCGCCGGCCCCGAGTCCGTGCCCCATCCATCACCGATATCCATTCGCGCTCCCCCGACGAAAAGGCGACCATCACCGTGACCTCATCCCTGCCCCGCGTCTCGATCATCGTCCCCGCCCGCAATGAGGCGCGGAACCTCGAGATCGTCCTCCCCCTGCTTCCCGACGTCCACGAGATCATCGTCGTCGACGGCCACTCCGTCGACGGCACGGCCGAGGTGGCCCGCCGGGTGCGCCCGGGCGTGGAGGTCATCACCCAGACCCGCAAGGGCAAGGGCAACGCCCTCGTCTGCGGGTTCGAGCACGCCACGGGCGACATCATCGTCATGTTCGACGCCGACGGGTCGGCCGACCCCGACGAGATCCCGCGCTTCGTCGAGGCGCTCGTGCAGGGCGCCGATGTGAGCAAGGGCAGCCGATACATGCTCGGCGGCGCGAGCGAGGACCTCACCTTCCACCGCAACCTCGGCAACCGCGGGCTGAACCTGCTGACCAACATCCTCCTCGGCACCCGCCACTCCGACCTCTGCTACGGCTACAACGCGTTCTGGCGTCGCATCCTCCCCTCCCTGGAGCTGCCGGCCGCCGACATCCCCGGCGCCGAGGGCCAGATGGTGTGGGGCGACGGGTTCGAGATCGAGACGTTGCTGACCTGCCGCATGGCCGAGAACCGGCTTCACGTCGTCGAGGTGCCGAGCGTGGAGCTGCCGCGCATCCACGGTGAGAGCAACCTCAACGCCATCACCGACGGCCTGCGGGTGCTGCGCACCGTGCTGGACGAGCGCACCAAGCGCTGGGGCCGACGTCGTCGCAGCACAGGCGTCACCACCACCCCCGTCACCGTCGCCGCGTCGATGCCCGCCGCGGAGCGCGCGGAGTCGATCGGCCGGTGATGTCGGTCAGTGTCGTCATCTGCGCGTACACACTGGACCGCTGGGACCAGCTCGTGCTGGCCATGGCTTCGGTGGCGGCACAGGGCAGCGCAGACGAGACGCTCCTCGTCATCGATCACAACGACGAGCTGCTCGCCCGCGCCCGCGCCCGGTGGCCCGAAGCCCGTGTGATGGCCAACGACGGGTCGCGCGGCCTGTCCTCCGCCCGCAACACCGCGCTGCGGGTGGCGGTGGGTGAGATCGTCGCCTTCCTCGACGACGACGCCACCGCCGATCCCGGCTGGCTCGACACGCTCGTCGCCGGCTTCACGACCGATTCGGTCGTCGCCGTCGGCGGCAGCGCCGTGCCGATCTGGCCCAGCGCTGCACCGCCGGTGCTCCCCGCAGAACTGCTGTGGATCGTCGGATGCAGCTACCGGGGCCTTCCTACGCAGCCCGGACCGGTCCGCAACGTCATGGGGTGCTCGATGGCCTTCCGCCGCGAACCGCTCCTGGCGATCGGCGGCTTCAACGCCGACACCGGCCGCGTGGGGAAGCTCCCGATCGGCTGCGAGGAGACCGAGGCGTGCATCAAGCTGCGCCAGGCCGACCCGGCCAGCGTGGTGCGCTACGAACCGACGGCGAGTGTGCGCCACCATGTGAGCGCCGATCGCGTGCGCCTGGCATACGTCGCACACCGCAGCTGGTGCGAGGGACTGTCCAAGGCGGGCATCGCGCGCACCCTCGGCCGCACCGACGCCCTCTCGGCGGAGTCGGCCTATGCGACACGGGTGCTGCCGGCTGCGGTGTGGCGGGAGCTGCGCCGCGGTCCCCGAGGGCTTCCTGCAGCCACCGCCATCGTGCTCTCCCTCGGCCTCGCCGGGGCGGGGTATGTCCGTGGCCGGATGGCGCGCGTGCGCCCCGGCGCCCCGCGCGCCTCGCTGACGGAGAAGGCCCCGGCATGACCTCGGCTTCCCGCACGCTTCCCGTCGCCCCCGAGACGAGCGTCGATGTGGGGCAGCGCATCACGCGCGACTCGCTGTGGCTCACCTCGGGGTACGCCGTGACGTCGGTGTCGGGGTTCGTCTTCTGGATGCTCGCGGCGGTGTGGATCCCGCAGACCCAGCTGGGTCTGGAGGCATCGGCGCTGTCGATCATCATGGCCGCCGCCGCACTGGCATCCAACGGACCCGGCAGCGCTTTGGTGGTCATGCTTCCGTTGGGCGGCCCCGCCGCGTGGTCGGTGCTGCGTCGCGCGTACGCCGCCACCGCGGTCATCGCCGCCGTGTGCGGCGTGGGCGCAGGGGTGCTCGTCGCCGTCGTGCTCGTCCCTGCGCTGCCGTTCGCGGTGAGCGTGCTCGCGGTGGCGGCGTGCACGGTCGTGTGGGCCCTGTTCAACGTGCAGACGCAGGCTCTCGCCGGTGCCGCCGACGCGCGCGGCACCCTGCTCGTCAACGGCGCCGCGAACCTCGTCAAGCTCGCCCTGCTCGCGGTGTTCGCCTTCGGTGCCGCGTGGATGCCGCATCCCCTCGTGACCGCGACGATCATCCCGGCCGCCGCAGCCGTCGCCGTCGGCGCCTTCGCGCTCGTGCCGCGGGCGCTGCGCCGCGAGCAGGCTCGACGCCCCAGCACCCGCACCTGGGATGCCGCAACCGCGCGCGCCTTCGGGCTGTTCACGGCCCAGAACGCCGTGGCGGTGGGCGTCGTCATGTGCGCGGGGCTCTCCCTGTCGTTCGTCGTGACGGCGCTGTCCTCCCCCGCCGAGGGCGCCGTGTTCGCCATCGCCTATCAGTTCAGCGTGGCGCTGGACCTCGTCGGCGTGGCCGTCGCGACCGCCCTGGCCAAGAGCGCGGCCGCGGACTTCGCCCCCAGCGCGGGGCTCGCGCGGTCGTACATGCTCAAGGTGCTGCTGGTGGTGGGGGTCCTCGGCGTCGCCGTGACCGTCGCCACGCCGGTGCTCTTCCTCATCGCAGGACGGGACTATTCACCGCTGTACGGCATGGCCGTCGTCGGCGCCCTGGCGCTGGCGAGCATCATCCGTCCCGGGTTCGACATCTGGTCCGCGCTCTCCCGCGCGCGGCACCGGGTGCGCCCGGTCCTCTGGAGCAACCTGCTCTACGTTTCCATCCTGTTCGGCGTCGTGCTGTTGCTGGTCCCCACGCTCGGGGCTCTCGGAGCCGCACTCGCCATGGTCTGCGGCGTCACGGCACTCGCTGCCGTGGGCGCCGTCGGACTCCGCCGCGTACGCGACCTCCCCGCACGCGCCTCCGACCCGAAAGCTGTTGCCGCATGACGACACTGACCTTGACTCCCGCGATGCCGTTGCACGGCGACGTGGATCGACCGGACGCGATCTGGGTGGGCCTGGTCGAGGCGACCGACCTCGCCGAGCCCGTCGACACGATCACCGTCGATGAGGGCGAGCTGTTCGATCGCGCCCGGCTGCTGGTGCGTGAGCGCGGTGCCGTGCGCGGCTACGTGACCCTTGCGCTGACCGACGGCCGGCTCGACGCCGCCGCGCTGCGTTCCGCGGTGGCGGCCCTGCCCGTCGTGCCCCCCGCCGCGCGCCCGGCGCCGCTCCCCATGACCGTCGTCGTGTGCACGCGGGACCGCGCCGCGCTGCTGCGGGACGCGCTGGCGGCCATCCGCGCCATCGACTACCCCGCGTACGAGGTCGTGGTGGTCGACAACGCCCCCGCCACCACCGAGACCCGCGACCTGCTCGCGGCGGAGTTCCCCGACTTCCGCTACGTCCGTGAGGATGCCGCGGGGCTCTCGCATGCCCGCAACGCCGGCCTTCACGCCGCCGCCGGGCAGATCGTCGCGTTCACCGACGACGACGTGGCCGTGGACCCGCAGTGGCTGTGGGCGATCGCAGCGGGCTTCTCGCGCGGCGACGATGTCGGCTGCGTCAGCGGCGTCGTCCCCACCGGCGAACTGCGCAACGACGTGCAGGCTTACTTCGATGCCCGCGTCAGCTGGTCCAAGCTCACCACCGCGCGCGTCTTCCGGCTGAGCGAACCGCCCGCCGACCTGCCGATGTTCCCGTTCTGCGTCGGCGAGTTCGGTACGGGGGCGAACTTCGCGGTGCGCCGCGACGGCATGCGCGCCCTCGGCGGATTCGACACCGCGCTCGGCGTCGGCACGCGCACCAAGGGCGGCGAGGACCTCGACATGTTCCTGCGGCTGCTCTACGACGATCAGGCGATCCTCGTCGAGCCCGCAGCACTGGTGTGGCACCGCCACCGCGCCGACCTCGACGCCCTCACGGCGCAGGCGATCGGCTACGGTCGCGGGTTCGGCGCGTGGGCGACCACCGTGGTGCTCGACCCGCGCATGCTGGGTGCCGCCCTGGCCCGCGCACCCCGCGCGGTCGTTCGGCTGCTGAACAAGCCGATGTCGACGGTGGACGACACCGCCACCTCGTCGGCCCTCTCCGCGGAGTCCAGGCGCGTGGGGCGACGGGAGCTCGCGAGCATCGCCGGCGGACCTGCGGCCTACTTCGCCGAACGACGCGCTCAGCGTGAAGCGGGAACGCTCGCCGGGCCGGCCTCGCGCGGACCCGCGATGGAACGGCGCTGCTGGGCATCGCTGGCAGGCGTCGGCGGCGTGATCGGCCTGCTCGGTCTGCTGCCCCTGCCACCTGCCCTCTCCCTGCTCTTGGTCGGGCTGTTCATCCTGATCGGGCCGGGAGCGCTGGTGCGGGCGTGGGTGGTGCTGCCGCCGAACTTCGCCCCCATCGTCATCCCCGCCATCGGACTGTCCGCGCTGCTGCTGCTGACGACGGGCATCGTCTACGCGCAGTGGTGGAACCCCCTGCTCTGGCTGCTCGCACTGGCCGCAGCCACATGCGTCGGCGCCGTCGTCTCGTTCGCCGCGAGGAGGACCGCATGACCGTCACCGCACCCCGCACCGCAGTCTCCCCGGCCCGCCCCGCGACGACCCGCACCGCCCGGCCCTGGCTGCTCCCCGCCGTCGCACTCGGCCTCGCCGTCGTCGCGTGGCTCGTCGCGGTGCCGTCGCTGCGCGACGCTCCCTGGCATCTGTTCGGACTCCTCGCCGCCGCGAGCCCACTGTTCCCCGTGTCGATCGCGGTCGCGGTCATCGCCTTCTGCCTCGCGATCGCGCTGCGGGCGACCCGCACCGCCGGGGTGGCGCTGGTGGCGACCATCCTGATGACGCGTCTTCCCACCGCGATCTCCACCGACGCGCCGCTGTACTCGTGGACGTACAAGCACTTCGGTCCCATCGACTACATCCAGCGCTTCGGCTCGGTCGATGTGGACGCGGACATCTACCACAACTGGCCCGGCGCCTTCTCGTTCATCGCGTGGCTGAACACCGTCACCGGCTCCGAGACGATCGACATCGCCCAGTGGTTCGCGGTCGGCTCGCAGCTGGCCGTGGCCGCCGCCATCTTCTTCCTGGCGCGCACCTACGGCATGAACCCCGCCACCGCGCTCGTCGCCGCCTTCGGCGCGCACGCGGTGAACTGGGTGGCCCAGGACTACTTCTCCCCGCAGGCCATCGGGTTCGCGCTGGCCATCGTGGTCGTCGCGCTCATCCTGGCGTCGGTGAAGGTGAAGGCGGCGGCGTGGGTGGCGGTGCCGATCTACGCGGCGATCGTCGTCACCCATCAGCTCACGCCGTACTGGCTGCTCGCGGCGGTGCTCCTGCTCACGCTGATCGGACGCGTGCGGCCCCGATACATCGTGGTCGTGTTCGCCGTGATCGCGATCGGCTACATGCTCCTGCACATGAACGTGCTCAGCCAGTTCGGCAGACTGCTGAACTTCGACTTCCTGAGCAACATCCTCACGCCCTCGGCGCGCAACGAGACTCTCGGAAACCCCAGCATCGGGCAGATCGCGAACTCCTGGGCCGCCCGCGGCGTGACGCTGCTGGTCTGGGTGTCCGCGGGCCTGGTCACGGTCATGCGGCTCCTGCGCCGCCGCGACCAGTGGCGCGAGACCCTCGTGCCCGCCATCGTGGCGTTCTCGCCCGCACTGATCCTGGTCGGCCAGGGCTACGGCGGCGAGGCGATGTTCCGGGTGTTCCTGTACTCCATCCCCGGCTGCCTGCTGATCCTCGCCCCCGGCCTCACCCGCCTGCTGCGCGGCGAACTCGTCACGGCGCGCCGCGCGGGCCAGGCGGGTGTGACGGGCCTGATCGCGATCACCTCACTCACCTCCATGCAGGCCTACTACGGCAGCTGGTTCGCGAACCTGGTGACGCCCGAGTCGGTGCGTCTGACCACCGAGGTGCTGCGCAACGAAGACCCCGCCACGCTCACGATCGGTGTGGCCCCCGGCGCTCCGGGACGCCTCGTCGCGGAGTACGTCGACTTCGTGGCCGCCGACGAGCTGTTCGACTCCGGCATCGACATGTGGCTGACCTCGTGGCCGGGCTGGGAGACCGAGCAGTTCGCCGACCCGCGGCGCGTGACGCGCCTCACCGACAGCCTCGTGTGGGAGCGACGCCCCGCGCTGGTGGTCATCACCCAGCAGATGCGGGACTACAGCACCTACTACGGCACCCTCCCCGAGGGCGCGCTCGAGCGTTTCGAGGGCATCCTCCAGGATGACTCCCGTTGGGAACTCGTGCACGAATCCGACGAGACGCTGGTCTACCGCCTCGACCTCGGCGCGACGAGGCTGGGCTGAGCGTGCCGGGTGTGACCGAGACACCGCCGCGGTCGCGCCGGGCGGCGAGCGGCGCGCAGGGCGGCATCACGGGTGCCGTGATCACGACGTACCTCGCGCGGATGTCGTCGATGATCGCGTACGTCGCGCTGCTGCCGCTCGTGCTCGGCACCTTCGGCGCGGAGTCGTACGGCCTCTACATGCTGACGGTCTCGCTCGGCGCGCTCTTCCAGCAGGACCTCGGCATCGGCGACGCGACCACCCGGTTCATCGGGGTGGCCGCGCCGTCGGACGACGTCACGCGCATGCGGCGGGTCGCCTCGGCCAGCAACGTCTTCTACTTCGGCGCGGCGTTCGTCCTGGCATCGGCCACGGCCCTCGCGTTCGCGTTCACGGTGCCCAACGCCCACTTCAGCGAGAGCCTGCAGTCCGCTGCGTGGGCGCTGGCGATCCTCGGCGTCGGCAACGTGTTCCTACTGCTGGTGTTCTCGGCCAACCGCCAGATCCTCGCGGGCGTCGGACGCCTGACACTGGTGAACTACCTGCTGATCGGACTCGCCACCTTCCGCGTCGTGTTCACGGTGGTCGTGTGCTGGCTGCACCTGGGCATCGTCGCCGTCGCCGTCGTCGACGTACTCGGCATCCTGGGCTTCGGTATCGCCACCTACGTGCTGCGCCGCCGCCACGCGCCACGCATCACCGCCCGCGTCTCCGACTTCCGCTGGAGCGTGTTCCGGGAGCTGTTCCGCGTCTCCTCGCAGCTGATGGTGCTGGGCATCGCGGGCGTGGTGATCATGCAGGTGGGCGGCATCCTCACGGCGCTGCTGCTGCCGATCGCCTTCACCGCGGTGTATGCCGCGGGGCAGCGCATCTACCTGCTGGTCAAAGAGGTCACCGGCTCGCTCGCCGTGGCGCTCCTACCGACGGCATCGATGCGCCACGGGGGCGCGGCGGGTGCGCCCATCGGGCAGATGTATCTGCGCGGCACGGGACTGGCGAACATGCTGATGACGATCGTGCTCGTGCCGGTGGTCGTCTTCATGCCCCAGATCATGCGCCTCTGGCTCGGCGAAGCGGGCCCGGGCGCGGCGATCGTCGCGCAGATCCTCGTGCTGTCGATGTTCGCGAACAACAACCACCTGCTGGCGGTCCCCATCCTCACCGCGCAGGGATCGCTGCGCGGATTCGCGGTGCTGCACACGATCTGGGCCGTCACCGGCACCCTCCTCGCGCTCATGCTCGGGGGGACCATGGGCCTGACCGGCATCGCGCTGGGGCTGGCCCTGCCGATCGTCGTGCTCGAGCCGTTCTACATCGCCATCGCTCTGCACCGCCTCGGCCTGACGCTGCGGGAGTTCGCGACGCGGTGCCTCGTGATGCCGTTCGCCACCGTGGCGCCGCTCGCCGCGCTCCTGTACGGCGCGAGCCTGCTGGATCCCCCGCTGCCGCTCGTGGCCGCCCTCATCGTGGGGTGGGCGGCGGCCGCGCTCACCGTCTACTACTTCTTCGCTTTCGACAAGGCCACACGCGCCGGGGTGAGGTCGGCTCTGACCGTCCGCTCCCGCGCCGGCCGCACCCTGGAGGACTCCCCGTGACCATGCCTGTAGAGAACACCCGCGGCCCCCGCCCGTCGGGAACGGACTTCATCGACGAGATGCAACGGCGTTCGTTCGCGGCGCTGACGGCCCTGCACGAGGGCGTCGACTCCCTCGTGCTCACCGACTTCCCCGATTACGAGAACATCGGGGACTCGCTCATCGCCCTCGGCCAGGCGGAGTTCTGGCGCCGCGCCGGCATCCGCGTGGCATCCACCTACTCCTGGGGCACGATCTCCCCCGCGGTGTACGACTCCCGCATTCCGGTGGCCATCCAGGGTGGCGGCAACTTCGGCGGGCTCTACCCGCAGCACAGCGAGCATCGCTACCGGCTGGCCGAACGGCTGCGAGCTGAGACGCTGCTCATCCAGGAGCCGCAGTCGGTGCATTTCGCCTCCGAGTCCAACCGCGCCCAGTTCGCCCGCCGCATGGCCCTGCGCCCCGGGCTGCGCCTGGCGGTGCGCGACACCGCATCGCTCGCGGCCGTCGGCGACCTCGTCGCCGAGGTGACCCTGGCGCCCGACAGCGTGCACATGCTCGGCCGGCTGGAGGCCGCGGCTCCCACCCGGCAGGCGGTCTATCTGCTCCGCCGCGACGACGAGAGCGCGCTGCCGGCGGGCATCGGCGGGCAGGCGGTCGACTGGCCGGCGATGACCTTCGCCGACCGACTCGCGCGGCGCCTGCGCCGCACCTTCTTCGAAGGCGCCGTCACACGGCGCATGAACCGCACGACCGACCGGTGGTTCGCGGATGCCGCGCAGCGTCTGGCCACCGGAGTCGCCCTGCTGTCCCCCGGCGAGACGATCGTCACCGATCGCCTGCATGCGATGCTCCTGGGTCTGCAGATGGGTCGACGTGTCATCGCGATCGACAACGCCAACGGCAAGCTCACCAGCTACGCGGGCACGTGGCTGGAAGACCTCGAGCTGCCGCTGAGCTTCGCGCCGGATCTGCCGGCAGCGACGGCGATGGTCTGAGCCATGGTGATCGCACGCGACGAGACGACCGGCGCCGGGGTCCACGGACCCGCGCCCGTCGCGACGCGCGCGGCGTCGGGACGCGTGCTGGGTCGTGACCGACTGTCGGCGGGCGTCTACATCAGCGTCGAGCTGTCCCCACTCGTCGTCCCCGAGCGGACGAGCGTGGTGGATGCCGTGCGCACCCTCATCGGCATGGGCCCCGCAGCCCGCGCCGGCCGCACCTTCGACGGCGCCCGGTGGCGGTACGACCCCGGGTCGCTCGACGCGCAGGCCGAGCGCATGGTGCGGGAGTTGCCTGCGGGGTTCGCCGGCGACGCCGGACTGCCGCGCCTGCGTGAGGCCATCACCCCCGACCTCCCCTTCATGGTCTTCCTCGGCGACGACCGCGCCTCGCTGTGCATCGACCATCGCCTCGGCGACGGCTTCCTCAGCGTCATGCTGACCGCCGGCATCCTGTCGGGCCGCGGCACGCCGGGCGTGTTCGCATCGGCCCGCGACGCCGACCCGCTGCCCGCAGCGCTGGGCGCCACGTTCCTGCATCACCCCGGGCGCACCACCGACGTCGTGCGCGACCGCATCGCCGAGCGGCACGCCTCCCGGCCGATGTACGACGGACCCACGGTCCCGGCCGAGCGCGGATCACTGGACCTCGTCACCTCCGTCATGGGATCCGACACCTACCGGTCCATCGCCGCGTGGAGCCGGGGACGCGTGCCTCCCACCCTCTCGATGATGTTCGCGCTGCGCGAGGCGCTGCACCGGGTCGGCGTGCCGGTCATGGATGAGGGCTCGATCCTCGTCGACCTGCGCCGATACCTCCCCTCGGGCCGGTCGACGCTGGCGAACTTCGTGGTGGGGCATCCCATCGACGCCTCCCCCGGGTTGGATGCCGCGGGCGCCCGCTTCAGCCGCGACCTGCACTCCGGCCGCCCCCTGGCGGCCCTCACTGCGGGGCTGCTCACCCAGGGCTGGCGACGGCGCGCGCCTGCCACCGTGCCCGCCGCCGCCAAGCCCATCGTGAGCGACATGGGGTTCTTGCGCGCGCTCGAGCCCCTGCCGTGGGCAGGCGAGGGCAACGTGCGCGTGTCCGTGGACCCGGCCGGGCGCAACGGCATCACCGCGCTGACGGCCGTCCTCCAGCGCCGCCTCCACGTGTCGATGAGCTTCGACGCCACCTTGTACGACCGCTCGATGATCACCGCGGCCTGCGACCTGCTGTGCCGCGACCCGAAGGGACTGCTGCCGTGACCCTGACCATCCCTCCCGCCGTCGAACCCTCGGCCCCGCGCCCGCCCCGGCGTCACCGGCGGTGGCTGACCCTCGGCATCCCCGCCGGGATCCTCGTCGTCGTCCTCGTCATCGCGGGCGTCTGGTGGTTCACCGGGTTCTCCTTCCTCCTGCCCAAGTACGGCGACGACGAGGCGCTGTTCGACGACTTCGACGGTGCGGCCGGCACCCCGCCCAACCCGGCGTTCTGGAGCATCCAGACCGGTGACGGCGGGTGGGGCAACGACGAGCTGCAGGAGTACACCGAGGATGCCGTCGCGCTCGACGGCGAGGGCAACCTGGTCATCACCGCCACGATCCCCACCGACGGCTCGACTCCGACCTCGGCCCGCATCACGAGCCACCACAAGTGGTCGTTCACATTCGGGCAGCTCTCTGCGCGGGTGAAGCTGCCCGAGGGGCAGGGGCTGCTGCCGGCGTTCTGGCTGCTCGGCGACAACATCGATCGCGTCGGCTGGCCCAACGCCGGCGAAGTCGACATCATCGAGACCCCCAACGACACCTCCCGCAGCCGACACCACCTGCACGGGCCGATCGGCTGGACCGAGCACTGGGCACTGAACGAGGGCGTCGACATGCCGGCACCGCTGGCCGACGACTACCACGTGTACACCGTCGAGAAGCAGCCCGGCCGCATCATCATGGCGATCGATGACCAGGTCGTGTGGGACGTCGAGGAGTGGGACATCCCGCTCACCGGCCGCTGGGTCTTCGACGAACCCACGCACGTGCTGTTCAGCCTGGCCGTCGGAGGCAACTGGCCGGGCGACCCGGATGCCACGACCCCGAAGGTCAACAGGATGCTCATCGACTGGATGGCGTACACGCCGGCCGACCAGACCGAGACGATCGCCCCGTGAGCGACCGCGCCGGTCGCCCGGGCCGCATCGCGACGCTGGCGCACAGCCTCGCGGAGGACGCCTCGTGGGGGTGGCGGTCGTTCATCACCAACAGCGTCGCGGGCTCCGCGCTCTGCCCGCGGGCGGCGCGCTACGGCATCCTGCGGGTGCGCGGCTTCGATGTGCGCACCCCCAATGTCTCGTCGCGCTGCACGTTCACGGGAGGCCGGGACATCCGCATCGGCGCCGGCACGTTCGTCAACGTCGGATGCTACTTCGAGGCCGTCGCCCCCATCCGCATCGGGGAGGACTGCCAGCTGGCGATGTTCGTCACGATCATCACGAGCTTCCACGGCGTGGGGCCCGACGGCATCTCCCGCGAGCGCGACAGCGCCCCCGTCGTCATCGGCGACCGGTGCTGGCTGGGCGCCAACGTGACGGTGCTGCCGGGCGTCACGATCGGCGACGACGTGGTGGTCGCCGCCGGCGCCGTCGTCACACGGGACCTGCCGAGCGCCGCCGTGTACGGCGGAGTCCCCGCTCGCCTGATCCGCACCCTCGCCGACAGCCCCGCCGCCGCGGCCTGAAACCTCGCAAGGACGCCATGCCTCCCTTCCTCCCCGCGACGACCGCGCGCGCCACCGCACGGGTGACGTGGATCGACGGCGCCCGCGGCATCGCGATCATCCTCGTCGTGCTGTTCCACGCCGGCATGTTCACGGTGCCGACCGGTCTTGCCTCGCCCTGGTGGGAACCGCTCAACCTCGTGTTCGCGCTGCTGCGCATGCCGCTGTTCTTCCTCGTGGCGGGCATGCTCGCCGTCGGGGCGGTGCAGCGCCCATGGGCGGCGCTCTGGCGCACACGCCTGGCGGTGCTGGTGTGGGTGTTCGTGGTGTGGACGGTGCTGCGCTTCGCCTACTACCAGGTCGTCCCCGAGCCGATCGACCTCAACCAGTCGAGCTGGACGGACCTCGTGCTGTCGGTCGTGCGGCCCTCGAACGGGCTGTGGTTCCTGTTCGCCCTGGCGCTGTTCCTCGTGGCCGCGAAGGTGCTCGTCGGGCGGGTGAACCGCTGGCTCGTCCTGGCGGTCGCCGCCGTGGCATCCTCGATCATCTTCGGCGGCGTCACCTTTGACAACGTCGCCCACGACGGCATCGTGAAGTACTTCGTGTTCTTCATGATCGGGCTGTACTTCCGCGAGCCGATCATCCACTTCGTGCACCGGCGGCGGTGGGCGGCCACCGCAGGGCTGCTGGTGGTGTTCGCCGCGGCGATCGTGCTGCGCGGTATGACGGGGTCACTCATCGACGCGCTCACCGCGATCCCCGTGGGCCTCGTCGCGGTCGCGTTCGGGCTGTGCCTGGCGCGAAGCCTCGCCCGCACGCCGCTCTCCCGACCGCTCGAGCACCTCGGCACGCGCACGCTGCAGGTCTACGTCACCCACATCCTGGTGCTGTCGAGTCTCACCAGCCTGCTGCTGCCGTTCGCCGACACCGCGGTCGTCGCGGCGCTGCGCCCCGTGATGCCGGGGCTGATGTCGGCCGTCGCCATTGCGCTCAGCCTGCTGATCGCCGCCGGTGCCGCACGGGTGCCGGCGCTGCGGCTGCTGTATGTCGCGCCCGCGTGGTTCTCGCGCGCTGCCACGCGCGTGCCGCTGCGCTGAACGCCACCGTTCCTGCGCTCCCGAGACGCGGCCGCGGCGCGTGGCGACAGGTCGGCCGTCGCCGCCCGCCCTCTCGAGGACGGCTCGCCCCGCGACTCAGCTTCCGTTCAGCACGGCGAGGGCACGCTCCGCGAGGGGAACGATCAATCCGGAGTCGTCCTCATGCGCATCGCCCGAATAGACACGCAACACGTTCACACCGTCGGTGGCGAGCACATCCCGGTTGTTGACGATGATCCCCTCCTCGGCACCGGCGATCGTGACCGGGGAGGCGCTCGGGTGCGTGACCACGTCATCCCACCAGACGGCCGCTCCGGGCATGATCTCGAGCGTCACGATATGGGACGGATCCTCGGGTGCGAGGTGCGTCACGTCGGTGGACCAGGGGCACAGTCGCAAGACTCCGGCGTCGTCCAAGAGCTTGTGCTCGGGCTGGGGGCTTCCCTCCCAGAACCCGCTATGGAAGTCGGCGCGGAGGAGCTCGGTCAGTCGGATGCCTGCCGCAACGTCGTCGCACGACGGCAGCTCCCACCAGGCTGCGTCGCGCACCGACGCCACCGGGGGCGGGAAGGACGCCAGATTGGCCGCGGCCGCCGTCAGCGCCGCGTCCAGCTGCTCGACCGGGGCGGATTCGAGGTACCACCCCGCCCGGGCCATCAGCCAGACACCGTCGTGCGCGCGCGACATGCGGCAGTTGACGGCGTCATAGCTCGGCTCGCAGAACGCCTCGGTGAAGTCGACTTCGACGACAGCGTCCGCGGGCAGCGCGACGATGGAGATCGAGGACATCCCCTCGGGAAGCTCCGCGCCCTCGGCAGCGACCCACTCGCATTCGATCCCCCCGAGCGTGGTGATCGGAAGAGACTGGAGTCTTCCGGCCGCGGGTGAAGAAACCTCTTCGAACCAGGCCTCCTTCTCCATCGCCCCCGCGCCGAGGATGGACACCGCCTGCTCCGATGTCAGCACGTTCTCGCAGGCACCGCCGAACGCCGCGACCGGCCCGGTCGCCTCGGGGGTCGGGGGCGGCGTCGCGTCGGGCAGTGACGACGACGGGGCGGGCGCGGGCTGAGCCGCAGGCGTCGAGGCACAGCCGGCCAGGACGAAGGTGGTCACGAGCACGGCGGCCGCGGCGCGAAAGGAGCGGCGGAGGCGGAGAGAACCCATATCCACATGCTGGCAGACCGGCCCTCGCGGCCGTGCTCGCTGCCACAACGATTCCATCACGCTGAACGCCACCGCGTCGCCCCTCCCGAAAACAGGAGAAATCCCCACAACAGGACGTTTCACGCCGAATCGTCCTGTTGTGGGGAGATCGCCTGTTCTGGGAAGGCGGGTGCCGGCGGAATGAGCGAGCGCCGCGCGCGGCGGCCTCAGGCGGTGACGACCTGCGCGGTGCCGAGCGGGGCGTCGGGGCCCATCTCGGCGGCGATGCGGTTGGCCTCTTCGATCAGCGTCTGCACGATGTCGGCCTCGGGCACGGTCTTGACGACCTCGCCCTTGACGAAGATCTGCCCCTTGCCGTTGCCGGATGCCACTCCCAGGTCTGCCTCGCGCGCCTCACCGGGCCCGTTGACGACACAGCCCATGACGGCCACGCGCAGCGGCACGGTCATGTCCTTGAGACCCTCGGTGACATCGTCGGCGAGGCTGTAGACGTCGACCTGCGCGCGTCCGCACGACGGGCACGAGACGATCTCGAGCTTGCGCTCACGGAGGTTCAGCGACTGCAGGATCTGGTGGCCGACCTTGATCTCCTCGGCCGGCGGAGCGGACAGCGACACGCGGATGGTGTCGCCGATGCCCTCGGAGAGCAGGATGCCGAAGGCAGTGGCGCTCTTGATGGTGCCCTGGAACGCGGGACCGGCTTCGGTCACGCCCAGGTGCAGCGGCCAGTCGCCTCGCTCGGCCAGCAGCCGGTAGGCCTTGACCATGATGACCGGGTCGTTGTGCTTGACCGAGATCTTGAAGTCGTGGAAGTCGTGCTCCTCGAACAGGCTCGCCTCCCACACGGCGCTCTCCACGAGCGCCTCCGGGGTGGCCTTGCCGTACTTCTCCAGCAGACGCCGGTCCAGCGACCCGGCGTTGACGCCGATACGCAGCGAGACGCCGGCGGCCTTGGCGGCTTTGGCGATCTCGCCGACCTTGTCGTCGAACTGGCGGATGTTGCCGGGATTCACGCGCACTGCGGCGCACCCGGCGTCGATCGCCTGGAAGACGTACTTCGGCTGGAAGTGGATGTCGGCGATGACCGGGATCTGGCTCTTCTTCGCGATGATGTGCAGCACATCCGCGTCGTCCTGGCTCGGCACCGCGACACGCACGATCTCGCAGCCTGAGGCGGTGAGCTCGGCGATCTGTTGAAGCGTGGCGTTGATGTCGGTCGTCTTGGTGGTCGTCATCGACTGGACGCTGACGGGAGCGTCGCCGCCGACGAGAACCTTTCCGACCTTGATCTGACGGCTCTTGCGGCGAGGTGCGAGGACCTCCGGCACGCGGGGCATCCCGATATTGACTGCTGGCACCCCTTCAGCCTACGCCGCACGGCCTGCGGACGGGCTGAACGCGGGCCGACGCGGTGTGGTAGTTTCGGCGCATGTCCGCGAACCTCACCTGGTGGCTCACCGCATAGGCGGTGGGTTCGTGTGACGACAGACCGCCCCCGGGGCGGTCTTTTTGTTGGTGCGGCCGCTCCCATGACGAAAGACCGACCATGACCGCGTCCCTGTACTCCACGCTGGCCGAGCTGCCGGCATTCGCCCTCATCGCCCGCGATGCCGACACCGTGGAGCTGCTCACCGGCGACGTCGTCGATGTCGAGATGCTCGCCGACATCCCCCTGACGGATGCCGCGGGCGCCCCCCGCGAAGTGCTCGCGATGGTGCCGTTCCGCCAGGTGCGCGAACGCGGCTTCGAATGCCATGACGACGACGCGCCGCTGCGGTGCCTCATCGTGGACGCGCACACCGCCCTCCCCCGCGCCGACGTGCTCACCCAGCTGCCCGGCGACCCGATCGCGCTCACCGATGCCGGCTTCGACATCGCCGATGACGATTACGCCGCCATCGTCCGCCGCGTGATCGCCGAGGAGATCGGCCGTGGCGAGGGAGCGAACTTCGTCATCCGCCGTGACTTCACCGCCGGGGTGGATGCCGACCCGCGGCTGGCCGCACTGACCTGGTTCCGGGCGCTGCTCGAACACGAGCGCGGCGCCTACTGGACGTTCGCGATCGTGACCCCGGGCCACATCGCCGTCGGCGCGAGCCCCGAGGCCCACGTCAGCGCCCGCGGCGGCGTTGTGACGATGAACCCCATCTCCGGCACCTTCCGTCACCCCGCCGGCGGCGCGACCGCGGCGACCCTCAGCGACTTCCTCGCCTCGACGAAGGAGACCGAGGAGCTGTTCATGGTCGTCGACGAGGAGCTCAAGATGATGAGCGCCGTCTGCTCGGACGGCGGACGCATCACAGGGCCGCATCTCAAGGAGATGTCGCGGCTGACCCACACCGAATACGTGCTGCGCGGCCGCAGCCGCCTGGACCCCCGCGACATCCTGCGCGAGACGATGTTCGCGCCCACCGTCACCGGCTCCCCCATGCAGAACGCGTGCACCGTCATCACCCGCCACGAGACTTCCCCGCGCGGGTACTACTCCGGTGTCGCGGCGCTGTTCACCCCCCGCAGCGAATCGGATGCCACCGAGGCCGGCCCGACCCACGACCTGGACGCCCCCATCCTCATCCGCACCGCGTATCTCCAAGGCGGGCGTCTGCGCGTGCCGGTCGGCGCGACCCTCGTGCGCCACTCCGACCCCGACGGCGAGGTCGGCGAGACGCACGGAAAGGCCGCGGGCGTGCTGGGGGCGATCGGCGCGATCCCCCGCGATGTCCCCGCGGTGACCGCGGCCACCCCCGACAGCGACCCCGACGCCCCCGCGCCGACGCCCCGACCGCTGGCGGAGGACCCGCAGATCGCCGAGCTGCTGGCCTCGCGCAACGCCCGGCTGGCGGAGTTCTGGCTGAACCCCCAGGGGACCGAGGCGCCGGCCCGGCCCTTCACGGGGCGCTCCGCGCTCGTCGTCGATGCCGAGGACCGCTTCACCACGATGCTCGCGCACCAGCTGCGGCATCTGGGGCTGGACGTCACGATCATGGCGTGGTCGGAGGTTTCCGGCGCCGACATCGACGCCGCCGACCTCGTCGTCGCCGGTCCCGGTCCCGGCGATCCCCGCGACCCCGACAGCCCGCGCCTCGGCCGCATGCGCGAGGTCGTGCGCGGGCGCCTGGCCGCCGGTCGCCCCCTGCTGGCGGTCTGCCTCAGCCACCAGATCCTCGCCGACGCGTTCGGCATCGATCTGGCACCGCTCGACTCCCCGCACCAGGGTCTGCAGCGCACCGTGGACGTGTTCGGCGAACCCGCCTCGATCGGCTTCTACAACACGTTCACGGCGCGAGTTACGCCGGGCACCGCGCGGGTCGCCGGCGCGGAGATCGCGGCGGATGCGGCATCGGGAGACGTGTACGCCCTGCGCGGCGACGGATTCGCCTCGGTGCAGGGGCACCTCGAGTCGATCCTCTCGCGCGACGGCATGCGCACCCTCGAGCGCCTGGTCGCCCAGGCGCTGGCCTGAGGCGCAGGCCCGGAGGGCTCAGCCGAAGACCGAGATGGGGTTGAACAGGTCCGCGAGGATCAGGATCGCCCCCATGCCGATCAGCAGCACCACGACCACGAACGTCGCCGGCACGAGCCGCGCGGTGTCGACCGGCCGCGGCGGCGGGCGGCGGAACACGCGCGCCCAGAGCCGTTTGAGGCCATCCCACAGCGCGACGGCGACATGACCGCCGTCCAGCGGCAGCAGCGGGATGAGGTTGAAGACGAACAGCGCGAGGTTGAGCGAGGCGAGCAGCCCCAGCAGTCCCGCCACGCGGTTGAGCACGGGGGCGTCGACGGATGCCACTTCGCCCGCGATGCGTCCGGCCCCGACGACCGACAGCGGACCGTCGGGGTCGCGCTCGCCGCCGGTGAACAGCGCCACCGCGGTGTCGTAGACGCGCACCGGCAGCTGGACCACCACACCCGCGACGCGCTGCACGCTGTCGACGGTCATCTCCGCCCCGGCCCACACCGGCTGCGGCACATACTCGGATTGGGCGGTCATGCCGACCATGCCCACCTCTGCGGTGACGACGTCGCCGTCGGCGGTGACGATCTCGCGCTCGGTGAGCGCCGGGGTCACCTGCAGGGTGCGCGGCACGCCGTCGCGTTCGACGACGATGGCCAGCTGCTCGCCGGGTGAATCCTGGATGATCTGGGACGCCTCGGCGAAGTCGGCCACCTCGGTGCCGTCGACCGAGACGATGACGTCGCCGGGCAGGATGCCGGCGGCGGCGGCGGGCGACGGCGGGTCGGACGCGGTGCACCCGGACTCGGCCGAAGCGCTGGAGACGAGGCACTCGCTGACCCCGGCGATCGTCGTGGTCGCCGTCTGCACCCCGATGCCGCTGAGCATGATCGTGAACAGCACGACGGCCAGCAGCAGGTTCATGACCGGCCCACCGAGCATGATGATGATGCGCTTGTAGACCGGCAGCCGGTAGAACAGCCGACCTTCGTCGACGTCGGTCATCGTCTCGGCGTTGGCGGCGCGGGCGTCCTGCACCATCGTGGCGAAGAATCCGCCGCCGGCGCGTCCGGCCCGACCGGCCCGGGACGGCGACGGCGGGTACATGCCCGACATCGAGATGTAGCCGCCGAGCGGGATGGCCTTGATGCCGTACTCGGTTTCGCCGCGTCGGCGGGAGAAGAGGGTCGGACCGAAGCCGATCATGTACTGGCCGACGTGCACGCCGAACTTCTTCGCGGGCAGCAGATGCCCGAGTTCATGCAGGGCGATCGAAACGGCCAGTCCCACGACGAGGACGACCACCCCGACGAGGAAGGCGATGACGGTCACAGCGGGCAGATTACCGTGGCCTGCTTTGAATTCGCCTGACCGCGGCCGCGGCCTAGGCTGGCCTGGGGAGGTGGATGGTGACGACTCGGCAGTCGCGGGCGCTGCGCGGCACGGCGGCGGCGACGATCGCGACGCTCGTGGCGGCGACCGCGCACACGCTCTCCGGCGGCGGCGCGCCCCATCCGCTGCTCCTCATCGCCGTCGCCGCCCTGGCCGCACCCCCCGCCGTCTGGCTCGCCGGTCGCCGCGCCGCCTGGTGGCGCACCGCGGGGGTCGTGGCCGGCGCCCAGGCGCTGTTCCACGGCGCGTTCGCGCTCGTCGGCGACGCCCACCCGTTGCCCTCGTCCCACGCGCACCACCGGCAGGTCGACATCGCCTCGCTTCCCCCGCTGGTCATGATCGACGGGGATGCCACGATGACGATCGGGCACCTGCTCGCCGCGCTCGTGACGATCCTCGCCGTGCTCCGTGGCGAGCAGTTGGTGCGACGGATCGCCCGCGGCCTCCGCCGTCACATCTCCCGTCTCGCCGTGACGCTGCCCTCCCCGATCGCGCGGCCCCGCCCGCTCACGGTCTGCCAGGCGCCGCGGCGCGTGCGCCGAACCACCACGTCTGCTCTCTCCCGCCGGGGTCCCCCGGTGCTCGCCGGCTGATACGACACCTCACCCGGCGCACCCGCGCCCCCTTCTGCGACGGCACCGACCGTCACGATCGAGAGAGCACTCATGACCATCATCACCCCGGCACGCCGTCGCGCGCGCCTGACCGCCGGCGTCCTCGCCGGAACCGCGCTGGCCCTGGGCGCCCCCCTGGCGGCGAGCGCACACGTCCACGTCGACCCCGCGGATGCCACGGCGGGCGGCTCGACCGTGCTGACCTTCTCCTCCAGCCACGGCTGCGACTCGTCACCGACCACGGGCTTCACGATCGACATCCCCGAGGGCGTCGCCGGCATCGCCCCTCACGCACAGGCAGGCTGGACGATCGAGCGCGTCGGCGCCGACGTCGGCGTACCGACGCAGGTCGTGTTCACAGCCGACGAGCCGATCGAGTCGGGGCTGCTGACGACCGTCTCGATGCAGGTGACCTTCGCCGATGAGCTCGCCGGCGAGACGGTCGCCTTCCCCGTGCTGCAGGAGTGCGTCGAGGGCTCGACCGACTGGGCGGAGATCGCCGAAGACGGCCAGGACCCGCACGACCTCGACGCCCCCGCCCCCGTGGTCACCGTGGGCGAGGCGACCGCTGACGCGCACGGCGCTCACCACGGCGACGCCGCCGATGCACACGATGACAGCACCACCGCCGACGACAGCACGACCGCCGCGCACACGGTGCTCCCGGTCGCGCTGGGCGCCGGTGGTCTCGCCCTCGGTGCCGCGGGTCTGGCAGCGGGTCTCATCGCCCTGCGCCGCACGCGCCGCAGCTGATCCGCAGCTGATGCGAAGGGGCACCGTCGCACCCGGCGACGGTGCCCCTCACCGTGATCGCCCACCACGACCACACATGTCGCGATCACCGTCAAGCCCTCTTGCCCGTGGCGATCCGCTGTCGTAACTTCCCCCCAGATGCAAACCGCCGCGTCTCTTTCGGCGTTCTTTCGCATCCGCGACCCGCACACCGCGGGCGCCGGGCATCGAAGACGGGAGCGGCTGATGAGCACATCGAAGACCGGGGGCGACGAACTGACGCCCAGATTTGCACGACCCGGCGAGGCGACCGTCTTCGCCCGGCACGTCATTCCCCGACAGGAGTCGCTGCCGGACACCGCCAAGCAGATCGTCGACGACGAGACGATGCTCGACGGCAACTCCCGGCTGAACCTCGCGACCTTCGTGGGCACGTGGATGGACGATGACGCCAAGCAGGTGTACGAGGCGTCCTTCGACAAGAACATGATCGACAAGGATGAGTATCCGCAGACGGCGGCCATCGAGGACAACTGCTGGCACATGCTGGCGAACCTGTGGAACGCCCCGGACGCGTCTCAGAGCATCGGCACGTCGACGATCGGCTCGTCCGAGGCTTGCATGCTCGGCGGCCTGGCCTTCAAACGGCGCTGGCAGCAGTCCCGTCGCGTCGCCGGCAAGGACACCGCCAAGCCGAACCTCGTGATGTCGTCCGCGGTGCAGGTGTGCTGGGAGAAGTTCTGCAACTACTTCGACGTCGAACCCCGCTTCGTCCCCATCAGCCTCGAGCACAAGACGCTCGACGGGCACGACCTGGAGAAGTACGTCGATGAGAACACGATCGGGGTCGTCGCGATCATGGGCGTCACCTATACCGGCATGTACGAGCCGGTGGTCGAGATCGCCAAGGCCCTCGACGAGATCCAGGCCAAGACCGGACTCGACATCCCCATTCACCTGGACGGCGCGTCCGGTGCCATGATCGCTCCCTTCCTGCAGCCCGACCTCGTGTGGGACTTCCGGCTCGAGCGGGTGCACTCCATCAGCACGTCGGGCCACAAATACGGCCTGGTCTACCCGGGCCTGGGCTGGGTCGTCTGGCGCCACACGCAGTGGCTGCCCGAGGACCTCGTGTTCCAGGTGAGCTATCTCGGCGGGGAGATGCCGACCTTCGCCCTGAACTTCTCGCGTCCCGGCGCACAGGTGCTGCTGCAGTACTACATGTTCCTTCGTCTCGGATTCGAGGGGTATCGCGCGGTGCAGCAGGCGTCGCAGGACGTCGCGAAGTTCCTGTCATCCGGCATCGCGAAGCTGGACGCGTTCGAACTGTGGAACGACGGCAGCGACATCCCCGTCTTCGCGTGGTACCTGAAGGAAGGCCACACCAAGAACTGGAACCTGTACCACCTGCAGGACCGTCTGCGCATGAAGGGCTGGCTGGTTCCGGCCTATCCCATGCCGGATGATCTCGGCGATCTCATCGTGCAGCGCATCGTCGTGCGCAACGGCCTGAGCATGGATCTCGCCGCCGAACTGCTCGGCGACATCGAGACCGAGACCGCGTATCTCGACGCCCTCGAATCGGCCATGCCGATCGAAGGCCAGCACTCCGGGTTCCACCACTAGGGGGCGGACATGTCGCGTACCACATCGAATCAGACAGCGGATGCCGCGGCGAAGGCCGCATCGAACCATCCGCTCACGTCGCGCAAGGCGGTGACGACCTTCCTCGGAGTCGGCCAGCTCGCGATGCTGACCCTCGTGGTGGTGGCGAGCCTGCGCTCGCTGCCCGCCATGGCGGTCTACGGCCTGGGCAGCGTCACGCTCTACATCATCCCAGCCATCTTCTTCCTCATTCCCACGGCGCTGGTCGCCGCGGAGCTGGCGACAGGATGGAAGGGCGGCGTCTACGTCTGGGTGCGGGAGGCGTTCGGCAACAGATGGGGGTTCACTGCGGTCTGGCTGCAATGGATCCAGAACGTCGTGTGGTACCCGACGCAGATCGCTTTCATCGCGGCGGCCCTCGCATTCGTGTTCCTCGATCCGTCGCTGTCGAACTCGGGGCTGTACACCGCGATCATCATCCTGGCGCTGTACTGGGGATCCACGCTGATCACCCTGCGCGGCGGAAACCTGTTCGCCAAGCTCGGATCATGGGGAGGAATCCTCGGCACGCTGCTGCCGGCGGTGCTGCTCATCGTGTTCGGGTTCATCTGGCTGGGCACCGGGGAGAAGAGCGAGACCTCGCTCGAGCCCTCGGCCATCATCCCGCCGTTCACCGGCATCGCCTCGATCGTGCTGATCGTCTCGAATGTGCTCGCCTACGCGGGCATGGAGGTCAACGCGGTGCACGTGAACCAGATGAAGGACCCCGGGCGTGGGTATCCGCGGTCGGTGCTGCTGGCGTCGATCCTCATCCTGCTGGTGTTCATTCTGCCGACGCTCGCGATCTCGATCGCCGTGCCGGAAAAGGACCTCGGGCTCACGAACGGCATCATGCTGGCGTTCCAGGCCTACTTCGACGAATGGAATCTGGGGTGGGCGACGGCGGTGGTGTCGGCGCTCATCGCCGCCGGCGCACTGGCTTCGGTGATCACCTGGATCGCCGGCCCGTCGAAGGGCCTGCTGGCCGCGGCCGAGACCGGGCTGCTGCCGCCCGCCCTGCAGAAGCGGAACAAGGCAGGAGTGCAGTCGGGCATCCTCATGCTGCAGGGCACGATCGTGACGGTCCTCGCGGCGATCTTCGTGATCGTGCCGAACGTGAGCGCTGCGTTCGTCGCGCTCATCGACATGGCGGCGGCGCTGTACCTCATCATGTACATGCTGATGTTCGCCTCGGCGATCATGCTGCGGCGCAAGGAACCGGACGTCACGCGCACGTACCGCGTTCCGGCGATGAACCTCGTCGCCGGGGTCGGGTTCTTCGCGTGCCTCGCCGCGTTCGTGCTGGCCTTCGTCCCACCCGACGGTTTCACGGCGTTCCCCCTCGCAGCCTATCCGTGGATCGTGGGCCTGGTTATCGTCGTGCTCGGGGCGCCTCCGCTGATCTTCTACGCGCTGCGCAAACCCGACTGGGATCGCCGCAGCGCGGCAGAGAAGGCAATGCACGGCACGCACGACGAGGACGAGGCCGCTGCTGGCGCGGCCGCGGGGCCTTCGACGGGGTCGGCGCCCCCGCCGAGCGCCTCCGCGCCGCCACCGGCGTGAGATCTGCGCGCAGGTGGAGGTCTCCACCACGCCGGGTGAGAGGATGGGAATGCCATGCCCACCGATGCCCCCACCAATCTCCCGCCCGTCCTGCGCCCGGAGCAGCCGCCGGTGCGCGCGCTCGGCGAGCTCGCCCGCCGCTTCGGCGTCGACGTCCGCGGCGATGTCACGGGAGTGAGCCTGTCGGGCATCACCCTCGCCACCGCCGACCTGCGCCCCGGTGAGGCGTTCGTCGCGATCCGCGGCGCGGCGCGCCACGGTGCGGAGTTCGCCCGCGCCGCCGCCGAGAAGGGCGCCGTCGCCCTCGTCACCGACGCGGAAGGCGCCGACATCGCCGCCGACGCCGGACTCCCGATCGTCATCGTCGACGACCCCCGCGCCCGCCTGGGCGACCTGTCGGCATGGGTGTACGGCACCGGGCCCGACGACGATCTGCCCTTGCTGCTGGCCACCACGGGAACCAATGGCAAGACCAGCGTGTCGCACCTGCTCGAAGGCCTCCTCAGCCAAGTCGGCGCTGTCACAGGCCTCTCCTCCACCGCCGAGCGCCACATCGCCGGCCAGGTGATCGTGTCGCGGCTGACCACGCCCGAGGCATCCGAGTTCCACGCCCTCCTCGCCCTCATGCGCGAGCGCGGTGTCGAGGCGGTCGCCGTCGAGGTCTCCGCCCAGGCGCTGTCGCGCCACCGCGTGGACGGGATCGTCTTCGACGTCGCCGCCTTCACCAACCTCACCCACGACCATCTCGACGATTACGCCGACATGCGCGAGTACTTCGAGGCGAAGCTGCCGCTGTTCCGGGCCGACCGCGCTCGTCGCGCGGTGATCTCCCTCGACTCCACTGCGGGCGTCGAGGTCGTGAAGCGGTGCGAGGTGCCGTCGACCACCATCGGCACGCCCGACATCGCCGCCGACCCCGAGGCCGCGGCGCATGCGGACTGGATCGTCGAGATCGTCGAGGAGCGCCAGAGCGGAACCGAGTTCCGCCTCACCGGTCCCGGCGGGCGGTCGTTGCAGACCACGGTCCCCGTCATCGGTCGGCACATGGCCGCCAACGCCGGCCTCGCGATCGTGATGATGCTCGAGGGCGGCTACACCTGGGAGACCATCACGACGGCTCTCGACCGCGACGGCGGCATCCGCGCCCATCTCCCGGGCCGCACGCAGCTCGTCTCCGGTGAACGGGGCCCGGCGGTCTACGTCGACTTCGGCCACTCCCCCGACGCGTTCGAGAAGACCCTCGCCGCTGTCCGGCGGGTGACCCCGGGCAGGGTGCTCATGCTCTTCGGTGCCGACGGCGACCGAGATGCCACCAAGCGCCACGACATGGGGCGCACCGCTGTGCTCGGCAGCGACATCCTCGTCGTCACCGATCACCACCCGCGCTTCGAGGATCCCGATTCGATCCGGGCGACCCTCATCGAGGGCGCCCGTCGGGCCAGGCCCGACGCCGAGATCCACGAGTACTCGCCGCCCGAGCGCGCGATCGTCGAAGCGGTGAAGCTCGTCGGCGAGGGCGATGCGATCCTGTGGGCCGGCCCCGGTCACCAGGACTACCGCGACATCCGCGGGCAGCGCACGCCGTACTCGGCGCGCGAACTCGCCCGCCGGGCGCTCCAGGGCGCCGGGTGGCCGGTGCCCGAGCCCAGCTGGCCGGTGCCGTACGCCGACTGAATCGACGCGCTCGCACTCCGGTTTCTCACAGGCGGGACATGGGCGCCACCCGGCCGCGCCGGGCATAATATCCTTTGTGGTCAGACCACAAAGATCCGTCGTGGTCAGACCATTGGATGGTGCCTCTCGTGCATGATCGCGCGCACCCCGGGACGACAGGCGTAGCCTCGCATCAAGACGCACGAGAGGCCTGGACGAGACCTCCCCCGGCAGCGACGAAATCGCTTGACGACGTAAGGAAGCGACCATGACCACTGTGTCCCCGACCCCTCTCACCGGCCCCGACGCCATGCCCGACGCCTGGGACGGCTTCACCGCCGGCCCGTGGCAGGACGCCATCGACGTCCGGGGCTTCATCCAGGCCAACTACACCCCCTATACCGGCGACGCCGCGTTCCTCGCCGGCCCCACCGAGCGCACCCTGCGGGTCTGGGAGACGCTGACGAAGATGTTCCCCGAGGAGCGCGAGCGCGGCGTGTACGACGTCGACGCCCTCACCCCCGCGAGCATCACCGCCCACGCCCCCGGTTACATCGCGAAGGACGACGAACTCATCGTCGGCCTCCAGACCGATGCGCCGCTCAAGCGCGCCATCATGCCCTACGGCGGCTGGCGCATGGTCAAGAACGCGCTGGAGACCTACGGCTACGACGTCGACCCGGGCCTGGAGAAGGTCTTCACGACCTACCGCAAGACGCACAACGACGGCGTCTTCGACGTGTACCCGCCCGCGGTGCGCCGCGCGCGCAGCAGCCACATCATCACGGGGCTGCCCGATGCCTACGGTCGTGGCCGCATCATCGGCGACTACCGCCGCGTCGCCCTCTACGGCACCGACGCGCTCATCGCCGCCAAGAAGGCTGAGCGCGCGGAACTCGACATGCACTTCTCCAGCGAGGAGATCATCCGCGAGCGCGAGGAGAACGCCGAGCAGATCCGCGCCCTCCAGGAGCTCGCCCAGATGGCGGCCTCCTACGGCTACGACATCACGCGCCCCGCCGCCACCGCCCGCGAGGCCGTGCAGTGGCTGTACTTCGCCTACCTCGGTGCGGTGAAGGAGCAGAACGGCGCGGCGATGAGCTTCGGGCGCAACACCGCGTTCCTCGACATCTACATCGAGCGCGACCTCGCCCGCGGCATCCTCGCCGAGCAGGACGTGCAGGAACTCATCGACGACCTCGTCATCAAGCTGCGGATCGTGCGATTCCTGCGCACCCCCGAGTACGACTCGCTGTTCTCCGGCGACCCCACCTGGGTCACCGAGTCGATCGGCGGCACCGGCGAGGACGGCCGCACGCTCGTCACCAAGACCGCGTTCCGCTTCCTGCAGACGCTGTACAACCTCGGCCCCGCGCCGGAACCCAACCTCACCGTGCTGTGGAGCAACGACCTCCCCGACGGCTTCAAGGAGTTCTGCGCACGCGTGTCGATCGACACCTCGTCGATCCAGTACGAGTCCGACGCCCACATCCGCGCCCTCTGCGGCGACGATGCGGCCATCGCGTGCTGCGTGTCGCCGATGACGGTCGGCAAGCAGATGCAGTTCTTCGGCGCTCGCGTCAACCTCGCCAAGACCCTGCTGTACGCCATCAACGGCGGCCGCGACGAGGTCAACGGCAAGCAGATCGCCCCGATCATGCCCGCCGTCACCGGCGACGTGCTCGACTACGACGACGTGCGTGCCAAGTTCCGCGTGATGATGGAGTGGCTCGCCGAGACCTACGTCGACGCGCTCAACTGCATCCACTACATGCACGACAAGTACGCCTACGAGCGCCTCGAGATGGCGCTGCACGACCGCGAGGTCCTGCGCACCATGGCCTGCGGCATCGCCGGTCTCTCGGTCGCCGCCGACTCGCTGTCGGCGATCAAGTACGCCACCGTGCACCCGGTGCGCGACGAGACCGGTCTCGTGGTCGATTACACCGTCGAGGGCGAGTTCCCCTGCTTCGGCAACGACGACGACCGTGTCGACGACATCGCCCGCGATCTCGTGACCGAGTTCATGGAGATGGTGCGCCGCCACCCGACGTACCGCAACGCGGTGCACACCCAGTCGGTGCTGACGATCACCTCGAACGTCGTGTACGGCAAGAAGACCGGCAACACCCCCGACGGTCGCCGCGCCGGACAGCCCTTCGCCCCGGGTGCGAACCCGATGAACGGGCGCGACACCCACGGTATGCTCGCCTCGACCCTCTCCGTCGCCAAGCTCCCCTTCGAGCAGGCGCAGGACGGCATCTCGCTCACCACCACCGTGGTGCCGGCCGGCCTCGGCCGCACCGAGGACGAGCGGGTGAAGAACCTGGTGGGTCTGCTGGATGCGCAGATGGTCTCGGGTGGCTACCACCTCAACGTCAACGTACTCACGCGCGAGACGCTCGAGGATGCCATGGAGCACCCCGAGGAGTACCCGCAGCTGACCATCCGTGTCTCCGGCTACGCGGTCAACTTCGTGCGTCTGACCCGCGAGCAGCAGCTCGATGTGATCAGCCGCACCTTCCACACGGGGATCTGAGCCCCGTGTCCGCCATCCTGGTGCCGGCGCCGAGTACCGCACGCCCTGACTCCGACGGACATCACGCCCGCCTCGAAGCCATGCGGACGGGTCGCGTCGCGAGCGTGCATTCCTGGGAGCTCGTCACTTCCGTGGACGGCCCCGGCACCAGGATGACGCTTTTCCTCGCCGGCTGCCCGCTGCGCTGCCAGTACTGCCACAACCCCGACACGTGGCAGCAGCGCGACGGTGCGACGACCGACATCGATGACATCCTCGCGCGGGTGAAGCGCTACCTGCCCGTGTTCGAGGCGACCGGGGGCGGCCTCACGATCTCCGGTGGTGAGCCGCTGCAGCAGCCCGCGTTCGTCACCCGGCTGGCCGCTGAGGCCTCCAAGCTCGGTGTCCACGTGGCCCTCGACACCTCCGGTTTCCTCGGCCGCAACGCCTCGACGGCGCTGCTGGACGACCTCGACCTCGTGCTCCTGGACGTGAAGTCGGGCCTGCCCGACACCTACCGCGACGTCACCGGTCGCGAGCTGCAGCCGACCATCGACTTCGGGGATCGCCTGGCGGCCAAGGGCGTGCCGGTGTGGATCCGGTTCGTCATGGTGCCCGGACTCACCGACGCCCCCGAGAACGTGGAAGCCGTCGCCGATATCGTCTCGCGCTGGCCCAACGTCGCCCGCGTCGAAGTGCTGCCCTTCCACCAGATGGGCACGTCCAAGTGGGAGCGCCTCGGCATCGAGTACCCCCTCGCCGATGTGCACCCGCCCGAGTCCGACGAGGTCGAGGCCGTCCGCGAACGGTTCCGCGCGCGGGGTCTGGTCACGTACTGAGCGTCGCCGTCACTGCGCGGCAGCGATCATGCGGTCGGCGGCGCGCCGCGCCCACTCCTCCGCCTCGGCGAGCGTCTCGCGGGTGAGCCCGTCGGGCGCCTCATGCGAGTCGACGACGCGCCGCACCGTGTCGACGATGCCGGTGAACGCCAGCGCACCCTCGTGGAACGCATCGACGGCCTGCTCGTTGGCGGCGTTGAAGACCGCCGGGTACGTGCCGCCGGCGCGGCCGACGTGCTTCGCGAGCGCGACGGCGGGAAACGCCTCCTCGTCCAGCGGCTCGAAGGTCCAGGTGGCTGCGGTGGTCCAGTCCAGCGGCCGCCCGACGCCGGAGACCCGATGCGGCCAGTCGAGACCCAGCGAGATCGGCAGGCGCATGTCGGGCGGTGACGCCTGCGCGATCGTGGAACCGTCGACGAACTCGACCATCGAATGCACGATCGACTGCGGGTGCACCACGACGTCGATGTCGGCGTAGTCGACACCGAACAGCAGGTGCGCCTCGATCACCTCGAGCCCCTTGTTCACGAGCGTGGCGGAGTTGGTGGTGACCACGCGTCCCATGTCCCACGTCGGGTGCGCGAGCGCCTGGGCGGGCGTGACGGATGCCAGTTCGGCGCGCGTGCGCCCCCGGAACGGTCCCCCGGAGGCGGTCAGCACGAGGCGGCGCACCTCGCCGGGCTCTCCCGAGCGCAGTGCCTGGGCGATGGCGGAGTGCTCGGAGTCGACCGGCACGATCTGTCCGGGCGCGGCGATCGCCGTGACGAGGTCGCCGCCCACGATGAGCGACTCCTTGTTGGCGAGGGCGAGGGTGCGCCCCGCCTCGAGCGCCGCGATCGTGGGACCGAGCCCGACCGATCCGGTGATGCCGTTGAGCACCACATCGGCCTCGACATCCCGCACCAGCTGCTCGGCTTCGTCCGCGCCGAGCGCGGTGTGCTCGACTCCGAACTCCGCCGCCTGGCGGGCCATCGCCTCACGCTGCGATCCGGCCGACAGACCGACGACATCGAACCGTCCCGGGTGGGCACGGATGACTTCGAGGGCCTGCGTGCCGATGGAGCCTGTGGAACCGAGGATGAGAACGCGACGCACGCGCTCAGCCTACGGTCACTCGGTCGGCACCTGCTGGACGCCGAGGATGTCCACGACGAAAACGAGGGTCTGGCCCACGAGATCCTCATCGTTGATCTCACCCTCGCCGTAGGCGGTCGCCGGCGGCAGCACGGCGATGACCTGCGAGCCGACCTGCTGGCCCACCAGCGCGTCGGCGAAGCCCGGCACGACCTGGGTCGTGGTGAGGGTGGCGGGAGCGGAGCCCCAGCTCTGGTCGAAGACCTCGCCGGTGTTCCACGACACACCCTGGTACTGCACGAGCACGGCATCGCCCTCGGCGACGGTCGCGCCGTCGCCCTGCTTCAGCACCGCCAACTCGTACTCGGTGGGGGCGTCGCCCTCGGGAAGGGTCACGGTGGGCGCGCCGTCCTCGGCGAGCTCGACCGTCGGCATCCCTTCGACCGGTTCCTGCTGCTCGCCCCACGCGGCCGTCGGCACGATGTCGAGCAGGTCGAGCACGTAGACCTGCGCGCCGCTGCCGGTGGCCGTATCCGCGGGGAGGGTCACGGCGACGCGCGTGCCGACCGTGGCGCACCCGAGGAAGGCTCCGATGCTGGTTTCGGCGCTGATCTGCTGCGGGAGCACCTCGCTGCCGGCGTAGCCGATCGATCCGAGTTCGGTCGCCGTCTCGGCGTCCAGCCCGACGAAGGCCACGTTCACGAGGTCACCCTCGGAGACCTGCTCGCCGTCGCCCTCGACGAGCACGGTGCTCTGGATGTCTTCGATCTCCAGTGGTGCCGAGAAGCTGACGGTGGGGACCTCCCCCACCTCGCCCTCCGCCTCGACCGCGTCCGAGGCCGCACCGGCGGGCAGCTTCGCCTCGCAGAGCGCCCCTGATCCGGGGCTCGAGGTGTCCGTCGGCTCCGGCGAGCTGCTGCACCCGGCCAGGAGAACCACCGAAACGGCGGCGACGGACAGGGCGGCGAGTGGGCGGAAGCGCACGGGAATCCTCACGGAAGATGGCAGGGGGAACTCCCCCATCTTGTCGCACTCTGCTCCGTCGCACCTGGGAGTCGCATGCGGCGGCCATGCCGGAGGGTGCATGCGAACGGGAGTAACCTCGACTGGTGACCGTGCAGCAGCCCGAACCCGACGAGCAGACGACCGGTGAAGTGTCCGTTCCCGGCATCGGCCTGGCCTACGTCATCGGCCGGTGGGTCATCGCACCGCTCGCGCGCCTGTTCTACTGGCCGCGCATCGAGGGCCGGGGGAACGTGCCGCGCAAGGGACCGGTGATCCTCGCGAGCAACCATCTGTCGTTCATCGACTCGTTCGCCATCCCCATGGCCTCGCCCCGCCCGGTCCGGTTCCTCGCCAAGGCCAGCTACTTCGACGGCAAGGGGATCAAGGGCTGGTTCTCGCGCGAGTTCTTCTACGCCGTCGGCGCGTTCCCGGTGGAGCGCGGCGCCGGGCAGGCGGCATTGGACGCCCTCGACCAGCAGAAGCGCATGCTCGAAGCAGGATGGGCGACCGCGCTGTATCCCGAAGGCACCCGCTCGATCGACGGGCGTCTGTACAAGGGACGCACGGGCGTCGCCTTCCTCGCCCTGCAGACCGGTGCGCCGGTCGTGCCGGTGGGTCTCATCGGCACGAACGAGATCATGCCCGTCGGGGCGAAGTTCCCGCGGCTGCGGCCCCGCGTCACGGTGCGCTTCGGTGAGCCGCTGGACCTGTCGCACCACGGTCCGGCGTCGTCGGGTCGCGCGCGGCGGCTCGCCACAGACGAGATCATGGCCGCCATCCACGCACTGTCGGGTCAGGAACTCGCGAACGCGTACAACGAGGCACCCGCCCAGAACCCGGTGGAGCGCATCAGGCAGGTCCTTCCGCACGAGCGCCGCTGAGGCGGTCGATCAGGCCGCGACGGCGATGACCGGCTCGTGGCGCACCGGGAAGTTCACCGAGTTCGCGATGAAACACCACTCGTGCGCCTGCGCGTGCGCGGCGAGCGCGGCGACGGCCATCGACGGGTCGGCGACGGTGACCTGCGGACGCAGCACGACCTCGCGGAACGCCCCACCACCACGGCCGTCCTCGACCATCACCCCGCTCGCCTCGTCGCGGTAGTCCGTCACCACGACGCCGACCTGAACGCACGCGTGCAGGTACGACAGCAGGTGACACTCCGACAGGGCCGCCAGCAGCAGGTCTTCGGGGTTCCACTTCGTGCGGTCGCCGCGGAAGGGTTTGTCGGCGGATGCCTCCAGCGTCGGTTTGCCGGCGATGGTGATCGTCACCGACCGGTCGTAGTCGCGGTAGCCACTCGTGCCGGTGCCGTGGTCGCCGGTCCACTGCGTCTGTACCAGGTAGCGGTGCTCACCGAACATTCCGTCAGTCTGCCACGCGGGCTGCACGCCCGGCGGCGCTAGGCTGGCATGGTGCCGCAGACGTTCTCCGCCCGTGATGCCGTGGAGCTCGCCGTGGTCGAGCGCAGCGGTTTCGTCGAGTCCCGACACACCGGCAGCGCCGTGGTGCTCTCCCCCGACGGGACGGTGCGCACCGCCCTCGGTGACGTCGACGCGCCGATCCTCCCCCGTTCCACCCTCAAACCGCTGCAGGCGCTGGGGTGTCTCACCGCGGGGGCCGAGCTCGACGGAGAACAGCTCGGTCTCGCCACCGCCAGCCACGCCGGCACCGACCGTCACGTCACGGTCGTGCGCGACATCCTGCACCGCGCCGGCGTGGGCGAAGACGACCTCGGCTGTCCCCCCGCCTGGCCGGGCGACACTGCGACCCGCGACGAGATCGTCCGCGAGCTCGGCACCCCGTCGCGCATCCGCATGAACTGCTCGGGCAAGCACGCCGCGATGATGCTCACGTGCACCGTGAACGGCTGGGACACCGAGACCTACCTCGACGTCAACCACCCGCTGCAGATGCACATCCGCGAGGTCATCGAGCGTCTGACCGGCACCAAGCTCTCGATCACGGCGACCGACGGCTGCGGTGCCCCCGTGTACGGCATGAGCCTCACGGCGCTCGCCCGCGGCATCCAGCGCATCGCCACGTCCTCCGAGCGGTCCCCCTTCGCCCTGCACCGCCACGCCGCCACGCTCGTGCGCGCCGTGCGCGAGAACCCGTGGACGATCGACGGCGACGGCCGGCCCGACACCGTCGTCATCGACAAGCTCGGCGTCTTCGCCAAGACCGGCGCCGAGGGTGTGCTGGTGATGGCCGCACCCGATGGCACGACCGTCGCACTGAAGGTCCTCGACGGCAGCGCCCGGGCGGCGACGGTCGTCGCCCTCACCCTGCTGGTCCGGGCGGGGGCACTGCCTGCCGCGCAGGTGGCCCAGGTGCTCGGAGCCCTTCCGCTGACCGTCACCGGTGGCGGCAGAGACGTCGGAGCCATCCGCCCGACGGTGTGACGACGCCCTGACCCCGGGGCGCGGAAAAGGAGCGATCAATGCGGATCTGCGTACCGACCGAGATCAAGAACAACGAGTACCGGGTGGCGCTGACCCCCGCCGGGGTGCACGACCTCGTCGCGTCGGGGCACGAGGTGTTCGTGCAGCGCGGCGCCGGCACGGGGTCGTCGATGACGGATGCCGAGTATGCCGCGGCCGGCGCGACGCTGCTGGACGACGCGGGCGAGGTGTGGGCCCGGGCGGAGCTGCTGCTGAAGGTCAAGGAGCCCGTCGCCTCGGAGTACGCGTACTTCCGGGACGACCTCGTGCTGTTCACCTATCTGCACCTCGCGGCCGACCGCGCCCTCACCGAGCGGCTCGTGGCGGACGGGGTCACCGCGATCGCGTACGAGACGGTGCAGCTGCCGGGCGGCACCCTGCCGCTGCTCGCGCCGATGAGCGAGGTCGCCGGGCGCCTCGCCCCCATGGTGGGCGCGTCGACGCTGATGCGCTCTGCCGGCGGCATCGGGCTGCTGATGTCGGGGGTCCCCGGCACCCGCCCGGCACGGGTGACGATCATCGGCGGCGGCGTCGCCGGCGCCAACGCAGCGTATCTCGCCGCCGGCATGGGCGCCGACGTCACGATCTTCGACACCAACATGCAGCGCCTGCGGTTCCTCGACGACCACTTCCAGGGCCGGGTGAAGACCGCCGCCTCCAACCCGCTCGACCTCGACGCCGCCGTGGTGTCCTCCGACCTCGTCGTGGGCTCGGTGCTCATCCCCGGGGCGAAGGCCCCCAAGCTCGTCACGAACGCGATGGTGGCGCGCATGCGGCCGGGTTCGGTGCTGGTGGACATCGCCGTCGACCAGGGTGGCTGCTTCGAGGACAGCCGCCCGACGACGCACGCCGACCCCACCTTCCTCGTTCACGGCAGCGTCTTCTACTGCGTCGCCAACATGCCCGGCGCCGTGCCCAACACCTCCACCTCGGCGCTGACGAACGCCACGATGCCCTACATCCGCCGCATCGCCGGGGTCGGCTGGCAGCAGGCGCTGCGCGCCGACCCGGCCCTGGCTGCGGGGCTGAACACGCACGGCGGCGCCGTCATCAATGCGGGCGTCGCGGCGGCGCACGGCGTCACACCTGCCCCGTTGCAGGACGCTCTCGGGTGAGGGCTACGCCAGCTCGGTGATGCCCCACGGCGACCCGTGGCCCACCGGGGCGGGGGCGGCGAGCAGGTCGAGGAAGGGGCGCGCGTCGAACGCCTCGGGGCCCCGCACGCCGGTCCCCGCCCACGCGCCCGAGGCGAGCAGCTCGAGGGCGATCACGGGATTCAGGGCCGTCTGCCAGACGACGGCCTGCGAGCGGTACTCCCGCATCGTGTCCGCGTTGTCGGCCACGTGATAGAGGTACGTCGAGCGCGGCTGCCCGTCTTTCCCCGTTCCGCGCACCCACACCCCGGCGCACGTCTTGCCGGTCATCCGGTCACCGAGGGTCGCGGGGTCCGGCAGCGCCGCGGCCACGACGTCGCGCGGGGACACCTGCACACCCTTGACCGTGAGGGGCTCGGTGCGGTCCAAGCCCACCTTGTGCAGCACCTGCAGCACCTGGATGAACTCGTCTCCCAGCCCGTATTTGAAGGTGACGCGCTTGGCCTTGGTCCACCGTGGCATCAGCAGCACCTCCTCGTGCTCGACGTTGACGCACTCGACGGGCCCGATGCCCTCGGGGAAGTCGAACACCTCCGGCTCGCTGAAGGGGGCGGTGGTGTACCAGCCGCGGTCGCGTTCGAACACGACGGGCGGATTCAGGCATTCCTCGATCGTCGTCCAGATCGAGAAGGACGGCGCGAAGTCGTACCCCGCCACGACGAGGTTCGCCCCGTCGCGCACCCCGAGCTCGTCGATCTCGTCGAACAGCTCATCCTCGGCGTAGCGGGCGAAGACATCCGAGAGCCCCGGCTCCACACCGATGCCGACGAGCGCGAGCAGCCCCGCCGCCTCCCAACGCTCGGCCTGGGCGAACTGCTCGTCGCCGAGCATGACGCCGGGAAGCTCGTACGGGCGCTCCGGGTGCGGGCGCGACAGGCTCATCGCCATGTCGAGGTACGTCGCCCCCGCCTCGAAGCAGCCGTCGAAGATGGGCATGACGAAGCGGGGATCCACCGCGTTGAGCACGTGGGTCGCGCCGTGGGCGCGGATGAGGGATGCCACCGACGCGGCATCCGACGCATCCACCTGGGCGGCGGCGAGCCGGTCGTCACCCAGGTCGTCGACGAGCGCCTGCGGGCGTGCCGGGTCGTAGTCGGCGAGGACCAGGGTCTCGAAGAAGTCGCGGCGCACGGCGATGCGCGCCGCCGCCGACCCGACCCCGCCGGCACCGATGATGAGGATGCGCATGATGCTCCGATCAGGCCAGGCCGCCGTCAACCGAGCGCGAATAGTCGGCAGGGTCTTCGCGGACGAGCACGGGGGTGTCGCGGTTGAGGCTCTCGCCGCGGAAGAACGGCTTCGCGCGGGGGAAGGCGAACCAGATCAGCATCAGCACGACCCCGAACGCGAGCGATCCGATGCCGACGACGAAAGTCCCGCCGATGCCGAGCAGCACGGTGTAGCCGTAGTCGACGTCCCACATGTCGATCGCCGAGCGCACGAACGCCCAGGTCAGCATGAGCGAGCCGAGCAGGGGCAGCAGGCCGCGGTACAGGAACGACCGGGCCGAGCCGAACAGCTCGCGACGGAAGTACCAGACGCACGAGTAGCCGGTGACGGCGTAGTAGAACGCGATCGCGAGGCCGAGGGAGAGGATCGAGTCCTGCAGGATGTTGTCGCTGATGAGCGACATCGCCACGTAGTACGCCGACGCCACGACACCCATCACGAGCGTCGAGAACGACGGCGTCTTGTACGTCGGGTGCACCCTGGCGAACCGGCGCGGCAGCGCCTTGTACGCCGCCATCGCGAGCGTGCCGCGGGCGGTGGGGAGGATCGTGGTCTGGGTGGACGACACCGCCGAGACGAGCACGGCGACCACGAGCAGCCAGCCGACGGGGCCGAGCAGCCCGTCCTTGACGGCGAGGAAGAAGTCATCGGCGTTGGCCTCGTTGCCGAGCCCGGAGCCCCCCTCGCCGATACCGGCGTACATCATGGCAGCGACCGTGACACCGACGTAGGTGACGAGGAGGATGACGGTAGTCAGCAGCGCCGCGCGTCCCGGGATGCGTTTGGGGTCCTTCGTCTCCTCGTTGAGGGCGAGGCAGGTGTCCCACCCCCAGTAGATGAACAGGGCCAGCAGCACCGCTTCGGCGAAACCCGATTCGTTGAACGCGCCGGTGTCGGTGACGAAGCCGAACGGGTTGAACCACGCCCAGTCGAATGCGGTGGGAGCCGGCGCGGTGCCGGCGAAGTAGTGCCACAGCGCCGCGACGACGAAGATCGCCAGCACGAGGTACTGCAGCCCCAGCAGCACGTTCTGGATGCGTTCGCCGATCTCCACCCCGCGCCAGCTGACCCACGTCATCGCCGCGATGAACACCACGCCCAGCAGCACGACGCGCCAGTCGTTGTTCTCGAACTCCTGGCCCACGAGCGACCAGAAGTAGATCGAGGCGATCTGGGCGAGGTTGGCGAGCACGACCATGCCGGCCACGGCCACGCCCCACCCGCCCATCCAGCCCACCCAGGGCCCGAACGCCTTCGTCCCCCAGGTGAAGGTCGTGCCGCAGTCGGGCACGGCGTTGTTGAGCTCGCGGTAGGCGAAGGCGATGAACAGCATCGGGATGAACGCGAGCACGAACGCGATCGGCGCCTGCCCACCCACCGCCAGCACGACCCAGCCGAGGGTCGCCACGAGTGAATAGACCGGCGCGGTGGAGGCGAGGCCGATGACCGTCGACCCCCACAGTCCGAGCGTTCCTGCCGCGAGCCCCTTGCCGTCGGGTCGGCTGAGGTCGATGGGCGTTGTCGTCACAGTGCCGAAATTATGCCCGTCCGCCGGTGCGGTCAAGCATGGGTTTCGCACCTCACTCCCACCGCACGCGGCGCGCCTGGGCGCGGGCGTCCCACACCCACGCGCGCGCCCTCCCCGGTGCCGCATACGGCGGGACGATTCGGGTGCCCGTCACCGCGCGCACCTCGCCCGCGCACGCCGCGTCGACGACCAGCGTGCCCCCGGCGCGCACGGCCTGCAGAGTGCGCCACTCACGCAGCCACGCCTCGGGCTCGCCCCACAGCACCGTCGTGCCTGTGGCGTCATCGGGTGACTCGCCGAGCCGGGCGACGTGCACCCCGCGCGCCGCCCACCGCTCCAGGGCGCCCCGCGCCGCAGACGCCGACGGGGTCACGAACCCGGTCACCCCCTCGGGGTGGAACAGCGCCGCGTCGGCCGCGGCGCACTCGAGCGCGGCCTCGGCGAAAGCGAACTGCACGGGGACGTCGTCGAGCACCCCGCGTCCAGGCGGCGCGTCACGGCGATGGTCGGTGGCCGCACCCCCCGCGGCGACGTGATCGGCACGCGTCGGCAGCGCCAGCACCGCACGCCGCGGCAGGAGGGGCGCGACCCGTGCGGCGACACCGGAGAGGCGCTGCGTCGTGACGATCAGGCGGATGCCGCGGCGCGCGCCGTCGCGGGCGAGCGCCTCGACCCGCTCGAGCACCAGCGCCTGGTGGTCGGGGCCGAACGGCGCCGGCAGCGCATCGAGGTCGTCGATCAGCACGAGCGTGCCCGGCGTGAGCGCGTCGAAGCCGGCGATCGCATCCCACGCCGCCTCGGCGTCGCGCGGGACGATGAGCGTGCGCGCCGGGTCGTGCTGGGCTGCGACGACGCGCAGCACGCCGGTCTTGCCCGACCCGGGCCCGCCGATCACCACCAGGCCGCGGTCATCGGGACCGAGCAGGAGGGTGCTCTGCCGCTGGTGCTGCGGCTCGTCGGCGAGGCCGAGCACGAGGGCGTCGTGAGGTGACTGCGCCGGCCGTGTCACCTCCGCCAAGGGCAGGAGGACGGGGAGGTCGGGCAGCCACGGCCGTCGCGGCGGAGGGCCCGCGTCGGCGGCTGCGGCGAGTGCGGCGAGGGTCGGGGGTGCGCACACCGCGACCCGTACCGTCCGCGCCGCGCGGTCGGCGGCGCGGCGCACCAGCGCGAGACCGCGCGCGGCGGGGTCGCCCGGCAGCACCGCCGCATCGTCGGATCCGATCACCAGGCGTGAGTCGGCGGCGTCGGTCACCCGCAGGCTGAGGCGCAGCGGACAGTTGGCCAGCAGCGCGTCGCGGAACACGCCGCTCGCGCGCTGGCCGGCGAGGATCAGGTGCATCCCGAGTGCCCGACCGCGCGCGGCGATGTCGGCGAACACGTCATGCAGCTGCGGCTGGGTTCCGACCAGGGCGGCGTACTCGTCGACGACGATCACGAGCCGAGGCAGCGCGTCGCCCGCCTCGTCGATGTCACGCGCGCCGAGCGCGGCGAGCACCCGTTCGCGGTGGCGCAGCTCTGCCCGCAGGCTCTCGATCGCGCGATGGGCGGCAGCTTCGTCGAGATCGGTGAGCACTCCCGTCACATGCGGCAGCACGGTGAGCCGGTCGAACGCACGCCCACCCTTGAAGTCGGCGAGGAGGAACGCCACCTGCGACGTCGTGTGCGTCGCACACAGCGCCGCGATCCACGTCGTCAGCAGCTCGCTCTTGCCGGCACCGGTGACCCCCGTGACGACGGCGTGCGGGCCGTCGACGACGAGGTCGACGACGACGGGTTCCGCTCCCTCCCGTCCGACGACCGCCGGCAGTGTGCCGCGGGTGGCCGCGGGCGCCGCGGCGAGCAGATCGGCGAGGTCGCCGGAAGGGGTGGGACCGCCGCCGGCGACGGCTCCCGCCCGGGCGTCGAGGGAGGCGGCGATGGCCGCCGCCTGCGCGCGCCCCACCGCCTCCACACTCACCGGTCCCGCCTGCCCGCCGTGATCGAGCCATGCCGTGGTCAGCCCGGTGAGGGTGAGGACGGCCGCGCACACGGGCGGCGGCGGCGAGCCCACGGGGACGATGGTGAGCGACACGTCCACCCCGCGCTCGCGCGCGTCACCCGGCGCGCACAGCTGCACGGCGGTGCCGGTGAGCGCCCGCCGGTGCGGGAGTGCGGCACTCCAGCCACCGTCGACACCGGCCGGTCCCACCAGCCGCACCTCCCCCGGCGGTGCGGCCAGACACACCTGCAGCGCGAGCCCGCGTGCGACGGCCGCCGCCGCGACGGGAGGGCCGACGACCGCGATGCCGTCGACGGCGGGGACGGTCAGCGGCGCGGCGGTGAGCGTCGCCGCGCGGGTGCGCAGCGCCGCGTCGGCGGCACCGCTGCCCCCACCCACGCGCACCGTGCTCGCCCGCTCCCCCACCCCGACGACGATGTGGCCCGCCCGGCCGGGGACCCGTCGCCAGATCTCGTGCGGCGCGGCGAGGAATCCCCCGACGTCGGGATGCCGCGCCGCGAGCCGTCGGCGCTCGTCCGCGTGCCGGGCGGCGATGGTCTCCACGGTCTCCGCCCGCACGCGGGCATGGCGCCGTCGGGCGCGGCGGCGGTCACGCCGGGCTGAGCGCAGGCCGTCCAGCGCCGCGCCGCCCGCCAGCAGCGGCCCCAGCGCCGCGAACCACAGCGACAGCACCGAGCCGGTCACCGCCCACAGCACGACCGCCGCGAGCGCCGGAAGCAGGGCCGACACGACCGGCAACGGCGGACGCGGGGCGGGGTCGCCGGCGACCGGCAGCGACAGCGGCTCGTCGATGGGTGGGGCCAGGGGCGCGGGGTCCGGTGCGGGCATGCTTCAGCACACCGCATCGTGAGCCGCCGGCGCGGAGCCGAGCGACCCCGTCGTGCAGGATCCGGCCTAGTCGGCGGCTGGGGAGGAGCCGGCGGTGTCGCCCGGCGCGGAGCCGGCGGTGTCGCCCGGCGCGGTGCCGTCGGCGGCGTCTGTCGGGGTGACGGCCGTCTCCGATGTCTGCGGACGCGCGGCGGTGTCGCCGTCGTCATCGCCCGCGATGCTGACGGCGGCGGTCAGCACGATGATCGAGATGTTGTCGCGACCGCCGTTCTCGACGGCGGCGTGCAGCATGGCATCCACCGCTTCGGCAGGATCGGGGCGCTCGAGCAGGAAGTGCAGGATGCCGTAGTCGGTGAGTTCCTTGGTGAGACCGTCGCTGCAGATGACGAAACGGTCGCCGTCGACGACGTCGAGGCGGACGTAGTCGGGCGTGACGCTCTCGCTGGGACCGACGGCGCGGGTGATGACGTTGCCGTACGGGTGATTCTCGGCCTCTTCGGGGCTGAGCCTGCCGGCGGAGACGAGTTCCTGCACCACCGAGTGATCGACGGTGATCTGCATGAGACTCTCGTCACGCATGAGGTACACGCGGGAGTCGCCGATGTTGAGGGTGACCCAGGTGGGCTCGTCACCTGAGGTGTCGAGGAAGACACCCGTCACGGTCGTGCCGGTGCCCTCGTCGGTGGCGCCGGGATGCTTGCCGATGTCCTCGACGGCACGCGAGAGCGCCTTCTCGATCGTCTTGGTGGAGACAGCGTCCTTCTCGGCGACCGCGGTGAGCCGTTCGATGGTGCGGGCACTGGCGATCTCGCCGCCGATGTGACCGCCCATGCCGTCGGCGACGATGAAGAGCGGGTACCGGGCGAGCAGCGCGTCCTGGTTGACCTCGCGGCGACGGCCGACGTCGGTGACGGCGGCCCACGAGAGTGTGACTTCACCACCGGGCACCTCGACGGTGCGGGTGTGGGTGGTGGCCTCGGGCACGCTGTCAGCCTTCCGATGTGTGCGGATGCGCTCCCGGGCGGAACGCGTTTTCACATCCTAGTGGACTCACGCGAAGCCGCCTCGGAATCGTCGTCGTCGATCGCGCCCTCGAACTGCGCGTTGTAGAGCCGCCAGTACGCGCCCCTCGTCGACAGCAGCTCGTCATGCGTACCCTGCTCCACGATGGCGCCGGACTCCATCACGAGGATGAGATCGGCGTCGCGGATGGTGGAGAGCCGGTGGGCGATGACGAACGAGGTGCGGTCCTGACGCAGCCGCACCATCGCGCGCTGGATGAGCAGCTCGGTGCGCGTGTCCACCGAGCTCGTCGCCTCGTCGAGGATCAACAGCCGCGGATCGGACAGGAACGCGCGCGCGATGGTCACCAACTGCCGCTCCCCCACACTGAGGTTGGTCGCCTCGTCGTCGAGCACCGTGTCGTACCCGTCGGGGAGCGCGTGCACGAACCGGTCGACGTAGGCGGCGGAGGCCGCCTGCACCATCTCCTGCTCGCTCGCGTCGGGCCGGCCGTAGAGGATGTTCTCTCGGATCGTGCCGGCGAACAGCCACGTGTCCTGCAGCACCATGCCGGTGCGCGAACGCAGGTCGTCGCGGGTCATCTCGCGCGTGTCGAGGCCGTCCAGTGTGATGCGACCGGCATCGATGTCGTAGAAGCGCATGATGAGGTTCACCAGCGTCGTCTTGCCCGCCCCGGTGGGGCCGACGATCGCGACGGTGCTGCCGGGGCGCGCCGACAGGTCGAGTCCTTCGATGAGGGGCTTGTCGGGCGTGTAACGGAACGAGACGTCCTCGAAGTCGAGGTCGCTGGCGTCACCGGAGACCGTTCGGGCGGGCTCGGGGTCGGGTGTCTGCTCCGGCTCGTCGAGCAGCTCGAACACGCGCTCCGCGCTCGCGACGCCCGACTGCAGCAGGTTGGCCATCGACCCCAGCTGGCTCAGCGGCTGGGTGAACTGCCGGGAGTACTGGATGAAAGCCTGCACGTCACCGATCGACAGGCGGCCACCCGCCACCTGCAGCCCGCCGACGACGGCGATGCCGACGTAGACGAGGTTCCCGATGAACATCATCGCGGGCATGATGATGCCCGACAGGAACTGGGCACCGAAACTGGCCCGGTACACCGCGTCGTTCTCGTCACGGAAGTCGTGTTCGACCTCGCGCTGGTGACCGAAGACCTTCACGATGGCGTGCCCCGAGAAGGTCTCCTCCACGCGGGCGTTGAGGATTCCGGTGGCCTTCCACTGCTCGACGAACAGCTTCTGCGACCGTCGCGCCACGAGCACGGTCACCACGATCGTGAGCGGGATCGTGACGAGCGCGATGAAGGCCAGCAACGGCGAGATCACGAACATCATCACCAGCACGCCGATCACCGTCAGCAGCGACACGATCACCTGCGACAGGGTCTGCTGCATCGTCTGCCCGACGTTGTCGACGTCGTTGGTGACCCGGCTGAGCAGTTCGCCGCGCTGCACCCGGTCGAAGTAGGCCAGCGGCAGCCGGTGGATCTTGTCCTCCACCTGCGTGCGCAGGCGATGCATCGCGCGCTGCACGATGCCGTTGAGGATGCGCGCCTGCAGCCAGCCGAAGATGCTGGAGAACAGGTACACCGCGACCACCGCCATGAGGATCCATCGCAGCCGCTCGAAGTCGATGCCGGCGCCGGGGACGAAGTCCATCGCGGCGAGCATGTCCGCCTGCTCCTGGTTTCCCTCGGCACGAAGCGCATCGACGACCTGTTGCTGGGTGGCGCCCGCGGGCGCCTGCAGCGAGATGAAGCCGGCGAACACCACGTTGGTGCCCTCGCCGAGGATCTTCGGTCCCGACACCGACAGGGCGACGGAGAACACCCCCAGCACCAGCACGGTGATCAGCTGCGGGAGGTCGACGCGCAGCATCCCGAACAGCCGCCGGGCGCTCGGGCCGAAGTTCTGCGCCTTCTGCACGGGGGCGGTCATCGGGCCGTGGCCGCGCGGTCCCTGGCCGCTCATGCCGCCTCCGCCGCGAGCTGCGAGGCGACGATCTCGCGGTACGTCTCGCACGTCTCGAGCAATTCGTCGTGCCGGCCGATGCCGACGATGCGACCGTGCTCGAGCACGATGATCTGGTCGGCGCCTTGGATGGTGGAGACCCGCTGACCCACCACCAGCCGGGTCGCGTCGGGCAGGTGCTCGTCCAGCGCACGGCGCAGCGCCCGGTCGGTGCTGAGGTCGAGCGCCGAGAACGAGTCGTCGAAGATGTGGATGCGCGGGTTCTTCACCAGCGCGCGGGCGATCGCCAGCCGCTGGCGCTGACCGCCCGACACGTTCGTGCCGCCCTGCGCGATCGGGGCGGCGAGCTGCTCGGGCATCGCCTCGACGAAGTCCCGCGCCTGCGCGATGCGCAACGCTTGCCAGAGCTCGTCATCGGTCGCCTCGGCGTTGCCGTATCGCAGGTTCGAGGCGACAGTGCCCGAAAACAGGAACGCGCGCTGCTGCACGAGCCCGATGCGCTGCCACAGCTCGTCGGGATCGTACTCGCGCACGTCGACGCCGTCGATGCGCACCGCACCCCCGGTGGCGTCGAACAGGCGCGGCACGAGGCCGATGAGGGTGGTCTTGCCCGACCCGGTCGAGCCGATGATGGCGGTCGTGGTGCCCGGCTCCACGGTGAAGGTGACGTCGTGGAGCACCGCGTCGTCCGCGCCGGGGTAGGCGAAGTCGACGTGGTCGAACTCGATGCGCCCGCGGGCCGGCGGGGCGGCCACGGCGACGGCGGGGGCGATGACGGAGGGCTCGGTGTCGAGCACTTCGCCGATGCGGTTCGCGCAGACCGCCGCACGCGGGATCATCACGAACATGAAGGTGGCCATCATGACCCCCATGAGGATCTGCATCATGTAGTTCAGGAAGGCGAACAGCGTGCCGATCTGCACCCCGGAATCCTGCACCTGCGCCGCGCCGAACCAGATGACCGCGACGCTGGACAGGTTCATCACGAGCATGACGGCGGGGAACATCAGCGCCATCAGGTTGCCCGCCCGCAGCGCTGTCGCCATGACGTCCTCGCTGGCATGCGAGAACCGCTTGTGCTCCTGCCGCTCCCGCACGAACGCGCGGATCACTCGGATGCCGGTGAGCTGCTCGCGCAGGATCTGGTTGACCCGGTCGATGCGCCGCTGCATCAGGGTGAACGCCGGCACCATGCGCACCACGATCAGTCCCACGATCACCAGCAGCAGCGGCACGGAGACCGCCATGAGCCACGACAGCCCGACGTCCTGGCGCACGGCCATGATGATGCCGCCGATGGCGAGCATGGGGGCGGAGATCATGAGGGTCGCCGACACCTGCACGAGCATCTGCACCTGCTGCACGTCGTTGGTGTTGCGGGTGATGAGCGACGGCGCCCCGATCTGTCCGACCTCCCGCTGCGAGAATGCGACGACGCGGTGGAAGATGTCCGAGCGCAGGTCACGGCCGACGGCCATCGCCAGGCGCGACCCGAACCAGACGGCGATGATCGCGCAGACCACCTGTACGGCGCTGACGACCAGCATCACCCCGCCCGTGGACCAGATGACCTCGATGTCACCGGTGACCACCCCGTTGTCGATGATGTCGGCGTTGAGGGTCGGGAGCATGAGGGACGCGACGGATTGCGCCAGCTGGAACACCACGACCGCGACGATGAGCGGCCACATGGGCTTGGAGTACCTGACGAGGAGCTTGCCGAGCACGGCGGGTGCCTTTCCGGGCGCCGGGCGGCGGCGCACGCGATCAGACGCTACGCCAGCCTCGGGCACTCTGCCAATCGCTCGCCCTGCGCTGTCGGCGAACGACGCTCAGACGCGGGCGGCGGCGTGCGGGAGCGGTCATGCCGCCACGCTCGCGCGCGCACAGAAGCCCTCCGCGCGAGCGGAGGGCTTCTGTGCGGTCACGGCTGCTTCGGCGGTTCCGGCGAGGCAGGCGGTTCCGTGGTGGGCGGGGCCGCCGGCGGCTCCGGAGCTGCGGGGGGCGTCGTCGGCGCCGCGGGCGGCTGGTACGGCGGGGGCTGCGTCGCCGCGGGCGGCGGATAGCCGCCAGGTGCCGGCGGCGGCTGGTACCCGGCCGGGGGCTGGGCGGGGTAGCCGGGCGCTGCGGTGTATCCGCCGCCGACGAAGCCTACCCCCGAGTTCTGGGCCGGGATGCCGGACCAGGTCGTGGTGTCGCGCAGGAAGGAGTTGGCCCACGGCGCCGGCGGCACGGCGAGGCTCCACCGCGAACGGTCGAACGCGACGATGCCGAGCCACACGATGGAAAGGAAGATGTACAGCACGACCCACACCGGCTCCTTCTGGAGCTTGAGTCCGACGCGGTAGGCCGCGAGGGCCGTGTAGACCGCGGCCGCGAGACCGAACAGCCCGCCGATGCCGACGGGGGCCAGCACGCCGGCCGCCACCCAGGCGATCAGGAGCCACCAGGGGTTGAGGTCCCCGAGCTTGGCGAAGATCATCGTGTTGTAGATCGGCACCCAGGCGCGCCACTTGCCCTGGACTCCGGCTTTGTCGAACACCTTCATCATGAAGATGGACGACACGACGTACGCGGCGACCGCGATCAGCAACCAGATGAAGCCGAAGACCAGCAGCAGTGCGACCGCACCACCGTCGGTGTCATAGGGACTCATGTCGACCTCCGAAGTCGGGAGTGGCACTCGTGAGCGCCAACGGGGTGTGTGCCCCACGCACACATGCTAGCGATGCCCGGCCCGCGGCCGTGACGACGCGCTCGCCTGGCGCGGCCCGTCCTCGCTCCCTCGCGATCGCCGAGAACACCCCGGGCACGGCAGATCGGGCTGTTGGCTAGGCGAACAGCTGCAGTTCGCCGGCGTCGCCCCGCCGCACCTGCAGCGAGCTCTGCTCGGCCCAGCGCACGAAACCCGACTCCGACCCGATGCGGGGCCGCTCCGTCGCCAGACGGCGGATGAGGGCGCCCTTGGCGTGCTTGTTGAAGTGGTTGAGGGCGCGGACGGCACCGTCGGGCCCGGGCGACACGACGCGCACGTAGGCGCTGGGGACGCTTGCGGGCACCGGCCCGAGCCCGACGTAGGCCTCGGAGCGGAGATCGAGCACGAACGCGGGTGCGGCATCGGCCAGCGCCGTCGACACGGCGCTCGACCACACGCGGCGGAGGGCGGGCAGGCCCGGCAGCGACGCGGTGGCACCCAGACGGTAGGCGGGAATCGCGTCCAGGGCCGACACCGGCCCGAACGGCGCCGAGTGGATCAGCACGTGCGCGCCCAGCCAGCGCCGAGCGCGCGCGTCGAGCGATGCCGCATCCAGCGCGTCGTACAGCACACCGGTGTACCGGTCGACGGCGGGCATGGTCGGTGCGGTGCGCAGCGCCGCGTTGACGGCGATCTCGCCGTGCTGGCGGGCACCGAGCTTGAGCCGCCGCACCGCGTCGTCGGGAGCGGCGGAGAGCGCCACGAGCGCGTCGACCACGGCGGCACGTTCGGGGGCGAGCTGCGGGAACGCGAGTGAGGCGGCATCCCAGGGGGCACCAGAACCGCCGGGGTGCTTGGTCTCGGACGGGGGCAGCAGGATCAGCACGGGCCGGTCTTTCCCCGGCGCGGCGCGCCGGAACGGCCGAATGCACCGAAGGAGAGACCCCCTCGGTGCATTCGGTCGTGCGGTTCGGTCAGGAAACCAGCGCGGCGTGTCCCGCCACGATGGTCAGCTCGTTGTTCTCCATCGAGAGGAAGCCCTCGCGCGCGTCCGCGATGACCTTGCGGCCGTCCTCGGTCGTGATGCGCACCTGCCCCTCGGCGAGCATGGCGAGCACCGGCTCGTGACCGGGCATGAAGCCGATCTCACCCTCGACGGTCTTGGCCACGACGAGGCTCGCCTCACCGGTCCAGACCTCCGCCTCAGCGGAGACGAGGCTGACGCTCAGCGCCATGTCAGCTGTTCTCCTTCTGGATCTGAGCCCACTTCGCCTCGACATCGGCGATGCCGCCGACGTTGAAGAACGCCTGCTCGGCCACGTGGTCGAAGTCGCCCTTGACGATCGCGTCGAACGACTCGATGGTCTCCTTGATCGGGACCGTGGAGCCCTCGACGCCGGTGAACTTCTTGGCCATGTAGGTGTTCTGCGAGAGGAACTGCTGGATGCGGCGTGCGCGCGACACGACGACCTTGTCCTCTTCGGACAGCTCGTCGACACCGAGGATCGCGATGATCTCCTGCAGTTCCTTGTTCTTCTGCAGGATCTGCTTCACCGCGGTCGCCACACGGTAGTGGTCCTCGCCGATGTAGCGCGGGTCGAGGATGCGGCTGGTCGAGGTCAGCGGGTCGACGGCCGGGTACAGACCCTTCGACGCGATCTCACGCGACAGTTCGGTCGTGGCGTCGAGGTGCGCGAACGTGGTCGCCGGAGCCGGGTCGGTGTAGTCGTCGGCGGGGACGTAGATCGCCTGGAGCGAGGTGATCGAGTGACCGCGGGTCGAGGTGATGCGCTCCTGGAGCACACCCATCTCGTCGGCGAGGTTCGGCTGGTAACCCACGGCGGAGGGCATGCGGCCCAGCAGCGTGGAGACCTCGGAACCGGCCTGCGTGAAGCGGAAGATGTTGTCGATGAACAGCAGCACGTCCTGCTTCTGCACGTCGCGGAAGTACTCCGCCATCGTCAGAGCCGACAGTGCCACGCGCAGACGCGTCCCCGGCGGCTCGTCCATCTGGCCGAACACGAGGGCGGTCTTCTCGAAGACACCCGCCTCTTCCATCTCGTGGATGAGGTCGTTGCCCTCGCGGGTGCGCTCACCGACACCGGCGAACACCGACACGCCACCGTGGTCCTGCGCAACGCGCTGGATCATCTCCTGGATGAGGACGGTCTTGCCGACGCCGGCCCCGCCGAACAGGCCGATCTTTCCGCCCAGCACGTACGGCGTCAGCAGGTCGATGACCTTGATGCCGGTCTCGAACATCTGGGTCTTGGACTCCAGCTGGTCGAAGTTCGGCGCCTGACGGTGGATGCCCCAGCGTTCGGTGACCTCGACGGTCTCGCCGGGTGCGCCGTTGAGCACGTCGCCGGTCACGTTGAAGACCTTGCCCTTGGTGACGTCACCGACGGGGACCGTGATGGGGCCACCGGTGTCGCGCACCTCCTGGCCGCGGACGATGCCGTCGGTGGGCTTGAGGGCGATGGCACGCACCAGGTCGTCGCCGAGGTGCTGGGCGACCTCGAGCGTGATCTCGGTGGAGTCCTCGCCGATCGTGATCGTCGTCTTCAGCGCGTTGTAGATCGCCGGGATCGAATCGTGCGGGAACTCGATGTCCACGACCGGTCCGGTGACGCGCGCGACGCGGCCTGTGACCGTGGTCGCCTCGGGTGCGGTGAGAGTCATTGTCTTCTCTTTCGGTTTCTACTTGCCTGACGCCAGGGCGTCGGCGCCGCCGACGATCTCGGCGATCTGCTGCGTGATCTCTGCCTGTCGCGCGTTGTTGCGCAGGCGGGTGTAGTCGGTGATGAGCTTGTCGGCGTTGTCGCTGGCCGACTTCATCGCCTTCTGCGTCGCGGCGTGCTTGGCCGCCGACGACTGCAGGAGGGCGTTGAAGACGCGGCTCTGCACGTAGACCGGGAGGAGCGCGTCGAGCACGACCTCCGGGCTCGGCTCGAACTCGTACAGGGGGTACACCTGACCGGAAGCCGCCTCGTCGTCGGTTGCCTCGACGACCTCGAGGGGAAGCAGTCGCATCCGCTCGGGCGTCTGGGTCATCATGCTGACGAAGCGGTTGTACACGAGGTGGATCTCGTCCACGCCGCCGTCCTCGCCGCCGCGATCGTAGGCGTCCAGCAGGGCACCCGCGATCATCTCGGCGGTGTTGAAGTGCGGAGTGTCGGTGTCACCGGTCCACTCCCCTGCGGCCTCCATGCGGCGGAACTGGAAGTAACCCACCGCCCGGCGGCCGACGAGGAAGTACGACACTTCCTTGCCCTGCGAGCGCAGAAGCTCGGCGAGCTCCAGCCCTTCGCGCAGGATCTGGGAGTTGAAGGCGCCCGCGAGTCCCCGGTCGGAGGCGAAGATCACCACCGCAGAACGGCGGATCACCTCGCGCTCCGTCGTGAGGGGGTGGTGCACGTTGGAGTGCGTCGCGACGGCGGAGACGGCACGCGTCACGGCACGCGCAAACGGAGACGACGTGCGCACGCGCGCCATCGCCTTCTGGATGCGCGAAGCCGCGATGAGTTCCATCGCCTTCGTGATCTTCTTGGTCGTCTGAGCAGAACCGATCTTCTGCTTGTAGACCCGCAGTTGTGCGCCCATTGGCTTCCCCTACTGAGTCGTCAGCCTCGGCGGCCCTTGACGATCTTTTCCTGGTTCACGTCTTCGGCGTCCGCAGCAGCGAACTCCTCGTGACCCGGGTGGTTGATCGCCATGCCCTTGCCGGACTGGAACTCGAGCACGAACGCGTCGGTGAGCTTTTCGAGCTCCGCCGCGGTGTCGTCGTCGAGGACATTGGTTTCGCGCAGGGTGTCGAGGATCGACGTGTTGCGCTTGAGGTAATCCAGCAGCTCGCGTTCGAACCGCAGCACGTCCTCGACCTCGATCGAGTCCAGCTTGCCCTTCGTGCCGGCCCAGATCGAGACGACCTGCTCCTCCACGGGGTACGGCGAGTACTGGGGCTGCTTGAGCAGCTCGGTGAGGCGGGCACCACGGGCCAGCTGGCGACGCGAGGCCGGGTCGAGGTCGGATGCGAACATCGCGAAGGCCTCGAGCGAGCGGTACTGCGCGAGCTCGAGCTTGAGCGTGCCGGAGACCTTCTTGATCGACTTCACCTGGGCGTCACCGCCGACGCGCGACACCGAGATGCCGACGTCCACAGCGGGACGCTGGTTCGCGTTGAAGAGGTCGGACTGCAGGAAGATCTGGCCGTCGGTGATCGAGATCACGTTGGTCGGGATGTACGCCGACACGTCGTTCGCCTTCGTCTCGATGATCGGCAGACCCGTCATCGAACCGGCACCCAGCTCGTCGGACAGCTTCGCGCAGCGCTCCAGCAGACGGGAGTGCAGGTAGAAGACGTCACCCGGGTAGGCCTCGCGGCCCGGCGGGCGGCGCAGCAGCAGCGACACGGCACGGTAGGCCTCGGCCTGCTTCGACAGGTCGTCGAAGATGATGAGCACGTGCTTGCCGCCGTACATCCAGTGCTGGCCGATGGCGGAGCCGGTGTAGGGGGCGAGGTACTTGAAGCCGGCGGGGTCGGACGCGGGAGCGGCCACGATCGTGGTGTACTCCATCGCGCCGGCATCTTCGAGCGCACCCTTGACGGAGGCGATCGTGGAGCCCTTCTGCCCGATGGCGACGTAGATGCAGCGCACCTGCTTGTTGACGTCGCCGGACTCCCAGTTGGCGCGCTGGTTGATGATCGTGTCGATCGCGATGGCCGTCTTGCCGGTCTGGCGGTCGCCGATGATCAGCTGACGCTGACCGCGGCCGACGGGGATCATCGCGTCGATCGCCTTGATGCCGGTCTGCATCGGCTCGTGCACGCTCTTGCGCTGCATGACGCCGGGCGCCTGGAGCTCGAGTGCGCGACGACCCTCGGATGCCACGGCGCCGAGGCCGTCGATCGGGTTGCCGAGCGGGTCGACGACGCGGCCGAGGAAGCCGTCGCCGACGGGCACCGAGAGCACCTCACCGGTGCGGGTGACCTGCTGGCCGGCTTCGATGCCGGAGAAGTCGCCCAGGACGACCACACCGATCTCGTGCTCGTCGAGGTTCAGTGCAAGGCCGGCCGTGCCGTCCGCGAAGCGGACGAGCTCGTTCGCCATGACGCCGGGAAGTCCCTCGACGTGGGCGATGCCGTCGGCGGTGTCGATGACGGTGCCGACCTCGGTCGCCGCGGCCCCGGTGGGCTCGTACGCGGCGACGAAGTCCTTCAGCGCGTCACGGATGACGTCGGGGCTGATGGAGAGTTCTGCCATGGTCTTCCTTTGTGTCATGGGGCTGTGAGGCCCCGAAATCTCCGCTCCGAGGAGCGGCAAGCTCTATCCGGCCAGCTTCTGGCGCAGGTCGTGCAGACGGCTGGCGACGCTGGCGTCGATCACATCGTCCGCGATCTCGATACGCACGCCGCCGACGACCGAACGGTCGATGACGATGTTGAGCGAGATGTCGGTGCCGTAGCGCTGGGAAAGCGCCGCGGTGAGCCGCTTGGTCTGGGTGCGACCCAGCGGCGTCGCCGCGATGACCGTGGCGACCGAGCGTCCCCGCTGCTGAGCCACGAGCCGCATGGCCCGTGAGATCAGCTGGCGCACGCGGCGCTCGCGGGTCTGCTGCACCGCAGACGAGACGATGAGCGTCGTCGCCGCACTGGTGCGGCCGCTCAGGAGCGTCTCGATGAGCGCACCCTTGGCGGTTGCGTCGCCCAGGCGGCTGCCGAGGGCGAGCTCGAGTTCGGGGTTCGCCGCGATCGTGCGCGAGACTCCGAACAGCTCCCCTTCGATGTCGGCGTCCGGCTCCGCGATCGCGGCGACTCGGATTGCGAGTTCCTCGATCCCGTCGACCAGATCCGACGACGACGACCAGCGCTGCTGCGCGGCCGTGCTCAGCAGCGACACCGTCGCGGGCTGGAACGTCGCGCCGAACACGTCGGCGACGACCTTCGCCCGGGCGGCGGGAGCCGCCGACGAGTCCGCAAGCGCACCGCTCAGCTGCGACGATTCGCCGAGGGTGCGCGCCGCGGCGAACAGCTCACGGGCGACGCCCAGGTCGACCGACGGCACCGCACTGAGCGCCGCCGTCGTCGCCGCAAGGGCCTGAGTGGTCGCGCTGCCCATTACTTCGACGCCTCGGAGGACTCGAGGTCTGCGAGGAACCGGTCCACGACGGCCTGAGCCTTCGCATCGTCGGACAGGGTCTCGCCGATGACCCCGCCGGCGAGGTCGAGGGCGAGCGTGCCCACTTCGCTGCGCAGCGACACAAGCGCCGTCTGGCGCTCCGCCTCGATCTGCGAGTGCGCGGACGCGGTCAGGCGTGCAGCTTCGGAGGAAGCGGCATCCTTCGCCTCGGCGACGATCTTCTTGCCGTCCTCGCGGGCGGCTTCGCGGATCTCACCGGCCTCCTTGCGGGCTTCGGCCAGCTGGGCGGTGTACTGCTCGAGAGCAGCCTCTGCCTTGCGCTGGGCCTCGTCGGCACGGGCGATGTTTCCCTCGATCGCGGCGGCGCGCGCGTCCAGCAGCGTCTTCATCTTGGGAAGGGCGACCTTCCACACGACGAAGAGGATGATGACGAAGCAGACCGCGGACCAGATGATGTCGTACCACGCGGGGATCAGAGGGTTGGGCGTAGCCCCCTCTTCCGCGGCGTACGCGACAAGAGCGTTCAGCATCCTGTCTCCTTAACTGGTGGAGGGCGATTTACTGGAAGATGAAGTACGTGGCGATGCCGATGAAGGCGAGCGCCTCGGTGAAGGCGATACCGATCCACATCAGGACCTGCAGGCGACCTGCGAGCTCGGGCTGACGGGCGACACCCTCGATCGTCTTGCCGACGACGATGCCGACGCCGATGGCGGGACCGATCGCGGCGAGGCCGTAGCCCATCGTCGCGACGTTGCCGCTCAGCTCAGCGAGAACCGTAGTTGCGTCCACGGGGGTTTTCCTTTCGGTTATGGGCGGCTTCGAGCCGACCCGCTTTAGTGCTCTTCCGCCACCGCGAGCTGGATGTAGACCGCGGTGAGGAGAGCGAAGACGTAGGCCTGGAGGACGGCCACCAGGACCTCGAACAAGGTGAAGGCGAAGCCGAAGGCGAGCGAGCCCGCTGCCAGTGCCGACCACCAGCCGCCGAGGTCGAGCAGGAAGAACTGCGTCGCGGCGAAGAAGAGGACCAGCAGCAGGTGACCGACCATCATGTTCATGAGGAGTCGGAGGGTGAGGGTCACCGGTCGGATGACGAAGGTCGAGATGAACTCGATCGGCGTGACGATGATGTAGATCGGCCACGGCACACCCGACGGGAAGAGCGCGTTCTTGAAGAAGTTCTTCGGGCTCTTCTTGAGGCCGGCGTAGATGAAGGTCACGTAGCTGATGAGTGCGAGCAGCAGCGGCACCGCGACGATCGCGGTTCCGGCGATGTTCATGAACGGGATGATCCCCGTGAGGTTCATGAACAGCACCATGAAGAAGATCGTGGTGAGGATCGGCAGGAATCGCTGCCCGTCCTTCTTGCCCAGCAGGTCTTCGGCGATGTTGACGCGCACGAAGTCCAGGCCCATCTCGACGATGCTCTGGAAGCGTCCCGGAACGACCGTCATGCGACGGGTGCCGAGCCAGAGGATCAGGACGATCGCCGCAGTGGCGATGAACTGGATGAGGTGGATTCGGTTGATGACGAGATCGCCGAACTGGAACACGGCATCCGGGAAGAACTCGTCGATCGAGGGTCCGTGGAAACCGCCTTCGTCAGCGGTGGGGGCGATCAGGGTCGCAGCATGAATGAACAGCGCGGGCTCCAGCTTCGGGGCTCCGGTACAAGGCCGGTGCGACGATGGTCGGTGAGCGTCACTCGCAAATCCTCCGTGAGGATATGGGCGGGCGCACCAGTAACACTATCAAACTTGGGGAGTGCTCAAATCCGTTCCGAGGGACCGTCCGTCGGGTCGTCGATCTCTTCGGCCGTCGGCAGCGTGACATCGCTCGCGTGCGGAATGCGCATGCGCATCAGCACGATGACGTCGATGATGAGCGAGGCGATGATGCCGACGATGAGCGCGACGAAGAACACCGTCGGCTGCAGCCACGGCTGGCCCTGCAGCACCAGCAGCACCACGATGAAGACCCCGAACTTCACGATCCACCCACCGAGGACGATCGCGAAGAAGAACGGCACGTACAGCGCATCGCCGTACCAGCGGTTGGCGATGAGGATGCTGGCCCCGGTGATGGCGAGGAACGCGAAGGCGACCACCACTCCCCCGAGGGCGCTCCACAGTCCCTCGACGCCGGCGACGGCGAAGCCGGCGATGGCGCCGATGACGGCGAGCACGGCGGTGACGGCGGCCGACCACAGCAGGGTGGCGCGCAGCACCGGGGTGCTGGAGACGGGACTGGGGGTCATGCGGACTCCTGGAGGGCGGGTCGGGTGCGGCGGGTGGGGGTGAGGGTGACGACGAGGCAGGCAGCGCCCCCGAGCAGGCCGAAGGCGACGCCGGGCAGATACTGCCCTGGCCAGTCGGCCGTCGTCCCGATGTACATCAGCAGCACCGAGAGGCTGACCACGGCGGTCCACGCGTAGAAGACGAGCACGGCGTCGCGGTCGGTGTGGCCCATGTCGAGCATGCGGTGGTGCAGGTGCTTCCGGTCGGGCGAGAACGGCGATTTGCCGGCACGCATGCGACGCAGCACCGCCATGCCGAAATCGAGCAGCGGCAGCATGACCACCACGATCGGCAGCAGGATCGGGATGAAGGCACCCAGCAGCTGGGACCGGCCGAACTGGTCGGGGTCGCCGAGCAGCGCGGGGTCGAGCGAGCCGGTGATCGACACGGCCGAGCACGCCATCAGCAACCCGATCATGAGGGCTCCGGAGTCGCCCATGAACATCTTCGCGGGATTCCAGTTCATCGGGAGGAACCCGATGCACGCGCCGATGAGCACAGCGGCGATGAAGGATGCCATCGTGAAGTAGGTCGCCGAGCCCATGTCGCGCATCAGGAGGTACGCGTAGGCGAAGAAGACGACATTGGCGATGAGTGCCACGCCGGCGACGAGTCCGTCGAGGCCATCGACGAAGTTCACGGCGTTCATGACGATCACGATCGAGAAGATCGTCAGCACGAAGCTCACGGTGCTGGAGAACCCGGTGATGCCGCCGATCGGGAGCGTGTAGATCTGCAGCTCGCCGAACCACGCCACGATGCCGGCGGCGAGGAACTGGGCGCCGAGCTTGATGGTCCAGTCGAGGTCCCAGAGGTCGTCGGCGACCCCCACGATCACGATGAGGGTCACGGCGGCCAGCACGGCCCACGGCGCCGGGTCCGACCAGAAACTCGCGAACCGCGGGTCGGGGTGCATCGCAGAGACCGCGAACGCCAGCACGACCGCGAGGTACATCGCGATGCCGCCGAGGCGCGGCGTGGGTGTCGTGTGCACATCACGTTCGCGGATGCCGGGGTAGAGCTTGTACTTCAGGCTCAGCCGCCAGACTCCCCACGCGAGCACGAGGGTGACAGCGGCGGTCAGGATGATGATGAAGATGTACTGCTTCACGCCGATCCACCGACCGACGCGGCGGCATCGTCCGCCTGCTCGGGGTCGGCTGCCAGCAGGTCGCCGAGCACATCGCGCAGACGCGCACGGCTGATGGCACCGTCCCGCAGCACGCGCACCACCCGCTCACCGTCGCCGACGAGACCCGTCGCATCCACGATCGTCGAGGGGATGCCGGTCTCGCGCGTGCCGGCGTCGAGGTAGACAGCGACACTGTCCCCCAGCATGTCGACCGCCTCGTCGATCGCGACCGCGGCCGGTTTGCCGGTGAGGTTGGCACTGGACACCGCGAGCGGCCCGCATTCCTCGAGCATCTCCAGCGCGATGCGGTCGTCGGGCATGCGCACGGCGACGGTGCCGAACGTGTCACCCAGGTCCCACGACAGCGACGGTTGCGAGGGGAGCACGATGGTCAGTCCCCCGGGCCAGAATGCCTCGACGAGACGCTCGACAGGCTCCGGCACGTCGGCCGCGAGAGCCTGCAGCGTGGAGAGCCCGGGCACGAGCACGGGCGGCGGCGACTGGCGTCCACGGCCTTTGGCGGCGAGGAGGCGAGCCACGGCGGCCGGGCTGAAGGCGTCGGCAGCCACCCCGTACACCGTGTCGGTGGGCAGGACGATGAGCTGTCCGCGAGCGATCGCCTGGCGGGCCTGGCGGAGTCCCGGCAGCAGCTGGGCCTCGTCGCGGCTGTCGAAAACAGGGGACATGACCTGCCCATTCTACCGACGCGCCGTCGGTGTCGTCTGTCGCGGGTCAGGCGCGGATCGCGGTGGTCGCGCGGTCGCGCAGGGTGAGGTCCTGATGGGTGGCCGCCGCCCGCCAGCCGTCAGCGGCGAGGAGGTCGCGGATGGGCGCTCCCTGCCATTCGCCGTGCTCGAGCACGAGCGTGCCGCCGGGGTGCAGCAGCCGCGCGGCGACACCACTGATCACGCGCACGACGTCGAGGCCGTCTGCTCCGCCGTACAGTGCGGCCGGCGGGTCCCAGTCGCGCACCTCGGGGTCGCGCGGGATCGCCGCGTCGGGTACGTACGGTGGGTTGGAGACGACGACCGAGACCGTGCCGTCGAGCTCGGGGAAGGCCTCCGCCAGATCGATGAACGCGATGCGGGCGTTGGGTGCTCCCACCCTGCGGAAGTTCTCCTTGGCCCACACGAAAGCGTCCACCGAGTTCTCGGCCGCGTACACGCGTGCGTGCGGCACCTCGGTCGCCAGCGCCAGAGCGAGGGCGCCGCTGCCGGTGCCGAGGTCGACGGCGACGGGCTCGGGGGCGGCGGCCGCGGCCAACGCGTCGATCGCGATCTGGGCGACGGTCTCGGTCTCGGGGCGCGGCACGAACACGCCGGGGCCGACCCGCAGCTCGAGGTGGCGGAAGGGGGCGAGGCCGGTGAGGTGCTGCAGCGGTTCGCGGGCCGCCCGGCGGGCGAGCAGGTCGGCGTACTCGGATGCCGCGACATCGGCCATCACGTCGCCGCGGATGAGGGCCGCGTGAAGTTCGCCGCGTCCGATGTCCAGCACATGGGCGAGCAGCAGCTCCGCGTCGACGTCGGGCGAAGTCACGCCCGCGCGCTGGAGGAGGTCGACGGCAGCGCGCAGCGTGTCGGCGACGCGCGCGGATTCGGGTGCAGGGCGGGATTCGGGCATGAGCGGGTCCAGCCTAGACGCCGCTCGCACCCGGCGCAGACTGTCGTCACACCACCGTCATAAAGGGCCCGACCACCCGGGTGCGTCATAGGCTGGACCGACGATCTCCCGCGTACCCGCGCGGTTCCCCGACCCGCACGAAAGGCAGACCATGTCCGGCATCCATCCCGACATCACGAGCGCATTCGGCAACACTCCCCTCGTCAAGCTCAACCGCATCGCCGAGGGCCTCCCCGGTACGGTGCTGGCGAAGCTCGAGTTCTACAACCCCGCCTCCAGCGTCAAGGACCGTCTCGGCATCGCCATCGTCGACGCCGCCGAGGCCTCCGGCGAGCTCAAGCCCGGCGGCACCATCGTCGAGGCCACGAGCGGCAACACCGGCATCGCGCTGGCCATGGTGGGCGCGGCGCGCGGCTACAAGGTGGTGCTGGCGATGCCCGCGTCGATGTCCGTGGAGCGGCGCATGCTGCTCAAGGCATACGGCGCCGAACTCGTGCTCACGGAGCCTGCGGGCGGCATGAAGGGTGCCGTCGCCAAGGCACAGGAACTCGCCGCCGAGATCCCCGGCGCGGTCCTGGCCCGCCAGTTCGAGAACCAGGCCAACGTCGAGGTGCACCGCAAGACCACCGCGGAGGAGATCCTGCGCGACACCGACGGCAAGGTCGACTACTTCGTCGCGGGCATCGGCACGGGCGGCACCATCACCGGTGTCGGGCAGGTGTTGAAGGAGCGCGTCCCCGAGGCGAAGGTCATCGCCGTCGAGCCGGCCGACTCGCCGCTGCTGACCAAGGGCACCGCCGGTCCCCACAAGATCCAGGGAATCGGGCCCAACTTCATCCCGGCGATCCTCGACCAGGGCGTCATCGACGAGGTCGTCGACGTGGAGTTCGCCGACGCGATCGCCACCGCGCGCGAGGTCGGCGTGAAGGACGGCATCCTCGTGGGGATCTCTTCGGGCGCGGCTGTCTGGGCGGCGCTGCAGATCGCCGCGCGCCCCGAGGCCGCGGGCAAGAACATCGTCGTGGTGATCCCTTCGTTCGGTGAGCGCTACCTCTCGACCCCGTTGTACGAGCACCTGCGCGAAGAGTGATCCCCGGCCCGGGCGGCGCCGGCCGCCCGGGCCGCACCGTTTCACCTTCCCTCAGAAAGCAGGTCCGCGTGCCCGGCATCCACCCCGACATCACCACCGCCTTCGGCCAGACACCGCTCGTGCGGCTGAACTCGCTCACGGCGGGGCTGGCCGCGGAGGTCGTGGTCAAGCTCGAGTTCTACAACCCCGGCGCGAGCGTCAAGGATCGCCTCGGGGTCGCGCTCGTCGAAGCTGCCGAGGCGTCGGGTGAGCTGCAGCCGGGTGGGACGATCGTGGAGTCCACGAGCGGCAACACGGGCATCGCGCTGGCCCTCATCGGTGCGGCGCGCGGCTACCGCGTGGTGCTGACGATGCCGGCGTCGATGTCGAAGGAGCGGCGCACGCTGCTGAAGGCGTACGGCGCGGAGCTCGTGCTCACCGACCCGCACAAGGGCATGACCGAGGCGGTCGACACCGCGCGGCGCATCGCGGCCGAGACCCCCGGTGCGGTGCTGGCGCGTCAGTTCGAGCATGAGGCGAATGCTGCGATGCACCGCCGTACGACCGCCGAGGAGATCTGGGCCGACACCGATGGGCGGCTCGACTGGTTCGTGGCCGGGTCGGGGACCGGCGGCACCGTCACCGGTGTCGGGCAGGTGCTCAAGGAGCGCAATCCCGACGTGCAGATCGTGCTGGTCGAGCCGAAGGACTCCCCCGTGCTCAGCGAGGGTCGTGCCGGCGGCCACCGCATCCAGGGCATTGGGCCCAACTTCGTCCCCGACGTGCTCGACCGCTCGGTGGTCGACGAGATCTTCGACGTCGAGTTCGACGATGCCATCCGCACCGCTCGCGCCCTCGCGACCGACGAGGGCATCCTCGCCGGCATGTCGGCCGGGGCCGCGGTGTGGGCGGCGCTGCAGATCGCCGCACGCCCCGAGGCGGCGGGGAAGCGCATCGTGGTGATCGTGCCCGACGCGGGTGAACGCTACCTCTCGACCGCGTTGTACGCGCACCTGCGCGATGACGAGACGGTCGGCGCCTGATGGGTGTGCTGCGCGGCGCCGCGCGCCTCGTCGCGCGCGCTCGCGAGGATGTGAGGGCGGCGAAGCTGCGCGACCCCGCTGCGCGCAGCGCGGCGGAGATCGCGGTGCTGTACCCGGGGCTGCACGCGGTCTGGTCCCATCGCGTGGCGCACGCACTCTGGGTGCGCGGCGCGCGCTTTCCCGCCCGCGCACTGTCGCAGGTCACCCGCTGGCTCACCGGCGTGGAGATCCACCCGGGCGCGGTCATCGGGCGGCGGTTCTTCATCGACCACGGCATGGGCGTCGTCATCGGCGAGACCGCCGAGATCGGCGACGACGTCATGCTGTACCACGGCGTCACGCTCGGCGGCCGCACGCGCAACGGCGGCAAGCGGCATCCCACCCTCGAAGACCGCGTCGTCGTCGGGGCGGGCGCCCAGGTGCTCGGCCCCATCCGGGTCGGCGCCGGCACCACGATCGGCGCCAACGCCGTCGTGACCCAGGATGCCCCCGGCGACAGCGTGCTGGTGGGCGTGCCCGCGAAGGTGCGCCAGCGCGCCGCGGGCGAGCAGACCCGCGGACTGCTGACCGCACCGGAGTACCTGATCTAGCCGTGGCTGGCGAAGCGTGGATGCTCTGCTGAGAGGCTCGTGACGTGGCGGGGTTTCATCATGTCGAGGTCTGGGTCGCGGACTTCGAGACGGCCCGGGCGGAATGGGGCTGGCTCCTGGAGCGACTGGGCTTCACGCTCGGGAGCGAATGGCCCGAGGGCGCGTCGTGGGGTGCCGGGGGCTCATATCTCAGCGTGACGGTACCGCCGAATCTCACCGGGTCGACGCACGACCGTCGGGCGCCCGGGGTCAATCACCTCGCCTTCAAGGCCGGCTCCCCCGACGAGGTGGACGCGATCATGGCTGAGGCCCCGGAGCGCGGCTGGCGTCCGCTCTATCAGGACCGTTATCCGCACGCTGGTGGGCCCGACCACTATGCCGGATGGCTGGAGAACTCCGCCGGCTTCAAAGCCGAGGTCGTCGCAGACGAGGCTCGCGGCACACCGTCGACGACGGAGTCCTAGAACGGGGCCGGTTCCGCGGTGTCGGCAGCGTCGAGCGCGGCGGCCCCCACCGCGGCGGCCCCAACCGCGGCGGCGAGGGCAGTGAACTCCAGCATCCGGCGCGGCACGTCGGGGTAGACGCGGCCGGTGGGGCTGGTCCATTCCAGGATGCCGGTGGCGAGTTGGATGACGCTCCAGGCGGTGGCGTGCTTCATGGTGTGGTGCCGGAGGCACAGGTTCGCGAGATTGCAGAGCGTCGTCGGTCCACCGTGGGCGGCGTCGTGGGTGTGGTCGTGGTCGCACCGGTGCACGGGCCTGCGGCAGCCGAGGAACCGGCAGTGCTCGTCGCGGGCGTCGAGATGTCGGCGCTGCGCCCGGCTCGGCCGGTAGGTGTCGACGTGGGTGACGGCGCCGGTGGTGGGTGAGACGAACACCCGCTCCCAGGTCTTCGCGGCCGCGGCGAGCCGGCGGGCGGTGTCGGGGTCGATCGGCCCGTATCCGACGAGTTCGGCCGGTGTCGTCCCGGTGCCGGTGAGGGTGTCGGCGGGGATCACGACCTGCACGCGGGCGCGCACCCCCGATCCGGGCAGCAGGTCCCCGTCGAACCCGGGCCCGGTCGCATGACCGGTGAGCAGCAGATCGGTCAGCACGTCCGCGCGCACCTGATCGGTCGTGCGGGTGTCGGGCTCGACGGCCAGCGGCTCCTCCGGCGTCGCGCCCTCCGCGTTGTCCGCCAGGCCGACCAGAGGTAGCCCCTCGGTCCCGTCGGTGTCCCCCGTCGTGTCCGCCCCGCCACGGACCGCCGCCACATCCGCCGCTTCCGCCGCGGCCCGGCGCCGCGCCGCGACGATCTCGCGCGCGTACTCCGTCAAACGGTCGCGGATCGCGTACGTCAGCACTGCCGGGAGCACCGCCGCGAGCTCCGCCATCCCGTCGTCGAGATCCCGCACCCACACCCGCCGTTCCGCGGCCGCGTCGGTGTGGCGTTCCGCGAGCGGTACGGGGTGGAGTTTCTGGGCGATCATCGCCACGATGGGCCGCGCCCGCCCCGGCGTCTCGCGCTCGCACACCACCAATGCTGCCTGTTCGAACCTGGCCCGGGCCTCGGGGTCGGTGATGCGGGCCCCGGCATCCTGAATCAACCGCACGTGCCCGGTGTCGATGCGCCCCGTCCGCAACGCGGCCACCGTCGCCGCGAACCCGGTGACCAGCACCGTCGCGTCGTGCAGGCGGTCTTGCATCACCCGGTCCGACCGGCGCAGCACCGCCCCCACTTCGGCAGCGATCGCCCGCAACGGCATCTCCCGCTCCCGCCCCGCTGATGACGGCACCCGCGCGGTCTGTTCCGCCGCGATCGCATCCGCCCGCGCCAGCAACCCGAGTTCCTCGGCCTGCAACGCCGCGATCCGCCGCCGCGTCACCTCCAACCGCGACACCACGCCACCCAGCGACAATCCGTCGCGGGTGGCGGTGGCCGGTGAGGTGTTCATACCTCAATTCAACCGAGGGCCACCGACATTCACGCCGACAAACCCCCGACCAGTCGACAGATTGTGGATAACTCCGAAACTCGCCGCCTGGGGAGGAGGCGGCGCCCCGACGCGCCCGCCGCAGCACACGACCGGATGCCCCGGTCCAGCGCCGTCGCCGCGAAAGAGCGCCAGACCTCAGTCCTGCGTCAGACCCGCACCAGACGCTCGCCGCCCCGCACCGCGCCGCACCCCGACCGGCATCATCGGCACGGCGAGTCCGGCGAACGCGAGCAGCGGCCAGAAACTGCTCAGCACCACTGCAAGCACGACCCCGACGACGGCGACACCGATCGCCAGCGACCACACGGCCGCGCTCAGCCACGCCGAACCCTCACCGTCACGAGCTGTCATGACCGGACCCTACCCGAGCCCAACGCAGCGAACCCGCCGCCGCAGAACGAGACCTCCTACGCCCGCCGGCCGTCCCGCCGGTCCTCGGCCTTGCGCTTGATGAACACCATCGGCAGCAGCACGGTCGCGACCGCCGTCACGACCCAGACGATCACCGGCGCGAGGATCCACGACTGCGCGTCGGTGATGTGCATCCCACCGATGGGCAGCAGCACCACGATGAGCAGCGACACGAGCGTCGAGATGATGCCGATGCCACCCAACAGCGCCGGCGCGTAGCGGCGCGCGACCTTCGCGATCCACGGCGCGAGCACGCTCTGCAGCACCGCGAAGATCACGATGCACAGCACGAAGCCCCACCAGTCGGACCAGTCGATGCGGAAGCCGCTGAGCAGCGCGTCTGCGACGAGCAGACCGAGCGCGGCGGATGCCAGGAAGATCAGCGCACGCAGCAGGAACATGACCATGCGCCGACCCTAGCGCCTCCCGCGCGCGTCGTCAGGCGTCGGAGGCGAGCGCGGCCAGCCGCGCCTCTTCGTCTGCGGCGATCGCCGACTGCACGATCGGCTCGAGCGCGCCGTCCATCACCTGGTCGAGGTTGTACGACTTGTACCCGGTGCGGTGGTCGGCGATGCGATTCTCGGGGAAGTTGTAGGTGCGGATGCGCTCGGAGCGGTCCATGCCGCGGATCTGCGATCGGCGCGCGTCGGAGGCGGCGGCATCCCGCTCCTCCTGCTGCTTGGCCAGCAGTCGCGCGCGCAGCACCCGCATGCCCGCTTCGCGGTTCTGCAGCTGCGACTTCTCGTTCTGCATCGACACCACGATGCCGGTCGGCACGTGCGTGATGCGCACCGCCGAGTCGGTGGTGTTGACCGACTGACCACCGGGTCCCGACGAGCGGAACACGTCGATCTTCAGGTCGTTCGGGTCGATCTGCACCTCTTCGGGCTCATCGACCTCGGGGAACACCAGCACGCCGGTGGTCGAGGTGTGGATGCGTCCCTGCGACTCGGTGGCAGGCACCCGCTGCACGCGGTGCACGCCCCCCTCGTATTTCAGGTGCGCCCAGACGCCCTGCGCGGGGTCGGCACTGGAGCCCTTGATCGCGACCTGCACGTCCTTGTAGCCGCCGAGGTCCGACTCGTTGCGTTCCAGCAGCTCGGTCTTCCAGCCTTTGGATGCCGCGTACTGGATGTACATGCGCAGCAGGTCTGCCGCGAACAGCGCACTCTCGGCGCCGCCCTCACCCTGCTTGATCTCCATGATCACGTCACGGGCGTCATCGGGGTCGCGCGGGATGAGCAGGCGCCGCAGCCGCTCCTGCGTCGCGGTGACCTGCTCCTCGAGCGCGGGGACCTCGGCGGCGAACGCCTCGTCGTCCTTCGCGAGCTCGCGCGCGGCGGCGAGGTCGTCGCTCGCCGCGACCCACGCGTCGTGGGCCGCGACGATGCGCGACAGTTCGGCATACCTCCGGTTCACGCGCTTGGCGCGCGCCGCGTCGGCGTGCACGGCGGGGTCGGAGAGTTCCTCCTGCACCGCCCGGTGCTCGTCGATCAGCCCGCGGACGGAGGCGAACATGCCGGAGTCGGACACCATGCCCGTCCGCTCAGCGGATGCTGTTGTCGTGCGCGTGGCTGTTGCCGCCGGCGTGGCCGTCGCGGCTCGGAGCGGGCATCGACTTCTGCATCTGCACGAGGAACTCGACGTTGGACTGCGTCTCGCGCAGCTTGCCGAGCACGACCTCCAGCGCCTGCTGCGGGTCAAGGCCCGCGAGGGCACGACGCAGCTTCCACGTGATCTTCACCTCGTCAGAGGACAGCAGCATCTCTTCGCGACGCGTGCTCGACGCGTTGACGTCGACCGCCGGGAAGATGCGCTTGTCGGCGAGCTGGCGGCTGAGGCGCAGCTCGCTGTTGCCGGTGCCCTTGAACTCCTCGAAGATGACGTCGTCCATCTTGGACCCGGTCTCCACCAGCGCGGTCGCGAGGATCGTGAGCGATCCGCCGTTCTCGATGTTGCGCGCGGCGCCGAAGAAGCGCTTGGGCGGGTACAGCGCCGATGCATCCACGCCACCGCTGAGGACGCGCCCCGACGTGGGGGCGGTGATGTTGTACGCACGTCCGAGACGGGTGATCGAGTCGAGCAGCACGACGACGTCGCGACCGAGTTCCACGAGGCGCTTCGCGCGCTCGATGGCGAGCTCGGCGACCGTGGTGTGGTCCTCGGCGGGACGGTCGAACGTCGAGGCGATGACCTCACCCTTGACGGTGCGCTGCATGTCGGTGACCTCTTCGGGCCGCTCGTCCACGAGCACGACCATCAGGTGCACTTCGGGGTTGTTCGTCGCGATCGCGTCGGCGATCTGCTGCAGCACGATCGTCTTGCCCGCCTTCGGGGGCGCGACGATGAGGCCGCGCTGGCCCTTGCCGATGGGGGCGACGAGGTCGATGATGCGCTGCGTCAGCTTCTCGGGAGCCGTCTCCAGGCGCAGGCGCTCCTGGGGGTACAGCGGCGTCAGCTTGCCGAACTCCACGCGGGCGGCGGCGTCGTCGACGGACAGACCGTTGATCGAGTCGACCTTGACCAGGGCGTTGTACTTCTGGCGTCCGGACTGCTCGTTCTCACGCGGCTGCTTGATGGCGCCGACGACGGCGTCACCCTTGCGCAGGTGGTACTTCTTCACCTGGCCGAGCGAGACGTAGACGTCGCTCGTGCCCGGGAGGTACCCGGTCGTGCGGACGAACGCGTAGTTGTCGAGCACGTCGAGGATGCCGGCGATGGGGATGAGCACATCGTCATCACCGATCTCGGTCTCGAACTCGTCCGACGTGCCGCCCTGCGGGCGACGCTTGTTGCGCTGGCGACCGCGACCCGACCCCTGACCGGAGTCGTCGTCGGACTCGGCGGCCTGCGGCTTCTCGGCCTCGGCGGCGTTCTGGCCGCCCTGGGCGTTCTGACCGTTGGCTGCGGCGTCCTTGTTGCGGTTGCGGCTGCGGCTGCGCGAGCGGCTGCGGCCCCGCGACGGGGTCTCGCCCTCGCCCTGCTCGTCACCCTCGGTGCGGGCGGCGGCGTTGCGCGAATCTGCGGGCTGCTCGGTCTCGGCGGGCTTGTCGGCCTCAGCCGGCTTCTCAGCCTCGGCGGGCTTCTCGGCCTCGGCAGGCTTCTCGCCCTCGGCGACGGCCTCGGCGGCCTTCTCCGCTTCGGCGGCGGCCTTGCCGCGGCCACGGGGGGCGCGGCGGCCGGGGGCCTTCTTCTCCACCGGCGCATCGGCGACGGCGGCGTCGGCGGATGCCGGTGCCTCCGCGGCCTCGGCGGATGCCGGTGCCTCGGCGACAGCCTCAGCCGGCGCGGAGGCGTCGGCGGGCGTCTCGGCCGGTGACTCGACGGTCTCGGCCGCGGCTGCCGGCTCGGCCGGAGCTTCGACGATGTCGGAGCTCTTCGCCCGGCGCGGGGCGCGCTTGCGCGGCGCCTTTGCGGGTTTGTCGGCCACAGGCTCGGCGGCGGCCGCAGGCTCGGCGGGCGCCTCGGCGGCCCCGTCCTCGACGACGGCGACCGACTCGATGACCGCAGCGGTCTCGGCGTCGGCCGGCGCCTGCTCGGCCGGAGCGGCTTGCGCCCCGTCTGCCTCGGGGTCCGTCTGCTCGTCGGCCGCCGGTTCGTCGGCGGCGGGCGCCTCGGTCGGAGCGGCCGCGTCTGCGGCGGATGCTGTGGTGACGGCCTCGTCGACCGGCGCGTTCTCGCGCCCGGTCTCGCCGTCGGTGTGGATCTCGGAGATGGACTCCACGAGTTCTCCCTTTGCGTGTGATTGGTATGCCGAATCACGTTCGACCATCGCGCCCGGGTGCCCGTTCCCCTCGATGGGCTCCGGGGACCAGCGCAGCACGATCAGATCGGGATGGATGCGGCGGTTCGCAGAATTGCGACGGAGGCCAGATTCACGTGTTACGTGGCACCCTCCGTATGGTCCCTCACTGTACCACCCTTGACATCGACCGCGAGCATGAGCGGCTCCCACGGGGTGTCCGTCGCGGCGGCGGCGATGTCGGCGGCCACGAGGCGGCCTCCCGGGCCGTCCGCGAGCACGAGCACGCTGGGACCGGCGCCCGAGACGACGGCGGCGAAGCCCTCGGCGCGCAGCGCCCGCACGAGGCGGTCCGTCTCGGGCATGGCCTGCGCCCGGTAGGACTGGTGCAGCTTGTCTTCGGTCGCCGCCATCAGCAGCTCGGGACTCTGGGTGAGCGCCGCGATCAGCAGCGCCGAGCGCGAGACGTTGAACACGGCATCCTCGCGCGGCACCTGCAACGGCTGCAGGCTGCGCGCGAGTGCGGTGGACATCGTGAACCCGGGGACGAGCACGAGGGGGGCGACGCCGCGGTGCACGATGAGCTTCTTGTGCTGCGGTCCGGTCTCGTCGACCCACGCGATCGTGAGGCCGCCGAAGAGGGCAGGTGCGACGTTGTCGGGGTGGCCCTCGAGCTCGGTGGCCAGGCGCAGCAGGGTGTCGGGTCCGAGTTCGACGTCGCCGGCGAGCAGGCCCTTGGCGGCGAGGAGCCCGGCGACCACGGCCGCGCCGGACGAGCCCATGCCCCGACCGTGTGGGATGACGTTATGGGCGCGCAGGCGCACGCCCGGCATCCGTCGCCCGCACGCCTCGTAGGCGTACGCCATCGCGCGGATCACGAGATGCGAGCCGTCGCGGGGCACGTCGGCGGCGCCCTGCCCGGCCACCTCGATGTCGAACTCGCCCTCCGGCAGCGCCGAGACGGTCAGTTCGTCGTACACGCTGAGCGCGAGACCCAGGGTGTCGAACCCCGGCCCCAGGTTGGCGCTGGTGGCCGGCACCCGCACGGCGACGGTGCGCGGCTCGCCCGAAGCGGCAGCCGACGCACCGACCGAGACGGGTGGGTTCACGCGGTGGCCTCCGCGACAAGCCCCAGCACTGAGGCGACCTCGCTCGTGGCGGCGTCGACGACCGTCGGCTGCACGTCGGAGCCGTCGGCGGTGCGCAGCGCCCACTGCGGGTCCTTCAGGCCGTGGCCGGTGACGGTGAGCACGACGCGGGAGCCGGCCGGGACGATGCCCGCCTCGGCGCGGTCCAGCAGACCCGCCACGCTGATGGCCGATGCCGGCTCGACGAAGACACCGACGGTCGAAGCGAGCAGCTTCTGCGCCGCGAGGATGCGGTTGTCGTCGATCGCCCCGAACCAGCCGTCGGTGGCGTCGCGCGCCTCGAGGGCGAGCTCCCACGAGGCGGGGTTGCCGATGCGGATGGCGCTGGCGATGGTCTCGGGGTTGCGCACCACCTCGCCGCGCACGAGCGGCGCGGAGCCCTCAGCCTGGAAGCCGAACATGCGGGGCACCCGGGTGGCCGCCCCGCGGGCGGCCTCCTCGCGGTAGCCGCGGGAGTAGGCGGTGTAGTTGCCGGCGTTGCCGACGGGGATGAAGTGGAAGTCGGGGGCGTCGCCCAGCTGCGAGACGACCTCGTAGGCGGCGGTCTTCTGCCCCTCGATGCGGTCCGGGTTGACGGAGTTGACCAGGTGCACCGGGTAGTGGTCGGCCAGCTCACGGGCGATCTCGAGGCAGTCGTCGAAGTTGCCGCGGATCTGGATGAGGCGCCCGTTGTGCGCGACGGCCTGACTGAGCTTGCCCATCGCGATCTTGCCCTCGGGCACCAGCACGGCGGCGGTGATGCCGGCGTGCGCGGCGTAGGCGGCGGCCGAGGCGGACGTGTTGCCCGTCGAGGCGCAGATGACCGCCTTCGCACCGTGCTCGACGGCGCGCGAGAGCGCGACGGTCATGCCGCGGTCCTTGAACGAGCCGGTCGGGTTCATGCCCTCGTACTTGACCCAGACGTCGGCGCCGGTGCGCTGCGACAGCGCAGGGGCGGGGATGAGCGGGGTGCCGCCCTCGCCGAGGGTGACGACCGTCGACGTGTCGGTGACCCCGAGGCGGTCGGCGTATTCGCGGAGCACTCCGCGCCAGAGGTGAGCCATGTCAGTCTCCTTCCACACGCAGCACGGACACGACGCGTGCGACGACGTCGCTCGCGGCGAGACGGTCGACCGTCTCGCTCAGGTCCTGCTCACGTGCTGTGTGAGTTCCGATGACGAGACGGGCGACGCCGGTCCCGGGTGCTGCGCCGGGGGCGAGGTCGTCGCTCCCGGTGAGGATGTTCTGCTCGACGGTCGCGATCGAGACGCGGCCGTCGCTCAGGATGCCGGCGATGGTCGCCAGCACGCCCGGGAGGTCCTCGACCTCGAGGGTGATCTGGTAGCGCGTGGTCACCCGTCCGATCGCGACGACGGGCAGGTTCGCGCGGGTGGACTCCCCCACCCCGACGCCGCCGGCGATGTGACGGCGTGCGGCCGAGACGACGTCGCCGAGCACGGCGGACGCGGTCTGGATGCCGCCGGCGCCGGCGCCGTAGAACATGAGGTCCCCGGCGGCCTCGGCCTGCACGAACACCGCGTTGTTCGCGCCGTGCACGCTCGCCAGCGGGTGGGTGCGCGGCACCAGGGCGGGGTACACGCGCACCGAGATGGCCTCGCCCGTGGCCGACGCGTCGGTCTCGCCCGCCAGACGCTCGCACACCGCGAGCAGCTTGATGACGTAGCCGGCGTGCCGCGCGGCATCCATCATCGCCTTGTCGATGCCGAGGATGCCCTCGCGGTGCACCGCCTCGAGCGGAACGGCGGTGTGGAAGGCGAGGCTCGCGAGGATCGCGGCCTTCTGGGCGGCGTCGTAGCCCTCGACGTCGGCGGTGGGGTCGGCCTCGGCGTAGCCGAGCGCCTGCGCCTCGGCGAGCACGTCGTCGAACTCGGCCCCCTCGGCATCCATGCGGTCGAGGATGTAGTTGGTGGTGCCGTTGACGATGCCCATGATGCGGTGCACACGGTCGCCGGCGAGCGAGTCGCGCAGCGGCCGGATGATGGGGATGGCACCGGCGACGGCGGCCTCGTAGTAGACCGACGCGCCCACCTGGTCGGCGGTGTCGAAGATCTCCGCGCCGTGCGTGGCCAGCAGCGCCTTGTTGGCGGTCACGACGTCGGCACCGGACGTGATCGCCTGCAGGATGTGCGTGCGGGCGGGCTCGATGCCGCCGATGAGCTCGATGACGATGTCACTGCCGACGATGAGCGTCTCGGGGTCGGTCGTGAACAGCTCCCGCGGCAGGTCGACGTCGCGGGGTGCGTCGATGTCGCGCACCGCGATGCCCGCGAGCTCGAGCGTTGCACCGGCACGGTCGGCGAGCTCGTCTGCGTGCTCGAGCAGCAGCGACGCGACCTGCGACCCCACCGCGCCCGCTCCCAGCAGCGCGACGCGCAGTCGGCGGTATTCGGTCATGCGGTTCCCTCCGTCGGTGAGACCCCCGCATCGCGCGCGAGCAGGTCGTCGATGCTCTCGCCGCGCACGATGACGCGGGCAGAGCCGTCGGCGACCGCCACGACGGGCGGACGGGGGACGTAGTTGTAGTTGCTGGCCAGCGAGAAGCAGTACGCCCCCGTCGCCGGCACAGCCAGCAGGTCGCCCGGTGCGACGTCGCCGGGCAGGTACTCGGCGTCGACGACGATGTCGCCGGACTCGCAGTGCTTGCCGACGACCCGCGCCAGACGCGGCTCGGCCGGGCTCGTGCGCGAGGCCACGCGGGCGGAGTACTGCGCGCCGTAGAGGGCGGGCCGGGCGTTGTCGCTCATGCCGCCGTCGACGCTCACGTAGAGCCGCTGCAGGTCTTCGCTCGCCTGCACGGGCTTGACCGTGCCGACTTCGTAGAGGGTGACCCCCGCGGTGCCGACGATCGCGCGCCCCGGCTCGAACGCCACGATCGGCACCGGGATGCCGCGCGAGGCGCACTCGGATGCCACGGCGCCGACGATGCCGTCGGCGAGCTGCTCGATCGGGGTCGGGTCGTCGGCTGCGGTGTAGGCGATGCCGAAGCCGCCGCCGAGGTTGAGCACGGGCACGTCGCCGCCGGCGAGCAGCTGCGCGTGCACCTCGACCAGGCGCGCGGCGGACTCGCGGAAGCCCGCCGTGCCGAAGATCTGGGAGCCGATGTGGCAGTGCAGGCCGTCGAACCGCAGACTCGGCAGCTCCCGGATGCGCGCGACGACCTCGGCCGCACGATCGAGTGGGAAGCCGAACTTCTGGTCCTCGTGGGCCGTGGCGAGGAAGTCGTGGGTCTCGGCGTGCACGCCGCTGTTCACGCGCACCCGCACCGACTGCACGACGCCGCGTGCGGCGGCCGCCTCGGCGACGCGGGAGATCTCGATGTCGCTGTCGATGATGATCGATCCGACGCCCACCTCGACGGCGCGGGCGATCTCGGCGGCGCTCTTGTTGTTGCCGTGGAAGCCGATGCGCCCCGGCTGGGCGCCGCCGGCGAGGGCGACGGCGAGCTCTCCGGCCGAGGCGACGTCGACCGCGAGCCCTTCCGCCGTGACCCAGCGCACGACCTCGGTGGACAGGAACGCCTTGCCGGCGTAGTAGACGTGGGCGGCCGTGCCGTGGGCGGCGGCCGCACGGTCGAAGGCGGCGCGCGTGCGGCGGGCGCGGGCGCGCACCTCGGTCTCATCCAGCACGTACAGCGGGGTGCCGAAGCGCTCCTTCAGCTGCGTGACCGCAACCCCCGCCAGCTGCAGCACGCCGTCGTCGTCGCGCGTCGCCGACGCGGGCCACACACCCTCGACGAGCGCATTCGCGGCATCCGGCTTCACGAGCCAGTCGGGAACGGGCGGGCGGGCGGGCGAGGCGGACACGAGCAGACCAATCGGGTGGGGGTTGCGGGGAAGCCGTTCCTGGCGGAACGGCGGCCGGGCACCGGGCGGATCATTCACGCGCCGACGTTGCAAGCAGTCTAGGGCACCTCCCCCACGCCGGCCGTGTGTGTGTCGCGGGGTGGCAGGGCGGCTCAGGAGCAGGTGCCGTCGGCGCGCAGGGCCGGGTCGATGAGGATGTCGTCGGCGATGTCGAACCCGGCCTGCAACTCGTCGCCGGACACCCCCGCATCGGTGAGCACGAGGCCCGCGGGCAGGCGTTCGGCGATGCACACCGGCCAGTCGCGCAGCACGGCGTTGGAGACGATGCCGAACTGGCGGCGCAGCTCGTCTGCGGTGATGTCGGAGCCTGCGACCTGGATGGCGGCGGGGGTGAGCACGAGCTGCCCGTCGGCGGCGCTCGGGGTCAGCGACAGGCCGATGGGCACGGCCGCACCGAACAGGTTCAGCTCCACCGACGCGGTGATGTCGGGCGCCTCGATGCCGAGGGACTCGATCGGGAAGTCCTCCACGGCCGACATCAGCCGCTGCAGCTGAGCTTGGTCGAGCGTCACGGTGGCGCGTCCGCCGCTGATCGGCCCCTCGCCGTCGACGGGCACATCGTGCGCCTCGACGACGATGTCACCGGCGAACGAGTCGAGCTCGACGTCGTCGGCGGCGATGCGGATGCCGGTGAGCGTGCCGCCGATGAGCTGCGGGATCACCGCGCCTTCGAGATCGACGTCGATCGGCTGATCGGCGGGCAGCTGGAGGGTCGTGATGATCTTGTCGCGCACAACCTGGGTGACGATCCCGCGGGCGATCGCCTCGGCGGCGAACCAGGCGACGACGGCGAGCACGATCACGACGACCGCCGCGATGAGCCAGGGCCAGAGCCGCCGGCGGGGCCGCGGCACAGCCTCGGGCTGCGACAGCACCCACTGCGCGGCCGGGTCGGGCAACGGCTGGGTGGGCTGCGTGTCGCCGCTCATGTCACATCCGTTCGGGTGCGCTCACACCGAGCAGGGTCAGGCCGTTGCGCAGCACCTGGCCGGTGGCGTCGTTGAGCCACAGGCGGGTGCGGTGCAGGTCGGTGACCGACTCATCGCCCAGCGGGATGACGCGGCAGTTGTCGTACCAGCGGTGGTAGAGGCCGGCGAGCTCCTCGAGGTAGCGCGCGACGCGGTGCGGCTCGCGCACCTCGGCGGCGTACGCCACCGTGCGGGGGAACTCCTGCAGGGCGCCCAGCAGCGCCGATTCGGTCTCGTGCACCAGCAGCTCGGGGGCGAACCCGGAGCGGTCCACGCCGGATGCCGCGGCGTTGCGGCCGACGTTGTGCGTGCGCGCGTGGGCGTACTGCACGTAGAAGACGGGGTTGTCGTTCGTGCGCTTCTGCAGCACGTCGAGGTCGACGTCGAGGTTGGAGTCGGTCGAGCTGCGCACCAGCGCGTAGCGCGCGGCATCCGTGCCGACGATCTCGACGAGGTCCTCGAGGGTGACGACGGTTCCCGCCCGCTTGGACATGCGCATGGGCTGGCCGTCTTTGACGAGGTTCACCATCTGGCCGATGAGCACCTGCAGGTTCACGCCCGGCTCGTCGCCGAAGGCGGCGCTCATCGCCATGAGCCGCTTGACGTAGCCGTGGTGGTCGGCGCCGAGCATGATGATGCAGCGGTTGAAGCCGCGCTCGCGCTTGTCGAGGTAGTAGGCGAGGTCGCCGGAGATGTAGGCGGGCTGGCCGTCGGACTTGATGACGACGCGGTCCTTGTCGTCGCCGAACTCGGTGGTGCGCAGCCACAGGGCACCGTCGGCCTCGTACATGTGACCGAGATCGGTGAGGCGCTTCACCGCGCGCTCGACGGCACCCGAGTCGTGCAGGTCGTTCTCGTGGAAGTACACGTCGAAGTCGACACCGAACGAGTGCAGGCTCGCCTTGATCTCGTCGAACATGAAGTTCACACCGAGGGCGCGGAAGGCCTCCTGCTTCTCGTCCGCGTCGAGCGCGTCGATGTCACCGTCGTACGCCAGCGCGACCCGGCGGGCGATGTCGTCGATGTAGCCGCCGCCGTAGCCGTCCTCCGGCGTCGGCCGGCCCTCGTGCGCCGCGATGAGGCTGCGCGCGAAGCGGTCGATCTGGGCGCCGTGGTCGTTGAAGTAGTACTCGCGCGTCACCGAGGCGCCCTGCGCCGCGAGGATGCGGGCGAGCGAGTCGCCCACGGCCGCCCAGCGCGTACCGCCGAGGTGGATGGGGCCGGTGGGGTTCGCCGACACGAACTCGAGGTTGATGATCTCGTCCGCGCGGGAATCGTTCGTGCCGAAGGCGGCACCGGCCTCGACGATGGTCTTCGCCAGGGCACCGGCGGCGGCGGCATCCAGACGGATGTTGATGAAGCCGGGACCGGCGACCTCGACCGAGGCGATACCGGGCACCTCGCCCAGCGCCGCGGCGATCTCGGCGGCGAACTCGCGGGGGTTCGCGCCGACCGTCTTGGCGAGCTTCATCGCGGCATTGGATGCCCAGTCGCCGTGGTCGCGGTTGCGGGGCCGGTCCAGCGGCAGATCGGCCGGAGTGAGTCCCTCGGTCGAGCCGGCGCGTCGCGCTTCGGCGAGCGGGCGGACGACATCGAGCAGCGCGGCGGAGAGGGCTTCAGGATCCATAACCCGTCAAGTCTACGGGCGGGGTGGCGCCGGGCCGCTCAGGCCAGTTGCAGCAACAGCGACGGATCCTCGTCAGCGTGGCCGGAGGCCGCGCCCGACGCGTCGGCGTCGAGGTCCCCGCCGGACACCGTCCAGGCATCCACGTACATGCGCGCAAGCCCCACGTTGCCGCCGTAATAGCTGAGGAAGGCGCAGTCGGCGGCATCCCGCCCGGAGGCGATGCGCACGAGCGAGCGTCGGTTGCTCAGGCGGGTCGCGTCGATGACGTACCAGGCGCCGTCGAGGTAGGCCTCGGCCACGGCGTGGAAGTCCATGGGCCGGAGGCCCGGCGCGTAGCAGGCGGTGTAGCGGGCCGGCACATCCATGGCGCGCAGCAGCGCGATCACGAGGTGCGCGTAGTCGCGGCACACGCCTTGACCGGAGGCGAGGGTGGTGACGGCCGAATCGGTGCCCTGACTGAAGCCCGGGGTGTACGCGGTGCTGGTGGCGACGAAGTCGTCGACGGCGGCGATGAGGTCGTGCCCCGAGAGCCCGCGGAACTGGCGCCGGGCCTGGGCGAACACTTCGTCGGACTGGCAGTAGCGGCTCGGACGCAGATACGTGATCGTCTCGAGCTCGTTCACCGGCATCGAGGGCGACGCGGCGTCGACGACGGCCTCGTAGCGCACCTCGAGCACGCCGGGCTCGCCCTGCAGCCGGTGCAGCCGGCTCCCGGTGGCATCCACGATCTCGGTCGCTGCGAGCACGCGGTCGCCCTGGCGGAAGGTCAGCTGCTCGTGCACGATCGGCGCGGTGCGCGCCGCCGCGATCTGGAGGATGAGGTCGATCGACGAGCTCAGTTCCAGGTCGAGTTCGGCGGTCACTTTGCGCTGCACCGAGCTATCCTCGCACGCTGTCAGAGCACCGGGCGTCGAGCTGCGAAGCCCGGTGCGCGCGCGGTGTTCGTCGTGTCGCTCGCGGTGATCTACCCTCGAAGCGTGATGCTGCGCACACGCACGCGAGCACGTCGCCCGACGTGGCCCCTGGTCGTGCTCGCAGCCGCCGTCGCCGCGATCTGCCTCTTCTCGATCTGGCGCCCCTGGCAGACCGCATCCGCACCCGCAGCCGGTGCGGTCGGGGCGGCCGCCGCGGTGGCTCCGGCACCCCTCGCGCTGCCGCCCGCACCCCGGGTGCTCGTGTTCGGCGACTCGTGGACGTACGGATCGGCGGCGACCGACCCGACCGACGGCTACGCGTACGTCATCGGCGAGCAGCTGGGCTGGGACGTCGTGGTGGCGGGGGTCCGCGGCAGCGGTTACCTCAAGCCGGGCCTGGACGGCGGCAGTTACGGCGAGCGCATCGCCGATCTCGACCCGACCCTTCACCCCGATCTCGTCATCGTGCAGGGCTCGATCAATGACCGCCGCCTCCCCGCCGACGGCTACCGCGAGGCGGTGACGGCCGCGTGGGACGACCTCGCCGCGCGTTATCCCGACGCGCGCATCGTGATCCTCGGCCCCGCCCCTCAGGTGCTTCCGGTCGAGGCGGCGACGGCCCGCATCGACGCAGACCTGCGCGAACTCGCCGGCAGCCGTGGCTGGTGGTACCTCTCCCCCGTCGCCGACGAGTGGATCACCGCCGAGGATTACCTCGAGGTCATCGACACGTCCGACGTGGGCAGGGACCATCCGTCCACCGCGGGACACGCCTTCCTCGCCTCCCGGCTCGCCGAGGCGATCGCCGGCATCTCGGCGACGACGGATGCCGCGGCGCCCCCCGCCGTCGCTCCGCTCGTGCCCTGACGCCACGAGTCACTAACCCAGCGACGTGCACCTGTAAACCCCGATGCACCCGCGCACGGCGCGTCGTAGCGTCGCAGGATGGACGCGAACTTCTCCCCCGCCCACGCCATCGTCACCGCCTCCGACTCCGGCATCGGTGCCGCGACGGCGGTCGCCCTCGCCGAGGCGGGCCTCGACGTCGGCATCACCTGGCACTCCGACGAACAGGGCGCACAGCACACCGCCGACGCGGTGCGCGCCCGCGGCGCCCGGGCCGTCGTGACGCGGTTCGACGCGACCGACCTCGAGGGCGCAGACGACGTACTCGAGGCGCTCGCGACGGAACTGGGCGGCGTGGACGTGTTCGTCAACAATGCCGGCGGCGGGGGCGGCATCCCGTTCTTGGACCTGTCGCTGGACCAGTGGCGCTCGACGGTCGCCCTCAACCTCGACGGCGCGTTCGTCGGAATGCAGTGGGCGGCCCGGCGCATGGCCGCCGCGGGGCGCGGCGGGCGCATCGTCGCCGTCACGAGCGTGCACGAGAGCCAGCCCCGGGTCGGGTCGGCGGCCTACGTCGCCGCCAAGCACGGCCTCGGAGGCCTCGTGAAGACGATGGCGCAGGAGCTCGGCGAGCGACAGATCACCGTCAACGCCGTCGCGCCGGGCGAGATCGCGACGCCGATCAACGACATGGACTCCGATGACGCCGCCCAGACCCACCGCCCCGGCATCCCGCTCGGGCGTCCCGGACGTCCCGAGGAGATCGCGGCGGTCGTCGCCTTCCTCGCCTCGCCCGCGGCCTCCTATGTCACGGGCGCCAGCTGGACCGTCGACGGCGGGATGCTGCAGATGGGACCGCAGGGCGGATCGCACCTCGACAGCGACCGGTGGCGCCGGGGGTGAGCGCAGGCGCGTAGTCTCATGAGGTGGGAAGACATCGAGTATGAAAATCGTCGCATCAGCGGACTGGCGTGACGCCGTCCCCTTCGAAACCCCGGTCGTGGTCGCCGACGTCGTCCCCGGCGACCCGGCGCACTGCGTGACCTGCGGCACCGAGACCGAGCCGCGCGAGCGCACCGAACTGTGGGCCGTCAAGCACCGGCATCCGAAGCACCACGGCGGTTTCGTGCGCTTCTACTGCGCCGAGCACCTGCCCGAGATCGAGCAGCCCCCGGCACCCGTCGCCGCGCCGGCGCGCAAGCCCCGGGCCGCATCCCGTGCGGCGCGCCCTGCCGTCCGCGCCGAGCGCACCCCTGCGGTGCGACGCGTCTCGTCGGTCGATGAGGCTCCCCGCGCGATGTGCCCGAACTGCTTCGTCGAGGTGTCGGCGCTGGGGCTGTGCGGCATGTGCGGCACGTCCATCGCGTAAAGAACGTGTATTGCTGCGGGCGTCCGGTGTCAACCGGTCGCCCGCATTCACGGGATCGGGCGAGAATCGCCCGATGACCGGACTTGCTGTGATCCTCCTCATCGTCGGAATCGTGCTGCTGCTGCTCGGCCTCTTCGTCGAAGCCGTGAAGTTCCTGCTGTGGGTGGGCGTCTTCATCATCGTCATCGCGATCATCGCCGGGCTCATGCGGTTCATCCGCCGGCAGACCTGAGTCGACCGCCCGCGGCTACGAGCCCACGCGGTTGACCGAGACCACCTCGATGTTGAGATCGTCGAACATCTCGAGCAGCCCCAACAGCATGGGCTGATCGACGACCGGACCGGTCACGCGGGTCGTGCCATCCGCGACGGGTTCGATGCGGTAGCCGTCCAGCGCCGCCACGAGGGGGGACCCGAGTCTGCCGCGGACGACGATCTCGACGGTGCGTGCGAGCATGACACGACCTCCTCGTCCCGCGGACGTCTTCGCCCGGTGAGCGTCATCGTGCGCGACGCACCTCGATGTCTCGTCACCTCTATGGGATGATTCTGCTGCCCGCACCGCCAGCCGATGCAGAGAGCTGCGATCGATGACGATTCCACGAGGGGTACCACCGCATTCCGTAGAGCGCCCGGAGTTGTGGGCGAGATTGGATACCGGGGCGAGCGCGCCGCTGACCCTCATCGTCGCCTCTGCCGGCTCGGGCAAGACCGTGCTGCTGACGCAGTGGGCGGCGTCGATCCACGACGCCGGGGTGGTGTGGCTGGACATGTCGTCGGCCGATGACGACGCCGTGGTGTTCGCCCGTCGCCTCCTCACCGAGCTGGCGGCGGCTGATGCGGCTCTGGCAGAGATCGATGCACCGCTGGACCACGCCGGCGGTGGGCTCGGCGCCGCGCTGCTCGAGGCTCTCAGCGCCGCGTTCGCCGAGATCAGCCGCCCACTCGTGGTGATCTTCGACGACCTGCACCAGGTGGGCAACTCGGAGCTCGTGACCGATCTGTGGCGACTGGTCGACATGCTGCCGCAGGGCGTGCACTTCGTCTTCTCGTCACGCGTGGACCTCAAGCTCGGATGGAGCCGCCACCGCCTCGAGCACGGTCTCGTGGAGCTGCGGCAGGCGGATCTCGCCTTCGACTCCGACACGACGGCGCGCGTGCTCGAGCAGATCAGCCGGATGCCGGTGGACACCGCCACCGCCGCGGCGGTCGTCTCGCGCACCGAGGGGTGGGCGGCAGGCGTGCAGCTCACCGGGCTGAGCCTGCGGTTCCGCACGCGCGGCGGAGACGTCGTCGACGCCCTCGCGGGCAGCGACCGCCTGGCCATCGACTACCTCAGCGAAGAGGTCCTCGACGCGCTGGAGCCCGCGCGGGCGCGGGCTCTGCTCGAGCTGTCGGTGCTCCCCGAGCTCTCTGCGGGACTGGTCGAGACGGTCGCGGGGGTGCACGACGGCGCCGCGTTCCTGGCCGCGCTCGAGTGCGAGTCGCTGTTCGTCGTGCCCGTCCCCGGGACGCTCGACCGCTACCACTTCCATCCCCTGTTCCGGGATCTGCTGCGCTATCGACTGCGCGAAGCGGATGCCGCAGCCGAAGAGCGCCTGCTGGTGACCGCCGCGCAGTGGCACCTCGCGCACGGCGACACGAACGCCGCGATCGAGTCGCTGCTGGCGGCGCGCCGATGGGAGGAGGCGATGGGGCACATCGTGACCCGCGGCCGAGAAGTCTACGAGCGCGGCACCACCGCCACCGTGGCACGGTGGCTCTCGCTCGTGCCGGACGGCATCCGGGCCATGCACCCGGATGCCAACGTGCTGTTCGGCATGCTCCAGGGGATGTCGGGACGAGTCGCGCTCGGCGAGGACGTGCTGCGGGCATCGCTCGATGACCCCGACATCTCGGCCGGTCTCGTTCTGACGATCCGGGCGTTCCTGTCGGCCGGGGTGCAGTTCCGGCCGCACCCCGAGGTGTACCTCGAGGAGGGGCGGCGGTTCTTCGCCGAAGCGGGACGCCACCGCGACGCGGTCATGCCGCACCTGCTGCACCTCACGTCGCTGCCGCTGCTGGAAGCGGTCGCGGCCGTGTCGAGCGGCCGTGCGCTGTTCCTGCAGGGCGACCTCGTCGGCGCCGATCTCGCCCTGTGCCAGGCGCTCGATCTGGAAGGCGCGCACTACGGCCCCTACCGCGTGCACACCCTCGGGAGCCTCGCCCTGTGCCGGGCGTGGTCGGGGCGCCTGCGCTCGGCCACGGCCCTGGCCGACGAAGGACTCGAGCTCGCCCGCGAGCTGAACCTCCTGCTGCATCCGTGCGCCGCCGACGCCTACCTCGCGCGAGCGCTCGTCGCCATCCAGCGGGGCGAACCGGATGCCGGTGCCGTGGCGCTGCACGAGGGCTACGCGCGCGCGGCGGCCAACCGGCGCGCGCAGCTGATGTGGGTCGCGCACGCGCTGTCGCGTCTGGTCGACCCGCAGAGCGTCGATTCCCTCATCGCCGCGCCCACGGGGATCGCCCCTCCGCTCGTGGAGGACATGCTCGTCGCGATCACGCGCCGGGCGGCGCGGGAGGCGGGGCATCCCACGCGTCCGACCCGCGGCCTGACGTGGTCGAGCGGCGTGTTCGAGGACATCGCCGGGCACCTCGCCGACGGCGACGTCGAGGCCGCACGCACACGCCTCGAAACCGCCGTCATCCGCGACGAATCCGCCCCCGCGACGGCGGTGGAGCTCAGCCTGCTGACCGCCTGGCTGGAATCGCGGCAGTCACGCGCGGCGAGCGCCCGAGAGCATCTCGAGCACGCCATCGAGGTCGCCGCCGCCGAGTCGCTGATCCACCCGTTCGTGCGCGCCGGTGCACACGTGATCGACCTGATCGAGGCTCTCCCCGGTGTGCCGCGGGGGTTCCGGCTGAGGATCCTCACACTGTCGCGCGCGCTCGGGCAGGGCTCACGCGAGGGGCTCCTCGAGCCGCTGACCCCGCGCGAACTCGATCTGCTGGCCTACCTGCCGAGCCGGCTCACCAACGCGGAGCTCGCCGCCCTGTGCTTCGTCTCGGTCAACACGGTGAAGACCCACATCGCCCACATCTACCGCAAGCTCGATGCGGCGGGGCGTGATGCCGCCATCGCGCGGGCCCGCGAACTCGGACTGCTGGTCGCACCCGATATCGCCCACCGGGGGTGACGATCCGGCGGCGGCCACTGCCTACGGTGCGGGCATGACGCCTTCTCCCCCAGACGACGCCGACGCCGCGGCATCCGACGCCGCCGGGTCCGAAACGACAGACGTCACGGCACCCGTCGGCCGCCCCGTCCGCCGAGCCATCTCGGCGCTGGTCGAACGCCCCCTGTCGGTCGCGTTCATCGCGACGCTCGGCGTGTTGGGCGGGCTGGTGCTGGGGTCGGCGATCGGCTCGATCACGACGATCATCGCCTCCATCGTGCTGGCGCTGTTCGTCGCGCTGGGGCTCGATCCGGTCGTGCGTCTGCTCGAGCAGCGCGGCCTGTCCCGCGGCGCGGGGATGGCGATCGTCTTCGGCGTCTTCGTGCTGCTGGTCGTCGCGGTCTCTGTCTTCGTGCTGCCGTCGGCCCTCGCCCAGGTCGGCCAGTTCGTGCGGGCGCTGCCCGGGGCCGTCGCCGATCTGCAGCAAGCGGACTGGTTCACCGCCCTTCCCGCCGACTTCCAGGCGGCGGCGACCACGATGATCGACGAGGTGGGGGCGGCCCTCACCGCACCCGAGACCCTCGCCCTCATCGGCGGCGGCGTGCTCGCCGCGGGCGTGGGGATCGTCAGCGCCGTGTCGGCGGGGTTCGTCGTGGTGGCGCTGACGCTGTACTTCCTCGCGGCGCTCAGCAGCATGAAGCAGGCCCTGTACGCGCTCGCCCCCGCCCGCAACCGCCCGAAGCTCACCGAACTCACCGAACGCGTCACGGCGTCGGTGGGCAGTTCGCTGCTCGGCGCGGTGACGCTGTCGGCACTCAACGCGTGCGTCGTGCTGCTCCTGCACCTGATCATCGGGTTGCCCTACCCCGCCCTCATGGCGATGATCGCGTTCGTCATCACGCTCGTGCCGATCTTCGGCTCGGTGGTCTTCCTCGTCGTCGGCACCCTGGTCGCGCTGCTGTCCGATGGGACGCAGGCGCTCATCTTCGGCGCCAGCTACCTGGTCTACGTGCAGCTGGAGGCCTACATCATCACGCCGCGCGTGCTCAACCGGGCGATCTCCATCCCGGCCGCGCTCGTACTGATCGCCGCGATGATCGGCGGCACGCTCATGGGGGTGCTGGGCGTGCTCGTGGCGCTGCCGGTGATGGCATCCATCCTGCTGATCCTGCGCGAGGTGGTGGTCCCGACGCAGAACCTCAAGGTGTGAGCGCAGCCGGAATCACCCCGAACGGATGACGCCTGCGGCGACCCCGCTTGTATGGTCGGCGCGAGGAGAGGGAGAGAACCATGGCTGCTGACCTGGACACCGCCGCCGCGCTGCAGGCACGGGTGGACGCCCTCGAGGCGGAGAACGCACGCCTCGCCGCGACGGCCGTCGAGACCCCCGACCGTGCGCGAAACCACCCGGGGCGCTGGCGCCCCGTGGTCTCGGCGCTGTGCATCATCATCGCCACGATCCTCGTGCCCCTCTCGATCGTCACCGCGTGGGCCCGCGTCGAACTGGTGGACACCGACCGGTTCGTCGCGACGATGGGTCCGATCATCGACGATCCCGCCGTGCAGGCGGTGATCGTCGACCGCACGACGGCGGCGATCGAGGAGCAGCTGAACCTCGAACAGGTCACCGACGACCTGTTCGACGGCATCGCGCAGCTGGGGCTCCCGCCGCGGGCGGCGGCTGCACTGGAGCTGCTGCGCGCGCCCGCAGCCCAGGGCGCGCAGAGCGTCATCGATCAGACCGTCACCCGGCTCGTCGGATCGGAGGCCTTCGCCGACATCTGGGAGCGGGCGCTGAGCGCGAGTCACCGCACGATGGTCGCCGTGGCCGAGGGCGACCGCGACGGCGCGGTGAGCATCGACGACGCGGGGGTGGTCGGGATCGAACTCGGGCCGATCATCGCGGAGGTCAAGACACGCCTCATCGATCGGGGCGTGGGGGCCGCCGCGGCGATCCCCGAAGTGGACCGCACGATCGTCGTCGGGCAGGTGGACCAGGTGGCGACGCTACGCGTCGCCTATCCCGCGGCGGTGGCGGCCGGGGTGTGGCTGCCGATCGTCACCCTCGCCCTGTTCATCGCCGGCATCCTCATCGCGCGCCGTCGGACGACCGCCCTCCTCGGCGCCGGGGTGGGGCTGATCGTCGGCAGCGCAACGCTGGCACTGGCGCTGGCGATCGGCCCGCTCGTGCTCGGCGTCGTCGCCGCCGATCAGCAGCTGCCCGGCACCGCGATGACGGCCATCTACACGCAGGTGGTGCAGAACATGAGCCAGACGGCCGTGGTGGGCATCGTGCTCGGGATCGTGCTGGCGGTGCTCGCCTGGTCGCAGGGGCGGTGGCAGCCGGCGGTCGCGCTGAGACGCTCGGTCGGCTCGGCCAACGACGCGGTCCGCTCCTCGCTCGCGTCCCGCGGGTTCGACACCGGTGGGTTCGGACGATGGATGCAGCGCTACCGCGTGCTCGTGCGTACGGCGATCTGCGCACTGGGCATCGTGTGGCTGTGGCTGCTGCGCCCACTCGGGGTCGGCGAGATCGCCGGCGTGCTCGTGGTGGGGCTCGTGGCGTGGTGGCTCTGCGAGCTGCTGCGCACACCGCCCACCACGGCCCCGACCACCCGTCCGGCGGATCCGGCGGAAGCATCCGGGGAGGGTGAGGACGCGGTCATCGTCACTTCATAGCGTCGGAGCCGTCAGAGACCTGACGGCGACACCCAGGGAGATGGTGGTCGCTGATCGTGCTGACCATCGACATCCTCGTCATCTACGCCCTCACGGTGCACGGCCGGGAGCTGTCGCACGACCGCTGATCCGACGAGCAACGGCACAGCGGGAGGGCGCGTCCGAGAAACGCGCCCTCCCGCTGTGCACACGCCGAGAAGCGGGGGAACGGTGAAGCCCTACCGTCCCCCCGCTTTCCCGGGGCTCAGCCGAGGAGCTTCGCCTTCCCCGCGGCGAACTCCTCGTCCGACAGAACGCCCCGGTCGTGCAGTGCCGCCAGCTGGGTCAGCTGACCCAGCAGGTCGCCTCCCGGCGCGGCTGGCGCGGCCGGCGCGGCCGGCGCGGCCTGCTGCGCAGCAGGCGCGGCGTTCGCGACCGCCTGGGCGGCCGCGGCATCCATCGCCTGCTGCTGTTGCTGCGCCTGCCATGCCTGCGCCTCGGCCGCCTCCTGGTCATTGCGTTGCCGACGCGACGCCACCCCGCCCGACACCGCAGTGGCGGTTCCTGCGACGACCGCGGTACGCGCCGCCAGACCGATGAGTCCCGGCCGCCCTCGTCTTCCGAGCATGATCTCCCCCTTCTACCCCACGTGCTCCGACAGATACGCATTCACCAGCGGCGCGGGGACGCCGTACCGCCCGGTGACGAAACCGCCGGCGTCGTACAGCGCGGCGGCGAACGCCTTCGCCCACAGCAGCTCGATCACGAGGATCGCGGCAGAGGCGCCGGGCGGCAGATCCGCGGCCAGCGTCTCGATGTCCTCCTCGCCGGCGAACCCCGGCAGTGCCAGCGCGCTCGTGCCCGTCTCGTCGTCGTCGGTGTCGTCGATCTCGAGCACGGTCAGTTCGCCCGCCGGCGAGCGGGAGGCGAAGACGAGGTCGAGCAGATTCACCGTGCCCGACTCCACCAGATCGTCGATGGCCTCCAGCACTCCTGGGCCGGGCCTGTCGCCTTCGAAGCCGATGGCGTAGAACTCGACCGGCCCGTAGCGGAACGTGGTCATGCGTGCCTCCCGATGTGTCGCAACCCACACGCGGCTGCGGTGCGGTGCCGCCCGCGTGGTGATGCTCCGAGGCTCGCGGCGCGCGGCGCACCCGGCGTCATCCGCGGCGGGTGATTTGCACGCATCGCGCCGCGGTCGCCCTGCGGCAGCGGATCATTCGTCGAGGATCACGCCGCTCACAGGTGACGCCGCGGTCGGCGAGATCGCGCTGCGCCCCCAGGATCTGTCCGCCGCGCTCGGCCCGTTCCCGCAGCGCGAGGTCTGCGCGGTCGCGGCGGGCAGGCGCGGGGACGTGCTGGACGCGGCCGGGTGCGCTCCGTAGCGTCGGAGGCAGTACCGACGCAAGCCAAGGGGGATCCGTGGGCGACGACGAGGGCCGTGGCAGCCGGAAGGCATCGGGGCCTCCTGCCGCCCGCGCGACGGCCTGGGGCCCCGAGCCGTCGCACCTGGTGACCGAGGAGGGCGTGTACGGCGTCATCCTGGTGTCGGGCATGATCGTCGTCGCCGGCACCCAGTCGTTCGGGGCATGGGAGGTGTTCGCGACGGTCGTGACCACCGTGCTGGTTTTCTGGATGGCGCACATCTACGCCGGCACGGTCGCCCATCACGGCACCCACGACGGCCACGCGGTGGGACTGCGAGCCGCGATGCGCATCGCACTGGTGCGGTCCTCGGGGCTGCTGCTGGGAGCGCTGCTTCCGACGGCGGTGCTGCTGCTGGGCGCCGCCCGTGTCATCCCGGATCTCGCCGCGATGTGGGCGGCCCTGTGGGTGGGGGTCGCGGTGCTGGCTGTGATCGGCTTCGTGTCGTTCCGCAGTCGCGGGTCAAGCGTCGCCAAGAGCCTCATCGGCTCATTCGTCACGGCCGCCTTCGGCCTCGCGATGATCGCCCTGAAGACGACACTGCACTGACCCCGCGCGCGCCGACGACCCTCACCCGGTGAGACGAATGCGGGGCGCCGAGACGGCGGGTGAAACCCACCGTCTCGTCCACCGGCATTCGTCTCACGGATGGCGGGACGGGCCCGCGCTAATCCTCTGGCCGTGGGCACGCTGACTGGCGCGCCCGTCAGCGTCGCGGGCTGAGGGCGCGACGCCGCCTCATCCTCTCCATGAAGGCAGCCAGTCGGTACGTCTGCCGCAGCTCGCGAGCGTGACCGACGGCGTTACCGACGAGCCCCAGTTCCCGGCGGTCCAGCGGAGCATGGTCGCGAACGTCTGCGGGGCGCATAAGACCGGCCAGCGCGACGAGATCTCCGAGGTGGCGTTGCCGGTACGAGTCCAGCGGCACGGTAAAGACTGCGGACTACGCGACTATCGCGCCCCAACAGTGAAGGTCGACTGCATGCGCTTGCGGGAGCTTGGCATGCCGCAGTCCTGGGAACCGCAACCCGGCACGGCTGCTTCCACTGGGCGTACACAGATGCGCTTACGATGGCGCAGACGGCTCTGGTGCCGACTTCACCTTGTATCTTCCGAGCCCTGACTCCGGGCGGTCGTTCTCCCCAGCCCGCCGCCATCGATCTGGATGACATTCGCGAGGATAGGGAAATGGAGCGATTTCGATGAGACGGCGACCCCTACCTGCGGCGACTGCCCTCGTGGTCCTGGTGTCATCACTCGCGGGATGCGGGTCGAATCAAGGGGGCGACGTGAATGGCGCAGACATCAACCTCAGCCTCGAAGATGCGAAAGCCGCAGCAATGGCGATGGAGCTCGAGCTCGCATCGATGGTGCCCAGCGACCAGACCGAAGCAATCGAGCAACTCCCGAAGGGCGCTCTGATCGGGTGTGGCGATGCGGAACGCTCGGTGCAGTGGTCGGGGCGAACGGACGTCGTCACCAGCGGCCCAGTCGACGTCGAAGGTGTCGTCGACGCGATCGTCGCGGAATATGCCGTTCGCGACGATTACGACGCGGAGCGTGCAGACACCTCGTTCGGCCCCAGAGCGTATGTGACGGGGCACCACGGCGCCGGGTACCTCGTACACGAGAGTGCCGACGGCAGCCGGATCGAGTTCATCTCGTTCTCGCCCTGCTTCATCCTCCCCGAAGGAGAATCGGGCGCCGGCGCTTACTGAGCACCACCGGCAACAGCGACTTCACCATCCCCGCCCCGGCAGAGCTCGTTTCCCACCTCCTAGAGGAGAACTCGCCAGCGCACGGGCCATTCCTCCGCCCGAAGCGCACCGTGCGTGAACCGATGTCCGCCGGTGCGCGGATCAAGGTACGACAAAGTCGGTTGAGGACCTTTCGCGCGGCGCACGCGGCCAGCGCTGCCCCGTACACCGGGCTGCTGGTGGCTCAGACGATGCTCGAGAACACCATCAACCGGGGGCTGAAGCTCCACCACGTCATCGGCGACCGCGCGTACCTCCCCGGGGAGAGAGGCTGACCTCCAGAACTACCTTCGGGTAGCTGGCGCGAAGCTCGTCACGGACTACGATAAGACCTTCCTCGGTCACCAGGACAGCTTCGCCGGCGCCATCATGGTCGACGGCAACTGGCACTGCGCCTCGATAGCGCAGAGGCTCATCGACGCGAGCGCGCGATATCGCCAGGGAAGACGGCTCGCGACGGCGCCTTCGTGGTTCCCCACCGCAATGCTTCCTCGCGACGCTGGCCGTCGTAGCAGCAAGCCTCGACAAGATCATGCACGACGAAGCTGGCATCGAAGTCCCACGCACCAAGCAACGGAAGCCTCGTCACAGCTCGCCCCAGCAGCGCGTTACGCACCAGCGCGGTCGAGGACGACGCAACCCGGTCCGCACATAGTCCGCGGATTCAACGCACCGACTAGATCACCGGCTCGAAGATCGGCGCCAGCACCGACGGGGTGGTGGAGCAGCCGATGGGCGGCACGCACGGCGTACTGGCCGAAATCTCCAGCTCGGACATGAGTACCCAGAGGTAGCGGCGAGATGGTGGCGCGCTCGAGATACAGGATGTCCGTTGCGCGTTCTACGAGGTGTGCTTGCCCGACGCACCCTTCCATGCCATTTCATGAGCGTCGAGGTAGCTGTTCAGGAGTGCAGCAATCTCAGCGCCTCGCCTGCGGGTGCACATGGTCTCGGGCAGGCTCCGACCATGGCCGCTCGTGCGGGTGTAGTCCAGCATCCGGAGCCAGAGATTGGTCCAGCCGTTGCCGCCACTCTGGAGATTCCAGAAGCCGATGTACTCGAGATCCACGAAAGCCTGAACATCGCGCAGGCGGATCTTCGTCGTGCGGAGGTAACTGCGGACCACGAGGATTTCGTCATCGGCGCAGGCACGGATTCGGAATGACAGGAAGGCCACGACCGTCGCCGGCACGCCAACCAAGAAACTCAACACATTTCCGGACTCCGAGAAGACCAGCGCAGACAAGCCGATGGAGACGGCAGCGAGGGTCACACTCATGACGCGCGGCACGCGGCCAATGGGCCGCAAGGCCCTGTTGAGATCGTCGACAAGCGCCACCTGAGCGCTAGAGGGCGTAGGCATGCGCGCGTCCCCTCGATCTGTAACTGGTGGACCTTGGGGCAGCCCCCGTCGACCTGTTCACGGTTGGTCCGAACGAGACTTCAACAGCAGTGCCTGCCATATTCCCAACAGCCTGCCGCGATACCGCGTGCGTTGAACCTGCGAACGAACCCTTGGTTGTAAGACGACCGGCTCACAGCGACTCCACCGCTTCGTGCGCGAGAGGGTCCATCCGCACATCCCACCGCGCCAGCAGACCAACGAAACGCGAAACGCCGCCTGATTCAGGCGGCGTTTCTTCATTCTTGGAGGTTCCGCGTACGAGTCTTCACCCGTTCCGCGTACAACCCAAAGTGCCCCCGACAGGAGTCGAACCTGCGACCTACGGTACCGGAAACCGGCGCTCTATCCACTGAGCTACGGAGGCGTACCGATCGAGACTATCACCGCCCGAGGGACGCTCCGTGCCGCGGCATCCGCCCGCGTCACTCGGTGCTGACCAGCTTGAGCCCGACGATGCAGCCCACGAGCCCCAGGATGAGCAGGAACTTCACGATCGAGAAGTCCTCGTCACCGGTGACCATCGCGTAGACGACGGTGATGGATGCCCCGATGCCGACCCACACCGCATATGCGGTGCCGGTGGAGATGTCGCGCATCGCCCAGGCGAGGCCGCCCATGCTCATCACCAGCGCGACGCCGAACACGACCGATGGCCAGAGCTTCGTGAAGCCCTCCGATTTGCCGAGCGCCGTCGCCCAGACGGCCTCCAGCACTCCCGACACGATGAGAACGATCCACGCCATGACACGGCCCTCCGTGGCCAGTCTTGTCGCTCACCGGGTACTGAACCCTCGTCCGGGGATCCGGTCGGGATCCGTCGTCGATGCTACCGCGCAGCGCCCGGCCGCGCGCCCTGTCCGCGCGCACGCGAGCCGGCCGGTCCCCGCGCACAATGTCGCCAATCCGCACCCGAACCCGGCCGCGGGGCCCACTCCGGGCCGTCACCGGGCCGGATCAGCGACGTTGTGCGCCGACCCGGCGCGCGACATAGCCCGCGCCGCGCGTCAGGGCGAGACGAAGAAGATCGCGTCCAGCAGCCCCGGGTTGTGGGCGTGCACGAGCACCGCGAACACCACCGCGTCGAACAGCAGGTGCACCGTGACGACGTAGGCCAGCGAGCGCGTCTTCAGGAAGATGTAGCCCTGCAGCAGCGCGAACGGGATGGTCAGCGCCGGCCCCCACGCGCGGTAGCCGAGCTCCCACAGGAACGAGACGAACACGATCGCCTGCAGCACGTTGGCCGACACATCGGCGAAGTGGCGGCGCAGCAGCGCGAACACGGTGCAGATGAAGAACAGCTCGTCCCAGATGCCGACGGCCCCCACTCCGACGAACAGGCGTGCGATGAGGTCGGGGGTGTCCACGACCGGCCAGTTCATGTAGACGCCGGAGGTGATGAAGTAGAAGGGCAGGATCAGCCAGCCGAGCACCAGCACGAGCACGAGCCACACCCACTGGAACATCGTCCAGCGCCCGCCGCCTCGCCAGGGGAACGAGATGGCCCGGTCGCGATAGACCCACCGCGACACGACGTACGGCACCACGACCGCGCCGCCGAGCGCGAGGGTGAATCGCACCATCGCGGCGTTGTCGAGCTCGGCTTTGAGGTCGATGAGGCTGACGATGACGAGGCCCGCGGCGATGAGCGACAGGTCGCGCACGAGCGAGGGCGGGCGCACGGCGGATGCCGTGGGCGCAGCGGGGTTCGCCCGCGCGCGCTCCACGACCGCCGCGACGACAAGCCCCGCCACCAGCAGCGCCCAGCCGAGCCACGGCAGCAGCAACACGTAGAACGCCGGCGCGGCCAGGCACACCAGCAGCGCCGGCACGGTGGCGAGCGAGACGTGAGGTCGTACCGGCGCGACCGCCGTCTTCACGAGCGGGCCTTGCGGCGGTACGCGAGGTCGCGGATGTCGCGGCCCTTCGCCGTGCCCTTGCGCTCGAAGGCGGTGACGATCCGGCCGTCGAACCGTGGCGCCCACTCCCCCTCGAATGCGGGCTCGAAGTCGGCGGCATCGGCCATCACGGCCCGCATCTGCAGCGCGTAGTCCTCCCAGTCGGTCGCCAGCCGCAGCACGCCACCGTCACGCAGCGCACGCGCTGCGAGCGTCGGGAACGGCGGCGCCACGAGGCGACGCTTGGTGTGCTTCTTCTTGTGCCACGGGTCGGGGAAGAACACCCACAGTTCGTCGACCGAGGCCTCCGGCAGCAGATGCTCGAGCACCTCGGGGGCGTTGGCCTCGACCACGCGGAGGTTGCGCGCACCGACGCGATCGGCGTCGAGCATGGTGCGCGCGAGCCCCGCCTTGAAGACCTCGACCGCGAGGAAGTCGGCGTCGGGCCGGGCGGATGCCGCGTGCACGATGGCGTGCCCCTGCCCCGAGCCGATCTCGACGATGAGCGGCGCGTCGCGCCCGAACACCGCGGCCGGGTCGATCTCGGATCCGGCGCGCACGCTCGTGGTGGCGCCGTCACGCGGCACCGGCAGCGCGTAGTGCGCGGCCAGTTCGCTCCAGGCGCACTCCTGCGCTTCGGACATGCGACCGCTGCGGCGCACGAAGGAGACCGTGCGCTTGCGGAACACGGCGTCGTCGGAGGCGGTCGGGTCCGCGTCGGGCTCAGGATCCGGCATGTCCCCAGGCTACCGGGGCTCCCCACCCGCACGCGCGCCGGGGGTCACCCCTCCTGCGTCACGAAGTCGATGAGCTGCTCCACGGGCCCGAGCAGCGCCGGGTCGAGGTCGCGGAAGGTGTGCACGCTCCCGAGGATCCGCTGCCACGCCCGCGCGATGTCGGCCTGCTCCTCGGCCGGCCAGCCCAGTGCCCGGCAGACGCCGGTCTTCCAGTCGGTGCCGCGCGGCACCGTGGGCCAGGCGGGGATTCCGACGGCGCGGGGGGTCACGCACTCCCAGACATCCACGTGGGGGTGGCCGACCACCAGCACGTGCGCACCGTGGGGCCCTCGGGCGACGGCATCCGCGATGCGCTGCTCCTTCGAACCCGGCACGAGATGATCCACCAGCACGCCGTAGCGGCGCTGGGGCCCCGGCGGCTCGGCGCGGAGGGCCTCGTCGAGCAGGTCGATGCCCTCGAGGTACTCCACGACCACGCCTTCGACGCGGAGGTCGGCACCCCACACCTTCTCGACGAGCTCGGCGTCGTGGCGGCCTTCGACGAGGATGCGACTGGCCCGCGCGACCCTGGCCCGCTCTTCGGGGGCGGCGAAGGATCCGGATGCCGTGCGCGTGCGCGGCTTCGGTGCGGCGCTGGGTGCCACGAGGCGCACCGGCTCGCCGTCGATGAGGAAGCCGCCGCCGAGGGGGAACTGCCGCCGCCGCCCGACACGATCCTCGAGCTCCACGAGCCCCGACTGGCTGCCGGTGACCGCGCCGCAGAACCCGTCGTCGGCCACCTCCACCACGAGGTCGCGCGCTGCCGCGACGTCGGGGATGCGGCGTCGCCCGGCGCTGCGCCACCCTGCGGCGAGCACGTCGCCGCCGTATCGATCATCCATGAGGCCTCCGGGGGTCAGAGCGTACCCGCCGCCGCCGACACCGCCATCCCCGACCCGCCGCGCGCGAGCCGGTGAGGTCTCATCGGTACCTCACAGCCGGTGAACTATCGCCGGTTCACGGCCTCTGAATAGACTCGGGAAGAGGTGCCCGAAGGGCCCTCGGAAGGGGACACGATGCGCAGGCGCTGGGCCATGGTGCTCACGACCGTTCTGGCGGTGCTCATGTCGGCGGGTGCGATGACGGCATCGGCGACCGACCCGGTGCAGCTCGGATCGTCCCACGTCACCGACCAGGCCGGCGCGCTCAGCCCCGGCCAGCTCTCGGGCGCCGAGGACCGCCTGGCGGGCCTGTACGACGCGACGGGGGTCGACCTGTTCGTCGTGCTGGTGGACGAGTTCACCGACCCGTCGAACAGCCAGGAGTGGGCGGATGCCACCGCCCTCGGCAACGGCCTAGGGCAGAAGCAGTATCTGCTGGCCATCGCCACCGAGGGCCGGCAGTACTACATCTCCGCCGACGACGGCGGGCCCCTCAGCGAGGCCGACCTCGCCGCGACGGAGGAAGCCATGCTGCCGCTGCTGCGCGACGACGACTACAGCGGCGCGATCCAGCTGGCCGCCGACCGTTTCCAGCGGGACCTCACGAGTTCCGGCGGCGGCGCGTGGCTGTGGATCGTGCTCGGCATCGCCGTGGTGGGCGTCGTCGTCTTCATCGTCGTGCGATCCCGCCGACGTGGCGGCTCCCCCGGCCCGAAGGCCGAGCCCATCGAGCAGATCCCCCCCGAACACCTCGCCCGGCGGGCAGCGGCGGCGCTCGTCGCCGCCGACGATGCGGTGCGCACGAGCGAGCAGGAGCTCGGCTTCGCGCGGGCGCAGTTCGGTGACGCCGCGACGGTGGAGTTCGAGCAGGCGCTGACGGCGGCCAAGGAGAACCTCCAGAAGGCCTTCACGCTGCGCCAGCAGCTCGACGACGCCGAGCCCGACACCGAGCAGCAGACGCGCCAGTGGCACACCGAGATCCTGCGGCTGTGCGAAGAGGCGGACGCGAACCTCGACGAGAAGGCCGCCGACTTCGACGAACTGCGCAAGCTCGAGCAGAACGCTCCCGAGGCGCTCGCCCGCGTGCAGGAGCAGCGCACCACCGTCACCGGCTCCCTCGATGCCGCGGCGGCGACGCTGCAGACCCTGCGCGCAACGTACGCGCCCGAAGCGCTCGCCACGATCGCCGACAACCCCGAGCAGGCCCGCGAGCGACTCGCGTTCGCCGACGAACAGCTCGCCCACGCCGCCGACGCGGTCGCGGCGGGCGACGGCGGGGCCGCGGCCGTCAGCATCCGCGCCGCCGAAGAGGCCGTCGGGCAGGCGAGACTGCTGGCGGATGCCATCGGGCGCCTGGCCGCCGACCTCACCCAGGGCGAGAAGGATGCCGCCGCCCTCATCGCCGACCTCGAACAGGACATCGCCGTCGCCGGCGCACTTCCCGACCCCGACGGTCAGGTCGCCGCGGCCGTCGCCGCGACGCGGCAGCAGGTCGACACGGCCCGCACGAACCTCGCCTCCACGGCGAAACGGCCGCTGGTGACGCTGCAGGCGCTGGAAGCCGCCAACTCCCGCATCGACGGCGTCGTCGCCGCAGTGCGCGACAGCCAGGCCCGCGCGCAGCGCGCCCGCCAGCTGCTCGGCCAGCAGCTCACGCAGGCGCAGGCGCAGGTCTCGGCCGCCGAGGACTACATCACCGCACGTCGCGGTGCCGTGGGCGCGCAGGCGCGCACCCGGCTCGCCGAAGCCGGCGCCGCCCTCGTGCAGGCGCGCCAGCTCGAGCAGACCGCGCCCGAGCAGGCGCTCCCCCTCGCCCAGCGCGCCAACCAGCTCGCCGCGCAGGCGATCCAGGACGCCCAGACCGACGTCGGCGGATTCGGCGGCGGGGGCTTCGGTGGCGGCAGCAGCGGCGGTGGCGGCAACGGCATGCTCGGCGCCGTGCTCGGCGGTATCGTGATCAACTCGCTGCTCAGCGGCGGCGGCCGAAGCGGTCCGATGGGCGGCTTCGGCGGCGGCTTCGGCGGCGGCTTCAGCGGCGGCGGAAGTCGGGGCCGCAGCGGCGGCGGCAGCTTCCGCTCCGGAAGTTTCGGCGGCGGGGGCACCCGCGGCCGTCGCGGAGGGGGGCGCTTCTGATCCTCCGGGCCCGCCGCACCGCGGCATCCCAGACCACCACACGTCATCTTGATAGGAAGGCAGCACCCATGGCAAAGCAGTCCATCTTCGGTCGCATCTCGACCCTCATGAAGGCGAACATCAACGCTCTCCTCGACTCGGCCGAGGACCCGCAGAAGATGCTCGACCAGCTCGTGCGCGACTACACCAACTCCATCGCCGAGGCGGAGTCGGCCATCGCCGAGACGATCGGCAACCTGCGTCTGCTCGAGCGCGACCACCAGGAGGACGTGCAGGCGGCGACCGAATGGGGCAACAAGGCCCTCGCCGCCAGCCGCAAGGCCGACCAGCTGCGCACCGCCGGCAACCTCGCCGACGCCGACAAGTTCGACAACCTCGCCAAGATCGCGCTGCAGCGCCAGATCAGCGAGGAGAACGAGGCGCGCGCCATCGCCCCGACCATCGCCACGCAGTCCGAGATCGTCGAGAAGCTCAAGGACGGCCTCAACGGCATGAAGGGCAAGCTCGAGCAGCTGAAGTCGAAGCGCTCCGAGCTGCTCGCCCGCGCGAAGACGGCCGAGGCCCAGAACAAGGTGCACGACGCCGTGCGGTCGATCGACGTACTCGACCCCACGAGCGAACTGGGCCGCTTCGAGGACAAGGTGCGTCGCCAGGAGGCACTGGCTGCCGGCAAGCAGGAGCTCGCGGCCTCGAGCATCGACGCGCAGTTCAACCAGCTCGAGGACGTCGGGGAACTCACCGAAGTCGAGGCTCGCCTGGCCGCGCTGAAGTCGGGCGCCCCGGCGAAGGCCATCGACCCCGGGGTCTGATCGCCGCACGCCGCACGCCGCACGGGCGTCGCCCCCCCGGGGGGGCGCCCCGGGGCGGTGCCGGCGGGGGGCCCGGGGGGCC
>NZ_JACSQP010000003.1:196965-457895 GCF_014836535.1 Microbacterium pullorum
GGGGGCCCCCCCCGGGGCGCGTTCCCGGCGGGTGACCGTGGGCGACGTCGGCCACGTCGGCGGATCGCGGCGATGCCACGCGCATCACGAGGCATGACAGGCCAAGATGGGGGCATGACCCGGTTCGTCGTCGTTCCGCAATGGCAGGGCTCGCCCTCGTCGCGCGCCATGCTCCTCATCGACGGGGCGGAGGCGATCGCCGGCGACCTGCCGCGCGCCGCGTGTACGCGCGTCGAGGTGCCGCTGGAAGCCGGCGAAGCACTCGGCAGCGCAGTGCAGCGGCTGAGCGCCCTCACCCGCATCCAGACGCTCCTGGCCGAGACCCTCGCGCCGATCGCCGAACCCGCGGTCGTCGTGGGAGGCGACTGCGCCGTCGCGGTGCCGGCGATCGCGCACGCCGCCGCGCGGCATCCGAACCTCGCCGTCGTCTGGTGCGACGCGCACGGCGACCTGCACGACCCGGCATCCTCCCCCTCCGGCGCCTACGCCGGCATGGCCCTGCGCGCCGTGCTGGGTGAGGTCGAGCCGCTCGCGACGACCGCCGTCGTCGCGCCCGAGCGCATCGTGCTCGCGGGGGCGCGCGACCTCGATGCCGCCGAGGAGGCATACCTGCTGAGCTCCCCCCTCACGTTCGTGCCCGCCGCGTCGTTCGACGACCCCGACGCCCTCGCCGACGCGGTCGCCGCGACCGGGGCCGATGCCGTCTACGTGCACGTCGACCTCGATGTGCTCGACCCGGCATCGATCACGGGCGTGGGGTCGGCCGTGCCGTTCGGGGTCGACGTGCCGGCGCTCGTGACCGCGATCGCGCGGCTGCGTGACCGGATTCCTCTCGCGGGCGCGTCACTGTCGGGATTCGCCCCGTCGTCACCGCGCGCCGCCGTCGACGACCTCGGCGCGATCCTGCGCGTCATCGGGGCGCTTGCGTGAGCCCGATCCCCACCCCGCCGGCCGACTGGCGCGAGAGGGCCGACCGGGTCGTGGCGCGCGGAAAGCGGCAGGACCGGTGGATTCCGGCGTTGCTGCGAGACTCCCCCCTCAGCCGTCTCGGCTACCTCTGGGGCACGGGGTTGGGTTGGATCTGGGGCGGCCTGTGGTCGACCGGCCGCGTGGAGCGCCGCGGTGGGCTGTGGGTCTTCCGCGGCATGCCGTCGTGGACCTACCGCCGGGGAGGTGTGTGCGTCGGCGGCTGCTTCCTCACCGGATCAGGACGCATCCCCGAGAGCCTCCTCACCCACGAGGCCGTGCACAAGCGGCAGTGGCAGCGCTACGGTGCCCTCATGCCGGTGCTGTACCTGCTGGCGGGACGCGATCCGCTCACCAACCGGTTCGAGATCGAGGCGGGCTTGGCGGACGGCCGCTACGTTCCCCGCGGGGCCTGAGTCAGCGGGCGGTCGCGAGCCCGAAGCGCTCGGGGGTGCGGATGCCGTCGGCGGGCATGCCGAGGTGACCGGTGAGGTGGTCGACGATGTCGGCGGTGCCGAGGTACCCGCCGAGCAGGAACACCCGGGTGGCGTGGTCGTCGGTGCACAGCATCTCGTCGGCCCAGCCGGTCACCGCACGGGTGAGCGCGGCGCCGGGTGCGCAGCCGCGGCCGGTGCCGGGTGTGCCGGAGCGACGGGATCGGTCGAGCCAGGTGACGATCATGCGCGGGGGCACCGCGAGGTCGGTGGGCCAGGTGTCGTCGGGCACCTCGATGAAGACGCGTCCGGTCGAGCACAGCGGCAGAGTCGCGATGAGCGCCTCGAGCTCGGCGAGCGAGTGCTCGTCGGCGGCGATGAGGTGCTGCACGCGGGTGTGCCGGGTCGCCCGGCAGGCGGCGGCGTTGTGATCGGCGGAGGTCATGGCACCACCACGGTACCACTGATGAGGGTTGCCTAACCTGAGTGGATCGGCCGAATCAGTCGCGGCGCACGAGCACCGCGGTGAGCTCCGCGATCTCGTCATCGCCCAGCCCGTGGGCCCGCAGGAACTCCACCGGTGCTCCGTAGCGCGCGCGGAGGTCGGCGAGGAGCGTCCGCATCGCGGCGGCGGGCGATCTGGTCGCCAGTTCCTCCAGGTAGCGCGCCTCGGGATGCTGCGCGCGCAGGTACGCCAGCACGCGGGCGTTGCGCTGCGCCGGCAGCAGAGCTTCGGTGCGTGCGTAGTCGGCGACGACGGCGTCTTCGTCCACCCCCGCGGCGGCGAGGGTGAGGGCGACCGTCACCCCGGTGCGGTCTTTGCCGACGGTGCAGTGCACGAGCACCGGCTGGTCGGCCAGCACCCCGCGGACCACCTCGACCACCCGGTCGGCGGCTTCGTCGAGCATCGAGCGGTAGAAGTCGTCGAGCCCCACGTCACGCTCGAAGAACGAGGTCGCCGAACCGAGGAACAGCGGCACCCGCTGCGTCTCCAGGTCCAGCCCGTCCACGAGCGAGGGTTCCAGGGCGATCTCGTCGTCGGCGCGCAGGTCGATCACGCGCCGCAGCCCCAGTTCGCGCAGCGTGGCCCGCCCGGCGTCGTCGAGCCGGGCGAGGTTGCCCGAACGGAACAGCACCCCCGACCGGGAGACCCCCGCCCCCGCCGGCAGCCCCCCGACGTCGCGGAAGTTCAGCGCGCCCGAGACGCTCCAGGCGGCATCGGTCACGCCTGCTCCCCCTCGCGCGGCGGCACGTCGTAGCGACCGGCGATCGCGACGCGGTTGAAGGAGTTGATCGCCACCAGGATCCAGCTGAGCGCGACGTACTCCCGCTCCGAGAGGATGCCGCCGACCCGGTCGTACACGTCGTCGGGCACGCCCGCCTCGTGGATGAACACGTGCGCCTCGGTCAGTTCGAGCGCGGCGCGCTCCCGCTCGGTGAAGACCCCCGAGTCACGCCACACCGCCACCTGCGCGATGACGTCGGCGGTGGCCCCCGCAGCTTCCGCACGGTCGACGTGCACGCGCACGCAGAACGAGCAGCCGTTGAGCTGCGAGGCGTGGATCTGCACGAGCTCGCGCAGCCGCGCGTCGAGCCCCGCGTCGTCGGCGATCGCCCCCACCGTCTTGGCGAACACGTCGAGGGCACGGTAGGCCTCGCGGGCGGACCGGGAGAGGTGGACGCGGGGAGCCTCGGTCATGGTCCGACCCTATGCCCGCCCCGACGCGAGCGGGCAGAATGTGCGGGTGAGCGATCCCGACGACGAGTTCTCGTTCCTGGCCGCCCAGGCCGCCGACCTGGGCATCGACGCGGTGCCGCAGGTCGACCGGCTGCGGCTGGCCCTCGACGACGGTCGCACCCTCAGTGCGCTGCGCTACGGCGCCCCCGCCGATCCGGCGGTGACGCTGCTGCACGGTGCGGGCCTGAACGCCCACACCTGGGATGCCACGGTGCTGGCGCTCGGCCGCCCCGCCCTCGCGCTGGACCTCCCCGGTCACGGCGACTCGTCGTGGCGCGACGACGCCGACTACTCCGCCCACACGCTCGCCCCCGATGTCATCCGCGCGATGCGCACGTGGACCGACCGACCGCAGGTGCTCGTGGGGCAGTCGCTGGGAGGTGTGACGGCGGCGGCCGTCGCCGCAGCGGCACCCGAGCTCGTGCGCGCCCTCGTCATCGTCGACATCACCCCGGGCGTCGAGCCGTCGGCCGGTCCGTCACAGCTGCGGGACTTCTTCGCGGGCCCCACCGATTGGGCCTCCCGCGACGAGCTCGTCGACCGGGCACTCGCGTTCGGCTTCGGCGGCGGCAGCCGCGAGGCCACCGCCCGCGGTGTCGCCCTGAACTCGCGCATCCGCCCCGACGGCCGTGTGGAGTGGAAGCACCACTACGCCCACCTCGCCGCCGCCCGCGCCGCCGACCCCGACGCTGCGGCCGCCGCGCGCGCGGGACGCGCCACCGCCGACCTCCCCCGCGATGTGCTCACCGCGGCGAGCTGGGGCGATTTCGCCGCGGCATCCGTCCCCCTCACGCTGGTGCGCGGGGAGCGGGGCTATGTGACCGAGGCGGATGCCGCAGAGTTCGTCCGCCGACTCCCCCACGCCGCGGTGATCACCCTCCCCGCAGGCCACAACGTGCAGGAGGAGCTGCCCCGTGAGCTGGGCGTGCTCGTGGCCGATGCGGTGGCGTCCTCGTGAGCGCGACGGCATCCAAGACGTCACCGATGCCCGACCACGGCCGCACGGAGCCTAGGCTGTTACGCGCACAAGAGTACGCGGGAGGCCCCGGACAGCGATGATGCCTCCCGCCCTTGCGAAAGGACCCCTCCACATGCTCCGCCGCACCTCCCTGGCTGCCGCGGCCCTGCTGGCCACCGGCGCCCTGCTGCTGACCGCCTGCAGCGCCGCCGAGGCCCCCGCACCCACCACCAGCGCCGTCGCCGACCCCGACGCGTCGGTGGCGGTGCGTCTGGTCTCCGAACCCGGCAACCTCGACATCCGCGAGACCGCCGGCGCGGCGCTCGATCAGCTGCTGATCGACAACGTCTACCAGGGGCTCGTCTCCCGCACCCCCGAGCAGGACATCGTCCCGGCGCTCGCGAGTGACTACGAGGTCTCCCCCGACGGCCTCACCTACACCTTCACGCTCCGCGAGGGCGTCGTCTTCCACGACGGGCAGCCGCTGACACCGCAGGACGTCATCTGGTCGCTCACGCAGGTGCGCGACACGGCGTCGTACCGCGACTCCGCGCGCCTCGCCGGTGTCACCGGCATCACCGCGAACGGGCAGGACATCGTGCTGACCCTCGCCGAGCCCGACTCGAGCCTGCTGTGGAACCTCACCGGGCGCGCCGGCCTCATCCTCAAGGAGGGTGACACCACCGACCGCAAGACCGCAGCCAACGGCACCGGCCCCTTCACCCTGGCGAGCTGGAAGCAGGGCGACAGCGTCACCCTCGCCCGATTCGCCGACTACTGGGGCGACCCGGCGGGCGCGGCGGAGGTCGTCTTCGCCTACATCCCCGAAACCCAGGCCGCACTCAACGCGGCCCTGGCGGGCGAAGTCGACGTCGTGACCGGATTCGATGCGAACCTGACCGAGCAGATCGAGGCGAACGGCGACTTCACGGTCGAGATCGGCGCGTCGACCGACAAGGGCACCCTGGCGATGAACGCCGGCGAAGGACCCCTCGCCGACGTCAAGGTGCGTCAGGCCATCCGCCAGGCGATCGACCACGACGCCATCGTCGAAGCCCTCGGCGCCGGGCAGACGATGTACGGCCCCATCCCCGAGCTCGACCCCGGCTACGAGGACCTCTCGGAACTGGTCCCCCACGACCCCGAGGCGGCGCGTGAGCTGCTGGCCGAAGCGGGCTACGACGAAGGGGACGACCTCGAGCTCACCCTCACGCTGCCGTCGTTCTACGGCACGACGGTCTCGCAGATCCTGGTGTCGAACCTGCACGACGTGGGCATCACCCTGAAGGTCAACGCCGTGGAGTTCTCGTCGTGGCTCAACGACGTCTACATGAACCGCGACTACGAGCTGAGTTTCGTCCTGCACACCGAGGCGCACGACTTCGAGAACTGGGCGAACCCCGAGTACTACTTCGCCTACGACGACGCCGAGGTGCAGGAGCTGTTCGCGCAGTCCCTCGCCGCCACCGACGAGGCCGAGGCAGCCGATCTGCTCGCCGAAGCCGCCCGCATCGTGTCCGAGGACCACGCCGCCGACTGGCTGTACAACGGCGCATCGGTCGTCGCGGTCGGCGCTAACATCACCGGTATGCCCACGGTGAACGTGAACGAGCGTCTCAACCTCGTCGAGCTGACCAAGAGCGAGGGGTGATCCGCTACGCGCTGACGCGGCTGGTCCTGCTGCTCGTGGGCCTCGTCGTCGCCAGCGCGTTGATCTTCGTCACCCTGCGGGTGCTCCCCGGCGACGTCGCCCAGATGGTGGCGGGCGTCGGGAGCACGCCCGAGCAGGTCGAGGCCATCCGCGCGCGCCTGGGTCTGGACCGGCCGCTGCCGCTGCAGTACCTCGACTGGATCGGCGGGATCTTCGGCGGCGACCTCGGCACGTCGCTGCTGACCGGGAGCGCAGTGACCACCGAACTCGCCGAGAAGGCGCAGGTGACCGTGCCGCTCGGCATCCTCTCGCTCGTGATCGCGCTGGCCTTCAGTGTGCCGCTGGGCGTCGTCTCGGCCCTCCGTCGCGGTCGTGCCGACGGCACGCTCATCACCGTCGGGGCGCAGGCGGTCGCCGCAGTACCGGTGGTGTGGGCCGGCATGATGCTCGTCGTCGTCTTCGCGGTGTGGCTCGGGTGGCTGCCGGCGCAGGGGTTCCCGCGTTCCGGCTGGGACGACCCGGCGACGGCGCTGCGCTCTCTGCTGCTGCCCGCGATCACGATCGGCATCGTCGAAGGCGCCATGCTGCTGCGCTTCGTGCGCTCGGCGACGCTGCAGGCGGTGGGGCAGGATTACGTGCGAAGCGCCGCCGCGAAGGGTCTCACCCGCACGCAGGCTCTGGTGCGCCACGGACTGCCCAACGTCGGGCTCTCGGTCATCACGGTGCTGGGCCTGCAGGTCGCCGGCATCATCGTCGGCGCCGTCGTCATCGAACAGCTGTTCTCGCTCCCCGGGATCGGCCGCATGCTCGTGGCAGACGTCGGCGCACGCGACCTGCCGATGGTGCAGGGCGAACTGCTCGTGCTGACCGGGTTCGTGCTGGTCGTCGGGTTCGCCGTCGACCTCTTCCACCGGGTCATCGACCCCCGGCAGCGGGAGGCGGGATGAGCGCTGACAGCGGGCGCCGCGCGTCCGAGGGCCGGTGGGGGTGGCTGCGCCGCCTGACGCAACTGACGACCGGTCGGGTGGGGTTGGCGGTCTTCGCCGTCGTGGGCGTCACCGCGCTCATCGCGGCGGTGTGGACGCCGTTCGATCCGCAACAGGTCGACATCGCCAACCGCTGGGCGCCGCCGGGCTGGCCGCACCTGCTCGGCACGGATGCCACCGGCCGCGACATCCTCAGCCTCATCATGGCCGGCGCCGTCACGACGGTGTGGGTCGCGCTCGGCGCCGGGCTCGTCGCGACGCTCATCGGCATCGTGCTGGCCTCGCTCGGTGCGCTCACCGCCCGGTGGCTGCGTGAGACGGTCGCCGTACTCGTCGACATCCTCATCGCCTTCCCGGTGCTGCTCATCGCGATGATGATCTCCGCCGTGTGGGGCGGGTCGCTGTGGGTCGTCATTCTGGCGGTCGGCATCGGCTTCGGGGTCAACATCGCCCGCGTCACCCGGCCGGAGCTGCGCCGCGTGCTGCAGAGCGAATTCGTGCTCGCCGGGCGCGCGGCAGGCCTGACGCCGCTGCAGAACCTGCTGCGTCACCTGCTCCCCAACGTCGCTCCGGTGTTCATCGTCCAGCTGTCGTGGGGCATGGCCGTCGCGGTGCTCGCCGAGGCGGGCCTGTCGTACCTGGGCTTCGGCGCCCCCGTGACCCAGCCGTCGTGGGGCGTGCTGCTGAGCGAACTGCAGACCTACATCACGGTGCACCCGCTGTCGGTGGTGTGGCCGGGCCTGGCGATCACGCTCACCGTGCTGGGGCTGAATCTGCTCGGCGACGGTCTGCGCGAGGCCACCGACCCCACCCTCAGCCGCCGCGGCAACGCCGCCCGCGCGCACGTGCCGGAGGTGGTGGCATGAGCCTCGAGGTGCGCGACCTCGCGATCGAGGTGGGTGGGCGCCGCGTCGTCGACGGCGTCTCGTTCGACGTGCCCGACTCCGCCCGCGTCGGGCTCATCGGCGAATCCGGGTCGGGAAAGTCCCTCACGGCGTTGGCCATCATGGGGCTGCTGCCGGATGCCGCGACGGCGACCGGCAGCATCCGCTGGAACGGGCGCGAGCTGATCGGGATGCCCGACCGCGACATGGCCGAGCTCCGCGGCGACGAGATCGGCATCGTGTTCCAGGAGCCGCGCACGGCGCTGAACCCCATCCGCACCGTCGGGCGGCAGATCGCCGAGTCGGTGCGCATCCACGAGCGCATCTCCCGTCGCGCGGCCAAGGAGCACGCGGTCGCGGAGGCCGCACGGGTGGCGCTGCCCGATCCGCAGCAGATCGTCACCCGCTATCCGCACCAGCTGTCGGGCGGTCAGCGCCAGCGCGTCGCGATCGCGATGGCGCTGGCGTGCCGCCCGCGGCTGCTCATCGCCGACGAGCCGACGACGGCCCTGGACGTGACGATCCAGGCCGAGATCCTGCAACTGCTCGGCGACCTCGTGACCGGCGACGGCATGTCGCTGGTGTTCATCACGCACGACCTGGCGGTGCTGTCGCAGATCGCGACGCACGGCATCGTGCTCGAACGGGGTCGCGTCGTCGAGTCCGCCCCGGTGGCGACGCTGCTCACCGCGCCGTCCTCGGCGGTCACCCGCGGGCTCCTGCGCGACGCCACCGCGACGCTGTGGCGCCCGGGAGGACGCGCATGAACGCGCTGCTGCGCGGCCGCGGGCTCACGCGGCGCCACCCGGTCCCCCGCGGGGGCCTGTTCGAGCCGCGCCGGTGGACGACGGCGCTGGAAGATGCCGACGTCGACGTCGCCGAGAATTCCGCCCTCGGCATCATCGGCGAATCGGGTTCGGGCAAGTCGACGCTCGTGCGGCTGCTGCTGGCGCTGGACACCCCCACGGCGGGCACCGTCGAGTTCGACGGCAAGGCGGTCGTGGCATCCGCGCCCGCCACGTCGCTGCATTGGCTGAGACGCCAGACCGGCATCGTCTTCCAGGACCCCTATGCGTCGCTGGACCCGCGCATGAGCGTCGGGCGCATCGTCGCCGAGCCGCTGTGGGCGCTCGGGATCGAGGGCGATCGCCGCGCCCGCGTGCGCGAGGTGCTCACCGATGTGGGGCTGGAACCGGCGATGGCCGACCGCTTCCCGCACGAGTTCTCGGGCGGCCAGCGCCAGCGCATCGCGATCGCCCGCGCCATCGTGCACCGCCCGCGCCTGCTCGTCGGCGATGAGCCGCTGTCGGCGCTGGATGTCACGGTGCGCGCCCAGATCCTCGAGCTGCTGCGGGACCTGCGCCGCCGCGACGGCCTGGCGCTCGTGCTGGTGTCCCACGACATCGGCATCGTGCAGAACCTGTGCGACGACGTGATCGTCATGAAGGACGGCCGCATCGTGGAGGAGGGCCCGACTGAGAAGGTGCTGCTGACCCCGCAGGTGGCCTACACGAGGCGTCTGCTGGCCTCGATCCCGGTGATCGATCCGACCGGTGGCGTTCCCGATGTCGGCGGCGGGCCCTAGCCTCGTGCCATGACAGCCATCGTCCCGCCGTACCTGCTGGCCCGCATCGCCGCGACCGATGCCCCGCACCTGGCGCGGGCGGCCCGCGCGGCGCGGGCGACCCTCGAAGCCGGGCACGGCTACGACCCCGACCTCACCCGCCTGCAGCTGTCGATCGACGAGGACGGAGCGCTCGTGGCGAGGGCGACCCCCTCGCCCGACCGCGTGATCTCCGACGCGCAGAACCGCGAGACCCTGCCCGGTGTGCAGGTGCGCACCGAAGCCGACCCGCCCGCCGGTGACGAGGCGACCGATGAGGCGTTCGACGGGCTCGGGGCGACGTTCGACTTCTTCTGGGATGCCTTCGGCCGCGCCGGCATCGACGCCGCGGGCGGCACACTGGCCGCCACCGTGCACTACGGCGTCGACTACGACAACGCGTTCTGGAACGGTGAGCGCATGGTGTTCGGCGACGGCGACGGCGAGGTGTTCACGGGGTTCACCAGCTCCCTCAGCGTCATCGCGCACGAGCTCGCCCACGGGGTCACCGAGTTCTCCGGCGGCCTCGTGTACGAGCGGCAGTCGGGCGCACTCAACGAATCGCTGTCCGATGTGTTCGGCGCTCTCACCGAACAGCACAGCCTCGGACAGACCGCCGATGAGGCATTGTGGCTGATCGGCGCCGGGATCTTCACCGACGCCGTGCAGGGCAAGGCGCTGCGATCGCTCGCCGCACCCGGCACAGCGTACGACGACGATGTGCTCGGCCGCGACCCGCAGCCGGGGCACATGCGCGATTACGTCGAGACCGAGGCCGACAACGGCGGCGTGCACATCAACTCCGGCATCCCGAATCGCGCGTTCCACCTCACCGCGATCGCCCTCGGCGGCAGAGCATGGGAACGCGCCGGCCTCATCTGGTACCGCACCCTCACCGCCGGCACCCTCTCGCCGACGGTGGACTTCGCCGGGTTCGCCCGGGCCACCCTGGAGACGGCGACGGCGGAGTACGGTGAGGGATCGGAGGAGGTCGACGCCGTCCGGGCCGGCTGGTCGGGCGTCGGCGTGATGGAGGATGCACCCAGCAGATGAGTCGACCGTTCGGGTGACCGTCGTGCGCACCGGCGGCATCGCTGGACTGCGCCGACGATGGGAAGCCTGTCCCGACGGTGAGGCGGCGCGCGAATGGGCGAGCCTCATCGATCGGTGCCCATGGGACGATCCGCCGAGCGACCCGTCGGGTGCTGACCGCTTCTGCTGGCGGGTGAGTGCCGAGGCAGGACCCCGGCGGCGCGAGGCGGAGCTGCCCGACGCCGACGTGCAGGGCCCGTGGCGCGCGCTCATCGACGCGGTGCGCGCGTGGCCCGCCGTCAGTTCTGACGGATCCGGCCGAACAGGCCCCGTTTCTTGACGGGGTTCAGCGACTTCTGCAGGTAGATCGTGCCGAGCCACCGCCCGAACTTGTGCCCGACGCGTCCCATGCGGCCGACTTCGACGAAGCCGAGCTTCTCGTGGAGGGCGACGGATGCCTCCGCTCCCCGATCACTGATGATCGCGACCATCTCGCGGATGCCGGCCTGCTCGCACGCCTCGATGAGCGCGACCAGCAGCGCCTTGCCGAGACCCTTGCCGGTGGCCGCCTGGCCGAGGTAGATCGAGTCCTCCACGCTGTAGCGGTAGCCGGATTTGCTCGACAGCGGCTGCACGTAGGCGTACCCGAGGATCTGACCCGACGGCGACTGCGCCACCAGGAACGGCAGCCCGAGTTTCTGCGCGTGGGACAGCTTGTCGCGCCATTGCGCGACCGACCACTTCTTCTCGTCGAAGGTGACGACGGAGTTGGTGACGTAGTGGTTGTAGATCTCGCGGATGTCGGCGACGTCACCGAGCTCGGCGGGGCGGATGTCGAACGAGAACGGCGCCTCGGGCTCGGCACGGCGCCGCAGGTGCCAAGGCAGCCGGCGGCGGTCGCGGTCGTATTCGTCCTGCAGCATGATCGTCAGCCTAGAACCGCGGCGGTCGGCAGACGCCAATCCACCGGTGCCGCACCCTGCTGCGCCAACAGCGCGTCGACGCGGGAGAACGGGCGGGAGCCGAAGAATCCGCGGGACGCGGACAGCGGCGATGGGTGCGACGACTCGACCCGCGGCGTCGCGCCCAACAGCGGCCCGAGGCCGGCGGCATCCTTGCCCCAGAGCACCGCGACGAGCGGTCCACCGCGCTCGACGAGCACGCGGATGGCATGCTCGGTCACGCTCTCCCATCCCCAGCCGCGGTGGGATCCGGCAGCCCCCGGCGCCACCGTGAGCACACGGTTGAGCAGCATGACGCCCTGGTCGCTCCACGCCGACAGGTCGCCATGGTGGGCGGGAGCGATGCCGAGATCGTCGGAGAGCTCACGGTAGATGTTGCCGAGGCTCCGCGGCAACGGGCGCACGTGCCGCTCCACCGCGAACGACAGCCCGATCGGGTGCCCCGGTGTCGGGTACGGGTCCTGTCCCACGATCAGCACACGCACATCGGCGAGAGGCCGCTGGAATGCCCGCAGCACAAGGTGGCCGTCGGGAAGGTAGCCGCGGCCGGCGGCCGTCTCGGCGCGCAGCCGCTCGCCGAGCACCGCGATGTCGTCGGCGACGGGCGCCAGGGCATCTGCCCACCCGGCGTCGATCAGACCCGCGTCGGCGAGTTCGGGCAGGGTCATCGCCGTCCGGTTCGCATCGTGCACCGGTCCAGCCTACGGACGGTGCGCGGCGATCCTCGCGCTCGATGGCGGCGGGTGGCGGCCGGTGGCGGCGGGTGGCGCCGCTCGGCGACGGGTGGGCGTGCGGGCGGGCGGTGAGGCTGCGGGTTCTGCGGGTGGGGGTGCGGGGGCGGCGGGTGCGTGGGCAGCGTGGGGCTTCCTCCCCAGGCAGACTCTTTCGAAGTTGTCCACCGTTTTCTCCGATTCTTACCTTGGTCTGGGGTTTGCGCGGCTGCAATGTCGGAGGGGGTCGGCAGGATTAGAGGTATGAACACCTCCTCGGTCAGCCCCCGCAGCGACACCCGGTCTCCGGGTGCGGTGCTGTCCGACCTGGCCGCGGCGCGGCGCCGGGTGGCGGCGGCGGAGGCCGATGTGCTGCACGCGCTGGCGCGGATGGATGCCATCGCCGCCGAGCAGACCGCCCGGGTGCCGTCGTCGGCGGGTCGGGAACGGGAGATGCCGTTGCGGGCGATCGCGGCCGAGGTCGGCGCCGTGCTGCAGCGATCCGACCGGGTGATGCAGGACCGCCTGCACCACGCCACGGTGCTGGTGACCGGGTTCGCGGCGACCGTCGGTGCGTTGCGGGCGGGGCGGATCGACATGGGGCATGTGCGGTTGATTCAGGATGCCGGGGCCCGCATCGCCGACCCCGAGGCCCGCGCCCGGTTCGAGCAGGCGGCGCTGGTGGTGTGTGAGCGGGAGACCCCGGGGCGGGCGAAACCGATCATCGCGATGATCGCCCAGAAACTGCACCCCGTTCCGCTCGAGGAGCGTCACACCGACGCCGCCACGGGCCGGCGGGTGTGGGTGCGGGACCTCGACGATGGCATGGCGGAGTTGGCGGCGGTGCTGCCGGCGGTGCTGGCGTACGCGATCCGCGACCGGTTGACCGAGTACGCGCGGGAGATCACGACCGCGCGGCGGAAAGCCGCTGCGGAAGCGAGTGCCGCGGGCCACCGTGGTACTGGCGCCGGCGCTGGTGCCCGCGGCGACGACGGTGCGAGCGTCGATGGTGCCGAAGCCACACCGCCCGACCCCGCCGAGGTCGTCGCGACCGACACCCGCACGACTGACCAGGTCCGCGCGGACGTCCTCACCGACCTGCTCCTCACCGGCGGCGCCACCGCACCCGCCACCACCGGTGCCGTCGCCGACGGCGGTGCGATCACAGCCCAAGTGCAGGTCATCATCCCCCTCGACACCCTCACCGGCACCGGCACCGCACCCGCCGAACTCATCGGATACGGGCCCATCGACCCCGACACCGCCCGCCGCCTCGCCGCGACCGCGGAACTGTGGGAACGGATCTTCGTCTCACCCACCACCGGAGCCGTGCAGTCGGTCGACACCTACCGGCCCAGCGCTGCACAGCGACGACATCTCGACGCCCGCGACGAACACTGCCGCTTCATCGGGTGCCGAAGACCCGCCCGCCACTGCGACCACGACCACACCCACGACGCCGCGCACGGCGGACCGACCGCGCTGTGCAACCTCGCCAACCTCTGCACAAGGCACCACCCGATGAAACACGCCACCGCGTGGTGCGTGATCCAGAAACCCCACGGCATCCTCGAATGGACCAGCCCCACCGGCCGGGTCTACCCCGACATCCCCCGACGCGTCCTCGAATTCACCGCCCTCGCCACCGCCACAGCCTTCGAACCCCCGCCGTTCTGAGCAGTCCGCTCCTTGCGAGGCGGCGCCCGCGCATCCGGGTGATCATCCGGCCTCAGCGGCCGGACTCACCGACTCAGTCCATGGGCAGGCGGGGCCGCAGCGGCCCGCGCGCCAGCAGATGCTGCGCCGACTGCGCCACCGGGCGCATCGTGACGAGATCGAGGTTCACGCGCCCCGGTGCATTCAGCGCGTAGGCGATGACATCGGCGACGTCGGAGGCCACGAGCGGCTCCGCTACCCCGTCGTAGACCTTCTCGGCCGCGGCACGGTCACCGCCCAGGCGGTTGAGGGTGAACTCCTCGGTGAAGACCATGCCCGGCGCGATCTCGACGACCCGGATCGGTTCGCCGTTGAGCTCCAGCCGCAGGGCCGCGGCGATCATCGACTCCCCCGCCTTCGCGGCGTTGTAGCCGCCACCGCCGGGGTAGGCACGCTGCGCCGCGGTCGACGTGACGAACAGCGTGTCGGCGTGACCATCTGATGCCGCAGCGCGGCGCAGCTGCGGCAGCAGCGCGGCCACCAGCATCTGGGCGGCCAGCACGTTGACCTCGAACATCCAGCGCCAGTCGTCGGCTCTGCCGTCTTCCACGCGGTCGGCACCCCGCGCGCCGCCGGCGATCTGCACGAGCGCGTGGACGGGACCGGTTTCGGCGAGCCAGGCGGCGAGCGCGTCGACGTCGGCCTGCTGCGTGAGATCTGCGGCGTACACGGCCGCACCGGTCTCGGCCTCCAGCGCCGCGAGACGGTCTGCGCGACGGGCCACCCCGACGACATCCCAACCCGAGGCGCGCAGTGCGCGCACCGTGGCCTCTCCGATCCCCGAGCTCGCCCCGGTCACCACCGCACGTCGTGTCATGCGTCCCACCGTACCCCCGCGCGTTACGTAACATTTCCGCGCCGTTGTTGACAACCAGCCTTGTCCGTAGCCTCGGACCAGGTCGCGGCAGCCGCGGTCCACCCGACATTCAGGAGCCATCATGTCCGCACCCGAGAACTGGCGCTTCGAGACCAAGCAGATCCACTCCGGCGCCCAGCCGGACCCGGTGACCAAGGCCCGCGCCACGCCGATCTACCAGACGACCTCCTATGTGTTCGACAACGCCGACCACGCGGCCAACCTGTTCGCCCTGTCGGAGTTCGGCAACATCTACACCCGCATCCAGAACCCCACGCAGGATGTCGTCGAGCAGCGCATCGCGGCGCTCGAGGGCGGCACCGGCGCGCTCGTGGTCTCCAGCGGCCAGGCCGCCGAGACCTTCGCGGTACTCAACATCGCCCAGGCCGGCGACCACATCGTCTCGTCCAGCTCGATCTACGGCGGCACGTACAACCTGTTCAAGTACACCCTCGCCAAGCTCGGCATCGAGACGACGTTCGTCGAGAACCAGGACGACCCCGAAGAATGGCGCCGCGCCGCCCGCCCGAACACCAAGCTGTTCTTCGCCGAGACCATCGGCAACCCGCAGATCAACGTGCTCGACATCCGCACCGTCGCTGACATCGCGCACGAGGCCGGTGTGCCGCTCATCGTCGACAACACGATCGCGACGCCGTACCTGATCCGTCCGTTCGAGCACGGCGCCGACATCATCGTGCACTCCGCGACGAAGTTCCTCGGCGGCCACGGCACCACGATCGGCGGTGTCATCGTCGACGGCGGCCGCTTCGCCTGGTCCGAGAACGTCGAGAAGTTCCCCGGTCTGACCGAGCCCGACCCGTCGTACCACGGCGCGTCGTACACGACCGCGGTCGGCGACTCGCTGGCCTACATCATCAAGGCCCGCGTGCAGCTGCTGCGCGACCTCGGCTCGGCGATCGCGCCCATCAGCGCCTGGCTGCTGCTGCAGGGCATCGAAACGCTGTCGCTGCGCATCGAGCGTCACGTGCAGAACGCACAGGAGATCGCGGAGTGGCTCGAGAACCAGCCCGACGTCGCGACCGTGAACTACTCGGGCCTTCCCACCTCCCCCTGGTACGCCGCCGCCAACACGTACGCCCCGAAGGGCGTGGGCGCAGTGCTGTCGTTCGAGCTCAAGGGCGGCGTCGGCGCCGGTCGCGCGTTCGTCGACTCGCTCGAACTGTTCAGCCACCTCGCCAACATCGGTGACGTGCGCTCGCTCGTCATCCACCCCGCCTCCACCACCCACTCGCAGCTCACGCCCGAGCAGCAGCTCACCGCCGGCGTCACGCCGGGTCTGGTGCGTCTGTCGGTGGGCATCGAGGCCGTGGAAGACCTCACCGCCGACCTCGCGCAGGCCCTCGCCGCCGCCCGCCGCGTCTCGGAGGCCGCCCGCGCCTGACCTGCCACCCCGACACCCCGACGCCCCGACGCCCCGGTCGACCCCTCACGGGGCGACCGGGGCGTCGTGCGTGGGACGGACGTCTCGGGCCGTCGCCGGGGCTACGCTGACCGGCGTGATCGAACGCATCGCCGCCGGCTACGACGACTTCGGCCGCCGCTGGGCGCACGGCACCTCGCCGCTCTATGAGGACTGGGCCACCGGCATCGCCGCCGACGACGACATCCTGCGGCGCCTGGACGCGCTCCCCACCGCCCAGCAGCAACCCAACCGCATCTTCGCGGCCGCCCGCTGGGCGGGTTGCCCGCTCACCCCCTACGCCTCGTGGCGCGCGTGGCTCGCAGACAACTGGGCACGGGTGATCGCCATCGCCGCCGACCGCACCACCCAGACCAACGAGCCCGCCCGGTGCGCGACTCTGCTGCCGCAGCTGGCGGCGATCCCCGGCCCCGTCGCCCTGCTCGAAGTCGGCACCGCCGCCGGGCTGTGTCTGCTCCCCGACCGCTATGCGTACGAGTACACCTCGCCGCGCGGCATCCATCGCCTGGGTGACGGGCCGGTCGTGCTCCGGTGCCGCATCGACGACGCCGCCGCGGTGCCGACGCGGCTGCCCGAGGTGGTGTGGCGGCGCGGCATCGACCTGGCGCCCATCGACGCCGCCGACGCCGCCGCGGTCGACTGGCTCGCGACCCTCGTGTGGCCAGGGCCCGACCACGATGCCCGGGTGACCCGGCTGCGGGCGGCCGCCGCGGTGGCCGCCGCCGACCCGCCCGACATCGTGCAGGCCGACCTGCTCGACGCCCTCCCCGACGTCGCGGCCGGCGCTCCCCGCGAGGCGACCCTCGTCGTCTTCCACAGCGCCGTGCTGCTGTACCTCGACCCAGCCCAGCGGCGCCGGTTCGTCGAGACCGTCGGCGCCGTGCGCAGCGCACACGGTGGCGACGTGGTCTGGCTGTCGAACGAGACGAGCGGCACGCTGCCCGGGATCGATGCGCGCCTACCCGAAGGCCTGGAGAGCGCCCACCGATTCGTGCAGACGCTCGACGGCACCCCCGTGGCCCTGGCCGGACAGCACGGTGCGACGTACGAGACGCGACCCTTCCGCGCACGCTGAGCCCGGCTCCGCGTGACACCGCCCGCGTAACACGGGCCCGGCCGCCGCCGCCGACCCACGACAATGGGGAGATGGACTGGCAGACCTCCGAAGACACCGTGCCCTCGGCACCGGTGACCGAGGCCGACGCCCGCCTGCTGCTGGGCCGACCGCCCGCCACCGGTGCGTGGCGTGACGGCGACCCCGTCGGCGACCGCCACTTCGCCGCATTCGGCGCGTTCCGCACCGAGAGCGGCCGCGAACTGCCGTCGGTGCGGCTCGCCTACGAAACCTGGGGCGAACTGAATCCCACCCGCGACAACGCCGTGCTGATCCTGCACGCCCTCACCGGCGACAGCCACGTGCGCGGTCCCGCGGCACCGGGACACCCGACCGCCGGCTGGTGGAGCGACATCGTCGGCCCCGGTGCGCCGATCGACACCGACCGCTGGTACGTCGTGGCCCCCAACATGCTGGGCGGATGCCAGGGCTCCACCGGTCCCGCCAGCGTCGCGCCCGACGGCTACGAGTGGGCCGCCCGCTTTCCGTACCTCACGATCCGCGACCAGGTCGCCGCGCAGACGCGCCTCGCCGATGCCCTCGGCATCGACCGGTGGGCGGCGGTCGTCGGCGGATCGATGGGCGGCATGCACGCCCTCGAGTGGGCCGTCTCGCTCCCCGACCGCGTCGAGCGCCTCGCCGTGCTGTCGGCGCCTCCCGCCAACACCGCCGACCAGATCGCCCTGAACTCCGTGCAGACCGAGGCGATCCAGATCGACCCGCGGTTCCAGGGCGGCGAGTACTACGACTCGGGCGACGGCGACGGTCCGCATCGCGGCCTCGCGCTCGCGCGGCGCATGGCGCTGCTGAACTACCGGAGCCCCACCGAACTCAACCAGCGCTTCCAGCGCTCCTGGCAGTCGGGCAAGAGTCCGCTCGGCCACGGTGGCCGGTTCGCGGTGGAGTCCTACCTCGACTTCCACGGCAACAAGTTCACGCGGCGCTTCGACGCCAACAGCTACCTCGTGCTCGTGGAGGCGATGGACTCCCACGACGTCGGCCGCGACCGCGGCGGCATCGAAGACGCCCTGGCGCGGGTGACTGCGACCACCCTCGTCCTCGGCATCGACAGCGACCGGCTGTTCCCCGTCGACGGCCAGCACCGCATCGCCCGCGGCATCCCGGCGACCCTCGACGGCGACCAGGCCGTCGTGCTCTCCAGCGACTTCGGCCACGACGGATTCCTCATCGAGACTCCCGCGGTCGGCCACCACCTGCGGCGACTGCTCGCCACCTGACGCGGCGGCGCCGTCAGTCGGTCGCGTCAGCCGCGGTGGCGCCCGCCGCGGCATCCAGTGCCGCTTCGAGACGCTGCACCTTGCCGTCGAGTTCCCCGGTGCGGCCGGGGCGGATGTCGGCTTTGAGCACGAGCGACACCCGCGATCCGAAGGGCAGCACCGCCTCGGTGGCGCGCTTGACGACGGCGAACACCTCGTCCCACTCGCCCTCGAGTTCGGTGAACATCGAGGTCGTGCGGTGCGGCAGGCCCGAGGCCCGCACGACCGCGACGGCGGCGGCGACGGCGTCGTGCACCGAGCCGTCGGCGCGTCCGGTGCCGCTGGGGGCGACGGAGAAGGCGATGAGCATGGGGACCTCCGGAGATCAGGGAGCGGGAGCGAGGATGCCGCGGCGCGCGGCGCGAGGCACCGGCACGCGTGCGAGGCGCACCAGCGCCCACGCGAGCAGCGCCACGTACAGCACGTTGCGGACGGTGAGGACGGCGATGGCGAACGGCTGGGTCGCCAGGACGCCGCCGTAGAGCACGGGATACACGAACTGCGTGAGCCCGGCGATGAGGAGCCCGAGCGTCGCGGGTCCCCACCAGCGGTGCCGGTCCAGCACGAGCCCGAGCACGAGGGGCGCGGCGATCCAGGCGGCGAACTGCGGGGAGCCGACCTTGTTCACGACGATGAAGGCCGTGACGAGGGCCAGCGCGAGCGGCGGGAACAGCACGACGTAGCGGGCCCCCAACCAGGCCTTTCGCACCCCGATCGCGGCGATCGCGGCGACGACGGCGGCCAGCAGCGGGGTCATGAGCGCGATGACCACGTCGACCTGCGGGCCGGTCACCTGGAAGGTGAGCAGCTCCCCGTCGTAGAAGACGTGGGACCCGGGCTCCCCCAGCGCCGCGCGCCACAGGTAGTACGCGCTCACCGGCGCCTCGATCTGCAGCCCGCGGTCGGTCTGCCCCGTGACGAACCCGAGGGCGTGCGCGCCGCCCCCGGCGACCACGACCACCCCGAGCACCGTCACGGTCACCGCGGCCGCACCCAGGACGACGGGCAGGCGCCGACGCCCCGCGATCAGCGCCGCGGCCAGCAGCGCCGCCGGCCACACCTTGATCCAGGTGCCGATCGCCAGCAGCGCTGACGCCAGCACGGGCCGACCGGCCAGCCACAGGCATCCGGCCACGGCGAGCGCGGCGGTGAGGCCGTCGAGCCGGTACAGGCCGACGGGCCCGAGCAGCCCGATCAGCGCGAGCCAGAACCACGCCGCCGTCGTACGCCCGCGGGACCGGGCGCGCCCCACGAGCAGGGCGAACGCGCACGCATCGACGAGGGTCACGAGCACGACCCACCCGACCGTGTACCCACCGGCCCACGCGAACAGCCACGCCATCACCATGGGCACGAGAGCCAGCTGCGGATAGACCCACGGCTGGGTGATGCCCATGATCTCCCGCGCCCCCGGGCAGAACCCGTCGACGTCGCCCCACAGCACACACGCCGACCACGGCTGGTACACGCGGTACACGTCGCCCATGGGCTCGTTGGGCAGCACGAAACCGAGCCACGCGACGCCCACGTGCACGACGACGAACGCCACCCAGAGCACCGCCCGCCTCGACACGCTCCTCATCCTACGGACGGCCCGCCTCGCGCCCGGCGCGGGCGACCCGCATGCGGGTCACGCGCGTCCCGACAGCACGGCGGCGACCACGCGGGGCAGCGCCTCGGCCACGTCCAGCGCCGTGATGGGGCCGCCGCCGACGTCGCGGGCGGCGAGGACCCCCGCCTGACCGTGCAGCCAGGCAGCGGATGCCGCGGCACGCACGAGGTCCGCGCCCGCGGGGCCGTCGGCGGCGACGGCGCCCGCCACGAGGGCGCCGAGCACCCCACCGAGCACATCGCCGGTGCCGGCGGTGGCGAGCCACGGGGTGCCGGCACGCACCCGCACGAGGGTCCCATCGGGCGCCGCGACGATCGTCTCGGCGCCTTTGAGCAGCACGACGCCCCCGAGGGCGGCAGCGGTCTGCGTGGCGGCCTCGGCGCGGGCCGCCGCGTCATCGGCCGCGTCGAACTCCGCAAGCCCGAGCGCGGCGCGCAGCCGGGCATGCTCACCGTCGTGCGGGGTCACCACGAGCGGCGCAGTCGCGGCGGGCGCGAGATCCAGCGCACCGGCGTCGACGACCACCGGCTGCTCCCCCGTCAGCACGTCGCGCAGCGCCATCGTCTCCGCCGCGGTGCGGGTCGCGGCATCCGTCCCCGACCCGATCAGCCATGCCTGCACGGCACCGGGCGCCGTCACCGTCTCGGGGCGGCGTGCCAGCACCGCGGCGGCGGCTCCCGCAGGGCCGAGGTACCGCACCATGCCGATGCCGGTGCGCCAAGCGGCTTCGACCCCCAGCACCGCGGCACCGGGGAAGAGATCCGATCCGGTGCGCACCCCCACGACACCACGGGAATACTTGTGATCGGCGTCCGTCGGCATCCGCAGGGTTCCGGCCACGTCCTGACCACTCCACGCGCCCGCTGAGATCATGGGCGCCACCCTACCCGTGCGGAGGCACCGTGAGCCTGCTGTTCACCCCCCTGACGATCGGCACCGACCCGGCGAGCGCGGTCACCGCGCGCAACCGGCTCTGGGTCGCGCCCATGTGCCAGTACTCGGCAAAAGACGGTCTGCCAGGCGAGTGGCATCACGTTCACCTCGCCCAGTTCGCCTCCGGCGGTGCCGGACTGGTCGTCGCCGAAGCCACCGCCGTGACGGCGGAGGGTCGCATCTCGCCCGACGACACCGGGCTGTGGAACGACGCGCAGCGCGATGCGTGGGCCCCCATCGCGGCCGCCATCCGCCGCCGAGGCGTTATCCCGGCGGTGCAGCTCGCCCACGCCGGACGCAAGGCCTCGACGTGGTCGCCGTTCTCGGGCCACCGCGGCAGCGTGCCGCCCGAGCAGGGCGGCTGGACCACCCTCGCCCCGTCGGCGATCGCGTTCGACGGCTTCGCGACCCCGCAGGCGCTGGATGCCCGTGGCATCGACCGCGTCGTCGACGCTTTCGCCGCCGCCGCGGTGCGCGCCGTCGCCGCCGGGTTCCAGGTGCTCGAAGTGCACGCCGCGCACGGCTACCTGCTGCACCAGTTCCTCTCGCCGCTGTCCAACCGACGCGACGACGCGTACGGCGGCTCGCTCGAGAACCGGGCGCGCCTGCTGCTGCGGGTGTGCGATGCGGTGCGGGAGGCCGCCCCCGGGGTGCCCGTGATCGCCCGCTTCTCCGCCAGCGACTGGGCCGACGGCGGCTGGGACGTCGCCGAGACCGCGACGGTGGCGCGGTGGGTCGTCGAGCGCGGCGTCGCGCTCATCGACGTCTCCAGCGGCGGACTCGTCGCCCACCAGCGCATCACGACGGGCCCGGGCTACCAGGTGCCGTTCGCTGCCCGGGTGCGCGAGGCCGTATCGGTGCCGGTCAGCGCCGTCGGCGAGATCTCCGATGCCGCCCACGCCGAGGCGATCCTCGCCGCCGGCGAGGCGGATGTCATCATGGCCGGGCGCGAATGGCTGCGCGACCCGCACTTCGCGCTGCGCGCCGCCGACGAACTCGGCGACGACATCGGCTACTGGCCGCCGCAGTACCTGCGCGCCCGCCGCCGCTGACCGGCGAGGGGCGGCCCGGGACGCACCCGGCCCGCCCCTCGCCCGCCCTCAGCGCAGGCGACGGGTGGCGTCCTGCACCTCGCCGACGAGCTCCTCGATGATGTCCTCCAGGAACAGCACCGCGGTCGTGCGACCCGACGAGTCGCGCACCTGGGCGAGGTGGCGACTGGAGCGACGCATGATCGCGAGCGCGTCCTCGAGGTCGGTGGTCTCCGACACCGGCACCATCTGGTGGATGCGCTTGGGCTTGACGGGCTCGTTCGCCACCGCGGCATCGGGGCCCTCCGACTCGCGCAGCACGTCCTTGAGGTGGACGTAGCCCAGCGGCATCCCCTCGCCGTCGACGATGACGTAACGGGAGAATCCGTGCTTGGCGACCGCCCGCTCGATCTCATCCGGCGTCGTGGTCTCCGGCAGGGTCACCAGCGCCGACAGCGGCACGGCGACGTCCTTGGCCTTCTTGTCGGTGAACTCCACCGCCATCGCCACGGTGCCGGCGGTGTCGTCGAGCACCCCCTCGATGCGCGACTGGTTGACGATCGTCACGACCTCTTCGAGGGTGAAGGTCGACGCGGCCTCGTTCTTCGGCTCGACCCGGAACAGCCGCACCACGTGGTTGGCGATCCAGTTGAGGGTCACGATGATCGGGTGGAACAGCTTCGAGGTCCACACGAGCGGCGTCGCCAGCAGCAGCACGGCACGGTCGGGCAGCGAGAACGCGAGGTTCTTCGGCACCATCTCGCCGAACACGACGTGCAGGTACGACACCAGCAGCAGCGCGATGACGAACGCGATGACATCCACCGCGGCCTCGCCCCAGCCGGTCAGCCCCAGCGGCCCCGCCAGCAGGTGGTGGATGGCGGGCTCGGAGACGTTGAGGATCAGCAGCGAGCAGATCGTGATGCCGAGCTGGCACGTCGCCAGCATGAGGGTCGCATGCTCCATCGCCCACAGCGCGGTCTTGGCGGGGCGTGAGCCCTTCTCCGCCAGCGGCTCGATCTGGGAGCGGCGCGCGGAGATGACGGCGAACTCGGCACCGACGAAGAACGCGTTGAACACCAGCAGCACGACCAGCCAGGCGATTCCGGCCCAGTCACTCATCGCCGGCTCCTTCCTCGGCGGCATCCGCGAGGGGGCGCGGGATGAACCTCACCCGATCCACGCGGCGACCGTCCATACGGTGCACGGTCAGGGTGCCGTCCTCCACGTCGACTTCGTCGCCCACGACCGGGATGCGCTCGAGCACGCTCATGATGTATCCGCCGACGGTGTCGTACACATCCCCTTCGGGCACGCGGATGCCGGTGCGGTCGCGCACCTCGTCGGGGCGCAGGTCGCCGGGGAACGTCACGGCGTCGGCGGTGCGCACGATGCCGGCGCGGCTGCGGTCGTGCTCGTCGAGCACCTCGCCCACGATCTCCTCGACGAGGTCTTCCAGCGTCACGACGCCGGCGGTGCCGCCGTACTCGTCGACGACGATCGCCATCTGGTAGCCGCGGGCGCGCAGCTCCGAGATGAGCGCATCCAGATGCACCGCCTCGGGCACCCGCAGCGGCTCCGATGCGATCGCCGCGGCCGGCACGTCGCCGCGCCGCTCCCGCGGCACGCTGACGGCGGCTTTGAGGTGCACGACGCCGGTGATGTCGTCCATCGAGTCGTCGTATACCGGGAAGCGACTGTGTCCGGTGCGACGGGCAAGCTGGATGACCTCCTCGACGGAATCGGAGGCCGCGACGGCGTGCACGCTGGGGCGGGGCGTCATGACGTCGGAAGCGGTGAGGCGGGCGAAAGTGAGCGAGCGGTGCAGCAGCGACGCGGTGTCCTGTTCGAGCACGCCCGCGCTGGCGGAGCGGCGCACGAGGCTCGACAGCTCTTCTGCGGTGCGGGCACCGGACAGCTCCTCCTTCGGCTCCACGCCCATGGCACGCAGCACGCCGTTGGCGCTGCCGTTGAGCACCGTGATCGCCGGCTTGAACACCGTCGTGAAGCCCACCTGGAACGGCATGACGAGCTTGGCCGTCTGCCGCGGGATCGCCAGCGCGAAGTTCTTGGGGACGAGCTCGCCCACGATCATCGAGAAGAGCGTCGCGATCGACACGCCGACGACGGCGGACACCGGGCGCGAGACGGCCTCGGACCAGCCCCACGCCGAGAACGCGGGAGCCAGCAGGTTCGAGATCGCCGGCTCCATCGTGTAGCCGGTGAGCAGCGTCGTGAGGGTGATGCCCAGCTGTGCGCTGGACAGGTGCGTGGAGGTGATGCGCAGCGCCGCGATCGTCAGCGCCAGCCGGGATTCACCCGCGGCCTGGCGGGATTCCAGGTCGGCACGGTCGAGGTTCACCAGGGCGAACTCGCTCGCCACGAACAGGCCCGTCCCCACCGTGAGAAGCAGCCCCACGCCCAACATGACGTAATCCATCAGACGTCACCCCCCGTGGCGTGGAGGAAGGGTCGGTGGGGCGAGCGTCTAGAACTGGGAGGGTCGTCCATCGTTCGAAGATTCTACGGTACGCGGGCGCACCTGATCCTGGGGGATTCCCGTCACCAGCTGACCGGCAGCGCCTTGCCCTCTTCGTAGCCCGCGGCCGACTGCACGCCCACCAGCGCGCGGTCGTGGAACTCGGCCACCGAGGCCGCCCCGGCGTACGTGAACGAGGAGCGCACCCCCGACGTGATCATGTCGAGCAGGTCCTCGAGCCCCGGCCGGAGCGGATCGAGGTAGATCTTCGACGACGAGATCCCTTCGGCGAACAGCTCCTTGCGGGCGAGCTCGTACGGATCGAGCCTGCCGAACCGGTCGTGCACCGCCTTGGTGGATGCCATCCCCCACGACTCCTTGTACGCCCGCCCGTCCGCGTCGAGCTGCATCTCGCCCGGTGCCTCGATCGTGCCGGCGAACCAGGAGCCGATCATGACCGACGCCGCCCCGGCCGCGAGCGCGAGGGCGACGTCGCGCGGATAACGCACCCCGCCGTCCGCCCAGACGTGCGCGCCCTGCTCGGCTGCGGCCTGCGAGGTCTCGAGCACGGCGGAGAACTGCGGCCGGCCGACGGCGGTCATCATGCGGGTCGTGCACATCGCGCCGGGGCCCACACCCACCTTCAGGATCGAGGCGCCCATCGCGACGAGGTCGGCGACACCTTCGGCTGTGACGACGTTGCCGGCCGCGATGGGGATCCCCAGGCCGAGGCCCGACACGGCGTGCAGCGCCCGCAGCATGCCTTCCTGGTGCCCGTGGGCGGTGTCGACGACGAGCACATCCACGCCCGCGGCGGCGAGGGCCTGCGCCTTGGCCGCCACGTCGCCGTTGATGCCGATGGCCGCGGCGACGATGAGACGTCCGTCGCGGTCGACCGCGGGCCGGTAGAGAGCTGAGCGCAGGGCGCTGCGGCGCGACAGGGTGCCGACGAGGTACCCGTGGTGCAGCACGCACACCACATCGGTCTCCGCCGCCACGAGCAGATCGAACGCGTGCCGCGGCGTCTCGACGTCGTCGGCGTCGATTGCGGGGGGCGCCCCCCGCACGAGGTCGCCGAGCCGCGCGTCGGGGAGCGCCGTGGCGAGCCGCACGGCGGGCACGACACCGAGCACGTCATCGCGGGCGATCTGCCCCGCCTGCCCGCTCCCGGCAGTGCGTGCGACGACGATGGCGTGGCCCTCGGCGGCCGGCAGCAGCCGGCGCCCGTCGGCGACCGTCGCCTCGGGCGGCAGCACGAGCGGACTGTCCCACTGCACCGGCTGCTGCTTGACCCAGCGGATCGCGGCATCCAGCTCTTGCAGGGGCATGTCCTGCGGCAGCACTCCCAGCCCACCGCGTCGGGCGAGCACCGATGCCAGCCGCGCCCCGGTGACGGAGTTCATGTTCGCCGACACGATCGGAATGGTCGCCGGCGTGCCGTCGCCGGGCGCGAGATCCACTTCGAGCCGGCTCTGCACCGCCGAACGGCGCGGCACGAGGAACACGTCGGAGTACGTCAGGTCCACCTGGGGCCGCTCGCCGGAGAATCGCATGCGTCCACGCTAACCGCGCATCCCGGCAACGTCGCAAGGGTCCTCTCTGAGGAATGCGCGGATCGGCACCGGAAGTCGACGCGGAAAAGGGGATACCCTTGATACCTGTGTGCACGCAGGCGATGACGAGGCGGCGTGCGATCGAATCTTCAGCGAAGAAAGCAGGCGATCCAGCGTGTCCAGCCAGGTGACCGGCGTCGGAACCTCCAGCGAAGGCGAGTTCGGCGCAAACGCGTGGCTCGTCGACGAACTCTACGAGCAGTTCAAGGCAGACAAGAACTCCGTGGACAAGGCGTGGTGGCCGGTTCTGGAGGCCTACCAGCCCGAGAACGCCGCCCCGGCAGCGGGAGGTGAGGCCACGAGCACCGCCGCCCCGGCCGCTGATCCGCACCCCGTCACCGCCCCGATCCCCGTGATCGGCGCTCAGCCGGTGGCGCGCACGACGGCCAAGCCGGCCGCGCCCCAGCCCATTCCTGCCCAGGCGCAGGATCGCGCGCCGCGCGAACCCGACGAATCGCGTGAGGACATCGTCACTCCGCTGCGGGGCATGCCCAAGACGCTCGCGGCCAACATGGACGAGTCGCTGACCGTCCCCACCGCCACGAGCGTGCGCACGATCCCGGCGAAGCTGATGATCGACAACCGCATCGTCATCAACAACCACATGTCCCGCACCCGCGGCGGCAAGGTGAGCTTCACGCACCTCATCGGGTGGGCGCTCATCCAGGCGCTGAAGGTCTTCCCGAGCCAGAACGTGTACTACGCCGAGATCGACGGCAAGCCCGCCGTCGTCGCCCCCGCGCACATCAACCTCGGCATCGCGATCGACATCCCCAAGCCCGACGGCACCCGCGCCCTCCTCGTGCCGAGCATCAAGCGCGCCGAGACCCTCACGTTCGGGGAGTTCCTCTCCTCCTACGAGGACCTCGTCGCCCGTGCCCGCGCCAACAAGCTCACCGCTGCGGACTTCCAGGGGACGACGATCTCCCTCACCAACCCCGGCGGCATCGGCACCGTGCACTCGGTGCCCCGCCTCATGAAGGGGCAGGGCTGCATCGTCGGCGCCGGCGCCCTGGAGTACCCGGCCGAGTTCCAGGGGTCGAGCGAGAAGACCCTCGTCGGTCTCGGCATCGGCAAGACCATCACCCTCACGAGCACCTACGACCACCGCGTCATCCAGGGAGCCGGCTCCGGCCAGTTCCTCAAGATCGTCCACGAGATGCTCACGGGCGGCCACGACTTCTACCGCGACATCTTCGCGGCGCTGCGCATCCCCTACGCCCCCATCAACTGGGCGAACGACATCAACGTCGACCTCGCCGAGCGTGTGGACAAGACCGCCCGCGTGCAGGAGCTCATCAACTCCTTCCGCGTGCGCGGTCACCTCATGGCCGACATCGACCCGCTCGAGTACCGGCAGCGCACGCACCCCGACCTCGAGATCGAGAGTCACGGGCTGACCTTCTGGGACCTCGACCGCGAGTTCGTCACGGGTGGCTTCGGCGGCAAGCGCACCATGAAGCTGCGCGACATCCTCGGTGTGCTCCGCGACTCGTACTGCCGCACCCTCGGCATCGAGTACATGCACATCCAGGACCCGGTGCAGCGCAAGTGGTTCCAGGACAACGTCGAGAGCAAGTACCAGAAGCCCACCCACGACGAGCAGCTGCGGGTGCTGCGCAAGCTCAACGAGGCCGAAGCATTCGAGACCTTCCTGCAGACCAAGTACGTCGGGCAGAAGCGCTTCAGCCTCGAAGGCGGCGAGTCGCTCATTCCGCTGCTGGACCAGGTGCTGCGCGGGGCCGCCGAGGCGGGCCTGGACGGCGCCGCGATCGGCATGGCCCACCGTGGCCGCCTCAACGTGCTGAGCAACGTCGCCGGCAAGACCTACGGTCAGGTCTTCCGCGAGTTCGAGGGCTCCGTCGCGATCGGCTCCAAGAGCGGCTCGGGCGACGTGAAGTACCACCTCGGCACCGAGGGCACGTTCGTCGCCGACAGCGGCAAGGAACTCCCCGTCGTGCTCGCGGCGAACCCTTCCCACCTCGAAACCGTCGACGGCGTGCTCGAGGGCATCGTGCGCGCCAAGCAGGACCGCAAGCCCATCGGCACGTTCTCGTGGCTGCCGGTCCTCGTGCACGGCGACGCCGCATTCGCGGGGCAGGGCGTCGTGGTCGAGACCCTGCAGATGTCGCAGCTGCGTGGCTACCGCACCGGCGGCACCGTGCATGTGGTCGTCAACAACCAGGTCGGCTTCACGACCCTGCCGCAGGATGCCCGCAGCTCGGTGTACGCCACGGATGTCGCCAAGACCATCCAGGCGCCCATCTTCCACGTCAACGGCGATGACCCCGAGGCGGTCGTGCGGGTCGCGGAGCTCGCGTTCCGCTACCGCGAGGAGTTCCACCGCGACGTCGTCATCGACCTCGTCTGCTACCGCCGACGCGGTCACAACGAGGGCGACGACCCCTCGATGACGCAGCCGCTGATGACGAACCTCATCGAAGCGAAGCGATCGGTGCGCCGCCTCTACACCGAGGCGCTCGTCGGCCGCGGTGACATCACCGAGGAGGAGTACGAGCAGGCCAAGCGCGACTTCCAGTCGCGTCTGGAGGTCGCCTTCGCCGAGACGCACGCCGCCGAGACGGGGTCCTCCCCCGTCGTCGACGCGGATGCCGGCGCCCTTGAGCCCGCCAGCGGCGAGCCGGAGACCACCGGTGTGTCGCGCGAGGTCGTGCACCTCATCGGCGACGCGTTCGTGAACAAGCCCGACGGCTTCACGGTGCACAACAAGCTGCAGCAGCTGCTGGAGAAGCGCCTGGACATGAGCCGCAACGGCGCCATCGACTGGTCGTTCGGTGAGCTGTTGGCATTCGGCTCGCTCCTGCTGGAGGGCACGAACGTGCGTCTGGCCGGTCAGGACGCCCGTCGCGGCACCTTCGTGCAGCGTCACTCGGTGCTGCACGACCGCGCGAACGGGCAGGAATGGCTGCCGCTGGCCAATCTCTCGGACAATCAGGGTCGCTTCTGGGCGTACGACTCGCTTCTCAGCGAGTACGCCGCGATGGCCTTCGAATACGGTTACTCGGTCGAGCGCCCCGACGCGCTGGTGCTGTGGGAGGCGCAGTTCGGCGACTTCGCCGACGGCGCGCAGACGGTCATCGACACCTACCTGTCGGCAGCCGACCAGAAGTGGGGCCAGCAGTCGAGCGTCGTGCTGCTGCTGCCGCACGGCTTCGAGGGACAGGGCCCCGACCACTCCTCCGCCCGCATCGAGCGCTATCTGCAGATGTGCGCGCAGGACAACATGACCGTGGCCCGCCCCTCGACCCCGGCGTCGTACTTCCACCTGCTGCGCCGCCAGGCCTACGCCCGCCCGCGCCGCCCGCTCATCGTCTTCACCCCGAAGGCGATGCTGCGTCTGCGCGGCGCGACGAGCCCCGTCGATGACTTCCTCACCGGCCGGTTCGAGCCTGTGATCGATGACGGCCGCGGGTTGGACAAGAATGCCGTCAAGCGGGTGCTGCTGCACGCCGGCAAGATCCATTGGGACCTGAAGGCGGAGCTGGAGAAGAACCCCAACCCCGAGATCGCCCTGGTGCGCGTGGAGCAGTTCTACCCGTCACCCATCGACGAGCTCAACGCGGTCATCGACAGCTACCCCCACGCCGAGCTGGTGTGGGTGCAGGACGAGCCGGAGAACCAGGGCGCCTGGCCGTTCTTCGCACTGGAGATCGTCAAGCACCTGCACGGGCGCACCATCACGCGCGTCTCGCGGGTGGCGGCGGCCTCCACGGCCACCGGATCGAGCAAGGTGCACGCCATCGAGCAGGCGGAGATCATGCGGGCGGCGCTCACGCTGTAAGCCCGCCGCACACGAAGAAGGGTGGATGCCAGACGGCATCCACCCTTCTTGTGTGCGTGGGGCGGGTCAGTGGGACGCCTGCACGGCGCGCAGTCGCGCGAGCACCTGGTCGCGCAGCTCCTCGGGAGCGGTCTCCTTGCAGGCCCGCGCCACCACCTCGGTGAGGGTCGTCGCCACCAGCGCCTCGTCCTGGCAGGCAGGACAGTGCTCCAGGTGCTCCGCGATGTCGGCGTGCTGGGTCTTGCAGACCTCGTTGCGCAGATACTCCTCAAGGTCGCGGCGAGCCTTCTCGCAGCCGCAGTCGGTCATTTCGCACTCCTTGTCGCGGTCGTGTCGATGCCGCGCTCACCGGCATAATCGGCGAGCAGTTCGCGAAGCATCCGCCTGCCACGGTGCAGACGGCTCATCACGGTGCCGATCGGGGTCTTCATGATGTCAGCGATCTCCTGGTAGGCGAATCCCTCGACGTCGGCGAAGTAGACCGCGAGGCGGAAGTCCTCGGGGATGGACTGCAGGGCGTCCTTGACCACCGATGCCGGCATGTGGTCGATCGCCTCGGCCTCGGCCGACCGCGCACTGGTGGCGGTCGTCGATTCGGCCCCGCCGAGCTGCCAGTCCTCGAGATCGTCGATCGTGCCCTGGTAGGGCTCCCGCTGCTTCTTGCGGTACGTGTTGATGTACGTGTTGGTGAGGATGCGGTACAGCCACGCCTTCAGGTTCGTCCCCTGCGTGAAGCTCGCCCACGAGGCGAACGCCTTCACGAACGTCTCCTGCACGAGATCGGCGGCGTCGGACGGATTGCGCGTCATGCGCATGGCCGCTGCGTACAGCTGGTCCATGAACGGCAGCGCCTGCTCCTCGAACTGCGTGCGTGCCTCGGTTGCGGAATCGACCTGGTCGCTCATCACGAGCCATTCTACGTCCGCATCGTCCACCACCCGCTGGGGAGCATCGAGCGTGATCATGCATCTCCTATCGCCGCACTTGACCTGCGGTTCGTTATGGTGGAACGCGATGAGCATCGCAGAGTATTCCCAGACACCGCCCGCGGAGAGCGCCGGCTGGCTCGCGCCGACCGTCGACGGCTCGCTGGACGTCGTGATCGCCGTGCCGGGCTCGAAGTCGCTGACCAATCGCGAGCTCATCCTGGCGGCCATCGCCGAGGGCCCGGGGCGCCTGATCGGGCCGCTGCATTCCCAGGACTCCGCCCGCATGATCGAGGCGCTGCGCGCGCTCGGGGTGGACATCCAAGAGGTCGAGGGCGACGGTGTCTTCGGACCCGACCTCGTCGTCACCCCGATGTCGCCGCTCGCCGGCGACGTGGTCGTCGACTGCGGACAGGCGGGCACCGTGATGCGATTCGTCGCCGCCATCGCCGGGCTCGCGTCGGGCGAAGTGACCCTCACCGCGCACGAGACGGCGCTGCACCGACCGATGGGCGCGATGATCACGGCGCTGCGGGCGGTGGGCTCCGACATCGACGACGAGGGCACCTGGGCGCTCCCGTTCGTCGTGCGCGGCCACGGCCACGTGCGCGGCGGCGAGGTGGAGATCGACGCCAGCGGCTCGAGCCAGTTCGTCTCGGGACTGCTGCTGGCCGCCCCCCGCTTCGACGTCGGCATGACGCTGCGCCACGTCGGCGGCCGTCTGCCGAGCATGCCCCACATCGACATGACCGTGGAGGCGCTCGGCCGCCGCGGCGTGCACGTGGAACGCCCCACGCCGACCGAGTGGATCGTGCCGGCCGGTCCCGTGCGGGCCAAGGACGTCACGATCGAGCCCGACCTCTCCAACGCCGCACCGTTCCTCGCGGCGGCCATGATCGCGGGAGGCCGCGTCACGGTCGGCGGGTGGCCGGCCCACTCCACCCAGCCCGGTGCCCTGCTCACCGAGATCCTCCCGGTCATGGGGGCACGGGCGCAGCGGCGAGGCGGGGCCCTCATGGTCACCGCCGGCACCACCGGCATCCACGGTGTCGATCTGGATCTGTCGGCCGCGAGCGAGCTGACCCCGACGCTGGTCGCCCTCGCCGCCTTCGCCGACGGACCGACGACCCTCACCGGCATCGGCCACATCCGCGGTCATGAGACCGACCGCATCGCGGCTCTCGTCGGCAACCTGCGAGCCCTCGGCGGCGAGGCGCACGAGCTGCCCGACGGCATCCGCATCGTGCCGCGCGAGCTCACCGGCGGGGTGTGGCGGGCCCATCACGATCACCGCATCGCCACGGCGGGCGCCCTCATCGGGCTGCGGGTCCCCGGCGTCGTCGTCGACGACATCGGGGCGACCGCGAAGACCCTGCCGGAGTTCCCGGACCTGTGGTCCTACCTGGTGCGCCGCGCCGGGGTCGACACCCCGCGATGACGATGCGCGCGCGAGGGCGGCGATGAGCTGGCTGGACATCGACGACGACGACGAGTCGGAGTACGACGAAGCGAGCATCCGCACCCGGCCCAACCCCAAGGCGAACCGGCCGCGCACCAAGCGGCGCCCTGCGCACGCAGACGCGCGCATCGCACGCGTGCTGGGGGTCGACCGCGGGCGCTACACCGTGCTCGTGGATGAGGACGCCCCCGACGAGCACACCGCGCTCGCGGTGCGGGCGCGCGAGCTGCGCAAGACCCCCATCGTCACGGGTGACCTCGTGCGGATCGTCGGCGACACCTCCGGCGGCGACGGCACGCTCTCGCGCATCGTCGGGGTGCAGGAGCGCACGTCGCTGCTGCGGCGCTCCGCCGACGACACCGACCAGGTGGAGCGCATCGTGGTCGCCAACGCCGACCAGATGCTCATCGTCGTGGCCGCCGCCGACCCCGAGCCCCGTGAGCGACTGGTCGATCGGTACCTGATCGCGGCGCTGGATGCCGGCATCCGCCCTCTCCTGGTCGTCACCAAGACCGACCTCGCCGACCCCACCGCGTTCCTGTCGCACTTCGACGGCGTGGAGGGGCTGCAGGTGTTCACCAGCGCCCGCGGGGCCATGCCGGTCGACGAGATCGGGCGGCACCTCACCGGTCACGCCACCGTCTTCGTGGGGCACTCGGGCGTGGGCAAGTCGACGCTCGTCAACGCGCTCGTGCCTGAGGCCCGCCGCGCCACCGGACACGTCAACGTCGTCACCGGACGCGGTCGCCACACCTCCAGCTCCACGGTGTCGCTGCGCTATCACGGCGAGGACGGCAGTGGCTGGGTCATCGACACACCGGGCGTGCGCTCGTTCGGGCTCGGACACGTCGACCCCGCGAACATCCTGGCGGCCTTCACCGACCTCGCCGCCGTCGCCGAGGAATGCCCCCGCGGCTGCACGCACCTGCCCGACGCCCCCGACTGCGCGATCGCCGAGGCGGTCGCCGAGGGCCGGCTCGGACCCAACGGACCGGCGCGGTTCGATTCGCTGCAGCGGCTGCTCGGGACCTTCGCCGACCGGTGAGGGCGGCAGGCCTGTCTAGGCTGGAGCGATGACTCGTCTTCAGCCCGGCATGCCCGCCCCCGACTTCACCCTCACCGATCAGGACGGCACCTCCGTCGCCCTTTCCTCGCTGCGGGGCCGGCGCGTGATCGTGTACTTCTACCCCGCGGCCATGACCCCCGGCTGCACGACCCAGGCGTGCGACTTCCGCGACAGCTTCCCCGCGCTGCAGGCCGCCGGCTACACCGTGCTGGGCGTCTCGCGCGACGAACCGTCGAAGCTGCGGGAGTTCCGCGAGCGCGATGGCCTCACCTTCGACCTGCTGAGCGACCCCGACCACGCGGTGCACGAGGCTTACGGTGCATGGGGCGAGAAGATGAACTACGGCAAGGTCGTCGAGGGCGTCATCCGCTCCACATTCGTCATCGACGAGGCGGGCACCGTCGAGCACGCACTGTACAACGTGCGTGCGACCGGCCACGTCGCGCGGCTGCGCGATCTGCTGCAGGTCGGCTGAGCGTCAGGCGGGGTCGCGGTCGCCGTCGCCCCGTGCGCCGGCGGCCCGCACCGTGAGCACCAGCACGACGAACACGACGAGCGCGGGGATCCCCAGGGCGACACCGATCAACGGGTCGGCGTAGGTACCCGTCACGGCACCCGATGCGACGGCCAGCAGCAGCAGCTGGGCGACGATGCCGCCGGAGCGACCCCACGATTCTCCCCGGAAGACCGCGAACGCGAAGCCCCCCATCGCGACGGCGGCCACCACGGTGAGCAGCAGCAGCGCGATCGCGCTCGCCAGTGACACGGTGTCGCCGGCGGTGAGCGCCACGATCTGCCAACCCACGAGGGCCGCGACTCCCAGCGCCTCGAGGGCGAGCAGTGCGGCACCGAAGCGTTCGATGCGAGTAGGCGCGGTAGGCAGGGGCATCCGTGTGTCAGCTTCCGTTTCGAGCGGTTTGTGCGAATCCTCCAGGTTTCGAGCAGATACTCAGCCACTCTTGCCGAACGCGCAGGAATGACCTCTTGCCGGGCCCGCTGCACTGTGAAACCATTGAGAAGTTGTGTGCTCCCACAGCGACGTGGGGCGAGCAAGAGGCTCGCACACCCTCAGAGTACCGGAACCCGTATCGGCGCTCTGAATCGCACGTGAACATTTCCCCCCCACCAAGGAGCACCCCAATATGGATTGGCGCGACAAATCCGCCTGCCTCACCGTCGACCCCGAGCTGTTCTTCCCCGTGGGCAACACCGGACCGGCCGTGGAACAGATCGAAAAGGCAAAAGCGGTGTGCGCACGTTGCACCGTGACGGAGATCTGCCTGCAGTACGCCCTCGAGACCGGCCAGGACTCGGGCGTGTGGGGCGGTCTGTCCGAAGACGAGCGCCGCGCGCTCAAGCGCCGCGCCGCGCGCGCCCGCCGCGCCAGCTGACACTGTTCCCGATGCGCGCACCGCTGCGGCGGTGCGCGCATCTGTGTGTGCCGACCTCAGCGCGCCTGACGCTCGATGTAGCGCAGGGGGATGTCGATGGTCACCTCGGTGCCGCTGCCGGTGATGGTGTGCCAGTCGATCGTGCCCCCCAACTCGCCCTGGATGAGGGTGCGCACGATCTGCGTGCCGAGCCCGCGCCCCACCTGACCCTCGGGCAGACCGCTGCCGGTGTCGCGCACGATCACCTGCAGCCGCTCGTCGCTGCGCTCGGCGGCGATCTCGACATCGCCCTCCTTGCCGGCGAGCCCGTGCTCGACGGCATTGGTGACCAGCTCCGTCAGCGCCAAGGCGAGGGGCGTCGCGTACTCGCTCGGGAGGGTGCCGAACCGCCCCGTCGTGCGCGTGCGTGCGCGGGTGTTGGGGGCGGCGGCGACTTCGGCGACGAGCTTGAGCACCCGGGCGAACACTTCGTCGAACGCGACGTTCTGCGCGAGTCCCTCCGACAGCGTGTCGTGCACGACCGCGATGGCCGACACCCGTCGCATGGCCTGCGTGAGCGCATCGCGAGCCTCGTCGGAGTGCGTGCGTCGGGCCTGGATGCGCAGGAGTGAGGCGACCGTCTGCAGGTTGTTCTTCACCCGGTGGTGGATCTCACGGATCGTGGCATCCTTCGTGATGAGTTCCTGCTCCTGGTGGCGGATCTCCGTCACGTCGCGACACAGCACGATCGCGCCGATGCGCTGGTCGTGGTCGCGCAGCGGGATCGTGCGCAGCGACACGGTGACCCCGCGCGCCTCGACGTCGGCCCGCCAGGGCGCGCGCCCGGTCACCACGACCGGCAGCGACTCGTCGAACTGACGGTTGGCGGGCAGGATGCCGGTGGTCACTTCCACCAACGACTCGCCCTCCAACTCGTCCTCGAACCCGAGCCGGTTGAAGGCGGAGAGCGCGTTGGGGCTCGCGAAGGTCGTGATTCCGTCGGGGTCGAGCCGGATGAGGCCGTCCGACGCACGCGGCGCGCCGCGGCGGGGTGAGGTGGGGGCGTTGAGGTCGGGGAAGTCGGCAGAGGCCACCATCGCGAACAGGTCGTCGGCGCAGTCGTTGAAGGTGATCTGCTGCCGCGACGGGGTGCGCGTCTCCCCCAGGTTGGTGTGGCGCGTCAGCACGCCGAGCACGTGCGGCGGGGCGTCGTCCTGCGCGCGGCGATTCACGATCGGCACAGCCCGCACCCGCGTGGGGGTCTCCTCGAACCAGTCGGGCGAGGCCGAATCGACGATGCGCGCGCCGGTGAAGGCGTCGCGCACCTGCGTGCGCCACTGCGGTCGCACCCCGTCGCCGACGATGTCGCGGTAGAACATGGTCGCCGCGCCGCTCGGGCGGGCGTGCGCGACCGCGATGAACGAATCATCGGCCGTGGGCACCCAGATGACGATGTCGGCGAACGCCAGGTCGGCCAGCAGCTGCCCGTCACCGGCGAGACGGTGCAGCCACTCCACGTCGTCGGCGGTGGCCCGCCCCTGGGCATAGACGAGATCGCTGAGCGTCGACATCCTTTCACCCTAACCGGGCGGCTCATGCGGTCCGTGCGAAGACCCCTCGACCAGACCGCGCCCGGCGCGTGCGCGGGGCCGGAGCGACCGCCGGGGCCGCGGGTGCCACCGCCTCCCCCACCAGTCGTCTCACGGCCGCCGACAGGGCGCTGCGACCCGCGACGAGCAGCACCGGGCGGGCGGCGAGCATCGCGGCATCCGTCGCCTTCTGGTCGTGCGGCAGGAACCACACGTCGTGGATCGAGCAGAAACGATCGAGCGTCGCGCGCACCTGGCCGCGCGCGTCGACCCCCAGCACCCCGCCGCGCAGCCGATTGACCACCACGATGACGGGTGTCGTGCCGATCGTCGCCCGCAGCTCCGCGTAGCCCCGCACGAACCGGGCGATGCCGACCGGGTCGGCCGAGGCCACCGCGACCACGAGGTCGGCGGACCGCACCGCCGCCAGCGTCGCGGCGTTGCGGCGCGGGCCCGACAGATCGCTCACGATCTCCTCGTCGCGCTCCAGCGATGCCGCCACGTCGACGACCGTCTCGTCGGCCCACGTGCGGCACACCCCCAGAGCCGCCGTCACGCGCTGCTCGCTGAGTTCGGGCCAGCGGCCGGGGCGGTTGAGCCCGGTGAGCACCTCGACGCCGCGGTCGAGGGGCACGCTCACCCTGCTGAGCTCGGCGGGGGTGAGGGTGTCGTGCTCGGCCTGGCGGCACGCCGCCGCGAACCCGGGCCCTTCGTCGGCGATACCGAGCGCCAGGGCGAGCGACGGCGCGTGCGTATCGGCGTCGACGAGACCGACATGCCGGCCGTCGCGGGCGAGTTCCACCGCGAGCTCCACGGCGACCGTGCTGCGCCCCGGCGCACCGGTGGGTCCCCACACCGCGATGACGCGTCCCGACCTGGGCGGTGCCGGCTCGGGAACCGGCGGGCCGGCGCCGTCTGCGGCGAGGGCGTCGGCGATGTCCGCGGCGTCGGCGAGCGGCAGGGGGCCCGGCAGCCCGTAGAGCGCGGCGAGGCGGTCGTCTCCGGCGGTGCCGAGGAGCGGCACGATCCGCACCCCGTGGCGGTCGCACAGCGACACCAGGGCCGGGCCGATCGTGTCGCGGCGCAGCTCGAGCAGCAGCAGATCGGCGCCGGTGACGGCTGCCAGCAGCTGCCTGCCCTCGTCGCCGAGCAGCGCGTCGGCAGCGGCCGCCGCCGGGGCGCCCGCCGAGACCGCCGCCGCCACGTGCACCCCGACGCGGTCGAGGCCCAGCGCGATGTCGGATGCCACGGCGGCGTCGACGGCGACGACGGCCGTGCTCATCGTGCACCCCCCGCCACCGGCACCACCGACAGTGCCGAGCCGCCCGCGATCGCGGCGAGGGTAGCGGCGACGTCAGCGCGCGGGATGACCAGTTCGAGCGCGGCGCTGTCGTCGCCGACCATCGAGTCGTTGCGGGTGACGGTGGCCACCGTCGCGTCGGGCACGAGGATGCGCGGCTGCTCGTACTGCCCGTGCTCGAGGGCTGCCGCCGCCCAGATCTCCACGCGCGCCCCGGCGACGACGGCCGCCGGCACGTCGGTCGCCGAGCGCAGCACCACCGAGGTCAGATCGCTCGCCGATGCGGCGCCGACGGCGCTCAGCGGCACCAGCTCGCCGGCATCGATCGTGCGCATGGCGATGGCACCGGGCTCGAGCAGCCCCGGCGCCGCGTACGCGTCACTCACCGGGCCCAGCGCCACATCCACCACCCGCAGCGCTGCGGCATCCACTTCTTCGCCCGGGACGATCGTGCGGGCCGCGGCGAACACCGGCACCGTCTGGCGTGCGGCGGCCACGACGAACCACACGCCCGCGACCGAGGCGACGATGAGCACGAGCCCGAGGAGGAAGCGCGTGTCGGCCCAGAAGGCGCGCGGGCGCGCGGGCGGGGAGTCCGGTGCGGTCATGCCCCCATGGTGACCGAGACCGCCCGGTCGGGCGGCGGTTTATCCACAGCCCGGCGCGGGGCGGTCAGGCGAGGTCGGCGGCCCTGATAATGGGGGCATGCCCGGCCCCGTTCCCCCCGATGCGCGCCTGCTCGCCCCCGCGCAGGTCGCCGAGCTGTTGAGCTTGTCCGTCGACGAGGTGGTCGCCCTCGTGCTCGACGGCCGGCTGCGGGGCATGAAGGTCGGCTCCCCCGCACAGTGGCGCGTCGAGCAGGAGAGCGTCGAGACCTACCTCGACGATCAGGCGGAGGAGGCCCGGCGCATGGCGCTGTGGCGGCAGTCGAACGCCGCGAGCTTCCCGGAGCTGTGGGGGCGCGGTTCAGTCCGCCGCCCCGACTGAACCGCGTCAGGCGAGGGTCGCGGCGGATTCCAGCCGCACCCACACCAGCACCGCGATCGGGACGATGCGGTGACCGCTGACGGCATCGGCGCGGCGCGGCTGGTCGCGTTCGTGCAGCGCCAGGTCGAGGTGATCGGCACCGGCGCGGTCGATCGTGCCCGACAGCTCGCGGCCGGCGGTGAGGGCGAGCGTGACCGGGATGCGCCGGCGCGAGAGGTCGCGCAGGACGAACCCGAGGGTCATCCGGTCGGCCAGGCGCGCGACGGCGGGCTCGGGTCGCGCGGTGCGCAGCATCGCCTCGTGGGACATGCCGATCGCCGCCGCGCCCGCGAACGGGACCAGCAGCGCCCCGCCTCGTCGGGTGGCGACGGCGAGGGCGAACCAGTCGGCGCCGACAGCCGAGACGGTGCCCCGAGCCCCCGTGCCGTCCACGCAGTCCAGCGAGACCGCGGCATCCGTACCCGCCAGCGCGCGCAGCCGTTCGCGCAGCGACAGCCCGGCCAGCCGCAGCCGCTCGGCCTCGGTGTCGAGGGCCGCGCGCTCGGCCTCCCACTCGGAGGCGAGCTGGTCTTCGAGGTCCTCGAACAGGCGATCCCAGCGCATCCGGCGAATGTAGCGCCCCGTCCCCGCGCGGCCCGCACGTTGTCCACAAGTTGGAGGATTCTCACCCGGCCGCCGTACGAGCTGTGGTTCACTCGGTGCCACTTCCTCGCCGAGAGAACGGACGACGCATGGTCCCCACACCCGCCCCCGCGCCGCGTCCCATTCCCACCTCGGTCGCTGTGGACGACTTCCTCGCCCCGCAGCGCACCTCCGCCGCCGATCTGCCCGATCCCGAGCCGCTGCTGCGCAACCTCACCCGCGGCGTGCTCGAGGTGCTCGCCGGGGTGCGGGAGGTCGATCAGCTCGCCCGCTGGTTCACCGAGGAGCCGTTCCGCGCCCTCGTCACGCGGGCGAACCTCGCCACCCGTGCCCGCAGCGCCCGCGGGGTCCCCGCCGCCCGGCCGGTGCACGTCATCGGCACGATCCTGCAGTCCTCGCCCCTGGACGGCGTCGTCGAGGCGGTGGTCATCGTCTCCGGTCCCGCCCGCACGCGTGCCGTCGCGATCCGCCTCGAGGGCATGGATCACCGCTGGCGGGCGACGTCGCTCGCTCTGCTGTGAGAGCGGCTACTGCTTGTAGGACGCCAAGAAGTTGCCGAGCCGCTCGATCGCCTCGGTGAGCACCCGGGCTTCGGGCAGCGTCACGATGCGCAGGTGATCGGGCGTCGGCCAGTTGAAGCCGGTGCCCGGCACCAGCAGCACGTGCTCGGCCACGAGGAAGTCGTAGACGAGCTTGCCGTCGTCGCGGATCTCGTACACCTCGGGGTCGAGGCGCGGGAACGCGTAGAGCGCCCCCGCGGGTTTGTGGCACGACACCCCGGGGATCGCCTCCAGGCCCGCCCACGCGGCATCCCGCTGCTCGTGCAGCCGCCCCGTCGGCGCGATGAGCGCGTCGATGGACTGCACGCCCGACAGCGCCGCCTGCACCGCATACTGGGCGGGGACGTTCGGGCAGAGGCGGGTGGATGCCAGCAGCTGGATGCCCTCGAGGAAGCCCGCCGCGTGCTTCTTGGGTCCCGTGATGACGAGCCAGCCCGAGCGGTAGCCGGCAACGCGGTAGGTCTTGGAGAGGCCGTTGAAGGTGAGGCACAGCAGGTCCGGCGCGAGGGTCGCGAGCGGGATGTGCTGAGCCTCGTCGAACAGGATGCGGTCGTAGATCTCGTCCGACAGCAGCAGCAGCGAGTGCTCGCGCGCGATCTCCACGATCCCCGCGAGCACCTCGCGGGTGTAGACCGCCCCGGTGGGGTTGTTGGGGTTGATCACGACGATCGCCTTCGTGCGGGGCGTGATCTTCGACCGGATGTCTTCGAGGTCCGGCTGCCAGCCGGCGGTGTCGTCGCACCGGTAGTGCACCGGCGTACCGTCGGCGAGGCTCGTCATCGCCGTCCACAACGGATAGTCCGGGGCGGGGATGAGGACTTCGTCACCTTCGTCCAGCAGCGCCTGCATCGTCATGGTGATGAGTTCGGACACGCCGTTGCCGAGGTACACGTCGTCGGGGTCGAACGAGGGGAAGCCGGGCGTCTGCTCATACCGCGACACCACGGCGCGCCGCGCCGACATGATGCCGCGGCTGTCGCTGTAGCCGTGCGCCTGCGGTACGGCCTCGATCATGTCGCGGACGATCTGGAACGGCGCCTCGAATCCGAACGCCGCCGGGTTTCCGGTGTTGAGCTTGAGGATCGTGTGCCCGTCGTCCTCGAGCCGGTCGGCCTCGGCGAGCGCCTGACCGCGGATCTCGTAGAGGACGTTCTTCAGCTTGCTCGACTGGTCGAGGGTGCGCAGCGGACTCATCGGTTCAGGATATCGCCGGTCCGGCCGGGCCGATGCCCGGCCGGTGGATCGGCCTGCCCGCTCGTGACGGGCTACTTCTTCTTGCCCGAGGCGCGGCGCTGCGCGCGATTCTGCGCGGCCGCAGCGGGTGCGGCACCGGCCGCGTCGGACGGCGTGCGCTGACCGAACGCGCCGCGCGCCTGTTCGGCGGGCTCGGCCGTCGGGGCCGCGGATCCGGCGGCGGCTGCGCGAGCCTGACGCGCCTTGGCAGTGGCTGCCTGCTGCACCTGGCCGCGGTCGTTGCGCACCTCGACATCGCCGGAATCGCCGGGCGCGGAGTACTCCAGGCCCTGCTGTTCGGGGGTGACGAGACCCTTGGCCTGGACCTCTGCCTCCTGGCCGTCGGTGCGACGCACCTCGACCTCGAGGTTGTAGAGGAAGCCGACCGACTCCTCCTTGATCTGCCCCATCATCGCCTGGAACATCTGGTACCCCTCGCGCTGGTACTCGATGAGCGGGTCACGCTGGGCCATGGCGCGCAGGCCGATGCCGTCCTTCAGGTAGTCCATCTCGTAGAGGTGATCGCGCCAGCGCCGATCGAGCACCTGCAGCACGACGCGGCGCTCCAGCTCCCGCATGGCGGGGGCACCGAGCTCCTCCTCGCGGCGGGCATAGGCGATCTTCGCGTCGGAGAGGATCTCGCGCTTGAGCACCTCGGGGGTGATGCGCCCCTTGTTGCCCGCCTCCGAGACGACCTCGTCGATGGTGACACCCACCGGGTACAGCGTCTTCAGCTCGGTCCACAGGGCATCGAAGTCCCAGCTCTCGGTGTGACCGGAGCCGGTGTGGTCGTCGATGACCGACCCGATGGCGTCTTCGATGAAGTGCGCCACGCGGTCGGAGAGGTCATCGCCTTCGAGCATGTGCCGGCGGTCGGCGTAGATCGCCTCACGCTGACGGTTGAGCACGTCGTCGTATTTGAGGACGTTCTTGCGGATCTCGGCGTTGCGCGACTCGACCTGCGACTGCGCGCTCCTGATGGCGCGCGACACCATGGTGGATTCGATCGCGACGTCGTCGGGGAAGTTCGTGCGCGCGAGGATGGCTTCGGCTGCCCCCGACTGGAACAGGCGCATGAGGTCGTCGGTCAGCGACAGGTAGAAGCGGCTCTCGCCGGGGTCTCCCTGGCGGCCCGACCGGCCGCGCAGCTGGTTGTCGATGCGACGCGATTCGTGACGCTCGGTGCCGAGCACGTACAGCCCGCCGGCGGCGACGACCTTCTCGGCCTCCTCCGCCACGGTGTCGCGCACCGCGCGGTACACGTCGTCCCACTCCGCCTCGTACTGCTCAGGGGTCTCGACCGGGTCGAGGCCCTTGGCCTTCATCTCCTGCACGGCGAGGAACTCGGCGTTGCCGCCGAGCATGATGTCGGTACCGCGGCCGGCCATGTTGGTGGCGACGGTGACGGCACCCAGACGCCCGGCGCGCGCGACGATCTCGGCCTCGCGAGCGTGGTTCTTCGCGTTGAGCACCTCGTGCTTGACGCCCTTCTTCGCGAGCAGGCGCGAGAGGTACTCGCTCTTCTCGACGCTCACCGTGCCGACGAGCACCGGCTGCCCCGCGGCGTGACGCTCCGCGATGTCCTCGACGACCTGGGCGAACTTGGCCTGCTCGTTCTTGTAGACGAGGTCGGGCTGATCCTTGCGGATCATCGGCTTGTTGGTGGGGATCGGGACGACGCCGAGCTTGTAGGTCGACATGAACTCCGCCGCCTCGGTCTCGGCGGTACCCGTCATGCCGGCGAGCTTGTCGTACAGGCGGAAGTAGTTCTGCAGCGTGACGGTGGCGAGCGTCTGGTTCTCGGCCTTGACCGGCACCCCTTCCTTGGCCTCGATGGCCTGGTGGATGCCCTCGTTGTAGCGGCGTCCGACCAGGATGCGGCCGGTGTGCTCGTCGACGATCATGACCTCGTCGTTCATCACGACGTAGTCCGCGTCGCGCTTGAACAGCGCGAGGGCTTTGATCGAGTTGTTGAGGAAGGAGATGAGCGGGGTGTTGGCCGACTCGTAGAGGTTGTCGATGCCGAGGTAATCCTCGACCTTCTCGATGCCGGGCTCCAGCACGCCGATGGTGCGCTTCTTCTCGTCGACCTCGTAGTCCACGCCCGCTTCGAGGGTCTTGGCGATCTTCGCGAACTCCACGAACCAGCGGTTCGCCTCGCCCGACGACGGGCCGGAGATGATGAGCGGGGTGCGGGCCTCGTCGATGAGGATCGAGTCGACCTCGTCGACGATCGCGAAGAAGTGACCGCGTTGCACGAGGTCCTCCTTGCGCCAGGCCATGTTGTCGCGCAGGTAGTCGAAGCCGAACTCGTTGTTGGTGCCGTAGGTGATGTCGGCGGCGTACTGCTCGCGACGCACCTGCGGGTTCTGGCCGGCCACGATGGTGCCGTAGGTCATGCCCAGCGCCCGGTACACGCGGCCCATCAGCTCGGCCTGATACGAGGCAAGGTAGTCGTTGACCGTGATGACGTGCACGCCCTTGCCCGCGATGGCGTTGAGGTAGACCGGAAGCGCGGCGGTCAGGGTCTTGCCCTCACCGGTCTTCATCTCGGCGATGTTGCCGAGGTGCAGCGCCGCCCCGCCCATGACCTGCACGTCGTAGGGGCGCTGTCCGAGGGTGCGCTTGGCCGCTTCGCGGACGGCGGCGAACGCCTCCGGCATGAGCTGGTCCAGCGTCTCACCGGCCTGGTAGCGGGCGCGGAGTTCGACGGTCTCGCCGCGCAGCTCCTCATCGGTCAGCTGCGCGTAGTCCTCTTCGAGGGCCCCCACGGCTTTGACGACCTGCTGCAGGCGCCGCAGCACCCGCCCCTCGCCGGCGCGGAGCAGTTTCTCGAGAGGGTTGGCCACGGGGCATCTCCATCTATGGGTCGGGCACGGTTGCGCCTGCGCCCTCACGCTCGGGCGCGCGGGCATACATCGCCATGTTATCGGGCCGTGACCTCAGCGTCGCCTGTGGGGCGATTCCCGGCCGCTCGCCCTGAGCGAACCGGGGGTCGGCGCAGGGTCACGGCTCTAGGATCGTGGCATGGCTGGATTCTGGGGCAGACGCAAGCGCGAGCAGCAGGAACTGCAGGAGCACGACGCGGACCTCGCCCGCCGCGCGGGCGCCGCACTGGTCGCCACCGATGAGCGTGTGCGGGTCACGACCGACGAGCTGGTCTTCGCCGACGCCGAGCTCGGCACCGATGCCACCCAGGAGCTGCGTGAGGCGCTGGACGCCGTGCGCCACCACCTCGGCGAGGCCTTCCACCTCAACCAGCTCAACCACGACGAGATCCCCGACACCGTCGAGGAGCTGCGCACCCGCAACGCCCGCATCGTGCAGCTGTGCGAGTGGGCGGACGATCTGCTGGACGACCGCACCAGCGCGCTAGAGGCGCGCATCGAGCGCGCCCGTCGCGCGCCCGAGATCCTCGCCGGCATCCGTGCCGACGTCGATCGTCTCACCGCCCGCATCCCAGCCGCCCGCACGGTCGTGGAGCGGGTCGCCCAGCGTTACGCCCCCGAGGCCGTGCAGCGCATCGCCGGCAACCCCGACGAGGCGGCGGGGCTGCTCGACTTCGCCGCGCACGGCGCGGACGTCGCCGAGCGACGCCGCGAGGCCGGCGAGCGGGGCCCCGCGAATGTGGCGTTGGAGGCGGCGACCGAGGCGGTGCGCCGCGCCGGCACGCTGATCGACGCCGTCGACGACTTCGAGGTCGAGGCCCTGCGCGCCCAGTCGACGCTCGCCGCGGTCGTCGCCGATTCCCGTGAAGACATCGTCGAGGCCCGCAACGCCCCGCAGGTGCCGGCTGTCACGACCGCGGTCGCCGAACTCGAGCGTGCACTGGCGAGTCTGTCCCCCGCCGGCGGCAGATCAGATCCCTTCGCCGAGCTGACGGTGCTGCGCGAGAAGAACGCCGCGCTGGATGCCGTCATCGCCAAGGCACGCGAGCGCGCGGCCCGCCCCGTCCCCGCCGAGGCGCACGTGCGTCACGCTGTCGACGACGCCGATCGCCAGCTGTCGGTGGCTCGTTCGGTCATCGCCGGTCACCGCGGCTGGATCGGCGCCGACGCCCGCACGCGTCTGGCCGAGGCCGAGAGCCTGCGGCTGAACCTCGCCCCCGTGATCGCGGCTGCCGCGATCCCCGAGGACGACCGTGAGAAGGCGATGGCCGACGCCCGCCGCTGCGGTCTGCTCGCGTCGGAGGCGCTGCAGTACGCGCAGCGCGACATCGACTCGTCGCGTCCCGACGACCCGGGCTGGGGCGGTCCGCAGGGCGGCCGCGGCGGCCCCGGCGGGAACAACATCATGGGCGGGATCCTCGGCGGGCTCGTCATCGGAAGTCTTCTGGACGGCATGTTCGACTGAGCCGGCGGCGCCGCCCGGCGCACGGCGCAGAAAGCGGATGCCGCGTGGATTCCTCCACGCGGCATCCGCTTTCTGCTGCGTTCGCTACGACGCGAGCTTCGCGGCAGGCGGGGCCTGGGTCGCGAGCGAGATCACACCGTAATCCCAGCCCTTGCGCCGGTACACGACGCTCGGCTGGTCGGAGCGGGCGTCGATGAAGAGGAAGAAGTCGTGGCCGACCAGCTCCATGCGGTCGACCGCCTCTTCAACGGTCATCCACTCCGCCTCGAAGTTCTTCGTGCGGATGACGACGGGGGAGTAGTCCGGCTCTTCCGCGGTACCCGTCTGCACGGGGATCGTGCCCGTGGCGACGGCCTCGATCATGTCGACCGATGCCGGCTGCACGTCGATCCCCTCGAGCGCGCCGTTCGCCTTCTTGAACGTCGCCCCCCGCGGGTGGTCGCGCGCATCGAGGCGCTTCTCCTTTGCTCGGCGCAACTGCTCGGCGAGCTTGTCGACCGCCAGATCCAGCGCGGTGAACTTGTCGCCGTCGGTGGCCTCGGCCCGCACGAGCGGACCTTTGCCCGTGAGCGTCAGCTCGACGGTCTCGTCTTCGACGCGACCGTTGTGGTACGCCCGGTGGGTCACCTTGACATCGAGCCGCTGGGCCCGGGGAGCGAGGTGTTCTACACGGAGGGCCTTCTCTTCGACCACGGTGCGGAAGCGATCTGTGATCCCCACACCCACGCCGACGATACTGGTATCCATCCTTGACCTCCTTGTTCCGGTCCGCCCGGCCAAGGGCGGACCATCAGTCGCCTTGTGGTTGCCACGCTACTGCGCCGGGACGCTCGTGTCACTTCGCACGGCATGTCGCCGGCGCGGCGTCGCCGCGATGGTGGCCGCCCCCACCACGACCGCCCCCGCCGACCGCAGCGCCCGCGCGGCTTCGGTCAGCGTGGCGCCGGTCGTGACAACGTCGTCGACCACGACGACACGCACTCCCGCCGCCACGTCGCGCGCCCGCATGCTGCCGGTGATGTTGGCCACGCGTGCCTCGCGCGGCAGCCCCCGTTGGTCGGCGGTGGGGCGCACCGCCTGCAGCAGACGCTCGGGCGCGAGCCCGGCGCGACGGCACACCAACTCCACCGGGCGGTAGCCCCGCCGGCGCATCGCCGCGCGTGAGGCGGGGACCGGAACCACGATCGCCCCTCCCGCGCACGACCCCACGGCCGCCGCGAGGGCGGGAGCCAGTGCCGCGGCGAGCGCGGTGCGGCCGTCCTCCTTGAATGCGCGCACGACCCGCGCGACGACGCCGTCGAACACCAGCGCGCTGTGCACCCCGACCGTGTCGATGCGACGCACGCTGACGGTCGAGCTCAGCCCCTCCCGGCACGAGGGGCAGAGGACCGCGTCGGGCAGGTCACACCCCGCGCACCAGACCGGGAAGGCGAGCGCGAGCGCCGCGGCGAGCGCATCGCGCACCGGTGCCGAAGACATGGGTCCCAGTCTCGACTGCCGCCGGCGTGCCCGCACCGCGATCGCACGCGCCGGGGGTGCCGCAGGGCGTTTCCTGCGCTGTGGAGGAGGCGACGTCAGCCGGATGTGCCCTGCACCGTGCCGAGCACCCCGATGCCGCTGGCGCTCGTGGCCCAGTTGGTCCCGCGCCGCACGTACAGCGTCCCCTGATCGTCCAGCAGCCGCACGTCGGAGACCTGGTTGGTCGGTGCGATCGAGCGGGTGCCCGCCGGGGCGCTGATGACGGTGTTCCCGCCGCCCACGACCTGTTCCACGATGCGCGCGTCGCCGGCGACGTCGACGACGACGCCGAGGTGCGTGGCATCCAGCCAGCCGACATCCGCACCCACACCGGGGAGGGATGCCAGCGCGTGAGGCACCCCGAGCTCCACCGGCACACCGCCCTCGCGGATGATGCCGGCGACCCAGATCGCCGGCTGCCCGCCGTCGAGCACCGCCGCCGCGACCCGCGTGCCGTCGCGGGAGACCTCCATCGCGGTGATCCTCGTGACCTCCGGCCACGCCCCGGCGACGTCGACGACCTCGCCCTGCGGTCCGAACACCCGCACCGCGGTGGGTGTCGCCCGCGGCACGCTCCACACCCAGCCGCCGGTGTCGATCGAGGGGGCGACGAGCTCGGGCCGGGTGTCCACATCGCCCCAGCCTGTCGTGGCGTCGACGCGGGCCACAGCACCGGTGCTGCGCAGCACCGCCGCGGCATCCTGATCGGCGGCCACCTGAACCGCGACGGCACCCGAGTCGAGGACGGCATCCGACAGCGCCAGCGGTTCGAGGGTGTCTGCGGAGAGGTAGCCGAACCCCTCATCATTGAGCACGAGGGCCTGCGGGGGGACTCGTGTGGAGGCTGTGGGGACGACGGATGCCGCCAGCGGCTGCCCGTCGACGGTCAGCTGCACCGTGGTGACCCCGGCCCCGGCGAGGCTCTCCACGAGCTGCGTCTGCAGGCGGTCGAGCGTCGTGCGGTCGAGATCCAGGGCGCCCGCGGTGAGTTCGACGCGCGCCGTGCCGTCGTCCTGCACCGGCACGGTGCGGGCGGCGAGGGTGACGTCCCTCGGCACGGCGCTGGCCACCGCACCCTCCAGCCACGGACTCGGGTCGCCCTCGAGCAGGGCGCTGGCGACGCTCGTGGCGGGGTTGGTGGTCGTGAACCAGCGGACGTCGGGAATGAGGTAGGTCCAGGTCGGGTCGAAATACGCCAGCGTGTAGCTGCGGAAGACGACATCGAACCAGGCGTCGTCCAGCACGATGCCGTCGGGCGCCTCGCTGATGCGCCACTGCCCGTCCTCCTGGGCCAGCCGGAAGGGCAGCCCCAGCGCCGCGCCGTCGACGTCGTTGTAGGCGCCGGCCTGGTCGACGACCGCGTCGGCGGTGACGTTGAGGGTGATGGTGTCCTCGGCGCTCTCGACGTACTCACGGTCGGCGAAGTCGTCGACGGTCACCCCGGCGAACGGGTTCCACACCTCGCGCGCATCGGTCGTGAGGTACTCCCGGGCGGTGGCCCATTCGCCGCGGGTGCCGGAGCCGGCGCGGATGAAACCCTCCACGATCTCGCGCGGTGTCGCCCCGGGCTGCGGGGGGTCGGCGACGAAGGAGATGTCCGGCGGCCGGGTGTCGTCATCCAACGCCATGCCGGGGTTGACCGGACCGCTGGTGGGCAGGCCGGCGCAGGCGGACAGCACCCCGATGCAGGCCGTGACGGCGATGACGGCGATGATGCGGGCGGGACTCCTCATCACTTCTCCCTCCGGTCGGCCTGGGGGATCTCGATCGGCTGGGTGAGGCCCAGCGCGTCCAATGAGCCGTCCTCACCCGGGTCGGCGGGGATGGGCGAGGTCCCGTCGAAGTCGGTCCCCTGCCGCGGGATGGTCAGCACGAAGTGGGTGCCGCGGCCGAGCGCCGACCACACCGCGAGGGTGCCGCCGTGCAACCGTGCATCGCCCAGGGCGATCGAGAGGCCGAGACCGGTGCCCCCGATCGTGCGCCGACGCGACGGGTCGGCCCGCCAGAACCGGTCGAAGACCCGTTCGGCGTCGCCGGCGGTCATGCCGAGCCCGTAGTCGCGCACGCCCAGGGCGACGGCGCGCTGGTCGCTGTCGACCGTCACGACGATGGGCCGGCCCTCGCCGTGCTCGATGGCGTTGCCGAGCAGGTTGCGCACGATGCGGCGCACGCGGCGCGGATCCATCTCGACGAGGGAATAGCCACCGGGGGCGATGAGGCGCACGTCGGTGCCGTGCTGGTCGGCGAGCTGCTGCATCGAGGCGATGACATCCTCGGCCAGCTGCGCCATGCTCGTCGGCTCCGTCTCCAGCTGCACCGACCCGGCGTCGTAGCGACTGATCTCCAGCAGGTCGGTCAGCAGCGTCTCGAACCGCTGCACCTGGGCGTGCAGCAGCTCGGCGGCCCGCGCCGTGGTGGGGTCGAAATCCGCACGGTGGTCGTTGAGCATGTCGGAGGCGAGCCGGATGGTCGTCAGCGGGGTGCGCAGCTCGTGCGAGACGTCGGAGACGAACCGCTGCTGCACGAGCGAGAGATCGGCCAGGTCCTTGATCTGCGATTCGATGCTGTCGGCCATCGCGTTGAACGAGCGTGCCAGGGTCGCCAGCTCATCCTCGCCACGCACCTGCAGCCGCACACCCAGCTCGCCGTTGGCGAGCCGCTCACTGGTCTGCGCGGCCAGCGCGATGGGGCTCGTCACCGAGCGGAGCACGACCCACGAGATGGCGCCGATGAGCATCACCAGCGCTGCCCCCACGATCCACAGGGTGACCTGCACGAACGAGAGCGTCTGAGCGGCATCGGCGAGGTCGTACCCGAAGTACAGCTCGTACGGGCCGGCCTGCGGCACCTCCAACTGCTGGCCGACGATGATGCCCGGCACCGTGCCGCCGTCTCCGTCGGGGAGGGCGGAGGACTGCCACCATTGCAGGTCGCCGGTGTCCTGCACCGATGCGCGCAGTCCCGGGGACAGCAGGTCCTCGGTGAGCCCGCCGGTGGTGAACCCCTGCGGGGCCAACGGCGACGTCGTCTCGGTGCGCAGCGCCGCCGTCATGTCGGTGGCCGCCTGCCGGGCGACCGTGCTCACATTGACCAGCAGGTTGTCCACCGCGACGGCGTCGCCCTCGACCTCGGCCGAGTCCAGCGTCGCCTGGGCGGTCTGCGTGGTGCGGGCGGCGTCGCCCAGCACCTGCTCCAGCCGGGACTGGAACAGATCGTTCTGGATCGCCAGCGCCATGAACACGAAGGCCGCCAGCACCGCCAGCGCGGTGAGCCCGAGCGTGAGCAGCACGGTGCGGAAGCGCAGCGACCCGCGCCACGCGGACGCGGCCTCTTCGGGCCAGCGCCGCCAGTCGCGCAGCCGCGCGATCGCGCGTCGTGACGCGCTCGCCGTGGACAAGAGCCCCCTCAGACCACCGCGCCGGCACGATAGCCGACGCCGCGCACCGTCGTGACGATCTTGGGGTTGTCGGGATCGAGCTCGACCTTCGCGCGCAGTCGCTGCACGTGCACGTTCACCAGACGCGTGTCGGCCTTGTAGTGGTAACCCCACACCTGTTCGAGCAGCATCTCGCGGGAGAACACCTGCTGCGGCTTCGCGGCGAGCGCGACCAGCAGTTCGAACTCCAGCGGAGTGAGACCGATCACCTCATCGGCACGGCGCACCTCATGGGCGGCGACGTCGACGCTGAGGTCGCCGATGCGCAACGTGTCGCCCGACGACTGCGCCGCGGGGCGCAGGCGGGTGCGGATGCGAGCGACGAGCTCTTTGGGATTGAACGGCTTGACGATGTAGTCGTCGGCACCCGATTCGAGGCCGCGGACCACGTCGGCGGTGTCGGTGCGCGCGGTGAGCATGATGATCGGCACCCCGGATTCGGCCCGGATGCGGGTGCAGATCTCGATGCCGTCCATGCCCGGGAGCATGAGGTCCAGGAGCACGAGCTCGGGGCGTTCCGCACGCCACACATCCACAGCCACCGCGCCGTCGGCGCAGAAGACGGTGTCGAAGCCTTCGGTGCGCAGAACGATGCCGATCATCTCGGCCAGCGCGGTGTCGTCGTCGACCACCAGGATGCGTGAGGTCATGGGTACGTGCTCGTCCTCCGGGTTCCCCAGCCCGCGCACGAGGCGGTGGGGCTCCGCCCAGAGTAGCCGACACCGCAGGCAGGATGCCGCATCAGGTCCCTGCCGCGCCGCGGCATCGGTGCCGTATGACACGATAGTGACCACCTCAGCCGCTCAGGGAGAGTCATGACCGCGTATCCGGCCTGGACACCTGCCGCCCGCCCAGGAATCATTCCGCTGCGGCCGCTGTCGTTCGGGACGATTCTGGGCCGCTCGTTCTCGGCGCTGCGGCAGAACCCGCGCGTGCTGCTCGGCTTCGCCGTCGGCGTGCAGTCGGTCGCGACGTTCGTCGGGACGGTCGCGATCGTCGCCGTCACCGTCGCCTCCTTCCTGCGGCTCGACACGCTGCGCCCCGGCACGCCGGAGTTCGACGAGGTCGCGGCGGGTTCCGTCGCCGTCAGCCTCATCACCGCCGTCGTCATCGGCCTGGCCCTCGGGACCCTCGGCGTGCTCGTGCAGGGTGTGGTGGTGAGCGAGGTCGCCCACGCCGCCGTCGCCGAGAAGCTCACCCTCGGCGCACTGTGGGCCCGGGTGAAGCCGGTCGCCTGGCGCCTCGTCGGCTACACGCTGCTGGTGACGCTGGTGGTGCTCGTCGGCATCGCCCTGGTCGTCGTCGGCATCATCGCGCTGTGGGCGGCGGCTCCTGCCGGCGGCATCGCACTGACGATCGCGGTCGTGCTGGCCTCCCTCCCCCTCGGGCTCTGGCTGACGGTGAAGCTGCTGCTCGCCCCGGCCGTCATCATCCTCGAAGGCGCGACGATCACCGGCGCGATCAGACGGTCGTGGCGGCTCACGCGTGGCCGGTTCTGGTCGACGCTCGGCATCGTGGTGATCATCTCCCTCGTCTTCGGGGCGGTGGCGCAGCTGGTGAGCATCCCCTTCTCGTTCGCCACGACCGCCATCTCGACGGTCTTCTCCCCGACCGGCGAGCCGCAGACCGGCGCGATCGTGGCCCTCATCGTCGGCGGAGTGCTGACCCAGATCGTCACCGTGCTGCTGCAGGTGGTCGCCCTCATCGCCCAGTCCACCGCGACCGCGCTCATCTACATCGACTGCCGCATGCGCCATGAGGCGCTGGATCAGGACCTGCTCGCGTACGTCGAGCAGCGGGATGCCGGGGTGCGGGAGCTCGCGGATCCGTACCGGCAGCACATCGGTCGCGTCGCCGCGCCGCGAGCGCCCCTGGCCCACCCCGGCTACGGCTATCCCCCGCCTCCCGGCCCCGGCTACGGCTATCCCCCGCCTCCCGGCCCCGGCTACGGCTATCCCCCGCCTCCCGCGGGGACGGCGGCACCGCACGACGCCGGCGACCCGCCCGCACGGGCGACCCCGTGGGTGCAGCCCTGACCGTGGCCGCACCCCTGATCCCCGACGCCGACGAGGCGCGCGAGTGGGCCGAGCGCGAGCTCGCCGACCGCATCTACGAGATCGCCGAGCCGACCCCACTGGACCGGTTCGCGCTCGGGGTCGCACAGTTCTTCGAGGATCTGTTCACACGGGCGCTCCCCGCAGCATGGGGACCGTGGCTGGCGGTGCTGGTGACCGTCGTGATCGTCGGCGTGGTCGTCGTCGCGATCCTGGTGTGGGGGCTCCCTCGCGCCTCGGGTCGCTCCCGCGGCGGCAGCGAACTGTTCGGCGAGGCGCAGCGACGCACGGCCGCGGAGTTGCGCGCCGCCGCCGCCGACCACGCCGCGCGCGGCGAATGGGATGCCGCGATCACCGAGCGTTTCCGGGCCCTCGCCACCGGGCTCGGCGAGCGCGGGGTGGTCGACGCCGTCCCCGGGGCCACCGTGCACGCCTTCGCGCGCGACGCCGCCGCGGCTTTCCCCGGCTTTGCGGACGATCTCGAACAGGCCGCGACCGTGTTCGACGACGTCCGTTACCTCCGCCGGCCCGGAACCGCCGAGCGGTACGCCCAGGTCGCCGCCGTCGACGACGCCGTCGCCACCACCGTGCCGCGCCGCACCGACCTCGCCCCCGCCGCGCCGTGACCGCGCCGGCAGCGATCGACCCCGCCACCCGTCGCCGACGTGTGGGCGGCTGGGCCGTCATCGCCGCCGCGATCGTGCTCATCGGCGCAGGCTCGGCGGCACTGCTGAGCGTGGGTGAGTGGACCGAGCGAGAAGCGCTCGATCCCGACTCGGCGGGTCCGGGCGGTGCCCGCGCACTCGTCGAGGTGCTTCGCGACGAGGGTCTCACCGTCGATGTCGTGCGTGATCGAGCCGCCGCCGAACGCGCCGTCGCAGCGGGACCGGCGACGCTCGTGATCGGCGACACCACTCCGCTGGACGACGCCACCCTGGGCGAGGTGGCGCTGCTGGGCGACGACGTCGTGCTCGTCGACCCGCGCTCACGGGACCTCCGCGTGCTCGTGGACGGCTCCGCCGCGGCCGGTGTCGGCGACGACGTCATCGCCGAGCCGGGCTGCGCGCTGCCCGCGGCGCAGCGCGCCGGCGGCATCCTGCCGGGTGCCGTCTTCCGCGGCGCACCCGGGGTCACCGCGTGCTACCCGTCGGGCGAGGGGGACGCGCTGCTGGTGACGACGCGGGACGAGCGGAGCCTGGCTGCCCTCGACGCCGTTGACCTGTTCGCCAACGCCCACCTCGCCGACAACGGCAACGCCGCCCTTGCGGTGAATCTGCTCGGCGCACACCCGCGGGTGGTCTGGTACCTGCCCTCGCTCGCCGACGGCGCGCTGACCGACTCCTCGCCGACGCTGGGGGCTCTCACCCCTGACTGGGTCACCCCCTCGCTGGTGGTGCTCGCCGCCGCAGGAGTGACCGCAGCGCTGTGGCGCGCCCGGCGGTTCGGGCCGCTGGTGAGCGAGAACCTGCCGGTCACGGTGCGGGCCGCGGAGACCACCGAGGGCCGTGCCCGCCTGTACGCGCGCTCCCGCGACACCGTCCACGTCGCCGACCAGCTGCGCTACGGCGCGCTCGATCGCCTCGCCCGCGATCTGGGGCTCGGGCCCACGGCCGCCGCGGAAGAGACCGCGGACGCCGCCGCGGCGCGCCTGGGCATGGACCGCGCGCGCGTCCGCGGCATCCTGATCGATGATCGACCCACCACCGACGCCGAGCTCGTCCGGCTCGCCGACGCCCTGCAGCACCTCGAGACGGCTGTCCGTCTCGCCGTCCGACCCGGGAGGAACCCGCAGTGACCGACGCCGAAACCGCATCCCCCACCGCCGCCGCCGTCACCGACGATGAGGCCTTGCGCGACGCCATGAACCGCGTGCGGCTGGAGGTGGGCAAGGCCGTCGTCGGGCAGGACGGGGCGATCACGGGTCTGCTCATCGCGCTGCTCGCCCGCGGCCACGTGCTGCTGGAAGGCGTGCCCGGCGTCGCCAAGACCCTGCTGGTGCGCGCGTTCAGCCGCGCGATCGGCCTCGACACCAAACGCGTCCAGTTCACCCCCGACCTCATGCCCGGCGACCTCTCGGGCTCACTCATCTACGACGCCCGCACCGGCGAGTTCGAGTTCCGCCCCGGCCCCGTGTTCACCCACGTGCTGCTGGCCGACGAGATCAACCGCACGCCGCCGAAGACCCAGGCAGCGCTGCTGGAGGCCATGGAGGAGCGGCAGGTCTCCGCCGATGGTGTCACCCGGGCCCTCCCCGACCCGTTCCTCGTCGCCGCGACGCAGAACCCCATCGAGCACGAGGGCACCTACTCGCTGCCGGAAGCGCAGCTGGACCGGTTCCTGCTGAAGATCGTCATCGACATGCCCGCCCGCGACGCCGAGCTCGCGGTGCTCCGTCGCCACGCCGACGGGTTCCGGCCCGGTGACCTGCAGGCGGCGGGCCTCTCGGCCGTCGTCGGGGCGGCGCAGATCCGTGCCGCGCAGCAGGCGGCGGCATCCGTCGCCGTCTCCGACGACGTGCTGGCCTACGTCGTCGACCTCGCCCGCGCCACGCGTCAGGCCCCGTCGGTGCAGCTGGGCGCGAGCCCGCGCGCGGCGACGGCGCTGCTGGCCGCGGCGAAGGTGTGGGCGTGGCTGCAGGGCTACCCCGCCATCACCCCCGACCACGTGCAGGCGATGCTCGTTCCGGCCTGGCGACACCGGCTGCGGCTGCGGCCCGAGGCCGAGATCGAAGGGGTGTCGGTCGAGGCGATCCTCACCTCGGTGCTGCAGCAGACCCCCGTCCCGAAGTAGACCGTGTACATCACCGGTCGCCTCGCCGCCCTCGTCGCCCTCGGCGTCGTGCCCGTCGTGCTGCTCGGCGCCGCCGGCATCGCGCCGTGGCCGGTCGCGGTGTTCTGGCTCATGGGATGCGCGGCGCTGGCCCTGACGGATGCCGCGGCGGCCGCCGCCCCGCAGCGCCTCCACCTCACCCGCACCGGCCCCACCCGCACCCGCCTGGGTGAGGCGATCCAGACGCGACTGGTGCTGGAGAACACCGGCTCCCGCCGGGTGCGCGGCCGGCTGCGCGATGCGTGGCAGCCCACCGCGGGCGCCCCCGCAGAGCGCGCGGCGGTGGATGTGTCTCCCGGCGAACGGCGCACGGTCACCGTGCCGCTGCTCCCCCGGCGTCGGGGCGAGCTGCGCAGCCTCTTCGTCGCGGTGCGCTCTCACGGCCCGATCGGGCTGGCGGGGCGCCAGGCGCGCCTGGACGTGCCGGGCACCGTGCGCGTGCTCCCCGCCTTCACCTCGCTGCGGCAGTTGCCCTCGCGACTGGTGCGACTGCGAGAGCTCGACGGCAACACCAGCCTGCAGGTGCGGGGACAGGGCACCGAGTTCGACAGTCTGCGCGAGTACGTGCGCGGCGACGACGTGCGCTCCATCGACTGGCGCGCGACGGCCCGTGCCGGCACGACGATGCTGCGCACGTGGCGGCCCGAACGCGACCGGCACGTGGTGATCGTCGTCGACACCGGACGCACCGCCGCCGCGCGCGTGGGCGACGGCGTGCGCCTGGATGCCGCCATGGAGGCGGCGCTGCTGCTGGCGGCCCTGGCCGCCCGTGCGGGCGACCACGTGCATCTCGTGATGTTCGACCGGGTGCTGCGCGCACGCGTGACGGGCTTGGACGGTGCCGCGCTGCTGCCGGCGATGATGGAGGCGATGGCCCCCGTCGAGGCGCAGCTGATCGACACCGACTGGGATGCCGCGTTCGCGCAGGTGCGCGCGGTGACGTCCCGTCCCGCGCTCATCGTGCTGCTGACGGCGCAGGATGCGCCGGAGGCGTCGCGGGGGTTCCTCGGGTCGCTCCCGGCCCTCACGAGGCGCGCCCACGTGCTCGTGGGCACGGCGACCGATGCCGCACCCGATCCGTCCACGCCTGCGCCCGGCCGCCGCCGGACCGCCGACGACGTCTACCGCGCCGCGGCGGTCGAGCGCACCGCGCGCGACGCCGCGCGGGTCGCCGCGGCGGTGGCGCGCGCGGGTGGGGAGGCGCTGGCGGCGCCCGCGGAGGATCTCCCCCCGCGCATCGCGGACCGCTACCTCGCGCTCAAGGCAGCGGGCAGGCTCTAGCGGCAGGCCACCGGAATCCGCGTCGCGCGTGCGCTTCCGGCACGGCGGGCGTGCGGATACTGTGAGCGCGAAAGGAGCTGTCACCATGAGCAACGACCCCCGCCCTGCACAGCCCGTCGCCCCCACCCCCCTCGACCACACCCCCTCACCCACCGGGCCCCGCATGCCCGCCCGGCTCACCGCCGAGGCGATGGGGACGTTCCTGCTCGTGTTCGGCTCGATCAGCGCGGCGCTGTTCGCCGCCGACTTCGGCGTCGGCGCGGGGGGCACCTCGCTCGGCATCGGGTTCGTGGGCGTCGCGCTCGCCTTCGGCCTCACCGTCGTCGCCGGCGTCTACGCGTGGGGCCCGATCTCCGGCGGTCATTTCAACCCGGCCGTGACACTGGGGCTGGCCGCCGCCGGACGCTTCCCGTGGAAGGACACCGTCGGATACATCGTCGCCCAGATCGTCGGTGGCGCCATCGGCACGACCCTCATCGTGCTGATCGGGCTGTTCGGCCCCGACGGCTGGCTGCGTTCGGCGCAGGACGGCGGCTTCGCCAGCAACGGCTACGGCGCCCACTCCCCCGGCGGGTTCGGCATGGGCTCCGCGATCGTCGCGGAGATCCTGTTCACCGCGATCTTCGTGTTCGTCATCCTGGGCGTCACCCACCCCACCCGGGGGACGAAGCTGGCCGGTCTCGTGATCGGGCTGACCCTGACCCTCATCCACCTGGCATCCATCCCCATCGACAACACCTCGGTCAACCCCGCCCGTTCCATCGCGACGGCCATCTACGGCGGCGGAGACGCCCTGCTGCAGCTGTGGGTGTTCCTGGTGTTCCCGATCGTGGGCGCGCTCCTGGCCGGGTTCGCCAACCGGGCGCTGTTCGACGGACGCACGCTGGGGTGAGGGCCGCGGCGCGAACGACACGACGGCCCGCCCCTCGAAGGGGCGGGCCGTCGTTGCGTCAGGGCGCGGTCGCGCTCAGCGCAGGTCGAACCGGTCGAGTTCGGTGACCTTGCCCCACGCGGCGACGAAGTCGCGCACGAACTTCTCCTTCGCGTCGTCGCTCGCGTACACCTCGGCGAGGGCGCGCAGCTCCGAGTTCGAGCCGAACAGCAGGTCGACGCGGGTGCCACGGCCCACGCGCTCGCCCGAGCCGTCCTTGATGCCCTCGAACGCCTGCGAACCCGGGTCGAGCGGGCGCCAGGTGGTGCCGAGGTCGAGCAGGTTCACGAAGAAATCGTTCGTCAGCACACCGGGGCGGTCGGTGAACACACCGTACTCGGAACCGTCCCAGTTGGCTCCGAGCACCCGGAGACCCCCGACGAGCGCCGTCATCTCGGGCGCGGTGAGCGTGAGCAGGTTGGCCTTGTCGATGAGGTGGTGCTCCTGCGGGAGGAACGCCTTCGGGCCGTAGTAGTTGCGGAACCCGTCGGCCGCCGGCTCCAGGTAGCCGAACGACTCCACGTCGGTCTGCTCCTGGGTGGCGTCGGTGCGCCCGGGGTGGAAGACCACCTCGGCCTCGACACCGGCCGCCTGGGCGGCCTTCTCGACCGCCGCGTTACCGGCGAGCACGATGAGGTCGGCCAGCGACACCTTCTTGCCGTCGGTGCGGCCGTCGTTGAAGGCGGACTGCACCTGCTCGAGCTTGTCGAGCACGAGGGCCAGCTGCGGCGGGTTGTTGACCTGCCAGTCCTTCTGCGGCGACAGGCGGATGCGGGCGCCGTTGACGCCACCGCGCTTGTCGCTGCCGCGGAACGACGAGGCCGCCGCCCACGCCGTGGACACGAGCTGCTCGGTGGTCAGTCCGCTCGCGAGGATCTGCTGCTTCAGTTCGGCCGCGTCGGCGGCATCGATGAGCACGTGATCCACGGCCGGAACCGGGTCCTGCCAGATGAGCTCCTCGGTGGGCACCTCGGGACCGAGGTACCGGGCGACGGGGCCCATGTCGCGGTGGGTCAGCTTGAACCAGGCGCGGGCGAACGCGTCGCCGAAGGCCACCGGGTCGTCCTTGAACCTGCGCGAGATCTTGTCGTACTCGGGGTCGACGCGCAGCGCGATGTCGCTCGTGAGCATGCGGGGCTCCCGACGGCCGTCGGAGTGGGCCAGCGGCACCATGTCCGCGCCCATGCCGTTCTTCGGACGCCACTGGTGCGCACCGGCGGGGCTCTTCATGAGCTCCCACTCGTAGGCGTAGAGGATGTGGAAGAACTCGTTGTCCCAGCGGGTGGGGTGGTAGGTCCACGTCACCTCGAGCCCCGACGTGATCGTGTCGTCGCCCTTGCCGGTGGCGTGGTTGTTCTTCCAGCCGAGGCCCTGCATCTCCAGACCCGCGGCCTCGGGGTTGTCCTCGAGGTTCGAGTCGGGGGCGGCGCCGTGGGTCTTGCCGAACGTGTGACCACCGGCGATGAGGGCGACGGTCTCCTCGTCGTTCATGCCCATGCGTGCGAACGTCTCGCGGATGTCGCGCGCCGAGCCGAGCGGGTCGGGGTTGCCGGCCGGACCCTCGGGGTTGACGTAGATGAGACCCATCTGCACGGCCGCGAGCGGCTTCTCGAGGTCGCGCTCCCCGGTGTAGCGCTCGTCACCGAGCCACGTGGTCTCGGGGCCCCAGTACACGTCGTCGTCGGGCTCCCAGACGTCGGGGCGGCCGCCGCCGAAGCCGAAGGTCTCGAACCCCATGGACTCCAGCGCGACGTTGCCGGCGAGGATCATGAGGTCGCCCCACGACAGCGACTGACCGTACTTCTTCTTCACGGGCCACAGCAGCCGGCGGGCCTTGTCGAGGTTGACGTTGTCGGGCCAGCTGTTCAGGGGCGCGAAGCGCTGCTGACCGGTGCCGGCGCCGCCGCGACCGTCGGTCGCACGGTAGGTGCCGGCGCCGTGCCAGGCCATGCGGATGATGAGCGGGCCGTAGTTGCCGAAGTCGGCCGGCCACCAGTCCTGCGACGTCGTCAGGGTCTCGGCGATGTCGGCCTTGACCGCGGCGAGATCGAGCGACGCGAACGCCGCCTTGTAGTCGAAGTCGCCGCCCAGGGGGTCGGCCTCGGCGGGGTTCTTCTTGAGGATGCGCAGGTTCAGCTGATTGGGCCACCACACGTTGTTGGCCGTGCCGGTGGTCGGGTGCGGCTGGCCGGTGGGGTTCGCCAGGCCGGCGCCGGCGCCGTGCACGACGGGGCAGCTGCCCGCGGCATCCGCCTTCGCCGCCTGCTCGGCGTGCGCGCTGTCGGTGTCGGTGACGGTGACGGACTGGTCGATGCCGGTCGCGTCTTCACCGATCTCGGGGATGGTGTCGTCTGTCATGGGGGGGTCCTTCCAATGTGGGTTTCAGGAGGCCAGCGGGTCGGGGAGTGTCAGCGGGTCGGGGGTGTCAGGCGGACGCGGTGCACGTGGCGCAGCGGCCCCAGAACGTCACCTCGGCGGCGGCGACGTCGAAGCCGTGCGTCTCAGACGGATGCAGGCACGGAGCATGCCCCACGGTGCAGTCGACGTCTTCGACCCGGCCGCATGACGTGCAGACGAGGTGGTGGTGGTTGTCGGCGACGCGCAGTTCGAACAGCATCGGCCGGCCGGCCGGCTCGATACGGCGCACGAGTCCGGCGTCGGCGAAGTCGCCGAGCGCGTTGTAGACGGACTGCCGACTGGTGCGGGGCACGATCGGCGCCACGCAGGCATAGACGTCGTCGGCGCTGGCGTGCGGGCGCACGGCGAGCGCGTCGTACACGGCGCGGCGGGAATCGGTGACCCGCAGCCCCGCGGCGCGGATCGCGCTCGCGGCATCCGGGATCGTCGTCTGCCGTGTCATGCCCCCAGCATACAGTTGTTTTGACTAAGACAAAACAACTGTATGCTCAGCCGGCCACCAGCCGCGCGGTGCCGCGCTCGTACTCGGGGAGATCGCCCGTCTCACCGCGCCGCGTCGCGCGCCCACCGACCACGAGCATGTAGACGAGGAACGCGGCAAGGGCCAGTGCGCCGATGCCGATCTTCAGCGCCCACGGCCAGGGCTGGGCGGTGACGAAACCCTCGATGAGACCCGAGACCGCCAGCGCCAGCGCCAGTCCGACCGCGACGGTCACCAGCGACCGGCCCGCGGCGGCGAGCGCGACGCCCCTCCCCCGGCGGCCGGGGGCGACCCAGGCCCAGAAGATGTGCAGGCCCGCGGCGCCCGCGACGAAGATGCTCGTGAGCTCGAGCAGGCCGTGGGGGGCGATGTAGAGCAGGAAGACGTCGCCGCGGCCGAAGGCGAAGAGCACCGCGGCCGCCGTCCCCACCCCGATCGCGTTCTGCATCAGCACCATGAGCGGCCAGATGCCCGTGATGCCGAACGCGACGCACTGCGCGGCGATCCAGGCGTTGTTGGTCCACACGGTCCCCGCGAACACCGCCGCCGGGTTCTCGCTGTAGTACTGGGTGAACTCGCCCTCGGCATACTGTTCCAGCTGCGCCTGACTGCCCAGCGTCGCCAGCACCGCGGGGTCTCCCGCGATCCAGCTCGCCGCGAGGGCTGCGACGATGACGAAGCCGACCGCGATGGCCAGCGTCGTGTAGCGAAGGCGATACAGCGCCGCCGGCAGCTGCAGGACGAAGAAGCGCGGCAGCTGCCGCAGCACGTTGTCGGGGGTGCCGGTCAGGCGCAGGCGCGCGCGCGAGAGCAGCGTCGAGAGGTAGTCGCCCTCCGGCGTGCGTCCGGCGGAGGTCTTCAGGTCCGCCAGGTCTGCGGATGCCGCGCGGTAGCGGGCGACCAGCTCGTCGGCCTCGGCGCCGTCGAGCCTGCGGCGACGGCCCAGTTCGTCGAGGCGGGCCCACTCCTCGTGCCGGGCTGCAGCGAGGGCGTCGGCATCCATGTGATTCACTGTAGACGTGCCGCCCCCCGGACCCGCCGTCGAGATCCGCCAGGACGAGATCCTCACCGGCGAAGCCGTCGCCTTGGACGTGCAGCCGATCGGCTACTTCCTGCGGGCGCTGGGCACCCTCATCGACATGGTCGCCGGCGTGCTGCTGTTCGCCCTGCTGGCGCTGGTGACCTCGTGGATCGCCGGGCAGAGCGTGCTGGGCAGCCAGCTGTCCACCGTCTTCACCATCGCGGTGCTGGTACTCGTGACGGTCGTCGTGCCGACCCTCGTCGAGACGCTCACCCGCGGCCGCAGCCTGGGCAAGCTCGCGATCGGTGCGCGCATCGTGCGCGCCGACGGGGGCGCGTCGGGGTTCCGGCAGGCGTTCATCCGCGCGCTCGTGGGTGTGTTCGAGCTGTGGTTCACGATCGGCGCGGTCGCCGGCATCGTCGGCGCATTCACCCCGAGGGCCGAGCGACTGGGCGACCTCATGGCCGGCACCTACAGCGAACGCACCCGCACACCGAAGCTGCCGCCGCCGCCCCCCGGCATGCCGCCCGCGCTCGCGGGGTGGGCGACGGTCGCCGACGTGGGGCGGCTGCCCGACCAGCTGGCGCGTCGCGTGGCCCAGTTCGCACGGCAGGCGACGGCGCTGGATCCCGCCGCCCGGGCCCGCACCGCCCACGCGCTCGCAGCCGAGGTGCGGGCGTTCGTGGCGCCCGTGCCGCCGGTCGACCCCGAGACCTTCCTGGTGGGCGTGATCGCGGCGCGCCGCGAACGGGAGCTGCGGGCCCTGCGCGGCGAGGACGAACGCACCGCCGCACTCACCGCCGGCACCGGCATCGCCCCCCGCGGCTTCCCCGCCCGCTGACCCGCCGCGCCCGCACCGGGTCCGCCCCGCGCCGCGCTGCCGGCCCGGGCTGCTCGAGTGTCACTTCCGCGCAATGCGCGGGCCCCACACCCACCACAAGCGACACCGGAACAGCGCGTGCCCGCGCGGACCGCGGGCGCGGGGCGGCGGGCGCGGGGCGGCGGGCGGCGGGCGGCGGGCGGCGGGCGGCGGGCGGCGGGCGGCGGGCGGCGGGCGGTTCGGGTGTCGCCACCGCACGGTGCGCGGAAGCAACACCCGCCATACGCGACACCGGAACGGCGCGCCCGCAGCGTCGCGGGGACAGGTGCGCCGCGGGCTGGTTCGCGTGTCCCTTCCGCGCAGTGCGCGGGCGCACACCCACCACACGCGACACCGGAACGGCGCCTACCCGGCCGCGGGCGGGAGCGGGGCTCGCGCGGGCCGGTTCGCGTGTCGCTTCCGCGCAGTGCGCGGGCGCACACCCACCACACGCGACACCGGAACGGCGCCTACCCGGCCGCGGGCGGGAGCGGGGCTCGCGCGGGCCGGTTCGCGTGTCGCTTCCGCGCAAGTGCGCGGGCAACACACCCACCCCAAGCGACACCGGAACAGCGCTTCCCGGCGCTGGACCGGGCGCGGGCCCTTCGGGTGTCACTTCCGCACAGGACGCGGCCGCGACACTCACCACTCGCGGCACCGGAACCGCGCGCGAGCCGCGGCGACGCGGCGCGGCGGCGCGGCGGCCCGGCGACGTCAGTAGCGGTAGTGGTCCAGTTTGTACGGGCCGTCCACGGGCACGCCGATATAGGCGGCCTGCGCGGGGGTCAGGGTGGTCAGTCGCACCCCGAGCGCGTCGAGGTGCAGCCGCGCGACCTTCTCGTCGAGGTGCTTGGGCAACGTGTACACGGCGGTCGGGTACTGATCACGCCGGGTGAACAGCTCGATCTGCGCGAGTACCTGATTCGTGAAGGACGCGCTCATGACGAACGACGGATGCCCCGTGGCGTTGCCGAGGTTCAGCAGCCTCCCCTCGCTCAGCACGAGCACGCTGCGCCCGGTCGGCAGGCGCCATTCGTGCACCTGCGGCTTGATCTCCACCCGCTCCGCCCCGGGCAGTGCCTCGAGCCCCGCCATGTCGATCTCGTTGTCGAAGTGCCCGACGTTGCCGACGATCGCGAGGTGTTTGAGCGCAAGGAGGTCGTCCACCGTGACGACGTCCTTGTTGCCCGTCCCGGTGATGAGCATGTCGACCTGACCGGCCACATCGGCCAGCCGCGCCACCTGATACCCGTCCATCGCCGCCTGCAGCGCGCAGATGGGGTCGACCTCGCTCACGATGACGCGCGCCCCCTGACCGCGCAGCGCCTCCGCGGCCCCCTTGCCGACATCGCCGTACCCGCACACGAACGCGACCTTGCCGCCCATCAGCACATCGGTCGCCCGGTTGATGCCGTCAGGCAGCGAATGACGGATGCCGTACTTGTTGTCGAACTTGGACTTCGTGACCGAGTCGTTGACGTTGATCGCGGGGAAGAGCAGATGACCGGATGCCGCGAGCTCGTACAGCCGGTGCACACCGGTGGTCGTCTCCTCCGTGACGCCGAGGAGGTCCTCGGCCATGCGCGTGAAGCGCTGCGGGTCACGCTCGAGACTGCGCCGCAGCAGCTCGAGGATGACGCTGTACTCGGCGGGGTCGTCGGGTGCGGCATCCGGCACGGCCCCGGCCTTCTCGAACTCGACGCCCTTGTGCACGAGCAGGGTCGCATCTCCGCCGTCGTCGAGGACGAGGTTCGGTCCGTCGAACCCCTCGTCGCTCCAGTCGAAGATGCGGTCGGCGAGGTGCCAATACTCCTCGAGCGTCTCGCCCTTCCACGCGAACACCGGCACGCCTCGCGGGTCCTCGGCCGTGCCCTCGGTGCCGACGACGACGGCTGCGGCCGCTTCGTCCTGCGTGGAGAAGATGTTGCAGCTGGCCCAGCGCACCTGCGCCCCGAGGGCCACGAGCGTCTCGATGAGCACGGCGGTCTGCACCGTCATGTGCAGGGAGCCGGCGATGCGGGCGCCGGCAAGGGGCTGCGACGGGCCGAATTCCTCGCGCAGCGCCATCAGGCCGGGCATCTCGTTCTCGGCCAGCCTCAGCTGGTGGCGTCCCGCCTCCGCGAGCGACAGATCGGCGACGGCATAGGTGAGCGCGGGGGTCCGGGTCGGCATGGCGACATTGTGCCACGCGGGCACGGCCGCGGGTGCCGCCTCAGACTCGCAGCGTCTCGTGACGCACGACGACCCAGCCCTTCGGCACCGACAGCCGGTCGGTGTGGATGGCGCACAGGTCGTGGGCGTGAGGATCGCGACCGAGGCCCAGCGGTCCGAGGGCGGCCATCTGGTCGCCGTAATCGAACGTCAGCGTGGTCACGGCCTCGCGGGCGCAGCCCACCTTGGAACACAGTCTCTCGCGCATCGGCACCACGCTAACGCGTGAGGCGGCTGAGACGAGGGATCCCGCGCGGCGCGCTCAGAAGCGGAAGCGCTCCGGGCCCAGATCCCACGGATCCTTGTCGAGGTAGTCCGCCGCGGCGCGGAACACGCAGCTCTCGATGATCATGCGCCGGTGCAGCTCGTCCTCGTGGTGCGGACGGCTGAGGCGCTCGATCGGCAGCCGGTACAGGATGATGCGCTTCTCGTCGGGATGCACGCTCCAGCGCGGGATGCCGTCGGCATCGGTCGCTTCGGGCATCTCGCCCACGTCGAAGCGCACGTCGCGCAGGTCCTCCCAGGCGCTGCGGAGGAACTCCGCGGCACTGCCCACGGCGAGGTCGAACCGTTCCGCGCGGGTGTCCAGCGGCGGCAGCGGCGGACGCACCACGGGGCTGCGTCCCTCGCGGCCGTGACGGCCGTGCCGCGCCGGCCGGGGACGGGCGACCGTGGCGCTTCGGAAACGACGCCGCATCATGTGCCCATCCTAAGTCGAGCACCGCGACCCACCGAAGTCGCGCTGCGGGAGCGAGCCGTCACGGGTGGACGAGCAGCGGGGATGCCGCGGCGTCGGCCGGCCACAGCGGATAGGAGGCGAGCGCACCGTCGCCGGTGTAGCCGACGGCGGCCCGCACGGGTCCCGATGCCTCGAGCCGATAGACGCGCTCTGGATCGACGGCGACGCGCACCGTGGATCCCGCAGGCACCGAGATCTCCTCGGCCGCGCCGGCGCCGGCGTCTGCGGTGAGGCTGACCGCGACGGCGTCGGCCCCGTCGTTGGCGATCGCGATCGTCGGCGACGGCCCGGCGGCGACCGCCACCAGCGTCGCACCCTCGACGCGCGGGGCCGCGGCATGCCAGGCGAAGTCGTCTCCTTCGCCGAACCCGGTGGTCGACCATACGGCTGCGACGACGGCGGCATCGGACTGCACATGCACCGAGTAGGTGCCCACCTCGAGCCCGCCGAGGTCGAGCTCGAGCGGTACGCCGGCCTGCAGCGGCACCTCGCTGGTCGAAACGGTCTGCCCGGCGCTGCGCACCGTGACGGTCGCGGCGGACGATGTCGACGGCGCCAGCAGGCGCACGATCGTGGCAGGGTCCGACGCCCCCTCCACCCCGGGCGGGGCCGTGACGACGACGGCGGGGATGGTCTGCTCGGTCTCGGGTGCGATGACGGGGGCCACCTGGTCGACGCCGCCGGCCAGCAGCGTGCGGGTGATGCTCGACTGCAGCGTCGCCTGCACCGGGGCGCCGGTGGAAATGACCTGCAGGACGGGGCTCTTCTCATCGCGCGCGAGGGCCGCCAGCGGAACGACGCGCTGCGTGCCGGGTGCGACGACGAGTCGGCCTGCGGGCGGTGACTGCGGTCCGGCCGCGCCGTACGCCGTGATCTGCACGTCGGCGGGGACGCTGCCGGGGTTGGACAGCAGCAGCAGGCCGGAGTACCCGGTGGCGGTCGCGCCGCCGACGATCCACGATTCCAGCAACGGGGGCAGACAGGATGCCGCGGCGAAGCCGGAAAGGTCCTCGGCTGCGACCGTCGCCGACGTCGCCGCCACGAGATCGGTGCGGGTGGCGCCAGCGGGTGGGGCGGTGAAGGCGTCGGGAGTGGAATCCGCCACGGCGGGGGCGACGAGCGGTTCGGCGGTCGCCTCGGGCTGCCCTGCACCGGTGTCGAAGACGACCCGGGGGGCGGTCACGAGTGTGACCGCTGCTGCCACGCCGGCATCGCGGCCGATGGCGAGCAGGCCCCCGGGGCAGGCGGCCACCGATTCCGAGGGTGCCGGCACGGCCAGCACCGAGACGGGTTCACGGTCGTGCGTCGGCCAGACCACGGCGGCGGCGGTGACGGTGCCGGCGACCAGCGCCACGGCGGCGACCGTCCCGCCGACCAGGCGCGCGCTCGTGGCCGCCCACGTCGGTCGCTTCGTCATCGGCTCTCCCCTGCTCGTAGCCCCACGATCCGCGGCGCCCGGCGCGCGTCGCGGCGGGTCTGTGCGGTCGGGATCGCCAGCAGCAGCGCGATCGTCAGCACGATCAGCTGCACGGTCGCGATGCCACGGGCGGTCGCGGCGACCAGCGTCGTCTCGTCCTGCCGCGCCGAGGCCCCACCCGCGACGAGCCACAGCGATCCGCGCAGGGTCTCCTCACCCACCGACTCGAGGCGGTCGCGCTGGTCGAGAGCGATCGCCGCGGTGCGCCGCACGGTCTCGGCGGCTTCTGTCGGTGCGGCGGAGGGCGCGAGCAGCACGAAGCCGATGCCCCGCTCGGCGAGCGGGGTGACGGCGTCCTCGGCGGCATCGGTCATGAGGTCGGCGACGAGGGCGGCGGTCTCTTCATCGGCCGCCGTGGCCTCCACCCGCGTGTCGCGCGCGGTGCTCTGGCCGCCGAGCGTCTCGCTGGCTCCCCAGACCACTTCGGCGTCGACCGAACCGTCACCGAGCGGCGTCAGCACGATCGTGCCGACATCCCCGTTGCCGCGGCCCTCGGCCGCGACGTAGGCCGGAAGCGTGCTGGCACGGCCCTCGACGAGCGCGGTGGCCTGGCGGGCCTGCGCGGTCAGTGCCGGCACGGCGCACACCGCCAGCACGAGCATCACGGCGGTCGCCGCGAGGGTGCGGGCGAGGGGGACGGAGGGGACGACATCGAGGGTGATCAGCGCCGCGCCGAGCACGCCGATCCACGCGAGACTGAGCGCGGCGCCCGGCCACACCGGCACGGGCTGGGCGGCGGTGATCGCCACCGAGATCGCGACGGCCGCGAACGCCGTCGCGATACCGAGGGCCGCCACCGACAGCAGTACGACACCGGCCGCCCACCGCACCGTGAGTGGCGCGAGGAGGGCGAGCACCGTGGGAAGCACCATCAGCAGCGGCACCCACCAGGTCGGTGCCCCACCGAGCAGCTGCCCCCAGCCGCCGGGGTCGGAAGTGGGGAAGCCGGCGGCCAGCAGCGCGCGGCCCGCGGCATCCGCACTCACGATCGGTCCGTTCCAGGTCACCCCCGGGTCGGCGAGCAGCCCCCAGGCGTTCCCCCCGACGAGCTGCTGCCAGACGAGCGGTGCGAACAGCGCCGCAGCGGGCACGATCAGCCAGGCCACACGCCCGATGCCCGCGCCGGAGCCGCGGACCGAGGCGATCACGAGCGCGATCAGCCACAGCACCAGCAGGGCGGGCACGATCGACGGCGCGCAGGCTGCGACGACGGCCACGAGCAGCGACGCCACGCCCGCCGCAGCCCAGGACCGGTGCGCGACGCTGGCGGCGAAGAACAGCCACGGCAGCACCAGGTGCACGATCACGGCGGCCGGCCGCGGGTGCACGAGCGCCGTGAGGAACGTGGGCGCCAGGGCCCAGGCGACGCCGCCGGTGATGCGCAGCAGCGAACGGTCGGTGACGCGGGTGGCGGCGAACCAGCCGCCGAGCACCGCCAACGGCAGCGCGAGCACCCAGAGCACCACCATCGCCTGCGACGGCGCCGCGGGCGAGAGGCTGCCGAGCGCGGCCACGACGGTCGCGAACGGGTCGGCGGCACCCACCGTGTCAAGACCCAACTGGCGCTGCCCGTAGGCGGCATCCGCCCACAGCTGGGCGACCGTGTCGCGCAGCGGCGCGAGGGCGCCGCCGCCGAGCACGGGCCACGCCAACAGCGCGGGGAAGGCGGCGATCGAGACGAGGAGGGCCGCCAGTACCGCCCACGCGCCGCCGCCGCTGAAGAAGTGCAGCTCGGAGCGGCGCACGTGAGCGAGTCGGTCGGATTCGTCGGTGAGCGCCAGGTTGGTGCGCAGGTCCGCGCGAGCGACCCGCAACGGGGTGAGGGACTGCCACGACACGGTGCGGGTGCGCCGGATGCGGGCGCGGGCGCGGGCGACGGTGGGGATGCGCGCCATGGCGACCGCGGCGGCCGCCCACTCCGTCCAGATCAGGCTCGGGCGCTTGGCGACCAGGTGCGCGACGGTGCGCCACAGCGCGATCGGCAGGATCGCCAGCCACTGCAGCGGCAGCGCGGCGGCGGGGGCGTAGACGAGGCGGCGGTGCAGCTGGGCCGTGCGCGTCGCGAACGCCCGGCGCAGGCGCCGGCGCGAGCCGTAGGTGTCGGGCAGGCCCGCCACGCCGTCGCCGGCGACGGCGACCCGGGCGGCGGGGACGAGGGTGACCCGTCCGCCGGCGAGACGCGCGCGCACGCCGAGATCGAGTCCTTCGTCGGCGCCCGACAATCCGCGGTCCAGGCCCTGCAGCGCCCGCCACAGCGGCGTGCGCACCAGGAGGCCCCGCACGTCCGCGGCGAGCACGTCCTGACCGGCGTCGTGCTGCCCCTGGTCGAGTTCACCGTCGGCGAGCCCCACCGTCCGCCCGAGGGTCGTCATCGAGACGCCGAGCGAGACGATTTCGGTGCGGTCGTCCCAGCGCACCAGCTTGGGGGCGGCGAAGGCGACGGAAGGGGCGAGTTCGAGAGCACCCGCCAGCCGTGCGAGGGCATCGGGCTCGGGGGCGGTGTCCTGTGCCAGCAGCCACACCGCGTCGCCCTGCACGCGATGGGTCGCCAGCGTCGCCGCCTCGGCGTAGCCGGTCGTGCGGGGCGCCGCGATGACACCCTCGGCCCGCGAATCGGCGGCGAGTTGGCGGAGGTTGTCGTCTTCGCCGCACAGCACGATGGTGAGCGCGTCGACAGGGCGCGTCTGCGCTTCGAGCGCCGCAAGCGTGCGCCGCAGATGGAATGCGGCGGGGGTGCGGCCGTCGGGGCGCACGACGAGGATGGCGTGGACTCGGGCGGGCATGACGGGGAAAGCCTAAGCGGCGGGCGCCGTCAAGCCGCGCTCATGCGCGCGGGTCGTCCGGATCCGCGTCAGGAGGCCTGGCGCTTGAGCTTGCGGCGCTCGCGCTCGCTGAGCCCGCCCCAGATCCCGAAGCGCTCGTCGTTGTGGAGCGCATACTCGAGACATTCGGTGCGCACGTCGCACGATGCGCAGATGCGCTTGGCATCGCGGGTCGAGCCGCCCTTCTCGGGGAAGAAGGCCTCGGGGTCGGTCTGCGAGCACAGTGCGTCTGTCTGCCAGGCCAGCTGGGTGTCGTCGCCCTCGACGACACGACGGACTCCGGGGACTCCCAGCTGAACCGGATCGACGAACCAGTTGTCGGGAACGCCCGAGCGATACTGCGATCCAGTCATCTCGTCTCCCGCCTTGCTGAATGAATGTCCGCACGGTGTATGCGATTCCTTAATTACACCGGTGTCATTCGCTGCGGTCAAGTCGCAGATCGTAAACCCTCAACCGCGACTTCAACGTTCACCGCGTGTTTTGCGGCGTGTCGCGGGGTCGATCCACCCAGAATCTCCTCAGCCGATGCCGGGTTGCGCGAGGAACACTTCGCCCGCGCCCCGGAAGACGAGTTCGCGCTCGTCCGCGTCGGCGTAGGCCGCCATGCCGGGGTGCAGCGTGAACGATGTGCCCGAACCCGCGCCGGCCACCTCGACCTCGCCACGGACCGTCAGCGCGATCGCGGGGCCGTGAAGCGCGACACGCGCCTCGCCGTCGACCAGTGCACGGGTGACGACGAAGTCCGGGATGCCGACATCGAGCACGTCACCGGAGGGCACCACCACCGGCGCCGGTCCCGGCGTCGTGTCGACGATGCGCAGGAGCTCGGCGACGTCGATGTGCTTGGGCGTGAGACCGCCACGCAGCACGTTGTCGCTCGCAGCCATGACCTCCAGCCCCAGGCCGTCCTGGTAGGCGTGCAGCACCCCGGCCGGCGCGTACAGCGCCTGTCCCCGCTGCAGCTCGACGAGGTTCATCAGCAGCGCCACCACGACACCGGGGTCGCCGGGGAAGTCATCCGCGATACGGCGCAGCGCCGCCAGCTCCGCTGAGAACTCGGGGGCTGCCGCCTGGCGCACCGCGGCGATGATGTCCTCGACCTCGGCCTGCGCATCGCCGCCGAGCACCCAGGCGAGCGTCGTGCGCATCGCCGCCGACTCATCCTCACCGGCGAGATGCTCCGCCAGCGCTGCGGGCCCTGCCGACGAGCCGAGCGCGGCGACCAGCCGTCGCGTCTGTGCGAGCGGGCGCAGCCCGACGAGGGCACGGAACGTCTCGCTGACGGCGACGACGATCTCGGGCTTGTGGTTGTCGTCGCGATAGAGGCGCTCGGGGGCGTCGCGGGCGATGCCGGCGGCCTCCTCCCGCGCGAATCCTTCGCGCGCCTCGGCGACCGAAGGGTGCGCCTGGATCGACAGCGACGATCCGGCGGCGAGGAGCTTCACCAGATACGGCAGGGGCGCGGCGCCCCGCTCCCCCAGCCACACGTCCAGCGTCCGGCCGGAGCCGTCGTCGACCGTGCTCGGGCAGCCGGGGTGGTCACCGAACCAGATCTCGGCCTCGGGGCTGCCGGACGGGGTGCGTCCGGTGAAGTCTGCCAGGAGTGTGGGCGAGCCCCAGGCGTAGTCGCGAGGGCTGTTGGAGAGCGGAACCAGCACGCCCTCAGCCTAGGCCCGCACCACAGCGCCGACGCGGAGCCGGGCGGTAACCTGAACACACCATGGCCGTCCACACCCAGCATCCGGTTTCCGCGCCCCCGGCGGCGCCGGTGCGCGAGCGGACCGGCGAGCTGCTGCTGCGTGCCTGGTGCGTCTTCGTGCTGTTCACGACCATGGCGGGCACCGCCTGGGTCCTGGCGACGGGGGAGATCGTCACGACGGTGGTGGCGATCGGATCGGGCGTCGTGTCGGCGATCGTCTGGGCGGTCGCGCGCCCGCCGGTGCAGTGGCGCAGGCTCCCCTGGTTCGCGTTGGCCTACGTCCTGTTCGCCCTGCTGTCGCTCCTGTGGAGTGCGTGGCCGGCGACGACGGCGGTGACGCTGCTGCTGCTGGCCATCACGACCCTGCAGGGGATGTTCGTGGCTGCCGCGCTCACCTGGCGGGAGCTCGTCCGCGCGATCGCGTCGGCGTGCAAATGGGTCGTGGCCCTCTCGATCCTCTTCGAGGTCTGGGTGTCGGTCTTCATCGGCGGCCCGCTGCTGCCGAGGTTCGTCATCCCGGTCGAGAATGCCGAGGACCCGATCGTGTACTGGTCGCGGGACAACCTGTTCGACGGCGGCCGCATCCAGGGCATCTTCGGCAACGCGAACCTGCTGGCCTACGCCGCCCTGCTGGCGCTCATCGTCTTCGCGATCCGCTACGCCGCCCATGCGCCGCGCCGGCCCCTGCTGATCGCCTGGATGGCCGCCGCGCTGTACCTCTTCGTGCGTGCGGGGTCGGCCACCGCCTTCCTCGCAGCGGCCGTCGTGCTCGTCGTGCTCGTCACGGTGCTGCTCATGCGCACCGCGAAGCGCCCGGGCGGGCGCACCCGCTACTACCTCGGATACGCGGTGATCGCCGTCGGTGGCCTCACCGCGGCGTGGGTGCTGCGGGACCGCATCTTCGAGATGCTCGGCCGCTCCGCCGACCTCACCGGCCGCGAGCGCATCTGGGGCGACGTGCTCGAGCGGGCGGGCGAGCGCCCCGTGGCCGGGTGGGGCTTCGCGAGTCCGTGGATGCCGTGGGACGCGGCATTCGACGGCTGGATCGTCGACCACGGCCAGACGGTCATGCAGGCCCACAACATGTGGATCGACGTGTTCCTGCAGCTCGGTGTCATCGGGGTCGTGCTCATGGCGATGACCTACCTCGCCTTCATCTGGCGCTCGTGGTTCTTCGCCGTCGACCGGCCGCGCTGGGACCTGCGCGCCGACCGCCCCTACTCGCCGCTGACCCTGCTGCCCACCCTGACCGGCGCCATGCTGCTCGTGCAGGGCCTGGCCGAGTCGGGCCCGCTGGTGCTGTGGGGGTGGCTCGCGGTGGTGATGTTCGGCTTCAAGATCAAGCAGTCGCCGCTGGTGGGGGTCGGACCCGCCGAGCAGACCTTGGCACTCGAGCGCGGCGAGCGCGTCGAGCGGGTGACATGACGGGCGGTGCACGCGCAGGCGGCCGCGAGCGGGGGTTCGCTGCCATGCTGTCGTCGGCGGCGATGGCCAGTGCCTTCACCTACGCCGCCCTCGGTGCCGTCTTCGCCGGGTTCGCGATCGAGCGGATGACCAGCCGCATCACCTACGTCACGATCCTCGCGGGCCTGTGCGTGGTCGGCGCGGCCATGCTGAGCGCCAGGCGACGCGAGATCTCGGTGCTGCGGCTCGCTCCGACGACGCTCATCGTCTTCCTCGCCTGGGTGCTCGTCAGCGTCACCTGGAGTCAGGATGCCGCCGCCACCCTGGCCGGGTGGACCGCTCTGGTGGCGCTCGCGTTCCTCGCCGTGGTCATCTCCCACGTGCGCGACACCCTGCAGACCGCCCGTGCCCTCGGTGATGTGATGCGAGTCCTCCTCACGGTGTCGCTGGCGGTCGAGGTGCTCGCGGGCATCCTGCTGGACATGCCCATCCGGTTCCTCGGAATCCAGGGGAACATCGCCGCGCTCGGCCCCGTGCAGGGCATCTTCGGTACCCGCAACTCGCTCGGCTTCATCGCGGTCCTCGCCCTCATCACCTTCCTCGTCGAGTACCGCACGATGTCGGTGCGGCCCGGGGTGTCGCTGTACTCGGCGATCCTCGCCGGTGTGCTGGCCGCACTGTCGGACTCCCCCACCGTGCTGGTGCTGGCCGTCGCCGTCGCCGCCGCGACCGGCGCGCTCGCCATCGTGCGCCACACCCCGCCGATCCGCCGCCGCACCGTGCAGTGGGTCTTCGGCGGGGCGCTGATCGTGGGGCTGGCCGTCGCGTACCTCGCGCGGCATACGATCATCGCCTGGATCGGGGCGGCGCGGGACTTCTCCACGCGGGCAGACCTCTGGGCCCAGATCGTCGTGTTCGTGCGGGCCCGCCCCATACAAGGCTGGGGCTGGAGCGGCACCTGGAACGACGAGTTCCCCTACGGCACTCTCAACTACATCCTGCGCGAGAGCCACCGCTCCGCGCTGAACACGTACTTCGACGTGCTGCTGCAGGTCGGCTGGGTGGGGCTCATCCTCTTCACCGTCTTGGCCGGAATCGCGTTCGTGCGATCGTGGCTGGTCGCCAGCGAGCGCCGGTCGATCGTCTATGCCTGGACTCCGCTCATCCTCGTGGCACTGCTCGTGGATTCCATCTTCGAGAGCTTCACGATCGCCGGCTACGGCTGGCTCATGCTCGTTCTCTGCGCTGTCCGCGCCGGCCAGTCCCGCTCGTGGCGGGAACGCATCGACGAGGCGGCGCGGGGCACCGGCCTGCCTCCGCTCGGGGACCTCCCGCAGGGATCGGACAGACGGCCGGGGTAGGATCGTCGGGCCATGCCGCTTCCCTCCCACACCCCCGCCGCCACGCCGTTCGACCCTGCGTCGGCGACGATCGCCGTCGTGACGTTCAACCGGTCGTCGCTGCTGACCAGGCTGCTGGCGAGCATCGTGGCTATGGACCCGAAGCCGGGGCACGTCGTCATCGTCGACAACGCCTCCACCGACGACACCACCGCGGTGGTCGAGTCGTTCCGAGAGCGCATCGGCACCGAGATCGTCTACACGCGACTCGACACCAACACCGGCGGCTCGGGCGGTTTCAGCGAAGGCATGCGCATCGCCTACGATCTGGGCTCCACGTGGATCTGGATGATGGACGACGACGTCGAGGTCCTGCCCGACGGTCTCGCCCGCATGGGCGCCTGGGCACCGCGGTTCAAGTCCATCCAGGGGCGGCGCTACGACTACGACGGCAGCGAGTTCTACTGGCAGTACCGCATCGCCGAGCCCCTCGCCATCCCGATCCCGTTCGCCCCGGCAGGATTCGATGAGTCAGGGTACAAGGAGATGAACTCCGGTTGCTTCGAGGGCATGTTCATCCACCGCGACATCGTCGCGCAGATCGGCCTGCCCGACCCCCGGTTCTTCATCTACTGGGACGACCAGATGTACGGCTGGCTCGCGTCGCGCAAGACCACCGCCGTGATCGTCGACGAGTTCGTGCTGCGCCGCACGCGCGAGATCAAGCAGTGGGACATGGGCATCCGCCACATGAACGCGTCGAGCAACGCGTACCGCTACTACATCATGCGCAACCGCGGCTACATCAAGCAGTACTACCGCTCGCTCGGCGTCTACAACCCGGTGCTGTTCGGGCTCGGCACGGCGCTCACCTTCGGCAAGGAGATCATCCGCCTGCTGTTCGTCGAGCGCACCGTGCGGGGAACGTCGAACCTCTTCCGCGGCATCCGTGACGGGCGGCGCATCGCGAAGGACCGCTCCTGGAAGCCGATGCCGCCGCTGCCGCGCCTTCAGCCGTAGAGCGACTCAGCCAGGGCGGCCTTGCGGGCCGCCAGTCGGGGCACGTCCAGCTTCGCGAACCCCGGGTTGACGCCGGGTTCGGGCAGTCGGCCGTTCATCCACTGCTCCGCGGATTCGATCGGCCATCCGGTGCCGGTCCGCTGCATCGACGCGTGCTTGACGTCGTAGTATCCCGGCGCCCCGCTGATGGCGACCCCCTTCGCTCCTGCTGCGGCCGCGAGGAAATGGAAATGGAATCGCGACGCGAGCCAGGTCTGTCCGGGGCGAGCAGGGACGCCCTCCTGCCACATCCGCATGAAGGGGAACACGAGCGTGTCGGACGATGTCGTGACGAAACGGGCATCGTCCGGGGGAAGCGCCTCGGCGAAACCGATCGAGCGACCACGCGCGTATCGACTCGCGAATGCGTCGATGGCGCGAACCACACGCTCCTCGCTGCCCGGCGCAAAGAAGTCGCCTTGGACGAGCACCATCACGTCGGGCGTCTCGTATTCGGCGAACACCGCTCTCTTGTTCGCGAACGCGAGGAACGCGTCGTCCAGACCTTCGCGCACATCGAAGAGTTGTGCTCCTTCAGCATCCCGCGATTCGACATAGTCGAACTGAGCGAGGAGCGGTCTGATGAGCTCTGCACTGGCCACGTTCTGGGGCAGGAACCCCTGCCCGGTGGCGAAAAGGGGTGTACCGAACGTCGACTTTAGCGATGCCAACGCAGAGAGGATGGAGAGGTTCAGCGGCCATAGCGTATTCAGGTACCCGCCGCCGAGGACATGGATCGACGACATGGAGCGCATCGCCTCCAGGCCGAGGTCGAGACGGGGGGTCCCCAGCTCGACGACAGCATCCCGCGCACGCTGCGCGTCGGTCTTGAGCACGCCGGCGGCGTTCCCGTGTGCTAACTGCCAGAGGGTGTTGGTCACCCGCAACCGGGGGTGCGTGTCGCGGAAGAGGTGAGCCGCCCTGCCCGGCTCGATGCAGTCGAGCCAGACGTCCGCCTGCGGGTGTCGCGCGGCGAGCCAATCGAGCCATGCTCGCGCGAGCAACTCATCCCCGAAGTTCGGGACCCCCGCGGGGGAGACGAGGTAGAACTGCCGCCGCGGCTCGCCGGCGCGCAGCAGATTGAGCCGGGTGCGCGCCACCCCCGTCAACGATCGAATATTCACGCGTTCATCAGCCATCCACTCAGAAACACAGCAAAGATCAAGGCTACCCCCAGCGACATCCGCGATCAGACCGCGTTGTAGTCGGCGTTGTACCGATCCAGTACGTCGTTTATCGGGGCGTCGAGCACCAGTCGCCCCTTGTCCAGATAAAGCCCGCGTGTGCAGAAACGCCGCAGGTCGCGTTCATTGTGGCTGACGAAGAAGAGGGTGCGCCCGTCGGCCAGCAGTTCGTCGATTCGGCGATAGCACTTCTCACGGAAGGCCTTGTCGCCCACGGCGAGCACCTCATCGACGAGCAGAGTCGGTTCCTCCAACTGTGACACCACGGCGAAGGCCAGGCGAACTTTCATCCCGCTGGAGAGGTGCTTGTAGGGGGTGTCCACGGAGTCGGCCAGTTCGGCGAATTCGATGATGCGGTCGAAACGGCGGTTCACCTCGGCGCGAGTCATTCCGTGTAGCCCCGAGGTCAGGTAGACGTTCTCGCGCACCGTCAGGTCGCCGACGAACCCCCCCGTGATCTCGATGAGGGGCGCCACGCCGCCGTTCACGGTCACGGCGCCGACGTCGGGCAGCAGCACGCCCGCGACGAGCTTGAGCAGCGTGGACTTGCCCTGACCATTGCGCCCGACGACGCCGATCGCCTCGCCGGGCCGGACCGTGAAGGAGACGTCGCGCAACGCCCAGAACTCTCCCGCACGGATGCGGCGAGACCTCCCTGCGAACAGGTCCTTGACGTTGCGTCCGCCGCGCCTGCCGCGGCGGAAGCGCACCCCGAGGTCCCTCGCCTCGATCGCGAACTCCTGATCCATCACAGCTCCTTCAGAACTGCGGGCTCAAGACGGCGGAACACCAGTATGCCCACTCCCAGCACGAGCACGCTGACGCACACCGATCCGACCACGGCGGGGGTGTCCCACTGGTCGGGGAAGAACCCGGCACGGTACAGCGTGAAGATGCCGGCGAGTGGGTTGATCACCGCGATGTCGGCGAAGGCAGCGGGCAGGTCGTGGACACTGTAGATGACCGGGGACGCGTAGAAGAGCGCGCGCAGCACGAGACGGGTGGTGCGTTCCAAATCCGCCCACAGCACGCACAGGGGCGCGATGATGAGCCCGAGTCCGACCAGCAGCATCGCTTGCAGCAGCACCGCCAATGGGAACCACAGCAACCCCCAGCCCGCCTGCGCGCCTGCGAAGGCCGCGAATCCGATCAGCACCGGGAGCGAGCACAGGAACTCGATGCCCTTGCTCAGGACGATTCGATTCACCCAGATAGAACGCGGGATCGCGGTGGACCTCACCAGCCGCGCGTCCTTGTTGAACGCGCGGGTGAAGTCGTTCACCGACGCGTTGAACCAGACCCACGGCAGGAGCGCGGTGATGAGGAACACGATGTAGGGGTCCTCACCGACGCCGCGGTTGAAGATCTGCGTGAAGACGAACCAGTAGATGCCACTCATGACGAGCGGATCGAGGACCGACCACAGGTAGCCGAGCGCGCTCGTCGCGTAGCGCACCTTCAGATCGCGTGCGGTCAGCAACCACAGCGAGTGCAGGTAGCGCCGGAGCGACCCGGGGGCGCCGACTGTCCGCACTGAGCTCACAGGGTCGATCCTATTGCGCGCAATCTGGCGAATCGCTCCGCGGTCCGCCTCAGAGGGACGCGAGCGCGTAATCTGAAGTGCTTTCGTCCCTCGACCTTGCGGATGCCTGTGACCCGGTTCGATCTCCCCCTCTCTCCCCTGCGCCACCCCACGCGCAGGTCCGTCGCCCCACCTTCGGCGCGCAAGGAGATCCAGGCCCTCCGGACGCTCGCGGTGCTCGGCGTCCTGCTGTTCCATCTGTGGCCTCACCGCCTCACCGGCGGGTACGTCGGAGTCGACGTCTTCTTCGTGGTGTCCGGCTACCTCATCACCGACCATCTGCTGCGGGAGTACCGCACCCACGGGCGCATCTCGCTGCCGGCGTTCTGGGCCCGGCGGGCGCGGCGCCTGCTTCCGGCATCTCTGCTCGTGCTGGCGGTCACCGCGGCAGCGGTGTACCTGTGGGTGCCGCTCACCCGCTGGTCGCAGTTCGGGTGGGAGATCGTCGCATCGGCGTTCTACGTGCAGAACTGGGCCATGGCCGCCCAGTCGGTCGATTACATGGCGATGTCCAACGCTGCCTCGCCCGTGCAGCACTTCTGGACGCTGGGGGTGGAGGAGCAGTTCTACGTGGTGTGGCCGGTGCTGCTGGTCTGCGGCGCGGCGCTCGCCATGCGGCTGCGGCGCGGTGGTCTGCAGGGCATGACCAGCGCCATCGTGGTCGTGACGGTAGCGAGCTTCGCGTACTCTGTCCTGTTCACCGCGGCGAGCCCGGACGTGGCGTACTATTCCACGTTCACCAGGGCGTGGGAGTTCGGTGCGGGAGCTCTGCTCGCACTGGGCCTGCGGCGCCGACCGGTCTGGTTCCGCCCGCGCACCGCCGCGGCGGTCTCGTGGCTCGGCTTCGCCGCCATCGGGGCGACGATGATGCTCTTCGACGCCTCGACACCATTCCCCTCCTCCACCGCCGCTTTGCCCGTGCTGGCCACAGCGCTCGTCATCGCCGCGGGGACGCCCTCCGCCGTCGGCGCCCCGACCCGCCTGCTGGCCCTGAGGCCGGTGCAGTTCGTCGGCGACATCTCCTACGGCGTCTATCTCTGGCATTGGCCGCTCATCGTCCTCCTGCCGTACCTCACCGGCCATCGCATCTCGGTTCCCGAGGCGATCGCGATACTTTGCGCCTCCCTACTGCTCGGCTGGGCTTCCAAGCGGTTCGTGGAGGACCCCGTCCGCAGCCTGCCATGGCTGGCCCGTGGTGCGCCGCGGCGCTCCCTGCTGTCGACGCTCGCCGCCATGGGCGCGGTGACGGCAGCCTCCCTGCCCCTCGCGCTCTCGACGGTTCCGCCGCCGCCGACGCCGCCGGCCCAGCCGGTCGCGTGCTGGGGAGCGGAAGCCATGGCCGATACCGAGGGCTGTGGGCCGGCCGACGAGGTCGCAATGGCGGCGCCGGTCGTGTCCTTCGCCGCCGACCTGCCCACCGAGGAGGTGCGGGCATGCGAGATCACCGTAGAGGTGACGTCATACCGCCGGTGCGACCTCGTGGCGGCGGAAGGGACCACCCGCCTCGCACTGGTGGGTGACTCTCACGCGACGCGCTGGGTGGAGGCGTTCGAACGGGCGGCGCGGAGCGAAGGATGGGGGCTGACGACCTACCTGGTCTCCGGCTGTCCACTGGTGTCTGCCGCGCCCATCGGCGGCGCGTGGGGATTCGACCCCGTCGGCGGCCAACTGTGTCCGCAGCCGACCGCCGCCGTGGTGGCGGAGCTCCTCGCCGACCCCACGATCACAGACGTGGTCTTCACCAACCGCACCCGGCTGTACATCTCAGAGGACCCTGCAGACCATCCGCTGAGCGCCGCCACCGTCGAAGAAACGATCCGCGCGCTCCAGCAGGCAGGGAAGAACGTGGTCGTCCTGGCGGATCCACCGGAGGTGCGCGGCGTGCCCGAGTTGGGCGCTCCCGGCGCGATCGACTGCCTGGCCAGCCCTGGCGCACGAGACTGCGACCTGCCGCGAGAGGCCGCCGGCTTCGCGGACCCCATGCGGGCAGCTGCCGACCTGGCGGGCGCGCCGGTCGTGGACCTCACGGATATGTTCTGCACCGACGAGCGCTGCCTGTGGCGTATTGGAGGGCTTGTCGTCTACACCGACGACAACCACCTCACGCGATCGTTCGCGGCGAGCTTGGCCCGCCCCCTCACGGAGCGGCTCATCGGCTCCGGGGTGGGCGACGGTTGAGGATCACCAGCCGGTGAGACGGGCGATCTCCTCGCGGAGCCGCGGCGCGAGCGTCTGGGCGTACGAGCGAGTGAGGTGGTTGTCGTCCAGGTACACGACGACACCGCCGATCACCGCGGGGCAGGCACCGTCCGGGCACAGGTAACCGGTGAGGTCCGCGACGGCGACGTGCTCGTCGGCCACGCGGCTCGCGGGGTTCACGGGCGCCATCACATCGGCGAGATCCCGAACGCACGCCGGCGAGTCGCGTCCGTGCTCCTCGACGCACAAGAACATGTCGTCGTCGAACCTCGGGTTGTCCCGCAGCGCCAGCACCGCTGCCCCGGAGTCACGCAGGCGCTCGATCGTGCGGTCGAGTCCGCGCAGCATCCTCTCGTCATCGGAGTCGGGCACTGACTTCGTCCCCATGAGCACGACCAGGTCAGGGCGCAGATCCGCCGCGTACTGCACCACGGCCTCACGCCAGTTCTCGCAGCCTTCGACCCCGGGAATGGGGGCTTCGTCCTCGGCGAGCGCGCATCCTGCTTTCAGCAGGGCGACGATGCGCCAGCCCTCCTCCTTCGCGAGCGGCTCGAGGGCTCCCATCCACTGCTGAGCGTGCGAGTCCCCCGCGACCAGGACGGTTCGCTGCGGGTCGGCGACGTCCGTCGCGAGGCAGGATCCGTCGAGCGCGTCGGCCGTAGGCGCCAGCGCGCCCGTGCATTCGCCGTCAAGCGCGACCCACTCCGCACCGACGTCGGTACCGAGCGGGAGCAGCGGCGCATCCGCGGCCGGCTCCGGCGCTGGCGGGTCGTAGAGGACGGCAGCCCCCGGGTTCGGCTGCGCCGAGAGCGCGTTCGCGCGCACCGTCTCAACGATCTGCCACGACGTCAACGGGAGCGCGACGACAGCGACGCAGACGGCGATCGCGACGGCGGCCCGCCGCAATGGGGCGTCAGCGAGCGCGCGCGCCACCGGCCTCTCTACGCCGCGGGTGATGAGGGATGCCAGCAGCAACGAGAGCGCGACGATCCCGGCTCCGGGGAGCAGCCCCACCTCCGTCGATTCGGTGATCAGCATGTAGGTGATGAGTACGGGCCAGTGCACGAGGTACAGCGCATAGGCGACCCCCGAGAGTCGCTGCAGCGGCCGGGTCGAAAGCAGGCGGGCCGGACCCGAGAGCGGCGCGGCGTCACCGGCGACGATGATCGCCGCCGCGGCGAGCGTCGGCCACAGCGCGAGATAGCCCGGGAACCCGCCCTGGACATCGAGCACGACCCCGCACAGCACCAGCGCCGCCAGCCCCAGCCACCCCAGGGCGGCAGCGACGATGTCCGGAAGCTTGAGCCACGGTGCAAGCAGAGCTAGCAGGGAGCCGAGGGCGAACTCCCACAGGCGCGCGAAGGTGTCGAAGTAGGCGAACGTCTGGTTGGTCGCGGTCGTGATGACCGAGTAGGTCAGTGACCCGACGAACACTGCTGCGAACAGCACCACGAGCGCAGCCCGCGGCGACGCGGACAGCCGCCGGGCCACCGCCAGGCAGAGCAGGATGAGCAGCGGCCACAGCAGGAAGACCTGGCCCTGCACCGACAGGGACCAGAAGTGCTGCAGCGGGCTGGGCAGCACCGTGTCGCGCGCGTAGTAGTCCACGGCGGACGCCGCCAGGTCCCAGTTCTCCACGTACAGCAGGGACGCCCACACCTGGCGCCGCAGATCCGGCCACTGCGCCGACGGGAAGAACGCCCACACCAGCGCCAAGACGCCCACCAGGGTCGCGGCGGCGGCGGGCAGGAGGCGACGAAAGCGCCCCAGCCAGTAGGTGCCGAGTCGCAGTGGTGCCCCAGACTCCGCCCGGCGGATGAACGACGCGGTGAGGAAGTACGCCGAGATCATCAGGAAGACGTCGACGCCCCCCGACACCCGCGTCGTCCACACGTGGTACACGACCACGAGCGCGATGGCCAGGGCCCGCAGCCCGTCCACGTCACGGCGCCGGGGCGTCGAGGGCTGACTCCGCGCCCTCCGCGATGCGGAACGGGTGGCGAGGACGTCGGACATCACGCCAGCTGGTTGTTCCACATGGACAATGCCGAACCGATCGCCATGTGCATGTCGAGGTACTGGTAGGTACCGAGGCGCCCGCCGAAGTGGACGCCCTGCTCACCCTTGGCCAGTTCGCGGTACCGTCGCAGCCGCTCTCGGTCCGTCGCCGTGTTCACGGGGTAATAAGGCTCGTCCTGGTCCGTCGCGAACCGCGAGTACTCGCGCATGATGACGGTGCGATCCGCGGGGTAGCGTCCCGACCGCTCCGGGTGGAAATGCTTGAACTCGTGGATGCGGGTGTACGGGACATCGGCATCGGCGTAGTTCATGACGGAGGTGCCCTGGAAGTCCCCCACCTCGAGCACCTCCTCCTCGAAATCGAGTGTGCGCCACGAGAGCTCGCCCTCGACGTTGTCGAAGTAGCGGTCAACCGGACCGGTGTACACGACGGGGACGCGACCGACGGTGGCCTGTTTGTTGAGCGGCTGTGTCGCGTCGAAGAAGTCGACGTTCAGCTTCACGTCGATGTTCGGGTGATCGGCCATGCGCTCAAGCCAGGCGGTGTAACCGTCGACCGGCAGACCCTCCCATGTGTCATTGAAGTAGCGGTTGTCGTACGTGTAGCGCACGGGGAGCCTGCTGATCACCTCGGCCGGCAGATCCTTCGGATCCGTCTGCCACTGCTTCGCTGTGTAGTCGCGGATGAACGCCTCGTACAGCGGGCGCCCGATGAGCCCGACGGCGCGTTCTTCGAGGTTGCGCGCGTCACGCGGGTCGAACTCGCCGGCGAGCTCCTGAACCAGCGCCCGTGCTTCGTCGGGTGAGTACGCCGCCTGGAAGAACTGGTTGATCGTGCCGAGATTGATCGGCAGGGGGAACACGACGCCCTTGTGATTGGTGTAGACGCGGTGCACGTAGTCCGTGAACGCGGTGAACCTGTTGACGTACTCCCAGACTGTCGCGTTGGACGTGTGGAACAGGTGCGCACCGTACCGATGGACCTCGATCCCCGTCTGGACCTCGTTCTCGCTGTAGGCGTTGCCCCCGATGTGGTGGCGACGGTCGATGACGGTGACTCGGCGGCCGGCGGATGCGGCCCGCTCGGCAATCGTGAGGCCGAAGAAGCCGGAGCCGACGATCAGGAGGTCCATGGCGGAGTGCTTTCGGGTCGGGGCGACGGCGGTTCGCCGATCCCGGTCAGTCTATCGGGCGCCGATTTCGTAGGCTGGGAACGCCATGACTCTCGAAATCTTCATCCCCTACTGGGGCGACCCCGATCTGCTATTCCGCACCGTCGATTCGGTGCGTGGCCAGCGCAACCCCGATTGGCGTCTGGAAGTGATCGACGACTGCTATCCGGACGAGTCGGTTCCCGCCTGGTTCAGGGACCTCGACGACGATCGGGTGACGTACACCCGCAACACGCAGAACCTCGGGATCACCGAGAATTACCGCGAGGCGATCCGGCGAGCCACACAGCCCTACATCACCATCCTCGGATGCGACGACCTGCTGCACCCCGACTACGTCGACGTGATCAACCGGACGATCGCGGCGGTCCCGGATGCCGACGTGATCCAGCCAGGCGTCGATGTCATCGACGAGCACGGCGAGCTCGTCCGCCCCCTCGTCGACCGGGTCAAGCAGGGGATGCTCGCCCCGAGGGGCGCCTCCGGCATCGCGGTCCTCCGAGGGGAGGCGATGGCCACCAGCCTGATCCGCGGCGACTGGCTCTACTGGCCGTCGCTCACCTTCCGCACTTCCACGCTGCGCCGGATCGACTTCCGCGATGGATTGCCGATCATCCAGGACCTGGCCCTGCTCATGGATATCGCCTTCGAGGGCGGCACCCTCGCGTACAACCCGACGGTGGCGTTCTCATACCGCAGGCACGGCGGGTCCGCCTCGCAGAAGGCGCTGCTCGACGGGCGGCGCTTCCGCGACGAGCGCTCGTACTACCGGCAGGCACGCCTGCTCGCGCAGGCGAAGGGCTGGCGGCGCACCGCGGCCACCGCGCGACTGAGGCTGTTCTCGCGCCTGCACGCGATGGCGGAACTTCCCGGCCTCCTGCGGCACGGCACACCCGCCGGGATAAGATCGACGCTGGCCCACGTCTTCCTCTGACGCGGCGGAACGCGAGAGCAGAAACCAGGAGCACCAGATGGCGGAGCATGTCCTGATCACCGGCGGGGCCGGCTTCATCGGATCCCGCCTGGCGGCGCGGCTGGCCGGCAGCGGACACACGGTAACGGTGCTCGACGCCCTCATCCCGCAGGTCCACGGCGAGGACCCCGAGCGGACCTCACCGCTGCTGCGGTCCCTCGATGGGGTCGCGGAGGTCATCCGCGGCACCGTCACCTCGACCGACGACCTGCGTCGCGCACTGCGCGGCGCCACGGTGGTCGTCCATCTTGCCGCGGAGACGGGCACGGGACAGTCGATGTACGAGATCGACCGCTACGTGGACACGAACATGGCCGGCACCGCCAAGCTGCTCGACCTGCTCGCCAACACCGAGCACGCCGTGCGGCGCGTCGTCATCGCCTCGTCCCGCTCCATCTACGGCGAGGGCTCGTACCTCACTGAGGACGGACGCACCGTCTTCCCTCCGCACCGCTCGGACGTGGACATGGCAGCGGGCGATTTCGAGGTGCACATGGCCGGCGAGGGGCCGCTGACGGTCGTGCCGACGGCGGAGGACGCCAAGCTCCACCCGTCGAGCGTCTACGGCATCACCAAGCAGATGCAGGAGTCGCTCATCATGACGGTGTGCCCGACGATCGGGATCGAGCCGGTCGCCCTGCGCTATCAGAACGTCTACGGGCCCGGGCAATCACTCAAGAACCCCTACACCGGCATCCTCTCGATCTTCTCCACCCTGATCCGCCAGGGCAAGGAGATCAACATCTTCGAGGACGGCCTGGAGTCGCGGGACTTCGTCTACATCGACGATGTCGTCGAGGCCACGTTCCTGTCGTCCACACGTCCCGAGGCAGCCGGTGGAGTGTTCAACGTCGGCTCCGGGGTCCCGACCACCGTCCTCGACGTCGTGCAGGCGCTCTTCGCCGCGTACGGCACCGAGGTCCCCACGCGCGTCTCCGGCAACTACCGGCTCGGCGACATCCGCCACAACATCGCCGACACCACCCGCCTGCGCGAGGTCTTGGGCTACACCCCCGCCGTCGCCTTCGAGGAGGGCGTCCGGTCCTTCGCTCAGTGGGTGCTGCAGGAGCCGGTCGAGGGCGACACGTACCAGCGGTCGTTGGACGAGATGGCGGCGCGGAACCTCCTCAAGTGAACGCGCGCACCCTGCTGCGAGGCTCGCCCTATCCCTACCGCGCGAACAGCCTGAACATGTTCCGGCTGATCCTGGCAGCCCTGGTCCTCGTGGCCCACTCGTACTACATCGCAGGCGCCGGCGAGGGTCCCCACCTCCATGGCGAGAATCTGGGTGGCTGGGCGGTCGCCGGGTTCTTCGTGCTCAGCGGCTTCCTCATCACACGCAGCCGACTGCGCACCACGGCGGCGTCGTATCTGCTGCACCGCATCGCTCGCATCTTCCCGGCGTTCCTGGTCTGCCTCGTCGCGACGGCCTTCGTCTTCGCCCCGCTTGCCGCGCTGATCGAGCACGGCACGCTCGCCGGCTTCCTCACCACGCCGGTCACGCCGCTGCAGTACGTCTGGGCGAACCTCACCCTCTACATCGACACCTACACGATCGGCGCGACGCTGCAGTCGGTGCCCTACCCCGGGGCATGGAACGGCTCGCTGTGGACGCTGTTCTACGAATTCTGCTGCTACATGATCGTCTGGCTGCTCGGGGGTCTGGCGCTCTTCCGGCGCAACGCCGCGCTGGCAGGCGTCGTGTACGTCCTGAGCCTGATCATGTGGATCGCGATCCCTGCTGCGGATCGGCTTGGGCTGGACGGGAGCTTCGTGCTCCTGGCCAAGCTCGCTCCGTTCTTCCTGGGAGGGGCGTTCGTGTACTTCATCGTCGAACGCTCCGGCATCAGCGCGGTGCTGGGGGTCGCGAGCCTGGTGCTGGCCACGCTGCTGATCGTCGGCGTGCCCCACTGGGGCGGGCAGGCGGCGGCGCCGCTGCTCGCCTACGGCCTGCTCTGGCTCTCGGCGGTGGTGCCGCAACCGGGCGTCATCGCCCGCGACGACGTCAGCTACGGCTTCTACATCTACGCGTGGCCGGTGCAGCAGCTCCTGGTGCTGGTCGGCGTGGCCACGTGGGGCCTGGGCCTCTACATGCTCGCCGCGGCGCTCGTCACGCTGATCCTCGCGTGGCTGAGCTGGGTGCTCGTCGAGCGCAGAGCCATGCTCTGGGCCCGACCCCGCAACGCCGTCCCCCGCCCTCCGGAAGGACTGCCCGGCGACATCCAGCGCGTCTGATCGATCCCAGGCAGGATTGGTAGGCTGATGCACCATGCCTCGCGTTCTGGTCGACCTGCTCTCGTACTCCGGAACCAAAGGGGGGATGGAGACCTACACGCGCGAGCTGTACCGCGCGCTGGGGTCCCTCGGCGGCGACTGGGAGTACGTCGGCTACCTCAGCAAGGAAGGCGCGCTGCTGGACCGCTCGTGGTTTCCCGGCCGCATCATCGAATCGGGGATCAGCGGCGAGAACCGCTTCGCCTGGGCGTGGGGAGAGCTGACGCAGGTCTCCCGCGCAGCACGCGACGCCGGTGCCGACCTCGTCCACGCGCCGGCCACCTTGGGCCCGCGCAAGACATCGATGCCCACGGTGGTCACGATGCACGACATGCTCTACTGGAGCCATCCCGCGTACATGTCGACGCCCCTGTATACGGCGCCGGTCAAGCTGATGGAGAAACTCGCCGCGCGTAACGCCGAGCGCATCATAACCATCAGTCCGGAGTCCGCCGACGAGATCGTGAAGTACCTCGGCGTCGACCGCGGCCGGCTCGATGTGATCCCGCTCGCGGGATCGACGCCCGAAGGCGTCGATCGCTCCCGCGCAGGTTCCGAGGGTCCGCTCGTCATCGCGATGGGCAATCGCCGGCCGCACAAGAACTGGGGCGGGCTTGTTCGCGCCGCTGCGCTGCTGCCGCCTGCAGAGCGCCCCCGCGTCGTGATCACGGGCGGACGTGGAGAAGACCCGCTCATTCCTCTCGTGAGGGAACTCGGCATGCAGGACAGCGTCGACCTGCGTGGCTGGGTGGACGATGACGAGATGCGCCATCTGTATTCGACCGCCGACGCCCTGGTGATTCCCTCCTACGCCGAGGGGTTCTCCCTCCCCACGCTGGAGGCGATGGGAGCAGGCATCCCGGTGCTGCTCAGCGACATCCGCGTGCACCGCTACGTGGCGGGAGACGCGGCGCGCTTCTTCGCACCCGACGACCACGCCGCCCTCGCCGCGCTGCTGCGTCAGGTGACCTCCGACTCGGCGATGCGCGAATCGATGACCGCCGACGGCCGCGCACGGGCCGCCGGATTCACCTGGCAGCGCACCGCAGCGGAGACGCGGCGGAGCTTCGAACGAGCGCTCGGGATGACGATGTCAGGAGACGCCGCAACCGACCACGCGGTATAGCGCCGTGTCGCCGATCCTCTCGACGAGTTCCACGTTCTCCGATTCGTCGAGAGCGTCGAGCCCTTCGTAGACCTCTTGCTGGTTGTTGATCTGCTGATCCCCGAAGTCGAGGATCCACCTGACGTCGAGCCGCTCCGCCGCCTCGCACGCCGGGTCGTCGGCAGCGGCCGAGTCGAACCCCTCGAGGAAGAGCCGCATGTCGGGATCGACATCCATCAGCAAGTGCGGCATGAGGACCGGGCGTCCCGCGAACGCGTAAGCCAGCCCGGCACCGGTCCAGGGGCTGCCGGCCACCAGCTCGTCTTCCGGCACGGTGTCGGCCACGACGCGGAACATCTCGATTTCATCCGGGGTGAGCATCCATGACTCGTCCGAGATCGCGTAAACGCTCTTGGCCTGGTCCATGGCGTCTCGAATCGCGCTGCCCTGCGTTCCCACCGCCAGCGCTGCGGCTGCCACGACGGCGACGGCGGCCACCGCGGGACGAGGCAGCGGCTCCCGGCGCCGCTCCCATGCGCGCTTCGCCGCATCCCACGTGCTCTGCACTCCGAGAGCCGCCAGCGGGAGGGTCGCCAGCGGATACAGCGCTGCGAGCCTCGGGATGTTGTTGTACCAGGGCCCGGTGATCATCAGCCGCAGCAATTCGCTGGTGCTGGCCGCGACGATGACGTACAGCACCCCCGCCATCAGCCACAGCCCCAGCGCGGTCCAGGCCAGCGCATCACGGCGGCGCACCGCGGCGACGATGCCGACCACGGAGAACACCGCGACGACCGTCGCGACCGGCATGAAGTACACCGACGCCGTCAGCACCTCTCCGACCGCCTGCCCGATGCTCTCAGCGATGGGCCAGTAGATCTGGTCCGCCGGCGGGCGAACGATCCCCAGTGCGATGAACCCCAGCACCGCATAGACGGCCAGCGCGCCGCTGAGCAGCCACGCGCGCGCACGGCCGAGCCCGGAGCGGAAGGCTTGGACGGCCGCGACGACGACGACGGGTACCGAGAATGCTAGGAGCGAGACAAGACCACCTGGATGCGCCACCGACATCCCCGGAACCACGCCCACCAGCACCAGAAGCGCGGCCCACCGCCCGAGCCCGTCGCGAGGGCGCACCACGCCGACCAGACGCACGAGCCCGGCTACCGCCACCGGAAGAACGGCGTAGGAGAGGAACATCGGGTACAGGACACCGTAGTTCAGCAGCAGCAGGGGGAATGTCGGGAACGCGGCGGCGAAGACCCCGGCCGCGACAGTGAGGACCGGCCGAGACCCGAACAGTGTCCGCGTGAGCAGAACGGCCCCGAGGGGCCAGATCGCGCAGGCCGCGACGAAGCTCACCGCGTTGATCGCGACGGGGATCGAAACCCCTGTGAGCTCCACGACCAGCGCGGTGAGCCCATGCCAGGCGCTCGGATAGAACCCCAGGGCGCCCTCAGGCGATGTCATCCGGCCGAGGGTGAAGGGCGAAGCACTCTCCGTATCGATCACCCAGCGCACCGCGTTCAGATGGAACACGTTGTCATACGACTGCGAGAAGGCCTCCGGCGAGCCTGTCACACGCACGAGCTGGAACGCGACGAGCGCACCGCCGATGAGCACGGCGACCACGACGGGCCACCAGTCGCTCCGGCCACCGGTCCGCGCTTGACGGGTGGCGGGGACTACAGCGACGAAGACCGCGATCACCACAGCGGCGAGGGCGGTGACGGCGAGGACCGGCAGCGGTCCCCAGGGAATGCCCAGCGCGGGCGCTGCGATCGCTGCTGCCGCCAGGGCCGTCAGGCCGAGCGGAGCGGCCGCCGCGGCGAGCCAGAGGCCGCGCAGCCGCAGAGCGACACCGAGCACGAGGCCGGGCACAGCGAGCACGAGAGCACAGACCACCACGGCGGGCACGAATGCGACATACGACAATGCGGGAACTCCTCAGCTCGTGACCCCGAACGACTTTACTGCACCGCGTCGTCGGTTCCCTGTGCGCGTCCCCGCTGCAGCGCTGCCCGCCACAGCACGAGGCAGTGCCAGGTCACTCCGGCGAGGGGGGCGATGATCATCGCCATCACGAGACGCTCCTCGTACCGTCCGGGCAGGAGCAGGAAGACGACCGTCAGCACAGCGGACGCGATCCAGCCGACCGAGTACGCCGCGTGGCGCCCTGCGCTCAACAGAGCCGCGCCGGTCACCGTCAGGAGCCCGACGAGAGCGGCCCCGGCCACGACGGCGGATACGAGGTACGGCGTCACCTCGAATCTTCCGGACGTGATGACGGCGATCACGGGCGGGCCGATCACACCGCCCGCGAGGGCGAGCACGCCCGTGGCTCCCAGTGCCGCCGCCAGCAGCGCCGCCAGTCTGCGCGGCACGAGCCCTCCGCCGTCCCTCAGCCGGGCGACCAGATAACTCTGCAGCGCCTGGAGCGGTACGACGATCGGCGCCCGCGTCACCGTGATGGTGAAGATCAGCGCCGCCGTGACGCTCGCAGGCTCCGTGGAGAAAGCGACCTGCAGCAGCAGTGGCAGACCGGTGATCATCAGGCCCATGGCCGTAGCGGCTACGACGGTGTGGGTCGTGTTGCGCAGCAGTCGCGGCGTGTCGACATCGATCACCAGTCGCCCTGACACGCGGCCGCGGTAGAGCAGCCACACTAAGCCCGCCGCCAGCACGAACGGAACCGACACCAGTACTTCGAGCACCGCGGAAGGCGCGCCCAGCAGGAGTGCGCCGACCACCAGCGCCGCCCGCAGCACCGCGTCCACGAGGGTGAGCAGAGCCGCTGCTGCCCAGAGGTGCAATCCGTAGACCACGCCGGACAGGATGGCGACGGCGAGGTATCCCAGGGAACCCACCAGCAGCGCCGCGCCGGTGACCATCCCGCGGGACGGACCGACCGTGAGGATCTGCGCGACGGTGATCGCGAGGACCACCAGGAGAAGCGCGCCGATCAGCGGCATGCTGTATCGACCCAGCACCGTGCCGGCGGCGTCAGAAGCGCCCGCGGACCGCCTCGGCGCGGACGCGCGCGTCACCTCCTGCTGAACGCCCGACATCGCTGAGACGAGCAGGTAGAGGAGCGACCAGTACGCCGCGAATGCCACGTACTGCTGGGCGTCGACGAGCAGGATGCCGGCCGTGAGTTGGATGACGTATCCGAGGACCCCTGCGATGCCGGTCGCCGCCAGGATGCCGACCAGTCCCCGCCGCAGGGCCGACCCGGGCTTCATCCCGGGTTGCTCTGGGTGCCGGAATCAGAATCGTTCGGCGCCGGCGCCGAACGGAGCTGCTCGACCTCGGCGCGCAGGATGGCCACATCCTCGGCGACGCGGCGCACCTCATCCTCGGCGTGGGACAGCTCCCACGAGAGATGAAGGGCGACGCCGATCAGCAGCACGATCGCGAGCGCGAACAGCAGGTTGGACGGCACCGCTACGCCCAGGGCTTCGGAGAGTCCCACGAGAAGGCCGGGGAAGAGGGCGAGGACGAGGAACGCGATGCCGATCAGCAGCCACAGCGTCGCATACTTTTCGCGCAGCTGACGGCGCAGCAGGAGCACGAGGATGAGGCCGAGGACGGCCAGCCCGAAGACCAGACCGGAGATGACGAGGATCACGCGGGCACCTCCTCTGCACTGCGTCGGCCGCGCATCAAGGCGAGACTGAGGGCGAAGACGGACCGCACGAGGTACACGGCAGCGCCCAGCGGTCGCTGACTCGGGGTCCCGTGCGCGCGGGGTCTCATCGCCACGGGGACCTGGGTCACCGTCAGACCGGCGTGGAGCGCGCTGACCAGGGAGTCCACCGTGTCCCCGAGGTACTCAGCGGGGTAATAGTGCACGTACTGGTCGATCGCCCGCGGCCCTGCGGCGCGGAATCCGCTGGTCACATCGGTGAGACGAGTGCGTGCCACACGCGAGACCGTCGCCGCCAGAAAGCGCATCGCCCAGCGACGAGGTCCGCGGGCCTCGTAGTCCCCAACGTCGGCGAACCGTGCGCCGATCGAGATGTCGGCGGTCTGCAGTCCTGCCAGCACCTTCTCGATGTCGGCCGGATTGTGCTGGCCGTCGGCGTCGACCTGGATCGCCCGACGGTAACCGCGACGCTGCGCGTAGGTGAACCCGGTGCGCATTGCTCCCCCGACGCCCATGTTGAACGGCAGCGGCAGCACGACCGCACCGGCCGCATGCGCCTGCGCCGCAGTGTCGTCGGTGGATCCGTCGTCGATCACCACGACGTCGTACGGGCCGTCGGTGGCGAGGATCTCACGCACCGTGGTGCCGACGATCCCCGCCTCGTTCCACGCGGGCACGATGACGAGGACGCGGTCGGTCGAAGAGGATGACATCAAAGCCAGCGTACCAATTCGATCCCGTACGCCCGGTCACCGCACCTCATACGTTCCGTTCGCGCGCAGCACGAGGATGCCGTTCTGGAACCGCTGCTGCCAGAAGCCCGCGCCGGACGTCTCGTTGCCCAGCGGCCACCCCAGAGGACCGGTCTCGCCACCTCTGCGCAGGTACTCCGCACCGAGTGCGCCGCGGGCGACGAACGCGCCTGTTCCGGAGACGAAGAGCGAACCGCCGTTGAAATCCTGACGGAACCCCCCTGCTGTAGCGTACTCGTTGCCCTTGGGAACCCCGAGCACGCCCCCTGAGGCACCCAGCGAGTCATAGAAGGTCCGGAGGTATCCCCTCGTGTAAAACGCGCCGGAGCTCGTGATGTACATCGTGGCCTGCGTGAACGGCTGGTATCTCACTCCCGTGCCGGTCCGAGCGATCGGACCGAGCGAGAACCCGAGGAACTCGACCCCACCCGCCGCAGTGAACGTGTCGTACACGGCTCCGCTCACGACCGACGCCGGCGCTCCACGGGGGACGAAGACCACACTCTTCTCGAATACCTGGGACCACCCAGGTGTGCTCTCGACTTCCGCCGCCAGGGGGAAGCCGAGGGCCGACGGACCGCCTGCGTTGAGATAAGTCCGCAGCGTGACTCCGACCACCGCAGCCCCGGTCCGTCCGTCGGGGGCGACGAAGATGTCGCCCCCGACGTACGACTGCTTCCACCCGCCCGCCAGCGTCGCACTCGCCGCCGTGGTGGGCCAGCCCAGTCGGCCCGTCGGACCGCCCGCTGCATCGTGGGCGGTGGCCACTGCCGAGGGAACGGCCACCGTCGCCTTCGTGCTGCAAACGATGCGCCCGCCCTCGAACTCCTGGACGAAGCCGCCGTTCACGGTCGTCTCCGGCCCTGTCGCGGCCCCGAGGTAGCTTCCTGCCGCGCCCATCGCGCGGTAGGAATTGCCGATCGCACCGGCCACCGTGAAGGCTCCGCCGCGTCCGGTCGTCAGCGTCGTGCGGCCGAAGTCCTGCGAAAGCGACGCTCCCGCTCCACGCTGCGGACCCGTCGGGTAGCCGAGCACCGCGGTCCCGCCGCCGGACTCCAGAGCGGCCGCGAGGGCGGTGACCGCGTAGGTGCCGGCAGACGTCGAATAGATCGTGCCACCCTGGAAGGTCTGCACGCGGGCCGTGCCCTCCGACTTCTCGGCGCCGGTGGGTGCGCCCAGCGCACCGGTGATGCCGCCCGCCGCTGCGTAGGCGTCGTGGATCGCCCCCCGCACGGTGAGCGTGACCCCACCCGACCGCAGCAGCAGTGCCTGCTCAAGTGCGATGTGCTGTCCGGCAGCCGTCGTGCCGACGCTGACCGGCCAGCCGAGCTGCGAAGGCCCGCCCGCTCCGACATAGGCGGAGGTCAGGGCCGCATCCAGCGCCACGGTCGCCGTGGGCCCCTGGAAGATACTGCCACCATCGAAGTCCTGGCGCGAGCCGTCCTGGTAGCGGTACGCACGGTTGGAGGGCCATCCGAGCGTCCCGCCGATGTTCCCTGCGGCCTCGTACACCTCGTTGATGGGAGAGGCGACCGCGAAACCCCGACCATCCGACGGACGCACGTAGACGCGGCCGCCGCGGAAGTCCTGGTACCAGCCGCCGGCGGCGGCGTAGACCCCGCCTGCGGGCCACCCCAGTCCGCTCGCCGCCTCACCGACGAGCCGATACTCGTCACGAGTTCCACCGATCGTCGGAAAGACCTGGGTGCCGTTGACGGCGAAGTACAAGTCCGCGCCCGCGAACCGCTGCGACCACCCCAGCGACGGCCACGAGCGCATCGCAGCGGTCGCCGACCCCACCCATCCCTCGTCCGCGCCCTGTGCCTGCCAGTACGTCGCGATCGCGCCTTCCACGGCGTACACAGGCGTCCCGAACCAATCGGTGAACAATTGGTAGAAGTTCCGATTGCCGTAGCTGGAACAGCCGTCGCCCTCGCCGTACCCCGCGCGCAGAGCGGCGGCATTGGGCTGGTACGGCGTGTAGTAGTACAGCGCGGCGGTGGCCTTGTTCGCGACGTAGACCGGAGAAGATCCGCACGAGACGTTCGGGTGGTACCGCACGTTCCAGGTCTTGCCCGGCGCGTACCAAGTGAAGTAGTTGCTCGTCCCCGGAGGGTTGGCGTACCGCTTGAGCTGCCAGGCTGCCCCGTGCACCTGGTTGAAGAATCCGAAGTAGCGAGAGTCGCACGCGGCGGTATCGGGACAGCCCTGTCCCATCGCGATGCGGTATTGCGAGTCGTACGGCCACGTATCGGAGACCAGACTCTGCTCTTTCTCCAGCATCACCAGCAGCGCCTGCGGGTTGATGCCGCATGCCTGGGCGACCTTGTGGATGATGCGCGCGGACGATTCGACGCCGCCCCCCGCGTACGCGTTGCACATCGCGTCGGCGGGAATGCTTCTCGTGATGTCGGTCTTGCTCTTGAGGCAGACGTAGCCGGAGCGGCAGGTGGGCACCTTGCCGTTGAGGAAGGACTGGATCTGCGCCTCCGTCATCGTGTTCGGGTTGTAGAACACGGCATCGGAGATGATGTTTCCGGGCTGGAACTTCGTCAGGTCAGCAGTCTTCACCACCGTGGCTCCCGCCGCGGGCGCGGCTCCTGCCGCTGGAGACATGACGAGTCCACCAGCGAGCACCAGGAGCGCCGCGAGAACGGCCGCTACCGCGCGGAAGCGCGGTGTGGCGCGCGAAGAGGAGGGGGGCATGAGTCAAGTGTTGCGGAAGTTACGAAATATCACCAACGATGCGGCGCCGTAAAGGGCCCGCGACGAAGTAAACGTCCCTCGACCGGCGCATCCGTCTCGTCGGTATGCCGGGGTGTGGAACGATGGACGCGTGAAGGGCATCATCCTCGCCGGCGGTTCCGGCACGCGTCTGCATCCGATCACTCTCGGCGTCTCCAAGCAGCTGATCCCGGTGTACGACAAGCCCATGGTCTACTATCCGCTGTCGACACTCATGCTCGCGGGCATCGACGAGATTCTGATCATCACAACCCCGCACGACGCCGCTTCCTTCGAGCGCCTGCTCGGCGACGGGTCGCAGTTCGGCATCTCGCTGACGTTCGCTCAGCAGCCCTCCCCCGACGGACTGGCGCAGGCCTTCACGATCGGCGCGGACTTCATCGGCGACGACACGGTCGCCCTGGTCCTCGGCGACAACCTGCTCTACGGTCCCGGGCTCGGTTCGCAGCTCAAGCGCTACGCCGACATCGACGGCGGGGCGGTCTTCGCCTACTGGGTAGCCGAGCCCTCGGCGTACGGAGTGGTGGAATTCGACGACGCCGGAGTCGCCGTGTCCCTGGAGGAAAAGCCCGCATCACCCAAGAGCAACTACGCCGTTCCCGGCCTGTACTTCTACGACAACGACGTCGTGCAGATCGCGCGCGATCTCCAGCCCTCCGCCCGCGGCGAATACGAGATCACCGACATCAACAAGGCCTACCTCGAGGCGGGCAAGCTCCAGGTAGAGGTGCTGCCGCGCGGCACCGCCTGGCTCGACACCGGCACGTTCGACCAGATGCTCGACGCCGGGGAATACGTGCGCACGATGGAACGCCGCACCGGGATGCGCATCGGCGTGCCCGAAGAAGTGGCATGGCGCCAGGGGTTCCTCTCCGACGCGCAGCTGCGCGAGCGGGCGGAGAAGCTCGTGAAGTCCGGATACGGCAGGTACCTGCTCGACACCCTGGAGAGAGGCCGCTAAGACATGTCGCGCAGACTGCTCGTGACCGGCGGTGCCGGTTTCATCGGCTCCAACTTCGTCCACCACGTCGTGGAGCACACCGACGACCACGTCACGGTGCTCGACAAGCTCACCTACGCCGGCAACCGCGCGTCACTCGCGGGACTGCCCGAGGACCGGGTGCGCTTCGTTCAGGGCGACATCGCTGACGCGCCGCTCGTGGACGAGCTGTTCGCGCAGACGGATGCCGTCGTGCACTACGCCGCCGAGTCGCACAACGACAACTCCCTGCACGACCCGCGGCCGTTCCTCGACACGAACATCGTGGGTACCTACACGCTGCTCGAAGCCGCCCGCAAGCACGACGTGCGCTTCCACCACATCTCCACCGACGAGGTGTACGGCGACCTGGAGCTGGACGACCCGGAGCGGTTCACCGAGAACACTCCGTACAACCCGTCTTCCCCTTACTCCTCCACCAAGGCGGGAAGCGACCTGCTGGTGCGCGCCTGGGTGCGCTCCTTCGGCGTGCAGGCCACCCTCAGCAACTGCTCCAACAACTACGGGCCCTATCAGCACGTGGAGAAGTTCATCCCGCGCCAGATCACGAACGTGATCCGCGGCATCCGCCCCAAGCTCTACGGCAAGGGCGAAAACGTGCGCGACTGGATCCACGCCGACGACCACTCGTCAGCGGTGCTGACCATCCTCGACAAGGGCGTCATCGGCGAGACCTACCTGATCGGCGCCGACGGCGAGAAGAACAACAAGGACGTCGTCGAGCTCATCCTGACCCTCATGGGGCAGCCCGCCGACGCGTACGATCATGTCACCGACCGGGCCGGGCATGACCTGCGCTACGCCATCGACTCCACGAAGCTGCGCACGGAGCTCGGCTGGATGCCGCGCTTCGAGGACTTCGAGGCGGGCCTTGCGTCGACCATCGACTGGTACCGCGAGAACGAAGCCTGGTGGGCACCGGCGAAGGACGGCGTCGAAGCGTTCTACGCGGCGAAGGGTCAGTGATGACCGAGTACGGCAAGGCGCTCGCACCCACCGAGACGCCGATCCCCGGGCTGGTCATCTGGGATCTCCCCGTGCACGGCGACAACCGGGGCTGGTTCAAGGAGAACTGGCAGCGGGAGAAGATGACGGCGGCGGGGCTCCCCGACTTCGGGCCCGTCCAGAACAACATCTCCTTCAACGACGCCGTCGGCACCACCCGCGGCATCCATGCCGAGCCCTGGGACAAGTGGGTCTCGGTCGCCACCGGTCGCATCTTCGGCGCCTGGGTCGACCTGCGCGAAGGACCGACGTTCGGAGCGGTCTTCACCGCCGAGCTCGACCCGTCGAAGGCGATCTTCGTCCCGCGTGGTGTCGGCAACTCCTACCAGACGCTCGAGCCCGACACCGCGTACACGTACCTCGTCAACGACCACTGGTCACCCGAGGCGAAGTACACCTTCCTGAACCTCGCCGACGAGACCGCGGCCATCGACTGGCCGATCCCGTTGGACCAGGCCGAGCTGTCCGCGAAGGATGCCGCGCACCCCCGGCTCGCGGACGTGGTGCCGGTCTCGCCGAAGAAGATGCTCGTGCTGGGAGCAGGCGGCCAGCTCGGACGCGCCCTGCGCGCCGAGTTCGGCGAGGCCCCGCACATCGAGTACGCCGATCGCGCCGAGCTGGATCTCGCCGCTGCCGGCCTCGACACGGCCCGTCGCTGGCGCGACTACGACACCATCATCAACGCCGCCGCGTACACCGCCGTCGACCGCGCCGAGACGGCGGAGGGGCGAACGGATGCCTGGGCGGCGAACGTGACCGGCGTCGGCGCACTATCCCGCGTGGCGGCCGCGAACGGCATCACCCTTGTCCACGTCTCCAGCGACTACGTCTTCGACGGCACGAAGACGGTGCCCTACACCGAGGATGACGCCGTGTCGCCGTTGGGCGTGTACGGGCAGACCAAGGCCGCCGGCGACGCGCTCGTCGCGACCGTCCCCCGCCACTACATCGTCCGTACCAGCTGGGTGATCGGCGACGGGGGAAACTTCGTGCGCACCATGGCCTCGCTCGCCGAGCGCGGGATCGATCCGAAGGTCGTCGACGATCAGGTGGGTCGCCTGACGTTCACCGACGATCTCGCCCGCGGCATCCGGCATCTGCTGTCGTCACGCGCACCATTCGGGCTGTACAACGTGACCGGCACCGGCGCGCCCCTGAGCTGGGCCGATGTGGCCCGTCACATCTTCACGCTCAGCGGGCATGAGCCTGCGCGCGTCTCCGGGGTGAGCACCGAGGAGTATTTCCGCTCCGCCGATGCACCGGTGGCCCTGCGCCCTCGCAACAGCGTCCTGGATCTGAGCAAGATCCAGAGCACCGGGTTCACCCCCAGTGACGTCAGCAGCATGCTCGCGGCGTACCTGCGCGGCTGACCCGCGTCCGATCCTCGGCGCTAGGTCGCGGTCGTCGGGAGCGGCTCGGGGTAGCGGACCTGAGGGTTGAAGGTGATTCCCGCCAAGAACTTTCGCGCCAACGCCCAGCGCAGCCGCCAGGGCACGCGACCTCGGTGCAGACTGACGAAGAGTCGCGCACCGAATTCCAGGAAGTAGAGCAGGCTGCGGTGGTGCAGCTGGTAAGACGCCTCGTTGCGGACACCGTACGCGAACTTCCACAGCGTCTGCGGAGTGACCATCGCGAAGTTCACGCCCTTGTTGTCGCCCATGTCGTGGACGACAACGCTGTCCAACACTTGAACCCCCGGGCAGCGCGCGGTCAGCCGGAGCGTGTACTCCCGGTCGTCGAACCAGATGAAGTACTCGGAATACGGCAGCCCGTACTGAGAGATCACCCATCGAGGGATCAAGACGGAGACGAACGAGCAGGTCGAGACCATGACGTTCTGTTGACCACGGACCAGCAACCGCCCCCAATCCCATGTGGGCACCGGGTTGTTCATCTCGCAGATCTCGCCGTCGGTGAACTTCACGACGGAGCAGGCGAAGGGCACGTCGGCTCCGAGTTCGGCGACGGCGCCCTCGAACCCCCGCACCAGAGCTTCAAGCGCGCCCGGCTCTGGGTAGCAGTCGTCATCCATGATCCAGACGTGGTCGGCACCTGCCGTATAGCCACGCAGCATCCCTTCCGAGAAGCCGCCGGCTCCGCCGGTGTTCTCCCGCATCGTCACGATCTCGATCGGCAGGTCGAGCTCGAGAGATGCCAGGTAGTCGGCCGTCCCGTCGGTGGACGCGTTGTCGACGACGATCAGTCTCTCAACGGGATGGGTCTGCGCCTCGATCGACGCCAGCACCGTTCGGAGCTTCTCGAGACGATTGAACGTCACCACGACAGCGGCCACGGTCACCACGTACTTACCTCCTCCGCGAACCACTGGCTCGCTGACGTCACTTCGTGAAGATGCTTCTCCGCCGCGCGCTCATCGAGCCACAGCTGCTCTCGTGCCGCTTCGTCCCCCGCCAGCCAGGCGACACGCTCCGTCAACTCGCGCACGGCACGATGCGCCCTGCGCGCGACGAGCGCTCGCGGGGGGAGGACATCGCGCTGGGCACCGACATCCGTCGAGACGACCGGAACCCCATGGGTGAGCGCTTCGAGAGTGGTCAAAGTCAGGCCCTCATTGTGCGAGGACACGACGAGCAGATGCGAGCGCTCGAGAGTGGCCGCAACGGGATCCGCCGACGAGCGTCGTTCGATGACGTCCTGCAGTCCGCCGGCGGCGATCATGCCATCGACCCAGCCCGCCAGTTCGCCGTCGCCATGCATGATGAAGCGGATGTCGCGGTGTCCCCGCGCGCGCAGCCGGGAGACGGTCTTCACGAACAGTTCGGGGCCCTTCTGGCGTGCCATCCTGCCGACGAAGGCGACGGTGAACGGCTCGCCGGGTTGCCGACGACGGAACGACATGTCGCTTTCCCCAGCGGTGAGGCCGGCCAGCGGTGCCATGAGGACCTTCTCCGCCGGCAGCGCCTGCACGTCGACGAGGAAGTCCTTCAGAGACGGGGAGATCACGTGGTGGGTGGTCAGGTATGCATCGACGATTGCGCTGCTCACGGGGTAGCCGCCGCCGCGATATTCCACGATGTGCGTCGAATCGACGATCGGGATCGAAGGACGCGACAGTCGCATCCAGGCCACCCGGTCGTACATCCACTGGTTGTGGTGCACCACGACACCCCGGACATCGAAGTTGGCGAAGATGCCGCGCAGTACTTCCTCCACCCCGGGGGTCTGCGACGACGTGGTCGCCTCCGAGAAAGGCACCAGCACCGCACCGTCGAGCTCCTGCCGCTGAATCCACGGCTGGTGCGAATCACGGCTGGTCATGACGATGGGAAGGAATCCGGCTTCACGCGCCAGTCGGATGGATTCGAGGGCCCAGTGCTCCGCACCGCCGAGTTCGAACCAGTGCAGGCCGAAGATCACGGCGCGCGGTGCACCCTCGGGTGCGGAAGGTGCCATCACGATCTCGGAGTCTTCGTGGATGCCGCCGGGTGCGAACAGTGATGGATAGTCGAGGCGCGCGATGGGAGCGTGCAGGGGCTTCCGATGGCGCAGCAGCTCGATGTCGCGGAGCGTGTCGTACGCCAGCGGCCAGCGGGTGCGCACGGCCCGCGCCGCTCGGCGCAGGCGCCCCCGCGCGACGTCGCGCGGGGGATCGGCGCTCAGAACAGCGTCGCGCGTAAGGCGGATGTGCCTCGTGCGTCCCGCCCGCAGCTCTTGCGCCGGACCTTCGGCGGCGATGGGCTGCCGGTTCTCGGCGGGAACCAGACTCTCGATCTCGAGGCTGAAGAGCCGGTTGCGATATGACGTCGCCAGACCATGGAATGTCGTGTCGTCCGTCGTCCGCGGCAGCTGGTGTGCATCCCCGTCGTAGACGTGGACCTCGAGCACACGCGATGGCGCGACGAGCGCGTGGAAGTTGAGCGCGCCGACGAGCAGACGGCGCTCGCGTTCGGAGAGGTCGTTCGGAATGTCACTGCCACTCACGATGCGGAAGAGCGCGGGCTGGCCGAGTTCAGAAGTGGGGTTCACTGGGGTCCCGGTGGAGCGTCGATGGGCGGCGGAGGTCAACTTGGGGAGCTTACCAGCGCCCTGACTCAGCGACCTGTGAGCGGGTGCGCATAGTATGTAACGGCCGCCGGCGCCGTATGACTCGAAGGAAGCGATGCCCCCCTTGGTTCCCGATTCCTCGCTGATGCAGGATCCCGGTCGTAGTCTCGGAGTGGCGGACGTTTTCCGTCGCCGCTACTTGCTCTCCCTGCTCGTGCGCAAGGAAGTGCAGATTCGCTATCGCGGGTCGGTCCTCGGTTGGGTGTGGTCTTACGTCAAACCGCTGGTGCAGTTCGCGGTGTTCTTCGTCGCACTCGGTGTGTTCCTCGGCTTGAACAAGCAGATCGATTTCTATCCGATCTACCTGCTCGCAGGAATCACCGTCGTGACGTTCTTCAACGAGGCGTTCTCCAACGGAACACGATCGCTCGTCGACAACGCGGCGCTCATCAAGAAGATCTTCCTTCCCCGGGAGATGTTCCCCATCGCGAGCGTCCTTGTCGCGACCGTCAATGTGCTCCCGCAGATCATCGTGGTCGTTGTGATCGCGCTCATTTTCGGTTGGGCGCCGACTGTCGCCCACATCGCTGCGCTTGTCGTGGCGCTCATGATCATCGCTGTACTCGCGACAGGCCTCGGTCTGCTGTTCGGTTCCATCAACGTCACGTTCCGCGATGCGCAGAGCTTCGTCGAGATCATCGTGATGATGGCGGTGTGGGCCTCCCCGGTGATGTATCAGTGGCACATGGTGGCCGACCAGATGCCGGAATGGCTGTTCGTGCTCTACCGGCTGAATCCGTTGACTGCGGCCGTCGAACTGTTCCACTACGGGTTGTGGTCCCCCCTCGATCCGCGCGGGGCCGAGATGCTTCCGGGTCTCTGGCAGTACGCGGGCTACGCTGCGCTCCTGTCCGCTGCCGTGCTGGTGATCGGCCAACTGGTCTTCCGTCGTCTGGAGGGACGCTTTGCGCAGGATCTCTGAGCAGCCAGGACTTCCCAGCATCGTCATCGACGGTGTGCACAAGAAGTTCTCGCTCCGACACACCCACTCGTTCAAGGAGACGTTCGTCGCTGCGGTTCGCCGCAAGCCGCTGTCGACGAGCTTCCATGCACTGGCGGGGGTTTCCTTCGAAGTAGCCGAAGGCGAGGCAGTCGCACTGCTCGGTCTCAACGGATCCGGCAAGTCGACACTGCTCAAGCTCATCTCGGGCGTGCTCCGCCCCGACTCGGGCAATGTCCTCACCCGCGGTCGCGTCGCCGGCCTCATCGAGGTGGGCGCGGGGTTTCATCCCGACCTCTCCGGCCGCGAGAACATCTACCTGAACGCCGCCATCTTGGGCATGTCCAAGAAGGAGATCGATGCACGGTTCGATGAGATCGTCGCGTTCAGCGAGATCGAACGTTTCATCGACACCGAGGTCAAGCACTACTCCTCCGGCATGTTCCTGCGCCTGGCCTTCTCCGTGGCCATCCACACCGAGCAGGACGTGCTGCTGATCGACGAGATCCTCTCTGTGGGAGACGAACCCTTCCAGAAGAAGTGTTTGGCCCGGATCCGGGAGTTGCGCGCGGAGGGCAAGACACTCGTGGTCGTCTCACACGACCTCGAGATGGTGTCTGCGCTGTGCGACCGCGGCATCCTCCTGCGCAACGGAAAGGTCCTCTACGACGGTTCCTCCACGGACGCGGTCGAACGACTCCGCCGACTGGGCACGTCGCCGTTCGCCGACGTGCCACGCGATCACGCGCTCCTCCCCGAGATCCTCGACATGACGGAACGCGGAGTGCTGGATGTGAGCGAGGATGCCGCCGGACGCCGGCTCTTCCGCCCGGCCGATCCCATCTCGCCACGCACGCTCAGCGAGGCACTGGCTGCGCTCGGCGCCGCCCCAGCAACATCGGCGGTCGCGCACAGCGTGGCATCCGACGCGGCAGACACCATCATCGACCGCGGAACGCTCGCTGAGCTCCTCTACCTCGCCGCCGGACGCCCCCGAACCGCCGCTGGGACGAGCTCACCATTCCATGACGTCAGCGTCTCGCACCCGGCGTTCACGGCGATCAGCTGGCTCCGTGAGGTAGGCATCACGAGCGGTTGGGACGACGGCTACATTCTTCCGAGCTTCCGTCCGGAGACCCCCGCCACTCGCGATGCGGTCGCCGCCTTCCTGGCCCGGTGGGAGCCGATCGCGCTACAGCGCGAAGACTGACCCGCGACGGCGCTAAAGCTCCGCGTGCAGCTGCCACACCCGCTCGGCGGCCCCGAGCCACGAGAACGCCCTCCCGCGGTCGCCCGCGAGCACCGCGAGCCGGGTGCGGGCGGCATCGGACCCGATGGCCTCGGCCAGCCCCCCGGCCAGCCCATCGGCTGAGGCGGCCACGAGCAGCCCGCCCTCCACGATCACCTCGCGATGCGCACCGCTGTCGGCTGCGATCACCGGTGCACCGACCGCGAGGGCCTCCACGACCGTCCACGGGAAGCCGGTGAGGCTCGAGGGCGCCAACACCGCTTCGGCGCCCGCCAGCACGGCGGCGCGGTCACCGGCATCCAATCGCCCCCTCACGTGCACCCGCGATTCGGCCAGACCCGCTGCCACCGCGGCGGCGGCCACGGTCGCCACAGCCTCGTCGCCGACCTCGGTCACGACGACCGACAGGTCGCCGCCCTCGCGCGCGACGGCGGCGAACGCGTCGTCCAAGCCGGCACGGCGCGCACCGTCGACGAGCACGTACTGCGCCGGCAGACCATGCGTGCGTCGGCGCCCGGCCTCGTCAGCCGGAACCGCGAACCCTGCCGGCGGCGCGCCCGCGATGACCCGCAGCCGGTCACCGAGCTTCGGAGCGATTCCGCGCAGTGCCTCGGCATGGGTGTGGGTGGGCACGACGACGGCGTCGGCATGCTTCACCGCACGCTTGAGCATCGCCTTGTGCCAGAGCACATGCGTGCGCGACAACTCATCCGGTGCCTCCCACGCGGCGAGGTCCCACACAGTCACGACGGTCTGGTCGTGGTCGTACACGCGGTCGTGACGCACGAGCGGGGCCAGCAGGCTCGGCGAGTGGATCATGCCACCGCCGGTTCCCGCCGCGATCCCCAGCTGCCACGACGCCGCCAGCTCGCGACGCGCCAGCGGCGCGGTGTCGGCCCGAGCGATGCCGGGAAGATCCGCCCGCACGGCGGCGACCACGTCGTCAGCGGCGGCGGGGAGCAGCACCGCCACTTCGCACCCCGACGGCGCGGTGCGCACCAGCCCTCGCGCGAGCTCCCGTGAGGCTTCGGCGATCGGCCCGATGGCGGCGTCGTCATCCAGCACGACACGCAGTGTCGTCGTCATCGCTCAGTCCTCCGGCGTCGAGGTGGGTGTGGGCGGATGCAGCGTCGACTGCACGATCTCGTGCACGTAGTCGTAGTCCGGCTCCTCCGGATCGATGCCGATGCCCTGCGGCGTCAGCTCCAGGGTCGTCACCGGCTGCTCCTTCGCCTTCAGCGCCAGTTCGACGAACGCGGGGAACATCGACTGCGGCAGGTCGGTCTGGATGAGGTCCTGCCCGGCCGCGGCGATCTCGTTGAACCGCGTGAGCACCGTTGTCGGGTCCAGCTGCGCGAGCATCGCCTGCTGCAGCTGGCGCTGACGCTGCATGCGGTCCCAGTCGCTCGTGGTGTAGCGCGATCGGGCGTACCACTGGGCGGTGTCGCCGTCCATGTGCTGCTCTCCCGCCTCGATCCACCCGGACGCCCACTCCTCGGCCGGCTGGCCGTCGTAGGCAGGGCCCCCACCCTTGGGCAGGCGTTCGGCGACGGTGATGTCGACACCACCGAGCGCGTCGATCATGGCCGCGAACCCGTGCATGTCGACGAAGACGTAGTACGGGATCTCGATGCCGAGGATCCCCTCTGCGGCATCCTTGGTCGCCTCCACCGCCGGGGTGGATCCGAGCGATTCCGCATCGGGGTACAGGCCCGACCCGTCGCGGCACACCTCGACGGCATTCATGAGCTGGTTGATCCCCGAGCCCCACCCGCACGTGGGGTCGCCGTGACCTTCGAAGCCCGCGGGGTACAGGTCCTGCATGGGCCCCTCCGAGAACGGCGCGTTCTGGATGTCGCGCGGGATGCCGGTGATCGTCACGGCCCCGCTTTCGGCGTTGACGGAGACGACCGAGATGCTGTCGAAGCGCATCGAGTCGCGGCCGTCGCCGCTGTCGGCGCCGAGCAGCAGGATGTTGTAGTAGCCGTCCGACGGCGGCACGCTGGGGCCGCTCTGCCCGAAGATGGCGCCGAAGGCACCGCGCAGGGTGCCGACCGAGTACGCGGCGTACGCCGTGCCGCCGCCGGCGAGCACCAGCAGCACCACCGCGAGTCCCGCAACGCCCGCCCGGGCGGCTGGGCGCACCCGCACCAGACGCACGAGGCGCAGGGTGTCGACCGTGAGCACCACCCACAGCACGACGTAGGCGATCAGCACGACCTGCGCCACGGTGAGCACGAACCAGTTGGAGGCGGCCGCGGAGACCAGCGGGCGCCACAGCAGCGCGGCGAGCACGCCGACGACGACCAGTACCCACATGACGAGGGTCGCGGCGATCCCGAACCGCCCCAGCCGCCGGTTGCCGGCGAGCACCTGGGCCGACCCCGGCAGCAGGAAGTTCAGCAGCACGAGCCACCATGCGCGGCGGGTCATGACATCGGGAGATGTGGCATCCGGATGCCGCATCGGCCGGTCCTGCACGAGTCGCGACCGCGACGCCGCGGGGCGCGCCGGGCTGCGCGGCGGACTCGTCACGCTCACAGCGAGTCCTTCAGCCGCCGGTTCTTCTCCTCGACCTGCGCCTCGAGGTCGCGCGCGTACGCCTCGACCCGGTCGGCGAGCCGGTCATCGCCGGTGGCGAGGATGCGGGCGGCGAGGAGGCCGGCGTTCTTGGCGCCGTTGATCGAGACGGTGGCCACCGGGATGCCGGCGGGCATCTGCACGATGCTCAGCAGCGAGTCGAGCCCGTCGAGGGTGGCCAGCTGCACCGGCACCCCGATGACGGGAAGGCCGGTGACCGAGGCGAGCATGCCCGGCAGGTGGGCGGCCCCGCCGGCGCCGGCGATGATGACCTTGAGTCCGCGTGCGCGCGCCTCGCGCCCGTAGCGCAGCAGCTTGTCGGGCGTGCGGTGGGCGGAGACGACCTCGACCTCGTGGGGTACGGCGAACTCCGACAGCACCTGTGAGGCATCGCTCATGATGCGCCAATCGGAGTCGGAGCCCATGACGACGCCGACGAGGGGTGCTTCGGAGGAGTGCAGCGGTCGGGTCACCCGTCAAGGCTAGGGCGCGCGCCTGCGAGTTGCCCGCAACGGCGCGCTCCCTGCTGCGTCCGACCGTGGAGCGCGGGCTCAGTCGTCGAAGTGCACGGCCGCGGCGCGGGCCTCGTAGGCGGTCTCGTCCAGCTCATCGCCGGCGACCGTCACGTGCCCCACTTTGCGGCCCGGACGCGGGTCCTTGCCGTAGGTGTGGATCTTCGCCGCGGGGTGCTCGGCCATCGCGGCCGCGAACCGGTCGCTCAGGCCGCCCGCCACCGGGCCGCCGAGGATGTTGACCATGACCGACCACGCCTCCCGGGGCGTCGTGTCGCCCAGCGGCAGGTCGAGCACCGCGCGAAGGTGCTGCTCGAACTGACCGGTGACGGCGCCGTCCTGGCTCCAATGTCCACTGTTGTGGGGGCGCATCGCGAGCTCGTTGACGAGCACCCGCTCGTCGCTCGTCTCGAACAGCTCGACGGCGAGCATGCCGGTGACCCCGAGACCCTCGGCGATCGCCTCGCCGATGCCCCGCGCGACGTCTGCGAGACGCTCGGCCGCGTGGGGAGCGGGGGCGATGACCTCGGCGCAGACACCCTCGCGCTGCACGGTCTCCACGACGGGGTACGAGCGCATGTCACCGGACGGCCGGCGCGCCACCTGCTGCGCGAGCTCGCGGGTGAACTCCACCAGCTCCTCCACGAGCAGCGCGCCGCCACGGGCGTCCTCGGCCAGCACGGTGAACCAGTCATCGGCCTCGGTCGCCGCCGAGACGACACGCACACCCTTGCCGTCGTACCCCCCGCGCGGGGTCTTCACGACCGCGCGCCCGCCGTGCGCGTCGAGGAAGTCCTGCAGTTCGGTGGCGTCGGCCACCGCCGCCCAATCCGGCTGCGGCATGCCGAGTTCTTCCAGCCGCGCGCGCATCAGCAGCTTGTCCTGCGCGAAGCGCAGCGCATCGGCGCCGGGGCGCACCGCGACGCCCGCCTCCTCGAGCGCGTGCAGCACCGGCTGCGGGACGTGCTCATGATCGAACGTGACGACGTCGACGTCGCGGGCGAAGGCGAGCACGGTCTCTGCGTCGCGGTAGTCGCCCACCGCGGTCGCGGCGAGCGAGGCCGCCATGCCCGGCTGCTCCGCGAGCACGCGCAGCTCGATGCCGAGCTCCACCGCCGGCGCGATCATCATGCGGGCCAGCTGCCCGCCTCCCACGACTCCGACTCGCAGCGTCATGCCGATCCTTCCGTCCGTCCGTCCGTCCCCTTCATCTTCGCGCATCGGCGTCGCGGCGCGCGGCAGTCGGATCAGCGGCCGGGCAGGGGCGGGGGCGGACCGGGGTCGTGGGTGATCGTGGGGATGGCGTGGGAGTCGCGGTGGGCGAGGATCTGGCTCACCTCGACCTGGTCGGCCAGCACCTCGTGCACGAGGGCTATGGAGGGGATGTCCTTCATCACCAGGGGTGCATCGACGCCGTTGACGAGGATGAGGGTGCCCGTGCCCCACAGTCGCTGCAGCGGGCCACGGCGCTCGCGGATCGCGTATCCCCGGGCGTGGGTGAGCTCGGTGCGGTGGGTGGTGAACAGTCCCGAGCGGGCGATGACGCGCCGCGTGGTGATCGTGTAGGTGCGGGAGAGCCACGCGAGGAAGGGCAACACGACCAGCAGCAGCACGATCACGGCGGCCGCGGTCGGCAGCATCCAGTTCTCCAGCGGCGCCGGCAGATTCTCCCAGAAGTACCCGACGGCTCCGGCGACGGCGATGAGCACGAGTGCGGGCCACGCCATGCGGCGGGCGTGGCCGCGCAGGCGCGCGACGCGCAGTTCGGGCGTGGGCGCGCCGGGCGCCGGGGTGAGGGGGCGCCCCGCGAAGCTCATCGGCTGGGTCACACGACCATTGTGTCGGGCGCGGGCGACCTCGGCGGCGTGACGCGCCCGAGCGGTCTCAGCGCACGTGCACGACGTCGCCGGCGGAGACGACGGTCTCCACCCCGGCGACCTCGACCACCAGACGCCCGTCCGCGTCCAGTCGCACGGCCCGCCCCACGAGCACGCCACCGTCGGGCATGGCCACCGAGACGTCCCGCCCGAGCGTGTCGCATCGCGCGGAGACCTCGTCGCGCACCCCGGATGCCGCCGCGTCACCGCCCGCAGCCACGAGCGTGCCCAGCAGCCGGTCGTACTCCCGCAGGTAGCGCGCCAGCAGGTCGTCGAGGTCGACGGTGACCCCCACGGCGGCGAACGAGGTCGCCGTGGGCACGGGGAGGTCGGCGGGGGTCATCGTCGTGTTCACGCCTGCTCCCACGACCACCGCTCCCGCGTCACCGGGCACCGCCTCGGCAAGGATGCCGCACACCTTGCCCCCGTCCAGCAGCACGTCGTTGGGCCATTTCATGCGCACCTCGTGCGAGCGTCCGCGCAGTGCGTCGGCGATCGCGGCGGTCATGGCGGTCCCGGCGAGCAGGGGGATCCAGCCGCGGGCATGAGCCGGCAGCGTGGGCACGCGCAGCAGCACCGAGACCGCGAGCGCCGTGCCCGGCGGGGTCGTCCAATGGCGGTCCAGGCGACCGCGGCCGGCGCGCTGGTCGTCGGTCAGCAGCACCGACAGGTGCGGGTGCCCCACCGGGTCGCGCTGCGCGTCACGGACGAGGTCGGCGTTGGTGGAGCCGGTGGATCCGACCACCTGCAGCCGCGGCGAGACGGCGGCGGCCAGCGGGAACCCTGCGGTGGGGAGCGTCATGGCGACACCCTACGCCGAAGGCGGGTTGCCACAGCAGATGCCGACAGCCCTTGTGCGCACCCTCCAACTCCCCCGGGGGTCTCATCGGTAGTGTGGAACGGTGACGGATCAGCCCGACCTTTCCACGACCGCCGGCAAGATCGCGGACCTCCGCAATCGCTACCAGGAGGCGGTGCTCGACGCGGAGACCACCGCGCGCGACAAGCAGCACGCCAAAGGCAAGCTCACCGCGCGCGAGCGCATCGAGCTGCTCGTGGATCCCGGCTCGTTCGTGGAGTTCGACGAATACGTGCGCCACCGCACGACGGCATTCGGGATGGAGCGGTCCCGCCCGTACGGCGACTCCGTCGTCACCGGCACCGGCACGATCCACGGCCGCACCGTCGCGGTGTACGCGCAGGACTTCTCCACCTTCGGCGGTTCGCTGGGTGAAGTGGCCGGCGACAAGATCATCAAGGTGATGGAGTTCGCCCTGCGCGGCGGCATGCCCATCATCGGCATGCTCGACTCCGGCGGCGCGCGCATCCAGGAGGGGGTCGTCGCCCTCGGCAAGTACGGCGAGATCTTCCGCCTCAACACCGCCGCCTCCGGCGTCATCCCGCAGATCTCGATCATCATGGGGCCCGCAGCCGGCGGTGCGGTGTACTCCCCCGCGCTGACGGACTTCGTGATCATGGTCGACAAGACCAGCCAGATGTTCGTCACCGGCCCCGATGTCATCAAGACCGTCACCGGCGAGGACGTCGGCATGGAAGAGCTGGGTGGCGCCCACACGCACAACACCCGCTCGGGCGTCGCGCACTACCTGGCCGAAGACGAGGACGACGCGCTGGACTACGCGCGCACGCTCATCGGCTTCCTGCCCGACAACAACATGGCAGAACTCCCCCGCTACGAGAACGAGTTCGAGTGGGAGACGACGGATGCCGATCGTGGCCTGAACACACTCATCCCCGATTCCGCGAACCAGCCCTACGACATGCACCAGGTCATCTCGCGCCTGGTCGACGCGGGGGACTTCCTCGAGGTGCAGCCGCTGTTCGCCCCGAACATCCTGATCGGGTTCGGTCGGATGGAGGGCCGCACGATCGGCATCATCGCCAATCAGCCGTCGCAGATGGCCGGCACGCTCAACATCGAGGCCGGTGAGAAGGCCAGCCGATTCGTGCGCTTCTGCGACGCGTTCTCGATCCCCATCGTGACCCTCGTCGACGTGCCGGGCTACCTCCCCGGCACCGACCAGGAATGGACCGGGGTCATCCGCCGCGGCGCGAAGCTGCTGTACGCCTACGCCGAGGCCACCGTGCCGCTGGTGACGGTGATCCTGCGCAAGGCCTACGGCGGCGCCTACATCGTCATGGGCTCCAAGCAGCTCGGCGCCGACGTCAACCTCGCCTGGCCGACCGCCGAGATCGCGGTCATGGGCGGTCAGGGCGCGGTCAACATCCTCTACCGCGGCGAGATCAAGCGCGCTGAGGCCGCGGGCGAAGACGTCGCCGCGGTGCGCACGCGCCTGGCCACCGAGTACACCTACAACGTGGCCTCGCCGTTCCTGGCGGCGGAGCGAGGAGAGCTCGACGGCATCATCGAGCCGGCTCAGACCCGCGTATCGGTGGCGAAGGCCCTGCGCTCGCTCCGCGGCAAGCGAGCGAGCCTGCCCCCCAAGAAGCACGGGAACATCCCCCTGTGAGCACGCCCGACACCGACCCGATCCGCGTCGAGGTGCGCCGCGGCGCGCCCGACGACATCGAACTGGCCGCCGTCGTCGCCGTCGTCACCGAGGCGTACGACCGCGAGGCCGCGACCGCCGTGGTCGATGATCCCCCGGTGCGCGGCGGATGGGAGATGTCCGCCCGCGGGCTGCGCCGGCCGTTCGACCGCGATGCCGGCTGGGTCCGCGGCATCGGCTGATCCCCGCGCGGTGTCCCCCAAAATACCTACAGACATCCCTCGCACCCCCGGCGGATACTTAATCTGCTGAACGCAATTCTGCGTCGGTCGACCCGCTCCGTTCTTCGGATCCGGGGATCGACCCCCTGCGGAGTGGTTTTCGGGTAACCGCTCCGCAAGGCGAGGGGCAGGCGGCTTCGCCGCCCCTCGCCTCTTCTTCTGTCTGCGCAGACGGAGCCGTCTGTGCGGCTCAGCGCTGCCGGGCGGGCAGCGAGATCTCCTGCCAGAGGTCGACGGTGTCTTCGCCGTCGGCACGGGAGCGGCCGACCACGGTGACCGCGACGGTGTCGTGCGGCGCGGTGCGGATGTAGATGCGCTCGGACCGGGCGTTGCGCAGCACCTCGGCCAGCTCGGCGCGGACGACCCGCAAGTCCCGCTCACCGACGCCGTCCAGGCCCCCCTCATCGAGGACGGTCACATTCGCGCCGCGTTGGCGCGCCGACTCCAGCACGCCGCGCACGTCGTCGTCGAGCAGCCGCCGCCCGCGCAGTTCGTCGCGCAGTCTCCCCTCGGCCAGGCGTGCCATCTCCCGTTCGTGGGGAGCGAGGTCGCCGCCCGCGTCGATCGTGCGGGTGAGCACGGGGCCGGCCACCGCGAGAGCGCGCCGGACCTGCACCCGGCGTTCGCGCTGACGCCCCGCCTGTGAGGCGAGCCATTCCGACGCCGCCCGCTGCAGGCTCTCGAGCTGCTCGCTCTCGCGCGACGCGCGATCGGTGGACCACATCAGCAGCTGCGCCATCGCCGTCCACACCGCCGAACCGACGAGCCCCAGCGACAGCGTGGGGACGATGCCGATCCACAGCGCGCCCTGCACACCCAGCAGCACGATGCCGATGCAGGCGACGACCGGCCGCCGGCGCACCACCACGATCGCCATGAGGGCGCCGATCGCACCGATCGTCCACGTGGCGAAGGGAAGCTGCCGCGATGCGACGTCGACGTTGGCCCAGATGAGGGAGGGGACGACGGCCGCGGTCACGAGCGCGAGGCCCGCCACCCACGCCGGCGCCACGGTGGGCCCACTGACCCCCGAGGTCATGAGCGACGGCACCGCCACAGCGCCGGCGTCATCCTCGACCTCGCCGCCGTCCCCCACGGTCTCGGACCGGTCGAGCTCGCCGGGGGCAGGATGCCCGCGCCGGTCTTCCCAGAAGATGCAGATCCACGACGTCACCAGGTACAGCGAGACGGCGAAGACCACGACACCCCAGGGGGCGGCGAAGCCCTCGTCCCACCAGGGCCAGCCGAGACCGAGGTAGGAGGTGAATGCCACCCCGAGGGCGGACAGCACGACGCGCGGATTGAGGGTCATGCCGGCGGGCTCCACTCGAGCGTGATGGTGGTGCCGCGCGCGGTGGGCGCCACGTGCGCCCGACCGCCGACGGCGGCCACCCGGGCGTAGATGGAGGCACGGATGCCGAGCCGGTCGTCGGGAACCGTGGTGAGGTCGAACCCGGTGCCGTGGTCGCGGATGACGATGACGACGCCGCCCGGTTCGTCACCGTCGGAGACGGTGACCTCCAATCCCGCGGAGGCGGCGTGCTCGACGGCGTTCGCGACGGCCTGGGTTGCGGCGAGCGCCAGGGCGCGCCCGACGCGGCCGGGGATGGTGAGGGTCTCGTCGACGAGGATCCGGTCGGCCTGCAGCTCGATCCCCACCTCGCGCGCCCCGCGCTCGAGACGCTCCACCAGCTCCCCCACTCCGATCGGGGCGTCCGGCCCCTCGCCGACGTCCTGCTCGGCGTTGGCGAGGCGGGTGAGGGCTTCGCGGGCCATCGCGACGGCGAGTCCGTGCTCGCGCGGCGAGTCGGCACGCTCGGCGGCGATGAGCGCTGCCAGCACACTGTCGTGCATGAGCGCCGCCACCGCGATGCGCTCGCGCTCGGCCGCGTCGGCGGCGGCCGCGGCGGCGTACGAGGCCACGGCATCCACCCTCGCCCGGTCGACGCGCGTCGCCACCGCCCGGTAGACCCGGTCCAGCGTCAGCAGCACGGTGGCGAGGATGATGGCGTAGACGACGTCGAGGATCACCGGCGCCCAGAACTCCGGCGCGAATTCGGCCTGAGCCAGCCGCACGACCCCGTACTGCACGGGAACGAGCACCGTCCAGGCGATCTGGAGGGGGAACGGGAACGCCAGCACCGCAGCGACGGTGGCGATGTTCAGCAGCAACCAGATCCACGGGCCGTCATCGGGTGCCGGCTGGGATCCCGCGGTGGCCAGCGGCCACGCCAGCAGCGCGATCGGGTAGGCCACCGCGAACACGCCCGCAGCCAGGTGCACGCCGCGTCCGACCAGGCACGCCACGATCATGGCCGCCAGCGGCACGAAGACGACGATCATGAGCGCGATGCGCCAGTCGCCCTGCTCCTCGGTGGAACCGAGCGCGGTCAGCAGAGCGTGCACGCCCAGGGCGATGCAGCCCGCTCCCACGGCGAGCGTGGTGAAGCGCACCACCCGCGCGCGGGTGAACGTCGCCATTCCCGCTGCCGTGTCGGCGGTGTGACCGAACGTGCCGTGCGCTTCGGCGAGCACACGACGGCTGGTCTCAGAAGGCACCGGGGGTCTCTGAGGGTCGGGTGAGCAGTCCGTCTTCCATGGCGCGGCGCGCCAGATCCACTTTCGTGGGGGCGGGACGGCCGACTTCCACGTACTTGAACCGCACCCGGGTGATGTTCTCCTTGGCGGTCGAGTACGCCACTCCCAGCCGGTCGGCGACGACCTTCAGCGGAAGACCCGCGGCGTACAGGCGCAGCACGTCCCGCTCGCGCGCCGAGAGCTGCGCGTCGGCGAAGGCCCTGTCGCCGTCGACGGCGCTGGCCCACTCGACGTTGTCGAGGGGATGGCCGTCGGCGACCGTCTGGATGGCCTCGACGACCTCATCGATGCGACTCGCCTTGCTGATGACGCCCGCCGCTCCCGCCGACAGCGCCTCGCGGACGGTCGCGGGGCGGTCGGCGACGCTGTGGATGATGACACTGGAACCGTCGCCGACCAGGCGCGAGACGTTCTCGGTGACCGTCGTCCCGTCGCCGAGGGTGAGGTCGAGGACCACCACATCGGCCGGGGCCTCCCGGCTGTACAGGCGCCAGTCGAGGTACTCGGTGACCGTGCTGCCGGAGAAGACGACGTCTTGGGTTCCGGCGCGCAGACAGGCGGCCTCGAGCCCGAGTCGGACCGACTCGTGATCGTCGATGAGTGCCACACGGATCATGCTCGTCATGTTATCGGTGCGGGTCCTCGCGGATGAGCGTGGCCACGGCCTCGACATGGTGCGAATGCGGAAACAGATCGAGCGCGTCGATGCGGGACACCGCATATCCGGCATCCCGGAAGGTCGAGAGGTCACGCGCGAGCGCGACGGGGTCGCAGGCGACGTAGACGACGGTCTGCGGTGCGAGCCCCGCGATCGCCTCGACGACCTCGCGCCCGGCGCCGGAGCGCGGCGGGTCGAGCACCACCGCCCCGCGCGCCAGCCGGTCGCGGTCGCGCGTCGAGGCCGCCTCGCTCCACGTGGCGAGCCAGCGGTCGACACGGCCGGTCTCGGCGCGGGCACCGACCCATTCGGCGAGGTTCTCGCCGGCGTGCTCGGTCGCGCGGGAGTCGGACTCGACGCTGAGCACGCGGGTGCGAGGGCCACCGATATCGGCCAGCGCGGCGGCGAACAGGCCGACGCCCCCATACAGGTCCAGGTGCAGCGCCTCGGGGTCGAGACCGTCGGGCTGCGCCTGGGCGAGGTGCTCGGAGACCAGCTGCGTGAGCGCCGTCGCGGCGAAGCGGTGCACCTGCCAGAAGCCTCCGGCATCCACGCGGAACTCCCGCTGGCCGACCCGCTCCAGGACGACCTCGCGCATCGGATTGGAGTTCTTCGCCGCCGGGTGCTTCGCGGCGCTCCCACCCCGCAGGCGGCGTCCGCCGGCACGGTGGTGGTGCTCCGGGCGGGCCAGCACGCGCACGCGACCGTCAGCCGGCAGCACCAGGTCGATCCGCCCCGGTTCACCACTGCTCAATTCCAGCGCCACGCGCTCGATGTCGGGCGCGGCGAGCGGGTGGTCCTCGACGGTGACGACGCGATGGCTGCGCGCGGCGTACGGGCCGACGCGACCGGCGGCATCCACGTGCAGGCTCAGCCGCGTGCGCCAGCGCGTGCCGTCGTCGTCGGCCGTGCCGGCGCGGTCCACGCCGTCGGCGGTGACCGGGGCGACTGTCACCGGCAGCTCGAGGCCGCCGAAGCGCTGCAGCGCGTCGGAGACGACCTGGGCCTTGAGCGTGCGCTGGTGGGAGAGGTCGATGTGACCGAAGTCCGCGCCTCCGGGACGCTCGGCGGGGTCGACGTCCACGTCGGCCTGGCGCCAGACGTGCGGACGGCGGTGCGGTGAGGCATCCAGCACCTCCAGCACCTCACCGCGCCAGAACGAGGCCTTGCCGATGTCGGTCAGCCGTACCCGCACCCGCTCGCCGGGCAGCGCGTCGGGAACGAAAACGACGCGCCCGTCGTGGCGGCCGACGAACACGCCGCCGTGGGCGACATCGGTGACGTCGAGATCGATGAGGGCGTCCGCAGAGCCCGGGGGTGTAGCCATCCTTCGATGCTCGCACACCCGGCTGTGCCCGCCTCTACGCTGGGACGATGCGCGTGTGCCTGGCCTCCACCTCCCCCGCCCGTCTGATGCTGCTGCGCCAGGCGGGGATCGAGCCGGAGACCCTCGCCCCCGACGTCGATGAGGATGCCGTGATCGCCGAGGTGCAGGCGGCGCACGGCCGGGTGCTGGATGCCGCCGAGCACGTGCTGCTGCTCGCACGCCGCAAGGCCGACGACGTCGCCCGGCGCGTCGCCGCAGCCGGATTCACCGGCCTCGTGATCGGCGGCGACTCGATGTTCGAGCTCGACGGCGAGATCCTCGGCAAGCCCTACACACCGGAGGCTGCCACCGCCCGGTGGCGGGCGATGCGGGGGCGCACCGGCATCCTGCACTCCGGCCACAGCGTCGTACGCGTGGCCGCGGGCGAGCCGCCGCGCGAGGCGTCCGCCGTCGCGGCGGCGTCGGTCACCTTCGCCGCCGACATCGACGACGACGAGATCGCCGCCTACGTCGCCACCGGCGAGCCGCTGCACGTGGCGGGGGCGTTCACGATCGACAGCCTCGGCGGCCCGTTCATCGACGCCGTCGCCGGCGACCCGTCCACGGTCGTCGGGATGTCACTGCCGACGGTGCGCCGTCTCGCGCGTGAGTTGGGCGTCGCGTGGCCGGCACTGTGGAACCGCTCGTAGACATCGGCAAACCTTTCCCGCACTTTCTTGTGCGGGTGATCCAAAGAAGGGTCCCCGACCCTGGGTAGGCTGACATCCATGCCTGCTATCGCCAAGGTGCTCATCGCGAACCGCGGCGAGATCGCCGTCCGCATCATCCGCGCGGCGCGCGACTGCGGCAAAGCGTCCGTCGCCGTCTACGCCGACCAGGACCGCGACGCCCTCCACGCCCGCCTCGCCGACGAGGCCTACGCCCTGGACGGCACCACGAGTGCCGACACGTACCTGTCGATCGAGAAGATCCTCTCGGTCGCGCGGCGTGCCGGCGCCGATGCAGTGCACCCCGGATACGGCTTCCTCGCCGAGAACGCCGCGTTCGCGCGCGCCGTCATCGCCGCGGGCCTGGTGTGGATCGGCCCCTCGCCGGAGGCCATCGAGGCGCTGGGCGACAAGGTGACCGCCCGCCATGTGGCCGAGAAGGTCGGTGCGCCCCTGGCCCCCGGCACCCCCGGCCCCGTCGCCGGCGCCGACGAGGTCGTCGCGTTCGCCCAGGAGCATGGCCTGCCCATCGCCATCAAGGCCGCTTACGGCGGCGGCGGACGCGGGCTCAAGGTCGCCCGCACGTTCGACGAGATCGCCGAGCAGTTCGAGTCGGCCACCCGCGAGGCGATCACCGCCTTCGGCCGCGGCGAGTGCTTCGTGGAGAAGTACCTCGACCGGCCCCGCCACGTCGAGACGCAGTGCCTGGCCGATGCCGCCGGCACCGTGGTCGTCGTCTCCACGCGCGACTGCTCACTGCAGCGCCGCCACCAGAAGCTCGTCGAGGAGGCGCCGGCGCCGTTCCTCACTCCGGAGCAGAACGAGGTGCTGTACACCTCGTCCAAGGCGATCCTCAAGGAGGTCGGCTACGTCGGGGCGGGGACGTGCGAGTTCCTCATCGGCGCCGACGGCACGATCTCGTTCCTCGAGGTCAACACCCGCCTGCAGGTCGAGCACCCGGTCTCCGAAGAGGTCACCGGCATCGACCTCGTGCGCGAGCAGTTCCGCATCGCCGAGGGGGGCCTGCTCGACGGCGTCGATCCGGAGCCCACCGGCCACTCGATCGAGTTCCGCATCAACGGCGAGGACCCGGGCCGCGGCTTCCTCCCGCAGCCCGGCCGCATCCACGTCTTCAAGACGTTCGGCGGCCCCGGCATCCGCCTCGACTCCGGCGTGACCGCAGGCGATGTCGTCTCGGGCGCGTTCGATTCGCTGCTGGGCAAGATCATCGTCACCGGCCGCGACCGCGCCGAGGCGCTCGAGCGCGCCCGCCGGGCCCTCGACGAATTCGAGGTCGCGGGCATGCCCACCGTGCTGCCCTTCCACCGCCGCGTCGTGCGCGACCCCGCGTTCACCGCCGCGAACGGCGAGTTCGGCGTGTTCACCCGCTGGATCGAGACCGAGTTCGACAACGACATCGCGCCGTGGGACGGCGAGGCCGAGGCGCCGGATGCCGGCGAGCAGCGGCACACCGTCGTGGTCGAGGTGGCGGGAAAGCGCCTCGAGGTGAGCCTGCCCGATCGCATCGTGGCCTCCCCCGCGCGCGTCGGACGCCCCGTCGCGGTGCCGCCGTCGCGGCGCACCCACGCACCGACGGTCATGGCAGGAGCCTCCGGCGACGCCGTGACCAGCCCGATGCAGGCGACGATCGTGAAGGTCGCCGTCAACGACGGTCAGCAGGTCGTCAAGGGAGACCTCGTCGTCGTGCTCGAGGCCATGAAGATGGAGCAGCCCATCCAGGCCCACAAAGACGGCGTCATCGGCGGCATCGACGCACAGCCGGGCACGACGGTGGCCGCAGGCCATCTGCTCCTCACCATCAGCTGACGCCCACACCGACACGGCGGGCGCCCGGCCGGAGCGCCCCCCGGCGGCCGCTACGCGTCGGCGTCGGTGGTGCGGTCGACGGTGTGCATCGCGCGGGCGGCGTCGGTGATCGACCCCGACAGCGACGGGTACACCGCGAACACGCGGGAGAGCTGGTCGACGGTCAAGCGCCGCTCGGCGGCGATGGCGATGGGGTAGATGAGCTCCGACGCGCGCGGGGCGACGATCACACCGCCGAGGACTTCGCCACTGCCTTCGCGCGCGATGATCTTCACGAAGCCGTCGCGCACGCCCATCATCTTGGCTCGCGGGTTGGCCGCCAGCGGCAGCTTGTGCACGCGGGCGTTGATGCTCCCCGCCTCGATGTCGGCCTGCTGCCAGCCGACGGTCGCGATCTCGGGGGCGGTGAAGATGTTCGCCGTGATGCGACGGCGTTCGAGGGGGATCACGGCGTCGCCGAGCGCATGGAACACGGCCATGCGACCCTGCATCGAGGCGACCGATGCCAGGGGCATGAAGCTCGTGCAGTCGCCGGCGGCGTAGATGTTGGGCACCGACGTGCGCGCCACGCGGTTGACGCGGATGTGTCCGGAGTCGGTCAGCTGCACGCCGGCTTCCTCGAGGCCGATGCCTGCGGTGTTGGGCACGGACCCCACCGCCATGAGGCAGTGGCTGCCCTCCACCGTGCGCCCGTCGGCGAGGGTCACCACGACACCGTCTCCGGAGCGCTCCACGCGCTGGGCGCGGGCCTTGGACAGCACCTGCATGCCGCCGCGCTTGAACACCCGCTCCAGTACCGCCGCGGCATCCGGGTCCTCACCCGGCAGCACGTGGTCGCGGCTGGAGACGAGGGTCACCCGGGCGCCGAGGTTCATGTAGGCGCCCGCGAACTCGGCACCGGTGACACCCGACCCCACGACGATGAGGTGCTCGGGGAGGGTCTTCATGTCGTACAGCTGCGTCCACGTGAGGATGCGCTCGCCGTCGGGCTTGGCGCTGGGCAGTTCCCGCGGCGACGCGCCGACCGACACGACGAGGGTGTCGGCCTCGATGCGGTCGAAGTCGGTGCCCGAGGGACCCGTGGACACCACGACGGCGTGGTGCCCGTCCAGGCGCCCGTGGCCGGCGACGATGCGCACCCCCGCCTCGACGAGGGTCGCCCGCATGTCATCGGACTGCTGGCGCGCGAGGACGAGCAGTCGCTTGTTGACGGCGGCGAGGTTGATCGCGATCTCGGGCTTGAGCGGCTTGCCGTCGGCGCCCTTGGCGAACAGCTGCACGCCCAGGTCGCCCGCTTGCGAGATGGCCACGGCTGCGTCGGCGGTGGCGATGAGGCTCTTGGAGGGAACGACGTCGGTCATGACCGCCGCCCCGCCCACGCCCGCGCGTTCGACGAGGGTCACGGCGGCACCCAGCTGTGCGGCGGCGAGCGCCGCTTCGTAGCCGCCGGGGCCGCCCCCGAGGACGGCGACGGACTGGGTGCGCTCGAAACTCAACGACATGCCTCCATTCTCGCAGGGCGCGATCACCCGCCGAGGCCGCGCTGCTGGCCCCGAGGCATCCGAGTTCATAAAGTGGGGGCATGTCACCCACGACCTCCCACCCCCTCGACGACCCCGCCGCCGACCCGTTCGGCGTGGCCGCCGATGCCGCCGCCGACATCGCCCGCATCACGGGCGTCGCGCACCACGACATCGCCCTCACCCTCGGCAGCGGCTGGGGCAAGGCCGCCGAGCTGATCGGCGAGACGACAGCGGTGTTCCCGGCGACGGAGGTCACCGGCTTCAGCAAGCCCGCACTCGAGGGGCACGTCGGAACGCTGCGGAGCGTGCGCACCGCCGGCGGCAAGAACGTGCTCGTCATCGGCGCACGCACCCATTTCTACGAGGGCCACGGCGTGCGACGGGTGGTCCACAGCGTGCGCACCGCCGCCGCGACCGGCGCCCGCGTCATGGTGCTCACCAACGGCGCCGGCGGCATCCGCGACACCTGGAAGCCCGGTCAGCCGGTGCTCATCAGCGACCACATCAACCTCACCGGCGCGTCCCCCCTCGAAGGCGCCACATTCATCGACCTGACCGACCTCTACTCCGCCCGGCTGCGCGACATCGCGCGGCAGATCGACCCGACGCTGGACGAAGGCGTGTACTGCCAGTTCCGCGGTCCGCAGTATGAGACCCCGGCGGAGGTACGCATGGCCGCCACGATCGGCGGCCACATCGTCGGCATGTCCACGGCGCTCGAGGCCATCGCCGCGCGTCAGGCCGGCATGGAGGTGCTCGGGTTCTCGCTCATCACCAACATGGCCGCCGGCATCCAGCCCACCCCGCTCAGCCACGGTGAGGTGCTCGAGGCCGGTCAGGCCGCCGAACCGGTCATCTCGTCGCTGCTGGCCCGCGTGATCGGCGCGCTGTGAGCGACCGGGGCGCCGCCGTGACCGATGCGACGGATGCCGCACGCGCCTGGCTCGCGCAGGATCCCGACCCCGTGACCCGCGCCGAGCTCGACCAGCTCCTCGCCGCCGCCGACGCCGGCGACGCGTCGGCCGCGGCCGATCTCGCCGACCGCTTCGGCACGCGCCTCGCCTTCGGCACGGCGGGGCTGCGCGGGCGCCTGGGGGCCGGCAGCAACCGCATGAACCGCGTGCTGGTCATGCAGGCCGCCGCGGGCCTGGCCGCCTACCTGCTCGCCGCACCCGGACCCGACGGCCCGCCCACCGTGGTGATCGGCTACGACGGTCGGCGCAACTCCGACGTGTTCGCCCGCGACAGCGCCGAGGTGTTCGCCGGCGCGGGGCTGCGGGCCATCCTGCTGCCGCGCCTGCTGCCGACGCCCGTGCTCGCCTTCGCGGTGCGCCACCTGGGTGCCGATGCCGGCGTCATGGTCACCGCGAGCCACAACCCGCCCGACGACAACGGCTACAAGGTGTACCTCGGCGGCGCCGACGACGGCGCGCAGATCGTGCCGCCGGCCGACGCCGAGATCGCCGCGCACATCCAGCGCGTGGCGGATGCCGGAGACCTGGCATCCATCCCCCGCTCGCACGGCTACGAGACCGCCTCCGAAGACGTCGTCGAGGCCTATGTCGCCGCGACGGCCGCGGTGTCGCCCGCTCCCGGGAGCCTCGAGGGCATGACGTGGGTGTACACCGCGATGCACGGGGTGGGCTGGGAGACGCTCTCGAAGATCCTCGAGCGCGCCGGCTACCCCGCCCCCGCACTCGTGACCGCACAGACCGAGCCCGACGGCACGTTCCCGACCGTCGCCTTCCCGAACCCCGAGGAGCCCGGGGCGATGGACCTGGCGTTCGAGACCGCGCGCCGCGTCGACGCGGAGTTCGTCATCGCCAACGACCCCGACGCCGATCGTCTTGCCGTCGCCGTGCCCGATGCCGACGTCGCCGGCGGCTGGCGACCGCTCACCGGCAATGAGGTCGGGCTGCTGCTGGGCTGGCGTGCGGCGCGGCTGGCGGCGACGGCGGGAGCGGGCCGAGAGGCCTCGCTCGCCTGCTCGCTGGTCTCCTCCCCCGGCCTTGCCGTCGTCGCGGAACGGTATGGACTGAGCTCGCACGCCACCCTCACCGGGTTCAAGTGGATCTCCCGCGCACCCGGCATCGTCTATGGGTTCGAGGAGGCGCTGGGCTACCTCGTCAACCCCGAGACGGTGCGCGACAAAGACGGCATCTCCGCCGCCGTCGCGATGCTGGGCCTGGTGGCCGAAGCGCGTGGTCGCGGGGCGACGGCCGCCGATCTGCTGCGGGATTTCCAGGAGGAGTTCGGCTACTTCGCCAGCGGCCAGGTCTCGCTGCGCGTGCAGGATGTCTCGGTGATCGGGCGCATCATGGCGCGGCTGCGCGCCGAACCGCCGCGCGCGGTGGGCGCGGTCGCGGTGGAGCGCATCGACGACCTGCTCCACGGCCTCGACGACCTGCCGCCCGGTGATGTGCTGCGGCTGTGGCTCGTCGACGGGTCGCGTGTCGTGGTGCGCCCCAGCGGCACCGAGCCCAAGCTCAAGGCCTACCTCGACGTGCGGGGGGAGACCGCCGCTGACGCCCGCGAACGGCTGGGCGCCCTCGAGGCCGGCGCGAAGGAGCTCGTCGCCTCGGAGTGAGTGTCGGGGCGTCGTGTTAGTGTCCCTACCCGCGATGGCTCGCGATGACCAGGGGGCAGCGATGCGGGACGACGACATGACGAGCGACGACGCACGACGGCCGGCGGCGGGCACACCGGACGCGCCCGGCGACGAGCCCGGCGCGGCCGGCGCGGCCGGCGATGCGCCGCACTGGCTGCGCAACGTCGTGCTGTTCCTGAGCGGGCAGACCGTGAGTCTGCTGGGCTCGATGCTCGTGCAGTACTCGGTGTTCTGGTACCTCACCATCACCTACCAGCGCGGCGACATCATGGCGCTCGCGGCGATCTTCGGGTTCCTTCCGCAGGCGATCGTGTCGATCTTCGGCGGCGTGTGGGCCGACCGCCACAACCGCAAGTTCCTCATCATGGGCGCCGATGCCGCCATCGCCGTGACGACGCTCGCCCTCGCGATGATGATGATGACCGGATACGACGGGGTGTGGCTCATCTTCCTCACCCTGGCGATCCGCTCAGCCGGCGCCGGCATCCAGACGCCGGCCGTCTCGGCGCTCATTCCGCAGATCACCCCCGCGCGCAACCTCATGCGCATCAACGGCATCAACGGGTCGATCCAATCGGCCATGGCCCTGCTCGCCCCGGCGCTGGCGGGCGCCCTGTTCGCGTGGGCGGCGTCGATCTGGGGCGCATCGCCCGCCTCCCTCATCCCCATCTTCTTCATCGACGTCGCCACCGCGGCGGTCGGCATCGTGCTCCTGGCGTTCGTGCCGGTCGCTGCGGTGCGCCGGGCATCCGAGACCCGCACCGGGTACTTCGCCGACCTCGTCGAGGGGGTGCGCTACGTCGTGCACCATGCGTTCCTGCGCTGGCTGCTGGCGCTGTTCGCCATCATCTTCCTGCTCACCGTCGCCCCCTCCAACCTCACCCCCCTCATGCTGGTGCGGTCCTTCGACGCCGGTGAGGAGCAGAACGTCGTGAACCTCGCGGTGCTGGAGATCGCCTTCAGCGTGGGCATGGTGCTCGGCGGCATCGTGGTGGCGTCGTTCTTCGCCAAGCGCAGCCGCATCGGCATGATCGTGTCCTCGGCGCTCACCTTCGGCCTGCTGGCCGTCGGCATGGGGCTCTCCCCCGACATCTGGTTCTTCTTCGGGTTCATGTTCCTCGTGGGCCTGGCCGTGCCGTTCTTCTCTACGCCGGCGTTCACCCTCCTGCAGGAGACGGTGGAACCGGAGCGGCAGGGACGCGTGTTCGGGTTCGTCGGCATCGTGATGGCCGTCGCGATGCCACTGGGCATGTCGGTGCTCGGGCCGCTCGCCGACGTCGTGGCGATCGAGGTGCTGCTGGTGGCGACCGGCATCCTGACCTTCGTCGTCGTGGGGGCCGCGGTCTGGCTTCCGGTCGGCCGACGCGCGGTGCAGGCCGCGCGAAAAGCCGCCGGCGCCGGCGACCCCGCTGCCGCAGCGTCCGCCGTCGACGCGGCGATGCACGACGCGCGCTGACCCGGCGGGAACGGGTGGCGGTGTGCGGATGCCGGGTCGATACGCTCGGGGGATGCTGCTGACCGACCCCGTCACCCTCGAGAACGACCACGTGCGGTTGGAGCCGCTCACGGCGGAGCATGCGGGCGATCTCGCCGCGGCATCCGTGGGGCTCGAGCATGCCTGGTACACCACTGTGCCGGCACCGGCGGACGTGTCCGCCGACATCTCCCGCCGCCTCGCGATGCGCGACGCGGGCGAGATGAACCCGTGGGCCGTCGTGCGCGGGGGGACGGCTGTCGGAGAGACGTCGTTCTGCGCCATCGATCTGCCGAACCGTCACGTCGAGATCGGCTACACGTGGCTCGGCCCCACCGCGCAGCGCACCGCGGTGAACACCGCCGCGAAGCTGCTGCTGCTCGCTCACGCGTTCGAGGCGTGCGAGGCGATCGCGGTGGAATTGCGCACCCACTGGCACAATCGGCAGTCGCGGGCGGCGATCGCGCGGCTCGGCGCCAAGCAGGACGGCGTGCTGCGCAACCACCGGCTCGGCCCCGGGGGCACGCTGCGGGACACCGTCGTATTCTCGATCCTCCCCCATGAGTGGCCCGCCGTGCGACTGAACCTCCAGGAGCGGCTCGCGCGCGGCTGAGTTCCCGCGCCCGCGCGCCGTTCGATACCCAATACGCGCCCCGAACCGCGCGCGACTCCGGTCCGTTGCCCGATACGCGCCCCGAATCCCGCGCGACGCCGGTCCGTTGCCCGATACGCGCCCCGAAACCGCGGACGAGATCGCGGTCATGCAGCGCCGACGGGCGTCACGGCTCCCCCCACAGCGCGGATCTTCGGCGTGTCCTCCCCATCTGCGGTTGCTCGATCCCCGCGGCGAACCGCTCAGCGCCGATGCTCAGACCATGACCGAACACATCCGACTGATGACGCGGGAACAGTTGCACGAGCGCGGGCTGTCGGGCCGCCAGATCGCGGCATCCGCCGCCGGCGGCACGCTCGTTCGGCTGCGGCGCGGCCTGTACGTCCACACCGGCGATTGGCGCACCGCCCACCCCGAGGGTCGAATCGTCGCCCGAGCCCACGCCCTCGCCGCCGTCTCCGCGACGCGGCCCGTGTTCGCGTATGAAACCGCGCTGGCACTGCACCGACAGCCGCTGTATCGGGCGCGCGACGACCGCGTGCACGTCATCACGGAGGACGGCAGACCGGGCGCGGCGCACGGCGTTGTGCGACATCGCGGCGACGTCGGCTCCGACGTCGTCGAGGTCGACGGTCTGCTGTGCACGAGCCTGCCGCGCTCAGTGGCAGATATGGCGCGCACGGCGACCTTCGAACAGGCGGTCGCCTCGGCCGATGCCGCGCTTCACACCCTGTTCGCACCGCGGGACGGCTCGTACGACGTGGCGGGCGCAGCGGAGTTCCGCGCGGGACTCCTGCAGATCGTCCGTGACAGCGCGCACGGGATACGTCGCGCCGAACGCGTCGTGGAGTTCGCCGATGGCCGCGCGCATCTGCCCGGCGAGACGATCAGCCGCATACGGCTCGTCGAACTCGGATTCCACCGGATAAGGCTGCAAGTCGCCGTCCCATCACCGTCCGGCGGCAGTTTCTTCGTCGACCTCGCCCTCGATGACGCCGACGCTTTCGGGGAGTTCGACGGATCGATCAAGTACACCGACGGCCGGATGCTGGACGGACGCTCCCGCGCCGAGGTCTTCGACGCCGAGAAGCAGCGTGAGGATTGGATCCGCGGCACGACGCAACGTCGCTACGCCCGATGGGGCTGGTCGCACCTGACCACCGCCGCGGTGCTCGGGGAGCGTCTGGCTGCCTTCGGCATCCTCCCCCCTCGCTGATCCCCGCCCGCCACCGCCCCCTCCCGCGCGGAAGCGCCGGAGTCGCCTAGGACGGTACCCAGTACGCGCCCCGAACCCCCGTCCACCACGGCCCGGTACCCAATACGCGCCCCGAACCCCGCTACACCGCGTTCCGATACCCGTTACGCGCCCCGAACCGGGCTGTTGGAGGGGACGGGCGTCGGGAGCGAGGCGGCTCAGCCGTCGATGACGGCGACCAGCTCGTCCAGGAACGCGGCGAAGTCGGTGCCGCGGCGGACGATCCGCTGCACACTGTCGCGCTCGCTGAACACCTCGACGAATTGCTCGAACACCGTCTGGAACGCCGCGCGGTCGCTTTCGGAGAAGGCGGTGAACGCCACCACCTGCACGCGGCCATCGCCCCACCGAATCGACGGCTCGGCGATGCCGATCGCGATCGCGGTGCGGGTCGCGGTCATCCCCAGCGCGTGCGGCACCGCCAGCGCGTCGGTGAAAGCCGTCGACGACAGCCGCTCCCGCTCGATGGTGCGCTGCACGTAGTCGTCGTCGATCACGCCGTCGGCGACGAGCAGTCCGCCCAGCCGCCGGATGACGGCTTCTTCGTCGGCGTCGCCGTCGAGACCGCGGATGAACGCGCCCGCGGAGAAGTAGCGCTCGAGCTCCGCCCGCAGCCGGGCCAGACGCCGCCCGCGGCGCACGCGTCCCGCCGCCGCCTGCACGCGCTCGACGTCGGCGTCGGTGAGGAAGGGCTGGATGCGCACGATCCGCTCCCCCGGCGTCGGAGGGTCGATCGTGGTGAGCACGAGGTCGGTGTGGATGCCGGCCCAATCCGGATCCGCCCGGGTCTCCACACCGACGACGTCGACGGCCTGCCCGAGCGAACGGTCGACGCTCGAGCGCAGCAGTTCGTGCAGCTCGTAGTAGCCGGGGCACACGATCGTCGCGGTCAACAGCTCATCGGCACGGCGGCTGCGCTCCAGTCGTCCGCCGACGTGCATCGCGATGTAGGCGATCTCGTCATCCATCAGCGGGATGCCGAGGCGATCGGCCAGACCGCTGGCGATGAAGACGGCGACCTCGAAGATCATCGGGTAGGTCGATTTGAGCGAGCGGGTGAGCGGGTTGCGCGACCACGCCTGTTCCCGGGCACGGTGGCGCAGGTTCTGCACGTGAAGGGCCAGTCGCAGGATGAAGTCCTCGTGTGCGATGTCGACGAGGAACTCCGATGCCGCCGCTTCGACGACCTCGCGAACGACCCGCTCCACCTCGGGGTCCAACCGATCCCGCGCCCGATCGGCCGGGCCTTCACCGGGTGCGACGATGCGGGTGAGGATGAGGGTCGCGAGGTGCGCGAGGTCGCCCGCACCGAGACTCATGCCGAAGTGCGCGACGCTCAGTCGGTCGATGAGCGCGCTGATCTCCGCGCGCGCCGCGTCGCCGTCGGGCTCGCCACCCTCCAGTGCGCGGTCCCGTGAGACCCGGTCGGCGGCGATGGCGATGTGCATGACGACGTCGGCGATGCCGAGTTCGTTGACGAAGTAGCCGAGGTCCCCGAGTCCGGCGACGAGTTCGGATTTGAACGGCCCGAACGCCTGCGCGCCGATCGACTGCGTGCCGAGGGTGCGCCGCAGCACTTCGAGGTCGAAGGAGCCTGCTTCCATCTCGTCGTGCGCGAGCCGGCTGAGCAGCCGTCGCTGCGCGGCCTCGGTGCCGCGCAGCCGCGCGCGGGATGCCGAGCGCTCCAGCGTCAGATCGGTACCGCCGAGCAGACCCCGCACGCGGGCGAGGTCGGCGTCGATGGTGGCGGGACTCACATACAGCCTGTCAGCGGTCTCGAACACGTCGATGCCGTCGTCAGCATCGAGCAGCATGCGCACGAGGGAGTGAAGCCGGTCGCGCGGTGTGCTCGACTCGGTACCGGCGCGCAGCGCCGCCGTGGCATCCGCCCCCGCCCGGTAGCCCTGGGGCCCGGACTCCACCGCGGTACCGCCCGGCACCCGGGCGTTGAGCGCGGTGACGTAGCTGCGCACGCTGCGCGGGGTGACCCCCAGCGCATCGGCGATGGTCGCGGCCGTGCGCCATTGGCCGTCGCGGGTGAGCAGCATGAGCAGACGATCCTGCCTTGCTCGTGTCACGTGGTCCCCCGACGCCTGAAACCTGAAGTCTGGAACCAGTCAACCACGCGTCCTGCGCTCTTCCGCCCCCGCGGAAGCAACCCTGGTTGTCCGGTCACAGTCCTTTCACGAGAATGGGGGGAGCAGGGAGGAAGGTCGATGAGGATCCTCGTCGTGTGCGGAGCGGGTGCGTCCAGTACGTTCGTCGCGCAACGCGTACGTCGCGCCGCGAGCGATCACGGCCTGCCGTATGCGGCTTTCGCCGGCACCGAGCAATCGCTGCCGAGCGATCTGGATGCGGCCGACGTCGTGCTGGTGGGCCCCCACCTCGCACACGCGCTGGAGCGGATCCAGCACGAGGCCGACCGACGAGGCACCGCCGTGGTGCTCCTTCCCGCAGACATCTTCAGCGACCGCGACGGCACCCGAACCCTCACGGTCGTGCAGGAGGCCTTGAAGGAAAGGGAAGCGTCATGACCCAGCTCACCCGCACGGTCCGCGTCGGCTCGTCTCACGGCCTGCACGCTCGCCCCGCCAAGCTCTTCGCGCAGGCGGCGAAGGATTCCGGCATCCCGATCACGATTTCCAAGGACGCCGGGACGCCCACGAATGCTGCGAGCATCCTCGGCGTCATCGCGCTGGGTGTGGAGCGTGGCGACTACGTCACACTCACTGCGGACGGCGACGGAGCCGAGGCCGCACTCGACGCGCTCGCCGAGCTGCTCGCCACCGATTTCGACTCCGAATGACCGACGAAGGAGACATGATGAGTGAACTGCGCGGAGTGGGCATCGGACTGGGCGTCGCCCAGGGACCGGTCGCGCGCATGGCCGAGCCCCTGCCCGCCCCCGCCGACACGGCGAGCGAGCAGACGGCCGAGCAGGAGCGAGAGCGTGCGCGCGCGGCGGTGACCGCCGTCGCCCGCGAGCTCGAGCAACGAGGTGCGAAGGCCGGTGGCGCCGCCCGCGACGTGCTCGAGGCGCAGGCCATGATGGCCGAGGACCCGTCGCTGCTGACCGAGGTCGATGCGCGCATCGCGCAGGGCAAGACGGCGGAGTTCGCCGTGTTCGACGCATTCGCGACGTTCCGCGAGCAGCTGACGGCGATGGGCGGCTACCTCGGCGAGCGCGCCGCGGACCTCGACGATGTGGCCCAGCGGGTCATCGCGCATCTGCGCGGTGTGCCCGCCCCCGGCGTCCCCGACCCCGGTCACCCCTTCGTGCTCGTCGCGAAGGACCTCGCCCCCGCCGACACGGCCCTGCTCGACCTCGACAAGGTGCTCGCCCTGGTCACCACCGAGGGCGGACCCACCTCGCACACCGCGATCCTCGCCCGCGAGAAGTCGATCGTCGCCGTCGTCGGCGCGGTCGGGGCGAAGGACCTCGCCGACGGCGAGACGGTGATCGTGGATGCCGCGGCGGGGGTCGTGACCACGTCGCCGAGCGAAGAGGACCTCGCCCGGGCGCAGAACCGTGCCGACGCCCGCGCGTCTGCGGCGTCCGCCCCGATCACCCCCGGCGCGCTGGCCGACGGCACCCCGGTGCCGCTGCTGGCCAACCTCGGCAAGCCCGAGGGCGCCGAAGAAGCGGTCGCGCTGGGCGCGGAGGGCGTGGGCCTGTTCCGCACCGAGTTCCTCTTCCTCTCTTCCAGCTCCGCGCCGACGGTGGAGCAGCAGCGCGAGACGTACACGAAGATGCTGGCCGCCTTCCCGGGCAAGAAGGTCGTCGTGCGGGTGCTCGACGCCGGCGCCGACAAGCCGCTGGCCTTCCTCAATGACGCGCACGAGGAGAACCCGGCGCTGGGGCTCCGGGGGCTGCGCGCCCTGCGCGCGAGCGAGGACATCCTGCGCGAGCAGCTGACGGCGCTGGCGCAGGCGGATGCCGCGACAGAGGCCGACCTCTGGGTCATGGCGCCGATGGTGTCCACCGTCGAGGAGACGCGGTACTTCACCGAGATGGCCCGCGACTACGGCATCAAGACCGCCGGCGTCATGGTGGAGGTGCCCTCGTCGGCGCTGCTGGCCGACAAGGTGCTCCAGATCGCCGACTTCGCCTCGATCGGCACGAACGACCTCACCCAGTACACCCTCGCCGCCGACCGGCTGCTCGGCTCGGTCGCGGCCTTCCAGGACCCGTGGCACCCCGCCGTGCTGCGCCTGATCCGTGAGGTGGGCGAGGCCGGCGCCGCCCACGACAAGCCGGTGGGCATCTGCGGCGAGGCGGCCGCAGACCCGCTGCTGGCCGTCGTGCTGGTGGGCCTGGGAGCCAAGACGCTCTCCATGGCGCCCACGGCGCTGGCCGACGTGCGCGCCAGCCTGCTCGATCACACGCTTCACGATGCGCGCCGCATCGCTCAAGCCGCCCTCACCGCCGATGACGCAGCGGGGGCCCGCCTCGCGGCCCAGCAGACCGCAACCCGAGAGAAGGAGACACTGTCATGACATCGTCGTCTACGCCCGCAGCGGGCGGGAGCCGGGCAAAGGTCGGAGTGCAACGCTTCGGCACGTTCCTGTCCGGCATGATCATGCCGAACATCCCCGCCCTCATCGCGTGGGGCATCTTCACCGCCTTCTTCATCGAGAAGGGCTTCACCCCCAACGCCGATCTGTCCACGATCGTCGGACCGTTCATCCACTACCTGCTGCCGATCATCATCGGCTACACCGGCGGCACGATCATCTACGGTGTGCGCGGCGGCGTCGTCGCTTCCATCGCGACCATGGGTGCCATCGCCGGCTCCGACCTGCTGATCGCGAACTTCAACGCTTCGCTGCCCGAAGGCGCCGACCAGCTCGGGCAGGTGCACATGTTCATCGGCGCGATGGCCATGGCCCCGCTCGCGGCCTACACGATGAAGTGGCTCGACGGCCTGTGGGAGGGCAAGATCAAGGCGGGCTTCGAGATGCTCGTCAACATGTTCTCGGCCGGCATCTGGGGCTTCGTCATGGCCGTCGTCGGGTTCTACCCGGTCGCATGGCTCGTGAACGGCCTCATGGGGATCCTCAGCAACGCCGTGAACTGGCTGGTCGAGCTGAACCTGCTGCCGCTGACGAGCATCCTGATCGAGCCGGCGAAGGTGCTGTTCCTCAACAACGCCATCAACCACGGTGTGCTCACGCCGCTGGGCATCCAGCAGGCCGCCGACGAGGGCTCCTCGATCCTGTTCCTGCTCGAGGCCAACCCCGGCCCGGGCCTCGGCCTGCTCCTGGCGTTCGCGTTCTTCGGTCTCGGTGCCGCACGCGCCTCGGCTCCCGGCGCCGCGCTCATCCAGTTCGTCGGCGGCATCCACGAGGTGTACTTCCCGTACGCCCTCATGAAGCCGGTCCTCATCCTCGCCCTCATCGGCGGCGGCATGACCGGCGTCACCACCAACATGCTGCTGGGCGGGGCGCTGCGCGCCCCCGCCGCTCCGGGAAGCATCCTCGCGGTCATCGCGCAGACGGCATCGGGCGCCTATTTCGCCGTGATCCTGTCGGTGATCCTCTCGGCTGCCGTGACGTTCGTCATCGCGGCGCTGATCCTGCGGGCCTCCCGCAAGCGGGATCTCGCGGCGTTGGCGGCGACCGATGACGCCTTCGGCGAGGCCATCACCCAGACCGAGGCGGCCAAGGGCAAGTCCTCCGACGCGCTGGGCAACCTGCGCGGCGGCGCGGCGACCGCAGCCGACGGCGGCATCGAGCCGGCGGTGATGACCGAGCGCCAGATCAAGAACATCGTGTTCGCGTGCGACGCGGGCATGGGGTCGTCGGCCATGGGTGCCAGCGTGCTGCGCAACAAGATGAAGAAGGCGGGCCTCGAGGACGTCACGGTCGTCAACAAGGCGATCGCGAACCTCGACTCCTCCGCGGACCTCGTCATCACGCAGAACCAGCTCACCGAGCGCGCCCGTCAGCAGACGCCGAACGCGGTGCACGTCTCGGTGGACAACTTCATGAACTCCCCGAAGTACGAGGAGGTCGTGGACCTCGTCCGCTCCCAGCACGACGGGGCGTGACAGCACGCCGTGGGCCGGTGGTGTGATGCCGCCGGCCCACGGCCTCGCCCGCTCGACCGCTATGGCGGTCGCCGGGCAGTGCGCAAGCCCTCGTCGGGCGGCGCATGACCTGTGACAGTGGAGGAACGGATGCCACGGCATCCGTCCGAAGGAAGGGACAAGACATGGCACGTGATGTGCTCAGCGTGGGACAGGTCCGCATCCATGCGGGTTCGGTGAGTCGTGAGGACGCCATGAAGGAGGCGGCCGACATCCTGCAGGCCGCCGGCGCCGTCACCGGCGCGTACTTCGACGCGATGCAGCAGCGCGAGGAGACGGTCTCGACCTACATGGGCAACGAGCTGGCCATCCCCCACGGCACCAACGAGACGAAGGACGCGATCCTCGAATCGGCCCTGTCGTTCGTGCGTTATGACGGCGGCGTCGACTGGGACGGCAACCCCGTGACCTTCGTCGTGGGCATCGCGGGCAAGGGCGACGAGCACCTCGAGATCCTGTCCCAGATCGCCCTGCTCTTCTCCGACGACGACGAGGTGGAAAAGCTCAAGCAGGCACAGACGCCCGAAGAGCTCTTCGCCCTCCTGTCGACCGTCAACGCATCATGAAGGCCGTCCACTTCGGCGCCGGCAACATCGGGCGCGGCTTCGTCGGCCTGCTGCTGCACGAGGGCGGCTACGACCTCGTCTTCTCCGACGTGCAGGCCCCGCTCGTCGATGCGATCAACGCCGCCGACTCGTACACCGTGCACGAGGTCGGCGAGGGCGGCACCGACAAGGTCGTGACCCGCTTCCGCGCGATCAACAGCCAGACCGATCCGCAGCAGGTCATCGACGAGGTCGCCACGGCCGATGTCGTCACCACCGCGGTCGGACCCACCGTGCTGCGTTTCGTCGCCCCGCACCTGGTCGCCGGCCTGGCGATGCGCGACCCTGCGCTCCCGCCGCTGAAGATCATGGCGTGCGAGAACGCGATCAACGCCACCGACGTGCTGCGCGACGAGATCCGTGCGCAGGCGGAGGACGGGTGGGATGCCATCGCCGGCCGCGCCATCTTCGCCAACACCGCCGTGGACCGCATCGTGCCCGCCCAGGCACCCGGCGAGGGCGTGGACGTCACGGTGGAGCCGTTCTACGAGTGGGCCATCGAGAGCGCGCCGTTCGGGGGTGAGCTGCCCTCGATCCCGGGCGCGCACTTCGTCGGCGACCTGGCGCCCTACATCGAACGCAAGCTCTTCACGGTGAACACCGGCCACGCCGCGACCGCGTACTTCGGCGCCCGCGCCGGGGTGGACACGATCGCCGCCGCGTTGTCGGACCCCGCCATCGCCGCGGCGGTCGCTGCGGCGCTCGAGGAGACCTCCGCGCTGCTGGTCGCCAAGCACGGCCTCGACGCGCGCGAGATGGCCGACTACCGCGCCACGATCCTGCGCCGCTTCGCCAACCCCGCCCTGCCTGACACGGTGTGGCGGGTGGGACGGCAGCCGCTGCGCAAACTCTCGCGACACGAGCGGTTCGTCGGGCCCGCGGCAGAAGCCGCCGAACGTGGGCTGTCGGTGGACGGGCTCGTGGCCGCCATGGCCGCCGCGCTCGAATTCGACGACCCCGAGGACCCGCAGTCGGTCGACCTGCAGCGGCTGCTGCGCGAGCAGGATGCCGCGACGTTCACGGCGTCGGTCACGGGTCTCGAACCCGGCCACCCTCTCGTGCCCGCTGTGCTCGCCGCCGTACAGGCCCGCCAGGGCGCGCTGTCTTGAGCACCGACGCCGGCGAGCCGCGGGAGGGGGCGGAGGGGACTCCGACCCCTCCCGCGGCTCCCGCCCGGCCGCGTCGAGGCCGGGGGGTCGTGCGGTGGGTGCTCCTGTCCCTCGGCGCGCTGATCGTCGCCGCCGTGGTGGGGATCCTGGTGTGGAGCCAGGTCGGTGTCATGGCTGCGGAGCCCGAGCCGCTCGCGGCCGTGCGCGCCGACGAGCGCATCGCGATCACCGACGACTCCGCCGGCATCGTGCTCTCCCCCGCCGAGGGCGCTTCGGACACGGGTCTGGTGTTCATTCCGGGCGCGAAGGTCGACCCGTGGGCGTACGCCGCGACCCTCGCCGACGTCGTCGCCGAGGACAAGGTGACCGTGGTCATCACCAAGCCCTGGCTGAACCTCGCCTTCTTCGACCTGCGCGGCCTCGATGCGTTCACCGCTCTCGCCCCGGAGGTATCCACCTGGATCGTCGGCGGGCACTCCCTCGGCGGCGTGCGGGCATGCCAGTTGGCCGAGGACGCCGACGCGCTGGCGCTGTTCGCCTCGTACTGCGCCACAGATATCGCCGAGACCGACCTGCCGGTCCTCAGCCTCGCCGGCAGCGAGGACGGCCTGTCCACCCCCGAGAAGATCGCCGACGCCCGCCCGCTGCTCCCCGACGACGCCGAGATGGTCGAGATCGACGGCGCCTCACACGCGTCGTTCGGTGCCTACGGCCCGCAGGCCGGTGACGGCACGCCCACCATCACCGACGACGAGATGGCGGCGCGCCTCGCCGATGAGCTTGACGCGTTCGCCGCGCAGGATCTCGGGTGACGCTCAGCGGGCGAAGCCGTCGGCGATGAGCTCGATGAGCTCCTCGCGCTCCTCGACCGAGAGGAACGCTGCGGCGGCGGCATTGAGCTGGAACGCCTCGAGGTCGCCGAGGTCGTACTCGAACGTCTCCGCCAGCAGCGCCAGCTCCCGGGTGAGCGAGGTGCGGCTCTGCGTGCGGTTGTCGACGTTCACCGTCACCGCGAAGCCCAGCTGGTAGAGCAGGTCGAACGGGTGGTCCTCGAGCTCCTTGCCCCACTGCTCGATCGCGCCGGTCTGCAGGTTCGACGACGGTGACAGCTCAAGCGGAATCTCGCGGTCACGCACCCAGCGGGCGAGGTCGCCGAGCTGCACGAACACCTCTTCGCCCTCTCGGGAGATGACCTCGAGGTCTTCGGCGATGCGCACGCCGTGGCCGAGGCGCAGCGCGCGACCGTCGATGAGAGCCGAGCGGATCGAGTCGAGCCCGGCCGCCTCGCCCGCGTGCACCGTGACGGGGAAGAACTGCGAGGCGAGGTAGTCGAACGCCGCGCGGTGGTTCGCGGCCGGGAAGCCGTCCTCGGGACCGGCGATGTCGAAGCCGACTGCGCCGCGGGTGCGGAACTCGACCGCGAGCTTGGCGATCTCCAGCGACCGGTCGGTGTGGCGCATCGCGGTGATGAGCTGACCCACGCGGATGTCGCGGCCGGCGGCTTCGACGGCATCCTCCCCGTCTTCGATGCCCTCCTGCACGGCTTCGACGACATCCTCCAGGCTCAGACCGCCCTGGAGGTGCTGCTCGGGCGCCCAGCGCACCTCGCCGTAGACCACGCCGTCGGCGGCGAGGTCCTCGACGAACTCCCGTGCCACACGGGTCAGCCCCTCGCGGGTCTGCATGACGGCGGTGGTGAGGTCGAAGGTCTTCAGGTACTCCACGAGGGAGCCCGAGTCGCTGCGCTCGGCGAACCAATCGGCGAGGGCGCCGGGGTCGGTCTCGGGGACCTCGAGCGAGATCGCGTCGGCCAGCTCGATGATCGTCTCCGGGCGGACCGCACCGTCGAGGTGATCGTGCAGCGAGACCTTCGGGAGCTCCCGGATCGAGACTCCCTGCACGCGGGCGTCGTCGTTCTGATCGATGGCCATGGCGGCTTCCTTCGTTCGGTGCGGGGTCAGGCGGTGATGCGCTCGAGCACGAGCGGGCGGGCGGGCGGGGCGGTGTCCCCGATCTCCCAGGCGTCCTCGAGAGCATCGAAGGCGCGGGTGAACCGCTTGTCATCATCGGCCAGCAAGGTGAACAACGGCTGACCCTCGATCACCGTGTCGCCGGGCTTGACGTGCAGGTCGATACCCGCGGCGTGCAGCACCGGGTCCTGGGCGCGGGCGCGTCCGGCGCCCAGCCGCCAGGCGGCGATGCCGAACGGCAGCGCGTCCAGGCGCGTGAGGACACCCGACGACGAAGCGGTGACGGTGTGGGTCTCGCGGGGTTCGGGGAGGGCGGCGTCGGGGTCGCCGTCCTGCGCGCGGATCATTGCACGCCAGGTGTCCATCGCCCGGCCGTCGCGCAGCGCGGCCTCGACGTCGGCGTCGGGCTGACCGGCCAGGGCCAGCATCTCTCGCGCGAGGGCGACGGTGAGCTCCACGATGTCGGCGGGTCCGCCGCCGGCGAGCACCTCGACGGACTCGCGCACTTCGTTGGCGTTGCCGATCGCGAGTCCCAGCGGGGTGTTCATGTCGGTCAGCAGCGCCGTGGTCGCCACGCCCGAGTCGGTCCCGAGGGCCACCATCGTGCGCGCGAGCTCGCGGGCCTTGTCGACGTCGCGCATGAACGCGCCGCCGCCGAACTTCACGTCCAGCACCAGCGCGTCGGTGCCCTCGGCGATCTTCTTCGACATGATGCTCGATGCGATGAGCGGGATGGCCTCGACCGTACCGGTGACATCCCGCAGCGCGTAGAGCTTCTTGTCGGCCGGGGCGAGCCCCGACCCGGCGGCGCAGATGACCGCGCCGATGTCACGCAGCTGCGCGAACAGCTCGTCGTTGGTGAGGGCCGCTCGCCAGCCGGGGATCGACTCGAGCTTGTCCAGCGTCCCGCCGGTGTGACCGAGGCCGCGGCCCGACAGCTGCGGCACGGCGACGCCGAAGGATGCGACCAGCGGCGCGAGCGGCAGGGTGATCTTGTCACCGACGCCACCGGTGGAGTGCTTGTCGACGGTGCGCTTGCCGAGACCGGCGAAGCTCATCCGCTCCCCCGACGCGATCATCGCGTCGGTGAGCACGCGGATCTCGTTGCGCTGCATGCCGTTCAGAAGCACAGCCATCGCGAACGAGGCCATCTGCGCGTCGGCGACGTAGCCACGGGTGTAGGCGTCGACCATCCAGCGCAGTGCGTCTTCGGGTACGGCGGCGCCGTCGCGCTTGGCGCGGATGACGTCGACGGCGTCGAACGGTTCGACGTTCTCAGAACTCATCGTGCGGCGTCCTCCAGGTCACGGGGGCCGAACGCGTCAGGCAGCACCTCGTCGATCGTGCGGATGCCGGAGACGGTCTCCAGCAGCATGCCCGGAAGGGCGAATTCGTACAGAAGCTGTCGGCAGCGCCCGCACGGCATGATGGTCTGGCCTTCGTTGTTGACGCAGACGAACGCGACGAGCTGTCCGCCACCGGACATCTGCAGGTCGCCCACCAGAGCGCACTCCGCGCAGAGCCCGACGCCGTAGGAGGCGTTCTCGACGTTGCACCCGGCGACGACGCGACCGTCGGTCACGAGCGCTGCCGCGCCCACGCGGTACCGGGAGTAGGGGGCGTAAGCGCGCTCCATGGCCTCCGTCGCGACGGCGCGGAGATGATCCCAATCGATGTCGGTCATGTCGATGTCATCCCTTGATGTATGGCTTGCCGGATGCCGCGGGGCCGCGGATCTGCCCGGCGAATCCGGCGACGGCGATGATGGTCACCACGTACGGCAGCATGAGCATGAACTCGCTGGGGATGGGTGTGCGCAGCGCCGTCAGCAGGTTCTGCAGGTTGGTGGCGAACCCGAACAGCAGCGCCGCGAGGGCGGCGCGCAGCGGATCCCAGCGGCCGAAGATCACGGCGGCGAGGGCGATGAAGCCGAGGCCCGCGGTCATCTCCTTGGTGAACTGCGGCACCGACACCAGCGTGAAGTACGCCCCACCCATACCGGCGATCGCCCCGGCGAGAGACACGTTCCAGAAGCGGGACATGTTGACCTTGATGCCGACGGTGTCGGCGGCCTGCGGGTGCTCACCCACCGCGCGCAGACGCAGCCCCCAGCGGGTGCGGTACAGCGCCCAGGCGACGACGCCCACCGTGATGTACATGAGGTACACCAGGAAGGTCTGGTTGAACAGCACCGGCCCGATGATCGGGATGTCGCTGAGCAGCGGGATCTCCAGGCGTGTGAAGCGCACGGGGCGGTTGAGCTGCTCTTCGTTGGGAACCAGCAGCGCCCCGTAGAGGAAGCCGGTGAGGCCGGTGACCAGCACGTTGAGCACGACACCGACGATGACCTGGTCCACGAGGTACTTGATCGCGAAGGCGGCCAGCACGAACGCCACCAGCACGCCGCCGAGCATCGCACCCAGCAGACCGATGAAGGGGTTGCCGGTGATCGAGGACAGCAGCGCCGACGAGAACGCGCCCAGCAGCAGCTGACCCTCGATGGCGACGTTGACGACGCCGACACGTTCGCCGATCACGCCGCCGAGGGCGCCGAAGACGAGGGGCACCGAGAGTGAGATCGCACCGAACAGCAGACCGGTGACCGGGACGAGCCCGTCGGCGGCGGCCCACACCAGGAACGCGAACACGGCGAGCACACCGTAGACGATGGGCAGCCACAGCGCCGGGCGGCGGTAGGACCAGGCATCCCAGGCCGACCAGGCCGTGAGCAGCACGAGCAGCACGAGCAGCAGCCAACTGGTGGAGGCCGTCGGCAGTTCCACCTCGGGCAGCACGATGGCCGAAGTGGCGTCGCCGAGACGGAAGGTGCTGATGCCGTCGCGCGGCGCGAACAGGAACAGCGCCGCCAGCAGCAGGGTGACGATCCCCAGCACGATGGGCAGCTTCAGGTACCGCTGCTTCACGGTGCCCAGCGCCATGCCGGATGCGGCGGGAGCGAGAGCGGTCATGCCGTCACCGCCTTCTTCGCGGCCTTGGCTCGCGCCTTGGCAGCCTTCTCCGCGTCGGTCTTGGGCAGGAAGAAGATCGTGCGCAGCAGCGGCGGCGCGGCGATCAGCAGCACGATGAGCGCCTGCACGACCAGCACGATGTCCACCGGGATGCCCTGTGCCTGCATCGAGAACGATCCCGCCTTGAGAGCTCCGAACAGGATGCCGGCGGCGAAGGTGCCCCACGCGCGGCTGCGACCGAGCAGCGCCACCGTGATCGCGTCGAAGCCGATGCCGGCGTCGATGGTTCCGGTGAACCCGGTGGTCACCGACCCCTGGATCTGGTTCATCGCGGCCAGGCCCGCAAGTCCCCCGGCGAAGAGCATCGCGTAGATGTAGATGCGCTGCACGCTGACGCCGGCGGCGCGCGCCGCGAACGGGTTCTCACCCACGGCACGCATGCGCACCCCGAGGCTCGAGTGCTCCACGACCCACCAGACGATGAGCGTCGCGATGATGACGACGACGAAGCCCCAGTCCAGCAGCGGGAACGACGGCCCGAACAGGTCGGGGAACTGTGCGGTCTCGGGGGTGGCGGAGGTGATCGGCTGGTTGGTCCCGGGCTTCTGCAGCAGTCCCGGCGTGCGGATCATCCACAGCAGCAGGTAGTACGCCACGTAGTTGAGCATGATCGTGAGGATCACCTCGTGGGCACCGGTGCGGGCCTTGAGCAGGCCCACGATGCCGCCCCAGATCGCCCCGCCGACGATGCCGGCCAGTAGCGTCAGAGGCAGATGAGCCCACATCGGCAGGTCGAGGTTGAAGGCGAAGAATGCCGCGAAGATCGCGCCCACCAGCATCTGGCCGCGGGCGCCGATGTTGAACAGGCCGACGCGGAACGCCAGCGCCACACCCAGACCGGCGGCGATCAGCGGGGCCGCGAATCCGAGCGAGTTGGTGAGCGGACGGATCTGCGCCGCGAAGTCCGCGCCACGCGGGTTGAACACCGCGCCGCGGAACAGCGCCTCGTATCCGCCGTACACCGACTGCCAGATGGCCACGAACGTGTCGCCGGGTCGGGCGAAGAAGTAGACGGCCGACTCCTGCACGTCGTCGTCGGTGAGGGCGATGAGGATGCCGCCGACGATCATCGCCAGCACGATCGCGAGGATCGTGGTGACGGCGTTGCCGCGCAGCAGGTCCTTGATGAAGACGTTCGCACGCGGCGGAGCCGGGTCGGCCTCGCCGGTGAGCGGGCTCTTCACCGGCGGGAGCTGCTCGGGGGGCAATCCCCCGGTCACGTCGTCGGCACCGGGCGTCGTGCCGGTCATGCTGCCACCTCCGGGTCGCTGGCGCCGGCCATCATCAGGCCGAGGATGTCGCGGGGCGTGTCGCCGGGGACGACGCCGACGATCGTGCCGCGGTACATGACCGCGATGCGATCGGCGAGGGCGGTGACCTCGTCGAGCTCGGTGGACACGACGATCACCGGCACACCGGCATCCCGTGTCTCGATGATCCGCTTGTGGATGAACTCGATCGATCCGACGTCGACGCCGCGAGTGGGCTGCGCCGCCACGAGCAGCCGCAGATCGCGGCTGAGTTCGCGGGCGATGACGACCTTCTGCTGGTTGCCGCCGGAGAGCGTGCCGGCCGGGGTCTCGGGCCCGCGCGTGCGGATGTCGTACTCCTCGATGCGATCGCGGGCGAAGGCGTCGAGGGCGGAGCGGTTGATCGTGCCGAGGCGCACGAAGGCGGGGTCGGACGAGCGGTCGAGGATGAGGTTCTCGGCGACCGAGAACCCGCCCACGAGGCCGTCCTGGGTGCGGTCCTCGGGCACGAACCCGACCCCTTCGTCGAGGATGCCGCGCACGCCCTTGCCGACGAGCTCGGTGCCGCCGAGGCGGATGGAGCCCTCCACGCGGGTCGCGAGGCCGACGATGGCCTCGACGAGTTCGGTCTGACCGTTGCCCTGCACCCCGGCGATGGCGAGCACCTCGCCCGGGCGCACGTCGAAGTTGATGTCATCGACGATGACGACACCGCCCGGGGTGAGCACCCGCAGGCCCCGCACTTCCAGGCCGCCCTCGCCGAGGCGCGGCGGCTGCTTGTGCACGGTGAGCTCGACGGCGCGCCCGACCATGAGAGAGGCCAGCTCGGTGTTCGTGGCGGACGGTGAGGCCTCGCCGACCACGGCGCCGAGCCGGATGACGGTGATGCGGTCGGCGACCTCGCGCACCTCGCGGAGCTTGTGGGTGATGAAGACGATGGAGGTGCCCTCGTCGCGCAGCTGGCGCATGATCGCCATCAGCTCGTCGGTCTCCTGGGGGGTGAGCACCGCAGTGGGCTCGTCGAAGACGAGCACCTTGGCGTCGCGGGAGAGCGCCTTGATGATCTCGACTCGCTGCTGCACGCCGACGGGCAGGTCGCCGACCATCGCGTCGGGATCGATGTCGAACCCGAACCGGTCGGCGACGGCGCGCACGTGTGCGCGGGCGGCGGCGAGGTCGAGGACTCCGAGCGCCTTGGTGGACTCATGGCCGAGCATGACGTTCTCGGCGACGGTGAACACCGGTATCAGCATGAAGTGCTGATGCACCATGCCGATGCCTGCCGCCATGGCGTCACCGGGACCCCGGAAGTACTGCACCGCGTCATCGAGGAGGATCTCGCCCTCATCGGCCTGATACAGGCCGTACAGGACGTTCATCAGGGTGGACTTGCCGGCTCCGTTCTCACCCAGGAGCGCGTGGATCTCACCCGGCGCGACCGTCAGGTCGATCCGATCGTTGGCGACGAGGCTGCCGAATCTCTTGGTGATCCCGCGTAGCTCGAGCTTCATACCTGCACCTTATCCAGCACGCCGATCCTTGTGGAACGGGGGCGTGCGCGTCGTTCGGAACGGCTCGGGGCGGGCAACGACTGATCGTTGCCCGCCCCGAGCGTGACGTCATGCGGTCACGGGGAGTTCGGCGACTCCACCACGATGTCACCGGCGACGATCTGCTCCTGCAGAGCGGCCAGTTCGTCGACCAGGCCCTCGGGCAGGTCCGCCTCGAAGTCGTGGAAGCTGGACAGCTTCACGCCCTCGTTCTCGAGCGTGCCGACGTACGGGGTCGCGTCGAAGTCACCGGCGGCGGCCTCGAGCGTGGCGTCGTAGACGGCGACGTCGATGGCCTTCATGATCGACACCAGCGTGATGTCGGTGACGGTGTCGTCGGCGACGGCGAGGTCCTTGTCGACACCGATCATCAGCACGTCCGAGCCGCTGTCGGCGATGGCCGCGGCAGCGCTCTGGTAGATCGGACCGCCGACGGGGAGGATGACGTCCACGCCCTGGTCGAGCACGGCCTGAGCGGTCTGCTTGGCGGTGTCGTTCGCGGTGAAGCCACCGGTGAACTGACCCTCCTGCGTCGCGGTGTCCCAACCGAAGACATCGACGGCAGCGCCCTTGTCCTCGTTGTACTTGTCGACGCCGAGCTGGAAGCCGTCCATGAACACGGCGACCGACGGGATCTGCATGCCGCCGAAGGTGCCGACCTTGTTCACGCCGTTCTGCTCGGACCATGCCGCGGCAGCGTAACCGCCGAGGTAGGCCGCCTCAGCGGTGTCGAAGATGAGCGGCTTGATGTTCGGGGCGTCGGTGGTGCCGTCGAAGTCGTTGTCTGCCAGGTCGTCGATGATCGCGTAGTCGATCTCGGGGTTGGCCAGCGCCGACTCCACGGTCGCGGCCGACAGGTTGAACCCGACCGAGACGATGAACGAGCAGCCCTCGGAGACCAGCGTCTCGAGGTTCGGGGCGTAGTCGTTCGGGGTCGTCGACTCCATCTCGATGCCCTCGATGTCGAGTTCTTCGAGCGCGCGGTCCATGCCCTCCTTGGCGGCCTGGTTGAACGAGCGGTCGTTCCAGCCGCCTTCATCCGAGATCAGGCAGGGCTTGAAGTCGTCAGCGGGCTCGGGCGCCGCGCTGCCGCCGGTGTTCTCCTCGGGCGCCGAAGCGCAGCCGGCGAGCGACACGAGCAGCGCCGCTGCACCGGTGACGCCGAGGACCTTCTTGGTGGTCGAGATGGTCAATGCAGCCTCCACATTGGTGGGCTCGCGGATTTCGCGATCGCCCCCTGACGTTACCGATTATTACGATATCTGTGCACGCTCCCAGCCGCTCCGCGACGGAATGGTTACAAAGACGCAATCATCCCGTCACGCGGTTCAGAGGACGTCGCCGCGACCGGTGAGCTTCAGGGCGTCCACGACACCCTTCACGCGCTGCGCGTGCTCGCTCGTGGTGACCAGCAGCGCGTCGTCGGTGTCGACCACCACGATGTCCTTCACCCCGATCAGGCTGATGACCCGCGAGGTCTGGCTCACCACGATCCCGCTGGCGGCGTCGGAGAGGATGCGGGCGTTCTTCCCCAGGATCGCCAGCTCGTTGCGTCCGTGCGAGTTGAGCTTGGCGAGGCTCGCGAAGTCCCCCACGTCATCCCAGTCGAAGTGACCGGGGATGACGGCCAGGCGGCCCTTCTCCGCTGCCGGCTCGGCGACGACATAGTCGATGGCGATCTTGGGCAGCGTCGGCCACACGCGGTCCACGACCGGGCCGCGGCGCTCGCGGTCATCCCAGACCTCCGCGAGCTCGATGAGCCCGGCGTGCAGGTCGGGAGCGTTCTCGGCGATCTCGGCCAGCAGCACATCGGCGCGGGAGATGAACATGCCCGCGTTCCACAGATACGACCGGTCGGCGAAGTACTCCTTCGCCGTGTCGAGGTCGGGCTTCTCCACGAAGCGCTCGACGACGGCGGCCTCGGGGGCGCCGTCGACGATCAGCTCGCCGTCCTTGCGCATGTAGCCGAAGCCCACCGACGGCTCCGACGGCTGGATGCCGATCGTGCAGATGTAGCCCTCGCGCGCGACGGCGACGGCCTGCTGCACGGCGAACTCGAACGTGCGGGTGCCCCGGATCACGTGGTCGGCGGCGAAGGAGCCGATGATGACATCGGGCTCGCGACGCACGAGGATCGCGGCCGCCAGTCCGATCGCGGCCGCCGACTCGCGCGGGTCGGACTCGAGGAAGACGTTGCGATCGGGGATGCCGGGCAGCTGCTCCTCCACCGCGGCACGGTGGGCGCGACCGGTCACCACGGCGATGCGGTCAGCACCCGCGAGCGGCTCCAGGCGATCCCACGTGTCGCGCAGCAGCGTCTGACCGGAGCCGGTCAGATCGTGCAGGAACTTCGGGGCATCGGCACGCGAGAGCGGCCACAGCCGGCTCCCGATACCTCCAGCGGGAATGACGGCGTAGAAGTTGGGGAGGGTGTCAGCCATGCGCCCAGGCTATCCACGCGGGATCGGCCCCGTGAACATCCCGACAAGGCGGGCCGTCGTCGCCCGGGTTCGATCCACGGGAATAGGATGGAAGTCGCGCCCCTGTGACGCAACGCGGATCCTGCCCCCGGCACTGTGGGCGATCCGCCTCCCCTGTCGACCATGGAGGACGAAGTGGCTGCACCAGCACGCGTCGCACTGTCGGTGAAAGAGACGACATCGAAGACGCCACGCGGCACCCTGTACCGCGGCAACGAAGGCATGTGGTCGTGGGTGCTGCACCGCATCACCGGCGTCGCGATCTTCTTCTTCCTGCTCGTCCACGTGCTCGACACGGCACTCATCCGGGTGGCGCCCGAGGCGTACGACGCGGTGATGAGCACCTACAAGAACCCGGTCATGGGCCTGGGTGAAGTAGTGCTGGTCGGCGCGATCGCCTACCACGCCTACAACGGGCTGCGCATCATCGTCGTGGACTTCTGGTCCAAGGGCGCCCGCTACCAGCGTCAGCTGTGGTGGGGCGTCATCGGTCTCTGGGCGGTGACGATGCTCGGCTTCACGCCCCGTCACCTCATGAACGTCTTCGCCGAGATGGGAGGGGGTTCCTGATGAGCGCCGACACCCTTGCCGCGCCCCGCACCCCGCACACCACGCCCCGCAAGCGCGGCGCGAACCTGGAGAAGTGGGGCTGGATCTACATGCGCGCCTCCGGCGTGCTGCTGGTCGTCCTGATCTTCGGGCACCTGTTCGTCAACCTCATGCTCGGCGACGGCATCCACGGCATCGACTTCGCCTTCGTCGCCGGTAAGTTCGCCTCGCCGTTCTGGCAGTGGTGGGACGTGCTGATGCTCTGGCTGGCGTTCATCCACGGCGCCAACGGCATGCGCACGATCGTCAACGACTACGTCACCGGTGCCACCGCGCGCCGCGTGCTGGTCTGGGCCCTCTGGCTTTCGGCAGGCCTCATGATCGTCCTCGGCACGCTGGTCGTCTTCACCTTCGACCCCTGCCTCGGGATCGAGAACAGCACGACCGAGTGGCTGATCGAGAAGTGCGCGGCGTAGTCCCGCCGCGCGACGCAGCAGAGAGTGAAGGCATCTGACACGTGAGTACCCAGAGCGAAGGCGTCGTCGTCAAGGACGGCGTTCACTACCACCAGTTCGACATCGTGATCGTGGGCGCCGGCGGCGCCGGCATGCGGGCGGCGATCGAGGCCGGCCCCGGGGCGAAGACCGCCGTGATCTCGAAGCTCTACCCGACCCGCTCGCACACCGGTGCGGCGCAGGGTGGCATGGCGGCGGCCCTGGCCAACGTCGAAGAGGACTCGTGGGAGTGGCACACCTTCGACACGGTCAAGGGTGGCGACTACCTCGTCGACCAGGATGCCGCGGAGATCCTCGCCAAAGAGGCCATCGACGCCGTCATCGACCTCGAGAACATGGGGCTGCCGTTCAACCGCACCCCCGAGGGCAAGATCGACCAGCGGCGCTTCGGCGGCCACACCGCCGATCACGGCAAGACCCCCGTGCGCCGCGCGTGCTACGCCGCCGACCGCACCGGCCACATGATCCTGCAGACGCTGTTCCAGAACTGCGTCAAGCTCGGCATCAACTTCTTCAACGAGTTCTACGTGCTCGACCTCATCACGGTCACCGCCGACGACGGCTCGACCCAGGTCGCCGGCGTCGTGGCGTACGAGCTGGCCACGGGAGACCTGCACGTCTTCCAGTCCAAGGCCGTCATCTTCGCCACGGGCGGCTTCGGCAAGATCTTCAAGACCACTTCCAACGCCCACACCCTCACCGGTGACGGCGTCGGCGTCATCTGGCGCAAGGGGCTGCCGCTGGAGGACATGGAGTTCTTCCAGTTCCACCCCACCGGCCTCGCCGGTCTCGGCATCCTCCTCACCGAGGGTGCCCGTGGTGAGGGAGCGATTCTGCGCAACGCCTCGGGCGAGCGTTTCATGGAGCGCTACGCCCCCACCATCAAGGACCTCGCCCCCCGTGACATCGTGAGCCGCTGCATGGTGCAGGAAGTGGCCGAGGGTCGGGGCGCGGGTCCCCACCGCGACTACGTGCTGCTGGACTGCACGCACCTGGGTGCCGAGGTGCTGGAGACCAAGCTCCCCGACATCACCGAGTTCGCCCGCACCTACCTGGGCGTCGACCCGGTGGTGGAGCCGGTTCCGGTCATGCCGACCGCGCACTACGCGATGGGCGGCATCCCCACCAACGTCAACGCCGAGGTGCTGGCCGACAACACCACCGTCGTCCCGGGCCTCTACGCCGCCGGCGAGTGCGCGTGCGTCTCGGTGCACGGCTCCAACCGCCTCGGCACCAACTCGCTGCTGGACATCAACGTGTTCGGCAAGCGCGCCGGGCGCAACGCCGTGGAGTACGTGCAGACGGCCGATTTCGTCCCGCTGCCGGAGGACCCGGCCAAGGAGGTGCGGGACATGCTCGAGGGGCTGCGCAACAACCCCGGCACCGAGCGCATCGCCGTGCTGCGCAAGACCCTGCAGGACGAGATGGACCGCAAGGCCCAGGTGTTCCGCACCGACGAGTCCCTCGCCGAGGTCATGGACGTCATCGCGGACCTGCGCGAGCGCTACAACAACGTGCACGTCGACGACAAGGGCAAACGGTACAACACCGACCTGCTCGAAGCGGTCGAGCTCGGCTTCCTGCTCGACCTCGCCGAGGTCGTCGTCGTCACCGCCCGCAACCGCAAGGAGAGCCGTGGCGGCCACATGCGCGACGACTATCCCAAGCGCGACGACGAGAACTACATGAAGCACACGATGGCCTACCTCTCGGGCGACCCCCACTCGTCGCACCCCGAAGACCACATCCGGCTGGATTGGAAGCCCGTCGTCATCACCCGGTACCAGCCGATGGAGAGGAAGTACTAGGCATGGCCGCAACAGCGATCGCCCCGACGGACGCTCCGGTGTCCGAGGAAGCCGCGCCCGACACCGGCATCCAGTCGTTCCTCGTCACCTTCATCATCCGCCGCTTCGACCCCGAGCAGGACGCCGAGCCGCGCTGGGTGGACTACGACGTGGAGCTGTACCCGACCGACCGCGTGCTCGACGCGCTGCACAAGATCAAGTGGGAGGTCGACGGGTCGCTGAGCTTCCGCCGCTCCTGCGCGCACGGCATCTGCGGCTCCGACGCGATGCGCATCAACGGCCGCAACCGCCTGGCGTGCAAAACCCTCATCAAGGACCTCGACATCTCGAAGCCCATCTACGTCGAGGCCATCAAGGGCCTGCCGCTGGAGAAGGACCTCATCGTCGACATGGAGCCGTTCTTCGCCTCCTACCGCGAGGTGCAGCCCTTCCTCATCGCCGGCACGAAGGCGGAGCCCGGCAAGGAGCGCATCCAGACGATCGCCAACCGCGAGATCTACGACGACACCACCAAGTGCATCCTGTGCGCTGCGTGCACGTCGTCGTGCCCCGTGTTCTGGACCGACGGGCAGTACTTCGGCCCCGCCGCCATCGTCAACGCGCACCGGTTCATCTTCGACTCGCGCGACGATGCCGGCGACGCCCGCCTGGACATCCTCAACGACAAGGAAGGCGTGTGGCGCTGCCGCACCACGTTCAACTGCACTGAGGCGTGCCCCCGCGGCATCGAGGTCACCAAGGCCATCGCCGAGGTCAAGCAGGCGATCCTGCGCAAGTAGTCACACCCAGCGCTCTCCGAGGGCGGATGCCGCGACCTGCGGCATCCGCCCTCGCTACGCTGGGGCGTGTGAGTGACTCCGACCGGAATCGGCCCGCCGACGACGGGCGTGACGCGTCGTGGCGCGCATGGTGGGATGACTCGGCACTGCGGGACCGGCTGGACGAACCGATCGAGCACGCCACGGCCCTCACCCAGCGGACGATGGCGTCGTTCCCCGTGCGGGTGTGGCGCCACTTTCTGCGACACAACGGGTTCCTTCTGGCGGCGAGCATCAGCTACCAGTCGCTGTTCGCCATGTTCGCGGTGCTGTACTGCGCGTTCGCGATCATCGGCATCTGGCTCGGTGGCAGCACGCAGGCCATCGACGCCCTCATCGCGGTCGTCAACTCCTACATCCCCGACCTCATCTCCGCCGATGGGCTGGTCACCCGCGAAGACGTCACCGAGGTCGCCCGCTCCAGCACCGGCACCCTGGCGGTCACGGGTTCGGTCGCCCTCCTGGTGGCGATCTGGACCGCCATCGGCTTCGTCACCTACACCCGCCGCGCGGTGCGCGACATCTTCGCGCTGCCCTTCGACAGCCGCAGCTACCTGCTGCTGAAGGCGCGCGACTTCCTGGCGGCGGCCGGCTTCGGCGTGTCGCTCGTGCTCGGTGCGGGGCTGGGGGCAGTGGCATCGGGAGCCCTCAATCTGCTCTTCGAGCTGCTCGGATGGGACGCGTCCACGTGGGTCTCGGTGCTGAGCCGGGTGGGGTCGATCCTCGTGGCCTACGGCATCAACTCCGCCGCCCTCGCGCTGCTGTTCCGCTTCCTCGCCGGCGCCTCGGTGCCCTGGCGCACCATCTGGCCCGGGGCCCTCCTCGGCGGCGGCGCGATCGGCGTGCTGCAGCTGGGCGCCGGCCTGCTGCTCGTGTACACCCCCGCCAACCCGCTGCTGGCGACGTTCTCGGTCTTCATCGCGTTCCTCGTGTGGTTCCGTCTGATCGCGATCGTGATCCTCGTCGCGGCGTCGTGGATCGCGGTGGTCGCCGCCGACCAGAACATCCCCCTCGCCCAGAGCACCGAAGCACAGCGCCGGGCGGCCGAAGCGCGGGCACTGGTCGTCGCCGCCGAGGTGCGACTGCGCGAAGCGATGGCGGCGCGCGAGAAGGCGCCGTGGTGGCAGGCGTGGCGGGCTGACCGCAATGTGCGCGCCGCAGAGGATGACCTCGCCCGCGCGCAGGCCGGTGCCATCGCGCCACCGCGCAGTGGGCGGCTGCTCGACTGATCGGGGCCGGGTCGAGTGCCCGCTCGATCGCCGGTGGCCGGGTCGGTCGATGTCGGCGCGGCTGGTTAGGCTTTTCGTCGTGCCCCGAACCCTCCGCATCGCCTCCGTCAACGTCAACGGCATCCGCGCCGCCGCACGCAAGGGCATGCAGCCCTGGCTCGAGACGGCGGGGGTCGACGTGCTCACGCTGCAGGAGGTGCGCGCCGAGGCGACCGATCTCGCCGCCGCGCTGCCGGGCTGGCACGTCGTGAACGACGAAGCGCTCGCCAAGGGCCGCGCCGGCGTCGCGATCGCCGCGCGCTCCCCGCTGGAGGTGTGGCGCACCGACCTCGGCGACGGCACCCTCGACTCGAAGGGCCGATGGGTGGAGGCCGAGATCGACGTCGACGGCGAACGCCTCACCGTCGCCAGCGCGTACGTCTTCACCGGCGAAGCCGGCACCGACAAGCAGGTCGCCAAGTACGCCTTCCTCGACGCGATGGAGGCGCGCATGCCCGCACTGGCATCCGACGGCGCGCTGGCCCTCATCACGGGCGATCTCAACGTCGGGCACCGGGAGTTGGACATCCGCAACTGGAAGGGCAACGTGAAGAAGGCCGGCTTCCTGCCGCGCGAGCGCGCGTACTTCGACCGCTTCATGGGTGTCGCCGGCGAGCCGGTGACCGACGTCGACGGCTCGACCGGCACCGGTCTCGGCTGGGTCGATGTGGGGCGCAGCTTCCACGGCGAGGTGGACGGGCCGTACACGTGGTGGTCGAACCGCGGCAAGGCGTTCGACAACGACACCGGGTGGCGCATCGACTACCACCTGGCCTCCCCCGCCCTCGCGGAGCGGGTCGTGGACTACCGCGTCGTGCGGGCACCGTCCTGGGACACGCGCTGGAGTGACCACGCGCCGGTCATCGCCGACTACACGATCGGGGTCTGACGCCGACGGCGGGAGCCGCGGCATCCGCTCCCTAGACTGGTGGGGTGACCAGACCCCGCCTCTACTCCGGAATGCAGCCCTCCGCCGATTCGCTCCAGATCGGCAACTACATCGGGGCGCTCATGCAGTGGCGCGATCTGCAGGACTCCTACGAGGCGTTCTTCTCGGTCGTCGACCTCCACGCCCTCACCCAGCCCAACAACCCGTCCGAGCTGCGCGAGAAGACCCGCCGCACCGCGGCCCAGTACATCGCCGCCGGCATCGAGCCGTCGCGGTCGACGCTGTACGTGCAGTCGCACGTGCGCGCGCACGCCGAGCTCGCCTGGATCCTCTCCACCATCACCGGCTTCGGCGAGGCGGGGCGCATGACGCAGTTCAAGGACAAGTCGCAGCGCTACGGCGCCGACAGCGCCTCGGTGGGATTGTTCACCTACCCCGTACTGATGGCCGCGGACATCTTGCTGTACCAGACCGACATCGTGCCGGTGGGCGATGACCAGAAGCAGCACGTCGAACTCACCCGCGACCTGGCCGAGCGGTTCAACTCACGCTACGGCGAGACGTTCCAGGTGCCCATGCCGGTGATCCAGAAGGACACCGCCCGCATCTTCGACCTGCAGAACCCGACCGCGAAGATGTCGAAGTCGGCGGAGTCCGACGCGGGCGTGCTGTGGCTGCTGGATGACCCGGCGGTCTCGGCGAAGAAGATCATGCGCGCCGTCACCGACAGCGAGGGCGCGGTGCGCTACGACCGCGAGAACAAGCCCGGCGTGTCGAACCTGCTCGTGATCTACGCCGCCCTCACCGGTCGCCAGATCCCGTCGATCGAGGACGAGTACGCCGGTCGCGGCTACGGCGACTTCAAGAAGGGTCTCGCCGAGGTCGTGGTGAACGAGTTCGGTCCGGTGCGCCGGCGCGCCCTGGAACTGCTCGACGACCCCGCCGAGCTCGACCGCGTGCTCGCCGCCAACGCCGCTCGCGCCGACGAGACCGCCGAGCGCACCCTGGGCGACGTGTACGACAAGGTGGGCCTGCTCCGCCGGGTCTGACGCCGCCGGGTCTCCGCCCGCCGCACAACGTCGCCAATCCGCCGCGATACAGCGCTTTCCGGTCGCGCGGCGGCATCCACCGGGCTGGATTGGCGACGTTGTGTGCGCGTGCGTCGCGCCACGGCACGGTCGGCCACCGCGCCCCGCATCACTCGACTGTCACCGCGACGCGACAGCGGGGCGTCGAGCATCCGCGAGCAGCGCGGTGCGGTGCGCGACGGCATCCCGGATCGCCGTCAGCACCTCGTCGGGACGATGCAGCACGTCTTCGGCGATGGGTCGCAGGGTGACGTACCCCTGCCGCGCCGCCTGCAGGTCGCGGCGCCGGTCGCGCCGCCCTTCGTCCCACCCGCCGTGGTGCCGCGCGCTGTCGCATTCGATGATGAGCCAGCCGTCGACGACGAGGTCCACCCGCCCCACACCGGTGATCGTCACCTGCACCTCCACCCGCCAGCCCTGGGCGGCGAGCATGAGGCGCACCAGCGTCTCGATGCCCGATTCGGCGCGCCGGTCGAGATGCGCGCGCAGGATGCCGAAGCGTTGCGGCAGCAGCCGGAAGACCTCCGCGATGTCGGCTTCATCCACGAGACGCTGGTGCCAGGCGCTGTCGAGGGTGGCGATCGCGGCGCGGGGTTGCTGACAGCGGCAGGCTTGGGCGAGGGCTTCGACCAGCGGCGCGGCGAGCGCGTCGCGAGACGCCGTCGTGCACCGCCAGTGCCGGAGCACTCCGTCGCGGCGCACCGGGACCCGGGTGGTGCCGTAGTCCATCTGCACGTGCAGCGCCGACGTGCCCACGACGAAGACACCCATCGCGACCAGCAGCGACAGACAGTCCAGCCGGCCGCCGTGGCGGATCGCCGCGAGGAAGTCAGCGGGGCAGCCGCCGGCGACATAGGTGCCGCGCCGCACGCGGATGAGCGCGCCGCCGGCGACGGCCGCGTCGATGCGGGCGCGCGAGACGCCCAGGCTCCGCAGCTGTGCGTAGGTGATGCGCGTCGGCAGCGGGCGCGGGTGGAGGTCGGGGGCGGGAAGCACGGTCCCACCCTGGCCCGCGGGCGGATGTGGCATCCGCCCGCAACCGGCCATCGGTGGACGGGGCGGGGCCCGGGCGTGCTGGGGAGGAGGCGACGTCACGCCCGGGCGGGGCAGAACGTCGCTGATCCGCCGCGGTCGCCCACGCTGCCCGTGCACAACGTCGCTGATCCGCTCGGAGTCGACGGCCGACGCCGCGCACAACGTCGCTGATTCTGTCTCTGCGGCCCTGGAATCGGGCGCCGGAAGGCCGAAAACGGGCCGGAATGGCGACGTTGTGCGCGGGGCGGGCGGGCAGGCGGCCGGTGCCCGAACCGGAATGGCGACGTTGTGCGCGGGAAGGGCGGCGGGCGCGGGCACGGGGGGCGTGGGGCGGGCACCGGGTGCGGGGCGGGCACCGGGCGCGGGGCGGGCGCGGGGCGGGCACCGGGGGCGGCCGGGGCGCGGCGCGGTTAGGCTCGAATGATGCAACCGGTCACCCTCCGCACGTCCCGCCTCGAGCTGTCGCTTCCCACCCCCGCGGATGCCGACGCCATCACCGCGGCCGCGCAGGACCCGGAGGTCCCCCGCTGGACCACCCTCCCCTCCCCCTACGCGCGCGCCGACGCCGATGACTTCATCACCAAAGCCGCCCAGTGGTGGGAGGCCGAGACCGAGCTGACGTGGGCGCTGCGCCTCGACGGGCAGTGGATCGGCATGGTCGGGCTGCAGCATCTGCACCTGCGAGGCGACGCCGAGATCGGCTTTTGGATGGCCGCCGAAGCGCGCGGCGCCGGGTACCTCGGCGAGGCGGCCCGCGCCGTCATCGACTTCGCCTTCAGCGACGCGGTGGGCCTGAAGCGCCTGGAGTGGCAGGCGATCGTCGGCAACATCCCGTCGGCGCGCACCGCACGCTCGCTCGGCTTCCGCTACGAGGGTCTGATGCGCCAGAAGCTCGTCGACCCGCGCGGACGCCACGACGGCTGGGTCGCCGGACTCCTCGCGACCGACGACCGCACTCCCGTGGACTGGCCGATCCTGGCGGTCTGACCCGCCCCGGCGTCACCGGTTCGTGCCAGGATGCCGGTATGCCCGAGATGCCGGAGGTGCAGGGACTGGTCGATTTCGTCGGCCGGCGCGCGCACGGCCTGCACGTGACCAAGGCGGCGGTGGCGAACATCGCCGCCCTGAAGACCTACGACCCGCCGGTGGAGGCGCTGAGAGGTGCCGAGATCGTCGGCGCCACCCGCCACGGCAAGTTCGTCGACCTCACCACCCGCGCCGGCGACGGCGGCGAGCTTCACCTGGTGTTCCACCTGGCCAAAGCCGGCTGGCTGCGCTGGTACGACGCGTTGCCCGCCACCGTGATCAAGCCCGGCCGCACCCCCATCGCGCTGCGGGTCGGCTTCGACGACGGCTCGGGCTTCGACCTCACCGAGGCGGGCACCAAGAAGTCGCTCGCGGTGTACGTCGTGCGCACCCCCGCCGATGTCCCCGGCATCGCGCGCCTGGGTCCCGACCCCCTCGATCCCGCGTTCGACCGCGAGGCTTTCGCCGCGCTGCTGGCGGGCCGTCGCACCCAGATCAAGGGCGTGCTGCGCGACCAGTCGATCATCGCCGGGGTGGGCAACGCGTACTCGGACGAGATCCTCCATGCCGCGCGCATGTCGCCCTACGCCCTCGCCGCCGGTCTCGACGACGTCGAGGTCGACCGGCTGTACGGGGCGCTGCGCGATACGATCGCGGATGCCGTGGCCACGGCATCCGGAAAGCCGCCTGCCGACCTGAAGGATGCCAAGCGTCGCGGCATGCAGGTGCACGGCCGACGCGGCGAGGCATGCCCGGTCTGCGGCGACGAGGTGCGGTCGGTGTTCTTCGCCGACAACTCGCTGGAGTACTGCCCGACCTGTCAGACCGGCGGCAAGACGCTCGCCGACCGGCGGCTGTCGCGGCTGCTCAAATAGACGCGGTCACTGGTCGGTGCCCATGAGGATGCGCGCGTCCTCGTCGACCCAGTCGAAGGACTTCTGCACGGCCTTGCGCCACAGCCGGTAGCGGCGTTCCCGCTCGTCGGCTTGCATGCGCGGCTCGAACCGCACATCCTCGCGCCAGTGTTCGCGCAGCCGCTCGCGATCCGACCACACCCCCGTGGCGAGCCCCGCCGCGTACGCCGCGCCGAGCGCGGTGGTTTCGATGATCTGCGGGCGCACGACCGGGATGCCGAGGATGTCGGCTTGGAACTGCATCAGCAGGTCGTTGCGGGTCATGCCGCCGTCGACCCGCAGCTCCTCGGGAGTGACGCCGGTGTCGGCGGCGACTGCCTCGACGATGTCGCGCGTCTGGAAGGCGGTGGATTCCAGCGCCGCCCGGGCGATGTGCCCCGCCGTGATGTAGCGGGTCATGCCGACCAGCGCACCGCGGGCGTCGGAGCGCCAGTACGGGGCGAACAGCCCCGAGAAGGCGGGGACGAAGTACGCGCCGCCGTTGTCGTCGACCGATGCCGCGAGGCGCTCGACGTCTTTGGAGCGCTTGATGAGTCCCAGGTTGTCCCGCAGCCACTGCACGAGCGAGCCGGTCACCGCGATCGAGCCCTCCAGGGCGTAGCGCGCGGGTTCGTCGCCGCACCGGTAGGCGACGGTGGTGATGAGGCCGTGCTGGGAGCGGACGAGCTCGGTGCCGGAGTTGACCAGCAGGAAGTTGCCGGTGCCGTAGGTGTTCTTCGATTCCCCCGCGTCGAAGGCGGCCTGCCCGAAGGTCGCGGCCTGCTGGTCGCCGAGGATGCCGGCGATGCGCACACCACGGGCGATGGCGGGCACCGAGACCTCGCCGACGACCTCGGACGACGAACGGATCTCGGGGAGGATCGTGCGGGGGATGTTCCACACCGCCAGCAGCTCGTCGGACCAGTCCAGGGTGCCGAGGTCCATGAGCAGCGTGCGGCTGGCGTTGGTGACGTCGGTGACGTGGATGCCGCCGCTGCTGCCGCCGGTGAGGTTCCAGATGAGCCAGGTGTCGGGGGTGCCGAACATCACGTCGCCGGCCTCGGCCGCCGCCCGCACGCCCGGCACGTTCTCGAGGACCCAGGCGATCTTCGACGCCGAGAAGTAGGTCGCCAGCGGCAGCCCGGTCTGTTCGGCGAAGCGCTGACTGCCTGCCTCGGACTGGGCGGCGAGCTCGTCGATGCGTCGCTGCGTGCGGGTGTCCTGCCAGACGATCGCGTTGGCCACCGGTCGGCCGGTACGGCGGTCCCAGAGCATCGCCGTCTCGCGCTGGTTGGTGATGCCGATCGCGGCGATGTCACCGGCGCTCAGCCCTGCGCGGAACATCGCCGAGGACAGCACCCACTCGGTGTTGGTCCAGATCTCCATCGGGTCGTGCTCGACCCAGCCCGCGCGCGGGAAGATCTGCTCATGCTCGCGCTGGGCGGTGGTGACGATGCCGCCGGCGGCGTCGAAGACGATCGCCCTGGTCGAGGTCGTCCCCTGGTCGATAGCGATCACATGGTCGGCCACGGTGTCTCCTCGGTCGGGGCGGTTTGGGCGGCGGGCTCGGCGGCGCGCACCGCGGCCAGGCCCCGTTCGGTCTCGTGCGCCGCTCTCTCGGCGTCCCAGCCGAGCACGGGCGCGATGGTCTCGGCCGCCTCGCGCGCCGCATCCGGGGTGACGGCGCCGACGAAGGCGAGGCTCGTGCGGCGCAGCAGCACGTCGTCGAGGTGGCGGACGTCTTCGGATGCCGCGAGGTGGCGCAGCTCCGCCGTGCTGTACTGCGGGGCGTGCTGCAGCGGCCGGTCGTCGGGATCGGCGACGATCGCGTCGATCACCTCGGCCGCCACCGTGCCGTAGCGCGACAGCAGCCGGTCGACGCGGTCGGTCGGCAGAGACCGGGCGTGCGCATCGACCCACTGCACGCGAGCGCGCTGGCTGGTGGGGAAGCCCGCGCCGCCGCCGATGGGGACGCCGCGGGTGGAGCGGCGACGCGGCGCACCGAGGTGGCTCAGCACTGTGTCGGCGAGGCGCTCCGCCGACGCGCGGAAGGTGGTCCACTTGCCCCCGACGAGGCTGAGCACCACGGCGCGGGCGCCGGGGAGGTCGGTGGCGTCGATGCGGTAGTCGCGCGACACGAACCCGGGGGCGACGTCGTCGTGGCGCGGCAGCGGCCGCACGCCCGAGAACCGGTAGACGATCTGCGACCGGTCGACGCCGATGTCGGGCAGCACCTGGCGCACGAGGTCGATGAAGTAGCCGACCTCCGCCTCGGTGCACACGATCGGCTCGCGCATGTCGTGCTCGAGGTCGGTCGTGCCGATCAGCACGCGGCCCTTCAGCGGGTAGATGAGCACGATGCGCCCGTCCTCGTTCTCGAAGAACAGCTCCCGCCCGCCGGTGGCCGCCAGCAGTCGCGGGTTGTCGACCACGATGTGCGACCCCTTCGTGCCGCCCATCCGCTCGGCGCGGTCGCCGAGCGCGGCGTTGGTGAGATCGACCCACGGGCCGGTGGCGTTGACGATGACCGGCGCCGTGAAGCGCAGCTCCGCGCCGCCGAGTTCGTCGCGCAGCATCACGCCACCGTCGCGGGCGCCGACCGCGGCGGTGTAGTTGGCCGCGCGCGCCCGGTCGCCGCCCGTCCGCGTGCCGTCGCGCAGCACGTCGATCGCGAGCCGTTCCGGGTCGTGCACCGAGGCATCCCAGTAGGTCGCGGTGTAGGTCACCTCGGGGTTCAGGTCGGGCAGTTCCTGCAGCGACCGCGTGCGTCCGCGGAAGGCGTGACGCGGCACCTGTCCCCCGCCGCGCGAGAACGAGTCGTAGATGACCAGACCGATCTTGATGAGCGCAGCGCCGCGCTCACGCGGCTTGCCCTTGCCGTGGCGGAGGAACCGCAGCGGCGCGGAGAGCAGCCCGGAGAATGTGGTGAAGATCGGGATGGTCGTCTGCAGGGGGCGCACGTAGTGCGCAGCGATCTTCAGCAGCGAGTTGCGTTCGGTGACCGCCTCGTGCACGAGGCGGAACTCGCCGTTCTCGAGGTACCGCACCCCGCCGTGGATCATGTGCGACGACGCCGCGGATGCGCCGCTGACGTAGTCGGCGCGATCGACGAGGGCGACGTCGACGCCCTGCATCGCGAGGTCGCGGAACGTCGCCAGTGCGTTGATGCCGCCGCCGAGGATGAGGACGTCGGCGTGGGGCCGCGCCGCGAGCGCGGCGAAACCGGTGTTCTGGTCTGCCCGAGTCATGCTCACGTCTCCTCTTCGCCGGCGCTGCCTCCAGCCTCGCACGCTTCACCGCGGGGAATGAAAGCCCCGACCGCGCGTTGACTACACTCAAGAGCAATACGTGCTCCGGGGTCGGTGGGAATCCGAACCGGCGGTGACAGTCCGCGAACCCGCGCCGAAAGGCAGAGGTTGACCCGGTGGAATTCCGGGACCGACGGTGATGCGATGCGAGTCGCTAGTCCGGATGGGAGGCAGCACGGGCGACGCCACGCGCGTCGACGGTGGCCACCCTTTCCCCGGAGTCCCGACCGGAGGACGACGGATGACCGTGACTGACCGCGAACGCGACGCGATGCGGCGCGCGCTGTCGCTCGCCCGCCGCGGCCCCCGCGGGCTGAACCCGCAGGTGGGTGCCGTGCTGCTGTCCCCGACCGGCGACATCGTCGCCGAGGGCTGGCACCGCGGCGCCGGCACCGCGCACGCCGAAGTCGCCGCGCTCGCCCAGCTCGCCCCGGGCGAGGCTGCCGGAACCACCGCGGTGGTCACCCTCGAACCGTGCAATCACACCGGCCGCACCGGCCCCTGCGCCGAAGCGCTCATCGCCGCCGGCGTCACCCGCGTCGTGTACGCCGTCGACGACCCGGGCGAGCGGTCGTCCGGCGGCGCCGAGCGCCTGCGCGCGGCCGGGGTCGACGTGGCCTCGGGCGTGCTCGCCGACGAGGGCCGCGCACTGCTGGATTCCTGGCTCACGGTGCAGCGCCTCGGCCGCCCCCATGTCACGGTCAAGTGGGCGCAGTCCCTCGACGGTCGGGCGGCCGCCGCCGACGGCACCAGCCAGTGGATCACCGGGCCCGCCGCGCGCGAAGACGTGCACCGCCGCCGCGCCGAGGCCGACGCCATCGTCGTGGGCACGGGCACGCTGCTCGCCGACGACCCCGCCCTCACCGCCCGCCGCCCCGACGGCACGCTGTACCCGCATCAGCCGATGCCGGTGGTGCTCGGTGCGCGGCGCGTCCCCGACGACGCCGCCGTCCGCCGGCATCCGCTGCCGCTCTTGCACCGCGACGGCGAGAACCTGGCCGGGGAGTCCCCCAACGAGCCGTCGCTCATGGCGCAGCTGCGCGACGCGGGCGTGCACCGCGTCTTCGTCGAGGGGGGACCCACCATCGCGAGCGCGTTCCTGCGTGCCGGGATCGTCGACGAGATCCTCACCTACCTCGCCCCGACGCTCCTCGGCTCCGGCGCAGCCGGTGGCGACCACCCCGCCCTGCGCACGCTCGGCGTCGAGACGATCAGCGACCAGCTGCGGCTCGACGTGGCATCCATCGAAAGACTCGGCGATGACCTCTTGATCGTCGCCGCCCCCCGCCCGGCGCGGGACGCATCACAGGAAGGAACGCGCTGATGTTCACCGGAATCGTGGAAGAACAGGGCGAGATCACCGCCGTCACCCCATCGGGAGACGGCGTGCGCCTGACGGTGCGCGCGCCGCTGGCGGTCTCGGATGCCGCGCACGGCGACTCCATCTCGATCGGCGGCGTCTGCCTCACCGTGGTCGACCGCGACGGCGACGCCTTCACCGCCGACGTGATGAAGCAGACCCTCGACATGTCGACCCTCGGCACGGCCGAAGTCGGCAGCCGGGTGAACGTGGAGCGCGCGATGGCCGCGCACGGGCGCCTGGGCGGTCACATCGTGCAGGGCCACATCGACGGCACCGGTGCGGTGCGCCAGGTGCGCCCCGGCGCGCAGTGGCGCGTGCTGCGCATCGGCCTCGACGCCTCCCTCGCCCCGCTCGTCGTCGACAAGGGCTCCATCGCCGTCGACGGCGTCTCACTCACCGTCAGCGCCGTGAGCCCGCCCGATGCGGCGGAGCCGTGGTTCGAGGTCTCACTGATCCCCGAGACCCTCACCGCCACGACGCTCGGCACGCTCGCCCCCGGCGACCGCGTCAACCTCGAGACCGACATCCTGGCGCGCCACGTGCAGCGCCTGCTCGCCTTCCCCCCGACCACCGTCACCCACGAAGGAGGCTCCCGATGAGCCTTGCCACCATCCCCGAAGCCCTCGAGGCACTGCGCGCCGGCCGGCCCGTCATCGTCGCCGACGACGAGAACCGCGAGAACGAGGGAGACGTCGTCATCTCCGCCCAGCTGGCCACCCCCGAGTGGATGGCGTGGACGGTGCGTCACTCGAGCGGGTTCATCTGCGCCCCGATGCCGTCGGAGTGGGCCGACCGGCTCGACCTGCCGCCGATGGTGGAGGTCAACGAGGATGCCCGCGGCACCGCGTACACGGTCAGCGTCGACGCCGCTGCCGGGGTGACCACCGGCATCAGCGCGAGCGACCGTTCGCGCACGCTCAACGTGCTCGCCGACGCCGACTCGACCCCCGCCAGCGTCATCCGTCCGGGACACATCCTGCCGCTGCGCGCGGTGGACGGCGGCGTGCGCGAACGCGGCGGCCACACCGAGGCATCCGTCGACCTCATGCGCCTCGCGGGGCTGGCGCCCGTGGCGGGGATCTGCGAGATCGTGGCCGAGGACGGGTCGATGATGCGCCTGCCGGGGCTGCTGGAGCTCGGCGAACGCGACGACGTGCCCGTCATCACGATCGAGCAGCTCATCGCCTACCTCGACGAGCACGAGCCCGTCACGATCGGCGAGCACGCCGCTCGTCGCCGACGGGTGAGCCTGCGCGCCGAGTCGACGGTGCCCACGCGTCACGGCGCTTTCCGCTTCCTGGCCTACAAAGACCGCACGACCGGCACCGATCACGTCGCCGTCGTCTCGGGGGATCTCACCACCGAAGCGCCGCTCGTGCGCGTGCACTCGGAGTGTCTGACCGGCGAGGCGTTCGGCTCGCTCAAGTGCGAGTGCGGCCCGCAGCTGGATGCCGCCCTCGACGCGATCGCCGAAGACGGCGGTGTCGTGATCTACATGCGCGGCCACGAGGGTCGCGGCATCGGACTCATCAACAAGCTGCGCGCCTATTCGCTGCAGGAGACGGGCCTGGACACCGTCGACGCCAACCTGGCGCTGGGGCTGCCAGCCGACGCGCGCGACTACGCCGCCGCCGCCGGCATCCTCGATGACCTCGGGGTGTCGAAGATCCGCCTGCTCACGAACAACACCGACAAGGTCGCGCAGCTGCAGGCCCTGGGTCTGAACATCGTCGAGCAGGTGCCGCTGCTGGTCGGCGTCGGCCCCAACAACCACCAGTACCTCGCCACGAAGGCCGAGCGCATGGGACACACCATCGCCGCCGACGACCTCGACGGCGCCCTCGCCCGCACGAAGGAGTCCCTCGCATGAGCGGCACCGGTTCCCCCCAGACGCACGAGCCCATCGACGGGGCAGATCTCACCGTCGTCGTCGTCGCCGGCACGTGGCACGATGCCATCACCGACGGGCTCATCGCCGGCGCGCAGCGCACCCTCGATGCGGCGGGGGCGACCTGGTCGCTCGTGCGCGTCGCCGGGGCGTTCGAGCTGCCGGTGGTGTCCCGGGCGGCGCTGGACGCCGGTGCCGACGCGGTCGTGGCGCTGGGCGTCATCATCCGCGGCGGCACCCCGCACTTCGAGTACATCTCGGCCGCGGCCACCGACGGGCTCACCCGCGTGGCGCTGGAGACCGGCAAGCCCGTCGGCTTCGGGGTGCTGACCCTCGACGACGAGCAGCAGGGCCTGGATCGCGCGGGCCTCGCGGGCTCGAAGGAGGACAAGGGTGCGGAGGCCGCGGATGCCGCGCTGCGCACTGCCCTCACTCTCCGCGCCCTGCGCGGCTGAGCCCTCACAGCGCACCACAGCGGGACCATCAGTGTCGCTGAAGGTCTGATCTAGACTGTGGCCATGGAAATCCTGCGCCACATCGTCGTCTTCATCCACATCACCGGTTTCGCGGTGCTCTTCGGTGCCTGGGCGGCCGAGGCGTTCGGCGGCCGTCGCCGCTTCACGCGGCTGATGACCATCGGCATGGTGATCGCCGCAGTCGCCGGCCTCGCACTCGCCGCACCGTGGGGCATCGAGTACGAGCTCAACTACGTCAAGATCACGGTGAAGCTCGTCGTGCTGCTGATCATCGGCGCCCTGCTCGGGATCGGCGCCGCTCGCCGGCGCAAGTCGGGTTCGGTGCCTTCGGTCATGTTCTGGTCGGTCGGCGTGCTCACCCTCCTCAACGCCGGCATCGCCGTCATCTGGCGCTGATCCGCGCCTGCCGATGCCGGGCGCCCGCCCGGCATCGGCCTAGGATGGATACCTGTGCGACCGCGACTGCGCGACCGCACCCGGTGACACCACTGCGTGACGCCCGCCGCACCATCCTGCTCCGGACGCCTGCCACCGGAACGTCCCACCAGGACGAGTCCCCCTCTCTTCGACAGGCCCTTCCCTCCATGTCCTCAGGCTCCGCGGCCCCCAGCGCCACCACCGCCCCCACTGCTCCCGCCAATCCCCGTTCGCGCGTCATCGCCGCGAGCCTGGTCGGCACGACGATCGAGTTCTACGACTTCTACGTCTACGCGACCGCCGCCGTGCTCGTCTTCCCGGTGCTCTTCTTCCCCACCGGCAATGAGACCACCGCGCTGCTGTCGTCGTTCGCCGTCTTCGGGGCAGCGATGGTCGCCCGCCCGATCGGGGCCGTCATCTTCGGTCACTTCGGTGACCGGTTCGGACGCAAGGCCACCCTCGTGGCATCGCTGCTCACGATGGGCATCGCGACCTTCGTCATCGGACTCCTCCCCACCTACGACGCCATCGGATGGTGGGCGGCGCTGCTGCTGCTGGTGCTGCGCCTCGCGCAGGGCTTCGCACTCGGCGGCGAATGGTCCGGCGCCGCGCTCGTGGCGACCGAGAACGCACCCAAGGGCAAGCGCGCCTGGTACGGCACGTTCCCGCAGCTGGGCGCGCCGATCGGCTTCATCATCGCCAACGGCGTGTTCCTCATCATCAACTTCGCGCTGCCGCACCCCGACGGCACCGCGCAGCGCTCCGCGGAGTTCCTCGAGTGGGGCTGGCGCGTGCCGTTCCTGTTCTCGGCGGTCATGGTGATCGTGGGCCTGTGGGTGCGCCTGAAGCTCGTCGAATCCGCCACCTTCGCCAAGGCGGAGAAGACCGGCGCCATCCACAAGTTCCCGTTGGGCGAGGTCGTGCGCCGGCACTGGCGTCCGCTCATCCTCGGCACGTTCATCATGCTGGCGACCTACGTGCTGTTCTACCTGATGACCAGCTTCACGCTCTCGTACGGCACCAAGGCCACCGCCGAGGGCGCCCGCGCCGCCGCCGAGGCCGCCGGAGCTCCCTTCGATGCCGCCACCTACGTCGCCGGCCTCGGGTTCGGGTACACCGACTTCGTCATCATGCAGATCATCGGCGTCATCTTCTTCGGCATCTTCACCCTGCTGTCGGGGCCCCTGGCCGACTCGATCGGCCGCCGGAAGCTCCTGATCTGGGTCACCGCGGCGATCGCGGTCTTCGGCCTGCTGTTCAACGTCTTCCTCCTCCCGGCGGGCGACCCGAAGTTCACGGGAGCGCTGACGCAGGCGTTCCTCATCCTCGGGTTCATGCTGATGGGCGCCACCTTCGGGCCCATGGGCGCCGTGCTCCCGGAACTGTTCCCCACGAACGTCCGCTACACCGGGTCGGCCATCTCCTACAACGTCTCGTCGATCCTCGGCGCGGCCCTCGCCCCCATCGTCGCGGTCGCGCTGTGGGCGGCAGCCGGCGGGCAGCCGTGGCTGGTGGGCGTGTACCTCACCGGCATGAGCGTGCTGACCCTCATCGCGCTGCTGCTGTCGAAGGAGACGAAGGACGTCGACTACGAGACCAACATCGGTCTCGGCGCGACCGGTTCGCTCTGACACGAGCACGCAGACGGATGCCGCGGGGTGATCACCCCGCGGCATCCGTCGTTTCACCGGTTCAGTCCCGCAAGAAGAGTCAGTCCAGGAACAGGGTGCGCAGCCGCCGGGTGGTGAACAGCAGCCCGACGACGATCATCACGACGTAGTAGAGGATGTGCCAGCCCATGTCGGGGCTCATCGCACCGGTCGTGAACCCGCGGATGAACTCCACCCCGTGCCAGAGCGGAAACGCCATGACGATCCGCTGCACGAGGTCGGGATACACCGTGATGGGGTACAGCGTCGAGGAGAACAGGAACATCGGCAGCAGCACGAAGTTGATCCAGTCCATGTGCTGGAACGTCTTCATGTAGCTCGTGATCGCCATGCCGAGGCTCGCGAAGCCGAACGCGATGAGCAGCACCGCGGGGATCGCGAGGATCGCGGTGGGGGCGAGGTTGAGCCCCAGGATCTGCATGATCGTGAGGAAGCCGGTGGCGTACACGAGTCCGCGCAGCAGCGCGTAGAGGATCTCGCCCAGGGCGACGTCGAGCGGTCCGAGCGAGGTGGCCAGCATCCCCTCGTACAACTTGCCGTAGTTGAGCTTGAAGAACACGTTCCACGTGGAGTCGTAGATCGCCCCGTTCATCGCCGACACCGCCAGCAGTGCGGGAGCGATGAACGCCGCGTACGACACCGCGACACCCGCGCTCGTCTCCACGTCGCCGACGAGGGAGCCGAGGCCGATGCCCATCGAGGCGAGGTAGAACACCGGCTCGAAGAACCCCGAGAGCACGACGACCCAGCTCGATGAGCGTGCCGCGATGAGCCCTCGCTGCACGACCGCCTGCGGGTTGCCCGCCCACAGCGCCCGCACTCCCCCGGCACGCCGCGGCGCCGTGGTGGTCGCAGTCGTCGTGAGCGTCATTTCGCGAGCCGGTGTTCGAAGATGCGGCGGGCCAGCAGATAGCCGAGCACCGCGAGCACGAGCAGGTAGGTGGTGTGACCGAGCACGATCCCCCCTTCCACGGGCGTGCCGTAGGTGAGGATGCGGCCGGCCTGGGTGGCATGCCACAACGGTGAGATCCAGCCGATCCACTCCAACCAGTCGGGCAGGTTGGACAGCGGATAGAAGGTGCCGGAGAACAGGAACATCGGCATGAAGACGAATCGCTGCACGAGGGCGAACTGTCCCTTGTCGTCTTCGATCGACGCCGCGTACGCCATCAGCGGGATGCCGAAGGCGAGCCCGGCCAGCACCCCCAGCACGATCGACAGCCACGCCGTCGCCGGGTGGGGCACCCCGCCGCCGACGACGGCGAAGAAGATCCAGATGAACCCGTAGTACGTCGCGACCGCCACCAGCATGCGGGCGGCGGCCCCGGCGATGACGCCGTTGGCGATCTGCGGGGACGACAACGGCGAGGCGTTGAAGCCGTAGAAGTAGCGCCGCCATTTGAAGCCCGCCATCACGGGGTAGGTGAATTCCTCGGATGCCACGGCGATGGCCGCCGTCATGAGCAGCGCCGGCGCGACGAACATCAGGTACGACACCTCGCTGCCGGCATCGGCGACGGGCGCGTCGATGAGCGCGGCCAGGCCGATCCCGAGGCCCAGCAGATAGATGATCGGCTGCCCGAGCGCACCCACGACGATCGTCCAGCCGTAGGCGCGCATGGCGCGCACCATGTGCTCGGTGACGTACCAGGAGCCGCGGCTGCGGGGCTTGCGGCCCCATGCGAGGGCTTCGGCGCGCAGTTCATCGAGCGAGGGTGTCGCGGTGGCCGCGACCGGCACGCCGGTGTCGTCGGGTCGGGTCATTCGATCAGCGACCTTCCCGTCAGTCGCAGGAAGACGTCTTCGAGCGACGAGCGGCGCACGAGGCTCGTGATGGGCTGCAGCCCCAGGGCGCTCACCCGCTCGAGCGCGGCTTCGCCGTCGTGCGCGTAGATGAGCACGCGGTCGGGCAGCACCTCGACCCGGTCGCCGATGCCCTGCAGCTGCCCCGCGACCTGTTCGTTGCGCTCGGAGCCGAAGCGCACCTCGAGCACCTCGCGCGACGAGTGCTCACGGATGAGCGCGGCCGGGGTGCCCTCGGCCATGATGCGCCCCTCGTCCACGACGATGAGCCGATCGCACAGCTGCTCGGCCTCGTCCATGTAGTGGGTCGTGAGCACGAGCGTCGTGCCGCGCTCCTTCAAGCGGAACAGCCGGTCCCACAAGACGTGGCGCGCCTGCGGGTCGAGCCCCGTCGTCGGCTCGTCCAGCAGCAGGATGCGCGGATCGTTGATGAGGCCGCGGGCGATCGTGAGCCGCCGCTTCATGCCGCCGGAGAGCTGGTCGACTTTGCTCTTGGCCTTGTCCTGCAGCTGCGCGAAGGCCAGCAGCTCGTCTGCCTTCTCGGCGCACACCCGCCCCGGGAGCCCGAAGTACCGGCCGTAGATGTAGAGGTTCTCGCGCGCGTTGAGCTCGCCGTCGAGGTTGTCCTGCTGGGGGACGACCCCGAGTCGCGACCGGATCTCGGGCCCGAACCGGTCGGGATCGAGCCCCAGGATCTGCAGGTCTCCCGCGGTGCGGGTGGACACGGCCCCGACCATCTTCATCGTCGTGGACTTGCCGGCCCCATTGGGGCCGAGCAGCCCGAACGACTCGCCGGGGGCGACCTCGAAGGACAGCCCGTCGACGGCGAGGAAGTCGGGCTTGCCCTTGACCTTGTAGGCCTTGACGAGGTTGCGGGCGGAGATGACCGGTTCTGGCACCGCACCACAGTAGCGCCACCCTCGGCCACTCGGACCGGGGGCGGCCTACGTCAACAGTTGTTGACTCGCGCCCGGGCGTCAACTAACGTTGACCCGTCGAGGGAGGACACCATGAGCACAGACGACATCCGCACGCTGGTCGGCTCGCCGGGCGAACGGGAGCCGATCGCCGAGCTGCACCGCCTCACCGCGGTGCGCCGAGAGCTCACCCGCGCCGAGGAGGCGCAGGTGCGGCGCGCCCGCAACCTCGGATTCTCCTGGCAGGCGATCGCCGCCGCCCTCGGCGTCAGCAAACAAGCAGCGCACAAGAAGTACGGTCGACGATGAACCCCCCACGCACGAACGAGGTATCCGCCATGTCCTCCCCCGCTCCCTCCCGCGGCCGTCGCGGTCGCCGCGCTCCCTCCGACGGCCCCCGCGCAAGTCTGAAGCAGCTGCTGCCGTTCCTGCTGGAGCACAAACGCGTGCTCATCGTCGTCGCGGTCCTCAGCGTCCTCGAGGCACTCGCGACGCTCGGCCAGCCGCTGGTGGTGGGCCAGGTCATCGAGCGCGTGCAGGGCGGAGAGGTGCTCGGCCTCCTCGTCTGGGTGCTGGTGGGGCTCGTCGTGGCATCCTCGCTGATCGGCGCCTGGCAGCACTATCTGCTGCAGCGCACCGGCACCGCGGTGGTCTATTCGAGCCGCAGGCGCCTCATCGCGCGACTGCTGCATCTGCCCATCCGGGAGTTCGACGCTCGGCGCACCGGCGACCTCGTCTCGCGCGTGGGCACCGACACGACGCTGCTCTACGCCGTGCTGACGCAGGGTTTCGCGGACTCGATCGGGAGCGTTCTCATCTTCGTCGGCGCGATGGTCGCGATGCTGCTCATCGACCCGCTGCTGCTGCTGCTCATCCTCGTGGTCATCGCCGCCTCCGCCACCGTCGTCGGCCTGCTCAGCGGCCGCATCCGCTCGGCCACGCAGGCCCAGCAGCAGAAGGTCGGCGAGCTGTCGTCGGGGGTGGAGCGCGCGATCGGGTCGATCCGCACGATCCGCGCCGCCGGCGCCGGCGCGCGCGAGCAGCAGACGATCGAGGAGACCGCGCGCGGCGCATACGACGCGGGCGTGCAGGTGGCGAAGGCCTCGGCGCTCGTCGTGCCGGTCGCCGGCATCGCGCTGCAGGTGTCGCTGCTGGTCGTGCTGGGCGTGGGTGGATTCCGCGTGGCATCCGGCGCCATCTCCATCGCCCAGCTCGTCACGTTCGTGATGTTCCTGTTCTTCCTCGTGCAGCCGCTGGCGTCGTTCTTCGGCGCCATCACGTCGGTCAACCAGGCCCTCGGTGCCCTCGGGCGCATCCAGGAGGTGCTGGATCTGCCCACCGAGACCGCGGAGGATGCCGCGATCGCCGCCGGAGCCGCCGCGGCAGCGCCCGCCGAGTCGGCTGCCGCCCCCGCGATCGAGTTCCGCGACGTGCGCTTCCGCTACCCCGAGGCCGTCGTCGCCGCACGGCGGAGCGCCGAGAGCGAGGCGCTGCGTGCCCTCGCCGATGCGCACGTGGATGCCGCGGCGGTCGAGCTCGGCGATGAGGACCGCGACGACGACGTGCTGCGGGGGGTGTCCTTCACCGTCCCGGCCGGCGCGCGCGTGGCCATCGTCGGCCCCTCCGGCGCCGGCAAGAGCACGACGCTCGCGCTGATCGAGCGGTTCTACGACCCCACCGGCGGGGCGATCCTGCTGCACGGCCGCGACATCCGCACGCTCGACCGCGACGAGCTGCGCTCCCAGCTCGGCTACGTCGAGCAGGACGCGCCGACGCTCGCCGGCACCATCGCCGAGAACCTGCGACTCGCCTCACCCGACGCCTCCGACGCGCAATGCGAACGGGTGCTGCGCGACGTCAATCTGGGTGAGGTGCTCGAGCGCAGCCCGCTGGGGCTCGAGGCCCCCGTCGGCGAAAGCGGCGTGATGCTCTCCGGAGGCGAGCGCCAGCGCCTCGCGATCGCACGGGCGCTGCTGGCGGCGCCTCCCATCCTGCTGCTGGACGAGTCGACGTCGTCGCTGGACGGCCTCAACGAGCAGCGCATGCGCGAGGCGTTCGACGCCGTGGCGACCGGTCGCACGCTCGTGGTCATCGCCCATCGCCTGTCGACCGTGGTCGACAGCGACCACATCGTCGTCATCGACCACGGCGAGGTCGTCGGCCAGGGCACGCACTCCGAGCTCGTCGCCTCCACCCCGCTGTACCGCGACCTCGCGAAGCACCAGCTGCTGGTGTGAGGGGCGGCCAGGCGACAGATGCCGCGGCGCGCAGCCGCGGCATCCGTCTCTGAGACTCCCCCCGGTGCCTCAGCCCTGCCGGGCGCGTGTGAGCCGGTAGCGCAGCGCCGCCAGCTCGGCCTGCAGCGTCGCCGGCACCCGCCCGTCGAACGTGCCGTAGAACTGCTCGGTGAGGTCGGCCTCGCGCAACCACGAGTCGGTGTCGATCGCGAAGAGCTGTGCGAGATCGTCGTCCGACACCTCGATGCCGTCGAGGTTCAGGTCTGCCAGGCGCGGGAGCCGACCGATGGGGCTGTCGTCGGCGGCCACCTCCCCCTGCACGCGGCGGATGATCCAGTCGATGACGCGCGAGTTGTCGCCGAATCCGGGCCAGAGGAACCGGCCGTCATCGCCCTTGCGGAACCAGTTGACCTGGAACACGCGCGGGGCGCGGTCGAAGCGCAGGCCTTCGCCCACGCGCAGCCAGTGGGCGAAGTAGTCGGCCATGTTGTAGCCGCAGAACGGCAGCATGGCGAACGGGTCGCGGCGCAGCTCCCCCACCGTGCCCTCGGCGGCAGCGGTGCGCTCCGAGGAGATGTTCGAGCCGATGAAGACCCCGTGCGCCCAGTCGGTGGCCTCCACCACGAGCGGCACGTTGGTGGCGCGGCGACCGCCGAAGAGGATCGCATCCAGCGGCACGCCCCGGGGGTCGTCCCAGTCGGCTGCGATCTGCGGGCACTGGCTCGCCGCCACCGTGAAGCGGGAGTTGGGGTGGGCGGCGGGGCGGCCGGAGTCGGGCGTCCACGGGTTGCCCTCCCAGTCGGTGAGGTGCGCGGGCGCCTCGTCGGTGAGCCCCTCCCACCACACGTCTCCGTCGGGGCGCAGCGCCACGTTGGTGAAGATCGTGTTGCCCCAGAGGGTCTCCACGGCGGTCACGTTGGTGGATTCCCCGGTGCCGGGGGCGACACCGAAGAAGCCGGCCTCGGGGTTGATCGCCCACAGGCGCCCGTCCTCGCCCGGACGGATCCAGGTGATGTCGTCACCGAGGGTCTCCACACGGTAGCCGGGGATCGTGGGGCGCAGCATGGCGAGGTTCGTCTTGCCGCACGCCGACGGGAACGCCGCGGCGATGTGGAACGCGGTGCCCTTCGGGTCGATCACCCGGATGAGCAGCATGTGCTCCGCCAGCCAGCCCTCGTCGCGGCCGATGACCGAGGCGATGCGCAACGCGAAGCACTTCTTCGCCAGGATCGCGTTGCCGCCGTAGCCGGAGCCGTAGGACCACACCTCGAGGGTGTCGGGGAAGTGCACGATGTACTTCTCGTCGTTGCAGGGCCATGCGACGTCCGCCTCGCCGGGGGCGAGCGGGGCGCCGACCGAGTGCACGGTCTTGACCCACGGCTTGCCGGCGGCGATCTCATCGGTGACGGCCTGGCCGACGCGGGTCATGATGCCGATGGATGCCACGGCGTACGCGCTGTCGGTGACCTGCACGCCGATCTGGGACAGCGGTCCGCCGACCGGGCCCATCGAGAACGGCACGACATACATCGTCCGTCCGCGCATGGATCCTTCGAACAGCGGGGTGAGGGTGCCGCGGATGTCGTCCGGGGCGGCCCAGTTGTTCGTCGGGCCGGCGTCCTCCTCGCGCTCCGAGGCGATGAAGGTGCGCGCCTCGGTGCGCGCGACGTCGCTCGGGTGCGACCGGGCCAGGTAGGAACCGGGCCGCCATTCCGGGTTGAGCTTGATGAGCTTGCCCTCGTCGACCATCTCACGCAGCAGCGTCTCGTTCTCCACCGCGGAGCCGTCGACCCAGTGGATGCGCGCGGGCTGCGTGAGTGCGGCGATCTCGTCGACCCACGTCAGCAGCGCGTCGGCGCCGTCGCCGGACATCTGCGGACGACCGCCGGATGCCAGGGCGCGCGGCCGTCGTGCGGCGGGTTCGGCGGGCGCGGTGGTCGGGCGGGTGAAGATGTCGGCAAGGGCCATGATGTCTCCTTCAGGCGGGAACATCACCAGAATGCGCCCCTGCCGTGCCGTCTTTACACGATCGGAGGGCGCAAGAAGTTGACTTCTTTCGCTAGCATCAAGGAATGGCCGCCTCATCGCTGGAACTGACCACCCTCGGCCATCGCATCCGGCATCACCGCCTGGCGAAGGGCTTCACGCTCGACGAACTGGGCGCGGTCGTCGGCGTCGCGGGCAGCCAGCTCAGTCTCATCGAGAACGGCAAGCGCGAGCCGAAGCTGTCACTGCTGCAGGGCATCGCGACGGCGACGGGCACCGACGTCACCGAACTGCTCTCCCCCGAGCCGCCCAACCGGCGCGCGGCACTGGAGATCGAACTCGAGCGCGCCCAGGCGAGCCCCGTGTTCCGGCGGCTGGGAGTGCCGCCGGTGAAGATCACGAAGGGCACGCCCGATGAGACGCTCGAATCGATCCTGGGTCTGCACCGCGAGCTGCAGCGCCGCGAGCGGGAGGCGATCGCGACGCCGGAGGAAGCACGGCGGGCCAACACCGAGCTGCGCCTGGCGATGCGCACGCGTGACAACCACCTGCCCGAGATCGAGGCTCTCGCCGAGAAGCAGCTGAAGGCGGCCGGCCATGTCGCCGGCGCCCTCACCCACCGCACCGTCAGCATCATGGCCTCACAGCTCGGGTTCGAGCTGATCTTCGCAGGCGACCTGCCGCATTCGGTGCGGTCGGTCTCCGACCTCGAGAACGGCCGCATCTATCTGCCGCCGGCCTCGATCCCCGGCGGCCACGGCCTGCGGTCGATGGCGCTGCAGGCGATGGCCCACCGGCTGCTCGGCCACCGCCGCCCCACCGACTACGCCGACTTCCTGCAGCAGCGGCTGGAGATCAACTACTACGCCGCCTGCTGCCTCATGCCGCTGACAGCTTCCGTGGCCTTCCTCCAGCAGGCCAAGCGCGATCGCAACCTCGCCGTGGAAGACTTCCGCGACGCGTTCGGGGTGACCCACGAGGCGGCGGGCATGCGCATGACGAACCTCCTCACGGCCCACCTCGACATCCCGCTGCACTTCTTGCGCGTCGACGGCAACGGTGCGATCTCGCGCGTGTACGAGAACGACGGCCTGCCCCTGCCGATGGATGTCACGGGCGCCGTCGAAGGGCAGATCGTGTGCAAGAGGTTCCTGGCGCGCTCGGCGTTCGAGGAGCACAACCGCACCACCGAGCATTATCAGTACACCGACACCCCCGCCGGCACTTTCTGGTGCTCGACCCAGACCGGCACGACGGCCGAGGGCGAGTTCTCGATCACCGTGGGCGTGCCCTTCGACGACGCCCGCTGGTTCCGCGGGCGGGAGAGCGCCAAGCGCGCCACCTCCACCTGCCCCGACGAGACGTGCTGCCGCCGCCCGCCGGCGGACGTCACCGCCCGCTGGGAGGGGAAGGCCTGGCCGAGCGCGCGCGTGCACATGCAGATGTTCTCGCCCCTGCCGCGTGGCGCCTTCCCCGGCGTCGACGACAACGAGGTGTACGACTTCCTGGAGCGGCACGCGCACGGATGAGCGCGCGGCGCGTGCCCCGGTCACCCCGTGAGGAAACGTGAGAAGCGCGCGAGCGCCGCTTCGACATCGGTGACATCCGGTACGGGCGCGGGCGCGCCGAACAGCTCGGCCACCGGTTCTCGGGTGTGCCGGCCCGCCGCGCGGGAGTGCGACCACACCCCGCACACCTCGCCGTCGGCGACCACGATCGGGCGGACCATCCCGTTCTTCGCGGGCCCGACCACCGGCAGGAACGGCTCCGGGCAGACCTGCGCACGGGCGGCATACGGCAGGTACAGCTCCTCGAACGGCGACAGCGCGAGCACCCGGTGCGCCGCCCGGCTGCGCCGAGGTGCCGCCGCGCGGGTGAGGAACAGCGTCTGAGCACCGTCGTCGTCGACGACCTCGACCTCATCGGCGGCGGCCTCGGCCGCCGCGCGTGCGGTGCCCAGCGGCAGCCCCGACCACCAGGCGAAGTCGCGCACCCCGGCCGGTCCGTGCCCGGCGACGAAGCGCGTGAAGAAGGCGGCGAGCGGGTCGGCCGGCGTCACCTGGTCGGGCGCCCACTCCTCCACCAGCACGAAGCGCTGCTCGCGGGTCGGCCCGTCGCTGCGTGCGAGGACCGGCCCCTGACAGATCACCAGCCGCGTCGAGAGCAGCACCAGCAGGTGGTAACCACGCTGGCCCGCCGTGACGACACCGGCCGCCTCGAGCACGGCGAACAGCTCGGCGCGGGTGAGACCACCGCCTCCTCGCAGCGCCGCGCGCACGGCGCGCTCGGCGCGCCCCGCCTCGGCTTCGTCGATCCCCTCGGTGCGGTGCACCCCCGCGGCCTGCCGGCGCTGGCGTTCCCCGGTGAGGGCGAGCAACCACGCCAGATCACGGGCGGGCACGATGTGGATGGTGCCGCGCATCGTCCACGCGCGCACGATCTCGCCGCGGTCGAACGCGGCATCCACCTCGCTCATCCGGGGTGCACCGCGGGTGCGGGCGGCCAGCGCCCAGCGACCGCCCCAGAACTCCTGCGCCTGCACCGCGAGCATGTGCGATGCTGCCTCGGCGACCGTCGGCGCCGGCGTGCTCAGCCGGTGGGACCGCAGGCGAGCGTGACGGCGGGCGGCGGCATCCATGCGCTCATCCTCGTGGCGGCCGCCGACACGCGCCCGCAGGTGTCACGCGAAGGGGTCGGGCGTGAGGGTGTATTTCGTCTGCAGGTACTCATGGATGCCCTCGGCGCCACCCTCGCGGCCGAGGCCCGACATCTTCCAGCCGCCGAAGGGTGCGGCGGCGTTGGAGACCACGCCGATGTTGAGGCCCATCATGCCGGTCTGCAGTCGCTCGATCATGCGCTGACCGCGCGCGAGGCTCTCGGTGTAGACGTAGGAGACCAGGCCGTATTCGGTGTCGTTGGCGATGCGCACCGCTTCGTCTTCGTCGTCGAACGGCACGATCGCCAGCACGGGGCCGAAGATCTCCTCACGCAGGATCTCACTGCCGGCCTGCACGTCGCTGAGCACCGTCGCCTGGTAGAAGCTGCCGGCTCCCTCGATGACGCTGCCGCCGGCGTGCAGGGTCGCCCCGCGATCGAGGGCATCGGTGACGAGGGCGTGGGCCTTCGCCACGGCACGGTCGTCGATGAGGGGGCCGACGACGACGCCCTCCTCGGTGCCGCGCCCGACGCGGAACTCCGCCACCCGCGCGGTGACGCGCCGGGCGAACTCGTCGGCGACCGAACGATGGACGATGAAGCGGTTCGCCGCGGTGCAGGCCTGGCCGATGTTGCGGAACTTCGCCGCGATCGCCCCGTCGACGGCTTTGTCGAGGTCGGCGTCGTCGAACACGACGAACGGGGCGTTGCCGCCGAGTTCCATCGACGTGCGCAGCACGCCCTTCGCCGCCTTCTCCAGGAGCGACACGCCCACGGGGGTCGACCCGGTGAACGAGAGTTTACGCAGGCGCGGATCGGCGATGATCGCGTCGGAGAGCGGCCCCGACGACCGCGTCGTGACCACGTTGACCACCCCGGCGGGTACGCCGGCGTCGTCGAGCAGCTTCGCGAAGTAGAGGGTCGTCAGCGGCGTGAGCGCGGCGGGCTTCACCACGACGGTGCAGCCGGCGGCGAGCGCGGGGGCGATCTTGCGGGTCGCCATCGCGAGCGGGAAGTTCCAGGGCGTGATGAGGAAGCAGGGACCCACCGGATGCTGGGTCACGATCATGCGCCCGGTACCCTCGGGGTTCGCGCCGTAGCGGCCCTGCACGTGCGCGGTCTCCTCGCTGAACCAGCGCAGGAACTCGCCGCCGTACGCGACCTCGCCGCGGGCCTCGGCGAGGGGCTTGCCCATCTCGATGGTCATCAGCAGCGCGAACTGCTCCTTGCGCTCCTGCAGCAGATCGAACGCGCGGCGCAGGATCTCGGCCCGCTCGCGGGCGGGGGTCGCCGCCCACGCGGGGAAGGCGGCGTCGGCGGCATCGAGCGCGGCCATGCCGTCGGCGACGGAAGCACTGGCGATGGTCTTGACCACGTCGCCGGTGGCGGGATCCGACACCGTCAGCGTCGCGTCATCTTCCGCCGGGCGCCACTGCCCACCGATGAACAGTCCGTCCGGCACGTCCGACAGCAGCTGGGTCTCACGGTTCTCGGTCATGGGGACTCCCTCGTCGTTCGATGCCGGCAGGACCGGATCAATCGTATACGATTCCCCGGCCGCTGTGGCATCCCTATACTCGGATCGTCCGGCGGACCTGTCCCCCGGTGCTCGAAAAATGGGCACGCAGCCACCCCGGCACAGACGCCGCGGGAGGGCGAGACACACACGGCATCCTTTCCGCCTCTGTCTCTCGGGAGTTCCCATGCCCACCGTCTCTGCGCACGTCGCCCACACCCTCGCCGGCCACATCGACCACGTCTTCGGGGTGATGGGCAACGGCAACGCGCACTTCCTCGATGCGCTCGAGCGCTCGACCGACGTGTCGTTCACCGCGGTGCGGCACGAGGCGGGCGGCGTCGTCGCCGCCGATGCCCACCACCGCGCCGGCGGCGGCCTCGCGGCAGCGACCGCGACCTACGGCGCCGGGTTCACCAACACCCTCACCGCCCTCGCGGAGGCTGTGCAGGCGCGCGTGCCGCTCGTGCTCGTCGTCGGCGACGAGCCGACGTCGGGCCCGCGGCCGTGGGACGTCGACCAGATCGCGCTGGCATCGGCGGTCGGCGCCCGCACGTACACGGTGGGGAGGGCGGACGCCGCGGCCACCACCGTGATCGCGATCGAGCACGCCCTGTCGTATCGCGTGCCCACCGTGCTCGCGATCCCCTACGACGTCGCCAAGCTCGAAGCGGGGCCCGTGCCGGCGGCGCCCGAACCGCGTCTGCCCGCTCCCCTCGCCCCGGCGAGCCCGTTCGCCCAGGCGGCCGTCGACGACCTCGCAGAGCTGCTCGCCGCGGCCGAGCGCCCGCTGCTGCTCGCCGGACACGGTGCGTGGGTGTCGGGCGCCGGTGCCGCCCTCGGCGAACTGGCGGATGCCACCGGCGCGCTGACGGCGACGACGGCGCTCGGGCGCGGGCTCTTCCCCCGCGCGGAATACGACCTGGGGGTGACCGGCGGCTTCGGCGCGGAGGGCGCGATGGCGCGCATCCGCGAGGCCGACGTCGCGGTGGTGTTCGGGGCGTCGCTCAACCAGTTCACGATGCGCTTCGGCGATCTGTTCGCCCCCGGCACGCGGGTCGTGCAGATCGACACCGCACCGGCGGCGACCCACCCGCACGTGGGCGGGTTCCTGCGCGCCGATGCGAGTCTGGTCGCCCGCGCCCTCGTCGACGCGCTCCACCGGCGGGGGGCGACGGCGTCGGGATGGCGCGAGAGCGTGGACGTCGCGGGACTGCACGCCCGCGAGGACGGTGACGGCCTGGCATCCGATGGGCGCCTGGATCCCCGCACGGTCGCGGCCCGCATCGGCGAGCTGCTGCCGGCGGATCGCGTGGTCGTCTCGGACGGTGGCCACTTCATCGGCTGGGCGAACATGTACTGGCCGGTGGCCGCGCCCGATCGCATGATGATGGTGGGCACCGCCTACCAGTCGATCGGGCTCGGGTTCGCGTCGGTGCCGGGCGCGGCGCTGGCCAAGCCCGCGTCGACGATCGTGCTCACGACGGGCGACGGCGGCGGGCTCATGGCGCTGGCGGATCTCGAATCGGCGGTGCGGGTGGCCGGTGGCCGCGGTCTCGCCGTGGTGTGGAACGACCGCGCGTACGGCGCCGAGGTGCACCTGTACGGGGTGCAGGGCCTCGCCCGCGCGCCCATGCTCATCCCCGAGGTCGACTTCGCAGGCCTCGCGCGGGCGGTGGGCGCCGAGGGCGTCGTGGTGCGCGGGCTCGAGGACCTCGACGCGCTCGCCCGATGGGCGGCGCAACCGGCATCCGATCGCCCCTACCTGCTGCTGGACGTGCGGATCTCCGCAACGGTCGTCGCCCCCTACCAGCAGGAGATCATCCGCGTGAACTCCTGACCCCGGGGGCGCGCGCCTGGGGCGGGCCCCGGGGGCTGCTCCGGTGTCACGAATGGCGGGTTGCGCCGCGCCAACACCGTGCGGACGCGACACCGCAGCGGCTCGGCGCGTGGGCGATCCCGACCGAGGGCGGCTCGGGTGTCGCGAATGGCGGATGCCACGGGCGAGCACCGTGCGGATGTGACACCGGAGCAGCCCGGAGCAGCCCGGAGCAGCCCGGGCGGCGCGGCGAACGCCTCAGGCGGGGGCGGGGGCCAGCATGTGCGAGGAGAAGAAGTCCGTCAGTTCCGACCGGGCGGACAGCGGCAGCACGTGCGCGACGTACTGGTCGGGACGCACCACCACGATCGCGCCGTCGCGATCGATGCCGCGCGCGTCGAAGACGTCGTCTTCGGCCTCGGCGGCATAGATCTTCTCGTAGTCGATGAGCCCGAACGGCCCCACCCGCGGCAGGAACACCGCAGGGATGTCGGCCATCTCGACCTCGGTGTGGTCCTGCGGGTAGATCACCTTCACGTCGAACACGCTGTCGGGATCGGTGCCGGCGGGGGTGAAGCGCACGACGGGCGAATCGGATGCCGTCGCCAGCCAGTCCGCGAAGTCCCGCAGCGCCGTGGCGTCGCGGTCGGCGAAGACGTAGATGCGCCACCGCCCGTCGGCTTTCGCGTGATGGCCGAGGTGGGCGGGAACGGCGTCGCCGATGCGCACGACGGGCGCCGAGGTGAACCGCTTGCCGATCGGGTATCCGATCGCGAGCGCCTGGTGCGTCGCCTCGCCGACGATCATCGACGGCGGGTACTGCGTCATGAAGCCCGCGGGGAACTCCGCCGTCGAGGTGTAGAACTGGGCGAGCTGCTCGGGGCTGTCGAACTCCTCGGGCTTCTTGGCCATGAGGCTGGACCACTCCTTGTCGAAGTCGATGAGGTTCTGCGCGATCTCCTGCCGCTCGGCCGAGTAGGTCGACAGCAGTGCCGCGGGCGCCCGGCCGGTGAGCACCGAACCGAGCTTCCAGCCGAGGTTGAAGCCGTCCTGCATCGAGACGTTCATCCCCTGCCCGGCCTTGGCGCTGTGGGTGTGGCAGGCGTCGCCGCAGATGAACACGTGCGGCAGGGCGTCGGAGCCCACCTCGACGTCGTCGAACTTGTCGGTCACGCGATGCCCCACTTCGTACACCGACCACCACGCGACGTCCTTCACGTCGAGCGTGTACTGCCCGAGGATGTCGCCGGCCTTGGCGATGATCGACTCCAGCGGCGTCGTGCGCACCTTGCCGTTGTCGTCCTCGGGCACCTCGCCGAGGTCCACGTACATGCGGAACAGATGCCCGCCCTCGCGCGGGATGTGCAGGATGCTCCCGTGCTCGGACTGGATGGCGCACTTGATGCGGATGTCGGGGAAGTCGGTGACGGCCAGCACGTCCATGACACCCCACGCGTGCTTGGACTGCCCGCCGATGTGCTTGCGGCCGATCGCCTCGCGCACGCGGCTGCGCGCGCCGTCGCATCCGACGACGTACTTCGCCCGCACGGTCCGCTCCACGCCGGCGTCGGGCCCGTCGGTGCGCGCCAGCGTGACGGTCACCGGATACTCCCCCTCGCCCACCTGCAGCGTGACGAACTCGTACCCGTAGTCGGGCACGATGCGCGCGGGCGACTGCGCCGCGACTTCGGCGAAGTAGTCGAGCACGCGCGCCTGGTTGACGATGAGGTGCGGAAACTCGCTGATGCCGCGCGGGTCGTCATCGGCGCGGGCGGTGCGCACGATGCGGGAGGGGTCGACGGCGTCGGGCGCCCAGAAGTTCATCTCGGTGATGCGATAGGCCTCGGCGATGATGCGCTCGGCGAACCCGAAGGCCTGGAAGGTCTCGACGCTGCGGGCCTGGATGCCGTCGGCCTGCCCGATCGCCAGGCGACCCGGGCGCCGCTCGACCAGACGGGTCGTGACGGAGGGGTACTGCGCCAGCTGAGCGGCCAGCAGCATGCCGGCGGGGCCGGAGCCGACGATGAGCACATCGACCTCGTCGGGGACGTCGTCGGGGCGGTCGATCCCGGTGCCGGCGGCGGGGAGCACGCGCGGGTCGGTGGAGACGTAGCCGTGGTGGTGGAACTGCATCGTCGTCGATTCCTTCCTGGGACGACGACGTCGGAACGTTGACGCCGTCGTCGCTGTGTTCTATATTCGAACACGCCGTTCTACTATTGAACAGATCGTATACGACCGGATGCTGCGCGGCAAGCATCCGGCGGAGAGGATGCCCGTGCCCGAGGCCCCCGCGTCGCAGACCCTGAGTCGCGGCATCCGCATTCTCGAAGTGCTCGCCGATGCCCGCGACCCCCTCACGATCGACGAGGTCGCCGGGCGCCTCGAGGTGCACCGCTCGGTGGCCTACCGACTGGTGCGCACCCTCGAGGACCACGGACTGGTCTCCCGCGACGCGTCGGGGCGGCTGGCCCTCGGCGCCCGTATGGCGGCTCTTGCCGCCGGCGTCGCCCACGACCTGCAGGCCGAGGCCCTGCCCGAACTCACCGCCGTCGCCAACGAACTCGGCATGACGTGCTTCCTCGCCGTGCTCGACCACGACCAGTGCGTCACGCTCGCCAGCGTCGAGCCGCGGCACGCGATCGCGTCGGTGGCGCAGCGCCCCGGCGCGCGGCATCCGATCACCGTCGGCGCCCCCAGCAAGGCGATCCTGTCGACGCTGACCCCCGACCAGTGGCCGGTGCCGCTGTCTGCCACCCTGCGCGACGAGGTGGCCGCGGCCGCGGAGCGCGGCTACGCCACGAGCGCCGACGAGGTGATCCCCACGGTGCAGTCGGTCGCAGTGCCGCTGCGGCTGCGTCATCCCGCGCGACCCGCCGCGATCGCCGTCGTGCACGTGGGCGGCCACGCCGACCCCGCCGCCCTGGCCCGGCGCCTGCAGCGCTCGGCCGACCTCATCCGCGAAGCCCTCGACGGCTGACGACGCAGGGCCCGGATGCTGCGGCATCCGGGCCCTGCGTGCACGCCGGGTCAGGCCCGGGACATCCCGTAGATCGGGCTGCGCGCCTGCTCCTCCTCGTGATCGGGTCCGAGCGGGATGCCACTGCGGTCACGCAGCAGCAGCGTCGCGGCGAGCCCGACCACCGTCATGCCGGCGAGGTAGATGGTCACGGCATCGGTCGATCCCGTCGCCGCCACCAGCGCCGTGGCGATGGTCGGGGCGAACGCGCCGCCGAGGATCGCGCCGATCGCGTAGGAGATCGACACCCCCGAGAAGCGGATGGATGCCGGGAACAGCTCGGCGTACAGCGCCGCCTGCGGGCCGTAGGTGAAGCCGAGCCCGATGGTGAGGATCGCCAGCCCACCGAACAGCAGCCCGACGTCCCCCGTGTTCACGAGCGGGAACAGCGTGAACACACCGACCAGCTGCAGGATCCAGCCGATGACGTACGTCGTTCGGCGACCCAAGCGGTCGGACACGAACCCGGCGGCCAGCGTCGCGAGCAGCCAGGTCACCGCAGAGCCCGTGACCGCCCAGAGCACCGGTCCGCGTTCGAGGCCGATCGGCCCCTCGGGGTTGGTCGCGTAGCCCTGGATGTAGCCGCCCGTGGTCATGTAGCCGACCGCGTTGTTGCCGGCGAACACGAGCGCCGCGATGAACACCAGCAGCGCGTGCCCCCGGAAAAGCGTCACGATCGGCATGCGCGCCTTCTCCTTGCGCGCGGACAGCTCGGCGAACACCGGGCTCTCCTCGACGCTGCGGCGGATGTAGTAGCCGACCACGATCAGCACGACGCTGAGCAGGAACGGGATGCGCCAGCCCCACTCGAGGAACGCGTCGCCGGGCGCGATCATGGCCATGAGCGCCATGACGCCCGAGGCCAGCAGGAGCCCGAGCGGCACACCGATCTGAGGCGAGGCACCGAACGCGCCGCGGCGCTTCTTGGGCGCGTGCTCGACGGCCATGAGCACCGCACCACCCCACTCGCCGCCGGCGGAGATGCCCTGCAGGATGCGGAGGAAGACGAGGATGATCGGCGCCCAGACGCCGATCGTGTCGTAGACCGGCAGCAGACCGATGAGCGCCGTCGCCGCACCCATCAGGATGAGCGTCCACGTCAGCACGACCTTGCGACCGTACTTGTCGCCGAAGTGGCCGGCCAGGAATGCGCCGAGCGGGCGGAAGAGGAAGCTGACCCCGACGGTGGCGAACGCGATGATCGCGCTGTTCGCGCCGAGCGGCGCGAAGAACAGTTGACCGAACACGAGGCCGACGGCGGTGGCGTAGATGAAGAAGTCGTACCACTCGACGGTGGTGCCGACGACGGTGGCGAACACCACGCGGCGGCGGTCGGCATGCGTGGCGATCGTGCCGGTGGGCGTGAAGCCCTCGGGCACGGTGGACGGGCGTGTGCTCATCGTTGTGACTCCCAGTGGTTGACGTCGTTGTCAGAGGCGGTGCGGGTGCGGGAAGGTTGCCTCTCCCGAGCCGATCATATACGATTTCGAATACGACGCAAGGGCGAGGGAGCCATGACCATCGACACCACCACCGATCCCCGGTTCGCGGGCCTTCCCGGCCGCCCCGGCAAGATCATCGCCGTGCACCTGAGCTACGAATCGCGCGCCGCCCAGCGCGGGCGCCGCCCCGCCGCCCCGTCGTACTTCTTCAAGGCATCCAGCTCCGTCGCCGCCTCCGGCGGCACGGTGGAGCGCCCCGAAGGCACCGAGCTGCTGGCCTTCGAGGGCGAGATCGCCCTCGTGATCGGCACCGCCGCCCGCCGCGTCCCCCTCGCCCGCGCCTGGGAGCACGTCGGCTGGGTCACGGCCGCCGACGACCTGGGCCTGTACGACCTGCGCGCCGCCGACAAGGGATCCAACGTGCGCTCGAAGGGCGGCGACGGGTTCACCCCGATCGGCCCCGATCTCATCGACGCCCGCACGATCGATCCCACCGGGCTGCGCGTGCGCGCCTGGGTCAACGGCGAACTGCGGCAGGAGGGGACGTCGGGCGACCTCATCTTCCCGCTCGCCCAGTTCGTCGCCGACCTCTCCCAGCACTTCACCCTCGAGCCGGGCGATGTCATCCTCACCGGCACTCCGGCCGGCTCCTCGGTCGTCGAGCCGGGCGACGTCGTGGCGGTCGAGGTGGATGCCCCCGAGACCGGCGCCACCTCGGGTCGCCTCACCACGACCGTCGTCGCCGGTCCCGCCGCCCCGTTCGACCCGGCCCTGGGCACGCTCCCCGCCGTCGACGACACGCAGCGCGAAGAGGCGTGGGGTTCGCGCGAGGACGCCGGCCTGGCTTCCCGGGGCCTTCACCCCGACCTGCGCGCCAAGCTCGAGCGCATCCCCGTCGCCGGCCTCTCCCAGCAGCTGCGCAAACGAGGTCTCGACAACGTCACGATCGACGGCGTGCGGGCGCTGCATCCCGAGCGCAAGCTCGTCGGAACGGCCGCGACGCTGCGGTTCGTGCCCGGCCGCGAAGACCTGTTCGCGAGCCACGGCGGCGGCTACAACGCGCAGAAGCGCGCGTTCGACGCCGTCGAGGAGGGCGAGGTCATCGTCATCGAGGCCCGCGGTGAAGCAGGCTCCGGCACCCTCGGCGACATCCTCGCGATCCGCGCCCACGCCCGCGGGGCGGCCGGCATCGTCACCGACGGCGGCGTGCGCGACGCCGACGCGGTGACCGCCGTCGGCATCCCGGTCTACACCGTCGGGGCCCACCCCGCCGTGCTCGGGCGCAAGCACGTGCCGTGGGAGACCGGCGTCGCCGTGGCGTGCGGCGGCACCACGGTGCAGCCCGGCGACATCATCGTCGGCGACGCCGACGGCGTGATCGTGCTCCCGCCGCACCTCGCCGACGAGGTCGCGGACGCTGCCCTCGCCCAGGAGGACGAGGATGCCTGGGTGGCCGCCCAGGTCGCCGCCGGCAACCCCGTGCGGGGCCTGTTCCCGATGAATGCGCACTGGCGCGCCCGCTACGACGCCGAACGAGCAGGGGAATGAGCACCGTGGACGCCCTCAGCAAATCGCAGCAGGCCTACCAGTGGATCAAGGCCCGCATCGCCGATCAAGAGTTCACCCCCGGGTACCGGCTCGTGCTCGGCACCATCGCCAACGAGCTCGACATGAGCGTCGTGCCGGTGCGCGAGGCGATAAGACAGCTCGAGGCGGAGGGGCTCGTCACCTTCGAACGCAACGTCGGCGCGCACGTGTCGATGGTCGACGACTCGCAGTACCGCGCCAGCATGCAGGCGCTCAGCATCCTCGAGGGGGCGGCCACCGCCCTGTCGGCACGCCGTCTCACCGCCGACGACGTGCGCGCCGCCCGCGACATCAACGAGCGCATGATCGCCCGCCTCGACGACTTCGAACCGCGGGCGTTCACGGCGCTGAACCAGCAGTTCCACGCGGCGCTGTTCGCCCGGTGCGCGAACCCCCGCATGCTCGAGCTCGTCAACGCCGAGTGGGCACGGCTCGGGAACCTGCGCGACTCGACCTTCAGCTTCGTCCCCGGCCGCGCCCAGGAATCGGTGCGCGAGCACGAGAACATCCTGGTCCTCATCGAGACCGGCGCGCCGCTGGGCGAGATCGAGAAAGCGGCCCGCCGCCACCGGTCGGCGACCCTCGACGCCTACATGATCCACGAGCACCCCGACGAGGCCCTCGGCCTGCCGGCGTTCTGACCCTTCCCGCCACCCTGGAGGAACCGACATGACCGACACTGCGCTTCACCGCCGCCACGTTCCGGCCGACCTGCCCGACCGCATCCGCCACTACATCGACGGCGCGTTCGTCGACTCCGTCGACGGCGACACGTTCGACGTGCTCGAACCGGTCTCGAACGAGGCGTACGTCACGGCCGCCGCCGGCAAGCAGGCCGACATCGACCTGGCGGTCGCCGCCGCCCGCCGCGCCTTCACCGAGGGCCCCTGGCCGCGCATGCTGCCCCGCGAGCGCTCCCGCATCCTGCACCGCATCGCCGACCTCGTCGAGGCGCGCGATCAGCGCCTCGCAGAGCTCGAGTCCTTCGATTCGGGACTGCCGATCACCCAGGCCCTCGGCCAGGCCCGGCGTGCGGCCGAGAACTTCCGGTTCTTCGCCGACCTGATCGTGGCCCAGGCCGACGACACCTACAAGGTGCCGGGCCGCCAGATCAACTACGTCAACCGCAAGCCGATCGGCGTGGCCGGGCTCATCACCCCGTGGAACACCCCGTTCATGCTGGAGTCGTGGAAGCTCGGCCCGGCGCTGGCCACCGGCAACACCGTCGTGCTCAAGCCGGCCGAGTTCACCCCGCTGTCGGCATCGCTGTGGGCGGGCATCTTCGAGGAGGCCGGGCTCCCGCAGGGCGTGTTCAACCTCGTCAACGGCCTCGGTGAGCACGCCGGCGACGCGCTGGTGAAACACCCCGACGTACCGCTCATCTCGTTCACCGGCGAGAGCTCGACCGGGCAGCTGATCTTCGCCAATGCCGCTCCCCACCTCAAGGGACTGTCGATGGAGCTGGGCGGCAAGTCGCCCGCGATCGTCTTCGCCGACGCCGACCTCGAGGCGGCGGTGGATGCCACGATCTTCGGCGTCTTCTCCCTCAACGGCGAGCGCTGCACCGCCGGCAGCCGCATCCTCGTCGAGCGCGCCGTGTACGACGAGTTCGTCGAGCGCTACGCGGCGCAGGCCCGGCGCGTGAAGGTCGGCTATCCGCACGACCCGGCCACCGAAGTCGGCGCCCTCGTGCACCCCGAACACTTCGAGAAGGTCATGGGCTACGTCGAGATCGGCAAGACCGAGGGGCGCCTGGTCGCCGGCGGTGGCCGGCCCGAGGGGTTCGAGACGGGCAACTTCGTCGCCCCCACCGTGTTCGCCGATGTCGCCCCCGACGCCCGCATCTTCCAGGAGGAGATCTTCGGGCCGGTGGTGGCGATCACCCCGTTCGACACCGAGGCCGAGGCGCTGACCCTGGCCAACGACACGAGGTACGGCCTGGCCGCCTATGTCTGGACCAACGATCTGAAGCGCGCCCACAACTTCTCCCAGGCGATCGACGCCGGGATGGTGTGGCTGAACTCCAACAACGTCCGGGACCTGCGCACCCCCTTCGGCGGCGTCAAGGCCTCGGGTCTCGGGCACGAGGGCGGCTACCGCTCGATCGACTTCTACACCGACCAGCAGGCCGTGCACATCACGCTCGGCACCGTGCACAACCCCACTTTCGGCAAGCACTGACCCACCCACACGCAGGCACACCCCGCACGTAAGCAAGGACGCTGACATGACCCACCGCGACGACATGACCCTCACCTCGTCAGGATTCTTCGTCTCCCAGGAGGCCCCCATCCACACCGACGACCCGGTGCCCACCCCCGTCTCCCCGGCGCCGGACATCCTGCGCTGCGCCTACATGGAGCTCGTGGTCACCGACCTCGCGGCATCCCGCACGTTCTACGTCGACGTGCTGGGGCTGTACGTGACCGAGGAGGACGACGAGGCGATCTACCTGCGCTCGACGGAGGAGTTCATCCACCACAACCTGGTGCTCCGCCGCGGCGACGTGGCGGCGGTCGCGGTGTTCTCGTACCGGGTGCGGTCGGCGGAGGACCTCGATCGGGCGGTCGCGTTCTACACCGAGCTCGGATGCCGCGTGGAGCGCCGCCCCGAGGGGTTCGTCAAGGGCATCGGCGATTCGGTGCGCGTGGAGGATCCGCTGGGCTTCCCGTACGAGTTCTTCTTCCAGACCGAGCACGTCGAGCGCCTCGCCTGGCGCTACGACCTGCACACACCCGGCGAGCTGGTGCGCCTGGACCACTTCAACCAGGTGACCCCCGACGTGCCGCGCGCCGTGAAGTTCATGCAGGATCTCGGCTTCCGGGTGACCGAGGACATCCAGGACGACGAGGGCACCGTCTACGCCGCGTGGATGCGACGCAAGCCCACCGTGCACGACACCGCCATGACCGGCGGCGACGGCCCCCGCATGCACCATGTCGCCTTCGCGACGCACGAGAAGCACAACATCCTCGCGATCTGCGACAAGCTCGGGGCACTGCGCCGATCGGATGCCATCGAACGCGGTCCCGGCCGGCACGGCGTCTCCAACGCCTTTTACCTGTACCTGCGCGACCCCGACGGGCACCGCGTGGAGATCTACACGCAGGACTACTACACCGGCGACCCCGACAACCCGGTGATCACCTGGGATGTGCACGACAACCAGCGCCGTGACTGGTGGGGGAACCCGGTCGTCCCCTCCTGGTACACCGAGGCATCGCTCGTGCTCGACCTCGACGGCAACCCGAAGCCGGTCGTCGCCCGCACCGACAGCAGCGAGATGGCCGTCACGATCGGCGCGGACGGGTTCTCGTACACGCGCCCCGGCGACGACGGTCTGCCGGAGTACAAGCAGGGCGAGTACAAGCTCGGCCACCAGCTGTAGCCACCCGCTACCCTGACCGAGACCGAAGGAGATCCATGCTCGCCCCCGACGTGATCGCGGCGCTGGCCGCGGAGCTCGCCGAAGCCGACCGCACGCACCGCGTGATCCCCCGCATCACCGCCCGCCACCCGCAGGCGACGGTTGAGGACTCCTACGCGATCCAGGGGGTGTGGCGCGATGAGAACCTCGCCGCCGGCAGGCGCCTGGTAGGGCGCAAGATCGGACTGACCTCCAAAGCCATGCAGCAGGCCACCGGCATCACCGAGCCCGACTACGGCGTCATGTTCGACGACACGATCTTCCACAGCGGCGACGAGATCCCCGTCGATCAGTTCTCCAACGTGCGCGTCGAGGTGGAGCTGGCCTTCGTCCTGAAGCGCCCGCTCGAAGGCCCCGACTGCACGCTGGCGGACGCGCTCGACGCGATCGACTACGCGGTGCCGGCGCTCGAGGTGCTCAACTCCCACATCGAGCTGGAGGGGCGCACGATCGTCGACACGATCGCCGACAACGCCGCCTACGGGGCGATGGTGCTCGGCACCGTGCACAAGCGCCCCGACGAGATCGACCTGCGATGGGTGCCGGGCGTGCTCTCGCGCAACGGCGAGATCGAGGAGACGGGGGTCGCCGCGGGCGTGCTCGGGCACCCCGCCACCGGGGTGGCGTGGCTGGCGAACAAATTCCACCAGCACGGCGCGCGGCTCGAGTCGGGCGAGATCATCCTGGCGGGGTCCTTCACCCGGCCGATGTGGGTCTCACGCGGCGACACCGTGCGCTGCGACTACGGCCCGATGGGAGTCATCGAATGCCGCTTCAGCTGACGCCCACGTTCCGCGACGACCTCGCCGCGGCCTCCCGCCCCCTCGCCGGCATCTGGGTGTGCTCGGGCTCGGCGCTGGTCGCCGAGATCTGCGCCGGGTCCGGCATGGACTGGCTGCTCATCGACATGGAGCACTCCCCCAACGGCCTGGAGTCCGTCCTCGCGCAGCTGCACGCGGTCGCGGGCTCGCCGGTCACGCCCGTCGTGCGGGTGCCCATCGGCGACCCGGTGACGATCAAGCAGGTGCTCGACCTCGGCGCGCAGAACATCCTCGTGCCGATGGTGTCCTCGCCCGACGAGGCACGAGGCGTCGTCGCGGCGGCGCACTATCCACCGCGCGGCATGCGCGGGGTGGGCTCCGCCCTCGCCCGCTCGGCCCGTTGGAACCGCGTGCCCGAGTACCTCGCGCAGGCCGCGGCGCACGTGTCGGTGTTCGTGCAGATCGAGACGGCGGCCGGCGTCGACGCTGCCGCCGAGATCGCCGCGGTCGACGGCGTCGACGGCGTGTTCGTCGGCCCCGCCGACCTCGCCGCCTCGCTCGGGCTGCTCGGTCAGCAGTCGCACCCCGACGTCATCGCCGCGGTGAAGCGCACCTTCGCCGCCGTGCGCGAGGCGGGCAAGCCGGTGGGCGTCAACGCCTTCGACCCCGCCGTCGCGCAGGCGTATCTCGATGCCGGAGCCTCGTTCGCCCTCGTGGGCGCCGATGTGGCGCTGCTCGCGCGCGGATCCGAAGCCCTCGCGGCCCGCTGGTGCACGCCCGGCGTCGCGGACCCACCCTCCTCGTACTGACCGGGTGCGGGGCGAGCGTTTCATGAGAGTTCTCGAATGTTCCGTGCGTTCGCTTTCAGCGGACGTCTAGGTTTCTCATACCGAACACTCAGGTTCGCTGACGGAGGCCCCCCGGATGACTCGATCGCTGTCGTTCCCGCGCATTCTGCAACTTCTCGCCGCGCTGGGGGTGGCTGCCCTCATCCTCGTCTCGCTCTCGCCACCCGCCCGGGCCGCCACCACCGACTTCAGTGCGACCCCGGTCTCCCCCGACGCTCCCGCGAGCTCCGTCGCGCGGTCGGCCACCGGCAAACTCGCCGAGAACGACCCCGACGTGCTCGCCCGCACGGACGGGGCCCGCACCGCCGTCATGATCAAGGTCGACGTCGACCCGGTGGCCGCCTACGCCGGCGGCCTCGAGGGTTTCGCCGCAACCAGCCCCGCCGTCACCGGCCGCGACCTCGCCGACTCCGACGTCGCGGCCTACACGCGCTACGTCGAGGAGCGCCTGGATGCCGCATTCGCCGAGGTCCAGGCATCCGTGCCCGAGGCTCGCCTGCTGTCGCGCCACGTCGTGGTGTACGGCGGCCTGTCGGTGATGATCCCCGCCAACCGGGCGAAGGACATCGCCGCGCTCGAGGGCGTCGCGGCCGTGCACGACAACGCGCTGCGCCAGATCGCCTCCCCCACCGAGACCCCGGCGCCCGAGCCGACGCCCGGCGAGACAGCCGCGCCCGACGAGACCCCGACACCCGACGAGTCGCCCGCCCCCGAGGGCACGCCGGCACCGGGCGAGACCACCGCGCCCGAGGAGACCCCCGCGCCCGAAGAGACGGTGACGCCGGAAGAGACCCCGGCTCCCGAAGAGAGCCCCGCCCCGGCGGAGCCCCCGGCGCTCGAGACCTACGACGCCGGCGGCATCGACCCCGACGCCGCCACCTTCATCGGTGCGGATGCCGTGTGGCCGGGTCTCGGCGGACGCGACCAGGCCGGCGCCGGCGTCATCGTCGGCGTGATCGACACCGGCATCTGGCCCGAGCACCCGATGCTCGCCGACAACGGCATCCCCACCCCCGAGGGCGGGCCCTGGGCGTGCGAGTTCGGCGACGGCTCGGCCGGCGACGCCTTCGAGTGCAACGACAAGCTCATCGGCGCCCACGCCTTCCTCGACGCCTACCAGCAGCTAGCCGAGGAGCCCGCCGGCGCCATCGACTTCTGCTCCGCATCCGGCTGCTCGGCGCGCGACTCCGACGGGCACGGCACGCACACCGCGACCACCGCCGCCGGCAGCGCCGTCGACAGCTCACCGGTGCTGGGCGTCGACCACGGCGCCATCAGCGGTGTCGCCCCGGGCGCCTCGGTCATCGCATACCGCGCCCTCGGCCCCGGCGGCGGATACAACTCCGACCTCGTCGCCGCCGTCGAACAGACGATCGTCGACGGCGTGGACGTCATCAACTACTCCGTCAGCGGCTCGGCGAGCATCTACACCGATCCGGTGGAGATGGCCTTCCTCGACGCGTACGCGGCGGGGGTGGCTGTGCACGCCTCGGCCGGCAACTCCGGCCCCGGCGCCTCGACCGCCAACCACGCGGGGCCCTGGACCACCACGGTGGCAGCGTCCACGTTCGACCGCGCGTTCACGACGACGCTGGAACTGTCCGCCGCCGACGGCGGCACGCTCACCAAGACCGGCGCGACCGTCACGCAGGGCGTCGCCGACGCTCCCGTCGTGCGCGCCGACGCCGTGCCCGGGTACACCGGCGGCATCCGCTGCGAGCAGCCCTTCGCCGCCGGCAGCCTCACCGGCACCGTCGTCGTCTGCGAGCGCGGCGGCAACGGCCGCGTCGAGAAGGGCTACTTCGCCTCGCTCGGGGACGCCGCGGGCATGATCCTCTACAACCCGACGACGATGGAGACCAACACCGACAACCACTTCCTGCCGACGATCCACCTCGAAGGCCCCAACGATGAGGTGCTCGCCTTCCTCACCCGCCCCGGCGTCACCGCCACGTGGGGCTCGGGGCGCGCGAGCGCGGCGCCGGGCGATGTGATGGCGAGCTTCAGCTCGCGCGGTCCCATCGGGGAGTTCCTCAAGCCCGACATCACCGCCCCCGGCATCCAGGTGCTCGCCGGTCACACCCCCGCCCCGAGCGGGTACGATTCGGGACCGGCCGGTCAGTACTACCAGGCCATCGCGGGCACCTCGATGTCGTCGCCGCACGCGGCCGGTGTCGCCGCGCTCGTCATCGCCGCCCGGCCCGACTTCACGCCCGGACAGGTGAAGTCGGCGCTCATGACCTCGTCGCTGCAAGAGGTCGTCAACGCCGACGGGACGCCTGCGGGCGTGTTCGACCGCGGCGCCGGCAGCATCCGCGCCGACCGCGCGGTCGCCCCGGTGCTGACCATCGCCGAGACGGCCGAGCGGTTCGCCGCGAGCGCCGGCGACGCGCTGGGACGGGTGGATCTCAACATCCCGAGCATCTACGTCGACCCCATGCCCGGTGCCATCGACACCTCGCGCACCGTGACGAACGTCTCCGACCGCCGGCAGACGTTCCGGGTGACCACCGAGGCCACCGGAGGTCTGCGGGTGACGGTGCCGCAGTCGCGGTTCACCCTCGCGCCCGGGGCATCCAAGAACCTGACGGTGATCATCGACGGGCTCGAGGCGGGCGAAGGCTGGCAGCAGGGCGAGATCACCCTCACCCCGACCGGAGGCGCCACCCCCGTGGTGATCCCGGTGGCCGCCAACGTGCGTGAGGCCGAGGTCTCGCTCGGCCAGTCGTGCGAGCCCGACACCATCCGTCGCGGCACCAGCACCACGTGCACGGTGACGGCGACGAACTTCCTGCCGGTGGAGGTGCCCGCCTCGATCCGCGTGACGGCGCACCCGTTCCTGAACATCCGCAACGTCACGGCCCCCGCCAAGCGCCAGTTCCTCGGAGCGAAGTGGGACGGCACGCTGAGCCCGGCGATCGCCCCGACGATCGAGTCGGTGGATCCGGATGCCGGCACCCACCCCGGCGGCGGCTACCTGCCACTGTCGGCGTTCGGCATCGCGCCGATCGGGGGGCTCGGCGACGAGGCGCACGTCAACTACACGCTGCCCAGCTTCAACTACGGCGGTGAGGTGTACGACAGCATCGGCATCGTCTCGAACGGCTACGTGGTGGTGGGCGGCGCGACCGCGGCCGATGTGTCCTGGCAGTCCACCGGCATCCCCGACCCCGCTGCGCCGAACAACGTGCTCGCGCCGCTGTGGACCGACCTCGACCCCTCAGCCGGGGGCGCCGTGCGCATCGGCATCCTGAACGACGGGGTGAGCCAGTTCCTCGTGGTCGAGTGGGAGGATGTGCCCACCTTCAGCGGCAACGGCAGCAACTCGTTCCAGGTGTGGGTCGCGCTCGGTGCCACCGAGGGCATGTGGTTCGCCTACGACGGGGAGCAGGTGCCCGATGCCGCGTCGGGTGCGGTGACCGGTGCCGAGAACCGCGACGGCACGAGCGGTGTCGTGGCCGACCCGCCGTCGGATGGCACCGTCTACGCGATCACGACGGCCCCGCCCACCGCGGGAGGCACCGTGACGTTCGACTACAGCGCCACCGGGGTGCTGCGGGGCACGTGGGACACGTGGGCGACGCTCACGAGCCCGCTGCTGCGCGCCATCCCCGCCGAGCAGACGACGATCACGGTGCGCTGACCCGGGGCGGGTCGCGACCCGATCGCTGAAACGACAACTGGCGGCCGAGACGATGGGAAACACCCGTTGTCTCGGCCGCCAGTAGTCGTCTCACGGCGGCGGGGCGTGCCAGAGTGACGGGATGAAAACCTGGGTCGTGCGGTTCGCCTCGCTGTATGTGTTCAACGTTGTGGTGCTCGTCGCGCTCGGGGCGCTGCTGCCGCGGGTGTCGGTGGGCTGGGCGGCGCTGTGGGCGGGGGTCGTGCTCACGGCGGCGACGATCTGGCTGAAGCCCGTCATCGCGAAGGCGTTCCGCGGCATGGCCGCCAAGTCCGCCGACCAGCGCACGCGCGTGGGCGAGAAGCTCGTGCAGGCGGGCCTGGTGTTCGTCGTCGAACTCATCGTGTGGGTGCTCGTCGTGCTGCTGTCCTCGGTGCACGTGAGCGGCCTGTTCTGGGGCTGGGTCGTGCCGCCGCCGGCGCTCCTGGTGGCCTGGCTCATCTACGACGCGGTCGACGATCGCATCGAGGCCCGCGCCGGCAGGCTGTACGACCGCGCGCGGGGCGGGCGCCGCACGGCGGCGGCATCCGATGCCCCTGCCCCGCCCTTCGGCCCGGCGTCGACCGCGACCGCCGGACGTCCGGATGCCACCCGGCCTGCCACGCCCGACGACGGCCTCACCGACGAGCAGCGTCGCCTGTTCGACGACCTCGGCAAGGGCTGACCGCCGCCCACCCCGTTCCGGCTGCAGGAGATCTCCCCACAACAGGACGGATGCCGCGGAATCATCCTGTGCCGGTGAGATCACCTGTACCGGAGAGATGGATGCCATGCACCGGCGCCCGGGTGCTCACCCGGCCGCGCGCAGTCACTCGGCGGCGGCGCGCTCCGCGGCCTCGACCACGTTCGTCATCAGCAGGGCGACGGTCATCGGGCCGACACCGCCGGGGTTCGGCGACAGGTACCCGGCCACCTCGGCCACGTCGGGGTGCACGTCGCCGTAGACCCGGTTCTTGCCGGTCTCGGGGTCGACCTCGCGGGTGACGCCCACGTCGAGCACCGCGGCGCCCGGGCGCACGTCCTCGGCGCGCACGATGTGCTTGACCCCCGCCGCCGCCACGATCACGTCGGCCTCGCGCAGGTGCCGCGGCAGGTCCACCGTGCCGGTGTGGGTCAGTGTCACGGTCGCGTTGTACTCGCGCCGCGTCAGCAGCAGCCCGATCGACCGGCCGATCGTCACCCCGCGACCGACGACGACGACGTGCTTGCCCGCCAGGTCGTAGCCGTTGCGGGTGAGCAGCTCGATCACGCCGCGCGGCGTGCACGGCAGCGGCGTCGTGATCGGAGTGTTCACGTTGAGCACGAGGCGACCGAGGTTGGTCGGGTGCAGGCCGTCGGCATCCTTCGCCGGGTCGATCCGCTCCAGGATCGCGTCGGTGTCGAGGTGGCGCGGCAGCGGCAGCTGCACGATGTAGCCGTGGCACGAAGGGTCGGCGTTGAGCTCGTCGATCAGCTCCTCGACCTGCTGCTGCGTGGCGTCGGCGGGCAGCTCCCGCTGGATCGAGTTCATCCCGATCGCCTCGGACTGCTTGTGCTTCATGCCGACGTACAGCTGGGATGCGGGGTCGGCCCCCACCAGCACGGTCGCGATGCCGGGGACGATCCCCCGCTCCGCCAGCGCCGCCACGCGCACGCGCAGCTCGTCCTTGATGGCCGCCGCGGTGGCGACCCCGTCGAGGCGGACCGCGGTCACTGCTGCAGACCGGGGTACAGCGGGAAGGCGGCCGTCAGGGCGGCGACGCGGGCGCGCAGCGCCTCGAGGTCGGCACCCGGCTGCAGCGCCAGCGCGATGACGTCGGCCACCTCGGTGAACTCGGCGTCGCCGAATCCGCGGGTCGCGAGCGCCGGCGTGCCGATGCGCAGGCCAGAGGTCACCATCGGCGGTCGCGGGTCGTTGGGGACGGCGTTGCGGTTCACGGTGATGTGGATCTCGTGGAGGAGGTCCTCGGCCTGCTTGCCGTCGATCGCCGCGTCGCGCAGATCGACGAGCACCAGGTGCACGTCGGTGCCGCCGGAGCGCACCGCGATGCCGGCGTCCTTCACATCCTGCTGCGTGAGGCGGTCGGCGAGGATCGCGGCTCCCCGCAGCACCCGCTCCTGACGCTCGGCGAACTCGGGGGTCGCGGCGAGCTTGAACGCCGTCGCCTTGGCGGCGATGACGTGCATGAGCGGCCCGCCCTGCTGGCCCGGGAACACGGCGGTGTTGATCTTCTTGGCGATGTCGGCGTCGTTGCTCAGGATGAAGCCCGAACGGGGTCCGCCGATGGTCTTGTGCACGGTGGAGGACACGACGTGTGCGTGGGGCACCGGGTTCGGGTGCAGGCCCGCCGCGACGAGACCGGCGAAGTGGGCCATGTCGACCCACAGCAGCGCTCCGACCTCGTCGGCGATCTCACGGAAGGCGGCGAAGTCCAGCTGACGGGGGTACGCCGACCAGCCCGCGATGATGACCTTCGGCTTGTGCTCGAGGGCGAGGCGGCGCACCTCGGCCATGTCGATGAGCGACGTCTCGGGGTCGACGCCGTAGGCGACGATGTTGTAGAGCCGGCCGGAGAAGTTGATCTTCATGCCGTGCGTCAGGTGACCGCCCTGATCCAGCGCCAGACCGAGCAGCGTGTCGCCGGGGCGGGCGATGGCGTGCAGCACCGCGGCGTTGGCCGAGGCGCCCGAGTGGGGCTGCACATTGGCGAACTCGGCGCCGAACAGGGCCTTGGCGCGCTCGATGGCCAGCTCTTCGGCGACGTCGACCTCTTCGCAGCCGCCGTAGTAGCGGCGGCCGGGGTAACCCTCGGCGTACTTGTTGGTCAGCACCGAGCCCTGCGACTGCAGCACCGACACCGGCACGAAGTTCTCGGAGGCGATCATCTCGAGGTACCCGCGCTGACGCTCGAGCTCGCGCTCGAGGACCTGGGCGATCTCGGGGTCGACCTCGGAGAGAGGGGCGTTGAACACGGCATCGGTCATGACGATCTCCTGACTGCACTGCTACACGGAACTCGGGTCGCACAGCCCGCACGGGGCGTGTCGAGACCCGGCCCAGGCGTGCGGTCGATGCCCTCATCAGTCGCTCCCCGGTGGTCCCCCACCTCAACGCCAGTCGCGACATCCCGAGCATAGCGGATGCCTGCTCCGGCACCGCGAGCACGCGAGTCACGATCGGCAACACGATCACGCCACGATCGGCAGCGTGTCCCGCCGACGCGGCACTCCCCGAGCGGATGCCGCAGACGACAGAATGGCGGTGTGCCGCACTCCACTCTCCCCCTCATCCCCCTCCCCGCGTCCGCCGTCGCCCGCGAGGATGCGGGCCTGCGTATCGGCGAGGCCACGCACCTCACCGGCGACCCCGACGCCGCGGCGACGTTCGCCGATCTCGTGGCGCGGCGCTGCGGCCTCCGACTCGCGGCCCCCGGTTCGGCGCCGGCCGAAGGCGCCGACACGATCGAGTTCCGGCGCGAGCACGCCCGGCCCGGCGGGCACGAGTCGTACACGGTCACCGTCGATGCGACATCCGCCGTCGTCGCTTCCCCCGGCGAGGCGGGCCTGTTCTACGGTGCGCAGACCCTCGCGCAGCTGGTCACCGGCGACGGCGAGGGCGGCTGGCTGATCCGGGCGTCAGAGATCGCCGATGCCCCGCGGTTCGCCTACCGCGGCGTCATGCTCGACGTGGCCCGCCACTTCTTCTCCGTCGAGACGGTGTGCGCCTACATCGACCGCGCCGCGGCGCTGAAGTTCAACCACCTGCACCTGCACCTCACCGACGACCAGGGGTGGCGCATCGAGCTCGCCTCCCGACCGGAGCTCACCGCGCGGGCCTCCGCCACCGCGATCGGCGGCGATCCCGGCGGGTTCTACACGCACGCCGACTACGCCGCCATCGTCGCCCACGCGGCCTCCCGCCACATGACCGTGGTGCCCGAGGTCGACGTGCCGAGCCACACCCACGCCATCGGCCTGGCCTACCCCGACCTCGCCGAGCCACCGGTCATCAGCGACACCGTCCGCGAGACGGCGGCGCAGTTCGGCGGGGGCCTGCCCACCCCGGGTGTCCCGTACACCGGCTTCGCGGTCGGGTTCTCGTCGCTGAAGACCCGCGATGAGGCGACCTACGACTTCCTCGCCGATGTGCTCGGGGAGCTCGCCGCGATGACGCCCGGCCCGTATCTGCACATCGGCGGCGACGAGTGCCTGGGCACCGACCCCGCCGACTTCGCCGACTTCATCGAGCGCGTGACGGAGATGGTCGCGAACCTCGGCAAGACGCCGATGGCGTGGCACGAGGCCGGCGCCGCCGGCCGGATCGCCCCGTCCACGATCGGCCAGTACTGGGGCCTGGTGACCCCGACCGATGACAGCGCGGCGGCGGCACAGGCGTTCGTCCGCGGCGGGTCGCAGCTCATCATGTCGCCCGCCGACGCGGTGTACCTCGACATGAAGCGCGACCCCGAGAGCCCGCTCGGGCTGCTGTGGGCCGACGGCGCCACGAGCGTGCAGCGCGCCTACGAATGGGAGCCGACCGCCGTGCTCGACGGCGTCGGCGAGGCGGAGATCCTGGGCGTCGAGGCGCCGCTGTGGACCGAGACCGTCAGGACCTTCGACGACATCGACGCGCTCGCGTTCCCCCGCATCGCCGCGGCCGCCGAGGCCGCCTGGTCGCCCGCGACCGGGAGCAGCCCCGACCGCACGTGGGAGTCGTTCCGCATGCGGCTGGCCGCGCAGGGTGCGGCGTGGGAGGCCGCGGGCATCGCCTTCGACCGTTCGCCCGAGATCGACTGGCCCGGCGCATGAGCGTCGCGCGGGTCGTCCACGACGTGCGCCTGGTCGACGCCGGCCGGGTGCACGATGCCGCCTGGGTCGCCTTCGACGGCGGCCGGGTCACCGCCGCGGGCCACGGCGACTCCTGGCGCGAGCTCGCCCCGCGCACGGCGCACGATGGTGGCGGCGCGTGGCTGACCCCCGGGTTCGTGGACATCCACGGCCACGGCGGGGCCGGCTGCGCGTTCGACGACGGCGACGAGGCGATCGCGACCGCGAGGGCCCTGCACCGCTCCCACGGGACCACGCGTGCGGTGCTGTCGCTCGTGACCGCCTCCGTCGACGACCTCGTCGCCCGCGTGGCGACGGTCGCGCGGCTGGCGCAGACGGATGCCACGATCCTCGGCTCCCACTTGGAGGGCCCGTTCCTCGACGTCGGCCACAAGGGGGCGCACACCGCGAGCCTGCTGCGCGCCCCCGACGCGGCATCCGTCGACCGGCTGCTGGCGGCCGCCGACGGCACGCTGCGCCAGGTGACACTGGCTCCCGAACTCCCCGGAGCGATCGAGGCGGTCGGCCGGTTCGTCGCGGCGGGCGTCGCGGTGGCCGTCGGCCACACCGACGCCGACGCCGATGCCGCACGCCGCGCGTTCGACGCCGGCGCGACGATCCTGACCCATGCCTTCAACGGCATGCGTGGCATCCACCATCGCGCGCCCGGACCCGTCGCCGCCGCTATGCGGGACGAAAGGGTGACCCTCGAGCTCATCGCCGACGGCACGCACGTGCACCCCGACGTCATGCGGCTCGCGTTCGCCGCGGCGCCCGGGCGCATCGCGCTGATCACCGACGCGATGGCCGCGGCCGGCTCCGCCGACGGCGCCTACACGCTCGGCGGCCTGGCCGTGACGGTGACCGACGGGGTGGCGCGCCTCGACGACGGCGGCGCGATCGCCGGCTCCACGCTCACGCAGGATGCCGCACTGCGGCTCGTCACCGCCGAGTGCGGGGTGGCGATCGCCGACGCGGTGGCGGCGCTCACAGCCGTGCCCGCGCGCGCGATCGGCGCCGCCGCGGGCTCGCTCGCCGTCGGCGCGACCGCCGACGCCGTGCTGCTGGATGCGGACCTGCGGGTGCGCGAGGTGTGGGTCGGCGGGGAGCCCACGGCCTGACCCGTGGCGCCACGGCCTGACCCGCAGCGCCACGGCGCACGCCCGGGCCGCGCGTAGACTGGCGCCATGTCCGATCTGCCCTCCGTGCGCCCCGCGCCCCCCGCCGAGCCGCAGCCCCAGCCGGGCATGCGCCCGGCGCTGAACGTGCTCGACGTGCTGTCGGTGCTGTGCGGCGTCTTCGCCTTCGGCACGCTGGCGTTCTGGGGCTTCGTTGCCTGGGACTGGCCGTGGAACCTCGTCGTCGGCATCGGCGCGCCGGTCGTCGCGATCCTGCTGTGGGCCCTGTTCGTGTCACCGCGCGCCGTGCTGGCGGTGCACCCATTCGTGCGCGCACTGGTCGAGCTGTTCGTGTATGCCGCCGCGACGATCGCCTGGTGGGCCCTCGGCTACGCCTGGGTCGGCCTCGGCTTCGCCGTCGTCGCCGTGACCGTCGGTGTGATCGTCGGACGCCGCCGCTTGGCATGACCGAGCAGGCAGGTTCTGCGGCGTCAGCGACGACGTCGACCGCCGGGACCGACGTCGTCGCGCTGCTGCGCGCCGCGCTCGGCGGCCGCGTCGACACCTCCCCCGCCGCCCTCGACGACGCCCGCGCCGACGAGTCGGGCCACGCCTCGGCCGGCCGTCCGCTGGCCGTCGTGCGCGCGGCATCCGTCGCCGACGTGCAGGCGACGCTGCGCATCGCCACCGAGACCCGCACCCCCGTCGTCACGCGCGGCGCGGGCACGGGCCTCGCCGGCGGCGCCAACGCCGGGCCGGGTGAGATCGCACTGTCGGTGCGCGACATGGACCGCATCGTCGAGGTGCGTCCCGACGATCTGCTCGCGGTGGTCGAACCCGGCATCCTCAACGCCCACCTCAACGCCGCCCTCGCCGCGGCGGGCGTGTGGTGGGCGCCGGACCCCGCCAGCCGCGAGATCTCCACCGTCGGCGGCAACATCGCCACCGGCGCCGGTGGGCTGCTGTGCGCGAAGTACGGGGTCGTCCGCGACGCGGTACTGGCCCTGGACGTCGTCCTCGCCGACGGCCGCCTGCTGCAGCTCGGCCACCGCAGCGTCAAGGGCGTGACGGGGCTCGACCTCACCGCCCTCATGATCGGCTCCGAGGGCACCCTCGGCGTCATCGTCGGCGCGACCCTCAAACTGCGCCGGCTCGTACCGGGCACTGTGCAGACCCTCGCCGCGACCTTCTCCGACGTGCGCGCCGCGGCGGCGGCCTCGGCCGCGGTCACCGCGAGCGGCATCCAGCCGGCGATCATGGAGCTGATGGATGCCACGTCGCTGGCGGCCGCGCACCGGCTGCTGAGCCTGCCGGTCCCCACCCCGGGCGCCGCGCAGCTGACGATCCAGACCGATGGGCCGGCCGCGCACACCGAGGCCGAGGCGATCGCCGCCGTGCTCGCCGGCGCGGGCGGCACGGTCGTGCTCGCCGCCGACACCGCGGAAGGAGACCACCTCCTCGCCGTGCGCCGCGCCATGCACCCCGCCATGCAGACGCTCGGGACGACCCTCATCGAGGACGTCTCGGTGCCACGCAGCGAGCTGGCGGCGATGTTCGACGAGATCGCGCGCATCGAACACGACTACGGCATGGTCATCCCCACCGTCGCCCACGCCGGCGACGGCAACCTGCACCCGAACTTCGTCTTCACCGGCCCCGAGGTGCCGCCGCAGGTCTGGGACGCCGCCGACGAGCTGTTCCGTGCGGCGCTGCGCCTGGGCGGCACCCTCACCGGCGAGCACGGGATCGGTGTGCTCAAGCGGCGGTGGCTGGCCGACGAGCTGGGCGAGGACCAGTGGCGACTGCAGCGCGACATCGCGCGCGTGTTCGACCCGCTCGGCATCCTCAACCCCGGCAAGGTCTTCGCCGCCTGACGCCGGGGCCGCGCGTCTGCAGTACGCGACGCGCCGCCGCCCCGGCGCTCAGCGCTCGGTCAGAGCCCCTGCCAGGCGGGCTTGTGCGCCCACGCGTAGCGGTAGTAGTCGGCGCGGGTCAGGCGCGACGCGGCGGCCTCGTCGACGACGACGGTCGTGTGCGGATGCAGCTGCACGGCGGAGCCCGGCAGCGACGCGCTCACCGGCCCCTCCACGGCGCCGGCGACGGCCTCGGCCTTGCCCTCGCCGAAGGCGAGGAGCACGAGGTGACGGGCGGCGAGGATCGTGCCGAGCCCCTGGGTGATGCAGTGCACCGGCACCTCGTCGGCGGAGTCGAAGAAGCGGGCGTTGTCGGCGATGGTCTGCTCGGTGAGGGTCTTCACGCGCGTGCGCGAAGCGAACGACGAGCCCGGCTCGTTGAAGCCGATGTGCCCGTCGGTGCCGATGCCCAGGATCTGCAGATCCACCCCGCCCGCCTCGGCGATGCGGCGCTCGTAGTCGGCGCCGGCGTGTGAGATGCCGTCGAGGGAGCCGTCGGGCACGTGCACGCGCTCGGGGTCGAGTCCGAGGGGTTCCACCACCTCGCGGAAGATGACGTTGCGGTAGCTCTCGGGATGCGCCGGGTCGATGCCGACGTACTCGTCCAGCGCGAACCCGCGCACCCGCGACAGGTCGACCTCGTCCCGCCGTGCCCGCAGCGCCTCGTACACCGGCAACGGGGTGGAGCCGGTGGCAAGGCCCAGCACGGCATCGGGCGTGCGACGCACGAGCGAGAGGATCTCCTCCGCGACAAGAGCCCCGGCCTCCGCCGGGGTGGGGACGATGACGATTTCAGCCATGGGTGTGTACCTCCTCGGGCGCGGATGCCGCGCCGACCAGTGCCGCGCCCAGAGCTGCGGCAGGGGAACCGGCCGGGAGCAGCGTGACTCTCTCATCCAACCGCAGTGAGCGCAGGAAATCAGACGCGCAGGCCCGGGAATTCAGTTCTTCGCGCACGGGTCCGGCGATCCGCTCGCCGAGCCCGGTGAGGCCGCCACCGAGGACGACCACGTCGACGTCGGTCGTGAGCACGAGCACCTGCGCCGCCGAGGCGACCGCCCGCACCGCGCCGGTGCGCAGCGACGCGGCGTGGGGGTCGCCGGCATCCGCTGCGTCGAACAGGTCGCGCACCGGGAATTCGCCGGGTCGACCCCACCGATCGGCGAGGGCCGCGCCTCCGGCGAGCGCCTCGATGCAGCCGCGTTGGCCGCAGCGGCACTCCGGTCCCGCAGGGTCGATCGAGATGTGCCCGACCTCCCCGGCGGCGCCGCGTCCGCCCCGCCGGAGCCGGCCGTCCGAGACGATGCCGGCGGCGACCCCGGTGCCGAGGTTGAGGTAGGCGAGGGATCCGGCGCGTCCGCGGAGGGCGTCCGCGCCGAGGGCTGCCGCCTTCACGTCGTTCTCCACGGCCACGGGGGCGGCGACGACGGAGGCCAGGGCGGCGAGCAGATCGAGGTCGTCGATGCCGAGGTTGAGAGCGTGGGTGACCCGTCCGGCGTCGATCTGCCCGGGAATGCCCACGCCCACCGAGCGCACCGGGCCCGCCTCGTCCTGCAACGCGGCGACGGCGGCGGCGATGCCCGCCACGACGGCGTCGGCACCCCACCCGGTACGCGTGCGCACCTGGGCGACGATGCGGTCGTCGTCGTCCATCGCGACGCCGAGGGTCTTGGTGCCGCCGACATCGAGTCCCACGCGCACCATCAGCCCTTGACCGCCCCGGAGACCATGCCGCCGGTCATCCGGCTCTGCACGATGAGGAAGAACACCACGACCGGCACCGCCACGAGGGTCGAGCCCGCCATGAGCTCGGCCCAGTTGATGCCGCCGTTGGGGTCGAGGAAGGTGCGCAGCCACACCGGCAGCGTCATCGCCTCGGGGCGGGGGTTGAGCACGAGGGCGAAGACGAACTCGTTCCACGCCTGGATGAAGCCGAACACCCCGGTGGCCACGAGGCCGGGGGCGAGCAGCGGGAAGGTGATCTTCCAGAACGCCTGCGAGCGGCTGAGACCGTCGATCATGCCCGCCTCCTCGAGCTCGATCGGCACGCCGTTGACGAAGCCGCGGAGCGTCCAGATGGTGAAGGGAAGCACCGTGGCGATGTACACCAGCGACAGCCCGATGACGGTGTTCAGCAGCTGCCACCCGTCGACGAGACGGAACACGGAGATGATCATCGCCTCGGCCGGGATCATCTGGATGATGAGGATCGTGATGATGAACGGCGCGCGGCTGCGGAATCGGAACCTGGTGACGGCGAGGGCGGCGAGGAAAGCGAAGACGAGGGCGACCACGACGGTCAGCAACGCCACCATGAGCGAGTTGCCCAGTGCCGGCAGGAACGGCGCACGGGCCGAATCCGAGACGACGCCGAGGTAGTTGTCGAGGGTGAAGTTGTCGGGCCAGAAGTGCAGCTCGCTCCCCCGCACCTGCCCGTTGGGCTGGAACGACGTGTTCACCATCCAGTAGACGGGGAACACCGAGGCGGCGAACACGACGAGGGCGGTCACCACCGTCAGCACCGAGCCGACCCGGCGTCCCACGCGCGACGGGCGGCGGACGGACATGGCGACGCTCACAGCGATTCCTCCTTCACGCTCCGGCGCACGTAGGACGCCGAGAGCCCGACCAGCAGCAGTACGACGATCACCGAGATCGCCCCGCCCGCGCCGAAGTCGCCGGAGCCCAGCGAGACGCGGTAGATGTAGACCCCGAGCGTGTTGGTCTGCTCGGCGAGCCCGCCGATCGACTGCAGCGCGTAGATCTGGGTGAACACCCGCAGATCCCAGATGACCTGCAGGATCGTCACGATCGCGAGGATCGGGCGGATGTAGGGCACGACCACGAGGAAGAAGCGCTTGAGCGCCCCTGCACCGTCCAGCTGAGCTGCTTCGAGCACTTCGTCGGGCACCTGGGTGAGACCGGCGTAGACGGTGAACGCGACGAACGGCACCGCGCCCCACACGATGATGATCGTGGCGACGAAGAAGAAGCTGAGCGGCTCGATGAGCCAGGAGTGCCCCGCGTACTGCTCGAGCCCGAACGTGTTCACCAGCACGTTGTTGAGCACGCCGTACTGGGTGTCGAAGATCCAGCCCCACACGATCGTCGCCGACAGCGGCGGCATGGCCCACGCCAGCAGCAGTCCGACCGACACGACCGTGCGCAGCACCGCCCCGAGGCGCTTGAGCAGCAGTGCGACGAGGATGCCGAGCACCATCGTGATCACGACGCACACCGCCGCGAACATGAGCGATCGGCCCAGCACCTGCCAGAACTCCGGGTCGGTGAGGACGTCGAGGTAGTTGGCGAGGCCGACGAACTCGGGCGCGGCGCCGAAGACCTGCGCCCGACCGAACTCCTGCACCGACATGATGAGCAGCTGCAGCAGCGGCCAGCCCGTGATGACGGCCAGCACGATGAGGGCGGGGACGAGCAGTGCGTAGGGCGTGAAGCGGCCGCGGCGCCGCCCGCGGCGGGGCGGGCGCGGCTCGGGGGTGTCGCCGTCGGCGACGCCCGTCGGGGGGCCGAGCGTGCTCTGGGTGGTCATGGTGCTCCTCGGGGAAAGGGTGGGCCGCCGGGGGTGTTCGCCGCCGGCCCCGACATCACCGGGCGCGGCACGGGGCCGCATCCGGGTCAGCCGTTGAGGATGTCCTCGATCTTGGTGTCGACCTCGGTCGCGAGCTCGGCGACGTCGCCGCCCTGGGAGATCTTCACGAAGAAGTCCTCCAGCACGCGGGAGGCCTCGACCTCCGCCCAGTTGGGCGAAGCCGGGGTCAGCTTGGCGTTGCCGGCGGCTTCGGTGAACGCCAGTGCCTCCGGGGTGTCGCCGAGGGTGGAGGCGAGCGACTTCTTCGCCGGGATGAGGCCGTTCTCGCCGTAGATCGTCTGGAACTCATCGCTCATGATGATCTCCAGCGCGCTCTTGGCGAGCTCGGGGTGGGCGGACTTCGCCGAGATGCCGATGTTGGAGCCACCGGCGAAGACCTGCGCGGCGCCGCCGTCGATGCCGGGGAGCGCGTAGACGAAGGGGGCGGCGGGAGCAGGGTCGGTCTCGCACTCGCTGGCCAGCCCCAGCGCCCAGTTGGGGGCGGAGAACTGGATCGCGGTGCCCTCGCAGTACGGCGTCCACGGCTCGGCGTTGTCGCCGTCCTTGGGGGCGGTGGAGGCCGTGGTCATGAGGTCCTGCACCTGCAGGAGACCGGCGACCGACTCCGCCGAGCTCAGCTGCGCGTCCCACTGGTCACCGTCGGCGACGGCGATCTCGCCGCCGTTCTCCCAGATGAACGGGAGCGCGTTGTACCAGTCCTGACCGGCGAAGTAGATGCCGGAGTCACCGGGGTTGGCCGCCGCGAGCGCCTTCGCCTCGGCGATGTAGTCCTCCAGCGTCTCGGGGGCGGCGGAGACCAGCGCGGGGTCGGCGAAGACGACACGCGCGCCGGAGTACAGCGGCGGCGCGTAGAACGCACCGTCGTAGCTGCCTGCCTCCACGAAGCCGGGCAGCAGGTCGTCGCCGCCGAGGTCCTCGTAGATGTCCGAGATGTCCAGCAGCGCCCCGACCGAGGTGAAGGCGGGGGCCTGCGTGTTGCCGAATTCGACCAGGTCGGGACTGTCGGAGCTGGACAGGCTCGTGGTGAGCTTGTCGACCAGTCCGTCCCAGGACTGCTCCTCGATCACCAGGGTCGAACCGGGGTTCTCCTCGGCGAACGTGTCGGTGAGGTAGTCGCGGGCTTCCTGGGGCGTGTCGGTGCCGACCAGCCAGACACGGATCTCTGCACCTTCGGCTTCGTCGCCGCCGGTGCTGCCGCTGCAGCCGGTGAGTACGAGCGCCGCGGCGCCGAGGAGCGCAACGGCTCCAAGCGTCTTGTTCATGGTGTTCCTTCGTTCTCGTGGGTGGGTGTGGTTCTGGTGAGTGGTGTGGTTCTCGTGGGTGGGCCGGGCGGCCCGGTGCAGATCAGGACACTCCGAGGCGTCCGGACAGCACCATGACGGCGGCACCACGCAGGACGATGTCTGCGCCTTGCTCCGTCATCCGCACGCGCAGACCCTCGTGGAACTCGGCGAGGGTGCGGGCGCGGAGGGTCTGGGCGGTCTGCTCTGCGAGCGGGCCGTCGAGCAGTTCCGGGGGGCCGGAGAGCACGATCTCCGACAGGTCCAGCGCGCCGACGACGGGCGCCAGGGCGATGCCCAGCCGTTCCCCGGCATCGCGGAGGATGCCGTCGCGGTCGGCGGCGCCGGCGGCGGCGAGCCGGGCGGTGAGGGCGGGCGCCGCCAACCAGGCCTCGAGGCATCCGTCCTTGCCGCACGCGCACGCAGGTCCCCCGTCGGTGCCGACGGTGACGTGGCCGATCTCACCCGCGGCGAAGCGGCCGCCGCGCATCGGCTGTCCGCCGGCGAGCAGACCCGAGCCGACACCGCGGTCGACTTTCACCAGCAGCACGTCTTCGCCGGCACCGCCGAAGGTGTACTCGGCGAGCACCGCGGCGTTGGCGTCGTTGGCCACGAGCACCGGGAGCCCCAGCGCGTCGGCGAGGATGGCCCGCAGCGCCAGACCCGACCAGCCGAAGGTGGGCGCGGTGAGCACCACCCCGTCGTCGTCGACGATGCCGGGGGTGCCGATGCCGACGCCCAGCACCGGCGCGTGCGAGTCGGCGACGAGCTCGCGGACGAACGCGACCAGGGCGCCGACGACGGCGTCGCCTGCGGGGAGGGGGATCTCCCGCCGCACCACGATCTCGCCGTCGAGGGTGAGGACGGCACCCAGGATGCGGTCGCTGCCCGACAGGTCGATGCCGACGATGCGGTGCCCGTCGCGATCGAGGTCGACCAGCATCCCGGGTTTGCCGGGGCCGGAGGCCTCGCGCGTGCCACGCTCGGCGATGAAGCCGTCGGCGATGAGCTCGGCGACGAGATCGGAGATCGTCACCCGGGTGAGCGCCGTCTCGCGGGCGAGGTCGGCACGACTCATCGCACCGCGCTGGAACAGCGTCTGCAGCACGAGGGAGCGATTGTGTGCTCGCGCGTGCTCCGGCAGCACTTTGCCGCCGGGGCGCAGCGGGCGCGCGGCGCCATAGCCGCGCAGGGCGGTCTCGGAGGCGGGGTTTCGCAGGGCGTCGGTGCCGGGCATGTTTGTTAGTAGAGCTTACGAATGCCGCCCACGCAAGAGCGGGATCGCTGTTTGCGAGGACTGTTTACAAAAACGTTATGCAGACAGGTCCGCCCCTCGGTCCCGCACTCCCCTCTCACCGTGACCCACCCGTTGCCCCGAGTGCGGACCGCGTCCTTTACCATGGGGAGGACGTATCGGAGCACGCAACCGGGGGGTGGAACGTGACGGACGTAGTCACACGTACTGACATCGACGAATCTGACGACGCCACGGCAGACGATTCACCGACGCTCGCACTGGGCGCCACCGGCCATGACGACGGTGGCGGCGAGGCGCAGTGGGCACCGGCCGAACCCGCGCGCAAGAAGCGCCGACTGGGCCTGTGGATCGGCATTCCGGTGGGCGTCGCTGCGCTCGGCGCCGTCGCGGCATCGTTCATGCTGATCGCGCCGGGCACCACCGTCGCGGGTGTCCCGGTGGGACTGCTCACCCCCGGTGCCGCCGGCCAGGCGATCGCGGAGCGCCTCGAGAGCACCGAGATCGTCGTCGGCGGCGGACAATCGGTGTCGGCCGCTGACCTCGGCGCGCAGCTGGATGCCCGCGAGATGGCCACCGCCGCCTTCGAGACGCGTCCCGCGTGGAACGTGACCCAGTGGTTCGGCGACCCCGTCCCCGCGACGGTCACGATCGATCCCGCTCTCACCGCAGCGGCTCTCCAGACGGCGGCGCCGGACCTGTACACCGTGCCGACCGACGCCGCGCTCACGTTCGACCCCGCTTCCCAGACCTACGTCGTGACACCCGCCGTCGACGGCGAAGGCGTCGACCCGGCCGCCGTCGAAGCAGGCCTCCAGCAGGCGCTCGACGACGGTGCCACCACCGTCGTGCTCGATGAACCGGCCCTGGCCCCCGTCGCGCCGCTGACGACCACCGAGTCGGCCCAGGGCAGCGCCGACGTCCTCAACGCCATGCTCGACACCGCCGGCTTCTACGTCGGCGAGGAACGCACGGTTCCGATCGACCGTGCGGTGCTGGCATCCTGGATCACCCTCAGCACCGGAGAGGACGGCACGGTCGAATTCACCGCCGACCCCGCCGCCATCCAGCCCGTCGTCGACACCCTGCCGGGCCTGGTCGACCGCGCCGCGGTGGATGCCACCGTCATCACGAACACGGCCGGCGAGCATCTCTGGGACATCCAAGCAGGCCAGGCCGGTCGGGCCCTGGAGACGACCGACGGCATCGCCGCCGGCTTCGCCGACCAGCTGGCCGACGGCAACGCGGTGTACGCCCTCCCCGTCAAGGAGACGGAGTTCCAGACCACGGCGCTGGCCCGCACGATCGACGTCAACCTCAGCGCCCAGCGGGTGACCCTGTACGAGAACGGGGCCGCCGTCGACTCCTGGCTGGTCTCGACCGGCAAGCAGGGTGCCCCCACGTACACCGGCAACTACACGATCAACAGCATGTACCCCATGCAGACCCTGTACGGCACCTACCGCGGACCCAACGGTGAGCCTCGCGGCCCGTACGTGCAGCCCGACGTGAAGTGGATGATGTACTTCAACGGCGGTCAGGCCTTCCACGGCGTGTACTGGCACAGTAAATGGGGCACGCCCAGCAGCCACGGCTGCGTCGGCATGCCGGAGTGGCGCGCGGCACAGCTCTACGACTGGGCAGCGCCCGGCGTCGAGGTGTCGATCCACTACTGACCGGCGCCCGCCCCCTATGGTGGCGAGCGTGCCACGATTCGATCTGACCCCGACAGAGCTGACGGCGTACCGCCCCGACGTGCGCGAACCCGACGATTTCGACGACTTCTGGTCGCGGACGATCGCCGAGTCGCGCGACGCGGGGGGTGAGGTGCGACGGGTTCGCGTCGACACCCCCTTCACGGTGTTCGACGTCTACGACCTCACCTTCCCGGGCTTCGGCGGGGAGCCGGTGAGCGCCTGGCTGACCCTGCCGCGCGGCGCGACGGGCCCGCTCCCGGCGGTCGTCGAGTTCAACGGCTACGGCGGGGGGCGAGGTCTTCCCGGCGAGCGCAGCGACTGGGCCGCGGCCGGGTACGTGCACCTGTTCATGGACACCCGGGGGCAGGGATCGATGTGGGGATCGGGTGGCGACACCCCCGACCCGCACGGATCGGGCCCGAGCGCCACCGGGTTCCTCACCCGCGGCATCGACGATCCCGAGAGCTACTACTACCGGCGCGTGTTCACCGACGGCGTGCGCGCGGTCGACGCGGTGCGGTCGCTGCCGGAGGTCGACCCCACCCGGGTGGCGATCGCCGGCGGCAGTCAGGGCGGCGGCATCACGCTCGCCGTCGCAGGCCTGGCCGAAGGGCTCGTCGCCGCGATGCCCGATGTGCCGTTCCTGTGCCACTTCGAGCGCGCCGTGGGGCTCACCGATCGGGACCCCTATCACGAGGTCGTTCGCTACCTGTCGGTGCATCGCGGTGCCGATGAGCGCGTCTTCGACACCCTGTCGTACTTCGACGGCGCGAACTTCGCCAAGCGGGCCACCGCGCCCGTGCTGTTCTCCGTGGCCCTCATGGACCCGGTGTGCCCGCCCTCGACGGTGTACGCCGCGTTCAACCACTACGCCGGCGACGACAAGCGCATCGAGGTGTACACCCACAACCAGCATGAGGGCGGGCAGGCGCACCAGTGGTTCGCGCAGGCGGCATTCCTCGCCGAGCGCGCGACCGCAGGGTGAAATCCCGGTGACGGGTTCGCCCCGAAATGCGACGGGACGCGAAACCCCGTTACCCTGTGGGAATGGCTGAGCTACGTGTAGAAGAACTGTCGGCATCCACGATCGTCGCGGTCAACAACATGTCGCTCAAGCCGGGGCAGGAGCGCTTCCTCGCCCCCGAGAGCTACGCGATCGCCGCGACGGTCGTGAACCCCTCGACGTCGTGGCAGCGCGTCGTGCTCGACGGCGACGAGGTGGTCGGATTCGTCAGCGCCAACTTCGACCCCGAGGCGCCGCAGGAGCACTTCCGCTCCGTGCTGTGGCGCATCAATGTGGATGCCGATGACCAGGGCCGCGGCGTCGGCCGCTTCGCCGTCGAGGAGCTGCTGTCCGAGGCCCGCACGCGCGGCATGGACCACGTCAACGTCATCTACGAAGCCGGCACCGACGGCCCCGACACCTTCTTCCGCCGTGTCGGGTTCACCCCCGTCGGCGAGACGGAGTACGGCGAGACCGTCGCCGAAGTGCGTCTGTAATCCCGCCGAGCGCCCCGGCCCGGTACCCGATACGCGGCCCGAACCCGGCGGCGGCGCGGCGCCCGCCGGAAACGACGATGCCCCGGCCGCGCGAGCGGCCGGGGCATCGTCGTGGATGCCGCGGGGTCAGACGAGCGTGTCGATCACCGTGTTGAAGGTGGTCGAGGGGCGCATGACGGCCTCCACGCGCGCGGTGTCGGGGCGGTAGTAGCCGCCGACGTCGACGGCCGAACCCTGCACGGCGTTCAGCTCGGCGACGATCGCCTGCTCCTGGGCCGCCAGCTCCTCGGCGACCGGCGCGAAGACCGCAGCCAGCTCTGCGTCGGCACTCTGGCGGGCCAGCTCCTGCGCCCAGTACAGCGCGAGGTAGAAGTGGCTGCCGCGGTTGTCGATCGTGCCGAGCTTGCGACCGGGCGAGCGGTCCTGCTCGAGGAATGTGCCGGTCGCGGCATCCAGCGTGTCGGCCAGCACCTGCGCCTTGGCGTTGCCGGTCGTGGTCGCGAGGTGCTCGAGCGATGCCGCGAGGGCGAAGAACTCCCCCAGCGAGTCCCACCGCAGGTAGTCCTGCTCGAGCAGCTGCTGCACGTGCTTGGGCGCGGAGCCGCCGGCACCGGTCTCGAACAGCCCGCCACCGGCCAGCAGCGGCACGATCGAGAGCATCTTGGCGCTCGTGCCCACCTCGAGGATCGGGAACAGGTCGGTGAGGTAGTCGCGCAGCACGTTGCCGGTCACCGAGATGGTGTCCTTGCCCTGGCGGATGCGGTCCAGCGAATACCGAGTCGCCTCGGCGGGCGCGAGGATCTCGATCGTGAGGCCCTCGGTGTCGTGGTCGGCGAGGTAGGTCTTCACCTTCTCGATCAGCTGCGCGTCGTGCGCGCGGGTCTCGTCGAGCCAGAATACCGCCGGAACACCGGTGGCGCGGGCGCGGGTGACGGCGAGCTTCACCCAGTCACGCACCGCGATGTCCTTGGTCTGCGTCGCGCGCCAGATGTCGCCGGGGGCGACGGTGTGCTCCAGCAGCACGTCGCCGGCGGAGTTCACCACCTGCACCACGCCGGCGGCGGAGATCTCGAACGTCTTGTCGTGGCTGCCGTACTCCTCGGCCGCCTGTGCCATGAGACCGACGTTCGGGACGCTGCCGATGGTCGCCGGGTCCAGCGGACCGTGCGCGATGACGTCGTCGATGACGGCCTGGTAGACCCCGGCGTAGGAGGAGTCGGGGATGACGGCGATGGTGTCGTCCTCGCCGCCGTCGGCGCCCCAGAGCTTGCCGCCGTTGCGCACGAGCGCCGGCATGGAGGCATCCACGATGACGTCCGACGGCACGTGCAGGTTCGTGATGCCCTTGTCGGAGTTGACGTACGACAGTCGCGGTCCCTGCGCCATCGCGTCGGTGAACGCCGCGATGATCTCTTCGCCGCCGTCGACGTCCTTCAGGCCCGACAGGATGCCGCCGAGGCCGTCGTTGGGGGTGAGACCGGCCGCGGCGATGCGGTCGCCGTAACGGGCGAACACGTCGGCGAAGTAAGCGCGCACGACGTGGCCGAAGATGATGGGGTCGCTGACCTTCATCATCGTCGCCTTCAGGTGCACGGAGTAGAGGATGTCGTCGGCCTCGGCCGCGCGCAGCGTCTCGGCCAGGAACGCGTCCAGCGCCGCGGCGGAGAGGAAGGTGGCATCCACGATCTCGCCGGGGAGGACCTTGAGCCCCTCCTTGAGGGTGGTGACGGTGCCGTCGGATGCCACGTGGCGGATCGTCAGCACGTCGTCGGCGGGGATCACGACGGAGGTCTCGTTGGCCTTGAAGTCGTCGTGTCCGAGCGTGGCGACGCGGGTGCGGGAGCCCTCGGCGAACGGCTTGTTGCGGTGCGGGTGCTTGCGGGCGTAGTTCTTCACCGCCAGCGGTGCACGGCGGTCGCTGTTGCCCTCGCGCAGCACCGGGTTCACCGCGGAGCCCTTGATGCGGTCGTAGCGGGCGCGGATGTCCTTCTCCTCGAGCGTGGTCGGCTCGTCGGGGTAATCCGGGATGTCGTAGCCCGCGGCCTGCAGCTCGGCGATGGCGGCCTTCAGCTGCGGGATGGAGGCGGAGATGTTGGGGAGCTTGATGATGTTGGCTTCGGGCAGCGTCGCGAGGCCACCGAGCTCGGCCAGCGCGTCGCTGACCTGCTGCTCGGGCGTCAGGCGCTGCGGGAACGCGGCCAGCACACGGCCGGCGAGCGAGATGTCCCGCGTCTCGACGGACACCCCAGCCTGACCGGCGTAGGCCTGCACGATCGGCAGGAACGACGCCGTGGCCAGCGCCGGCGCCTCGTCGGTGTAGGTGTAGATGATGGTCGGCTCGGTCATCCGTGTCTCTCCATTCACGAGCTGGATTGTCTCGATATCAAGATACCCCGGGCACGTGTGAGCGTCCGCCGCGCACCCCCTCCGCCTGCAGGTGCAGCACGAAGGCCTGCGCCGGCCAGAGAGTGGGAAGCTGCAGTCCGACGCCGGTGAGCACGGCACCGGGCAGCACGGTCTCCCCCGCCGTGAACCACTCCGGCGCGACCCATCCGTAGGCGGCGTCCCCGATCTCGCGTCGCACCCGCACGCGGTAGCGGCGGTCGCCGTCGAGCCCGGGGATCTGCAGCCGCTCGGCTCGGGCGTCTTCGAGGCTCGCGACGGTCGCCACGATCACGACCGCCTCGTCGCCTGAGAGGAACGCCGTCGCCCGCCACGCCGGGTCGCGCAGCACCGGGTGGTGCACCTGCCCGGTGTGCACGATCGGGCGCAGCTGTTTGTACAGCGCCGCGAACCGGGCGAGCACCGCCGTCTCCTCGGGGTCGCACGACAGCAGGTCCCACTCGAACCCGGCCGAACCCATGAGACTCGTCGCCAGCCGATACGACAGCGTCGTGCGGCGCCCGGAGCTGTGGGCGTCGGTGGGGCCGACGTGCGCGCCGACGAGCTCCGGCGGCAGCAGCAGCCCCGTCCAGCGCTGGATGTCCTGCCGCTCGAGGGGGTCGTTCGAATCGCTCGCCCACACGCGGTCGCAGAGCTCGAGCATGCCGAGGTCGGTGCGCGCCCCGCCGCTGGAGCAGGATTCGATCTCGAGCAGCGGATGCCGCTTCTTGAGATCGCGGATGAGCCGGTACACCGCCGCCATCTGCGCGTGGCCGCCGGGGCGGCCCTCGTGCACGCTCTCGACGAGGTCGCGGTTGTGGTCCCACTTGATGAACTCGATCCCGAGTTCGCCGATGAGGGCATCCATCTGGTCGCGCACGTGCGCGAAGGCACCCGGGTGGGCGAGGTTCAGCACGTACTGCTGCCGCCACGACAGCGCCTCGGGGTGGTCGAGGTGTCCCGGCTCGTGCAGCAGCCAGTCGGGGTGCGCGCGGGCGAGGTCGGAGTCGAGACTCACCATCTCGGGCTCGAACCACAGCCCGAACTGCATGCCCCGCGCGTGCACATGCGCGGCGAGCGGGCCGAGGCCGTCGGGCCAGACGGTGCGGTCGACCACCCAGTCCCCGAGACTCGTGGAGTCGTCGCGGCGCCGGTGGAACCAGCCGTCGTCGAGCACGAACCGCTCCACGCCGATCTCGGCGGCGCGGTCGGCGAGCGCCATCAGCGGCTCGGGCCGCTGGTCGAAGTACACCGCCTCCCACGTGTTGAGCACGAGCGGGCGCGGGGTGCGCGGATGCTGCGGGCGCGCCCGCAGCCAGGTGTGCACGCGGCCGGCGAACCCGTCGAGGCCGGCGGCGCTGTACACGAACGCGACGCGCGCCGCGGCGAAGTGCTCACCGCCGGCGAGCACGATCTCCCCCGGGCGCAGCAGCTCCCCCGCACCGATGAGCGGCACGGCGTCGGTGAGCCGGTCGGTGCGCAGGGTGACATCCGACGACCACGCGGGGTGCACGCCCCAGACCTCCCCGCCGCCCCACCGCGCGGTGCCGCGCGAGACGATCGCGGCGATCGGCGCGTCGTGGCCGGGTCGCCCTCGCCGGGACTGGCGCACGGTCGCTCCGGGCGGAAGGCCCAGCGCCACCGGCCGCTTCTCGCGCGTCCACCGTCCGTCGAAGGTCAGCAGCGCATCGACCCCGGCCGGCACCGGCATCGTGGCTTCCAGCCAGCCGATCTCCACCGGCTCCGCGCCCTCGGCGAGCTCCAGCCGCTGCTGGACCCACACGACGCCGCCCGTCTCGATGGCGAGCCCGATCCGAAGTCGCAGGCCGGATGCCGCGTCGTCGGCGACGACGGTGACCTCGGCGTCTCCGGCGTCGACTTCCGCCACGCGCCACCGCGGATGGTGCAGCACGCCCCGGCGGCGCAGCTCCATGCCGGGCCGCCCGGTGAACCCGTCGCCCTCCTGCGGCGACAGCGACACCTGCCAGGCCGCGTCGAGGGTGCCCGGCGGGGTCTGCCGGCTCAGCGCCGCCGACAGCGCCTCGAGGTCCGCTTCCGAGCGCGGGCCCAACGCCCGGCCCCAGTGCAGCACCGCCGGCAGCCGGTCGCCGTCCAGCTCGAGCACCACGGCGACGCCGTGGGCCTCGAGGTGCACGTGTCGCCTCGTCGTCATGGCATCCTCTCGTGCGGCGGGCGCTCGCCCGTGCCCCGCTCCAGTACCCAGGTCGCCAGCGCGATCTGCTGGGTGAACCCGGCAGGGTCGGCCATGCGCTCGATCGCCAGTGCCGCCGCGCGGCGGCCGAGTTCGAGCGGGTCGTAGCTGATGACGCTCACGCCCAGCACGTCGGCTGTGTCGAAGTCGTCGAACCCGATGAATGCAGTGCGGCCGTCGTCGCCGCGGTCGCGCAGCACCCGCAACGCGCTGATGGTGACGCGGTTGTTGCCGGCGATGAGCGCCGTGGGCGCGTCGTCGCGCGCGAGGAGGTCGGCGATGAGCCGATCGGCGGGCACCGTGAGGTCGTCGCCGAGTCGTTCCCAGCGATGCGAATCGTGGATGTCGTAGCGGGCGAGCGCGTCACGGTAGCCGCGCAGGCGCTCGGCCTGGGTGTACACCGAGGCCGGGTTGCAGACGTATCCGATGCGGCGGTGCCCGCGCGCCAGCAGGCGCGAGGTCGCGTCGAACACCCCGCGGTGGTTCTCGAGCACCACGGCGTCGGCGACGAGATTGCGCGCCGGCCGGTCGATGGCGATGACGGGGGTTCCCAGTTGACGCTCGCCTTCGAGGTAGGACTGGTCCTCGGCGACGGGGATGAGCAGCAGCGCGCCGATCCGCTGCGCCAGCAGCGCATCGGCGACCCGCTCCTCCCCTTCCGGGGTGTCGTCGGTGGTGGCCACGACCAGCCCGTACCCGGCGGCGGCCAGCTGCTTCTCGATGCCGGAGGCGACCTTGTAATAGAACGGGTTGCCGAGCTCGCCCATGATGAACCCCACCGTGTTGGTGCCGCCGCCGCGGCGCAGTCCCCGCGCGAGCGTATTGGGGCGAAACCGCAGCCGCTTGGCGGCCGTGAGCACGCGTTCCGCCGTCTCGGGGGCGACCAGCTCGCGATGCGTGAACACCCGCGAGACCGTCTTCGAGCTCACCCCCGCGAGGCGCGCGACATCGTCGAGCGTGGCCCGCTGCTGCACCGTCATCGGCACGTCCCTTCGTCGCGACCCGGCCAGGCTAGCACCTCATCGCTCGATGACGACGTAGGACATCGGAGCGGACATTTGCTGGACAGCGAACGGCCTCGAATTCGAGAAACGCCTGATCCGAGGCTTGGTTTTCTGTGCGAGCGCCCTTCGGACAACGCGAGACAGCGCTGTCATCCGACCCTTGCGCGGGTCGTGCGAACCCACCTAACCTGGCGACGCGAAACCCCGCGAGGATGCGAGGCGCGAAGTTCGAGGGCGAACCGAAGAGGAGACATCACATGGCACGGAAGGCTTTGGCAGGCATCGGCCTGCTCGCCGCAGCCGGCATCGTACTCAGTGGCTGCGCAGGCGGCGGCGGAGGCGGCGACGCCGACAACACCATCGACGGGGAGGTGCAGGGCGAGATCAAGGTCGTCACCTGGCGCACCGACCTCGTCGAAGACGGCACGTTCGAGGAGTACGCCGCGGCGTTCAACGAGGAGTACCCCGACGTCACCGTCACCTTCGAGGGCATCACCGACTACGCCGGCGAGATGCTCACCCGCATGAGCACCACCAACTACGGCGATGTCATCGGCATCCCCGCCATCCAGCCCGACCAGTTCGAGCAGTTCCTCGAGCCGCTGGGCGAGACCGCCGGCTTCGAGGACACCTACCGCTTCCTCCCCGGCGCCAGCTTCGACGGCACGCAGTACGGCATCGCCTTCGGCGGCAACGCCAACGGCGTGGTCTACAACAAGCGCGTCTTCGAAGAGGCCGGCGTCACGACCCTGCCCACGAGCGAGGCGGAGTGGCTCGACGCGCTGCAGCAGGTCGCGGACAACACCGACGCCGTGCCGCTGTACACCAATTACAAGGACGGCTGGCCGCTGACGCAGAGCTTCGGCAATCTGGGCGCCATCACGAACGACCCCGACGCGCCCATCACCATGGCCGAGGACCCGGCGCCGTGGACCGAGGGCACCGACATGTATGCGATCGACTCGCTGCTGTACGAATCGGTGGCGGCGGGGCTCACCGAGCCCGACCCGCTGACCACCAACTGGGAGCAGTCCAAGGTCGACCTCGGCACCGGCAAGATCGCCGCGATGACGCTCGGCTCGTGGGCCATCTCGCAGATGCAGGATGCCGCAGAGACCGGCGGCGCCTCCGCCGACGACATCGGCTTCATGGCCTTCCCCGCCACCGTCGACGGCGCGCAGTACGCCGTCATCGGCGGCGACTACAACCTCGCCGTCAGCAAGCACTCCAAGGCCAAGGCGGCGGCGTGGGCGTGGATCCAGTGGGTCGTGGAGAACTCCGGCTACACCGAGGCGCAGGGCATGGTCTCCCCCGTCATCGACGCCGAGCTCCCCGCCACGCTGTCGGGCCTGTCCGACGCCGGGGTGGAGCTGATGGAGATCAACCCCGCGCCCGCCGGCAAGGAGGGCCTCATCAACGAGATCGCCGATGACTCGCAGATCGACCTGTACGGCCCGATCTACCGCCAGAAGCTCGTCGACATCGCCCGGGGAGCCGCCGACGGCGACAAGGAGAGCTACTTCGCCGAGCTCAACGAGCGCTGGGCAGCGTCGATCGCGAACGTCGCGGACTGATCGGAAGGGACGGCGACATGTCACTGGCCACACCCGGCGCGGCACCGGCCGATGCGCCCGCCGTCCTCTCCGCCCCCGCTCGGGCACGTCGGCTGCGCGGTTCCCGCCGCGCAGCCGGCGCCCCCGAGGGCCGGGCGCGCACCGGGCGGCGCACCGCCGCCCGGTTCACACCGTGGCTGTTCCTCGCGGGCGCCGTGGGGCTGCTGCTGCTGTTCACCTACTGGCCCGCGCTGAACCTCTTCTGGTACAGCGTCACCGACTGGGACGGCATCGACCTGACGAAGGAGTTCGTCGGGTTCGACAACTACGTGCGTGTGTTCACCGACCCGCGCATCTTCAACGTGTTCTGGGTGAGCCTGTACTACTTCGCCGCCTCGTTCGTGCAGATGGCGATCGCGCTGTACTTCGCGACGATCCTGAGCTTCTCCACGCGCCTGTCGAGCCTCTTCCGCGGCATCCTGTTCTTCCCGTACCTCATCAACGGCGTCGCGGTCGGGTTCGTCTTCCTCTACCTGTTCCAGCCGGGCGGGACGCTGGACACCGTGCTGGCGTGGTTCGGGCTCGCCGATCCGCCGCAGTGGCTCGGCAACCCCGACATCGTCAACTGGTCGTTGGCCGGCACATCGGTGTGGCGTTACACGGGGCTGAACTTCGTGCTGTTCCTGGGTGCCATCCAGTCGATCCCGCACGAGTTGTATGAGGCGGCCGACCTCGACGGGGCCACCCGCTGGCAGCAGTTCTGGGCCATCATCTTCCCCGGCATCCGGCGCATCATCGGCCTGAGCTTCATCCTCGCCATCGCCGGGAGCCTGTCGGTGTTCGAGATCCCGTTCATCATGACCGGTGGCGCCAACGGATCGGCGACCTTCGTGATCCAGACCCTGCAGACCGCCTTCAACTTCCGGCAGGTGGGGCTCGCCTCGGCGATGGCCGTCGTACTGCTGGTGATCGTGCTGGTCGTGACCGTGATCCAGCGAAAACTGTTCCCCGACGAGAAGGTGGACCTGACATGACCGTCACCGCCGCGCCGCGGCGCATCACGCCCGGGCGCACGCTCGGCGAGCGCATCCGCTCCACGAGCGCGACGACCGCCAAGTACACCAGCCTCGTGCTCGCCGCCGTGGTGACGCTGCTCCCCCTGTCGGTGCTGCTGTTCGCCAGCCTCAAGACCGCTCCCGAGTACGCGCAGTCCGGCCCCTTCGACCTGCCGCAGAACTGGCTGAACTTCGACAACTTCGTCACCGCGTTCACGAGCGGCAAGATGCTCGAAGGCTTCGTCAACACCGGCATCGTGCTGGCCGTGTCGCTCGTCGGCACCGTCTTCCTCGGGACGATGGCGGCGTATGCGCTGGACCGCTTCGTCTTCCGCGGCAAGAAGCTCGTGATGGGATTGTTCCTCATCGCGACCCTCATCCCGGGGGTCACGAGCCAGGTCGCCACGTTCCAGCTCATCAACGGGCTCGGACTCTACGACACCAAGGCAGCGCTGATCCTGCTGTTCATGGGTACCGACATCATCGCCATCTACCTGTTCATCCAGTTCATGCAGTCCATCCCCATCTCGCTCGACGAGGCAGCCATGATCGACGGAGCGAACCGCTGGACGATCTACTGGCGGGTCGTGCTGCCGCTGCTCAAGCCCGCCATCGCGACGGTGGTCATCATCAAGGGGATCGCCGTCTACAACGAGTTCTACGCCCCCTTCCTCTATCTGCCGTCCGAGGGGTTCATCTCCACGTCGCTGTTCCGCTTCAAGGGCCCGTTCGGTGCGCAGTGGGAGGTCATCGCCGCCGGCACGATCGTCGTGATCATCCCGACGCTCGTGGCATTCCTGCTGCTGCAGCGGTGGATCTACAAGGGCCTCACGTCAGGAGCGGTCAAGTGAACCCGATGCTCGAGCGCCGCGAGCTGCACGACGGCTGGTCGGTCACCGCCGCCGCCGGCCCCGTCCCCGACGGGCTCGCGGGCGTCGTGATCCCCGCCGCCGTACCCGGCTGCGTGCACACCGATCTGCTGGCCGAGGGCCTCATCCCCGACCCCTACCGGGGTGTCAACGAGAGCCTGCTCGCCTGGATCGGCCTGGTCGACTGGACCTACCGCACCACCTTCGCCTGGGCACCCGACGGCCATGACCGGCACGACCTCGTGTTCGACGGCGTCGACACCGTCGCCGAGATCTCCCTCAACGGGCAGGTGCTGGGAGACGTCGCCAACCAGCACCGCTCGTATCGGTTCCCCGCCGACCAGGCGCTGCGCGAGGGCGACAACGACCTCGTGGTGCGCTTTCGCGCGCCCGTACCGTACGCCAACGCGCAGAGCCTCACCCTCGGTGCGCGGCCACGACCCTACCCGCTGCCGTATGAGGCCATCCGCAAGTCGGCCTGCAACTTCGGGTGGGACTGGGGCATCGCCACCTTCACGAGCGGGCTGTGGCGCCCGGTGCGCCTGGAGTCGTGGTCGGACGCGCGCCTGGCCGAGGTGCGGGTGACCGCGACCCCCGATGGCGCCCCCGACGCCGGCGGTGGCACGGTCGCCGTCGACGTGCGGGTCGAACGGGCCGCAGATGCCACGGAGCCCCTCTCGGTGCTCGTCGCGGTGAACGGCCCCGGCATCCCCGCGGACGCGATCCCGACCGCCGACGCCGAGGTGCAAGGAGACACCGCGCGGGTGACACTGTCGCTGGCGGAGGTGCAGCGGTGGTGGCCCGCCGGGCACGGCGACCAGCCCCGCTACGTCGTGGACGTGCGGCTCGCAGGCGACGGCATCCGCGACGCGACGCACCGCGTGGTCGGGTTCCGGACGGTCCGCTGGGACACGACCCCGGATGCCGCAGGCACCCCGTTCACCCTCGTCGTCAACGACCGGCCGGTGTTCGTGAAGGGCGTCAACTGGATCCCCGACGACGCCCTGCCGGTGCGCGTGGACCGCGCCCGCTACGAGCGGCGACTGCGTCAGGCGGTCGAGGGCAACCTCAACCTCATCCGGGTGTGGGGCGGCGGCATCTACGAATCCGACGACTTCTACGACCTGTGCGACGAGCTGGGTCTGCTCACCTGGCAGGACTTCCTCTTCGCGTGCGCGGCCTACCCCGAGGAGGAGCCGCTGCGCTCGGAGGTCGAGGCGGAGGCGCGGGAGAACATCGTGCGGCTGGCATCCCACCCCTCGCTCGTGCTGCTGACGGGCAACAACGAGAACCTGTGGGGCTTCGAGGACTGGGGCTGGCAGCGCCGGCTCGACGGGGCGAGTTGGGGCGCACACTATTACTACGAGATGTTCCCCGCCCTGATCGATGAGCTCGCCCCGCACGTGCCCTACACGCCGGGGAGCCCGTTCAGCCCCGGCGGCGGCTGGGACGGCGCGGCGCAGACCGGCCCGCATCCCAACGACGAGGCGCACGGCACGATGCACCTGTGGGAGCAGTGGAACCGGCGGGATTGGCCCACCTACCGGGAGCACCGGCCGAGGTTCGTCGCGGAGTTCGGCTGGCAGGGTCCGCCCACCTGGACGACACTCACCGAGTCGCTCGACGACGCCCCGCTCACCCCGGAATCGCCGGGCATGATCGTGCACCAGAAGGCGATGGAGGGCAACGTCAAGCTCACCGACGGGCTGCTCCCGCACTTCCGGGTGCCCGGCGATATGGAGACGTGGCACTGGGCGATGCAGCTGAACCAGGCGCTGGCCGTGCGCACCGCGCTGGAGCACTTCCGCTCGTGGGCGCCGCACACGATGGGCGCGGTCGTCTGGCAGCTCAACGACTGCTGGCCGGTCACGTCGTGGGCCGCGATCGACGGGGAGGGGCGCGCGAAGCCGCTCTTCCACGCGCTGCGTGCCGCCTTCGCGCCCCGCGTCGTCACGATCCAACCGCGCGACGCGGGCCTGGCGGCGGTGCTGGGCAACGACACCGACCACGACTGGACCGGAACGCTGCGGGTGCGGCGGCTGTCGATGGACGGGTCCGAGTGGGATGCCGCGGAGCTGCCGTTCCACGTCGCGGCGCGAGGATCCCTCACCCTGGTGCTGCCGGCCGCCCTCGCGGTCCCCGTCGACGCGGCCGCGGAACTGCTCGTGGCCGACACCGGCGACGAGCGGGGATTCTGGTTCTTCGCCGAGCCCCGCGACAGCGCCCTGCCGGCGCCCCACTTGCGGCTCACCGCCGAGGGGGTCGACGGCGGCACGCTGGTGACGGTCACCGCCGACGCGCTCGTCCGCGACGTCACGCTGCTGGTGGACAAGGTGCACCCCGACGCGCACACCGAAGAGGGGCTCGTGACGCTCCTCCCCGGCGAATCGGTCGAGATCCTCGTCACCGGCGCCGGAACGCTCGCGGCCGACGCGCTCGCCGATCCGCGGGTGCTGCGCAGCGCCAACCAGCTGGTGGTGCGGTGAGCGCCCTCGACGGGGGCGGCTTCGTCTGCGGCATGACCTGGGGCTGGACGGGCGTGCGCGGCACGTGGAGCACCGATGCCGCCGACCGGTCGATGCGCGAGATGGCCGATCACGGCGTCACGTGGACCGCCCTGTCGTACGCCGCCCTGCAGGCCACCGCCTTCGCCACCGACATCCCGTTCGACGCCGAGCCCACCGTCACCGACGAGGAGATCGTCGGGGCCATCCGCCGCGCGCACGGGCTGGGGATGCAGGTGTGCCTGAAACCGGTGGTCAACGTCGCCGACGGCACCTGGCGCGCCCACATCGGCTTCTTCGACTGGGACGTCCCGGGTGAACCCAGCTGGACCGCATGGTTCGCCTCGTACACGCGGTTCATCGTGCACGCCGCGCGCATCGCCGAGGCCGAGGGCTGCGCGATGCTCTCGATCGGCTGCGAGATGGTGCGCGCCGACGGGCAGGAACAGCACTGGCGGCGACTGGTCCAGGCGGTGCGCGCGGAGTACTCCGGGCTGATCACCTACAACTGCGACAAGTACCAGGAGGACCGCATCACCTGGTGGGACGCCGTGGACGTCATCTCCTCCAGCGGCTACTACCCGATCGACGAATGGGAGACGCAGCTCGACCGCATCGCGCCCGTCGTCGAGGCGGCCGGCAAGCCGTTCCTCTTCCTCGAGGCGGGCTGCCCGAGCCGCACCGGTTCGCCGCAGCGCCCCAACGACTGGTCGCTGCCGGGCGAGCCCGACGGGCAGGAGCAGCTGCGCTACTACCGCGCGATGTTCGACGCGATCTCCCGGCGGGAGTGGGTATCGGGCGTCGTGCTGTGGGATTGGCCGGCGCACCTCTACGACGCGTCCGAGGCCCGGACGAACGACGACTACTGTCCCTACGGCAAACCGGCGGGCGACTATCTGCGCGAGACCTACCGCGCGCTCCAGCGGAAGGACCCGGCGTGATGGCCGACCAGGCGGTACTCGCGATCGATGCGGGGCAGACCGGGATCAAGGTGCGGGTGAGCGGTGCCGGCACCGCCCAGGACATGCTCTTCCCCGGCATCCGCACCCATGCCCCGCTGCTCCCGCAGCTGGCACAGGTGACCCGCGCGGTGATGGAGCGCACCCACACGTCCCTCACCGCGGTGGCGGCAGGGGTGTCGGGGCTGACGTCGGCCGAGGCGGATGCCGGGGCGCTCCGGGCCCTGCTGGCGGACACCCCGGTCGTGCGCACCCTGCTCGCCCACGACTCCACGACCGCGTTCCTCGGTGCGCTCGGTGACGCGCGCGGCGCCGTGGTCGCCGCCGGCACGGGGGTCGTGACCCTCGCCGTCGGCGCGAGCACGATGGCACGCGTGGACGGGTGGGGCTATCTCATCGGCGATGCCGGCAGCGGGTACTGGATCGGCCGCGAAGCGCTCGACGCGGTCATGCGCGACTACGACGGGCGCGGGCCCGCGACGGCTCTCCGCGCCGTGGCGGAGGCCCGCTGGCCCGACCTCTCCGAGGCCTACATCCACCTGCAGTCCGACGACGACCGCGTCGCGGTGATCGCTTCGCTCGCCAGGGCCGTGGCGGAGCTCGGCGAAGCCGGCGACGCCGTCGCGCAGGACATCACCCGCCGCGCGGCGGGTGAGCTCGCCCACAGCGTCATCACGGCGCTGCACCGCGTCGACCGCTCCCCCGACGGCCCGCTGCCGGTGTGCGCGCTGGGCGGGGTCTTCCACTCCGCGGCGCTGCGTGCCGCATTCGACGACCGCATCACCCGCGCCGATCTCGACATCGTCCTGGTCGCCCCGGCGGGGCAGGGCCTCGACGGTGCGGTGGCGCTGGCGGGACTGTCGCCCGGGCATCCGCTGGCGGCATCGGTGTCGGTCAGCGGATGACGGCGCGGGTCACCGACGGCGCCCTGCTGTTCGGCGGGGACTACAACCCCGAGCAGTGGCCGGAGGCGGGCGTCTGGGAGGAGGACATCGCGCTCATGCGCGAGGCCGGGGTGAACACCGTGACCCTCGGTGTGTTCGCCTGGGCGTTCCTCGAAGTCGACGACGACGTGTGGGACTGGGAGTGGTTCGATCGCTCGATCGCACTGCTGCACGCCGCCGGCATCGGCATCGACCTGGCGACCCCCACGGCCGCGCCGCCGGGATGGCTGCACCGGACCCACCCCGAGATCATCCCCACCGACCGACACGGCCATCGGTTCCACCCCGGCGGCCGGCTCGGCTGGTGCGCGAGCCAGCCGGTGTGGCACGAGTACTCCACCCGCATCGCCCGCCGCCTCGGCCAGCGATACGGACAGCACCCCGCGGTGCGGCTGTGGCACGTGGGCAACGAGCTCGGCGGCGGCAACCGGCTCTGTTACTGCGATGCCTCCTCGGCGGCGTTCCGACAGTGGGCGCGCCGGCGGTACGGCACGATCGACGCGCTCAACCGCGCGTGGGGGACGGCGGTGTGGGGGCTGCGGTACCGGTCGTTCGACGATGTCACGGCGCCGTTGGCCAGCGAATCCGGGCAGAATCCGTCGTGGCTGCTCGCCTTCGACCGGTTCGCCTCCGACGCGCTGCTCGAGCAGTATCGGCGCGAGCGCGACGCGCTGCGGGCGGCGGGGGTGACCACTCCCATCACGACCAACCTCATGCCCACCGTCGGCGGCAGCGTCGCCGACTACGCCGACTGGATCGATGACCTCGACGTCGTGGCGATCGACCACTACACCCGGGCCGCCGACCCGCATCGCGAGCGCGAGCTCGCGTTCGTCGCCTCCCGAGCCCGGGGCTGGGACCGCACGCGGCCGTGGCTGCTGATGGAGCACGCCGCGGCGGCGGTCAACTGGCAGCCCCGCAACACCCCGAAGGCACCGGGCGAGATGACGCGGCACAGCGTGCAGCACATCGCGCACGGCGCCGACGGCGCGCTGTTCTTCCAGTGGCGCGCGTCGGCGTCGGGGGTGGAGCAGTTCCACTCCGGCATGGTGCCGCACGCGGGAGCGCAGACCCGGCAGTTCCGCGAAGTGGTGGCCCTCGGCGCGCTGCTGGGGCGGCTGGGCGAGGTGGCCGGCAGCCTCGTCGCGCCCACCGAGACGGCCATCGTCGCGGACATCCCCGCGCAGTGGGCGTGGGAGGAGGGGCAGAAGCCGCTGCACGACCACCCCCTCGAACGGGCGGGGCGGCAGTGGCACGAGGCGCTGTCCGCGCGGGGCCTCGTGCCCGACGTCGTGCCCGCGCGGGCCGACCTCTCGCCCTACCGACTCATCCTGGTGCCGGGGCTGTACGCCGTCTCCGACGCGGATGCCGCAGCGCTCGGCCGCGCGGCGGCGGGCGGGGCGACGGTCGTGATCGGGTGCCTGTCGGGCATCGTCGACCCCGAGAACCGGGTGCGCACCGGCGGCTACCCCGGCGCGTTCCGCGACCTGGTGGGCGTGATCGGCGAGGAGCTGCACCCGCTCCCCGACGGCGCGCGGGTGCCGCTGTCGTCGGGAGCGGTCGCGGCCCACTGGGCCGAGCGCCTGCGGGTGCCCCCCGGGTCGGAGGCTGCGGTCGTCGCCGCGTACGCGCAGGGCCCGCTCGCCGGCCTGCCCGCGATCACCCGGCGCACCGTCGGCGCCGGCAGCGCCTGGTACGTCTCGGCGGACCTCGCCGAGGGTCTCGACGCCCTCGTGACCGACGTCGTCGCGGACGCGCGGGTGACGGCATCCGTCCCCGTCGTCGCGGGCGTCGAAGCGGTGCGGCGGGTCTCCGGCGACCGGTCGTGGCTGTTCCTCATCAACCACACCGACACCGCCCGGTTCGTGCCGGGTGCCGAAGGCACCGAGCTGACCACCGGTGCCGACGTGACGGGTGACCTGCACGTGCCGGCGGGCGCGGTGCGCGTGGTGCGCGAGACCGGCCGCCGGTGACGGTGGGCGGGGCGGCCGCAGCCGCCCCACCCACCGCTCACACCAGCGACTCGCGCCAGGCGGCGTGCAGCTGGGCGAACTTGCCCGTGCCGGCGATGAGCTCGGCGGGGGTGTCGTCCTCGATGATGCGGCCGTGCTCCATGACCAGCACCCGGTCGGCGATCGCGACCGTCGACAGCCGGTGGGCGATGATGATCGCGGTGCGGTCGGCCAGCAGTGTCTGCAGCGCGTCCTGGATCATCCGTTCGCTGGGCATGTCCAGCGATGCCGTCGCCTCGTCGAGGATGAGCACCGCAGGGTCGGCCAGGAACGCCCGGGCGAACGAGATCAGCTGACGCTGACCGGCCGACACCCGACCGCCGCGCTTGTTGACATCGGTGGCGTAGCCGTCGGGGAGCGACCGGATGAAGGCATCCGCCCCCACTGCGCGGGCGGCGGCCTCGATCTCCTCCAGCGTCGCGTCGGGCTTGCCGAGCGCGATGTTGTCGGCGACGGTCCCGCTGAACAGGTACGCCTCCTGCGTGACCATCACGATCGCGCGGCGCAGGTCCTTCGGATGCAGGTCCCGCAGGTCGACGTCGTCGAGCGTGATGGCGCCGCGGGTCGGGTCGTAGAAACGGGACACGAGCTTGGCGAGCGTCGACTTTCCGGCACCGGTGGTGCCCACGAGCGCGATCGTCTGGCCCGCCGGGATGTCGAGGGTGAAGTCGGGCAGGATCGTGCGCCCCGACGCGTAGCCGAACTCGACGTCCTGGAACCGGATGTGTCCCTTCGCCTGCCACAGGTCCAGGGGCTTGGCGGGGTCGGGTACGGTGGGCTCCTCCTCCAGCACGCCCGACACCTTCTCCAGCGCCGCCGCGGCGGACTGGTAGGAGTTGAGGAAGAAGGCCACCTCGCCCAGCGGGGCGAAGAAGTTGCGCACGTAGAGGACCACCGCGAGGGTGCCGAGGGCGATGGTGCCGTCGATCAGGCGGATGCCGCCCCACAGCAGCACGGCGGCCACCGTCACCGCCGACACCGCCATGAGTCCCGGCTCGAAGGTGCCGAACAGGCGGATGGAGCGCATGTTGACGTCGCGGTAGTCGCGCGCGAGCGTGCCGAACTCCTCGTCGTTGCGCGTCTCCTTGCGGAACGCCTTCACCGCGCGGATGCCGGTCATCGTCTCGACGAACTTCACGATCACCTTGGCGCTGACCACCCGCGACTCGCGGTACACCAGCTGCGAGCGCACGTAGAACCAGCGCATGAGCAGATACAGCGGAATACCCATGAACATGAGGATGACGCCCGACTGCCAGTCCAGCAGCAGCAGCGCGATGAGGGTGAAGCCGCCGTACAGCACACCCGAGACCAGCTCGTTGAGCCCGCCGTCGAGGAGCTCGCGGATCGTGTCGAGGTCGCTGGTCTGGCGGGAGATGATGCGCCCCGACGTGTACGACTCGTGGAACTCCAGGCTGAGGCGCTGCGTGTGCACGAAGATGCGTTTGCGCAGGTCCAGCATGACCGCCTGCGTGAGACGCGCGGTGATGACGGCGTACCAGGCGATGAGCGCGGCACCGCCGATGCCGGAGACGAGGTAGACGAGCACGACGACGACCGCCGGCATCCAATCGCCCTCATCGACCACCCGCGGCAGAGCCTGGTTGATGCCGAACGCGATGAGTGCGGGGCCGAGCACGCGCAGCGCGGTGGAGACGACCAGCACGGCGGCGGCGAGCGCCAGCTGTGCCTTCAGCGGGGCGACCAGGGAGCCGAGCAGGCGCAGCGACCGACGGCGCACGGCGCGGCTCTCCTCCTTGGTGTAGTCGGAGCGGTCTTCTCCGCTGGTGCCGACGACGGTGCTCACAGGTTCACCTCTGTCTCCCGCGAACGGGTCTGTTCATCCTCGAGACTCGAGATCACATGGCGGTAGTGGTCACTCGTGCGCATGAGCTCGGAGTGGGTGCCCACCGCGGTGACGCGGCCGGCCTCGAGCAGCGCGACCCGGTCGGCGAGGGTCACCGTCGACGGACGGTGCGCGACGATCAGCGCCGTGGTGTCGGCGAGGACTTCGCGCAGGGCATCTTCGACGAGCGCCTCGGTGTCGACATCCAGCGCCGACAGCGGGTCGTCGAGCACCAGCACGGCGGGGCGCGCGGCGACGGCACGGGCCAGGGCGAGCCGCTGACGCTGGCCGCCCGACAAGCTCATGCCCTCTTCGCCGATGACGGTGTCCACACCGTCGGGCAGGTCGTACACGAAGCCCGCCTGCGCGACGGCGAGCGCCTCATGCAGCACCCGCTCGGCCTCGTCACTGCCGGGGGCGAGGTCTTCGCGACCGAGCAGCACGTTGTCGCGCACCGACTGCGAGAAGAGCGTGGCATCCTCGAACGCCATGCCGATGTGCGTGCGCAGCTCTCGCAGGGTGAGGTCGCGCACGTCGACGCCGTCGAGGGTGACCCGGCCGCCGGTGACGTCGTACAGGCGCGCGGGGAGCGTCGTGAGCGTCGTCTTGCCCGAGCCGGTCAGGCCCACCAGCGCCATCGTCTCGCCGGGGTGCAGCTCGAGGTCGATGCCGTCGAGCAGATCCCGCTCGGCCGAGCCGGCGTCCTGGTAGCGGAAGTGTGCGCCCTCGAAGCGCAGCAGGCCCCGCGGCTCGGCGAGGGTGACCGGCTCCGCGGGGTCGACGATGGTGTTCTCCTCGTCGAAGACCTCGAAGATGCGGTCGGTGGCGGTGCGGGCGTCGAGGAGGAAGGAGAAGAGGAACCCGATCGATTCCATGGGCCAGCGCAGCACCGTGGCCATGGCGAAGAATGCCAGCAGCCCGGGCACGGTGAGCTCCTCCGCCTGCACGAGCACGATGCCCGCGGCCAGGCACAGCGCGAAGGCGACGTCGGGCAGCAGGGTGAGCCAGAACCAGATGACGCCGTTGGCGCGGGCCTTGCCCATCTCGGTCTCGCGCAGCGACTCGGCCTGCCGCGTGAACTTCTGCAGGGCATGCGTGCCGCGGCCGAAGGCCTTCAGCACGCGGATGCCGTGCACGCTCTCCTCCACGGCGGTGGCGAGGTCGCCGGCCTGGTCCTGGCTCTGCCGGGCGAGGACGCCGTAGGTCTTCTCGAACCGGTAGCCGGCGTACCACAGCGGCGCCGAGCACACGAGGAAGATCGTGCCCAGCAGCCAGTGCCAGTTGAACAGCAGCGCGAGCCCCACGACGATCGTGATCGTGTTGACCACCAGCAGCACCAGGCCGAAGGCCATCCAGCGGCGCACCATGCTGATGTCCTGCATCATGCGGCTGAGCAGCTGACCCGACTGCCAGCGGTCGTGGAAGGAGACGGGAAGCCGCTGCAGCCGCGCGTAGAACCCGTGACGCAGGTCGTACTCGATGAGGGTGGCAGGACCCAGCACGAACCAGCGGCGTAGCCACACCATCGCCGCCTCCGCGAGGCCGAGCACGAGGATCGCGACCGATCCCCACACGAGCAGGGTGATGTCACCGGAGGCGATCGGTCCGTCGATGAGCGCCTCGAGCACGAGCGGGATCGCCAGGGCGAGCAGGCTCGCCATGAGGGCGCTGGCCGCTCCCAGGATGAGGCGGGGCAGCACGGGTTTGGCGAAGGGCAGCAGGCGCAGGAGCGCCCGCGCGGTGGAAAGTCTCTCAGGGGAGGAAGTCATGATCCTTCGTGGGGGGGGAGTCGGTGCGGGCCGGAGGACGGCCGGGAGAAGCGAGTCAGCGCGCGGAGCGCGGCCGGGAGGGGATGGCGCCGACGGCGCGCGGTCGCCGACGTTCAGGCCGGGACGGTTGCCGCCGGGCCTGTGACACGAGGGCGCCGGTGGCGCCCGAGGTGGGTGTGCGGGTTACCCCGCGACTACCCCGCCACTCGTGCGGACAGGCGGGCGGCAGGGAGGAACGCGATCGGCTTCGCGATGATGGCGGCCTGGTACATGGCTTCCTCCTGGAGGTCGGCGACGGGGAGCTCTCGACGAGCGACAGCCCTCCAGCTTATCCCTGAGAATTCGCTGGATGCAATATTCCAGTGTGTCGATCTCGCGGTTCAGGCGGGTCAGGCGGCTTCGCGTGCGAGGAGGGCGCGCTTGACCTCGAGCCCCCAGGCGAAGCCGCCCAGGCTGCCGTCGCTGCGCAGCACCCGATGGCACGGCACGAACAGCGCCGGGGCGTTGCGCGCGCAGATCGACGCGGCCGCGCGCACGGCGCGGGGGTGGCCCATCTCGATGGCGAACTCGCTGTAGCTGAGCGGTCGGCCGGGCGTGATGGCCCGCAGCGCCTGCCAGCCGGCCTGCTGCAGCGCGGTGCCGCGCTGCGCGACCTCGACACCGTCGATCGCGACGAGGTCGCCGCCGTAGTAGGCGGCGACGGCGGCAGCGGCATCCGTTTGCCCTTCCCGCACCTCGCCGGGACGCAGCGCCGGGTGGATGCGGGCGAGCATCGCGTCGGCGTCGGCGGTCCAGCCCGATGCGAGCACGCGACCGGCGCCGTCGGTGACGAGCGTGAACGCACCGTCGGGGGTGTCGATCGTCTGGATCACGGCGGTGGAGGGGGGTGCGGTCATGGCCTGGTTCCTCGGTGGGGCTCTCGGAATTCCGGCGGAGCGTCGGATTCGGGGGTCGGGTCTGGCGCCGGGGCGGCTGCAGCCTGAATTCCGACAGACGCGACGGCGGCCGCGGCGGTGGCGGGCGCGGCGACGGCGGGCGCGAGCACGGCGCGCCAGAGGTGGGCGGTGAGGTAGCTGCGCCACGGCGCGGTGCGGGCAGCCCACGCGGTGAGACCGGCCGGATCCGCGGGGATGCCGAGCCGTGCCGCCCCCGCCCGCGCGGCGACGTCGCCGGGGAGCACCACGTCGGGGTCGCCGGTGACGCGCATGCGCACATAGTCGGCCGTCCACGGGCCGATGCCCGGCAGCGCCAGCAGCCGCGCGCGCTGCTCGGCGGCGTCGTCCCCCGGCGACAGCGTCAGCTCCCCCGTCGCGAGCAGGGCGGCCACCCCCGTGACCGCGCGGATGCGGGCGGCGGGCCCGCGCAGCACGTCGGGGCCGTGTGCGGCGATGGCGGCCATCGTGGGGAACAGGCGGTCGGTGCCTTCGTGCTCGGCGACCCGCTCCCCGAGCGACTCGGTGAGCCGGGTGAGCGCGGTGCGGGCGGCGGCCACCGAGATCTGCTGGCCGACCATCGCGCGGATGAGCATCTCGTGCGGGTCGGCGGCACCGGGCACCCGCATGCCGGGGGTGGCGGCGACGGTGGCGGTGAGCTCGGGATGCCGGGCGAGCGCCTCGTCGATCGCCACCGGGTCGGCGTCGAGGTCGAACAGCCGTCGGGTGCGGGCAACGAGCACGGGCAGGTCGCCGAGCCGGTGCAGACGCGCTTCGAGCCGCACGCGGCCGCGGTCGGCGCGCAGGCGGAACCACGCCGGGCCGCCGGGGAGCGCGAGGGTGCGGGCGAAGGAGGTGGCGGTGGCCGTCTCCACCCCGGCGACGGCACGGGCGGCCATCCAGGCGAAGAGGCCGTCGATGTCGAACGGAGCCCGCACCGGCAGGACGAGATCGATCGCACCGGGCTCGGCACCCGCGTCGGCGCCGGCGCCGGCGCGGCCGCGGCGGGCGCGCAGGGCGCTGGGAGACATGCCGAACACCTCCCGCACGGTGTCGTTGAACTGACGGATGCTGGCGAACCCCGCCGAGAACGCGACGTCGGATGCCGGCAGGTCGGTGCCCACCAGCAGCATGCGCGCCGTGTGGGCGCGGTGCGCGCGGGCGAGTGCCAGGGGTCCGGCACCCAGTTCGGTGGCCAGCAGCCGGGAGAGGTGGCGGCTGGAGTAGCCGAGCCGGGCGGCGAGACCGGGCACGCCCTCGCGTTCGACCACGCCGTCGGCGATGAGCCGCATGGCGCGGCCGGCGGTGTCGCCGCGCAGGTCCCACGCGGGCGAGCCGGGCGCCGCCTCCGGCAGGCACCGCTTGCAGGCCCGATACCCGGCCTCGTGCGCCGCGGCGCTCGTGGCGTAGAACTCGACGTTGCCTGGTTTGGGGGTGCGTGCCGGGCAGCTGGGGCGGCAGTAGATGCCGGTCGTGCGCACCGCCGTGACGAACTGACCGTCGAAGCGGGCGTCGCGGGCATGGATCGCCCGATAGCGCTCGTCGAAGCCGGTCAGCGTCTCACTCATGCCCCCAGCCTGCCACCGCGAGGGCGCCCCGGCTCGCGGGAATCGGACATCGTCGTGTCGACAGCGGTGCCTGCGGGGTAACTTGCAGGGCATGAGCCAAGAGCAATACGACGTCGTGGTCATCGGTGCGGGCGCGGTGGGCGAGAACGTCGCCGACCGCGCTGTCGCAGGCGGGCTGCGCACCGTCATCGTCGAAGCGGAGTTGGTGGGTGGCGAGTGCTCGTACTGGGCCTGCATGCCTTCGAAGGCGCTGCTGCGCAGCGCCGCCGCCGTGCGCGCGGCGCGCGCCGTCGACGGCGCCCGCCAGGCGGTCACGGGCGACGTCGACGTCACCGCCGTGCTGCACCGTCGCGACGCGATCACCCATGACTGGTCCGACGATTCGCAGGTGCAGTGGCTCGAGAGCGCCGGCATCGATCTGCTGCGCGGCCACGCCGCTCTCACCGGTGGCCGCCGCGTGCGGGTGAGGCGCCCCGACGGCACCGACGTCGACCTCACCGCGCGCCATGCCGTCGTCGTCGCGACCGGGTCGGCCGCGCTCCTGCCCGACATCCCCGGCCTCGCCGGCATCCACCCCTGGACCAGCCGCGATGCCACGAGCGCTCGCTCCGCGCCGGCGTCACTGGCGATCGTGGGCGGCGGGGTCGTGGCCGCCGAGATGGCGACGGCATACGCGGGATTCGGCACGGCGGTCACCATGATCGTGCGGTCGCGACTGCTGGGCGCGATGGAGCCGTTCGCCGCCGACCTGGTGACGGCGTCGCTCGAAGCGGCGGGGGTCGACATCCGCACCGGTGTCGAGGTGGTCCGCGCCGAGCGCGAGGAAGGGTCGGATGCCGTGCTCCACCTCTCCGACGGTACGCGCGTCGCTGCGGCCGAGGTGCTCGTGGCCACCGGGCGCACACCCCGCACGAGCGACCTCGGCCTCGACGCCGTGGGGCTCGCGCCGGGCGACTGGCTCGATGTCGACGACACGATGCTCGTGCGTGGCACGGACTGGCTCTACGCCGTCGGCGACGTCACCGGCCGCGCGCTGCTCACGCATCAGGGCAAGTACCAGGCGCGCGCCGCGGGCGACGTCATCGCCGCCCGCGCCGCCGGGGCCACCGTCGACGACGCACCCTGGGGCGCCCATGTCGCCACGGCGGACCACGCGGCGGTGCCGCAGGTCACGTTCACCGACCCGGAGATCGCGTCGGTGGGATTGACCGCTCGCGCGGCCGAGGATGCCGGCATCCGCGTGCGCGTCCTCGACTACGACCTCGCGGCGGTCGCCGGCGCGTCGGTGCATGCCGACGACTACCGCGGCACGGCGCGCGCCGTCGTCGACGCCGACCGAGGCGTGCTGGTGGGCGCGACGTTCGCGGGACCCGACGTGGGTGAACTGCTGCACGCGGCCACGATCGCGGTCGTTGCCGAGGTGCCGCTGCGACGCCTCTGGCACGCGGTGCCGGCCTACCCGACCGTCAGCGAGGTGTGGCTGCGCTGGCTCGAAACCGCCGGCCGCGCCACCGCCTGACCCCGCCCCGCCCCGCCCGCACCCGCGCGCCTCGCGTGCCCGCGTGCCCCGCTCGAGCTGCTCCGGTGTCACACCCGCACAGTCCGCACGCGCGAAACCGGACAAACCCGCCACTCGAGCAGCCCCACCGCGCCGCGCCCGCGACGGGCGACTCGCCACGCGCGGCGCCGCTCGCGCCGCGCGGCCGAAGCGACGCTCGGGTGTCGCATCCGCACGGTCCGGGCGCGCGGGACTGTGCGGAAGCGACACTCGAGCAGCCCTGGCGGGCGCGCGGGTCAGTGGAAGAAGTGGCGCTCGCCGGTGAAGTACATCGTCGCTCCGGCGGCGCGGACGGCGTCGATGACCTCTTCGTCGCGCACCGAGCCACCGGGCTGGATGATCGTGCGCACGCCGGCATCCAGCAGCACCTGCACGCCGTCGGCGAAGGGGAAGAACGCATCGGATGCCGCGACGGACCCGGCCGCGCGATCGCCCGCGCGCTCCACGGCCAGCCGGCACGAGTCGACCCGGTTGACCTGGCCCATGCCGATGCCCACCGTGGCCGAGGCCTTGGCCAGCACGATCGCGTTCGACTTCACCGCGCGGCAGGTCTTCCACGCGAACGACAGGTTCATGAGGTCCTCGTCGGCGGGGCGCTCCCCCGTCACGAGCTGCCAGCCGTCGACGAGGGACTCGACCTCGCCCGGGAAACGGTCGGCGTCCTGCAGCAGCAGCCCACCCGAGACGAGGCGCACGTCCATGGGCTCCTGACGCCAGTCCGCCGGCAGCCGCAGCACGCGCAGGTTCTTCTTCAGTTTGAAGACCTCCAGCGCCTCCGGCTCGAAGTCGGGGGCGACGATGACCTCGGTGAAGATGTCGCGCAGGTTCTCGGCCATCTTGAGCGTGACGGTGCGGTTGGCGGCGATCACGCCGCCGAAGGCCGACACCGGGTCGCATTCGTGGGCACGCAGGTGCGCCGAGGCGATGGGGTCCAGCGCCTGCGGTGCGGCGATGGCGATGCCGCAGGGGTTGGCATGCTTGATGATCGCGACGGCGGGCTTGACCAGGTCGAACGCGGCGCGCAGGGCCGCGTCGGCGTCGACGTAGTTGTTGTAGGACATCTCCTTGCCCTGCAGCTGCGTCGCCTGGGCGATGCCGTGGCCGCCGGCACGCGAGTACAGCGCGGCGCGCTGGTGCGAGTTCTCGCCGTAGCGGAGGGTCTCCAGCCGCTCGGCGCGAATGGTGAGGTGCTCGGGCAGGTCGCCCTCTTCGGCGAGGGTCTCCTCGGCGAACCACGTCGACACGGCGCGGTCGTACGCGGCGGTGTGGGCGAAGGCCCGCGCCGCCAATTCGCGGCGCTGCACGAGCGATGTGCCGCCCGCGGCGATGGCCTCGAGCACGGCGGGGTACGACTCCGGCGAGACGACGATGGCGACGTTCGCGTAGTTCTTGGCGCTCGCGCGCACCATGGCGGGGCCGCCGATGTCGATCTGCTCGACGACGTCATCGCCCTGCGCGCCCGAGGCGACGGTCTCCACGAACGGGTACAGGTTCACCACGACGAGTTCGAACGGTGCGATGCCGAGCTCGGCGAGTTGACGCTCGTGGTCCTCGAGGCGAAGGTCGGCGAGCAGGCCCGCGTGCACACTCGGGTGCAGCGTCTTCACTCGACCGCCGAGAGACTCGGGGAAGCCGGTGATGGATGCGACGTCGGTCACGGCGTAGCCGGCGTCACGGATGGTCGCCGCCGTCGAACCGGTCGAGACGATCTCGACGCCCGCCTCGGCGAGCGCCGCAGCCAGCACCAGCAGGTCGCTCTTGTCGCTCACCGACACGAGGGCGCGACGGACCGGGACGATGTCGCGGGGACGGTACAGGGACGGGTCGTGGCTCGGGCCGGCCATGGAGAACTCCTCCGGGTAGGTCAGGGGGTGGATGCCGCAGCCAGATCGAGATCGAGCTCGCCGATGGCGATGCGGCGGACGACGTCGATCAGCAGGTGCCGTTCGACAGGCTTGATGCGTTCGTGGAGCGAATGCTCGTCGTCGCCGGGGAGCACGCTGACGCGCTCCTGGGCGAGGATCGGGCCGGAATCCACGCCGTCATCGACGACGATGACGCTCGCGCCGGTCTCGGTGACGCCGGCGGCGAGGGCGTCACGCACACCGTGGGCGCCCGGGAACTCCGGAAGGTAGGCGGGGTGCGTGTTGACGAGCCTCGGCGACCAGGCCGCGACCACCGCGGGCGGCAGCAGACGCATGAGTCCGCTCAGCACGACGAGGTCGGGCTGCCAGACGTCCAGCTGGGCGAGCAGTTCGTCGCCCCACTCGGCTCGCTGGTCGCCACCGCGCCACGGGACGACGAAGCTCGGGATGCCGAACTCCTCGGCGTGTGCGAGACCGGAGGCTTCACGGTCGGCGCCGACGACGACGATACGGGCCGGGAACGCGGGGTCACTCGCGGCCTCGAGGAGGGCCCGGAGGTTCGACCCGGCACCCGAGATGAGGACGGCGACCGTGAGCACGCGGTCAGTCTACCGGCGTGCGTGTGGCGTCCTTCCCGGGCGCCGCGTGGTCGTCGACACCGTCGTCGGCACCGTCGTCGTGATGATCGTCTGCATGATCGTCGACACGGTCGTCGTGAAGGTCGTCGTGGCCGCGGGGCGACAGCAGCACGATGGCGGCGCCGAGGCCCGCTTCCAGGCCCACCGCGAGCGCCACGGGGCCGGGCATCGGCCCGACGACGGCGAGCGCGCCGGGGCCGATCGAGCCGGACGCGGCGAAGGCGAGCACGGCGGCGGCAGCCGCCGAGGCGACCGTGATGCCGACGGTGACCACCGCGCGCACCGACATGCGGTCGCGAGCACCGGCGGTTTCGGCGTGATGCACGAGACGGGAACGGGCGACCCAGCCGGCCGCCACACCCGCGGCGACCGGCAGCAGCGCGAGCAGCAGCAGCCACGGCGACGTCGACTCGGGGATCGCCCCCAGCGCCGGGATGCCGGGGAGCACGCCGACGTGGGTGCCGACGGGCGAGACCACGGTGTCCGCACCGAGGGAGAACCCGGGGCCCGCGACGAACGAGATCGCCCACACCACGAACGTCGGCAGGTACGCCAGCTGGCCGAGGGTCAGCACCGCCGCGCCGAGGGTGTCGACCTGGCCCGCCTGGAACAGGCCGATGATCCGCGCGAAGCCGGCGAACACCGCGACGGCCATGACGAGTGCGCCGACGCCGACGAGGGCGGCGACCACCATCGCCGTGCCGCGCGCGATGAGACCGGGCACCTGCACCCACGAACCGCCGCGGCGGGTGAGGGCGTTGCGCGTCGCGTCGACGACGCCGTCGTCGCCGATGCGCCAGGCCACCGCGAGCGCACCGCCGAGGGCGGGGAGCGCGAACACGAGCACGGGATGAAGCACCGCCTGCCACAGCTGCACCGCGGCGATGTCGTTGGCGGTGGTCAGCGCGACACCGGTCGCCGCGGCGGCGACCACGATCGTGCCCGAGAGCACGCCACTGAGCCACGCGCCCGCCGTCGCGGCGCGCGCGCCCGACCGGGCGGCGAACACGGCGGTGAACACGGCGAGCGCCAGGGGCGCCAGCGACACCGTGAACGATGCCGCCGCCGCGTCGATTCCGGCGGGCACCGCGAACTCTTCCGGCAGGGTGACGGCGAGCGGGACGAGGTGGCCGAGCTGCCACACGCGACCGGCGGCGGGCCAGAGGCCGGCCCACGACGCGTCGGCCCCGAAGCCGAAGATCCACAGCAGCGTGAGCGGGGCGAGCGCGGTGACGAGACCGACGGCGACGGCGAGCAGGGCGTCGAAAGCGGCGAGGACGGCGACGAGGAGGCGGTTCATGCGCTGTCGACCCTACCCACGCCCGCGGCGGGCGCCGATCCGGCGCACCGGAGGACCCCCGCGGGACGACTAAGTTTGATTCCCGGAGGAACCCATGACAGCGCCCGCACCCACCACCACCCGCTCCGATTCCGAACCCCGCAACGGTTTGGATCGCTTCTTCGAGATCACCAGACGAGGCTCGACCGTCGGCGCCGAGGTGCGCGGTGGTCTCGTCACCTTCGTGACGATGGCCTACATCGTCATCCTCAACCCGATCATCCTGTCCACCCCCGACGTCGACGGCACGATCCTCGCGCCCGGCGCGGTGGCGGCGAGCACCGCCCTCACCGCCGGGTTCATGACGATCCTCTTCGGCATCGTCACCCGGCTGCCCTTCGCGTTCGCCGCGGGCCTGGGCATCAACGCCTTCCTCGCCTTCTCGGTCGTCGGCCAGGTGACCTGGGGCGAGGCGATGGCGCTGACCATCATCAACGGCCTGATCATCGTGCTGCTCGCGGCGACCGGGCTGCGCAAGATGATCTTCGACGCCGTACCCGTGCAGCTCAAGCTCGCGATCACGGTCGGCATCGGCCTGTTCATCGCGTTCGTCGGCTTCGTCAACGCCGGCTTCGTCAACACCGGCGGCGGCACGCCGCTCGAGCTCGGCACCGGCGGCTCCATCACCTCGATCGGCACGCTGCTGTTCGTGGTGACGCTGCTCGTAGGCGGCATCCTCATCGCCCTGAAGATCAAGGGCGCGATCCTCATCGCCCTCGTCGCCGGCACCATCGTCGCCGCGATCGTCAACATCTTCACGCCCATCGCCGACTTCGGCCTCGCCGGCGGCGGCCTCTTCGCGCTCCCCGACCTGAGCCTCATCGGTGCCGTCGACTTCGGATTCGACTTCGCCAAGGTGGGCTTCGTGGCACTGCTGATGTTCGTCTTCACGCTCGTGTTCACGAACTTCTTCGACGCCATGGGCACCATGACGGGCCTGGCGAAGGAGGCCGACCTGGCCGATGCGAAGGGCGACTTCCCCCGCATCAAGTCGGCGCTCATCGTCGAGGGTGTCGGCGCCGTCGTCGGTGGCGCGACCTCGTCGTCGTCGTCGACCGTGTTCGTCGAGTCCGGCTCCGGCATCGGCGAGGGCGCCCGCACGGGTCTTGCCAACGTCGTCACCGGCGTGCTGTTCCTGCTCGCGATGTTCCTCACGCCCATCACCGGGCTCGTTCCGGACTTCATCGCCGCCGCCGCGCTCGTGCTCGTCGGCGCCATGATGCTCGCACAGATCAAGAACATCGACTTCTCGGAGTTCAACGTGCTGCTGCCGGTGTTCCTCACGGTCACAGTCATGCCGCTGACCTACTCGATCGCCAACGGCATCGGTGCCGGCTTCGTCAGCTGGGTGCTCGTCAACGCCCTGTCGGGCAAGGCCCGCAAGGTGCACTGGCTGCTGTGGGTCGTCGCCGCAGGCTTCGTGGTGTTCTTCGCCCGCGGCCCCATCGAGGCGCTGCTGGCCTGATCGCCTGATCTCCTGAATTCGAGGGCTGAGCGGCGCGCGGAGCGCTGCTCAGCCCTCGACGGGTTCCAGGACGAACACGGCGATGCGCCGGTCGGTCTTCTGCTGGTACACGTCGTAGTCCGGCCACACCTCGGTCGCGCGCCGCCACCACACGTCGTATTCGTCGCCGTCCAGTTCGCGCGCGAGGTACTCCCGGCGCTCGGCGCCGTCCTGCAGCATCACGCGGGGGTTCTTGCGCACGTTCGCGTACCACGCCGGTGGCTCGGGGGCTCCGCCCTTGGATGCCACGACCGCGTACCGGCCTTCGTGCTCCACCCGCATGAGCGCGGTCTTGCGCAGTCCGCCCGTCTTCGCGCCCACCGAGGTCAGCACGATGATCGGCACGCCGCGCAGCGTGTTGGCCTCCGCACCGCCCGAAGCCTCGTACTTCTCGGCCTGGGTGCGTGCCCACTCCGATGTGCTCGGCAGATAATCGCCCGTGATCGCCATGCCCTCAGGGTAACGGCATGGGGACTTCTGCCCATCGCGGTTTTCCGACACCTTCATAGGATGGGAGCCGCAAGCCCACCCGAAGGAGTACCCGATGGCCCTGCAGCTGCCGGATCGCATCGCCCCGATCCCCGGTGACCCCGGCACGGTGTCGCGCCGCGCGAACCGGTTCACGATGACGGCCGACACGATCCTCGAGGCGGTGGAGGGCCTGCGCACGGCGATCGCCGACACGGGACGCCACGAGAGCAAGGCTCTGGACCAGCTCGCCGAGAACGCCGATCAGGTCGCGTCGCGTCTGGAGACCCTCGAGAACCGTTACCGCGAGGCCGGCAGCGCCCTCAGCGGCTTCGCGACCGACCTGGAGAGCGCGCAGCGTGAAGCCGATCTCCTCGTTCAGGCCCACGCCGAAGCCGAGGCCGCGCAAGCCAGGTACGAGCGCGAGATCGAGCACCACCGCGACGAGCGCCAGCGCGCCACCGACCCCATGGTGGCGGTCGACCTCAACCGTCATCTGCTGGTGCTGTCGCAGCGGCAGGGCGCCCAGACGGCGGCAGCCGCCGACGCGCAGACCCGCTTCACCCAGGTCGTGGCGCGCCTGCGCAGTTCCGGCATCGCGGCGGCGGACCGCATGCGCGACGCGATCTCGGGCGACGGGCTCAATGACGGCATGTGGGACGACTTCTCGGGGTGGGTGGCCGACAACGCCGGCATGCTGAAGGCGATCCACTCCGTGCTGCGCGGGGTGACGGCGGTGCTGTCGGTGCTGAGCTTCTTCATCCCGGTGCTGGCTCCCTTTGCGCTGGCGGCGGCCGCCCTGACGGCGGGCCTGAGTCTGGTCCTCGCGGCCACGGGACAGATGTCCTGGATCGATTTCGCGGTGGACATCATCACGGTCGCCACGTTCGGCATCGCGGCGGTGGCGACGCGGGCGCTCGGCGGCGTCATGAACGCGCTCAAGGGCACGCGTGTGGCTCGGCTGGCTGCGCAGGGGCACGCGTCGCCGCTGCGGTCGGTCACCGGCAGCTTCAACGGCGTGCTGCGCGGACGCAACGGGCTGAGCCTCGGTCCGGTGAAGCTGCCGTCGGTGACGTGGGCGCGCGAAGTCAACAGCGCCAAGGGACTGGCCAATGCGCACTTCCTGCGCGTGGCGTCACGCTCTCAGGCCGGCGCCGGCGGGCCGTTGGACAAGATGCTGCTGCAGATGGGCCACGCCGAGATGCAGCGCATCAAGCTGGCCTTCGGGGTGCGCACGGCCGTGTCCATGCCCAACACCGTTCTGGAGTCCTTCGCGCCGCGGTTCTCGGGGGCGCTCGAGCGCGCGCTGCCCGACAACCCGGTCAGCGGCCTGATCGACTCCGCGACCGACGGGTGGCAGGACGTCAAGGACCGCACGTCGTGGAAAGTAGGGTCGTAGCGTGACCGATCGCGCGACGAAGTCCTCCCCCGCCACCGGCCGTGCCCGCCGGGCCCCCGCCCGCACGGCCGCCCCGCGCCGCCGCGCACGCCGGGCGCCGAAGTCGCGACGCGAGGTGCTGACCGGCCGCGTGTTCTTCTGGAGCGGCATGGGGATCGTGGCCTTCGGTATGCTGCCGCTGCTGGCGGTCATGGTCATCGGGCTCGCGCAGGGCACGGTGCCCGTCGAGAGCGGCGTCCTCGGCACGGGCGCGGGCTACCCCCTGTTCCAGCCGCCGTTCTGGCTGCTGTGGCTGCCCGCGCTGGGCATGGTCGCACTCACGGTCATCACGTGGCCCTTCCCCGCCCGCTTCCCGACGTACTTCTGGGGGGCACGCTCCGACATGAGTGCCATCAGCGCGGTGGGCCTCATGACGGCGCTCACCGCGTCGGTGGCCTTCGGCGGGCCGCAGCTGTGGGTCGTCCTCGGCGCCGGCGCCCTCTTCCTGCTGGCGATGGTCGTGTTCGGTGTGCGGGGGTCGATCGAGTTCATCCGCGACGGCATCGATCTGCGCGCCGGCCGCCTGCCCGGCGAGCGCCGCCGGTGACCGCCCCCCAGGGCGCGACGACCGCCCTCCCCCGGCCGCGCCTCATCCTCCCTCCCGCGTGGGAGCTGTTCCCCGTCACGGACGACAACGCGGCCACCGCCCGCGCGGCCTTCGAGGGGGCGTGGCGCAGCGGACCGCGCGACAGCATCGGCCCGTTCGTGCACGAACTCGAGCGGGCGCTGGCGGCGACGCTCGACGATGCCCGTGGCGCCGGCGGGTTCGCCGCGGCCATGCCGATGGGCATCCCCTGGCAGGTTCCGGTGTCGACGGCGGTCGTGCTCAGCCACGTGCCCGCCGAAGACCCGCAGCTCCCCCCGGGCGGCGAGCAGGTGCAGACCGACGCGGGCCCTGCGCGCCGCGGCATCCAGGACGTCGATTCATCCGACGCCGGCGACACGGAGTCCGTCGTGCTGCTGCGCGCGATCGACTACGTGTGGCGCGTCCCCGGCCACGACGCCTACCTCGTCGCATTCGCGTCGATCTCGGGCCTGGCCGTGCCCGAGTACGCCCCCGTCACCGAGGCGTTGACGCTCTTGGTGACCACGATGCTCGACGCGCTGACCTGGCCCGATTCCGAAGGAGAGCGATGACCCTGCACGTCGATTTCGACCAGGATCTGTGGCTGTACGTGCCGGGGGCATGGCCATGGGAGGGATTCACGGGCATCGAGCAGTGGCGCGATGTGTTGGCAGAAGCCCTCGCCGATGCCTACCGCTACGACGCGCCCATGCGCGAGTGGGTGGCGGCGACGGCCGAGGGCCTGGCCCGCGGCGTCGAGGAGAATGAGCACCGCTTCGCCTACTTCTCGCGCCCGCATGAGGCTCTCGGCATCGCGAGCATCTACGAGCTGGCCCGCGCGGAAGAAGCCACCGAGGAGCAGATCCTGGGCGTGCACGACCCGGCGGCCGTGCGGGAGGTGCAGGTCGTGCCGTTCGAAGGCCGCCTCGGGCCGGGGCTGTCGGCCACACGCCACGTCGCCGACGAGAGCGGAGCGATCACCGTGGTCACCCACTGGCTGTGGCGGCTGGACGACCGCGACGTGCTCATGATCGCCGGCGACCCGGATCCGGCCCGGTTCCAGGCTCTCCGCGAAGACTACGACACCTTGGCGCGTGCCATCGGCACCGCGCCGGACGAGTGAGAGGGGACGGACATGTCCGGACGACTGAAGATCGACCTCGACGAGGTCGGGCAGGTTTCGACGAACCTGGCCACGATCGTGCGCCGACTGGAGTCGGCTCAGGCCGACGCCGAGCGACTGGCCGCCGCCATCCCGGTGCGTGAACTCGCCGACGCCGCCGACGATTTCGCCGGCAAATGGGACGACACCCGGCGCGAGCTCATCGAGGAGGTCAGCGCGCTCAAAGAACAGGCCCGTGCGGTGGCCGATGCGTTCACCGACATCGACTCGCAGCTCGTGGACGCGCTGACGCGTCCCCCGCAGCAGGCACCGGGCCGTCACGCCGGGCCGCAGGCCGTCTGAGCCGGGAGGTACGACGAAGGGGGTGGATGCCGCGGCATCCACCCCCTTCGCGTCGTCGCGGGATTACAGCGCGGCGATGATCTCACGCATCAGATCGGCCGTCTCGGACGGCGTCTTGCCGACCTTGACTCCCGCGGCCTCGAGGGCCTCCTGCTTGGCCTGCGCGGTGCCCGCCGAGCCCGAGACGATGGCGCCGGCGTGGCCCATGGTCTTGCCCTCGGGGGCGGTGAAGCCTGCGACGTAGCCGACGACGGGCTTGGTGACGTTGGCCTTGATGAACTCGGCCGCGCGCTCTTCGGCGTCGCCGCCGATCTCGCCGATCATCACGATCGCCTTGGTCTCGGGGTCGGCCTCGAACGCCGCGAGGGCATCGATGTGCGTCGTGCCGATGACCGGGTCGCCGCCGATGCCGATGGCGGTCGAGAAGCCGAGGTCGCGCAGCTCGAACATCATCTGGTAGGTCAGGGTGCCCGACTTCGACACCAGGCCGATCGGGCCCTTGCCGGTGATGTTGGCGGGCGTGATGCCCACCAGCGACTCGCCGGGCGTGATGATGCCGGGGCAGTTCGGACCGATGATGCGGGTGGTGTTGCCCTTGCTCTCGGCGTAGGCCCAGGCCTCGGCGGTGTCACCGACGGGCACGCCCTCGGTGATCACCACGAGCAGGCCGATGCCGGCGTCGATGGCTTCGATCATGGCGTCCTTGGTGAACGCCGGCGGCACGAAGGCGATCGACACGTCGGCGCCGGTCTTCTCCATCGCCTCGGCGACGGAGGCGAAGACGGGCAGCTCGACGGCGTTGCCGTCCTTGTCGGTGTGCGAGACGGTCGTGCCGGCCTTGCGGGCGTTGACTCCGCCGACGATGTCCGTGCCCGCCTTGAGCATCAGCGCGGTGTGCTTGGTGCCCTCGCCGCCCGTGATGCCCTGGACGATGACCTTGGAGTCTTTGTTGAGGTAGATCGACATTGCGTTGTCCTTCTTCGTCCGGGGGTCAGGCGTTCGCGAGCTCGGCGGCCTTGTCGGCGCCTTCGTCCATGCCGGCGGCGAGGGTGACGAGGGGGTTGTTCGCGGCCGCGAGGATCGCGCGCCCCTCTTCGACCTGGTTGCCGTCCAACCGCACCACGAGGGGCTTGCTGGCGGTGTCGCCCAGGATCTCCAGGGCCTTCACGATGCCCTCGGCCACGGCGACGCACGAGGTGATGCCGCCGAAGACGTTGACGAAGACGCTCTTGACCTGTTCGTCGCCGAGGATGACGTCCAGGCCCGCGGCCATGACCGTCGCCGAGGCGCCGCCGCCGATGTCGAGGAAGTTCGCCGGCTTCACGCCGCCGTGCTTCTCACCGGCGTAGGCGACGACGTCGAGGGTCGACATGACCAGTCCCGCGCCGTTGCCGATGATGCCGACCTGACCGTCGAGCTTGACGTAGTTCAAGCCCGCGGCCTTGGCCTTGGCCTCGAGCGGGTCTGCGGCATCCTTGTCCTCGAGCAGCTCGTGCTCGGGGTGGCGCACCTCGGAGGCGTTGTCGTCGAGGGAGACCTTGCCGTCGAGGGCGACGATGTCGCCGGCTCCGGTGAGCACGAGCGGGTTGACCTCGACGAGGGTCGCGCCCTCGCCCTTGTAGACGTCGTAGAGCTTGACGAAGACGTCGGCGACCTTCTCGACGAGGTCCTCGGGGAAGTTCGCCTCACGGGCGATCTCGAGCGCCTTGTCCTTGTCGATGCCGGTGAGGGGGCTGACCTCGATGCGGGCCAGCGCCTCGGGCTTCTCGACGGCCAGCTGCTCGATCTCCATGCCGCCCTCGACCGAGCAGAGGCTCAGGTAGGAGCGGTTGGAGCGGTCCAGCAGCACCGAGAAGTAGAACTCCTCGGCGATGTCGGCGCCGGCGGCGACCATGACGCGCTTGACGACGTGACCCTTGATGTCGAGGCCGAGGATGGCCTTCGCCGCCTCATAGGCGTCGTCGGGGGTCTTGGCGACCTTCACGCCGCCGGCCTTGCCGCGGCCGCCGGTCTTCACCTGGGCCTTGACGACCACGAGCCCGCCGATCTTCTCGGCTGCTGCCTTCGCCTCCTCAGGGGTGTCGGCGATGATGCCGGCGAGCACCGGCACCTCGTACTTCTCGAATAGGTCTCGTGCCTGGTACTCGTACAGATCCACGTGCAATCCTTCGCTGGGCGACGGTGGGGTTTCGGTGTCGAAAAGAATCTCGATATCGAGAGATCGAACAGTCCCCCAGCCTAGTACCCGCGCCCGGGAGCCTCGGTTCGACGCGGCAGCGCGGGCAGGTCGCGCACCGCCGGCCCCTCCAGCCGGGTGCCATCGGGGGCGAAGCGCGAGGCATGCAGCGGGCAGTCCCACGTGCATTCGGCGTCGTTCCACGACAGCACGCCGCCGAGGTGGGGGCACACCGCGCTCACGGCGCGGGTCTGGCCGTCGACCGTGGAGATCGCCACCGGCGCCCCGCCGCGCTGGGCGACGACGCCCTGACCCTCGCCGGGCTGCGGCACGGGCACAGGATGCCGCTCGGCGGCGAGCCAGCCACGCGCGGCGGCGCCGGCGACCCGGGCGTTCTCCATCGCCCCGCGGGCGAGGTCGCCCGGCACGGTCAGACGGGTGCCGATCATCGTCATCCACCGCGGCAGCTCCTCACGGGCCTGCCCGCGGATCTCGGCCGCCAGGCGCAGCGCCGCCCACGGCGCGTTGGTGAGCCCCCACTTGGCGTAGCCGGTGGCGAAACGCACGCGGCCGAGACCTCGCGGGAGGGCGCCGACGAAGGGCACGAGGTTGTGCGAGGTGTAATCCTGCGCCGACCAGCGGTGGGTGGGCTGCGCACCGGGGAAGTGCCGCGTGGTCCAGGCGATGAGATCGTCCACCTGGTGCCGTTCGGAGGCGATGCGGCCCACCGGGTGCCCGTTGCCCCCGACGATCAGCCGTGAGTCGCCGGCGTGCACCGGCCGCAGCGACCGGGTGGGACCGTCGACCGACAGGTAGAGGCCCTCCGGCACGGCGCCGGGGGTCTGGAACGACACGCAGTACGACCGGTTGCCGCTCACCTTGGCGAAGGTGAGCCCGCGGTCGACGATGGGGGTGCCGGTGGCGAGCACGATCTGCTCGGCGGTGAGCGCGCCCTCCCGGGTGCGCAGCGTCGGCCGCGGCAGCACCGACAGTCCCGTCGCCCGCACACCGGTGTGGAGCGTGCCGCCGGCGGCGACGAAGGCCGCGGCGAGCGCGGCGGTGAGGACGGCCGGGTCCAGTGCGCTCTGGTCGTCCAGCGCCACGGCGCGGGCGACCGGGAACGGCAGGTCGGCGGTCTCGGCGGCCGTCGCGATGCGCACCGGGAGCCCAGCCTCTCGCGCGGCGGCGTGCTCGTCGTCGACGGCGCCCACGCCGTCGACGGTCTGCGCGTACGAGAGGGCGGTGTGGGTCGTGCGGGGGACGCCGGCGGCGTCGGCGAAGGCCAGCAGCCAGTCCTGCCCGTCGCGGTTGGCCTCGACGTACGCGCCGACGAGGGCGGCAGGGTGGTGCGCGCGGAGCGTGGACAGCACGCTCCCCTGCAGCAGCGACACTTTGCCGGTGTTGCTGCCGCTCGCTCCCGACGCGACATCGCCGGCATCCACGACGCAGACGTCGAAGCCGTCGACGGCCAGCAGCACGGCGGTGCTGAGGCCGGTGAGCCCGGCGCCGACGATCACGACGTCGTGGTGGGCGCCCGGGGTGAACGGCGTGGCGGCGGCGGGGCGGGGGTGCGGCATCCAGAGCGACGTCATCGCTCCACCCAAACGCGGCTCGGGGCGCCCGCTCAACCGGGTTGACACGGCCGCCGAGTAGGCTCCGTTGACATGACCGACACCGCTGCTCCGGCTGCCGCACGCACCGCCGTGGTCGCCGCAGCGCTCGATCTGTTCGCCGCCCAGGGGTTCGAGGCGACGTCCGTCGAGCAGATCGCGCAGGCCGCCGGGGTGTCACGGTCGACCTTCTTCCGGCAGTTCGGCGGCAAGGACGACGTGGTCTTCGCCGACCACGAGCTGCTGCTCGAGCGCCTGCGGGAGTTCCTGGCGCGGGAGCACGCCGACCCGTGGCAGGCGGTGTGCGACGCCTCGATCCTGGCTTACCGCCATTTCTCGGCTGACCCCGACCTCGCCCGCCGCCGCTACGCGGTGGTGCGGGAGGTGCCGGCGCTGCGCGACCGCGAGATCGTGACGGGCTTCCGCTACGAGCGCCTGTTCGACGACTATCTGCGCGGCGCCCTGCCCGGCCTCGACCCGATCGACGCCGTCGGGTTCGCCGCGCTGGCGACGGCCGTGCACAACCACGTGCTGCGCCAGCTGCTGCGGGGCACGAAGCGCGTGCCGGTGTCGGTGCTGCGCGCGGCGCTCGACGACGTGCGGGAGCGTTTCGGTGTGGCCGAGTCCTCGCCCCCCGCCCAGGACGACGTCGTGGTCGCCGTCTTCCCCAAGCGCATGCCCGCCGCCGAGGTCGCCCGCCGGGTGCACGCCGCCCTCGACAGCTGACGGTTGAGCGCGTCGTGTGCCGTGAGTGCCGTCACAGTGTGACGAGCACCTGCGCCAGCAGGATCTTCACCACCATCGCCGCGGGGTACACCAGCGTGTACGCCAGCGCGACACGCATGTCGTAGCCGGTGCGGGTGTTCGCGAAGGCGAGCAGCGCCGGGTTGGTGAGCGTGCCCGAGAGCACCCCCGAGAGCCGGGTGCCGCCGGTGCGCAGCACGTGCCGCGCGACGAGATAGGTGCCGGCGACGACGATCGCGGTGATGACGAACCCGAGCAGGAGCAGTCGCAGGATCTCTCCCGACGTGATCGCCGAGATGATCAGCGAGCCGGCCTTGGTGCCGGCGTAGGCGAGGAAGATCAGCAGGCCCAGCTCCGACAGCACGTTCGCCGCCGTCGAGGGCAGCGTCGTCACGATGGGACCGATGCGGCGGATGCGTCCGAGGATCAGGCCGACGACGAGCGTGCCCGCCGCGACGCCGAGGGCGAAGGTCCCCCCGCCGGGGATGGGCACCTGGATGAGCCCGATGCCGATACCGGCGGCGATGCCGAGGGCGAGGGCCACCGGGTTGATGTCACTGATACCGCGCTCGGAGTCGCCGATGAGCTCGGCCAGCTGCGGCATGGCCGCACGGGGACCCACGACCTGCAGCCGGTCGCCCTGCTGCAGCACGAGCGCACCGGTCGCCACGATGTCGACGTCACCGCGGCGCACGCGCGGGATCGTCGCACCGAACCGCTCGCGCAGGCCCAGACTCGCCAGGGGGCGCCCCGCCAGTTTCGGGTTGGAGAGGATCATGCGGTGGTACTCGAGGTTCGTGCGGTCCTGCACGATGTCCAGCGACGACGCATGACCGAGCTCGTCGGCCACGGCATCGACGGCATCCTGCGGTCCGATGACGTTGACCACTCCCCCGGGCGGCAGCTCGGTCTCGGGTCCCACGGTCGCCATGTCCCCGCCGCCCTTGGGACGCAGGCGCGAGAAGGTGATGCGACCGCCGTACCGGGTGCTGAGCTCACCCGCGGTGGGGCGGGCGGTCGTGTCGATGCGCACGGCCTTGTCGACCAGCGGCACCGCCTCGCCGGCCTCGTCGGTGCGATGACGCAGCGCCAGCCCGATCGCGAGCATCGGACCGATGACGCCGAACACGTACGCGCTGGCATAGCCGACGGTCGCCTCCGGGCTCCCGCCGGTGGCCGCCAGTGCCGGGGTGTTGGTGACGGCTCCCGCGAACGTGCCGGCGATGGTCAGCACCGAGACACCCATCGCACGGCCGAGGAAGAACGCGACGGCGGCGGCGAGCACCAGGACTCCGGTGACCACCAGCAGCAGCGGGTAGGCGGTGCGCAGCGCATGCCCGAAGCTCGGGCCCGCGATGAGGCCCACGCAGAAGGCGAACAGCACCAGCCCCATGTCGCCGATGAGGGCGGGCAGTTCGATCGCGACGCCGGTGGACACCCCCCAGGCGGTCAGGCCCATCGCGCCGAAGAGCACGCCGATCGCGCCGAGCGAGATGCCCGCGATGCGGACGCGGCCGAGGGCAGATCCGAGGCCCACGAGCAGGAAGACCGTGAGCACCGGCTGCGCGGCGAGGAACTCGAAGACCGGGCGCATGTTCCGAGTATCTCGCGCGGCGCCTGCCGGAGCGAGGACCCTGCCGCATGTCCGCCGACGCGGGCAGGATGGGCGCATGTACGAGATTCCCGCGCCCATGCTCGCCAAGCCGGTGCCGGAGATCCCCGACCGCCCCGGCTACGCCTTCGAACCCAAATGGGACGGCTTCCGCGCCCTCGTGGCGTGGGACGGCGCCGACGTGGAGATCGGGTCCCGGGGCGCGAAGCCCCTGACTCGGTACTTCCCGGAGCTGGTCGAGGCCTTCGCGCGGCTGCTGCCCGAGCCGTGTCTCATCGACGGCGAGATCGTCGTGGCGGTGGGTGAGCCGGGAGCGGTGCGCCTCGACTGGCCGGCGCTGTCGCAGCGCATCCACCCCGCGGCATCCCGCGTGGCGCTCCTGGCGGCCGAGACCCCGGCGATGTTCATCGCGTTCGACCTGCTCGCCCGCGGCGACCGCGACCTGCAGGGCGAGCCGTTCGCCCACCGCCGGGCGGAGCTGGTGGATCTGCTCGGCGCGGTGCCCGCGCCGGTGCATGTGACGCGTACGACCGAGGATGCGGCGCAGGCGCGGCGCTGGCTCGCAGAGTTCGAGGGGGCGGGGCTCGACGGCGTCGTGGCCAAGCCGATCGACCAGCCGTACGCGCCCGGCAAGCGCACGATGCTCAAGATCAAACACGCCCGCACCGCCGATGTCGTCGCTCTCGGCTACCGCGTCCACAAGAGTGGCCAGGGCGTGGGGTCGCTGCTGGTGGGGCTCCACGACGACGACGGCCGGCTGCAGGGCGTCGGCGGCGTCGCGGCTTTCAGCAACGCGCGGCGCCTCGAGCTCATCGACGAGCTCGCGCCGCTGGTCGAAACGGATGCCACCGGCGACGCCGTCACCGGCGAGACCGAGCGGTCCCGCTTCTCGGGGTCGAAGGACGTCTCGTTCGTGCGACTGCGCCCGGAGCGGGTGCTCGAGGTGCGTTACGACCAGCTGGAGGGCCGGCGATTCCGCCACACCGTGCAGTTCGAACGGTGGCGGCCCGACCGCGACGCGCGCTCGTGCACCTTCGATCAGCTCGAGGCGGTGCCCGCCTACGACCTCGCCGACGTGCTGGAGGAGGCGCCCGCCGGCAGCTAGCCTCCCCCCGCTCCGCGCGCAATCCCGGGCAGCGACCCGGCGGTGCGGCTACGGTCGATGCATGGGTCTGTTCAACCGATCGCCGCGCACCGTCCACCTCGACGCGCCGCTGCGGCTCGACGGCGAATCATCGGTGCAGCTGTCGGCCGGAAGGGCGCCCTGGAGCCTGTGGGCCGACGGCTTCGGAAAGCTGTCCATCCGCGCGCTGCAGCTGATCCTGGTCGTCGTGGTCGCCGCGGCGCTCATCCTCGGCATCCAGCAGATCACGGTCGTCACGATCCCGCTCGTGCTGGCCCTCATCCTCGCTTCGGCGTTCGCCCCGGTGATGAGCTGGATGCGACGCCACGGCGTCCCGGCCCTCGTCGCCACCCTCACGACGCTGCTGGCGATCTTCGCGCTCCTCGGCGGGATCGTCTGGCTGATCGTCTGGGCGGTCCGCGACCAGTGGAGCGACCTCTACAGCCAGGCCGAAGCAGGCTTCCAGAGCGTCGTGGCGTGGGTGGGGGAGCTCCCATTCGCGATCGACCAGGCTCAGATCGACGAGTGGCTCGACACGCTGACGGACTTCGTCACGAGCGCGCAGTTCGGCTCGGGGGCTCTGGCCGGTGTCGGCGCCGTCGCCAACTTCATCACGGGCCTCGTGCTGCTGGTGGTCATCCTGTTCTTCTTCCTGAAGGACGGCCCGCGCATGTGGGCGTTCCTCCTCCGCCCCTTCCGGGGCGAGAACTACGCGCGCGCGGTGCGGATCGGCGACAAGACGGTGCAGACCCTCGGCTCCTACATCCGCGGCACCGCCACCGTCGCCGCCGTCGACGCCGTCGGCATCCTCATCGGGCTGCTGATCCTGCAGGTGCCGTTGGCGATCCCGCTGGCGGTGCTCGTCTTCCTGCTGGCGTTCATCCCGATCGTCGGCGCCACCCTCGCCGGCATCCTCGCCGCCCTCGTCGCGCTCGTCGCCAACGGCTGGGTGGTGGCGCTCATCGTCGTCGGCGTCGTCGTGCTCGTCAATCAGCTGGAGGGCAACTTCCTGCAGCCCTACCTGATGGGGCGCTCGATGAAGCTGCACGCATTCGTCGTGCTCATCGCGTTGACCGTCGGCACCGTGCTCGGCGGCATCCTCGGCGCGGTGCTCGCGGTGCCGATCACGGCGGTCGTCTGGGGCGCGGTGCAGGTGTGGGACGGCGACAACAAGCCCGCCCGGTGGGCGCGTCCGAAGCCGGACGAGGCCGAGGCCGGCTCGCCCGAGCGCTGGGCTCGTGCGCGTCGCAAGCGCAAGGCGGTCGCCGCCGCGTCCGCGCACCCGCTTCCCCAGCCGAGGGCGTAAGACTCAGTCGCCCTCGGGCCGGCGCGCGCGGCTCGGCTGCACGCGCGGTGGCTCCCCCGGCATCTTGGGGAAGTCCGGCGGAAACGGCAGTTCACCGAGGCCGTCGGCGAGGTCACGCTGCCACCAGTCCAGCAGCGTGTCGATGCGCCCCGGATTCTCCTGCAGACCCGACCAGGGGTCGCCGACGTCGGCGAGGCGGTCGGGCACGGTGCGGATCGTGAACGAGGCGGGGTCGACCCCCGCCGCCAGTTCCTCCCACGTGAGGGGGGTCGACACGGGCGCAGCAGGCAGCGCCCGAGGGCTGTAGGCGCCGGCCATCGTGCGGTCGCGGTTGGCCTGGTTGAAGTCGATGAAGATGCGCTCCCCGCGCTCCTCCTTCCACCAGTTCATGGTGACCTTCTCCGGCATCCGTCGCTCGAGCTCGCGCCCGGCCGCGATGACGGCGTGGCGCACGTCGAGGAACTCGTGGGTGGGCTCGATCGGACAGAACACGTGGATGCCGCGGTTGCCGCTGGTCTTGAGGAACGCGGTCAGCCCTGCCTCGGCGAGCACCTCCCGCAATGCCGGGGCGACGGCGGCCGCGTCGGCGAAGTCGGTGCCCGGTTGCGGGTCGAGGTCGATGCGCAGCTCGACGGGGTTGTCGGTGTCGTCGGCGAGCGAGGCCCACGGGTGGAAGACGACGGTGTTCATCTGCACGGCCCACGCGATCGCCGCCGCCTCGCGCAGGACGACCTGCGGGTGCCGGCGCCCGCTGTTGTAGGTGCACATCACCTCGTCGACGTAGTCGGGCGCGCCGCGCGGCGGGTTCTTGGAGAAGAACCGCTCCCCGTCGATCCCGTCGGGGAAGCGCTCCAGCGACAGCGGGCGCCCGCCGTTCGCGGCGAGAAAGGGGACGGACACCGCGATCATGTATTCGGCCAGCTCGCGCTTGGTGATGCCGGCGTCGGGCCACAGCACCCGGTCGGGGCTGGACAGCCCCACCTCCCGGTCCGTGCCGTCGCGACCGGGGACGGTGAGGGTGATGCGCTCCGAGGCCATGCCTCGACCCTAGGGCGAGGCGTGCGGCCGGTCGAGGGCGGCGGATCAGAGGCCGGGAGCAGCCGGCGCGTGCTACGCGGACAGGGCGATGACGGGGGCGAGCTGGGCGCGGTCGAGCTGGATCCACGGCCCTGCCGGATCGACCACGACGCCGGTGAGACCTTCATCGGCGGCGAGTGCCTTCGCCAGCTGCTCGGGCGTGAGCGGCACCGCACGGTCGCTGCGGCCGAGCACAGCGACCTCGAGCGGGTGCGTGAACACCTCGAGGTGACGCGAGCCGTCGGTGCCGCGCACCTCGGACACGCCCAGCCGGTCGCCGTCGCCCGCGACCTTGCCCGCGGCCACCCACACCCGGGTCGTGGCGAGGGCGGCGGCGATCTTGGCGGCGATCTCGTCGGTGCGCGGCTGCACGAGCAGGTTCTTGATGGTGGCTGCCGGGTCGGCGTCGGACAGCGCCTTCTCGACGAGCGCCTTCGGCAGGATGGCCCGGCGGCCCGGGCTGGCGTGGTCGATGATGACGCCCGCATAGGGCCCGGCCACGACGTTGCGCAGGATGGCGAGAGCGGGCTGGCCCATCGCGGAGGTCTGGGTGTCGCCGTCGGAGCTGACGCTCGCCTGCAGGGCGTCGCCGCCGGTGAAGGCGAGCAGGTAGCGGTCGTCGCCGATGGCGGAGACGGCCATCGTGAGGTCCTTGCCCTCGGCCAGCTGCGCCCGGGCGTCGCCGCGGACGCGCACGAACAGGTGGCCCTGCAGCAGCTGCCGCATGAGCGCCACGACGTCGGCCGGCTGGAGCTGCTCGGGGAGGGCGGCGAGCGCCTGGCGCACGAGGACGTTGTCGGGAAGTCCCGGCACGCTCTCGGTCTGCTCCGGCGCCTGCGCCGGTCCCCGCGCGGTGCGGCGCGCTCCCGGCGGCGTGGCCGGGGCGGGTGAGGAAGCGGCCTTGCCGAAGGTCGACACCGAGATGTTCACCTGCGGCACGACCTCCTCGGCGCCGGGGGCCGCCGTGCCCGTCTCGGGGTCCGGGGCGCTTGCGTCGACGGGAGCGTCGGACGTCGGCTCCGCCGCGAGCACGGCGTCGTCGGCCTCATCCCGGTCGGTGGTCGAGGGATTATTGTCGCGCCGGGAGAACAGAGCCATCGTCCGAGCCTAACCGGTGACCTCCGCGGTGAGCCGCGCTCGCGTCACAGTTTGGTGATCGGTGCGACCTTGATGAGCAGCTTCTTGGCGCCCGCGGTGTCGAACCGCACGTGGGCGATGCGCTTCGCTCCCTCACCGGTCACGGTGTCCACGCGCCCCTCGCCGAAATCGTCGTGGCGGATGCGGTCGCCGGCGGCGAGCTGCAGGTCGCCGTTGTCGCGCATCTTCGCCGTGACCCGGTTCGGGAAGCGGCTCGGGTCGGTCACGCGCTGCGAGCGGCCGAGCGGCACGAGGTCGTCGCCGTAGCGGTTGCCGCCGCCGAATCCGCCCGACGCACCGCCGGGCCGACGTGCGTTGAGCGCCCGCGACTGGGTGCCACCGCGGCCGTTGACGTCGCCCGGTGACTGTCGCCAGTTGACGAGCTCGGCGGGGATCTCCTGCAGGAACCGGCTGGGCATGGCCGCCGAAACCTCGCCGAACTGGGCGCGGGTCATCGCGAGCGACAGGTACAGGCGCTGGCGGGCGCGGGTGATGCCGACGTAGAACAGCCGCCGCTCCTCCTGCGGGCCGCCCGGCTCCCCCGCCGAGATGCGGTGCGGGATGAGGTCTTCTTCGACGCCCGTGATGAACACGGTGTCGAACTCGAGTCCTTTCGCCGTGTGCAGTGTCATGAGCGAGACCGAGCCCGTGCCGTCGTCGAGGTCGTCGGCGTCGGAGACGAGTGCGACGTCGGTGAGGAAGTCGAGGATCGTGCCGTCGGGGTTGTTGCGGGCGAATTCGCGGGCCACCGCGACGAACTCGTCGAGGTTCTCCACGCGCGCTTCGTCCTGCGGGTCTTTGCTGCGTCGCAGCGACTCGAGGTAGCCGCTCTTGTTGAGCAGGAGCGTCAGACCCTCGGGCACGGAGCTGGCAGGGGCGACCTCGCCGGAGGCGGGGAGCATGAGCTCGGATGCCTCGGCGAGCACGGCATCGAGCTGCGCGATCGCCGTCTGGATCTTGGGACCCACCGCGAGCGCGGAGGCGTTGGCCAGCGCGTCGCGGAAGGTGATCTGCTGCTCGTCGGCGTAGCGGGCGATGGCGGTCTCGGTGACGTCGCCGATGCCGCGCCGCGGCCGGTTGAGGATGCGGCGCACCGCCATCTCATCGGCGGGGTTGGCGACCGCGGTGAGGTAGGCGAGGGCATCCTTGATCTCGGCACGCTCGTAGAACTTGGTGCCGCCCATGATCTTGTACGGCACCGCCGAGCGGATGAAGATCTCTTCCAGGGCACGGGACTGCGAGTTGGTGCGGTAGAACACCGCGATATCGGAGTAGCCGACGCCGGAGCGGCGCAGCCGGTCGATCTCGTCGGCGACGAACTGCGCCTCGTCGTGCTGCGAGTAGCCGGTGAACCCGACGATCTGCTCGCCGGCGCCGACGTCGGTCCACAGCTTCTTGTCCTTGCGGTCGAAGTTGTTGCCGATGACGGCGTTGGCTGCGGAGAGGATGTTCTGCGTCGACCGGTAGTTCTGCTCGAGCAGCACCACCTCGGCGCCCGGGAAATCGCGCTCGAACTCGCTGATGTTGCGGATGTCGGCGCCGCGGAACGCGTAGATCGACTGGTCCGAGTCACCGACGACGGTGAGCGACGCGCCCTCCAGCGCGTCGGTCGCGGCAGCGGGTTCCGGCTCGAAGATCATCATGCCGCCGGAGGAATACGGTTCGGCCGAGCTTGCACCGGACACCGGGCGGGTGAGTTCACGGATGAGCGAGTACTGCGCGTGGTTGGTGTCTTGGTACTCGTCGACGAGGATGTGCCGGAAGCGCCGTCGGTAGACGTCGGCGACGTGCGGGAACGCCCGGAAGAGGTACACCGTCTGGGCGATGAGGTCGTCGAAGTCGAACGCGTTGGACTTGCGCAGCGCCCGCTCGTAGGCGCCGAACAGCTCGACGAAGATGCGCTCGGCGGGGTCGTTCATGTTCGCCTGGCGCGCGTACGACTCGGCATCGGCCAACTCGTTCTTGAGCTTGGAGATGCGGCTCTGCACCGAGGCGGGGGTGAGACCGAACGCGTCGGCCTCATGCTCTTTCACGAGCCGCTTGATGAGGGCGCGGGAATCACCGGAGTCGTAGATGGTGAACGAGTTCTTGAAACCGAACTGCTCGGCCTCACGGCGGAGGATCCGCACGCACGCGGAGTGGAACGTGGAGATCCACATGCCCCGCGCCGATTCGCCGACCAGCTGCCCCACGCGTTCGCGCATCTCACCGGCAGCCTTGTTGGTGAATGTGATCGCCAAAATCTGGCTGGGCCACGCCTCGCGGTTGCGCAGCAGCAGCGCGATGCGGTGTGTCAGCACGCGCGTCTTGCCGGAGCCGGCTCCGGCCACGATGAGCAAGGCGGGGCCGCGGTAGGTCACGGCCCGTCGCTGCGGCTCGTTGAGACCGCGCAGCAGGTCGTCGCCTTCGTCGCGCGGCCCGGCGTCACCGACGACGATCACAGGTACGGATGCCGCATCTCGCGCGGTCGGAGCAGGGTCGGTCATGTCCCATCAAGTCTAGGCGCGCCGACCGACACCCTCCTCGGCCCGTCCCCAGCGACCGGGTGGGACAATCGAGGCGTGCGCACCCTGCTGAACATCATCTGGCTGGTCCTGGGCGGTTTCTGGCTGTTCCTCGGATATCTGGCTGCCGGCATCGTGCTCTGCATCCTGATCGTCACGATCCCGTGGGGCATCGCCTCGTTCCGCATCGGGCTGTATGCGCTGTGGCCGTTCGGTCGCACCGTCGTGGCCAAGCCCACCGCCGGCGCGTGGTCGTTCCTCGGGAACGTCGTCTGGGTGCTCGTCGCGGGCATCTGGCTGGCGCTCGCGCACATCGTGTCGGGCATCGCGCTGTGCATCACGATCATCGGCATTCCGCTGGGCATCGCCGACTTCAAGATGGTGCCGGTCTCGCTCGCGCCGCTGGGCAAGGAGATCGTGCCCACGACCCAGGGCGCCTTCGACCGCGCAGCCGCGCGCTGACGCCCGCCCGCTCAGACGCCGTAGTACTGGTTGCCGAGCGCCTTGCTCTTGAGGGCGTCGAACTCGCCGTGCGTGATGGTGCCGGCATCGAGCAGCCGCTTCGCGCCGGCGATGTCGTCGGCAGGGGTGGTCGAGGCCGCCGGCCGGTAGTCGTCGGCTTCGGGCACGACCCGATGGCGCGCGGACTGCGCCCGCTCAGCCATGCCCTTGCCCCGCAGGATGAGGTACAGGAGCCCCGTGAGGAACGGGACGAACACCAGACCGACGATCCACACCGCTCGCATCCACCCGCCGGCCTCGTCGTCGCGGAACAGGTCGGTGACGATCAGGATCACCACATACAGATAGGCGACGAACCAGAAGCTCCACATCATGAACCAGAGCAGGTCGTTGAACGGCATCTTTCGTCCCTTCGCCGAGTCGGTGCGCTCACGCTAGACCCGCGGCAGCAAGCTCCCCTCACCCGCGGCGGGTGAACCCCGCCGCGCCGCGCTGCCCACCCGCCCGGCGCACAACGTCGCCATTTCGGGCCAGATCACCCCGGATCGGCCGCGTCACCCCGCCGTGCCGCCCGGATCAGCGACATTGTGCGGGGCAGCGCCGGCCGCCGCGCGGTGCGATGCGCGATGGCCGTCACATGACGCGTGCAGCGCGCCGGTGTCACGGGCCGTCACACGCCGCCACCGAACGCAACAGGCTCGCCACTGTCGGTGCGCATCGATAGCGTGTGGTCATCGCGGCGATCCGGGTGGTCCCGGGCACCGGTTCATACCCGGGTGCGTTGCGGGTTCGACTCCCGCCGTCGCGTCGATCTTCCGCTGCGCTGCAGCATCTGTCCGCCACCGGGCGTCGTCTCAGCGCGCGAACTCTTTCAGCCACCCGCAGCGCGGCTCGGCCGCCGCGCTCGTGCCCGACACCACAGGCGCCGACACGGTCTCGATCTTGCGCGGAAGCACGGGCGGGATGAATGCCTCGATCGCGCCCGGCTGCGCGTGACGTGGCCCTGCCAGCACCCACTGCTCGTTCGCGCGGGCGACGGCGAGCGGATGCCCCTCGGAGATCGCGATGCCGACGTCGAACTGTAGCGACGCGAGCAACGCGGCGAGCGTCACCTGCACCTCGGCCTCGGATGCTTCGCGGGAGCGGAGCACCGCGTGCGGCGAGCGCAGCTCGGTGCGACTCGATTCCCGCAGCAGCGCACGCAGATTGGTCCGCAGCGCCACGATCGCAGCCTCGGGGTCGGCATGGTGCTCAGCCAGCGCGATCGCGACCGCCGCGAGGCGCGGGTCGGCGGCGATGAGCGGCCGGACACTTTCGCGCAGGTGCCGGCGCTCGCCCTGGAACAGGCGACGGACGCCCCGCGGGTGGTGCAGCACCGCACGCACCTGGGGGAGGTCGTCGAGCAGCGGCACGGCTTCGTCGATCGGCGAGCGCGCGTCGGCGGCATCCGCGGGCTCGGCGATGTCGGCGACCAGGTTGTCGTAGCCGACGTCACCGTCTCGCGTGTAGAGGAAGACGTCGACCGCCACCCGTCCCCCCGATCGCGGCGGGAGCGCGAGGTCGATGGGCCCGAGCGCCGGCCGGATCGTGGTGGTGGCACGACTGCTGCCGGTGCTGCTCAGGGCGGTGACGCGCGCGTGCGCACTCGAGGTGCGATAGGACAGCGCGAGATCGACGAGCGGGTCCAGATGCAGGTCCGCTCGAGCCTGGACGATGTCGGCGAAACCGTCCGCGTTCACATCGACGCCCCTCGGCCTCGCGTTGACCGCGTCGGGCGACGAGAAGCCGGCAGCCCGGGCGCGACGCCAGAGGTCGGGCAGGGCGCTGCGGTGACGGTGCGGCTCCAGCGTCCGTTCGAGCATCCACAGCAGCCGGCCCGAGCCGCGTTCGGGGTGCGGGGACAGGTGCCACCAGGTCAGCCGCCGCGCGAGGTCGCCGGCGACGGCGGGTGCCCAGGTGGCGGCATCGGCGTAGCCGAGCGCCGCGACCCACGCGAGGTAACGCGGCATGTCCTCCACCGCGCGGCGGAACTCGGCCATCGAGACCCCCGGCGGCGGGTTCTCCCGCATGCGGCCCGGCGCGCGCAGCGCGATCTGCGCCGCCGCCATGCACACCTGCGCGCCGAACCGATCGGCCGCGCGCGCGATCACCCGGGGCGACCACCTGGCCAGCAGCCGGCCGACGTAGTCGGCGTAGGTGCGCTCGTTGACGGGGCGGTCGCGCAGCGAAGCCACCGCGGTGGCGATGGTCTGCACGACGAGCTCTTCGGCCTCGTCGGCGTTCGCGGGGATCGGGAGTTCGGCGATCATGCGCCGCATCTCCGCCGCCGAGTCGACGTCGATCATGAGACGCGAAGTGAGCAGGCCGACCTCCGTCGGGGTGAGCCGACCGTCGACCTCCGACGCGAATCCGCGCTGCACCAGGGTGTCGATGACGCCGTCCAGATCGACACGCGCGCGGTTCTGGGCGAAGGCGAGCGTCTGCGCGAACCAGGCGCGCGCGCTCGCGCGGTCGACGACCGACCCGAGCAGGATCTCCGCGAGGATCGCGTCGCCGAGCTGCCCCGTGAGCCGACTGGTCGCGGTGTACCCGTCGCCGAGCCGGGCGTTCCAGTCCGCCTCCTCGGTGCGCGGCACCAGCAGGAACCCGAACCCCTCGTCCTCCTGACCCGCGCGCCCCGCACGCCCGAACATCTGCTGCGCCTGGCTGACCTCCAGCGGCGTCATCCCGAGTTCGAGATCTCGGATCACGACGAACTTGGCGGGGGTGTTCACTCCCGTCGACAGGCCCGACGTCGCCACCAGCACGCGCAGGTCACGCGCCCGGAACGCCTCCAGCGCGCGGCCGGCCTGCGGCGCATCACGGAAGTGGATGCCGACGCCTCGCCGGAAGCAGGAGTCGACCACCGTTTCGAGGTCGACACCCCGATACGGCACGCCCGCCGCGCGGGCGGCGGTGCGGACGACACCTGCCTTGCTCCCGCAGAACACGACCGCACTGGCCGGCGCCCCTTCGACCGCGCGGGCGGACGAGCTGCCCAGGTGCTCGCCGACGAGCCTGCGCAGCAGCGGCAGCACGACGTCGTCCTTCGCCGCCTCGTAGTCCTCCCGCTTGCCTTGTGTGGGGGCGTCGTACGGGATGGTCTGAGTCGTCAGCGACGTGGGACGCCACGCGGAACGCACGAGGTCGGCGTGGAACCAGCCCGCCAGCTCCTCGGCGTTCGAGACCGTCGCCGACAGCGCGACGATGCGCGTGCCCCCCTCCGCGACGCGCAGCCGGGCGATGAGCGACTCGAGCGTCGCCCCGCGGGCGGCGTCGCCCACCAGGTGGACTTCGTCGATGATGAGGCATCCGATGCGACCGATGACGTCCTTGAGCGACGCGCGCCGATAGAGCGCCTCGAACTTCTCGGTGGTCGCCACCCAGAGCTGCGCCTGGCGCACGGCGTCGCTGGACATGTTCGTCTCGCCGGTGAGCTCCACGGTGCGGATGCCGTGTGCACTCCACCGCCGGGCGATCTCGGCAACCTCCGCAGCGAGCGCGCGGGCGGGGAGCAGCCACACGGCGGGCTTGCCGTCGGAGACGATCGATCGCAGCGCGGCGGCCTCGCCGATGAGGGTCTTACCCGAGCTGGTCGGTGCGACGACCATGACGTGCCCGGCTGTGGACAAGACGACGGGCAGCGCCTTCGACTGCAGCGGATTCAGGCGGTCGAAGGAGTCGAGATACTTCCGCAGCTCCGGCGGGATCACCGCCGAGGCGGGAGTCCACGATTCCTCGCCCCGGGTGCCCGGTGCCGCGTCGTTGGACAATCGTCGAGTTCCCCCAGCCAGACTCACGGACGCCCCTCACCCCCGAACGAGCGTACAAGCCCCATGCGACACCGCCGAACCGAGCCCGCGGCAGGCGAGCACCCAGCCTTGACGGCGGCCACAGCGACGACAAGGTCTCGCAGAGCCAGGCAGCGGGGACGGCCGCCGCGTCGCTCATCGGTGCCGGTGATGTGCTCGCCGCGGCACAGTACGACCAGCTGTACTTCGTCGCCGTTTCGGAGGACCTCGATGCGGCCATCAGCAACGCCGCTGCGCTGGATGAGGGCGCCGCCGTCCCCGCAGCGATAGGGTGTTCATCCGCCTTGCGACCGCGCGCCCGTCATGGCGCTGTGACGTCGTGATCATCGGCGAACACCCCTAGGAACACGACATGGTCTCGCTCGGCGAACTGATCGCGCCTCGGCGCCTGGGCCGCGACTTCCGCTGGCTGCTGGCGTCGTCGTGGACGAGCAACATCGGCGACGGCATCGCGCTGTCTGCGGCGCCGCTGCTGCTGGCATCCCTCACCTCGTCGCCCCTGCTCGTGGCGGCGGGCGCGATGATGCAGTACCTGCCGTGGCTGCTGTTCGGTCTGCTGGCCGGCTCCATCGCCGACCGCCATGACCGCCGGCGGCTCGTGATGCTCGCCAACGGCTCCCGTGCGGTGATCGTGCTGGGGCTGGTGATCTTCCTCGCGACCGGCCAGGTCACGGTGTGGATCGTGCTCGCCGTGGCGTTCCTCTACGGTACGGCGGAGGTGTTCGCCGACACGGCAGGCAGCACGCTCATGCCCATGCTGGTGCACCCCGGGGACCTCGGCATCGGCAACGCCCGTCTGCAGGCGGGCTACCTCGTCGGCAACCAGCTGGCGGGTCCCCCGCTCGGCGCGTTCCTCTTCGCGATCGGATCGTTCTGGCCGTTCTTCGTGCAGATCGTGTGCGTGAGCCTCGCCGTCGTGCTCATCTCGCGCATCGCCCGCACCCCGGTGCCGGCGAAGGATGATCCGACGCCCGGCGGCGGCAAGGCGCACCCGATCCTCGAGGGCCTGCAATGGCTGCGCGCCCACCCGCCGGTGCGCACGCTCGTGGTCATCATCCTGGTGTTCAACGTGACGTGGGCCGCACCCTGGAGCATCCTCGTGCTCTACGCGACCGAGCACCTCGACATGGGCGCCGTCGGCTTCGGCGCACTGACGACGGCATCCGCGATCGGCGGCCTCGTGGGCACGACATGCTTCGGTTGGCTCGAACGCCACGTCTCGTTCGCCACTCTCATGCGGGTGTGCCTCTCACTCGAAGTGCTGATGCACCTCGCGTTCGCTCTCACGACGATCCCCGCCGTCGCCTTCGTGATCATGTTCGGCTTCGGCGCGTACGCCTTCATCTGGGGCACCATCTCCACCACCGTGCGTCAGCGCCTCGTGCCGCTGCATCTGCAGGGGCGCATCGCCTCGGTGAACATGGTCGGAGTCTTCGGCGGGCTCGTCATCGGCCAGCTGCTCGGCGGTCTCATCGCTCAGGCGTGGGGACTCACGGCGCCCTGGTGGTTCGCGTTCGGCGGCTCGGCCGTCACGCTGCTGCTCGTGTGGCGCTCGATCTCGCACATCGCGGCCGCACCGCCGGCCATCGTCGACAAGGACGCCGCGGGCCGATAGCCCGCGCCCCGGCCCGCACGTCAGTCGGGAGTTGCGCGTCGGGCATCCGCCGCTCGACGCAGCGCGCTCATCCCCCGCACCAGCGCGGCGAGGTCTTCGGGATCGAGGGATGCCAGCAGGTCGGCCGACGTCTCATTCCGCCCGATGAACTCGTCGTAGAGGTCGAGTCCCTTGCGCGTGGCGCCGAGGGTCTTCACCCGGCGGTCGGCGGCGGATTCCTCACGCTGGAGATATCCCAGCTCGACGAGCCGCTCGACACCGGTCGACACCGTGGGCGCGCTCACGCGCAGCTTCTCGGCGAGCTCCCGTCCGGTGCTCGCGGCCCGTGAGGCCACCAGCATCAGCGTCTTGAGCTGGGAGAGCGTGAGATCGAGGCCCAGGAACGGCTGCACACGCTCGGCCGCGAGTGCGTGCGAGAGCGCGCGGCTGTCCTGCGCGAACACCTCGATCAGCTGTTCCGGCGCCAAACCCGACATGCCCCCCACCTCCCCGGATGAACGTACCATTCCCCAAATCGTTAGATGTCGACTAACTGTTAGCCTAAAGTGCGACAACGACGAGGGAGTGTGCATGGGCGAAACGATCATGATCCTGGGGCTGCTGCTGGTGATCGCCACGTTCGTGGGACGCGCGGCACGACTGATCGGGCTGCCGAGTGTGCCGGTGTACATGCTGGTCGGCTTGGCCGCCAGCCCCTCGGTCGAGATCATCCCGGTCGACCTCCCCTATGACGACATCGCGGTCCTCGCCACGATCGGTCTCGTGCTGCTGCTGTTCCATCTCGGCCTCGAGTTCGACACCGCTGCTTTCGCGAAGGATGCCAAGACCCTCATCGTGGCCGGCATCGGCTACATCGCCGTCAACTTCGGGGCCGGCCTCGTGCTCGGGTTCGCCCTCGGCTGGGGCACGGCGGAAGCGCTCGTGGTCGCCGGCATCACCGGCATCTCCTCCTCGGCGATCGTGACCAAACTCATGATCGATCTGCACAAGCTCTCGCGGCCCGAAGCACCGCTCATCCTCGGCATCGTCGTCATCGAGGACGTCTTCCTCGCCGTCTACCTCGCCGTGCTCGGCGTCGCGATCGAGCCGAATGCCGACGTCTGGGCATCGGTGCTGCAGCTCGTGCTGTCGATCGGCTTCCTCGTCTTCCTCCTCACCGTCGCACGCAAGGGCAGCCGCGTGGTGAGCAGGATCGTGAACGAGAAGTCGGCGGAGTTGTTCATCGTCGGGCTCGTCGGACTCTCGCTGCTGATCGCCGGCATGGCCGAGGAGATCGGGGTGTCCGATGCCATCGGCGCGTTCATGGTGGGCCTCGTCGTGGCCGGAACCAATGCCAGACACAAGGCCGATCGGGCGATCGCGCCGCTGCGTGACACCTTCGCCGCCGTGTTCTTCCTCGGCTTCGGGCTCACCCTCGACCCCGCGCGCTTCGGCGAAGTGCTGGTGCCCGTACTCATCGCCGCCGCCGTGACGATCATCGCCAACATCGGCGCCGGCGTGCTCGCCGCTCACCTGCAGAAGTTCTCGGTGCTCACCGGAGTGGAGATCGGTCTGACCCTGCTCAGCCGCGGAGAGTTCGCCCTGATCCTCGCCACCATCGCCGCCGCGGCCGGCCTCGACAGTCGCATCGGACCCTTCGCCGGTCTCTACGTGCTCATCCTCGCGGTGATCGGGCCGATCCTGGCGACGCACGCTCCTCGTCTGTGGCGGCGCGGCGGCGAGGTCGTGTCGGCGGGGCCGCCGCAGCCGGTGCTCGCCTCCTACGGCACGACGGGCGATGACCCTTCGGCCGATGCCCCCGCTTCTGCGCCCACGACCGGGTTCACCGCTGCCTGGCCCGCTCACACCACGTACAGCGCGGATGACGCGGCCCGCGCGGTCGAGCTCGCCGAGGCGCTCCTGAACGAGGGGCACACGGTGAGCGTCATCACCCGCGACACGGCGCCTTTCGCGCTGCTCGTCAATCGGTTCGGGGACCGCTTCCAGACCGTCGGCATCGACGGGGCCATCATCCGCACCGTCGGTGAGGCGACCGCCTTCGCCCTCGCGTCCGACCCTGATGCGCTGATCATGGTGGCGGATTCCGTGCGCGAGCCCGCCGCGCCCTAGCGACCGCTAGAACGGTGCGGGTTCGAAGGCTGTGGCGGTGGCGAGGGCGGTGAATTCGAGGACGCGTCGGGGGATGTCGGGGTAGACCCGGCCGG
>NZ_JACSQP010000004.1:0-247704 GCF_014836535.1 Microbacterium pullorum
TCCATCCTGATGGAGACCTCGACGCCTACCCGGCCACGATCGCGCTCAGCCACCTACACGCTCAACTGCGATGAGCCCCTATGGCTCTTCGCAGTTGAGGGTGTAAGTGTCGTTGTTCGCTACGTGGTCGGTGAGGCTCGTCCCGCTAGGATCGCGACGTGAGCTACGCGGCGGCGACGATTCCCAGCAGTGCGCCGCTTCGCGGCGCGTCGATCTCCGACGCGATGGGGCGCTTCGTGGGCCATGCCTTTCGTCTGCGTGGGCGCGCGAGCCGGAGCGAGTACTGGTGGTGGCAGCTGATCAACGCTGTCGTGCTGCTGATCGCGCAGGTCGGTGTTCCGGTGCTGGTGACCGGTCAGACCCCCGAGCCGACGGTCGCGTTGGGGCCGTTCGGCTCGCTCTTCTATGCGCACTTCGACCTCCCGGCCTGGGCAGTAGGCGATGTGCCGAGCAACCCGATCGCGTCCTTCGCGCTCCTCTTCGCGGGGCTGTGGATGCTCGCGACGGTGATACCCGGGGTGAGCGTCGCCGCGCGTCGGCTGCACGACTCGAACTTGTCCGGCTGGTGGGCATTGCTCGCGATCGTTCCAGTGGGCGCGGTTGTTGTTCTGCTGCTCGCGATTCGCCGTCCGCGCGCCGAGGGCGCTCGCTTCGACGAGTAGCAGGCGCAAGCCCCCGCCACTGACGAGCTGACGAGGCTCGCGCTGCTCCGCTCGTGGGATTTCACGGATATAGGTGTCGAGGTCTTCCAGGATGGAAGTTCCTACACTGCCCATCCGCCGGAAGACCTCGACTTGCACCACCTTACGTTTGCGACACCTGACCTCACCACGTTCTGCCGTCTCGACGAGCTTGGCCTCGAAGCTGTCGGCCAGCTGCTCGAGCCTGATCGGGCGGTGCTGGAGTGCCGCGTCCTCGACGACGACCCGTGGTGTCGGAAGTGCGGCGCGGAGGGCGTGCCGCGCGACACCGTGACCCGGCCGCTGGCGCATGAGCCGTTCGGGCATCGGCCCACGACGCTGCTGGTCCGGGTGCGCCGGTACCGGTGCGCGCACTGCCGGCGCACCTGGCGGCAGGACACGTCGAAGGCGGCAGCGCCGCGCGCGAAGATCTCCCGCGGCGGGGTCGGCTGGGCACTGACCGCGATCGTCGTCGACCACCTCACCGTCTCCCGCGCAGCGGCAGGGCTGGGGGTGTCGTGGCATACCGCGAACACCGCGATCCTCGCCGAGGGCAAGCGTCGACTCATCGACGACCCGGCCCGGTTCGACGGGGTGACCACGATCGGCGTCGACGAGCACGTCTGGCGTCACACCCGGTTCGGTGACAAGTACGTGACCGTGATCATCGACCTCACGCCCGCCCGCAACAAGACAGGTCCCGCACGGCTGCTGGACATGGTCGAGGGTCGGTCGAAGTCGGTGTTCAAGCAGTGGCTCGCCGCCCGGCCCAAGGAGTGGTCGAAGCAGATCGAAGTGGTCGCGATGGATGGGTTCAGTGGGTTCAAGACCGCCGCGTCCGAGGAACTCCCCGACGCGGTCCCGGTGATGGATCCGTTCCATGTCGTCCGGCTCGCCGGTGACGCCCTGGACCGGACCCGGCAGAGGGTTCAGCAGGACACTCTCGGGCACCGCGGTCACGCCGGGGACCCGCTCTACGGGGTCCGCCGCATCCTCCACACCGGCGTGAGCTTCCTCACCGAGAAGCAGACTGCACGGCTGGACGCGGTGTTCGCGGTCGAGGAGCACGTCGAGGTCGAAGCGACCTGGGGCATCTACCAGCGCATCGTCGCCGCCTACCGCGAACCCGACAAGAACAAGGCGAAGGAGATGATGCGGTCGGTGATCGACGCGGTCAGCAGCGGCGTCCCCGCGACGCTGACCGAGGTTCGACGCCTCGGCCGGACGTTGAAGCAGCGCGCCGCAGACGTCCTTGCGTTCTTCGACCGGCCCGGCACGTCGAACGGTCCGACAGAGGCGATCAACGGGCGCCTCGAGCACCTCCGCGGCTCCGCGCTCGGCTTCCGGAACCTCACCCACTACATCGCCCGGTCACTGCTCGAAGCCGGAGGATTCAGACCCGCGCTACACCCCTGATTCCGAATAGCCTGGAAACGTCTGAGGGCCCGATGGTTCGTGGCGCGGTACATTCGGAGCGACGACGGAGAGGACGGCCGATGCTCGGATACGACGCGCACGTGTACGACATCAGCGCTCACGACCTCCGGCAGATCGGCAACCTCCCATACGCGCAGCGAACGAGTTACGTTGGCACGCTGAGGTCGCAGCGGGTCGCGCACGTTCCGTACCGTACCTGGGTTGATCATCTGCTCACCGCTTCAGAGAACGGTCATGTCCAGATGCTGCAGGACGGCGGTTACCCGTACCTCTTCCACGCCCCGGGGTTGGACATCAAGACCAACTTTGCCGCCGCTGGGGTCGAAATGATCTCAGCGTTGGATGATTCGACCTGGTACCTCGTTGAGGCCTGGGATCAGAGCTGAGAGAGTTCTTCCCCCCTTCCACCAGGTCCGCAAGACGTCGTCCTTCAACCTGCCATGGGTGTCCGCTACGCCTTTCGTGCTGAGGTCCGGCTTGCCGAGGCGCGGCGGGGCAATCCTGACCGACCGCGCCTGTCAGTGTGGACTGCCGCACCTAGCTTTTCATTCCCACGCCAGACAAGAATGGTCGGGAGTGCATCGGCGCGGCGATGTCGGAGCCCTCCGACAGCATGGCCGTCGAGACGAATAGGGCGGCCTGGGGGAGGTCCGAGTGAGCAGCATCGTTGGAGAGCATGCCCGCGTCATTGCTGCGTTCGAGGAGCCGACTCTGTCGCTGTTGCGTGGCACGCTTGCTCCGGCGAACGTCGCGATCCTTCGCTCCGCGTTTCCGCAGGATCAGAAGACGCAGCCGGCTGCCAGGCTCCACCAAGTTGTCGATGCGCAGCTGCGGGAGCTTCGCGAACGTGGACTCCCGCACATTCCCGACGGGGACGGCCGGGATGTATGCATGCTGTGGGTGCGTCGTCGCTGGCTGACACGTGACGTCGACGGCACGACGTACACCCTCACTTCCCATGCGATGCAGGCGCTCGGGCTGGTCCGTGACCTCACTCGAGACCGGGCGAATCTGTCCGAACACCGCATCAAGAACATCGTCGATACCGCGAACAGGCTGAGTGTCGCCGCAAACCCGGATGTGGAAGCCCGCAAGCAGCGGATCCGCGACCAGATCATTGCTCACGAGGCCGAACTTGCGAGGCTGGATGCCGGTGGCGCGCTCGAGGCGGTGTCGGCGGACTACATCCTGGAAGGTCTCGTCGAGCTGCAGGACCTCGTCTCAGGCCTCCCGATCGAGTTCGCGCGTGTCGGCGAAGTCGTCGAAGCCCTCCAAGAACAGTTGCGAGCCGACTTCCGTGCCGATGATCGCCCGGCCGGCGAGATCGTCGCCGACTTCCTCTCCCGGGCAGAGGACCTGACCACCGCGACGGCAGAAGGTCGCGCTTTCGAGGGCGCGTTCAACCTCCTCGACGACGATGCCCTCCTCGACCAGCTCCGGTCCGACATCGCGTCGCTGGTTGGTCACCCCGACATCGCCTCCGTCCTTCGCCCCGCTGAGAAGAACGCGATGGTCGGGATCGTTGGGATCGTCCGCGACGGGGCACGCGAGACGATGACGAAGATTGTCGACACAGTCGGAACCCTCAACACGTTTATCCGTTCAAGGAACGTCGCTGAGGATCGGGAGCTCGACCGTGTGCTGAGGCAGCTCGAGGAGGCGCTAGGAACGTGGATGCAGAACGCCGGTCCCCGTATCGACATCCCCGCTGCGCTTGTTCCAGATAGCGCGGAGATCGCATATCTCCGGGAGAAGTTCTACGACCCGGCTTCCGACATCCCTCTCGACCCGCTTGACGACACCGAGCTGGAGCGACCGGACACGATGAGTCTCGAAGATCTCCGCCGATACGGAGGTCCGCACCTGGACGTGCTGCGTGTAGCGCTTGACGTCGCCGCAGGCGGCGGCGACTGGACGGTCGCGACGCACGTGTTCCCCTACCTTCCCGACGACGTTCGCCGACCGGTAGACGCGCTCGGGGTGCTACATCTGGTCGCTGACCGGGAGGACTTGGTGCGGACCGGACGCACCGAGCAGTACGCGACCCGCCGACCCGATGGCACCGAACAGGTACTTGTGATGCCGGAGCTCGCGCCAACGCCCAAGAGAGAAGTCGATGACGACGAACGCTGACTTTGAAGAGGTGACGGAGCTCGACACGATCGCTGACGACCCGACCGACCGTACCCCGTTGGACCTGCTCGGTGAGGAGAGGGAAGTCGACGACGAACGTTCGACGATCGTCCAATTCGATGGCGACTCCGGGACCCTTCACGCTGACGCACGTGCTGCACTGGTCGCGTTGTTGAGCAATCGGTTCATTACTGCCGCGACCCACAAGAAGGAGTGGAAGGGGCTGACCACCCACCGTTACGACATCCGGTCGCGGCTCAACGATTTGTACCTCGATCTCGAGTACGACTCCCGGTACGAGGTCGCCTTCAAGGTGCAGGTCCGCAACACCGATTCCACCCGCACGTTCCCGCACCTACTGCGTTCGATGACATGGAACCGGGAACAGACCATTGTCCTCATCTGTCTATGCATCGCTCATCGCAACCAGACAGTCGCCGGTGCGTCGCGCGCCATCGTCACTGCTGCCGACATCCACGCGTTCACCGTGTCTGTCCGACCGAAGTCGGCCACCGATCATCACATGGACGCCGGCCGCGTCGACCGGGCGATCCTCGCAGTTGCTGCGACTGGGCTCCTCGACTCAACCAAGGAGGAGGGTGTCTACATCATCTCTCCCGTCATCGAACGACTGATGCCCGTGACCAAGCTCCGTGAACTGCTCGCTTTCCTGACCTCCGAGGACCCGACCAATGACTGACGTCACCCTCGCCGCGCACAGCGCACGCCCCCTCATCCCCGACACGCACTGGCGAATCGAGCAGATCCAGGTCATCAACTGGGGCGGTTTCCACCAGAAGACGACGACGTTTGAATTCCACCCGGACGCGACCATCGTCACGGGTGCATCCGGGGTGGGCAAATCCACCGTCCTCGACGCCTATCTCGCCCTCATGATGCCTTCCGACGTCGCCTTCAACGGTGCCTCGAACGCCGCCGCGGGAGGGCGAGTGCGCGGGACTGACCAGAGATCCCTCCGCACGTATTTGAAGGGGAAGACGGATGACACTGTTGAAGCCGGGGTCACCGTCGACAAGAGCCTCCGCGGGCAGGGTAAGCCGACGTGGGGTGCCGTCGGTGCCACGTTCATCGCCGACACCGGTAGCCGATTCACCGTCGTCCGTTCCTATTTCGTGCCGTCCTCCGCTTCCCGCGACGGGGACATCCTGAAGCGCATGATGACGATCCCGGGCACGTTCGACGTTGGGGATCTGTACGAGTTCGCGAGGATCGGATCCGAGTCGTATCCGGCGAAAGCGCTGAAGGCACGGTGGCCTGAACTTCGCATTTATGGGTCGTACGAGGAGTTCTCTCAGGCACTGTTCTCCCGCCTGGGCATCGGCCAGAGCGGCGACGGTGCGAAAGCGCTCGACCTTCTCGCTCGAATTCAATCGGGCACGATGAGCAGGACCGTGGACGAACTGTACAAAAAGCTGGTCATCGAACTCCCGGAGACTTTCAAGGTCGCCGATGAAGCGATCGCGACGTTCGATGAGCTGGATGAGATGTACCGGAAGATGGAGGTCTCACAGCAACAGGCGGACCTGCTCGCTCCGATCGTCGAGTTGCACGAACAGATGGCCGTCGCGCAGATCGACATTGCGCAGGCTCGGGCGCTCGGTGCCGTCGACGCGCACGACACCCCGGCGGGACTGTGGCGGCTACGCACTCACGTGCGAATCCTTGACGCGGAAGCGGACCAGCTCCGTGAGCAGATAGTGACGACCGACGAGCAGTTGCGGGCGGCAAGGGCCGTCACGCTCGCGCAGGAGGAGGCGCTGGATCTTGCGAAGGCCGAGTATGCCGCTGGCGGCGGCGACCGGGACAGGCAGCTGACCGTCGAGATCGCCGCGCATGAGGCCGAAGCTGAAAGCCGCCGGCGGACGCGGGTGCGGTTGGAGGAACCGCTTGCCGTTCTGGACGCGACGATCGACACCGAGCAAGACTTCCTCCGTCTGCAGGCCGACGCGCGCGCCTTCCCCGCCCTCGCTCAGATGCAGGAGAGGGATCTTCGGGACGCCCGCGACCGGATGCTTGGTGAGGAAGTCCCTCTCGGCGACGCGAAGGTGAGAATCCGTGGCGAGCTTCGCTCCCTGGAGGGGCGCACCAGTCGCATCGATAAGTCCATGATCGAACGGCGCCTCCTCGTCTCGGAAGCGTCTGGGATCCCGGTCACTGACCTCCCCTATGTAGCGGAACTCATCGACATCGCGGACGGCGAGGAAGGCTGGCGGCATGCGGTGGAGACGATCCTGTCCGCCAGCGCCCGGCTCATGCTTATCCCTGCAGAGCTCCAAGATCACTTCTCGCAGGCCATCGAACCGCTCCACATCAGCCCCCGGCTGCATTTCGACGGTGTCGTGCGTGGCAACAACCCGCGCACGACACTGCTCGACCCGGAGAAGGTGGCCGGCAAGCTCGTGTACCAGGATTCCCCCTACCAGGGGTGGGTCATCGACCACATCGCCGACCCGTCGCGCAACGCCCTTTGTGTGCAGATGCCAAGTCAGCTGCGCGGTGACGGCCTGCGGGTCACCCCGAGCGGTCAGACCCGCCGAGGAACGCGGGGCGCGCATGGAGTGAACAGCAGCCGACCGATCGTCGGGTTCGACAACGCCGACATCCGCCGGCAGTTCGAACGCGAAGCCCGAGATATCGACGAAGCTCTCGCAGTCTCCCTGGACGCCCGCGTCGGCATCGAGAGACAGATCTCCGATCTCCGATCTCGTGGCAACGCGTACGAGAAGACCCTGTTCTTCGGGTGGACCGACGTAGACGTGCAGACGCCAGTCACCTTGGGAGCCATGCTGCAAAAGCAGCAAGCCGACCTGCTCGCAGCTGACGGTGCACTCGCGACGCTCAAGACGCAGGTGGAGGAGATGGCGGCTGCGGTCGGTATCGCCCAGCGGCACCAACACAAGCTTGAGGAGGTTAGGAAGGACCTCGGAGTTGCGCATGAAAAGAACGTGGATGTCGTCGACGAGGCGAAGACGGCTCTGTGGGCGCTCGAAGATGACACTACAGTCGTTCTCGAGGACGCTCTGAACGCCAAGGTCGACGCCGCGTGGCAGCGGATCCTCGCGGGCGAGGAGGCGACCAGCCAAACGTGGAAGGTTAACCTCAAGCGTCTCAGCGATCATCTCGGGGATGAGGTTGCTCGTGCTGCGTCGGTGGAGCAGTCAGCCGTCCAGCAGCTTGAACGGACGTTTCACAGCTTCCAAAACCAGTGGTACGACCCGACACGCGGCGCCTCCCTCGCTTCATACCGGGAGTACCTGGGGATCCTCGAAGAGATCACGCGGGTCGGCATCCATCAGCAGCGGGAACAGTGGCGGCGGAGTGCGCTGCAGTGGTCGGGAAAGAGCCTCCGGTTACTTGGTAGCGCGATGAGTTCCTCGGTGGACGAGATCGGTGCACGCCTCGACTCGGTAAACGCGATCCTCGAGAAGCTGCCGTTCGGACCATCGGATGGGCGCTTGAGGATCGAGATGAGGCGGCTCGCGCCGCAGACGGTGACGACGTTCCGTCGTGAACTGGAGTCGTTCAGAAAGCTCGCGACGACGAGCACGACCGATGAAGAGCTGGTGGCGAGGTTCGCGCAGATGAGAGAGTTCATCGCCCGTATCCGCAGGCGTGATGACCCGGCTCTGAACCCCACACAGCGTGAGACCGTCGCCCGTGAAGACATCCTCGATGTCCGTCGGCACGTGGAGATCACAGCCCGAGAGCTCGACCGAGATAGTGAACCGACCGCTGAGTACTCATCGCTGGCCGGTAAAAGCGGCGGGGAGATGCAAGAGCTTGTCGCCTTTATCGTCGGCGCCGCCCTCCGTTTCCAGCTCGGCGACGAGCTGGGGCAGTTGCCGAGGTTCGCACCGGTATTCCTCGATGAAGGCTTCATCAAGGCGGACTCGGAGTACGCGGGCCGCGCCGTCGAGGCGTGGAAGGGGCTGGGATTCCAGCTAATCGTCGGTGCCCCGCTTGACAAGTACACGGGCCTGGAACCGCATGTCGCGCGGACCATTGTCATCTCGAAGAACCGAGAGACGGGCCACTCATTCGTCGATCACGTCCACCACATAGGGGCCTTGTGAGGCAGATCGCGGACATCGAGCGACAGATTCACCGTCATGTCGAAGAGCGGTGGGCGGAGGATGTCGCCGCGGAAGTGACAGGCGAGAAGACGTGGTGGCCGCGTCAATACGCGCTTGGCCGCCCTGATGCCGCGACGGTTGCCGACGGATACGACGACCTCATCGACTTGGTTGACCGGTGGCGGACGTGGGCTTCCACGCACGGGGCGGCGGTCGTCGAAAGCAACATACGGATAGAGGGGGTCACCTATCCGATCCTCTCGCACGTCCTCGTCCCGAGCTTGGACGTGGCGGCAAGGGTCGCGGGGGCGCGCTGGGCGCCTCGGTTGAGGCACGCGCGTGAGTACTGCTCGCTTATCGACACGCGGTTCCCGTACCGCCGGAACGTGATCAGCAAAATCGTCAGGGCGGTAGTGGACTGGGCGCCTGTTGATGTCGACTTGCTCGTCCGGGCCGCTTCCTGGTTCGAGGAGAGCCCGATCTCGGGCCTCAGTCCGCGGCAGGTGCCACTTGAGGGATTCCACACGAAGTGGCTTGAGTCGCGACGAGCGGTGGTCGCCCGTCTGGCCGGTCTCGACGATTTGGGGCTCCTACCCCCGCATCCTGCACGCATCCATTTCACGTACCTGGACCCGCAGCACATTGAGGCGGGAGGCCGCAAGCACGACTCAGCGACTGTTGGGGACGCATTCACCCCGGCGTACCCGCCGCACCTCGTCGTCATTTGCGAGAATAAGGACACCGCTATCTACTTTCCGGAGATGCCGGACGCAATCGCTGTCGAAGGGGCGGGATCGGGCGCCGCAGCGTTCGCTGCCTTCAGTTGGCTTCGCGACGCACCCCTCGTCGTGTACTGGGGTGACATGGACGCTGACGGACTTCGCATCCTCGCCCAGTTTCGGACCGCCGGCATTTCCGCCGAGTCGCTCTTCATGGACGTTCCGACCTACGAGCGGTGGGAAGCGTTCGGAACAAACACCGACAAGCGCGGGGATGCGATCTCGGCGGATGGTCGCCCGGCGCCTGCGCATCTGGAACACCATGAGCGCGCGCTTTACGAGTTGCTCAATGACTCCACGTCGGCCAGATGCCGACGGGTGGAGCAGGAGCGGATTCCGCTGGCGGACGCTCACGCCGCAATTCGCCAGATGCAGGCGGCGGCTGCCACGCCGTGACGTGTTCATCGAGGTGCCCGGCCCTCACCCAGGTTTCGCCGCGAGTGTCATGCTTCGCTGGTTGCCGCCTCCCGCAGGAGCGCGGCTGGAGGGCCTAGAAAGGCGGTCTCAGTCTTCGGGCTCACGTGTGATCGGCTCGACCGGGGCGCCGCCATCCCAGACGCTGTTGTAATGAGTGCGGAGAGCGGAAGTAGGGTCCTCCCCGATGCGGGTGACGACGGTGAGCTGGGTACCGCCGAGCGACGTCCCGAGGATGAGTGCCTCGCCGCCGCGAGCGGGGAGGATCAGCCGGTCATGCAGCTCACGCGAGCCGGCTGACGCGAAGCGAAGCTGAGTCTCGGGGTGAGCGCCCAGGGCGATCTTCAGCTTCTGAGCTCGATCGCTCTTGGTCATGCCGTTGATGCGGGTGTCGCGGGTGAGGATTCGCCTCACGTTAGATAGGCGTAGGAGGGCGGCGAGGTCGGAAGGGTGCAGGTACGGGTCGATCACGAGCGCGTCCGCGACGTCGTCGATTCTCGCGAGTAGCTCTGCGTAGACGAAGGGGTCGGTCATTCGACCTACGACTTCGATCGGTTGCGTTCTGCCAGTTGACGACGAGTCGGCCATTGCTGCTCGAAGGATCGCTGTTCCCGCGGACGTGAGCGTGAGTCGACGACCCGAGTACGTCAGCAGGCGCGCATCGATGAGGTAGTCGACGGTTCGCGGGTAGAGGCCGTCCGTGTAGGGGTCGAAGTCGAAGAGATTCGTCCGCGCCTCGATGAAGGCGTTCACGTCCGATTTCGTCGGGTGGGTACCCTGAGCGTTAAGCGTCTCCACAAACAGAAGCGCGCGCAGCGCTTTGGGTCCCAATAGCTGCGTCATGCGCACGATCCTGCCATCTGCCCGCCCGTGGGAGCGGTCGAGCGATCCGGTGGGATGCCGAGAACCACCTCGAAAGGCTCACGAGACGCGGCATAGCCACTGACGAGGACACCCGCGTGTGCGGACTCGCGTCGCGCGACCGCGGGCCTCGGTCCGTCGGAGGGCTGCGCCAGATACGGTCGAGCTGTGTTCTTGCTACTTGACGCCAACATCATCGTCGCCAATCCGCTGCTTCGGGGACGGCAGTGGGATGCGGTGGCAGATGCGGTCGCTTCCGAAGCACTCGATCTGTATGTGCCAGAGCTCGCCATAGATGAAGCCGTGGCACGCTACCGCGATGGCGCGGCTTCGCGCGAACGCGAGGCGAAGAAGGCCCTCAAGAATTGGCCGCCGCGATCGCGTGAACTGATCCAACAAGCCATTGACGCTTCCGACACATTTGCCGCCGAGTACGCGAGTCTTCTTCGGTCTCGACTAGAGCAGATGGGTGCGGAGATTGTCGACTACCCGGAGGTAGAGCATCGTGAGATCGCACGGCGGGCAATCTCACGAGCTGCACCATTTGACAGCGAAGGCAACGGATACCGGGACGCGCTTCACTGGCACGTCTTCGTAGATCTGCTCCTCACGTGCGAACCAGAAGATCCGTACGCATTTCTCTTGTCCGCCGACAAACGCGCGTTTGGGCCATCGCGACACCGCGAGCTCTTAGCGGAGGTCGAAGAACTCGGCGTGGAATGGGACGTTCAGATCCTGGCGAGCATCTCGGAGTTCGTTGTCCCGGGCCAGTTCCTCGATGAGGAGGGCGAACTTGAGTACGAGCAAGAGCTTCAGCTTCGCGACGCTATTCAGGATGCCGTGTTGGCGGGCGGGACGCCCAAGGATTTCACCCAGACGCTGGCGGCGAAGACAGACTTCGACGCGGCGGACATACTCGAGATCTTGATGCTCGACATTCGCGTGGAGCGCGTACAGGTCGAGCGAAAGTCACGCGATCTTTGGATCAATTACACCGCGCAGGCAACGTGTCTAGTCAAACTAGAGAGCATTGAGATCCTGGACGAGGACGCTGGCGATTACGCCACCCATCGAGACACCGCTGTATGGGTCCTTGATCTCAGCGGCAATGCGTATTCATCCGGTAACCGCATTGACGATGTCGCATCCTTGCGCCTCGACGCCGTTGACGGGGAAACGCAGTCGGCTGGCAGATAGACGATTCGTACCTCGCTCGAGTCAGGCGTTCGCATCCAGCCCGTATCCAGTTTCGGCGCCAGGAGCCGGGCCTGACCAGAACGCGGCCATGCCCCTTTCTCGTTGCAGGTTCGTTGACCACGCGAGGCACGCCATCATGTAATTCATGGGCACACGCCGCGTCTTCGAGATCGCCAACGAGCTCGGCGTTGATGTCCGCACCGTGATTGACGCGCTGCTGAGCTTGAGTGAACCGGCACTCCGCCCCGAGGCGGAGCTCAGTGACGCGCTTGCTCGCAAGTTGCGCGTGTATTTGAACGGGGGCCGGGCTCTGGCGGAGGAAGGTCGCCGCGTGGAGCCGAAGCGACGCCAGTCGAAGTTCGCGAAAGGTATTCGCGAACAGCACGACGACGCGATCCGTCGCATTATCCCGACGATGGCAGCGCGGCTAAGGGATTGTGCTCAACTGCCGGATGGCGACACCGTTATCGTCGCATTTCACAGCCGCGACACGGCCACGCGGTACGGGTTCTGCACAGTGTCGGGGGAACCGCTTCCGTCCACCGTCCTCGACGTTGCGGATGCGCGTGCGCTGCTGGCGCCGCTGCGGGACGTCGACCGTGACTACGTCGCCCGTGGGTGGACGCCACCTAACCTGTACATCGCTTTCGACCTTGCTAATCAACATGTCTGGCTGGGGAGGTCCCTCAAAACGATCGGCCACCCCGGCGAACGTCTCGCCGCTGACTCCCTGTTACGTGTGCCGCCCCCTACAGCTGGTGAACCGCCCCGCCTCAACCCGCGGGCGCAGCTCTTCACTGCCGCAAAGGTACCGGCGGTCGTCGCGGCTATCGGTGATGCGTCGGATCATCCCGAGGAGTCATTTCTTCTACACGAGGATTTTTTGCACCTCGCCGTCGACAGCCTTGTAGACGCAGAGGTTCTCGACCCGCTGCCAGTCCACATCAACGCGATCTGGTTTTTCGCGCGGCCGATCGTCATGCAACGAGCAGGCGACAGCGACCGCCATGTGCGCGCGGTCTGGTACCGGCAGGGCAGTTCGATGTGGCGCATACGCACCTACGTCGCTGGCGTCGCAGGGTCCGGCGTCGTCAATGTCAAGCAGGTCGGGCCACAACTGGCAGGCCGCGTGCCGTTCGTCCCCGTCTGGGATGACAGCCGGCCGGAGCAGAAGCTGCTCGCGGCGGTGTGGGCGTTGATCGCCCAAGGTGGCATCACCGAATCGGAGCATGTCACGGGCGGCGTCGTTGCCGGCGGCGAGCCGCAGGGTGAGCTCACGATTGTGCGCGTGCAAGCGGGCAGTCATCACGCATCCGTCTACCGGGGAGGGATCGACGGTGAGCCTCCCGATCGCGCAGCCTGGTCCGTGCGTGGCCACTGGCGGAGACAGCCTTACCCCTCGCTCGGGCTTGGGGACGACGGCCGCGTCCGCACCCGGCTGAGATGGATAGCGTCGTATACAAAGGGTTCTCACGGATCGCCGATGGAACCTAAGGTGATCGCGGTCAACTCGCGGGCCGAATGGACGTGATGATCAATGCGGAAAGTTCGACCGCTCCTAAGCGCCGACAGATCTACCGTTTAACAACGGGCTGGAGGAATCCGCCACTTCGCGTGGAATCCTCGTCCCCTAGTCGTTGTCAAATCCCGTGGAATCGCGGCATCCTTCGCCATTTCAGGCGGGAACCTACACGGCGGAGGCTATGGCATGGCGACGCTCTCACGCGTGAGAGGCTGACCGCATGAGTACGGCTCTCTCGGTGGACGGGCTTGCAAACGCACGCGACCTCGGCGGCATGGAACGGAAGAATGGTTCGCTGACTCCGGCGGGCGTATTCGTGCGGGCCGAGGTGCTGGATCGTCTGGACGAGTCGGGGTGGGCGGCACTTCGTGATCACGGGGTGCGTACCGTCATCGACCTGCGGCGGCCGGAGGAGGCCACAAGCGCAGTGCCCGATGACATGCTCCTGATGTGCGTCGATCTCGACGGCGATGAACGCGAGTTCTGGGCGCCGTTCGAGGCGGACGGGCGGTGGGGGACGCCGCTCTATTACGCTGCTCACCTGCAGCAGCTGCCGCACCAGCTTGCGCAGGTGATCGAGGCGATCTCGTCAGCTCCGAAGGGCGCCGTCCTGTTCCACTGCGGAGCCGGCTGGGACCGCACAGGGCTCGTCGCCGCACTTCTCCTCAAAGCCATCGGCGCCAGCGAGGATGCCGCGGTGGCCGACTACCTCGTCTCGTTCGCGAACGCGGATGCAATGGCGGCGCTTCATGGGCGGTCGTTCGAGGTCGAGGAGCGGCTCGGGGTGCTCGCTGCGTTCGGTCATACGCCGGACTCGGCGTTTCGCGAGATGTATCGACAGCTCGATGTCGACGAGTGGTTCCGTCACGCAGGAATCGACGAAGACACTGCCCGCTCGATCGTCACCTGGCGCGGACATGTCGACTCGAGCCCGGGTGGATCCTGGCAGGACAATTAGCGCTCGCTTCAGCGGAGAACGCAAGCGGTAGGTGGACAACTCTGGCCGCTCCCTACACCGGTTATGGCGTGCGTACCGTCTCGGCGACGGAGCGTTCGGGGTCGGCGCTCGTCGGGACGGCGGGGCCAGCTTTGGCGAGGCGGTTTCGGAGGAACAGGATGTACGGGATCATCACGACGGCGACGATCCCGATCGTGATGCTGTCACCCAGCACGGAATGCGCGGTGAGCGCGCCGCTCAGGTTGAACAGCACGTGGAACACGACGCCGGGCAGGATGCTGCCCGTGAGCACGACGCAGTAGGCGAGCGCGATTCCGATGAGGACGGCACCGACGAGCTGCAGGGCCTGGTCGGGGATCGAGTATCCACGCAGGAGGTTTACGAGGTGGCCGAAGCCGAACGTGACTCCTGAGATGATGATCGCCCGTGTCACGCCGCCTCGGGTGCGCAGCGCCTGGAGCAGGAATCCTCGGAAGAGGAGTTCCTCGATGAATCCGACCGCCACCACGAGCAGCACCACGGACACCACCGTCTGCCAGTCCAGGTCGCTCGCGAAGCCCGTGAAGTACTGCACGAACGCGATCGCGAAGAGGGGAACGTAGAAGAGCGTCCGCGGAAGGGTTCCCGACATCACGCGACGAACCCCGTAGAACGCGAGCCGGCGACCGACTCGCAGATACACCAGAAGTACGACGGAGAGCACCATCAGTACGACACTCGTCATCGCGGGAAAAGCGATCACTTCGCCGACGTAGTCGCCGATGTTGACCGACACGATGTAAATCACGACCCAGATCAGCGCGTGCCAGATGGGCTTGGTGTCCTGAAGCGTGCGCATGAGACTCCTCTGCAAGGTGACGCGCCGATGCGCTCACGTGGCGGCCGCTGAACCGCGCCCGCATCCACCAGCCTCCCGCTCAGCGAGGGCACGCTCAGAGGCGAAGGTCCCGTTCTGTTGGTGGACCCACCCGAACCACGTCCCGACCATCGTCGGACGCCTTCGGCAATGACATGCATCCTTCCGACTCAAGAGGATGCGGCGTCAAAACCGAGACGATTCACGACCACCCGACCACTTCATCGGCGTTACCGCAAGTGGGTTGAGGGGCGTCCGAGGTGGTGGTGTGATCGGTACACAACCCAACCGGATAGGAGTCGATCATGGCCAAGACTGACGGTGTCTTCCTTTTCATCGGCACGTACGCGAACGAAGCCGCAGCGCGATCTGATTACGACGTGGTGAAGGAGTTGCACTCCGATGGCGCTGTCGGCTCGTACGACGCCGCCGTCATCACCAAGGACGACAAGGGCAAAGTGCATGTGAACAAGGACGAGATGGCCACGCGCCACGGCGGGTGGGGTGGCGCCGCGGCCGGTGCGGTGATCGGGCTGCTCTTCCCCCCTGCTCTGGTGGGAACGGCGGTCCTCGGCGGTGCGGTCGGTGCGGTGATCGGGCACTTCTCCCGTGGTCTTTCTCGGGCTGATGTCAAGGAGCTCGGCGAGCTCATCGACACCGGCCAGGCCGCGCTCCTCATCGTTGGGGCAAGCACCCTGGAGGAAGCCATCAACAAGGCAGAGTTGAAGGCCGAGAAGCGCGTCGCGAAGCAGTTGGATGTGAGCACGTCGGATGTCGAGGCGGCGCTCAAGGAAGCTGCCGGCGAGGTCAGCTGACCCCCGTGCTGGGGAGCGAGGCGATGCCTCCCTCCCCAGCCGGTGGCGAACACGTGAGCGTGCCGCCGCCCGCGCCCGTTCCAGGGCGGATGACGACCTTTATCGCCGGCCCATAGGGTGGTCGTCAGTAGGCGTTGAGGCCTTCACCCCGCCTCGCTGAGCGTTGCACCACCTGAGGCGATCACACGGCGGTACCAGTCAAAACTGGCCTTCGGGGTGCGATTGCCCGTCCCGTTGCCCTCATCATCCAGGTCGACGTGGATCAAGCCGTATCGCTTCGTCATCTGAGAGGTCGAAGCGCTCACGATGTCGATCCCGCCCCAGACGGTGTAACCCATCAAATCCACGCCGTCTGCAATGGCCTCTGCGACCTGACCGAGGTGGCGTCGCATGTAGTCGATCCGGTAATCGTCGCGCACCGAGCCGTCTTCCTCCACGCGATCGCTCGCGCCGAGTCCGTTCTCCACGATGAACAGGGGCACCTGATACCGGGTCCAGAGGTCTGTCAGAGCGATCCGGATGCCGATCGGGTCCAGGTGCCATCCCCACTCGGAGGTCTCGAGGTGCGGATTCTTCACGGTGCTGAAGAGGTTGCCCCCGGTGGCCCCGTACTTCGTCGGATCCACCGCCGAGACGAGTGTCATGTAATAGCTGAACGACAGGAAGTCGACGGTGTTCTCGGCGAGGATTCGCTCGTCTCCTTCCGCTATCTGCAGCTCGATCCCATTCTCCCGCCAGTAACGGCGGATGATGCCCGGGTACGCGCCGCGCACCTGGACGTCGGTGTGCACGAGGTTCATGTCGTTGTCGTGCTGCGCCTGCTGCACGTCGGCCGGGTCGGACGATGCCGGGTAGTGCAGCATCCGCGCCAGCATGCATCCAACCTTCGCCTCTGGGTCGATCTCGTGGGCGAGCTTCGTCGCGAGTGCGCTCGCAACGAACTGGTGGTGCAGCGCCTGGTATGCGCGTTGCATCCGATCGCCCGTCCCGTCATCGACCACGCCGCCACCTGTGTACGGCTCGATGACCGTCGTGTTGATCTCGTTGAACGTCAGCCAGTAGCGGACGAGACCGCGGTAGCGGCGCAGGATCGTCTCCGCGTAGCGCTCGAACAACCTGACGACCGCGCGGTTGGCCCATCCGCCGTACTCGGTCACGAGGTGCAGCGGCATCTCGTAGTGCGACATCGTGACGACAGGCTCGATACCGCGTTCACGCAGTCGTGTGAAGAGGCGCTCGTAGAACACGAGGCCCGCTTCGTTAGGTTCGGCGTCGTCTCCGTTCGGGAAGATCCGCGACCAGGCGATCGACATCCGCAGCGCCCGGATGCCCATCCGGGCGAACAGTTCGACGTCCTCTTCCCAGTGCGTGTAGAAGAGGGACCCGTTGCGCTTCGGATACCCAGCCGTGCCGACGGCCGCCGCGGCTTGGGCGATGCGCTCGGGAGTCGGGCTCATGACCTCATGCAGGTCGACGTAGTCCATCGCCTGCGGGAAGGGCACCACATCCGCCTGAGACAAACCCTTGCCGTCGGCGTCGTATGCGCCCTCCGCTTGGTTCGCCGCGAACGCGACCCCCCAGAGGAAGTCGGAGGGGAACGGGGCGGCGGTCATCGTGCGACCTCCGTGGCGTCCGCTGTCATCTCGAACAGCGCGTCACCGGCATCGATCAGACCGAGATGCGGATTCCCGATCCTGCTGCCCGCGCCCTCGGTGACGACGACGATGACTGAGGTGTCGTGCGTCTTGGCGACCTCGGCGAAGTCCACGGTCAGCAGGTGCTGCCCACGCATGACCCGAGCACCCTGCGCGATGTGAGCGGTGAACCCTCGGCCTTCGAGGGCGACGGTGTTGACGCCGACATGGACGAGGACTTCGAGCCCGTCGTCCGTGCGGATGCCGAGGGCGTGGTTCGTCGGGAACAGCGCAACGACCTCGCCGTCCACCGGCGCAATGATCCGGTCGTCCGCTGGCCGGATGGCAACTCCGTCGCCCATGACACCCTCGGCGAAGATCCGGTCAGGGACGGTGGACAGGGGCACCACCTCGCCGGCGGCGGGAGCGGCGACGACGGCGGTCTTCACGCTCGTGTCCGTTGGCGTGTCAGACGCGGTGGGTGCGCCCGCGGCCTCTGCGAAGGCGGACTCGTCAAAGCCGAGCACCAGGGTCATCACAGTCGACACGATGAAGGCCACGGCGATGGCGACCATCGCCCAGCCGAAGGTCGCACCGATGAGGCCCGGGATACCCGGGATCCCACTGTTGCCAGCGAGCACGTACGCATCCACGCCGAATCCCAGACTTACTGCCCCGCCGACGGCGCTACCGATCATGGTCGCGATCAGCGGACGTCGCAAAGGCAGCACGAGACCATACAGCGCTGGCTCGGTGACGCCCATCAGGCCGGTGAAGGTCGTGGAGAACGCGAGGGTCTTCAATGACTTCGACTTCGCGCGGATGGCGACGCCGAGCGCAGCGCCGGTCGTCGCGAAGCTCTGCACGTAGGTGAGCGGTAGGAACTTGTCAGCGCCGGTCTGCGCGAGGTTGGTGAGGATGAAAGGGACCAGCGCGTAGTGCATGCCGGTCATGATGATCAGCGGCAATAGCGCGCCGATGACCGCACCCGCGATCGGACCGCCGTTCGTGAGGCCCCAGGTGATGCCGCCGGAGATGCCATTGCCGACCACCGTGCCGAGCGGGCCGAGCACGATCAGCGTGACCGGAGCGACCACGAGCAGAGTCAGCAGCGGCACGACCATGAGTCGCACGACGCTCGGGATGATGCGGTTCAGGCCGCGCTCCACCCATGACATCAGGTAGATGGCGAGGAGGGTCGGAATCACCGTGTACGAGTAGGTCGTCGCGGTGACCGGCAGCCCGAGGAAGTCCACGGCCTCGCCGGAGCCCAGCGCGGTCACGAGCGTCGGGTAGACGAGTACGCCGGAGATCGCGACGGCGACGTACATGTTCGCGCCGAGCTTGCGGGCGGCGGTCATCGCGACCAGCAGGGGCAGGAAGTAGAACACCGCATCGCCGATGGCGGTCAGGACGACGTACGTGTCGGATGCGGTATCGATCCAGCCGAAGAATGCGAGCAGAGCCAAGATGCCACGAAGCAGACCGGCTCCGGCGATGGCCGGAAGTAGCGGGGCGAAGACCCCGCCGATGAAGTCGAAGAAGCGCTGCAGGGGGTTCTGCTTCTTCCCGGCGGCGGACGGGGCAGAGGGCTCCCCGCCGAGGCGCGGCTCCGCGGCCGTCAGCGCGTGAAATACCTCGCCGACGTGGTCGCCGATGACGACCTGGTACTGGCCGCCGGTGTCGTTCACACCCATGACCGCCGGGACGGCCGTGAGCGCGGCCGCATCCGCCTTGCTGTTGTCGTGCAGCGTGAAACGCAGGCGGGTGATGCAGTGGTACGCGGAGGCGATGTTCTCGGCTCCGCCGACGCCCGCGATGATCGCGGCAGCGTCCTGTTCGTACTTCATGTCGTTCTTCCTCAGGAGAGACGGACGGCTGACGCGGAGGATCCTGACGCGCCGATGGGGTGCAGCGGACTCAGACGAGTCGGCTGACGTGCATCGCGATGTAGACCTTCTCAGTCGAGGTCATCACGTGGGAATGGGTGTCGCGCACGTAAGCGGCGATCCTGTCGACGCCTGTGAACACGTGCGGGAGCTGGCGACGGAGGAGCCCGAGCAGCTCTTCATCGTCGCGATCGATGGCGGTATGCGACAGCACACGCTGTGCGAAGTAACGGATGTGGGCAACGAAGCGCGTGTATGCGGGATCGTCGTCGCCGTACGAGATGCCGAACTGCAGCCGCACAATGTCGAGGACGTCCTGTGTCAATTGGGTCAGCGCTGCGGCCGACCCGTCGCCACCGCCGACCTCGGCGGTGATCAAGTGGAGGGCGATGTTGGCAGCCTCGGGCTGCGGCATCCGCACACCGGTCGCCCGCGCGATGAACTCGAGGGCCTCGGTCGCGACCGCATACTCCTTCGGGTAGAAGCGGCGTACCTCGCTCTCCAGTGCGCTGGCGAGATCAATGCGCTGCTGCACCCGCTGCACGGCGAAGGCCAAGTGGTCAGCGAGCGCGGGGTAGATGGAGTCGCTGAGCTTCTCGGTGAGCCGCTCGCGTGCGAACGAGACGATCTCATCTGTTGCGCTGAGGATCTCGGCCGGTACGTCGGCGGCGACCTGCGCGAACTTCGTCCCCTGGGCGCTGTCATCGAGGCGGAACACCTTCTCGATGGCCGCGGGGTCGATCGTGTCACCAGGCTGGGACTGGAAGCCGATGCCCTTGCCGAGGACGATGACCTCGCGCATGCCGTCGTCGAGAGCATCGACGACACTGTTGTTCAAGACGCGGCGGATGATCATGGCAATACCTCTGTGACAGATTGTGGGTCGTCGACTCCGACTCACGCCCGGTATTGCCCGCGCGGTGATCCGCGGTAACAAGCCAATGCAATCGTACCGCGCCTTCGAGCGCCGCCGATTGCACGTAAAGCCCTCCGGGCTCGAGCGGACCAGCCTGATTCCGCTCGAGCCCCGGAGGGCGCCCGTCAGTAGGTGACGGTGAGGGTGTTCGAGACGGAGATGAGCGTCACGACCGCCGCATTGATGAATCCGCCGATGTACGGGTTCCCCGTCTCGCGATAGATCTTGCGCGAGATCACGGCCGACACCGACAGGATCACGATCACCGGGAACAGCCAGATGCTGAAGATGCCACCGAACCCCGGAATGGTCTCGCCGGAGATGAAGAAGGTGGCGTACTGCGCGATGACCAACACGATGGGGGCGATGGCGTTCGCCAGCGCGAGCACCAGGGTGTTGAGCCATTCACGTCCGCGCAGCGTGAAGCGGTTGAAACAGTTGATCGCCACCGAGTTCGCCATGAAGTACACCAGGAAGAACGGGATGTAGAGCAGCGCGATCCACAGCTTGTCCGCCTCGAACGCCTTGACGGCCACCACCCAGAACCGGAAGTCCGTCTTGAAGAAGTAGTCGAGTACGAAGACGATCCCGAATGCCGCGGCCACGACGACCGCACCGAGTCCGATCCCCTGCAACAGCTTGCGCCAGCCGGGCAGTACTCCCCCCGCACGCAGATCGACCCCGTTCTTCTTCCCGAACGCGAGGTAGAACACGGTCATGATGATCAGTCCGGCAATTCCGTTGATCGCGGCCCACGTGGCGATGAAGAACACTGCGCCCTGGGTGAAAATCGTCGGCACCGCATTGAACGCGATTCCGGCCATGAAGGACTGCTGGCTCAGCCACACGTAGCTCCAGCCCGAGAACAGTGCCGAGACAGCCAGGCCGCCCCAGAACCACAGCAGACCCGTCCGGTTCGTGGCGGCCACCCGCGGCGGCTCGGTGAGCTGCAACCCGGCGAAGGCGCGCGTGCGCAGCAGCGCACGGGGGAAAGCCACGAGGAAGATGCCGAAGCCGATCAGGCCGATCGCCGTGGCGGTCTCCTTGATCTGCCAGACCTGGGCGCCGGCATCCATCGCGTTGGGCGCGGGGAACACCTGCTCCCAGAACTCGATCTGACTGGCCACCGTGGTCTGCGAGATGGTGCCCCACGGGTGGCTCTCCGCCGGGGTGTAGATGATGCGATCCGCACCGCTCTGGGAGTAGAACTCGCCGGCTTCGCGCTGCTCGCCCTCGGCCGGGTCGATGCCGAAGTTGAGGAAGGACTGCGCGTTCGGGGTCGAGATGTACTCGCGGGGCGGCGTGAGCGCCGCGCCCTCGGGGCTGTAGCTGCGGAAGAAGAACTCGTCGTACTGCGCCGCGGACACGCCCACATCTCGCGTGCCGTAGATGTCGGTGTAGCCGCCTTCGTCGTCACGGTAGACCGGGTCGTTGTCGACGAGGAAGACCGCGTCGATGAGCGGTTCATCGGCCTCGTTGTCGAGTGCCACCGAGAAGTTCGCGGCACGCGCGCCGTTGGAGTGACCGGAGACACCTACCTGGTCGGGGTTCACGTACGGCAGATCGGCGACGAGCTTCACGACGTCGTACATGCCGGTGCCGCCGAGCTGCAGCTGGTCGTTGCGCAGCGGCGACGAGTTGCCGTGGCCGTACATGTCGATCGACACGACCACGTAGCCGCGCCGGGCGAGTTCGACGTAGTTGGCGCTCTGCATCTCCCGGTTGTTCCACCAGCCGTGGGACACCACGATCGCGGGTGCCGGTGCGTCAGCCGTGGCGCCATCAGGGGTGAACAGCAGCGCGCTGATCCGCTGGCCCGACGGGGTCTCCCAGCGCATGTCCTTCACCGCCACGGAACCGAGGTTCGTCTGCACCGCAGACGAGACGATCGCGGACACGAGCATCAGCACCAGCGACAGCGCGAGCCAGAAGGGGTTCCTCTTCAGGAAGGTCGTTCTCATGTGATCCCTACTCCTTTGTTGGGGTATCGGTCGGGTAGATCGTGCGCGAGCGCGCAGGGGACGGTCGGGGATCAGGCGTCGACGTCATCGTCGACCCAGGAGAATGTCCTGCTGACGGCCTTCTTCCAGTTGCGGAACAGCTTCTCCCGCTCGGCGACGGGCATCGACGGGGTCCACCGCTGCGCTTCACTCCAGTTCTCGGTGACCGATTCCTGCCCGTCCCAGAAGCCGACGGCGATGCCGGCGGCGTAGGCGGCGCCCAGAGCCGTGGTCTCGATCACCGTCGGTCGCAGCACGTCGACGCCCAGCTGATCGGCCTGGAACTGCATGAGCAGCTCGTTCGCGACCATGCCACCGTCGACGCGCAGCTCGGCGAGCGGAATCCCGGAATCCGCGTTCATCGCCGCCACCACCTCGCGCGTCTGGAAGGCGGTGGCCTCGAGCGCGGCGCGGGCGACGTGTTGCTTCGTGACGAACCGGGTCAGGCCGAGCAGGGCGCCGCGTGCGTCGGGGCGCCAGTAGGGGGCGAACAGACCCGAGAACGCGGGGACGAAGTACGCCCCGCCGTTGTCATCGACCTCGCGGGCGAGGGTCTCGACATCCGGTGCGTCGGCGAACATCCCCATGTTGTCGCGCAGCCACTGCACGAGCGACCCGGTCACGGCGATCGACCCTTCGAGCGCGTACACGGCAGGTGCGTCGCCGATCTGGTAACAGACGGTCGTGATGAGGCCGTTCTGCGAGTGCACCGGCGTCTCCCCCGTGTTGAGCAGAAGGAAGTTGCCGGTGCCGTAGGTGTTCTTCGCCATGCCCTCGCGGAAGCACGCCTGCCCGAACGTCGCCGCCTGCTGGTCGCCGAGCACCCCCGCGATGGGCACGCCCGGCAGCATCCCGTGCTCGCGTCCGAACCCGTAGACCTCGGCGGACGACCGGATCTCGGGGAGCATCGACAGGGGGATCCCCAGGTCGGCGACAATGCTCTCGTCCCACGCCAAGCTCTCCAACCCCATCAGCATGGTGCGGGACGCGTTGGTGACATCGGTGACATGGATGCCGCCGTCGACGCCGCCGGTGAGGTTCCAGAGGATCCAGGTGTCCATGGTGCCGAACAGCAGGTCGCCGTTGTCGGCGGATTCCCGCGCACCGGGGATGTTGTCGAGGATCCACCGCACCTTGGGCCCGGCGAAGTAGGTGGCCAACGGCAGGCCGACGGCCGACTTGTAGCGATCGACCCCGTGCTCTCGCGCCAGCTCCGCCACGATGCGCTGGGTGCGCGTGTCCTGCCAGACGATCGCACGGCAGACGGGGATGCCGGTGTGCCGATTCCACACGACGGTGGTCTCGCGCTGGTTGGTCAGGCCCACCGCGGCGATGTCGGTGTGGGTGAGGTTCGCGCGGGTGAGGGCGAGTCCGACAGCCTGACGCACGTTGTCCCAGATCTCGATCGCGTCGTGCTCGACCCAGCCCGCGCGCGGGAAATGCTGCCGGTGCTCGAGTTGACCGCTGGCGACGATCGATGCGGAGTGATCGAAGACGATGGCGCGCGAGCTGGTCGTTCCTTGATCGATGGACAGGATGAACTGGGTCACAGGTGTTCTCTCCGTTGAGACAGGTGGCGGGGGCGTTGCGGTCGCGGTCGCGGTCAGGGGGTGTCGGACATCGCCGCGATCCCCGGGGCTGCGGCTCTCGCTCGGGCGGCCGCTTCGTCGTCGGTCTCGCGCGCCGCCGAGGCCACGGCCTGGACGGCCGCGGTGTAGGCGCGGGTCTCCCGGTCGACCCGCTCCGGCGACCAGCCCAGCTCGTCGGCGACGACGCGCGCGACCTCGGGGAGGGCGGCGAGAGCTTCGTCGGGGTACTCGTAGGCCATGCGGGTACGACGATGCATGACGTCCTCCAGGTGCAGCGCACCCTCATGCGTGACGGCGTATGCGATCTCGGCACGCAGGTAGGCGGGGGCGTGCGCCAGCGGGCGAGACAGATCTTCATCGGCCTCGCACAGTTCCGCGATGTCGCCGATTCTGGCGCCGTACCTGTGCAGCAGGTGGTCGACCGTCGCCTGGTCCCACCCGAATCGCCGGCCGATGGTCTGCGCACCGCGGTCCCAGCCGTCGCCGCCCCCCACGAGGGCGATCGACGTCGTGGGCGACGGGCGCTCTGCGGCTGCCGCTGCCCCGATGGCGAAGTCCACGGCATCGCGCGCCATGATCCGGTAGGTGGTGAACTTGCCCCCGGCGATCACTGTGAGCCCCGGAGCGGGTGAGGCGACGGTGTGCTCGCGCGAGATCTTCTCCGAGGCGGTGCCGTCCTTTGTGCCGGGCTGCAGAAGGGGGCGAAGGCCCGCCCAGGTGCCGATGATGTCGTCGGGCGTGAGGGCGTTCGCGAGCACCGAGTTCGCCTCGTTCAGCACGTACTCGATGTCCCGGGCGTTCGGGGTGGGGTTCACCAGGTCTTGCGTCCACGGGGTGTCCGTGGTGCCGATCACCCAGTACCGCGACCAGGGGATGACGAACAGCACGCTCGTCTTGGTCTGCAGGATGAGTCCGGCGTCGCCTCTGATCCGCTCGCGCGGCACCACGATGTGGATCCCCTTCGAGGCGAGCACCCGCAGCCCGCCCGTTTCGCCCGCCAGCGCCTGGGACTGCTCGGTCCACACGCCGGTCGAGCTGATGACGTGGCGGGCCTTCACCCGCACGAGGCGTCCGGTTTCGAGGTCGCGCAGCACGGCGCCGTCGACGCGGCCGTCGGCATCCTTGGTCAGTTCCACAGCCTGTGTGCGGGATGCCGCGTGCGCGCCCTTGCCCACGGCGGTGCGGACGAGGGTGGCGACATAGCGGGCGTCGTCGACGTTGGCATCCCAGTACTCGATCGCACCGACGGCGGCCTCGGGGTCGAGGTCGGGGAAGACCTCGCTGAGGTCGGATCGGCTCAAGTGCCGGTGCCACGGCAGGGCGCGCTTTCCTCGACGCAGGGAGGCGAGCACGTCGTAGAGCGCGATGCCCGCGCCGACGAAGGCCCGCTCCCACACGCGGTGGCGTAGCGGGTAGAGGAAGGGCACGGGGCGCACGAGGTGGGGTGCCACCTCGGTGAGCAGCAGGTCGCGTTCGGCGAGGGCTTCGAAGACGAGCTTGAAGTCGAGCATCTGCAGGTAGCGCAGTCCCCCGTGCACCAGCTTGCTCGACCGCGACGACGTCCCGGCGCCCCAGTCCTGCGCTTCGATGACAGCGGTCTCTAGCCCTCGGCCGGCGGAATCCAGCGCGATGCCCGCGCCGGTGATGCCGCCGCCGATCACCAGCACGTCCAGTTCGCGACCGGGCGTTGCGCTTTCGGCGAGACGCTCGAGGGCGCGCTCACGAGATGCGGCCGTGAGCTGAGTGCTGGACATGACGCAATCCGTTCGTTCGGCGTGGTTCGGGATATCCCCACTGTCGGCCTGAAGCGTATTACGCTCTGCGAGCATGGTGGCAAAGCGCGCACGTACTCTGCACGAATGTGCACGATCGTGAGTCGGGAAGAACTGGTCCTGACCGCGGCATCGATGTATTACCTCCAGGACATAAAGATGGAGGCGATCGCGAGCCGTCTGCATATGTCGAGGTCGACGGTGTCGCGCATGCTGAAGGACGCCCGCGCGTCGGGGTTGGTGAGCATCACGCTGCGGCACGCGCCCTCTCGGGCGCCGGAGATCGCCCAGCGCATCAGCGATCACTTCGGCGTCGAGGCATATGTGGTGCCGGTCAGCGACTCCGCCTCGACGCAGGAACGACTCGACCAGGTGGCCACCGCGACGGCGCGCAAAGTGGCGGACTGGTTCGACTCCGACATGCTCCTCGGGATCGCGTGGGGGACGACCCTCAGCGCGGTGGCGCAGCACCTGCCCGTGAAGTCGACGCGGGGAAGCATGATCGTGCAGCTCAACGGCAGCGCGAACAACCGCACCTCGGGCTCGGAGCACGCGGGACACCTGCTTTCGCGGTTCGGCGAGGCGTTCGACGCCCGGGTGCAGGAGTTTCCCGTGCCGGCGTTCTTCGACTACGCCAGCACGCGCCAGGCCATGTGGCGAGAGAGGTCCATCGCCCGTGTTCTCGACATGCAACGACGCGCGGACATCGCGCTCTTCTCCATCGGCGCGGTCGGTGGGCAGGTGCCGAGCCACGTCTACTCCGCGGGGTACCTCGAGCCCGCCGACATCCGCGTGCTCGAGGCGGAGGGCGTCGTGGGTGACGTCTGCACGGTGTTCCTGCGCGCCGACGGAACGTACGAAGACCTCCGTCTCAATGAACGAGCCACCGGCCCCACACCCGCGGAGCTGAGCCACGTGCCCCGGCGCGTGTGCGCCGTCGCCGGGGACAGCAAGGTCATTCCGCTGCACGCCGCGCTGCGCGCGGGTGCGATCACGCACCTGATCCTCGACGAGCAGACGGCCCAGGGGCTGGGGGCGAGGCTGGGCGGCTCGACGAGCACCGGCGTCGATGGGTGACCCGCAGACGCTGGACGCCACGGTGCGGGTCGATGCCGAGGTGGACGACGTGCGCCTCGAGAACGTGGGCGCGATGACGTTCTCGCACTCCTAGCCCTCGGCGAGCCCCGATGCGGCCGAACCTCGTGTGCTGGACGCAGGTGCCACCGGTCGACAAGATGGGCTCGAACTGGAGTGACGCCGCAGGAGGAGCACCCATGACCACTGACCCGGCAGCCGCCGAGCTGTCCGCAGCTCTGAAAGCCGACTATGACCGCATCGTCGCCGAGGACACGGGCTACACCGTCGGCATTGAACGTTGGACACGGGTGAAGACGGGTCTCAGTGGGTGGGAAACATCTCCCTGGCACTCACCGTGGCTGCCATCCTGCTGTTTCTCGCCATCTGGCCCGCGGGCGCCTTCACCCTGCTCATCGTGAAATTGCCGCTCCTCCCCATCGCGTGCTTCATCTCCCTCATCGGGTTCCTCTGCGCCGTATCCGTACTGGAGTCACGACGCGAGAGCATGGCGGCGAAGATGGCCACGGTATACGGCATCACCGTCGACACCAGCGTTACTCCGCACCGCTACAGCACCGCGCTTTCCGCGGACGAGGTTTCGCCCGACCTCACGCAGACCCACGCCTACCTGGCGGCATCCGGCGCCTGACGCCCGAACGCCGACACGTATCGCTACAGTGGCGCCCATGACAGAGACCGAGTTGCGCTTCGAGGCGCCGATCGGCGTCGAGGTCAAAGGCGAGATGTGGGCGTGCGTCGAGATCCCGGGATCGGCGGAGTTCTTCGGCACCGGCAAGACGGTGCGGGTCGATGCCGAGGTGGACGACGTGCGCCTCGAGAACGTGGGCGCGATGGTGACCGGTCGAGGCGGTCACATGATCTCGCTGAACGCCAAGGTGCGAAAGCAGCTCGCGAAGGACGTCGGCGACACCGTTCGGGTCGTCGTCTCGCCCCGCTGAGTGCTCGCGGGTGTGATGCCCGCCCCACGCACCTGGGGCCCTGTGCGGCGCCCGTAGGCTCGGGGCATGGAGAGCGACTGGATCGAACATCGACGTTCGGGTGACGGCGAGCGAGTCGGCTGGATGAAGCCCGTCGCCGACGGATTCGTCGCCATCGACCTGCTGGGGCGTCCGTGCACGACGGTCGTGGACTGGCTGAGCGCAGAGGAGACTCTCGACGAACTCGGTCTGGGCTACCTCGCCGATCCCTATGAGCTGAAGCTCGAGGACGGCGGGTGGCTGCGGGTGAGGATCGCCGAGGTGTCGCCCGCCGCGGTTCGCGTGAAGAAGGACGACTGGGGCGACATGACCGCGCACCAGATCTACTACTCGGTCTCTTTTCCGGTGGACGACGACCAGCTGCGCCCGCTGGTTCGCTGAAGGCTCTCCACCTGCCCGGCGTGCAGTTCGCGGACCCATTCCCAGCCGGGTTCGGGGTCATCGATACGCCGGTCGTGCAACTCTCCGCCCCCGCGCAGGGCCTCGATGTAGGCGCGGTCGCGCGCGACCCGCTCCCGCAGTGCTGCGGCGTCCCCGGGTGAGCCGTGCCCGGGGACGACGACGTCGGCCTCGTCGGCGGTGCCTGCCAGCACATCCAAGCCGACGAGGTAATCCCCCAGCGGGTCGGCTGCGCCCGCGATGTCGGGCATCGGCACGAAGACGTCAGACAGCATGTCACCGGCGATCAGCACGCGGCATCCCACCACGAGAAGCGCCGCGTGACCGATGGCGTGCGCAGGATGCGCGAGCATGCGAACGGCCGGGCCGTCCCAGGGCAGGTGCGTCGTGCCTGCGGGGAGGGCGGTGAGCAGGCCGAACTGCTCGAGCGGCACCTCATCGATGACTTCCGGCGGGAGTCCTTCGACCACGCGGTCGTGCCAGTCGGGTCGGCCCCGCAGGTCGTGCATGAAGGCTGCGGCGTCGGCGGTGGCCCAGCGCGGGGCGTCACCGAACGCGGGATGCCACAGCACATGGTCCCAGTCGGGGTGCGTCGCGAAGCCCGCGACGACCGGCAGGCCGAGCGCCCGCAGATCGTCGGCGAGGCACTGCATCTCGGTGGCGGTGATGCCGGGGTCCACGAGCAGCACGCCGTGCGTGCCGTGCACGACGACGGTGTTGTTGCGCAGCAGTTCGCTCTGGTGAACGAAGACCCGGTCGGCCACGGGAGTCAGCATGCTGGGCGTCGCTTCGCGAGCGGTGCGGCGGTGACGGTCATGGGGTTCTCCTTCGTGTGAGGTTCAGTCCAGCGAGAGCGCGATGATGGCGAGCGTGCAGATGCCGATGCCGGCGCCCTGCGAGGCGCTCAGCCGCTCCCGCAGCACGCCGGCGGCCAGCAGCACGGTGACGGCGGGGTAGAGCGAGGTCAGTACGGCGGCGATGCCGAGGCTCGTCGCGCCGCTGGAGAGCACGAACGTGAGCGTGCCCGCGGCGCCGAGGAGCCCCGACCCGCCACCCCAGGCGAGCACGTCACCAGTGGGGTGCCAGGGCTGGCGCAGGAGGAGCGCGGCGACGAGGGTCAGCGCCGCCCCGGTGAGCTGATTGGCGGCCAGGGGGAGCAGCCCGGCATCCGCCCGGATCTGAGCGAGTGCGATGAACAGCAGGCCGAATCCGGCACCGGCGACCGCGCCGTCGATGAGGGCGCCCCACGAGCGCGGCGGGCGGTCGCGACCCGCTTCGCGGGAGACCAGCCAGATTCCCGGGAGGGCGACGGCGATGCCGGCCCAGACCAGCCAGCTCGACCGCTCCCCCAGGGTGACGCCGACCAGCACGGGCAGTGCCGCCGCCCCGACGGCTGAGACCGGCGCGGCCAGGCTCATCCTTCCGCGGGCGAGCCCGCGGAAGAGGAACAGCCCGCCGACGCCTGAGCCCACGCCCGCGAGCAGGGCCCAGCCGAAGTCGGATGCCACGGGCTCCCCCGGCCGCAGCAGCGCCACCGCGAACAGCGCCAGCGCGCCGGCAGCCTGCCCCACGATCAGGATCTGCCACGGCGAGGACCGCCGGGCAGCGACCCCGCCGACGAAATCGCTGGCGCCGTACGACACGGCCGACGCCAGTGCCAGCAGGATTCCGGGGTTCACGTTTCCAGCCTCGGGCCGAGGCGGTCTGGGCGGAAGGCCCACTCGTAGACGCGTGGAGGGGACCACTTCATACTGAGGCGCATGGCAGTGCACTGGCCGCGCACCGGTCCCGACCTTCTGGTGACCCTCGACCGGGATGCCGGCGCGCTCGGCATCCAGCTGCAGGATCAGGTGCGCGCAGCCATCCGCAGCGGGCGTCTCCTCCCCGGTGAACGGCTGCCGTCGACGCGGCAGTTGGCCACCGTGCTGGAGGTGTCGCGCGGCACCGTCGTGGACGCCTACGACCAGCTGCTGGCCGAGGGGTACCTGCACGCGACCGCCGGCTCGGGAACACGGGTGGCGACCCTCCCTCCGGGTCTCCTCCGGGCATCCGCCCCTGCTGCGCCCGTTGCGGCACCCGCGACGGTCGCCGACTTCGTCTACGGCATCCCCGATCTGCGGTCGGTGCCGCTCGCCGACTGGCGCTGGGCCTTGGGCGAGGCGACGCGCACGCTGCCGACCGCGGAGCTGGGCGACGGTGACCCGGCAGGGTCGATGCGTCTGCGCGAGGTCATCACCGCCTACCACCGGCGGGTGCGGGCGGGGTGCGCGGTCGCCGCGGATGCGATCGTGGTCGCGGGCTTCCGTGAGGGTCTCTTCTTCGTGCTGTCCGCCCTGGCGCGGCACGGCATCGTGCAGATCGGTCTGGAGGACCCCGGCCCATACGAGCACGATGTGATCGCTCGCCGCGCCGGGATGAAGCCGGTTCCGGTGGCCGTGGACGATCAGGGCGTCGACGTCGCCCGCCTGCGCCGCAGCGGAGCGCGCGCGGTGCTGCTGACCCCCGCGCACCAGTGCCCCACGGGCGGCGTGCTCGGCCCCGCCCGACGACGGGAGCTGGTCGCGTGGGCGGAGGAGGTCGACGGGGTCATCCTCGAGGACGACTACGACGCCGAGTTCCGTTACGACCGGCAGCCGGTCGGCTCGTTGCAGGGGCTCGCGCCGAGCCGCGTGATCGCGCTCGGCTCGGTCAGCAAGACGCTGGCCCCCGCCATCCGCCTCGGGTGGGTGTTCGCCCCCGCCCGGTACTCGGCCGGCATCATCGAGGAGAAGCGGCTGCGCAGTCGCGGTGCACCCGCCCTCGACCAGCAGGCCCTCGCCCTGCTGCTGGAGACCGGCCGGTACGACCGCCACCTGCGGCGCATGCGCGAGGTGTACCGCACGCGGCGCGACGTTCTCGTCGCCGCTGTCGACCGCACGTGGGGGCCGGGCCGCGTGCAGGGGACGGCGGCCGGATGCCACGTGCTGCTGCTCCTGCCCGAGGGAGCCTCCGAGGCGGCCGTCGCGGCGCGGGCGGCGACCCGTGGCGTGAAGGTGAATCCGCTCGGCCGCTACCGATTCCGCACCGACCCCGATGAGCCGGCCGGCACCGCTCCGTCACCTCTTTCGGGGCGACCCGCCCTCGTGCTGGGGTTCGGCAACGTCGACGTGGAGCAGATCCGGCAGGGCATCGACATCATCGCCGCTGCGGTGTCGGACGCGGCAGAATGCCACCCACTCGAACACCCGCCCCGCACGGCGGGGCGCCCCCTGCGCAACCGGTCTTCCTCCCGCGCCGACGCGGGGTTACCGTGAACCCGTAGCCGGCGCGACGAAGGGCGAAGGTGCGGACATGACCGAACAACAGCCGTACGAGGTCATGCGCGCCTTCGGCGACTTCGAGCTGCGGCGGTATCCCCAGCACATGGTCGCCGAGGTCGCGGTCGACGGCCGGTTCGAGACCGCGGGCAACCGGGCCTTCCGCTACCTGTTCTCCTACATCAGCGGTCAGAACGAGCCGGCCGAGAGGGTCGCCATGACCGCCCCGGTCGTGCAGCAAGCCCGCGGCGGATCGAAGATCGCCATGACAGCGCCGGTCGTGCAGCAGCAGGCCGGCAGCCGGTCGGATGCCGCCGACGGCGGCTTCCTCGTGGCCTTCGTGCTGCCCGCGACGTTCACCACCGCCACCGCACCGCGGCCCACCGACCCGCGGGTGCGGGTGCGCACGGTGCCGGCGAGTCTGGCCGCGGCGCTGCGTTACCGCGGCCGATGGACTGAAGCCGGCTACGACGAGCACCTCGACCGGCTGCGCAAGGCGATCGCCGCGAACGGGCTGGTGGCCACGGGCGCGCCGCGGTTCGCCCGGTTCGACCCGCCCCTGCGGCCCGCCTTCCTCCGGCACAACGAGGTGCTGCTCGATGTCGCCGAGCCGGACGGCGGCGGGCATGCGCCCGGCGACACCGGCGCCAGATCCTGAGTGAGAGGGAGTGCAGAATGTGCCGATGGATCGCCTATCTGGGAGCGCCGCTACCCGTCGAAGACGTGCTCGTGCGCCCCGACCACTCCCTGATCGAGCAGAGCCTCGTCGCCCGCCGGCTGTACCTGCCCGGCACGGCGATGGCAGCGCAGTTCCGCGATCACGCGTTCCCCACCAACGGTGACGGCTTCGGCCTGGCGTGGTCGGGCCGCGGCGGCATGCTCGGTCAGTTCCGGCAGACCACCCCGGCATGGGACAGCGACAACCTGCGTCACCTCGCCGCCCAGGTCGAGTCGCCCTGCTTTCTCGCCCATGTGCGGGCCGCGCCGGGTGGCACGATCGCCGAGCAGAACGCGCATCCCTTCGTGCACGACGGCTGGATGTTCCAGCACAACGGCGAGATCGGCGGCTTCGCCGCGCTCAAGCGCGAGCTCACCATGGACGTCGCCCCCGAGCTGTACCCCTTCATCCGCGGCACCACCGACAGCGAGGTGTGCTTCTTCCTCGCCCTCACGCTGGGCCTCGCCGACGATCCGGCGGGGGCACTGGTTCGCATGATCCGGCGGGTCGAGGCCGCCCGCGCCGCCCACGGCGTCACCGAGGTGTTCCGCGGCGCGTTCTGCGCCTCCGACGGGTCTCAGTTGGTGGTGGCGCGCTGGGTCAGTGCGGATGCCGGTGAGACCCCGGCCCCGTCGCTCTTCCACAGCGTCGGGCCGGAGACACTGCACGTCGCCGAGGGGCGTACCGAACCGCTGCCCGACGGCGCCCAGCTCGTGGTGTCGGAGCCGCTCGAGCTGCACTGGTCGCGCCGGCACTGGCAGGAGATCGCGGCCGGTACCGTCGGCGTGTTCGCCCGCGACACCGAACCGGTGTTCACGGCGATGGGGTGAGCCCGCGTGCCGTTGCCGGCGCCAGCAGGGTACCGGCGTTCACGGCCCGGTCAGGCGGCCTGGCGGCGCAGCGCTTCGGCGACCCAGAAGTCCAGTGTTCCCTCGTCCTGCAGGGCGTCGGGGTCGACGCGGATCCACCCCGGCCCCATCGAGCGGCCCGAGCCCATCTCGGCACGAGTGGCCTCGGGGCGGGCGAGGAGATGGGCGTCGTCGGCGGTGACGCGCACCAGCAGGCACAGATCCTTGCGGGCGGCGACGAGCATCGACTCGTCGAACATCACCGCGATCGTGCCGAACATCGGCACTTCGCGCACGGTTCCCGCCGGGAGGCGGCGCAGCACCTGATCGAGTAGGTCGCGCCGCGCGGCGCCCACCATCACGGTCATGACATCACCCCGCAGCATCGTGGTCGGATGCCGGTCAGCGTAGGGCTCCGCCGGGCCGCCGTCGAGGGGTCTCGTCGTCGGGCGGTGGATGTCGGCGCCGGGCGGGTGGTGGAGCGCCCGGTGCCGCCGCCGGGGTGCGGGGATCTGCCCGGATGCGGATGGTTTCGCGTCAGGCATCCGCATCTCGGCGGATCTCCGCATCTGGGTCGGGTGGGTGACCCCGGGCGGGCGGATGCCAGCGGGCAGGCGGATGTCGTCGCGCGGTGGATGCCGCCGGCGGGCGGGACGCCCCCTGTGCGTCAGCCCTCGTCGGGGATCGCGCGCACCGCGTTGCGGTCGGCGATGAGCGTGTCGCGCACGCGGCGGCGCAGCACCTTGCCGATGAGTGAGGTGGGAAGCTCCTCCCACACCCGGTAGGCCGTGGGGCGCTTGTACTCCGCGAGATGCTCGCGGGCGGCGGCTCGGGCGGCATCCTCGTCGAAGGCGGCGCCCGGCTCGGGTACGACCACCGCGGTCACGACCTCGGTGCCGCCGCTGCGCGGGATGCCGACGACGGCGACCCCGGCGATGCCCGGCACTGCGCCGATGACCTTCTCGACCTCGCTGGGGGCGACGTTGAAGCCGCCCGTGATGATGAGCTCCTTCTTGCGGTCGACGACCGTGACGAACCCGTCGTCATCCTGCACGACCAGGTCGCCGGTACGCAGCCACCCGCCCTCGAGCAGCGCCTGCGCGGTCTCGTCGGGCTTGTTCCAGTAGCCCTGGAACACCTGCGGACCCTTGATGAGCAGCTCGCCGGTCTCCCCCAGTTCCACCTCGCGGGTCGGCTCGGCGGGATCGACGACACGGATGTCGGTGGAGGGGAACGGGATACCGATGGCCCCGATCTTGCGGGACTCGTTGAACGGGTTGGCCAGGGCAACCGGGCTCGTCTCGGTGAGGCCGTACCCCTCGTTGAGCATGCTGCCGGCCTGATCCTCCCAGCGCTTCACGATCGCGGGGGTGAGGGTCATCGCGCCCGAGATGGCGTAGACGACGCCCGACAGGTCGAGCCTGCCTTCGCGGGCGACGCGGGCGAGCCGGTCGAACATCGGCGGGACCGCCGGGATGAACGTCGGCGGATACTTCTTGGCCGCTTGCGACACCAGCTCGGGGTCGAACGTGGGGAACAGTACGGCGTTGGATCCGGTCTCGACGGCGTAGATCACCGAGAGCAGCACGCCGAACGAATGGAACATCGGCAGCAGACCGTAGATGCGGCCTTCACCTCTTGTGAAGCCCGGCATCCACGCGGCGCCCTGCCGGGCGTTGGACCACAGGTTGCCGTGCGTGATGATGGCGCCCTTGGCGGTGCCGGTGGTGCCCGAGGTGTACTGCAGGCACGCGATGTCGTTCACCGAGGGGCGGGGCGTGGATGCCGGCAGCGGGGCGGATTTCTGCAGCTGCGAGAACGGGATGGTGCCGGGCGCGGCGGCGGTGAGCTTGCTGCGCGATTCGCGGGCCTTGGCCACCGGCAGGCGCAACGCCAGGCGCGTGGTCCACGGCATGGCACGGGTGATGTCGACCGAGACGACGGTGCGGATGCCGAGGTCGGCGGGCAGCGACTGGATGACCGGGGCCACCTTGTCCCAGGCGATCACATGCTGGGCACCGTGGTCGCGGAATTGCGCCTCCAGCTCGGCACGGGTGTACAGCGGGTTGTGCTCCACCACGATGGCGCCCAGGCGCAGCACGGCGTAGAACGCGGCCAGGTGCTGCGGGGCGTTGGGCAGCACCAGCGCGACCCGGTCGCCGGCCTTCACCCCGAGCGCAGCCAGGCCGCCGGCCACGCGGGAGACGTTGTCGGCGAGTTCACGGTAGGTCTGCGAGTTGCCGAAGAACGTCACGGCGGGCCGGTCGGCGTACTGTGCGGCGCGTTCGTCGAGCAGGTCGACGAGAGAACCCGTCGCCACCTCGATGTCCACCGGCGTCCCCTCGGCGTAGAAACGGTTCCAGGCCCGGGTCTCATTGAGTCGCACTCATCAAGATTACGGCCCGGCCTGCCGTTTCGGTTGTCATGATGGGGTGATGACGACACACAGCGACGACGGCGCGGTGTCGACGTTCGTCGCGGGCCTCGGCGCGCAGTTCGCCCGGGTCGAGCGGTTCAAAGACACCGCCGACCCGGCGAGCATCCTCCGGGGCGGGCGGCTGGTGACCGAGTTCCTCCAGCCGCGCCTGCCTGAGTTGCGCGCGGCCGCCGGATTGCCCGGCGGCCGGGGCAGCAGGGCGCGCGGGCGGCGGCTGGCGGACGAGGCCCGCACCCGGGCGATGGAGAACGACCTGCCGGTGTTCTGCTACTGGAACTCCGGGCCCGACCACGCCCCCGAGGTCGCCCGCGCGTGCATGGCGCAGCTGCGCGACCTGCACCCCGAGGCCCATATGCTCGACGCCGTCAGCGTGCGTGAACTCATCGACATCCCCGATCGCATCGCGTCGGTGCTCGAGACCGATCGGCCCGCGCACTTCGCCGACTACGTGCGGGTGGCGCTGCTGGAGAAGTACGGCGGCATCTGGGTCGATGCGACCTGCTGGGTGCCGGGGCCGCTCGACGTGGCGGTACTGCCCTACCTCACCGCCGGCGTGGTCTACCCGCGGTGGACGTCGGGGCAGATCGGCAACTGGTTCATCGCCGCCGCATCCGACTCCCTCGTCATCACACTGCAGCGCATCGCGCTGGACATGTGGTGGAACGAGCGCACGGATCTTCCCGACTATTTCCTCTACCACCGCATCTTCGAGACGCTCCACACCCTCGTCCCGGAGTTCCGGGGACAGTGGGCCGAAGCCGCGACGCTGTCGAGCGCGGCGAGCCACCTGCTGCAGCTGAGCATGATGCAGCCGTGGTTCGCCGGTGTCGGGGACATCATCGACCGGCTCTCGATCGTGCAGAAGCTCAGCTACAAGTACGACCCCGCCGCCGTCCCCGACGGCTCGATCCTGCGGCACGTGCTCGATACGCGTTCGCTCTGACCGCGCTCCCCCGCGTCACAGCGCGGCGCGCCAGAGCCCCTCGGCCGACCGTGCGATGAGGTCTCTCGCCCGCTCGTGATCGATCTTGCCCGACACCACCTGATCGAGGGCGAGCTTCATGAGCGCGTGGAGGGCATCGATCAGCCACTCCGTCGGCAGGTCGTCGCGGAAGACCCCGGCTCGCTGCCCCCGCAGCAGCAGCGCCCGCGCCCGCTCGGCGGGCTTGTCATGGAGCGCGCGGATCTGTGCCGCCGAGAGCGACTCGCGGGCGGCGGCCCAGATGTTGCTGCTGACCGCCGACAGCTCCCACCCCGCGGCCACCAGGCGGTGCAGCGCCTCGACCGGGTCGCCGTCGAGGTCTACCCCCGACATCACCGCGTCGCCGCGGTCGATCGCGCGAGCCAGCGCCGCCGACACCAGCGCCGCGCGGGAGGAGAAATGGGCGTACGCGGTGACGCGCCCGACGCCCGCCTCCGCCGCGATCTGCTGCATCGTGGCATCCGGATTGCGGCTGAGGCAGACCACGGCCGCGTCGAGCACTCGATCGATGTTGCGGCGCGCGTCGGCCCTCAGCGTCTGCGGGTTGCTCATGTCCCCCCTTTTCGTACTGCCGTGTACGGGTTATCGTACCGAGTTAAACCGTACACACGTGTTCGACTATTGGAGGAATGCCATGACATCGCCCGCTCACCGCGCGCCCGGATCGACCGCGCACCCCCGCAGGTGGGGGATCCTCTGGGTGCTCGCCATCGCCCAGCTCATGCTCATCCTCGACATCACCGTCGTCACGATCGCGCTGCCGCAGATGGGTGCAGATCTCGGCCTCGACCGCGAAGCGCTGACCTGGATCATCAGCGCCTACACGCTCACCTTCGGCGGGCTGCTGCTGCTCGGTGGACGCCTGGCCGACGTCATCGGTGCGCGCGCCATCGTGCTCACCGGACTGGCCGCGTTCACGGTGGCGTCGCTCGCGGTGGGACTCGCCCCCGACTCGACGCTCGCCATCGCGGGGCGGGTGGGCCAGGGGGTCGGGGCGGCGCTGCTGTCACCGAGCGCCCTGTCGTGGGTGGTGACGCTGTTCGACGGCAAGGAGCGCGCCCGGGCGCTGGGGGTGTGGTCGGCGCTCGGCGGTGGCGGCGCGGCGCTCGGTGTGCTCGTGGGGGGCCTTGTCACCGCCTTCCTCGGGTGGCGATGGGCGTTCTTCCTCAATGTTCCGATCGGGGTGGTGCTGTTCGTGGCGCTGGCGGTGCTGCTCCCCCAGCGCGTGAACTCCCCCGCCTCGCGCCGCATCGACGCGCTCGGCGCGCTGCTGGTGACGGCGGGCACCGGCGTGCTGATCTGGACGATCATCAGCGCCGCCGAGCCCGCGGCCTGGATCATCGGACTCGTCGTCGCCGTCAGCCTCTATGCCGCATTCGCGTGGCGTCAGCGCACGGCCGCGGTCCCCCTCATGGATCTGCGCCTGCTCACCCGCCGCCCCATCGTGGCGGGTGTCTTCCTCATCTTCATGGCCACGGTGCTCATGATCACGGTGTTCCTGCTCGGCTCGTTCTTCTTCCAGCAGCACCTCGGCTTCGGGCCGCTGCTGACCGGTGTGCTCTTCCTGCCGGTGGCGGTGGCCACGATGGTCGGGGCGAACGTCGCCGGCCGGCTCGCCGCACGTCTGGGGCTCGCTCCCCTGGCCGCCGCGGGGCTCGTGACGGCGACCCTCGGGCTGGGCGTCGCCGTCATCTGGCTCGATCCGGTCGCGGTGACCATCGGTATCGCGCTGGCCGCCGCCGGTACCGGGGTGCTGTTCGTCGCGGCGTCGGCGACGGCGCTGGGCAGCGTCTCGCCCGAAGAGGCGGGGGTGGCATCCGGCGTGCTCAGCACGTTCCACGAGTTCGGTGCCTCGACGGGTGCCGCCGTGATGTCCAGCGTCGCCGCCGCCAGCCTGCTCGGCACCAGTCATGACGGCTACATCACCGCGCTGCTGGTCGCGGCGGCGGCAGCGCTGGTCGCCGCGGCACTGGCGGCGGTCATCATCCCGCGCCCCGCGACGGTGGGCGCGCACGTCTGATCGAACGGCCGTGTGGTCCCGACGTCGCCGGGACCACACGGTTCATGCCGTGCGGCGCATCACCAGGTGGAGTCACCCCGGATGACGGCATCCGACCCGCCGTCGATGAAGATCATCTGCCCGCACAGGTGCGCGTTCTCCTCGCTGGAGAGCCACGCGATGAGGTACGCCACGTCGATCGCGTCGAAGATGCCGTTGAGCGGCATCGGCACCATCGTGAGCAGCGCCGCCTTCGCCTCTTCGGTCGCGGTGAGATCGCTCGTCATGGGGGTGTCGACGACGCCGGGCGCGACGCCGTTCAGTGCGATCCCCGCGCCGGCCCACTCGGGTGTCGCCGCCTGGCGTCGCAGCCACAGGGCGAGGGCGCGCTTGGACGTGCCGTAGATGAGCGCTGCCTCCTGCGCCGTGCCGGCGGCCAGCTCCGCCGCTCGGGCGAGGGCGCCCGGTTCGTCACCGTCGCGGAAGGCAGCCAGCAGCGCCTCGTCGGGCGGGAACAGCGAGGCCATCGAGGCGGTCGCGACGGCGCGCGGCGCGGCGGATGCCGCCAGCAGCGGGCGGAGGCCCTCGAGCGTGGCGACCGCGCCGAAGTAGTTCACGGCGGCGGTGAGGACCGTCGGTGACGACAGGCCGGCGTTGGCGACGACGACGTCGACGACCCCGCCCGACAGCTCGCCGACCTGCTGCACCATCGTTTCGCGCCCGACGGCGGTGGTGAGGTCGACGTTGATGTCGGCGCCGGCGATGTCCACACCGATCACGCGGTAACCGCGCTCGACGAGGAGTTCGGACGTGGCCTTGCCGATTCCACTGGCGGAACCGGTGATGACCGCTGTACGGGCCATGGCTGTCTGCCTTTCGCTGTGAGGGCCACTCCGGCGGAGGTGCTCCTCACCTTCATCCTGGCATGTGGTCTGGCCACAAGGAAGGGGCAGGTCAGCGCGCGATCCGAGACCGCGCGAGGTGTCGCACTCAGGGAGTGAGCAGAACCTTCGTCGCGCGCCTCTCATCCATCGCCCGGTAGCCCTCCGCGGCATCCTCGAGGGGAAGCGTGAGATCGAAGACGCGGCCCGGATCGATGGAGCGGTCCCAGATGCGGGCGATGAGGTCTGGCAGGAACCGGCGTACCGGTGCCGGCCCGCCGTGCAGGTGCACGAGAGCGAAGAACATCTCGCGGCCGGGAAGGGCGACATCGTGCGAGACGCCGACATAACCCACGTGTCCGCCGGGGCGCGTGGCGCGGGTCGCCTGCATCATCGACTCCTGCGTGCCCACCGCCTCGATCACCGAATGCGCCCCCAAGCCGCCCGTCAGTTCCTTGATGCGCGCCACGCCCGCGTCGCCACGCTCCTCGACGATGTCGGTCGCGCCGAACTCACGCGCCAGCGCCTGCCGATCGGCGTGGCGGCTCATCGCGATGATGCGCTCCGCTCCGAGTTCGCGCGCGGCGAGCACCCCCATGAGCCCCACGGCACCGTCGCCGACGACGACGACCGTCTTGCCCGGTCCGGCCTCCGCGGCCACGGCGGCGAACCACCCGGTGCCGAGCACGTCGGACGCGGCCAGCAGGGACGGGATCAGGTCGGGGTCGGGCTGACCGGGCGTTGCCACGAGTGTGCCGTCGGCGAGGGGGATGCGGGCGAATTCGGCCTGCGTGCCGACGCTGCCCATGGGAACGGCATGTACGCACCGCGACTGATAACCGGCGCGGCATATGTCGCAGGTGTTGTCGGAGGCGAAGAAGGAGCCGACGACGAAATCGCCCACCTTGATGGTCTTCACGGCATCGCCGACCTCGGTCACGACGCCGACGTACTCGTGCCCCATGGGGGTGTGATCGACGCGATCCGCGCCGCGGTAGGGCCAGAGGTCCGAGCCGCAGATGCAGCTCGCCGAGAGGCGGATGATGGCGTCGGTCGGTTCGACGATCGTGGGGTTCTCCCGCTCCTCGACTCGAACGTCGCCGGGGGCGTGCATGATGACGGCGCGCATGCTCTCTCCTGTGGTGTGGGTTGGTGCGGACGCGGCGCTGCTGCGCCGGTAACAGTCTCGTCGATGCTCGGCCGCAGGGGCGGGTCTTGTCGCACGACCGGGGGAGTGGTAGCTGCACCGGGGGGGCGATTTCGAATCGATTCGATCCGTTCGATAGGATGGCCCGTCGGCATTCGCGGATGTCGCCGATTCCCCGCCTCCCGAACGTCGAAAGCCGCCCGTATGTCCACCTCGCTGACCACCGGCAGCCCCTGGCGCGTCATCCTCCTCTTCTCCGTCCCGCTGCTGCTGGGCAACGTCGTGCAGCAGCTGTATCAGCTCGCGGACGCGGTCGTGGTCGGGCGCCAGCTGGGTGTGCAGGCTCTGGCGGCGGTGGGTGCGACGGGAAGCATGTTCTTCTTCCTGCTGGGGTTCGTGTGGGGTCTCACCAGCGGTTTCGCCATTCCGACGGCGCAGGCCTACGGGGCGCGCGACGCGAAGGGCGTGCGGCGCTCGGTCGCGGCGGGGACGATCCTGACCACCGGGGCCACGATCATCCTCACGATCGTGGGACCCCTGCTGGCGCAGCCCATGCTCGAGGTGCTGCGCACGCCGCCCGAGCTCATGGCGCAGGCCACCGTCTTCGCCCAGGTCAGCTTCCTCGGCTCCGGCGCCATGCTCTTCTTCAACTACCTCGCGGCCATCATCCGCGCCATCGGAGACTCGCGCACGCCGCTGATCTTCCTCACCGTCTCGTGCGTGCTCAACGTCGGCCTGGTCGTCGTCATGGTGGGCCCGCTGGCGTGGGGAGTCGGCGGCGCGGCGCTGGCCACCGTGATCGCCCAGGGTGTGTCGGTCGTGATGTGCCTCGAGTTCGTGCGGCGCCGGGTTCCCGCACTGCAGATGCGCCGCACCGACTGGCGTGTCACCCGCACCGACATCACGGAGCATCTGCGACTCGGCCTGCCGATGGGCTTCCAGGCCTCGATCATTGCGATCGGCGCGCTGGCGGTGCAGGTGCGGCTCAATGAACTCGGCGCCGACGCGGTCGCCGCGTACACCACGGCATCCCGCGTCGACGGCCTCGCCGTCGCCATGCTCCAGTCGCTGGGCCTTGCCGTGTCGATGTTCGTCGCGCAGAACCTCGGCGGCCGCCGCCCCGACCGCATCCGCCGCGGCGTCGTGCAGGCCACCTGGATGTCGATCGCCGCCTCGCTCGTGCTCGGCGCGCTGCTGGTCGCGTTCGGCAGTCACATGGTGCGCCTGTTCGTGGGGGAGGGGTCGGATGCCGTCGTCGACCTCGCCGCCCTCATGCTCATCATCAACGGCGTCAGCTACAGCCTGCTGGGCGCGCTGTTCGTGCTGCGCGGCGCCCTGCAGGGCCTCGGGCACACGCTCATCCCCACCGTCACCGGGGTCGTCGAACTCGTCATGCGCGTCGGTGCGGCGGTGATCCTGGGCGGGCTCCTCGGATTCGCCGGTGTCGCAGGGAGCAACCCGCTGGCCTGGTTCGGCGCCATCGTGCTGCTGGTACCCGCCTACATCCGCGAGCACCGGCGCCTGGCGACCCTGCCGGTGGAGCCGACGACGGTCACCCCGACCGTCCCGATTCCGGTGGTCGGTCCCGTCGACGGATCGATGGTGGTCGACGCCGTCGTCACGCAGCCGGTGCCGGTGATCGCTCCGCCGTCGCGTTCGCGGCGCCTGCAGCAGCGGCTGCGCGAGCGAGGCACCCGCCGTCGGGAGCGCGCCGGCCGCTGAGGGCGATGCCGCGGGAGCCGTGGCGGGGCGGCAGGCACCGTGCGATCATCGGTGCGTGTCGTTGCGGACGCCGCGTTCGGTGACGTGACGGCATGGACATCACCGGAGGGACTGATCATGGCCGACACCCGCACCTCAGCCGACGGCACGTTCAGCGCCGACGAACGAGCGGCGATGAAGCAGCGCGCCGCGGAGCTCAAGGAGCAGAGCAAGAGCGGCAAGGGCGCCGCGAAGCGGGAGAAGGAGGCGCAGGCGTGCCGTGACGCGATCGCGGCGCTGCCCGAACCCGACAAGACCATCGCCGAGCGCTTCCACGTCGCCGTCACCGAGACGGCGCCGCACCTGGAGCCGAAGACCTGGTACGGCTTCCCGTCGTACGCCCTCGACGGCAAGGTGCTCACCTTCTTCCAGCCGGCGTCGAAGTTCGACACCCGCTACGCGACGATCGGCTTCAACGAGGTCGCCGCCCTCGACGACGGCGAGTTCTGGCCGACGTCCTTCGCGGTGCGGGAGTACACGCCCGCCGTCGACAAGACGGTGCGGGGGCTCGTCGAACGCGCCGTCGGCTGACGCCATCGAAGAGGAGGCATCCGTGCAGAAGATCGTTCCGAACATCTGGTTCAACCGAAACGCCGCCGAGGCCGCGGCGTTCTACACTGCGGCGTTCCCCGGGGCGACCTCGTCGGTCACCGCGCGCTACCCCGACGAGGGCCTGCCGGGCTTTCAGAGCGAGTTCGCCGGGGCCGAACTCGCCATCGACGTCGAGATCGACGGGTACCGGCTGACGCTCATCAACGCCGGTCCCGAGTTCACCCCCAACCCGTCGGTGTCGTTCACCCTTAATTTCGATCCCCTGCTGTTCCACGGTCATGCCGATGCCGCCCGCTCGCGGCTCGACGCGGTGTGGGGGAGCCTCGTCGAGGGCGGCACCGTGATGATGGAACTGCGCGAGTATCCGCACAGCCCGCGATACGGATGGGTGCAGGACCGCTACGGCGTGAGCTGGCAGCTGTCGCTCGGCGACTCCGGAGGCGATCCGCGCCCGTTCCTCATGCCGAGTCTGCTGTTCGGCGGTACCGCGCAGAACCAGGCGCGCGACGCGGTGGAGTTCTACACGTCGCTGTTCGACCGCTCGCGCGTCGGGCTGATGGTCGAGTACACCGAACAGACCGGGCCCGCCACGGCGGGAGTGGTGATGTTCAGTGACTTCCAGCTGGAGGGCCAGTGGTTCACTGCGATGGACTCCGCGGTCGTACAGGACGAGTCGTTCACGTGCGGGGTGTCGCTGGAGGTGCGCTGCCGGGATCAGGGCGAGATCGACCGGCTGTGGCACGCCCTCACCGCGGTGCCGGAGGCCGAGCAGTGCGGCTGGCTCGCCGACCGGTTCGGGCTCAGCTGGCAGATCGTTCCCGAGAACATGGGGGAGCTCATGCGGCATCCGGGTGCCTACGCCCGCATGCTCGAGATGCGCAAGCTCGTCATCGCAGAGCTGTGACCGCCGTGTGGTGTCGTCGTCGGGCGACAGCCCGGTCGTGCGGCGAGGACGACCTAGACTGGGAGGGTCCCGCCTGCCGACCTGACGAGTTCTCCTGTGACTGACACGCCCGCCCGCACGTTCGACGTGCGCCACCTGCAATTGGCGCGCGCGCTGTTCGCCCTCGCCGCGGGAATCATGATCACGTTCTCGGGCGACCACTCCGCCCCGGTCGGGCTCGCCGTGTTCGGCGGCTTCGCCGTCGCGACGGCGCTCGTGCTGCTGCTGGCGGCGTGGCTGGTCTTCCCGGCGGGTCGCCGGTGGCCGTCGGTGCTCCTCGGCATCCTCACGCTCCTTGCCGGCATGCTCGCCGGCGCACCCGGTCTGCGCACGACCACGATGTTCTTCGTGCTCGTGATCATCTGGGCGCTGACCACCGGCATCGCCGAACTCGCCGCGGGCATCGCCGCCCGCCGCCGCGCCCGCGTTCTGGGTGTCGTCGACGTCGACGCGCGCGACGCGATGGTGGTCGGGGTCATCACGGTGATCCTCGGCCTCGCGCTGCTGGCGGTTCCCGCCGGCTACCAGCTGGACTACTTCGTCGACGAAGCCGGTCAGTGGTTCTCGCTCACCGGCATCACGATCGGGGTCGGTCTCTTCGGCGGCTACGCCGCGGTCATCGGCGTGTACCTCGGCATCGCCGGGTTCTCACCGCGACGTGCAGACATCGACACCGCTGACCCGGTCGTCATCGAAACCGGAGGCCAGTCGTGACCGAACCCACCCGTCCCACCCGCCGCGAGCTGCTCAAGCCCGTACAGCTCGTGGGCCTCGCCTTCGCGGCCGCCGCCTTCGGCGGACTCGTCACCCTGTTCTCCATGGGTGCCCTGCAGCAGGGCCCTGCCGACCAGTTGCAGCGCGCGGTCGTGGTGGCCCTCATCGTCGCCGGCATCTCGTTCATCGTGACGCTCGTGGGGCTCGCGCTGCTGATCCTCGTCGTCGACCCGGCGCAGGTCACGAAGCCCATCGACCGCCCGGTCATGCGCACGGACGACGACGACACGGCCGCGCCCGGCGCCGACGACCGGCGCTGACCCGTTCGGAGCGGGCTATGCGTCGGTGCGGGGAGACCGGATCAGCGCGCCCGCGACGAGGAACACCGCGGCGGCGGCCACGTGTGCTCCCACCCACCACGGGCCGGTGAACGCGAACGGGTAGAGCGGATTCCACACGACCGCGATCGCGAGCATGACCGGCATCCACCACCACTGCCTGGCCTGCAGGGCGAACCAGCCGATGATGACGGCGAGGATCGTCACGATGAAGCGGATCGCGAGGTGGTACTCGTGGCTGAGCAGCGCGATCCCGGCGAGGCACGCGATGGCGGCGAGGATCGACGGCGCGAAGGCGTTGCGCTGGTACTCCGACGGCGCGCGGGTCTGCGGTGAGGGCATGGGGCATCCATTCGTGCGGCTGCTACCAGTCTGTCGGTTCCGGCGAGGTGCTCCAGCGGCGCGCCGCCCGATCGGTGAGACGACAACGGGCGGCCGAGACCGTGGGTGATACCCGTTGTTTCGGCCGTCAGAAGTCGTCTCACCGGGGAAGGTGGGGCGGATGCCGTCGGCCCCGGGGGCGGCGGGCTAGGGCAGCGGGTCGACCAGGCTCGCGGCGAGGCCGGTGTATCCGGCGGGGGTGAGGGCCAGCAGACGCTGCTTCGCGGCGTCGCCGATGTCGAGACCGTCGACGAACTCCGCCAGCTGCGCGGCGCCCACCCGGCGGCCGCGCGTGAAGTCCTTCAGCAGCGCGTACGGGTCGGTGATCTGCGAGCGGCCGGCGGCGATCTCGGCGCGCACGACGGTCTGGATCGCCTCGGCCAGCACCTCCCAGTTCGCGTCGAGGTCGGCCAGCAGCACGTCGCGCGACAGCGAGATCTCGCCGAGACCGCGCTCGAGGTTGTCCAGCGCCAGCAGCGAGTGGCCGAACGCGACGCCGATGTTGCGCTGCGTCGTGGAGTCGGTGAGGTCGCGCTGCTGACGCGAGGTGACGAGCGTCTGCGCGAGGGTCTGGAACAGCCCGCCGGCGATCTCGAGGTTCGCCTCGGCGTTTTCGAACCGGATCGGGTTGATCTTGTGCGGCATGGTCGACGAGCCGGTGGCGCCGGCGACCGGGATCTGGGCGAAGAAGCCCATCGAGATGTAGGTCCAGATGTCGGTGGCGAGATTGTGCAGGATGCCGCCGGCGTGCCGGGCCCGGTCGTACAGCTCCACCTGCCAGTCGTGCGACTCGATCTGGGTGGTCAGCGGGTTGAACCCGATGCCGAGCCCTTCGATGAAGGTGCGCGACAGGTCGGGCCAGTCCACGTCGGGCTCGGCCACGACGTGCGCCGACCAGGTGCCGGTGGCGCCGGAGAACTTCGCCAGGTAGTCGCCACCGGCGATCTGTGCGGCGACGCGCTCGAGGCGCCACGCGAACACCGCGAGCTCTTTGCCCATCGTCGAGGGCGTGGCGGGCTGGCCGTGGGTGCGGGAGAGCATCGCGGCATCCTTGTGCTCCACCGCCAGCGCCCGCAGCTTCGCGATGACGCTGTGCAGCTTCGGCAGCCACACCCGCTCGACGGCCCGACGCACCGTGAGCGCGTACGAGGCGGAGTTGATGTCCTCGCTCGTGCAGGCGAAGTGGGCGAGCTCGGCGATGTCGTCCAGACCCAGCGTCGACAGGCGGTCGCGCACGAGGTACTCCACGGCCTTCACATCGTGACGCGTGACCGCTTCCTTCTCGGCCAGCCAGTCGATCTCAGCCTGCCCGAAGTCGAGGTAGAGGGCGCGCAGGGCTGCCTTGTCGGCCTCGGACAGCGCAGCCGTGCCGAACAGCGATCGATCGGTGAGGGCGAGGATCCACTCGACCTCGACCTCCACGCGCGCACGGTTGAGGCCGGCCTCGGAGAGGTAGTCGGCCAGGCCCGCGACGACGGCGCGGTAACGGCCGTCGAGGGGGCTCAGCGGCTGAAGGGGGAGGGACGTGGGCACGGGACTCCGATCGCTGACGCGGGGGGACAGATCGCTCAGCGGGGCTGACGGACTGCGGGTTCGAGTTGCCGGAACAGCGCCCGGCACGCGCTCTCGATCATACCGAGCACCTCATCGAACATCTCGGGCCCCGCGTAGTACGGGTCGGGCACGTCCAGCTGGTCGCCGGCGATGTCGTCGAAGGTGCGCAGCAGCGCGACTTTGTCGGCGTCGCCCGGTGCGCGCGCCCACTCCAGCAGGATGCGTTCATGGCTGCGATCCAACGCGACGACGAGGTCGGCGACGCGGAAGTCCTCCTGTGTGAACTGTCGCGCCCGGTGGCGTTCGCCGTCGTAGCCGTGCCGCGCCAGCGCGCCGAGGGTGCGCGCATCGGCGCGTTCGCCCACGTGCCAGTCACCGGTGGCTGCGCTCCACGACGCGACACGATGGTCCAGGCCCGCCCGTCGTGTGAACGAGCGGAACACGATGTCGGCCATGGGTGAGCGACAGATGTTTCCGGTACAGACGAAGACGACGCGGAACGGCTCCACGGCGACGGTCACCTCCCCATCATGGCGGCAGCGGCGCGCCCTGCACAGGCCCGAACTCCCGTCGATAACCCCCAATCCGCGTCGTGGGGGCGGCAGGCGGGGGCGGGGCGGGGCACAGTCGAGGGGTGACCGGGAGCCTTGAGACCCACGTGGCGTGCATCGACGCCGCCCGGGCGGCACTCGCCTCGGCGCAGGACGACCTCGCCGCGATGCGGCTGCGGGCCGGGGCCCTCGCGCACGCCACGGCGTGGCAGTCGTCGTCCGCGGCGGCGTTCCGCGAGTCGGTCGACGCGTGGCAACAGGGCATCGCGCTGGCCGATTGGCGCATCGACGGGCTGCGCGACGACCTGCGCCACACGCGGGAGCGTCTCGTGGCGCAGGCGGGCCCCGCGTCGTGAGCGACCTCGAGATCCGCGGCGGCGGCGCGGTGAGCGTCGACACCGCGTCGTTGGATGCCGCGGCCGGCGGCTTCGCCCTCGTCGCCGCCGACCTCGACGATGCGGCAGCACACCTCGCTGCGGTCGCCGCCGATCTCACCCCCGTGGCCTCCGGCGACGCCGAGGCGGTGCGGTGGCTGGCGGCCGACACCGCCGGGTTCGCCGACCGCGCGCGTCTGCTCGCCGGTCGGCTGCGGGAGGCGTCGGCGGTGTACGAGATCGTCGAGCTGCGGGTGCAGCTGCTGGCGGCCGAAGCCGGGGGAGACGAGACCGAGATCATGCGGGCGCGGGTGGCGCTCATGCTCGCGCGCACCACCGATCCCGCGGCGGCACGCGCCGCCGACGCCGCGCTGACGCACTGGCGCAGGGCTGCGGGCGCCGAGTTCGGTGCGCAGGCGCTGGCGCTCGCGCAGCAGGCGGGGCCGTGGGCGCTGGGGGCGGCGGCGGTCGGACTGCCGCTGCTGCGACAGGTGGTGCGTGCCCACGGCGGTGGCACGATCGCCCCGGGCGAGCGCCTCACGGCATCCACCGGGTCGGGCTCCGCCGAACCGCTGCGCCGGTACGAACGCGGGTCGGCGCCCGCGACGCTGGCCGCAGCCGCCGCGCGCATGCCCGGCGCGGGGGAGTCGCGGGTGCGGGTGGAGAAGTACACGATGCCCGACGGCACCCGCCAGTTCGCGGTGTACATCGCCGGCACGCAGAGCCTGGCGACCGCAGACGGCGACGACCCGTTCGACATGCAGTCCAACGTCGAGCTCTACGGCGGGCAGTCGGCCGCTTCGTACGAAGCCGTCGTCGCCGCGCTGCAGGCAGCCGGGGCCGGCGCAGGCGATGCCGTGCACGCGTTCGGCCATTCGCAGGGCGGCATGATCGCGGCGCGCCTGGCGACCGAGGGCGGGTTCGACACCCGCACGGTGGTCACCTTCGGCTCCCCGGTCGCCGCGGCCGTGGGCCCCGGCACCCTGAGTGTCGCGGTGCGGCACACCGACGACCCCGTCGTCGCACTCTCCGCCGGCGGGCTCGCCGCGCCCACCGGCGCCCCGGGGAGCTTCATCGCCGAACGTGTCGCCGATGCACCGGCGAACCTCGGTGACCTGACGCTGCCGAGCCACCACATGACGGCCTACGCCGAGACCGCCGCGATGCTCGACGGCACGGCTGACCCCCGCATGGATGCGGTGCGCGGTGTGCTCGGGGAACTGGCCACGGCGGCATCGGTCGAGACCACCGTGTGGAGCGCGGCTCGGCCGGTCGAGCGGGTCAGTCGCGGCGCTGCGGGCGCAGGATGATGCCGAAGATCCAGTTGATCAGCGAGATGACGATCGCGGCCACCACACCCCACCAGAAGCCCTCGACGCGCAGCCCCCACGACCAGAACGAGGTGATCCACGCCGTCAGCCACAGCAGGAACCCGTTGATGACGAAGGAGATGAGGCCGAGCGTCAGGATGTACAGCGGAAGCGCGACGATCCGCACGATCGTGCCGATGACGGTGTTCACCAGCGCGAAGATCGCGGCGACCGCGAGCAGGGTGAGCACCAGTTGCAGCGTCTCGCCCGGTGCGAAGGCGATGACACTCACCCCCAGCACGGGCATGAGCGTGACGATCCAGATGGCGAACGCGTTGACGACCACGCGGATGAGGAAGCGCATCCCAGCAGTGTGGCACGTGCTCTCGGCGGGGGGCCAGGTGCGGCGCCCGTGACGCGCCGCGCGCCCGACGCTTGTAGGCTCCTCTCGTGACCGAGGCCCTCTCTCCCGCGCCTGTTCGCATCCGTCCCGAGATCGCCGCACTCCCGCCGTACCGGCAGGGCAAGCAGGCCGGGGCCGACGCGTTCAAGCTCTCCAGCAACGAGAACCCGTTCGATCCGCTGCCGAGCGTCGTCGAGGCGCTGCAGTCCGCCACGGCGGTCAACCGCTACCCCGACGCGTCCGCCTCGCGACTGCGCGCCCGGCTCGCGGCGCGGTTCGGGGTGAGTGCGGATGCCGTGCACGTCGCCGCCGGCAGCGTGTCGATCCTGCAGCAGCTGGCGCTCGCGGCAGCCGGCCCCGGCGACGAGCTGATGTACGCCTGGCGCTCGTTCGAGGCCTACCCGGGTCTGGCCGCGGTGGCGGGGGCGACGGCGATCGCCGTGCCGCTGGCCGCGGACGGCACGCACGACCTCGACGCGATGGCTGCGGCGGTCACCGACCGCACCCGGCTGATCCTCGTCTGCAGCCCCAACAACCCCACCGGCCCGATCGTGACGCAGGCCGACTTCGACGCGTTCCTGGCGCGTGTGCCGGGCGACTGCCTCGTCGTGCTCGACGAGGCCTACGCCGAGTTCGTCACCGATCCCGCGGCCGTGGACGGCGCGCGGGTGCTGGCCGCCGGGCACCAGAACGTCGTCGTGCTGCGCACCTTCTCGAAGGCCTACGGCCTCGCGGGCCTGCGCATCGGGTACGGCGTGGGGCACCCCCGCATCCTGGACGCGGCGCGCACCACCGGCATCCCGCTGTCGGTCACCGCCGCCGCCGAGCAGGCGGCACTGGCGAGCCTCGATGCCGAAGACGAGCTCATCGCCCGGGTCGCCGTCATCACCGAGCGCCGTGACCGGCTCGCGGCGGGCCTGCACGCCCAGGGCTGGAACGTGCCCGACGCGCAGGGAAACTTCGTGTGGCTCCCGACCGGCGAACTCACCGTCGACGTCGCCCCCCGGTTCGAGGACGCCGGCCTCATCGTGCGGCCGTTCGCCGGCGACGGCGTGCGCATCTCGGTGGGTGAGGAGGAGTCGATCGCGACGGTGCTGGAGGTTGCGGCATCCGCCCTCTCGCTCCTGCCCGAGGGCCACGCCGCACGGACGAACTGACGCCGTCGCTGTGGAGCAGGCACGGCGAATAGCAGGATCCGTTGTGGGATCCCTTGCGGTCGGTGCCGGCCGTGCACGTTAGCGTAGGAGCATGACCCTGCCCGACGATCCCGCCCTCGTGCGTGTCCTTGCGGCCGATGGGTCGTTCGCGCCGTCGCCGGCCGCGGAGCCGTATCTCGAGGTGATCGACGCGCTCGCCGACGCCGACCTCGAGCAGTTCTACCGCGACATGGCCGTCAGTCGCGCGTTCGACCGGCAGGCCACCAACCTGCAGCGACAGGGCCAGCTGGCCCTGTGGCCGCCGTCGTTCGGGCAGGAGGCCGCACAGGTCGGCTCGGCACGCGCGGCGCGCGCGCAGGACCACATCTTCCCGTCGTACCGGGAGCACGTCGTCTGCACGATCCGCGGCGTCGACCCCGTCGACATCATCCGCATGATGCGCGGCCTCACCCACGGCGGCTGGGACCCGGCCGACCCCGCCAACGGCAACACCCGCCCGTACACGCTCGTGCTCGGCTCCCACACGCTGCACGCCACCGGCTTCGGCATGGGGCTCGTCTTCGACGGCCGCACCGGCACCGGCGACGCCGCCGTCGACGAGGCCGTCATGGTCTACTACGGCGATGGGGCCTCGAGCCAGGGCGATGTGCACGAGGCCATGGTGTTCGCCGCGAGCTACCGCGTGCCGCAGGTGTTCTTCCTGCAGAACAACCAGTGGGCGATCTCGGTCCCCGTCGCCACCCAGTCGCGCACCCCGCTGCACCTGCGCGCCGCCGGCTACATGCCGTCGGTGCTCGTGGACGGCAACGACGTGCTCGCCAGCTACGCCGTCACCAAGGTCGCGCTCGACCAGGCCCGCTCCGGCGCCGGCCCTCACGCGATCGAGGCGATGACCTACCGCATGGGCGCGCACACCACGAGTGACGACCCCACCAAGTACCGCACCTCCGACGAGGAGCAGACCTGGACCGCGCGCGACCCGCTGGTGCGCATGCGGGCCTTCCTCACCGCCCGTGGGGCGAGCGAGGCGCTGTTCGCCGACATCGATGCCGAGGCGCAGGCCGTCGCCGACGACGTGCGCACCCGCACCAACGCGCTGGGCACCATCCCGGCCGAGTCGATGTTCGCGCACGTCTACAGCGACCCGCACCCGCTCGTGGCCGAGCAGCGCGAGTGGCTCGCCGCCTACGAGGCATCGTTCGAGGAGGGCGCGTCATGACCGCGTCGACGACCACCATGCCGCTGGGCCGCGCCCTCAACGCGGGGCTCCGCGCCGCGCTCGCCGCCGACGACCACGTGCTGCTGATGGGCGAGGACATCGGGCGTCTCGGCGGGGTGTTCCGCGTCACCGAGGGCCTGCAGGCCGAGTTCGGCGACCGCCGCGTGCTCGACACGCCGCTGGCCGAGTCCGGCATCATCGGCACCGCGATCGGGTTGGCGATGGCCGGCTTCCGTCCCGTCGTCGAGATCCAGTTCGACGGGTTCGTCTTCCCCGGGTTCGACCAGATCACCACGCAGCTGGCCAAGCTCACCAACCGCTATGAGGGTGCGCTCCAGATGCCGGTCGTCATCCGCATCCCCTACGGGGGGCACATCGGCGCGGTCGAACACCACCAGGAGAGCCCCGAGGCCTACTTCGCCCACACGCCGGGCCTGCGCGTCGTCGCGCCGTCGACCGCGAACGACGCGTACTGGATGATCCAGGATGCCATCGCCTCGCCCGACCCCGTGATCTTCCTCGAGCCCAAGGCCAAGTACTGGGCCAAGGGCGAGGTCGATCTGTCGGCGCCCGCCGTGCCGCTGCACGCCTCGCGGGTCGTGCGCCGCGGCACCGATGTGACCCTCGTCGGGCACGGCGCCATGGTCACCACGCTGCTGCAGGCCGCCGCCATCGCCGAAGGCGAGGGCACGTCGTGCGAAGTCATCGACATGCGCTCCCTCTCGCCCGTCGACTACGGGCCCATCCTCGACTCGGTGCGCCGCACCGGCCGCATGGTCTACGCCCAGGAGGCCCCCGGCTTCGTCTCGGTCGGGTCGGAGGTGGCCGCCACCGTCATGGAGCGAGCCTTCTACGCCCTCGAAGCACCCGTGCTGCGGGTGTCGGGGTTCGACGTGCCGTTCCCGCCCGCGAAGCTCGAGGGCGTCTATCTCCCCGATGCCGACCGCATCCTCGAGGCCGTCGATCGCGTTCTCGCTCATTGAGACCGATCGGGCCGCAGCGAAAGGACCACGCATGAGCACGCAGACCTTCGTCCTGCCCGACGTCGGTGAAGGACTCACCGAGGCCGAGATCGTGCAGTGGCGCGTCGCCGCCGGCGATGTCGTCGCCGTCAACGACGTCATCGTCGAGATCGAGACCGCCAAGTCGCTCGTCGAGCTGCCGTCGCCGTTCGCCGGCACCGTGGGCGAACTGCTCGTCGAGGAGGGCACGACGGTCGCCGTCGGCGCCCCGATCATCACGATCCGCTCCGCCGCGGCCGCCGAGGCCCCGGCCCCCGCGGTCGTGGGGCACTCCGAGCACGGCGAGCCCGCGGCATCCGACGAGGGCGGGGGAGCGGTGCTCGTCGGCTACGGCACCGGTGGCGCGGTCGCGTCCCGCCGACGTCCCGCACGCGCGCAGAGCCCGGAGCACCAGGTGCGCGCGTCGGTCGGTGTCGTCGCCAAGCCCCCTATCCGCAAGCTCGCCCGCGACCTGGGCGTCGACCTCGGCGCCGTGACCCCGAGCGGTCCCGCGGGCGAGGTCACCCGCGAGGATGTGCTCGCGCAGGCATCGCAGGCGAGCGTCTTCCGCAACCTGCAGACGCCCGACCGCCCCGAGGTGCGCGAGCAGACGATCCCCGTCGCCCCGCCCGCGCCTCCCGCCGCCGCCGACGGTCGCGAGGAGACCATCCCGGTCAAGGGCGTGCGCAAGGCCACCGCCTCGGCGATGGTGCGCTCCGCCTACACCGCGCCCCACGTGTCGGTGTGGACCGACGTCGACGCCAGCCGCACCATGGAGCTCGTCAAACGACTGAAGGCCTCGCCCGACTTCGCCGACATCAAGGTGTCGCCGCTGCTGATCATGGCCCGCGCCGTCATCTGGGCGGTGCGGCGCACGCCGATGATCAACGCCGCCTGGATCGACACCGACGACGGCGCCGAGATCCGGGTGCGCAACTACGTGAACCTCGGCATCGCGGCGGCCACACCCCGCGGCCTGCTCGTGCCGAACATCAAGGACGCGCAGGACCTCAACATGCGCGATCTCGCCCGGGCGCTCGAGCGGCTCACCCTCACCGCCCGGGAGGGGCGCACCGCCCCCGCCGACCAGCAGGGCGGCACCATCACGATCACCAACATCGGCGTCTTCGGCATGGATGCCGGCACCCCCACGATCAACCCGGGCGAGTCCGGCATCGTCGCGATGGGTGCGATCCGTCAGAAGCCGTGGGTCGTCGAGGGCGAGGTGCGCCCCCGGTGGGTGACCACCGTGTCGGGGTCGTTCGACCACCGCGTGATCGACGGCGACGCGATGAGCCGGTTCATCGCCGACGTGGCATCGGTGCTCGAGGAGCCCGCGCTGCTGCTGGACTGACGGCGGCGATCACCGGGGTGCGCTGCACCGATCGGCTGTCTTCCCATCCTTGCCCCGCCGTGCGATGATCAGCGCGCCCGCGTGGTTCGGGGCGGTTCATCCGGCATCGAGGAGACACGACAATGACTGTGAGCGACAGCGGTGCGCGCCCGAATGCGTTCGACATCGAAGCCGCGACCCGGCAGAACGAGAATTACCGGACGGTCGTGTGGACGGGGAAGTACCTGCAGGTGACCCTGATGTCCATTCCCGTCGGTGAGTCGATCGGTCTCGAAGCTCACCCCGAGACCGATCAGTTCCTCCGTCTCGATGCCGGCACGGGCAGGGTCGTCATGGGCCCGGAGAAGGATCACCTCGATTTCGAGCAGGATGTCGTCGACGGCTGGTCCATTCAGGTTCCCGCCGGCACGTGGCATGACGTGATCAACACGGGCGATTCACCGCTGCGCCTCTACACGGTCTACGCGCCGTCCCACCATGCCGACGGCATCGTGCAGGCGACCCGTGCCGATGCGGAGCGCGACGAGGCGGCCGGAGCGGACGAGCCCCCCTCGTGGACGGTGCAGCCGCCCACGGGCGGCGCCGACGAGCACGCCTAGCCGCAGTGCTGCGCTGCGCGACCCTTCCGGGCGAGCAGGGCAGACGCCCGCGCGGTCACGGCGCGGCGGTGTCGTCCCCTGCGGGCGGGGTCGCCTCGTGACGCCGGGCCAGAGCGCGCAGCAGCGCGGACTCGTCGTCGGCGCCCGCGTGGGCGGCGGAGACGTTCTCGGTCGCCACGGCGGCGACGATCTCGGCCCGCTGGATGCGGGTCTCGCGCGGCGCCTGGATGCCGATGCGCACGCTGTCGCCCTTGACATCGAGCACCGTCACTTCGATGTCGTCGCCGATGAGCAACCGCTCACCGACTCTTCTCGTCAAGACCAGCATTCGTTCACACTACTTCCCGTCAGGCCGCGCTGATCGCGTGGGCGTCGCCGGCGAGGTCGCGGACGACGCCGACGGTATCGATCACGAGACCCCCGGCGGTCGCCTCGTTGTAGGACAGCACCGGCAGGCCATCGGCCTGCGCGGAGACGAGCCGGCGCACCGCACCGCGCAGCGACGGCGCGCACACCAGCACCGGTTCGGGACCGGGGCCGGCCGAGGCCACTGCCGCGCGGGTCGACTCGATGACGGCCTCGAGGCGGTGCGGGTCGAACGCGATCTGCGCGCCCTCGTCGCTCGGGCGGAGCGCCTCGAGCATCGACTGCTCCAGGAGCGGATTGACCATGACGATGCGCAGACGCCCGTCCTCGGCGAAGCGCGCGGCGATCGCGGGGCCGAGCGCCGCACGCGCGGCCTCGATGAGCCCTTCGGGTTCGGCGGAGGTCTTCGCGCGCAGCGCGAGCGCCTCGTAGATGCGGGCGAGGTCGTTGATCGCGACGCGCTCGGCCAGCAGCCCCTGCAGCACCCGCTGGATCTCGGCGAGCGACAGCAGCGCGGGGGTGAGCTCCTCCACCGCTGCCGGACTCACCTGGCGCAGGCCATCGGTGAGCTGGCGCACGTCCTCGCGGCTGAGCAGCCGCGCCGCGTGCGTCTGGATGATGTTGGACAGGTGCGTGATGATGACGCTCGCCCGGTCGATCACGGTTGCGCCGGCCAGCTCGGCGCTGTGGCGCATCTCCATCGGCACCCACTTGCCCTCGATGCCGAACACCGGCTCGGTGAACGACGTGCCGGGCAGCTCGTCGAGCCCCTGACCGAGGGCGAGCAGCGCCCCGCGCGGGGCCACCCCGCGGCCCGCCTCGACCCCGGCGACGCGGATCACATAGGTCGTGGGGGCGAGCTCGATGCTGTCGCGCGTGCGCACCGGCGGCACCACCAGACCCAGGTCCGACGCGGTCTTGCGGCGCAGCGACTTCACGCGCGCGAGCAGGTCGTCGGGGCCGCCGGTGACGAGGTCGACGATGTCGGGGGCCAGGAGGATCTCGAGCGAATGCACCCGCATGCGCTCGATGAGGTCCTCCGTGGCATCCACCGCCGGCCCGGCCGACGTCGGCGCGTCTTGCGTGTCTGCCTCGCGTGCCTGGCTGGCCTTGATGCGCTGGGCGACCAGCGCGAGCACGCCGCCGACCGCAAGGAACGGCAGCATCGGCATGCCGGGGACGAACGACATCGCCGCGGCCGCGCCGGCGGCGATGAGCAGGGCGTTGCGGGACTGGCTCAGCTGGGCGGTGGCCTCGCTGCCCATCTCGGCCTCGGCGTTGGAGCGGGTGACGATCATGCCGGTGGCGACCGCCATGAGCAGCGCCGGGATCTGGGTGACCAGGCCGTCGCCGATCGTGAGGAGGGCGTAGGTGTCGACCGCCTCGCCGATCTCCATGCCGTGGGAGAGCAGGCCGATGGCGATGCCGCCGACGAGGTTGATGACGATGATGACCAGGCCCGCGATCGCGTCACCCTTGACGAACTTCGAGGCGCCGTCCATCGCGCCGTAGAAGTCGGCCTCGGCGGCCACCTCGGCGCGGCGGTTGCGCGCTTCGGTGTCGGTGATGAGGCCGGCGTTGAGGTCGGCGTCGATGGCCATCTGCTTGCCGGGCATGGCATCGAGGGTGAAGCGGGCGCCCACCTCGGCGACGCGCTCGGCGCCCTTGGTGACGACGACGAACTGGATGACCACGAGGATCAGGAACACGACGATGCCGATCACCAGCGAACCACCGACGGCGATCGCCCCGAACGCGTCGATGACCTGCCCCGCGTGCGCCTCGCCGAGCACGAGCTTGGTGGATGCCACGTTCAGCCCCAGTCGGAACAGCGTCGCGACCAGCAGCAGTGAGGGGAAGACCGAGAAATCCAGTGGCTTCTTCACGAACATCGTGGTCAGCAGCACCAGCAGCGCGAACAGGATGTTCACGATGATGAGCAGGTCCAGCATGAAGGCGGGGACGGGCACCACCAGCAGCATGATGATGCCGACGACGCCGATGGGCACCGCGGTCTTGAGCAGGATGTTCTTCACTGGGCTCTCCTGGGTGGGAGGGTGTGGACACCGCGGGCGGCGCCACGGCGTTTGAGGTTGTCGATGAAGACGAGGACGCGGGCGACGGCGGTGTACAGCTCGGCCGGGATCTCCTGGCCGAGCTCGCACGCGCCGTGGAGTGCCCGGGCGAGGGGGATGTCACGGACGAGGGGGACGCCGGCGTCGGCCGCACGGTCGCGGATGCGTTCGGCGATGGCGCCGCTGCCCTTGGCCACGACCCGGGGCGCGGATTTGCCGGGCTCGTAGCGCAGCGCGACCGCGATGTGGGTGGGGTTCACGAGCACGACATCGGAGTCGGCGACGGCGGCGAACATGCGGTTGCGGCTCATCGCCATCTGCCGGGCACGACGCTGACTGCGGATGAGCGGGTCGCCCTCGGTCTTCTTGTGCTCGTCGGTGGCTTCCTTCTTGGTCATGCGCGTGTGCTTGCGGTTGCGCTTGATCACGACCAGCACGTCGACCGCGGCCAGCGCGATCCCCACCGCGACGGCGGTCATCAGCAGCGACGCCGTGCCGTTGGCGGCGACGTCGAGCAGGTGCACGATCGAGTGGCCGCCGCTGGCGGTGAGCACCGGCACGAGACCGGCGATGATGACATACAGCGCCAGCCCGATCGCGGCCGTCTTCAGCAGCGCCTTGATTCCCTCCCACAGCGGCTGCATGCCGAACAGCCGCTTCACGCCGTTGAGCACGTTGAACTGTTCGAAGCGGGTGGGCACCCCCCGCAGATGCACGCCGCCCTGGGCGACCGCGCCGATGAGGGTGACGATCGCCACCACCGCGAGCATGGGCCCGAGCGTCGCCGCGATCGACCCGAAGGCCGATTCGAGGGCGGCGACGGCGTTCTGCGGCTGCGGGTCGAGGATGATCGCCCGGACGGCGACGAACTGCGTGGCGCCGGCGGCGGCCCCGGCGCCGACGGCGTTGGCCATCATCGCGGCTGCCGCGGCGATGCCCAGCCACGCCGTGAAGTCCTGGCTGCGCGTCAGGCGGCCCTTGCGGCGGGCCTCCTTCAACCGTTTGTCGGTGGCCTTCTCGGTGCGCTCCCCGGAGTCGCCGCCGCCACTCATCGCGTCCCTCCCGTGAGCAGGCCGAACGCATCGTCGGCGAGGGCGCTGACGATGGTGGGCAGGGCCAGCACGACCGTGCCCGACAGCAGGAAGGTGAGGAGGATCTTCACGGGGAAGCCCATCGCGAAGGCGTTGAGGGCCGGCGCGACGCGGGTGATGAGGCCGAGGCCGATGTCGGCGAGGAACAGCACGAGCACGAGCGGGCCGGCGATCTGCACGGCGGCCAGCACCATCTGGGAGGTCGTGTCGATCAGCAGTTCGACGGGGCGGCTGAGATCCAGCATCCCGTCGACGGGGACCGCGTCGAAGCTGCGGACGACGCCGGCGAGGATGAGCTGGTAGCCGTTGGAGGCGAACAGCAGCGCCAGCGCGATCATCTGGAACAGGCGGGTGAACTGGGCGCCGTTGACCTGCATCTGCGGGTCGAACGCCTGCGCGAGCTGGAACCCGCCGAACACGTCGATGAGGCTGCCGGCCGACTGCACGGCCGAGAAGCAGATCATCACGAGGGTGCCCAGCAGCGCCCCGGTGATCACCTGGATGATCAGCGCCGCGATGAACGCCCCCGTGTCGAGGCTCTCGTAGCCCGATGAGACCGTGCTGCTCACGGCGAGGGCGAGCGCCACCCCCAGCATCGCCTTGATGCGGGCGGGGAACGCCCGGAACGAGAACGGTGGCGCGATGATGAGGAACGCGGTCGCCCTCACCGCGGCCAGTGCGGTCGCCTCGAGCCAGGCGAAGTCGATGGGGATGTACACGTCATCCGCCGGAGAGCAGCTGCGGGATGCGCGCGAACATCTCGTGGGTGAACGCGATCGCCTCGGCGATCATCCAGTTGCCGCAGACGATGAGTGCGATGGCCACGGCGATCGCCTTCGGCACGAACGACAGGGTCACCTCCTGGATCTGCGTGATCGACTGCAGCAGCGAGATGGAGAAGCCGACCACGAGCGCGGTGATCAGCAGCGGTGCGGCGAGCTTGGCCGCGAGCATGAGGCCCTGCATGCCGATGTCGAGGACGGCTTCGGGGGTCATCCGCCACCCCCGTAGCTCTCCACGAGCGTGCGCAGGATGAGCCCCCACCCGTCGACCAGGATGAACAGCAGGATCTTGAACGGCAGGGAGATCATCACCGGCGGCAGCATCATCATGCCCATCGACATGAGCGCGGCGGCGACGACCAGGTCGATGATGAGGAACGGCACGAAGATGACGAAGCCGATGATGAACGCGGCGCGCAGCTCGGAGATCATGAATGCCGGGATGAGCGTCTGCAGCGGCACGTCCGCCGCCGCCTCGGGGTTGTCGAACCCGGCGAAGCGGGTCATGAGGGCCAGGTCCTCCTCGCGCGTGTACGCGAGCATCCAGGTGCGCAGCGGGTCGGAACCGAGCGCGACGGCATCGGTGAAGGTGATGCCGCCGTCGACATAGGGCTGCACGGCGATCGTGTTGATGTCGGTGAGGACCGGCCACATGATGAACAGCGACAGGAACAGCGCGAGTCCTGACAGCACCTGGTTGGGCGGGATCGTCGGCAGCGACAGGGCGTTGCGGGTCATCGCGAGCACCACGAAGATCTTCGTGAACGACGACATCATCACCAGCAGTGCCGGCGCCACCGACAGCACCGTGATGCCGAGCAGAGTGAGGATCGATGCCGATGGCGTGCCGTCGATGCCGTTGATGTCCACGCTCACCCCGCCGGTGGCCGGGGGAGTCGGTTCCACGACATCGGCGTAGGCCGGCGCCGCGCTGAGCAGCTGGAGGGCGATCACGGCGAGCAACGCCACTGCGAGCAGCGACAGCAGCCGCACCGGGACCCGCCGCGCGCCGGTCACGCTCCCAGCGCCCGACGAAGGACCTCCGCGGCGCCGCGTGCGGGGGTGGTGGGGCGGCCGAACGCCCGGGCGGGCGGGGTGCTCGCCGCGGAGCCGCGATTGAGCGTGCGCCGCAGCGGCAGCGAGACCGGCGGGGAGAGTTCGGTGCCGGTGGGGTCGGTGCCGGCGGCCTCGGCCGGTGCGGGCGCGGACTGGCCGGGGGTGGGCAGCGGCAGCCGGTCGACGACCGACACCCCGGCCTCGGTGACCCCGAGCACGTAGCGGGCGCCTTCGATGTCGACCACGACGATCTGCGCCTTGGCGCCCACGCCCTGCTTCGCGACGACGCGGATCGGCTCCTGCGTGCGCGGACCTGCGCTGCGGCGGGAAAGCTTGCGTTGGATCAGCCAGAGCGCACTGAGCACCGCCGCCAGGGAGACGACGACGCGCAGGGCAAGCAGCAGATCGTCCAGTTCACGCCTCCGCGTTCTCGATGATCCGCGTGATGCGCACCGCGTAGTCCTGGTCGACGACCACGATCTCGCCGTGGGCGATGAGGCGCCCGTTGAGCTTCACGTCGGCGGGGGCGCCCGCCGAGCGGTCGAGCTCGACGATGCGGCCGGGCTCCAGGTCGAGCACGTCGCGCACCGTCATGCGGGTGCGACCGACCTCGACCGTGAGGTCCATCTCGACGCCGGCGATGCGCTGCAGGCGGCGGGGCGAGGCCGACCGCGTCTGCGAGATGCGCACCGCGAGGCGGCCGATGGTGCGCTCGTTCTCGTCGACGAGGTCGAACACCTGCGCGGCCGGGTGCGAGAACAGCGCCGACGCGTCGCCGATGGCGGGCTCGCCGAGCACCGAGGGGCCGAAGGCCGTGGCCGCGGCATCCAGCGAGTCGTGCAGCCGCTCGGTGAGCGGGGCGCCCGACAGGCCGTCGACCAGCGTGCTCTCGTCGAGCATCATGACCGCCAGCGCCGCGCTGGTGTCGCCCACCGACGAGACCATCACGGCATCGCCGGTCTCGCTCGATCCGCTCGACGGCCGCGCCGTGACGGGACCCGCGGTCGGCAGGCGGTCGGCGAACGCGGCGGCGGCGGCGGCGAACTCGTGGGCGGTGGTGCTGGTCATTGCAGCTCCTCGGCGAGGGAAGGGGACAGATCGGATGAGGTGACGACGCACGCGAGACGGGCGCCGTTGGCGCCGACGGCGGCGGACGCGACGACGTTGTCGCCCACGGCGAGGTCGAGCGGGCGGTCCTGGCCGTGCGGCAGGGGGATCACATCTCCCACCGAGAGCGTCAGCACCTCGCTCGGGCGCATGCTGCGCGGGGTGAGACGCAGGGTGAGTTCGACGGGGGTCTGCTCGACGTGCCAGCGCACGACGCCGGGGTCGGTGGCCGCGTGCGGCGCGGATGCCGTGCGCGACAGCCGCTCCAGCAGCGAGGCGGCGGGAAGGGCGATGGTGGCCGTCTCGGTGCGGTCGGCGAACTTCATCGAGAACCGGGCGACGACGACCAGTTCCTGGGCGGCGGCGATCTGGGCGAACGCGGAGTTGTACTGCACGGCGCTCACCGACAGTTCGTGGGGCAGGAGCGCGCCGAGCGATCCTCGCAGGTGCCCGAGCGTCTCATCCATGAGCGCGCGCAGCAGCGCCTGCTCGACGGCGGTGAGGGGGCGGGTGTCGATGCGGCCCGGCACGTCGCCGCCCAGCATCTTCACGATCCAGGACAGGGCGGTGTCGAGGGGGAACTCCACGATGATGCGGTCGTCGGAGCCTTCGGCGGCGCAGATGACGAGGGTCGTCGTCAGCGGCACGGTGGCCACGTACTCGTCGTACGTCTCCAGGTTCACCCGTTCGACGGCGATGTGGGCGCGCAGACGGGTCTTCGAAGTCAGCTGGATCGCCCACTGCCGGGCGAACGCGTCGAACGCTCCCGCGAGGGCGCGGGTGTGCTCACGCGAGAGAGCGGCGGGGCGACCGAAGTCGTAGCGCTCCGGACCCGTGGTCGGGTGCGCGCGGTCGTCGATCTGCACGGATGGGACTATCGGGCGGCGGGCGCCGTGCGTAAGGGGGAGATCAGCGCGCGGCGTCGACTGCCGACATCTGCGGCAGGAGGGCGCGCACCTCCTCGTCGGCGTCGGACAGCACGACGATGTCGACGCGACGGTTGGTGGCGAGCGCCTGCTCGCTGTCACCCTGCGCGATGGGACGCGAGGAGCCGTACCCGACCGAGGTGATGCGCTCCGCCCCGACCGAGCGTGCGTCGACGAGGTACCCGAGCACCCCGGTCGCCCGTGCGGTGGACAGCTGCCAGTTGTCGGCGAACGGGGCGTACGGCGGCCGGTGATCGGCGTGCCCTTCCACCGAGATCTGGTGCTGGTCGGTGGCGAGCACGCCCCCGACGGCGTCGAGCACGGCGCGGGCCTTGTCGGAGAGCTGGTCGCTGTTGGTCGCGAAGAACGTCTCGGCGCTGACCAGGCCGATCGTGAGCCCGCGGTCATCGATGGTGAACGTCGCCGCGTCGCCGAGTCCCTGGGTGTCGAGGGCTCCCTGCAGGCGGGCCCGCAGGTCGTCGAGACCGAAGTACTCCAGCTCCGCCGCCGTCGGCTGCGGGTCGGCCGCCGGCACGGCGATGTCGAGGAAGCCTTCGCCGGCTTCGTCGAGCAGTTCGGGCGGGATGATGACGCCTTCTGAGACATCGATCTCCGCCGAGGCCTCGGCGCCGAACCCCGTCGCGAGCGAGGCGCGCAGGGCTTCGAACTTCTGCTCGTCGACCGAGGACATCGCGAACATGACGATGAACATGCACATGAGCACCGTCACCATGTCGAGGTACGACGCCATCCAGCGTTCGTCGGGGCCCTGGTGGCCGTGGTCGGGGATGCGACGCGCGCGCCGGACGCTCATATGTGCTCGTCCGCGCCCTGCGGGGACTTCTCCTTGCGCTTGCCGCCCTTCGCGACCGCCTCGGGAGCCAGCGCCCGCAGGCGTTCCTCGACGAGGTGGGGCGGGCTGCCCGACTGCACGGCGAGCATGCCCTCGGTGAGCAGCGTCATCCGGTCGATCTCGATCTCGGCGAGGCGCTGCAGGCGCGCGCCGATGGGGAGCCAGATGAAGTTCGCCGACAGCAGGCCCCACAAGGTCGCGACGAACGCCGCCGCGATGAGCGGGCCGAGGGTGTCGGGCTGGTCGAGCTTCTCGAGCACGTGGGTGAGGGAGACGACGGTGCCGACGATGCCGACGGTGGGGGCGTACCCGCCGAGGGTGCTGTAGAAGCGTGCGGCGGTGCGGCGGTGCGATGCGGTCGTCGCGACCTGGTCTTCCATGAGCACGCGGAGGTCGTCGGCATCCGTGCCGTCGGCGATGTTCTGCAGCGCCTGCCGGAGGAAGGGGTCCTTCTCGTCGGCGACGGCGCCTTCCAGGGCGAGGAGCCCCTGCATGCGCGCGATCTCGGCGTAGTGGACGACCTTGTCGATGAGGTCCTTCGTCGACCCGCCGAGCCCGCGGAAGGCGCGGGGGAGGGCGCGCAGCGCACCGGCGGCATCGCTCAGGGTGCCACCGGCGATGCCGATGGCGATCGTGGCGCCGAACACGAGCACCATGGGTGCCGGCAGCAGGAGGGCGCTGATGTGCGCGCCCTCGAGGGTGATCATCGCCAGCAGCCCGCCGAAGGCGAGCAGGATGCCGATGAGCAGTGACGGGTCCATCAGTCCTCGCCTTCTGCAACACGCCGGCCCGCCGCCGTGGCGATGACCCGGGCGCGGTAGTCCACGATCCTGTCGATGACGGCCTCCATCGTCTCGACCACCACGAAGGTGGCGCCGTCGACCATCACGAGGGTGGTGTCGGGGGTGACCTGGATGCGCTCGATGAGGTCGGGATTCACAGCGAAGGGGGCACGGTTCAGGCGCGTGAGGACGATCATGCGCTCTCTTCCTTCTGGATCCGACGGGAGCCCACGCGGACGCGGCACCCGTCGGTCGTGCCTGGCTCTGAGTACGACTGTCGGCCGACGGCGCGCATCGGTAAGGGGCGCGCCGTCGGCCGGACCGGCGTCAGCGCTTGAGGTTCGTCAGCTCCTGCAGCACCTCGTCGCTCGTGGTGATGATGCGGGCGTTGGCCTGGAAGCCGCGCTGGGCGACGATGAGGTTGGTGAACTCCTGCGAGAGGTCGACGTTCGACATCTCCAGTGCTCCGCTGACGAGCGAGCCCATGCCGTCGGCGCCGGCGGCGCCCACGGCGGCCTCACCGGAGTTCGCGCCGGCGCGGTACTGCGACGCGCCGGCCTTCTCGAGCCCTTCGGGGTTGTCGAACGATGCCAGCGCCACCTGGGCGAGCACCTGCGAGGCGCCGTTGCTGAACGCGCCGATGAGGCTGCCATCGCCCGAGATCGTGTACGACACGAGGCTCCCCGGGGCGCGACCGTTCTGCTCGCCGATCGCGATGGTGCGCAGGTCCGCGAAGCCGGTGACAGCCGAGAGGTCGACGGTGATGCCGCCCGAGACGAGGGATGCCGCACCGGGCAGCTTGCCGTCGGTGAACGCCAGCGCCGTCGTGGTGGTGCCGTCGGTGACGTCCCATCCGGCGGTGGTGCGGGTGAAGGTGAGGGCCAGCTGGCTGGCCGTGCCGACCGCGTCGTACACGGTGATGTCGCGCACGAGGGACTCGCCCACGGCGGCATCCGACGGCAGGTTGCCCTTGACGCTCGCGGCGCTGGTGGCCTGCGCGGGAGCGGTGGCGGCGATGGGCAGGGAGATGTCGGAGGTGGGACCGCCGGCGGCGATCTGACCGTCGACCGCCGTCCACCCCTGCACGAGGGAGCCGTCGCTGGTGACCATGCGCCCGGCCGCGTCGAACGAGAACGCGCCGTTGCGGGTGTAGAGGTTCTCGGCGCCGTTGCGCACGACGAAGAACCCGTCACCGGCGATCATGAGGTCGGTGGGCACGCCGGTGGCCTGCGGGGAGCCGGCGGTGAAGTTGGTGCGGATGCCGGCGACCTGCACGCCCAGACCCACCTGGGCCGGGTTCGTGCCACCGGCACCGTCCTGGGCGGCGCGGGAGTTCTGCACGATCTGCGACAGGGTGTCCTGGAACTGCACGGAGCCGGCCTTGAAGCCGATCGTGTTGACGTTGGCGATGTTGTTGCCCGTCACGTCGAGCATGGTCTGGTGGGAGCGGAGGCCGGAGATGCCGGCATAGAGCGAACGGAGCATGAGAAGCCCTTCTGGTGCGGGTCAGGAAGCGGGGGGAGAGGTGACGCCGGAGATGGCGTCGAGGGCGACGGTCTTGTCGCCGATGGTGACGGTGGGCACGCCCTGTTCGAACGACACCTTCGAGACGAGTCCCGACTGGGTGGTGCCGTCGACGTCGACGTAGGAGGCGTGCTGGCCGACGAGCGCGGCGGCGGCCTGGCGCATGCTGAGCGCGAAGTTCTCGCTGAACGTGTCGGTGAGTGCGGTGAGCTGCTCCATCATCGCGAGCTGCGTGGTCTGCGCCATCATGTCGTTGGTGTCCATGGGCGAGCTCGGGTCCTGGTTCTTCATCTGGGCGACCAGGAGGCTCAGGAACACCTCGGCATCCATCGTCTGCTTCGGTGGGGACGCGGCGAGGGCCTGCGGCGCGGAGCCGGCGGCCGAGACGGAATCGACGGGGGGCATGGTGCTCCTTCGGTCAGGCGAACAGGTCGATGCCCGAGCCGACGGCGGCGGGGGCGGGTGCGGGGACGGGGGAGGGGGTGTCGGGCGCGGCGTCGCGGTCGCCGCGGGAGGTGGCGCCGGAGCTCCCCGCACCGGACTGGCCGGACGAGGTGGAGCCGGCGGCCGACCCGAAGCCGCCCGCCCACGCTGCGCCCGACGGGTTCTGGTTCTGGTGCTGCCCGTTGCCGGTGGCCGACGTGTCGCCGGCGGCGAGCACCACCGACGAGCTCGCGGCGAGTCCGGCGAGGTCGCGGCGCAGATCCACCAGCAGCGAGCGCAGGGCTTCGCGACCGGTCTCGGTGGGGGCGGCGAGCTCGATGACGATGGATGACCCGGTGATCTGCGCCTTCACCGTGACCGGGCCGAGGTTGTCCGGCGACACCGTGAGGGTGAGGGTGTGCTCCCCCTCGCCGGCGCCGGCCAGCGACAGCACGGGCGGCGTCACCTGCTGCGCGAACGGGGTGCGGTTGGCCGGGGCGGCCGCGGCCGGCGGCGGGGCGGCAGCGACCGGCTCGGCGGCCGCGGGCGCCGCCGATGCCACGCTTGCCGCAGCCACGGCCGCGGCGGCGTCTGCGGCGCTGCGCTCGGTGCCGGGCGCGGGCATCGCCCGCGCGGCGGAGGACATCAGCGTGGCGCCTGAGGTCGCGGCTGCGGCTGCGGCGACCAGCGGGGTGGCGACCGGGGTGGCGGACGTGGCGACGGCCGGGTCGGCGGCCGGCGGCGGGCCGGCGGCCGCGGCCAGGCCGGCGGCCGCGGCAGGGGAGCCCGCGGGGGTCACGGCGGCGAACATCGACGCGACGCGCGCTCCGGCGGACGCGGCGGCGGAGGCGGGCGAGAGGGACGCCATCAGGGGCGCGGCGGCCGCGGCGAACACGGACGCCGCGTTGACGGCGGGGGTCGCCGCGGCGGCGATCTCGGCACGGGACGGCACGACGCGCCGGATCGTCTGGATGTCGGCGTCGGTGAGGTAGTTGTTGCGCAGCTCGACGTTCTTGCCCGGGCTGGGGGCGTGGATGATCTTGCCGTCGCCGGCATAGATCACGATGTGCTTCTCGCCGTTGGTGACCAGCAGATCGCCCGGGCGCGCCTCGGCGAGGGAGCCCACCTCGACGCCGATGTCGGCCTGATCCTGCACGACGCGGGGCGCGTCGATGCCGAGGTCGGCGAGCACGCGCTGCACGAGGCCCGAGCAGTCCATGCCGCTGGCATCCTCGCCGCCGAAGACGTAGGGGACGCCCAGGTAGTTCTTCGCCCGCGCGACGACGTCCTCGCCGCTGACCGTGCCGCCCGCCGGCACCGCGGCGCCGATGACGTCCTGCACAGCGGTGGCGAACGCACCGGCGCTCGTGCTCGTGGTCGCGCCGGCGGCGGCGTTCGCCGTGACCGGCTCGGGCGCGAGCGTGCGGATGCGGCTCTGGATCTCATCCACGCGCGCGAGGACGTTGACGATGCTCACGATGCCTCCTCGGTGCGGGATCTGACCCCGATCTCGTCCAGTTCGATCTGTTCCACGTGGAGCTCGCGTGCGAGTTCCCGGCGGGCGTGGGCCTCGGCGAGCAGGGCGAGTCCCCGCTCGTCGATGCGGGTGGCGGTGTGCTGCTCGCGCGCCTCCGCCACGGCCGCCTCCTGCATCTCCGCGAGGGTGCGCAGGTCCGCCAGCATGCTGCGCGAGGCCACGCGGCTGGCCGCGAGGGCCGCGAGCGCGCGCACGTCCACGGCCTCGTCGACCGAGGTCGACAGTGCCGCCCGCAGCTGCCGCTCGCGGGCCTCGGTGCGCACGTGCTCCATCGAAGCGCGGGACAGATGCTCGGCGGCGGCACGCTCTTGGATGCTGCGCACGCGCAGCAGCCCGGCCAGGCGGAAGGGGCGGCTCATGAGAGGTCTCCGAAGTCCATGACGAGGGCGCGCAGCCGCTGCCACGAACTCTCCGCGGGGGCGTGTTCGTCCAACGACTGTGTGAGGAACTGCTCGATCGTGCGCTCGTGGGTGAGTGCGGCATCCACGCGCAGGTCGGCGCCGGCCCGATACGCACCGATGCCGATGAGGTCGTGCGCCCCCTGCCGTGCCGACAGCACCGTGCGCAGCGCCGTGGCGAGCTGCTGCTGCTCGCCGGTGGCGACCTTGCCGGCCAGGCGTGACACCGAGGCGAGCACGTCGATGGCCGGGTGGTGCCCGGTGAGGGCGAGGGAGCGGTCCAGCACGATGTGGCCGTCGAGGATGGAGCGCACGGTGTCGGCGACGGGCTCGTTGTGGTCGTCGCCGTCGACGAGCACGGTGTACACCCCGGTGATGGAACCCTGCCGGTCGTTGCCGGCGCGCTCCAGCAGGTTCGCCAGCACGGGGAACGTCGACGGCGGATACCCGCGTGTGGCCGGCGGCTCGCCCGCCGCCAGCCCGATCTCGCGCTGGGCCATCGCGACGCGGGTCAGGGAGTCCATCATCAGCATCACGTGCCCGCCGCCGTCGCGGAACGCCTCGGCGATGCGGGTGGCGGTGAAGGCGGCCCGCAGTCGCGCCATCGCCGGTTCGTCCGAGGTGGAGACCACGACGACCGAGCGCGCGAGACCCTCGGGACCGAGGTCGTCCTCGATGAACTCCCGCACCTCCCTGCCGCGCTCGCCGACGAGGGCGATGACGTTGAGGTCGGCGGCGGAGCCGCGGGCGATCATCGACAGCAGCGATGACTTGCCGACCCCGGATCCGGCGAACAGACCCATGCGCTGACCGCGGCCGATGGGCGTGAGGGTGTCGATCGCACGCACCCCCGACGAGAGCGGGACGTCGATGCGGGCGCGTTCCATCACCGGCGGTGTGTCGTGGCCGAGCGACACCCGGGTCGCCTCGATGGGGCCGCGGTCGTCGATCGGGCGGCCGAGGCCGTCGATGACGCGACCGAGCACCCCCGGGCCCACCGGCACGCTCAGCCCGCCCGAGAGCGGGGTGACACGGTCGCCGACACGCAGCCCGGTCGTCGCCGACAGGGGCATGCAGCGCAGCGCGCCGCGCTCGGCGGCGACGACTTCGGCATCCACCCGTCCGCCGATCGTGATGAGGTCGCCCACGGCCGCGCCGATGCCGCGCACCTCGACACCCAGCCCGAAGATGCGCGACACGCTGCCGGAGCGCTCCGGACGGGCGGCGTCGAGCACGGCGGCGGGCCAGGCGATCATCAGCCCACCTCCGCCAGCGCCGCCCGCGCACGGCGGAGCGCGGCGTCGACCCGCAGGTCGACTTCGCCGTCGGGCACCCGCACCACGGCGTCACCGGGGGTCAGCTCGCTCGACGACTCGAACGGGATGGCTCCGGGGCGCTCGCCGAGGCCGTCGAGGGTGGCGAGATCGGGTTCGCTGAGCACGATGACGGCGTCGGTGCTGTCGACGGCGCGCTCCGCCCGCGCGTGCGCGGTGAGCGCCGCACGCACCGGGTCGGCCAGGTCGCGCTCGAGGATCGTCTCGGCGAGCTCGACGGCGAGGGCGAGCACCCGCTCCTCGGCGATCTGCGCCAGCGCCCCGGTGCGTTCGGCCAGCGCCGTCACCGCACGGTCGAGCACATCCAGCGCAGCCGTCGTCGCGGCGACCGCGTCGGCTGCGGCGATGCGGCGCTGCTGCGCCACCCGCTCGGCCTCGCGCTCGGCCTCTTCGCGGGCGAGCCGCATGCCCTCGGCGTACCCCATGGCGTGACCGCGACGCGAGGCGCGCTCGCGCTCGGCATCGTCGGCGGGGCCGGACAGGCGCGGGATCTCGATGCGGGTGAAGACGTCAAGAGACATACTCCTCCTCGTCTCCCCGCTGCACGCGGATGTCGCCGACGGCTTCGAGCGCGCGGATGATGCGGACGATCTCGGCCCTGGCTTCCTCCACCTGGGAGATGCGCACCGCGCCGATGGCCTGCGACTCCTCGTCGAGGGTGTCGCGGTTGCGCTCGGACATGTTGCGGCGGATGACCGACGCCACGGCGGGCGGCGCGCCCTTGAGAGCGAGTGCCAGGATGCGGATCTCGATGCCGCGCAGCACCCGCTGCGCATCCCGGTCCTCCAGCACCACGAGGTCGGCGAACGTGAACATGCGCGAGCGGATGTCTTCGGCCAGCACACTGTCACGCGCCTCGAGGTTCGCCAGCAGCGCCTTCTCGACCGTGGCATCCGAGCGGTTGATGATGTCCACCAGCGGCTGCACGCCGCCGAGCGTCTCGGGGGCGTCGCGGGTCGCGAACGCGCCGGAGCGGGCACGCAGGGTCTCGGCGACGATCGCCACGGCATCCTGCGAGGCCGTCCCCATCGTGGCGATCGCGTGGGCGACGTCGGTGCGCACCGGGTCGGACAGCTCCGCCAGCACCGCCGCGGCGCGTTCGACGGGCAGGTGCGCCACGACGAGCGCGATGGTCTGCGGCAGCTCGCCGTCGACGACGCTGGCGATCTGGGCGGGCTCGACGGAGAGGAGGAAGTCGAATGACGATCCGGTCATCGCCGACGAGACCTTGGTGAGCACGCCCGCGGCCCGCTCGGTGCCGAACGACGCTTCGAGCAGCCCGGCCGCGATGTCACGCCCGCCGCGCGCCGGGGGCAGGTGGCCCTGCAGGATGCGGTGGAAGTCCGACAGCGCGCGGGTCGTGGTCTCGGCGTCGAGGTGCCGCAGCCGGATGATCTCGGCCGCGATCCCTTCGGCGTCCTCTTCACTGAGGTGCTTCATCACCTCGACCGCGAGGGTGCGATCGAGGTTCATCATGACCACCGCGGCGGTCTGCGTGCCGGTGAGGGTGCTCATGCGTCCTGGCTCTCCCGGATGAGACCGCGCAGCAGATCAGCGGTGCGGCTGGGATCGCGGCGGGCGAACTCGGCGAGCTCGGCGCGGCGACGGTCGAGCGTGACCTGGGCCGGTTCCGGCTCGGGGTCGGGCTCGAAGTTCTCCAGCGGCAGCGCGATGGTCGGTGCCTGCCCGAGCTGCGCCGCGGCGCCGCCCTGCACGAGCGCCGCGAACGGGTCGGCTGCGGCATCCACCTGCACGAGATCCACCGCGGGCGCGGCCGCTGCGGCCGCCGCGCGACGGCGCATGACGACGATGCCGGCGACGGTCGCGAGGATCAGCACGAGCGCGACGCCACCGGCCATGAGCGCCGTGCGGAACAGCTCGGCCTGGCGGTCGGCGGCATCGGCCTCGCGCGCGGCATCCAAGGCGGCCTGGGCCGCGGTGGCACCGGCATCGCTGAAGGTGACCAGCTCGACGGTCACGGCGTCGCCGCGCTGACGGTCGATGCCTGCGGCCGAGGCGACGAGCGCTTCGAGCTGGTCGACGTCGAGGGCCTCGGCCGCCGTGCGGTCGACGGCGACGGCGATCGCCTGCCGGGACAGGGCGCCGGCGGGGGTGGAGGTGCTCTCGACGGTCTTGTTGATGACGTTGTTGCGGGTGGTGTCGGTGGACTCGTAGGTGCCGTTGCCGCCGGCCACGCCCGCGTCGATCTCGGCGCCGAGCACCCCGGTGCCGGCGCCCGGCCCGGTGTAGGTCTCGGTGCTGGACTGCTCGCTCGTGGTCGACTCGCCCTCGATGGGCGTGTAGGTCTCGTCGATGCGCTCGCTGGTGGCCTGCTGCATCTCGGCGGCGACGGTGACCGTCGACATGCCCGCACCCACGACGGTGTCGAGCATCTGCTGCACACTGGCGGCGATGCGCGCCTCGTAGGCACCGGCCTGCTGGTCGACGCCGCCGGTCGATCCGGTGCCGACGGCGGAGAGGGTCTGTCCGGCCTGGTCGACGACCGCGACGTTCTCGGGCTTCATGCCACTGACGGCGGCCGAGGTCAGGTGGACGATGGCCTCGACCTGCGCGCTGGAGAGGGTGGAGCGGTTGTCGGTCTCGATGAACACCGACGCGGTGGGCTCCAGCTTCTCGGAGACGAACACGCTCTCCTCGGGGATCGCCAGCTGCACCGATGCCGTCGTGACGCCTTCCAGTGCGCCGATGGTGCGGGCGAGTTTGCCCTCGATGGCGCGCTTGTAGGTGACCGACTGCTGGAACTCCGAGCTGGTGACTCCCATGGTGTCCAGCAGCGTGTACCCGTCGGAGCCGGAGCCGGGGAGCCCCGCGACGGCGGCCGCGAGGCGCTGCTCGTAGACGTCGCCTTCGGGTACGAGCACCGTCGAACCGCCGTCGGTGAGTTCGTACCCCACCGACGAGGCCTTCAGCTGCTCGACGATGGCGCTGGCGTCCTGCGCGCTCAGCCCGCTGAACAGGGGGGTGAGGGTGGGGCGGGCGAGCCAGGTCACGATGGCGAACAGGCCCATCACGAGCACGGCGATGCCGATGATCGCGATCGTCCGCTGCGCGAGCGTGAACGACGCCACCGCCCGCTGCAGGCGGGCGAAGACGGAGGAGACGGCAGCGGGCATCAGGCCTGCATCCGCATGATCTCATTGAACGCGTCCACGCCCTTGTTGCGCACGGCGGCGACGAGTTCGAGCGTCACCGATGCGCGCGTGGACGCGATCATCGCGGAGTGGATGTCGTCGAGGTCGCCCGTGACGGCGGCGACGGCCAGCTCGTTCGAGGTCGACTGCAGGGAGCGCAGCTCGTCGACGGCGCCCGTGATGCTCTGCGCGAACGTGGCGTCGTCGCCTGCGGCGCGGGTGGGCGCCGTGGGCATGGTGACCGAGGGCGAGATCGCGTCGATCGCGGAGATCGGGGGCATCAGTTACGTCCGATCTGGAGGGCCGCCTCGTAGGCGGTCTTGGCGCGGTCGACCACGGCGGCGTTGGCCTGGTAGCCGCGCTGGGCCATGATCAGATGCCCCATCTGCTCCCCGAGATCGATGTCGGGGTAGCGGACGTAGCCTTCGGCGTCGGCCAGGGGGTGGGTGGGCTCATAGACGAGTCGCCCCTCGGGGTCGCCGAACTGCGCGCCGGCCACCCGCACGCCCCCGGCGGCGTCGTCGGACTGCACGGCGACGTAGCGCTGCTGGAACGCGGCGTCGTCGGTGGAGGTCGCGGTGTTGATGTTGGCGATGTTGTCGCTGAGCGCGTCGAGCCAGGTGCGGTGCGCGGTCAGGCCGGATCCGGCGATGCCGATGGCGTCGAAGGTCATGATGTCCTCAGTGCCGTCTGAACGGACTTGAACGACCCGCCGACCGCCTGGGAGGCGAACTGGAAGCGCAGGACCGTGTCGATGTTCGACAGCGTCTCGGTGTCGAGGTTGACGTTGTTGCCGTTGAGGCGGGTGGGTGCGAGGGACTCGGTGACGGTGGCGGCGACGGCGCCGTCACCGCGCTCGACGGAGGCGGCCAGGGCGTCTTCGAACGCGACGACCTTCGCGTGGTAGCCGGACGTGTTGACGTTGGCGATGTTGTCCGCGATGGCGCGCTGACGCTGGGAGAGTCCGTTGAGCGCGCTGGTGAGCGCAACGGTGGTCACTGATTCGAGCACGAAAGCCGTTCCCGTCGACGGTTGCCGTGGCCGATCCGTGGCCGAAGGAGATGAGCGATCCGTGCTCAGGGAGATCTATCGGCCGCGGCGCGCGGCGCGTTAGCCGTCGAGGTCGAGATACGCGGCGGTGTCCGTGCGCCGCGCGGGCACGAGCCCCACAGCGTCGAGGTGTGCGCGGGTGGCGATCAACTCCACCTGCAGGCGCGCCATGCGCTGCTGCTGGCGCGCCACGATGAGGCGCGCACGATCGACCAGGTGCTCCGGCAGGGGGGTGTCGATGATGACCGGCTCCCACGGCTCCGAGGCCTCCGAGGTGCTCTCGAGGTCGCGCTCGAAGCGTTCGAGCAGGTCGAGCCAGGTGGCCAGGTCGCTCATGCGCGCCGCGCCGCGGGTGTCGATGCTGCCGATGCCGCTTCGTGCCAGGCGTCGCGCAGCGGCGCGATCAGCTCACGGCATTCCCGCGTGCGCCCGGCATCGCGCCCGATGTTGGCCCCGACGAGCGTGCGGGTGAGGTAGGAGTACACCGACTGCAGTTCGCCGCTGCCCGACCAGTCGGGCGACAGCGACCCCGCCAGTGCGGCGATGATGCTCTGGGCGTGCTGCAGCTCGCTGTTCGCCGTCTCCCAGTCGCCGGCCCGCTGGGCGTTCTCGCCGCGATCGACATCGAGCAGCAGCCGGTCGTAGAGCATGGTGACCAGGCGCTCGGGGCTCGCCGAGAGCACCGCTTCGTCGCGGTAGCGCTGCTGCGCCCGCATCGCGGCGTTCACTTCGAACTCGACGGGTTGAGGGCGTTGAGCTGCGAGGTCAGGTAGTCGGATTGCGACTGCAGGCGCGAGAGCATGGTCTCGAGTGACGCATAGGTGCGCTCGAGGGTGGAGCGCCGCATCTCCAGGCGCACGTCCCAGCGTTCCAGCTGGTCGGCGATGCGGTTCACCTCGCCCTCCTGGCCGGTGATGCGGGCGGTGACGAGGCCGTCGTACTTGTCGGAGTACTGGTCGGTGGTCTGCTGCACGCGCGCCGCGACCCCGGCGAAGACCGCCTCCACCGATGCCTCGTCGGCCTCGAGCGCGGCGGTGAACTTCTTCTCGTCGAAGCTCAGCACTCCGTAGCGGTCGATCGAGATGCCGATCGTCGAGGGCGAGACCGCGTCGACGGGGTGCTGCACCGCATTGGTCAGCGCCAGCTGCAGTGCGCGCACGGTGCTGTCGCCGGTGAAGACGCCGAGCGTCGTGCTTCCGCCGGCGGTGGTGGGCGCGGTGGCTTTCGATCCGTTCGCGATGCCGGTGAGCACGGCCTTGATCTGCGAGACGAACTCTCCCGCGGCCTTGGCGCGCGCCGCCGGGTCGGCCGACACCGAGACGGTGATCGGTGCGGTGGAGGCCTTCGACACCGTGATGTCCACGCCCGGGAAGAGGTCGGTGAACGTGTTGTCGTCGGAGGTCACGGTCATCTCCGCCGGGGTGCCGGCCCACAGCCGCACCTGCGCGTCTTGGCCCTGCGTGATGACGGCGGCGCCCGGCTCGGCGGCGAGATCGGTCGCCGTGCCGGCGGTGACGGACGCGGCATCGCCGCTGTAGAGGCGGAAGCTGCCCTGGGCGCCGGTCTGCGTCGCGGTGATCTGCAGGCGGAAGAGAGGCTGGCCGTCCGCATCGGTACCGGCCGACACGGCAGAGGCGACGATGCCGGCGCCCGCGTCGGTGAGGGCACGGGCGACATCTGCCGGTGCCGACGATGACGGGGTCACCTCGACGAGTTCGCCTGCCGCGTTCTGGATCGTGAGGACGAGGGGGTCGCCGGTGAAGGCGCCGGTGGTCCGCGTGACGACGGTGTGCGCCGTGGCGGTGCGGTCGACGACGATGTCGCTCGAGACCGCGGCGGATCCCGCGGCCGCGGTGACGGCGAGGGAGGGGTCGGAGCTGCTCGTGCGCACCTGCGCGACGGCGCCGACGCCGGTGGCATCCTTGGCCGAGGTGAACAGGCCCTGCAGCGCCGTGTTGAGCGAGCGCAGCTGCGTGATGATCACCTGCCGGTCGTCGGACTTCGCCTTGAGCAACGTGCGCGGGATCGCCTCGACGTTCATCAGCGCATCGATGATCGCCTTGGTGTCGAGGCCGGAGGCGAGTCCGTCGATTTGGAGACCCATCTGCGCCCTTCCTGTCGTCGTGCGGCTCGGCGGGAGATCCCGAGGTGTCCGGAATCTTCTATCGGCCGATCGGCGCCGGGCGTTAGCTTGCGGCGGCGGTCGCGACGAGCGGGACGCCCTGGCGGGGCGGGGTTGCCGCGGCGATGCGGGAGAAGTACGCCTCCCGCGTCGAGTCGGACACTCGCGAAACGGTGGCGGTGCCGCTGTCGAGGTAGAAGCGCTCGAGTGCGTCGCGCAGCAGGCGCACCGCCTCGGCGCGCTGCTGCGAGACGGCGGAGTGCGAGACGCCGAGCTCTTCGGCGAGATCCTTCACGGGGCGCTCGTCGATGTAGACCGCCTGAACGATCGCGCGCATCCGCTCGGGGAGGGCGGCCACGGCGCGGGCGAGCACCCCGCGTCGTTCCTGCAGGGCGGCCGATTCCGCCGGAAGGGCGATGGCGGCCGGCACATCGAGCACGGCGGTGTCATCGAGGCTCGTCACCGTGCGGGCGGCGTCGTTGAGCGATTCCACGACGGCGTCGCGGGAGAGCCCCAGGGTCGTGGCGATCTCGTCGGCGGTGGCGGTGCGCCCGAGCGCCGCGGTGAGGGTCTCCCGCACCGCGGTGATCTCCTTGATGCGCTTGCGGATGCCACGGCTCGCCCAGTCCATCGAGCGCATCTCGTCGGCGAACGCGCCGAGGATGCGCCGGCGGGCGTACGCTCCGAACGGGACGCCGAGTGTCGGATCGAACGCCTCCGCCGCCGTCACGAGGGCGAGGGCACCGGCCGAGGCGAGTTCCTCGCGCGGAACGTGCGTCGCTCTGGCGTGGACGTCGCGGGCGAGGTAGCCCACGAGCGGCAGGTTCTCCTCGATGAGGCGATTGCGCTCCGCGCGGCCCGGAGTGTGCAAGGTAGGTCTTCTCTCTCGATCTGTGCGGCCGTTCGGTGTTCGCAACGGGCGAGGTGCCGCCGAGGCGGGGAATCTCTGAACCACACGGTATGAATATGAGAAACCTCTCATGGAATCGGTCATAACGCTATGTGCAATTCGGCCGATAGAAGAGAGCAGCGGCTGCGGGACGGGTCGCTACTGGGGAAAATCGCCGAAACGGCGCGACATCATCGATCTGGGGAGACAAGAAAATGGGAGCCAACGAGTTATCCATGCAACTGTGGCGAGAGCGCGAACTTCTGGAGTTCCTGCTCTTCAAGCTCGAGGAGCAGCGTCTGCTCCTCGGCGCCGGCAGCATGCGATGGATCCACTACGCAACGCGCGAGGTCGAGCAGGTGCTCGAGCAGCTGCGCACGTCGGGACTGGGGCGCGACGTCGAGGTGGCCGCCGTGGCGGCGGACTGGGGCGTGCCCGAGGCGACGACGCTGTCGCAGCTCATCGCCGCCGCACCGACCGATGCCTGGCGCGAGGTCTTCGCCGAGCACCGCACCGCGTTGACCACCCGCATGTCGGAGGTGGCGCAGCTGAAGGATTCCAGCGAGGCGTACCTGCGCGCTGCGGTGCGCACGGTGGAGGAGACCCTCGCCGGCCTCGCCGCCAGCACGGGCGAGTACACCACGCAGGGTGAGCGGGCACGGGAAGACACCGCCCGTCTCATCGATACGGAGATGTGAGAAAAGGACACGATGTCGACATTCAGCGGATTGGGCGCAGCCTCCAGCGCGCTCGCGGCCGCCCGCCGCGGCATGGATCTCGTGGGGCAGAACATCGCCAACCAGACGACCCAGGGCTACACGCGTCAGCGGCTCGAGACCTCCGCCGTCGGTGCGGTCGCTGCGATGGGTCGATTCAGCGTGGGCGCACAGCCCGGCCAGGGCGTGTCGGTCGACGGGATCTCGCGCCTGGGCGATGCCGTGCTCGACGCGCGCGTGCGCGACACGCTGGCCTCGAGCGGGTACTGGTCGACCAAGGCGAGTGCCGCCGTGGCCGCGGAGGCGGCCCTGGCGGAGCCGACCAAGAACGGCCTCGCCGACCGGCTCTCGGGCTTCTGGTCCGCCTGGCAGGACGTGTCGAACACCCCTGACTCCACCGCGGCGGCGGCGGTGGTGCTCACCGGCGCCGCCACGCTGGTCGCCCAGATCGCCGACGGGTACCGCTCGGTCGCGTCGCAGTGGTCCAGCGCCCGATCCTCGGCCGACAGCATGGTGACGCAGCTCAACTCCGCCGCCGATCAGATCGCCGAGCTCAACGGCGCGATCCGCGTCGCGACGGCATCGGGCGGGGTTCCCAACGACCTGATCGACCGGCGCAACCTGCTCGCGCAGACCGTCTCGCGGCTCTCGGGCGCTGCAGGCACCCTCGAGGCGGACGGCACGATGACGCTGCGCATCGACGGCAACGCCCTCGTCTCGGGTGCGACAGCCCGACACGTCACCATCGCCGGTCCCGCGTCGATCGAAGCCGGCGCGGCGACCACGCTCGCGTGGCAGGGCGGGCCGGCCGTGGCGATGGCCAGCGGCGAGCTCGGCGGTGTGCTGTCGGTGCTCGCACCCGCCGGCGAAGGGGGCGTGCTCGCCGGTCTCGCCGAGTCGCACAACGCCCTGGCATCGGCCCTGGCCGCAGCGGTCAACGCCCAGCACCGTGCCGGTGTCACCGCCTCGGGCGCCGCCGGCGGCGACTTCTTCGCGATCGCGGCCGGCGGTCCCGCCGCGCTGTCGCTCAGTGTCGTCCCGACCGGCCGCGACGGCCTCGCGCTGGCCGCACCCGCCGCCGGTGCCCTCGACAGCAGCAACGCCGACGCCCTCGCCGGCATCGGCGACCGCGCCGACGGTCCCGACGCCCTGTGGGCCGACGTCGTCTCCCGGTTCGCCGTCGCGACGGCGGCCGACATCGGCCGGGCCACCCGGGCCGAGTCCGGCGCGGTGTCGGCCGTGGCCGCGCAGCAGTCGGTCGCCGGCGTCGACAACGATGAGGAGACGCTCAACCTCCTCACCTACCAGACGGCCTACCAGGCGGCCGCTCGTGTGATCACCGCCGTCGACGAAGCGCTCGACATCCTCATCAACCGCACCGGCGTCGTCGGTCGCTGACACTCAGGAGCAGCATGATCTCTCGTGTGACGTCGCAGTCGTTGACGCAGACGGCTCTGCACAACCTGCAGACCGGCCTCACCGACCTCGCGCGCCTGCAGGCGCAGGCCACTTCGCAACGTGCGTTCGCCGCTCCCTCCGACGACCCGGCCGCGGCGTCCGCCGCCGCCGATCTGCACGCCGCGCAGGCGCGCACGACGCAGTACGGACGCAACATCACCGACGGCCTGGCATGGGTGACGACGGTCGACAGCGCGATCTCGGCCTCGACGTCGCTCCTCGGTCGGGTGCGCGACCTGACCCTGCAGGGCGCGAACTCGGGGGCGATGGATGCCACATCGCGCGAAGCCATCGCCGTCGAGCTCGAAGGGCTCGCCAAGGAGCTGCTCGCGCAGGCCAACACGACTCTGCTCGGTCGCTCCGTCTTCGCCGGCACCTCCGACACCGCCGCGTTCGCGGCGGACTACTCGTTCAGCGGCTCGCCCGGCGCCGAGGTGCACCGTCGGCTCTCCGAGGGGCAGACCGTGCGGGTCGATGCCGACGGCGCCGCCGTCTTCGGCGTCGGCGCCGGCTCGGTGTTCGCCGCCGTCGACTCGATCGTGGCCGACCTACGCGCCGGTGTGAACGTCGGTGCGCGCGTCGGTGAGATCGACACCCACCTGAACAACATGCTCGGCGTGCAGGGCTCGGTGGGCGCCCGCCAGGCCACGATCGAGCGGGCGAGGGAGGCCACGCTCGATGCGACGGTCTCGCTCGAAGCCCGCCGCGCCGCCGTCGAGGACGTCGACTCGGTGGAAGTGCTCGTCAAGCTCCGCGCCCAAGAGCTGGTGTACCAGTCCGCACTCGCGGTGACCGGCCGTGTGCTGCAGCCGACCCTGATGGAGTTCCTCTCATGAGTGCTGCCCTGCAGTTCGTCTCGCCGCCCCCCGGGCTCGACCCGCACACGTCGTTCACGCTCGAGCCGGTCTCGGGCTCGGACGGTCTGTTCTCGCTCCGCGCCGTCGAGGACGCCGAGGTGCGACTGTTCCTCGTCGATCCGGGTGGGCTCGTGCCCGATTACGAGCCGGTGCTCTCCGACGTGCAGGCCGCCGAGCTGGGGCTGGAGTCGCCCGACGAGGCGCAGCTGTTCGTCGTCGCGCGGGTGACGGACCACGGCGTCGGGGTCAATCTGCTGGCCCCTGTCGTGATGAATCGGCGCACCGGCGGCGCCGCCCAGGTGATCCTCGAGGGCCAGGACCTGCCGGTGCGGGCGATCCTCGGCTGAGGCCACACGCTCGCAGTCGATGCGCCCCGCACCGGGGTCTGGCTACGCGGCGATCAGCTCGGGCCGGCGCTCCTCCGCGATCGGGCTCACCGATCCCATCGCGGAGACGTAGCGCGACAGGTGGCCGGTGCGGATGCCGGTGGCGGTGGGCTTGTTCTCGTAGACCCCGGCCGCCCAGTTGCCTTCGACGAGCACGGGCCCGTCCGGGCCCACGGCGATGTCCCACCCGACGTACCGCACCTGCGGGACGACGCGGGCGAGACGGTCGACGAAGGCGATGACCTCGTCGAACAGGGGCAGCTGGAAGTCGGCGATGCGGATGCCGCTCTCGGGGTGCGTCTCGTACACCACGCCGCGCGAGTCGTAGCCCGATCCGGTGGCGCGCCCGGCGTCGTCGAGCATCACGTAGAACCCGCCGAACGCGTTCTGGTCGCTCACCGCGCCGCGGCCGAACTTCTGCGCCATCGTGAGGATGTGAGTGGTCTCGCCGTCGAAGAACGCCGTCACGCGGGTCGTGTGCACGGTGCCGGCGCAGAGGGCCGCCAGGTCGTCGTGCTGGCGGATGACCTCTTCGACGAGGATCTCGCCGCGTTCGAGTAGACCGCGGTGGAACGCCGCCCAGTCGCCGATGTCGGCGGCGTGGTAGCGGTGCACGCCCCGGCCCTGGTGGCTGAGCGGCTCTTTGGTGACGATGGTGCCGTGGCTCTGCGTGAAGATGCGCAGGCTCTCGGCGTTGTCGGCGTCGACCACCATCCAGCTGCGGTGCAGGTGCTCGGCGAACGTGTGGTTGAACGCCACCTTGTCGTGGAAGACGTGACGGAAGGCCGGGTCGTCGAAGATGAGCGAGAACTGCGTCGCCACCGGGTTGGTGATGTAGGTGGCGCGTTCGGCCCGGGTGAGGATCGCGAAGTCGTAGTCGATGTAGTCCTGGAAGCCCACGCCGCGAAAGCCCGCCTGCCACAGCATGTCGGCGACGACCGCGGGCGCCCAGCGACCGTGCCGGGCGGCGGCGGCACGCGCGCGCCGCAGCAGCGAGAAGACGTCGACGCGCCGCACCCGCCCCGCGACGTAGCGCAGGCGAGGGGTGAGGTGGGTGAGGGACGACATGTGTGCTCCTGGTGGTGATGTATCGGCGTCCCCCCGGACGAGGAGAAGCCCCGAGCCACTCGGCACGGGGCTCCTCCCTGTCGAGTGGGATCAGCGCAGCAGCTGCAGCACGCCCTGCGTCGACTGGTTCGCCTGCGCGAGCATGGCGGTACCGGCCTGCGACAGGATGTTCGCGGCGGTGTACTTGACCATCTCCGACGCCATGTCGGTGTCGGTGATGCGGCTCTTCGCGGCCGACAGGTTCTCGGCCGAGACGGCGAGGCTGTTGATCGTCGACTCGAAGCGGTTCTGCGCCGCACCGTAGCCGGCACGGGCCGTCGAAACTGCCTTGATCTCGGTGTCGACGGCCGTGATGGTCGCCGCGGCGTTGGTGGCGTTGTCGACAGTCAGCGCGCCGATGGTCGCACCCAGGCCCGAGAAGTCGGTCAGGGTGACCGAGATCTGGTCCTCGGTGGCTGACGCGCCGGCGCCGACCTGGAACGTCAGGGCGGTGGGGTTGCCCGCGCCGCCCATCAGCTTGATGCCGTTGAAGTTCGTGCTGGCCGCGACACGCGTCAGCTCGCTGGCGAGGTCATTGATCTCGGTCTTGATGGCCGCGCGCGAGTCCGCGTTGTTCGAGTCGTTACCGGCCTGCACCGCGAGGTCACGCACACGCTGGAGCAGGGAGTGCACCTCGGTCAGGGCGCCTTCTGCGGTCTGGATGACCGAGATGCCGTCCTGGGCGTTGCGCTGGGCGACGTTGAGGCCGTTGACCTGGGACTTCAGTCCCTCCGAGATCGCGAGGCCTGCGGCGTCGTCCGCCGCACGGTTGATGCGCATGCCGCTCGAGAGCTTCTCCAGCGACTTGGACAGGTCGTTCTGCGTGGCCGACAGGTTGCGGTACGCGTTCAGTGCCGACACGTTGGTGGCGATCTGCATTCCCATGATGTTCCTCCGTGAGTTGGGATGAAGCTGGAGCCCGTCCTGGGCTCCGAAGTCCGTCCGTGGACTTCTGAATGCTGCTATCGGCCGGCCCCGCGGGGGCGTTAGGCGGATGCCACCAAGATGAGAACGGTTATCATTAGCTGGTACAGTGGAGTCATGACCCGCACCACGCTCTCCGCCGCCGCGCTCGCCGCGGCATCCGTGTTCGTCCTGGCCGGCTGCTCCGCCACGACGCCCGAAAACGCCGCAGCCGCCGACGGCGCCGTGCAGGTGGTCGCCTCGACGAGCGTCTACGGGCAGATCGCCGAGGAGATCGGCGGCGATGCCGTGTCGGTCACCTCGATCGTCTCGTCGCTCTCGCAGGACCCGCACTCCTACGAGGCGAGCGCCCGCGACCAGCTGACGGTGCAGCGCGCCGACCTCATCATCGAGAACGGCGGCGGGTACGACGCCTTCCTCGACGGGCTGATCGAGGCGAGCGGGTCGGCGGCGCCGGTGATCACGGCCGCCTCGTTCTCGCACGACTGGCCCGACAACGCCGGGCACGACCACGCCGACGAGACCGAAGAGACCGCAGCGGCGGACGACCACGACCACGCCGACCACGAGCACGTCGAGGGGTTCAACGAGCACGTCTGGTACGACCCCCACACCATGGTCCACCTCGCCGAGGCCATCGCAGCCGACCTGACCGAGCTGCGACCCGACGACGCTGCGCAGTTCGAGGCGAACCTCGCCGACTTCGCCGCCGGCATCGCCGGGCTCGAGTCCGAGCTGACCGCCGTCTCCGACGCGCACGCCGGCGAGGGTGCCTTCGCGACCGAGCCGGTGCCGGTGTACCTCATCGCCGCTGCGGGCCTGGTCGATCGCACGCCGGCCGCCTTCAGCGAAGCCGTGGAAGAGGGGCAGGACGTGGCCCCCGCGACCCTGCTGGAGGCGCTGTCGATCATCGACTCCGGCGAGGTCGCGGTGCTCATCACCAACGCCCAGACCGGCGGGGCCGAGACGACCCAGGCCATCGATGCCGCCGAAGCCGCCGGCGTGCCGGTGGTGGAGTTCACCGAGACGCTGCCCGACGACACGACGTACATTGAGTGGATGCAAGAGAACATCCAGGCGCTCGCCGCGGCGCTGGACTCGTGAGCACCCCCGCAGTCGGCGCCCCACCGCTGCGCATCACCGGTGCGGCCCTGCGCCGTGACGACCGGGAGTTGTGGGCGGGGCTCGACCTCGAGGTGCAGCCCGGCGAGCTGCTGGCCGTGCTCGGCCCCAGCGGGTCGGGCAAGACCACGCTGCTGCGCGCGATCCTCGGCCTCGAGTCGCTGAGCGCCGGCCGCATCGAGGCGCTCGGCCGGCCCGTGCACGGCCGCGGCAACCGCGCGATCGGCTACATCCCGCAGCAGCGCCCGCTGCCGCGCGAGACGGCGCTGCGCGGTCGCGACCTCGTCGCCCTCGGCATCGACGGGCACCGGTTCGGCTTCCCGATCCCGCGCCGCGGCGACCGCGCCCGCACGGAAGCCCTCGTCGACGCGGTCGGCGCCCGTGGATTCGCCGACCGCCCGGTGGGCCTGCTCTCCGGCGGCGAGCAGCAGCGCCTGCGCATCGGCCAGGCACTCGCCGACGACCCGCGGCTGCTGCTGTGCGACGAACCGCTCACGAGCCTCGACCTCGCCAACCAGCAAGACGTCGTCGCCCTCATCGACGGGCACCGCAGGCGCACCGATGCCGCGGTGCTGCTGGTCACCCACGACATCAACCCGGTGCTCGGAGCCGTCGACCGCATCCTCTACATCGCGGGGGGCCGCTTCACCCTCGGCACCCCCGAGGAGGTGCTGACCTCCGCCGTGCTCTCGGGCCTCTACGGCGCCCCCGTCTCGGTGCTGCGGGCGGGCGGGCGACTGGTCGTGGTCGGCGCCCCCGACGCCGAAGAATCCCACCACCACCACGAGGCATCCGCATGAACTGGTCCGACATCGGCGACGCGCTGTTCGGCGGGGTCGCCGACTACGGGGCGATCCTCGCCCTGGTGCAGAACTCCGTCTGGGCGGGCGCGGTGCTCGGCCTCGTCGGCGGCCTGATCGGCGTGTTCGTCATGCAGCGTGACATGGCCTTCGCCGTGCACGGCATCAGCGAGCTGTCGTTCGCCGGGGCCGCCGCGGCGCTGCTGATCGGCGTCGACGTGGTCACCGGCTCCATCGTCGGTTCGCTCGTCGCCGCGGCGATCATCGGCGGGCTCGGCGCCCGCGCCCGCGACCGCAACTCGATCATCGGCGTGCTCATGCCGTTCGGGCTGGGCCTCGGCATCTTGTTCCTCTCCCTCTACGACGGGCGCAGCGCCAACCGCTTCAGCCTGCTCACCGGCCAGATCGTCTCGGTGCAGTCCGGCCAGCTGGGGTGGCTCATCGCCATCGGCGCGTTCGTGATGCTGGGGCTGCTGTTCATCTGGCGCCCGCTGCGGTTCGATTCGCTCGACCCGCAGTCCGCCGCCGCGCGCGGCGTGCCCACGACGGCCGTCTCGCTCGCGTTCATGCTGCTGCTGGGTCTCATCGTCGCCGTCGCGGTGCACATCATCGGTGCGCTGCTGGTGATGGCGCTGCTGGTGACCCCGGCCGCCGCGGCCATGAAGGTCGCGTCGGGCCCGGTGTCGGTTCCGCTGCTGGCCGCGGTGTTCGGGTTGACCTCCGCCGTCGGCGGCATTCTGCTGGCGGTGATGGGCACCCTGCCGGTGAGCCCTTACATCACGACGATCTCGTTCGTCATCTACGTCGTCTGCCGCGTCGTCGGCAGCCGTCGCGGCCGGGTGGTGCGCGCGGCGACAGCCCGATGAGCGTGCGAATCCCTGCTCCCAGCAGGCTCTGCACGGCGCCCACCTAGAATCGGAGCCATGGTCCAGCGAAACACGTGGCAGCGCGAGCGGGTGCGCGACGCTCTCGCCGACGCCTCCGGCTTCGTGAGCGCGCAGACCCTCCACGCCACGCTCCGCGACGAGAACACGGGCATCGGCCTGGCCACCGTGTACCGCGCGCTCGCGGGCCTGGCCGCCGCCGGCGACGCCGACCAGCTGCAGAGCCCCGAGGGCGAGGCGCTGTACCGCGCGTGCACGAGCGGCGGGCACCATCACCACCTCATCTGCCGCAACTGCGGACGCACGGTGGAGATCGCCGCGACCGACGTGGAGCAGTGGGCGCACCGCACCGCGGCGCAGCACGGCTTCACGCAGGCCGAGCACATCGTCGACATCTTCGGTGTGTGCGCGGCCTGCACCGCGCTGCAGGCCGAGACGCCGGGTGCCGTCGCGAAGGAACCGCTCGCGTGACGAGTGCCCAGCCGCGCACCGCGCGCCCGGCGCCGGCACGCAGCACACGCCTGCTGATCGCCCTCGGCCTCGGCACCCTCGTGGTCGCGGCCCTCCTCGTCGTCGCAGCCCTCAACCCCGCCGGGGCCCCGCTCCCGGCGCGCGCGCAGGACGGGCTGACCCTCGCCATCAGCGTGCTGATCGAATCGCTGCCGTTCGTGGTGCTGGGTGTGGTGCTGTCGATCGTCATCCAGGTGTGGCTGCCCCCCGGCGTCATCGAACGGTGGATGCCGCGACGCGCGTGGGCCCGGCGGGCGGTGCTGTCGCTGCTCGGCATGCTCGTGCCGGTCTGCGAGTGCGGCAACGTGCCGTTCGCCCGCGGGCTGATGATGCGCGGGTTCACCGTGCCCGAGACGCTCACGTTCCTCATCGCAGCCCCCATCGTCAACCCGATCGTCATCATCACGACGCACCAGGCGTTCGGGTTCGACGACGGCATCCTCATCGCCCGCCTCGTCGGCGGCTATGTCGTGGCCAACCTCATCGGCTGGCTGTACAGCCTGCACCCCGACCCCGACGGCCTCGTCACCGACCGGTTCCGCGACACGTGCGAACTGGTGGCGCTGGACACCCACGGCCGCGGTCGCCGCAGCCTCGCGCAGTTCGTCGTCGAGCTGCGCGCCGTCATGCCCGCCCTCGTCATCGGCTCGGCGCTGGCCGGCGCCGTGCACGTGCTCGTGCCCCGCGAGGCGCTCGTGGCGATCGGCTCGAACCCGGCGCTGTCGATCGCCGTCATGATCGCCCTCGCCATGATCGTGTCGATCTGTTCCAACGTCGACGCATTCTTCGCACTGTCGTTCGCCTCGACCTTCACTCCCGGCTCGATCGTGGCGTTCCTCGTGGTCGGCCCCATCGTCGACGTCAAGATGCTGGCCCTGCTGCGCACCACCTTCCGCACCCCGGTGCTGGTGGGTATGACGGTCGTGGTGGTGCTGTTCGCCTTCGCCCTCGGAACGGCGGTGAACCTCTTTGTCTGACGCCACCCTCACCCGGGAGCACCTCCCGCCCGCGTCCCACACCGACCACCTGACCCGCGGTCAGGCGCTCGCGACCCGCTGGCTGGGCGTGGGACTGACCTCAGCCGTCGCGGCGGTGACCCTCGTGCTGTGCCTCACCGGCCGCATCGGGCTCTACATCAACCCCGACACGGCCTGGTTCGCCGCGTCGTTCGCGGTGGTCGCGCTCGTCGGGGCGATCGCCAGCTTCGCGCTGCCGCTGGGTGCCGAAGCCGATCACGGCCACGACCACGGCGACGCGCACGCGGCCGCCTCGATGACGGTGACGGATGCCGCCGGCACCCGCCACCGCACCCGCGGCGACCGCCGCCGCCAAGACGTGCGTGCCGAGCACGACGCCACCGTCGACCACGACGCGGTCGTCGCCGCCGGATTCAGCCGCTCCACCGCCACCGCGGCGACCGTCATCGGCGGGGTGCTGGCGACCGGCGTCGTGGGCGCGATGCTGGTGCTGCCGCCCGCCTCGCTCTCGGCGGAGCTGGCGATGTCGCGCGACTCGGGCACGCCGCCGCTGTTCCAGGGGGCCGATGCCGTCGCGCTTGCCACCACCGGCGAGACCGAGAGCTTCGGCGTGGGGGAGTGGGCGGCGGTGTTCGCCACCGCCACCAACCCCGACGCGTTCGAGGGCGACCCCGTCACCCTCACCGGCTTCGTGACCCCGGGCGATGAGGGCTTCGACCTCACCCGGCTGGTCATCACCCACTGCGTCATCGACGCCCAGCCGGCCGGCGTGCCGGTGCAGGTGGGCGACGTCCCCGAGACGGGCCAGTGGGTCACCGTCAGCGGCGCGGTGCGCATGGCCGACGACGGATCGCTCGTGGTCGCCGCCACCGAAGTGACCCCCATCGACGAGCCCCAAGACCCGTATGAGTACTGACGTCACACGCCGCGGCACGCGTCGGGGCGGCGGTCGCCGCGGTGCCCGACGGCGTCGCGTGTTCGCCACGACGTTCGCCGTCGTCGTCGGCATGCTGCTGGTCGTCGGCCTCGGCGGTGCCGGCATCGCGAGCCTGCAGGGACCCCGCGTCACCGAGGTGCAGTTCGACCCCGAGGCGGCGATCTCGGCATCGGGATCGCGGCTGATCCTCACCACGACCCGTGCGCTGCAGGAGGTCGAGCCCGAGCAGGTCACCGTCACCCCGGCGACGCCGTTCACGGTGGACACATCGGGTCGCAGCGTGGGGGTGCGATTCACGCTGCCGCTGTACGACGACACCGAGTACACGGTGCGCGTCGAGGGGCTGCAGGCTGTGGGCGGAGGGCCCGAGGCCGACGTCGTCGAGACCCTGCAGACGCCGCCGCTGGAGCTGTTCATCCTGCGCCGCTCCGACACCGGTGACACCATCTTCCGCACCGACCTGACCGGTGAGAGCGCCGTGCCCGTGTACGAGCATCCGCACATCGAGGACTTCCGCGCCACCTCGAGCCGCCTCGTCGTGTCGGTGCTCGATGAAGACGACGAGACCGCCCTCATCGTGACCGACCTCGACGGCGCCGGTGCCACCGAGCTCACGCTCCCCGGCGACGGGCGCGTGACCAATCTGCAGAGCGCCGACCGGGGCGACCTGATCGGGTACGTCTACACGGCCGACGACGTCGGCATCGGCGGTGGTGCCGAAAGCGTGCTGTACACCGCGTCGCTGCGCGATCCCGATGCCGAGCCCGTCGCCGTGGCGATCGCCGGCGATGAGCAGCGCGTCGCCGACTGGCGCTTCGTCCCCGACACCGACGCGCTGCTGGTGCTCACCTTCGACAGTCGTCTGCTGCTGTCGGCGTCGACCGGGGCCGATGCCGTCGAACTCGGCACCGCGATCGCGATCGACGGCATCGCGCGGGGGACACCGGTCGCCGCGGTCGAACGCGTCGACGGGCTGGTGCTGGTGAACCTCGTCGACGGCACCGAGGCCGCGCTGCCGCTCGCGACGGCCGACATGCGGCCGAGCCTCGTGCTGCCGTTGCCGGACGACGCCGGCACGCTGCAGACCGTCGCCCGGTTCGACGGGCTCACCCCCGTGAGCACGTCGGTGGAGGTCGTGTCCGCCGACGGCACGAGCCGGTCGGTGTTCGAGACCGGCGGCGCCGACGCCGTGCTGCAGACGTGCGTCTCGCCCAGCGGCCGGTACGCGGCCGTGCTCGTGGCGCCGGACGTCGTGTCGAACCCCTACGACATGTACGGCGTCCCGCTGCCGCAGACCCTCGAAACCCACATCGTCGCCCTCGCCGACGGTGAGCTGGTGGTGCCCCTCACCGGCTTCGACGTGTCGTGGTGCCAGGTTCCCCCGCAATGAGCGCGCTGCGCCCTGCGACCCGCGACGACCTCGCCGCGTTACCGCTCGACGTCGCGCCGCGCCTGCTCGGCGGCGTGCTGCGGGTGACGGCTGCGGGCGAGACGGTCGCGGTGCGGGTGACCGAGGTCGAGGCCTACCACGGACGAGGCACGGGCGATGTGCCCGACCCCGGCTCGCACGCGCGGATGGGCCGCACCTCCCGCAACGCCACGATGTGGGGCGAACCCGGCCACCTGTACGTGTACCTGAGTCACGGCATCCACTCGTGCATCAACGTCGTCTGCGGACCCGACGGGGTGGCCGGTGGTGTGCTGCTGCGCGCCGGCGAGGTGATCGAAGGGCTCGATGCCGCGCGCCGCCGCCGACCCGCAGCGCGCGTGGACCGCGACCTCGCCCGGGGCCCCGGGCGCCTGGGCGACGCGATCGGGCTGCGGCATCCGCTGCATGACGGCATCGACGCCATCACCGGGGCGCCGTGGCACGGTGCCGTAGCTCACCTGCTGCTGCCGGTCGACCCGTTGCCGGAGCCGGCGACCGGCCCGCGAGTCGGCGTGGCGGGCGAAGCGGGGACGGCTGCGTTCCCGTGGCGGTTCTTCATCTCCGGCGACCCGACCGTCTCGGCGTTCCGCTGGGGGCGGGGCGCGGGACCCGGGGCCGAGGAGGCACCCGCCGGCAAGGAGACACGCCTTCCCGTGCTAGACTGACTCTTCGTCTGCGCGCACTCCAGCACGCAGTTCGCGCCCTGCCGCCGATTCTGGTGAACGGGGTGCAGACAAGGGATCTTGGGTGGCACCGTCCGGTGCCACGGTACTAAGGAGACATCACATGGCAGCAGTGTGCCAGGTGACTGGAGCTGTTCCCGGCTTCGGTCACAACATCTCGCACTCGCACCGCCGGACGAAGCGCCGCTTCGACCCGAACGTGCAGAAGAAGACCTACTTCGTGCCCTCGCTCGGCCGCAAGATCACCCTGAACGTGTCCGCTAAGGGCATGAAGGTGATCGACGCTCGTGGCATCGAGTCGGTTGTGAAGGACATGATCGCGAAGGGTGTGAAGCTCTGATGGCCAAGAAGGCTCAGGACGTCCGTCCGATCATCAAGCTGCGTTCGACGGCCGGCACGGGGTACACCTACGTGACGCGCAAGAACCGCCGCAACAACCCCGACCGCATCGTGCTGAAGAAGTACGACCCGGTGATCCGCAAGCACGTCGAATTCCGAGAGGAGCGTTGATCCATGGCTAAGAAGAGCAAGATCGCGCGCAACGAGCAGCGCAAGGTGGTCGTCGACCGCTACGCCGCGAAGCGCGCCGAGCTGAAGAAGGCCCTGGTCGACCCGACCTCGACCGACGAGCAGCGCGAAGCCGCCCGTGTCGGCCTGCAGAAGCTCCCCCGCAACGCGTCGCCCGTGCGTCTGCGTTCGCGCGACGTCATCGATGGCCGCCCCCGCGGTGTCCTCACGAAGTTCGGCATCTCGCGTGTGCGCTTCCGTGACATGGCGCACCGGGGCGAGCTGCCCGGCGTGACCAAGTCGTCCTGGTGACACTCGGTCGCTGATCGTTCTCGAAGGGCCCGGTACTGATCGCAGTGCCGGGCCCTTCGGCGTGCTCTGAGACGGCCATTGCGCCGGCGGAACGCCGAGGGTATGGTCTCCTCTTCCGTGCGCACGGCACGGCGGGATGAAAGGACCGGCATGGCCATCACCGCCTCCGCGATCTCTCTCAACGTGGAAGACGTCGACGCCTCGGCGCGCTTCTTGCAGGACAACCTCGGCTTCGCCGTCGAGATGTCCCAGGACGGATTCGTCTCGCTGACGCGAGAAGACGTCGGGTTCAACGTCATCTTCCTTCGCACGGGTCTGGCGACCTTCAAACCCGCCTCCCACGCGGGCGCGGCAGGGCAGGGTCTGCTGCTGGTGCTCGTGGTCGACGACATCGACGATCAGTGGCACCGGCTGTCGGCGGCAGATGTGCCGGTCGCGACGCCCATCGAAACGGAGCCTTGGGGGGAGCGCTACTTCCAGGTACTCGACCCCAACGGCATCGTGATCCAGCTCGTGCAGTGGGTGTGATGACCGGTCGGCGTGGACGCAGCAGGGTACCGGCAGGCGCCTCAGCAGTCACATCCGTCACCAATAGCCTGCGACACGCCGGTGAATGTGGCCCCGGACGGGCTCAAATCCGCGTGATTCCGCGGATCGTGGGTATATTCGGGCTCGGTCGAACTGACCAGCCCGGGGGCAGCCGCCTCCGGTCCGAAGTACAAGAAGGCGGCACTCACCGCCTTGGAGGACAACCCCATGGCTGACAAGTCCATCACCAAGACCGAGCTCGTCGCGAGCATCGCCAGCGCCACCGGTCAGAGCCAGGCCGCCGTCTCCGGCGTGCTCGACGCCCTCTTCTCGACCGTCGCCGACGCCGTCGCCAAGGGCAGCAAGGTCTCGATCCCGGGCTGGATCGCCTTCGAGCAGGTCGCGACCTCCGCTCGCACCGGCCGCAACCCCCAGACCGGCGAAGAGATCAAGATCGCCGCGGGCAAGCGCGTCAAGGTCACCGCCGGCTCGAAGCTCAAGGCAGCCGTCAAGTAACCACTGCGTGACGAAGGGGGATGCCACTGCCGGCATCCCCCTTTCGCATGCCCGGGCGCGGCGTCTGCGTGCAGCGCGCCGCCGTAGGCTTGTGTGGTGAACTCCCGAGCTCTGCGCCTTGCCGGTCCGGCGATCCTCGTGGTCGCCGCGGTCGTGGCGTTGCTGTGGGCTCTGGCCGCCGCCGGCGGGGCGGCGCCGCTGCGCCTGGGCGACCCCGGGCCTGTGGTGCGCTGGGGGCTGCCGGTGGCCAAGCTCACCGTCAACCTCGCCGCAGCCGTGATGGTCGGCTCGCTCGTGCTGGCCCTGTACGCCCTGCGCGCCGGCTCTCGCGCCTTCGACGTGGCGCTCGACGCCGCCTCGGTCGGCGCGGCCGTGTTCACCGTGTCGGCGGGTGTCACCGGGTTCTTCACGGTGCTCAACGCCCTCGGCTCCACTCCCAGTGCCGACGCTCAGTTCGGCCAGCAGCTGGGACGCTTCCTCATCCAGCAGGAACTGGGCCGGGCGTGGCTGATCACGACCATCGCCGGCGCGGTGCTGACGGTGCTGATCTTCGCCGTGCGCTCGTGGACCCCGACCCTGATGGTCGCGATCCTCGCCATCGCCGCGCTCGTGCCGATGGCCACGCAGGGCCACTCCGGCGACGATGCCAACCACAGTGCCGCCGTCATGGCGCTCGTGCTCCACGTCGTCGCCGCCGCGGTGTGGCTCGGCGGCCTCGTGCTGCTCGTGCTCGTGCGTCCCGTGCTCACCCGCACCGAGATGACCGGTGTGCTGCGCCGCTACTCGTCGCTCGCGCTCGTCTCCTTCGTCGTCGTCGCGATCTCGGGCACCGCCCGGGCGCTCGCCGGGGGCATCACGCTCGAACTGCTCACCTCGCCCTACGGCATCGTGCTGCTGATCAAGATCGCCGCCCTCCTCGCGCTCGGCATGCTCGGCGCCTGGTACCGGGTGCGGCTCATCGAGCGCATCGCCGACGATGCGGCATCCCGCCGCTTCTGGGGGCTCATCTCCATCGAGCTCGCCTTCATGGGCATCGCCAGCGGCGCGGCGGCGGCCCTCGCCCGCACGCCCCCGCCGGTGGACACCTCACTGTCGGGGCTGACGCCCGCGCAGATCCTCACCGGGGCGCCGCTGCCGCCGGAGTTCACCCTCGTGCGCTGGTTCACCGCCTGGGAGATCGACCTGCTGTGGGCCTTCGCGGTCGGCTTCGGTGCGTTCTTCTACCTCGCCGGTGTCATCCGCCTGCACCGTCGCGGTGACACCTGGCCCATCTACCGCACGGTGTTGTGGCTCGTGGGCCTCGCGCTGCTGCTGTGGGTCACCGGGGGGCCCATCAACGTGTACCAGGACTATCTGTTCAGCGTGCACATGGTCGGGCACATGCTGCTGGCGATGGCCATACCGCTGTGCCTGGTCGCCGGTGCGCCGGTGACGCTCGCCGCGCGCGCGATCCGCAAGCGCGACGACGGTACCCGGGGCGGCCGCGAGTGGATCCTGTGGGCGGTGCACACCCCGTTCTCGAAGGTGGTGACGCATCCGCTGTTCGCGGCGGCGATGTTCATCGGGTCGCTGTGGGTGTTCTACTACACCGACCTGTTCCGCTGGTCGCTGTACGACCACATCGGGCACGAGTGGATGGTCGCCCACTTCCTCATCTCGGGGTACCTCTTCGCGCTGTCGCTCGTGGGCATCGACCCGGTGCCCTACCGCTTCCCGTATCCGTTCCGGCTCGTGACGCTCATCGCGGTCATGGCGATGCACGCGTTCTTCGGCATCGCGATCATGATGCAATCCGGCCTCATGGTGGCGGAGTGGTTCGGCGCCATGGGGCGCACGTGGGGCCCGACACCGCTGGAGGACCAGTACGTCGGCGGTGGCGTCGCCTGGTCGGTGGGCGAGATCCCCACCCTCATCCTCGCGCTCGTCGTCGCCATCCAGTGGAGTCGCAGCGACGAGCGCACGCAACGTCGCCGCGACCGGCAGGCAGACCGCACCGGCGACGCCGAGCTCAACGAGTACAACGAGCGGCTCGCGCAGCTGGCTGAGCGCGACGCGCGGCGCGAGCGCGCCGGGCGCTGACGCCGCGGCATCCCCTCATCCGCCGGCGGCGGTCACTGCTCGCCCGAGACCACGATCGATGCGGTGCCGTCGGGCAGCACCGTGATGCTGCCGGTGAACCGGAACGGCACGTCCTCGGACACGGGGTACACCGTGCCGTCGAAGAGCGACTTGATGTCGACGTCGATATGGGCGACCGCCTCGGTCACGGGGATCCTCCAGCCGGCGCCGTCGGGCTCCACCGTGACGACCGGGCTCTGCGCGATCGACCACACCGGCAGCTGATCGAGGCGGTTGCGCACCGTGTAGCCGAAGGGGCAGCCGGCGGGCTGGAGCACCTGCTGGGTGGCGCACTCGGCCAGGAACTGATCGACACGCTCCTGTACGACCCCGACGAACTCTTCGGTGGGCTGCGCCTGCAATTCGATCGGGATGCCGGCCTGCGGCGAGTCCGACAGCACTGCGACCCCGGGGGTCGCAGACATCGCCGTGTCGACCGAGACCGAATACACGCCGGGGGAGAACACCAGCATCGGCACGGCGGCTGCAGGGTCGGCCTCGGCTCCGGCGGCGGACACCTGCCGCTTGTCCAGCTCGAACCCGTTGACCGTGAACTGCATGGAGCCGTGCACCGTGAGGTCGATCACGGCCAGCGGCGACTGCGCGAAGCGCCAGGCCGGCGCCACACCGATCCAGCCGTTGCGCTCCACGCGGAACGTCGTGGTGCCGGGGTACGCGCCCGCCCGGTACGACACCGTGACCTTCGCCACGCCGTCCTGCATCTCTTCGGAGACGACGGCGACCTCGGTGAGTCCGGCCAGCGCGGCGGGGCGCAGCAGCGCGTCGGATGCCGTCGCGGGCAGCCCCGCATCCTCGAGGTCGACCGAACTCACCATGACGCCCGGGACGTCGAGGGCGTCGGCCGCGCGCCCCTCGCCGAGCATCGCGAGATACCGGCCGACGAACGCACTCGGACTGTAGAACTGCGCGTACAGCGCGCCCGCGGTCGCCGCGAGGGCGCCCATCAGCAGCACGCCGACGATGGTGAGCAGAGTGATGTCCAGGGCGAGGCGCTGACGGGTGCGGCGGCGCCGCTCGGCGCGCGCGGGCGGGCGGGTGCCGGCGGGCGCGTCGGCGCGCGTGCGCTCGCCGACCGTGCCGGCCACCCCCTGCTCCATGCCCTCAGTCTAGGAACTCCCGGGCGCGTCGGCTCGGGGCGTCTTCCCAGGTGACGGCCCACATCCCGCCGCGCGCGGCGCGGGCGCCCGCGGGTGTGCGAGCATGAATCGGTGAGCACGCCGCCCCTCTCCGACGAACAGGAAGAGGTGTTCCGTCTCATCGAGGACACGAACGAACACGTGTTCGTCACCGGCAGGGCCGGCACCGGCAAGTCCACGCTGCTTCGCCACCTCGCCTGGAACACCGACAAGCAGATCGCCGTGTGCGCACCCACGGGGGTGGCGGCGCTCAACGTCGAAGGACAGACGATCCACTCGCTGTTCCGCCTGCCGATCGGGCTCATCGCCGGCAGCGACCTCGACCAGCCCGACCAGACCCGTCGCATCCTCAACGCCCTCGACACCCTCGTCATCGATGAGGTGTCGATGGTCAACGCCGACCTCATGGATGCCATGGACCGCTCGCTGCGGCAGGCACGCGGTCGTCGCAGCGAACCCTTCGGCGGTGCGCAGGTCGTCATGTTCGGCGACCCGTACCAGCTGGCCCCGGTGCCGCCGCGCGGCGACGAGATGCGCTACGTCCGCGACCACTACCGGTCGTTCTGGTTCTTCGACGCGCACGTGTGGGCGGGGGAGTCGGATGAGAGCGCCGACGGCGGCCTCATCGACCTCGGGCGCCACGGCGCGAAGCTCAACATCCGAGAGCTCCGCGACATCCACCGGCAGTCCGACCCGACGTTCAAGATCCTGCTCAACGCCGTGCGCCACGGTGTCGTGACCGCCGACATGGCCGAGGTGCTCAACACCGCCGGTGCCCGGCGCCCGCCGGAGCCCAGCGGCGACGAGCCTCCCATCATCACGCTGGCCACCCGCAACGACATCGTCAATCGCATCAACCAGCGGCACCTCGACGCGCTGCCGGGCTCCGTGCAGAAGGCGCGCGCCGAGGTGAGCGGCGACTTCGGCCGGGGCGACGCCGCGCTCCCCGCCGAGCGCGAACTGCAGCTCAAGGTGGGCGCGCAGGTGATGTTCCTGCGCAACGACGTGGGAGGGTTCGGCGAGCCGCCGCGCTGGGTCAACGGCACCATCGGCACCGTCACCCGCATCGCCGGGTCGACGGTGCGGGTCGACGTGGACGGCGAGGAGCACGACGTCGAGCCCACCGTGTGGGAGAGGTTCCGGTACGCCTACGACGCGGCATCCAAGTCGCTCTCGCGCGACATCGTGGCGGAGTTCACGCAGTTCCCGCTGCGGCTCGCGTGGGCGGTGACCATCCACAAGTCCCAGGGCAAGACGTACGAGCGCGCGATCGTCGACCTCGGCTCGGGCGCGTTCGCGCCGGGACAGACCTATGTCGCGCTGTCGCGGCTGACGAGCCTCGACGGGCTCTACCTCACACGGCCGCTGCGCCCCAGCGACATCCGCGTCGACCCGGACGTGCGCCGCTTCATGCGGCCGCGCGCGTGACGGGGTCGCGGCTCAGGCGACGCGCACGTCGGACTTCGCGCGGGCGAGGTCTTCGAACAGCTCGGTGTTGAACCGGTACGCCAGCAGCACCTCGTCGATGACCCGCTCCTTCTCGGCGTCGTCCCAGGGGGCGGCGTCGAGCTGCTCGCGGTAGACGTCCTTGAACGCCTTCGGATCGGCGATGTCACCGAACAGGTAGAAGCCGATGCCGTTGGTCTCGAACCCGAAGCGGCGGGACATGAGCCGGCCGATGAACAGGCCACCTGACAGGTCGCCGAGGTAGCGGGTGTAGTGGTGGGCGACGAAGCCGCCGGCCCACGTCGCGCCGACGGCGTTGATGCGGTCGACGTAGCGGCGGGTGGTGGGGAGCGGGGTGACGGTGTCGCGCCAGTCGGGGCCGATCAAGAACTCGAGGTCCGATTCGAGGGCCGGCAGGCGCGTGAGCCGGTCGGTGATGAACACCGATGCCACCGGGTCGCTCTTCATGCGCTCGGCGGCCTGCTCCAGCGCCTTGTAGATGAACCAGTGCTGCACGACGAGGGCGATGTAGTCGTCGCGCGTGCCGTCGCCCTTGATGAGGTCGGCCATGAAACCGGCGCTCTCGCTGCCGGAGTGGGCGCTCGTGGAGCGCTGGCGCAGGGCGGCGGAGAAGGGGATGAGATCGGGCATGCCGTCATGCTAGCGCAATGAGGCTCAGCTAACCTGAAGCTTTTCGCGGCCGTGGCTCCGGTCCCGAGCGGGTCAGTCGTGCGGGCGGGCGTCGACGCCGAGCGCGACGCAGGCGGCGTCGTAGAGGGCCACGATCTCGCGCCGTACGTCCCGCCGCTCGGTGATGGATCCGCCCGGCCACGGCACCCGCACCGTCTCGCGCGACCCGTCGCCGCGCACTGCGATCCACTCGCCGCCGTCGCCGTCGAACCCCGTCATCACGGCATCCGTGGCATCGGCCGCGCCGAACGCGCGCGCGATCAGCAGGTTGTCGGCGGTGTGGTCGTCGTTCATGTGACCCAGCACGCCGGACACGGCGTCGTCATCGAAGGTGTGCGGCATGAGCCCAGGTTAGGTGAGGCGTGCGGGGCAGGCCTCCCGGGTGTGTTTGAATCGATGGAGGATTTCGGGGGTGGAGATGCCGCAGGACAACCGCGCACGGCGCACCGCATCGGTGATCGCCGGCGCTGTCGGCATCGCGCTTGCGCTCGCCGCGTGCTCGACAGGCGAGGTGACGGCCGTTCCCGACGTGCCCGAGCAGGTCGACTCCGCGCTCCCCGGTGAGACCCAGCAGCAGCTGCAGGCCGCTGTCGAGCGCGCGATGGCGGCCACCGGCGCCACCGGAGCGATCGTGGGCGTCTGGGCGCCGTGGAGCGGCACCTGGGTGGCCGGGCTCGGCACGACCGCGGTCGGCGGCGAGGCTGTGAGCACCGACATGCGCTTCCGCATCGGCAACGTGACGCGGGCGATGACCTGCGACGTGCTCGACGGCGCCGCGGAGCGCGGCCTCGTCTCGCACGACGACTCGCTGACCGAGTGGACCACGGGCATGCCCGGATACGAAGACGTCACGCTCGGCCAGCTCTGCGACTCGACGAGCGGGATCGCCTCGTTCGGCGGTGTCGTGAGCTCGCGACTGCGGGTGACGCCCGAGCGGGTGTGGAGCCCCAAGGAGCTCGCCTCCTACGGCATGGGCGCCGGACGCACCGGTGCGCCGGGCACCGCATACTCCGACTCCGACACCGGTTACGTGCTGCTCGGTCTGGCGCTGGAGCGCGCGACGGGCATGGATGCCGCGGAGATGTACGAGACCTACGTCACCGAGCCGCTGGGCCTGGACCACACCCTGCTTCCTGCGCCGACCACCGACCTCGCCGAGGCAGCCGCGCCCATGCTCCCCGGCTACTACTCGGCGCCGACGCCGGAGGGTCCGCTCAACTGCGCCGAGCCCACCGACATCACCTCGCTCTCGTCGAGCGCCGGCTTCACGGCATCGGGTGTCGTGTCCGACATCGACGACCTGGGTGTGTACCTGCAGGCCCTCGCGACCGGCGCCCTCCCCGGCACGAGCGACGAACGCTTCGCGGCCCCGCTGCCGGTCGCCGCCGATCAGCCCGCGTGGTTCACCGCCGACGGCGGCGCGTACCAGGCCGGGTCGCTCATCGGCCAGTTCGGCTCGGTCCCCGGCTACCTCACCGCCGGCTTCGCCGACCCCGAGACCGGCATGACGGTCGCGGTCGTGCTGAACAACTCCAGCGCGACCGCGAACATGGCGTCGTACCTCGCGTGGGAGCTCGCCGCCATCACTTCCAAGGCGCCCGCCGCATCAGGCCAGACCGCGCCGAGCGCGGGACTGCCGTGGACCGCCGAGCAGTACGCCGAGGCGGTCACCGCAAACGCCGTCTGCCCGCTGCCCGAGGGCTGATCCCGCCCGACGGTTCACCGGGCGGCTGTTTTCGCCATCCGGCGAGGGGTGTCAACCCCTTTTCGCCTTTTGCGCGCCTCCCGCAGGGTGGAAGGACGCCCACGGAAGGAGAACCATGACCACGCAGGATCCCCGAGACAAGCACCACGACGGCGAGTTCCCCGCGCAGCACCAGCAACAGCCGGGGCTCACGACCGAGACGCTGCCCACCCCCGACCACGGGGAGCAGTCGTACCGCGGCAGCGGCCGGCTCGAGGGGCGCCGCGCGCTCATCACCGGCGGTGACTCCGGCATCGGCCGCGCCGTCGCGATCGCCTTCGCCCGCGAGGGCGCCGACGTCGCCATCGCCCACCTGCCCGAGGAGCAGGCGGACGCCGAGGCCACGGTCGCGCTGATCGAGGACGCCGGACGCCGCGCGGTGGCGCTGCCCGGCGACATCCGCGACGAAGAGTTCGCCACCGGCATCGTCGCCGACACCGTGTCGCAGCTGGGCGGCCTCGACCTCGTCGTGCTCAACGCGGCCTATCAGAAGGACCGCGACGGCATCGAGAACCTCCCCACCGACGGGTTCGACCGCGTCTTCCGCACCAACCTGTACGGCATGCTCTGGACCGCCCGCGCCGCCGTGCCGCACCTGCAGCCGGGGGCGTCGATCATCGTCACCTCGTCGGTGCAGGCCTTCAACCCGTCGCCCGGCCTCATCGACTACGCCATGACGAAGGCCGCACAGGTGGCGTTCGTGCGGGCGTTGGCCGAAGAACTCGGGCCCCGCGGCATCCGCGTCAACGCCGTCGCCCCCGGGCCCGTCTGGACCCCGCTCATCCCCGCGACCGGCTGGGATTCCGACCATCTCGCCGAGTTCGGCCAGGACACCCCGCTCGGCCGTGCCGGTCAGCCCGCCGAGCTGGCGGGTGCGTACGTCTACCTCGCCTCCGAGGCAGGGTCGTACACGTCGGGTGCGGTGCTGCCGGTCACCGGCGGCAAGCACCTGTAGGTCGCGGGGACGCGTGGTCGCCGTGTCGCGGGGTCGGGTGGTCGCGGGGCCGCGGGGCCGGGTGGTACCGGGGTCGCGGGGCCGGGTGGTCGCGGGGTCGCCGGGCTCCGTGGCTCCCGCGGCGCCGCGGCATCCGCCCCGGCCCGTCGCCACGTCTTCGGTGATCGACGGTGCTTCGGATGCCACCGGCGTTTCGGCTCCGCAGAACGGTAGATCTCCGGAGTTGTGGCGACGGCGCGGCGCGGCGGGGCTCCACGGCCGGACCGGGGCGCGCGAGCCGGCTCAGCCCAGCCCAGCCTGGCTCCCGCCCCCGGCCCGTCGCCACTTCTACGGTGATCGACGGTATTTCGGATGCCACCCGCGTTTCGGCTCCGAAGAACGGTAGATCTCCGGAGTTATGGCACCGGCCATGCGCGGCATCCGCCCCGGCCCCGTCGCCACTTCCTCGGTGATCGACGGTGCTTCGGATGCCACCGGCGTTTCGGCTCCGTAGAACGGTAGATCTCCGGGGCTGTGGCGAGGGCGGGGCGCGGCGGCGCTCCACGGCCGGGGCCGGGGCGCGCGAGCCGGCTCAGCCCAGCCGAGCCCACCCCAGCCCGGCCCAGCCCAGCCCAGCCCAGCCCAGCCCAGCCCAGCTCGCCCCGGCCTGGCTCCGCCCCGGCCCCGTCGCCACTTCCTCGGTGATCGACGGTGCTTCGGATGCCACCGGCGTTTCGGCTCCGCAGAACGGTAGATCTCCGGAGCTGTGGCGACGGCGCGGCGGGCGCGAGCCGGCTCAGGCCGGGTCGGCCGCAGCCCAGCGGGCGAGGGCCGCGATGAGGTCACGATGTCCTGCCGACTCATACGACCGCTCGTCGTGGCCGAGGGTGTCCACCGCCACGCGGGCCCGCCCGTGGGTGCGCACCCAGGCCGCCGGCATCCGCTCGCCGTCGGTCTCGTGGGTCGCCACGACCGTGCGCTGCCCGAACTGCTGCAGCCGGCAGTACCGTTCGTCGAACACGGTGAACCCGGGGGCATGCGTGCCGTCGGGGAGCGGTGCGGTGGCGATGTCCACGTCGCCGATCTCGGGATGCCACGACGCCTGCGGCACCCACATGCCGCCGATCGCCGGGGCCCACGACGGGTAGTCCCGCAGCGACGCGACGGCGCAGTGCACCGCGAGCAGCCCCATCCCGCGCTCGAGTGCGTGGTCGAACCCCGCGACGGATGCCGCGGGAGCCGTGGCCGTACGATCGTCGCCCCACGGGTCGCCGGCATTGACCACGAGCAGGTCGACGCCGTCGAGCCGGGTCATCGCGGCATCCACGTCACCGTCGATCGCCGTGTCGAATCCGGCCCGCACCAGCACCTGGGCCAGCAGCGGGCTCGTGCGGTCGAACGGATGCCACGGGTCGGCGTAACGGCCGGACCCGCTGAGGACGAGGGCGGTGGGGGAGCTGGGCATGATGCTCACCACGGTAGCGCTGCCGGTCGGCACCCCGCGGTCGTAGGGTGTCGTCGTGAGCACCACGCCGACGATTTCGCGGTTCCCCTCCGATGTCTATGCCGATCGTCTCGCGCGCGCCGCCCGCGCCACGCAGGCCGCCGGACTGGATGGCCTCGTGATCACTCCGGGCCCCGACCTGCAGTACCTCTTGGGTGCGACGGCGTCGTCGCTCGAGCGGCTGACCGCGCTCGTGGTGCCGGCCGACGGGTCGGATGCGGTCGTCATCGTGCCGCGGCTCGAGCTCGCCTCGCTCGGACCCTCCGCCGTCGCCGAGCTCGGGATGCCCGTGCGCGACTGGACCGACGGCGACGATCCGTACCGCCTCGTCGCGGCGGCGGTCGGCGTCGGCTCCGGCCGCATCGCCGTGGCCGACGCCATGCCGGCGCTCCACGTCATCCCGCTCGCCGACAGGTTCGGGCGGATGCCGATTCTTGCGACCGCGGTGCTGCGGGAGCTGCGCATGGTCAAGGACCCCGCCGAGGTCGCGGCGCTGCGCCGGGCGGGCGACGCCATCGACCGCGTGCACGCGCGCATGGCGGAGTTGCTGCAGGTCGGCCGCACCGAGCGGGACGTCGCCGCGCTCATCGCCGCGGCGATCGTCGCGGAGGGTCACGAGGCGGCCGACTTCGTCATCGTCGGATCGGGGCCGAACGGCGCCGACCCCCACCACGAGGTATCCGACCGCGTCGTCGAGGCCGGCGACATCGTGGTGATCGACATCGGCGGCGCGGTGACCCCCGGCTACTACTCCGACTCCACCCGCACCTACGCGATGGGCGATCCCGCTCCCGACATCGCGGACACGATCGCAGTGCTCGAGCGCGCCCAGCAGGCGGCCCGCGACGCGGTGCGCCCCGGCGTCACCGCCGCGGCCGTCGACGCGGCGGCGCGCGACGTGCTCGTGGCCGCGGGGCTCGGCGACGCGTTCGTGCACCGCACCGGCCACGGCATCGGGCTGTCGGTGCACGAGGAGCCCTACGTCGTCGCAGGAAACGACACGCCACTCGTGCCGGGCATGGCATTCAGCATCGAGCCGGGCGTCTACTTCCCCGGCCGGTGGGGTGCGCGCATCGAAGACATCGTCGTGGTGACCGATGACGGCGCCGACGCGCTCAACCGCCGTCCGCGCGGTCTCACCGTGCTCGGCTGACGGCCGCGATCGCCGCTCCGTTTGCCGCACCTCGCGCCACGATCGCGGGGATCGGCCGGACTTCGGATGCCACCGGCATCCTGGCTCCGAATCACTGACGTTCTCCGAGGTGGCGGCGATGGCCGGCGCGGGAGTTGCCGGTGTCTGCGTCAGAGGACGATGTCCTGCGGGTCCTCGAGCGGACGGGCAGCCGTGACTCCCTGGGAGCCGAGCACATCCGCGTCGGTGAGGGTTCCGACGTCGAGTCCTGTCACCTCGGCGATGCGCTGGACCGGCACCTGGAATGTGCGGAACCCACCGAGCGGCGGGGGCGTCACGGCGCCGGTGCGGGTGTCGATGAGGTCGCTCTGGTCGAGGATGAAGCCGGCGGCGGCGAGGCCCGCGGGCGAGAGCCACGCCGCGATCTTCCAGAACCGCAGCGGGATGCGGATGCCGCGGTAGGGCGGGTCGTCGTCGGCCAGCACCGGTGCGGTGAACACCGACAGGCGCTGGTCGGTGGCGTCTGCGTACTCCAGCACGTGGTCTTCGAGGCCGAGCCAGAGCTCCTTCGATTGGTTGAATCCGGATGCCTGCGGCGCGGCGTTCGGGTAGCGGAACGTGGCCTCGGTGGCGATGCGCGCGGTGACGGGGTCGCCCCAGCCGGGGTCGCGGCGGCGGACGAGGTGCCCGCGGTCGAGGTCGTTACGGGCGTAGATCTCGGGGCCGGCTTGCTGCGCGGTGGGTACCCGCGCGTCGAACTCCCAGTCGCCCGTGCGCGGGAGATCACGCAGCGTCGCGCCGTCGATGTTCACGGCGGTGACCGCGGCCAGCCGGCGGTCGGGATCGAGCGCGACGGTGAAGCGTGGGTAGGCCAGGCGCACCGTGCCGGCGGCCCCGGCCGGCAGTGGCGCCGCAGCGCCGAGGAAGAGGGGGTCGTAGCCGGCATCCATGACGACATCCTTTCGGGCTGACGCGTGCCGTGTGAAGACGAGGTCGTCGTCGATCAGCGAGGATCGTGCCCCTTTGTGATCTCCTCGGAGACCGCGTCGGTCTGGCGTAGCCGGTCGCCGCGGGTCTTGAGCAGGCTCGCCACGGTGGCCACGACGACGGTTGCGGCGATGAAGAGCAGTGACAGCCAGATCGGGATCTCGGGGATCACGGTGAACGGCTCTCCGCCGTTGATGAACGGCAGTTCGTTCTTGTGCAGCGCGTGGATGAGCAGCTTCACGCCGATGAAGGCGAGGATGACGGCGAGCCCCTGCGCGAGGTAGACCAACCGTTGCAGCAGGCCGCCGATCAGGAAGTAGAGCTGGCGCAGGCCCATCAGCGCGAACGCGTTGGCGGTGAAGACGATGTACGCCTCGTCTGTGAGGCCGTAGATCGCCGGAATCGAGTCGACCGCGAAGATCAGATCGACGAAGCCGATCGCGACGATCACGAGCAGCATCGGGGTGACGAACCGTCGTCCGTCCATCACCACGGTGAGCTTGTCCCCGTTGTACTCGTCGCTCACCGGCAAGTGGCGGCGTACGAAGCGCATGAACTTGCCGTCCGCGGGGTTCGAGTCGCCGTGCGCGAACGCCTGACGGTAGGCGAGGTAGAGCAGCAGGGCGCCGAACGCGTAGAACACCCACGCGAAATTCTCGATCAGTGCCGCACCGACCGCGATGAAGATGCCGCGCATGATGAGCGCGATCACGATCCCGATCATCAGCACCTTCTGCTGATAGATCCTCGGCACGGCGAAGCTCGTCATCACGATCAGGAAGACGAAGAGGTTGTCGATCGACAGCGCCTTCTCGGTCAGGTAGCCGGCGAAATACTCACCTCCGTATGTCCACCCCGACACGATGCCGATGCCGACGCCGAACAGCAGCGCGAGACCTATGTAGAACGCCGACCAGCGCGCCGACTCTCCGATGCTGGGCTCATGCGGCTTGCGCACGTGCGCGTAGAACTCGTAGACGAAGAACGCGATGGTGACCGCGATCGTGATGATCCAGACGAGCGGAGTGATGTTCATGAGGGAGTCCAGTCTTGGCGTGAGCAGATCAGCGTCAAGGTCTTCCCCATCCCTCTGATGAGGAACCGGTGGCCCGGGATGCGGTGCATCCGTAATGACGAGCCGACCGTGTCGGAGTACTCCCCTTGGAGGGAAACATACTAGGGGCACACGTCGCGTTCTTCCTGAACGGTCACCGCGCATCTCTGGCCCGATTTGTGTGCTGAGCCAGGGCAACGCGTTCGAGCCCCGTTACTCACCCGATCAGCTGACCGGTGGAGACCGCCGGGTTGGTCCGATACGTGAACCAGCATCAAGGGCAGATGACGCCGCCTTCCCAAGGCTGCCCAGTGTCGCAGTCGTGAAGGCTTGACTGGCCTCCGTGCGGGACGCGACCACTGGTGTTATCGTAATAGAGAACAGAAGGGGTGTGTCGTGCCGTTCGCAGAAACGATCCGACAAACGCGCCTGCGCCGCGGCAAGAGCCTGCGCGCAGTTGCCGCGGCGGCTGGTGTTGGCGCCAGCAACCTCTCTGCCATCGAGAACGGCCGCCGGGAGCCTACGACCGCCACCGTGGAGAAGCTCGCCAAAGCGCTTGGTGTGCGCTTCGTCGCTGTGCCCGCAGGTCGTTCCACGGCGGCGGAGACTGCCGGTTTTATTTGCCGCGCGGAGGCCGACGGGCGTCCCGACGAGGCCTACCGGGCGTTCATCCAGCTGGCCGACGATCTTGCCGCCTCCCGCCCTTTCGACCGTGTAAAGCTCGTCGCTGATGACCCGGCACCAGGGTGCAGTCGCTGGCTTGACGCGCTGGCCGGCCTGGTCGAGCTGCGGTTGAAGGAAGCAAACCTGCCGGCCCCGGATTGGGCGTGCGAATACCGCGGTGACCCCAGCAAGCCGTGGGAGCCACAGCGCTCCCGTCGCCCGCTGCCCGTACACGCGGACGTCGACCTCGCCCCCGAGCCGCTGCGCCGTCGAGGCGTGGCGATTGAGGCTGGCGAGCTCGAGAGCGTCTGATGGCGTTGATGACGAGGGATGACATCATCGGCGGGCTACGCGATGTCATCGAGCACCTCCGTGCCGCTGGCAAGCCGGCGACCATTCAGATCGTCGGCGGAGCAGCCATTGCACTTACCATCGACGCAACACGTTCGGCGACCAGCGACGTCGATGGGCCGTTGACCCCCGAGAACGAACTCGCAGAAGTGGCCGCGAAGGTTGCCTCTGCCCGGGGATGGCCGGCGGACTGGCTGAATAGCAAAGCAGCATTCTTCCTGCCGTCAGGCTTCGGCCCTCGCGGAGCCGAATGGGAAACCATCTATGACCAGGACAGTGTGCTCGTCCAGGTTGGCAGCCCGCGAATGCTGCTGGCCATGAAGCTGAGAGCCGCCGAACGCAGGCTGCAACGGGACGCCCCCGACATCGCTGCCCTGCTCGCTGCCACAGCGACGCGCTCTGTCGAGGCGGCGGAGGTGCTGCTGAGCGACTACTTTCCCGGAGACGAGATGTCAGAACGGGTCTACAAGCTGGTGGAGGCGCTGTGCGCTTTGGGGGAGGAGCCTCCCTCTCCCCCTGAGCCGCCCGTGCTGGCTTAGCCGGGCTGCCCAGTGCTGTCGGGCACTGGGCGGTATACGGCGTCCGGGGTACGTCGCTGACCCTGCTTGGGCGCGATAGCGGCGGAATCTCCAGTCCGGTTACCTGCCCCACGGTTGACCGCGGCTGAGTCAACGCGAACTCGTGGGATTGTCGGAACTGGCTCTCGAGGCGGGCAGGAAGTGACGGTTGCCGGGGCTGACGGGAATCGGCCACTGCGACTCCACACGCCACCGTCAGCCAGCCCGATGCGCGTTCGATTGCAGTTGCTGGGCCACCTGCGAGGCGAAGCCGGGATCTGCGAGGATACGTCGCACTACGTCGTCGGCGATGCGGCGAACGTCTACCTCGTTGCCGTATTCGACCACGGTGTTTGGCCTGTGGGCATCGACGCGCATTGTGTACGCGCTGTCGCCACTGTCGCCATAGGCCGAGAGTACGTGGTCGTAAACGAGTTGAACCTTGGTCTGGAAGACGTCGACGGTGTACGTATCCGGGAGTCCGGCGTCGAGCACGGACCGGATGGTGCTGTTCACATCGCTCATCACGTCAACTTTGTGGCGCCAGTCCTGGACGAGTTTGTCATGAAGGTGCTCAAGCAGCATCTTCGCGCTGGCCTTGACCCGCTGCCGCTCCTCGTCGGTGAGGACGGGATCGGGCTGAGTGAGTAGGTCGAAGATCGCCAGTTCCTCGTCGGTCATGCCTTCCCGAACGGCGCGTTCTTCTTCGTGGGTGAGAGTCTTAGACATCTCTACGAGGCGTCTGAGGTACTCGTCGGTGTTGACGCTGCTTGCGTTGTAGTCGGCGATGAGTTGCTCGATCCGTTCGACTAGCTCGTACCGGGTGGCGTTGCGCGTTGCCGCGCCGACCGCGCGCGCGAGGAGGAGCTGCGCTAGACGGTCTGTTTCGGCACGCTTGCGTCCCGCAAGTTTGCGGGCAAGCCCTTCGAAGTCGATCTGTGACAGGTCGAGGAGAGGGTCAGGCTGCACGCCCTCGGCTACGGCGCGGATGACATACTCCTCGGCCCCGACCGAGCGGTCCAAGAGAGCCTCGACAGCGTCGACTACGCCGCTGATTTCGGGCTCTGGCGGCTTGATGACAGAGGTGATTCGCTCTGCGAGTACCCGGATCGTAGCGACGGTACGCTGCTGGGCTGTGGCCTTCGGATTGGGCAGAAGCGCCTTGAAAAGTCTCCGAATAAGCCGCGCCCGCATGAGGAAGTCGTTCCAGGTAGCTTCGTCGATCAAAAGCGCCTCGACGGCGGCGTCGCGCTTGGCGATGTGGTCGAAGCCCGTGGCGTCTCGCGTCCCGATGAGGTCGACGCCGATGTCGGTGCAAAAGGTGATCAGTTCGGCCACCGCCGCGTCGAGTTCACTTGCCAGTGAGTCGATGATCTCAATAGGCGACTCGCCGGCGTTGGCGGCCCCGTAGATCGCCAGGGCCTTCTCCAAGTTCCTGAAGACACCGACGTAGTCGACGATGAGGCCATTCTCCTTCTCCGGGAAGACGCGGTTGGCGCGGGCAATGGTCTGCATCAGGGTGTGGTTACGCATCGGGCGGTCCAGGTAGACGGTCGAGACACTGGGGGCGTCGAATCCGGTCATCCACATGGCGCAGACGAACACCAACCGCAGCGGGTCGTCCGGGTCCTTGAACTTCTCGGCGAGATCCTCCCGGTTCATCCGCTCGCGGTGCGGGCGGATGTCCAGACCGAGGTCGTCGAGCATCTTCAGTTCGTTCTGACTCTGCGAGACCACCACCGCCATGTCGGTGGTCTCCATCAGCTCGATCCGCGACGCCAGCCAGGGCCGCTCCAGTTCCGGCAGTGCATCGTGCTCGGCCCTCAACTCGGCCAAGTGTTCGGCCCACGCATCCCGGACAAGGTTGTACATCCGCACAGCTGCTGCCTTATCGAGCCCGACGTACATCGCCTTGCCGCTGAATCCGCGGCCGACGAAGTGAGCGACGAGGTCCTTGGCGATGGCCTTCAGACGCTCAGGACGGTTCAGCAACGTGTACTGCGTGCCGAAGGCACGTGCTAGCTGGCCCTCGGCGTCTTCGTCGAGCTCGGCCTCCTCGAGGAGGGCGTTGAGCTCGTCGGAGAAGTTCTCGTTGACCAGCTGTAGCTCAGGGATCCGGTTCTCGTAGTAGAGAGGGACCGTTGCCCCGTCCTCTATGGCGTCTCGGAAGTTGTAGACGCTGACGTAGTCGCCAAACTGCTCGCGGGTCGCCTGCTCCTCACCGGCGATCAGCGGCGTTCCGGTGAAGCCCATCATCGAGGCGTTCGGCAGGGCCGCGCGCATGTTGAGCGCGAGCGTGTCGTACTGGCTTCGGTGTGCCTCATCGGTGATGACGATGATGTCAGAGCGGTCCGACAGCACCGGTATCTGCCGCTCGCCCAACGCCTTGGAGGGCTGGAACTTCTGAATCAGGGTGAACACGTACCGGTGATCGGCGGCCAGCAGCTCGCGCAGATGTGCGACGGACTGCGCATGCACCCGGGCCTCGGGAGAGATCGCACCAGCGTCGGCGAACTCCCCGTGGAGCTGAGTGTCGAGTTCGGTGCGGTCGGTGACCATGACGAAGGTCCAGTTGCCAGGCACCTGCCGCAACACTTTCTGCGTGAACCACAGCATTGATAACGACTTACCCGAGCCCTGCGTGTGCCAGAAGACGCCGAGGCGCTTGTTCTGGGCACCCCGTGCCCGGTGCAGGTTGTCGATTGCTGCGTTGACGCCGAGGTACTGGTGCGACCGCGCCAGTACCTTGATGAGGCCTCCAGGGCGCTCCATGTATGCGACGAAGTTCTCCAGCAGGTCCAGCAGCACGGCAGGGTCGCAGGTGCCGCGCAGGGCCGTTTCCAGCGCGACCGCACCCCGGGTGCCGTGGGCATCGATGACCAACCAGTCGTTGAAGAACTCCCACGGCGAGTACGTGGACCCGACCTTGGCCTGGCTGCCGTTCGAAAGCAAAACGAAGCAGTTCGGAATGAAGAGCTGCGGAATGGTGTCGCGATAGTCGGTCAGGTTGTTGTCGTACGCCGACTTCACCGACTCATTCGGCTCCTTGAACTCCATCACCACCAACGGAACGCCATTGACGAACAGCGCGACATCGAGACGCCGGCTGTGCAGATTGCCCTTCACCCACATCTGCTGCACAGCTAACAGGTCGTTGTTTGCGGGGGCGCCTAAGTCCAGGAACCTGAGGGTCTCGATCTGCTTCTCGCCGTTGTCGTCGGTCCATTCGGCCTGATAGCCGTTACGGAGGAGTTCGTGCACCTCTCGGTTGGCACGCACCCGATCCATGACCGTGCGGTCCTTCGTCAGTGCCTCGATGGCCTCGTTGATCGCCGCGTCGGGGACGTGCTCGGAGTTGAGCTTGCGCATCGCGGACCGCAGCCGATGAGTGAGTACGACGTCGTGCTGGGAATCACGACCGAGCGTTCCCTCCGGCCCGAGCACCTCGTGGAACCCGTCAACAGGCGTCCAACCGAGATGCTCCAGCAACTCCATGCTCGGTTTCTCCACGTACAGGTACTCCGCCCCCGTCGGCACCATCACGTCACCGCACCCTCAACCAGCGCCCCGAGGTCGAGCGCCGACACGTCGATCTGCCCAGTCACCAGTCTTGGAAGCAGCAGATCACGCAGCGCGGCCAGGCTGCCAGTCTGCCGCCCCAGAGCTGTCGCCTGTGCGCCGAGTGGGTCAACCGCCGTTTGGAATGCCTCCAGCACATCTAGGGGCGGGACGAGGAACGGTCTCGCGTAGGCCGCCTCGCGGCTGAGTCCTGGAACAGCGGCGTGCGTGTTCGTGAACCTGGTACGTCGCAACTGCTCGGCGACGAACCTTAGGGGCAGTCCCGTGTCAACGTAGTAGGCCGTGTCAATCGGCCAACATGGGCCGTCGACCCAGTGGATGCTGCCGACGTTGCCCTTGCGCCCGACAACAATCGTCGGGCCAGAGACGAACGACTCATCGTGCCACCCCACAATGCCTGCGGAGCTGACAACAGCAACGGCCCCGCCCCGCCGGGCGGATGCTTTCAGTGCCTTGCCGTACTTGAGTTCGAGCACTTCACCGATCGTGCCCGCCCGCCAGCCTTGAGGGATCGGGCCGAGAGCGGAGTCGACCAGGGGCACGTCGCCGTGGCCGGGGTAGCGGAACTTCACGAACCACTCGCGGTAGATGGACCGTGCCATCTTCTCGAGCAGCTCGAGCCGCCGGCGGTTGTTCTCGATCAAGTCATCGAGAGCCTGAGCCACCTGCGCGATGGATGCTTGGACCGAAAGCTCCGGCACCCGGACCGAAAGGGTGTGCAGATGATTCCGGTTGAGACCCGGTACGGCAGCTGCTCCGTCGTACTTCGCCAAGTCCATGGACCGAAGCAAGACTGCCACGAAGCGAGGGTCGTTCCCCTTGAAATCGCGCACGTAGAGCGAGGTATTCAGTGGCCAGAAGTCTTCAGTCACATAGAAAACTTGGCCGAGCGTACCGTATCGGCCAGTGACGACGCCTGGAGCCTTTACCTTTGCCTCGTCATGCCAGCCGGTTGGCCCTGACGAAGAGATAACCGGAACTGAGCCGACTGCTCGCGAGCCGCGCGGAAGGTCGTATCCACGCTTGAGCTCACACACCTCCCCTAGAGTGACGTCGCGCCATTCCGTCATGCGTCGAGAACCCCTCGAACGGCAGTATCGACCTTGGCACGTAGCGCCTCGGCTTGGTCGCTCAGCATCGTGAACTCCTCGTAGAGCTTTTCGAGGTCACCCATGAAGTCGACGTCGCTCTCATCGACCGTTGCCGTGCCGGTGTAGCGGCCGGGGTTGAGGCTCCAGCCCTGCGCCTCGATCTCTGCACGTGTCGCGACCTTGCAGAGGCCGCCGACGTCGACGTATTTACCGTCGGGGAAGCTCTCCTTCAGCAAGACTTCGCTGCCATCGGTCGTCTCGATGTCCTCGCCGCGGTAAAGCCGCACGATGTTGGCCAGGAACTCGATCTGGTCGGCCGTGAAGTCGCGGTGGGCACGGTCGATCTGACGGAAGATGTGGCGAGCGTCGAGGAACAGGACGGTGTCCTCCCGCGGCGTACCGACCTTGGCCTTGTCGAGGAACCACAGCGTCACCGGCAGGGTGACGGTGTAGAAGAAATTCGAGCTGATCGCGACCATCACGTCGACTGTGCCGGACTCGATCAGCTGCTTGCGGATCTCTCTCTCGGAGTGGCCCGCGTCTCCAGCGGAGTTGGCCATGACGAAGCCGGCGCGACCCTTCGGGGCGAGCGCTGCGTAGAACTGTTGGATCCACAGGTAGTTGCCGTTGTCGGCCTTTGGCAGGCCGAACGGGAACCGCTTGTCGCCCGCCAGTTGGTCCTTCTTGATCTTGTCGACGTTGAAGGGCGGATTCGCCATCACAAAGTCGAAGGCACCGACCGCACTGTGCGGATCTTCGTAATAGCTGTTGGCCTGACGAATCTCACCGGAAAGCCCGTGCATGGCGAGGTTCATCTTTGCCAGAGGCACGGTGTCATCCGTCTTCTCCGCGCCATAGATCGACAGCTTGCGGCTAGCGGACGCGTGGTGGCGCTCGATGAACTTCGCGCACTGAACGAACATGCCGCCTGACCCGCATGCGGGGTCGAGCACGCGGCCGTGGAACGGTTCGAGGATCTCGACGATGAGGCGGACGATCGAGTACGGGGTGAAGTACTCCCCTCCGCCCTTGCCTTCCTGGGCTGCGAAGTTAGAGAGGAAGTCCTCGTAGATGAACCCGAATGCGTCACCCGATAGCTGGGTAGGCAGCGGGGCGAATAGCCGCAGCAATTCGATGAGAGTCGTGCGCTCCAGTTTTTGGTAGCCGCGAGGCAGGATGTCCTTTAGCTCGGGGTTCGCCGCCTCGATCGCCTTGATCGCTTCATCGACTGCCTTCCCGATGTCCTCACCCTCGGGCAGTTCCACGATGCGGGTGAGCCGCGACTCTTCGGGGACGTAGAGAACGGACTTCGCCTTGTAATCGGCGGGCTGGGCGGGGTTCCGTGTGCTGCGGTTCGCTTCCACCTCGCCGCGCACCTCTTCGAAGCGGTTCTCCGCATAGGCGAGGAACACTAGCCCCAGCACGGGGTCGCGGTACTGCCCTGGTGTCAGCTTCGAGTTCGCGCGCAGTTCGTCGGCCGCCGTCCAGAGGGTAGCGCGCACCTTCGTCAAGTCAGTCGTTCTCACCCTCGCAGGCTACCCCGGCACCCTGACGACGAACGCTCGACGTAGTCGATGAGACAGTGTGCTTGTGAGCCCACTACTGAGTGTCGTGACTGGAGCGTGACCCGCTTTCCCGGACACCCTGGTCATGACCACCCGAGTTGAGGCGACGATCGTCTCAGAGAGGAGTCCGTGAGATGCCTGCTTCCCACCCGCCGGAGTTCCGGCGCCGAGCCCCGGATCTCGTCGCCCGGGGAAACCGGGTCGGCCAGAGCGCCCGTGATCCTGGGATCAGTGAGTCATGCATTCGGAACTGGATGAACCGCGACGCGGTCGATAGTGGAGGAATCTCCGGTCCGGACTACCTCTGGAATATCCGAGATAGCTCTGGAAGTGACAAGTGGAGGGGCTGACGGGAATCGAACCCGCGCTATCTGCTTGGGAAGCAGAAGTTCTGCCATTGAACTACAGCCCCGTGCGTCACCGAGGCGACGCGGGCCCCAGCTTAGCAAAGGCCGTCGCGGCCGCGCGCCGCTAGGCTGACGTCGTGCTGCTCAGCGACCGTGATATCCGACTCGAAATCGACGGCGGCCGCATCGGCCTCGACCCGTGGCAGCCCGAGATGGTGCAGCCGTCGAGCGTCGATGTGCGCCTCGACCGCTACTTCCGGCTGTTCGACAACCACAAGTACCCCTTCATCGATCCGGCCGTGGATCAGCCGGATCTGACGCGCCTCATCGAAGTCGACCCCGACGAGCCGTTCATCCTGCATCCGGGGGAGTTCGCCCTCGGCGCGACATTCGAGCAGGTGACGCTGCCCGACGACGTCGCTGCGCGTCTGGAGGGCAAGTCGTCGCTCGGCCGCCTCGGTCTGCTCACCCACTCGACGGCCGGCTTCATCGACCCCGGGTTCACCGGCCACGTCACCCTCGAGCTCTCCAACGTCGCGACACTGCCGATCAAGCTGTGGCCGGGGATGAAGATCGGCCAGCTCTGCTTCTTCCGGCTCTCGTCGGCCGCCGAGAACCCGTACGGGTCCGGCCCGTACGGCAACCGGTACCAGGGTCAGCGGGGCCCGACGGCATCCCGTTCGTCGCACAACTTCCACCGCACCGACGTCGGCACGAGCGACCTGGGTTCGCGCGGCGCCTGAGCTTCGGCCCCGGCCAGGGTCCTGCGCCAGCACACCAGGATGCCGCGCGCAACCGAGCGCGCGCCCGCGCCTGCGGGGTTAACGTGGGTGCGTGAGCAACTCGAACCTGCCGGGCGAGCCTGCCTCCCCGCCGAGAGCGCGAACCACGGGCGACGCCCGTCGCTTCCGCCCCAGCCCTTGGGTCATCGTGCCCGCAGCGGTCGTGACGCTGGTGTTCAGCGCCTTCGCGATCATCTTCCCCACGCAGGCGGAGACGTTCTTCGGCACGATCCAAGGCGCCATCGTCAACGGCTTCAGCTGGTACTACGTCGCGATCACCGCCTTCTTCGTCGCGTTCTGCCTCTTTCTCGGCTTCAGCCGGTTCGGCGACATCCGCCTCGGCCGTGACGACGACCGGCCCGAGTTCTCCGCCGGCGCCTGGTTCTCGCTGCTGTTCGCCGCCGGCATGGGCATCGGCCTCGTCTTCTACGGTGTGAGCGAGCCGCTCAGCCACTTCGTGACTCCCAAGCCCGGCGTCGAGGGCACGCCCGCGCAGCTCGCGCAGTCCGCCCTGACCCAGACTTACCTGCACTGGGGCGTGCAGGCGTGGGCGATCTACGTCGTCGTGGGCCTCGCCCTGGCCTACGCCGTGCACCGCCGCCGCCGCCCGTTGACGATCCGTTGGGCTCTCGAACCGGTCATGGGCCGCCGGGTGCGTGGCGGCTGGGGCAACGCCATCGACTCCATCGCCCTCGTCGGCACCCTGTTCGGTGTCGCAACCAGTCTGGGGCTCGGCGTGCTGCAGATCAGCTCAGGGCTGTCGGCCGCCGGCCTCATCGAAAAAACCGGCATCGTCGACCAGATCATCATCATCACCGTGATCACCGCCGCCGTGCTGTTCTCGGTGCTCTCGGGTGTGAGTCGCGGCATGAAGTGGCTCTCGACGACGAACCTGGTCCTGGCGGCCGCCCTGCTGCTGTTCGTGCTGTTCGCCGGCGACACCCTGTACCTGCTGCGCGAATGGGTGCAGTCCATCGGTGCCTACCTGCAGAACTACATCGGACTGAGCTTCAGCGTCAGCGCCTTCCAAGGCGCGGCGGGCCAGGAGTGGCAGGCCTCGTGGACCGCGTTCTACTGGGGCTGGTGGATCTCGTGGGCGCCGTTCGTCGGCGTCTTCATCGCCCGCGTGAGCAAAGGCCGCACGGTACGCGAGTTCGTCATGGGCGTGCTCCTCGTTCCCACCATGCTCGGCATCCTCTGGTACGCCGTCCTCGGCGGCTCCGCCCTCAAGATCGAGGCCCAGAACCCGGGCGCGATGACCACCGCCGATGGCACGGTGAACATCGAAGGCGCGCTGTTCCAGATGTTCGAGTACCTGCCGGGCACACTCGTGCTCACGATCGGCGCCCTCATCCTCATCGGGATCTTCTTCGTCACGTCCGCCGACTCCGGCGCGCTCGTGATGGGGATGCTGGCCACGGGCGGCAACCCCGAGCCCAGCAAATCGGTGCGCGTGCTGTTCACGCTCATCACCTCGGTGCTTGCGGTGGCTCTGCTCATCGCGGGAGGTCTCGTGGCGCTGCAGACGGCGGCGGTCATCATCGCTTTGCCGTTCAGCGTGGTCATGCTGCTCATCTGCTGGGCACTGGTGGTGGCGTTCCGCCGCGAGCGCACCGCGTACGAGCGCGCGGCGCGCGAGCAGTTCGTCGAGCGCATCGGTGAGCATTACGGCCTCGAGGTCGAGTTGCCCAACGAGGAGGGGGTGGCGGCGCCGAAGTGGACGCGCCGGTTGACCCGTCGCCGCGACGACGACAGCTGAGGCGGGTCACCCCGCGGTGCTCATCGTGCGAGGGCGGGAGCCTTCACCGGTAGCAGCAGGAGGAATCCGGCCAGCAGCACCAGCACGATCCCGAGGATCCCGAACGACGTCGCGCCGCCGATGGTGATCAGCAGCGCCCACAGCAGCGAGGTCATCCAGCTCGCGGCACGCCCCGTCGTGGCGTAGAGCCCGAAGATCTCGCCCTCGCGCCCCGCGGGGGTGAGGCGGGCGAGGAACGACCGTGACGCCGACTGCGCGGGACCGACGAACGCGCACAGCAGCAGGCCGCCGATCCAGAACACCACGGCACCGGCATCCACCAGCACGAACACCGCGAATCCCGCGACGATCATGGCGCCGAGCGAGAACAGGATGATCGTCTTCGGTCCGAGGCGGTCATCCCACCGTCCGGCGAGGAGCGTCGACACCCCGGCGACGAGGTTCGCCGCGATGCCGAAGATCACCAGTTCGATGAACTCGAAGCCGTACACCTGGCCGGCGATGATGGCGCCGAACGTGAAGACGCCGCCGAGGCCGTCTCGGAAGACGGCGCTGGACAGCAGGAACCAGAAGGTCGGCCGCGAGTCGGCCGAACGGTACAGCGCCATGACATCCGCCACCAGCAGTCGGTATCCGCGCAGCAGTCCCACGCGGCGCTCGGGCCGCCCGGTCGACGGCTCAGGCACCCAGAGGAAGATCGGGAGGGCGAAGAGCACGGCCCACAGCGCACAGCCGACCGCGATGATGCGGAAGGGCAGGCCCCCCTCGGCGCTCAGGCCGAACCACTCCTGCGTGTAGAAGACGACGACGAGGATGAGGGCGACGATGCCGCCGAGATAGCCGAAGCCCCAGCCGAGACCTGAGACGCGCCCGATGTTGCGGGGTGTCGCGATGCCGATGAGCATGGCGTTGTAATTGACCCCGGCGATCTCGCTGAACACGGTGCCCGCCGAGATGAGGGCCACGCCCAGCCAGAACAGGGCAGGCGCGGGCTCGACGAACCACAGCAGGGCCATGCTCATGACGAGCCCGCCGGTGCCGATCCCGAGCCACAGCTTCTGGCGCCCGGCGGCATCCGCCTGCTGCCCCAGCACCGGAGCGAGCGCCAGGATCAGCAGGCCCGCGATGGTCGTGCCCCAGCCGAGCCCGGCGGCGAGCCCCGCCTCGGCCTGCATCTTGATCGGGTCCCCGTCGCTGAGGGCGGCGATGTCGGCCGGCAGGAATGCGTCGGTGGTGAGGTACAGCGCCGTGAAGATGAAGGTGAGGATCACGGTGTTGAACGGCTGCGCCGCCCAGTCCCACAGGGCCCACGAGAACACCGTGCGCGGGGAGGCCGGTCGGCCCTCTCGCAGCTGCAGTCCCATGACGGGGATCGCGCCGCTGTCGGCCATGGCGGGGAGGTCGGGCGTCGCGCCCGGCGTCGTGTTCACGTGCGCACCTTATCGCGACTGCGTGTACCCCAGGGGTGGTCAGGCAGGCGCCCGAGCCTGCAAACTTGATATGACTCGTATCAAGTTGTTTGACATCGCTGGGTGGGTGTGTTTTCCTTTTCGTATCGATGTTGAGCCGAGCGGGCTCAACCCACAGATTTTCACGCCACACCAGAAGGAGAATCACATGGCACGTGCAGTCGGAATCGACCTCGGCACGACCAACTCGGTCGTCAGCGTCCTCGAGGGCGGCGAGCCGAAGGTCATCGCGAACGCGGAGGGCTTCCGCACGACCCCGTCGGTCGTGGCCTTCACCAAAGACGGTGAGGTGCTCGTCGGCGAGACCGCCAAGCGCCAGGCCGTCACCAACGTCGACCGCACCATCACGTCGGTCAAGCGCCACATGGGCACCGACTGGAAGACCCAGGCGATCGACGGCAAGGCCTACACGCCGCAGGAGATCTCGGCCCGCATCCTCCAGAAGCTCAAGCGCGACGCCGAGCAGTACCTGGGCGACGCGGTGACGGATGCCGTCATCACCGTTCCCGCCTACTTCAACGACGCCGAGCGTCAGGCCACGAAGGAAGCCGGCGAGATCGCGGGCCTGAACGTGCTGCGCATCATCAACGAGCCCACCGCTGCCGCCCTGGCCTACGGCCTCGACCGCGGAAAGGAGGACGAGCTCATCCTCGTCTTCGACCTCGGTGGCGGCACGTTCGACGTCTCGCTGCTCGAAGTGGGCAAGGACGACGACTTCTCCACCATCCAGGTGCGCTCCACCGCCGGTGACAACCGCCTCGGGGGCGACGACTGGGACCAGCGTCTGGTCGACTACCTGATCAAGCAGTTCAAGGACACCACCGGTGTCGACGTCTCGGGCGACAAGATCGCGCTGCAGCGCCTGAAGGAAGCGGCCGAGCAGGCCAAGAAGGAGCTGTCCAGCTCCAGCTCGACGAGCATCAACCTGCCCTACCTGTCGCTCACCGACTCCGGTCCCGTGTCGCTGTCGGAGACCATCACCCGCGCGAAGTTCGAGGACCTCACCAAGGACCTGCTCGACCGCACCAAGAAGCCGTTCGAGGACGTCATCCGCGAGGCCGGCATCAAGGTCAGCGACATCGACCACATCGTGCTGGTCGGCGGCTCCACCCGCATGCCCGCCGTTGCCGAACTCGTCAAGGCGGAGACCGGCAAGGACGCGAACAAGGGCGTCAACCCCGATGAGGTCGTCGCCGTGGGTGCTGCCCTGCAGGCCGGTGTCCTCAAGGGTGAGCGCAAGGACGTGCTGCTCATCGACGTCACCCCCCTGAGCCTCGGCATCGAGACCAAGGGTGGCATCATGACCAAGCTCATCGAGCGCAACACGGCCATCCCCACCAAGCGCAGCGAGACCTTCACCACCGCCGACGACAACCAGCCGTCGGTCGCGATCCAGGTCTTCCAGGGCGAGCGCGAGTTCACTCGCGACAACAAGCCGCTGGGCACCTTCGAGCTCACCGGCATCGCCCCGGCTCCCCGTGGCATCCCGCAGGTCGAGGTCACCTTCGACATCGACGCGAACGGCATCGTGCACGTGTCCGCCAAGGACAAGGGCACCGGCAAGGAGCAGTCGATGACGATCACGGGTGGCTCGTCGCTTCCCAAGGAAGACATCGACCGCATGGTGCGCGAGGCCGAGGAGCACGCCGCCGAAGACAAGAAGCGCCGTGAGTCCGCCGAGACCCGCAACCAGGCAGAGACCCTCGCATACTCGATCGACAAGCTCATCAAGGACAACGACGACAAGCTGCCCGCCGAGGTCAAGTCCGACGTGCAGGCCGACGTCGACGCCCTCAAGACGGCGCTGGCCGGCGAGGACGACGACGCGGTGAAGACGGCGTTCGACAAGCTCAGCCAGTCGCAGGGCAAGCTGGGCGAGGCGATCTACGCCGCCGGCCAGGCGCAGGGCGAGAACCCTGACCCGGCCGCGACCGACCCGGGCAACGGCCAGGTGCCGAACCCCGAGGAGGACGTGATCGACGCCGAGGTCGTCGACGACGAGGACGAGAAGAAGTAGAGAATCGAAACATGACCGACAAGGACTTCGAAGAACCGATCGACGAGGTCCCCGGTGACTCGGGGTCGGGGGCTCAGGCCTCCGACCCCGAGTCGCAGGGAGACGCCGCGGCATCCGCCGCGGGTGCCGACGGTGAAGCCGAACTGACCATCGAGGACATCCTCGCCGCTGCACAGTCCGACGACGCGGCCGCCGCTGACGCTCCCGCCGACGCGGGGGCCGATGCCGACCTGCTCATCGACCTCAAGCGGCTGCAGGCGGAGTACGCCAACTACCGGCGCCGCACCGAGGAGCAGCGCGAGGTGGAGATCGAACGCGCACGCGGGTCGATCGCCAAGGCGCTGCTGCCGGTGCTCGACGACTTCGACCGTGCCGAGAAGCACGGCGACCTCGTCGAGGGCGCGCCGCTGGCGGCGATGGCCGAGAAGCTGCGCGGCATCGTGAGCCGTATGGGCGTCGAGCGCTACGGCGAGGCGGGCGAGGCCTTCGACCCGCAGCAGCACGAAGCGATCTTCCAGGCGCCGACCCCCGGCACCACGACGCCGACGATCCTCGAAGTCGTCGAGATCGGCTACCGGCTGGGCTCGGTCGAGCTGCGACCGGCGAAGGTCGTCGTCGCGGTTCCGGTCGAGTAGAACGGAGGCATCGATGGCGAGTCAAGACTGGTTCGACAAGGACTTCTATGCCGTCCTGGGTGTGAGCAAGGACGTCAGCGATGCCGACCTGAAGAAGACGTACCGCAAGCTCGCGCGCAAGTACCACCCCGACTCCAATCAGGGTGATGCCGCGGCCGAGGCCAAGTTCAAGGAGATCAGCGAGGCCTATGCCGTGCTGAGCGACGCCGAACAACGTGCCGAGTACGACCAGATCCGCGCCATGGGCACAGGCGCCCGCTTCACGGCGGGCGGCCAGGGTGCCGGCGGGTTCGAAGACGTCTTCAGCATGTTCGGCCAGGGCCGCGGCGGCGGCGCGAGGTATCAGTCCGCCGAGGACTTCGACGACATCTTCTCGATGTTCAACCAGCAGCAGGGCGGACGGTTCGGCTCCGGCCGATTCGGTCAGACCTCGGGCGGATTCCGTGGCTTCGGCGGCCCCACCAAGGGTGCCGACATCGCGGCGCGCACGACGATCGACTTCCTCACGGCGACCAAAGGCGAGACCATCACCCTGCAGGGGGAAGACGGCAAGCCGTTCAAGGTCAAGATCCCGGCCGGCGTCAAAGACGGTCAGAAGATCCGGCTGCGCGGCCGGGGGCGCCCGTCGCCCGACGGCGGCGAGAACGGCGACATCGTGGTGTCGGTGACCGTGCGTCCGCACCCGGTGTTCACCCGCGACGGACTGAACCTGCGGGTGACCGTGCCGGTCACCTTCACCGAGGCGGTGCTGGGCGCGACCATCGAGGTGCCGACCCTGGGTGGTGACCCCGTCAAGCTGCGGGTCGCGCCCGGCACTCCCTCGGGGCGCGTGCTGCGCGTCAAGGGTCGCGGTGTCGCCACCACGAAGGGCACGGGCGACCTGCTCGCCGAGGTGCAGATCGCGGTACCCGCGCACCTGGAGGGCGAAGCCAGAGAAGCGCTCGAGCGATTCCACGAGCTGGAGCCCAAGGAGAACCCCCGCGCCGACCTCATGCAGAAGGCGCGAGGCTGAGAACGACGTGAATGCGGGAGCGGCGGCGCGTGCCGCGTACGGCATCCGTGCCGGGCGCCGCGCCGCCCCCCGCCTCTCCACCCGAAGGAGGTGACCGGATGAACGACGAGATCGACGAGGACACCCCGATCTTCGCGATCGCGGTCGCCGCCGACCTTGCGGGCATGCACCCGCAGACGCTGCGGCAGTACGACCGCATCGGGCTGGTCGTGCCCGCCCGCACGCGTGGTGGCTCCCGGCGCTACTCGCCGCGTGACGTGGCGCAGCTGCGTGAAGTGGCACGCCTGTCGGCCGAGGGCGTGAGTCTGCCGGCGGTGGCGCGCATCATCGAGCTCGAGAACCACGTGCGGGAACTGCGGCATCAGGTGCGCGACCTCGAGCACCGGGTGCGTACCGAGCTCGAGAACCGCCCCGGCGCGCGGGTGTTCGCCGCCGGCCCCAGCGGTGGTGTCATCACGCTCCGTCACGGCAAGCGCGTCCCGCGTGCGACCGACATCGTGCTGTGGCGTCCGCGCCCGCAGGAGCCCGAGGACTAGACGCTCGCGCTGCCGAGTGAGTACCCAGGCTGCCGAGTGAGTACTCGTGCCGTCGAGTGAGTATTCGGGATGCCGGGCGGTGGGTGCCCGCCGAAGCGCAGCACCCACCGCCGTCGGCTGTGGTCAGGCGGCGGTGGCCGTGGCGTCCTCGATCTCGCCGACGAGCACCTCGAGCACGTCCTCCAGATACAGCAGGCCGACTGTGCGACCTTCGGCATCCAGGCTCCGCGCGACGTGCGCGCCGCGGCGGCGCAGCATCGCCATGGCATCCTCGAGCTCCGCTGTGCGGTGCACGGTCGCCAGGCGCCGCAGCCGCTTCTGGGGAATGGGGGAGTGGAACTGCTCCGGGCTGTCGAGGTCCATCACGTCCTTCATGTGGACGTAGGCCACCGGCTCGCCGTCGGCCCCCGCCAGCACGTAGCGCGAGAACCCGTGCTCGGCGACGGCCCGCTGCACGTCGGCGGGGGTCGCCTGCGCCGGCAGCAGCACCATGCCGTCCAGCGGTACGTCGACGTCGACCACCGTGCGCTCGGTGAACTCGAACGCCCCGGCGAGGGTGCCGGACGTGTCCAGCAGGGTGCCCTCGCGGCGCGACTGCTGCACGATGTTGGCGACCTCGTCGAGCGTGTATGTGCTCGTCGCCTCATCCTTCGGCTGCACCCGGAACAGGCGCAGGATGCCGTTGGCCGCGGCGTTGAGCGTCCAGATGATCGGCTTGAACACCTTCGCCACCGCCACGAGGGCCGGAGCGAGGATCAGCGCGGCGCGGTCGGGGACCGAGAACGCCATGTTCTTGGGGATCATCTCGCCGAACACGACGTGCAGGAACGTCACGAGCGACAGCGCGATGACGAACGCGATGATGCTGATCAGCTCGGGCGTGAGACCGGTGAGGCCCAGCGCAATCTCCAGCAGGTGGTGGATCGCCGGCTCGGAGACGTTGAGGATCAGCAGCGAGCACACCGTGATGCCCAGCTGGCTCGTCGCGAGCATGAGCGTGGCGTGCTCCATCGCCCACAGGGTGGTCTTGGCCGCCTTGCTGCCGCGTGCCGCGAGCGGCTCGATCTGCGACCGGCGGGCGGAGATGACGGCGAACTCGGCGCCGACGAAGAACGCGTTGGCGATGAGCAGGATGAACAGCCAGACGATGCCCCAGACGTCGTCACTCATGACGGGCCCCCTTCATCAGGCTCTCGCGGGTTCTGTCGTGGTCGGTCATGAGGCTGGCGTCGGTCTCCGGTTCGTCGGGGGTGTAGCGAAGGCGCACGATGCGGTGCCCGTCGATGCGCTCGACGCGGAGCGTGCCCGCGGGCAGGCGCACCTCGTCGCCGAGTTCGGGCAGGCGCTCGAGCACGTCGGTGACGTAGCCGCCGGCGGTCTCGTAGTCGCCCTCCTCGGGGATCTCGACGCCGGTGCGGTCGAGCACTTCGTCGGGGCGCCAGCTGGCGTCGAAGGTGACGGAGCGGCCGGAGCGGAGGATGCCGGTGCGCGTGCGGTCGTGCTCGTCCTCCAGTTCGCCCACGATCTCCTCGACGAGGTCCTCGAGGGTGACGATGCCGGCGGTGCCGCCGTACTCGTCGCCGACCACGGCGATCTGCAGGCCCTCGGTGCGCAACAGCGTGAGCAGGTGATCGGCGCCCATCCCCTCGGGGACGGTGCGTACGTCGCTCATGAGCGCGTCGGCCCGGGTGTCGGTGCGCTCCGCCAGCGGCACGGCGAACGCGTGCTTGACGTGCACGACGCCCACGACGCGGTCGGGGGTGCCGTCGATGACGGGGAAGCGCGAGAACCCGGTCGCCCGCGACTGCGCGATGATCTCCTGCGCCGTGTCGGCGATGTCGACGGTCACCATGCGCACGCGCGGGGTCATGACCTCCGACGCGTCGTGTTCGGCGAACCGCAGCGTGCGACGCAGCAGCTGGGCGTCGGACGTGTCGAGCAGGCCGGCCGTTGCCGAGTGCCGGATGAGGTACGACAGCTCGTCGGCGCTGCGCGCGCCCGACAGCTCCTCCTTGGGCTCGATGCCCATCGACCGGATGATCGCGTTCGCGGTGTTGTTGAACAGCAGGATCAGCGGCTTGAACACCGCGGTGAAGGCCCGCTGGAACGGGGTGACGAGCTTCGCGGTGGCCAGTGGCACGGCGAGGGCGAAGTTCTTCGGCACGAGCTCGCCGATGATCATCGAGAAGAGCGTGGCGATGAGGATGCCGACGACGGCGCCGATGGGCGAGACCGCGCCTTCGGGGATGCCGATGTCCAGCAGGGGGCCGCGGAGCAGGCTGCTGATGGCCGGCTCGAACGTGTAGCCCGTGAGCAGCGTCGTCAGCGTGATGCCGAGCTGCGCGCTGGAGAGGTGCGTCGACGTGATCTTCAGCGCCGAGATGGTGCCGTCGAGGCCGCGCTCACCGCGGGCGCGTCGGGCTTCCAGCTCGTGCCGGTCGAGGTTCACCAGGGCGAATTCACTGGCGACGAACAGGCCGGTGCCGATCGTCAGGACCAGGCCGATGCCGAGCATCATCCATTCGTTCATGTGTCACACCCCCTGACCGTTGAACGTGCCGCAGAAGCGGCTGGGCAGTCAGAGGGCGCGGGACTATGAGCCGGGGGGGTCATCCATGATTCCCCCAGATTAGGGACCGCTCATATCTGCAAGCTGAAAAATCGCCCGAGCGCCCGCTCGTGCCCCGAGCGGGCATCCCTGCCGTCGAGTGAGTATTCGTTGCGCCGAGTGAGTGAGTGAGTATTCGGGCCGCCGAGAGAGTATTCGCGAGGGCGAGCGAGTACTTGCGATGCGCACATACCGCGCAGTCGGTATGCTGGCCGGACGCGGTGCCCGACGAACGAGGAGGTTCGGATGCAGATCACCGGTGCCGTGCTCGAGGTCTCGGGCGCGCAGCCGCCGTTCGCGGCATCCCGCCCGTTCACCGTCGGGCCGCTCACGCTCGAGGGGCCGGCCGCCGGGGAGCTGCTCGTGCGCATCGAGGCCGCGGGCGTCTGCCACTCCGACCTCAGCGTCGTCGACGGCAACCGCCGCCGGCCGGTGCCGATGCTCCTCGGCCACGAGGCTGCCGGCATCGTGGAGCAGGTCGGCCCGGGTGTCGGCGACCTCCGCCCGGGGGTGCGCGTGGTCGTGACCTTTCTGCCGCGGTGCGGATCATGCGCCGGCTGCGCGACGGACGGGCGGCTGCCGTGCGAGATCGGCACGGCCGCCAACACCGCCGGCACGCTCGTGGGCGGCGGGATGCGACTGCGGCGAGGTGTGGATGCCGGCGAGCCGGTGTTCCACCACCTCGGCGTGAGCGCGTTCGCGACCCACGCCGTCGTCAGCCGCACCTCGGTCGTGCCGGTGCCGCCCGATGTGCCCGGCGAGATCGCCGCGCTGCTCGGCTGCGCCGTGCTCACCGGCGGTGGCGCCGTGCTCAACGCCGCACGCCCGGCATCGGGATCGGCCATCGCCGTCGTCGGGCTCGGCGGGGTCGGCATGGCCGCGCTCCTGGTCGCGGTCGCCCTCGGGCTCGAGGTGATCGGCGTCGACGCGGTGCCGGACAAACTGCGCATCGCCCGCGAACTCGGCGCGCGCGACGCCCTGTCGCCGGCGGATGCCGTGGCGCGCGGCATCCGCGTGCCCGCCGTCGTCGAGGCGGCAGGCTCCGCCCGCGCGTTCGAGACCGCGCTGGCGCTCACCGCGCCAGGAGGCGCGACCGTGACGGTCGGGCTCCCGGGCCCCGACGCACGCGCCGAGGTCTCGCCGCTGCAACTGACCGCCGAAGCGCGCACGGTGATCGGCAGCTACCTGGGCTCCGCGGTGCCGGCGCGCGACATCCCCCGATACGTCGATCTCTGGCGCGCGGGGAGGCTGCCGCTGGAGCGGCTGGTGACCTCTCGCATCCGTCTGGACGAGATCGACGTCGCGATGGATCGCCTCGCCGCCGGCGGTGAACTGCGCCAGCTCATCGTCTTCTGACCCGCCACCGACCGCACGACCGTTGCACCCGCAGCATTCTCGAAAGGACACCGCATGACCCGCACCGCCATCGTCACCGGCGCCGCCCGCGGCATCGGCGCCGCCACGGCCCGCCGCCTCGCCGCCGCCGGCCACGCCGTCGCCGTGCTCGACCTCGACGCGGCCGCATGCGCCGACACCGTCGCCGCCATCGAAGCCGACGGCCGCGTCGCACGCGCCGTCGGCGCCGACGTCTCCGATGCGGCTGCCGTGGCATCCGCTGTCGCCGAGATCACCGCCGACCTCGGCGCGCCGACGATTCTGGTCAACAACGCCGGGATCATCCGCGACAACCTGCTGTTCAAGATGAGCGAGGACGACTGGGATGCGGTGCTGAGGGTGCACCTGCGCGGCGCGTTCCTCATGACCCAAGCGGTGCAGGCGCACATGGTGGATGCCGGGTGGGGCCGCATCGTGAACCTGTCGTCGACGTCGGCGCTCGGCAACCGCGGGCAGGCGAACTACGCCGCCGCGAAGGCCGGCATGCAGGGCTTCACCAAGACGCTCGCGATCGAGCTGGGGCGGTACGGGGTGACCGCCAACGCGGTGGCCCCCGGGTTCATCCAGACCGACATGACCCGCGCGACGGCGGAGCGCCTGGGGGTGCCGTTCGAGGACTTCGTCGCCGCGATGGCGAAGGAGATCCCGGTGGGGCGCGGAGGGACGCCTGACGACGTCGCGGCGGCGGTGGCGTTCTTCGTGGGCGACGACGCCGGGTTCATCTCGGGCCAGGTGCTGTACGTCGCGGGAGGGCCGAAGGCATGAGCATCGCGGTGGAGTCGCCGGCGGGGCTTCCCGCTGTCGTGGGCGCGTCGGCGACCGGGGACTGGTTCGAGATCACGCAGGAGCGCATCACGGCGTTCGCCGACGCGACCGAGGATCGGCAGTGGATACACCTGGATGCCGAGCGCGCGGCATCCGGCCCCTTCGGGGGCACGATCGCGCACGGGTACCTGACCCTGTCGCTGCTGCCGCGGCTGACCGAGGGGCTGCTGCAGGTGGGCGGGACCGCGATGGCGGTGAACTACGGCCTCGACAAGGTGCGGTTCCTGCAGCCGGTGCGCGCGGGGTCGCGCGTGCGGGCGGTGACGGAGCTCGCATCGGCGGACGAGACGCCCCAGGGGGTGCGGGTGGGGATGCGCACGACCGTCGAGATCGACGGCTCCCCCAAGCCCGCGCTGGTCGCCGAGACGCTGGCGCTCGTCGTCCCCGCTACCGAGTGAGTATTCGCATCGCCGAGTGAGTATTCGCATCGCCGAGTGAGTATTCGTCGCGAATGCTCACTCGGCACGACGAATGCTCACTCGCGGGCGAGCACGAGGGCCATGCCCTGGCCGCCGCCGACGCACATCGTCTCGAGGCCGTAGCGGCCACCGGTCGCGGCGAGTCCGTTGATCAGCGTCGACGTGATGCGCGCGCCCGTCATGCCGAACGGATGCCCGACCGCGATCGCCCCGCCGTGCACGTTCAGCCGCGACTCGTCGATGCCGAGCTCGCGCGCCGAGGGGATCACCTGCGCGGCGAACGCCTCGTTGATCTCGACCAGATCCATGTCGTCGATCCCGAGGCCCGCGCGCGCCAGCGCCTGCCGCGACGCCTCCACCGGGCCGAGCCCCATCACCTCGGGAGACAGCCCACTCACCCCGGTGGAGACGATCCGCGCCAGCGGCTGCAACCCGAGCGCCTCTACGACCCGCTCCGACACGATCACGACCGCCGCCGCCCCGTCGTTGAGCGGGCAGCAGTTGCCCGCCGTCACGGTGCCGTCGGGGCGGAACACCGGGTCGAGCCCCGCGAGCCCTGCGGCGGTCACCCCCGGCCGCGGTCCGTCGTCGGTCTGCACCACCGTCCCGTCGTCGAGGGTCACCGGCGTGATGTCGCGCGCCCAGAATCCCGATGCGATCGCCGCCTCGGCCCGCTGCTGCGAACGCGCGGCGAAGGCATCCTGCTCCTCTCGCGTCACCCCGTGCAGCTGCGCCACGTTCTCGGCGGTCTGCCCCATCGCGATGTAGGCGTCGGGCAGCCTGCCGTCGGCCCGCGGGTCGCGCCACACCGGAGCACCCGCCTGCGCCCCCGCGGCCGTGCGCGCCGCGGCATCCGCGAACACCGGATTCACCGCATCCGGCAGGTCGGCGAACCCGTGCGCGTACTGCGAGACCGACTCCACCCCGGCTGAGACGAACACATCGCCCTCGCCCGCCTTGATCGCGTGGAACGCCATGCGGGTCGTCTGCAGCGACGACGAGCAGTACCGGTTCACGGTCGTGCCCGGCACGGCATCCAACCCGAGCAGCACCGCGACGATGCGCGCGATGTTCATGCCCTGGCGTCCCGCCGGCTGCCCGGTGCCGACCATCAGGTCGTCGATGCGGCCGGGATCCAGCGCCGGCACCTGCGCGAGCGCCGCGCGCACCATCTGCGCCACGAGGTCGTCGGGGCGCATGTCGGCCAGCGATCCCTTGCGGGCCCGGCCGATCGGCGAGCGGGCGGTGGCGACGATGTACGCCTCGCTCATGACACGAACGCCTGGATGCCGGTGATCTCGCGGCCGACGATGAGGGTGTTCATGTCGTGCGTGCCCTCGAAGGTGTAGATCGCCTCCGCGTCGCAGAACGCCCGCGCCGCGCCGTAGTCGAGTGTGATCCCGTTGCCGCCCATCACCTCACGGCAGAGCGCGACGGTCTCGCGCATCCGCGCGGAGACGAACGCCTTCGCCATCGCGGCCTGCGCGTCGGTCTGCGCGTCGTCGTCCTGCAGCTGCGATACCCGGGTGCACATCGCGAGGCACGCCGTGATGTTCCCGAGCGCCGTGGCGAGCTTGTGCTGCACCAGCTGGAAAGACCCGATGGGCTTGCCGAACTGCTCGCGCTCGCCGGTGTACCGCACCGCCGCCTCGTACGCGCCGATGCCGTTGCCCAGCGCCTGCCACGCCACCTCGGCGCGGGTGAGGCGCAGCACGACGGCGACCTCGGTGAACGAGTGGATCCGCTGCAGCCGCAGCGACTCCGGCACGACCACGCCGGTGAGGGTGATGTCGGCGTTCTCCACCGCGCGCAGCGACTGCTTGCGCTCGATCTTCGTCGCGGCGTACCCGGGGGAGGACGTCGGCACGATGAACCCCTTCATCTCGCCGTCGCCGGTGTCGCGCGCCCACACCACCGTGATGTCCGAGAACGCCCCGCTGCCGATCCAGCGCTTCGCGCCGTCGATCACCCATTCGTCGGCGCCGTCGGCTCCCACCCGCCGCGTGGCGGTGGTGCGCAGCCCGCGCGCGGTGTCCGATCCCGACAGCGGCTCGGTGAGCGCGAACGCGCCCACGATCTCGCCGCGTGCCATCGGCCCGAGCCACCGCTCGCGCTGCTCGTCGGAGCCGCCGACCCAGATCGCATTCATAGCGAGGCCGCTGTGCACGCCCAGGAAGGTCGCCGTCGAGGCATCCACTCGCGAGATCTCCAGTGCCACCCACCCGCGGTACAGGGCGCTGTTGTCGTACTGGGCGACCTCGGGGATGCCGGCGCCGAGCATGCCCAGCTCGGCGAAGCGGGGGAAGAGGTGCCGGGGGCTCTCCGCGCGTTCCCAGAACTCGTCGGCGCGCGGGGCGACCTCGCGCTGCAGGAAGTCGCGGATGCGCCCCAGCTGCGCGCGCTCGCCGTCGGTGAGCGCCGCCTGCAGATCGTAGAAGTCGGCATGCAGGCGCGGGGCGGGCGCGGCGGGCGCGGTGGCTGCGTGGTCTGCGGGGGTGGTGAGGGTGAGCGGCATCGCTCCTCCGATCGTCGGTGATCCGGTGTGACGCCCATCATGCAACATTTCTCAGGATGTTGCATCCGCCTCCCACGGCGATAGAGTTCCGGCATGTCCGCGCCCGCACCCGAGAGCCTCGCCGCCATCGCGACGGTGGGGGTGGATGCCGCGCCGTCGTGGCTCTCGGAGCGCCTGGCATCCCACCCCGACTCCCGCCGCGCGTTCGACCTCGCCCGGGAGTTGTTCATCGCCGGGCACCGCATCGACATGGGCGGGCTGGCCTCGACGCTCGGGGTCGACCGCACGTCGCTGTTCCGCTGGGTGGGCAACCGCGATGCGCTGCTGAGTGAGGTGCTGTGGTCGCTGGCGGTCCCCACCCTCGTGCAGGCCGACCGCGCCACGGCGGAAAGAACCGGGGCGGACCGTGTCGCCGAACTGCTGACGCACTTCGTCGCCGACCTCAACCGGGCGCCGTACTTCCGCGAGTTCCTCCGCCGCGAGCCGGCGCGCGCGCTGCGGCTGCTCACGACGAAGGAGAGCGAGATCCAGCGGCGCTACGTCGCCACGGCCGAGTGGCTCGTGCGCGGCGAACTCGGCGAGCAGCCGCTCGGTGGAGCGATCGACGTGCACAACCTCGCGTACCTGCTCGTGCGCGTGTCGGAATCGTTCACGTACGCCGACCTCATCGCCGGCGATCAGCCCAGCGCTGCGCGTGCCCGCGCCGCATTCCGCGTGCTGCTGCGCGCCGACTGAACCCCTGGAGGACCGATGCCGCACTACGGCGTGCGCCGCCCGTTCGCGACCCGCTGGCGCGACAACGACCAGTACGGGCACCTCAACAACGTCGTCTACTACGAGGCGATGGACACCGCCGTCAACGCGTGGATGATCGCCGAGGCGGGCCTGGAGCCTGCGGCATCCCCCGTCATCGCCCTCGTGGTGTCGTCGTCATGCGACTTCCGCGCGTCGGCGTCGTTCCCCGAGCCGCTCGAAGTGGGCATCGGTGTGGCGCGGCTCGGCACGACGAGCATCACGTGGGCGCTGGGGATCCTGCGCCCCGGCGCGGGGGAGCCGATCGCCGTCGGCACGTTCGTTCACGTGTTCGTGGATGCCGCGACGCGCCGGCCCGTGTCAGTGCCGGACCGGGTGCGCGCGGCCGTGGCCGCGCAGCTCTCGGGGTAGCCCGGCGGGGCGGGGCCGGCGGGTTGCCCAATACGCGCCCCGAACCCGTTGTGGCGGGGGTTCGTTGCCCGGTACGCGCCCCGAACCGGGCTCGGCGGGGCCCGTTGCCCGGTACACGCCCCGAACCCGGGGTGGCGCGGGCTCGTTACCCAGTACGCGCCCCGAGCCGGGGGCCGCGGGCGGTGGGTTGCCCAGTGCGCGCCCCGAATCGGGGGTGTCGAGGGCTCGTTACCCGGTACGCGCCCCGAACCGGCCGCCGCGGGGCTTCGGTGCCCGGTACGCACCCCGAACCGGGGGTGGTTGGGGTGTCGGATGCCAGTACGCGCCCCGAATCGCGGCGGGGACCGGGTGGTTGGCGACAAACCGACCAGGCGGTATGCTGATTCGGCGACGCGATGCGGCGCGGAGAGGGGTCGACGATGACCGACGTGCCGGGGCTCGATGTGCAGCGGCTGACCGACTGGCTGGCGGCCTCACACCCCGACCTCGCCGACGGCGACCTCACGGCCACTGTCATCGCGGGTGGCCGCAGCAACCTCACCTACGCGATCGACGGCGCGCGCCGCCCGCTCGTGCTGCGGCGCCCGCCGCTGGGCCACGTGCTCGCCAGCGCCCACGACATGCGCCGCGAGCACCGGGTGATCTCGGCGCTGGCATCCACGCCGGTGCCGGTCCCCGTCGCTGTCGATGTGGTCGACGACACCGGTGGCGCGATCACCGGCACCACGTTCTTCCTCATGGAGCGCGCCCCCGGCCGGGTGCTGGCGAGTCCCGCGCACAACGCCGGGTATGACCCTGCGGGCCTCGCCCGGCTGAGCACCGACCTGGTGCGCACCCTCGCCGACCTGCACGGCGTGGAGCCGGCATCGGTGGGGCTGACGGACTTCGGCCGCGCCGATGGGTACCTCCAGCGGCAGCTGTCGACGTGGCACCGGCAGCTGGCCGCCTCGCGTTCGCGTGAGACCCCGACGCTCGACGCCCTACAGGAACGACTGGGCGCGGGGATGCCACGCACCCGCCGGTCGGGCATCGTGCACGGCGACTACCGCCTCGACAACGCCCTCGTCGACGGGCCGGAGCCGCGCCTGTCGGCCGTGCTGGACTGGGAGATGGCGACGCTGGGCGACCCGCTCGTGGACCTCGGCATCTTCGCGCTGTACTGGGACATCGCCGCCCTTCCCGCCGCGTTCGGCGGAGCGATCCCGAGCGCCGTCGACCCGGCCGCCGGCTACCCCCGCTTCGACGAGCTCGCCGAAGTGTACGCCCGGCACGCGGGAACCGACCTGCCCGACCTCGGCTGGTACCGCGCCTTCGCGGCGTACAAGCTCGCGGTGATCCTGGAGGGAATCCATTTCCGGTTCCGCGCCGGCGACACCGTCGGCGAGGGATTCGAGGGCATGGGCGCCCTGGTGGAACCGCTCGCCCACCAAGGTCTGGAGGCCCTCTGATGCATTTCGCCCACGATGACACCACCCGCGAACTCGCCGAACGGGCGCGCACGTTCGTCGACGACACCGTGATTCCTACGGAGCCGGTGCTGCAGGAACAGCTCGATGCCACGCCCGACCAGTGGGGCTTCCGACCGATCGTGACCCAGCTGCGCGAACGCGCCCGCGCGGCGGGGCTGTGGAACCTGTTCCTCCCCGGCGAGCACGGGGCGGGGCTGACGAACCTGCAGTACGCCCCCATCGCCGAGGTCACCGGCTGGAGCCCTCGGCTCGCGCCGGTCGCGTTCAACTGCGCCGCCCCCGACACCGGCAACATGGAGGTGCTGCACGACTTCGGCACACCCGCCCAGCAGAAGCAGTGGCTCGAGCCGCTGTTGGCCGCGCACATCCGCTCGGCGTTCTGCATGACCGAGCCCGACGTCGCCTCGAGCGATGCGACGAACATCGGCACCCGCATCCGCCGCGACGGCGACCACTACGTGGTCAGCGGGCGCAAGTGGTGGTCGACGGGCGCGATGAACCCGGATGCCGCGATCTTCATCGTCATGGGCAAGACCGATCCCGATGCCGTGCGGCACCGGCAGCAGTCGATGATCCTCGTGCCACGCGACGCCCCCGGCGTGCGGGTCGTGCGGGCGCTCACGGTGTTCGGCTACGACGACCGTGACCACGGCGGGCACGCCGAGGTGGCGTTCGACGACGTGCGGGTGCCGGCTGCGAACCTCATCGCCGGGGAGGGCGACGGCTTCGCCATCGCGCAGGCACGCCTCGGGCCCGGTCGCATCCACCACTGCATGCGGGCGCTCGGCATGGGCGAGCGGGCGCTGGCGCTCATGACGGACCGCGCGAACGCGCGCGTCGCGTTCGGGCGCACCCTGGGGGAGCAGGGGGTGATCCGCGAGTGGGTCGCCGAGGCGCGCATCGAGCTGGAGTCGCTGCGGCTGCTCGTGCTCAAGACCGCGTGGCTCATGGACACCGTCGGCAACCGCAAGGCGATGACCGAGATCCAGGCGATCAAGATCGCCGTGCCGCGCGCCGTGCAGCGGATCCTCGATCGGGCGATCCAGGTCTTCGGCGCGGCAGGGGTGTCGCAGGACACCCCGCTGGCCGAGCTGTTCGCCGGCGTCCGGACCCTCCGCATCGCCGACGGCCCCGACGAAGTGCACCTCGCGAGCCTCGGCCGCGCCCAGTTGCGCTCCCGAGTGAGTATTCGCGCCGCCGAGTGAGTATTCGCGCCGCCGAGTGAGTACTCGACAGAAGTTCCGTTCAACGACGAAAGGACCATCATGACCCACCGAGCCGACCCCGCCATCGACGGCCCCGGCTTCGCGACGCTCTCGGTCGCGAGCCTCCTGACCGAATCCGCGCGCCGTCACGCCGACCGCCCGGCGCTGCTGTTCGCCGGCACCACGACGACCTACGCGCAGCTGTGGGACGAGGTGCGCGCGTACGCGGGCGCCCTGCGCGACCGCGGCATCGGCCCCGGCGACCGGGTCGCGATGATCGTGCCGAACGTGCCCGACTTCGCCCGCGTCTACTACGCCGCACTCGCCCTCGGCGCCGTCGTCGTGCCCGTGCATCTGCTCTTCAAGGCCGAGGAGATCGCGTACGTGCTGCGCGACGCCGAGGCCGATCTCTTCGTCGTGGCAGCGCCCCTGCTCGGCGAGGCGCTGCCGGCCGCGGCGGCCACCGGCATCCCGGTCGTGACCGTGCTGCTGCCGGCGGGCACCCCGGCGCCGGTGGGAGACCTGCCGCGCCTCGAGGTCGAGGCGGCGGCGGCGACCCCGATCGAGCGGCACACCGCCACCCGCCCGACCGACCCGGCGACCATCCTGTACACCAGCGGCACCACCGGCACGCCCAAGGGTGCCGTCGGCTCCCATCTGGCCCTCGTGGAGCAGGTGCACTGCTCCCTCATCGACTCGTTCGACCTGCACTCCGGCGACGTCGTGTTCGGCGGACTGCCGCTGTTCCACACCTTCGGGCAGACGGCGGTGATGAACATGGCGATTCGCGTGGGGGCGTCGATCATCCTGCTGCCGAGGTTCGACGCAGACGAGGCGCTGGCTCTCATGGTCGCGCACGGGGCGACGGTGTTCACGGCCGTGCCGACGATGTACGTCGGGATGCTGGAGGCGGCTCGCCGCAGCGACACCCGCCCGCCGCTGCGGTACGCGGTCTCCGGGGGTGCAGCGCTCCCCGTCGCGGTGCTCGAGGCGTTCCGCGACGTCTTCGGCGCCGACGTGCACGAGGGGTACGGACTGACCGAGACGGCGCCGATCGTGTCGTCGAACTCGCTGGTCGAGCCGATCCGGCCCGGCACCGTCGGGCGCCCGCTCTGGGGCGTCGATGTGGCGATCGCCGACCCCGAAGAGGAGGAGCGCATCACCCTGCTCGCCGACCCCGACGCGCTCGGCGAGGTGGTGGTGCGCGGGCACAACCTGTTCAAGGGATACCTGGGTCGCCCCGATGCGACCGACGCCGCGATCGTCGACGGCTGGTTCCGCACCGGCGACCTGGGGCGCTTCGTCGACGGGGTGCTCACGATCGTTGATCGCAAGAAGGACATGATCGTGCGCAGCGGCTACAACGTGTACCCCACCGAGGTCGAAGCCGTGATCGCGCGTCACCCGGGGGTCGCCGTCGCCGCCGTGTTCGGCGTGGCCGACGACCTGCGCGGGCAGGAGGTGCACGTCGCCGTGGTGGCGCACGACGGGCAGACGGTGGATGCCGACGAGCTGATCGCCTTCACGCGGGACCGGATCGCGGCGTACAAGTACCCCCGGACCGTGCACGTGCTCTCGGAGCTGCCCCTGGGCGGAAGCGGCAAGGTACTGAAGCGGGAGCTGGTGGCGCGGTTCTCGCCCGCCCCCGCGGCGGCTGCCGAGTGAGTATTCGCGCGCTCGAGTGAGCATTCGCGCGCTCGAGTGAGTATTCGCGCGCTCGAGTGAGTATTCGCGCCCGCGCGCTCTCCACAGCATCGATCCCACCGCGAATACTCCACCGATGGCCGACCGGCATCCGCGTGCCGGCCGGAATCCGGCCACCATCGACGCATGACACTTGAGATCGCGCCCGCCGACTTGCCGGCGCCGGAGGAGTTCATCCGCGAGCAGGCGCGTATGGAGGTGCGCCAGCGTCTCGCTCGAGGGACACTCGTGCGCCTGCACGGTCAATGGGAGCTGACGGCCGACGAGTACGCCTGCCTGTACGCGGAGGAGCAGCATCGCATCGACGTCACGCGGGTCGCCCGGGCGATGCGCACGGATGCCGCGGTCGTCTCGTATGCGAGCGCCGCAGCGGTCCACGGGCTGCCGCTCTTCCGTGCTCGACCGCGACGCGTGCACGTGACGATGCGCGCCGGTGCGGCGACCCGGTCGCACCCCGCCGTCTTCCGGCACCGTGACTCGCTGCCGGAGGAGGACGTCGCATCCGTCGGTGGCGTCGCGGTCACGTCGCTCGAACGCACCGTGATCGACGCGATCCGGGTTTTGCGGCTGGAAGCCGCCGTTGCCGTCGCCGATGCCGCCCTCCACCGGGTCGCGTGGGACGACGCCGCGCGCCGATACGACGGGCAGGCCGCCGAGCGAATGCGGCTGCGCCTGTGGCAACGGCTGTTCCGGATGCCGGGAGCTCGCGGCATCCGCCAGGCGCGCTGGGTGCTCGAGCTCGCCGACGGCCGCGCGGATGGGCCGGGCGAATCCGTCGGACGCCTGTACCTGCTGCTCCTCGGGTTCGCGCGGCCCCGACTGCAGGTCGCGGTGCCCGGGCCCGATGGCGGGGTCTACCGAATGGATGCCGCGTTGGACGACGTCGGGTTCTGGTGGGAGTTCGACGGTGTCGGCAAGTACGTCGACACCGAGATGACGGGAGGCAGGGAGCCCGGCGACATCCTCCGGCGGCAGCGCCGTCGAGAGGAGTGGGTGACCGCGACCACGGGGTGGTCGTTCACCCGGTGCCGTTGGACGCACCTCGAGTCGCTCACCGTCTTCGCGCTGAAGCTGCGCGCCGACGGGGTCCCGCTGCCGCGGGCGCACGTGCTCCCGCTGTGAGGGTTGCGGACGGGCGGACGCGAATACTCACTCGGCACCGCGAATACTCACTCGGCACCGCGAATACTCACTCGGCACCGCGAATACTCACTCGGCACGAAACGGCAGGGGCCGCGCCGCGCTGCGCGTCGCGGCCCCTGCCCCGCTTTCAGGCGCCGGGGACCGCGGCGCCTGACAGCGGCACGGGCTGCCGGTCCACGGACGAGACACTGCCGTCACGCACCTCGTAGGTTGCGTCGACGTAGTCCTGCACGCCCTGGTCCACCGTCGTGATGCCCACGCCGAGGTACGCCGCGTGGCTGTCGGGTCCGAACGCCAGCGGCAGGATGCCGTTGCCGACGAGGTCGCCCGACTGCACCGCCTCGATGAGGGCCTCGCGCGTCGGGTTCTCGCCCGCCGCAGCCAGCGCCTCGGCGAAGACGTACCCCACGCTCATGCCGAAGATCGTGTTGCCGTCGAAGGGAGCGTCGCCGTTGTACTCCGTGTTGATCTCGCGGAAGAGTTCGACCCACTCGTCGTCTGCCATCGGCAGGTAGTTGGTGCCCGTGAATCCCTGCAGCAGCTTCGGTGCCACGTCCTCGCCCAGGTATCCCACGAGCGTCGGGTAGTCCGCGCCCGACGACGAGGCGAACCACTGCGGGAACCAGCCGAGCTGCGCCGCGGTCCCGACCGCGAGCGCGGTGAAGCCGTTGATGGTCGCCAGCGTCACGATGTCGCATCCGGCGGCCTGCAGCGCGCCGATCTGCGCGGTGACGTCCTGGTTCGACACCGAGTAGCGCTGCACCTCGGTCAGGCCGTCGGCGCCGAGGGCCATCTCGAGGCCCTCGAGGAACTCGTCGCCGAAGTCGTCGTCCTGGCCGAGCATGCAGACCGCCGCGTCGGGGAACTCGTCGGCCGCGTACTGGCCGAGCGCGGCGCCTTCCACGACGTAGTCGGCGTTGAACCCGAACGTGTTCGGGTAGGTCTCGGGCTGGTTCCACGAGGTCGAGCCGGATGCCACGAACAGGTCGGGCACCGAGTTCTGGTCGAGGAAGTCCAGCACCGACTGGTGCGTCGCCGTGCCGAGGCCGTTGAGGATCGCGAAGACCTCGTCCTGCTGCACGAGCTCGCGCACGACGGTCTGCGAGTTGGCGGGGTTGTACCCGTCGTCCTTCACGATGTACTCGATCGTGCGACCGTTCACCCCACCCTGGTCGTTGAGGTAGTCGAAGTACGCGTTCGTGGCGGCGGAGATCGACGAGTAGCCGGCGGCGGCCGGGCCGGTCAGCGGCGTGTGGGTGCCGATGGTGACGGTGGTGTCGGTCACGCCGGTGCTGTCGCCTGCGGTCTCGCCCTCACCGCCGGACGCCGGCGCCGAAGGGGTGCTGCAGGCCGCGAGGCTGACAGCGAGGGCGGATGCCGCGATCAGACCGCCCGTGCGACGGGCGGCAGAGCGCAGCGTTGAGCTCTGTTGGGACATGGGATCACCTTTCAATCGGGATGGTGCGGGAAGAGTCAGAGGATGCCGTGGTGTCGGATGCCGGCGCGGCCGGGTCCGCCGCCCCGGCCGGGGGTGCCGCTGGGTCAGAACCCGCCGACGAGGACGACCCCGAGGGCCCCGCCGGGACCACCCCGGAACGCCGCCGCCGCAAGGTGCCCGCCAGGCCCGCCAGCCCGTCGGGGCGCAGGATCATGACGGCGATGAGCAGCGCTCCGAAGACGAGGAGCGACAGGTTGCCCGAGAGCCGCTGTTCGAGGTCGCGGGGCAGGTCCAGTGCGGCGGAGCCCGCGCCGAGGGCCCAGGGCAGCACCACGATGACAACCGAGCCGAGGGCGGCGCCGCCGATGCTCCCGAGCCCGCCGAGCACGGCGGCCACCACGAGCAGCAGCGAGAACGCGAGCGTATAGCCGCCGGGGCCGACCGACTGCGTGATGAAGCAGAGCACCGCACCGCCCGCGCCCGCCGCGGCGGCGCTGAGGGTGAAGGCCGTCACCTTGACGCGTCGGGCGGGAACGCCGTTCAGGCGCGCGGCGGTCTCGTCGTCGCGGACGGCCCGCATGCGAAGCCCCAGCGTGCCCCGCCGCACGAGGGTGAGGCACGTCACCACGATGGATGCCACGATGATCGCCACCCACGCCTGCCACTGCTCCAGGGCGATGAGCCGCTCCAGCGCCGTCGGTACCGCGTTGTAGGTTGCCTGCAGTCCCTGGTCGCCGCGGAAGATGCCCGACCACACGCTCGTGATGGCGGGGACGGCGATGACGAGGGCCAGGGTCAGGCCGGCGAGGTAGGGACCGTGCAGCCGCGCGGCGGCGAGTCCCAGCAGCAGCCCGAGCAGGCATGCGATCGCGACCCCGGCCACGAGCGACACGACGAAGCGCGGCACACCGTCGACACCGGCATCCGTCAGCGCGTTCGACGTGAGGGCGTAGCCGTAGCCGCCCGCGGCCATCAGCGCGGCGTGCCCGAGCGAGAGCTGCCCGCTCAGTCCGACGAGCAGGCTGAGCCCGGCGACGGCGCAGAAGTACGCGGCGGCGGTGGCGAGCTGGAAGTTGCGGAACGGGTCGAGCAGGAACGTCCCGCCGAGGGCCAGCACCGTCAGTACGACCGCGGTCCACAGCACGCGCGGGGTGCCGGTGAGGCCGGGAAGGAAGCGGGGAACGCGTGAGCCGGTCATGCGGTGCGCGCCTGTCGCATCGAGAAGATGCCGCCGGGTTTGACCAGCAGCACCCCCACCAGCAGCACGAGCACCCCGATCGGGGCGACGGTGGAACCGAGGTAGCCGGTGACGAGGCTCATCACGACGCCGACGACGAGGCCGCCCAGCAGCGCTCCGATCGGCGAATCGAGGCCCCCGACGACGGCGACGGTGAACGCGTAGACGAAGAGGATGTCGGTGGAGTGCGGGTTGAGGCCGAGCTCAGTGGGGATGAGCAGCATCGCGGCGAGGGCCGCGACCGCGGCCGAGAGCATCCACCCGATCGTCACCATGCGGTCCACGCGCACGCCCAGCAGCCGCGACACCTCAGGCGCGAACGCGGATGCCCGCAGCTGCAGGCCGAGGGAGGTGCGGGTGAACAGCAGTGCGAGCAGTCCCATGACCGCGAGGGCCACGACGAGCACGAAGATGTCGTAGGGCGAGAGCAGTGGCACCCCGCCGACGAAGATCGGCGTCTCGTCGAAGGGCGCGGCCATGGGCCGGTACTGCGGGCCGAAGAAGATGCCCAGCAGCGACTGCAGCACCATCACCAGCCCGATGGCGATGATGATGCCCGACAGCGGCGAACTGTGGGGAGCGTGGCGCATGAGCCCGCGCTCGACCACGAAGCCGATGGCGGCGCCCCCGAGGATGCCGGCGGCCAGCCCCGCGGCATACGAGCCGGTGAGCGCGGTGACGGCGAACGCGAGGTAGGTCGCCACCAGCGCCATGGCGCCCTGGGCGAAGTTGATGATGCGGGCGGCCCGCCAGATGAGCACGAGCGACAGGGCGAACAGCGCGAAGATCGCGCCGCGGGCAAGGCCGGTGGCGAGCAGGAAGGCGAGGCGGTCCATCAGAATCCCAGGTAGGCGTGGCGCAGGGCGGTGTCGTCTGCGAGGGCGGATGCCGCGGCATCCGCCACGACACGACCGAGATCCAGCACCACGCCGCGGCCGGCGATCGACAGCGCGCTGGTGATGTTCTGCTCGGCCAGGAGTACGGTCATGCCGTCGCGGGCGGCGGCGTCGCGGAGGGTCGCCATCAGCTGGGCGACCACGAGCGGGGCGAGCCCCAGCGACGGTTCGTCGAGGGTGAGCACGCGGGGGCGGGAGACGAGCGCCCGACCGAGGGCGAGCATCTGGCGCTCGCCGCCGGAGAGCTGATGGCCGTCGCTGGCGCGGCGGCGGGCGAGGGGCTCGAACAGCTCATAGACCTCTGCCACGGCCACGTCACGCGCCCGGCCGCGATGCCGCCACAGCGACCCGAGCCGCAGGTTCTCGTCGACGGTGAGCTCGGCCACGACGCTGCGCCCCTCGGGCACCTGCGCGATGCCGCGACGGGCGCGGTCTTCGGGGCTGAGGCGGGCGAGGTCGTCGCCGTCGAGGCGGATCGTGCCGGAGCGGGGTCGCACGAATCCGGCGAGGGTGCGCAGCAGCGTCGTCTTGCCCGCGCCGTTCGCGCCGAGCAGCGCCACGATCTCGCCCGGTTCGAGCGCGAACGTGACATGGTGCAGCACCGGCTCGCCGCCGTACCCGACGGTGAGGTCGTGAAACGACAGTGCCCCGTTCATGCGGTGGCCTTCAGGCCCAGGTACGCCTCTTCGACGGCGGGATCGGTGCGCACCTCATCGGGGGTGCCGCGGGCGATGACGCGGCCGAAATCGAGCACCACCACCCGATCGGCGACCGACATGACGAAGTCGACGTGGTGCTCGACCAGCAGCACGGCGCAGCCGGCGTCGGCGGTCGCGCGCACGGTGCGGGCGAGGGCGGCGATGTCGTCGTGGCCGAGGCCACCGGCCGGTTCGTCCAGCAGCAGCAGCCGCGGGTCGCTCACGAGGGCGCGGGCCAGGGCCACGCGCTTGCGCACCGGGTAGGGGAGTGCGGCGACCGGGCGGTCGGCGACGGCCAGCAGGTCGTGGGTGGCGAGTTCGGCGGCGACGCGCGCGGCGGCACGCCTGGTCGTGCCCGGCGCACTCAGGGGAACCGCGACGTTCTCACGTACGGTGGCGCCCTCGAACAGCCCGAGTCCCTGCAGGGTGCGGGCCACACCGAGCCGGGTGAGCGCCGAGGTGCGCGGCGGGATCGGTCGGCCGTCGAGGCGGATGTCGCCGCGACTGCGCACGAGCGCGCACACCGCGTTGAAGACCGTGGTCTTGCCGGCGCCGTTCGGTCCGATGAGGGCGACGACCTGGCCCGCCGGCACGTCGAACGAGACATCCTGCAGTGCGGTGAGGCCGCCGAAGGTCACGGTGAGGCCGTCCACGGCAAGCCGGGGAACGGGGGTGGCGGGAGTGGTCATCGGCACCTCTTCGTGTCGGGTGACGCCACTGTACCTCATAAACCGACCAGCCGGTATGTTGGTTCTGCGAGGGGCTGCGCGGCCGACCCGCCGGGCGATCACTTATGCGGGATGCCGGTGACCATGCCGCCGTCGACGACGAACTCGGCCCCGCTGGTGAAGCGGGACGCGTCGGAGGCGAGGAAGACGATCGTGCCCGCGACGTCATCGGGGGTGCCCGCGCGCCCGAGGGGGATGTCGATGCGCTCGGGGTCGATGCGCGTGGTCATGTCGGTGAGGATGAGGCCCGGGTGCACCGAGTTCACGCGGATGCCGCGCGGACCGAGCTCGACGGCGAGCGACTTCGTCAGCCCGCGCACCCCGAACTTCGCCGCCGTGTAGCCGTGCAGGCCGGGGCTGCCGCGCAGACCCTCGACGGAGGAGATGTTGATGATCGAGCCGCCGCCGGCATCCGCCATCGCCGGAACGACCGCGCGGCAGCCGAGGAAGGTGCCGGTCAGGTTCACCGCGATGACGGCGTTCCACTTGGCCATCGAGTAGTGCTCGATCGGGGCGGCGTTGGCGATGCCGGCGTTGTTGACCAGCACGTCGATGCCGCCGAAGCGCTCGAGGGCCCCGGCGACGACGGCATCCCACCCCGCCTCGTCGGTGACGTCGAGATGCAGGAAGGCGGCGCGCGGGCCGAGGGCGTCGACCAGGGCCGTGCCTTCGTCGTCGAGCAGGTCGGCCACCACCACGCTCGCCCCCGCGGTGTGCAGAGCCCGCACGTAGGCGGCGCCGAGGCCGCGGGACCCGCCGGTGACGAGCGCCGTGCGCCCGGCGAGGTCGAACGGCGAGGTCACGGCGCGACCTCGATCACGACCCGTCCGGTGGTCTGGCCGCCGGCGAGCTTCTGGATCGCCTCGGGGGCGCGTTCGAAGGGCACCACCTCGTCCACGAGCGGGCGGATGGCGCCGGATGCCGCGAGGTGGGTGAGCTGCTCGTGCGCCTCGGCCACGAGGTCGGGCCGCTGCTGCGAGTACAGCGCCCAGTACAGGCCCAGCACCGCGAAGTTCTTCACCAGCGCGACGTTGGTCTTGAGGGTGGGGATCTCGCCGCTCGCGAAGCCGATCACCACGATGCGGCCCTCGAACGCGACAGAGCGCGTCGAGGCCTCGAAGGCGGAGCCGCCCACCGGGTCGAAGATGACGTCGGCGCCGTGGCGGCCGGTGATCTCCTTCACGCGGGCGGGGATGTCGTCGACACCGCGCACCAGCACGTGCTCGGCCCCGAGATCGCGCGCGACGGCCGCCTTCGCGTCGCTGCCCACGACGGCGATCACGTGCGCCCCGGCGGCCACGCCGAGCTGCACGGTGGCAGCCCCCACGCCGCCGGCCGCGGCGTGCACGAGCAGCCACTCGCCCGCCTGCAGCGCGGCCCGGCGGTGCAGGGCGAACCAGGCGGTCTGGTACGCGATCATGAGGCCGGATGCCGCGATGTCGTCGAGGGCGTCGGGGGTGGGATGCAGATCCGCTGCCGGCAGCACGGCGAGCTCGCTGAGCACGCCGATCTTGCCGCCGACGACGCGGTCGCCGACGGCGAAGCCCTCGACGCCCGGTCCCAGGGCCCGCACGGTGCCGGCGAACTCGATTCCGGGGATGAAGGGCAGCTCGGGACGCACCTGGTACTGCCCGCGCGACAGCAGCACATCGGGGAAGTTCGCCGCCACCGCCGCCACCTGCACCAGCACCTCACCGGCATGCGCAGTCGGGTCTTCGACCTCGACCAGCTCGAGGGCGTTCTCTGGTTCTGCGTGGCGGGTGACGTGCCAGGCGCGCATGGGCTACTCCTTCGTGGTCCGGATGCTGGTGAGGAAGAGATCGGTCAGCTGCGCGGCGAGCTGCGAGGCGGATTCGGGGCCGGCGGGCGAATACCAGTGCGAGAGATAGTGCACGTCGCTGAAGAAGTGGGCGATGAGCACGGGCACCGGGATGTCGGTGCGGAACAGCCCTTCGGCCTGCCCCTGCGCGATGAGCGCGGCGACCTCGTCGTGGTAGGCGCGGCGCCGGCGGGTGACCTCCTGCTGGCGGGGTGCGGAGAGCATGTGGGCGCTGCGGAAGAAGACGGTGCCCTCGGGGAGGAACTCGATCGACGTCTCGAGCACGTCCACGCACACCGCACGCAGAATCGCATCGGCCGCCCCGCCGCCGGCGACGATCTCGTCCAGGCGCGCCTTCTGCAGCGTCAGCAGCCGGTCGTAGATGCCGAACAGCAGGTCGTCCTTCGACTCGAAGTAGTGGTACATCGCGCCCTTGGTGACCCCGGCCGCCTCGACGATCTGCTGCACGCTGGTGTTGGCGTAGCCCTGCTCGGCGAAGAGGTCGACGGCGGCACGGGTGACGGCGTCGGCGACGCTGGTCTGCTTCATGCGTTCATCCTCTCAACCGATCGGGCGCACCGACGCGCCCCCGTCGATGAGCAGGGTCTGGCCGGTGATCCAGGCGGCATCCGCCGACAGCAGAAACGCGACGGGCCCGGCGACGTCGTCGGGTTCGCCCAGGCGTGCGAGCGGGTACGGCGCGGCGGCCTCTTGCTCCCGTCCCTCGTACAGGGCGCGGGCGAAGCGCGTCTTGACCACGGCGGGGGCGACGGCGTTGACCCGCAGGGCGGGGGCGAGCTCATCGGCCAGCTGCATGGTGAGGTTGATCAGCGCCGCCTTGGAGATGCCGTAGAACGCGATGCCGGGGCTCGCGGCGACCCCGGCGATGGAGGCGATGTTGACGACGGAGGCCGAAAGGCCCGCGGCGACGGCGTCGCGGGTCCACTCCAGCGAGCCGAGCACATTGACCTCGAGGATCTTGCGTGCGGCGTCGACGTCGATGCCGAGCACCGGGCCGTACACGGGGTTGATGCCGGTGTTGTTGACGAGGTGGTCCAGGCGTCCGTGGGTCGCGGCGATGTGGGCGAAGACGGCGGCGCGGTGATCGGGGTCATCGGCGTGGCCGGCGACGCCGGTCGCCCGGGCCCCCAGCTCGGCGACAGCGTCGTCGAGCGGCCCCTGGTTGCGCCCGGTGATGATGACCGACCCGCCCTCGGCGACGAGGCGCCGCGCGATGGCGAAGCCGATGCCGCGGCTGGCGCCGGTGATGAGCGTGACCGTGCCTTCGAACCTCTGCATGGCGCCTCCTCGCGCGACACACCGGTCGCATACCGTCCGGTCGGTATGACCCTACACCACTCCCGCTGCCTTCCGAGCCTCCGCCTCACGTATCGGTGGCGGTGTCGCCGTCGGCGGTCGTCGCCGTGGCATCCCGGCCCTGCACGGGCCCGTGCGCGCCGGCGCCCGGCGCGTGCCAGCGCGGACGCCGCCGCGGGTGCTCCGCCGACTCGGCGGCGAGCGCGGCCTGGTGGGCCAGTTCGCCCTCGCGTGCCCGGCGCTCGCCGGCGCGCTGCATCTGCTCGGTGAGGGCCGAGATCACGGTCGCGCTCGTGGCGCCCAGCACCACCAGGCCGCCCATCATCAGACCCACCGCGATGACGCGCCCCGCCACGGTGACCGGCACATAGTCGCCGTAGCCGACCGTGGCGATGGTGGTGAACCCCCACCAGATGGCATCGCCGAGGTTGACGATGTTGGCGTCGGGGGCGTTGCGCTCGACGAGCCACACGAGGGAGGAGGCGGCGAACACGAACAGGAACGTGAACAGTGAAACCGAGATGATCACTCGGATGCGCTGCCGACTCGACGTCGTGCCGAACCAGGGCACGCGCCAGATGAACGTGAGGATCACGAACGGCCGCAGGTACGGCACGACGAGCGAGACCAGCTCGAACCACCGTTCCCGCAGGAAGGTGGCCGGGTGGCCGCTGAAGACCAGGCGCACCGCGAAGTCGCCGATGAACACCACCCACGTCACCACGACCGTGGCCACGAGCGCCGCCTGCCAGGCCGGCGCCAGTGTCGCATCCGAAACGAGCCACATCCACGCCGTGAAGAACGCGATCGACAGCACGAACATCGGCCACGCAGTGCGGTCCTCCCACACCAGCGTGCGTCGGGAGATCGCCGTCGACGCGTCCGTCATGTCGCAAACGATAGCGATGCCACGCCCGCGCGTCGCGGGGTGAGCGATATCGTCCCCCGCTGCACAGGCGTCGCGGATAGCCTGGCCGCGTGACACACGCCCCAGCCGACCGCCCATCCGCCGTCCTGCCCCCGTCGCTGCGGGTGCTGCTGGTGCTGGCCGCCGCGGTCGTCGTGCTCGCCGGCGCCTACGCCGCGCAGGGGCTCATCGGCCCGCTGGCGCTCGCCGTGGTGATCGTGATCATCTGCCATCCGATGCGGGGACCTCTCGAACGACGCGGCTGGCCGCGCTGGGCCGCCACATCGGCGGTCGTCGCCCTGGCCTACGCGGTGCTCGCGATCATGGCGGTGCTGCTGTACGTCGCGGGGGCGCAGTTCGTCGGCCTCGTGCGGGACTTCGAGGACGATCTGCGAGCCACCGCCCGCGGCATCACGCAGTGGCTGGGTGGACTCGGGGTGCAGCAAGAAGCGTCGGATGCCGCGGCATCGGTGCTCGACCCCTCGAACCTGCTGTCGTGGGCCACCTCGCTCGGCAGCGCGACGCTCGGCATCCTCACCGCCTTCTTCTTCGTGCTCGCCTACGTGATCTTCATGGCCGTCGATGCCGCTCGCTACGCCCACGTGCAGGAGGTGTTCGGTGAGCAGGTGGCCCCGACCGTGCGGCGCTTCCAACGTTTCAACACCGGCGTGCGCCGGTACTACATCGTCAACGCGAGCTTCGGTGCGGTGGTCGCGATCATCGACGGGTTGGCGCTCTGGGCGCTGGGGGTCCCTGCCCCCGTGGTGTGGGCGATCCTCGCGTTCGTGACGAATTTCATCCCCAACGTCGGCTTCGTCATCGGGCTCGTCCCGCCGGCACTGCTGGCGCTCGTCGTCGGCGGGTGGCCGCTCATGCTCGTGGTGGTCGCCATCTACTGCGTCGTCAACGTGACGCTGCAGGTGCTGGTGCAGCCGAAGTTCGTCAGCGACGCCGTCGACCTGACCCTCACGCTGAGTTTCTTCTCGGTGGTGTTCTGGACGTTCATCATCGGACCGCTCGGCGCGATTCTGTCGATCCCGCTCACTCTTGCGGTGCGGGCGCTGGTGCTCGACGGCGATCCGCAGACGTGGTGGCTGCGCTGGCTGTCGGGCGACCGCGACGCCCGCCCGGCGCCCGGCACCCCACCCGCGACCGAATGACGGCCGCGCGCGGCTGACGGTGCGGGTGGCGGCTCAACTCGGGTCGAGTCGCAGCACGTCGGGGGAGGAGCCCACCGGCAGGTCGTCGACGACGCGCAGGGCGCGGGCCAGGTCATCCACGGCGGCCAGCACCGTGCCGACACGCTCGCGGTCGCTGCACACCGCTGTCAGCGTCACGAAATGCGTTCCGGTGTCCCACGTATAGGTGACGAACGGCGGCGGTGCGGGGTCGCCGGAGGGCAGGGTGACGGCGAGTTTCTCGCCCACGCCGAGGTAGGGGTTGCGGAACGACTCGGTGTCGTCGTACTCCATGGGCATCGAGGCGCGGGCGACGCGCAGCTGCGGTGTCGCCTGCTGGATCTGCGCCATCGCCACGAGCAGGGAGGGATCGTCCTTCCACACCCATGCCAGCACCCGACCGTCGGCCTTGCGCATGAGCAGCGGTGCGGCCTGGCTCATCGCCCACGCGGCGAATCGGCCACCCGGGCGCGGGGTGCCTCCCATCGCGGCGTTCGCCTGCTGCATGAGCATGCTGATGGCCGCCTTGCGGTGTCGGCGGCCACGCCACCCGAGTGAGCCGGTCACGGGCACCCAGCGGGCGGGGTCGGCGTCGGCGTGCAGTCGAGACATGCCCCCAGCGTAGGCGGCGCACCGGGGCGTCATCTTGGGGTTCGCGTGGGTCGCTCGGGTAGAGTGGTGGCCGCCGCCGTCACACCCCGGGCGGCGAGACGCAGAGATAGGCAGCCACCCTCCGTGACTTCCCCCGCGACACCCGAGCCGGCGAAACCCGCCGGTCGCCGTCCCCTCAAGATCGTCATGGGATGCGACACCTTCGCCCCAGACGTCAACGGCGCGGCGCGCTTCGCCGAACGCCTGGCCGCCGGTCTTGCCGAGCGTGGCCACGACGTGCACGTCGTCGCCCCCGGTCAGAAGTACCGACGCTTCCCGCCGGCGACCGAGGTGATCGAGGGAGTGCCCCTCACCGTGCATCGCCTCCCCGCCGTGCGCTGGCCTCCGCACGACTGGCTGCGGTTCGTGTGGCCCTGGCGCGCCAAGCACTACGCGCGCAAGGTGCTGAGCGAGGTGCAGCCGGACGTCGTGCACATCCAGTCGCACATCGTGATCGGTCGCGGGCTCTCGCGCATCGCGAAGCAGCGCGGCATCCCGGTCATCGCCACCAACCACGTCATGGCCGAGAACATCCTCGACTTCACGACCCTGCCGCCGCTGCTGGACAAGATGCTGCTGAAGGCCGCGTGGGATGATGCCGAGCGCACGTTCCACATCGCGCGCGCGGTGACCACGCCCACCCGACGGGCCGCCGACTTCCTCGAGTCGACCATCGACATCGCCGGCGTCATCCCCGTCAGCTGCGGCATCGACGCGTCGAACTACACCCCGGTGCTGACGCCGCGCGAGAGCAACCGCATCCTGTACGTGGGGCGGTTGACGACCGAGAAGCACATCGACACGCTGCTGCACGCGGTCACCAAGCTCGACCCCGAGCTGGACGTGACCGTCGACATCGTCGGCGGCGGCGACCAGCGCAAGTCGCTGGACGCCCTGACGGCGCGGCTCGGCCTGACCGACAAGGTGCGGTTCCACGGGCGCGTCGACGAGGACGAGCTGCGCTCGCTCTACTCCCGTGCCAGCGTCTTCGCGATGCCGTCCATCGCCGAGCTGCAGTCGATCGCCACCATGGAGGCGATGGCGTCGGGGCTCCCGGTCGTCGCCGCCGACGCCCTGGCCCTGCCGCACCTGGTCGAGGACGGGGCGAACGGGTGGCTCTTCCGCCCGCGCGACGCCGATGACCTGGCCGCCAAGCTCACCCGTGTGCTCACGGCATCGCCCGAGGCGTACGTCGCCATGCAGCGGGCCTCGCTCCAGGGTGTCGAGATCCACGACATCGCCCGCACTCTCGACACGTTCGAGGCGCTGTACCGAGGCGAGCCGCTGGGTTCGTGAGCATGCCGCAGCCCGAGAAGCGCGGCATCCGGCTGTTCTTCGACGCCCGCTACATCCGCACCGACTTCCACGACGGCATCAGCCGATACTCGGCCGAGCTCGCTGCCGCCGTGCACGAAGCCGCCGCGGAGCGCGGCGTGGACGTGACCTATCTCGTGCACGACGCGCGGCAGCTGCGCCTGCTGCCGGCCGGCGCCCAGACGCTGGCGATCCACGCCCCCACGTCATGGCGTGAGCCGTTCACGGCTCGACTGCTGAACCGGTTCGAGCCCGACGTCGTGTTCTCGCCGATGCAGACCATCGGCTCTCTCGGCCGGCGCTTCTCGCTCATCCTGACGCTGCACGACATGATCTACTACCGTCACCGCACGCCCCCGCGCGATCTGTCGGCGCCGGTGCGGGTCGGGTGGCGGCTGTTCCACCTCAGCTACGTCCCGCAACGGCTGGCCCTCGATGCCGCCGACATGGTCGCGACCGTCAGCGAGACGAGCCGCCGCCAGTTCGCCGCTGCGCGGCTGACCAGGCGCCCGGTCGTCGTGATCCCCAATGCCCCGCAGCGCCTGGTCGATCTTCTCCCCGACGGCGCCGCGGCCGTGCGCGTGGACGGCCCCATCCGCAACGTCGTCTACATGGGCTCGTTCATGCCCTACAAGAACGTCGAGACCCTCGTGGCTGCGATGCGGCTGCTGCCCGGCCGCACGCTGCACCTGCTGTCGCGCATCTCGCCCGCCCGCCGGGCGCAGCTGCAGGCGCTCGCCGGTGACGCCGCCGTGGTGTTCCACGAGGGGGTGACCGATGCCGCGTACGCGGAGGCCCTCGCCGACAACGCCGTGCTCGCCTCGACGAGCCTCGACGAGGGGTACGGGCTGCCGCTCGCGGAGGCGCTCGCCCTCGGCGTGCCTGCGGTGGTCAGCGACATGGAGATCTTCCACGAGGTCGCCGGTGCCGGCGCGCTGTACGTCGACCCGCACGATGCCACGGCGGTGGCGGCCGCGGTCACGGCGCTGGACGACCCCGGCGTGCGCGCCCGCGTGATCGCGGACGGCACGGCGCACATCGCGCGTTTCACCTGGCAGCGTTCGGCCGGCATCCTGCTGGATGCCGTCGCATCGCTCGCCCGGCGCTGAGGACCTGCCGCCGAGGGCGCGACGATCGCGCGCAAACTGCCACGAGTGGCAGTAAGGCCATCACGCGTAGGATAACCGCCATGAAAACCGTCGCATGCGTCGTGCAGCCGGGGTTCGCGCCCTTCGAGTTCGGTGTCGCCTGCGAGGCGTTCGGGCTCGACCGTACCGAGGACGGGGTGCCGAACTTCGACTTCCGTGTCGTGACGGCCGAGCCGGGGGCGATCCCCTCGAAGCTCGGGTTCTCGCTCAACGTCGATGCCGACCTGACGTTCGCCGATGAGGCCGATCTCGTCGTGATCTGCCCGGTACCGCGTGAACTCTGGAACGCCGGCGACCCGCGGGTGCTCGACGTCGTCCGACGCGCCGTGGCGCGTGGCGCGTGGGTGCTGAGCGTCTGCAGCGGGGCGTTCGTGCTCGCCGAGGCGGGAGTGCTGGACGGGCGCCGCGCCACGACGCACTGGATGTATGCCGACGTCATGGCTCGCGACTACCCCCTCATCGAGGTCGACCCCGACGTGCTCTACGTGCAGGACGGCACGATCATCACGAGCGCCGGCACCGCGGCGGGCCTGGATGCCTGCCTGCACCTGCTCCGCCAGGAACTCGGTGCGGAGCTCACCAACACCATCGCCCGGCGCATGGTGATCGCGCCGCAGCGTGACGGCGGTCAGGCGCAGTTCATCTCCCGACCGCTGCCGGTCGCGGTCAACCAGTCGCTCGCGTCGGTGACCGACTGGATGGTCGAGAACCTGCGCGAAGGCCTCTCGGTCGAGCAGCTCGCCGCCCGTGCGCACATGTCGCCGCGCACCTTCGCGCGCCGGTTCAAGGCCGACCACGGCGCCACGCCCGCCGCGTGGCTGGCGCGGCAGCGCCTCATCCACGCGCAGCGGCTGCTGGAGAAGACCGATTTCGGGCTCGATCGCATCGCCGACGAGTCGGGCTTCGGCTCGGCGGCGGTGCTGCGGCAGAACTTCGCGCGCACCCTCGGGATGACTCCCACCGCGTACCGGGCGCGCTTCAGCTGCGCGCGTTCCGAGGCCGAGCCCGCCGCCTGAGCCGCGTCAGGCCCGGGTGGGCGCGTGCCGAACCCGGATGAGGGGATCTGCCCGGGTGCGGGGCTTTCGCGGCATCCGGGGCCTTGTTTCGGCAGATCTCCGCATGTCGGCAACGAGGGTGGATGCCGGGGTGGCGGCAAGAGTGGATGCCGCCGCGTCCACCCCCCCTCGACCAATCGAGCCCGAAATGGTAAACTTGAGTCACGCTGGCTCAACTTTGAGTCCCCACAGATTTCAGGAGAACCAATGAACGCTACGCAACAGCCGGGTCAGGAGGAGTCGCAGAGCGCCCTCGAGCAGTTCGGCATCAACCTGACCGATCGTGCCCGCCAGGGCAAGCTCGACCCGGTCATCGGCCGGGACAGCGAGATCCGTCGCATCAGCCAGGTGCTCACGCGCCGCACGAAGAACAACCCGGTGCTCATCGGCGAGCCCGGTGTCGGAAAGACCGCTGTGGTCGAGGGTCTCGCCCAGCGCATCGTCGCCGGCGACGTCGCCGATTCGCTCAAGGACAAGGAACTCGTCGCCCTCGACATCTCCGCACTCGTTGCGGGGGCGATGTATCGCGGCCAGTTCGAGGAGCGGCTGAAGAGCGTGCTCAAGGAGATCACCGAGTCCGAGGGTCGCATCATCACGTTCATCGACGAACTGCATGTGCTCATGGGTGCCGGTGGCGGCGAAGGCTCCGTCGCGGCATCCAACATGCTCAAGCCCATGCTCGCCCGCGGCGAGCTGCGCCTGATCGGTGCCACCACGCTGGATGAGTACCGCCAGTTCATCGAGAAGGATGCCGCTCTCGAGCGCCGCTTCCAGCAGGTGTACGTCGGGGAGCCGAGCGTCGAGGACACCATCGCGATCCTCCGTGGTCTCAAGGAGCGCTACGAGGCGCACCACAAGGTCGCCATCGCCGACGCGGCGCTGGTGGCGGCGGCTGCGCTCTCCCACCGGTACATCCCCGCCCGGCAGCTGCCCGACAAGGCCATCGACCTCATCGACGAAGCGGCATCGCGCCTGCGCATGGAGATCGACTCCGCACCGCTCGAGATCGACGAGCTGCGCCGGCACGTGGACCGGCTGGGCCTGGAGGAGCTGGCGCTGAAGAAGGAGAAGGATGCCGCGTCGAAGGAGCGCCTCGCGACGCTGCGCGAGACGCTGGCGGTGGAGCGCGAGAAGCTGACCGGCCTGCAGGCGCGCTGGGAGCGCGAGCGGGCCTCGCTCAACCGCGTCGGTGACCTCAAGACGCGCCTGGATGCCGCGCGCGTCGAGGCGGAGCGCGCGCAGCGCGAGGGCAACCTCGAGCGCGCCTCGCGGCTGCTGTACGCCGAGATCCCGGCGCTGGAGCGCCAGGTGATGGAGGCGGAGCGCGCGGAAGGCGCCGAAGGCGAGCGCATGGTGGGCGACCAGGTGACCGAAGAGGACATCGCCGCCGTCATCGCCGCCTGGACCGGCATCCCGCTCGGGCGACTGCTGCAGGGCGAGACCGAGAAGCTGCTGCGTCTGGAAGGCGAGCTCGGCAAGCGCATCATCGGGCAGCGCGATGCGGTCAAGGCCGTCTCCGACGCCGTGCGCCGCTCGCGCGCCGGCATCAGCGACCCGAACCGGCCCACCGGCTCGTTCCTGTTCCTCGGCCCCACGGGCGTCGGAAAGACCGAGCTGGCCAAGGCGCTGGCGGAATTCCTCTTCGATGACGAGCACGCCATGGTGCGCATCGACATGTCGGAGTACGGCGAGAAGCACTCCGTCTCGCGACTGGTCGGTGCCCCTCCCGGATACATCGGCTACGAGCAGGGCGGTCAGCTCACCGAAGCCGTGCGTCGGCGGCCGTACTCGGTCGTGCTGCTGGACGAGGTCGAGAAGGCCCACCCCGAGGTCTTCGACGTACTGCTGCAGGTCATGGACGACGGGCGCCTGACCGACGGCCAGGGCCGCACGGTCGACTTCACCAACGTCATCCTGATCCTCACCTCGAACCTCGGCTCGCCGATCCTCATCGACCCGACGCTGTCGTTCCCGGAGAAGCGCGAGCAGGTGCTGGCACTGGTGCGTCAGGCGTTCCGTCCCGAGTTCGTCAACCGGCTCGATGACGTCGTGGTTTTCCAGGCGCTCACCGAGGACGACCTGTCGCAGATCGTCGAGCTTTCGGTCGACGCCCTCCAGCGTCGTCTGAAGGACCGTCGGCTCACCCTCGCGGTGACCCCCGATGCGCGGGCGTGGCTGGCCGAGCGCGGATACGACCCGCTCTTCGGGGCGCGGCCGCTGCGCCGGCTGATCCAGTCCGAGATCCAGGACCGCCTGGCGATGGCGATCCTCGGCGGCGGGGTGCGCGACGGCGACCTCGTGCGCGTCGACGTCGCCGCCGACGGGTCGGGCCTCATGCTGACGAGCGCGGGACCGGCCGACACGACCGTGGACGACGAGACGATCGAAGCGGAACTGCTCGACGACTGAGCGCCACGCCGGGCGTGCGAGCAGCGCGCCCGGCTTCGCGCTGCCCATGAGAGCATCGAGGCGTGATCACGCTCCGCGCGCTCTGGGGCGCCTCGCACCCCGGCCCGTCCGTCGTGGTCACGGTGCTCGCCCTGGCACTCGGGGTGGCGGCCGGCCTCGACGTCTGGCGCGTCGCCCTGCTCGCAGCCGCCGTGCTGTGCGGCCAGCTGTCGGTCGGCATCTCCAACGACGCCATCGACGCCGACCGCGACCGGGCCGTGGGCCGCGACGACAAGCCGCTCGTGCGCGGCGAGGTGACGACGCGCACCGCATGGATCGCCGCGCTCATCGCGCTCGGAGCCGCCCTCGTGCTGTCGGCGTTCCTCGGACTGGGCATGCTCATCGCCCACGCGGTGGCCCTCGTATCGGCCTGGGGTTACAACGCGTGGCTGAAGTCCACCGCGCTGTCGATCGTGCCGTTCATCGTGAGCTTCGGCATCTTCCCCTCGCTTGCGACGCTGTCCGCCGACCCGCCCGCGCTCGCCGCGGCCTGGGCATGGGTCGCCGGTGGCGCCTTGGGAGCCGCCGTGCACCTGACCAACGTGCTGCCCGACCTCGACGATGACCGCCGCACCGGCGTGCGCGGGTTCGCGCACCGCCTCGGCGCCCGCCCCGCGGCGGCGCTGGCCGGTGTCGCGGTGCTCTTGGGGGCGGGCGCAGTGTTCTGGGGGGCGGTGGATGCCGGTGCCGCCGGTGTGCTCGCGTGGGTGCTCTTCGCGGCGGTCGCGGCCCTCGCCCTCGCCACCGTGGTGCGGGTGCTCGTGCGCCCACCCGACCGCGTGGTCTTCCGGCTCGTGATGGCGGCGGCGCTGCTGCTGGCGGTGCAGCTGGTGACCTCGCCCGGTGCGTTCACCGCATGAGTCAGCGCGCGGCGTCGAAGCCCATCGCGTAGGCGCGGGCGAAAAGCCCGCCGCCGGCGGCCAGCGCGACCCGCATCGCCTGCGCGCGCGCCGCGCTCACCGCGGCCGCGGCCGGACGGCCGAGGGTCGTGTTCACCGTGGCGAGCCGCGCCGCGCGGCGGGCGGAGCGCACCCGATCCCGCTCCCACGCGGCGAGCTCGGGTTCGGGCGCGGCCCCGTGCCGCACCCACTGGGCGAGCAGGGGTGCGAGCCCGGCGGCATCCAACAGCCCGAGGTTCATGCCCTGACCGCCGATGGGGCTCACTTCGTGCGCGGTGTCGCCGATGACGAACAGGCGGTCGCGGCGCAGACGCGGGGCGACCACCCGGCGCACGCGAAAGGCGGTCGCTGCGGTGATCGCCGCAGCGCCCGCGTATTCGCCGCGCGCGATCAGCGCCGCGCGCAGCCGCGTCAGCCGCGCCGGGGCGTCGCCGTCGGCGTCGCCGTCCCACGCGACGAACCGTCGGCGGTCGTCGGGGAGGGGGAACGACTCCAGCACGCCCGCGTGACCGAGGTGCACGACGGCCACGGCGTGGTCGTCGCTCGGCGGCACCGCGGCATCGGCCATGAGATAGCGGTCGGGGTACTCGGCGCCCGCCGGCCGCCCCGCGCGGTAGACGAGCGAGCGGGCCCCCACGCCACCGGCGACCACGACGAGGGGCGCGGCGGTGTCGCCCACGCCGTCCGCGTGCACGCGCATCCGGTCGCCGTCGGCGGTGATCGCGGTGACGGCGACTCCTCGCCGGGGTGTGGGCGCTCCCGCAGCCAGCGCCGCTTCGGTCTCGGCCTGGGGCAGCGTGGCGACATACGGATGCCGTGCGCGCAGCCGGTCGAAGCGCACCACTCCCAGCATGCGGCCGTCGCTGCGCGCCTCGCCGCGCTGCACCCGCACGGCGCGCTGCAGGATGCGCTCGGTGGCGCCGCCGGCCTCGAGCGCCGCGAGGACGGGCGCGTGCAGGCCGATCGCGCGGGTGCCGTCACCGACGGTGGGGCGGCGGTCCCACATCTCGGCGTCGACGCCGTGGCGGACGAGCTCGGCGGCGAGGAAGGTGCCGACGGGACCTGCCCCCACGATGAGGACGTCAGGCATGACCGGTCGCGTGGGCGAGCAGGCGGAACGGGGGGTGGTTCTCGACGTGCCAGCCGGCGCGGTCGCCGTCGCCGGGGCCGCCGTGGCCGTCGAGGGCGCGCTGCAGTTCGTCGGCGCGGTAGCTGCGTCGGATCGACCGCAGCCCGTCGGTGCGCAGGAACGTGCCGGGGGCGAGCGGGGTGATGCCGACGGCGTACAGGCCGTACGCGACCCGGTCCCGGGCGATGTCGCCGTGCAGCACAGGCCCCGTCGACAGAGCGAGCGACTCGGCGGTGAAGCGCTGCAGCTCGTCGTGCGTGAGGTGGTGAAGGACGTGGTTCGATACGACGGCGTCGAAGGTCTCGCCCTCGGCGAGGAGGGTCGCGGAATCCGCGCACCGGAACCGCACGTTCGCCGTGGCGAGGCGCTCGGCCGCCGCCAGGGCGCGGGGGTCGGGATCAGCGCCCAGCCACTCCACCCGCAGTCCGTCGCGGTGGGCGAGCGCCGCGAGCCGCGCCACGACGTCGCCGCCGCCCGAGCCGAGGTCGAGCACGCGGGCCGGACGGCCGAGCGCCGCGAGGTGCGGGCGCAGCCGACGCCGGTAGACGTGTCCCCAGCCGGAGACGAGCCGGTTGACCGCCCCGAAACGCCGCAACGTGGCATCCAGTCGTTCCGGATCGCAGTGCGGGTCGTCCATGATCTCGCGCAACGCGGTGTCGCGCACGGCCAGGTTCACGCGCGCTCCGGGGTGCGACGGGTGAGGAGGGCGGATTCCACGGTGAGCCCGGGTCCGAACGCCAGTGTCGCAATGCGCAACGGGGCGTCGGTGGCCGCGGCTGCGTCGGGGGTGCCGACCGCGTCTGCGGCACCGTGCAGGAACTCCCGCAGGATGAACAGGATCGTGGCGCTGGACATGTTGCCGTACTCGCGCAGGATACGCCGCGAGGCATCGAGGGTGGCGGCCGGCAGGTGCAGCCCGGACTCGACCCGGTCCAGCACGCTGCGTCCACCGGGGTGCACGGCCCACGCATCGACGACGTCGTCGCCGAGGAAGCCCGCCATCGCGCCGCGGATCTCACGCCCGATGATGCGGGGCACCTCGGCGGAGAGGGTCATGTCGAAGCCCTCGTCGCCGACGGTCCAGGCCATGTCGGTCTCGCCCTGGTCGGTGATGGCGGTGCCGAACCGCTCGAGCTCGAGCCACTGCCGTCCGCGCAGTGCGGGGTCGGCGCTCACGACGGCGGCGGCGGCACCGTCGGCGAAGACCGACGACGAGACGATCTGCTGCGGGTCGTCCGAGACGCGGAAGTGCAGGGTGCACAGCTCGCCGCAGACGACGAGCACGACGGCCGTCGGGTCGCCCGCGCAGATGCGCGCCGCCGTGCGCAGCCCCGGCAGGGCGGCGGCGCATCCGACGAAGCCCAGATGGTAGCGCTCGACGCTCCCCGGCAGGCCGAGGTCGCGCACGAGCCGGTAGTCGGGGCCGGGGGCGAACATGCCCGTGCACGAGACGGTCACGACGTGCGTCACCTGCTCGACCGCGACCTCGGCGCCCCGGAGTGCCGCACGCGCGGCCTCGGCGAACAGCGGCGGCGCCTGGCGGACATACTCCGCGTTGCGCGCGCCGGTCGACGGTGACAGCAGGCGCCCATCCGCGTCGATGACGGGGATGCCGGAGGGGGTGTCGGGCACGCCGCCCGAGAACTCGGCGAGCACGGTGTGGCGGCTCTCGATGCCCGACGCGTCGAACGCAGCCCCGATGAGCCGACGAGCCAGTCGGCTCGTGTCGGGCTGAGCGACGAACAGATCGCGCACCTGTTGTTGCTCCAGCCGGGTCGGCGGGACTGCAGTGCCGATCGACAGGACGCAGGTGACCATGGTTCACAATATCGAGGCGCAGGCCCCGATGGCCCGTACTGGTGCCCCGGGCATCCGCCGTCTACAGTGTGCGTCGCTTCAGCGGCGGGTCTCAGGCCGGCGGCCCCGCCGGTGAGTCACCTGCGGGGCCGCCGTGCGATGCCGTATGGAGTGTCAGGCGTCGAGCAGGAGCATCTCCGTCAGGGGCCGACGCACGCGCGGTGCGTTCTCGCGCTCGCGCAGCGCGTCGGGGGCGGCGGCGATGTCGCCCAGTTCGCCGACCGCCATGACCGTCACGGGGAGCATGCCGGGGGCCAGGCCGCAGACGGCGGCCAGTGCCTCGCGGTCGAAGCCGCCCATCTGGTGGGTGTGCAGCCCGCCCGCGTGCGCCTGAATCGTGAAGTGCGCGGCGGCCTGCCCCGTGTCGTAGGCGGCCCAGGGCAGGGGGCTGCCGTCACGGGCGGTCTCTGTGGCGAAGACGACGAGGGCGGATGCCGCGCCGGCCCAGGCCTGGTTGAAGCCCATGAGGGTGTTGAGGATGTCGGTGTGCGCGCTCGTCCCGCGGCGTGCCACGATCAGTCGCCAGGGCTGGGAGTTGTTCGCCGACGGGGCCCACCGGGCGGCCTCGAGGGCGCTGGCCAGCGCCGCTTCGTCGATCGGCGCCGTGGCGTCGAAGATGCGCGGGCTCCAGCGGGTGGTGAGGATGTCGAGGATGGGTGCCTCGGTGGTGGCGGCGCGATCGAGCGTGTCGGTCATGGGATGGCTCCAGTCAGTCGTGCGGTCGGGACGCCATCGGCCCGCTTACCTTCCACGATAGGCGTGCCGCAGGCTCACCCCGGCCGCGCGGCGCTCGGTGGGCGGCGCGAATGGCCACTCGGCGCCCGAATGCCCACTCGGCGCCGGGGGTGGGGGCTAGCGTGGCGGCATGACCATCGCGACGGCGGATCTCTATGACCAACGGGGGGATGAGCTCGACTCCCTCGCCCTGCAGCTGCACGACTTCGGCGGTCACCACGCCTTCGAGGGACCGGTGCGCACGATCCGCTGCCACCGCGACAACGCCCTGGTGAAGCAGACGCTCGCCACCCCCGGCGAGGGCGCGGTACTCGTGATCGACGGCGCCGGGTCGCTCGAGTCGGCGCTCGTGGGCGACCGCATCGCGGCATCCGCCGTCGACAACGGCTGGTCCGGGATCATCGTGCACGGCGCGGTGCGCGACCGGGAGGCGCTCGCCGGCCTCGCGATCGGCATCAAGGCGCTGGGCACGAATCCGCGCACGAGCGCCAAGGCGGGTGTCGGCGAGATCGACGTGCACGTGACGATCGCCGGCATCGTATTCATCCCCGGCAGGCACGTGTGGGCCGACGCCGACGGCGTGCTCGTCGAGCGCTGACGCCCTCGACATCTCCCCGTGTCGGGCGCATGCTGGCCGCATGGCGACAGCAGCAACAGGGGGAATCATGCTCGCAGACGTACCCACCTTCAGCAGCTTCTCGGTCGACGACGTCGATCGGGCGCTGGTCTTCTACCGCGACACCCTCGGTCTCGATGCCGAGATCACCGACATGGGGATCGTGCAGCTGAATCTCGCCGGGGGCGCCCGCGCCATCGCCTATCCGAAGCCCGGCCACCGGCCCGCCGACTTCACCGTGCTGAACTTCGTCGTCGACGACGTGGATGCCGCGGTCGAGGACCTCCACGCCCGCGGAGTCGAGACCAAGATCTACACCGACCCCGACCTCGGCACCGACGCACGGGGCGTCGCTCGCGATAACGGCGGACCGCCGATCGCCTGGTTCCGCGATCCCGCGGGAAACGTGCTGAGCGTGCTCGAAGACGACTGACGCGACGGCGCGAGAGCGGCGGCGCCGTGACGACTCAGGGAGCCAGCGCCGCCGCCGCCCGAGCGATGTGCTCCGGGATCGCCGCCGGCCCGCCGAGCACGACGATGCGCGGCGGTCGGAGCCGGGTGATGGTGTCACCTGTCGCGGGCGGCAGAAAATCGTTGCGCGTCAGGAGGATCGGTACGGACGCTGACGCCGCCGCCGCGGCGCCGGACACCGCGTCAGCGAAGTCCAGCCCGCTGGCGAGGTAGACACTCGGAGCCGGTGCTCTGGTGGTCGCGGCGGCGACGGCGGCGGCGGTCTCGAAGCGGTTGCCGCCGGCGAGGCGGATGACTTCACCTGCGTAGGACTCCAGCTGCACCCGGACGTCCTCGCTGATCGCCGCGGGCCCACCGACAATCACGATGCGCTGGGGGGCGAGGCGGGTGAGTTCCGCTGCGACGACATCGGGCAACGACGACGGCTTCGACAACAGCACCGGCGCCCCGGCCGCGCCCGCTGCTGCTGCTGCTGCGCTCAGGGCATCGGCGAAGTCGGTTCCGGAAGCGATGTACACGTCGCCGGCTTTGGAGGTGAAAGTCGTCGAGGAGACGAGGACTGCGCTGTGATAGCGGGTGTCGCCGCTGAGACGGGTGACCTCGCCTGTCGTGTACGCGCGAGCCTGCGTCATCACGATGTCGCTGATCGCCGCGGGACCCCCGACGATGACGATCCGGCCGGGATCGAGCCGGTCGAGTTCTGCAGCCACTGCCGTCGGTATGCCGTCCGGCGCGGTCAGCAGCACCGGGGTGTCGGTCGCTCCGGCTGCCGCTGCGGCCGACAGCGCATCGGCGAACACCTGCCCGCTGGCGAGGTAGGCGGTGGGGACGCCGGGAGTGTGTGTCGCCGCGGAGATGGCCGCGGAGGTGTCGTACCGGGTGGCGCCCGATCGGCGTACGACCGGGGTGGGCACGGTGAGCGTGCCGCTCACCTTGGTCGCCGGCCAGGTGCCCGCTCGCGTGCCCGTCACCGCCACTGACAGCCGGGCGCCCCGGTCGGACTTCGTCACCTGGTAAGTGGTGCCGGTCGCGCCGGGGATGGCCGCCCCCTCGCGGCGCCACTGATACTGCAGGGTCGCCGCGGGCTGCCACGTTCCCGCCGAGGCGGTGAGTACCGACCCGACATCGGGTGTGCCGCTCAGCGTCGGGATGGGGGCGGAAGTGAAGCTCTGGGGGGCAGGAGTGGTGGAAGTCAGGCAGCAGCCGAAGTTCGTGAAAACGGTGCGACCCGAAAGGTCCTCCCAGCGTCCCTGGTAAGGGGAAGCCCCGGCACGCACGCGGTAGTTGCCGAAGCGCATCCCGTCGACCGGATAGTAGGGTCGCAGACCCTGGCCGGGCTGAGGCGGGTTGCCCAGCAGGATCGAGAGGTGAACGTGCGGCCCCGTCGAGGAACCACCGCAGGGCAGGGTCGACGCGGCTTCGCCGAGGTATGTGCCCACCGGCACCCACTGGCCGACCAGATTGCTCTGCGCATTGGCGAGGTGGTAGTACTCCGAGCGCCAGCCGCCGCCGTGGTCGATGCCCAGGAACCAGCCCGCCGGGCAGGTGACGCGATACACACGCCCGTCCGCGATCGCGACGACGCGCTTGTTGGGGCTCGATCCGGGCGAGAAGTCCACAGCGCCCCACGCGTTGCCGTCACTGTCGCGGTGGGGGCCGCCGGAGGACCATCGTTGACCGTTCTCGAACGGGAGGTTCCAGTTGGGCACCGTCACCGCGCGCATCATCTCCCGTTGCGCGAACGGGAGCGGCTCGTCCCACGGCTCGATGCTCAGTGGCATCGTCGGCCCGTGGTCGGTTTCGTCGTGATCTTCTGCCTCCGGCGACGGAGCAGGCTCCTCAGGCAGCGACGGTTCCGCTGATTCGGTGGGCGTGGGGGCAGGCTCGGGTTGCCGCGGAGCAGTGGGGGACGGTTGCGGCGGGTCGGTGGGCGCGGGTGTGCCGGGGGCGTCGACACGAGGGTCGGCCGACGGCGACACCGCCGGCGTCGGCGTCGGTGTCGGCGGTGTCGCGGGCGCCGCCGCCGCCGCCGGCGGTGTCACAAGACTCAGTGACAGGGCGATGACCGCGACCGTCCCGAGCCGTTGAAGCATCGCACGCATGTCGAACCGCCTCTCACTGGTGCGGTTCACCGTAAACCATGACGGCCGACGACGACGGCATCCGCGTAGGCGCGCCCCGTCAGGCGGCGAGTGCCTCCTTGAGGCGCACCCGCGCGCCCATCCGCAGGATGGAGTTCTCGTAGATCTTCGCGCCCACCCAGATCGCGGCGGCGCACGTGGCCAGCAGGATCACGAGCGACAGGATCGGCTCCCACCACTGCACCTCTCCGAAGAACACGCGCACCGGCATCCCGACCGGCGCCGAGAACGGCACGTACGACATGACCGTCATCACGGTGGGGTTGTCGTTGAAGATGATCACGAGGAAGTACGGCGCCATCACCAGGAACGTCAGTGGCGTGGTCGTCGAGCCGATGTCCTCCTGACGGGAGACCATCGCCGCGGCGGCGGCGAACAGCGACGCCAGCAGCACGAACCCGAAGAGGAAGAACACCGCGAACCACACCAGGGGTGCGCCGAGCCCGGACAGCAGTTCGGCCTGGCCGGTGACGGTGAGTCCGATCACCGCGACGGCGCCCAGCCCGATGATCTGACCCATCGCGAGCACCGTGTTGCCGATCACCTTGCCCGCCAGCAGCGCCCGGGTCGGCACGGCGGAGATCAGCAGTTCGACGACACGGGTGGCCTTCTCCTCCACCACGCTCTGCGCGATGGTGGCGCCGAAGGTCGCGGCGGCCATGAGGAAGACCGCGCCGAAGGCGACGGAGATGATGTACCGCAGGAAACCGTCGATGTCGTCGGTGTCCTCCTGCAGCAGCTCGACCGGCGGCGACATGCTCAGCGAGGACATCAGGCCGGAGGGCACGGCGTCGTCGCCGACGACGGTGAACCCGAACCCGTCGCCGCCGGGGACGATCGCGGCCTCGACCTCGCCCTCACGGACGAGGTCTCGGGCCTCGTCGGCGGAGGCGACTTCGACCGCCTCGACCGTCGACTCCAGCGGGGCGATGACGGCGGCGGTGTCGGAGGTGACGGCCACGGCGGTGCGGCTGTCTTCGGCGGACTGCACGGCGAAGCCTCCCCAGAGCACCCCGACGAGGGTGATGAGGAACAGGATGCCGGTGGAGATGAGGAACGCCTTGCTGCGCAGCTTCGAGCCGAGCTCACGCTCGGCGACGAGCCAGGTGCTCTGGGCGAAGGAGGGTGCGGTGTTCACTGGATGACCTCCTTGAAGATCTGGGCGAGGGACGGATGCCGGGGGGCGAAGCTTGCGACGTCGCCGGCGGCGACGGCGCGGCGCAGTACGGTCTGCACGGTGTCGTCGGAGTCGGCGTCGAAGAGGGCATAGCCGCCGTCGAACTCGAGCACGGTGACGCCGGGCTCCTCGCGGAGCCACCCCGCGTCGCCGGCGGAAACGAGTTCGAACCGGCGCGTCGAATGCGCGGCGCGGAGGTTCTCACGCGAGCCGGCGGCCCGGATCGTGCCCCCGGCGATGATCACGAGGTCGTCGCACAGGCGCTCGACGACGTCGAGCTGGTGGGAGGAGAACAGCACGGCCGCGCCCTGTGCGGCGCGGGTCTGCAGCACGCCCGCGACGACGTCGACCGCGAGGGGGTCCAGGCCCGAGAACGGCTCATCGAGGATCAGCACCTGCGGGTCGTGCACGAGTGCGGCGGCGATCTGCGCACGCTGCTGGTTGCCCAGCGAGAGGGTCTCGACGTTGTCGTTCAGGCGCTCGCCGAGCCCCAGCTCCTCGAGCAGGGCAGTCGCGCGGGTCGTGGCATCCGCCTTCGAGAAGCCATGCAGGCGGGCGAGGTAGACGATGTGCTCGAGCACCTTCATCTTCGGGTAGAGCCCACGCTCTTCGGGCATGTACCCGAACCGGCGCCGGTCGGCGGCGCTGACGGCGGCGCCGTCGAGGGTGACGGTGCCGGCATCCTTGGCCAGCACGCCCAGGATGATGCGCATGGTCGTGGTCTTGCCGGCGCCGTTGCCGCCGACGAAGCCGGTCAGCCGCCCGGGTGAGACGGTGAACCCGACATCGTCGAGCACGCGGCGCTCGCCGTAGCTCTTGGTGATCCCGGTCAGTTCGAGCATGAAGCTCCTCCTCAGTCGATACCTCCACGCTACGGATGCCGGGGTGCGCGGACCTCCCCCTGGGGGTGGGTGTGTGGCGACGGGGTGGGGCGCGGTCTCCGTCCTGAGGGGGAGACGTGCTCGGATTCCGCGCAGGTGTATGCCATGGAATAGGTATGGCGAGCGCTTCGTTGGCTCGCCTCAGGGTCGCGGGCATACCGCGGCCGTTGGAGAAATTGGGAGACAACACTCATGACCGATCGCACCATCGGCTACATCGTCGGCAGCATCTCGTCGACGTCGATCAACCGCCGCCTCGCGAAGGCGCTGGAGCGTCTGGCGCCCGAGGGCACCACGCTCGTCGAGATCCCGATCGCCGACCTGCCGTTCTTCTCCGTCGACATCGAGAACGACATGCCGCAGCCGGCGCGCGCGTTCAAGGACGCCATCGACCGCGTCGACGGCGTGATCATCGTCACCCCCGAGTACAGCCGCTCGATCCCCGGTGTGCTCAAGAACGCCCTCGACTGGGCCGCCCGCCCCTACGGACAGGGTTCGTTCGACGGCAAGCCGACCGCGATCATCGGCACCTCCGGCGGCGGGATCGCGACCGCGGCCGCCCAGCAGCACCTCAAGGCGATCCTCAGCCACTTCAACGCGCCCACGCTCGGACAGCCCGAGGGGTACGTGCAGTCGACCCCCGGCCTGTTCACCGACAACGGCGAGGTCACCAGCGACGAGACCGCGGCATTCCTCACGGCGTACCTGAAAGCCTTCGTGGCGCTGATCGACCGGTACGTGCCGGTGGCCGCCGGCGTCTGACCCCCGCGCCTGGGTCGGCCCCGGCACGCGCGTTGCGCGGCCGGGGCCTCGGCGTTTTCGGGGCGCGTATTGGGGCCCGGACGGGGCTTGCCGGGGGTTCGGGGCGCGTATTGGGGCCCGGACGGGGCTTGCCGGGGGTTCGGGGCGCGTATTGGGGCCCGGACCGGGCTTGCCGGGGGTCGGGGCGCGTATTGGGGCCCGAACCGGGCTCGGCGGGGGTTTGGGGCGCGTATTGGGGCCCGGACGGGCCACCGGGTCAGGCCAGGCCGTGCGTGTGCGCGTAGACGACGGCCGCGACCCGATCGCGGGCGCCGAGCTTCTGCAGCACGTTGGACACGTGGGTCTTCACGGTCGCCTCGCCGATGAACAGCGCACGGGCGATCTCGGCGTTGCTGCGCGCCTGGGCCACGAGCCGCAGCACCTCCGCCTCGCGCTCGGTCAGCTCGGGCGTCGCACGCGCGGCATCCGTCGTCCTCGGTCCGACCTGCTGCGCCACCGGCGGCGGCACCGCGGCGCCGCCGTCGCGGTCGTCCGTGGCGAAGCGCTCGATCACCCGGCGGGTGACCTCCGGCGCGAGCAGCGCGTCACCGGCGGCGGCGACCCGCACGGCCGACGCGAGGTCTTCGGGCCCGGCGTTCTTCAGCAGGAACCCGCTCGCCCCCGCCGCGAGCGCCTGGAACAGGTAGTCGTCACGGTCGAAGGTGGTCACGATCACGACCGCCGCGGCGATGCCGGGGTCGGCGACGATGCGGCGGGTGGCCTCCAGGCCGTCCATGTCGGGCATCTGCACGTCCATGCACACGACGTGCGGCTGCAGCGCGGATGCCGCGGCCACTGCCTCGACTCCGGTCGCGGCCTCGCCGACGACCTCGATGTCGTCGGCGGCATCCAGGATCATCCGGAAGCCGGCGCGCATGACGGCGTGATCGTCGACCAACAGCACACGGGTGGGCGCAGCGCTCATGCCGGGACCCCCGCACCCAGTGGCAGGCGTGCTCGCACGAGGTAGCCGCCGCGGGGGCGCGGCCCGGCTTCGAGGATGCCGCCGGAGGCGGCCGCGCGCTCACGCATCCCCACGAGCCCGAGCCCCGGGCGTGCCCCGGGCTGCGGCCGACCGGTGTTGGAGATCTCGAGCTCGATGGTGTCCGCGCCGTACCGCAGGCGCACATCGGCCGTGACGTCTCGGCCGTTGTGGCGACGGGCGTTGGTGAGCGCCTCCTGCGCGATGCGGTAGAGGTTCACCTGGGTGAGTTCGGACGGTTCCACCGGGTCGCCGATGATCGTCAGCGTCGTGGGCAGTCCGTTCTGGTGGGCATGGGCGACGAGGTCGGGGAGGGCGCTGAGGCGCACCGTGGAGTCGGTCGGCGCTGCGGCGGCATCCGGGGTGCGAAGGGTCTCGAGCAGGTGGCGCAGCTCTTCCAGCGCCGAGCGCGACGACGCTTCGATGCCCGCGAGTGCCCGCCTGGCCGCCTCGGGATCGCGCTCCAGCACGGTGCGGGCGGCCCCGGCCTGCACGCCCATCGCCGAGACGTGGTGCGCGACGACGTCGTGAAGTTCGCGGGCGATGCGCACGCGATCGAGCGCGACGGCCTGCGCGGCGGTCAGTTCCCGCTCGCGCTCCAGCTCATCGGTGCGCTCCTCGAGCGCGCGGCGGGCCAGCGCCGTGGCGTAGGCGCGATCGCCGAGGTAGTAGGCGCCGCCGAAGTAGAAGATGTTGATGAGGAATTGGATGACCATGTAGGCGGCCATCGGCGAGAACGCGCCGGACATCGACAGCCCGCCCTCGACCGGTTCGGTCGCCGCCTGGAACATGGTGACCAGCAACCACACGAACATCGCGATCACCACCAGCACGCGCACGAGGGTGGCCCGGCGGCGGTCGTCGACCCACGCGCCGACGGTGTACATCGCCAGGAACAGTGCGACCTGGCCGACGTACATGTCGGGGATGCGGACGGTGACGCCGGCGAAGAAGGCCACGGCGACGACGACGAGGGCGAGCTCCGGATGCCGCCGGCGCACCGCAAGCGGGAGCGTCACCGCTGCGGAGTACAGCAGCGCCCAGCCGAGGCTGGGGGTGTCGCCGGCGAAGAAGCCCGCCACCTGGCCGAGCCACGAGCTGATCACGGCGCCGACGAGCAGCATGCCGGCGAGCCAGATGTCGTTGCGGCGCTCGGCCGCCGTCGCGGGGCGACGTCGCGGCGGGGCGGGCGGGGTGGTGGCCGTGCTCATCCTTCCAACGTAGAGGGGAGCCGGTTCCGCGGCATCCCCCGTGGGGCGGAGCGGAGGCGGCGGCCGCAGAGGCCATTGACGCGTTACTTGTTTTTTGCAAGCATTGGCCATCCGCCCACGCGGCGGCTTGCAAAGGAGCACGCCATGACCGACATCTTCGTCAATCTGCCCACCGCAGATCTCGACCGCTGCCAGGCGTTCTACACGGCGCTGGGCGCGAAGATCAACCCGCTGTTCACCGACGAGAACGCCGCCTGCATCGACTGGGGCGGGGGCGCGTACTTCATGATGCTGACGCGCGAGTTCTTCGCCACGTTCACCGACAAACCGGTCGCCGACCCCGCAGCCACCGCGCAGGTGATGGTCGCCCTCACCCGGGCATCCCGTGAAGACGTCGACGCCGTCATGGACATCGGCCTCTCCTCGGGCGGCGTCGAGCCGCGCGCGCCGCAGGACCTCGGGTTCATGTACTCCCGTGACCTGGAGGATCCCGACGGCAACGTGCTGAGCTTCTTCTTCATGGGCCCGGCCGCCGTCGAGCAGGGCCCCGCCGCGTACTCCGACCAGGCCCGGTCGTAGGTGGCCGCGCGCAGCTACGGCCAGTACTGCGGAGTCACGACCGCCGTCGAGCTGGTCGGGGAGCGGTGGGCGCTGCTCATCATCCGCGACCTGCTCGTGGGGCCGCGGCGCTACACCGACCTCAAGCAGGGGCTGCCGCGTATCCCCACCAACATCCTCTCCGCCCGGTTGAAGGAGCTGCAGGATGCCGGCGTCGTACGCCGCGTGCCGCTGTCGCACCGGGGCCTCGTCTACGAGCTCACCGCCTTCGGGTGCGAGCTCGAGCCGATCGTGCTCGCCCTCGGCCGGTGGGGGTTCGCCGCGATGGGGGAGCCGGAGCCCGACGACATCGTCACCGCCGATTCGCTCACGATGGCGCTGCGCACCGCGTTCCGCCCGGATGCCGCGGCGGCCCTCCCCACGACCGGGTACGACCTGCACGTCGGCGACGTGGGCCTGCGCGCGCGGGTGCGCGGCGACGCGCTCGCGGTGCGGCGGCTGGACGCGGGGGCGGGTACGGGGGCGGATGCCGTGATCGTCGCGGGCCCGGAGATCCGCGGCATCATCTCCGGCGAGCTGCACCCCGACGACGCGCTCGCCCGCGGGCTCGTGACCGTCGCGCACGGCGACACCGCCCTGCTCGGGCGGTTCGCGACCACGTTCCACATCGACCCCGCCGCTGCGGCGGCCTGACCCGGAGGAGCATCCCATGACGGGAGCGATCCACATCGATCTGTTCACCACCCTCGACGGCGTCGCGCAGTCGCCCGGCGGCCGCAGCGAGGACCCCGACGACGGGTTCGCATACGGCGGCTGGCAGGCTCCGCTCGACGACGACGCGGTCGGCGAGCGGGTGATGGCCGGCATCCGCCGGATGGACGCGCTGCTGCTGGGGCGGCGGACGTACGACATCTTCGCCGGCTACTGGCCGCAGTATCAGGGGCCGGGCGTCGAGATCGCCGACCGGTTCAACGCGATCCCGAAGTACGTCGCGTCGCGGGGGAACCCCGACCTGCCGTGGCGGGGCTCGCACCTGGTCGGCCCGGACCTGGCGGCCGAGGTCGCGACGCTGCGAAAGCGGCACGAGGAGGTGCACGTGGTCGGCAGCATCGACTTCGCGCGCACGCTCGTGCGCGAGCGACAGTTCGACGTGCTGAACCTGTGGGTGTACCCGCTCGTTCTCGGACCGGGCAAGCGCCTGTTCCCTTCCGACGGTCCCGCCCTCGGGCTCACGCTGCTCGAGCCGCCGGTCGCCGGCACCGCCGGCGCCCTCCTGCTGCGTTACGGCCCCGGCCCCGAGGTCACGACCGCCGAAATGGGGTGACCGACTCCCCCCCCGAGTGCTACCGGTGCTGCCGAGTGAGTATTCGTGCCCGCGAGTGAGTATTCGTGCCGGGGAGTGTCTACGCGCGACGCCGGCGTCAGCCGAAGATCATCGGGCGATCGTCGTCATCGTCGGGCGAGGTCAGGTCGAGGTCCACGACGACCGGCACGTGGTCGCTCGGGATCTCGCCCTTGCGCTCGTCGCGGTGGATCGATGCGCCGGTGACCCGGTCGGCGAGCGCATGCGAGCCCAGGACGAAGTCGATGCGCATGCCCTGATTACGGGGGAATCGCAGCTGCTTGTAGTCCCAGTACGTGAAGCCTGTCGGCACCAGCGGCCGCACGACGTCGATCATCCCGGCCTCTTCGATGGCGTGGAACGCCGCGCGTTCGGGCGGCGAAACATGCGTCGACAGGCCCTCGACGACCGTGGGATCGCCGTTGTCGGCATCGGTCGGGGCGATGTTGAAGTCGCCGACGAAGGCCAGGGCGAGATCGGGGTCGGCCGTGAGGGAATCGCGGGCGTGCTGGGCGAGGGCGCCGAGCCAGTCGAGCTTGTAGAGGTAGTGCGGGTCGTCGAGCGAACGGCCGTTGGGCACGTACAGACTCCACACGCGCACGCCGCCGATGGTGCCGCCGATGGCGCGCGCCTCCAGCGGGGCATCCGGACCCTCGTGGCCCTTGGCGAATCCGGGCATGCCGGGAAACGTCGTCTCGACGTCCTCGATCGGCTCGCGGCTGGCGATGGCGACGCCGTTCCACTGGTTGAGCCCGTGCGCGACGACGTGATAGCCGGCATCCTCGAACGCCTCATAGGGGAACTGCTCCGGCTTGCACTTGATCTCCTGCATCGCCAGCACGTCGATGTGCTCGCGCACGGCGAAGTCGACGGTGCGCGCGACGCGCGCGCGGATGGAGTTCACGTTCCAGGTGGCAAGCCGCATGCCTCCAGCCTACGGTCGGCAGCCGATGCCACAGCGCCCCGATCGTGCCAGTGTGGATGCATGCGCATCGCCGTCACCGGGTCGTCCGGAAAGCTGGGTCTCACCGTCGTCCGCGTCCTCCGGGAGGCGGGTCACACCGTCATCGGCCTCGACCGGGTCGGCGAGCGCGGGCCGGGCTTCGTGCAGGTCGACCTCACCGATTTCGGGCAGGTCATCGACGCGCTCGCCGGGGTGAACGACCAGCACGACGGGGTCGACGCGCTCGTGCACCTCGCCGCGGTCCCCGCGCCCGGCATCCGCACCGATGTCGCCACGTTCCACAACAACATGGCGGCCACGTTCAACGTGTTCTGGGCCGCGGTGCGGCTGGGGGTCGAGAAGATCGTCTACGCGTCGAGCGAGACGGTGCTGGGTCTGCCGTTCGAGACGCCGCCGCCGTACATCCCCGTGGACGAGGACTACCCCGCGCGGCCCGAGTCGGTGTATTCGCTCGTGAAGCACCTCGAGGAGCAGATGGCGATCGAGCTGGTGCGGTGGCATCCGTCGCTGTCGATCACTGCGCTGCGCTTCTCGAACGTGATGAATCCCGAGGACTACGCCGCGTTCGGCTCGTTCGATTCGGATGCCACAGCACGCAAGTGGAACCTGTGGGGCTACATCGACGGGCGCGATGGCGGGCAGGCGGTGCTGCGGGCGCTGGAGGCGGCACCGGCCGGCTTCGACCGGTTCATCATCGCGGCGGCCGACACCGTGATGTCGCGCCCGGCGGCGGAACTCGTCGCAGAGGTCTTCCCCGACGTCCCCGTGCGCGGCGAGCTGTCGCCGCACGGCACGCTGCTGTCGATCGACAAGGCCCGGCGGCTGCTCGGCTACGACCCGCAGCACTCCTGGCGCGACGAGGTCTAGACCCGCGAGTGCTCACTCGGACCCGCGAGTACTCACTCGGCGCCGCGAGTACTCACTCGGCGCCGCGAGTACTCACTCGGCGGCTCGCGACGGGTTAGAGGGCGCGCAGGATGTCCTCCACCCGCTCCTTCGCGTCGCCGAAGAGCATCTGCGTGTTCTCGCGGTAGAACAGCGGGTTCTGCACCCCGGCGTAGCCGGCGGCCATCGATCGCTTGAACACCACGACGCTCTCCGCCTCCCACACCCGCAGCACCGGCATGCCGGCGATCGGTGACGTCGGATCCTCCGCGGCCGCCGGGTTGACGGTGTCGTTCGCGCCGATCACGAGCACCACCGACGTCGAGACGAAGTCGTCGTTCACCTCGTCCATCTCCAGCACGATGTCGTACGGCACCTTGGCCTCGGCCAGCAGCACGTTCATGTGGCCCGGCAGGCGACCGGCGACGGGGTGGATGCCGAATCTCACGTCCACGCCCCGCTCGCGCAGCCGGTGCGCGAGGTCGGCCACCGGGTACTGCGCCTGCGCCACGGCCATGCCGTACCCCGGGGTGATCACCACCGACGACGCCTCGCGCAGCAGGTCCGCGACCGTCTCGGCATCCACCTCGCGATGCTCGCCGTGGTCGACGTCGCCGGTACGCGGCGCCTCGATGCCGAACCCGCCGGCGATCACCGACAGGAACGACCGGTTCATCGCCTTGCACATGATGTACGACAGGTACGCACCCGACGACCCGACGAGCGCGCCGGTGATGATGAGCAGATCGTTGTCGAGCAGGAAGCCGGCCGCCGCGGCCGCCCAACCGGAGTAGCTGTTGAGCATCGAGACGACCACGGGCATGTCGCCGCCGCCGATGGATGCCACCAGGTGCCAGCCGAGCGCCAGCGCCAGCAGGGTCACCGTCACCAGCAGCCACAGCTCCGGGGTCACGACGTACCAGACGGTCAGCACCACGAAGGCGACCAGCGCCCCCACGTTGAGCACGTTCTTGCCCGGCAGCATGAGGGGCTTCGACGACATGCGCGCCGACAGCTTGAGGTAGGCCACGACCGAGCCGGTGAAGGTCACCCCGCCGATGAAGACGCCGATGAACACCTCGGCGTGGTGGATGTCGCGCAGTGCCCCCGAAAGGCCCGGGTCATGCAGCGCTCCGTTCCAGCCGACGAGCACCGCGGCGAGACCGACGAACGAGTGCAGCAGGGCGATGAGCTCGGGCATGCCGGTCATCTCCACCACCCGCGCGCGCCACAGCCCCAGGGCCGCACCGATCAGCACGGCGGCGGCGAGCAGCACCAGCCCGAAGGTCGCCTGCGGGTCGCCCCAGGCGTTCTGCACCGAGACCCAGACGGTCGCGCCGAGGGCGATGGTCATGCCGGCGATGCCGTAGCCGACGCCCGCGCGGGCGCTCTCATGGCTGCTGAGGCCGCGCAGGCTCAGCACGAACAGCAGGGCCGCGACGATGTAGGCCGCGGTCGCCACGGACGCGGCGGTCATCGGTCGCCCTTCGAGAACATGGCGAGCATGCGCCGGGTGACGGCGAAGCCGCCGAAGATGTTGACGGATGCCAGCAGCACCGCGACCGCGGCGAGGATCTGCACCGGCGGGTCGGGGATCGTCACCTGCAGCATGGCCCCGACGACGATGATGCCCGAGATCGCGTTGGTGACGCTCATGAGCGGGGTGTGCAGGGCGTGGTGCACCTTGCCGATCACGTAGAACCCCACGATCACCGACAGCACCAGCACCGTCAGGTGCTGCGGCAGGGGAGCGGGCGCGACCGCCGACACCGCGAACAGTGCCGCGATGCCGAGGGCGACGAGCCCGGTGCGCCCGGCGGGCGACAGGGTGCGCTTCGGGGCGGGCGCGGGCGGCGCGGCATCGGGTGTCGTCTGTGTCGGCGCCGCGGACACCTGCACCGGCGGCGGTGGCCACATCGACTCACCGTCGCGCACGACCGTGATCGATCGCTGCACGATGTCGTCGAAGTCGAGCGTCAGCCGACCGTCCTTCTGCGGCGTGAGCAGCTTGACGAGGTTGACGAGGTTGGTGCCGTACAGCTGCGACGCCTGCGCCGGCAGACGGGATGCCAGGTCGGAGTAGCCGAGGATGACCACGCCGTTGTCGGTGACGACGCGTTGGCCGTCGACCGAGCCCTCGACATTGCCGCCCTGCGCCGCGGCCATGTCGATGATGACACTTCCCGGCTTCATACTCGCCACATCGGCGGCGGTGAGCAGGCGGGGGGCGGCGCGGCCCGGGATGAGCGCGGTCGTGATGACGACGTCGACCTCGCGCGCCTGTGCAGAGTACAGCGCCGCGGCGGCGCGGTCGTAGGCCTCGCTGGTCGCCTTGGCGTAGCCGTCGCGGGAATCCATCACCTCGTCGACGACGACCGGCAGGTACTCCCCGCCGATCGAGCGCACCTGGTCGGCGACCTCGGGGCGCGGGTCGGTGGCCCGCACGATCGCGCCGAGCGACGACGCCGCGCCGATCGCGGCGAGCCCTGCGACGCCCGCGCCGGCGACGAGCACCGTGGCCGGCGGCACCTTGCCGGCCGCCGTCACCTGCCCCGTGAAGAAGCGGCCGAACTCGTGGGCGGCTTCGACGACGGCGCGGTAGCCCGAGATGTTGGCCATGGAGCTGAGCACATCCATCGACTGGGCGCGCGAGATGCGGGGCACGGCGTCGAGGGCGAGCGCGGTGATGCCGCGCGTCTGCAGCGACTCGCGCACGTCGGGCCGCAGTGCCGGTGACAGCAGCGCGATGATGGTGGCACCGTCGGCGAGAAGCGCGACCTCGTCGGGCGTCGGCGGGTTCACCTTCAGCACGACGTCGGCCGCCCACGCCTCGGCGCGCGACACGATGCGGGCGCCGGCGTCGCGATACGCGGCATCCGGAAACGACGAAGCGACTCCCGCACCGGCCTCGACGATCACGTCGTAGCCGAGCGCGATGAGCTTCACGGTGGTCGTCGGCGTGGCGGCGACGCGGGTCTCGCCAGGCGCCTCCGCGGCGATGCCCATGCGCGTCATGCGGGCTCCTGTGCTCGAGGCGGATCTCGCGGACGCCGCCGGGTCTGGACTGTCGATCCCGACTATAGGACGCGCTGACGACACCGGCGTCGCGGGGAGGGCGTGCAAAACCGTGTCCGGACGGTGTGGCGAGCACGCACCGCGAATGCCCGCTCGGCGGCATCCGTAGACTCGGAGCCATGACCGTCGCCTCCACGCCCGCCCTCGAAGCCGACCGCCAGAACCTCATCGCCCTGATCAAGGAGGAAGCGGTCTTCCACGGCGACTTCACCCTCTCGAGCGGAGCGAAGGCCACCTATTACGTCGACATGCGCAAGCTCACCCTCGACCACCGCGCGGCCCCCGCGATCGGCCGCATCATGCTCGATCTCGTGCGCGACCTCGACGGCGTCGTCGCCGTCGGCGGACTCACCCTCGGTGCCGACCCGATCGCCAACGCGGTGATGCACGAGTCCGTGCACGCGGGCACGCCGCTGGATGCGTTCGTCGTGCGCAAGGAGCCCAAGGACCACGGCCGCGGCCGGCAGGTCGAGGGAGCCGACGTCGTCGGCAAGCGCGTCGTCGTGGTCGAGGACACCTCCACCACGGGACAGTCCGCGCTCAAGGCCGTCGAGGCGCTGCGCCGGGAGGGCGCGGAGCCGATCGCCGTCGCCGTGATCGTCGACCGCAAGACCGGGGCGCAGGCCGCGGTGGAGGCCGCCGGTCTGCAGTGGCTCGCCGCCATCGACCTCGACGACCTGGGCCTGCAGCCGCAGTAGCCGGCGGGGCCGCCGGCGCTGTCGCTGCCGCTGGCGCGTTCCCGCCGTCTGGCCGGGTCACCTCTTCGCCGGTTCGTCGGCGATCGCCGGTTCTTCGGAGGCGATGGCCCGATCCGCTCCGAAGTACGGCCGTTCTCCGAAGTTGTGGCGATGGGATGCCGCGTGTCGCGCACGCCCCCCGCGGACCGCGCGCCCGCCGCGTCTGCGCCCGGGCGTCGCGGACCGCGCCGAGCGCCGGCGGGTCAGGCCTGGAAGATCGGCAGCTGCGACGCCAGAGCCAGCAGCAGTCCGAGCAGCGTCAGCACCAGCACGGAGCGACGGTTGGTCGTCGCACCCGCAGCGGTCGCCTGGCGCGAGGATCGCACGAAGATCATGAGCGCCACCAGCAGCACCAGCAGGCCCGTCACGCCCAGCACGATCGCCATGTCAGTTCCCGCGCCCGCGCCCACGGAAGTACTGCACCACGACGATCACAAGGGTCGTCGCCGTCATCGCCGCCACCGACACCAGCAGCAGGGTCTGTTCGAACTGGTTCACGGGCGCTTCCCCTCCGCCGAGTCGGCGACGATCTTCGCGATGCGCGCTGCCTTCGTCTCGGGCCGCTTCGCCATCGCGATCTGCGTGAGGGCGTACTTGCGCGCCGAGCGGGGAAAGGCATCCCAGTTCGCGCGGGCCGCGGGCACCGCGTCGAGCGCGGCCGTCAACTCCGCCGGCTCGATGTCCGCTTCGGGGCCGTCGAACATCTCCCACGCACCCGAGGCCTTGGCGGCGTCGATCACGCGGCGGCCGGCGGCGGTCATCTCCCCGGATGCCTCCAGCTCCGCCACCCGCACCTTGTTCGTCGCCGCCCAGCCGCTGCCGGGTCGCCGGGGGGCGAACCACTGGCCGTTGCGCTCGTCGTCGAACGGACGCACGGTGCCGTCGACCCACCCGAAGCACAGCGCCTGGCGCACGGCGTCGTCGTAGCTGACCGCCTCCAGTGCCACTCCCGCCCGGGGGCGCAGCAGCCAGACGCCGGGGGTGGTGGCGTGGTGCTCTTCGAGCCAGGCCCGCCAGGCCGCGGCATCCACCGCGTGCAGGGTCGCTGCCTCGTCGAGCACACCCATCACAGCACCTCGGGCAGCTCGGTCTCGATGGGCTCGGCGCTGACGAGATCCGCGACCGAGTCGAGGATCTCGTCGGGGCGGAACGGGTGGCGCTCGATCTCGCTGCGATCGCTGATGCCGGTGAGAACGAGTACCGAGTGCAGCCCCGCCTCGATCGCGGCGACCACGTCGGTGTCCATGCGGTCGCCGATCATGCCGGTGGACTCCGAATGCGCGCCGATGCGGTTGAGTGCGGAGCGGAACATCATGGGGTTCGGCTTGCCGACGACGTAGGGCTCGCGCCCGGTGGCCTTCGTGATGAGCGCGGCGAACGCGCCTGTCGCGGGGACGACGCCGTGTGGCGTGGGGCCCGTGGAATCGGGGTTGGTGATGATGAACCGCGCCCCGTTGTTGATGAAGCGGATCGCCTTGGTGATCGCCTCGAACGAGTACTGCCGCGTCTCGCCCACCACGACGTAGTCCGGCTGCGTCTCGGTCATGATGTAGCCGGCCTCGTGCAGCGCCGTGGTGAGCCCGGCCTCGCCGATGACGAACGCGGTGCCGCCGGGCAGCTGCGAGTGCAGGAAATCGGCGGTGGCCATCGCCGAGGTGAAGATCCGCTCCTCCGGCACGTCCAGGCCCGACGCGCGCAGTCGCGCGCTGAGGTCGCGGGGCGTGAAGATCGGGTTGTTCGTCAGCACGAGGAACGGCGTTCCGGTGTCGCGCCATTGCGCGAGCAACTCCGCCGCCCCCGGGATGGGGCGGTTCTCATGGACGAGCACGCCGTCCATGTCGGTCAGCCAGCAGTCGATGTCGGCGCGGGTCCGCATGTGGCCAGCCTATCGGCGCCCGGTGGCTCTAATGTCGGGAGAGTGGCACGACGCGCAGACGACTGGGACCCCGAACGGCTTCCCGACCTCTCGGGACGCCGCTACCTGATCACCGGAACGAACAAGGGCCTGGGGTTCTTCTCCGCCCTGCAGCTGGCCGGCGCGGGCGCCCACGTCGTGATGACGGGACGCAACCCCAACCGTCTCGCCGCCGCCCGCACCGCGCTGTTGCGCAACCTTGCGGATGCCACGCCCGGCACCGTGGAGACCCTGCTGCTGGACACCAGCAATCTCGGCTCGGTGCGCGCTGCCGCCGCCACCGCCCGCGGGCGACGGGGTCTGGACGGTCTGCTGCTGAACGCGGGCGTCGTGCACCCGCCCAAGACCCGGCAGCTCACCGCGGACCGGCACGAGATGGTGCTCGCCAGCAACGTGCTCGGCCACTTCGCGCTCGCCGGCGAGCTGCTGCCGGCGCTCGCCGCCGCGGGTGGCCGCATGGTGTGGGTGGGCAGCGTCGCCACGAACCTGTGGAAGTACGATCCCATCGACCCTGAACTCGAGACCGACTACACCCCGTGGCGCGCGTACGTGCAGTCGAAGGTCATGACGGCGTCGCTGGGCTTCGAGGCCGACCGCAGGCTGCGGGCCGCCGGCGTGCCGGCCGGCAGCGTCGTGGCCCACCCCGGCTACTCCACGAGCGGCCGCACCCGTGGCATCCTCGGGGTCAACGAGCCCAGCCGCGGCACGCGCTTCACCGACAGCATCCAGGCCGCGTTCGCGCAGTCGAAGGAACGCGGCGCCTGGCCGCTCGTGCGGGCGCTCGCCGACCCCGCCGCGGAGAGCGGATCGTTCTGGGGTCCGGGCCTGGTGACCCTCGGCGCCCCGCGCCGCGCGAACCCGCCGAAGATCACGACCGATCCCGAGCGTGGCGCCCGCCTGTGGGACTTCTGCCAGACGGCGACACGCGTGGCCTGGCCGTTCGAGAAGTCCGCGCGCGCGAAGCGACGCTGGCGGGGCTGACCTCAGCTCAGGCGGTGATCCAGATCGCCTCGGGCGCGCCTTCGGGCAGTCCTACAGGCGGAGCACCGTCGATCGAGACGTGGCCGCCACCGATCACCGTGATCGTGTGGCCCACGTCGATGCCGGCATCCTCGCACGCGCGCAGCAGGGCGGCGTCGCGGTCGCTCACGCGCAGCACGCGTCCGCTGTGCCCCGCGGGGGCGCTGGCCAGCAGCACGAACGGCTCGCGGTGCACCTCGCCGTCGGCATCGGGGATCGCGTCGCCGTGCGGGTCGAACCGCGGGTGGCCGAGCCGGGCCGCGATGCCCTCCAGCAGCCGGTCGCTGATCGTGTGCTCGAGCACCTCGGCCTCGTCGTGCACCTCGTCCCACGCGTAGCCGAACTCGCGTACGAGCCACGTCTCCACCAGGCGATGCCGGCGGATCACCGCGGCCGCCCGGCGCCGTCCCGCCGCCGTCAGCGCGACCGGCCCGTACGGGCGGTGCGTCACCAGCCCCTGCGCGGCGAGCTTCTGCACCATCTCGGTGACGCTCGACGGTGCGAGCCCCAGCTCGGATGCCAGTCGCGAGGGTGTCACGGGCTCCGCCTGCCACTCGGTGTGGTGGTAGATCGTCTTGAGGTAATCGTCGACGGCGGTGGGGGAAGCGGGCACCGTTCCAGGCTACCGGGGCGCCTCAGGCCCCCGTGAGGACGAGCCAGAGCAGCAGCGCGTTGAGCGCGATGAGGAACACGGATGCCGCGACCCCCGCGATCGTCGTCCAGGCCCGGTTGCGGTGCGCACCGAGCACATCGCGCCTGGCGGTGAGGGTGACCAGCGGCACGAGCGCGAACGGGATGCCGAACGACAGCACCACCTGGCTGAGGATGAGCGCGAGAGTGGGGTCGAAGCCGATCGCGAGCACCACTAGCGCCGGGATCAGGGTGACCAGGCGCCGCAGGATCAGCGGCACGCGCACATGCAGCAGCCCGTGCATGATCTCGGCTCCCGCATAGGCGCCGACGGCGGTGCTGGCCAGGCCGCTGGCCAGCAGCCCCACCGCGAACAGCGTGGCCACGAGCGGACCGATGCCGTCGCGCAGGGCGGCGTACGCGCCCTCGAGGCTGTCGGTGCCCGGTACGCCCGCCAGTGCGGCGGCGGCCAGCAGCAGGATGCAGAGGTTCACGGTGCCGGCGACGGCCATCGCGATGGTGACGTCCCACTTCGTGGCGCGCAGGAGACGAGCGGCGGTGATGCCGCGGCGGTCGTCGAGCGTGCCGGCATCCGCCCCCGTGGTGGGGGCGAAGCGGTCGCGGCTGAGTGCGGAGTGGGCGTAGATGGCGTGCGGCATGATCGTGGCGCCGAGGATCGAGGCGGCCAGCAGCACCGAGTCGGCGCCCTCGAAACGGGGGACGAGACCGCCCACGACACCGGCGGGGTCGGGCGGGACGACGAAGACGCCGAAGACGAAACCGATCGCGATGATGAGCACGAGTCCCGCGATGACGAACTCGAAGGCCCGCGGGCCGCGACGGGACTGCAACAGCAGCAGGCCGATCGACACGACGCCGGTGATCACGCCGCCCCACACCAGGGGGATGCCGAACAGCAGGTGCAGGGCCACGGCGCCGCCGATGACCTCGGCGATGTCGGTGGCCATCGCCACGAGCTCGGCCTGCAGCCAGTACGCCCGGCGACCCCACGGGTTGCGCAGGCGCTGCCCGAGGACTTCGGGAAGGCTCTGACCGGTGACGATGCCGAGCTTGGCGGAGAGGTACTGGATGAGCCACGCCATCACGTTGCCGATCACGACGACCCACACCAGCAGGTAGCCGTAGCGGGCGCCTGCGGTCATGTTGCTGGCGACGTTGCCGGGGTCGAGATAGGCGACGCCCGCGACGATCGCCGGTCCCAGCAGCCACGCCAGCCGCGTGGCGGCGGGCCCGCGCCGCGCCGGTGCGAGCGCAGGCTGGGGCTCGGAGGAGGCGGTTTTCGGCATGCCGAAAAGTTAGCAGATATTTCGGTGCGCCGAAAAGTGGGGTCCGTGTCGTCGGTCGGCGGCGCACCCGTCGGAATTCAGGCTGTGGTGGGGGCGGGTGCCCGCGCGGCCCGTCGGGGGCGCCCGCAGCCTGAATTCCGACAGCGGCTCGGCCTCGGCGGCACGGCGCGGCACGGCGCGGCGCGGCGCGGCCTCGGCGGCGCGGCCTCGGCGGCCTCGGCGGGCCGGCGGGTCGGCGGCAGGCAAGGCGACGGCGCGGGGTGGTTAGCCTGGTTCGGTGACCGAATCCGCGCCCGCGCCCGCCGTCGACGAGGCGGAGCCGACCCTTCCGTACGGGGTCGGGCCCTGGCCCGGGGGACCGGATGCCTGGCCCGACGACCCCCGCTACGACCCCGAGCTGCTCGCGCACGGCGACCGCCGCAACGTCGTCGACGGCTACCGCTACTGGACGATGGCGGCGATCGTCGCCGATCTCGACGCGAAGCGGCATCCGTTCCACGTCGCCATCGAGAACTGGCAGCACGACATGAACATCGGCTCGATCGTGCGCAGCGCCAACGCGTTCGCCGCTGCCGAGGTGCACATCATCGGCAAGCGTCGCTGGAACCGCCGCGGCGCGATGGTCACCGACCGCTACCAGCACGTGCGCCACCACGAGGATGTCGCCGCGTTCGCGGCGTGGGCCGCCGCCGAGGAGCTGCCCATCATCGCGGTCGACAATGTGCCGGGGTCGGTCCCCGTCGACCGGGCCGAGCTCGCCGAGCGCTGCGTGCTGCTGTTCGGCCAGGAGGGACCGGGCCTCTCGCCCGAGGCGCTCGCCGCCGCCCACGGCGTGGTCGAGATCGCCCAGTACGGCTCCACCCGCTCGATCAACGCCAGCGCCGCCGCCGCGGTGGTCATGTACGAGTGGTGCCGCCGCTGGGCGTGATCAGCCGCCGACGGTGACCCACTCCGGCCGACGCACCCGCCAGCCGAGGGTGAGCAGCCGGGCGAGCATGTAGACGCCGAAGAACGCGGCCGCGAGCCAGGCGAGGCCGGCGGCGCCCGTCGGGTGCAGCACCGCGATGAGTACGAGTGCCGGCACGAACGGCACGAGGTTGAGCGCACCCGCGAGGGCGAGGTAGCGGGCGTCGCCGGCACCCATGAGCACCCCGTCGAGCACGAACACCACGCCGCACACCGGCTGCGCGATCGCGAGCACCAGCAGTGCCGGCTGCACGAGCGCGGCGACCGACGCGTCGCCGGTGAACACGAGCCCCATCACCCCCGACGTCGCCGCCACGATCGCTCCCACGACCACACCGAACCAGGCTCCCCACGCGACAGTGCGCCGCAGCACGCGTCGCACGCCGGCCTCGTCGCCCGCCCCCAGCCCTTTGCCGATGAGTGCTTGCGCCGCGATCGCGAGGGCGTCGAGCGCGAAGGCGGCGGTGGAGAAGAGCGTGAACGCGATCTGCCAGCCGGCCAGTTCGTCGGTGCCGAGCATCGTCGCCACCGCGACCGTCGCCAGCAGCGCCGCCCGCAGCGACACCGTGCGCAGGAACAGCCACCCGCCCGACCGCGCCGACCCGCGCACACCCTCGCGCTGCGGCAGTACGGATGCCGCGTGGCGGTGGGCCAGCCGGCCGACCATGACGGCGTAGGCGGCGACCATGCCCCACTGGGCGAGGACCGTGCCCACCGCGGAGCCGGCGATGCCCCACCCGAACCCATAGATGAACAGCGCGTTGAGCAGCGCGTTGGCCGCGAACCCGAGCCCGGCGATCCACAGCGGCGTGACGGTGTCCTGCATGCCGCGCAGCAGTCCGGTCGCGGCGAAGACGATGAGCATGGCCGGCAGCCCCCACATCGAGATGCCGAGATAGATCTGCGCCTGCTCGGTCACCTCGGTCGACGCGCCGAACAGCGACACGATGCCGGGTGTCGCCAGCGACCCGACCAGCGCGAGCACCGAGCCCAGCCCCAGTGCCAGCCACAGTCCGTCGATCCCCGCCCGCACCGCCGAGGAGAACTCGCCCGCGCCGAAGCGGCGTGCGACGGCCGGGGTCGTCGCGTAGGCGAGGAACACCATGAGCCCGACGATCGTCTGCAGCACGGCGCTGGCGATACCGAGCCCTGCCAGCGGCACGACGCCGAGGTGACCCACGAGCGCGGCGTCCACGATGAGGAACATCGGCTCGGCCACCAGCGCGCCCAGCGCCGGTACGGCCAGCCGCAGGATGTCGCGGTTGAGGGGGTCGGGCGTGCTCACCCGTCGAGCCTAGAGGCGCGCACCGACGCGCTCGGCGGGGCGGATGCCCACCCGGCATCCTTGGCGCCGTGTCGGTGACGGCGCATATCCTGGAAGGTATGACCGACGCTCTCCGTTCCGGTATCGCGCTCGATGAGCTGAGCACCGACATCCGCCCCCAGGACGACCTCTTCCGCTACGTCAACGGCTCGTGGCTGGAGCGCACCGAGATCCCGGACGACAAGGCGCGCTGGGGCTCGTTCCACCTCATCGCGGAGCAGGCCGAAAAGGACGTCCGCGCGATCGTCGAGGAGGCGCAGGATGCCGAACCCGGCACCGAATCGCGCAAGATCGGCGACCTGTACACGAGCTTCATGGACACCGAGCGCATCGCCGCGCTCGGTGCCGAACCGCTGCAGCCGCTGCTGGAGCAGGTCGACGCGGTCACGACGATCCCCGAGCTGCTGGCGACCGTCGGACGCCTCGAACGCGACGGCGTGGGCGGGTTCATCGGCCTGTACATCGAGCCCGACCCCGGCAACCCGCAGCGCTACGTGCCCTTCTCGGTGCAGAGCGGCCTCTCTCTCCCCGACGAGAGCTACTACCGGCTCGACAACTTCGCCGCCACGCGCACCGCGCACCGCGCGCACGTGCAGCGCATCCTCGAGCTCGCCGGTGTGGCGGATGCCGCAGACCAGGCCGATCGCGTCGTGGCGCTGGAGACCGAGCTCGCCGGACACCACTGGGACAACGTGCGCAACCGCGACGCCGTCGCCACCTACAACCTGATGTCCTGGGAGGACGTCCTCTCGCTCGTGGGCGTCGACCTCGACCCGTGGCTGGACGCCCTGGCACCCGGCCACCGCGAGGCGTTCGCCGAGGTCAACGTCAACCAGCCATCGTACCTCGAGGGCCTCGGCACGCTCCTCGTGCCCGAGCGGCTCGAGGACTGGAAGGCGTGGCTACGCTTCCACATTGTGCACGGCATGGCCGCGTTCCTCTCCGACGACTTCGTCGACGAGAACTTCTCCTTCTACGGCACGCAGCTCACCGGCGTCCCGGTGAACCGCGAGCGCTGGAAGCGCGGGGTCGGCCTGGTCGAAGCGGCCCTCGGCGAAGCGGTCGGCAAGGTCTACGTCGAACGGCACTTCCCGCCGCAGGCGAAGATCGCCATGGACGAGCTGGTCGCCCACCTCGTCGAGGCCTACCGGCAGTCCATCTCGGGCCTCGAGTGGATGAGCCCCGAGACGCGCGAGCGGGCCCTGGCGAAGCTCGACGCCTTCACGCCCAAGATCGGCTACCCGGTGAAGTGGAAGGACTACGCCACCCTCGAGATCGACCCCACGGACCTGGTTGGCAACGTGCGCCGCGCGCACGTGTGGGAGCACGACCGTCAGCTGGCCCGCGTGGGCAAGCCGGTCGACCGCGACGAGTGGTTCATGACGCCGCAGACCGTCAACGCCTACTACAACCCGCTCATGAACGAGATCGTGTTCCCCGCCGCGATCCTGCAGTATCCGTTCTTCGACGCCGAGCGGGATGCCGCGGCCAACTACGGCGGCATCGGCGCGGTGATCGGGCACGAGATCGGCCACGGCTTCGATGACCAGGGCAGCCGGTTCGACGGCGACGGGTCGCTGCGGGACTGGTGGGCCGACGCCGACCGCGCCGCCTTCGAAGAGCGCACGCAGAACCTCATCGCCCAGTACGACCAGCTCGTGCCCGAAGGGCTGGCACCCGACCACCACGTCAACGGTGCGCTCACGATCGGCGAGAACATCGGCGACCTGGGCGGTCTCGGCATCGCGCTGAAGGCCTACGCGCTGTCGCGCGGGGCGGACCTGGAGGGTGTTCCCGTCGACGCGCCCGTGATCGACGGCTTCACCGGCATCCAGCGTCTGCTGTTGAGCTGGGCGCAGATCTGGCAGCAGAAGGGCCGCGATGCCGAGACGATCCGACTCCTGACGATCGACCCGCACGCGCCCAACGAGTTCCGCTGCAACCAGATCGTGCGCAACATAGACGCGTTCTACGACGCCTTCGACGTCACCGAGGGTGACGCGCTGTGGCTGGCGCCGGAGCAACGCGTAACCATCTGGTAACCACCGGTACTCGCACCGGACGTACCATCGGTGTGAGCGCTTCGCTCTCCAGTGGAAGGACGCGCGTGGGCACCCCCGAGCCGCTACGCAGCAGTGAGAAGACGCAGTCGCGCGGTGGTCGCCGTCGGCCCCGTCGGGCGGCTGCCGCACGTCGGTCGTTCAGCGCAACCTGGAAGGCGCTCGACGAACTCGCCGCCTCCGGGGCGCGGGTGTCGATCCGCGTGGACGACCTCGACACCGGTGACACGGTCATCGTCGGCGACGATCACGAAACCCTCCCCGTCGCGGGGCTCGGCATCGTGCCGCTGCTCATCGAGACGGCGGCGGCGTTCGAAGAGGGACGGTTGGATCCGCTGGAGATCATCGACCGCGAGCAGCTGCCCGCCGTCGCGGTGTCCGGCATCTGGCAGCATCTGAAGGCGCCGGCGCTGCCCCTGGCCGACCTCGCGGTGCTCGCCTCGGGCGCCGGTGACGCGCTGGCCGCCAACGCGCTGCTGGGCAGGGTCGGTCTCGACGCGGTGCGCTCCCGGCTCGAGGCGCTGGGACTGGACGAGACCGCGCTGCTCGACGGATTCCGCAACGAACGCGGACCCGACGACGCCCCGCATGTCGCGCTCGGCACCGCGCGCGAGTTCGCGGCGCTGTTCTCGTCGCTCGTCAACGCGCAGGCCGTGTCGCCCGCGGTGAGTGCCCAGGTCTCGGAGTGGCTGAGCCTCAACGTCGACCTCACGCTCGTGGCATCCGCCACGGGCCTTGACCCCTTCGCGCACGAGGAAGACGCCCACGGGCTGCTGTTCGTCAACAAGACCGGGCGCGGCGACGGCATCCGCGCCGAGGCCGGTGTGCTGGCGGGGCCGCGCGCGGGCGTCTCGTACGCGCTGCTGGTCGCCTTCGACGACCTCTCCATCGCGCACCGGCTGCGCGTGCACGACGCCTTCCGCACGCTCGGGGTCGAGCTGATGGAATACGTGTACTGACCCGCCCCGCCCCGCCCCGCCCCGCCGCCGTCAGCCACCGAGAAACCACTTCTCGGCTGAGACACCGCGCGATGCGTGGTTTCCGAGCCGGCATGTGGTTTCTCGCCGGCACCTGGCGCGGCATGATGTCGGCATGGCGCATCCCGTGATGTTCGACCCCGACGACCCGGCGCTGGAGCGGGTGCGGGTGGTGTGCCTGGCCTACCCCGGCGCCCAGGAGCGCATCAGCCACGGCCGACCGAACTTCTACACCGTGCGCACGTTCTGCTACTTCGGCGGCGGGGAGCGCCGCGGCCCCGGCGACTGGCTTGCGCACGACCAGGCGATCATGGTGCGCCCCGATCCCGACGACGCCCCGGCGCTGCGCCAGGATGCCCGTTTCTTCGTCCCCGCCTACCTCGGCGCGTCGGGGTGGCTCGGCATCGATCTGGCGGATGCCGCATGGGACGAGATCGCCGAGCTCATCGACGCCTCGTTCCGCGTCACCGCCCCCGCCCAGCTGGTGCGGCAGCTGGCCTGACCGGCCCCCATCGCCGAGAAACCACTTCCCGGGTGAAACACCCCGCGGTGCGTGGTTTCCGAGCCGGAATGTGGTTTATCGCCGGATCGCGGCGGCGCGGCGGCGCGGCGGCGCGGCGGCGCGGGCGCGCGAGCGCGCGGGCGCGCGGCCGGGCACGTCACATGACGCTCCGTTGCGCCACGTTACGGATCGGGGCGGCGGGCGATCGGGTGGCCGAGCGCCGCCAATAGCATCGGGGTATGACTGCACGCCCGCCGTTCCGAGCCGATATCGTCGGCAGCTTCCTTCGTCCCGACCCCCTCGCCGACGCGCGCCGTCGACACGGCGAGGGCGCGCTGAGCGATGCCGAGCTGCGAGAGGTCGAAGACACCGCGATCGCGACGCTCGTGCAGCGGCAGCACGACAGCGGACTGCAGGTCGCCACCGACGGCGAGTTGCGACGCTCGTGGTGGCACTTCGACTTCTTCGGTCTGCTGAACGGCGTCGGCATCGTCGAGCTCGATCACGGCATCCAGTTCCAGGGGGTGCAGACCAAGCCCCGCGGCATCGAGATCTCCGGGCCCATCGGCTTCCCCGCCGACCACCCGTTCCTCGATCACTTCCGTGCGCTGCAGCAAGACGCCGCCGCCACCGGGGCGACGCCGAAGTTCACGATTCCGGCGCCCACCGTGCTGGACTTCCGCCTCGAGCCCGACCACATCGACGCCGCCGTCTACGGCGGCCGGGCCGCCATCACCGACGACCTGGTGCAGACCTACCGCGACGCGCTCACGGCCTTCTACGCGGCCGGCGCCCGCTACCTGCAGTTCGACGACACCGCGTGGGCGTACCTGTGTTCCGACGTCGAGCTCGCCAAGGCGCGCGGGCGCGGCATCGACACCGACGGCATCGCCGAACGCTACGCCGACCTGCTCAACCGCATCCTCGACGGCAAGCCCGCCGACCTCACCGTCACCACGCACGTCTGTCGCGGCAACTTCCGTTCCACCTGGATCTCTTCCGGCGGCTACGAGCCGGTCGCCGAGCAGCTGCTGGGCAACACCGGCTACGACGGCTACTTCCTCGAATACGACTCCGACCGGGCGGGCGGCTTCGAACCGCTCCGCTTCCTGCCCGAGGGGGAGAAGAAAGTCGTGCTCGGACTCATCACGACGAAGTCCGGCGAGCTCGAGGATGCCGACGAGGTGCGTCGCCGCATCGACGAGGCCGCGCGGCACGCACCCCTCGCGCAACTGGCGCTGAGCCCGCAGTGCGGGTTCGCCTCCACCGAGGAGGGCAACACGCTCACCGAGGACCAGCAGTGGGCCAAGGTGCGGTCGGTCGTCGAGATCGCCCGCAGCGTCTGGGGCTGAGCAGGAACGACCGGCGAGGAAGACAGGGATCATGAGCGAGACGGCGAACGCCACTGCAGTGCGGACAGGACTGTACATCGGGGGTGAGGAGCGGTTCACCGACCGGGTGCTGACTGTTGCCGACCCCGCCAAGCCGGGGGTCGTGGTGGGCACGGCCGCCGCGGCATCCGCCGACGACGTCGCCGCTGCGGTGCAGGCGGCCGCGGCCGCGTTCCCCGCGTGGGCGGCGCTGACCCCCCAGGAGCGCGCGGCGCAGATGGCCGAGGCCGTCGCCGGCATCGCGGACGAGCGCGACACCGACGCCGCGATCCTGTCGCAGGAGAACGGCAAGGTGCGCGGGGAGGCGTGGGTCGATGCGCTCGTGTTCGAGATCCGCTGGAACCTCGCCCTCATGCTCGCCGACGAGGTGGCCCGCACCCGCACGCTCGACCCCGTGCCTGGAGCGATCCCGGTGTCGACCGAGATCGCCTACCAGCCGCTCGGTGTCGTCACGGTCATCGTGCCGTTCAACTGGCCGATCGCGATCCTCGGCGCCGCGCTGCCGCACGCCCTGCTCGCCGGCAACACCGCCATCGTCAAGCCGCCGCCCTCGGCACCGCTCGCGACCACCCGGCTCGTGCAGCGCGTCGCCGAGAAGCTGCCGCCGGGCGTGCTCAACGTCGTGACAGGCGCCGACGCGGACATGGCCGACCTCATCCAGCACCGGGACGTCGCGAAGGTCTGCTTCACCGGCTCGGTAGCCGGCGGCACGCGCATCATGCAGCTCGCGGCGCCGACGCTCACCCGGGTGACCCTCGAACTCGGTGGCAACGACGCGGCGATCGTGCTCGCCGATGCCACGCTGGATGACGTGCACCTCGATCGCCTGTTCGCGGCGATCTACGACACCACCGGCCAGATCTGCATGAACGCCAAGCGCATCTTCGTGCACCGCTCCCGCCGTGACGAACTGGTGGCAGGCCTCGCCGCGCGCCTCGAACGGGTGCGCCTGGGCTACGGCCTCGACGACGGCACGACGATGGGGCCGCTGCACCAGCCGGCGCAGAAGGCCTTCGTCGACGAACTCATCCGCGAGGCGAAAGACGCCGGCGCCGACGTGCGCGAGTTCGGTGAACTGCCGGGCGGCGATCTCGCGGGCGGCAACTTCGTGCGCCCCGCGATCGTCGTCGACCCCGACCCGTCGCTGCGGATCGTGACCGAGGAGCAGTTCGGCCCGGTCATCCCGGTGCTGTCGTTCGACGACGAGTCAGAGGCCGTGCGCCTGGCCAACGACACCTGGGCGGGCCTGGGCGGGTCGGTGTGGACGGCGTCGACGGATGCCGCACAGCGCGTGGCCACGCAGCTGGTGTGCGGCTACGTCTGGATCAACGACCACGGCGCGACGCGCCTTGACCTGCGGGCGCCCTTCGGTGGCATGAAGCACTCCGGGTTCGGGCGCGAGCAGGGCATCGACGGTGTGCGGGCGTTCCAGGACACCCGGGCCATCGCGACCCTCGACCCCGACGTGCTCGCCTCGCTGGCGCACTGAGACCGGCGGATCGCGGCGGTCTCCGGTGGCATCCCGCCCCGGAGTCCGCCGCCCGCCCCGGAGCGCGCCGGAGCACCCCCGGCGCGCCGTCGTCAGAAGACGATCGTGTGGTTGCCGTGGCGGATCACGCGGTCCTGCGCGTGCCACAGCACGGCGCGGGACAGCACCTGACGTTCCACGTCGGCACCGCGGCGGGCGAGTTCGCTCGTCGTGTCGGCGTGGGTCACGCGGATGGTGTCCTGCTCGATGATCGGACCCTCGTCGAGGTCGGTCGTGACGTAGTGGCTCGTCGCGCCGATGAGCTTCACGCCCCGCTCCTTGGCCTTCTTGTACGGTTCGGCGCCGATGAAGGCGGGCAGGAACGAGTGGTGGATGTTGATCACCGGCACCCCGAGCTTCTCGAGGAAATCGGCCGACAGGATCTGCATGTAGCGGGCCAGCACGACGAAATCGACGTTGCCGACCAGAAGCTCGAGGATCTTCGCCTCGGACTCCGACTTGTCGGGACCGGGGGTGGAGGGCACGTGGAAGAACGGCACCCCGAACGAGCGCACGTCCTCGGCCGAGGTGGTGTGGTTGGACACGACCATGGGCACCGTGACCGGCAGATCGCCCCGGCGGTGCCGCCACAGCAGGTCGAGCAGGCAGTGGTCCTGCTTGGACGACAGGATCGCCATGCGCTTGGGCACCGACTGGTCGGTGAGCGACCACTGCAGGTCGAAGCCGCCGAGCGTGTGGGCGACCTCCGCCTCGATCGCGGGGCGGTCGGCGGCGAAGCCGGGGCGGTGGAAGACGACCCGCTGGAAGTACGCTCCGCCCTCGGGGTTGTCGGAGTACTGGTCGAACGCGACGATGTTGCCACCGATGCGCGTGATCATCGCCGAGACGGCCGCAACGATGCCCGGCTGGTCCTCGCCGTGCACGATCAGACAGGCGTGGGCGGGGAGCAGAGTCGGGACGTGCGCGGTCATGCTCCGATTCTGCCGTGTCCGACCGGATGCCGCGTGCACCGGCATCCCCCCGGTCGCCTCAGCGCACGCCCCTCATGAGCCGCAGCACGGGCTTGACGAACACCAGCAGCATGATGCCCACCCCGATCGCGATCAACCCGAGCGTCGTGAAGTAGGGGACTTCGTTCTCGGGGTCGTAGTACTCCGCCAACAGGCCCGAGATCGCGGTGCCGAGCGCGACCGACAGGAAGAACAGCGCGACCATCTGCGTGTGGAAGTGCTCCGGGGCGAGCTTCGTCGTCACCGACAGCCCCACGGGCGAGATCAGCAGCTCGGCGATCGTGAAGACCAGCAGGATGCCGGAGAGTGCGATGAGCGGTGTGGAGCTGGGCCCGCCGCCGGCGAAGGGGAGGAACAGCAGGAAAGCCGCCCCCATGATCATCACGCCCAGACCGAATTTCACCGGCGTCGATGGCTGGCGGCTGCCGAGTTTCGTCCACAGCCAGGCGAAGACACCCGAGAGCACGATGATGAAGATCGGGTTGATCGACTGCACCCACGACACCGGCATCTCCCAGCCGAAGAGGTCGCGGTCCAACCGCACGTCGGCATAGATCGTGACGACCGTGAACTGCTGCTGGTACAGCGACCAGAACGCCACCGAGGTGATGAACAGCGGCACGAATGCCCACACCCGGCTGCGCTCGGTCGCGTCGATGTGTCGGCTGGAGAGGATGACGACGAAGTAAGCGATGGTCGCGGCGATGGTGACGTAGATGACGATGAGCGACAGGTTCTCGGGACGGATGGTCCCGTCCGCGACCAGCAGCGCGATGACCGCGACGCCTGCCACCGCGATGCCGGCGAACAGGGGGTAGCGGTTGCGGGGGAGGGGGTTCGGGACGTGCCGCGCCGCGTCGGGCAGCGATTTGCGGCCGAACGAGTACTGCACGAGGCCCAGCGTCATGCCGAGGGCGGCGAGCCCGAAGCCCCAGTGGAAGCCGAGGGTGGACTGCAGCAGGCCCGTCAGGAGGGGACCGAGCAGCGCCCCCAGGTTGATGCCGAGGTAGAAGAGCGAGAAACCGGCATCCCGGCGCGGATCGTCCTGCCGGTAGAGCGTGCCCACGACGCTCGTCGCGTTCGCCTTCAGACCGCCCGAGCCCAGGGCGACCAGGATCAGACCGACCGTGACGCCGACGAAGCCGGGGAGGAGGGCGAGGGCGATGTGGCCGGCGACGATGACGATCGCGCTGTAGAACAGCACGCGTTCGGATCCGAGGATGCGGTCGGCGATCCAGGCACCGAGGATCGTGGAGAGGTAGACGCTGCCGCCGTACGCGCCGACGATGCCCGCGGCGACCGCGCGGTCCATGCCGAGGCCGCCCTCGGCGACGGAGTAGTACAGGTAGATGAGCAGGATGCCCTGCATGCCGTAGAAGCTGAAGCGCTCCCACATCTCCACCCCGAACACATGGGCCAGCGCCCACGGCTGTCCGAAGAACCGGGTGTCGCGGTCTGCGGTGCCGGCCGCGGCGGCGTCGATCGGACCGGTGGGTGGGCCGACCGGCACCTGCTCAGGTTCGTTCGCGCTCATGCGGACAAGGGTAAACCTCAGCGCCTGAGTGAGGGATGGGGTTCGCGCGCGGGGCGCTGCGGGATGAACGCTGCGAGGACCAGTGCGACGATCGCTGCGCCGCCACCGAGGAGGAAGGCGACGTCGAATGCCTCCGCCGTCGGAACCTGCGCGCCGGCCTGCGTGGTGGACATGCTCGCCAGCACCGCGCCGATGACGGCGGCGGCTGTGCTGGTGCCCAGCGACCGGAAGAGCGCGTTGAGTCCGTTCGAGGCACCGGTCTCGCTCTGCGGGACGCTGCGCATGATGAGCATGGGCATGGCGGCGTACCCGAATCCGATGCCGACACCCACGAGCAGGTTCGCCACGAGGATGTGCCACACCTCGCTCGACAGCAGCAGCGTGAAGCCGTAGGCGACGATCAGCGCGATGGCGCCGAGGATCAGCAGCAGCCGGGGTCCGACCGTGCGCGCCAGGCGCCCGGAGTACGGCGAGAGCACCATCATCACCAAGCCCGCCGGGGCGATCACGAGGCTGGCGGCCAGCAGTGACAGGCCGAAGCCCGCCGGGGCCGGAAGCTCCAGCAGCTGCGGGTAGGCGACGTTGGAGGCGAACAGTGAGAACCCCATCGCGAGCGAGGCGATGTTGGTCAGCAGCACGGGGCGGCGGGCGGCGACCCGCAGGTCCAGCAGCGGCTCCGCGATGCGCAGCTCGAACCAGCCCCACACCAGCAGCACCGCGAGACCGCCGAGACCGCACGCCAGCACGGCGGGCGATGTCCAGCCCCACTCGTTGCCGCGCGAGACCGCCAGCAGCACGCCGGTGAGGCCGATCGCGAGACCCGCGGCGCCGAGGTAGTCGAACCGACCGGCGGTGCGCAGCACGCTCACCGGGATGATCCACAGCACGAGACCGAAGACGACGACGCCCATGACGGCGGCCATCCAGAACAGGGCGTGCCAGTCGCTGTACTGCGTCACCAGCGCGCTCAGCGGCATGCCGAGAGCACCGCCCACGCCCATCGTCGCGCTGATGAGGGCGATCGCGGCATCCACCCGGTCTTCGTGCAGCACGTCGCGCAGGATCGAGATCGCCAGCGGCACGACACCGGTGACGGCGCCCTGCAGCGCCCGGCCGATGATGACCCCCACGATGCCCGTGGACAGCGCCGCGATCACCGAGCCGAGCACCAGCACCGCCAGCAGCACCAGCACGATGCGGCGTTTACCGTACATGTCGCCCAGCCGCCCCGCGATGGGGGTGACCACCGCGGCGGCCAGCAGCGTCGCGGTCACCACCCACGCGGTGTCGTCGCGGCTCGCGTCGAGCAGCTCGGGAAGCTTCGCCTGGATCGGCACCACGAGGGTGAACATGAACGACGAGGCCAGGCCCGCGATGGCCAGCACCGCGACGATCGCACCCTGTCGCGGCATGCGGGTGAGGCGTCTGCGTGCGTCCTCGTCCCGTCCGACCATCGGGCCAGGCTACCGCCGCGCGGCAGGGGGTCGGCGTGAGTCGTAGGGTGAGGACATGGCCGACCTCGACGACCTCACCGCGCCTCCCGGCATCGGGATCCGCCCACTCGAGACCCTCGACGAGGTGTTCGCTGCGGCGGACGTGCTGGCCGAAGTCTGGGGCGGGGACTACAGCGGCATGCCGCCGAATCTGCTGCGCGCGCTCGCGCACTCCGGCAACTATGCCGTGGGCCTGTACGACGGCGACCGCATCATCGGGGCGTCGGTGGCGTTCTTCGCCGCGCCCGCCGAGCGGTCGATGCACTCGCACGTGACCGGGGTGCTGACCGAGTACCGCGGCACCGGGCTCGGGCGCCTGCTGAAGCAGCACCAGCGGGCGTGGGCGTTCACGCGCGACGTCGGTCACATCACCTGGACCTTCGACCCGCTCATCGCCCGCAACGCCCACTTCAACCTCGTCGTGCTGGGCGCGCGGGTGAGCGAGTACCTGCCCAACCAGTACGGGCCGATGGACGACGTCATCAACCGCGGCGATGAGAGCGACCGGCTCATGGTGTCGTGGGCGCTCGCCGCCCCCGCCGCGCCTCCGGCATCCGATGCCGTCGCAGCGACCGTCGCGGTGCCCCGGGACATCGAGTCGCTGCGGTCGACGTCGCCGGCGGAAGCGGCGGCCTGGCGCACCCGCGTGCGTGCCGAGTTCGCCGAGCACCTGGCCGGCGGACTCGTCGTCGGTGGCTTCGACGACGCCCGCGGGTACCTGTTCGTGCGGGCCTGACGCCGCGGCCCCGGCCGCCGCTAGCCTGAGCGCATGCCCATCACCACGCCCGCGGCATCGGTCGCCCTGGAAGGTCTCGAACTGCGGGTGCTGCGGATGCCGCTCGTCGCCCCCTTCGCGACCTCGTTCGGCACCGAGTACGAGCGCGAGGTGATCGTCGTGCGGGCGGTGACCGCCGACGGCGACGGGTGGGGTGAGATCGTGACGCAGCAGGCGCCGCTGTACTCCAGCGAGTACACCCAGGGTGCCTGGGACGCGGCGCTGCGGTGGCTGGGCCCCGCGCTCCTGGATCGCGGCAGGATCGCGCCCGAGGAGGTCGCCGGCATCCTCGAACCGTTCAAGGGGCACCGCATGGCCAAGGCGGGCCTCGAACTCGCCGTGCTCGACGCGGCTCTCCGCAGCGAGGGGCGGCCGCTGGGCGCATATCTCGGCGCCGTGACCGATCGGGTGCCCAGCGGTGTCTCGGTGGGGATCCAGCAGGATCCGGCCGCCCTCGTGGGAGCCGTCGCGGAGTACCTCGACGCCGGCTACGTGCGCATCAAGATCAAGATCAAACCCGGTCGCGACATCGCCGACACCGCCGCCGTGCGTGAGGCGTTCGGCGGGATCCCGTTGCAGGTCGATGCGAACTCGGCGTACACGCTCGCCGACGTCGACACCCTCATCGAGCTCGACCGGTTCGACCTGCTGCTCATCGAGCAGCCGCTGCAGGAGGACGACCTCGTCGACCATGCCGTGCTCGCGGGGCGGCTGCGCACCCCGCTGTGCCTGGATGAGTCGATCGTGTCGCTCAAGGCCGCGCAGGACGCGCGGGCGCTGGGTGCGGCATCCGTCATCAACATCAAGGCGGGCCGGGTCGGTGGCTACCTCGAGGCGGTCGCGATCCATGACCTCTGCCGCGCGGCGGACATCCCGGTGTGGTGCGGCGGCATGCTCGAGACCGGCATCGGTCGCGCCGCCAACGCGGCGCTGGCCGCCCTCCCCGGCTTCACCCTGCCGGGAGACGTCTCGGCCTCGGACCGCTTCTACCCCCGTGACATCGTGACCGAGCCGATCGTGCTCGAAGACGGGCACGTGCGCGTGCCGACCGGTCCCGGCATCGGGATCGAGATCGATCCGGCGGCGCTGGAGGACTTCACCGTCGCCCGCGAGATGCTGCGGCGGTAGGTGGGGCGGTCGCCGTGCGCACAACGTCGCTGATCCGGCAGCACGGCGGGCTGAAACGGGCGAAATGGGCGGATGTCGCGACGAAATGGCGACGTTGTGCGCGGGCCGGGTACGCGACCCTCGCGCTCGCCGGTCTCACTGCGCTCGCGGGGTGCGCGCCGACGCCCGCGCCGACGCCCGCGCTCCCCGACGGCGTCACGGCGACACTGCAGCAGCTGCGGTCGGATGCCGCCGACCGCACAGCCCAGGTGCGGGTGGCCAACGACACCGACCGCGACCTCGAGATCACCCGCGTCGAGCTGCGCGACGACTGGTTCGACGGCCCCGCGGTGCGCGACCGTGACAGCACCATCGCCGCCGGCCGCACGGTCGACCTGCGCATCGACCTGCCGCCGTCGGTGTGCGACGGCGAGCCCGATACCGGCGCGCGCGAGAGCGTCGTGGTCCTCACGATGCGCGACGACACCGTGCACCGCGTCACCGCGGACGACCCGCTGGGCTTCACGGCGCGCCTGCATGAGAAGGAGTGCCTCGCCCAGGACGCCGCGGCCGTCGCCGACCTGACATGGGAGCAGTTCGTCCCCTCCGCCGCCGGCGCCCCGGCCACGCTGCGACTGCGCATCGCGCCCGCGGGCGGCGACGGGGCGCTGCGCATCGTCGAGGTGCACCCGACCAACCTGCTGCAGTTCACCGCCGGGTCGCCGGCGCCCTTCGCCGTGGGGCTCGACGTCGACGCCACCGCTCCCGCGGCATCCGTCGACGTGCCGCTGTGGCCGCTGCGCTGCGATCCGCACGCCGTGCTCGAGGACAAACGCGGCACGGTGATCACGGTCGGGGTCGACGTCGACGGCACCGCCGGGCTCATCGAGCTGCCGGCCGGCGACGAGCAGCGTGGACAGATCCTGGCGTGGGTGGCGCAGTGGTGCGGATTCGGGTGAGGTGGGGAGCCGGCGGATGCCCGCGCGAAACGTCGTCGCGCCGCCGTAGGCTGTTCCCGTGACCATGCCCCCGCCCCCGCAGCCGCCGTACGGAGCGCCGTACGGTCCCGTGCCCATGAGCCCCGCAGACGAGAAGATGTGGGCGACGCTCGTGCACATCGGCGGTCTCTTCTTCTCCTTCGTGCCGGCGCTCATCGCCTACCTCCTCCTGCGCGACCGCGGACCGTTCGTGCGCGCGCACACGGCGCAGGCACTCAACTTCCAGCTGACGGTGCTCATCGGCATCCTCGTCGGCAGCATCCTGCTGTTCGTGCTGATCGGGTTCTTCGTGCTGATCGCCGTCGGAATCCTCGATCTCGTGCTCTCGATCGTCGCCGCCGTCAAGGCGAGCCAGGGGCAGTGGTACCGCTACCCCCTGACGATCCAGTTCGTCCGCTGACGCCCCTGGCTCGGGGCAGGCTCCGAGCGCACCCCGGCTAGAATCGACGGATGCCGCCTCCTCGCGGCATCCGCGATCTCCGCGCCCGCACCACGACCATTTGGAGCCACCTGTGGCCGAGCAGTCCCGCCTCGACAAAGTCATCGCCCTGGCCCGCCACCGCGGGTTCGTCTTCCAGGCGGGTGAGATCTACGGCGGATCCCGATCGGCCTGGGACTACGGGCCGCTGGGCACCGAGCTGAAGGAGAACATCCGTCGGCAGTGGTGGCAGACGTTCGTGCGCGGCCGTGGCGACATGGTGGGGCTCGACTCCTCCATCATCCTGCCCAAGCGCGTGTGGGAGGCCTCCGGCCACGTCGCCACGTTCACCGACCCGCTCGTGGAGTGCCTGCAGTGCCACAAGCGGTTCCGCGCCGACAACCTCATCGAGGACTTCGAGTCCCGCAAGGGCCGCCCGGCCGAGAATGGGCTGGCCGACGTGCCCTGCCCCAACTGCGGCACGAAGGGCAAGTACACCGAGCCGAAGGCGTTCTCGGGTCTCGTGAAGACCTACCTCGGCGTCGTCGACGACGAGTCGGGCCTGCATTTCCTGCGTCCCGAGACCGCGCAGGGCATCTTCGTGAACTTCTCCAACGTGCTCACCGCGTCACGCAAGAAGCCGCCGTTCGGCATCGGCCAGGTCGGCAAGGCGTTCCGCAACGAGATCACCCCCGGTAACTTCATCTTCCGCACCCGCGAGTTCGAGCAGATGGAGATCGAGTTCTTCACGCCGCCGGCCGAGGCGGATCAGTGGTTCGAGCACTGGGTCGAAGCGTGCTGGGACTGGTTCGTCGACCTGGGTGTGAACCCCGACAACATGCGTCGGCTCGACGTGCCGCAGGAGGATCGCGCGCACTACTCCGCCGGCACGATCGACGTCGAGTACCGCTTCGGCTTCACCGGCAAGGAGTGGGGCGAGCTCATGGGCGTCGCCAACCGCACCGATTACGACCTGGGCAGCCACTCCGAAGCGTCCGGCCAGTCGCTGACCTACTTCGACCAGGCCACCGGCGAGAAGTACATCCCGTACGTCATCGAGCCGTCGTTCGGCCTCACCCGGGCCATGATGGCGTTCCTCGTCGACGCTTACGACGAAGAAGAGGTGCCCAACGCGAAGGGCGGCGTGGACACCCGCACCGTGCTGCGCCTTGACCCTCGTCTCGCGCCGGTGAAGGTGGCCGTGCTGCCGCTGTCGCGCAACGAGCGGCTGTCGCCGCTGGCGCGCGAGGTGGCCGACACCCTCCGCAGCAACGGCTGGAACATCGACTTCGACGACGCCGGGGCCATCGGGCGTCGCTACCGTCGCCAGGACGAGGTCGGCACGCCGCTGTGCGTCACGGTCGACTTCGACTCGCTCGACGACAACGCCGTGACGGTGCGCGACCGCGACACCATGGCGCAGGAGCGCGTGCCGCTGGAATCCCTCGAGGCGTACCTGGGCGAGCGCCTGCGCGGCGCGTAACCCCGCGGCATCCCGTCCCCCGTGTGAGAGCGGGGTGCGCGGCGTGCGCGGATGCCGCGCGGCATCCACTCACTCGTCGGCCGGTACCTCGGAGAACGCCGGTACGTCGGAGAACGCCGCTTCCTCGGAGCACAAGGCGGGGGAAGCTCCGAGGTCGCGGCGTTCTCCGAAGAGGTGGCGTCCGCAGCGTGCGCGGCTGCGGGCTCAGGCGCCCTTCGCCGCGGCGCGTGAGCCGTTGCCGGAGGCGGCAGCGGCGGCGCCGGCGGGCGCTGCGGCATCGGCTGCCCGCGCCCCGGCGAAGCCGGCCAGCATCGAGCCGAGGTCGAGGCCGGTGAGGGACTTGACCACTTCGGTCCCCTCGCCGAGCACGGTGCCGACGGTCTTGGTGATCGCCGAGGCGCCGTCGGTGGAGATGACGGTGAGCTGGTCGATGTTGCTGATCGGCTCCGCCGCGGCGCGCACGATCTCGGGCAGGCGCGAGATGATCTCCTGCGCGAGCGCGGCCTCGCCGTACTTCTTCAGCGCTTCGGCCTTCGCGTCCGTCGCGGCGGCCTCGGCGACACCCTCGGCCTGGATGGCCGCGGCGCGGGCCTCCCCCTCGGCACGGATACCGGCCGCCAGCGCCACCTGCTTGTCACGCTCGGCCTCACCGGCGAAGCGCACCGACGTCGCGGACGCCTCGGCATCTTGCACGGCGGCGACCTTGTTCGCCTCGGCCGTCTTCGTGCGCTTGTAGGCGTCGGCTTCGGTCGCGGCATTCGCGGCGTCGCGGAGCGCCGTGGCACGCTGCACCTCGGCGTACGCCTCGGCCTCGGCGGGCTTGCGCACTTCGATGTCGAGGCGCTCCTGTGTCACGCGAGCCTGCTCGATGAGCGCCTCGCGTTCCTGCTGCGCGACGAGGCGGTCCTGCTCGGCCTTCGTGAACGTTCCGGCGGCCTCGGCCTCGGCGTTGGCGCGGTCGGTCTCGGCCTTGATGGACGCCTGGCGCAGGCTCAGCGCCTTCTGCCGCTCGGCGATCTGCTCGGCCGCCTCGATGCGGGCGAACTCGCTGGCGCGCGAGGCTTCAGCCTCGCTGACCTCCGCCACCTGGCGGGCGCGGGCGGCCTCGGCGCGACCGAGGTTCGCGAGGTAGTCGCTGCCGGGGGTGGAGATGTCGCTGATGTTGAGCAGGTCCACCTGCAGGCCCTGCTCGACGAGGTCGGCCTTCGTCTCGGCGACCACCCGGTCGGACAGGCCCTTGCGGTCGGAGATGATCTGTTCGATCGTCATGTCGCCGATGATCGAGCGGAGCGACCCCTCCAGCGACTCCCGGATGATGTCGGTGAGGGTCTCCTGCTGCGAGAGGAAGCGCTGGCCGGCGCGGCGCACGCCCTCCTCGGTGCCCGACACCTTGAAGTTGATGGATGCCTTGATGGCGATCTTGATGCGGTTCTTGTCGACGCCCTCGACGGTGATGCCGATCTGGCGCTGCTCGAGCGAGATGGGGAAGCCCTGCTGCAGGATCGGCCAGACGAACGTGCGCCCGCCGATGACGACGCGCTGTCCGACCGCCTCGCCGGGCACCGGCTTGCCGGCGCCGCGGCCGACGATGATGAGCGCCTCGTTCGGGGGCACGCGGCGGATGCGGCGCGCGATGAAGGTCAGCAGTCCGAGGACGGCGATGATGAGGGCGAGGACGGCGGCGATCTGGACGATGTCGACCGGCATGGGTTTCCTTCCGTGGATCGCGGCGACCGCCGCGGGGTTAGTCGGCGACGACCTTGACGCGCGTGCCGCTGTGCTCGACGACGCGGATGCGCACGCCTTCGGGAATGGGGGCATCGGCATACGCCAGACGCCGTTCGATCTCCTGCGGGCCGTCGAGGGAGACTTCGCCCCCGGCGGGCGTGATGGGCGAGCGGCTGACGCCGGTGAGGCCGACCGCGTTGACCGGGGCGCCGTCGGAGCTGGCGGCGAGCTTGCGGATGAACAGCAGCGCCACGACGTAGGCCGCCAAGGCCAGCGCGGCGGCGATGACGTACACCCACACGTCGTCGAGCGCCGACGACGTGGTGAACACACCGCTCGCGCCGAAGACGACGGCCGCGATGCCCAGTGCCGTGCCCGAGAGGGCGCCTTCGCCGATCTCGAAGTGGTCGAACACATCACCCACGACGAGGGAGATCACGAGCACGAGAAGACCGATGCTGCCGATGATGATGAACGGCATGAGCATGGCAGGCCTCCGCGGGCTTCGGTGGTCGGGTAGCTCCTACCCTATGAGAAACCTGAGAGTCCGCGGGAGTTTTCTCAGGACGGCTTCGCGGCGGCCTCGCGTGCGGCGGCCTTGGCGGCCCTCTTGAACTCGCGCACCTGCTGCAGCGAGTCGGGCGAGACGATGTCGGCGACGCTGCGGTGCGATCCCTCCTCGCCGTAGGGCGCGGACGCCTCACGCCACCCCTCGCCGGTGTAGCCGTATTGCTTGCCGAGCAGGGCGAGGAAGATCTTGGCCTTCTGCTCACCGAAGCCGGGGAGGGCCTTCAGCCGCTTGAGCACGGTCGGGCCGTCGGGGTCGCCGTCGGTCCAGATCCCTGCGGCGTCGCCGCCGTAGGTCTCGACGACGGCGGTGCACAGCGCCTGCACCCGGCCGGCCATGGATCCGGGGAAGCGGTGCACGGCCGGAGTCTGCGAGAACAGTTCAGCGAACCGGTTCGGATCGGTGCCGGCGATCGCCGCGGCATCCAGCGTGCCGAGGCGCTCGCTGATCTTCAGCGGGCCGGCGAACGCGGTCTCCATCGGCACCTGCTGGTCGAGCAGCATGCCGATGAGCAGCGCCAGCGGGTCGCGCGTGAGCAGCTCGTCGGCGGCCGGGTCGTCGGTGATGTGCAGCGTCATAGGTCCATCGTCCCACCCCGCTTCGTCCGACCACCCGCGTGGGAGCGATCGGGGGGGGTCAGCCGGCGGCGGGGACGTCGTCGGGGAGCGCGACGGATGCCGCCTCGTCGACGTCCAGCCCGAACAGCGCCGACACGGCGGTGAAGACATCGTCGGCGCGTCCCTGCTCGGCCAACTCGTGGGCGCGCACGGTGGGGGTGTGCATGAGCACGCCCGCCAGGTGGCGCAGGGCCTGCTCGGTCGTCCCGTCGTCGCCGCGGCCGCGCGCACGGGCGATCTCCTTCTCGAGCACCTCGCCCACGTGCGCGCGCATCGCGACGACCGCGGGGGTGACGCTGCGGCGCTCGCCGGCGACGACGAAACGCTCGGCGGCGTCGGCGACGAGGCGGCGGGCGTCGTCGGTGGCCTGCAGTTCCTCCAGCGGGGCGTGCAGGCGAATGGTCTCGAGGTCGAGCAGGTCGGTGCCCGCGACGTCGGCGACGTCGTGGTCGACGTTGCGGGGCAGACCCAGGTCGATGACGAGGCGCCGGGCCGGCACGGCGCCCGGGTCGCTCGCGGCGGCACCCGCGGCGAAGGTCGCCGCCGACAGCACCGGGTGCTCGGCGCTCGTGCAGGTGATGACGAGGTCGGCGGTCGCGACGGCGCCGGCGAACGACGCCGCGGGCACCGGCCGCAGCGCGTGCCGTGCGGCGAACAGCGTCTCCCGGCCCGAGGGGGAGGCGACGGAGATGTCGGCGGCGCCGCGGTCGCGCAGCGCCGCGACGGTCGCTGCGGCGTACGAGCCGGTGCCGACCATGAGCACCCGCAGACTCGCCCAGTCGGTGACCCGGCTGTCGGCGAGTTCCAGCGACAGCCGCACGAGCGACCGGCCGGCGCGACCGAGGGCCGTGGCGTTCTTGATGCCGCGCTGCGTCTCGCTGGCGCGCTGGAAGAGGCGTTCGAGTTCGGGGGAGGTCGTGCCCTGCTCGCGGGCCTCGGTCAGGGCGCGGCGCACCTGACCGGCGATCTCGCCTTCGCCCACCACGACGGATTCGAGACCGGATGCCACGGAGAACAGGTGACGGGCGACGTCGTCGCCGGCGACCACCTCGTAGGCACCGGCCAGCTCGTCGGGGCGCACCCCCGTGGCGGACTCGATGGCCAGCAGCGCGGCCTCGACCCCGACGGCCCCCGCCGCGGTGACCGGCTCGTCCATCTCGACGTACGCCTCGAAACGATTGCAGGTGGCGACGACCACGGCTCCCTGCACGCACTCGTCGTGCCCCGCGATCGTCGCGGCGACGCGGTCGGTGTGCACACTGAGCCGTTCGAGCAATTCGAACGGTGCGGTCTTATGACTCGCGGAGACGCACAGCAGCACCATAGAAGGGTACCTGGCTCCCGCCTGGGAGAGGGTGGCGACAGCGGTGCGAGGATGGATCCATGGCCACCGCCCCCCTTCTTCGCGCCCTGCACGGCGACCGCCCGGAGCGCCCTCCCGTCTGGTTCATGCGTCAGGCGGGCCGCTCACTGCCGGAGTACCGCGAACTGCGGGTCGGCACCCGCATGCTCGACGCGTGCCTCGACCCGGAGCTCGCCGCCGAGATCACGCTGCAGCCGGTGCGCCGGCACGGGGTGGATGCCGCGGTGTTCTTCAGCGACATCGTCGTGCCGCTGCTGCTGGCCGGCATCGACGTCGAGATCCAGCCCGGCCGCGGACCGGTCTTCGCCGACCCGGTGCGCACGACCGCCGACGTCGACCGCGTCACGGCCATCGACCCGGCCGACGTCGTCGCGGCATCCGCACCCGTCGCCGAGGCGGTCGGCATCGTCGCGCGCGAGCTGGGCGACGTGCCCGTCATCGGCTTCGCCGGTGCGCCCTTCACCCTCGCGGCCTACCTCGTCGAGGGCGGCCCGTCGAAGGAGCACCTGCGCGCCCGCGGCATGATGCACGCCGACCCCGAGGCCTGGCACCGCCTGGCCGGCTGGCTCGCCCGGGTGTCGCATGCCTTCCTGCAGGTGCAGGTGGATGCCGGCGCCTCGGCCGTGCAGCTGTTCGACTCGTGGGCGGGGTCGCTGTCGGTCGCGGACTACCGCGCCCACATCGCGCCGCACTCGCACACCGCCCTCGACGGCATCACTGTGCCGCGCATCCACTTCGGTGTCGGCACCGCGCATCTGCTGCCCGACATGCGCCTGGGCGGCCTCGCCGACGCCGTCGGCGTCGACTGGCGCACGCCGCTGGACGAAGCAGCCGCGATCGTCGGCCCCGACGTCACGCTGCAGGGCAACATCGACCCGGCACTGCTCACCGCACCCTGGCCGGTGCTGTCGGCGCACGTGCGCGATGTCATCGCCCGCGGCGGTGCGGCCCGCGCGCACATCCTCAACCTCGGACACGGCGTGCCGCCCGAGACCGACCCGACGGTGCTCACCCGCATCGTCGCCCTCGCACACGGAGAGGACGTATGAGCGACATCGAAGACATCGTCGCCCACGCGCAGGAGTCGCGCATCGTCGTCATCGGCGGCGGCATGGGCGGGCTCGTCGCCGCGCTCGAATGCGCGAAGGTCGGCCTGCCGGTGACCCTGCTCGAGGCATCCGACCGCCTCGGCGGCGTCGTGCGCGCCGCCGAACTCGACGGCGTCACGGTCGACGTCGGTGCCGAGAGCTTCGCCGTGCGCGGCGGCGCCGTGTCGGAACTCGTGAGCGAACTGGGTCTGGCGGATGCCGTCGTGTCGCCTGCAGCGGGCGGCGCCTGGGTCGCCGGCCTTCCCGGCGGCGACGCGGCACCCCTGCCGGCGGGCGGCATGCTCGGCATTCCCGCGAACATCTGGGCCGACGACGTGCGACGCATCATCGGCTGGCGCGGGGTGTGGCGCGCATACGTCGACCGCCTGCGCCCGCCCCTGACCATCGGGCACGAGCGCAGCCTCGGCGCGCTCGTGCGCGGTCGCATGGGCTCGGCCGTGCTCGACCGGCTCGTGGCCCCCGTGACCACGGGGGTCTACTCGGCGCGTCCCGACGACATCGACGTCGACCTCGCCGCCCCCGGCCTGAACAACGCGCTCACCCGCACCGGGTCGCTCTCGGGTGCGGTCGCGCAGCTGCGCGGTGACAGCACCACCGCCCCCGGATCCGCCGTGCGGGGCCTGGCCGGCGGCATGACGAGCCTGGTCGACGCGCTGCGCGAGCGCCTCGACGAACTCGGCGTGGACGTGCAGCTGAACGCGCCGGCGCAGGCGATCGTGCGCGACGGTGACGAGTGGGTCGTCGAGGTCGCCGCCGCCGGCCCCGCCGCCTCCGACGGTGCGGATGCCGCGCCCGCCTCCGCGACCGCCACGGTGTCCGGCCCCGCGCCCGACGCCGGCTCGATCGAGGCGGCCATGGCCGCTCCCGTCGACCCCGCAGGCGACGCGCCGGCCACTGTGCGCCTGCCCGCGCACGCGGTCATCGTGGCCACCGGCGAGGCCGCCGCGCGGCATCTGCTGGCCCCGGTCGTGCCCAACCTCGACCCCGGCAGCGAGACCGCGCCGGTCGTGGAGGTCGTGACCCTCGTGCTCGACGCCCCCGTGCTGGACGCCCATCCCCGTGGCACCGGTGTGCTCACCGTGCCCGGCTCCCATGCCGCCAAGGCGCTCACCCACTCCACCGCGAAGTGGGAGTGGCTGCGCGAGGCGACGCCCCACCACATCGTGCGGGTCTCGTTCGGGGCCCAGGGCGAGGCGCCCGCCACCGAAGGGCTCGACGACGACGCGGCGGCCGCACTCGCGCTGTCCGAGGCCGCTGCCCTGCTGGGGGTCTCCCTCGAGCCGTCGCAGCTGCGCGCCGCGCACCGCGACCGCTACGTGCAGTCGCAGCCCGCGGCATCGCTCGGCCGCGCGTCGCTGACGGCCGCCGCCCGCGCTGCCGTGCACGCGACGGCGGGCCTCGCTGCGACCGGGGCCTGGCTGTCGGGGACGGGGCTCGCACAGGTCGTGCCCGACGCGATCGCCGAGGCCGAACGGGTGCGCCGAGCGGCGCTGTGGGGCGACGCCGCGGTCATCGACTAACCCACGACGCCCCCTGCGCGCAACCCCGGATACCCCGATCGGCATACAGGGCTAACCTGGGACCACGAAGCACCCCCATCGAGCGTGAGGAGACCCCATGCGGGGCAAAGTAGGACTCATTGTGGGGCTGGCCGCGGGCTACGTCCTGGGTACGCGCGCCGGTCGTGAACGTTACGAGCAGATCAAGGCGCAAGCCGAGAAGGTCTGGGAACTCGACCCCGTGCAGAAGCAGGTCGGCAAGGTCACCGAGCTCGGCAAGTCGGCCGTCATGGCCCTGCCCAACGCCCTGTGGGACAGTGCCGTCAAGGTCACCAAGGCCGCCACCAAGAGCGGCTCGACGCCGGGCCAGCGGCTCGACGACGCCATCGCGAGCGGCAAGGATTCGGTCGACGAGGTCGCCGAGGGCGCTCAGGCGACGGCAGGCGAGGTGCGCAAGGCGGCCCACGGCGCGATCGACGACATCCAGAAGGCCGCGGACAGCTGATATGACCACCCCCCGCGGCTTCCGGGACCGCACCGACGACAGCCTGATGACGCTGCTCGGCGAGGTGCCCGAGCTTGTGCGCAATCTGGTCCTCGCCGAGATCGACTCCGCCAAGAAGTGGGCGGCAAAGACGGGCAAGGATGCCGGTGTCGGCGGTCTGTGGTTCCTCGCCGCCTTGTTCGTGCTGTTCTGGTCGATCCCCGCCCTCGGCGCGTTCATCATCATCGGGCTCTCGTCGTGGTGGCATCCGTGGGTTTCGGCGCTCGTCGTCTTCGGCCTGATGCTGCTGGTCACCGCGGTGCTCGCGCTGCTGGGATTCCTTCGGTTCAAGCGCCTCTCGTCCCGCGATACCCCTGCCAAGGCGATCGCCACCGACGCCCAGATCGTGAAGGATGCCGCGAATGAGTTCTGACCGCCCCGTCCCCGTGCCCCGCACCGCCGTGCCGCTGGGCATCACCGACCCGGTCGACAGGGCCCGCGCCGAACTGAAGGCCGCCCTGTTCGCGATCGAGGAGAAGGCGAACGTCCCCAAGCGCGTCGGCGCGGCAACCGACCGCGGCGTCGCCGAGGCGCGACTGTTCGCCCGCCACAACCCCACCGGTGCGATCATCGCGACCGTCGGTGCGGCAGCAGCGGTGGGCCTGGCAGTGTGGGGGGTCGTGCGCCTCATCGCGCGCTGACCCCGCCGGCAAGCCACGGCACCCGAACACGTGGCGCCCGAACCGTGCCGATCGGCCGTGGTTTGCCGCGTCGCGACACGAGAGACAGACTGAGAAGATGTCCGACACCTCCTTCACGCTCTGGTCCGTGCTGCGCCGGGACCCCCACCGCCCGGTGTCCGAGCACGACGCCGGCGAGCTCGAGCAGCTCGTCGCGGACCTCGCCGAAGGCGGCACGACCGTGCGTGGGTTCTACGACGTCAGCGGTCTTCGCGCCGACGCCGATGTGATGATCTGGCTGCACGGCGCCACCGCCGAGGGCCTCCAGCACGACCTTCGCCGCCTGCGCCGCACGGGGCTCCTGCAGCCCCTGCTCCCCACCTGGAGCGCGATGGGGGTGCACCGCGACGCCGAGTTCAACCGCGCGCACGTGCCCGGGTTCCTCCGCGGCATCCCCGCCAAGCAGTGGCTGACGATCTACCCGTTCGTGCGCAGCTACGAGTGGTACCTCCTCCCCGAAGAGGAGCGCCGCGCCATGCTCGCCGACCACGGCCGCAAGGGTGCCGCGTTCACCGGTGTCACCGCCAACACCGTGGCATCCTTCGCCCTCGGCGACTGGGAGTGGCTGCTGCCCATGGAAGCCGACGAGCTGACCGACCTCGTCGACATGATGCGGGAGCTGCGCTACACCGAGGCGCGTCGCCACGTGCGCGAGGAGGTGCCCTTCTTCACCGGACGGCTCGTGACCCCCGCCGAGCTCGTCGAGGTGCTGGCATGAGGATGCCGCGATGATGCGGACGCTTCGCCTCGGCACCCGCCGCAGCAACCTCGCGATGGCGCAGTCGCAGCAGGTTGCCGACACGATCACCGCCGTGACCGGTCACCCCGTGGAGCTCGTGCCGATCGTGTCGGAGGGGGACGTGTCTCGTGCCTCGCTGTCGCAGATGGGCGGCACCGGCGTGTTCGCCACCGCCCTGCGTGAGGCGCTGCTCGCGGGGGAGTGCGACTTCCTCGTGCACTCGCTGAAGGACCTCCCCACCGCGCAGCCGCCCGAGCTCGTCATCGCCGCCACTCCGGTGCGCGAGGACGCCCGCGACGTCGTGGTCACCCGCGACGGCACCCCCCTGCACCTGCTGCGTCCCGGCGCGCTCGTGGGCACCGGGTCGCCCCGCCGTCGCGCGCAGGTGCACCGCCGCAACCCCCGCGTCGAGGTGCGGGACCTGCGCGGCAACGTCGACTCCCGGCTGCAGCGCGTGCGCGACGGCGAGCTCGATGCCGTCGTGCTCGCCGCCGCCGGCCTCGCGCGCATCGGCATCGATCTCGGCGACCTCGGCCTCGAGCCGCTCGGACTGGCCGCGTGGCCGACCGCCGCGGGGCAGGGTGCGCTCGCGGTGGAGACCACCGCCGATGCGGCTGCCGACGTGCAGGCGGCGCTCGCCCGCATCGACGACACGACCACCCGCATCGCCGTGACCGCAGAGCGCACCGTGCTCGCCGCACTGGAAGCCGGATGCCACGCCCCCGTGGGCGTGCACGCCGACCTCGCCGGCGACGATCTGCGCATCGACGCGGTCGTCTACGCGCTCGACGGGAGCAGTCGGATCGGGATGGACCGTGTCGCCGTCTTCCCTCGGGAGTATGGTGGGTCGCAGGGCAGCGGCGATGGTGCGGATGCTGCCGAAGGCGCGAACCCGATCGCGTACGCCGTACGCGCCGGGTCAGACGTCGCTCGTCGGTTGCTCGACAATGGAGCCGCCGAACTGGTACCACGAGAGTCGACCCCATGAACACCACCTCCTGGCAGTCGCAGCCGGTCAAACCGTTGACCGGCTGGCGCGTGCTGGTGCCCCGCGGCGGACCATGGGGTGACGACGTCGCCGCCACGCTGCGCGCGCAGGGTGCGACCCCGGTCATCGCCCCGCTCATCAACTTCGCGCCCTCGACCGATCAGGCGACCCTCGAGCAGGCGCTCGCCGACCTCGCCGCCGGCGTGTTCGATTGGCTGACCGTCACGAGCGCCACGACCGTCGACGTGCTCTACGCCTACCGCGCGCAGATCCCCGCCACCACGCGGGTCGCCGCCGTCGGTGAGACGACCGCTGCGGCCCTCACCGCCGTCGGCTACAAGGTCGACCTCGTGCCCGACGACGACAACTCCGCCGCCGGCATGGCCGACCAGCTGATCGCGCTCGAGGCGGAGCCGCGCGATGTGCTGACCCTCCGCAGCGAGATCGCCAAGCCCGTACTCACCGAGCGACTGACCGATGCCGGGCACCGGGTGCGCAGCGTCGTGGCCTACCGCACCGTGGGGGTGCCGGTCACCGAGAAGATCGCCGAAGATGTGCGCAGCGGCCGCATCAACGCGATCCTCATCACGAGCGGATCGGTCGCCGAACAGGTGCGCGAGCAGTTCGCCGAGATCCCCGCGACCACCGTGCTCGCCGCGATCGGTCCCCGCACAGCGCACGACGCCCGCACTCTCGGCCTTCCCGTGGACGTCGTCGCCACCGAGCAGACCGCCGCCGCCCTCATCGGCGCGGTGTCCGAGCTCGCGCTGCCGCACTCGACCGACGAGACGGTGCGGTGACCTTCCCCGCCCACCGCCCGCGGCGCCTGCGCCAGTCGCCGGCGGTGCGCCGACTCGTGCGCGAGACTCACCTCTTGCCCTCCCAGCTGGTGCTGCCCGCCTTCGTGCGCGAAGGCCTCACCGAGCCCCACCCGATCGGGTCGATGCCCGGCGTCGTGCAGCACTCGCTCGACTCGCTCCGCCGTGCCGCGGCAGAGGCGGCGACCGCGGGCGTCGGCGGCATCATGCTCTTCGGCGTCCCCGCCGTGCGCGACGCGATCGGCTCCGCCGCGGACGACCCCCGCGGCATCCTGAACGTCGCGACCGAGGCGCTCGTGGCAGAAGTGGGCGATGCGCTCGTCGTGCAGACCGACCTGTGCCTGGACGAGTTCACCGACCACGGCCACTGCGGCGTGCTGCGACCCGACGGTGTCGTCGACAACGACGCGACGCTCGAGCGCTACGCCGCGATGGCACTCGCGCAGGCCAGGGCCGGGTCGCACCTGCTGGGGCTCTCGGGGATGATGGACGGCCAGGTCGCCCACATCCGCGCGGCGCTCGAAGCCGAAGGCTTCACCGACACGCTGATCCTGGCGTACGCCGCGAAGTACGCCGGAGCCTTCTACGGCCCCTTCCGCGAAGCCGTCGACTCGCAGCTCACCGGCGACCGCCGCACGTACCAGCTCGACCCGCCCAACGCCCGTGAGGGGGTGCGTGAGGCCGTGACCGACGTCGACGAAGGTGCCGACATCGTCATGGTCAAGCCCGCGCTGCCGTACCTCGACGTGCTCGCCGCCGTGCGCGACGCCGTCGACGTGCCGGTGTGGGCCTACCAGGTGTCGGGCGAGTACGCCATGATCGAGGCCGCCGCAGCGAACGGCTGGATCGACCGCCGTGGCGCGATCAGCGAGGCGCTGGTCGCGATCCGCCGCGCCGGCGCCGACGCCGTACTCACGTACTGGGCCGTCGAGGCGGCCGGATGGCTGCGCGAGCAACGGTGACCCACCCCGTCGCCGGTCGGCGTGCCGCCGGGCGTTGTGACATCGGGCGGTGTGCCGCCGGGCCGGCGGTCTCCCGCGCCCGCAGAGAGGAAGCGACCCATGACCGACCGTAACGAGCAGCTGTTCGCCCACGCGCGCCAGGTGATCCCCGGTGGGGTGAACTCGCCCGTGCGCGCGTACGGCTCCGTCGGAGGCACGCCGCGGTTCGTGACCGCCGCACGCGGCCCCTACATCACCGATGCCGACGGTCGCGAGTACGTCGACCTCGTCGCTTCGTGGGGCCCGGCCCTCCTCGGCCACGCGCACCCCGAGGTCGTCGCGGCCGTGCAGCAGGCGGCATCCCGCGGCCTGTCGTTCGGCGCCCCGACGGGTGCCGAAGTGGAGCTGGCCGACCTCATCGCCGCACGTGTCGCCGCCGGTGACCGTCGTCCCGTACAGCGCGTGCGGCTGGTGTCGACCGGTACCGAGGCGACGATGACCGCGATCCGCCTGGCCCGTGGCTACACCGGCCGCGACCTGCTGATCAAGTTCGCCGGGCACTACCACGGGCACTCCGACGGGCTGCTGGCCGCCGCGGGGTCGGGGGTGGCGACCCTGGCGCTGCCCGGATCGGCGGGTGTGCCGGCCCCGATCGCCGCGCAGACGCTCGTGCTGCCGTACAACGACCTGGCCGCCGTCGAAGAGGCCTTCGAGCTGCACGGCGACCGCATCGCCGCCGTGATCGTCGAGGCCGCCGCTGCGAACATGGGCGTGGTGCCGCCGCTGCCCGGCTTCAACGCCGCGCTCACGGCGCTCGCGCACGACCACGGCGCGCTGCTGATCATCGACGAGGTGCTCACCGGCTTCCGGGTGCATCCCGCCGGATTCTGGGGTCTGCAGCAGCAGGCGGGCGAGGACTACACCCCCGACCTGTTCACGTTCGGCAAGGTCGTCGGCGGCGGCATGCCGCTGGCGGCGCTCGGCGGACGGGCGGACGTCATGGACATGCTCGCCCCAGTCGGGCCCGTGTACCAGGCGGGGACGCTCTCGGGCAATCCGCTGTCGGTCGCGGCGGGGATCGCGACGCTGCAGCTGGCGACGCCGGAGGTCTACGCACGGGTGGATGCCGCGGCATCCATCGTCGCCGACGCGCTCGATGCCGCCCTGACCGACGCCGGCGTCGTGCACGCGGTGCCGCGCGCGGGGTCGCTGTTCGGCGTGGCATTCCTGCCGGAGGCGCCGCGGTCATATGCCGAGGCGCTGCAGCAGCAGGCCGCACGGTACACGCCGTTCTTCCACGCGATGCTCGACGCGGGGGTGTCGCTGCCGCCGAGCGTGTACGAGGCGTGGTTCCTCACCGCCGCGCACGACGACGCCGCGCTCGCGCGCGTCCTCGACGCGCTGCCCGCCGCCGCCCGCGCCGCCGCCTGACCCGCGTCGCGGGGGTCGCGGGGGTCGCGGGCCGCGGGCCGCGCGCCGCGCTCGGGTCGCGGGGTCGCTCGGGTCGCTCGGGTCGCTCGGGTCGCGCGGGCTGCTCGGGTCGCGCGGGCTGCTCGGGTGTCGCTTCCGCACGGTCGCGCGCCGCGGCATCCGCCGTTCGCACCACCGGAGCAGCGCTTGCCCGCGCACGCGCGGGCGACGTGTACGGCGCGCTGCGGCGGCTGCGGGGGCTGGTCCGGTGGCGGATCCGCAGGGTTGCGCGAGACCGTACCCACCATTCGCGACACCGGAGCGGCCCGGGCGGTCGGCACGCGGGCGAGGCTCGGGCGGGCGGCACGCGGGCGGGGGGCGGAGCGACCGTAGGGTGGTGGGGTGGCATCCTCCCCTCGCGTCGTGGTGCTCGCCGGCGGCGTCGGCGGGTCGAAGTTCACCCTCGGCGTGCGGGAATCCCTCGCGCGACGCGGTGCCCCCGAGGCGACGGTCGTCGTCAACACCGGTGACGACCTGTGGCTGTCGGGGGTGCGACTGCAGCCCGACGTCGACTCGATCCTCTACGCGCTCGCCGGCGTCAACGACACCGAACGCGGCTGGGGCCGCGCCGGCGACACCGAACGCGTGAACCACGAACTGCAGCAGTGGGGCACCGGCTGGCCGTGGTTCACCCTCGGCGACCTCGACCTCGGCACGCACCTCGCCCGCACCGGCTGGCTGCGCGACGGCCTCACGCCCACCGCCGTGCTCGAGCGGCTGGCGCAGCGCTGGCCGCTCGGCGTGCGGATGCTCCCCATGACCGACACCGAGGTCGACACCCACGTGCGGGTCGCCGGCGGCGACGTGCTGCACTTCCAGGAATGGTGGACCCGCCACCGCGCACAACTCACCCCCGAAGCGTTCCTCAACCCCGGGATGGATGCCGCGCGCCCCGCGCCCGGAGTCGTCGAGGCGATCGCGGCCGCCGACGTCGTGCTGGTCGCGCCGTCCAACCCGGTGGTCTCCATCGGCCCGATCCTCGCGGTGCCCGGCCTCGGCGACGCCCTCGCGGCGACGTCGGCACGCATCGTGGGGGTGTCGCCGATCATCGGCGGTGCGGTCGTGCGCGGCATGGCCGACGTGTGCCTCACCGCGATCGGGGTGGCGACCTCCGCCGAAGCCGTGGCCGGGCACTACGGCTCCCGCCGCGAAGGTGGACTGCTCGACGCGTGGCTCCTCGCCGAGGAGGATGCCGCTCTCGCACCGGTCGTGGATGCCCTCGGCATGCGCGCGCGGGTCGCGCCGCTGTGGATGCGCGATGTCGCGGCATCCGCGGCGATCGTCGACGCCGCGCTGGATGCCGCGGCGGCCTGACCGCGAGCCGGGACCCCTACAGCGCCATCCGCATGACGGTGATCCCGGCGGCTGCCGACTCCGCGGCATCCCGGTGCATCCCCACCTTCTGGGCGACGCGCGCCGACGCGGCATTGTCGGGGTGCACGAGCGCCCGCAGCACGCCGAAACCGAGCGACCGGGCGAGGTCGCGGCAGGCGGTGGCCGCCTCCGCCGCATAGCCGAGACCCTGCAGCGGCGGGGTCACGTGGTATCCCACCTCCAGCACCCGGCGGTCGCCGAGCGGCTGCCACGTGAGCCCGCAGTCGCCGACGAAGCGGCCGGTGGCATCCTCCATGACCCACAGCCCCAACCCGTCGGCCGCGTAGCGCTGCCGACTGCGGGCGATCCACTCCGCCGCCTGCGCGCGGGTGCGGGGTGCCGGGTAGTACCGCATGACCTCCGGGTCGCCGAGAAGCGCCGCCATGTCCTCGAGGTCGTCGGCGCGCATCTCGCGCAGCCGCAGCCGCGCGGTGGGCGCCGGCGCGGTGTCGCCGCGTCGCGCGGCCCGCAGCAGCGTGGCCGTGCGGGGCCCGACCGTCTGCTCGCCGAGTTCGTCGAGTTGCGCGGCGGTGTCGATGTCGCGCCGCAGGCCGGATGCCGCGTCGAATTCGAGCGCGGTGGCGCCGAGCCGACGGTGTCGCTCGAACGAGTCGGGGCCGAAGCGCGAGGCCCACTCCACGTCCTCGGCGGCGGTCAGCAGTGTCGAGCCGGTGCCCTCCGCGTCGGGCACGACGGCGCGGTCGAACGCGCGGGCATCGCGCAGTGCGGCGGCGAGTTCTTCGGGGCGCAGCCCCGCGACGTCGCCCAACAGTGCGGCCCGCGCCCGGTGGGTGTGCGCGGCCATTCCCGCCGCGATCGCCGCGTTGAGCCCGCCGCCGGGATCGGCGACCACGGTCACCGGTGCCGCGGGGGCGGAGGGCACGGTCGCCACGGCATCGGTGTCGTCGGTCACCACGACCACGTGCGCGACGCCCGGGGTCTGCGCGGCGGCGTCGATCGTGTCGCGGGCGATCGCGCGCGCCAGCGCGGTGCGGTCGATTCCCGCGACCGTCAGCCGCGATTTCCCGGCCGCCGCCGGCTTCACCGGCACGACCACGACCCAGTCATCGGCCGCGCCCTGTCGGAATTCAGGCTGTGCGTCGGATTCGGCGACGGCATCCACCGCGCCCGGCCGTTCAGCCTGAATTCCGACGGGCTGCGGGGCGTGCATGCCCGCGTCCGGTCGCGGGGCCTGAATTCCGACCCCCGGGTGTGACGTCACGCGCCGAACCGGGCGCGCAGCCGCGGCAGGATCTCGTCGCCGTAGGTGCGCAGGAAGGTCTCCTGGTCGTGCCCGGGGTCATGGAACACGAGGTGACGGAACCCGAGGTCGACGTACCGCGCGATCTGCTCCACGTGCTCCTCGGGATCGGTCGACACGATGAAGCGCGACGCCGCGCGTTCGATCGGCAGCGCGTCGGCACGCCGCTGCATCTCGAGCGGGTCGTGGATGCCGGTCTTCTCCTCGGGTGACAACGCCAGCGGGGCCCAGAACCGGGTCTTCTCCAGCGCCTGCTCACGGGTATCGGCGAGCGACACCTTCACCTCGATGAGGGTGTCCACATCGTCCGCGGTGCGGCCTGCCTTCTCGAGACCTTCGTCGAGCGCGGGCAGCAGCTTGTCGGTGTACAGCGCCGGATCCTTGCCGCTGGTGGTGATCCACCCGTCGGCCATGCGGCCGGCCAGGCGGGTGGCGGCGGGGCCGGACGCGCCGATGTAGATCGGCACCGGCCGGTCGGGGCGGTCGTACACGGTGGCATCCGAGACGTGCCAGAAGCTGCCCTCGTAGGTCACGCGCTCGTCCGCCCACAGCTCGCGGATGAGGGTGATGGCCTCCTTCATGCGCTGGAAGCGCTCGGGCGGGTCGGGCCAGTCGAGGCCGAGGGTCACCTCGTTGAGCGCCTCGCCGGTGCCGACGCCGAGGATGATCCGCTCGGGGAACATCACCCCGAGCGTCGCGAAGGCCTGCGCGATGACGGCCGGGTGGTAGCGGAACGTGGGGGTGAGCACCGAGGTGCCCAGCTGCACGCGAGAGGTGCGCGCGCCCACCGCGCCGAGCCACGGCAGCGCGGCGGGAGCGTGGCCGCCCTCGTGCATCCACGGCTGGAAGTGGTCGGAGATGAACACCGAGTCGAAGCCGACGTCTTCGGCGAGCACGGCGAAGTCGGCCAGCTGTGCCGGCCCGAACTGCTCGGCCGACGCCTTGTACCCGAGGCGGATCGGAAGGGTCATGCGGGTCTCCTCTCCTCCCCGCCCCGGCGGGCGGGTGTGGTCATGAACTCCGAGCCGTCAGTGCGGGCGAGCCGCGCGCGGAATGCGTCGACAGTACCGGGCCACAGCAGCGTCAGTCGCCCGCGGTCGACGTACCAGTTGCGGCATCCGCCGGTCAGCCACGGTGTCGTGGCCGCCGCCCGAGCGATCTCGGCGGTGTAGTCCGCCTCGGCATCCGGGTGCACGCGCAGCACGCCGTCGGATGCCGCCGCGCGCTGCACGAGCGCCCGCACGGCGTACGCGGCCTGCTCCTCGAGCATGAGCACGGAGGAGTTGTGGCCGAGCGAGGCGTTGGGGCCGTCCAGTACGAACATGTTCGGGAAGTCCGAGACGACGGTCGAGGCGAACGAGGTCATTCCGCCAGCCCAGTGCTCGGCGAGGGTCTCGCCGCGTTCGCCGGTGACCAGCTCGGCGTAGGGCTGGCGCTGCGAGACGAATCCGGTGGCGAGGACGAGTGCGTCGGCGGTGTAGCGGGCCCCGGATGCCGCGACGAGCTCGGTGCCGGCGACCGCCGCGAGCGCGGAGGGCTCGAGGGTGACGGCGGGGGAGGCGACGGCCGGGTAGAAATCGTCCGACAGCAGCACGCGCTTGCATCCGAACGCATAGTCGGGGGTGAGGGCGCGGCGCAGTGCCGGGTCGGCCACGTGGTTCGCGAGGTGGGTGAGGGCGACCTCGCGGGCGGCGGCGGATGCCGCGGCATCGCCCGATCGTGACGCGTACCGCGCCTCGCCCTCGACGTACAGGGCGGCGCGGAGCGCGGCGAGCTCCTCGGGGTGGGTCGCGAAGCGATCGCGTTCGGCGTCGTCGTAGGGGTGCTCGCCACGGGGGACGATCCACGCGGGGGTGCGCTGGAACAGGGTGACGTGTGCGGCGGTCTCGGCCAGCCGCGGGACGAGCTGCACGGCGCTCGCTCCGGTGCCGACGACCGCGACGTGCGCGCCGGAGAGGTCGGTGGCGTGGTCCCACCGGGCGGAGTGGAAGATGGGGCCCGCGAACTGCTCCAACCCCGGGATCTCGGGGATCGACGGCTCGGTGAGTCGACCGCAGGCGAGCACGAGAACCTCGGCGGTGAGCGCACCGGAGGGGGTGTCGATGTGCCAGCGCGACGCCGTGGCATCCCACCGTGCGGCAAGGAGTGGGGTGGACAGCCGCAGCCGGTCGCCGAGGTCTTCGACGTCGGCGACGTGCTCGAGGTAGCGGTGGATCTCCGCGCCCGTGGCGAACAGCCCCGACCAGTGCGGGTTCGGGTGGGTCGCGAAGCCGTACAGATGTGAGGGGACGTCGCACGCGACTCCCGGGTAGGTGTTGTCGCGCCAGGTGCCGCCGACGGATGCCGCGCGCTCGAGGATCGCGAAGGAGCCGCGGCCGGCCCGCCGCAACGCGATCGCCATGCCGAGGCCGGCGAACCCGGCGCCGACGATCGCGACCTCGACGTGGTCGGTCACGACCCGCCCCGGTCCCGCTCGGGTGTCGCGTGCCCGTCGGGTGTCGCGTGCCCGCTCCGCGGGGGCTGCTCGAGTGTCACTTGCGCACGGTGTGGGCCCGCGACACCCGCCACACGCGACACCGGAGCAGCGCTGGCCGGCGCGGCGGGCGCAGCCGGCGCGGGCGGGGCGGGGCGGGGGGTGCGGTAGTCGGTCGTGCGGAGGCGGAAGGGGCGGAACAGGCGCGCCGCGATGCGCGCGGCATCGGCCGCGGGAAGCTCCTGCCCGTGCTCGATGCCCGCGGCGGGGCGCATCCGGCCGTCCAGCAGTGCACCGCCGAGGTCGTCGCCACCCGCGCGCAGCAGCACCGCGGCCGCCTCGCGCCCCACGCGCGGCCACGGGATCTGCACGTGCGGGATCGAGCCGTTGAGCGCGAGACGCGCGACGGCGGTCATCGCCCGGTGCTCGTCGATCGGGGTGCGCCCGGTCACGAGCGGCACGCCCCCGGCCGGCCCGGGAAGCGGGATCGGCACGAACTCGGTGAACCCGCCCCCGGCGCCGGCGGATGCCGCGGCCTCTTGCAGCGCGCGCAGCAGCCGCAGATGCGCGATGCGTTCGGCGGCGGTCTCGACGTGCCCGTAGAACAGCACGCTCGTGGAACGGAAGCCGTGCCGATGCGCGGCCGAGATGCCCTCGACCCACCGGTCGACTTCGAGGTCGGTGGGGAAGAGCGTGCCCCGCACCCGCTCGGTCGCGACCTTCACGCCGGTGCCGGGCACCGTGTCGACTCCGGCGTCGCGGAGCGCGGCGAGGGCGCCGTCCAGCCCGAGCCCGCCACGATCGGCGAGGTCCCAGACGTCCTGCGGGCGGTAGGCGTGCAGATGGATGCCGGGGGCCGCGGCCTTCACGGCGCGGGCGATCGCGAGGTAGCCGGACGGGTCGATCGTGTCCGGAAGCGCGCCCTGCACGCACAGCTCGGTGGCCCCGAGGGCGAGGGCATCGGCGGCGATCGCGGCGACGTCGTCGAGGTCGAACTCGTCGGGTGCGACCGCACCGCCCGGGCGCAATCCGGTGGACGTGAGGTTGCGGTTGACCACCAGGCTCACCGCCTCACCCACGGTGTAGCGCCGCACGTCGTCAGCGGTCGCGACGACCGTCTCGAGGTCGTCCCCGGTGGAGCGCAGCAGGCGTTCCCAGTCGTCGTCGCCGAGCGCGAGCGGGTCGGCGGCGGCCTGCTCGGCGAGCCGTGCGGTGGTCGCGCCGGCGGCCGGGCGCGCATAACGTCGCTGATCCGCGTCGTTCGGGCCCGAATCCGGGCCGGCGGGCGCCGAACCGGCCGGATCAGCGACATTGTGCGCGCCGCCCGCGGCCGACCCCGCACCCACGGCCGCGAGGCCCGTTGCGGGGTCGGCGAGGGCGGCGACGGGGCCGTGCATCGCGGGGTCGAGCCACTCGTCGGCGCGGCTGACGTACTCCGGGTGCGCGGTGAGGCGCTCCTGCAGTGTGAATCCGAGCGTGGCCGTGCGCGCGGCGAGGTCGTCGAGGTGCGGCCAGGGGCGCTCGGGGTTGACGTGGTCGGCAGTCACCGGCGACACCCCGCCCCAGTCGTCCGCGCCGGCCCGCACGAGCAGGTCGAACTCCATGGGATCCGACAGGTTCGGCGGCACCTGCACCCGCATGCGCGGCCCGAGCACCAGGCGGGCCACCGCGACGGCGGCCACGTACTCGTGCAGCGCGGCGTCGGGGGCGGTGCGCGCGGCCGTGCCCGGCTTCGCGCGGAAGTTCTGCACGATGACCTCCTGCACGTGGCCATGACGTTCGTGCGCCGCGCGGATGGCCACCAGCGACTCGGCACGATCGCGCAGCGTCTCGCCGATGCCGACCAGGATGCCGGTCGTGAACGGCACCCGCGCGCGCCCGGCGTCTTCGATGACCTGCAGCCGCACCGCGGGGTCCTTGTCGGGGGAGCCGAAGTGCACCTGCCCGGGTTCGGTGAACAGTCGCTCCGACGTCGTCTCGAGCATCATGCCCATCGACGGCGCGGTGGGTCGCAGCGCCACCAGTTCGTCATGGAACATCACCCCGGGGTTCAGGTGCGCCAACAGCCCTGTCTCGGCGGTGATGAGCCGCGCCATCGCTCCCACGTAGTCCAGCGTCGAGGCATAGCCATGGTCGTCGAGCCAGGTGCGTGCGGCCGGCCACCGCTCCTCCGGCCGGTCCCCGAGGGTCAGCAGCGCCTCCTTGCAGCCGTGCGCCTGCCCCTGCCGCACCACCGCGAGCACCTGCGCCTCGGTCATGAACAGCGGCTTGTGCAGCGAAGCCAACTGGCCCGGGGTGTCGACGAACACGCAGTAGTGGCAACGGTCGCGGCACAGTGTCGTGAGGGGGACGAACACCTTGCGGGAGTAAGTGATGACGCCGGGGCGTCCGGATGCCGCCAGCCCGGCATCCCGCACCCGTCCGGCGGCCCGCAGCAGACGGTCGAATGCCTCGCCGGTCGAGTGCAGCAGCACCTCGGCGGTCACGGCATCGATGCGCTCGCCGGCCTCGGCACGTGCGAGTGCGGCGTCGACGGTCGCCGCCTCGGGGGAGGGCTGCAGCAGGGTCACCGATCCAGTCTCGCACCGTCCGGCGCCGCGGGGTCCGACGAGATCGTTGCCGTCCCGTAAGCAAACACGGAGCGTTGCGCTGGCAGACTAGAACCCATGGTTACCCTCCTGCTGGATTCGACGCGGCTCGAGGTCGTGCTGTCGGCCACCGAGCGTGCGCTCGCATTCCACAAAGGGAATGTGATCGTCCCGCGGGAGACCATCGCCAAGGTTCAGCTCATCGATGACCCGTGGACGTGGGTGCGCGGCATCCAGAGCCCGGGCACGCGCATTCCCGGTGTGATCGCGATGGGCACGTGGAAGTCGGTCAACGGCGAGGACTTCGTCATCGTGCGGCGGCACCGTCCCGGGGTCGTCATCGACCTCGAAGGTCACCCCGAGTTCGACCGCGTGGTGCTGACCACACGCCACGGCCTCGCCCTCGTGCAGTCGCTGCACGTGGATGCCGGCGAGCAGCCCGCCGACGTCGTGGATCTCGCCACGGGTGCCGTCGCGACCACGGCCGATGCCGAGCCCACGCCCCCCGCGAAGAAGGCGGCGGCGAAGCCGAAGCCCGCGGCGACACCGAAGAAGCCCGCCCCTGCGAAGCCGGCCGCAAGCAAGCCGGCCGCAAGCAAGCCGGCCACAAGCAAGCCGGCCGCACGCAAGCCGGCCACGGCAAAGCCCTCCGCGACGTCGAAGACGTCGGCCACGAAGAACGGCACCGGAGCGGCATCCGCGGCACCCGCGCAGAAGCCGGCGCCCCAGCCGAAGCCGGCACCCAAGCCGAAGGCTGTGCCGAAGCCGGCGCCCGCGACCCCCGCCGCGGATGTCGCCGCACCGGGCGCCGACTCCACGCAGGCCTGACCCGCGTCCACCGTCGCACCGGCGCCCGGCGCAGAGCGACCCCGCGCGGCTAGAGCGACCCGGCGCCGCTGGATCGCCGCCGCGCCGCGCCGCTACGCGACGTCGCGCCGCCAGCTGAACAGATACGCCAGCACCATCAGTACGGCCGCGATCGCCAGCAGCACGAGGCCGCCGGCCCACCACTCCAGGGCAGACCCGCCACCGCCCATCAGCGCCTCCGCATCGAAGATGCTCGCGCCGACGAGGGCGTCGGATGCCGCGCCCGGCAGGAACCGGACGACGTCGGCGGCGCCCTCGATGAACGTCACGAGGGTGCGGGCGATGGGCTCGATGAACTGCGTGAACACCAGCACGCCCACGATGGCGACGATCTGGTTGCGCACGAGCGCTCCGACCGCGATGCCGATGAAGACCCACAGCACGAACGCCACGACCATGCGGCCGACCATCGCCCAGGTGTCGCTGTCGCCCAGCTGTGTCGCCACGCCCTGCAGCGCCAGCATCGCCGCCGACGGGCCGACCGAAGCCGCGATCCCCACGACGCCGTACAGCACACCCAGTCCTGCGCCCACGATGAGCTTCGCGCCCAGCACGCGCGAGCGCTGCGGGGTGGCGAGGAAGGTGGGGGTGAGGGTCTGGTGCCGGATCTCGGTGGTCACCATGAGCGTGCCGATGAGAAGCGGGAAGACGTATCCGATCGCCGTCGCCAGGCTGTACAGCTGCGGCGGCAGGGAGTCGGCGGGCAGCTGCGGGGCGTTGCCCGGCAACGCCCCGGTGGAGGACGCGGCGAAGAAGAACCCCAGTGCTGCGGCGGTCGAGCCGACGTAGACGACGAGCACGATCGCGAGGATCCACCAGGTCGAGGTGGAGAACTGCTTCGTGGTCTCCGACTTGACGGTGCCGACGAGGCTCATCGCGCGTCCCCTTCCCGCGTGGATTCGACAGGCGGGTCGGAAGTCCCGCCTTCGGCAGGCGCGCCCTCGACCGGCTCCGTGCCGGCCTCGGCTGCGACAGCGCCCGTCTCCCCGCTGAACGCGCTCGGATGCACACGCGTGCCGTCGGCGAGCTGCAGGAAGACCTGCTCGAGCGACGGGCCCTGGCGCTGCAGCAGCGACAGTGCGACGCCGGCGGATGCCGCGATGCGACCGATGTCGGCGGGGTCGGCGGCCTCGACGCGCAGGCCCGCGCGCAGCACCTCCGTGCCCACGCCGGCGGCCGTCAGCGCCGCCGTCAGCGCGGCGCGGTCGGGGGCGTCGACGACCGTGGTGTACTCGGCGGGGTCGACGAGCTCATCGATGGTGCCCTGGAAGACGAGGCGTCCGCGGGCGATGACCAGCAGTGAATCGACGGTCTGCTGCACCTCCGACAGCAGGTGCGACGAGACGAACACCGTGCGCCCCTCGCTGGCGAGGGCGCGCAGCAGGTCACGCATCCAGCGGATGCCCTCGGGGTCGAGCCCGTTGGTCGGCTCGTCGAGCACGAGCACTCCGGGGTCGCCCAGCAGCGCGGCGGCAAGGCCCAGTCGCTGGCGCATGCCCAGCGAGTAGCCGCCGACCTTGCGCCCCGCGGCATCGGTCAGCCCGACCAGTGCCAGGGTCTCGTCGACGCGGCGGGTCGGCACATCGGATGCCTGTGCGAGCGCGGTCAGGTGGGCGGCAGCTGAGCGCCCGGGGTGGAAGCTCGAAGCCTCCAGCGCCGAGCCCACGTTCTGCAGCGGGTGACGCAGCTGCGAGTAGGGGGTGCCACCGACGGTCGCGGCGCCCTCGGTCGCGCGGACGAGTCCCAGCAGCATGCGCATCGTGGTGGTCTTGCCGGCGCCGTTGGGCCCGAGGAAGCCGGTCACCCGGCCGGGTTCGACTCGCGCGCTGAATCGGTCGACAGCGGTCAGTGAACCGAATCGTTTCGTAAGACCCGAGAACTCGAGCGTCTGTCCGTCGGGCATGCCGATCCTCTCGTTTCCCGCCAGTCTGTCGGGGATGCGCGGCGAACGCGAGCCGATAGCGTGGGGGCGTGAGCCAGCCGAGCACCGAATCCCGCGTCCGGGCGGAGCGTCGCGACAGCGTCGGGCACGTGACGCTCGATCGCCCCCGCGCCATCAACGCCCTCGACCTCGGCATGATCGAGCAGTTGCAGACGGCGCTCGACGCCTGGCGAGACGACCCCGACGTCGCCGTCGTGCTGATGGACGGCGCCGGCGACCGCGGGTTCTGTGCGGGTGGCGACGTGCGGGGACTCTACGACCAGATCGTCGAGGGGCGCCCGGTCGACACCGGGACGTTCTTCCGCGCCGAGTACGCGCTCAACGCGGCGATCGCCGAGTACCCCAAGCCCGTGATCGTGCTGGCCGACGGCATCACGATGGGCGGCGGCATCGGCCTGGCCGGGCATGCGGCCGTCCGCATCGTGACCGAGCGCTCGCAGCTCGCCATGCCCGAGACCCGCATCGGGTTCACCCCCGATGTCGGCGGCACGTGGCTGCTCGGCCGCGCACCGGGCCGGGTGGGGGAGTACCTGGGTCTCACCGGGGCGTCGATGGATGCCGCCGACGCCATCTACGCCGGGTTCGCCGACCACCTCGTGCCGTCGGAGCACCTGTCGCAGCTGCACCATGCGCTGCAGACGCGCGCCGACCCGCACACGCCCACCGAACTGACGCTGCTGTTCGATGCCACGGCCGGTCCGAGCCGGCTCGAAGCCGATCGGGAGTGGATCGACGACGCGTTCGCCGCCGACACCGTGACCGACATCGTCGCGCGCCTGCGCGCCCGGCCCGAGACCGCGGCATCCGAGACCGCCGACCTGCTCGAGCAGCTGTCGCCCACTGCGCTGACGGTCACGCTCGCCGCCGTCCGGCGAGCGCGGGAACTGCCCGACCTGCGGGCCGCGCTCGCGCAGGAGTACGGGCTGGTGATGTGGTTCGCCCAGACCCAGCCCGACCTGGCGGAGGGCATCCGCGCGCAACTGGTCGACAAGGACCGCTCGCCCCGCTGGAACCCGGCCGCACTGGCCGACCTCGACGAGGGAATCGTCCGGGAAGCGCTCGCGTTCGTCCCCGACGTGCCGCTCTGGGCGTAGCCGCAGTCTGCTCACCGCCGCGGCTATTAGCCTGAGAGGTGGACCTGGGGAGGCAACGTGTTCGACAGTCCGCTGTCCGCGTCGGCGTACGACGTGCTCGCCGTCGACCCCGCGGCCGACGACGACGAGCTGCGCAAGGCCTACCGACTGCGGCTGCGCCAGACACACCCCGACACCGGCGGGGATGCCGCGGTGTTCGTGCAGGTGCAGCGCGCCTGGGAACTGGTGGGAACCCCCGAGGCCCGCGCCGCATACGACCGCGGCCACGGGTTCGGTGACGCGGCCGTCCCCGACTTCTCCGGCTGGAAGGCGCCCGCCGCCCGCACCGACACGCGCCCCCGCGCGCGGTCGTTCGGGCACCCGGGCGGTTGGCGGCGGGAACGGTATCTGACCCTCATCCGCGAGTGGGCGGGCCGCGGCGTGGAGCTGGCGGACCCCTACGACCCGGCGCTCGTGCGCACCGCCCCGCACGACGTGCGGCGTCTGCTGGCCGACGCGCTCGCCGAGGAGGCCACGGCGCGCGTGGTCGCCGACCTCGGCATGGGGTACACCGTGTGGCACGACGTGTCGGCACCCGGCCGTCGCGACGGCCCCGACGCCAAGCTCGACCACATCGTCCTCGGACCCAGCGGCCTGTACGCCGTGCTGTCGGAGGACTTCGGCGGGCCGGTGCGGGTGCGCCGCGGCGAGCTGATCGGCGACGGTGTCGACGGATCGCCGATCGCCGACCTGGTCGCACGGGCGCGCACCGTCGCGCGCGCCGCCGGGGTGCGCTTCAGCGGCGCCGTGGTGGTACTGCCCGACGACGACCTCGGCCAGGCGATCGAGGAGCTCGGCAAGGTGCGGGGGCTTCCCGTGGCCGTGGTCTCCCGCAGCGCCCTGGCGACGGTGCTGCGGCGGGGGATGACCGGCGCCCGCGACATCGGCGGCAACGAGCTGTTCGATGTGCGCACGCGGCTGCAGCGCACCGTGCGCTTCGTCTAGCAGCGGCATCCCGCCAGACGACCCGGACGCGGGCTGGGGGTGCGCGGTACCGTGGACGCGTGGACCCCGTCATCGCGATCTTCGTCATCCTGGGGCTTGCGGTGCTCGCGTTCATGAGTGGCAAGATCCCGCTCGCGGTCGTCGCCGTCGGGGTGACGCTGGCACTCTGGGTCACCGGCATCCAGACCCTCCCCGAGGCGTTCGCCGGGTTCGGCGACCCGACCGTGCTGTTCATCGCGTCGCTGTTCGTGGTGAGCGAGGCATTGGATGCCAGCGGCGTGACCGCCTGGGCGGGGCAGCAGGTCATCACGCGCGCCGGCGCCAACCCCCGCCGCCTGCTGGTGATCGTGGGGGCGATGGCGGCGATCCTCACCGGGTTCATCAGCATCAACGGCGCCGTCGCCGCGCTGCTGCCGGTGGTCGTGGTGGTGGCGGTGCGAGCCCGCATCGTGCCGTCGAAGATGCTCATCCCGCTCGCGTTCGCGGCGAGCGCCGGCTCGCTGCTGACCCTCACCGGCACGCCCGTGAATCCCATCGTGTCGCAGCTCGCGGTCTCGGCGGGCGGGCGGCCGTTCGGGTTCTTCGAGTTCGCGCTGGTGGGGGTGCCGCTGGTCGTGCTGACGCTCCTGCTCCTGCCGATCCTCGCGCCGCGCCTGCTCCCGGATCGCTCGGCCGACCGGTTCGAATCCGCGCCCGACCCGAGTGCGGCTGCTCGCTCGTGGCGGGAGAGCTACGACGTCGACCTGTCGACGGGGTCGTTCTTCAACGCCAGCGAGGGTGTCGCCGAGGTGCTGGTGGCACCGCGGTCCACGCTCATCGGCCGCAAGGTGTGGCCCGGCATGACCACGCGCGACGAGAACCTCGTCATCCTCGCCGCCCACCACGGTCGCGCCGACAACCCCAACGCCTCGCGCGGCTCCGGCGGCGTCGGCGAGGTGACCCTGCAAGCGGGTGACGCCGTGCTCGTGCAGGGGCCCTGGGCAGCGCTGGAGCGTTACACCCGCTCTCCCGACGTCATCGCGGTCACCCCTCCGCACGCTCTGCGGCGCACGGTGCCGCTCGGGCGGGGCGCACGCCGATCGCTCGTGATCCTCGGACTCATGGTGGTGCTGCTCGCCGCCAACATCGTCCCGCCCGCCGTGGCGGGACTGCTCGCGGCCGGTGCCCTCATCCTCACGCGCGTGGTGACCATGCCGCAGGCCTATCGGGCCATCTCGTGGACGACGGTCATCCTCATCGCGGGCATGGTGCCGCTGTCGTCGGCTTTCGTCTCCACCGGCGCCGCCGACATCGTGGCCGACGTGGTGCTGGGGTTCACCGGAGACGCGTCACCGCACCTGGCGCTGCTGGTGCTGTGCATCGTGACGATCATGCTCGGCCAGTTCATCTCGAACGTCGCGACGGTGCTCATCGTCGCGCCGATCGCGGTGTCGATCGCGGCGACGCTGGATCTCAGCGTGCAACCGTTCATGATGGCGCTCACCGTGGCCGGGGCCGCCTCGTTCTTCACCCCCATCGCCACGCCGGTGAACCTCATGGTGATGCAGCCGGGGGGCTATCGCTTCGGCGACTACTGGCGACTGGGGGCACCGCTGGCGCTGGTGTTCCTCGCCGTCGCGGTGCTCTACGTGCCGCTCGTGTGGCCCTTCTAGCCTGCGTGCCGCTCGTCGGTGGAGACGGCGGTCAGCCCGCGAGGCCGAACAGCTCCAGCGGGTGTGTGAGCCGCCACCACGGCGACGGGTCGGCGATGTCGGCTGCCAGGTGCACCTCGACGGTGTCGGTGTCGAGCGGGCCCGTCACCGTGAGGGTGCCGACCGTGGTGTCGGCGGCCCGGTCGTCGCCGACCGCGAGGTCGGATGCCACGGTGGCGGCACCGCCGTTCCAGAGCACGACCGCGGCGTCTTCCGACGTGAGCAGATCGACGCGCTCGCCCCACGCCGTCGTGACCACCCCGGCCACGGTGCCGGCGGTGACCGACGGGCGCAGCTGCAGCTCGGCCTCGAGCTGCGCCAGCAGCGCGCGGCCGGCGGCGGTGCGCGTCTCGACGTCGGGCTGTCCCATCACCGAGGCGTAGACGCGCACGGGGGTGTCGCCGATCTGCAGGTCCTTCGCCACCATCAGGTTGAAGTGCTGCCAGAGCGACCCGGTCTTGATCCCGACCACACCGGGGTCGGCCAGCAGGGCGTTGGTGTTCTCGATGAGTCCGGCGCCCGGCAGCTCCGCCGTGCGCATCTGCACGATCTCAGCGACGACGGGGTCGGCCATGGCCTTGTCGGCGAGGGCGAGCAGCGCCGCCGGGTCAGCGGTGTTGTCTTCGTCGATGCCGCTCGGGTCGACGACCGTGATGCCGGTCAGCCCCTGCGTGGACAGCCAGGTCGATGCCGCATTGGCGAACACCTCGTCGCTCGGCCACAGCGTGGCGGCGAGGCGGTCGGCGTAGTTGTTCGCGGACGCGATGAGGATGCCCTGCAGCATCTGGTACTGCGTCAGCGAGCCGCCGGCGGGCACCGGCAGCGCGGACTCGCCGCGTTCGCGGTAGGCCCAGTACGTCTGCTGGTCGGCGCCGGTGAAGCTGTACTCGGGCCCCTGCTCGCCCGGGGCGAGAGGCTGCTCCTCGAGCACCATCAGCACGGTCACGACCTTGGTCAGGCTCGCCATCGAGATGGGGTCCACGGTGGATGCCACAGTCGCGCCGATACCGTCGACCCCCACCGCGGCGCCTCCTGCTGTCGGCCACGCGGGGGCGGACGCGGGCGCCGATGCCGGTGTGATCGTCGTGGCGGTCACCAGCGGCGGCAGGGCGTGCAGCGGCCACAGCAGTGTCGTGCCGACATACAGCGCGATGACGGCGAGCACGCTGAGCAGCGGAACCAGCACGCCCGCGCGCAGCGGAGAGCGCCGAGGGCGGCGAGCGAGCAGATCGGGGTGGATGACGGCGTAGGGCGACGCGGCGGCGGCGAGGGTGACACCGGGCGCCGTCGCGGCGACGACATCGTCTTCCACCCAGCTGAGGGCGACCCGGCGGGGCGGCGTGACCGGCGCCTCGGTCGGCAGGGCGATGACCTCATCGGCGGGCGTGGCGTCGGATGGCGTGGGCTCGGCGTCGCCGGCGTCGCCGGTCACCGTGGCATCCTCGCTCGGCTCCGGGCGGGCGCCGCCGGTGGGCGTCGCCAGCCCGCGCGTGCGGCGGGCGCGGCGCGTCAAGGGGGGCGCGTCCTCGGTGGTCACCAGGCAAAACTACCCCGTGCCGTCGTGGGTATACTCAACGGCACAACCACGGGAGTCCGGTGAGCCGGGCTGAGAGGAAGCGATCCACGCTTCGACCGTCGAACCTGATCCGGATCATGCCGGCGCAGGGAGGAGATCAGAATGCACGCATCCACGTCTGCCCGCGAAACCGCGCAGGGCTCGCCCGATCGGCGTGTGCCGCTGTCCCAGCGCTGGCGCTGGCGGGTCGTCGACATCGTCGTCGCCAGCGTCATCGCCGTCGCCTGCGCCGCGGTGTTCCTACTGTGGAACGTCGGCTACGAGGGGCCCAGCGCGCTGCTCAAGCCGCTGCTGCCGGGCGTGCAGGGACTGCTCGCCGGGCCCTGGCTCATCGCCGGTGTGCTGGGTGGGCTCATCATCCGCAAGCCCGGTGCGGCGCTGTACACCGAGACGGTCGCCGCCGTCATCTCGGCGCTCGTGGGCAACCAGTGGGGCCCGCTCACGATCGCCTCCGGCCTCGTGCAGGGCCTCGGCGCCGAGCTGGTGTTCCTGCTGTTCCTCTACGGCGTATGGCGGCTGCCCGTCGCGATTCTGGCCGGTGCCGGCGCGGGCCTCGCCGCCGGCATCAACGACCGCATCCTCTGGTACCCCGGCGCCGACACCCTGTTCACGACCGTCTACATCACCTCCACCACGGTCTCGGGTGCCCTCATCGCCGGGCTCGGGGCGTGGCTGATCGCGCGGGGGCTGGCGGCGACGGGGGCGTTGAACCGGTTCGCCGCGGGGCGCGAGGTCTCCCGGCGCGTCTGACGTGCCGGCATCCACCATCTCCCCACCCGTCGCCGTCGAGGCGCGCGGGTGGGGCTGGCGCTACGCGACCCGGCAGGCGTGGGCTGCGCGCGAGCTGACGCTGCGCATCGAGCCGGGCGAGCGCGTGCTGCTGCTCGGCGCGTCGGGCTCGGGCAAGTCCACGCTGCTGCAGGGCATCGCGGGCGTCCTCGGCGGGGCCGACGAGGGCGAGCAGGAGGGTGAGCTGCGGGTCGGCGGCGAAGCCGCCGCAGCCACGCGCGGGCGCTCGGGGCTCGTGCTGCAAGACCCCGACAGCCAGACGATCCTCGCCCGCGTGGGCGATGACGTCGCCTTCGGGTGCGAGAACCTCGGCGTCCCGCCGGGGGAGATCTGGCCCCGGGTGCGGGCGGCGCTCGACGCCATGGGGCTGGGCGTGCCCCTCGACCGACCCACCTCGGCGCTCTCGGGCGGACAGAAGCAGCGTCTGGCGCTCGCCGGCGTGCTCGCCATGCGCCCGGGGATCGTGCTGCTGGACGAACCGACCGCCAACCTCGACCCCGCCGGCGTCGCCGAGGTGCGCGACGCAGTGGGTCGGGCGCTGGATGCCACCGGCGCCACCCTCATCGTCATCGAGCACCGCGTCGACGTCTGGCTGCCGTTGGTCGACCGTGTGATCGTGCTCGCCCCCGGCGGTGGGGTGCTCGCCGACGGGTCGCCGCGGGAGGTGCTCGGCCTCGGCGGCACCAGCCCGTCGCCCGCCGCGGCGGCTGCCCCCCTCGCGCCCGACCTGCCGCAACGGCTCGCCGCCGCGGGGGTGTGGGTGCCCGGCATCCCGCCGCAGGTGCCACCGCCGCCCGCCGCGGCGCCGGGGGAGGCGCTGCTGACTGCCCGCGCCCTCACGGTGGCGCGCACCGCGGGCGTCGCCGTCGCCGGTCCCCTCGACCTCGACGTACGCGCCGGCGAGGTGCTCGGGGTGGTGGGGCCCAACGGCGCGGGCAAGTCCACGCTCGGTCTCACCCTCGCGGGGCTGCTGCCGCCTGCGGACGGAGTCGTCGCGGCATCCGATGCGCTCGCCGCCGACGCCGCGCCGCGCCGTCGGCGGGCGCCGGCGGGTGTCGCGCCCATCGGGTGGTCGTCGCGGAGCCTGCTCACCCGCATCGGCACGGTCTTCCAGGATCCCGAGCATCAGCTGCTGGCGCGCACGGTGCGCGAGGAGCTCGCCGTCGGCCCGCGCGCGCTGGGACTCGACGACGACGTCATCGCCGCGCGCGTGGATGAGCTGCTGGAGCGACTGCGGCTGACGCGCCTGGCCGAGGCGAACCCGTACACGCTCTCCGGCGGCGAGAAGCGGCGGCTGACGGTCGCGGCGACCCTCGCGGCGCGGCCCCGGGTGATGGTGCTCGACGAGCCGACTTTCGGGCAGGATGCCACCACCTGGGCCGAGCTCGTGGCGATCATCGCGAGCCTGCGCGACGGCGTCGACGAACGGGGCCCGCTGGGGGTCGTCGCCGTCACCCACGACGACGCGGTGCTCGCAGCCCTGCACGCCCGGGGCTTCGAGGTGGGCACGTGAGCCCCGAGGTTGGCCGGGGGCCGATCGCGCAGCGCAACGCCGTCGCCAAGCTCGGGGCGGCGCTGCTCATCGCGCTGCCGCTCGTGGCCACGATCGACCCCGTCTCGGCGCTGGTGGCGCTGGCGCTCGAGATTCCGCTGCTGCTGGCGGCGGGGCTCAGCGCGCGCCAGTTCTGGCTGCGGACGCTCCCGCTGTGGATCGCGGCGCCCACCTCCGCCGTCACGATCGCCCTCTATGGCGCCACGAGCGGCGAGGTCTACGCCGAGTGGCTGTTCATGCGGGTGAGCGAGGGGTCGCTGCTGCTGGCGGCGGCGACGTTTTTGCGAGTGCTGGCGATCGGGCTGCCGGCGGTGGTGCTGTTCGTCACGGTGGATCCCACCGACCTCGCCGACGGGCTGGCGCAGATCGTGCGGCTGCCCGCACGGTTCGTGCTGGGCGCGCTCGCCGGGATGCGCATGCTGGGGCTGCTCGCCGACGACTGGCGGGCGCTGTCACTCGCCCGCCGCGCCCGCGGCGTGGCCGACACCGGCCGGCTGCGGCGCGCAGTGGGCACGGCGTTCGCGCTGTTCGTGCTGGCGATCCGGCGCGGATCATCCCTCGCCACGGCCATGGAGGCCCGCGCGTTCGGCGCTCCCGGCCGGCGCACGTGGGCGCGGCAGTCCCGGCTGACCGCCGCCGACGGACTGCTGCTGCTCTACGGCGCCGCGATCTCGGCGACGGCGCTGACCGTGGCGATCGCCGTCGGCACGTTCACCCCGGTGCTCGGGCGCTGACGCGGGGCCGCTGGCCGCGGTGCTCCGGGGAGCACGAACTCCGTCCGCGCGGTTCGACGCGCGCCCGGTAGCCTGGGTATCGTCGACCTCGACCGTGAGACGCAGTCGCAGGAATCGTGACACGCAGCATCAGTTCAAAGGAGAACGCATGGACATCGCCGGCGCATCCGCCCTCGTCACCGGAGGAGCCAGCGGGCTGGGATTGGCCACTGCCCGACGTCTGGCCGACGCCGGCGCCCACGTCGTGATCGTCGACCTGCCCTCGTCGGCCGGCGTCGAGCGCGCTGCGGAGTTCGGCGGCACGTTCGCCCCCGCCGACGTCACCGACCCGAGCGAGGTGGCCGCGGCCGTCGCGACCGCCGCCAGCGTCGGGCCGCTGCGGGTCGTCGTCAACTGTGCCGGCATCGCGCCGCCCGCGAAGGTGCTCGACCGCGAGGGCGTTCCCACCGCGCTCGCCGACTTCGAGCGCATCGTGCGGGTGAACCTCATCGGCACCTACAACGTCATCGCACAGGCATCCGCCGCCATCGTCCGCACCGAGCCGACCGCCGGCGGCGATCGCGGCGTCATCGTCAACACCGCCAGCGTCGCCGCGTTCGACGGGCAGATCGGGCAGCCCGGATACGCCGCGAGCAAGGGCGGCGTGCACGCGATGACCCTGCCGATCGCGCGGGAACTCGCGCGTCACGGCATCCGCGTCGTCACGATCGCCCCCGGAATCATGGAGACGCCCATGCTCGCGAGCCTGCCGCAGGCCGCGCAGGACTCCCTCGGGCAGCAGGTGCCGCACCCCGCGCGCCTCGGCCGCCCCGACGAATACGCCGCGCTCGTCACGCACATCGTGGAGAACGACTATCTCAACGGTGAGACCATCCGCCTCGACGGCGCCATCCGCATGGCACCGAAATAAGGAGCACCATGAGCGACACGATCCTCCTCGCCCGTGAGGGCGGCCTCGCGCGGCTGACCTTCAACCGCCCCGCCTCGCTGAACGCGATGGACTTCGAGATGGGGCAGCGCTGGCGCGACCTCGCGCACGAGGTCACCTCCGACGACACGATCGGCGCGATCGTGATGGATGCCGCCGGGCGCGCGTTCTGCGCAGGCGGCGACGTCGTGGCGATGGCGACGTCCGGTGCCGGGGGCTCGGGCGTGACGGACATGGCTCGGGTGATCCACGACGGCATCCGCACGTTCGTCGAATCCGACAAGCCGATCGTCGCGGTCGTGCAGGGCGCCGTCGCGGGCGGCGGACTCGGACTCATGCTCACCGCCGACTACATCGTCGCCGCCGAGCACGCCAAGTTCGTCAGCCGATACGCGAACATCGGGCTCACCCCCGACCTCGGCGTCTCGACGCTGCTGCCGGCCGCGGTCGGGCAGCGCCGCGCCCTGCAGCTGCTGCTGCAGGACCTCACGATCGATGCCGCCACCGCGCTGGACTGGGGCCTCATCGCCGAGGTCGCCGCCGACCCCGCCGCCCGGGGCGACGAGATCGCCCGGTTCTGGCTCGACGGCGCGACCGTCGCGTTCGGCAAGGCGAAGCAGCTCATCCGCACCGGTGCGCACCGGGCATTCCAGGACAACCTCGACGAGGAAGCGGCGTCGATCGGCGCGCGCTTCGACACCGACGAATCGCGCGTGCGCGTGGTCGCGTTCGCCGCGGCATCCCGCAAGAACACCACCAAGGAGAACGCATGAGCCTCGCCGGCAAGACCATCCTGATGTCCGGCGGCAGCCGCGGCATCGGCCTCGCCATCGCCCTGCGCGCCGCCCGGGACGGCGCGAACATCGCGCTGCTGGCGAAGACCGACACGCCTCACCCGAAGCTCGAGGGCACGGTGCACACCGCCGCCGAGCAGATCCGCGCCGCGGGTGGGCAGGCGCTGCCGATGGTCGGCGACGTGCGCAACGACGACGACATCACCGAGGCCGTGCTGAAGACACAGGGCGAGTTCGGGGGCATCGACATCGTCGTCAACAACGCGAGCGTCATCGACCTGTCGGGTTCGCTCGAGCTCTCGGCGAAGAAGTACGACCTGATGCAGGACGTCAACGTGCGCGGGACGTTCATGCTCAGCCGCACGGCGCTGCCGATCCTGAAGGATGCCGCGAACCCGCACATCCTGTCGCTCTCGCCGCCGCTGAATCTCGACCCGAAGTGGCTCGGTGCGCACACCGGCTACACGCTGGCGAAATACGGCATGACGATGGCGACGCTCGGGCTCGCCGCCGAGTTCGCCGGCGACGGCATCGCCGCCAACACCCTGTGGCCGTCGACGACGATCGCGACCGCGGCCGTGCAGTTCGCCCTCGGCGGCGACCGGATGATGAAGGTCAGCCGCACACCCGAGATCTACGCGGATGCCGCGTACGAGGTGCTGGTGCGTCCCGCCGCGTCGGTCACCGGGCAGACGTTGATCGTCGAGGACGTGCTGCGGGAGGCCGGGGTGACGGACTTCTCCGGCTACGCCGCCGTGCCCGGCACGCCCGACAGCGAGCTGTTCCCCGACATCTTCCTCTGACCCGTTCCTTCCGCGGGCCGGGTGCGGGCCGCGCGGCCGGGCGGGCTGCTCCGGTGTCGCGTATGGCGGGTTCCGCGCGGGTGGACTGTGCGGAGGTGACACTCGAGGGGTGCGCGGATGTCGCGCGGGGTCGGGGGCCTGCCCGGGTCCCGGGCGGGCTGTTCCGGTGTCGCGTGTGGTGGGTTCCCGCGCGGGCGGACTGTGCGGAGGTGACACTCGAGGGGCGCGCGGATGCCGCGCGGGGTGGGGGGCTGCCCGGGTCCCGGGCGGGCTGCTCCGGTGTCACGGTTGGCGGGTTTCCGGCGCGGGGACTGTGCGGAGGTGACACTCGAACGGCTCGCGGGCGCGGGCGCGGGGCGCGGAGCGCGAGCGCGGGGCGGGCGGGCGGGATCAGCCGGCGACGAGACCGTGACGCACGAACGCGTTCCAGATGCCGTCTTCGCGCACGCTCGTCGTGACGTCGTCGGCGAGTTCCTTCAACTCGGGTGCGGCATTGCCCATCGCGATGCCCACGCCGCACACCTCGAACATCTCGACGTCGTTCCAGCTGTCGCCGATGCCGATCGCGTCGGCGGGGTCGATGCCCAGCCGCTCGAGCACGCGCAGGATCGCGGACCCCTTGGTCGTGCCGCTCATGCCGATCTCGCCGTTGGTGCCGCCCGGCAGCGGCATGCTGCCCGGCACGACGTGGAACCGATCGCCCAGCGCCGCCCTCGCGTGCGCGACGGTGCCCGGGTCTTCCCCCAGGAACACGGCCTTCGCGACGTCATCGAGGTCGACCTCCGCCATGTCCCGGAACCGCGGCGTACCCTGCGGGGCGGTCTGCGGCTCGTCGGAGTTGCGGTGGGTGCTCAACCACTGCGCCATGAACGCGGCGGTCGCCGCCTGGGCCTCCGGGGTCGCGTAGACGGCGGCATCCGTCTGCAGGAAGTACAGGATGCCGTTCTCCTCGAAGTAGGAGGTGAGGCGCTCGACGGCATCCCGCGGCATGGGATCGGCCACGATGACCTCGTCACCGCTGGTGGCGTATGCGCCGCCGTTGGTGATCGCGCCGTCGAAGCCGATCGCTTGCACCCGAGGGTCGATGTCGCCGTGGGAACGGCCGGTGCAGAGGTAGACCAGGCAGCCGGCGGCGCGGGCGGTGCGGATGGCCTCGATCGTCGAGGCGGCGATGTCCCTGCCGTGGTCGAGGATCGTGCCGTCGACGTCGAGGAAGGCGATGCGGGGGGTGGTCACGGGAGTTCTCCAAACAGGTCGTGTCCAGGATGCCGCACGGGCACCCTGGACACGATTCGGCGGCGAGACGCTCAGCGGCGCAGCGCGGCGCCGCGGGTGCGGATGACCTCGGCGTACCAGCCGAAGGACTTCTTACGGAAGCGCTCGAGGGTGCCGGAGCCGTCATCATTGCGATCGACGTAGATGAATCCGTAGCGCTTGCTCAGCTGTGCTGTCGACGCGCTCACGAGGTCGATGCAGCCCCACGACGTGTATCCCATCACCTCGACGCCGTCTTCGAGGGCCTCGCCCACCTGCACGAGGTGATCGTTGAGATAGGCGATGCGGTAGTCGTCGACGACCGTGCGGATCCCGTCGACCTCGACCAGTTCGTCCTTCGCGCCCAGGCCGTTCTCGACGATGAACAGCGGCTTCTGCCACCGGTCCCAGAACTGGTTCAGCGCGATGCGCAGGCCCACCGGGTCGATCTGCCAGCCCCACTCGGATGCACGCAGCTCCGGGTTGCGGACGCCGGGGAAGAGGTTGCCCTCGCCCGTGACGCGCTTGGACGCGTCGGCCGTCTCGCACACGCTCGCGTAGTAGCTGAACGAGACGAAGTCGACGGTGTTCTCGGCGAGGAGGCGACGGTCGTCCTCCGTGATGTCGAGCTCCACACCCTTCTCGCGGAGGCTGCGCAGGTAGTAGCCCGGGTACGCGCCGCGCACATGCACGTCGCCGAAGGCGAGGTTGGTGCGGTCGGTGGTGAGCGCCGCCATCACGTCGTCGGGGTTCGGCGTGAGCGGATAGACCGGCATCGCCAGGATCATGCAGCCGATCTGGGCGTTCGGGGCGAGCTCGCGGGCCACCTTGGTCGCGAGGGCGCTGGCGACCAGTTCGTGGTGCACCGCCTGGTAGAGGTCGGTGGGGGACAGTTCGTCCTTGGGGGTGTTGATCCCGCCGGACATGAACGGCGCGTGGATCACCGAGTTGATCTCGTTGAACGTGAGCCAGTACTTCACCCGCGACCCGTACCGGGCGAACAGCACCCGCACGTAGCGTTCGTAGAAGCCGATGAGGTCGCGGTTCACCCAGCCGTCGTACGCCTCGGCGAGGTGCAGCGGAGTCTCGTAGTGGGAGATGGTGACGAGGGGCTCGATGCCGTGCTTCTCGAGCTCGTCGAGCACGCGGTCGTAGAACGCCAGCCCGGCCTCATTCGGCTCCGCGTCGTCGCCGTTCGGGAAGATGCGGCTCCACGCGATCGAGAAGCGGTACGTGGAGTACCCCATCTCGGCGAACAGGGCGATGTCCTCCGCGTAGCGGTGGTAGAAGTCGATCGCCACCTGCTTGAGGTTGTCGTCGGTGGGGCCGGCCGTCCGCGGGGTGGTGATGCCGTGCGGCATGACGTCCTGGATGGACAGTCCCTTGCCGTCTTCGAGGTAGGCACCCTCGATCTGGTTCGCAGCGGTCGCGCCGCCCCAGAGGAAGCCGTCGGGGAATGCGGTCGTGGTGTTACTCATCTGAATCTCTTTCTGTGATTCCGGGGCGGGCCGCGTGGCGCCCCGCCCCGGAAGACTCACTTGGCGGCGAAGGCCGACTCGACGGCTCGGGCGAAGAACAGGGGCTCTCCGTGCGCGATCGGACCGGATGCCGCGTCGCCGACCTCGGGGTAGAGGTCGGGGTTGGTGATGATGACCGGTGTGGTCAGGTCGTAACCGGCCGCCTCGATCGCATCGCCGTCGAACTCGAGGAGGAGATCGCCCGCGGCGACCTGCTGACCCGACGTGACCTTCAGGCTGAAGTGCTGACCGCCGAGCTTGACCGTGTCGATGCCGATGTGGATCAGCAGCTCGGCTCCGTCGGCGTGACGCAGCCCGATGGCATGACCGGTCGGGAACGCGGCCACGACGACCGCGTCGAACGGTGCGTACACGGCGCCTGAGCGCGGCTTGATCGCGACGCCCTGGCCGAGCGAACCGTCGGCGAACGCGGCGTCCGGGGTCTCGCTCAGCGCGACGACGGTGCCGTCGATCGGGCTGAGCACGGCCACGTCGGTGCCTTCGGCGGGGATGACGGCCTCATCGACCGGGTCCTTGAAGCCCACGATGACCGTCAGGAGGAACGGCACGATGATCGCGGTGGCCATGCCGATCACGAGCATGATCATGCTGCCGTTGCCGAACAATGCCGGCAGTGCCAGTCCGGAGGGGACCACGAAGCTCGTCGAGAAGATGCCGCCCAGGGCCATGAGTGCGCCGCCCAGGACACCGCCGACGATGCCGAACGCGAACGGGCGCTTCAGCGGCAGGTTGATGCCGTAGATGGCGGGCTCGGTGATGCCGGCGAGGAAACCCGACAGCGTCGCGGGAGCGGCGAGGGACTTGAGGTTCTTGTTGCGCGTGCGCACCCAGACGCCGGCGACCGCAGCAGCCTGCGCCAGCACCGCAGCGAACACCGGGGCGATGAGCAGGATCTGGCCGGTCGTCTGGTACTCGAGCGAGAACAGCGGCACGAGACCCCAGTGCAGACCGAAGATGACGAAGACCTGCCACAGGCCACCCATGAGGGCGCCACCGGCCCAGGGCGCGTTGGTGAAGACCCAGCCGATGCCGTTGCCGATCCAGCCGCTGAGGACGGCCGAGATCGGGCCGATGACGACGAAGACGAGCGGGACGGCGATGAGCACGACGATCATCGGGGTGACGAAGCGGCGGATCGCGCCGGGCAGCACGCGGTAGAGGACCTTCTCGGCGTGGCTCTGCAGCCACACGATGATGATGATCGGGATGACGCTGGAGACGTAGGTCACCATCGTGAACGGGATGCCGAAGAACGTCAGGTCGGGCAGGCCCACCGACGCCGTGATGGTCGGGTATACGAGGGCGCCTGCGATCGCGAGCGACGTGAACTCGCTGGCCTTGAAGTAGCGGGCCGCGGTGATGGCGAGCGCGATCGGCAGGAAGTTGATGAAGGCATCCGACAGCGCGTTCAGCACGAGGTAGGTGCTGGTCGTGGCGTCGATCCAGCCGAACGTCACGGCTGCGGCGAGGAACGCCTTCAGCAGGCCGGTGCCGGCGAGCGCCCACAGCAGGGGGGTGAAGATCGCGGCGATCATCGCGATGAAGCGGTTGAACAGGTTGCCTCGGGGCGCATCCGTCGTCGCGGCGGTGGGCGCCGAGCCGCCGAACTTCGAGATCTTTCCGATCTCGGCGAACACCTCGGGCACGTCGTTGCCGATCACGACCTGGTACTGGCCGCCGGCCTGTGCGGTGGTGATCACGCCGGGCGTCGCCTTGATGGCGGCCGAGTCCGCTTTGGACTCGTCCTTGAGGACGAAGCGAAGCCGGGTGGCGCAATGCACGAGCGATTGCACGTTGTCTTCGCCGCCGACGCCTTTCAGGACGCCTGCCGCTGTCTTCGAGTGATCCACTGGACCTGCCCTCCTTCTGCCGCATCTGCGCGGCATCCCACACTGAGGAAGCCCATCCGGATCGCTTTCGGGCAACAAAAAAACCTGAACTCGTTCGTCGCCTGTTCGGCGACGTGAGTTCAGGTTTTGCCCGCTGGTGCGGTAACAATCCGAAGACTTCCGCAGGACGTCATTGCCCTGCGCTGGCTACGGTAGCACGCCGTTGTCGGTCGGGCCAACGGCGACCTGCTGGGCCAGGCGCTCGACATGCACGACCACGTAGAGGAGTTCCTCGTCGGTGAGATCGGACCCGGTCGCCTCCCGCACATAGTGCTTCACCTGCTCCGCGATGGCGTACGAGCGGGGGTAGCTGTGCTTGGCGAACTCGAAGAACGACGTGTCCGATCCGCGCAGCATCGAGCGTGACACCAGACGCTGCAGCAGGAACTGCACGTGCAGGATGAACCGGGCATAATCCGCGCTCTCCGCGTCCAGCCGCACCCCCAACCCCGTCTCCACGGTGGCCACGACATGCTGCACGCGGCGGAAGAGCAGGGCCGCGGTGCCGTTGGGCTCGTCGCGCGTGGCATTGAGCAGGTGCATCGTCAGGAACACCGCCTCCTCATCGGGAAGCGACGTGTTCAGCGCCGTGCTGATGGAGGTCGCCATGCGGACGGCCGCGGCGAACTCCTGGGGATGCAGCACGCGCAGTTCCGGCATGGACGTCGTCGGGATGCGCACGCCCATCGCGAGGCGCTCCAGCACGTACTGGATGTGATCGATGACCGCCACCGTCAACCGGCGACCGAGGTGGTGACCGAGCATGCGCTCTGCCTCGTCGACGGCGCGGGTGACGGCCTCGATGACGGGGTAGGGGACGTCGGCGAGGATCTGGCGCTCGCGCTCGCCGTCCGAGCCCCCGTCGAGCACGAACGTCTTCTCCACTTTGGTGACGTCCACGGTGTCGTGCGGCTTGAGCTGGAAGCCCAGTCCACGGCCCATCAGCACGCGCTCGGTACCGGCGGCATCCACGGTGATGACGACGTTGTTGTTGACCACTTTGTGGGCCACGATCGCCTTGGCAACCGCCGCGTTCGCGTCGATGGTCATGGCCAGAGTGTAGAGCGCTCGGCTGGGCGAGGCGGCTCCCCGGGCAGGAGTCAGTCCAGCTTCTTCTGCAGGAACACCTGATCGCTGCCGTCGCCGGGGACCCGTTCGGACTCGGTGTACCCCTCGCGCTGGTAGAGGCGCAGATTGGCCTCGCTGAGCGATCCGGTGAAGAGTTCGGCGAGGCGCGCGCCGGCATCCCGCCCGCGCTGTTCGACCGCCGCCAGCAGCGTCGTGCCGATGCCGCGGCCCTGCTGGTCGGGCGCGATCGCGATGCGGCCGATCAGCAGCAGGTCGCCGTCGTGCCGCGCGCGCACAGCGCCGACGATGCGCGCGCCGTCGAGGGCGACGCAGCCGAGGTTGTCCACGAGCTCGGCCTGCAGCTCCTCGAGCGTCTGGGTCAGCGGCGGCATGTCGGGATCGCCGTAGATGATCGCCTCGTTGACGAAGGCGGCACGCTGCAGGGTCAGCACCTCGCCGGCATCCTCGGGGCGGATGTCGCGGACCTCGATCTGCTCGCTCATCCCGCCACGGTATCCGCGCCCCGTGCCGCTCGAGTGGCGCTTGCGGTGGGCGCATCCGCGTCCTATCGTGCGGGCGCCCCGGGGCCTCACGCGGGTTGCGTCCCCGCCGCCCGCGCGCTGGCGCTGCTCCGGTGTCGCGAATGGCGGGTCACCCGGCCGCGGCACGGTGCGGATGCGACACTCGAGCAGCCCCGACCCGCGCGCGGCCGACCGGACCCGGCCGGGGCCCGACCCGCGCTCCTCCGGTGTCGCGAATGGCGGGTCACCCAGCCGCGGCACGGTGCGGATGCGACACTCGAGCGGCCCGGGCGCGGGCACCCGCGCCCGCGCGCCCCCGCCACCGCAACCCGCGCGCGCCAGGCGGCCAGCGCCTGCCCAGCACGCTCCCGTACCCTGGGAGCATGACCGAATCCTCCCCCGTGCGCGCCACCAAACCCCGGCAGGTCCGCCCGGCGACCGAGGGCTGGTCCCAGAAGAAGGATGCCGAGGGCCGCCCGCTGCTGCAGTTCGCCAGCCCGAAGCGCGGCAAGCCTCCCGTCCACCTGGCCGACCTCACCCCCGAGCAACGCGTCGAGAAGGTCAAGGAACTGGGTCTTCCCGGCTTCCGCGCCGCGCAGCTCGAGAAGCACTACTTCACGCACTTCACCTCCGACCCCGCCGACATGACCGACCTGCCCGCCGCCACCCGCGACGAGCTCGTCCACGGCATGCTGCCGTCGCTGCTGACCGAGGTGCGCCGCCTCGAGACCGACAAGGGCGACACGATCAAGTTCCTGTGGAAGCTGCACGACGGCGCCCTCGTCGAGTCGGTGCTCATGCGTTACCCCGGCCGCATCACGCTGTGCGTGTCGAGCCAGGCCGGCTGCGGCATGAACTGCCCGTTCTGCGCCACCGGCCAGGCCGGCCTCACCCGCAACATGTCGGCCGCCGAGATCATCGAGCAGGTCGTGCGCGCCAACCGTCTCATCGCCGAAGGTGGCCTCGGCGACCCCCGCAAGGTCGGCCATGAGGGCGAGCGCGTCACCAACATCGTCTTCATGGGCATGGGCGAGCCGCTCGCGAACTACGCCCGCGTCATGCAGGCCGTGCGCACGATGGTCGACAAGAAGCACGGCATCGGCATGAGCGCCCGCGGCATCACCGTCTCCACGGTGGGTCTCGTCCCCGCCATCCGCAAGCTCGCGAACGAGGACATCCCCGTCACCTTCGCGCTGTCGCTGCACGCCCCCGACGACCTGCTTCGCGACGAGCTCATCCCGGTGAACTCCCGCTGGAAGGTCGATGAGGCCCTGGATGCCGCACGCGAGTACTTCGACAAGACCGGCCGCCGCGTCTCGATCGAATACGCCCTCATCAAGGACATGAACGACCACGCGTGGCGCGCCGACCTGCTCGCCGAGAAGCTCAACGCGCGCGGCCGCGGCTGGGTGCACGTGAACCCGATCCCGCTGAACCCGACCCCGGGGTCGATCTGGACCTCCTCCGACAAGGACGTGCAGGACGAGTTCGTGCGTCGCCTCAACGACGCCGGCGTCCCCACGACCCTCCGTGACACCCGCGGCAAGGAGATCGACGGCGCCTGCGGTCAGCTCGTGGCCACCGAAGACGACGAGGTCGCCGCCGCCGGAGTCACCCCCGTCTCCTGACCTGGACGACTTCGGATGCCGGGCCCGCACCGCCGCAGCCGGGGTAGCGTTTGATCATGGTCAACTATCGCTACCTCGGCAACAGCGGCTTCAAAGTCTCGGAGATCACCTACGGCAACTGGATCACCCACGCGTCGCAGGTCGAGAACGAGGCCGCCATCGCCACCGTCCACAAGGCCCTCGACCTCGGCATCACGTCGTTCGACACCGCCGACACCTACGCCAACACCGCAGCCGAAGAGGTGCTCGGCGAGGCACTGAAGGGTCAGCCCCGCGAGTCGGTCGAGATCTTCACCAAGGTCTACTGGCCGATCGGCCGCAAGGGCCCGAACGACACTGGCCTCAGCCGCAAGCACATCTTCGACGGCATCCACGGGTCGCTCACGCGCCTGGGCGTCGACTACGTCGACCTGTACCAGGCGCACCGCTACGACTATGAGACCCCGCTCGAAGAGACGATGCAGGCCTTCGCCGACATCGTGCGCCAGGGCAAGGCGCTGTACATCGGCGTCTCGGAGTGGACGGCCGAGCAGCTGCGCGAGGGCCACGCGCTCGCGAAGGACCTCGGGGTGCAGCTCGTCTCCAACCAGCCCCAGTACTCCGCGCTCTGGCGCGTGATCGAGGGCAAGGTCGTGCCGGCATCCGAAGAGCTCGGCATCTCGCAGATCGTCTGGTCGCCGATGGCGCAGGGCGTGCTCAGCGGCAAGTACCTGCCCGGCCAGCCGCTGCCCGAGGGCTCGCGTGCGACCGACGACAAGAGCGGCGCCGCCTTCATCAAGCGCTTCATGAACGACGAGGTGCTCACGGCTGTGCAGAAGCTCAAGCCCGTCGCCGAGCAGGCCGGGCTCACCATGCCGCAGCTGGCGATCGCGTGGGTGCTGCAGAACCCCAACGTCGCCGCCGCGCTCGTGGGCGCGTCGCGTCCGCAGCAGCTCGAGGACACCGTCAAGGCCTCGGGGGTCACCCTCGACGCCGACACGATGACGGCCATCGACGAGGCGCTGTCGGGTGTGGCCGAGACCGACCCCCAGAACACGTACGAGGTGTCGCCGAAGTCCCGCCCGGCCTGATGCCCGTCCACAGCGCCGGCATCCTGCTCCACCGGCTCGGCGCCGCCGGGCCCGAGGTGCTGATCGCCCACATGGGCGGTCCGTTCTGGGCGAGCAAGGATGCCGGCGCGTGGTCGATCCCGAAGGGCGAGTACGACCCCGACGTCGAGTCGGCACTGGATGCCGCGCGGCGAGAGTTCCGTGAGGAGCTCGGGGTGGACCCGCCCGACGGGCCGTATGCCGAACTCGGCACCTACCCGTACTCGTCGGGCAAGCAAGTGACGGTGTTCGTCGCCGACGGCGCCGGGTTCACCGCATCGGCCGAGGATTTCGTCTTCGGGCAGTTCGAGATGCCGTGGCCGCCGCGCTCGGGCCGCACGCAGTCGTTCCCCGAAGTGGACCGGGTCGAGTGGATGCCGCTCGCCGACGCCCGCGCACGACTGGTGAAGGGCCAGCAGGCCGCCGTCGAGCGTCTCGCCGAGATGCTCGCCGACGCCGGCTGACCCATACGGAGCAGCCGGCGCCGACCATCGGCATCAGGGGTGCAGCAGCACCTTGCCCACGCGCCCGGCGGTCAGGCTCGCGCTGACGGCGTCGGAGATGTCGGCGAGCGCGAAGCTGTCCGACACCGGCAGGGTGAGCGCACCCGATGTCAGGTGGCGGGCCAGTTCGGCGAAGAGCTCGCCGCGCTTGCCGGCATCCATGGAGGCGCTGATCGAGCTGCCCCAGAAGCCCTTCACGGTGAGCCCGCGGAAGATGATGTCTCCGGAGGCGAGCTCCATCTTCGCTGCCTCCATCGCACCGAAGACCACGAGCGTGCCGCCGTCGCCGATGAGCGACAGCACCTGGCCGCTCGAGCGCCCGCCGACCGAGTCGACGCCGGCGACGATCGTCGCACCGCCGGTGATCGCCGCGACGCGGTCGCGCCAACCCTCCGACTCGACCGAGACGACCCGGTCGATGCCCTGCTCCGCGAGTTCGGCGACGCCGGCGTCGCGACGGACGAGCCCGAGCACGTTGATGCCCCGCGCGCGGCCGATCTGCGCCACCATGCGGCCGACGGCGCCGTTCGCGGCGTTCTGCACGATCCAGTCGCCCGGCTGCAGATCGAGGAAGTCGATCAGGCTGATGGCGCTGAACGGCATCGACACCAGCTGCGCGGCCTGCTCATCGGGCAGGCCCTCCGACACGGGGATGAGGCCACCGGCCCGCGCGACGAACTGCTCGGCCCACACCCCGAAGGTGCCGCCCGTCGCCACGCGCTGCCCGACCTCGAGGCCCTCGACCTCCGAGCCGAGCTCCTCGATGATCCCGACCGCCTCGGTCCCCGCGCGGGCGGGGAGGTCGGGGCGGAAGCCGTAGGTGCCGCGCACCGTCCACAGGTCGTGGTTGTGAATGGGCGAGAGCAGCATGCGCACCCGCGCCTCGCGCGGACCCGGCTGCGGCGGCTCCACTTCTCTCACGGTCAGTACCTCGGCCGGATCGCCGAACTGGTCGTGGATGAGTGCGCGCATGGGTTCTCCTCGCATCGTGTGCTGAAACCTCTATTCTCGTCGATGCCAGAGCGGTCGGGGCCGGATCGCACGTGCCGCCGACATGCCGGGCGCATTTCGTCTGTATACCCAATGGACTGCAGGCGTGGCTGCTCGCCCAGGATCGCGCCTTTATGTATACACTGGAGCGAATGGCTACCGACGGGGCGACGCAGCGACGCGCAGGCGAACGCGCCTACGCGACCCTGCTCGAGCAGATCCAGTCCGGAGCCCTCCCCGCCGGCACCGTGCTCGGCGAGGTGGAACAGGCCGCTCGCCTCGGCGTCAGTCGCACGCCGTTGCGCGAGGCGCTGCGTCGACTCGCCGCCGACGGGCTCGTCACGCAGCAGTCTGCGCGCGTCACGGTGGTCACCGACGTCGAGCCCGACGACATCCGCGCCCTCTTCGCCTTGCGCCGCGCTCTCGAGGAGATGGCCGCCCGGTTGGCCGCGGCCGGCGGCGCCCGCACAGTGTTCGCCGACCTCGCCGCCGAGTTCGCCGCCGCTGAGCCGGGCGGTGACGCCGACGCCTACTACGCGCTCATCGCGCGTTTCGATGCGGCGCTCGACTCCGCGGTCGCCAACGAGTACCTCGCCTCGTCGCTGCGGATGGTGCGCACCCACCTCGTGCGGGTCCGCCGCCTCGCCCGCGACAACCCCCAGCGCCTCACGGCATCCGTCGCCGAGCACCGTCTCATCGCCGCCGCGATCGCCGCCGGCGACGCCGAGCTCGCCGCACACGCCACCCATGTCCACCTGCACAACGCATTGATGTCGATCCTCGAGTCCCTGGAGGCCCACCCATGACCGTCACCCACCACCTGCGTGTCCACCGCAGCGACGAAGAACTCGCCCGCGAGGGTCAGCTCGCCTGGCACATCGCCGAGATCGCCACCGACTCCGTCGCCGTCGAACCCGAGGTCGTCGACATGATCATCAACCGGGTGATCGACAACGCCGCCGTCGCTGCGGCATCGCTCACCCGCGCCCCCGTCAGCGCCGCACGCCAGCAGGCGCTCGACCACGCCGTGTCGGTCGGTGGCGCCGGCGCCACCGTGTTCGGCTGCGCCCTCGAGCGCCGCACCAGCCCGGAGTGGGCAGCGTGGGCCAACGGCGTGGCGGTGCGCGAGCTCGACTACCACGACACCTTCCTCGCGGCGGACTACTCCCACCCGGGTGACAACATCCCGCCGATCCTCGCCGTCGCCCAGCACGTCGGCTCCGACGGCCAGGCGCTGGTGCGCGGCATCGCCACCGGCTACGAGATCCAGATCGACCTGGTGCGGGCCATCTGCCTGCACAAGCACAAGATCGACCACGTTGCCCACCTCGGCCCCTCGGCCGCCGCCGGCATCGGCACGCTGCTCGGGCTTTCGACCGAGACGATCTACCAGGCCGTCGGTCAGGCGCTGCACACCACCACCGCCACCCGCCAGTCGCGCAAGGGCGAGATCTCCACCTGGAAGGCGCACGCCCCCGCCTTCGCCGGCAAGATGGCCGTCGAAGCGGTCGACCGCGCCATGCGCGGCGAGACGTCGCCCTCGCCCATCTACGAAGGCGAAGACGGCGTCGTGGCCTGGATGCTGGACGGTCCCGAAGCCTCGTACGACGTGCCGCTGCCCGCCGCGGGCGAGCCGAAGCGCGCCATCCTCGACTCGTACACGAAGGAGCACTCCGCCGAGTACCAGGCGCAGGCGTGGATCGACCTGGCCCGGAAGCTCCACGGCGAGCACCCCGAGGCGGCCGACCCGGACAACGTCGACTCGATCGTGCTGCACACGTCCCACCACACCCACTACGTGATCGGGTCGGGCGCGAACGACCCGCAGAAGTACGACCCCACGGCATCCCGTGAGACGCTCGACCACTCGATCCCGTACATCTTCGCCGTCGCGCTGCAGGACGGTGGGTGGCACCACGTCGACTCGTACGCCCCCGAGCGGGCCGCCCGCGAGGACACCGTCGCGCTGTGGCACAAGATCACGACGGCCGAGGATGCCGAGTGGACGCGGCGCTACCACTCCGACGACCCCGCCGAGAAGGCGTTCGGCGGCCGGGTGGAGATCCGCCTCACCGACGGCACCGTCATCGAGGAGGAGATCGCCGTCGCCGACGCGCACCCCCTCGGCGCCCGCCCGTTCGCCCGCGAGGACTACATCCGCAAGTTCCGGCTGCTGGCCGAGCCCGTGCTCGAGCCCGCCGAGATCGAGCGGTTCCTCGACCTCGCCCAGCGCCTGCCCGACCTCACCGCCGACGAGGTGCGGCAGCTCTCGATCGTCGCGAAGCCCGGCCTGCTGCTGGCGGCGCCCGCACCCAAGGGGCTGTTCTGACCATGACGCCGCGCACAACGTCGCTGATCCGGTGCCAGAACGGGCCCTGCGCGGTTCCGCGCGCCCTTCGCGCCCTGGAATGGCGACGTTGTGCACGCCCGAGAGGAGACCACTGATGCTGTACTCGACCGTCACCCCCGCTGAGAAGCGGCGGCTGCTGCGCGAACGCCTCGCCACGGGCGACCTGCTGCGCTTTCCGGGCGCGTTCAACCCGCTGTCGGCGCGACTCATCCAGCAGAAGGGGTTCGAGGGCGTCTACATCTCGGGCGCGGTCCTCTCGGCCGATCTCGGCCTGCCCGACATCGGGCTGACGACCCTCACCGAGGTCGCCGGGCGCGGGCAGCAGATCGCCCGCATGACCGACTTGCCGGCGATCATCGACGCCGACACCGGCTTCGGTGAGCCGATGAACGTCGCCCGCACGATCCAGACCCTCGAGGATGCCGGCATCGCCGGAGCCCACATCGAGGATCAGGTGAACCCCAAGCGGTGCGGCCACCTCGACGGCAAGGCCGTCGTCGACCAGGGAACCGCGATCAAGCGCATCCGCGCGGCCGCCGATGCCCGCCGCGACCCGAACTTCCTCCTCATGGCCCGCACCGACATCCGCGCCGTCGACGGGCTGGATGCCGCCATCGACCGGGCCCGCGCCCTCGTCGACGCGGGAGCCGACGCCATCTTCCCCGAGGCGATGCGCACCCTCGAGGAGTTCGCCGCGGTGCGGGCGGCCGTGGACGTGCCGATCCTGGCGAACATGACCGAGTTCGGCAAGAGCGACCTGTTCTCGGTCGATCAGCTGCGCGACGTCGGCGTCAACATCGTCATCTGGCCGGTGTCGCTGCTGCGCATCGCGATGGGCGCGGCCGGCCGGGCGCTGGATACGCTGACCGACGAGGGGCACCTCACCGGCAGGCTGGGGGAGATGCAGCACCGCGCCGACCTGTACGACCTGCTCGACTACGAGGCGTACAACCACTTCGACACCACCGTCTTCAACTTCGAGATCGAGAAATGAGCGTGCGATGACCACCGACATCAAGAAGGGCCTGGCGGGCGTCTTCGCCGACGTGACCGCGATCTCCAAGGTTGACCCCGAGATCAACAGCCTCGTGTACCGCGGCTACCCGGTGCAGGAGCTCGCGGCGACCCAGCCGTTCGAGGCAGTGGCCTATCTGCTCTGGAACGGCGAGCTGCCCACCGACGAGCAGCTCGCCGAGCTGCGGGCGATCGAGCACGCGAACCGGGCGCTGTCGCCCGCGGTGAAGGACCTCATCGACGCGATGCCGGTCGATTCCCACCCCATGGACGAGGTGCGCACCGTCGTCAGCCTGCTCGGGGCGATCGACACCGCCGGCATCGACAACGTGCTCGACGCGGTCGGCACGCCGGCGGAGAACCTCGACCGCAGCATCCGCCTGTTCGCCGCGCTGCCGGCTGTGATCGCCTACGGGCAGCGCCGCCGCCACGGCGACGAGCTCATCGAGCCGCGCGACGACCTCGACTACGCCGCCAACTTCCTGTGGATGACCTTCGGCGAAGAAGCCGACCCGGCCGTCGTCGACGCGTTCAACCGGTCGATGGTGCTCTACGCCGAGCACTCCTTCAACGCGTCGACGTTCACGGCGCGGGTCATCGCGTCGACCCTCAGTGACCTGTATTCGGCGGTCGTCGGTGCCATCGGCGCGCTCAAGGGCCCGCTGCACGGCGGCGCGAACGAGGCCGTGCTGCACGTGTTCACCGAGATCGGCTCGGCCGAGAATGTCGGGGCGTGGCTCGACGAGGCACTCGCCGCCAAGCGCAAGATCATGGGCTTCGGGCACCGCGTCTACAAGCGCGGCGACTCCCGGGTGCCGACGATGAAGGCGGCGCTGGACACGCTCGTCGCGCACTACGACCGGCCCGACGTGGCGGAGCTCTACGACACGCTCGAGTCGGAGTTCGTCGCACGCAAGGGCATCTACCCGAACCTCGACTACCCCTCGGGCCCTGCCTACAGTCTGATGGGGTTCGACACGCTCACCTTCACGCCGTTGTTCATCGCCGCCCGCGTCACCGGCTGGACGGCGCACATCATGGAGCAGCAGGCGTCCAACGCCCTCATCCGTCCGCTGTCGGCCTACGACGGGCCCGACGAACGTCACATCGACGGCTACGTGCCGGATGCCGCCGACGTCGAGGCGCTGCAACGTCCCGAAGAGGCCGCCGACTAGCCCGGCACGGCGCGCTGCAGCGTGGCGACCGCCTCGTGCAGCGCCTGCACCACGACGGGGGCGGATTCGAGCGTCACGCGCACCTCGGGGCCCGAGACCGACACCGCCGCCGGCAGTGCCATGCCCGGCACCGCGACGGCGAAGCAGCGCACGCCGACCTCCTGCTCGCCCTCGTCGACGGCGTAGCCGCGTGAGCGGATGCGGCTCAGCTCGGCGAGCAGGTCGTCTTCGGTGCGCAGGGTGGTGTCGGTGAACCCCGGCATGCCGGTGCGGCGCGCGAGCGCGAGCGCATCGGCGTCGGGCAGCTGCGCGAGCAGTGCCTTGCCCACGCCGGTCGCGTGGGGGAAGACGCGGCGGCCGACCTCGGTGAACATGCGCATCTGGTGCTTCGAGGGGGACTGCGCGATGTAGGTGGCCATGTCGCCGTCGAGCACGGCGAGGTTCGCGCTCTCCTGGGTCGCGGCGCTGAGCGCGACGAGGGCGGGCTTCGCCCAACCCGACAGTCGCCGCGTGGCCGCCTCGCCGAGCCGGATGAGACCGGGGCCGAGGCTGTAGCGCCGCGAGGGCAGCTGCATGACGTAGCCGCGGGCGGCGAGGGTGCGCAGGATGCGGTGCACCGTGGGCGGCGGCAGCGACAGCGCGGCGGCGATCTCGCCGACCCCGGCCTCGCCGCCGAGCGCCGCCAGGGTCTCGAGCAGATCGAGCGTGCGCACGACCGACTGCACGCCCGGCGTGGGGATGTTCTCCGTCACGAGTCGGCTCCTATTCCGTAGAGTGGAATAAGCATTCCACGAGGCGGATCAGAGCTGGTACTTTCGACGACATTCCCGGACGAGAGGCAGAGCCGCCATGCACGCCACGCACACCGCTCGACAGCAGCGCGCCGACCTGAGCGTCGCGACCCCGCTCCTCTCCTTCGCGGAGCAGGCCCTGGCTGAGCAGGGGAGGGATGCCGCCGAGTTCTGGCGCGGCGTGAGCGCACTGCTGCGCGACCTCACCCCCCGCAACCGCGAGCTGCTCGCCGAGCGCGACCGGCTGCAGGCCCAGATCGACGACTACCACCGGGCGAACCCGGGGCAGCCCGACCCGGCCGACTACCGCGCGTTCCTCGAGGACATCGGGTACCTGCAGGAGCAGCCCGGTCCCTTCCGCATCCGCACCGAGAACGTCGACGCCGAGATCGCGACCCTCGCCGGCCCGCAGCTCGTGGTGCCGCTGCTGAACGCGCGCTTCGCCGTCAACGCCGCGAACGCCCGCTGGGGGTCGCTGTACGACGCGCTCTACGGCACCGATGCCATCGCCGAGGCGGGCGAGCTGGCTCCCGGCGCGGCGTACAACCCGCAGCGCGGCGCCGCCGTCATCGCCTACGGTCGCCGCCTGCTCGACGAGGTCGCACCCCTCACCCGGGGCTCGCACGCCGACGCGGAGTCCTACCGCGTCGAGGGCGGCCGCCTGCTGGTGACCGTGGCGGGGCAGGACGTCGAACTGCGGGATGCCGACGTCTTCGCCGGCTACACCGGCGACGCCTCGGAGCCGGCATCGGTGCTGCTGCGCCACCACGGCCTGCACCTCGATGTGCTGATCGATCGGGCCGGCCGCATCGGCACGGCCGACCCCGCGGGCATCGACGACATCGTCGTGGAATCGGCGATCACGACGATCATGGACCTCGAGGACTCCGTCGCCGCGGTGGATGCCGACGACAAGGCGCTCGGGTACCGCAACTGGCAGGGGCTGGTGACCGGCACGCTCACCGCCGAGCTCGTCAAGAACGGGCAGGCGTTCACCCGCCGCATGAACGACGACCGCCGCTACACCGCGCCGGACGGAGCGGAGTTCGCCCTCCCCGGCCGGTCGCTGCTGCTGGTGCGCAACGTGGGGCACCTGATGACGACGGACGCCATCACGGATGCCGCGGGCGAGCCGGTGCCCGAAGGCATGCTCGATGCGATCATGACCGCCGTCGGGGCCCTCCGCGACCTGCGCGGCGACCGGGCGGGCACCAACTCCCGCACCGGGTCGCTGTACATCGTGAAGCCGAAGATGCACGGGCCGGCCGAGGTCGCCTTCACCGTGGACCTGTTCTCCCGCGTCGAGCAGCTGCTCGGGCTGCCCGAGGACACCCTCAAGGTCGGCATCATGGATGAGGAGCGGCGCACCACCCTCAACCTGCGCGCGGCGATCGCCGAGGCGGCCGATCGCATCGTCTTCATCAACACCGGTTTCCTCGACCGCACCGGCGACGAGATCCACACCTCGCTGCACGCCGGTCCCGTGGTGCCGAAGGCCGCCATCAAGGCCCAGCCGTTCCTCGGCGCGTATGAAGACGCCAACGTGGATGCCGGACTCGGCGCCGGATTCCTCGGTCGCGCCCAGATCGGCAAGGGGATGTGGGCGATGCCCGACCTCATGCACGACATGCTCGAGCAGAAGATCGCGCAGGTGCGCTCGGGCGCCACGACCGCGTGGGTGCCCTCGCCCACCGCGGCGACGCTGCATGCCCTGCACTACCACCAGGTCGACGTCGCCGAAGTGCAGCGCACCGTCGCCGAGCGGCCGCCCCGCGGCATCGACGACATCCTGATCCCGCCGCTGCAGGCCGAGCCGCTCGAGCGCGAGACGGTGCTGGCCGAGGTCGACAACAACGTGCAGTCGATCCTCGGATACGTGGTGCGGTGGGTGGATCAGGGTGTCGGCTGCTCGAAGGTGCCCGACATCAACGGCATCGCGCTCATGGAGGACCGGGCGACGCTCCGGATCTCCAGCCAGCTGCTGGCGAACTGGTTGGCACACGGCGTGATCGACACCGACGACGTGGACCGCAGCCTGGAGAAGCTCGCGGCGGTGGTCGACGCGCAGAACGCCGGCGACCCCGACTACGAGCCGCTGCTCGATGCCGGGGGGCGCGGCCACGGCATCGCCTTCGAGTCCGCCCGCCGCCTCATCGTCGAGGGCGCCGCGCAGCCGAACGGCTACACCGAGCCGATCCTGCACGAGATGCGCCGCCGCAAGAAGGCCGAGCTCGCCGCCGAGTGAGTATTCGCGCCCGCGAGTGAGTATTCGCGCTCGTGAGTGAGTATTCGCGCTCGTGAGTGCGGCCAGGCGACTGCGCGCTCGCCTGGCGAGCCGCAGGAAGCGCGCTGAAGAGCTCGTCGGGCCCCTCGGGTGCGTCGCCGTCGAACGGGTCTCAGCACTGCGTACACCCCAATGTCGGAGGTCTGGTGTGTCCTGTACTACTGGCCATCGGCCGGTGGCGCGCACCTGGGGGTTCGCGCCTCGCACGACCAGAAAGTCTTCGTCATGTCCGAGAACAGCAACAACACCGATTCCACCGCCGACGTTCCGGTCACACAGCCGCCCGCCGGCTGGTACCCCGACCCGCAGAACCCGCAGGGCAGGCGGTACTGGGACGGCGCAGCGTGGACCGAGCACGCGTCCGTGCGCGACGCGTCCGGCGCGCTGGTGAGCCCGCCCGCCGCGCCCGAAGCGGCGATTCCCACGCACGGTGCAGTGGCCGTCACGGTGAAGCGGGGACTTCCGAAGCTGAAGTGGTGGCAGTGGGGCCTCGTCGCGCTCGCGGTTCTGACACTGATCAGCATCATCGCCAACGGGATCACGGGCAGCAGCGCATCGAGCGACGCCTTGCCGTCGGAGAAGCCGGTGGCGGCCGTTGACGAGACCGCGGATCCGGCCGTCGCAGAAGAGGTGGAAGACACCACCGTCGCCGTGCCGGATGTCGTCGGAAAGACGGTGGCGGACGCTCGTGCGGCTGTCGATTCGGCCGGGTTCGTCTTCGTGCCGGATGCCGGTGTGGGCGAGGACTGGGTGGTCCGCTCCCAGGGGCCGGTCGGTTCTCGGAAGGTGGAGCCGGGTACCGAGGTGACGGTGACCGCCGAGGCACCCAAGCCTGTGTACACGCTGGCTCAGCAGAATGCGATCGGTATGGCGCAGTCGTACCTGTCCTACTCCGGCTTCTCCCGCACGGGTCTCATCGGTCAGCTGGAGTACGAGGGCTTTTCCACGGAGGACGCCGCTTTCGGCGCTGACAACGCCGGAGCCGATTGGAACGCCGAGGCGGCGGAGACGGCGGCGAGCTACCTGGAGTACTCCTCGTTCTCCCGGCAGTCGCTCTACGACCAGCTCGCCTACGAGGGATTCACCGACGCCGAGATCCAGTTCGGTCTCGCAGCAGTGGGTTACTGACGGTCACAGGAGGTGGGGGCTGTCACCGCGGTGACAGCCC
>NZ_JACSQP010000004.1:247714-446428 GCF_014836535.1 Microbacterium pullorum
GGGGGGGGGGGGGGGCCCCGGGGGCCCCCCCCCCCACCTCCTTCCACCGTCATGGCATATGCCGAGCCTCCAGGGATTGGGTGCGCAGTCCGCGCAGTGAATAGACTTCAGATCACGCGTGAGGAGAGTCGATGAAGATTGTCGTGCTGGTCAAGGAGGTCCCCGACACCTACGGCGACCGCAAGCTGAACCTCGAGACGGGGCTCGCCGACCGGGATGCCGGTGAACGCGTGCTCGACGAGATCGGGGAGCGGTCGTTGGAGGTGGCGCTGAGCTACGCCGACGCGAATGCGGGAACCGAGGTCGTCGTGCTGTCGATGGCGCCGGAGGCGTCGGCGGCGACGATCCGCAAGGGCCTCGCGATGGGTGCAGCCTCCGCCGTGCAGGTCGTCGACGATGCTCTCGTCGGTGCCGACTTGGGCCTCACGGCCGAAGTGCTGGCCGCCGCGGTCAAGCGCACCGGGTTCGACCTGGTGATCACCGGCAACCAGTCCACCGACGGGTCCGGCGGTGTCATCGGCGCGATGATCGCCGAGCACGTCGGCGTGCCGCACGCGACCGCGCTGTCGGCCGTGGAGATCGGCGAGACGCAGGTCTCGGGAACCCGCGCGACCGATGCCGGCAACGCCCGCGTGACCGCGCCCCTGCCGGCGGTGATCTCGATCACCGAGGCACTGCCCGACGCACGGTTCCCGAACTTCAAGGGCATCATGGCGGCGAAGAAGAAGCCGTTCGAGACGCTGTCGCTCAGCGACCTCGGGGTGGATGCCGGTGTGGAGACCACCGCTCGGTCGATCATGACCGCCGTGAGCGAGAAACCGCCGCGTTCGGCGGGAGTGAAGATCGTCGACGAGGGAGACGCGGGCGAGAAGCTCGCGGCCTACCTCATCGAGAACCGGCTGGCGTGAGGGAATCGGCGACATGACTGACTTTGCAGCAGATTCGATCCTCGTCCACCTGGACGTGCTCCCCAGCGGTGAGCTCGCCAAGTCGGCCGCGGGCCTCGTCGGCGCAGCCGCGTCGATCGGCACGCCGGTCGCGCTCATCGTCGCGCCGGCCGAGAAGCACGAAGCGCTGGCATCCGCCGCCGCGGCGCTGGGGGCACCCACGGTGCTGGTAGCAGATCTCGGCGCAGGTGACACGGCGCTGACGGTGCCGTTCGTCGACGCGCTCGTCGCGGCATGCGACCTGGTGCAGCCCGACGCGGTGCTGGTGTCCAACTCCATCGAGGGTCGCGACATCGCCGGGCGCTTCGCGGCCCGCACCAAGCGGGCGCTCTCGGTGGATGCCGTGGGCGTCGCCCGCGACGACGAAGGCGTGATCGCGCAGCACTCCGTGTATGGCGGCGCGTACAACGTCAGCTCGGCCCCGACCTTCGGCGCGTACGTCGTCACGGTGCGTCAGGGCGCGATCGACGCGCGCGCCGAGGCCGTCGCAAGCCCTGTCGTGACGCGGCTGGACGTGACGCCGTCGGGTGCCCCCGCGGCGACCATCGACTCGTTCGAAGAGGCGGTCGTGGCATCGTCGCGCCCCGAACTGCGCGGCGCAGGCAAGGTCGTCGCGGGTGGTCGGGGACTGGCCTCGGCGGAAAAGTTCGCGCTCGTCGAGCAGCTCGCCGACACGCTCGGCGCGGCGATCGGCGCCTCGCGCGCCGCCGTCGATGCCGGTTACGTGCCGTACTCGTACCAGGTCGGGCAGACCGGCGTCTCGGTGTCGCCGCAGTTGTATGTCGCTCTGGGTATCTCGGGCGCGATCCAGCACAAGGCGGGCATGCAGACGGCCAAGACCATCGTCGCGATCAACAAGGACGGCGATGCGCCGATCTTCGAGATCGCCGACTTCGGCGTGGTCGGCGACCTGTTCACCGTCGTGCCGCAGCTGATCGCGGCCCTCGAAGCGAAGAAGGCGTAGCGACCGATGGCGACTTACGGGCGTACGGTGCGTCGCGGTCTGCCGCGGGTGACCGGCGGCGATCCGTGGCCTCCCGCGGGCGCCGCGCCCGCGGACGCCGTGCCCGCGGCCGCCGCTGAGCCCGCCGTGCCCGCGGAGGGAGCTGCTCCGGTGTCGCAAATGGCGGGTGCCGAGGCGCCAGGCCGTGCGGACGTGACACTCGAGCAGCCCGGGGAAGCGCGCGCGCTGCGCCGGGGCCTCCCGCGGGTGCCCGGCGGCGAGCCGTGGCCGCCCGCCGGTACCGCGGCCGCGGCCGCACCCGCGCCCGCGCCCGCGGCCAGCGCTGCTCCGGTGTCAGATGTGGCGGGTGGCGCCGACGCAGACCGTGCGGAAGCGACACTCGAGCAGCCCGCGGCGCGGGCGGCGTCGGCGGGTGACGGGGAGGGGGTCGCGCTCAGGCGCGGACTGCCCCGCACCGTGGGTGGCGATCCGTGGCCGCCGGAAGGCGTGGCCCATCCGGCCGCCGCGGCGACAGCGGATGCCGCGACGACCACGCCCGCGACGACCACGGATTCCGCCGCAAGCGCGCCCCCGGCCTCCGGCACGGCTGCCGCGCCCGATCCGGCCGCGACGTCCTCCGCGTCGCCCGCGACGACAGCCCCCGCGACGACGACGGATGCCGCGACGACAGCCCCCGCGACGACAACCACCACGGCGACAGCCACCACCGCGGCCGCAACGACCACCACGACGGAAGCCACCCCCGCCCGCACCCCGCGCCCGCCGCTCACGGTGCCGCGTACGGTGTGGCCGGGAGCCGCGGCATCCCGTCGCCCGGCGCCGAAACCGGAGCCCACCCGCATCGGACCCTTCACACGCGGCCAGTGGGCCGGCGTCGTGGTCGTCGGCGGCGGTGGCCTGCTCGTGGCGGCCGCGCTCGCAGTGTTCTTCGTGCGGTGGTTCCTCAGCCTGGACTTCATGCAGGACTTCCTCGTCACCTATCCGGGCGAGTACCACCTGCCCGAGGGCGCGCCGGTCGGCTTCCCCGCCTGGCTCGGGTGGCAGCACTTCTTCAACGCGTTCTTCATGGTACTGATCATCCGCACCGGTCTGCAGGTGCGCACCGAGAAGCGTCCCGCCGTGTTCTGGACGCCACGCGGCGACAAGAAGGGCAAGACGAGCCTCACGATCTGGCTGCACCAGTCCCTCGACATCCTGTGGATGGTCAACGGCCTGCTGTTCCTGGTGCTGCTGTTCGTGAGCGGTCAGTGGATGCGCATCGTGCCCACCAGCTGGGAGGTCTTCCCCAACGCACTGTCGGCCGCCCTGCAGTACGTGTCGCTGGACTGGCCGACCGAGAACGGCTGGGTCAACTACAACGCCCTGCAGCAGCTGGCGTACTTCTCGACCGTGTTCATCGCCGCCCCGCTGGCGATCATCACCGGATACCGCATGAGCGGCCTGTGGCCCAAGAAGAACGCCCGCCTGAACGCGGCGTACCCCCTCGAGTGGGCGCGCAAGGTGCACTTCCCGGTGATGCTCTTCTTCGTGGCGTTCATCATCGTGCACGTCGCGCTCGTGTTCGCCACCGGGGCGCTGCGCAACCTGAACCACATGTACGCCGCGCAAGGCTCGGTCGACGGCGTCGCGTACGCCGACAACTGGACCGGCTTCTGGATCTTCATCGCGTCGATCGTCGTCATCGCCGGCGGGTGGATCGCCGCCCGTCCGCTCGTGGTCGCTCCGATCGCACGCCTGTTCGGCACGGTCAGCGGCCGGTTGTCGTGACGGATGCCGCGGCGCGCTGGACCCGCCTGGTCACGCGCGTCCTGGCACCCAACGCCGGGCCGATGACGCTCGACGGCACCAACTCCCTCGTGATCGGCGCGCCGGGCGCGGGCGGGGTCGTCGTCGTGGACCCGGGCCCTGCGGATGCCGCGCACCTGCGGGCGCTGCAGCAGTTCGGCCCCGTGGAGCTGATCCTGCTCACCCACCACCACCACGACCACACCGAGGCTGCCCCGCGTTTCGCTGCACTCACCGGCGCGCCCGTGCGTGCGTACGACGCGGCACTGTGCCTCGACGCGCCACCGTTGGTCGATGGGGAACGCATCGAGGCGGCGGGCACCGTCGTCGAGGTCGTCGCGACCCCCGGGCACACCGCCGACTCGGTGTCGCTGCACCTGGTGACGGATGCCGCGGCCGATCCCGCGGCATCCGCCACCGGCAGCATGCTCACCGGCGACACGATCCTCGGGCGTGGCACGACCATCATCGCGGCCCCCGACGGTTCGCTCGCCGATTACCTCGCCTCCCTCGACCGACTGCGAGGCTACGGGGCGATCCCGGTGCTACCTGCGCACGGCCCGATGCTGCCCGACCTCGCCGCGGTCAGCTGCAGTTACGCCGCGCACCGTCGCACGCGCCTCGATGAGGTGCGCGCGGCGCTCACGACGCTCGGCGCATCGGCCTCGACCGATGCCGATCTCGTCGCCGCCGTCACCGACGCGGTCTACGGCAGTGTCGATCCCGCGGTGCGCTTCGCCGCCGAGGCATCCGTGCGCGCGCAGCTGGTGTACCTGCGCGACGACACCGCCGCCTGACCCGCGCCGTCCCGGCTGACCCGCGCCGTCCCGCCGCGTCCGAAATGCGGGGATCTGCCGAAACGCGGACCGATGCCGCCCAGGCGTCCGCATCCGGGCAGATCTCCGCATCTCGGCACGGGGGCGAGCGGATGCCGCTGCGCGCTCCCCGCTGCGCCACCGGCACCGGCGCCCGCGCCAGCCGCCCCCCCATCCGCTCCCGAAGCGCCCGGACTACACTGTTCGCACCGCTCACACCACCTCGGCCACAAGCCTGAACAGGATGGAACGACGATGACGTCGATGCTGACCGATCCGCCCGCACTCGAAGACGATGAAAGGGCAGCGATCCTCGCCGCTGTGCGGGAATTCACCGCCGCCGAGCTCGCGCCCCATGCCCTCGAACGCGACGCCCACGAGATCTTCCCCCGCGAAACTCTGCAGCGGGCGGGGGAGCTGGGGCTCGGGGGCATCTGCGTGCGCGACGACGTCGGCGGTGCGGGGCTCGCGCGCACCGACGCGGCCGCCATCTACGAGGCGCTCGCCGAAGGCGACACCGCGGTCGCCGCCTACATCTCGATCCACAACATGGTCGCCGGCATCATCGACGTCTACGGCACCGAGGCCCAGCGCGCCGCATGGCTGCCCCGCCTCCTGTCGCTCGAGGAGGTCGGCGCGTACTGCCTCACCGAGCCCGGCGTGGGGTCGGATGCCGCAGCCCTCGCCACCACGGCCGTCGCCGATGCCGACGGGTACGTCCTGTCGGGCGTGAAGCAGTTCATCTCGGGCGCGGGCGAAGCCGCGGTGTACGTGGTCATGGCCCGCACCGGCGACCCGGCCGACCCCGCCACCGCCGGCCCCCGCGGCATCTCGGCCTTCCTCGTGCCCGCCGACGCCCCCGGGCTCTCGTTCGGCGCCCTGGAACACAAGATGGGCTGGCGCGCACAGCCCACCCGGCAGGTGGTGCTCGACGGCGTGCGGGTGCCGGCATCCGCCCTCATCGGGGAGCTCGGCGAAGGCTTCCGCATCGCGATGGCCGCGCTCGACGGCGGTCGCCTCGGCATCGCCGCGTGCTCGCTCGGCGGTGCGCAGTGGGCGCTGGATCGGGCCGTGCGCTATGTGCAGGAGCGTCACGCCTTCGGCGAGGCGCTCGCCGAGAAGCAGTCCATCGTGTTCACCCTCGCCGACATGGCCACCGAGCTGCAGGCCGCCCGCGGTCTTGTCGAGCGGGCGGCCCACGCCCTCGACGCCCGGGCCGACGACGCCGCCGTGCAGTGCGCGATGGCCAAGCGCTACGCCACCGATGCGGGGTTCCGCGTGGCCAACGACGCCCTGCAGCTGCACGGCGGCTACGGCTACCTGAGCGAGTACGGGCTCGAGAAGGTGGTGCGCGACCTGCGCGTGCACCAGATCCTCGAGGGGACGAACGAGATCATGCGCGTCATCGTGGGCCGCGACGTGCTGCGTCGTGGGCGCGTGGCACGATGAACGCATGACCGCATACGAGACACTCATCGTCGAGACCCGTGGCCGTGTCGGCTGGATCACCCTGCACCGACCCGACGCGCTCAACGCATTGAACTCCCGGCTCACAGACGAACTCGGCGCGGCGGTGGCCGCGTTCGACACCGACGAGAACATCGGATGCATCGTGCTCACCGGATCGGAGCGTGCCTTCGCCGCCGGCGCCGACATCAAGGAGATGGCCGACAAGTCGTCGCACGAGATGACGATGCACAACCCCTTCGCTGGCCTCGAGACCGTCTCGCGGGCGCGCACGCCGATCATCGCCGCGGTGGCCGGCTTCGCCCTCGGCGGCGGGTGCGAGCTGGCGATGATGTGCGACGTCATCCTCGCCGCCGACACCGCCCGCTTCGGTCAGCCCGAGATCAACCTGGGCGTCATCCCCGGCCTCGGCGGCACACAGCGGCTGACGCGCGCGATCGGCGCGTACAAGGCCGCTGAGCTGGTGCTGACCGGGCGCATGATGGATGCCGCCGAGGCGGAGAAGGCAGGGCTCGTGTCGCGGGTGGTTGCGGTATCCGACCTGCTCGACGAGGCGGCGAAGACCGCCGAGACGATCGCGTCGAAGTCGCTGCCGGTGGTCTACGCCGCCAAGGATGCGCTGCGTGCGGCGCAGGAGACGAGCCTCGCCGAGGGGCTGCGGCTGGAGAACCGCATCTTCACGTCGCTGTTCGCGCTCGAGGATCAGAAGGAGGGCATGGCCGCGTTCCGCGAGAAGCGCTCGCCGCGGTTCGGCCACCACTGAGTCCGCGCGCGCCACCGTCGACGGCCGTCGCCCACCGCGAGCTGTTCGCGAGCGTCACCCTGCTGTCGGCACCGCGGCGGTCCCGTCCGGTGCCGTGCGGCATCCGGTCGTCAGGAGATCTTGCGCCGGTAGATGCTCATCGCCACCGTGAAGGCCACGACGAGCATGCCGAGGCACCACGCCAGCGCGGTCCAGATGTCGGTGCCGACCGGCTGCCCGGCGAAGAGGGCGCGGATGCTGTTCACGATCGACGTGACCGGCTGGTTCTCGGCGAACCAGCGCACGGGGCCCGGCATGGTCTCGGTCGGCACGAAGGCCGAGCTGATGAACGGCAGGAAGATCAGCGGGTACGAGAACGCACTTGCGCCGTCGACGGTCTTGGCCGCCAGCCCGGCGATCACCGCGATCCAGGTGAGCGCCAGGGTGAACAGCAGCAGCATGCCGGTCACCGCGAGCCACTCCAGCACGCCGGCGCCGGTGCGGAATCCCAGGATCAGAGCGACCCCGATGACGATCGCCAGCGACACCGCGTTGGCCACCATCGACGTCAGCACGTGCGCCCAGAGCACGCCGGAGCGGGCGATGGGCATGGACTGGAATCGTTCGAAGATGCCGCTCTGCATGTCGAGGAACAGTCGGTACGCCGTGTAGGCGATGCCAGAGGCGATCGTGATCAGCAGGATGCCGGGGAGCATGTAGTCGATGTAGGACTCATCGCCGATGTCGATCGCGCCGCCGAAGACGTACACGAACATCAGCATGAGGGCGATCGGGGTGACCGCGGTGGTCAGGATCGTGTCGGGGCTGCGCAGGATGTGCCGCAGCGACCGACCGGTCAGCGTGGTCGTGTCGCTGAGGACGTGGGCGGTCATGACGGTTCCTCACGGGTCGGCGCTGCGGCGGTGTCGTCGGCGCTGCGGCTGTCACCGGTGCCGCCGACGATCGCGAGGAAGACCTCTTCGAGGGTCGGCTGCTTCTCGACGTACTCGACCTGTGCCGGCGGCAGCAGCCGCTTCAGTTCGGCCAGTGTGCCGCCGGCGATGATGCGTCCCTGGTGCAGGATGGCGATGCGGTCGGCGAGGTGTTCGGCCTCCTCGAGGTGCTGCGTGGTCAACAGCACCGTGGTGCCGCCGTGCGCGAGTTCGCGCACCGCCTGCCACACCTCGAGCCGGGCTTCAGGGTCCAGACCCGTGGTCGGTTCGTCGAGGAAGATCACCGGTGGGTCGCCGATGAGACTCATCGAGATGTCGAGACGGCGACGCATGCCCCCGGAGTAGGTGCCGGCACGTCGCCCCCCGGCATCGGCGAGCGCGAACCGAGCCAGCAGCGCGTCCGCGATGGTGTCGGGGTGCTCCAGATGCCGCAGTTTCGCGACCAGCACGAGGTTCTCCCGACCAGTGAGCACCTCGTCGACGGCGGCGAACTGCCCGGTGACGCTGATCGCCTCCCGCACCCGTGCGGCTTGCCGGGCGACGTCGGCGCCGTTGACCGTCGCCGTCCCGGCATCCGCTCTGAGAAGTGTCGAGAGGATGCGCACGACGGTGGTCTTTCCGGCGCCGTTGGAGCCGAGGAGGGCGAAGATGCTCCCCCGCGCCACATCGAAGTCGACGCCGCGCAGCACCTGCAGATCGCCGAACGACTTCGCCAGTCCCGCCACGCGGATGGCCGGAGCCGTCGCGGTGGTCATGCGCCCGTTCCCGACGCGGGGTCCGGGCCGGTCGCGGCATCCGTCACGGTCGCGGCGTCGTCGATCGCCTTGATCAGGCGTGCGCGCTCCTTGTTGATCCACTGCCCCGCGGTGTAGTTGCGCAGGAAGTCCTCGGCGAACTCCACCGGGTCATCGCCGACGATCTCGCGAATCGGCGTGCCGTCGGACGCGCTCTGCTCGAACATATCGGCGAGGTCGCCGAGCATCGCGAGCATGATGTCGCCCTGCGAGAGCGTGCCGTAGTAGATCAGGTAGCGCTCCAGCGCGGTGGCGGCTTCGCGGTATCCGTCGGGGAGACTGTCGCGGCGCGCCCTGTACTGCTTGTACTGCTTCTTCTCTTCGAACGGTCCGGTGACCTTTTCAATCCATCCTGCGACCATGCTCACTTACCCCCTCGGTGGAGCTGTTCCAGCCGTTCTGCCAGGAAGCTCCACGTCCTCCAGAACTCCTCGAGCTGTTCGTGTCCCTGCGCGTTGAGCGAGTACACCTTGCGGGGCGGCCCCTTCTCGGACGCAACCTTCTCCACGTCGACGAGGCCGCGCTGTTCGATGCGCACCAGCAGGGCGTACACCGTGCCTTCGGCGATGTCGGCGAACCCCTGCTCGCGCAGCCGGGTGGTGATCTCGTACCCGTATGCCGGACGCAGCGCGAGGATCGCCAGAACAACTCCCTCGAGCGTGCCCTTGAGCATCTCGGTCAGCTGCTTGCCCATCGTCACCTCTACTACCCAGTGTCACTGACTACCGGTACTCAGTATCACTCGGTAGCGGAGGATGCGCAAGGGCGGCGTTGATGCCGCCGTCGCCCGCCCCGGGTTCGGGGCGCGTATCGGGTGGGTGAACTGCCTCCAAGCCCGGGTTCGGGGCGCGTATCGGGCACCGAACGGCATCCAGCCCGGGTTCGGGGCGCGTATCGGGTGGTGAACTGCCTCCAGCCCTGGTTCGGGGCGCGTATCGGGTGTGCGGTGGGGGATGCCGCGCGTCAGCGCGCGTCGAGTCCGGCGGCGTAGCCGCGGGCGTAGGCCTCATCGGCGCCCAGGTGGAAGAAATCCCGCTCCGCGGGGCGCACGATCGAGCGGGCTCCCGGAAGATCGAGCGAGCCGACGAGGTCGGCGCGGCCGCGCACGACGGCGACGGGACGCCGTGAGGCCTTGCCCTTGACGAGGTCGCCGGTGGCGGCCAACTCATCCGCGACGCACGGCATGGTCACCACGAGGGGGCGACCCTCGGCATCGGTCTGGCCGCGCAGGTCCGCCATCACGACGACGCCGCCGGCGCCGATCGCGTGGTCGGTCTGACCTTCGCGCCAGGCGCGACCCAGGGTGTCCGAGACGATGACGCCCACCTGCACGCCGAGTAGCCCACGCAGACCTGCGGCGATCGCGCGGGCGGAGGCATCGGGATCGACCGGCAGCAGCAGCACCGTGCCGTGCGGGGTGTTGGAGGCATCCACCCCCGCCGCCGCCGAGACGATGCCCAGGCGGTTCTCGACGATGCGGGTCACATGACCGGATGCCGCGGTGCGCGTGGCGACCACGCGCACGGTCTCGGCGGTGATCGCGTCTTCGCGGTCGTCGGCGCGGATCATGCGGCCTTCGGCCTTGGACACGATCTTCGACGTGACCACGAGGATGTCGCCGTCGGCGAGTGTGTCGCCCGCGGCACGCGCGATCAGTGCGACGAGGTCATCGCCGGCCGCGATCTCGGGGATGCCGTCGAGCGCCCAGGCCTGCAGCACGACGTTCAGCGGACGAAGCGGACTTCGGTCAGCGTTTCGCCGAGGAAGGGCTCGGTGTGCGCAGCGCCGTCGAGCGTGAACCCGTTGCGCTGGTAGAACCGGTGCGCGCGGGGGTTGGCTTCGGCGACCCAGAGGTACGCCTCTTCGTCGGGGTGGATGGCGGCATCGAAGAGCCGCTGACCGACGCCGGTGCCCTGGTAGCGGGCGAGCAGGTAGATGAAGTACAGCTCGCGGGCGCGCGGGGCGTCGCGGTCGCGGGCCGGGCCCGAACCGACGAAGCCGACGATCTCCCCGTCGTCGAGGGCGGCGTGCATGCGGAAATCTGGGCCCTGCTGGGCCCAGTGCGTCCACAGTTCCGCCAGGCGCCGGGGCGAGACCTTCTCGAGGGCAGCCTTGCTGATGAGGTGGTCGTAGGTTTCGTGCCAGCATGCGGCGTGCACGCGGCCGAGGGCCTCGGCGTCCACATCCCGCACCGGACGGACGACGATGTCGGTCTGGGTCTCGCGTTCCATGCCGTGACTCTACGCGCGGCGCGCGTGGCGGCGAAATCGGTACCGACGGGGTTGCGCGGCGCCGGCGGGTGGTGCCCGCGGTGCGGGGGCCGGTTGTGCGGATCCTCAACGCGATTGCCCGAACGGTGGTCGATCCCGCTAGCATCACGCCTCGTGAACGTGTGGTGGCGGACTCTTCTGACGATCCTGCGGGCAAAGGTGCTGCTGCGGCGCAGCGGGCCGCTCGCACCGACCGCGGTCGGGCGCGTGCGGCTGCGCACCCTGCCCACCGACATCGACCTGCTCGGCCACATGAACAACGGACGCTACGCGTCGCTGTTCGACCTCGGGCGGTTCGACCTGCTCATCCGCACCGGCATGTGGGACCTCGTCAACGAGCAGGGCTGGTACGCGGTCGTCGCCAGCGAGACGATCTCGTTCCGCAAATCGCTCGAGCTGTGGCAGCGCTTCACCGTGGAATCACGTCTGCACGGACACGACGACAAAGCCGTCTACATGGTGCACCGCGCAGTCGTCGACGGCGAGATCTACGCCGAGATGCTGGTGCGAGCACGATTCCTCAAGCGCGGCGGGGGCCTCGTGCCGATGGAGGAGTTGTTCTCAGCCCTGCACCGCCCGGATGATCTCCCGTCGCTCGAGCCCTGGATCACCGAGTGGGCGGCGGCGTCTGCGCTGCCGTCGACACGCGCGGCCGCGCCGAGCATCTGGAGAGGGTGACCGACGCCGCGGCATCCGGTCCTGCGCCGTCCAATGCATCGGCGGCGGCCCCTTCGGTCGCGTCGTCAGGATCGGCGCTCTCCGGCTCCGCCGGGTCGGAGGGCTCGGTGCTGCTGCCGGCTGCCTCGGACGCCGGCGCGTCGTCCGACGTCTCGTCGCCCGCGGGCAGCGTGTCTCCCGCCGGCGGCACGGACTCGTCGGCCGACGGTCCCGTCTCGTCCTCCGGCGTCGAGGAATACTGCGTATGCCCGATGAGACGCGCGGTGATCGACACGCTGTGGGTGCCGTGCAGGAGCGTCGTCTGTCCGGAGGTGAGGGTATAGAGGTCCGGATTGGTCACATCCTGAACCACGGTGAACCCGTATCCGCCGGCGGGGTTGGGCTCCCACTGCAGTGAGTTCGGTATGCCGCCGGCCGCGATCATCGCCGCCCGAGCCTCCGAGAGGTCCAGGGTCACCTGCCAGCCGTACGCGAACGGATACTCCGCCCGATCCACGAGGCCGGTCACCGTCAGCGTCAGGGCTGCCTCAGTCGCAGTCCACTCGCCCGCCGCGGTGACGGTCGTCGTGTACCAGGACGGGTCGGCCGGCGGCGGTACTTGGTTGGTCCAGGTGCACACCGTGATCGTGACGATCTCGCCCGGGGCAAGTGCTGTGTCGCCGCGCGCGATCACGACGGTGTCGTCGTCCGGTGAGGCGCTGAAACTCACGCCGCCGGTCGTCGTCCAGAAGTTGGTGGGGCCGAGGCCCCAGAACGGCGCGGTGGTGGTTGAGATCTGGATGCTCCAGGGGGCGGGCTCGGATGATGTCGTGGTGACCGTGAGGTCGACGCAGATCTGCCCCGAGCCGCACTCTGGCAGGTCCCATTCCGGGTCGGACACGATGAGGGTGTTCTCACCCGGCGTGAACGGGCCCTCGGCTGCGGGCGGGGGAGTCGCCGCCCAATCGCCGGCGGTCACTTCGGCCGTGGCGTGCACCTCGTCGCGCCAGGTGGCCGAGGTGTGGTGAACGAGGTTCGCGCTCAGCAGGCCCAGCGAGAGCAGCGGGGCGATGACCAGCACCCATACGGAACGCAGACGCCGCATCATCGGAGGGTGGGGTTGCTCGCGACCGGTTCGGGAGGGAGCGGGGAGTGGGTCGGATCGGCCGCGTCTTGCGACGTGGCACGCGCGTGGGTCGCGCTGCGCACCGGGAACAGCGCGAGCGCGGCGAAAAGCAACAGCCCTCCGAGTATCGGGAGCGTGGCCTGGGGCTGTCGCAGCGCCGTGACGTAGCGGCCGGCGCCGGGGATCACGAGCGCCGGCTGCAAGACCGAGGCGTCGGCGTCGACAGCATAGGTCTCGGGGTCCACAGTGTCATTGGCGTCGCCCTTCATCTCGAACGTGTAGCCGTCGTCGGTGGCGGTCACCGCGGTGACACGGTGGGTGACGAGGGTCTCTTCCAGCGCACTTGGCAGGGTCGCCACCTCGCCGACGGCGACCTCGGACGCGGGCGTGGGCACGGCGAGGATGAGGTCCCCGGTCTTGATCGCAGGCGTCATCGAGCCCGACGCCACCACGAGCGGCTGCACGGCACCGAACTCATGGGCGACCCAGAGCCCGGCGCAGGCGACGCCGACGATCGCGAGCGCGCCGACCGCGATGCGGCCCAGCAGATTCGTCGCACGCGCTGCGAGTGAGCGCGATCTCACGAAGACCTCCCTCCGAATCCGAATGTGACTCTCAAAGCACGTGCGTGCGCGCGGGCGGACGTGCGTTCGCGCACGCGCACGCACACGCACGATTGGGGACGGCAGTGCGCGGTCGCGCACTGCGGCATCAGCCCTGCGTACCGGTGACCTTCAGCGTGATGGTGCCCTCCGCGCCACGCAGCGTGTCGGGCATCTCGCCCGGGGTGACCGTCACGTCGATCTCGGTGTACGCGCCCGGCTCGAGGGTGGTCTGCCCGGGCTCGGCCGCCACCTCGACGGTGGAGTCCTCGGTGAACAGGTCGCCGGTGGTCGTCGTCGTCACGTCGATGGTGGTCGGAACGCTGGAGTCGTTCTTGACGTAGACCGTCGTCGTCACCGGTTCGCCGCCCGGAAGCAGCTCAGCGAACCCCGACGAGTCGATCGGGATTTCCAGAGCTTCTCCCTCGGTCGCATACTCGTCCCAGGGGCCGCTGCTGCTCAGGCTTCCCTGCAGGTTGAACGTGGCCGCCTGTGCGCCGGCGGAGAACCACACCTGGTCGGTCCACGCGGCCGTGGTGAGACCAGCGCCGATTCCCAGGAAAGCGAGCGTCGCCACGGCGAGACGCCTGCGGTCGCGGCGGCGGTCTTCAGTGTGAGAGTTGTTTGTCAACGGTGCTCCTTTCGGGTCGATCAGCACCTCTCCATGATAAATCCGTGGTCTGACCACGCGGAAACCTCCCAGCGGGGACAAACCTCGATTTCAGCGCCTTCACAGGCATGCCTGCGACACACGACGCGATGCCGCAAGCCGCCGTTCCGACCTGCGGCGCACCTAGGCTGGGCGCATGTCGCAGACCCACGAGGACGGGCAGCTTTCGGACACCCACCCCCTGGCCGAGCCGGCGATCGATCTCGCCCAGCGCTGGGTGCGCGAAGCCGCCGCTGCCACCGACGTCGACCCCGCCGCCGCGCGCCTTGCCGGAGTACTCAAGGACCCGCAGGGGCTCCCGTTCACGATCGGTTTCGTCGACGGTGTGATGCGCCCCGAGAGCCTGTCGGCAGCGGCATCCCAGTTGGGCCGAATCGCCCCGCTGGTTCCCCGGTTCCTGCCGTGGTACCTGCGCTCCGCCGTGCGCGTGGGCGGCGCCGTCGCCCCTGCCGTGCCCTCACCCGTCGTGCCGATCGCGCGCCGGGTGCTGCGCGAGATGGTGGGGCACCTGATCGCCGATGCCCGTCCCGACAAGCTCGGCAAGGCGATCGCACGCATCCGCGAGTCGGGTGCCCGGCTCAACCTCAACCTGCTCGGCGAGGCCGTGCTCGGCGATACCGAGGCGCTCCACCGCCGCGACGGCATCCACGACCTCATCCGCCGCGACGACGTCGACTACGTCTCGGTGAAGGTCTCGGCGATCACCCCGCGCATCTCGCTGTGGGCGTTCGATCAGACGGTCGATGCCGTGGTCGAGCGACTCTTGCCGCTGTATCTGTCTGCGGCATCCGACGGCACCTTCATCAACCTCGACATGGAGGAGTACCGCGACCTCGACCTCACCATCGCGGTGTTCACGCGCCTGCTCGAAGACCCGCGCCTGGCGGGCCTCGAGGCCGGCATCGTGCTGCAGGCCTACCTGCCCGACGCCCTGCCTGCGCTGCAGGAGCTGTCGGCGTGGGCGCGCGCCCGCGTCGCCGAGGGCGGCGCCCGCATCAAGATCCGCCTCGTGAAGGGGGCGAACCTCGCGATGGAGCGGGTGGATGCCACGATGCACGACTGGCCGCTCGCGACCTACGACACCAAGGTCGACACCGACGCGAACTACCTGCGGTGCCTCGACTGGGCACTGCGCCCCGAGCGCACCGCGGCGGTGCGCATCGGCGTCGCCGGCCACAACCTGTTCGACATCGCGTACGCGTGGCTGCTGGCGGGTGAGCGCGGCGTGCAGGACGACATCGACGTCGAGATGCTGCTCGGCATGGCGCAGGCGCAGGTGCAGGCCGTCGCGCGCGAGGTCGGCCCCGTGCTGCTGTACGTGCCGGTGGTGCGCCCTGACGAGTTCGACGTGGCCATCAGCTACCTCGTGCGCCGGCTGGAGGAGAACGCCTCGAGCGAGAACTTCCTCTCCGCCGCCTTCGATCTGGATGCCGATCCGGCGCTGTTCGAGCGTGAGAGGGAGCGGTTCGTCGCGTCGCTCGAGCGCGCCGCCGACCCGACGCTCGACGTCGGACCGCACCGGGTGCAGGACCGGGCGGCGCCCGCGCCGGGGCAGGCTCGCAGCATTCTGCGGGAGTCGCCGGCCGATGACGACGCGGGGGAGGCCGGGCTGACCCAGGCCGTGCTCGGCATCGCCCGCTCCGGCGGTTCGGATGACACGGTGCCGATGGGCCCGCCAGGTGGCGATGCCGTGCGCTTCGGCGGCGCGGAATTCGTCGAGACGGCCGTCTTCGCCCCCCGCGAGACCCGCCGCGCGCTCGGCGCCCCCGGCTTTCACAACGCCCCCGACACCGACCCGGCCGTGCCCGCGAATCGCGCGTGGGGCGATAATGTCTTCGCGCGTATCGAGGTGAGTGCAGCGGGCGATGCCACGATCGACGCCGCCCGCGTGAGCGACGCCGGTGATCTCGAACGCATCGTCGCGACCGTCACCGCAGCCGCCGGCGCCTGGGGTGCGCGCCCCGCCGCCGACCGCGCGGTCGTGCTCATGGCCGCCGGTCGGGCGCTCGAGGCCCGCAGGGCGGAATTGATCGAGGTCGCGGCCTCTGAGACGGCCAAGGTGCTCGCCGACGCCGACGTCGAGGTGAGCGAGGCCGTGGACTTCGCCCACTACTACGCCGCCACGGCGCGCGAACTCGACCGCGTGAGCGGTGCCGTGTTCGAGCCGTCGCGGCTGACCGTGGTCGCCCCGCCCTGGAACTTCCCCATCGCGATCCCGGCCGGTGGTGTGCTCGCCGCGCTCGCCGCGGGGTCGGGCGTCGTGCTCAAGCCGGCGCCGCAGGCACGCCGGTGCGCCGCCGTGATCGTCGAGGCGCTGTGGGAGGCCGGGGTGCCCCGCGACGTGCTCGCCCTCGTCGACCTCGACGAAGGCGAGCTGGGGGAGCGGCTCATCGCCCACCCGGCGGTCGACCGCGTGATCCTCACCGGCTCGTGGGACACCGCGGCGCTCTTCCGCTCGTGGCGGCCTTCGCTGCCGCTGCTGGCCGAGACGAGCGGCAAGAACGCGATGATCGTCACCCCCAGCGCCGACCTCGACCTCGCCGTCGCCGACCTCGTGCGCAGCGCCTTCGGGCATGCCGGCCAGAAATGCTCGGCCGCGTCGCTGGCGATCCTGGTCGGCCCGGTCGGACGCTCGCAGCGCTTCGCCCGGCAGCTGGTGGATGCCACGCGCTCGCTGCGGGTGGGCGTGCCCACCGATCCTCGGGCCGAGGTGGGTCCGCTGGTCGAAGCGCCCGCCGGCAAGCTCGACTGGGCACTGCACACGCTCGAAGACGGCGAGAAGTGGCTCGTCGAACCACGCCGCCTCGACGACGTCGATGCGCAGTACGCCGGGCGACTGTGGACCCCCGGCATCCGCGTGGGAGTGCAGGCCGGGTCGCGCACGCACCTGGAGGAGTTCTTCGGGCCGGTGCTCGGCATCATGCACGCGACCTCCCTCGCCGAGGCGATCGAGCTGCAGAACGCCGTCGCGTACGGGTTGACGGCGGGGCTGTGCACCCAGAACCCCGACGACCTCGCGCTGTGGCTCTCGCGTGTCGAGGCGGGCAACCTCTACGTCAACCGCGGCATCACCGGGGCGATCGTGCAGCGTCAGCCCTTCGGCGGCTGGAAGCGGTCGTCGGTGGGCGCGGGCGCGAAAGCGGGCGGTCCCAACTACCTCGTCGGGCTGGGTTCCTGGCGCGCCTCGACGGGCGGGGCGTCGTCGTCGACGCTGCACCTGCGCGGGCTCGACTCGCGCATCACGGCGATCATCGAAGCGGCCCAGCCGACCCTCGACTACGAGGGGTTCGACTGGCTGCGCCGCGGCGCCCTCTCGGACGCCATCGTGTGGGACCGCGAGTTCGGGGCGGTGCGAGACGTGTCGCAGCTGGGCGTGGAGCGCAACCTCTTCCGCTACCGCCCCGCCGAGCCGGTCGCGGTGCGGGCCAGCGCGGATGCCACCTGGCAGACCGTGCTGCGGGTGGTCGTCGCCGGCATCCGCGCGGGCGCGCCGTTCACCCTCAGCGCTCCGGTGGGCCTGCCCGCCGCGGTGCGCCGCGCGCTCGGCGACGCGGACGTGTCGGTGCACGTCGAATCCGACGAGCAGTGGCTGCAGCGCATCGTGGGCGCCGGCGACGACGCGGCATCCGCAGACCTCGGCATGACCGCCGAGCGTCCCTCCCGCGCCCGACTGGTCGGGCCCCGCGAGTCGGTGGCATCACTTCACCGTGCGCTGGCGGAGGCGACCGGCGGCGACCCCGACCTGGCGGTCTACGACAACGAGGTGACCACCGCCGGACGGCTCGAGCTGCTGCCGTTCCTGCGCGAGCAGTCGATCACCATCACCGCGCACCGCTTCGGCAACCCCGACCCGTGGAGCGAAGCGGTCATCTGAGCGCGCATCGGGACGCACGGGCATCCGTCATGTCACAATGGTCCCGGCGTGTCCGGATCGACCTTTCCCCGCGGCTGACGAACCATGGGTCGAAGGTCCACCGGGCCAGAGGACGGCGTCCGCCGCATTTCGCGAAGGAGCATGATGTCCACGCACCCCACCCTTGCCGAGTCCCGGCCGACGCCCGAGCCGGCGACCCCGCAGCGCATCGCTCAGCACCGGCGGTACCTCATGTGCCGGCCGGAGCATTTCACCGTCAGCTACCGCATCAACCCGTGGATGGAGCCCGACCGGCCCACCGACACCGCCAAGGCGGTGCAGCAGTGGCAGGACCTGTACGACACCTACGTGCGCCTCGGCCACGACGTCGAACTGATCGACCCGGTGGAGGGCCTGCCCGACATGGTCTACACCGCCAACGGCGGCTTCCTCATCGACGGCCGCGCGCTGGGCGTGCGCTTCCGCGTGCCCGAGCGGCGCGGTGAGGAGCGGCCGTTCATGCAGTGGTTCGCCGACCACGGGTTCGAGGTCATCGAACCCGTCGAAGTGCAGGAGGGCGAAGGCGACTTCCTGCTCGTGGGAGACACGATCCTCGCCGGCACCGGGTTCCGCTCGGTCGGCGACAGCCACCGCGAGGTGGCGGAGGTGTTCGGTCGCGAGGTCGTGAGCCTGCGCCTGGTCGACCCGCGTTTCTACCACCTCGACACCGCGATCGCCGTGCTCGACCCGGTCGAGGGCCCGGATGGTGTGGAACGCGCCAACATCGCCTACCTCCCCACCGCGTTCGACGAGGCCTCGCGAGCCGTGCTCACCGAGCGCTACCCCGAGGCGATCCTGGTCGATGATGCCGACGGCGCCGTCTTCGGGCTCAACACCGCCAGCGACGGCCGCAACGTCATCGTCTCGCCGCGCGCGGTGGGATTCATCGCGCAGCTGCGCGAGCGCGGCTACGTCCCCGTGACCGTCGATCTGTCCGAGCTGCTGCTCGGCGGCGGCGGCATCAAATGCTGCACCCTCGAACTGAGAGGCTGACATGACCACCGGTCCGCAGAACCTCGACACCGGGGCGCTCCGCGTCATCGCCGCCGAAGAGCAGCACGTCGCGCACAATTACCACCCGCTCCCCGTCGTCGTCGCGACCGGCGAGGGAGTGTGGGTCACCGACGTCGAGGGCAAGCGCTACCTCGACCTGCTGTCGGCCTACTCGGCGATGAACTTCGGCCACCGGCATCCCGACCTCGTCGCCGCCGCCACCGAGCAGCTCGGCCGCATCACCCTCACCAGCCGCGCCTTTCACAACGACCGGCTCGGCCCCTTCGCCGCGGCGCTGGCGGAGCTCTGCGGCAAAGACCTCGTGCTGCCGATGAACACCGGCGCCGAAGCGGTCGAGACCGGCATCAAGGTCGCCCGCGCCTGGGCGTACCGCGTGAAGGGTGTGCCGGCGGATGCCGCGACGATCGTCGTGGCGAACGGCAACTTCCACGGCCGCACCACCACGATCGTGGGCTTCAGCGACGACCCGACCGCGCGCGACGACTTCGGGCCCTACGCGCCGGGGTTCGTCACGGTGCCGTTCGGGGATGCCGCCGCGATCGAGGCCGCCATCGACGACACCACCGCGGCGGTACTCGTCGAGCCGATCCAGGGCGAGGCCGGCGTCATCGTGCCGCCGGAGGGCTACCTCGCCGCGGTGCGGGAGATCTGCACGCGGCGCGGGGTGCTGTTCATCGCCGACGAGATCCAGTCGGGGCTGGGCCGGGTCGGCACGACCTTCGCGTGCGACCGCGAGGGCGTCGTGCCCGACGTGTATCTGCTCGGCAAGGCGCTCGGCGGCGGCATCGTGCCGCTGTCGGCGGTCGTCGCCGACGCCGACGTGCTCGGGGTCATCCGCCCCGGCGAGCACGGCTCGACCTTCGGCGGCAACCCGCTCGCGGCGGCGGTGGGTCTGCGCGTGGTCGAGATGCTCGCCACGGGCCGCCTGCAGACCCGCGCGCAGGCACTGGGGGAGCACCTCGACCAGAAGCTGCGCGAGCTCATCGGCCACGGCGTCACCGCGGTGCGCACCGCCGGGCTCTGGGCCGGCGTCGACATCGATCCCGCCCGCGGCACCGGCCGCGAGATCGCGGAACGGCTGCTCGCCCGCGGCGTGCTCGTGAAGGACACCCACGGGCAGACCATCCGCATCGCGCCGCCGCTCGTGGTGCGCGCGACCGAGCTGGATTGGGCCGTGGAGCAGCTGCGCGTCGTCCTCGGCTGACCCGGCATCCGTCACGGATCCGCCCGGCATCCGTTCCGAATCCGCCCGGCATCCGTTCCGAAAACAGGAGATCTCGCGCACACAGGACGAACGGCGCCGAACCGTCCTGTCGCAGTGATTCCTCCTGTTGTGGGGAGGTGCCGGAGCGAAGCATGCCGCGCCCCGCTGTCAAGTGTCCACCGCCGAAACACCGCGGCAATGCGCCGCGGTTAGGGTGAAGGCATGGGTGACCTGTTCGACGGCTACGGCTCCACACTGGCGCCCCGCAAGACGCCTTCGGGCGTACCCGCTTTCGACGAGATGTTCGGGCATCCCGACCATCCTGGAGCCCCCGCGCCGTCGCGCCGCGCCTACCGTGAGCTCTACCAGGCGCTGGCCCAGATGACGCAGGAAGAGCTGCGCGGTCGCACCGATTCGCTGGCCAGTTCTTACCTCGCCCAGGGCGTCACCTTCGACTTCGCCGGCGAGGAGCGGCCGTTCCCGCTCGACGCGGTGCCGCGCATCATCGACTACGACGAGTGGTCGCGCATCGAGGCGGGGGTCAAGCAGCGCGTTCTCGCGCTGGAGGCCTTCCTCGACGACACCTATGGGCACCAGCACTGCGTGCGCGACGGCGTGCTGCCGGCGGGTCTCATCGCCTCGTCGCAGTACTTCTACCGTCAGGCCGCCGGCATCCACACCGCCAACGGCGTGCGCATCCAGGTGTCGGGCATCGACCTCATCCGCGACGAGCACGGCGAGATGCGCGTGCTCGAGGACAACGTGCGGGTGCCGTCGGGGGTCAGCTACGTCATCTCCAACCGCCGGGTCATGGCGCAGACGCTCCCCGAACTGTTCCTGTCGATGCGGGTGCGGCCCGTCGGCGACTACCCCAACAAGCTGCTCGCGGCGCTGCGCGCCTCGGCTCCTTCGGGGGTGGAGGACCCCAACGTGGTCGTGCTCACCCCGGGCGTCTACAACTCCGCCTACTTCGAGCACACGCTGCTCGCCCGGCTCATGGGCGTCGAGCTCGTCGAGGGTCGCGACCTGCTGTGCGTGGGCGGCAAGGTGTTCATGCGCACCACCCGCGGTCCGCAGCGCGTCGACGTCATCTACCGGCGGGTCGACGACGACTACCTCGACCCGCTGCAGTTCCGCGCCGATTCCATGCTCGGCGCCCCCGGCCTCATGCTCGCCGCGCGCCTGGGCAACGTCACGATCGCCAACGCCGTCGGCAACGGTGTCGCCGACGACAAGCTGCTGTACACCTACGTCCCCGACCTCATCCGCTACTACCTCGCCCAGGAGCCCATCCTCAAGAACGTCGACACGTGGCGGCTCGAGGACCCGGCGGCGCTGGAGGAGGTGCTCGACCGGCTGGATGAACTCGTGGTCAAGCCCGTCGACGGCTCCGGCGGCAAAGGGCTGGTCGTGGGACCGGATGCCTCACCCGCCGAACTCGACAAGCTGCGCACACAGCTGCGCGCCGATCCCCGCGGCTGGATCGCGCAGCCGGTGGTCATGCTCTCCACCATCCCGACCCTCGTCGAAGACGGGATGCGGCCGCGGCACGCGGACCTGCGCCCGTTCGCCGTCAACGACGGCGACGACGTGTGGGTGCTGCCGGGCGGCCTCACCCGCGTCGCGCTGCCCGAAGGGCAGCTCGTGGTCAATTCCAGCCAGGGCGGCGGCTCGAAGGACACCTGGATCGTCGGTGGCGCCGCCCCCGGACGCGTCGAGTACGGGCAGGGCCAGGGGCTGTCAGGGCTCGTGGCCGATCAGGCATCGCCGACCGAGGCCATCCCGATCATCTACGACGGGCAGCCGCAGCCGGCCCACTCGCCGCAGGACCGTCCCCGCTCCAACCGCGAGCAGCAGGAACAGCAGCAGCAGACCCGCGAGGAGGGGACCGATGCTCTCGAGGATCGCTGAGAGTCTCTTCTGGATCGGACGCTACATCGAGCGCGCCGACGGCACCGCCCGCATCCTCGACGTGCACCTGCAGTTGCTGCTGGAGGACCCGTGGATCGACGAGGATACCGCCTGCCGGTCACTGCTGAGCGTCATGGGGTCGGCCACCCCCGACTCCCTCGACAAGGTGGAGCGGCAGGACGTGCTGGCACGCCTCGCGGTGGACCGCAGTGATCCGTCGAGCATCGCGTACTCGCTGCAGGCGGCGAGGGAGAACGCCCGCCGCGCCCGCGAGATCGTCTCCACCGAACTGTGGGAGACCCTCAACACGACCAACTCGCGCATGCCGCGTCGGCTGCAGTCCGAGAAGGTGCACGAGTTCTTCCAGTGGGTCAGGGAGAGATCGGCGCTCGCCGTCGGCATCGTCGACTCCTCGACCAGCCGCGACGAGGCATGGCAGTTCTTCACCCTCGGCCGCAGCATCGAACGCACCGACATGACGGCGCGCCTGCTCGCGACGCGGTCGCTGACCGAGGCATCCGGGCCGTCGTGGACGACCATCCTTCGCTCGTGCGGCGCGTACGAGGCGTACGTGCGCACCTACCGAGGCATGCCCAGCTCCCGCAACGCCGCCGAGTTCCTGCTGCTGGACCGGCTGTTCCCGCGGTCGATCATCTACTCGATCCAGCGCGCCGAAGAGTGCATGGCGTCGATCGATCCACGGGCCGACCGGGTGGGGCACTCCAACGCGGTGGCGCGGGCGCTCGGGCGCATCCGCAACGACCTCGAGTACAGCCCGATCGGCGACATCCTGGGGGAGCTTCCCGAACACATGGAACGCGTGCAGACCGTGACGCGCGAAGCGTCGGAGGCGATCCGCCACCGGTTCTTCCCCACGCAGGCCGAACCCAGCTGGGTGGGGGAGATCTCATGATGCGGCTGCGGATCGAGCACGCCACCGGCTTCACCTACCCCGGCGACGTCTCGGCGTCGTACAACGAGGCGCGGATGCTGCCGGTGTCGACCGAGAACCAGTTCGTGCTCAGCTCGTCGCTCGACATCGAGCCGTCGTCGAGCGTCAACCAGTACGTGGACTACTTCGGCACGCGGGTGGCCTCGTTCGATGTGCTGTCGGGTCACACCGCGCTGAGCATCACGGCGCGCTCGCTCGTGGAGGTGCGGCCCCGGCCGCAGGATCACCCCGCGATCTCGTGGGAGGCTCTCGCCGCCGAGGCGCAGCGGGCCGTGTCGATCGTCGAGATGCTCGCGCAGTCACCGCGCACCGCCCCGCACCCCGAGGTCGTCGACCTCGCCCGCACGATCGCCGCCCGCCACGACAGCCCCGCCGCCGCGGCGCACGCGATCGCGGTCGCGATCGGCGAGGCCATGACGTACATGTACGGTGTCACCGGTGTGCAGTCGACCGCCGCCGAGTCATGGGAGGCGCGCACCGGGGTGTGCCAGGACCTCGCCCACATCACGATCGGGGCCCTGCGGGAGGTGGGGATTGCGGCGCGGTACGTCTCGGGCTACCTGCACCCCGACCCCGAAGCCGAGGTGGGCGTGGCCGTCACCGGTGAATCGCACGCATGGGTGGAGTGGTTCGCGGGCGACTGGCAGGGGTTCGACCCCACGAACAACATCGAGATCGGCGAGCGGCACGTGCTCGTGGGTCGTGGCCGCGATTACAACGACGTCCCGCCGCTGCGCGGCGTCTACGCCGGCACCTTCGCGAGCGACCTGCACGTTCAGGTGACGATCACCCGCGAGGCCTGACACTGCCGCCCCGGTGAGGGGGAGTCAGCGCGGCGTGGTCGACGCGCGCACGATGAGCTCGGGCGGGAACACCGTCTGACGAGGGATGCTGGCGGGGTCGTCCGCCTCCTCCAGCACGATGCGCAGGGCGGTGCGCCCGATCATGCGGCTGGGCTGGCGGATCGACGACAGCGGCACGGCAGCCGCCGCGGCGAACGGGATGTCGTCGAACCCGATGATGGCGATGTCGTCGGGCACGTCTGCGCGTCCGTCGACGACGAGCGACTGCAAGAGCCCGAGGGCGACGAGGTCGTTGGCGGCGAAGAGGGCGTCGGGCCACTCGTGGCGCGGCCGCGCCAGCAGGCGGGCTCCCGCCCGGGCGCCCTCGTCCACCGTCATCGCGTCCGTCGCCACGACCTCGAGACCCACCGGCGCGCCGGCGTTCTCGGCCGCGGCCCGCGCGCCGGCGAGCCGGTCGGTCACCTGGCGGATGTCGAACGGCCCGCCGACGAACGCGATGCGCCGCCGCCCCGTCTCGATGAGGTGCTCGACGGCCAGCCGGCCCCCCGCGATGGAATCCACCGACACCGACGAGAACCGGCCGTCGCCGCTGAAGCGGTCGACCAGAACCGCTGCGATGCCGCTGGCCCGCAGCCGCTGCAGCCGCGCGGTGACATCGCCGTAGGGCGCGATGAGCAGCCCTCGCACCTGCTGCTCGTGGAACAGGTCGATGTAGAGCCGCTCGCGCGAGACGTCCTCGTCGGTGTTTCCGTAGAGGATCGCGATGCCGTGGCGGGTCGCCTCGTCTTCGGCGCCCCGCACGACGTCGGTGTAGAACGGATTCTGGCCGTCGAGAACGACGAACCCGACCGTCGTCGAGACCCCGGCCCGGAGCTTGCGTGCCGCGTCGTTGCGCACGTAGCCCAGTTCATCGATGGCTTGCGTGACCCGTTCCACCGAGTCGGCCGACACCTCGTCGGGGCGGTTCAGCACGTTCGAGACGGTGCCGACCGAGACGCCCGCGCGCTGCGCGACGTCGCGGATACTGACCGGCATGGCACCTCCATTGTGTCGTCGGATCACGATTCGATCACTGTGGCTGTGAGACTTGACCGCTCGTGGGCGGCATCCATAGAGTAGCCGTGAACGGGACCTGAATCGATTCAGGTCATTGAATCACATTCCCGAATGTGCACCCTCGAAGAGGAGGAATCGACGTGGCTTTCGATGCCGATACGCCCGGTCAACCACACGCGCTCGAACTGAGACGCGTCGTGAAGTCGTTCGGACCGGTGGTGGCGCTGCGTTCGGGCAGCCTCACGCTCGACCGAGGATCGATCCACGCGCTCATCGGCGAGAACGGCGCCGGCAAGTCCACGCTCGTGAAGATCATCGCCGGGCTCTACCGCCGGGACGCGGGCGAACTGCTGCTGGCGGGCGAGTCGGTGGACTTCACCAGCACGGCGCAGTCCAAAGCCGCCGGCATCGCGGTGATCTACCAGGAGCCGACCCTCTTCCCCGATCTGTCGGTGACGGAGAACATCTTCATGGGCCGCCAGCCCACCCACCGCTTCGGCCGCATCGACCGCAAGGCGATGCGCACCGAGGCGATGGAGATCTTCGGCCGGCTCGGCGTCGCACTCGACCCCGACCGGGTGACCGAGGGCCTCTCGATCGCCGATCAGCAGATCATCGAGATCGCCAAGGCCATCTCGTTGGATGCCCGTGTGCTGATCATGGACGAGCCGACCGCCGCGCTGTCGGGCGTGGAAGTGGAGCGACTGTTCGCGGTCGCCCGGAGCCTGCGCGACGAGGGCCGCGCCCTGCTGTTCATCTCCCACCGCTTCGACGAGGTGTTCGCGCTGTGCGACACCGTCACCGTGATGCGCGACGGGTCATATGTCGACACCACTCCCATCGCCGAGACCACGGTCGATGACCTCGTGCGCCAGATGGTGGGGCGCGACGTCACCGAGATGTTCCCCAAGCAGCCCGCCGCCATCGGCGATGTGGTGCTGCAGGTGGACGGTCTCACCCGCACCGGCGTCTTCCGCGACATCTCGTTCACGCTGCGGCGCGGCGAGATCGTGGGGCTCGCCGGTCTCGTCGGGGCCGGCCGCAGCGAAGTGGCACGTGCCGTGTTCGGCGTCGACACCTACGAATCGGGCCGCGTCGTGCTCGACGGCGCCGTGCTGCGCAAGGGCGACCCGCGCGCGGCCACCGCCCGCGGCATCGCGCTCGTTCCCGAGGACCGCCGCAAGCAGGGCCTCGTGCTCGACGACGGTGTCGCCCGCAACGTCACGCTCACGATCCGCTCCAAGCTCGCCAGGTTCGGACTCATCTGGAACGGGCTCGAGAACGAGGCGGCGAGGGTCTGGGCCAGCCGTCTCGAGGTGAAGACGGCCGCATTGGATGCCGCGGTCGGCACCCTCTCGGGTGGCAACCAGCAGAAGGTCGTGCTCGGCAAATGGCTCGCCACCGAGCCCATCGTGCTGATCGTCGACGAGCCCACCCGCGGCATCGACGTGGGCACCAAGGCCGAGGTGCACCGCCTCCTGAGCGAACTGGCCCAGCAGGGCATCGCGATCCTCATGATCTCGTCCGAACTCCCGGAGGTACTGGGCATGGCCGACCGCGTGCTGGTGATGCGCGAAGGGCGACTGACCGCGGAGCTCCCGCGCGCGGAAGCCACCCCCGAAGCGGTCATGTTCGCCGCGACCGCCCCCGCAGAGGCCGCAGCATGAGCACCACGCTGGCTCCCGTGCAGCCGGGCACGAGCGGCGCGTCGCGCATCGTGCGGCGCATCGCCACCGCGCGTGAGACCGGCATCGCCGTCGCTCTCGTGCTGGTGATCGTGGCCGCGACCGCGGCGAACCCGACATTCCTGTTCTCCTCCGACGGATTCCGCGACCTGCTGCTGACGCCGTCGCTGCTGCTCCTGGTCGCCGTCGGCCAGGCGTTCGTCATCATCACCCGCAGCGTCGACCTCTCGGTCGGCTCGGTCGTGGGCCTCACCGCCTACCTGACCGGTCGGCTGTTCATCGACGTCCCCGGCATTCCCCTCATCGCCGTCTTCCTCGGCGGGGTCCTCCTCGGGGGTCTGCTCGGCGCCGTCAACGGCGTGCTCGTGGCCTGGGCGAAGGTGCCGGCGCTGGTGATCACGCTCGGCACGATGTACATCTACCGTGGCATCAACGTCGCGTGGACCGGCAGCGACCGCGTCAACGCCTCCGACCTGCCGCGCGACTTCCGTGGGCTCGGCACGGAGCTGCTCCTCGGCATCCCGATCCTCACGATCATCGCGCTGGTGGTGCTGGTGGCGGCGGCCTGGTATCTGCGCAACATCCGCGGCGGCCGGGAGCTCTACGCCATCGGCTCCGATCCGGATGCCGCGCACCTCTACGGCCTGCGCGTCAGCCGCCGCATCATCACGGCGTTCGTCGTGTCGGGCGCCCTCGCGGGCCTGGCCGGGGTGCTGTACGCCGCGCGGTACGGCACCGTGAGCTCGGCGGCCGGTTTCGGCTGGGAGCTGCAGGCGATCGGCGCCGCCGTGATCGGCGGGGTCGCGATCTCCGGTGGCGTCGGCACCGTCTGGGGTGCGGCCATCGGCGCGTTCCTGCTGCTGACGATCAACCGGGCCCTGCCGATCCTCGGCATCGACGACTTCTGGCAGCGGGCCGTCGTCGGCGTGCTGATCCTCGGGTCGATCGTGCTCGACCGCGTGCTCGCGGTGCGCCAGCATCGACGACTCATCGCCCAACGGGAGGTCGACCGATGACCGTCGTGACCGATACCGCCACCGCGCGGGTCTACCAGGCGCACGCGCGCCCCGCGTGGCGTCGGCTGCTGCTGACACGCGAGACGGCGATCATCGCCTTGCTCATCATCGTGATCGTGGTGGCGATGGCATCGGTGCGCAACTTCGACAGCCCGCTCACGGTCACCTATCTGCTGCGCGACATCGCGCCGATCCTGCTGATCGCGCTGCCGATGACGCTCATCATCATCACCGAGGAGATCGACCTGTCGGTCGCCAGCATCGTGGGGCTCTCGAGCGTCATGACCGGCATCCTGGTGCAGGCGGGGCTCCCCTTCCCGCTCGCGGCGGTGCTCGCCGTCGTCGTCGGCGCGGTCGCGGGGGCGTTCAACGGCTTCCTCGTGACGGTCGTGGGTCTCCCGTCGCTCGCGGTGACGATCGGCACGCTGGCGCTGTTCCGCGGCATCGCGGTGGGGCTGCTCGGCACGACCGCGATCACCGGGTTCCCCGAGGAATGGACCGACCTCGCCAAGGCCAACATCCCCGGTACACCGGTGCCGATGATCATGATCGTGTTCGTCGTGCTCGCCATCGTGTTCGCCGTGCTGCTGCACTTCACGCCGTTCGGCCGGTCGCTGTACGCGATCGGACTCAACAAAGAGGCCGCCCACTTCTCGGGCGTCGACGTCGGGCGGGCGAAGTTCACGCTCTTCGTGCTGTCGGGCGCGGTCTCCGGCTTCGCCGGGGTCTACTTCACGCTGCTGTACTCCAACGCCCGCGGCGACAACGCCATGGGATTGGAGCTGCAGGTGATCGCCGCCGTGCTGCTGGGCGGCGTCTCGATCTTCGGCGGCCGCGGCGCGCTGCACGGTGTGATCGCCGGTGTGCTGCTGATCGGCACGCTCGGCAGCGCCCTGCGCCTGGCGGGCATCACGAGCGACATCATCAACGTCATCACGGGAGTGCTGCTGGTGCTCTCGGTGGTGTCGGCAAGCCTTCTGGCCTGGCTGCATCAGCGCAGATCCGCGGCCGTCGGAAGACGAAGGGGAAGACGCAGCGCCGAACGCGGCGCTGCCGGTGACGAAACCCACAACCATGCGAGCACCTCGCACCAAGGAAGGAAGAACACATGATGGGAATGAAGCGGAACCGGCGCGCAGGCGCCGCGGTCGCGCTCGCCCTGGGCGTCGCGCTCGTCGCCACCGGCTGCGCCGGCGCAGGCGACGGGGGCGGGAGCGGTTCGGGCGGTTCGGGCGATGCGGAACTGTCGATCCAGTTCTTGCCGAAGAACCTCGGCAACCCGTACTTCGACACCTCGAACGCCGGTGGCGCCGAGGCCATCGAGGAGTTCGGCGGGACGTACGAGGAAGTCGGTCCCACCGAGGCGAGCCCGACCTCGCAGGTCAGCTACATCCAGACCGCCGCCCAGCAGGGTGTCGGCGGTCTCGTGCTGTCGGCGAACGACCCCGGGGCGATCTGCGACGCGCTCGACGAAGCGCGCAGCGCCGGAGTGAAGGTGGTCACCTTCGACTCCGACACCAACCCCGAGTGCCGTGACCTGTTCATCAACCAGGCCACCGCCGAGGGCATCGCGCAGGTGCAGGTCGACCTCATCGCCGAGCAGATCGGCGACGCCGGTCAGGTCGCGGTGCTGTCGGCAGCGGCCAACGCGACGAACCAGAACGCCTGGATCGAACTGATGCAGGAGGAGTTCGCCGCGAATCACCCCGACATCGAGGTCGTCGAGGTCGTCTACGGCGACGACGACGACCAGACCTCGTTCGACAAGACGGCGGCGCTGCTGCAGACGTACCCGGAGCTGAAGGGCATCATCTCGCCGACCACCGTGGGCATCGCCGCGGCGGCACGTTATCTGTCGACGTCGGAGTACAAGGGCACGGTGGCTCTCACCGGCCTCGGCACGCCGAACCAGATGCGCGAGTACGTCGAAGACGGCACCGTCACGGCGTTCGCGCTGTGGAACCCGGCCGACCTCGGCTACCTCGCGGCGTGGGCCGCGCAGGCGCTCATCACGGGTGAGATCACCGGTGAAGAGGGCGACACGTTCGAAGCCGGCAGGCTCGGCTCGTACGAAGTCGGCGCCGACGGCACCGTGCTGCTGGGCGACCCGTACGTGTTCGACGCCGAGAACATCGGCGACTTCGACTTCTGAGTCGGTGCCGCACAGGGCCCGGCGGGGGAGTTCCCCCGCCGGGTCCTGTCGCGTCGGGCCGGCGGGCACCTGCACGTGCACCGTTGCGGTGCCCGTCAGACCCCGGTGACGACCGCGTTGTCGAGCCCGTCGGCATCCACCCCGCGCCGCTGCACGATGTTCGTCAGCAGCACGTAGGCGACTCCTGCGGTGGGGTGCACCCAGAACTCGGTGCCCGCCCACCCGCCGTGGCCGTAGACGTCGCGATCGATGAGGCCCGGTGCGCGGGTGCGCAGGTTCCAGGTGAAGCCCCAGTCCTGACCGCGTTCGGCGGGATACGGCTCGAGGCGCGGGATCGCCCCCGTCAGCGACCGACGCATCATGGCCAGCGTCGCCGGCTGCACGATCTCCCCGGCATCGCGCAGCAGCGCGGCGCCCACGGCCAGCAGGTCCGCCGCCGTGCCGATCAAGCCCGCACCGGGGTTGCGCTGCGCGGTGAAGGCATCGGCGTCGAAGCCGAGATCCGCCCCGTCGACGATGGCGTGGGGGTTCGCTTCCTCGTCGAGGGTGATCCCGGTGGCCCCGAGCGGGTCGGCCCATTGTGCGACCCCGGCCTCCCACGTGGCGCCGGTCGCCGCATCGAGCAGCGCTGCGACGCCTTCGAACGCGATGGTCGAGTACCGCGACGCCGCCCCGGCGGCGAAGTCACGCCCCGGCTGGGTCAGCGCCTCGCGCAGCGGAGTGCGGCTGTCGAGCGCGGGCTCCGGGATGCCGGAGGTGTGGCTCACCAGGTGCTCGAGCCGCACGACGTCCTCGCGACCGGCGCCGAACTGCGGCACGGCCGTCGACAGCGGCGTCTGGGGCGACAGCAGCCCGCGCTCGACGGCGCGCGCCGCCGTCAGCCCCATGAGCACCTTCGTGATCGAGAACAGCCGATACGGATCGCTCCCGCGTGCCGGGCGGGGGCCGGTCGAGCCGAAGGCGTCGAGCGCGACGATCCCCTCGGCCGTGGCGATGCCGAGGACGGCGGAGGGGAGACGCTCCGCCTCGACGTGCCCGCGCACCCAGTCGAATGCCGCACCGTAACCGGTCATCTGGTCTCCTCGAATACTCAGTCGGCGCGGGGGGTGTAGCGAGTCGGGCGGTGCGTGCGCGCCACCAGGTCCCGCAACGACTCCAGCGAGCCTCCCACGAAACCGGCGGCCCGTGCCTGCACCAAGAGGTTCCCCAGCGCCGTCGCCTCGACGGGGCCGGCGAGCACCGGCAGGCCGGCGCGGTCGGCGGTGCGCTGGCACAGCAGCCGGTTGAGCGATCCGCCGCCGACGATGTGGATCGTCTTCACATCCACGCCGCCGATCCCACCCGCCTGGCGGGCGGTGTCGGCGAACGCCTGCGCGAGCGACTCGACGATCGAGCGGGCGTACTCGGGACGCGTGCGGGGCGCGGCGACGCCGTGCTCGGCGCACCACGCGTCGATGCGCGCGGGCATGTCGCCCGGCGGCATGAAGCGCGGGTCGTCGACGTCGAAGACGGGGACCGAGGCGGCATCCACCTCGGACGCCGAATCCAGCAGCGTCGGCAGATCGATCGGGTGCCCCTGACGCTCCCAGCCGCGCACCGTCTCGCTCAGCACCCACAGACCCATGACGTTGCGCAGCAGGCGGGTGCGGCCATCGACGCCGCCTTCGTTGGTGAAGTTCGCCGCGAGGGCTTCGCCGGTGAGCACCGGGCGCTCGACCTCCACGCCCACCAGTCCCCACGTGCCGCACGAGATGTACGCGGCCGACTCGGCGTGCATCGGCACCGCCACGACCGCCGAGGCGGTGTCGTGCGAGCCGACGGCGGTCACTCCCGCCGACGCGCCGGCGCCGAGCGAGGCCGCGACCTCCGGCAGCAGCGCGCCCAGGCCCTCGCCGGGGGCGATGAGGGCGGGGAAGATGCCGCGGGGCAGCCCGAGCGACGCGATGAGCTCGTCGTCCCATGTCGCATCGCCGCCGCGCACCAGTCCGGTCGTGGAGGCGTTGGTGAGCTCGGCGCGGGCCTGGCCGGTGAGCCAGAAGCCGATGAGGTCGGGCACGAGCAGCGCGGTGTCGGCGAAAGCGAGCAGATCGGCCGACTCCGCACCCAGCTGGTACAGCGTGTTGAACGGCAGGAACTGCAGTCCGTTGCGGGTGTACAGCTCGGCGTGCGGCAGACACTCGTGCACCGCAGTGACCCCCCGCTCGGTGCGGGCGTCGCGGTAGTGGAACGGGGTGCCCACCAGCCGGCCGTCGCGCAGCAGCCCGTAGTCGACCGCCCACGAATCCACGCCGATGCTGGCGATCGCGGGGGCGACGCGGAACGCTTCGCGCAGCCCTGTGAGCGCCGCGCCGTACAGGCCCAGCAGGTTCCAGTGCAGACCGTCGGGGGTGGCGACGGGATCGTTGGCGAACCGGCCGACCGTGGTCGCCTCGAGCGTGTCGGGCCCGACGTGACCGATGATCACGCGCCCGCTCGTGGCGCCGAGGTCGACCGCCGCGACGGCGCCCGACCCCGACTGCACGGCGGCGGTCATCGCAGGAAGGCGGCGGCGACGCCGGAGTCGACCGGGATGTGCAGACCCGTCGTGCGGGACAGCTCGGGGCCGGTGAGCACGTACACCGCGTCGGCGACGTTCTCGGGGACGACCTCGCGCTTGAGGATCGTGCGGTTTGCGTAGAACTGGCCGAGGTCCTGCTCGTCGACGCCGTAGGTCGCGGCGCGGTTGGCGCCCCAGCCCGACGCGAAGATGCCGGAGCCGCGCACGACGCCGTCGGGGTTGATGCCGTTGACGCGGATGCCGTGCTCGCCGAGCTCCACCGCGAGCAGGCGCACCTGGTGGGCCTGATCGGCCTTGGTCGCCGAGTACGCGATGTTGTTGGGGCCGGCGAAGACGGAGTTCTTCGACGAGATGTAGATCACGTCGCCGCCCATCTTCTGCTCGATGAGGGCCTTGGCCGCCGCCTTCGCGACGAGGAACGAGCCCTTCGCCATGACGTCGTGCTGCAGGTCCCAGTCCTTCTCCGTGGTCTCCAGCAGCGGCTTCGACAGCGACAGCCCGGCGTTGTTGACGACGAGGTCGATGCCGCCGAACGCCAGCAGGGTGGCGTCGATCGCGGCCTGCACGCCCGCGGCATCCGCCACGTTCGCGGCGAGACCGATCGCGACGTCGGTGTTGCCGAGCTCGGCGGCGGCCGCCTGCGCCTTCTCGAGGTCGAGGTCGGCGACGACGACGCACGCGCCCTCGGCGGCCAGGCGGGTGGCGATGGCCTTGCCGATGCCCGAGGCCGCGCCCGTCACGAACGCGATGCGTCCCTGGTGGGTCTTGGGCTTGGGCATGCGCTGCAGCTTCGCCTCTTCCAGCGCCCAGTACTCGATGCGGAACTTCTCGGCATCCGAGATGGGGCTGTAGGTCGACAGCGCCTCGGCGCCGCGCATCACGTTGATCGCGTTGACGTAGAACTCACCCGCCACGCGGGCGGTCTGCTTGTTCGCGCCGTAGCTGAACATGCCCACGCCCGGGATGAGGACGATGAGCGGGTCGGCGCCGCGGATCGCCGGCGACGAGGCGTCGGCGTGGGCGTCGTAGTAGGCCTGGTAATCGGCGCGGTACTCGGCGTGCAGCTCCTGCAGGCGCGCGATCTGCTCGTCGACCGAGGCGGATGCCGGCAGGTCGAGGATGAGCGGCTTGACCTTGGTGCGCAGGAAATGATCGGGGCAGCTGGTGCCGAGGGCCGCGAGGCTCGGGGCCTTCTCGGAGGCGAGGAAGTCCAGCACCGCGGTGCTGTCGGTGTAGTGGCCGACCATCGGCTTGTCGGTCGAGGCCATGCCGCGGATCGTCGGGGCCAGCGCCGCGGCGCGGGCGTGACGCTCGGCCTCGGGGAGGGCCTCGAAGCCGGCACGCACGCCGCCGAACGGGTCGGCCTTGCCGTGTTCGGCGATGTACGCCGCGGCGGTGTCGATGATCCACAGCGAATTGCGCTCGGACTCCTCCGAGGTGTCGCCCCACGCGGTGATGCCGTGACCGCCGAGGATGCAGCCGATCGCCTGCGGGTTCTGCGCCTTGATCGCGGCGATGTCCAGGCCCAGCTGGAAGCCGGGGCGGCGCCACGGCACCCACACGACGGTGTCGCCGAAGATCTCGGTGGTGAGCTTCTCGCCGTCGGCGGCGGTCGCGATGGCGATGCCGGAGTCGGGGTGCAGGTGGTCGACGTGTGCGGCATCCACGAGGCCGTGCATCGCGGTGTCGATCGACGGGGCAGCGCCACCCTTGCCGTGCAGGCAGTAGTCGAAGGCCGCGACCATCTCGTCCTCGCGCTCGACGCCCGGGTAGACGTTCACCAGCGCGCGCATGCGGTCCAGGCGCAGCACTGCGAGGCCCTTCTCGGTGAGGGTGCCGAGGTCGCCGCCGGAGCCCTTGACCCAGAGCAGCTCGACGGGCTCGCCGGTGACCGGGTCGGTCTCGGTGCCCTTGGCGGAAGTGTTGCCGCCGGCGTAGTTGGTGTTCTTGGGGTCCGCTCCGAGGCGGTTGCTGCGTGCGATGAGGTCGGCTGCGGCGGGGTTGGTCATGAGGTGGTCACCTGTTCCAGTGGTCGTTCGATTGTGACGAGAGGGGGCGGGGTCCGCCGGTCGGCGACGGACCCCGCCGGGGGGTCAGATGGTGCTGGTCTCGCGGTCGGGGGAGACTTCGCGGGGCAGCGGCGCGCCGTAACGCTCGAGCTCGATCTCCTCGAGCGTCTTGCCCTCGGTCTTCGGGGCCCAGATCGTGCCGATCAGCAGCGCCGCCACGAGCAGGCCGATGATGAGCAGGCCGAGCTGGCCGAGCCCGATGCTGCTGAGAAGCACCGGGAAGACGAGGCTGAGCAGACCCACCATCACGCGAGCGAGCATGAACAGCATGCCCTGGGCGCTGGCACGGTAGCGGGTGGCGAACAGCTCCGCCGTCCACAGGCCGTAGAACGCCTGCGCACCGAGACCAGCCGAGATGCCCCACGCCACGGCGAAGAACAGCAGCGAGAACACTCCGGGAGGGGCGAACACCAGCACGACCCAGGCGATGACGCCCAGCAGCGCACCGCCGAAGTACAGCCAGCGGCGGCTGACGCGGTCGCCGTAGCGCATGAACCCGAAGTAGGTGGCGAGGGCGGTGAGGCTCCACACCAGCACCTGCAGGAGGTTCTGGGCGGCGGGGTCCACGAGACCCGCCGCGGCGTACACGCGCGGCTGGAAGATGCCCGCCTGGCCGGCGACGGTGTTCCACAGGCCGTAGACGCCGATGAGGAACGCCAGCGCCCCGAAGTTGCGACGGTCGGTCAACAGGCCCTTCATGCCCGAGAACAGCGACACCTTCTCGCCTGCGGCCACACCGGCATCACGCTGGTCCTTCCAGCGCTTGGACTCGGGGAGCCCTCGGCGCACCCACCACGTGACCGCCGCGATGACGAAGAGGTGGAAGAAGATCAGGCGCGAGCCGACGATGCCCAGCGGCAGCACGAGGACGGCCAGCAGGAAGCCGACGGCGGGGCCGATCGACCAGGCCAGCTGCGCCGTTCCCACGTGCGCCGCGCGGTGCTCGCTGGGAGCCTCTTCTGCGATGTAGGTCCAGGATGCCGGGACGCCCGCACCCACGGCGATGCCCATGAGCACGACGCCGACCAGCAGCACGGCGAAGTTCGGGGAGAACGTCACCATGAGCGTTCCGACCATGAAGACGATCAGGTCGTAGGTGTAGATGAACTTGCGGCCGAGGCGGTCGCAGAGCGGCCCGCCGATGGCGGCACCGATCGCGGCGCCGAAAGCGTTGGCGCTGAGGGCGGCGACCAGGCCCACGGCCGCGTCGTCGAAGCCGAACTCCTGCTGCCAGAGGGTCAGGCTCGTGGCCAGCGCGATGATGGCGCCCGCCTCGATGTAGTTCGACATGGCGACCGCGATCGTGGCCTTCCAGGCCGTCAGCGGGCGACGGGTGGTGCGGGGGGAACTCATCGCCTATGCCCCCCATCCGGCCTGGGTGCCGCCGACACGCTCGGACTCGATCTTCTCCTGGTAGCCGGAGGCGGCGAAAGCGGCCATCGGGTCGGCGGGAAGGCCCCGCGACTCGCGCCACTCGGCCAGCGCCGGGCGCACGTCGGTGTAGAAGGCGTCCATGAACACGGCCTGGGCACCGAGCACGTCGTTGGCCGACTGCGCCGCCGCGAGGGCGTCGTGGTCGAGCAGCAGGGCGCGCGCGGTCATCTCCTGCACGTTCAGCACGGAGCGGATCTGGCCGGGGATCTTCGCTTCGATGTTGTGGCACTGGTCGAGCATGAAGGCCACGTCGGGGTTGTTGAGGCCGCCGCCGCGGATGACTTCGTACAGGATGCGGAACAGCTGGAACGGGTCGGCCGCGCCCACGATGAGGTCGTCGTCGGCGTAGAAGCGCGAGTTGAAGTCGAACGAGCCGAGCTTGCCCAGGCGCAGCAGCTGCATGACGATGAACTCGATGTTGGTGCCGGGGGCGTGGTGGCCGGTGTCCAGGCACACCATCGCCTGCTCGCCGAGGGCGGCGACCTGCACATAGGAGGTGCCCCAGTCGGGAACGTCGGTGTGGTAGAACGACGGCTCGAAGAACTTGTACTCCAGCACGATGCGCTGCTCGCCGGTCAGGCGGGCGTAGATCTGCTGCAGCGAGTCCTGCAGGCGGTCCTGGCGGGCGCGCATGTCGGTCTGGCCGGGGTAGTTCGAGCCCTCGGCGAGCCAGATCTTCAGGTCGCGGGAGCCGGTGGCATCCATGATGTCGATGCACTCGAGGTGGTGGGCGATCGCCTTGCGGCGGATCGCCTCGTTCTCGTGGGTGAGGGCGCCGAACTTGTAGTCCTCGTCCTGGAACGTGTTGGAGTTGATGGTGCCGAGCTTCACGCCGAGGTCTTCGGCGTAGCTGCGCAGCGCGGCGTAGTCGTCGACCTTGTCCCACGGGATGTGCAGCGCCACCGACGGGGCGAGACCGGTGAACTTGTTGACCTGTGCGGCATCGGCGATCTTCTCGCGCGGATCACGGGGGGTGCCCTCGGTGGTCCACACCCGGAAGCGGGTGCCGGAGTTTCCGAACGCCCAGCTGGGCAGTTCGATGCCCTGCTGTGCCAGCGTGCTCTGGATGTCGGGGGAGAGGGTGCTCATCAGTGGGTGCTCTCTGTCGTAGCGGCGGCCGCGCCGGACGCGACCAGTTGGGTGTGGAGGTTGAAGACTTCGGTGAGGGGGGTCGCGGCCTGGTCGGGGCGGCCATCGAGGCCGTCGAAGAACGGGGCCATCTGGGCCTCCCAACGAGTGGCGACCTCGGACGCGGCGAGGTACGCCTGGGCGGCCTCGTCGTCGTCGGTCTCGTAGTAACCGGTGAGGAGTCCGCCTTCGCCGAGAAACAGCGAGTAGTTGCGGCGGCCCGAGGCGGCGATCTCGGCGAGCATCTCCGGCCAGACGGGACTGTGTCGACGGATGTATTCGTCGAGAAGTTCGGGTTTGACGCGTAGCTGGAAGCAGACGCGTTGCGTCGGGCTCGTCATTGAGGTCTCCTGATTCGGTCGGAGTGAATCGTTTCAACAGCGTAACCCACGCCCGCGGCGTCCCGCAACGGGTACGTGGCTGTTTCGAGACGGCGCCGCGTCAGCCGCGCAGCGCGAGGGCGAAGGGGAGCACCGCCGTCGCGCCGGCCCGGCGCAGCTCGCGTGCGGCGATCGTCAGCGTCCATCTGCTGTCGACGAGGTCGTCGACCAGCAGGACCGGCGCGGCGGGAACATCGAGACCGGCGGCGCTGAAGCGACCCCAGACGCCGGCGAGCCGGAAGGCGCTGTTGCCTCCCGGTGCGCCGGTCGGACCGCCCTCGACGAGATCGAGGGTGCCCAGAAACGGCATGCGGCCGATCTCGGCGATGCCGCGGGCCAGCGTACCGACGAGCTGCGGCCTGGATCGTGACGGCATCGCGACCACGGCGACCGGACGCTCGGCCCAGCCCCAATCGGCCAGCACACGCACGCAGGCGGCCGCCACGTTCGGCGGCACCGGCGCATCGGCGGCGCCGGCCGCGAACATCTCGCGCAGCGTCCCACCCCACCCGAGGTCGGTGAGCCGCGCGAGCGCCCGTCCCTCGTCCGACTGCTCGTCGGCGGGGATGCGACCACGCACCGGCACGCCGAGCGAGTCGCCACCGGTGGGCCACTGCCGACGGGGTTCGATCGGCACACCGACCCGGTCGAGTGCGGCGGAGGCCGCCTGGGTCGCGTCGTCTCCGATCGAGAGCGGAAACCATGCCCCGGCGCAGTTGTCGCAGCGACCGCAGGGTGTCGCGGTGTCGTCGTCGAGGGCGCGCTGCAGGAACTCCATGCGGCATGCGCCGGTCTGCTCGTAGTCGATCATGTGCTGCTGCTCGGCGAGGCGCTCGGCGGCGATACGGCGGTAGCGGTCTTCGTCGTACGTCCACGGCCGGCCGGTCGCGATCCAGCCGCCCTTCGTGCGGGCCACCGCGCCGTCGACATCGAGCACCTTCAGCAGCAGCTCCAGCGGAGTGCGCCGGATGTCGACCAGGGCTTCGAGCGCCGGCGTCGACAGTGGCCCACCCGAGGCGGAGAGGGCCGAGAGCACGCGCTCGGCCCGCTCTCTGTCGGGCATGGATGCCGTGGCGAAATAGTGCCAGATCTCGCGGTCTTCGGCGCCGGGGAGCAGGAGCACGTCGGCAGACGCCGTGGCACGCCCCGCGCGCCCGACCTGCTGGTAGTACGACACCGGCGACGACGGTGCCCCCAGGTGCACGACGAAGCCGAGGTCGGGCTTGTCGAGTCCCATGCCGAGGGCGCTCGTGGCGACGAGCGCCTTGACCCGGTTCTGCTTCAGGAGTGTCTCGGCTTCCTCGCGCTCGTCGGGATCGGTCTGTCCGGTGTAGGCGCGCACGTCGTAACCGCGGTCGCGCAGCAGCCGGGCGGTGTCGTTCGCGGCCGCGACGGTGAGCGTGTAGATGATGCCCGATCCCGGGAGATCGGCGAGGTGGCTGATCAGCCACGCGAGGCGGCTCGGGGCGTCTGGAAGCCGCAGCACGCCGAGTCGCAGTGACGTGCGGGCGAGGGGGCCGCGGATGACGAGGACCTCGGGCGAGCCCGTGGCCTGGTCGAGGGTGCCCAGCTGCTCCGCGACATCGGCCACCACACGGCTGTTGGCCGTCGCCGTCGTCGCCAGCACGGGCACGCCGGCGGGGATGCGGGCGATGAGGTCGCGCAGGCGTCGGTAGTCCGGGCGGAAGTCGTGCCCCCAGTCGCTGATGCAGTGCGCCTCATCGACCACGAGCAGGCCGATCCTCGGGACCAGTTGCGGCAGCTGCTCCTCACGGAACGACGGGTTGTTCAGGCGTTCGGGCGACACCAGCAGCACGTCGACCTCGCCGCGGTCGAGCTGTGCGAGCACGTCGTGCCACTCGTGCGCATTCGTGGAGTTGATCGCGACGGCCCGCACGCCCGCACGCCGTGCTGCGGCGATCTGGTCGCGCATGAGGGCGAGCAGCGGCGAGACCAGCACCGTCGGCCCCGCGCCGCGCCGGCGCAGGAGCAGCGTCGCCACGAAGTACACCGCGGACTTGCCCCACCCGGTGCGCTGCACCACGAGGGCGCGGCGGCCCCCGTCGACGAGTGCCTCGATCGCCTCGAACTGGCCGTCGTGGAACTCGGCGTCGTCACGGCCGACGAGGGCGTGGAGCACGTCGAGCGCCTGAGCCCGAACCGTCGAAGTCATGGGCTCCACCCTGCCTCATGCCACCGACGCCGTGGGCCCCCGCCCCCGCGCCGGCCGCGCCGCAGCCCCCGCCCGGCCGCGGAGTCGGTAGCCTGGGGCGACGAACGAGGGGGCGCCGATGGTCGTCAGCATCAGGGATGTCGCGGCGGCGGCATCCGTCTCTGTCGGCACCGTGTCCAACGTGCTGAACCGGCCGTCGAAGGTGGCCCCGGCCACCGTCGAGCGCGTGCAGCGGGCGATCGACGAGCTCGGGTTCGTGCGCAACGACGCCGCCCGGCAGCTGCGCGTGGGGCGCAGCCGCAGCATCGGCCTGGTCGTGCTGGATGCCGGCAACCCCTTCTTCGCCGACGTCGCCCGCGGCGCCGAGGCGCGCGCCGACGAAGCGGACATGGCCGTTCTGCTCGGCAACGCCGACGAAGACGCGCAGCGGGAGACGCGCTACCTCGACCTGTTCCTGGAGCAGCGGGTCAACGGCGTGCTCATCACCCCGGCCGACGACGACACCCGTCGCCTGGCGCGACTGCGCGACGCGGGCACGCCGGTGATCCTCGTCGACCGCGAGGTGCCCGGCTCCGGGTTCTCCTCGGTTTCGGTCGATGACGTCGAGGGCGGGTTCCTCGCGGCATCCCACCTGCTGGCCGCCGGCAGACGCCGCGTGATGTTCCTCGGGGGGCCGCGGTCGATCCGACAGGTCGCGGATCGACTCGAGGGGGCGCGGCGGGCGGTCGACGCCGTCGACGGCGCCACCCTGCAGGTCGTCGAGATGCCCGCCTTGACGGTGCTGCACGGCCGCGCCGCGGGGCTGGAGGTGCTCGAGCGGGCGACCGGCGAGCGACCCGATGCGATCTTCGCCGCGAACGACCTGCTCGCCGTCGGCGCGATCCAGGCGCTGTCGATCCTGTCGGGCGTGCGCATCCCCGACGACATCGCGCTGATCGGCTATGACGACATCGACTTCGCCGCCTCGACGATCGTGCCACTGAGCTCCATCCGCCAGCCGGCCACCCTCATCGGGTACACGGCGGTCGATCTGCTGCTGTCCGAGCTCGACGATCCGCACGGCGACCACGAGCGCAACGTGCGATTCCAGCCCGAGCTCGTCGTGCGCGAATCCACGAGCGGCTGACACCCCGAGCGGCTGACACCCTCACCACGACCCCTGCGAAAGGCACGCCATGCGACAGACCAGTCTCGGCTCCACCGGCCTCACGGTCGGCCCGCTCACCCTGGGCACCTCGGCACTCGGCCGGGGGACGACGCCCGGTTCGCCCGAAGAAGCCGAGGCGGTCGCGGCGGCCGAGGCGCTGCTCACCGGCCCCGTCCCGCTCATCGACACCTCCAACAACTACGGCGACGGTCGCTCCGAGGCGGTGCTCGGCCTCGCGCTGGCGGCGGTCGGGTCGCGTGCGACGGCGGCCATCGCGACCAAGGTCGACCGTGACCCGCAGACCGGTGCCTTCGATCGCGATCGCGTGCTGCGCTCGTACGATGAGAGCCTCGACCGACTCGGGCTCGACCGTGTCGGCATCCTGCACTTCCACGATCCCTACAGCGTCACGTTCGCCGAAGCGACCGCTCCGGGAGGCGCGGTGTCGGCGCTGGTGGAGCTGCGCGATGCCGGTGCGGTGGATGCCATCGGCATCGCCGCCGGACCCATCCCGATGATGACGCAGTACGTCGAGACCGGACTGTTCGATGTCGTGCTCTCGCACAACCGCTACACGCTGGTCGACCGCACCGCCGAGCCGCTGTTCGCCGCCGCGCGCCGCCGGGGGATGGGGGTGTTCAACGCGGCACCTTTCGGTGCCGGCATTCTCGCGAAGGGGTCGGCGTCTCGGGCGTCGTACGGCTACACCGAGGCATCGCCGCAGCTCATCGAGTGGATCGCGCGCGCCGAGCAGGTGTGCGCGGACCACGGGGTGACGCTGGCCGCCGCGGCGCTGCACTTCTCGCTGCGCTCGGAGCTCGTGGATTCGACGATCGTGGGCATCGCCTCGGTGCCGCGGCTCGAGCAGCTGAGGCACCTGCACGCCGCGGCGGTGCCCGAAGAGCTCTGGCCCGACCTGGAAGCCTTGGGCCCGGCACCCAGCCCGCTCACCGACGGGGCCGACGGGTGAGCCCCGCCATCGGGGTCATGCTGCCTCGCGACCTCGAGCCGACGCGCGTGCGGGAGTTCGTCCAGCGCGCCGAGAAGCTGGGCTTCGACGAGCTGTGGATCGTCGAAGACCTCGGGTTCCGCGGCGGCATCGCGCAGGCGGCGGTCGTGCTGGCGTGGACCGAGCGGATCCGCGTGGGGATCGGCATCGTCCCCGCCGGGGCCCGCAACGCCGCATTCGCGGCGATGGAGCTGGCGACGCTCACCCAGCTGTTCCCCGGTCGGGTGCATGCCGGGATCGGACACGGGATGCCGGGCTGGATGCGGCAGATCGGTGCGTGGCCGGACCGTCCCCTGCGGGCGCTCGAGCAGCACGTGACAACCGTGCGCGCGCTGCTCGGCGGCGGGGTGCTCGACAGCGGCGTGCGCCTGGATGCCAGCGCCGTGCCGGCCGACCCCCCGCCGCTGCTGCTGGGGGTGCGGGGACCGAAGTCGCTGGCGCTGTCAGGTCGCATCGCCGACGGCACGGTGCTGGCGGAGCCCGTGACGCCGGAGTACGCGCGGGCGGCGCTCGGGCAGATCGCGGCATCCGATCACCGGCTCGTGGCCTACAACGTCGGCGTGGTCGATGCCGACCCGGCGGTTGCCGTCGCGGCGGCGCGGCCGGCGCTCGCGGCCATCGGCGAACCGGACTGGGCGCCGCACATCGCACCGCTGCCGTTCGCGGCGGAGTTCGCGGCCCTGCGGGCGCGGTGCGTCGATGGGGCGGAGTTCGCCCGGGCGATGCCCGCGGAGTGGGTGCGCCAACTCGCGCTCGCAGGCACGGCCGCGCGGGTGCGGGTCCGCATCGACGAGCTGGCCGCCGCCGGAGTGCACAGCAGCGTGTTCATCCCCGTCGGCGATCCCGTCACCGCTCTGGACTCGCTCGCCACCGTGCTCTAGCGTCGCCGCCGACGGTCGATAGGTTGTCAGCACCCCGCACGGTGCGGGAAGCGGAGGAGTGGTGAGCTTGGCACGCAACTGGGCAGGCACCCACACCTACCGCGCACCACGCCTCGCGGTGGCCGAGAGCATCGACGACGTGCGGCGCCTCGTCGCGGCGGGCGGCCGGGTGCACGCCCTCGGCACGCGCCACTCGTTCACCGACCTGCCCGACACCGACGGCACCCTCATCGACATCACCCGCATCGATCCCGCGTTCGAGCTCGACGAACGGGCGCAGACGGTCACCGTGGGCGCGGGCACGCGCTACGGCGAGCTCGCCCTGTGGCTCGAGGAGCGCGGCTGGGCGCTGCGCAACATGGGTTCGCTCCCGCACATCAACGTCGGCGGGGCCATCGCCACCGGCACCCACGGCTCGGGCGACCGCAACGGCGTGCTGTCGGGAGCGGTGACGGCGCTGCGGTACGTCGGCGCCGACGGCGACCTGCACGATGTGCGCCGCGGCGACGCCGACTTCCCGGCGCTCGTGGTGGGGCTCGGCGCCTACGGCATCACGGTGTCGGTCACCCTCGAGATCCAGCCCACCTTCCGGGTGCGGCAGGACATCTACACCGGCATCACCTGGGACGCGGCGCTCGCCGGCTACGACGCGCTCACGTCTGCCGGCTACAGCGTCTCGATCTTCACCCGCTGGGACGCCGAGTCGATCGGGTACGCCTGGGTGAAGACGCGACTGCATGCCGATGACGACCCGGTCAGCGACACCCTGCTCGACGGCGCGCGTCAGCTCGGCGCGCAATCACCGCTCGCCGGCATGACCAACGTCACCGAACTCGCCGGCGTCCCCGGTCCCTGGCTGCTGCGCCTGCCGCACTTCCGCCTCGACATGCAGCCGTCATTCGGCGACGAGATCCAGAGCGAGTACTTCGTCGACCGGGCGGATGCCGCGGCGGCGCTGGCGGCCGTGAAGCAGCTGGGCGACGGCATCCGTCCGCATCTCATCGTGAGCGAGCTGCGCACTGCGGCTGCCGACGAACTGTGGCTGAGCCCCGCCTACCGCCGCGACGCGGTCGCCATCCACTTCACGTGGCACAACCATCCCGATGACGTCGCGGCCCTGCTGCCGCCGATCGAGGCGGCGCTCGCGCCCTTCGGCGCCCGCCCGCACTGGGGCAAGGCGCACCGGTTCGACCGAGTCGCCCTCGACCGGGTGCACCCGCGGCTGGCCGATGCCCGCGCCGTCTACGAGCGGCTCGACCCGCAGGGCCGCTTCGTCAACGACCACCTGGTGCGCGTCGGGGTGCGCGAGCCGCGTTGAGCGGCGCCGCCGCCGCGCTCAGCCCGGGATGCGCTCCCGCTCTTCGCGGGCCGCGCGCTCTTCGCGTGCCGCGCGTGCTTCCCGGGCTTCACGGGCATCCCGTGCTTCGCGCGCCAGGCGCGCATCGCGTGCGCGGTCGTCGGGCAGACGGATGGGCGTCGTTCCGGCGATCTCGTCGGAGAACGCCTCCGGCGGCACGACCGCGACGGGCCGTGTCTCGCCGACGGTGAGGCGGAACCGGCGCGACTCGGTGCGCGTGACCCGACCGGATGCCAGCAGCCAGATGGCACCCACGGCGAACGCCGCGAAGGCGGCGACGGCGCCGAGCAGGATCGCCGTGCGCGGGCCGTAGGTGTCGGCCACCCAGCCGACGATGGGGGCGCCCAGTGGCGTGCCTCCCATGAGGATCGCCATGTACAGCGCCAGCACCCGCCCGCGCAGCGCCGGGTCGGTCGTCGTCTGCACGTAGCCGTTCGCGGTGGTGAGGGTCGTCACCACGGCGAAGCCGGTGAGCATGAGCGTGAGGGCATACAGCCAGTAGTTCGGCATGAAGGCCGACACGGTCGCTGCGATGGCGAACAGCAGCGTGCCGAGGATGACCATGCGGATGCGTGCGCGGTCACGCCGCGCGGCCATGAGCGCGCCGATGAGGGAGCCGACCGCGAGGATCGAGCTGAGGAGGCCGTAGCCGTCGGCACCCTGACCGAACTCCAGCGCCATCGTCGAGGCGAAGATGGGGAAGTTCATGCCGAAGGCGCCGAGCAGGAAGACCATCGCGAAGGCGACCATGAGGTCGGGACGCTTGCCGACGTAGCGGAATCCGTCGGCCAGTCGAGAAGCGCCCGGCGCGTGCGCGCGGGGGATGAGCTGGTCGGTGCGGATCAGCATGAGCGCGACGATCATCGCCAGGAAGGTGACCGCGTTGACCATGAAGACCCAGCCGGTGCCGACGGCGACGATGACCACACCCGCCACGGCCGGGCCGATCATGCGGGCGCCGTTGAACGACGCGGCGTTGAGGGCGACGGCGTTGGAGGCGTTCTCGCGCGAGACGAGGTCGGAGACGAAGGCCTGCCGTGACGGGTTGTCGAAGGCGGAGATGAGCCCCAGCACGATGGCGAACACGAACATCAGCTGGAGCGTCATGGCGTCGTTCAGAAGCAGCATGCCGATGACGAGACCCACCGCGAGCAGCGAGCTCTGGGTGACCATCAGGAGCTTCCGCCGATCGAAGCGGTCGGCGACCCATCCGGTGACGCCCACCAGCAGCAGCGGCGGGGCGAACTGCAGCGCCATCGTGATACCCATGGCGCCGGCGTCGTTGTCGGTCAACTGGGTGAGCACGACCCAGCTGAGCGCCGTCGCCTGCATCCACGCGCCGATGTTCGACACCAGTGCGCCGATGAACCAGACGCGGTAGTTGAAGACGGAGAAGGAGCGGAACATGGCGCTCATCGTGCGGCCACCTCTCGCATGACCTCGGCAGCCTGGGCGAGTACGGCGCGCTCGGCATCCGTCAGTGATGCCAGCGCCCCCTCGAGCCACGAGTCGCGGCGCCGGGTGGTCTCTTCCACCACGGCGCGACCCTCGTCGGTGAGTGCGATGTTGACCTTGCGGCGGTCGACGGCGTCGGGGGTGCGGGTGATGTAGCCCGATTCCTCCAGGCAGTTCACGGTGCGGTTCATCGACGGTGCCGACACGCGCTCGCGGTCGGCGAGTTCGCCGGGCGTGTGGCCGCCGTGCACGGTGAGGGCGGCGAGCACGGCGAACTGGGCGTCGCTCATGGCATCGACGGCACGCTGGGCGCGCAGACGTCGGGCGAGGCGGAAGGTCGCCATGCGCAGGTCGGATGCCGCGGTGGCGAGATCGGGGGACGAAGCGGGGGAGTCTGCTGCAGTCATACGGCTCATTAGCGTAGCTCATTAGTCTTGCTAAGTAAAGCGGCGCTCCCCCCGGCGACCCTAGACTCGTCGGCATGCCCGAGTTCATCGACGCACACGGCATCGCGATCGTGTACGACGTGCATGCCGCCCGCTCCGAACCGCGCGGCATCGTGCAGGTGCTGCACGGTGTCGGCGAACACGCCGGCCGCTACGGCGCCCTCATCGAGACGCTTACCGGCGCCGGCTACATCGTGTACGCCGACGACCATCGCGGCCACGGGCGCACCGGCATGCGTCAGCACGGTGGCGATGCCTCCCGACTCGGCCGGCTCGGCACGGGCGGCCTGCGGGCGGCGAAGGACGCCGTGTGGCAGCTGACCGAGATCATCCACGACCAGGAGGACTCCGGGCTGCCGTTGGTGCTTTTCGGCCACTCGTGGGGATCGTTCCTGGCACAGATGCTCGTCGACGAGCATCCGTTCGCCTATGACGCGCTGGTGCTGTCGGGCTCGGCGCTGCGGTGGCCGGGGTCGATGAACCCGGGTGACCTCAACGCGCCCTGGAAGAGCGCGGAGGCACGGGGTACCGAGTGGCTGTCATCGGATGCCGCCGCCGGCCAGGCGTTCCTCGACGATCCGCTGACGACGTCGGTGCCGCTGCTGAAGCTGTTCGGGCCGGTCGACGCGCTGCGCCTCTACGGCCGGCCGCGGCGCACCCCGGGCGTCGACCTGCCGGTGCTGCTGCAGGTCGGCCGCGATGACACCGTCGGCGGGCCGCGCAGCGTGCACCGCCTGGCCGAGGCGTACCGCACGCGGTCGGGCTTCACCGACGTGACGACGCTGGTGTACCCCGACGCCCGCCACGAGATCTACAACGAGGTGGAGCAGGAGCAGGTGCGCGCCGACCTGCTGGCCTGGCTCGACGCCCGCTTCCCCCCGCGCCCCGCCGACGCCGCCTGACCCCGCCCCGCCCGCCCCGCCCCGCCCGCCGACGGTGAGACGAATTCCGACGGCCGAGACCGCGGGTGCTACCCAGGGTCTCGGCCGTCAGTATTCGTCTCAGCGAGGGGGTGACGCCGGGGCGTCGCCGGTCGCGAGCGGCGCGGGTCAGCCGTGCGCGCGGCGCGAGCCGCGGCCACGGCCGGTGCCGGAGTTGGCGCGGATGTCCGCGACAGTGCTGCCGGTGGTGGGGCGCGAGGGGCGCTGGGCGGGGCGAGCGGATGCCGGTGCTGCGCCGGCCGCCGAGCGGGCGCCGCCGCCGGAACGGCCGGAGCCGCCACGCGCGGCCTGGGCCTCGCCGGTACGGCCGGAGCCGTCGCGACCGGAGCCGCCGCCGCGACGCGAGCCGCCGCCGTTGCCGGAACCGCCCGAGCGTCCACCGCCGGAGCGCTGTCCGCCACCGCCACCGTTGCCGCCACCGCGCTGCGGGGTCGAGACCACCGGGGCGGGGGTGACGTGTGCGGCCGGCTCGCCGACGAGCACCGACACCTCGGAGCCGCCTGCGGCGACGGGCTCGAGAGCGGCGGACACCTGTGCCTTGCGCAGCAGGTCCTTCACTTCGCTCCGCTGTGCGTGCAGGGCCACCGTCACGACGACGCCCTCGGCGCCGGCGCGGGCGGTACGGCCCGAACGGTGCAGGTACGCCTTGTGCTCCATGGGCGGGTCGACGTGCACGACCAGCTCGACGTCGTCGACGTGCACACCGCGGGCTGCGACGTCGGTCGCGACGAGCACGCGCACGCCGCCCTTGGCGGTGTCGGCGCCGAACGAGGCGAGGTTGCGGTCACGGGCACCCTGTGACAGGTTGCCGTGCAGGTCGACGGCGGGGATGCCGGAGGCCGTCAGCTGCTTGGCGAGCTTCTTGGCCTGGTGCTTGGTGCGGGTGAAGAGGATGCGGCGGCCCTGGCCGGAGGCGAGGTGGCGCACGAGCGCGGTCTTCTCGTCGGTGCCGGGCACGACGAACACGCGGTGGGTCATGACGCCCTGCGGAACGCTGGACTCGTCGACCTCGTGACGCACCTCGTCGCGCAGGAACTTGCGCACCAGGGTGTCGACGCCGCGGTCCAGCGTCGCGCTGAACAGCATGCGCTGGCCGCCGGAGGGGGTGGCGGTGAGGATGCGGGTGACGCCGGGGAGGAACCCCAGGTCGGCCATGTGGTCGGCCTCGTCGAGCACGACGATCTCCACCGCGCTCAGGTCGACGACCTTCTGCTTCATGAGGTCTTCGAGGCGGCCGGGGCACGCCACGACGATGTCGACGCCGCGGGACAGCGCCTGCTCCTGCGGGCGCTGGCTGACGCCGCCGAAGATCGTGGTCACGGTGAGGCCCACGGCATCCGCCAGGGGCGAGATGGTCGCGGCGATCTGGGTCGCGAGCTCACGGGTCGGGGCGAGCACCAGGCCGCGGGGGCGGCCGGAGCGGCGTCCGGATGCCGCGGCGCCGGACAGGCGGGCGACCATGGGCAGCGCGAACGCGATGGTCTTGCCGCTGCCGGTGCGGCCGCGGCCGAGCACGTCGCGGCCGGCGAGGGAGTCGGGGAGGGTGTCGCGCTGAATGGCGAACGCCTCGGTCTTGCCGTCGGCTTCGAGGACGGCAGCGAGCTTCTCGGGCACGCCGAGGGAAAGGAAAGTAGACATGTGTGCTTTCGGGCAGGCACACGCAGATCGACAGAGGATCGCGGTGCGGGGAGGCGACGGCGCGGATTCGCGCATCGGTTCGCCGTTCGAAAAGATGCCGCGATCGGGATCGGGGAGTCGTGACGACGACGTAGTGGCACTGAGGCCACCTGACCACCCTACCAGCGCGGCGCCGTAGGCTTGACCCATGCACGGTGAGTACAAGGTTCCTGGCGGCAAACTGGTCGTCGTCGACCTCGAGGTCGACGAAGGGCTGATCACCGATTTCCACCTGGCTGGAGACTTCTTCCTCGAGCCCGACGACGCCCTCGCCGACATCGACGCGGCCGTCACCGGGCTGCCGGTCGAATCCGACGTCGCCACCATCGCCGCCGCCGTACGCGCGGCGTTGCCCGAGGGCGCCCAGCTGCTGGGCTTCACCCCTGAGTCGGTCGGCACTGCGGTGCGCCGGGCGCTGGTGACCGCCCCGGGGTGGCGCGAGTTCGACTGGGAGATCGTGCACGACCGCCCGCTCTCACCGAACATGAACCTCGCCCTCGACGAGGTGCTGACCGCCCGGGTCGGCGACGGCCGCCGCAACCCCACGATGCGCATCTGGACGTGGGACGCCTCGGCCGTCGTGATCGGCTCGTTCCAGTCGTACCGCAACGAGGTCGACCCCGAGGGCGCCGCCCGTCACGGCTTCGAGGTCGTGCGCCGCATCTCCGGCGGCGGGGCCATGCTCATCTCGGCGGAGTGGATCATCACGTATTCGCTCTACGTGCCGGCATCCCTCGTCGCCGGCATGACGTTCGCCGACTCCTACGCGTTCCTCGACGACTGGGCGCTGCAGGCGCTGCGCTCGCTCGGCATCGACGCGACCTACAAGCCGCTCAACGACATCTCCTCCCCGGAGGGGAAGATCGGCGGCGCCGCGCAGAAGCGCCTGGCCAACGGCGGGGTGCTGCACCACGCGAGCCTGAGCTACGACATGGACGGCCAGGTGCTCACCGAGGTGCTGCGCATCGGCCGCGAGAAGCTCAGCGACAAGGGCACGACCTCCGCCGCCAAGCGCGTCGACCCGCTGCGCAGCCAGACCGGGCTGCCGCGCGAGGAGATCATCGAGCGGTTCAAGAGCACCTTCGCCACGCTCTACGGGGCGACCGAGGGGCAGATCACCGAAGACGAGTACGCCGAGGCAGAGGCCCTGGTGCAGTCGAAGTTCGCCACCGACGCGTGGCTGCACCGCGTTCCGTGAGCGGCGAACCCGGCGACGAACCCGGACGCGTCGAGATCCATCACGGTGACAACCTCGCCGTCGCGCGCACCCTCGCGGCGGGCTCCTTCACCCTCATCTACCTCGACCCGCCGTTCAACACCGGCCGCACGCGGGAGCGTGCCGTCGAGTCGGCTGTCAGAATTCCGGCTGACGGCGACACGCCGGCCGCCGACGGCGCGGCACCGCCGCTGCGCCTGAATTCCGACGGCGATCCGGTGAAGACCGGCTTCCGCGGGCGCGAGTACGCGCGGCTGCGCGGCGACCTCAGCCGCTACGACGACCGGTTCGAGGACTACTGGGACTTCCTCGAGCCGCGCCTGGCCGAGGCGTGGCGGCTGCTCGCCGACGACGGCACCCTGTACCTGCACCTGGACTACCGTGAGGCGCACTACGCCAAGGTGCTCATGGACGCCCTCGTCGGCCGCGAGCGTTTTCTCAACGAGCTGATCTGGGCCTACGACTACGGCGCGAAGAGCCGCCGCCGCTGGCCCACCAAGCACGACACGATCCTGGTGTATGTCAAGGATCCGCGCGGCTACCACTTCGACTCCACGGCGGTGGACCGCGAGCCCTACATGGCCCCGGGCCTGGTCACCCCCGAGAAGGCGGCGCGCGGCAAGCTCCCCACCGATGTCTGGTGGCACACGATCGTGCCGACGTCGGGGCGCGAGAAGACCGGCTACCCGACACAGAAGCCCGAGGGCATCCTCCGGCGCATCGTGCAGGCCTCCAGTCGCCCCGGCGACCGCGTGCTCGATCTCTTCGCCGGCAGCGGCACGACCGGCGCCGTCGCCTCCGCCCTCGGGCGGGACGCGGTGCTCGTGGATGCCAATCCCGAGGCGATCGGCATCATGTGCGCCCGGATGCCGCATGCCGTCGTCCACCCCGGATGAGTATCGCCTGAGCCCTGGTCATCTCTAGGCTGACGTCCATGCGATTCGGACTCTTCATCCCCCAGGGCTGGCGCTTCGATCTGGTCGGCATCGACCCGGCGGAGCACTGGGCCACCATGCGCACCCTCGCCCAGCAGGCCGACGCCGGCCCCTGGGAGTCGCTGTGGGTGTACGACCATTTCCACACCACGCCCGTCGCGAGCGAGGAAGCCACCCACGAGGCGTGGACGCTGATGTCCGCGTTCGCGGCATCGACCGACCGCATCCGGCTCGGCCAGATGTGCACGTGCATGAGCTACCGCAACCCCGCCTACCTCGCCAAGGTCGCCGCGACCGTCGACGCGATCTCGGGCGGGCGCACCGAGATGGGCATCGGCGGCGGCTGGTACGAACACGAGTGGCGCGCATACGGCTACGGCTTCCCGCCGATCGCCGAGCGTCTCGGGCGCCTGCGCGAAGGCGTGGAGATCATGCACCAGGCGTGGACGACGGGGTCGGCGACCCTCGAGGGCCGGTATTACACCGCCGACGGGGCGATCGTGCGCCCGCTCCCGCTGCAACGGGGCGGCATTCCGCTGTGGATCGCCGGCGGCGGCGAGAAGGTGACCCTGAAGATCGCGGCGACCTACGCGTCATACACGAACTTCGCCGGGTCGATCGAGGAGTTCACCCACAAGTCCGAGGTGCTGCGCGGCCACTGCGACGCCCTCGGCCGCGACTTCGGCGACATCACCCGCTCGTCGAACTTCAACACCGTCATCGCCGACACCGAGGCGGAGGTCGCCGACCGCGTCGCGGCGGTCGTCGCGCGCCTCGCGCCGTTCGTCGGGGCGGAGCGGGCCGCGCACATCGAGCAGGACTACCGCGAGTCCCCGGCCGTGGGCACGCCCGAGCAGGTCGCCGAGCGGCTCGCCGCCCGGGCGGCGGCGGGCCTCGGCTACGCGATCCACTACTTCCCCGAGGCGGCCTACGACCGTTCGGGCATCGAGCTGTTCGAGCGCGAGGTGGTCCCGGCGCTCAGCTGACCGGCGCCCGCGCGCCGGCGTGGCCGGTGACATATGGTGTCGCCATGACACCGCAGTCACGCCCGTCGGCATCCGATCTCACCATCCAGGAGTCCGCGTCGCTCACCAGCGGCGCGGACTTCTGGACCACCAAGGCCGTCCCGCGCGTCGGCATCCCCTCGATCATGCTGACCGATGGGCCGCACGGTCTGCGCAAGCAGGTGGGCGCCACCGACCACCTGGGTCTCGGGGCGAGCGTGCCGGCGACGTGCTTCCCGCCCGCCGTCGCGCTCGGGTCGTCGTTCGATGAGGACCTGGTGGAGCGCGTCGGCGCGGCCCTCGGGCTCGAGGCGGCCATCGAAGACGTCGCCGTGGTGCTCGGCCCCGGCATCAACATCAAGCGCTCGCCGCTGTGCGGACGCAACTTCGAGTACTACTCCGAGGACCCGCTGGTGTCGGGGGTGCTCGGGGCGGCGGCGGTGCGCGGCATCCAGTCCCGCGGCGTCGGGGCGTCGCTGAAGCACTTCGCGGCGAACAACCAGGAGACCGACCGGCTGCGGGTGAGTGCCGACGTCGATCCGCGGCCGTTGCGGGAGATCTACCTGCGCGGGTTCCACCGGGTCGTCACCGAGGCACGGCCCTGGACGGTGATGTGTTCGTACAACCGCATCAACGGGGTGTACGCCTCGGAGGACCCGTGGCTGCTCACCCGGGTGCTGCGCGACGAGTGGGGGTTCGAGGGTCTCGTCGTGTCGGACTGGGGTGCGGTCGAGGACCGCGTGGCCGGGGTCGTGGCGGGCCTGGACCTCGAGATGCCGGCCAGCGGCGGACGCACCGACGCGCAGCTGGTCGCGGCCGTCGAGGACGGCACGCTCGACGAGGCGGCGGTCCGCCTCGCCGCCTCGCGGGTGATCGACCTCGTCGAGCGGGCCGACCGCAGGCCCGCGGCTCCCGGCCCGCTCGACGTCGACGCGCACCACGCCCTCGCCCGCGAGGCGGCAGGCCGCTCGATCGTGCTGCTGAAGAACGACGGTGCGGTGCTGCCGCTGCCCCGCGACGCGTCGCTCGCCGTCATCGGGGCGTTCGCGGCCGAGCCTCGCTACCAGGGCGCGGGGTCGTCACTCATCAACCCGACGCGGCTCGACACCGCCCTGGAGGAGATCCTCGCGCTCGCCGAGGGTGACGTCGTCTACGCGGCGGGCTTCACGCTCGACGGCGGTGACGAGGACGACACCCCGGATGCCGCAGCCCTCGTGGCCGAAGCGGTCGAGGCCGCGGCGGCCGCCGACACGGCCGTCGTGTTCCTCGGGCTCCCCGCCGCCACGGAGTCGGAGGGCTTCGACCGCGACCACATCGATCTGCCCGCCGACCAGTCGGCGCTGCTCGCCGCCGTCGTCGAGGCCAACCCGCGCACCGTCGTCGTGCTCTCCCACGGCGGCGTCGTGGCGCTGCCCTTCCGCGACGACGTCCCCGCGATCGTCGAGGGCTGGCTGCTCGGCCAGGCGGGCGGCGGGGCGACCGCCGACGTACTGTTCGGCGTGGTCAACCCCTCGGCCAAGCTCACCGAGACCATTCCGCTGCGGCTGGAGGACACCGCCGCCTTCGGCAACTTTCCGGGGGAGTTCGGCCACGTCCGCTACGGCGAGGGCATTCTCGTCGGCTACCGCTGGTTCGACGCCCGCTCATTGCCGGTGGCGTACCCGTTCGGTCATGGCCTGTCCTACACCTCGTTCGCGTACGGGCCGCCCGCGGCATCCGTCGACGGTGAGGCGCTGCGGGTCACGGTGACCGTCACCAACACCGGCGGGCGTGCCGGGCGGGAGGTCGTGCAGCTGTACACGGCCGTGCCGGCCTCGACGGTGCCGCGTGCGCCGCGCGAACTGCGCGCCTTCGCCGGCGTGACGCTGGAAGCGGGCGAGTCCCGCGAGGTCGAGCTCACCGTGCCCCTGGGCGACCTCGCCCACTGGGACCTGCGCCGCGACCGGTGGATCGTCGAAGGCGGTGAGTACCGCGTCGATGTCGCCGCCTCCAGCCGCGATGTGCGCGGCAGCGTCACCGTGACCGTCGTCGGCGACGAGGTGGTGCTGCCGCTGACGATGGCGTCGTCGGTGGCCGATCTGCTGTCCCACCCCGTCGTCGGCCCCATCGTGCAGGAGGCGATGGCGGGGTTGCTGGACGGGGCGGGCGCGGGGGCGGCCATGCCGGACGACGCCCTGCAGAAGATGATGGGGTCGTTCCCGATCGGCCGGCTCGCCGGCTTTCCCGGTCTGCCGGTCACGTTCGAGCAGATCGAGCAGCTCGTGGCCATGGCCGGCGCGGCGGACGAGGCCGACGGCTGACACCGCCGGAAAGAGTGGGCCCCGGGGACGCAGACGCGCTCCCGGGGCCCTGTCGGCGCCCGTTCGGGTCAGGCGGCCGACCATCCTCCGTCGCTGGCGAGGGTGACGCCGTTGACGTTCACGCCGTCATCGCTCAGCAGGAAGGTGATGGATGCCGCGAGGGCGTCGGCCTCGACGGGGTCGGGGAGGACCGCCATGGCGGTGCGCACGCGCTGCGCACCCAGCGGCGAGGCGAACCTCGCCTCGATGTTGGTGATCGTCGCGCCCGGGGCCACCGCGTTGCAGCGGATGCCGCTGGGCCCGTACATGAACGCGGTCGACTTGGTGAGCCCGACCACGGCGTGCTTCGACGCGGTGTAGGCGGCACCGGCGGCCGAGCCGCGCAGGGCCGCCTCGGAGGCGGTGTTGACGATCGAGCCGCCGCCCTGGGCGAGCATGGTGGGGATGACGGCGCGCGTGAGCTTCATGGTGCCGGTGAGGTTGATCGCGATGACCCGGTCCCAGACGGCGTCGGTGAGTTCGCCGACCGGCGTCATGTCATCCATGATGCCGGCGATGTTCGCGAGCCCGTCGATCGTGTCGCCGGCCGCCTCGATGATGCGGGCGATGCCGGCGTCGTCGGTGATGTCCGCGACGATCGGGGTGATGTCCAAGCCCGGGTGCTCGGCGACGAACTCGTCCAGGCCCTCCTGGCTGACATCGACGGCGACGACGCGGCCGCCCTCACGCGCGACCCGCGACGCGGTGGCGCGACCGATGCCGGAGCCGGCGCCGGTGACGATGTGGGTCTGACCGGTGAAACGGCCCTGGTCGAGGCGTTCGGTCCACTCGCGCAGCGGCACGGCCGACGCGGCGTCGGTCTGGGGCTCCGCCGTCTCTGCAGCGGCGACGGGCGCTCCTTCGGGCACTTCGCCGGCGGCGGCACGGCGGACGAGCTCGTCGAGCATCTCCTGGGTGAACGAGCCGCGGCTCAGCTTGATGAGGCGCTTGATCGCGAGGCGTTTGACCGGCTTGAACACCTCCGGGGTCTGGCCGCCCTGAGCGAGCATGTCGGCGAGGATGGCGTGGCCTGCCGGATCGGCGAGCCAGTCGGCGATGGCGGAATCTCCGGAGAGCGGTGCAGTGGCCATGGTCTTTCCCTTCTACCGGACAAGTATGTCCGGTATTAACGTATACCCGTGGACATTGAAGGGGAAGTGCCTCGCAAGGCCAACCGCGGGCCCGCCGCCGGACCCGAGAACCGCCGCGCGCTGCTGCGGGCCGCCCGCGAGGTGTTCACCGAGTCGGGCCTGTCGGCGCCGTTCTCCGCGGTGGCCAAGCGCGCCGGCGTCGGGCAGGGGAGCCTGTACCGCCACTTCCCCGACCGCACGGCGCTGGCGGCGGCCATCTTCGAGGAGAACGTCGCGGAGATCGAGGTGTTCCTGGCGCCCGAGGAGCGCACCCTCGACGACCTCTTCGACGTCATCTCCGACCAGGCCGTCGTCTCCACCGCGCTCATCGACCTGACGGTCGGCAACCGTCACGATCCCGCCGTGATCGCCCTCGGCGCGCGCTTCCGCGAGGTGGTCGAGCGGCTCCTCGCCCGGGAGCGGGCCGCGGGTCGCGTCGGCGCGCACGTCGACGCCGCCGACATCATGCTGGCGGCGGGGATGCTCGCGGGCGAGCTGTCGCGCATCGATGAAGCCGAGCGGGCCGAGACGTCGGCGCGGGCGCGGCGGCAGTTCCGGCGCGCGTTCGCTGCGTGAGCCGCCGAGTGCCCGGTGCCGCTGCAGCGGCGTGCCCGCTCAGGCGTGCAGGAACGCCAGCAGCGCCTCGTTGACCTCGTCGCCGTGGGTCCACAGCAGCCCGTGCGGCGCGCCGTCGATCTCGACGTAGGTGGCATCGGGCAGCAGTTCGCGCAAGCGCCGCGCGGTGGCATCGATGGGCAGGATGTTGTCGGCGGTGCCGTGCACGATGAGCGCGGGCACGCCGATGTGCGGGATGTCGGCGCGGAAATCGGTGGCCCAGGTGAGCGGGGCCGCGGCGACGGCGGTGTTGCCTGCCTGGTTGGCCACCGCGATGCTCGCATCGACCGCCTCCTGCGAGATGCGGTCGCCGAGCAGATCGTCGAGGTTGTAGAAGTCGCGGAAGAACCCGGCCATGAAGCCATAGCGGTCGGCGCGTACCGCGTCTGCGGTCTCGCGGAAGAACTGCGCCGGTGCCGCGCCGTCGGGGTTGTCGTCGGTGATCGCCAGGAACGGCTCGAGCGAGCCGAGGAAGGCGGCCCGCGAGATGCGGGCAGCGCCGTAGCGCGAGAGGTAGCGCGCCACTTCGCCCGTGCCCATCGAGAAGCCGACGAGCGTGGCATCCTCGAGGTCGAGCTCTTCCATCAGCGCGTGCAGGTCGGCAGCGAAGGTGTCGTAGTCGTAGCCGGAACCCGCCTTGCTCGACGCGCCGAAGCCGCGGCGGTCGTACGCGATGACGCGAAAGCCGGCATCCAGCAGCGCCGCCTGCTGCTTGCCCCAGGACTCGCCGTTGAGCGGAAAGCCGTGGATCAGCACGACCGGGCGGCCGGTGCCCTGGTCGGTGTAGTAGAGGTCGATGTCGGCAGAGTTCTCGGTCGCCACGGTGATGTACGCCACGGTGTCTCCTCACGCCGCGGGGGACGGATGCCGCGGCTCACGACCGACGTTAGAACGCATCGTTCCCCGCACGCCAGGGGTTGCGGGGAACGATGCGGTCCGGACAGTACGTGGCTCAGGCGTCGCGGGCGGGGCCTGCCGACGGCGACACGGTGAAGATGTGCGGCGCGGTGAACCCGGCGGCGTCGAATGCCCGGGTCACAGCCTCGGTCACCTGCGCCACCCGGTCGTGCTCCACGAGGGCGATCGCGGAGCCGCCGAAGCCGCCACCGGTCATGCGGGCACCGAGGGCGCCGGCGGCGACGGCCGCCTCGACGGCGGTGTCGAGCTCGGGCACCGAGATCTCGAAGTCGTCGCGCATGGAGGCGTGCGAGGCGTCGAGGAGGCCGCCGATCGCGCGAGGCCCGTCGGTGCGGAGGGCCTCGACGGTGTCGAGCACGCGCTGGTTCTCGGTCACGACGTGGCGCACCCGCCGGAAGGTGACATCGTCCATCAGCTCCTGGGCGCGGTCGAGATCGGCCACCGAGACGTCGCGCAGCGACGGCACGCCCATGATCGCGGCGCCCTGCTCGCACGACGCGCGGCGCTCGCCGTAGCCGCCCGTGGAGTGGGCGTGCTTGACGCGCGTGTCGATCACGACGAGCTCGAGTCCCGCGGGTGCGAAACCGAGGTCGACGACCTGGGCTTCGAGCGTGCGGCAATCGAGGAAGATGGCGGCGTCGGGCTGCCCCAGCGTCGACGCCATCTGGTCCATGATGCCGGTGGGTGCGCCCACCGCCTCGTTCTCGGCGCGGCGGCCGACCTGGGCGAGCGTCGCCCCGTCGAGGGAGAGGTCCCACGCGGCGGACAGCGCGGCGGCCGTGGCGCCCTCGAGCGCGGCCGACGACGACAGGCCGGCGCCGACGGGGACGTCGGAGGCGAAGGCGAGGTCGACGCCGGTGACCGCATCGGGGGTGAGGCTGGCGGCGTGCATGAGCGCCCAGGCGACCCCGAGCGGGTAGGCCGACCACTCCGGCACGCGCGGGGCGCCGTCGCTCGGGAAGAGCGCGTCGAGGTCGGCCAGGGCCACCTCCACCGGCTCCGGGTCGAAGGTCGAGGCCACGCGGATGCGGCCGTCGGTGCGGGGCGCCACGGCGACACGGGTGCGCTGCGGCGTCGCGAACGGCAGCACGAAGCCGTCGTTGTAGTCGGTGTGCTCACCGATGAGGTTGACCCGACCGGGGGCCGACCAGACGCTCTCCGGCTCGTGACCGGTGAGGTCGACGAACAGGTCGCGGGCGGCGCGCACCGAGGATGCGGCAGAGGACTCGGTCACAGGGACACTCCTTCGATGGCGGTGCGCAGCCGGTCGGCGGCGACTTCGGGGGGAACGTCGCCGATCCAGGCCCCCATGGCCGCCTCGCTGCCGGCGAGGAACTTGAGCTTGTCGGCGGCGCGGCGGGGACTGGTCAGCTGCAGGTTGAGGCGTACGGTGTCGCGGCCGTGGCGCACCGGCGCCTGGTGCCAGGCGGCGATGTACGGCGTCGGGGAGTCGTACAGCGCGTCGACGCCGCGCAGCAGCCGCAGGTACAGCGGCGCCAGTTCGTCGCGCTCGGCGTCGGAAGTCTCGCTGAAGTCGGCCACGTGACGGTGCGGCAGCAGGTGCACCTCCAGCGGCCAGCGGGCCGCGAACGGCACGAACGCCGTCCAGTGCTCGCCGCTGAAGAGCACCCGTTCGCTGCCGCGCTCGAAGTCGAGGATGCGCTGGAAGAGATCGGGAGCGGTGCGGTCGATCGAGTCGAGCAGACGGGTCGTGCGCGGCGTGATGTACGGGTAGGCGTAGATCTGGCCGTGGGGGTGGGGGAGGGTCACACCGATCGCCTCGCCGCGGTTCTCGAACGGGAACACCTGCTCGACGCCGGGGAGGGCGGACAGGGCGGCGGTGCGGTCTGCCCACGCCTCGATGACGGTGCGGGCGCGGGTGACCGACTGAGTGCCGAAGGAGCCGGAGTGCTCGGGGCTGAAGCACACCACTTCGCACCGGCCGACCGAGGACCGGGTGCGACCGAGCCCGAGGTGCTCGAGGTCGTCGATGCCGCGCGGCGGGTCGCCGGCGGCGGGGGCGTCGCCGTGCGCTTCGGCGAGGGCGGGCCCGAACGAGGGGGACTTGTTCTCGAACACGGCGACGTCGTACCGCGAGGGGATCTCCGACGGGTTGGTGGGGGTCTGCGGCGAGAGCGGGTCGAGCTCGGCCGGCGGCAGGAACGCGCGGTTCTGCCGGGAGGCGGCCACCGAGATCCAGTCGCCGGTCAGGATGTCCTGGCGCATCGTGGCGGTCGCCGGGCGCGGGTCGAGCGTGCGCGCGTCGATGGCGCGCTCCGGGCCGAGCGTCGTGTCGGGATCGTCGAAGTAGATGAGCTCCCGGCCGTCAGCCAGTCGCGTGGGACGTTTGACGACACCGGCCCCGAGGGTGACGGCGTCAAGATCGTGCTGCTCTGGCATGTTCACGTCAACATGCTATGTCGGGCGTGTGTTATCGTCAACATCACTTGGTCAGAGAGGATGCCGTGGCCCCCGACCCGATGACGGATCCCGAGCGGTCCACCGGTGCCCCCACACTCCGACGCCGGGTGTCGATGCTCGACGTCGCCGCCCGGGCGGGCGTGTCGGGCCAGACCGTGTCACGGGTGGTCAACGGCAGCCCACGCGTGGACCCCGCCACCCGGCAGCGCGTCGAACAGGCGATGGCCGACCTCGGCTACCGCCCGCACCGCGCGGCGCGGGCGCTGCGCACCGGACGCACCCAGACGATCGGCCTCGTCGCGACCACGCTCGCCACCATCGGCAACTCCCGCATGCTGCAGGCGGTCGTCGAGGCGGCAGCCGGCCGCGGCTACGCCGTCACCGTCGTGACGCTCGATGCGGCATCCGGCATCGGGGATGCCTTCGCCCGGTTGCGCGACCAGGGGGTCGACGGGGCCATCGTGCTCAACGAGGCGACCGCCGTCGTGAGGGATGCCACCGCGCCCGAGGGTCTCGCGCTCGTCGTCGTCGACTCGCCGCCCGACGATCGGTTCGCCGTCGTCGGCACCGACCATGCCGCAGGCGCGCGGGCGGCGACCGCCCACCTGCTGCGCCTCGGCCACGACACGGTCTGGCACCTGGCCGGGCCCGAGCCGTCGTTCGCCGCGGGCGAGCGCGAGCGCGGCTGGCGTGAGGCGCTCAGCGCTGCCGGTCGCCCCGCGCCGCCGCCGGTGCGCGGCGACTGGACCGCAGCATCGGGGCGCGCGGCGGCCGCCGGGCTCGCCGGCGATGTGACCGCCGTCTTCGCGGCCAATGACCAGATGGCCCTCGGGCTGCTGCGCGCCCTCGCCGAGTCGGGTCGGCAGGTGCCCGACCGGGTCAGCGTCGTCGGGTTCGACGACGTCGCCGACGCGGCCGACTACCGGCCACCGCTGTCGACGGTGCGTCAGGACTTCGACGCGCTGGGCGCGGCGGCGGTGGCGGCGCTGGTCGGAGCCATCGAGGGCACGATCGACGGTGCCGGCCACGTGCCGGCGCTGCTGCCCGCGCCGCTCGTCGTGCGCGACAGCACCGCGCCCCCGCCGCAACGCCCGTAGCGCGCGGCGGGAGACGCGGGAGCGGCGGAGTCAGTCCGCGGCGCGGCGGGCTTCCCAGCCGGTGCGCACCATCTCGTCGACCGAGTAGCGGTTCTCCCACTTCAGGTCGCGGGCGGCCAGCTCGCCGGTGGCGACGATGCGGTCGGGGTCACCGGCGCGGCGCGGGGCGATCTCGGGGGTGAAGTCCACGCCGGTCACGCGCGCCATGGCATCCATGATCTCGCGCACCGACAGGCCGTTGCGCGAACCCAGGTTGTACGCCGGCTCCAGCGGGTCGCCGGCGGCGAGCCGCTCGGCGGCCACGACGTGAGCGGCGGCGATGTCGGCGACGTGCACGTAGTCGCGCACGTTGGTGCCGTCGGGGGTGTCGTAGTCGTCGCCGTTGATGCGGGGCGTGCGACCCTCGATCAGGGCCTCGAACACGAGCGGGAACAGGTTGTGCGGGCTGGTGTCGTACACCTCGCGGTCGCCGGAGCCGACGACGTTGAAGTAGCGCAGCGACGTGTGGCGCAGCGGCTTGTCGGTGCCGGCCGTCGCGACCGCCTGATCGCGCAGCAGCCACTCGCCGATGAGCTTCGACTCGCCGTAGGGCGACGCCGGGCGCTTGGGGAGGTCCTCGGTGACGAGCTCGACCTCGGGGGTGCCGTAGACGGCGGCCGACGAGGAGAACACGATCTTGTCGACGCCGGCATCGGCCATCGCCTGCAGCACGACGCGCGTGCCCTCGACGTTCTGCTCGTAGGTGTGCAGCGGCCGGGTCACCGACACGCCGGCGTACTTGAAGCCGGCGACGTGGATGACGCCCTCGACGTCGTGCTCGCGCAGGGTCTGCGTGACCAGCTCACGGTCGAGGATCGTGCCCTTCACGAACGGCACCCCTTCGGGCACGAACGACGCGTGGCCGCTGGAGAGATCGTCGATCACGACGGGAGCGAGCCCCGCCGAAGCGAGGGCGCGGACGACATGGGCACCGATGTAGCCGGCACCGCCGGTGACAAGCCAAGACATGACTCCATCCTGCCGGATGCCGCCGCGCCCCACCGACCCCGGCTACTCGACCTCGTGTCCCAGGTGGGGACGGGCGACGAAGCGCGCGGTGGCATCGGTGAGCGCTTCGAGCTCGACGATGACGACCTCGTTCGTGCCCGCACGGGTGACCGGCCCCGGTACGTAGAGCGTGCGCTGCGGGCCGCGGCGCCAGTAGCGGCCGAGGAAGAACCCGTTGACCCACGCGAAGCCCTTGCCCCACCCGGCGGTGTCGAGGAAGAGGTCGGCGGCGGCGGCGAGCTCGAACGACGCGCGCAGGCCGACGGGGCCCGCGGCGCGGCCGCCGGTCACCGGGGCGGCGGCGGCGGCCTGCGCGACCGCCGCCCCGAGCGCGGGCACGTCGAACGTGCGCACGTGCCACGGTGCGGTGATCGGCTCACCGTCCAGGCGCACACCGCCGACGAGGCCCTTGGGCTCGCCGATCTTGGTGTCGTAGTTGACCCGGCCGGTCTCCTCGACGAGCAGACGCAGCTCGGCGCCCGCGGGAAGCGGCATCGCGAGGTCGCCGATCGTGCGCTGCAGGATGCCGACGGGGCGCTCGTCCACGGCCACCCAGGCGTAGTCGCGCACATCGGCGTCGAGCACGGTGGTCGCCTCGGTGTCGAGGGCCGCCGTGTACTCGGCGAGCACCAGGTCGGGGCCGAGCTCGTCGAGCGTGGGCGGGGTGTCGAAGACACCGCGGTCGGTTGCGACGAGCGGCAGCGGGTCGCCGACCGAGGCGAGCGCGACCTGCAGCACGGGGGCATCGACGGGCTCGGGGAGCGGCTCGTCGGGCACCGGCGCGTGCTTCGCGATCACCTCGCGGAACGCGCGGAACTTCTCGGTGACGTCGCCGGACTCGGTGAGGGGGGAGTCGTAGTCGTAGGAGGTCACCAGCGGCAGGTAGCGACCGGAGTCGTTCGCGCCGTTGGTGAGGCCGAAGTTGGTGCCGCCGTGCACCATGTAGATGTTCACGGATGCGCCCGCGGCGAGCAGCTCGTCGAGGTCGCGGGCGGCGTCGGCGAAGGTCGTGGTGTGGTGCTTCTCGCCCCAGTGGTCGAACCAGCCGCACCAGAACTCCATGCACATGAGCGGCCCGGTGGGCTGGTGTTCGCGGAGGGTCGCGAGGCGCTCGCCGATGCGGGAGCCGAACGACCCGGTCTTGTGCAGGCCCTCGTGCGCGCCGCCTTCGAGCATGTGCGCGATGGGCTGGTCGACCTGCGTGAGCGGCACCGTGATGCCGGCCGCGCGGGTGAGGCGGATCAGCTCGGCGAGGTAGGCCTTGTCGGAGCCGTACGCGCCGTACTCGTTCTCGATCTGCACCAGGATGACGCTGCCGCCCTGGTCGATCTGACGCGGCGCGACGATCGCGTTGATGCGGTCGAGGAAGCTCGTCACGGCCGCGAGGTAGCGCGGGTCGGAGCTGCGCAACGTCATCTCGGTGTCGGCGGTGAGCCAGGTGGGCAGCCCGCCGTTGTGCCACTCGGCGCAGATGTAGGGCCCCGGGCGCACGATGGCGTGCAGGCCCTCTTCGGCGACCAGATCGAGGAAGCGGCCGAGGTCGAGCCCGCCGGAGGCATCCCATTGCCCCGGCACCGGCTCGTGCGCGTTCCAGGCGACGTAGGTCTCGATGGCGTTCAGCCCCATGAGCTTCGCCTTGCGCAGGCGGTCGCGCCAGAGGTCCGGGTGCACCCGGAAGTAGTGCATCGCGCCCGAGATGATGCGGTGGGGTTCGCCGTCGAGGAGGAAGTCGGTCTCGCCGATCCGGAAGCGGGAGGTCATCGCCCCAGCCTAGCCAGCAAACGCTTTCCCTCCCGACGGCGGCCGGGTGCCGCCCCGGCTACCGCGAGGGCACCGTCAGCACGCCGTTGCGGCGGTGCGGCACGCCCGCCAGCGCCTCATCGCGCAGCGCCGGGGGGAGCAGCGGCGTCGGGGCGTCCTGGAAGGCGATCGGCCGCAGGAACCGGCGGATCGAGGTCGCTCCCACCGACGTGTGCAGCGACGTCGTGGCCGGCCACGGGCCGCCGTGGTGCTGCGACCAGGTGACGGCGACACCGGTGGGCCAGCCCGCGAACAGCACCCGACCGGCGCGCTCCTGCAGCAGGGCGAGGGTCCGGGCGACGTCGTCGCCCGGCTCGGCGTGCAGCGTCGCGGTGAGCGCTCCCGGCACGGCGCGCAGCGCGCGGTGCAGATCGTCGGCGCCGTCGTAGCGCACCAGCAGCGTCACCGGTCCGAAGCACTCCTCCAGCAGCGTCTCGGGGCGCGCGGCGACGGCGTCGGCGTCGGTCGCCAGCACGATCGGCCGCGCCCCGTCGGGCGTCTCGGCGCCGGTCGCGACGACCTCGACGGCGGGGTCGGCGGTGAGCGCCTCGACCCCGGACGGGAAGGCCTCGGTGATGCGGTCGGTCAGCAGCGGCCCGCCGGCGATGCCGGTGACGGCGGCTGCGGTGGCCGCTTCGAACCCGGCCCCGCGCGGCACGAACACCACGCCCGGTTTGGTGCAGAACTGGCCGACCCCCAGCGTGAACGAGCCGGCGAGGCCCGTGGCGAGCTGCTCCCCGCGTGCCGCAGCCGCGGCGGGCGTGATCACGACGGGGTTGGTGCTGCCGAGCTCACCGTAGAAGGGAATCGGGTCGGGCCGTGAGACGGCGAGGTCGAACAGCGCCCGGCCGCCCGAGAGCGATCCGGTGAAGCCTGCGGCCTGCACGAGCGGATGCCGCACCAGCGCGTTGCCGGCCTCGCGACCCTCGACCAGTGCGAGCGAGCCGGCCGGTGCGCCGGCGGCCTCGAGGGCGGCGACCGCGATCTCGGCGGTGCGCCGGGACAGCTCGGGGTGACCGGAGTGGGCCTTCACGATCACCGGGTTGCCGGCGGCGAGAGCCGAGGCGGTGTCGCCGCCGCACACCGAGAACGCGAACGGGAAGTTCGAGGCCGCGAAGACCGCCACCGGCCCGACGCCGGTGAGCATGCGGCGCAGCTCGGGGCGCGGCGGGGTGGCCGTGGCATCCGCGTCGTCGACGATCAGCTCCTGGTAGGACCCCTCTTCGACCACGGCCGCGAACAGCCGCAGCTGGCCGGTGGTGCGGCCGACCTCGCCGGCGAGGCGCGTGGTGCCCAGGCGCGTCTCGCGGTCGGCGATCTCAACGAGTTCGTCGGATGCCGCATCGAGCGCGTCGGCGAGGGCGCAGAGCCACCCCGCACGCTCGGCGGCGGACGACGCACGCCACACCGGGGCGGCCGCGGCCGCGGCCGAGACGAGGGAGTCGAGCTGATCGGACGTGGTGGTCATGGTGTGGCCTTTCGTCGGCGGGGACGGCGGATCGGGCGGGGTGCGTCTAGCGCAACCGCATCCCGAGTCCGGCGTGCGGGGTCTCGGTGAGGCGCCCGTCGGCGATGGCGACGGGGGAGGGATCGGACAGCGCGCCGAGGAAGCCGAACCCGGCATCCTCGACGTCTTCGACCAGCGGCGCGGGCACCCCGGGGGTCGCGGGAAGGCACAGCGCCAGCTGGCCCGAGAGCTCGGGGAGCAGGTGCGGATGCAGCGCCGCGCCGTGGTCGGCGGCACGCTCGGCGATGCGCAGGAAGGGGGTGATGCCTCCCACGCGCACGATGTTCGGCTGCACGATCTGGGCGGCATCGGCCCGCAGGAAGTCCGCGAACCGGTGCACCGTGTGCAGGTTCTCGCCCAGCGCGATGGGGATGGCGGACGAGGCGCGCAACCGGCGGGCGAGCTCGGTGTGCCCGGCGAGGTCGTCGGCGCGCAGCGGCTCCTCGATCCAGGCCGGGGAGACCTCGGCCAGCACCTCGAGGTGGCGCGTCGCGCGGTCGAGGTCCCACCGCTGGTTGGCGTCGATCATGAGCGCGCGGTCCGCTCCGATGACCTCGCGTACGGCGCGGAGGCGCTCGAGGTCTTCGGTGACGTCGGGCTTGCCGACCTTGACCTTGACGGCGTCGAAGCCCGCCGCCGCCCAGCGCTCGGCCTGGGCGACGAGCTCGGGGAGCGGGTAGTGCAGGTTCACACCGCTGCCGTAGACCGCCACGCTCTCGCGGTGCCGCCCGACGAGCTGCGAGACCGAGCCACCGGCGGCGCGCGCCGCGGCATCCCACACCGCCAGATCGAGCCCGGCCAGGGCGATCGTGGTGATGCCGCCGCCCCCGGCCTCGTGCAGGTGCTCCCAGAGCCCCTGCCACGCCTCACCGGGGGCGGCCGAGCGCCCCACCGCGGCGGGGGCGAGGTCGTGCTGCAGCAGCGCCCGCACCGCTTCGGCGCCGATCTGAGGGGTCCACGAGAACCCCCAGCCCTCGGCGCCGTCGTCACGCACCAGGTGGGTCGCGATCACGCCCACGCTCGTCACATCGGCGCCCCACGGGCGCGTCAGCGGCACGCGCACCAGGCGCGCGTCGAGCGAGGCGATGGTGGTCACAGCAGCGCCCGCCCGGCGTCGAGGATCGCGGCCAGGCGTGCCTCCTGCTCGGGCGTCGGGTCGACCAGCGGCGCACGGACGCTGCCGACCGGGAGCCCGCTGAGGCGGAGCCCGGCCTTGACGAGCGAGACGCCGAAGCCGGGGGTCTCGTCGCGCAGGGCCACGAGCGGTGCGTAGAACCCGTCGAGCAGGGCCAGGCGACGGGCTTCGTCGCCGTCGACGTAGGCGCGGTAGTGGGCGCCTGCCACCTCGGGGATCATCGCGAACGCCGCCGACGAGTACAGCGGCATGCCGATGCCGCGGTAGGCGGCCTGCGTGAGCTCGGCGGTGAGCAGCCCGTTGAACAGGGCGAAGTCGTCGCGGCCGGATTCGGCCACGGCGCGCACGATCAGCTGGGCGGTGCCGATGTCGCCCACGCCGTCCTTGAAGCCGACGACCTTGGGGTTCTCCAGCAGACGGCGCACCGAATCGGGCGTGAACTGCGCGTTCGCACGGTGGTAGACGATGACCGGCAGATCGGATGCCGCGGCCACCGCTTCGACGTACGCGACGAGCCCGGCCTGCGGCGCCCCCACGAGGTAGGGCGGCAGCACCAGCAGTGCGTCGGCGCCGGCATCGGCCGCGCCCCGCGCCACCTCGAGCGCGTGACCGAGGGGTCCGCCGGCGCCGGCGACGACCGGCACGGCGCCGGCCACCGCGGCGACGGCGGTGCGCACGACCGCGGTCGCCTCGGCCGACGTGAGCGCGTGGTACTCGCCCGTGCCGCAGGCGGGGAAGACGCCGCCGGCGCCGGCGGCGATGCCGGTGGCGACGTGCTCGGCGAGGAGGGTGTGTTCGATCGCGCCGGCGCGGTCGAACGGCGTGACGGGGAAGAAGAGGATGCCGTCGAATCTCATACGGGCGCGTCCTTTCGGGCGGGGGTGGGAGGGAGGGTGGCGGTGGCGTGTGTCGGGACGTCTGCGTCGGTGGTCGCGCCGACATCGGCGAGTTCGGTGCGCCAGCTGTGGCGCGGCGCCCAGCCGAGCAGGCGGCGGGCTTTGGCGTTGGAGAAGGCGGGCAGGGTGCCGGTGAGGCCGGCAGCCAGCTCTGCTGAGCCCGGCACGAACAGGGGCAGCAGTTCGGCGAGCGGGCGGCGGGCGAGGGCATCGTCGGCGCCGACGAAGAACGTCTCGCCGTTCGGGATGTCGGGGAGGGCGGCCAGCAGGGTGTCGGTGAAGCGGGCGACATCGCGCGCGTCGACGTAGTTGAACAGGGCCGGGGCCGCCAGTGCGGGGTCGTCGAGGCGTTCGCGCACGGTGTGGCCCTGCTGAGTGGGCTCGCCTGCCCATTCTTCGGGGGTCAGCACGTAACAGGGACGGAACGACGCGAACCGCACGGCGTCGCCCACCTGGCGGCGCAGCATGTCGACCGTCTGCTCGATCACGAGCTTCGACAGGGCATAGGCGTTCCACGGACGCGGCGGGGTGCGCTCGTCGAGCGGGAAGCGCTCGGGAAGCCACCCGGCGGGGGCGTGGTACCCCAGCACGGTGGGGCTGGATGCCGCGACCACCCGGGTGACGCCCGCGGCCACCGCGCCGCCGAGCACCGACATCGCCAGTGCGGCGTTCGTGCGCAGGATGACGTCTTCGGGGGCGCTGAAGGGCACCGCGATCGCGGCGAGGTGCACGACCGCCTCGGGGTGGGCGGCCTCGAGCGCGGCGCGGGTGGCCGGCGCGTCGCAGAGGTCGATCTCGCGCTGCGTGACGCCCGCCGACTCCAGCGCGGGCGAGGTGGCGCGGTCCAGCGACAGCACGTCGTGGCCGGCGGCCGCGAGCCCTGCGGCGAGGGTGCGCCCCAGCCGCCCGGCGCCTCCGGTGACGACGATGCGGCTCACGCGGAGCCTCCCGACAGCAGCGGGATGCCGAGCTCTTCCACTCGCACCGGCAGGCCCGTCTGCAGCGAACGGTTGCCGGCGATGCCCACGGCGATCGAGCGCACCCCGTCGGTCCAGTCCGCCGGGCGGGACAGGGGATCGTCTCCCGGTCCGACGAACACGTCCGACAGCAGCAGCGCGTCACCGCCGCCGTGCCCGCCCGCTCCGGCGTGGATCGGCACCTCGACGGCCTCTTCCCAGTGGCGCTGCACGAGCAGCCGCTCGCCCCGGGGACGCAGCGAAGCCGCATCGGCGGCGGCCACGGCGCTCGGGTCGAGCACGGGGTGCAGGCCCTCGTCGACGAGCACCGCGCCGCGCTCGACGACCTCGAGCTCCGCGCGGCCGAGGGTGCCGTTGACGGCCACCCGGTAGCCCTCCCACGGGGCGTGGGCGTTGAGGGAGTACGACAGTGTGGCGCCGCCGGAGTAGTCGACGACGAGGGCGAGGTTGTCTTCGATCGTGATGCCCGGACCGAACACGTCGCGGTCGCGGATGTACCCGTCGTGCTGTTCCGCCGCGAGGTAGAGGGCCTCCAGACGAGGGTCGTCGCGCAGGTCGAGCTCGAACGGGTCGTGGTCGCCGTCGTGGGTGCCGCGGGTCGGGCGCTCGCCCAGGCCGCGCGCGGCGGCGTTGGCGTCACCGTAGAAGCGCAGCCCGCCCGAGGCGTAGACCCGTCGAGGTTCCTGGCGCAGCCACCAGTTGACCAGGTCGAAGTGGTGGCTGGATTTGTGCACGAGCAGCCCGCCGGAGTGCTGCTTCTCGCGGTGCCAGCGGCGGAAGTAGTCCGCCCCGTGCTTGGTGTCGAGCATCCAGGAGAAATCGACCGAGGTGACCTCGCCGATGAGGCCGTCCTGGATGACCTGGCGCAGCGCGCTGTTGCGAGGCGAGTAGCGGTAGTTGAACGTCAGCACGACGCTGCGCCCCGTGCGCTCGACGGCGCGCTCGATGGCGGCGGCGCTCGCCGCGTCGATCGTGAGGGGCTTTTCGACCACGACGTCTGCGCCCGCGTCGAGCGAGCGCACGATCAGCTCGGCGTGCAGGTCGTCGCGCGCGCAGACGATGACCCGATCGATGTGCTCGGCCCGGATCATCTCCTCGAGCCGGTCGGGCGTCCAGACCGTGGGGGCCTCGGCGCCGCGCTCTTGGGAGTAGGCGACGGTGCGGGCGGCACGCACCGGGTTGGGCTCGCAGACGGCCACCAGCGTCGCGCGGTCGGCGTATTGCTCGGTGAGGGCGTCGACGTACATCTGCGAGCGGTGGCCGGCGCCGAGGAGCGCGTAGCGGGTCTTCGTCATGGGTCTCTCTTGTCGGACATCATCGGCCAGGAAACGTTTTCTCACGATAGCACGCCGCAGATGCGGCTCGGCCCCCGCGGCGCGGGAGGCGTCAGGCCGGGGCGGGCCCGGTGCTGCCGCGCACCAGCAGCCGCGGGGTGAGCGCGACGGCGGCATCCGCCTCGCCCCCGGTCAGCTGCGCCTTCATCGCCGCCCACGCGCGTGCGCCGAGGTCGCCGCCGGGGACGGCGGAGGTCGTCAGCGGCGGTGTGGTGTACTGCGCGAAGGGGATGTCGTCGAAGCCGGCCACTGAGATGTCCTGCGGCACCCGGATGCCACGATCGGCGAGTGCGGACAGCAGCCCCATCGCGACGAGGTCGTTGAAGGCGAGCGCTCCCGTCGCGCCGCTGGCGCTCACCGCGTCGGCGGCCCCCGACCCGCTGTCGAAGTCCACGCCGCAGGGGATCTCATCGACCACCAGGTCGGCGTGCGCGGCGCGGGCATCGGCGAGCGCCGCCCGACGGGCCGCGTTCGAGGCACTGCGTTCGAGGCCGGCGAGGTAGATGAGGTGTCGGTGGCCCCGCCCGTACAGGTGGTCCACCACCGTGCGGAACGCCGTGCGGTAGTCGGCGCCGACGACCGGTGCGCTCGCCTGCGCCGGGCGGTTGATGACGACGACGGGGGTGAGGGTCGGCAGGAGCGCTGCGAGGTCGTCGTCGGTCATGCGCGGCGCGCAGAGCACGACGCCGTCGGTGCGTCGGCGGGTCTCGGTCGCGAGCACCGGCTCTTCGGCGACCTGCTCGGCCGAGTCGGCGATGAGCACGTGGTAGCCGTCGGCGGCGGCGGCGCGGCTGAGTCCTCGCAGGATCTCCTGGAAGGTCGGGTTGGCGAGGTCGGGCACGACGACGGCGATGGTCTGGGTGCGGCCCAACACGAGGCTGCGCGCGAGCGGGTTGGCGGTGTAGCCGAGCTCGGAAGCGGCGGCGCGCACGCGCTCGGCCATCTCGGCGTCGACCGTGGCGTTGCCGTTCATGACGCGAGACACCGTCGACAGCGACACCCCGGCGCGGTGCGCGACGTCGGTGATGGTGGGCTTGCCCGGCGTTTTCGCCATGTGCGGTGTTTCCGTCCCCGTTGCGTCCCAGCGGCCGGCGGCCGGATCCCATAGTATCGCGAGAAATCGCTTTCCGCGCGGGTTCGCGCGTCGCTCCCCGCCACCCCTGACCAACGAGGTTCCCATGCCGTCCATCGCCGACCGCCGCGTCAAGAGAGAACGCCTCGCACGAGTGCGCGCCCAGGCGGGCGGCCGCCCGCTGCTGCTGACTTCCCATGAGGCGGTGTCCTGGTACCTCGATGGCGTGCGCACCCACGTCTCGCTGGCGGGTCCGCCCGTGGTCGCGGTGCGGGTGGAAGACGACGGCGACGCCCTCTACGTCGCCGCCAACGAGGCGGAGCGGCTCGCGGCCGAGGAACTGCTCGCCGATGACGCCGCCCGCATCGTCACCGTGCCGTGGTGGACGCCGCCCGCCGTGGCGGCCGCTGCCGCGGGCGGCGCGATCGAGGAGGCCGCGGTGGCGGCGTCGCTGCGGGCGGCGCGCGCCTCGCTGCTGCCGCGCGAGCGGGAGCGCTACCGGGCGCTGGGGCGGGAGGCCGCCGAGGCGATGACCGATGCCGCCGGCTCCCTGTCGCCGGCGACCTCGGAGCACGGCGCGGCGGCGGCGCTCGCCGCGGCCCTCGTCGAGCGGGGGATCGAGCCGCTCGTGGTGCTCGTCGCCGGCCGATCGCGCCTGGTCCACCGGCATCCGCTCCCCACCGAAGCGCCGCTCGGCGACCGCGCCATGCTCGTGGCCTGCGGGCGCCGACACGGCCTGATCGCGAACCTGACGCGCTGGGTGGGCGAGTCCGGGGGCGATGACGAGCGGATCCTCGCCGTGGAGGCGGCGTTCCTGGCGGCGTCCCGACCGGGGGAGAAGCTCTCCGACGTCTTCGCCGCGGGGTGCGCCGGCTACGGTGCCCAGGGTTTCGCGATGGACGAGTGGACCCGCCACCACCAGGGTGGGCCCACCGGCTACGCCGGGCGCGACCCGCGGGCCACGGCGGAGACCGATGACGTCATCGCCTCGCACCAGGCGTTCGCGTGGAACCCCAGCGCCCCGGGCGCCAAGGTCGAGGACACCGTGATCGTCGGCGACGACGGCGTGGAGGTGCTGACGACCGACCCGCGCTGGCCGGCGGTCGCCCACGCCGGTCTGCTGCGGCCGACGGCGCTCGCGTTCTCCTGACCGCTCAGGCGAGGTGCGGTGAGCCCAGCGCCGGTGCGTCGCCGTCGCGCCGCTCGATCGCCCGCAGCGAGCGCGCCACGAAGGCGGCGATGCGGCGGGCGCCCTCGAGGCGGAAGTGCGTGTCGTCGACCAGGCCCTCGGGCCACGCCGGCGCCTCGTCGGGCGCGAAGTGCGAGAAGAGTCCGGCCGATGCCACGGGCCCGAGGTCCTCGTAGAGCCACGTCGTGAACGCGGTCAGGTCGATGAGGGGCGCACGCAGGTCGTCGGCCAGGTCGCGGACGGCGTTGGGATGCGCGCCGTGGGTGGGGGTGACGTGCCCGTCGTCGTCGAACCGACGGCGTTCGCAGGGCGTGCACAGCACGGCGACGGCGCCGCGTTCGCGGGCCTCGAGCGCGAATCCCCGCAGTCGGCGGGTGTAGCCGCCCCGGGCGTCGAGCAGGGGATCCTTCTGGTCGTTGTGGCCGAACTGGATGACGACGGTGTCGCCCGGCCGCACCTCGGACAGCAGCCGCTGCCAGCATCCGGTGGACTCGAACGTCGCCGTCGTGGCGCCGCCGAACGCGAGGTTGCGCACCACCGCGCCCAGCTGCTCGCTGAGTGCCTCGCCCCAGCCGGCCATCGGCGACTCGGCCGGTTTCATCGGGGCGACCGTCGAGTCCCCTGCCAGAAGGTAAGTCGTCATGGGTTCGTCCTCCGGACATCCGTGACGCACGTGCCTCTGCGGCGCGGCGTCGCTAGCATGGACATCGTGCCACGGAAACCGCTTTCCAGCTCACTGGACCTGATCGACGGTGCTCATCCGGCCCGATCGGTGCTGCGGCTGCTCGCGCGGCGCCCCGGTCGCATGGCCCTGGCCGTCGGTGCGTTCGCGGTCAAGGAGATCCCGATGTGGTTCCTCCCGGTGATCACCGCCGCGATCATCGACATCGTCGCCGGCGGCGGTGAGGTGACCGCCGTGCTGTGGTGGTTCGCCTTGGCGGTGGTGCTGCTCCTGCAGAACTATCCGAACCACATCCTGTACACGCGCAGCTTCATGACCGTCGTGCGCGACACCGGCGCCGACCTGCGCAACGCCCTCGCCGCACGCCTGCAGAGCCTGTCGATCGGCTACCACACCCGCATGAGCTCGTCGATCGTGCAGACGAAGGTCGTGCGTGACGTCGAGAACGTCGAGCTCATGCTGCAGCAGGTGACCCACCCGCTGCTGTCGGCCACGATGGTGATGGCCGGTGCCCTGTCGATGACGGCCATCGCGGTGCCGCAGTTCCTCCCGGTCTACGCGCTGGCGGTGCCGATCGCCATCGGCATCCGATGGGGCATGCGCAACCGCTCGCGCAGCCGCAACGAAGTGTTCCGCCGTGAGGTGGAGACCCTGTCGGCCCGCGTGGGGGAAATGGCCTCGCTCATCCCCGTGACCCGCGCCCACGGTCTGGAGCAGACCGCCGTCAGCCGCGTGAGCACCGGCGCCGAGGGGGTGCGCCGCGCCGGTCTGCACCTCGACATGCTCAACGGTCACGTCGCCTCGATCTCGTGGGTGGCGATGCAGCTGCTGGGGGTGGGGTGCCTCGTGCTCGCCGCCACGTTCTCGCTCACCGGCATCCTGCCGATCTCCCCGGGCGAGGTCGTACTGCTGTCGACGTACTTCACCCTGCTCACCCAGGGGCTGACGCAGCTGCTGATGCTCATCCCCGTGGGTGCGCGCGGGCTCGAATCGGTGCGCTCCATCGCCGAGGTGCTGCAGGAGCCCGACCTCGAGCAGAACGAAGGCAAGCCCGCCGTCGCCTCGGTCACCGGCGACCTGCGGCTCGAACGCGCCTCGCACCGCTACCCCGGCGCCGACGACGACGCGCTGCACGAGATCGAGCTGCACATCCCCACCGGGCGCACGTATGCGTTCGTGGGGTCGTCGGGTTCGGGTAAATCGACGCTGCTGAACCTGGTGCTCGGGTTCCTGCGCCCCACCGGCGGGCGCATCCTGCTCGACGGCGCCGACATGCAGCAGCTCGACCTGCGCACCGTGCGGCGCGCGGTGTCGGTGGTGCCGCAGGAATCGGTGCTGTTCGAGGGCACCGTGCGGGAGAACATCGCCTACGGCCTGCCCGATGTGTCGGACGAGCGCGTCGAGCAGGCGCTGCGCGACGCCAACGCGTGGGAGTTCGTCAGCGCTCACCCCGAGGGGTGGGATGCCGTCGTGGGCGAGCGCGGTGCGCGGCTGTCGGGTGGGCAGCGCCAGCGGCTGGCGATTGCGCGTGCCCTCGTGCGCGACCCCCGCATCCTGCTGCTGGACGAAGCCACGAGTGCCCTCGACCCCGAGTCGGAGGAGCTGGTCAAAGAGGCGCTCGGCCGCCTCATGCGCGGGCGTACGACGCTCGTCGTCGCCCATCGACTGTCCACGGTGCGCCAGGCCGACCGAATCGTCGTGCTCGAGCGCGGCCGCATCGTCGAGCAGGGCACGCATGACGAACTCCTCGCCGCCGATGGGCGCTACGCCCGGCTGCACCTCACCCAGACCGGCCTGGGCTGACCCCCACGACACCCGCAGAACGACGCGAAGGAGCGAACACATGACGGATGCCACCCCTGCGGCGCTGCGGTCGGCGATCATCGGCACGGGCGGTATCGCCCACGCCCACGCACAGGCGATCGCCGATCTCGCCCCGCGCATCGGCCTGGCGGCCGTGGTGGACATCGACGGCGACCGCGCCCGGGCGTTCGCCGAGCGGTTCGATGTGCCGGCGGTCTACGCCGACGTCGACGCGCTGCTGGCGCAGGGCACGGCCGACCTCGTGCACATCTGCACGCCGCCGCAGACGCACGTGCCGCTGGCGATCGCGGCGCTGCGGGCCGGGATGCCTGCGCTCATCGAGAAACCGACGGCGCTGAGCCTGGCGGAGATGGACGAACTGGTCGCGGTGTCCCGCGAAACGGGTGTGCCGGCGCTCACGGTGTACCAGCACCGCTTCGGTGCGGGTGCCCAGCGGCTCATGCGCCTCGTGCGCGAGGGTCTGCTCGGCCGCCCCCTCGTGGCCACCTGCGAGACGCTGTGGCACCGGGGTCCGGAGTACTTCGACCTGCCCTGGCGCGGGCGCTGGCACGTCGAGGGCGGCGGGCCCACCATGGGCCACGGCATCCATCAGTTCGACCTGCTGCTGGCCGTGCTCGGGCCCTGGGCCCGGCTCACCGCGTTCGCGGCGCGGCAGCAGCTGCCCACCGACACCGAAGACGTGTCGATGGCACTCGTCGAGTTCGACAACGGGGCGCTCGCGACGGTGGTCAACTCCCTCGTCTCGCCGCGGGAGACCTCGCGGCTGCGTGTCGATTTCGCCCACGCCACCGTCGAGGTCGAGCACCTCTACGGCTACACCGACGCCGACTGGACGTTCACCCCGGCGCCCGGTCACGAGCACCTCGCCGAGCGGTGGGCGAGTGACCCGCACGAGCCGGTGAGCAGTCACCGGGCGCAGCTCGCCGCGATCGTCGACGCCCTGCAGGCGGGGGCGGCGCCCGGGGTCGACGTCGACGATGGCCGCCGCACCCTCGAATTCGCCGCGGCGACCTATGCCTCGGCGTTCCGCGGCACGCCCGTGCGCGCCGGCGAGATCGCCGGCGACGATCCGTTCCTGCGCTCCATGCACGGCGGCGCCGTGCCCTGGGCGCCGGTCAAACCCCCGATGGAGGACCCCCGATGACGTTCGAGATCGACCACGACGACGCTGCGGCATTCACCGTGCGCGACGGCGACATCGAGCTGCTGCGCTACACGTACGCGCCCGATTCCCCGCAGCTGGAATCGCCGAAGCCCTACCTGCACCCGCTGCGCACGCGCGCGGGTCACCTCGTGAGCCTCTTCCGGCCGTGGGACCACGTGTGGCACAAGGGCATCGCATGGTCGCTGCCGGTGGTGGGGGAGGAGAACTTCTGGGGCGGGCCCACCTTCGTGCGGGACCGCGGCTACGTGCAGCTGCCCAACGACGGCACGCAGGCCCACCGCGGCATCGACCGGCTGGGCGTCGACGACGACGGGGTCGTGCGGTTCGCGCACGAGCTCGACTGGGTGAGCGAGGGCGGCATCCATCTGTTCACCGAGCGGCGCGAGCTCACGGCACGCGTGCTGCACGCCACCGCCTGGGTGCTCACCGTCGACACCGCGATGACGAACGTGTCGGGTGAACAGATCGCCCTCGGCTCGCCGACGACCCGGGGGCGCGACAACGCCGGCTACGGCGGCCTGTTCTGGCGAGGCCCCCGGTCGTTCACCGGCGGCACCCTCGTGACGGCGGACGGCACCGGATCGGGCGACGACGTGCGCGGGCAGCGCCACGAGTGGATGGCGTTCGCCGGGCGGCACGACGAGGTCGACGCGCAGTCGCTGGTGGTCATGGTGGATGCCGTCGACAACCCGCACCACCCGCCGCAGTGGTTCGCCCGCTCCGAGGAGTTCGCGTGCCTGAACCCGGCACCGTTCTTCAGTGACGAGCTCGTGGTGCAGCCGGACGAGACGGTGGCGTTCCGCTACGGCGTGGGAATCGCCGACGGCGGGGCGGAAGCTGCCCGTGGTGTGGCCGACGCGGTGCGCGCCGTGATCGGTGGAGCGTGATGGCCGCGCCCCTCTTCCCCGGCGGGGTCGCCGTGAGTGACCTGGCCGTGTACGACGGGGAGGGCGCCGACGGCAGGTGCGGCGGCTCGCCCCATCTGCACACCGCCTCGAGCGAGGGGTACGTGGTGGTCGGGGGATCCGGCGCGGTCGAGACCCTCTCGGCGCAGGGTGCCGAGGTGCACCCGCTCGCGACAGGCGACATCGTCTGGTTCTCGCCGGGCACCGTGCACCGGCTCGTCAACGACGGCGGGCTGCGTCTGCTCGTGGTGATGTCCAACGCGGGGCTCCCCGAAGCGGGCGATGCCGTGCTGACCTTTCCCGACGAGGTGCTGGCCGACCCCGCCGCCTATGCGACGGCGACCGCGCTTCCCGACGGCGAGGGACGGGCGGATGCCGCGCGCGCCCGGCGCGACCTGGCGCTGGCGGGATACGAGCGGCTGCGAGGGGAGGTCGCCCGCACCGGTGGTGCGGCACTGGCCGCGCTGCACGCGCGTGCCGCGCGCCTGGTGCGCCACCGCGTCACCGGGTGGCAGGAGCACTGGGAGGCGACGGTCGCCGCTGAGGCGGAGCGCACCCGCGCCCAGTTGGCGGCGCTCGCCGCGGGAGAAGCGGGTGCCATGGCAGCGGCAGCCGTCGTGCGGGCAGACGCCGTGCCTGGCGAGCGCGGCTACGGGATGTGCGGGCGGCTGCGCACCTGGGAGTGGCCCACCGCCTGAGTCCGCCGATGTCGGCTGGGATAGCGCTTTCCGCGTGTCGCTCGTAGGGTGGATCGTGTGACCTCCTCCCTCCGCTGCGTGATCGTCGGCACCGGCGCCGTCGCGCACTTCCACGCCCGGGCCGTCGCGGCCTATCCCCACGCCGAACTCGTCGCTGTGACGGACCTCAGCCGCACGGCGGCCGATGCGTTCGCCGCGCAGTGGGGCGAGCCTGCCGTGTACGACACCCTCGAGGAGATGCTCGCCGCCGAGCATCCCGACGTCGTGCTGATCTGCACGCCACCGGCCGTGCATGCCGCGCAGTCGCTCGCGGCGTTCGCGGCCGGCGCTCACGTGATCGTCGAGAAGCCGCCGGCGCCGTCGCTGGCGGAGCTCGACGAGATGCGTCGTGCGGCCGAGGACGCCGATCGCCAGTTGGCGGTGGTCTTCCAGCAGCGCACCGGTACCGCGGCCGCCCACGTGCGAGGGCTCCTCGGCAGCGGTGCGCTGGGCCGGCCGCTCATCGCGGTCTGCCAGACGCTGTGGTTCCGCGACCCGGCCTACTTCGCCGTGCCGTGGCGGGGGGCGTGGGAGACCGAGGGCGGCGGGACGACGCTCGGTCACGGCATCCATCAGATCGACCTGCTCGCCTTCTTGCTCGGGGACTGGACGAGCGTGCAGGGCCGGCTGTGGCGCCTGGACCGCGAGACGCAGACCGAGGATGCCTCGACGGCCACGGTCACCTTCGCCGGCGGAGTGGTGGCGCAGGTGGTCACCAGCGCGGTGTCGCCGCGGGAGGTCAGTTCGATCCGCATCGACACGCAGAAGGCCACGGTGACGGTGGACCATGTCTACGGTCACGGCCATGAGAACTGGCGTATCACCCCGGCTCCCGGGTTCGAGGCCGAAGCCGACGCGTGGGCGCTGCCCGATGTGGAGGAGCGCAGCGACCACGCGCCGCTGCTGCGCGATGTGTTCGATGCCCTCCGCCACGGCACGCTGCTGCCGCCGACCGCCGATGCGCCGGCCCGCTCCCTCGAACTGGTGGCAGCGATCTACGCGTCGGCCGCCGCCGACGGGGCCGTGATCACCCCCGCGGACCTGGCGACGCACCCCACGCACCGCCAGGGGTTCGCGAGCCCCGTCGCCGACATGCGTGCGGTGGGCGGGTGACCGCGTCGGCGTCGGCGACGGGGGAGCTGTACCGCGACCCGGTCTACGACGGCGCGACCGACCCGACCGTGGTGATCGCCGCGCACGGGGACTGGTGGATGTTCTACACCCAGCGCCGGGCGACCCACCCCGATCCCGGGCCGGGCGTCGCGTGGGTGCACGGCAGCCGCATCGGGGTCGCCCGCTCCGCCGACGGCGTGCGATGGGAGTATGCGGGGACGCTCGAACCGGATTCCACCGGGCAGGCGCTGTCGCTCGAGGCGGGTGCGCCCCCGGCCGAGGTCGCGGCCACCCACTGGGCGCCGGAGGTGATTCGCGACGGTGGGCGCTGGCGCATGTACCTCACCGAGATCGACGGCGTCCCCGACCGGTGGCCGGGGCACGCGCGGTCGATCGTCGAGTACGTCTCCGACGACCTCGTCGACTGGCGGCGGCGCGGGCCGCTCGCGCTCGCGAGTGATCGGGTGATCGACGCCGCCGTCGCGCGCACCCCCGACGACCGGTGGCGGCTCTGGTACAAGGACGAGGCCGCCCACAGCGTGACGAGGGTCGCCGTGTCGGACGACCTCGCCGACTGGCGTGATGAGGGCGTCGCGATCGGCGGCGACCCGCACGAGGGCCCGCACGCCTTCGAGCTCGGCGGATGGTGGTGGATGATCGTCGACGAGTGGCGCGGCATGGGCGTCTACCGGTCGACCGATGCCGTGGCGTGGGAGCGCCAGGGCGGACCGGATGCCGTGATCCTCGGTGCCGGCGAGGTGCCGGGTGAGGAGTTCGGTCACCACGGCGCCGCCGTGCGCGAGGGCGACGTGCTCTGGTACTACTACTTCGGGCATCCCGCCCGGGCTTCGGCACCCGAGAGCGTCGATGACCGTCGGTGCGCCGTCTACCGCGCGCGGCTGCGGGTGCGCGACGGGGTGCTGGTCGCCACCGCCGACTGACGCCGACCGCAGCCGCGGCTGACGCCGGCGGTCTAGAACGGTGCGGGTTCTGCGGCGGTGGTGAGGGCCATGAACTCGAGCACGCGGCGCGGGATGTCGAGGTAGACCCGTCCGGTGGGGCTGGTCCATTGGAGGATGCCGTCGGGTTTCTGCTCGACGCTCCACGCGGTGCCGTGTTTGACGGGGTGATGTCGGCCGGGACAGAGGTTGGCGAGATTGGTGACGTGGGTGGGTCCGCCGAATGCGGCGTCGACGGTGTGGTCGTCGTCGCAGTGCCGTGCGGGTCTTCGACAGCCGGGGAATCGGCAGTGCTCGTCGCGGGCGTCGAGGAATCGGCGCATCTGCACGCTGGGTCGGTAGGTGTCCACGTGCACGACGGCTCCGGTGGCGGGGGAGGTGAACAGGCGTTCCCAGATGTCGGCGGTGGCGGCGAGGCGTCGGGCGGTGTCGGGGTCGATGGGTCCGTAGCCGACGAGTTCGGCGGGTTCGGTGCTGTGGCCGGTGAGGGTGTCGGCGGGGATCGTGATCTGCACGTGCGCGGTGATCGCGCGGCCCTCGGGGATGCTGCCGGACGATACGGGTGCGGTGGCGTGTCCGGTGAGGAGCAGGTCGGTGAGAACGTCGGCGCGGACCTGATCGGTGGTGCGGCAGTCGGTCGCCACGATCTCGACGACGTCGAGGGCATCAGTCGTGTCGGTGTCGGTGTCCAGGGCAGAGCCGGCAGCGGCGGCCCGTGCGGCGCGCGCGGCCGCGACGATCTCGCGTGCGTGGGCGCTGAGTCGGTCTCTGATCGCGTATGCCAGTGGTGCGGGGAGGACGGCGGCGAGTTCGGCCATGCCGTCGTCGAGGTCCTGCACCCACACCCGCCGGCCCGCTGTCGCTTCGGCGTGGCGTTCCTCCAGCGGCACGGGGTCGAGTTTCTGGGCGAGCATCAGGATGATCGGCCGCGCCCGCCCCGGGGTCTCCCGTTCGGCGACGACCAGCGCGGCCTGCTCGAACCGGCACCGGGCGTCGGGGTCGGTGATGCGTGCGCCGGCATCGTGAATCACCCGCACATGCGCCACGTCGATGCGCCCGTGCTCCAACGCGCGCACGGTCGCGGGGAACCCGTCGACCAGCACGGCGGCGTCCCGCATCCGCTGCTGCATGCCCCGATCCGACCGACGCAGCACCGCGGCGACTTCGGCGGCCATCCCCCGCCGGGGCATCTCCCGCTCCCGGCTCTCACTCGACGGGATGCGAGCCGTCTCCGCCGCCGCGAGAGCCTCCGCCCGCGCCAGCCACTGCAGTTCCTGCGCCTGCAGCGCCGCGATCGCCCGGCGGGTGTGCTCCACACCGGTGATCACCGCGCCGTGCGAGGCGGTCGCGATCGACCCCGCACCGCGCGACGGTGCGGCGACCGAGACGGTGATCGGGGAACTGTTCATGCCCCAATTCTGTCGACCCCCCCCGACATCCCAGACAGGCAAACCCCAGGCCATCGTGGGATTGTGGAAAACTCACGAAAGGCCGGACTGGGGAGAAGGCGGCAACGCCCGAGCGGCCCGAGCGCCCGAGTGCCCGAGCCAGCGGCCCGACAGCCCGCCGCGCCGGCAGCCCCGCTCCTACCCCCGCCCCTACCCCCGCGGCAGCCGATCGCCGATGAGCGCCAGATTCTGGATCGCGGCGAGGCCGTACTGCGCGGCATCGTTGGTCGACACGCTCGGCACCTCGTCGACGGGGTTGAGCACGTGCGGCGCCTCGATCCGCTGCGCCGCGAAGTCGCGCCGGTGCACCAGCCACTCGCCCATGCCCTCGAAGGCTCGCCACGCCAGCTGCGCCAGCTCGTCGTCGTCGGCGTGGCGGGCGGCCCAGGCAGCCAGGCGACTGTGCGCCTGCTCCAGGTGGATGCCGCTCAGCGGTGCGCCCACGGCCTGTTCCTGTTCGGCGGGCGAGGCGAGGTACAGCCGGCAGTACTCGTGCCAGGCCTCGGCGAAGCCGGGCACATCGACGAGCGAGATCAGCTCGCTGCACACCTCGACCAGTCCGAACACGGCGCTCAGGTGCGAGACCGACACGCGGTCGCGCGTGGTGTCGAACCGGCCGGTCTCGAGGTCGTACAGTGCCTCGCCGGTGAGGAATCCGCGCGGCATCGCGGCGATGTCGGCCATGGTGCCCAGCAGTCGGTCGCGCGAGCGCTCGTTGCCGGTGCGCTCCCAATCGGCCAGCCAGGTCGCCGCCAGCGCGCCCCAGTCGGTGCCGAGTCCCACGGCCAGCGCCGCCGGGTCGGGCCGGTAGGTCGCGGCATCCGTGCGCACCTTGCGGGTCGGGTCGGTGTCGAGGAAGCGCTCGTCGCTGTCGCGCAGCTCGGTCAGCAGGTCGCCGACGCGCTCATCGGCGGTGAGGTAGTGGAAGAACCGGCGGTACACGGGGCTGCTGATGCGCAGCTGCTTGGCGCTGCATCCCCAGTGCTGCACGTTGTGGCGCGAGCCCAGACCCTTCCAGCGGCCGAGGTGGTAGACATCGACCTCGCCGGTGTGGCGGGTCATGGCCTCGGCGAGGCGGAAGACATCGGCCCGGCCGGTGCGCAGGTAGGAGTACCAGAGCCACAGGTCGGGGGAGAGTTCGCTGTTGTCCCACGCGTAGCCGCCCACGTCGTACCGCCAGACGTGGCGGTCGAGGTCGTAGGCGTGCATGACGTCGCCGTAGTTCCAGAACCCGTACCAGCGGCGCTGGTCGATCTGCTCCAGGTAGTACGCCAGCAAGAAGTCGATGCTGTCCTCGATCTCGGCGCGCAGCGGCGTGCTGCGATCCACCGGCGCCCAGTCGCCGAACACGCCCACGGCGTGCAGATGCTCCGGCGTGGGCTGCAGCAGCGGTGGGGTCTGCAGCTGCGCGACATCGAGGGCGAGCTGTTCGATCGGCGGCGTCGCGTCGTACGCGAACAGCGTCACCTCGTGGGTGCGGGCGACACCGTGGGCGTCACCGAACCCGGGCTCGTAGTCCTCGTAGGTGATCTCCAGCGCGTCGAGCTGGCTGGCGTAGTCGTCCTGGCCGAGCCCGTCGTGGTAGAACCGCATGTCCATCGGCGGTGCCTCGGGAGAGTGCAGCCAGGCCGTCACCGTGGCCCGCTCGCCGGCCAGGCCGCGCACATCGAGCTGGCCGGGGTGCGACTGCCAGAACGCGCGCACTCCCATGCCGAAGCCGCCCTCGGGATCGCTCACCGAGACGAAGCCCTCCGCGCGCGTGCCGGCGCCGGCATCGATCCAGGCGTGACCGGGCGCGGTGCGCTTGCGGATGCCGAACCCGTCGGCGCTCAGCTGGGTGAGGGTCACATCGTTCCACGCGGGGATGAGGTGCAGTCGCGTCGACACCTGCGGGCTCCAGGTCTCCACCGCCGGCGTCGGGCGGCCCGCGACCTGCGCCGCGCGCACCTCGGCGCCCGGGTCGCGGCGCAGACCGGTGAGGCCGCGCACCGCCTCGGCGAAGAATCCGCCGTCAGCCCCGGCGATGCGCACGTGCCGGTCGTGCGGCTGCGCACGCAGCGGCACCTCGGCGCGCACGCCGAGTCCGGCGACGAAGTCGGTGGCGGCATCGCCGTTCCAGATCACGGTGTGCACCACCCGCACGCGCTCCGAGCCGGCGATCACCGCGAGGCGCACCGTGAACGGCAGCCACTCGCGCCCGCCGTCGACGGCGCGATGCACGCCCTCGACGCGCACCACTGCGCGCACCGGGCCGCGCTGCTCGACCGTCACGGCGGTGATCCGCGAGCGGAACGGATGCCGCGTTCCCGTGCTGCCGTCGTCGGCCACCTCGTGCTGCAGCAGGCTCACCAGGTGCGCGTTCTCGGCGACGACGACCGCGCCGCGCCGGAGCCGACGGAAGAGGGTGTCGACGGGCTCGGCGTCGCCGCCCCGGGGGAGGTCGAGCTCGAGGGCGAGCAGACCGTTGTCGATGACGACGGCATCCGCACTCTCGGTCACGACGACCCGGTGCACCGGCTCGGTCGGCGCGGCCCCGTCGGCGACGATCTCGTAGTCGCCCGGCTGCTCGGTGGCGCCGAGGGCGGCGCCTGCCCACTTGAGCGACCCGTCGGGCCAGGTCGCCAGCGACCAGAACTGCGCGGGAACGGCGTCACCGCCCACCCGGCGCAGCCGCAGCTCGTCGGGCGAGGCCACCGTGCCACGGGGGAGGGGCGCTCCCCACACGGTGCCGCCGGGCAGGTGCGCGGGCGCGGTGTCGTCGAGCCAGCGCAGCGGAACGGTGAGGGTGGGGGAGCCGGTCACAGCGAATGAACCTCCAGGTTGCGGTAGCAGGCCACGAGCGGCGACATCTGGCGGAAGCCGATGCGCCCGTCCCGCACCCGTGGGCCGGTGGACTCGTCGTCGGTCCACGCGAACAGCGGCAGACCGTCGATCGAGAAGGCGACGTCGGCGCCGTCCTTCACGACCTCGATGCGGTAGAACGCGCCCCGGGCGTCGACCACGGGCGGCAGCGGATCGGCGCCCTGCGCGACGAGGTGGAACCCGGGCGACTTGCGCAGGTTGCAGGTGTGGAACGCGCGCTCGTCCTCCCAGCGCCGCCGGAAGTACGACACGTGGAGCGTGCGGATGTCGCCGGAGTGGTACTGCGGGTAGACGCCCGAGCGGGGTGCCAGCGCGTCGTCGAAGATGCCACCGCCCGCCGCGCCCGCCGCACCGAAGAACAGCATCGCAAGGCCCGGCTCCTCCCGCGGGGAGAAGTCCCAGCTCACCCGGATGCGGTCCCCGAACACCTCGGGGCACCACAGCGTCCAGTGGTCGTCGCGGCCGCCCGCCGACGACAGCAGCACGCCGTCGGCATCCGGTGTGACCGCCACGGGTCCTTCGCGGACCCAGTCATCGAGGTCGGCGGGGCGCGTCAGGGCGTTGCGGTAGAGAAGTTCGCCACTCATCCCTTGACCGAGCCGATCAGCATGCCCTTGGCGAAGTGCTTCTGCAGGAACGGGTAGAACAGCAGGATCGGCAGGGTCGCCACGACGATCACGGCGAACTTGATCCCCTGCGCGGGCGGCATCTGGCTCGGGTCGGCCTCGACGATCGACAGGTCGGTGGCGACCGTCACCTGACGCAGGAACATCTGCAGCGTCCACATCGAGTTGTCGTTGAGGTACAGCAGCGGCGACATGAAGTCGTTCCAGATGCCGACCGCGTAGAACAGCGCGAACGTCGCGAGCACGGGCTTGGACAACGGCAGGATGACGCGCCACAGCGTCTGCATCTCGTTGGCGCCGTCGATCTTCGCCGACTCCTCGAGCTCTGCGGGCAGCTGCTGGAAGAAGTTCTTGATGATGATGAGGCTGAACGGGTTGATCGCGGCGGGGAGGATCAGCGCCCAGTACGTGTCGAGCAGCCCGAGGTCCCTCACCATGAGGAACGTCGGGATCATGCCGCCCGAGAACACCATCGTGAACACCACGAGTGAGAGGATCAGCCGGCGTCCGGGGAGGTTGCCCTTGGACAGCGGATAGGCCATGGATGCCGTCAGCACCAGCTGCACGACGGTGCCGACCGCCGTGACGGCGATGGTCGTGATCATCGCCCGCACGAACGCGGGGCTCGTGAGGATCGACTCGTAGGCGCGCAGGCTGAACGTCTCGGGCCAGAGGAAGAACGACCGCGTGGCCAGTTCGGACTCGGTCGCGAACGAGCCGGCCGTCACGTAGATGAACGGCAGGATCGCCACGGCGCCGAGGACCACCAGCAGGGCGACGTTGAAGACGTCGAACACACGGCCCGCCGGGGTGTTGAAGCGGTACTTCTCGCGTGCCATCAGAAGATCCCCGTCTGGTTGAAGCGGCGGGCCAGCCAGTTGGCGCCGAAGATCAGCACCACCCCGACGATCGCCTTGAACAGGCCGACCGCCGTGCTGTAGCTGTAGCTGCCCTGGGTGATGCCCATGAAGTAGACGTAGGTGTCGAACACATCGGCCACCTGACGGTTGAGCGAGTTGGTCATGAGGTAGATCTGCTCGAATCCGGTGTTGAGCACCTGCCCCATCTGCAGCACGAGCATGACCACCACGGTCGGCATGATCGACGGCAGCGTGATGTGCCACACCCGCTGGAACCGTCCCGCGCCGTCGATGATGGCGGCCTCGTACTGCTCCTGGTCGACGCTCGCCAGCGCGGCGAGGAAGATGATCGTGCCCCAGCCGGTGTTCTTCCAGATGTCCTGCAGCACGATGATCGGCCGGAACCAGGCGGGGTCGGTGAGGAAGTTGATGTCGGTGCCGAGCACCGTGTTGATCACCTGGAACAGCGGACCGACGTCGAGGGCGAACAGCAGGTAGGTCAGCGACGCCACCACCGTCCACGACAGGAAGTGCGGGATGTAGACGAGGGTCTGCACCGATCGCTTCAGCAGGTTGATGCGCAGCTCGTTCAGCAGCAGCGCCATCACGATCGTCAGCGGGAACGCGATCACGAGGCTCAGCAGCGCAAGGATCAGCGTGTTGGCCAGCAGCCGCGGGAAGTCGGGGCTGGCGAAGAAGTCCTCGAAGTGAGCGAACCCGACCCACGGGCTGTCCTGGATGCCGAGGAACGGCACGTAGTCCTTGAACGCGATGATCGCGCCGTACATCGGGCCGTAGCGGAACGTCGCGAAGTAGATGATGCCGGGCAGCAGCAGCAGATACAGCCACTTGAACTGGGTGAAGTGCACGCGTGCGCCGACCCGCCGCTTGCGCGGCGGCACCACCAGCGCTTCGGTGGCGGCGACCGTCCTGTCGAGAACAACCATGGGGGGGGGGTCCTGTCTGAAGGAGGGGCGGATGCCGTGGCATCCGCCCCTCTCGGCGTCAGCCGGCCTGGGCGGCCAGTTCGTTGATCTCGGCGGTGACGGTGTCGCCGCCGCTGGTGCGCCACAGCTCGATCGCGGCGATGAGTCCGTTGCGGTCGATCTGGCCGGCGATGTACTGGATGCGGGCATCCGACACGATCGTGTCCAGCTGTGCGCCCTTGGCGATGTAGGTCTCCGAGACGAAGGCCGCGGCCGGGTCATAGGTCGCCGACTCGAGGTCGGAGGCTTCGATGGCCTTGCGCTTGTCGTACATCTCCTGCTCGTAATCGGTGCTCTGCTTGGGCAGGTAGCCCTGGAAGCCGGTGACGTTCATCCCCAGCTGCGAGTAGCTGAGCACCGCGTCCTTCAGCGTCTGCGGGGCGTCGGCGACGGGAACGGCGAGGTCGCCTTCGAGCGTGTACGTGGTCCCCTCGATGCCGTGGTTGAGCAGCGGCCCGGCCTCGGCGGAGTTGAGCTTGTCGAGGACCTCGAGCACGGCACGCAGCTGCTCCTCGGTGCGCACCTTCGACTTGGGGATCGCCAGGAACCCGCTGTAGCCGGTGGTCGGGTGGGCGTACAGCTCTCCGTCGGGGCCGACGAGGTTGCCGCTGACGTCGACGTAGTCGGCGAAGTCGTCGGGGTTGGACTCCTTCAGCAGGTTGATCAGCACGCCGGCGCGCGAGTGCACGTCGATGATGATGCCGCCCTTGCCGTTGAGGAACGGCTCGTTCCAGTTCGCCGAATCGAACGTGGCGTAGTCGGGGTTGACCAGGCCCTCGTCGACCAGGCGCTTCTCATACTCGACGGCCTCGAGCCATTCGTCGGTCGTGAAGCTCGGCACGAGCTCACCGTCGCGCTCGGTCCAGCGGTTGCCGGCACCGTGCCACGTCTCGATGACGTCGTACGGGCTGTTGCTGCCGATGGCGCCGGGCCACTTGGGGATGATGAGGCCGTAGGTGTCGTCGACACCGTTGCCGTCGGGGTCCTGCTCGGTGAACGCCTTCGCGACGTTGTAGAGGTCGTCGGTGGTGGTCGGCGTCTCCAGGCCCACAGCGGCGAGCCAGTCCTTGCGCACGATGACGGCGGCACGCATCACGTCGCGCGAGCGGAAGATGCCGTACACGGTCCCGTTGACGCTCGAGGCCTGCTGCACCTCGGGCATGGTGGTGTCGAGGTTCGGGTAGTCGGGGAGGTAATCGGTGAGATCCCAGAACGCACCGGCCTCGGCGTTGCGCACGAACCCGGGGTCCTTGCCCTGGATGACCATGACGTGAGGGATGTCGTCGCCGGCGAGGGTGATGTTCGTCTTGTCGCCGTAGGAAGAGTTCGGCACCCAGTTGATGTCGAGGTCGACCCCGGCGATCTCCTCGATCGCCTGCTCGATCTCGTTGTCGGCGGTGGGGGCGTTCGTCACGAGGTAGGGCGCCATGATCGACAGGCTCTCGAGCTCGGCGGATTCGGGCGCGTCCCCGCCGCCGGTGCATCCGGCGAGGGTGATCGCGCCGACGGCGACGAGGGCGACGCCGGCGATTCGTTTGCTGTGGTTCATGGGGATGAACTCCTTCGTTCTGGTGGGGGTCTGCGGCGCGCCGATGCGGCGGGCCGGAGTCAGGGGGCGGGAGACGCGACGAGGCGGTCGTTCGCGGTGAACAGCCCGATCGCGAGAGCGGTGCTGATGGTGAGCCATGCGCCCACCGACACGAAGGGGACGAGGCCCGGGATGAGGGCGCTGATGCCGATGACCCCGGCCGCAGCGACCGCCAGCAGCAGGACCGGTGCGGCGTTGCGCAGCATCCACCGCGACGCGGTGGGGAGGTAGGCGCGCAGTGGCAGGTCGTAATGCGTGTACAGCGGTGTCACGACGGCTGTCACCAGGAACGCCAGCACTGCGGCCACACACAGTGCGACTCCCGATGCAGTTCCCAAGGTGCCGCCCGAGGCGGAACCGGCGACCTGCAGCGTCAGCAGCGCCGTCACCGCCAGCGGTGGCCCGACCACGGCGTTGGCACGCCAGAACTCGTCGCGCCACGTGCCGGCGAAGGTGCGGATGACGGGGAAGGCCTCACCGCGCAGGCGTCGGCGGGTGAGGGCGGTGGCCGTCACGACGGCCGGTGCGGTCCCGAGCACGATGCCGCCGGCGAGTGCGGACGCGATGACCAGCGCATTGACGGTCATGGTCCACATCACCCAGTCGCAGGCAGCGTGGACACGCAGTGCCCATGTGCCGGCAGGGATGGGTGTGGTCATGGGAATCTCCGTCGATCACCAGCTTGGAATACGCTTTCCGGGGAGCGTAGCGGGCCGAAGTGAAACGTGTCAAACGAAGCGCTCGGCCCGACCGGGGTGCACCGAGCCCGTACGATGGGAGGCCCCTGTGAGCGGTTACAGGCGCGAGGGGCGACCCGCCCGGAAAGCGCGTTCCGAACTTCTTGCCAATCGATTCGGGGCGTAGTACCGTGATCGGCAAGCGCTTTCCCGACGCACAGCACGCGGGGAGCGTCACACCGCACCCACGGACAACGAACGTCCGGCGGACCAAGACGAACACGGACGTTCCAGGAAGGACAAAGATGTTCAGCACCAAGCGGGCACTCGCCGCCGTCGCCCTCGCGACCGGCGCAGCCCTGGCCCTCGCCGGCTGCGCCGGCGGCACCTCTGACGAGGCGGCCACCTACGACCCCGACGAGAAGGTCACTCTCGACCTCGCGTTCTGGGGCAACGACGTGCGCGCCGGGCTCTACAACGAGGCCATCGACGCCTTCAACGAGGAATACCCGAACATCACGGTGAACGCCACGTTCCTCACCTTCCCCGAGTTCTGGGAGAAGCGTCAGACCGAAGCCGCCGGCGGTGGCCTGCCCGACGTCATGCAGTTCGACTACTCGTACCTGCGTCAGTACGCCGAGAACGGCCTGCTCCTCGACCTCGACCCGTACCTGGGTGAAATCATCGAGACCGAGCCGCTGCCCCAGAACATCCTGGACATCGGCGTCGTGAACGACACCACCTACGCCATCCCCACCTCCACGAACGCGTGGGGCCTGTTCACCAACCCCGTCGTGCTCGAGACCGTCGGCGTCGAGCAGTTCGCCGGCGGCTCGTGGGAGGACTACGCCGACTGGATGGGCGAGGTCACCGCCGCCGGTGGCGGCGAGCTCTACGGCGGTGGCGACTACACCGGCCGCATCCAGAACTTCGAGCTGCAGCTGCGCGCCGAAGGCTCCCAGCTTTTCGATGAGAACGGCGAGCCCGGCTTCGACGAAGAGCGCCTGACCGAGTTCTGGGAGTCGGGCGCCGTGCTGCGTGACGGCGTCGCCTTCCCCCAGCAGCTGGTGGAGGAGCTCTCCCCGCTCGGCCCGTTCGACACCGGCCTGGCTGCGAGCGAGATGACGTGGGACAACTTCGGTGCCGGCTACCTCGGCAACCTCGGCGAGGGCTACACCGAGCTCGGGCTGATCGAGCCTCCCGTCACCGAGGAGGGCGCGAAGGACCTCTACCTGAAGCCGTCCATGCTGCACGCCGTCTCGGCCAAGACCGAGCACCCCGAAGCCGCGGCGACGCTGGTGGACTTCCTCATCAACTCGCCCCAGTCGGGTGAGATCTTCGGCACCAACCGTGGCCTCCCCGCCTCGGAGACCGCCCTCGAGGCCGCCGAGCTCGACCCGCTCAGCCAGCAGGTCGCCGACTACGAGGCATCCATCGCCGATCGCCTCGGCGACGCCCCGCCGGTCCCGATCGTGGGCTACGGCACGCTCGAGGAGAAGTTCCGGGTGCTCGGCACCGAGCTGAACTTCGGCACCATGTCGGTGCAGGACGCCGTCTCGCAGTTCTTCAACGAACTGGACCTCGTCCTCAACCAGTAAGGCCTGCCGGGGGTCCGGGCGTCGTCGTCCGGACCCCCGTCGCATGCACTCGCCTCACCATTTCAGGAGCACCCGTGAGCACGACCGCGACCAGGGTCATCGTCACCAAGCAGGAGCCGTCCAAGCGGCGACTGGTGCGCAAGCAGCGCCCCGAACATCTCGCCCGCCCGGGGCAGCGCCAGCGGGCACGCCGCGAGACCGCCGCCGGCTACGCGTTCCTCGTGCCGTGGCTCGTCGGGTTCTTCGGGCTGACGCTGTTGCCCATGGGCTACTCGCTGTACCTGTCGTTCACGAGCTACAACATCTTCTCGCCGCCCAAGTGGATCGGTCTGGACAACTACATCCGGCTGTTCACGAATGACCCGAACTTCCTGCAGTCCGCGCAGATCACGCTCATCTACGTGCTCGTCGGCACCCCGATCACACTGCTGGCGGCGCTCGCGGTGGCCATTCTGCTGAACTACCGCGACAAGGGTGCGGCTTTCTTCCGCTCCGCCTTCTACGCCCCCTCACTCATCGGCGGCTCGGTGTCGGTCGCCATCGTCTGGCGGGCGATGTTCTCCACCGACGGACCCGTCGACAACGGGCTCAGTCTCTTCGGGATCGACCTCGGCGGCTGGATCGGGCAGCCTTCGCTGATCCTCCCGATGATGATCCTGCTGTCGGTGTGGCAGTTCGGTGCGACGATGGTGATCTTCCTCGCCGGGCTCAAGCAGGTTCCCAAGGAGCTCTACGAAGCCGCCGAGATGGACGGGGCGAATGCCTGGCGTCGCTTCCGCGCGGTGACCATCCCCATGCTCTCGCCGGTCATCTTCTTCAACCTGCTGCTGGGCCTCATCGGCGCCTTCCAGGTCTTCGCCTCGGCCTACATCATCTCCAACGGCACCGGCGGACCCGCCGGCATGACCAACTTCATCACCGTCTACCTCTACAAGACGGGCTTCTCCGACGGCCGCATGGGGTACGCCGCCGCGATCGCCTGGGTGCTGCTGATCGTCGTCGCGATCATCGCCTTCATCCTCTTCCGCACCCAGAAGTCGTGGGTGCACTACTCGGGAGACAACCGATGACCATTTCCTCCACCCCGAACGCGCTCGCCCAGATCGAGAACCAGGTCGACCCCGACCCGAAGACCGTGCCGCGGCGTCGCATCAAACGCAAGACGTGGCAGACCGTCGTCTGGATCGTCGCGCTGCTGGTCATCACCGCGGTCGTGCTCTACCCGCTGGTCTGGCTCTTGGTGTCGACCTTCAAGCCCAACTCCGAGTTCGGTCAGAACCAGGGCCTCATCCCGCAGAGCCCCACGCTCGACAACTACACCAAGGTGATGGAGGGCATCGCGGGCGTGCCCATGGGGCAGTTCTTCTGGAACTCGTTCGTGCTGGCCGCGCTGTCGGTCATCGGCACCGTCATGTCCTCGGCGCTGGCCGCCTATGCGTTCGCGCGCCTGCAGTTCAAGGGCCTCGGCGTCCTGTTCGCCGCGATGATCGGCACGCTCCTGCTGCCGTTCCACGTCGTGATCATCCCGCAGTACATCCTGTTCAACAATCTGGGGCTGGTCGACACCTTCGTGCCGCTGATCCTGCCGAAGTTCCTCGCCACCGAGGCGTTCTTCGTGTTCCTGCTGGTGCAGTTCATCCGCCAGATGCCGCGCGACATGGACGAGGCGGCCAAGATCGACGGCGCCGGTCACCTGCGCGTGTTCTGGTCGATCATCCTGCCGCTGATCAGGCCCGCGCTCATCACCTGCGCGATCTTCTCGTTCATCTGGGCGTGGAACGACTTCCTCGGGCCGCTGCTGTATCTGACCAGCCCCGAGAACTATCCGCTCCCCATCGCCCTGCGCCTGTACAACGACCAGACCTCCACGAGCGACTACGGGGCGACCGTGACGGCATCGTTCCTGGCGCTGCTGCCGATCCTGCTGTTCTTCATCGTCTTCCAGCGATTCCTGGTCGACGGCGTGGCCACGCAGGGACTCAAGGGCTGAGCGGATGCCGGCGATGACGAGCCGCCGCGCCGAGCGCGCCGCCCACCGGGCGGAGCTCTCGGGCGCGGGCCCGGTGCGCGAGGAGCGCGCTCCGGCGCCGTTCCCGGGCGCCTCGGCGCGCTTCGCGCTGTTCGGCGAGGTGCTGCTGACGGGCCTGCTCGTCACCGTCGTCGGCCTGCTCGTGGTGACGCTACCGGCGGGGCTGGCCGCCGGCATCCGGCACATGCGCCGTCACGTGGCCGCAGAGGACTCGCGTCTGCAGCTGTTCTGGGCCGACGTGCGCCGCGCGCTGCTGCCGGGCGCGGTGGTGGGGGCGGTGGCCCTGGCCGCCACGCTCGTGCTGCTGCTGGACATCGACCTCGCCCGCTCCGGCATGCTGCCCGGTGGCCCCGTCATCGAGGTCGTCGGATGGGTCGGTCTCGCCGTGGTCGCCCTCGTCCTCCTCAGCGCCGCCGGAGCATGGACGCCCGAGTCCGGCTGGCGTGCGGCGCTGCGCGCGGTGCCGGGCGGCGTCGTGGCCGACCCCGCCGGTGCGCTGTATCTCGTGGCCACCGCCGGCTTCGTCGGCGTGGCCACCTGGGCCCTCGTCCCCCTCTTCCTCCCCGCCGTCGGCTGTGCCGCACTGGCGGTCGTGGCAATCCCCGTCCGCCGTCGCGGCCGGGCCTGACAGACGACATCCGTTCTTTTCAAGGAGCATCATGACGAAGAAGACCTCTCTGCGGCGCGCGCGCGTGCAGGCCACGATCGGTGCGGCCGCCACCGCAGCCCTGCTGCTCGCGGGATGCGCCGCGACACCGGCATCCGACGGATCGGGTTACGACGGCGAGCAGGAGGTGAGCATCGACTTCGCCTTCTGGGGAAACGATGACCGCGCGGACCGCTACACCCGGCTCATCGAGGCGTTCAACGAGGAACACCCCAACATCACGGTCAAGATGTCCTTCAGCGACTTCCCCTCCTTCTGGGAGAAGCGACAGACCGAGGCCGCCGGCGGTGGCCTGCCCGACGTCTTCCAGTTCTCCGACAGCTACCTGCGGCAGTACGGCGAAACCGGCCGACTGCTGGACCTTGCGACGGTGTCCGACTACGTGACCACGGACACGTTCGACGACGCGCTGCTGGGCACCGGGGCGCTCGACGGTGTGCAGTACTCCCTCCCCACCGGCTACAGCCTGTGGGCGAACTTCATCAACCAGGACCTGCTCGATGCGGCAGGCCTGGAGGCACCCGAGCCGAACAGCGATTTCGGCGCGCTCGACTCGTGGATGGCGGAGGTCACCGACGCCACCGGCGGCGCCGTGTACGGCGGGACCGACTACACCCAGCGCATCCAGTCCTTCGAACTGGTCCTCCGCGCCCACGGCTCGAACCTCTTCACCGACGACGGTGAGCTCGCCTTCACCGAAGACGAGCTGCGCGACTTCTGGAACTCCGGCGCCGATCTGCGCGACGGGGCTGCCGTGCCGCAGCAGCGACTCGAAGAGCTCTCGCCGATGTCGGGGTTCGGTGCCCAGATGACCGCCAGCGAGATGAGCTGGAGCAACTTCCTCGGTGGCTACCTGGCTGATTCCGGCGCCACCGGCATCTCGGTGATCGCGCCGCCCACCGCCGTGGCGGGCTCGAAGGACCTGTACCGGCAGGCCGGACTGCAGATGGCGATCAGCGAGAACACCGATCAGCCCGAGGCTGCGGCCATCTTCCTCGACTTCGTGGTCAACAGCGAAGCCGCCGGTGAGATCTTCGGCACGACCCTGGGCTTCCCGGCGTCGTCCTCCAAGCTCGCCGGAGCGACGCTCGAGGGTCCCGACAAGCAGGTGGCGGACTACATCGAGTCGGCCGCCGCCCGCATCGGCGACGCGCCGCCGGTCCCCGTGGTCGGCTACGGTTCGATCGAGCAGACGTTCTGGGAGCTCGGCAAGTCCATCGGGCTCGGCGCGATCAGCGTCGACGATGCGGTGAAGTCCTTCTTCTCCGAGGCCGACGCCCTCCTCAGCTGACAGCCCGCCGCGCCCGCTCAGACCGAATCCATCGGAAGGATCACCTGTGACGTCCGCCTTCGGGTACATCGACCCGCACCTCGAGATCTCCGACATCGACCGGCGCCTGTTCGGTGGGTTCGTGGAGCACCTCGGCCGTCACATCTACGACGGCATCCACGAGCCCGGTCACCCCACCGCTGACGCCGACGGGTTCCGTGCCGACGTCATCGAGCTGGTCAAGGAACTCGGGGTGTCGACCATCCGCTACCCGGGCGGCAACTTCGTCTCGGGCTACCGCTGGGAAGACGGCGTGGGGCCGGTGGCGGAGCGACCCCGCCGGCTCGACCTCGCGTGGCACTCCACCGAGACCAACCAGGTCGGGCTGCACGAGTTCGCGCGCTGGCTCGACAAGGTCGGCAGCGACCTGATGCTCGCGGTCAACCTCGGCACGCGCGGCACGGGGGAGGCCATCGACCTGCTGGAGTACGCCAACGCGGATGCCGACACCGACTGGACCCGCCGGCGTGCCGAGAACGGTCGCGACGAGCCGTTCGGTGTGACCATGTGGTGCCTGGGCAACGAGATGGACGGCCCGTGGCAGTTGGGCCACCGCAACGCCGACGACTACGGCAAGCTCGCCTCGCGCACCGCCAAGGCCATGCGCATGCTCGACCCGGGCGTCGAACTCGTGGTCTGCGGATCCTCCAGCAGCGGCATGCCCACGTTCGGATCGTGGGAGCGCACGGTGCTCGAGCACACGTTCGACGACGTCGACTTCATCTCGTGCCACTCGTACTACCAGGAGATGGGCGGCAACGCGCAGGAGTTCCTCGCCTCGGGGGTCGACATGGCGCGCTTCATCGAGTCGGTCGTGTCGATCGCCGACGCGGTCGCTGCGACGAAGAAGAGCGACAAGCGCATCATGATCTCGTTCGACGAGTGGAACGTCTGGTACCTCCACGATGACGGGGGCGGCCAGAACGACAAGCCGAAGGAGACCGGCTGGCCGGTGGCGCCGCGGCTGCTCGAAGATCAGTACCACGCACTGGATGCCGTCGTCTTCGGTGATCTGCTGATCACGCTGCTGCAGCACGCCGACCGCGTGCGCTCGGCCTCGCTCGCGCAACTGGTGAACGTCATCGCGCCGATCATGACCGAGCCCGGTGGCATCGCCTGGCGGCAGACGACCTTCTTCCCGTTCTCGATCACCTCGCGCCTGGCGGGGGAGCGGGTCGTGCGGGTGCCGGTGACGACCGGCACGTTCACGAGCGAGCGGTTCGGCGAGGTGGCATCGGTCAACGCCGTCGCGACCGTCGACGATCAGGGCGTGAGCGTGTTCGTCGTCAACCGCTCCACCACCGACACCGCGGACCTGAGGGTGGACCTCGCCGCGATCGCCGCGCAGTTCGGCCGCGACCTCACGATCGCCGAGTCGCACCTGCTGCACGACGATGACCTCTACGCCGCGAACTCTCTCGAAGACCCCGAACGGGTGGGCGTGCGACCGCTGGACGGAGCCCGGGTGGCGGACGGGGCGCTGGTGGCATCCCTCCCGCCCGTGTCGTGGGTCGCCGTGCGCCTGAACTGACCCGCGCGATCGGGCGGAGACGCTTGCGGAAAGCGTTTTCAGGTGTCAGGATGAGTACGTATCGGAAAGCGCTTACCAGACGGAAGCGCCGAGCAGAAGGAACCACCGTGTCAGAGACGACCACCCTGGACGCCCCCGCCGCCGCAGCCGCCCCTCCCGTGCGCGAGATCGGCATCATCATGAACGGCGTGTCCGGCCGCATGGGCTACCGACAGCACCTCGTGCGCTCGATCCTCGCGATCCGCGAGCAGGGCGGTATCGAGCTGCCCGACGGCTCCAAGGTCACGGTGAAGCCGCTGCTGGTCGGCCGCAGCGAGGCCAAGCTCGCCGAGCTCGCCGCCCGCCACGGCATCGAGGACTACACGACCGACCTCGACGCCGCCCTCGCCGACCCGCGCTGGGAGATCTACGCCGACTTCCTGGTCACCAAGGCCCGCGCCACGGCGCTGCGCAAGGCCATCGCCGCCGGCAAGACGATCTACACCGAGAAGCCCACCGCCGAATCGGCGGAGGAAGCGCTGGAGCTGGCGAAGCTCGCGGCCGAGGCAGGAGTGAAGACCGGTGTCGTGCACGACAAGCTGTACCTGCCGGGCCTGCAGAAGCTCAAGCGCCTCATCGACTCCGGGTTCTTCGGGCGCATCCTGTCCGTGCGCGGCGAGTTCGGGTACTGGGTCTTCGAGGGGGACTGGCAGCCCGCGCAGCGGCCCAGCTGGAACTACCGCGCCGAAGACGGCGGCGGCATCATCGTCGACATGTTCCCGCACTGGAACTACGTGCTCGAGAACCTGTTCGGGCAGGTCAAGACCGTCTACGCCCAGGCCGCCGTGCACATCGCCGACCGCTGGGATGAGAACGGCGAGCACTACACCGCCACGGCCGAGGACGCCGCCTACGGCATCTTCGAGCTCGAAGGCGATGTCGTCGCGCAGATCAACTCCAGCTGGACGGTGCGGGTCAACCGCGACGAGCTGGTGGAGTTCCACGTCGACGGCACGCACGGCTCCGCCGTGGTCGGCCTCTTCGGCGCCAAGATCCAGTCGCGCAACGCCACCCCGAAGCCGGTGTGGAACCCCGACCTCGCCGACGACCACGACTACGACGCCGACTGGGCGGGTGTCCCCACCAACGACGTCTTCCAGAACGGCTTCAAGCAGCAGTGGGAGGAGTTCCTCGTCTCCTACATCACCGGCACCGACTATGAGTTCGACCTGCTCGCGGGTGCGCGCGGTGTGCTGCTGGCCGAAGCGGGGCTGCGCTCCAGCCGTGACGGGTGCAAGGTGTCGCTGCCCGCCCTCACCCTGGACTGATCGTGCGGCTCACTCTCCTGGGCGCCGACGGCGCCGCGACCACCGATGAGCTGAACCCGGCGGCCGGCTACGCCAAGCCGACCGGGCCGCTGCAGAGCCGCGTCGCGTACGCCGCTGCGCACGTCGTGCCGGTGACGTGGGGGGACAACACCCCCGGTCAGCCGGCGGAGATCGACTGGGATGCCACGCTGGCGTTCCGTCGCAGCGTGTACTCGTGGGGCCTGGGCGTGGCCGACGCGATGGACACCGCCCAGCGCAACATGGGGCTGGATGCCGCGGCGACCCGCGAGCTCATCGCCCGCTCCGCCGAGGTCGCCCGTGAAGAGGGCGGTTCGGTCGTGGTCGGGGTCAACACCGACCACGTCGAGGCGGAGCACCTCTCGATCGACGAGATCATCTCGGCCTACATCGAGCAGCTGCACTTCACCGAAGAACAGGGCGCCGGTCCCGTGCTCATGGCCAGCCGTCACCTCGCCCGCGCGGCGGAGTCGGCCGACGACTACCGCCGGGTGTACCGCGCGGTGCTGCAGGCGGCGACCACCCCGGTCGTGCTGCACTGGCTCGGCACCGCGTTCGATCCGCAGCTGGCCGGCTATTTCGGTTCGAGCGACTGGCGGGCGGCATCCGATGTGCTGCTGGAGATCATCCAGGACAACGCCGACCGTGTCGCCGGGGTGAAGATGAGCCTGCTGGATGCCGCGTCCGAGGTGTCGGTGCGCGAGCGCCTGCCCGAGGGCGTGCGCATGTTCACCGGTGACGACTTCAACTACGTGGGACTCATCGGCGGTGCCGATGTGCCCGAAGCGACTCAGCCCGACCGCGACCCGGCGAGCCCGCGACAGCACTCCGATGCGCTGCTGGGCGCATTCGCGGCGCTGACGCCGGTGGCATCCGCCGCGATCCAGGCGCTCGACGCCGGCGATCCCGCCCGCTACCTCGAGATCCTCGCACCCACCGAGGCGCTCAGCCGGCAGGTCTTCGCCGCGCCGACGTTCTACTACAAGACCGGTGTCGCGTTCCTGTCGTGGCTGAACGGTCACCAGGGCGCGTTCCAGATGGTCGGAGGGCTGCACGCGGCGCGCAGCCTGCCGCACCTGTCGCGCATCGTCGAACTCGCCAATGCCGCGTACGCGTTGGAGCACCCGGAACTCGCCGCCGAGCGCTGGCACGGCATGCTGCGCCTGAACGGGGTGGATGCATGAGCGTCGACCCGCGCCTGTCGATCAACCAGGCGACCATCAAGTACGCCGACCTCGCCACGGCGCTGCGGGTCACCGTCGAGGCAGGGGTGCCGGCGATCGGCCTCTGGCGCGAGCCGGTGGCCGACGTCGGCCTCGCCACCGCATCGCGCATGCTCACCGACTCGGGCCTGCGGTTCACCACCCACTGCCGCGGCGGGTTCTTCACCCTCCCCGAGGGACCGGCCCGGCGCGCGTCGATCGATGACAACCGCGTCGCGATCGACGAGGCGGCCACGCTCGCCGCGGCGGGAGCCGCAGGGTCGACCGCGATCCTCGTGCTCGTCGCAGGCGGTCTGCCCGAGGGCTCCCGCGACCTCGTCGGGGCGCGCGAGCGGGTGCGTGACGCGATCGGCGAACTCGCCCCGCACGCGGCGGCGGCCGGGGTGACGCTGGCCATCGAGCCGCTGCATCCGATGTACGCCACCGACCGCTGCGTCGTGTCGACGCTCGGGCAGGCCCTGGACATCGCCGCCGACTTCGAGCCCGCGGTCGTGGGCGTCACCGTCGACACGTTCCACATCTTCTGGGACCCCGACGTGGAGGCATCCATCGCCCGCGCCGGCCGCGAGGGTCGCATCGCCACCTATCAGGTGTGCGACTGGAAGACCCCGCTGCCCGCGGACGTGCTGCTCGGGCGGCACTATCCGGGCGACGGCGTGATCGATCTGGGCGCGCTGACCCGCGCCGTGAGCGAGACCGGATACGACCGGGACATCGAAGTGGAGATCTTCAACGAGCAGGTCTGGGCGACCGACCCGCTCGTGGCGGTGCAGCGCACCGCGGCCGCGTTCGGCGGGGCGGTCTCGCCCCACCTGAGCGCACCTCTAGAATCACGATCGTGACCGAAGCCAACGAACGCCTGCGGTCCGGCTCCGCCACGCTCCACGACGTCGCGCGTGAGGCGGGGGTGTCGCTGGCGACCGCGTCGCGCGTGCTCAACGGCTCGAGCCGAAAGGTCGCGGAGTCGTACCGGGAGCGTGTGCAGGCCGCCGCCGACCGCCTGGGCTACAGTGCCAACCTCTCCGCGCAGGCCACCGCGCGCGGCACGTCGGCGATCATCGCACTGCTCGTCGCCGACATCGCCGACCCGTACTTCGGTGAGATCGCCTCGGGGGTCGCCCAGGGCGCCGACGAGGCCGGCCTCGTCGTGACCATCGCCATCACCGAGCGCGACACCGACCGCGAAGTGCGTCTGGTGCGGGCGCTGCGCGGTCAGCGGCCGCGCGGAGTCATCCTCGCGGCATCGCGCACCGCGCCCGAGATCGCCCCGCAGCTCGTGGCCGAACTCGACCTCGTCACCGCGGCGGGCGGGCGGGTCGTGGCGCTCGGCGCCGGCACCGACACGGTGCGCTCGGTCATCATCGACAACCGCGGCGGCGCCCGCGCGCTCGGCACGGCCCTCGCCGAGCGCGGGTACCGGAGCGCGGTCGTGCTGGCCGCCGCCGAGGGCGTGCTCACCAGCGACAACCGCGTCGCCGGGTTCACAGAGGGATTCACCACGGCGGGCGGCGAGGCAGCCCGCGTCTACCGCGGTGCGTTCACCCGTGAGTCGGGTGCCGAGATCATGGCCGCAGCCCTCGCCGACGGTGTCGAGCCGCAGACCCTCGTCTTCGCCGTCAGCGACGTCGTCGCAATCGGGGCGATGTCGGCGCTGCGTGCTGCGGGACGCGAGCCCGGCACCGACGTCGCCGTCGCGGGCTTCGACGACATCGCCACGAGCCGCGACGTCACGCCCGCGCTGACCACGGTGCGAGTGCCGCTCAGCGACGTGGGCCTCGAGACCTTCCGCGCCGCGACCGACCCCGACTGGACGCCGCAGCAGCTGCATGTGGAAGTGCAGCTGCGAGACAGCACGCCGCCGCTGTCGTGAAGGTCGTCGTCGCGCTGGACAGCTTCAAGGGGTCGATCGGCGCCGCCGCGGCATCCCTCGCCTTCGCCGACGGCTGGCGCGACGCGGCACCCGATGCCGCAGTGGAACTTCGGCCCATGGCCGACGGGGGAGAGGGCACGCTCGAGGCCTTCGCCGCCGCCGTACCGGGGGCCCGGCGCATGCCGGTGCGGGTGACAGGGCCTGACGGCGCACTCGTCGACGCCGCGTGGCTGCTGCTGCCGCCGACCCCCGACGCCCCCGCCGGCACCGGCGTGGTCGAGCTGGCATCCACCTCGGGCATCGAACTGCTCGGCGAGCGACGCGCGCCGTGGCGTGCCGACACCACCGGGTTCGGGCAGGCCATCGCGGCGGCGCTGGATCACGGCGTCTCGCGGCTCGTGCTCGGCATCGGCTCGAGCGCGTCGACCGACGGTGGGCTCGGCATGCTGCGCGCGCTCGGCGCGGACGTGACGGATGCCGACGGCGCGGCCGTCGCTCCGGGCGCCCGTGGCCTCGCCGCCGCCGCTGCCGTGGACGTCGCTTCCCTTCGCCGGCCGCCGGCCGCGGGCGCGGTCGTGCTCACCGACGTCACCAATCCGCTCTGCGGACCGGCCGGTGCCGCGGCGGTGTTCGGACCGCAGAAGGGTCTCGACGCCGACGGCGTCGCCCGCGCGGACGCCGCCCTCACCCACTGGGCGTCGCTCTTCGCCGGCGACCCCGAGCTTGCGGATGCCGCCGCGCTCCCCGGCGCCGGCGCCGCCGGCGGGACCGGCTTCGGCCTCGTCGCCTGGGGTGCGCGGCTCGTTCCCGGGGCGCCCGAGGTGGCGGCGCTCATCGGGCTGCGGGATGCGGTGGCCGGCGCCGACCTGGTCGTCACCGGCGAGGGATCGTTCGACGGCCAGTCGGCCGCCGGCAAGGTGCCCGCCTTCGTCGCGGGCCTCGCCGCCGAGGCGGGAGTGCCCGTGGCGCTCGTCGCGGGGCGCATCGCCGACGATGCCGACACCTCGGGCTTCACGGCATCCGTCTCGCTCACCGCCCTCGCCGGCAGCCCCGCCGCGTCACTGGCCGCGCCCGCGCAGCACCTCCGCGCCGCCGGCGCCGCCCTGGCCCGCCCCCCGCGCTGACCCCGCCCGCGCACCCCGGCGGGGCCGCGCTGAGACGAATGTGGGTGGACGAGGCGGTGGGTGTCACCCGCGGTCTCGGCCGTCGGTATTCGTCTCACCGGTCGGCGGGGTGTGGGCGGGCGGGCGCGAGGGCGGGCGGGTCACATCCAGTGGCGGGCCTTGAAGACGAGCCACAGCGCGACGGAGGTCGCAGCCATGGCGGCCAGGGCCAGCGGATATCCCCACGGCGAGGCCAGCTCGGGCATGTACTCGAAGTTCATGCCGTAGATCGTGCCGACCAGTGTGGGGCCGAAGAGGATCGCCGCCCACCCCGAGATCTTCTTCACCTGCTCGCTCTGCACGAGGGCGGTCTCGGTCTGGCGATGCGTGACGAGGGTGGCGTTGACAGTGAGGGCGTTCTCGAGGATCGACCGCATCGCGGCGAGCCTGTCGGTCACGCGGATGACGTGGTCGAGCACGTTGCGCAGCGATCGCTGCAGCTCGATGTCGGCGCGCTCCGAGTCGTCGCCCTGCAGCAGCTGCTCCAGCATGTCGGTGAGCGGCTCGGCCGCGCGCTGGAAGTGGATGACCTCACGGGACAGGTCGTAGATGCGGCGGGTGAGTTCGGTGCCGGTGCCACCGAACAGCGCGTCCTCGATCTCGTCGACGTCGGTCAGCAGCCCTTCCACGACCGGCGCGTACTCGTCGATGACCTCATCGAGGATGGCTGCGAGCACCGCTTCGGGGCCCTTGGCGAGCAGCTCCGGATGCTGTTCGAGTCGCCGGCGCACCGTCGCGAGGTCGGGCACTTCGGCGTGTCGGATCGTGACGACGAAGTCCGGACCGACGAACACGTGCAGCTCGCCGAACTCCACCGTCTCGGTCGCATCGTTGTAGCGCGCGGGCCGCAGCACCGCGAACAGGGTGCCCCCGTAGCGCTCGATCTTCGCGCGCTGGTGGCCCGACAGGGCGTCCTCCACGGCGAGTGGATGCAGCCCGAACTCGGCCGCGACCTGCTGGATCTCCTCCGCCGTGGGTCGCAGCAGACCGATCCACGCCATCCCGTGGTTGTCCCGCATGTGTTCGAAGGTCTGCTCGAGGCTCTCGGGGTTGCGGATGCGGCCGCCGTCCACGTACACGGCGTTGTCGATGATCGGCATTCCGCCAGTCTGCCGCTCCCCGCGCCGGCCGCCCGCCACCGCCGCGCGCCGCCACCGCCCGCCGCCCGCCGCCGCCGCGAACCCTTCCACCGGTGAAACGAATACTGGCGGCCGAGACAATGGGTGTTAACCACTGTCTCGGCCGCCAGTATTCGTCTCACGGTCTGGGGTGCGCGGCCGACGGCCGCCCCCGCGGGTCAGGCGCCGAGGGCGGCGGCGACCACGGCGCGGGCCTCGGCCTGCACCTCGGCGAGATGCTCGGGGCCGCGCAGCGACTCGGCGTAGAGCTTGTAGACGTCTTCGGTGCCCGACGGGCGGGCGGCGAACCACGCGTGCTCGGTCTGCACCTTCAGGCCGCCGATCGCGGCGCCGTTGCCGGGCGCGTGCGACAGCTTCGCGGTGATGGGCTCGCCGGCGAGCTCGGTGGCGGTCACGGCATCCGGCGAGAGCTTCGCCAGCGTCGCCTTCTGTGCCGGCGTCGCGGGCGCATCGACCCGCTGGTACGCCGACGACCCGAACTCGGCCTCGAGCTCCGCATAGCGCTGCGACGGCGTCTTGCCGGTGACGGCGAGCATCTCGGCCGCCAGCAGGCACAGCAGGATGCCGTCCTTGTCGGTCGTCCAGACGGTGCCGTCCTTGCGCAGGAACGACGCCCCCGCCGACTCCTCGCCGCCGAAGGCGACCGAGCCGTCGAGCAGGCCCGGCACGAACCACTTGAACCCGACGGGGACCTCCAGCAGGCGCCGGCCGAGCGACTCGGCGACGCGATCGATGATCATCGACGACACCAGTGTCTTGCCCACGGCGGCATCCGCCGGCCACCCCTCGCGGTGGCGGAAGAGGTAATCGATCGCGACGGCCAGGTAGTGGTTGGGGTTCATCAGCCCCGCGTCGGGGGTGACGATGCCGTGCCGGTCGGCGTCGGCGTCGTTGCCGGTGAGGATGTCGTACTGGTCGCGGCGGGCGACGAGCGCGGCCATCGCCGACGGCGACGACGGATCCATGCGGATCTTCTCGTCCCAGTCCAGCGTCATGAACCGCCAGGTCGGGTCGACGTCGGGGTTGACGACGGTGAGGTCGAGCCCGTACACCTCGGCGATGAGCGCCCAGTACTCCACCGATGCCCCGCCGAGCGGGTCGGCGCCGATGCGCACACCGGCGGAGCGGATCGCGTCGATGTCGATGATCGAGGCGAGGTCGCGCACGTACGCGTCACGGAAGTCGTAGCTGCCCAGCCGTGTGGTGTCGATGTCGGCGAAGCGGGTGCGCGTGACGCCCTCGAGTCCCGCGGCGATGAGCGCGTTGGCACGATCGGCGATCCACCCGGTGGCGTCGGTGTCGGCCGGTCCGCCGTGCGGCGGGTTGTACTTGAACCCGCCGTCGCGCGGCGGGTTGTGCGACGGGGTGACGACGATGCCGTCGGCACGGCCGGGGTCTGCGGCATCCATCCCGCGGTTGTGGGTGAGGATCGCGAGGCTCAGCGCCGGCGTCGGCACCCACGCGTCGCGGGAGTCGACGCGCACGTCCACGCCGTTGCCGACGAGCACCTCGATGGCGCTGCGCTCGGCGGGACGCGACAGGCCATGGGTGTCGCGTCCGAGGAAGATCGGACCGGTGATGCCCTGTTCGGTGCGGTAATCCACGATCGCCTGGGTGGTGGCGAGGATGTGGTCCTCGTTGAAACTGGTCGACAGCGACGAGCCGCGATGACCGCTCGTGCCGAAGGCCACGCGCTGCTCGGGCGCCGAGGCGTCGGGCTTGCGGTCGTAATAGGCGTTGACGAGTTCGTCGATGTCGACGAGGTCGGAGGCTTCGGCGGGCTGTCCTGCGCGGCTCATCCCCTCAGTCTGCCACCCGGGCCGCCGACGTGCGCGGACTAGGCTTGCTCCCTGTGAGCACCGCGCCCGACTCTGCTGCCCGACGTACCTACAGTTATCTGGGTCCGGCAGGCACCTTCACCGAGGCGGCGCTCGCGCAGGTCGCCGAGGCCCGCGACCAGCAGTGGCGCTCCGTGCGCAACGTCGGCGAAGCGCTCGCGGATGTCGTGGAGGGGCGGTCGGATGCCGCCATGATCGCCATCGAGAACTCGATCGACGGCGGCGTGTCCACCGCGCAGGACGCGCTGGCGACCATGCCGGGCCTGCAGATCGTGGGCGAATACCTCGTGCCGGTGAACTTCGTGCTGGTGGGTCGCCCCGGCACGACGCTCGCCGACGTGTCGCTGGTCGCCGCGCACCCCGTCGCGTACGCCCAGTGCCTGCACTGGCTCTCCGCCCACCTACCCGCGCACGCCCACCTGCCGGCGGCCAGCAACGTCGCGGCGGCGCTGGACATGCTCGACGGATCGAGCAATGCGGATGCCGCGATCGCGCCTCCCGGCATCCTGGAGCACCACGACCTGGAGCCCCTGGCCGAGGCGATCGGCGACAACCCGAACGCCGTGACGCGCTTCGTGCTCGTGAGCCGCCCGGGGGCGCTGCCCGCACCCACCGGCGCCGACAAGACCTCGATCATCGCCGAGTTGCCCGACGACCACCCGGGCGCCCTGCTGGAGCTGCTGGAGCAGTTCTCGACCCGCGGCATCAACCTGTCGCTGATCGAATCGCGCCCCATCGGCGACGCGCTCGGGCGCTACCGCTTCGTCATCGACGCCGACGGGCACATCGAGAACGAGCGCATGGCCGACGCACTGCTGGGCTTGCGTCGCTTCAGCCCGCGCGTGCTGTTCCTCGGCTCGTACCCGCGCGCCGACCGTTCGATCGTGCACTACCCCGACCGCTACGCCGACGAGGTGTTCGTCGAGGCGCGCGACTGGCTGCGCGGACTGCTGGCGGGCGAGCCGGCCGACTGACGGCCCGCCCGCCCCGCCGGGGGCGTCAGCCCGCGAGGGCGGCGGTGAGCAGCTCGAGCGTGCGGGCCCGGCCGGGCGCGGCATCCATCGGCTCGCCCTCGCGCGCGGCGGCGATGGGCGAGACCATGATCTCGTCGACGCCGTGGGTGCGGGCGAGTTCGCGCAGCTCGGATGCCGCCTTGTCGCCGGCGCCGATGATCCAGCGCTCCCGCATCGCCTCGACGAGCGGGGTCATCGCGTCGTCGGGAGCGGCGGACTGCGCGGCCTCGACGGTCTCCATCGCACCCATCGGCCGGTTCAGGCGCAGGCGGGCCATGGCGCGCATCTGGGGGAGCGCCCGCGCGTCGGCCTCGTCGGCGGTGTCGGCGGCGACGACGTTGGCGGTGAGGAAGGTCACGGGCTCGGGGTGCGCCTCGCTCGGCCGGTACTGCCCGCGGTAGAGCCCCAGCGCCCGCTCGAGCCCCTCGCCGGAGAAGTGGTTCGCGAAGACGTAGGGCAGCCCGAGCGATGCCGCCAGCTGCGCGGAGTAATCGCTCGACCCCAGCAGCCACACCTGCGGTGTGCCGGTGGCCGCGGGCGTCGCGTGCACGTCGTATGTTCCGCCCGAGGTGAACTGCAGCGTCGCGCCCTCGGGGGAGACGAGAGCGAGGATGTCCTGCACATGCTGCGGGAACCGCTCGACGTCGCTGGAGGTGCCCGACATGCGCAGCAGCTGCGTGATGACCGGGTCGCTGCCGGGGGCGCGGCCGATGCCGAGATCGATGCGGCCCGGCGCCAGCGCCTCGAGGGCGGCGAACTGCTCGGCGACGACCAGCGGGGCGTGGTTGGGGAGCATCACGCCGCCGGAGCCGACACGGATGCGCGAGGTGCGCGCGGCGGCGGCGGCGATGAGCACGGGCGGCGTGGTCGACCCCACCGAGGACATGTTGTGGTGCTCGGCGAACCAGTAGCGGCGCAGACCCAGCCGGTCGGCGGTCTCGGCCAGCGCGAGCGCGGCGGTGACGGCTTGGGAACTGGTCTGGCCGGTGCGCACCGGAACGAGGTCGAGGACGGACAGGGCCGGGGCGGGGGCGGTGGTGCTCATCACGAGAGCCCAACCCCCCGCCCCGCCCGGTCATTCCCGGCTGGCGTGGCGGCGTCGGCGCCGAGGCGGCGGCCGGCGGCTCACCTCAGCACGAGCAGCGCCGACACCGAGGACGAAGAGGCGAAGCCCGTTCCGGTGAACTCGGCCCGCAGCACATGGATGCCGCGCGCGAGCCGGGGCAGGGTGATCGTCGCCGTGCCGCCGGCGTCGGCCGCGAGCTCGATCGTCGCCACCGGGCGGCCGTTGTCGGTCACCGCGACCGTGCCGACCGGTGCGGCGCCGTCTTTCGCGGTCACCGACACCGTGTACGTCACGGGGGTGTTGCCCGAGACCACGAGCCGGCTCGTGCTCGCTCGGGTGACCGTCGCCGTCGGCCGCAGCTGCGCCGTCGTCGTCGAGGCGACCGGGCTGATGTTGCCGGCCGCGTCGGTCGCCCGGTACGACAGGGTCGACGCCCCGTCCAGGCGCACCGGGGCGCGGTAAGGCGTCCAGTCCACGACGGTGCGGCCGTGCTTGGTCACGAGGTACTCGATCTCCGCCACACCGGAGGTCTCATCCGTGGCGGTGAGCACCACCCGCTGCCGCTGGTCGAGGGCTGCCGCCGCGCTCGGGGCGGTCGCGTCGATGCGGCCCGACCAGGCGACCGACTCGCTGACGTTGCCCGCCGCGTCGGTGGCGCGCACCGTCACGGTGCGCTCGCCGTCGCCGGCGACCTCGATCGGTCCGCTCACCGCGGCCCAGTCGCCGCCGTCGCGCTGCGCCTCGATGAGGGGCGCCTCGTCACGGTCGTCGGTCGCCGTGGCGGTCAGGGTGACGGGGCCGCGGTACCAGAGGTCGGCGCCGTCGGGGGAGGCGGGCGCGGCGTCGAGGGTGAGGGTGGGTGCGACGGTGTCCGCGTCGAGCCCGGCGGCGCGGAAGTGGTCGGAGTGCACCGTGAACGAGTCACCCAGATGCGGCAGCCAGCAGGCGTCGTTGTGTCGCCCCTCGGGGTAGACCGCCCACGTGTGCGCCACGCCCTTGCCGGTGAGCAGGGCGCTCATCGCCCGCGCGGCGTCGTCGAACCGGTACTCGTCGTACTCGCACGCGTCGAAGTACAGGTCGTACTGCGACAGCTGCTCGGCGGTCATCGCCTCGGCCTGGGCCAGCGGCGTCGGCAGGCTCGAGCCCGAGAAGCTCAGCGAGCCGATGTGGGAGGCCAGCGAGGAGAACAGCTCCGGGTGCGACAGGCCGAGCGAGTACGCCCCGAAACCGCCCATGGACACTCCGGTCAGCGCCCGGAACGCGGGGTCGTCGAGGGTGCGGTACTCGGCATCCACCAGCGGCACCATCTCGGTGAGGAACATGCTGCGCCAGGGCGTGCCGCCCGGCTGATCGGCGTACCAGAGCGACTCGCCGTCGGGCATGATGACGATCGATTCGGCCAAGCCCTGCGCCCACAGGTCGTCGAACACCCGGTCGATCTCGCGCGGCTCCCACTCCCGGCTGCCGCCGTTGATGCCGTGCAGCAGGTACACCACCGGGTAGTCACGGTCGGGGTCGGTCAGGTACGACGGCGGCAGGTAGGTGACGAACTCGCGCGTCTGACCTTCGAGCCGCGAATCCACCGTCTCGCGGAAGAAGCGCGAGCTGTTGCCGGTCTCGCGCAGCGTCTCGGCGGAGAACTGCAGAAACTGCTGCGCCGCCGGCTGGAACACGTGCGCCGCGCCGTCGCGGGTGCCCACGATGGCGCGGTTGGTGTCGACGATGAGCGCGCCGTCGGCGCCCTGCACGACCTCCACCTCGCCGTCGGTGAGGGTGAGGGTGCCGGAGTCGGCGACCCAGTCGCGCAGTTCGCGCTCGCGCCGCTCCTTCGTGCGCCCGTCGTGGAAGTACGTCTCGTCGAGCGACGCGAGGTACGCGTCGACGTCGCCGGCAGCCAGCGCGGCGCGCTGCGTCTCGAGCACGGCTGCCACCGCCGCGGACGTCGCCGCATCGGCGGGCGGGCCGGTGATGCCGTAGACGTTCTCGCGCACGGCATCCTTCGAGAAGATGCCGACGGGGCCCTCGTACCAGCCGCCGCCGCCGTTCATGTCGTACAGGCGCACGGCAAGGGTGTTCTCGCCGCCGAAGTTCGGGGCGGCGGCGGGCACCGGGTAGAGCCGCTTCTCGAACCACTGGCTGCTCGCGGCGGGCGGCAGGGTGCCCGACCCGCCGATGCGCACGCCGTTGAGGAACGCCTCATCGACGTCGTCGAGGAATCCGAGCGAGGCGACCAGGTTGCTGCCGGCCGCCCCGGCGGGCAGCGTGAAGTCCAGGCGGTACCAGGCGAATCCGTCGTAGTCGTCGAAGGGCGACCCGTCGCCGGGCACCTGGATGCTCTCCCATGCGGAGTCGTCGAAGGCGGGGTCGGCGTACGCCGGGTCGTCGCCGAGCGTGAACTGCCACGCCCCTTCGAGGTCGATCGAGACGGTGTCGGTCGTGGCGGTGTCGATCGAGACGGTGTCGGTCGTGGCGGCGATCTGCGCGGATGGCTGCGCGGACGCCGTCGGGGCGAACAGAAGGGAGGCGGCGACCAGCGCCACCGTCCCGGTGGCGATGCCGGCGCGCCGGCGGGTGGGGGTGAGGGTGTTCACGAGCTCCTACTTCGTCGTCGAGCCGTCCGTCGCGGCGGCTGCGCCCGACGGTCTGTGCACGTTCACAGACGCGATCAAGAGGCACCTGTGAACGTACACAGAGGGTGCCAGTCGTGCGAGGCCGTGTCAATCGCCTCGGCGGGCGGCCGGCGCACCGATTGTGGAGAGCAACCGTGGCGCCGGTCGGACTACGCCGATCCGCGCCAGATGATCGGGCACTCCAGCAGATGCGGCCCGCCGGCGCCTTCGCCGCGCAGCTGCCGCAGCACGGCTTCGGCGGCCGCGCGTCCGAGCTCGGTCGCGGGCTGGTGCACCGTCGACAGCGGTGGGTCGCAGCGCAGCGCCCATGAGCTGTCGTCGAACCCGACGATGCCGACCTGCTCCGGCACGGATCGCCCGGCCGCGTGCAGCACGTCCAGTGCGCCCGCCGCGACCGCATCGCTCGAGGCGAAGACGCCGTCGATGTCGGGTTCGCGCTCGAGCAGCGCCCGCATGCCTTCCTGCCCGCACGAGAACGAGTACAGCGGCACGCTCTGCACCAGCTGCGGATCGAAGCGATGCCCGAGTGCGTCGACGAAACCCGCCAGGCGGTCCGACCCCGAATCGCGGTCGAGGGCGGCGGCGATCATGCCGATGCGCCGGCGGCCGGTGCCGACCAGGCGCGTGGTGACCTCGCGCGCCGCGGCGCGGTTGTCGATCGCGACATACGCCGCATCGCCGATGTCGCGGGGGTGGCCGACGAATGCCGCGGGCAGCCCCAGGTGTGCCACGGCCTGGGTGATCGGGTCTCCGACGCGCGCCGAGACGATGATCACGCCGTCGATGAGACCGGCGCCGAGGAAGTGGGAGAGGCGTTGCACGTCGCGCGGTGAATCCGCGATGAGGCTCGCCATCTGGTATTCCGCCTCGGACAGCGCGGCGTTGGCGCCGAGCAGGATCGACCCGATGTTGGGGTCCTCCACGAAGAGCGAGTGCGGCTCGTGCACGATGAGTCCGATCGCCTGCGAACTCTGCATGACGAGGCTGCGTGCGGCCCGATTGGGAACGAACCCCACCTTGGCGATCGCCGCGTCGATCGCGGCGCGAGCCTCGTCCGACACATAGGGCTGGCCGTTGAGCACCCGGCTCACCGTGCCGCGGGAGACCCCGGCCTCCAGCGCCACATCCTTGACTGTTGCCCGTCGTCGTCGCCCCGTCGCTTCCACGGTCACATCGTATGTGCACGAGCACATGTGTCGCCGCACGTGTTGACAGGTCAGGGTGTCGCTCGTACTCTGTTCACGTTCACAGACTCTCAGCGCGGAGAATCCTCGCCTCGGCCTGTGCACGTTCACAGATCCGAGGAGACAATGACGCCCCCCGCCCGCCGCCCTTTCGCGCACGACGGCATCGCGTTCGGTTGCGATTACAACCCCGAGCAGTGGACCCCTGAGGTGTGGGACGAGGACATCGCCCTCATGACCGAGGCGAAGGTCGACCTCGTGGCGATCAACATCTTTGGGTGGTCGCACATCGAGCCGAAGCCGGGGGAGTACGACTTCGCCCGCCTCGACGACATCGTCGGTCGGCTGCACGCCGCCGGCATCCGCATCAACCTCGGCACCGGCACCGCGTCGCCGCCCGCATGGCTCGCCCGCCGCCACCCCGAGATGCTGCCGATGGCCGCCGACGGCACCCGGCGTTACCCCGGCGGGCGGCAGGCGTTCTGCCCCAGCTCACCGGTGTTCCGCGACGCGGCGGTGCGGCTCGCATCCGAGGTGGCCCGTCGCTACGGCGACCACCCCGCCGTGGCACTCTGGCACGTCTCCAACGAACTCGGATGCCACAATGCGCTGTGCTACTGCGACGTCAGCGCCGCAGCCTTCCGCACCTGGCTGCGCGACCGCTACGCCACGATCGACGCGCTCAACGCCGCGTGGGGCACCGCCTTCTGGAGCCAGACCTACGGCGACTGGGACGAGATCCTGCCGCCGCGCACGACCCTGTCGACGTCGAACCCGTCGCAGACGCTGGATTTCCACCGGTTCAGTTCTGACGAGCTGCGCTGCCTGTACCGGGCCGAAGCCGAGGCGATCCGCCCGCTCAGCGACCGGCCCATCACGACGAACTTCATGGTCACCGCCCACATCGAGAACATGGACTACTGGTCGTGGGCTGCCGACATGGACGTCATCGCCAACGATCACTACCTCGACGGGCGCCTCGCCGACCCCGTCGCCGAGCTCGCCTTCGCCGCCGACCTCTCCCGCGGTCTCGGGGACGGGGCGCCGTGGCTGCTGATGGAGCACTCCACCGGAGCGGTCAACTGGCAGCCGTTGAACACACCGAAGGCGCCGGGCCAGATCATCCGCAACTCCCTCACGCACGTCGCCCGCGGCGCCGACGGCGTGTGCTTCTTCCAGTGGCGCGCCTCGGTGCAGGGCAGCGAGAAGTTCCACTCCGCGATGCTGCCGCACGCCGGCACCGACTCCGCCCTGTGGCGCGAAGTGACGGAGCTGGGGGCGATCGTCGATCGCATCGCCGAGGTCGCAGGCTCCCGGGTCGACGCCGACGTCGCGGTGGTGTTCTCGTGGGAGTCGTGGTGGGCGACCCAGACCGAATCGCGCCCCAGTCAGTCGCTCGGCTACCTCGACCAGGTGCACGCCGCCTACACCGCCGTGCACAGCCTCGGTCTCACCGTCGACGTGGTGCGACCGGGCGCCGATCTGTCGGGCTACCGGCTGGTCGTCGTACCGGGTCTGCACCTCGTGCGGGCCGACGAGGCCGCCGCGATCACCGACTGGGTGGCCGCAGGCGGCAGCGCGCTCATCACCTTCAACAGCGGCATCGTCGACGCCGAGGACCGGGTGTGGACGGGCGGCTACACGGGACCCTTCCGCGATGCGCTCGGCGTGCGCATCGAGGAGTTCGCCCCGGTCGCCGCCGACGAGGTCGTGCACCTCACCGACGGCACCACCGCCCGCCTGTGGAGCGAGCGGGGACGGGCGACCACGGCCGAGGTCGTGGCATCGTTCGCCGACGGGCCCGCCGTCGGGCACCCCGCCCTCACCCGCAACGCGTGGGGCGAGGGCGCCGCCTGGTACCTGGCGACGCTCCCCGATGCGACCGCCTACCGCGACCTCATCGCCCGCCTCGCCGCCGAGGCGGGGGTGCGCCCGCCCGCCCCCGTGCAGGGTGACATCGCCGCGCTCGAGCTCGTGCGCCGACGTGGCCTCGACGCGTCGTACCTGTTCATCGTCAACCACGCCCCGCATGCCGCGACCGTCACGGCATCCGGTGTCGAACTCGTCACCGGTGCCGTGGTGCCAGGGAGCATCGAGGTTCCCGGCGGTGCCGTGCGCATCGTCAGAGAGGAGGCGGCAGCATGACCGTCACAGAGGCCATCACGCGCGCTCCGGATGCCGGGCGGTCGCGGCGGCGCCGCGGCGAGCGTCGCAAGGTGCAGCACAAGAGCGCCATCGCGATCTTCACCGGTCCGTTCGGGGTGCTGTTCCTGCTCTTCTATCTGATCCCCATCGGCTACGCCGTGTGGAAGTCGCTTCAGGTGGTCGAGCGCGAGGGCACGTACGGGGCGCCGCAGGAGGTGTTCGGCGGACTCGCGCAGTACGTGCTGGTGTTCCAGAACGCGCCGTTCTGGGAGTCGGTAGGCCGGGTGCTGCTGTTCGGCATCGTGCAGGTGCCGGTCATGCTCGGGCTCGCGCTGCTGTTCGCGCTGCTGCTGGATTCGCCGGCGCTGAAGGGCAAGCGCTTCTTCCGGCTCGCGTTCTTCGCCCCCTATGCCGTCCCCGGTGTGATCGCGGCGATCATGTGGGGCTTCCTCTACTCCCCGAACCTGTCCCCGTTCACCGATGTGACGCGGACGATCGACTTCCTGTCGCCCGAGATGGTGCTGTGGTCGATCGCCAACGTGGTCACCTGGGTGTTCGTCGGCTACAACATGCTCATCATCTACTCCGCTCTGCTGGCGATCCCCTCGGAGGTCTACGAGGCGGCACGGCTGGACGGTGCCGGGCAGATCCGCATCGCGTGGTCGATCAAGATCCCCATGGTCGCCCCGGCCATCGTGCTCACGGCGGTGTTCTCCATCATCGGCACGCTGCAGCTGCTGGCCGAGCCCCAGGTGTTCCGCTCGTTCAGCTCGGCCGTCTCGTCCGGATTCACGCCCAACATGCTCATCTACGCCACCAGCTCCGTGCCCAACACCCAGCTGGCGGCGGCGTTCTCGGTCGTGCTGGCGCTGGCGACCTTCGCCCTGTCGTTCACGTTCCTCAAGTCCACCCAGCGGAAGGCCGCGCAATGAGCATGCTCACCCGTACCCGCGGGGCCACCGCGGACGACCTCGCCCCCGCCCGCTCGAGGGGCGCGCGCGAGAGCGTGCTGTCGCGCGGCGCCGCCCTGCTGGTGATGGGGGTGTTCACCCTCTACTTCCTCGTGCCGATCTGGTGGCTGTTCATCGCCTCGACCAAGGACCGTGGCGACCTGCTGACGACGCCGGCGCTGTGGTTCGCAGACTGGAACTTCTTCACCAACGTCGGCGACCTCATCTCCTACGGCGACGGCATCTACTTCCGCTGGCTGCTCAACAGCCTCGGATACGCCGTCGTCGGTGCGCTGCTGGCGACGGTGTTCGCCGGCATGTGCGGCTATGCGCTGGCGAAGTACCGCTTCCCCGGGCGGGAGCTGTTCTTCAACGTCGTGCTCGGCGGCGTGCTGGTGCCGGCGACCGCGCTCGCCCTGCCGCTGTTCCTGCTGTTCAGCCAGGTGAACCTCACCAACACGTTCTGGGCGGTGCTGCTGCCGAGCATCGTCAGCCCGTTCGGGGTGTACCTCAGCCGCATCTATGCCGCCTCGTCGGTGCCCGATGAGCTGATCGAGGCGGGTCGCATCGACGGGGCCGGTGAGGTGCGCACGTTCTTCACCGTGTCGGTGCGGCTCATGACCCCCGCGCTGGTGACGGTGTTCCTGTTCCAGTTCGTGTCGATCTGGAACAACTTCTTCCTGCCGCTGATCATGCTGCGCAGCGAGGAGCTGTTCCCCATCACCTACGGCCTGTACGCGTGGAACACCCAGCTCAACCAGATCCCCGAGCTGCGCACCTACGTGCTCACCGGCTCGTTCCTGTCGATCCTGCCGCTCATCATCGCATTCCTGCTGCTCCAGCGGTTCTGGCGCAACGGACTGGGCAGCGGCTCGGTCAAATGACCCCCGGAGGGCTGCTGCCCGCCGGTTCCCTGTAACACCACCACCGAGTAAGGAAGATCATGCAGCACACCAAGAGGGCAGTCGCCACCGGCGTCGTACTGCTCAGCGCGATCGCGCTGGGCGGGTGCTCGACCGGAGGCACAACGGACACCGGCACGGATGCCGCCGCCTGCGCGCCGTCGGAGGGCGACGTGACGCTGGAGTTCACGTCGTGGATCCCCGGCATCGAAGACATCGTCGCCGTGTGGAACGAGGAGAACCCCGACATCCAGGTCGAGGTCCAGACCGGACCCAACGGCAACTCCGGCACCTACAAGAGCTTCTTCAGCCAGCTCGAGGCGGGCAACGCCCCCGACCTCGGCCAGATCGAATACGACGCGCTGTCGAGCTTCCGGGTGCAGGACGGCCTCGAGAACCTCGCCGCGTGCGAGGACGTCGTCGCCGCCGAGGCGGACTTCATCCCGTGGACCTGGGGCCAGGTGACCCTCGGCACCTCCGACGGCGTCTTCGGTGTGCCACAGGACTCCGGACCCATGGCGCTGTTCTACCGCTCCGACCTGTTCGAACAGAACGGCATCGAGGTTCCGACCACGTGGGAGGAGTTCAAGGAAGCGGCCGTGAAGGTACGCGAGGCCGGCGGCTACATCACCAACTTCTCCACCGGTGACATCAACCAGTTCGCCGGGTTCGTCTGGCAGGCCAACGGTGACTGGTTCACCAACGACGGCGACGCGTGGACCGTCGACCTCACCGGCGATGCGTCGACACAGGTCGCCGACTACTGGCAGGAGCTGCTGGACGAAGACCTCGTGGCGACGTACCCGGCGTGGACCGAGGAATGGAACAACGCCTACAACTCCGGTGCCGTGTGGGCCTGGAACTCCGCCGTCTGGGGCGCGAACTCGATCTCCAGCGGCGCCCCCGACACGGCGGGCAAGTGGTCGGTCGCGCCCGCCCCGCAGTGGGAGGCCGGCGGCCAGAGCTCGGGCAACTGGGGCGGCTCGTCGATCGCGGTGTTCAAGGGCACCGACCACCTCTACGAGGCGTCGAAGTTCGCGCTGTGGCTGAACACGTCGGAAGAGGCGCTGACGGCGCTGAACACGTCGGCGAACATCTACCCCGCCACCCTCGAGGGGCTGACCCTGCCGACGCTGCAGGAGGGTGTGGAGTTCTACGGTGGGCAGAAGATCTACGACGTCTTCGCCGAGGCGGCCGAGCAGGTCAACCCCGACTTCGTGTGGGGTCCGACCATGACGCAGACCTACGCCGACGTCTCCGACGGCTTCCAGAAGGCCGTGACCGGTCAGGGCACCCTGCTCGAAGCCCTCGAGAGTGCGCAGGAGTCGACCATCTCGACGCTGAAGGCGCAGTCCATCCCCGTCGCAGAGTGACCGCGGCGTGACCCGGTGACCCCGTGCGGCTGACGCACGGGGTCACCGCTCGCGTTTGACCACCTCGTAGGCCGCCAGCGCCGCCTTGCGGGTCGCGGCGAGGTCCACGAGCGGCTCCCGCTCCTCGGCATCCGGAGCCCACCGCGTCGTATATGCGCCGTCGGCGTCGAACTTGGTGCGCTGCAGCTCGGGGTTGAACACACGGAAATAGGGGGCCGCATCGGCGCCGGAGCCGGCGACCCACTGCCAGTTGAACGGGTTGCTGGCGTCGTCGGCGTCGACGAGGGTGTCCCAGAACCACTGCTCGCCGTGCCGCCAGTCGATCAGCAGGTTCTTCACGAGGAACGACGCCGTGACCATCCGCACCCGGTTGTGCATGTAGCCGGTGCGCCAGAGTTCGGCCATGCCGGCGTCGACGAGTGGGATGCCGGTGCGACCGCGCTGCCACGCCTCGAGGTGGTCGCGGTCGAGCGGCGGCCACGGGAATGCGTCGAACTGCGCCCGCAGGTTCTTGGTCGCCAGATCGGGGAAGTGGTGGAGGGTGTGCCACGCGAATTCGCGCCACCCGAGCTCCGACAGGAACCGCCCCGCGCCAGGCGTGCCGGCGGCGGCATGCCACACCGTGAACGGGCTCAGCTCTCCCCACCGAAGGCGCGGCGACAGCAGCGACGTCGCGCCCGCCGCCGGCGAATCGCGTGCCCGGTCATAGCGCGCGAGGTCGTCGGTGAGGAACTCGCGCAATCGTGCCCGGGCGGCCGGTTCGCCCGGTTCCCACGTCTCGCGCAGGCCCTCGGCCCAGTCGGGCCGAGTGGGGAGCAGCTCCCAGTCGCCGAGGGCAGCCGAGGCCGGTACGCGCGAGGGAGCCGCGATGGTGCGGGGTTCGGGCAGTGGCGCGCGCGGTGCCGGGAGCGATAGGCATGCCCGCCAGAACGGCGTGAACACCGAGAACGGGGTGCCGCCACCGGTGCGCACCGTCCACGGTTCGAACAAGACGGAGCCTGCGAACGAAGCCACGGTGACACCGTCGCCGCGCAGACCCGTCTTCAGCCGCGCGTCGACCTCGCGCGCCGCGCCGTAGCGACGGTTCCAGAACACCGCTCCCGCTCCGGCATCGGCCACCGCTTCGCGCACGACCCGCTCGGCGGGGCCGCGGCGCAGCACCAGGGCGCCGCCACGCTCGGCCAGCCGCTCGGCGAGCGAGGCGAGGCTGTGGTGCAGCCACCAGCGCGCCGCACCCCCGAGGGGGCGGATGCCGGGGGACTGCTGGTCGAGCACGTAGAGGCCGATGATCGGCTCGCCGCGGTCGATCGCCGCGCGCAGCGCCGGGTTGTCGGCCAGGCGCAGGTCGTCGCGGAACCACACGATCGAGGGGGAGGGCATGCCCCCATGTTCGCGCACCCGTGTCGGGGTCGTGGCGGGGTTGACGCGGCGGCGCCTCAGAGGCTGCGGTCGTCGCCCACCCGGGCAGCCGGGCGGCCCGCGGCGGAGAAGGCGTGACCGGCGGGCACCGTCACCCGCAGGGCGCCCGGCTCCACGCGGGCGCGCACATGCACCGCCTCGCCGAATTCGTCACCGTCGAGCTGCACCGGCTGCGCGCCCGCCGGGGCGAGGTCGAGCCCCGGGCCACGGGCGTAGCGCACCGCGGTGTCTTCGGTGCGCAGCGCCAGCGCCCGTCTGCCCGCGCGGAAGCGGCGCAGCACGCTGTTGTCCCAGGCGACGCGTCGCCACACGAACAGCCAGCCGAAGGGTCCCGCGGGCTGGAAGACCACGACGTCCAGTTCGCCGTCGATCATCGAGGCCTCCGGGATCAGTTCGAGCCCGGCGGGCAGCGACCCGCAGTTGGCGAACAGCACGCTGTGCACCTTGGCCGAATGCATGCGGTGACTGTCGACCTGGTAGACGACGCGGAACGGCTGGGCGTTCACGAGCGACCGCGCGGCGCCGCCGACATAGGCGACCCAGCCGACCGTCTTCTTCAGCTGCGGGTTGGTGTTCGCGATCATCGCGGCATCGAGCCCGATGCCGCCCATCACGACGAAGGCGTGCTCGTCCACTCGACCGTCGGGACGGCGGAGGGTGGCGAAGCCGATGTCGATGTCCTGGGTGTGCCCCTGAAAGGTCGCCCGGATCATCGTCTCGGCGTCACCGAGCGGCAGCCGCAGGTTGCGCGCGAGCAGGTTGCCGGTGCCGCTCGGCACGATCGTGAGGGGGATGCCGGTGCCGCTGACCGCGCCCGCGACGGCCCGCACGGTGCCGTCGCCGCCGGCCACGAGCACAGCGGCGACCCCCTGGGCGAGCGCGTTGCGGGTGGCGCCGTCGCCCAGATCGTCCACCGTGGTGCCGAACATCAGCGGGGGAGCCCATCCCGCCGCGTGCGACAGACGCTCCGCGGCGGCGCAGAGCGTCGCGGCATCCACCTTGATCGGGTTGTAGACCAGCGCGGCGCGAGGGGCGGCGGGCACGGTCATGCAGTCACGATAGCCCCGGCTGTGGGGGCGGGGCCTGTGCGAGGATTGTCGGATGATCGATCCCGCTCTGCTCCGCGACCAGCCGGACCTCGTCAAGCGCTCGCAGCAGGCCCGCGGTCAGTCGCCCGAGACCGTCGATGAGGCAGTGGCGGCCGACCGGGCCCGCCGTCAGGCGATCACCGCGTTCGAAGAGCTGCGCGCCGCCCAGAACGCCCACGGCAAGCGTGTCGCGCAGGCGCCGAAGGACGAGAAGGCGGCGCTGGTGGCTGAAGCCAAGGACCTCAGCGACCGGGTCAAGCGCGCGCAGGCCGCCGTCGCCGAGGCCGAGGCCGCTGCCGATGCCGCGTTCGCCAAGCTCGAGAACATCGTGATCGACGGCGTCCCTGCCGGCGGCGAAGACGACTTCGTCACCCTGCGCACCCACGGTGAGCCGCTCGAATTCGACTTCGAACCGCTGGATCACCTCGCCCTCGGCGAGAAGCTCGGTGCGATCGACATGGAGCGCGGCACCAAGGTGTCGGGCTCGCGCTTCTACTTCCTCACCGGCATCGGCGCCCGCCTGGAGCTGGCCCTCATGAGCCTCGGGCTCGACCGCGCGCTGCAGCACGGGTTCACCCCCATCATCCCGCCGACGCTCGTGCGCCCCGAGGTCATGCGCGGCACCGGGTTCCTCGGGCAGCACGCCGACGAGGTCTACCACCTCGCCGACGAAGACCTCTACCTCGTCGGCACGAGCGAAGTGCCCCTCGCCGGCTACCACATGGACGAGATCCTCGACCTCTCGGCCGGGCCCAAGCGCTACGCCGGCTGGTCGACCTGCTATCGCAGCGAAGCCGGCTCGTACGGCAAGGACACCCGCGGCATCATCCGGGTGCACCAGTTCAACAAGCTGGAGATGTTCGTCTACACGACCCCGGAAGACGCCGAGGCGGAGCACGAGCGGCTCGTGGCCGTGCAGGAGCAGCTGCTGCAGGACCTCGGCCTGAGCTACCGCGTCATCGACGTCGCCGCCGGCGACCTGGGCTCCTCGGCCGCCCGCAAGTACGACATCGAGGCGTGGGTCCCCACGCAGGGTGCGTACCGGGAGCTCACCAGCACGAGCAACTGCACCACCTACCAGGCCCGGCGCCTGGACATCCGCTTCCGTCCCGACGGCGGCAAGACGTCGCCGGTCGCAACCCTCAACGGCACGCTCGCCACGACGCGCTGGATCGTGGCGCTGCTGGAGACCCACCAGCGCGCCGACGGTTCGGTGACGGTTCCCGAGGTGCTGCGTCCCTACCTCGGCGGGCTCGAAGTCATGGAGCCGATCGCATGAGTCAGGCTCACCTCCCCGCCACCGGCGGCGTCGAGATCACCCGGCCCGGTGACGCGGCGGAGATCGTCGAGGAGATCGCGGCGGACACCGAGAATCCGCTCGTCCCCACCGAGCGCCTGCTCATCGTGCTCGACATCGACGGCACGATCCTGCTCGAGGACGAATCTCTCAGCCCCGGGATCGTGGAGGCCGTCGCGCACGCGCACCGCGCGGGACACGAGGTGATGCTCGCGACCGGCCGCAGCTGGGAGAGCACCCGCGGCATCATGCGCGTGCTCGAGATCGCCCCCGAATACGTCGTCTGCTCCAACGGTGCGGTCGTGATGCGGCGTGTCGAAGGCGACGAGGTGCGCTACGAGCGGTTCCACACCGAGACCTTCGACCCCACCGAGGTGCTGACGCTGCTGCGCGAGCACCTGCCGCACGCACGGTACATGGTGGAGCTGCCCGACGGTCGGCGCCTGTACACCGAGGAACTCGACGACTGGAACCTGCAGGGCGCCAAGCGGGTGTCGTTCGAGGAGCTCTCCGCGCAGCCGGCATCGCGTGTCGTGGTCGTCTCGCCCGATGAGACCGAGCAGGATTTCGTCGACCTCGTCGCGCGCATCGGTCTGAACGAGGTGTCGTACGCGGTCGGCTGGACCGCCTGGCTCGACATCGCTCCGCGCGGGGTGGACAAATCCTCGGCGCTGCAGCTGGTCTGCGACTGGCTGGGTGTGGACCCCGCCCATGTGCTCGTGATCGGCGACGGCCGCAACGACATCGGCATGTTCCGCTGGGCGCGCGAGCACGGCGGCCGCGCGGTGGCGATGGCCCAGGGTGTGGCAGAAGTGCGCGCCGTGGCGGGGGAGACCACCGGTTCGGTCGAAGCAGGCGGCGTCGCCGACGTGCTGCGCGGGCTCTGAGCCGCCGCGCGCGGGCGCTCCGCGCGTCATTCAGCGGCCGCACAGCAGCCCCCGGGACAATGGGACACGATGCCGTCGACTAGACTCGTGGCCTGTTCGACGGATGCCGCGTGGCTTCCGCCGGGAGGGTTGTCCGAGCGGCCGATGGACCTGGTCTTGAAAACCAGTGGGCAGCAATGTCCCGTGGGTTCGAATCCCACACCCTCCGCCATGGCACTCGGGTGTGACGATGAGGGCCCGTCCCACCCGAGAGGACCCGCGTGAGCACACCCGAACCCAGCGGCGCACCCACCGGCGCTGCGCGCGCCGGCCGGCGCCCGCTGGCGCGGCACGGAGCCCATCGCTCGCCCGGGCCGCTCGCCCAGCTCCTCAAGTTCGTCGGCATCGCCCTCGCCGTCGTGCTCGTCGCGGCGGGCGGCGTCGCCGCCTACACCGCGTACGACCTGGCATCCAGCTTCGCCGACGGCTCCGTCGACCTCGAAGGCCAGGAGGCCGTGCCGCCGGACATCGGCGAGATCGAGGGGGGAGTGAACCTCTTCCTCGCCGGCACCGACGCCTGTGAGCCCGAGTACGCCGCCTTCTTCGGCGATCGCTGCTCGGGAGCCGACGCCGAGGGCGAACTCAACGACGTCAACATGCTCGTGCACATCTCCGACGCCCCCCGCCGGGTGACCGTGATCTCGTTCCCCCGCGACCTCATGCTGCCGATCCCCGCGTGCACCGAGCCAGGCGGTTACGCCAGTTCGGCCATGAGCAAGCAGCCGTTGAACTCGGCGTACTCGTACGGTGGCCTCGGGTGCGTCGTGTCGACGATCTCCGAGCTCACCGGGCAGGAGATCCCCTTCGCGGCGAAGATCACCTGGGGTGGGGTGATCGAGATCACCGACGCCATCGGCGGCGTCGAAGTGTGCATCGCCAATGGCATCCGCGATCCCCATACCGGCATCGACTGGGAGGCGGGCAACCGCACCATCGCCGGCCTCGAAGCGCTGCAGTTCCTGCGCACCCGGCACGGCGTCGGCAACGGCGGCGACCTCGGCCGCATCAGCAACCAGCAGCAGTACATGTCGCGGCTGGCGCGCAAGCTCATCAGCGACGAAGTGCTCTCGAACCCGGCGACCCTGTACTCGCTGGCATCCACCGCCGTGAAGAACGTCACTCCCAGCAAGACGCTCACGAACCCCGTCACGCTCATGCAGATCGCCCTCGCGGTCAAGAACGTGCCGTTCGAGGAGATCGTCTTCGTGCAGTACCCGGTGCTCGAAGACCCCGACGACCCCAACAAGGTCGTGCCCGACTATGACGCCGCCGACCAGCTCTGGGCGGCGCTGGCGGCCAACCAGCCGATCGTGCTGAGCGGCGAGGCCAGCCAGGGCGACGGTGTGGTCGTCGTCGAGTCGGAGAACCCCGAGGCGACCGATCCCGCCACCGACGCCGGCGCAGAGGCGACAGAGGCAGCCGCTCCGGGTGTTACTCTGCCATCGTCCATCGCTGGCCAGACCGCCGCGCAGGAGACCTGTTCGAACGGAAATGTGAGCGAATGACCCCACGCAGCGCCCGAGGGCGACCGCTTCCGGTCGCCCGGCACGGCCTGCTGCGTTCCCCGAACCCGCTGCTGCAGATGCTCACCGTCTTCGGTGTCATCGTCGCGGTCGTGGTGGTCTCGGGGGTCAGTGTCGCCGGCTACGCGGCCGTCGGCCTGGTGTCGGACTTCGCCGAGAACGCCGTCGAGCTCGAAGACGCGCCTGCCGAGCCGCCGAGTCTCGGGCCGATCGAGGGGCCGATCACGATGGTCGTCACCGGCACCGACGAGTGCGAAGACGAGATCGCCGGCCTCTTCGGTGGCAGGTGCACCGGCTCGGATGCCGGCGGTCAGCTCAACGACGTCAACCTGCTCGTGCACATCTCCGATGCGCCGCGGCGTGTGACCGTCGTGTCGTTCCCTCGTGACCTCATGCTGCCGATCCCCTCGTGCACCCAGGAGGACGGCACGCAGACCGCCGCGATGCGCAAGCAGCCGCTGAACTCGGCCTACTCCTACGGCGGCCTCGGCTGCGTCGTGAACACCCTGTCGAGCCTCAGCGGGCTGAGCGTGCCGTACGCCGCCAAGGTCAGCTTCGGCAACGTCATCAGCATCACCGACGCCATCGGCGGCGTCGAGGTCTGCATCGCCGGCGGCGGCATACGCGACCGCCACACCGGCATCGACTGGCCGGCCGGCATGCGCACCGTGTCGGGATACGACGCGCTGCAGTTCCTGCGCACGCGTCACGGGGTGGGAGACGGCTCGGACCTCGGGCGCATCAGCAATCAGCAGCAGTACATGTCGCGTCTCGTGCGCAAGCTCGTCAGCGACGAGGTGCTGAGCGACGTCGGCACCCTCGGCGCGCTCGCCGGCACCGCGGTGAAGAACGTCACCCCGAGCGACAGCCTGGCCAACCCGCTGCGGCTCGTGCAGATCGCCCTCGCCGCGAAGGACGTGCCGTTCGAGGACATCACGTTCTTGCAGTACCCCACCTACGACGATCCCGCCGACGGCAACAAGGTCGTTCCCGACTACGCCGCCGCCGAGCAGCTGTGGGCCGCGTTGATCGCGAACCAGCCGCTGCAGCTGAGCGGCGAGGCGGGCAAGAACGACGCCGTGGTCGTGGTCGAGCCTCCCGCGGGCGAGGCTCCGGCGGACCCGGCCGTGGGCGAGACGCCGACGGAGACTCCTGCCGTGGTCGACGGCACCGTGGTGCTGCCGCAGTCGATCACCGGCTCGACCGCCGCACAGGAGACGTGCTCGGTGGGTAACGTCCGGGGGTGACCCGTGTTCGTCGAGGGGCGCGCGACCAGGTTATGATGGCTGAGTGCGTCCGCCGATTCGGTCGGGCGCCTGGAGACGTCGCATAGTCAGGCCTAGTGCACCACCCTGCTAAGGTGGAGTCCCCTTATGGGGACCGAGGGTTCAAATCCCTCCGTCTCCGCCATTGATTCCCTGATCGGTCATACTTTTTTCTCGTATCTCGGAGACCAATGCCGATCTGAATGGCATCTTTTGGCGCATAGGGGTCCCCCAGCGGGACCCGTGGGGGACCCCTGGAAAACAGATCTCCGCTCGGCTGCCTGAGCTGATTCGTCGAGTTCCGCGTGTTTCCGCGGCGGGCTGGGGACCGATAGTGGGGGAGTGCACCGCTCCGCGAGGGTGGAGCACCTCACGGGCTTTGGCACGTGTGGTGCCCGCACGATTGGGCGGCGGCTAACGCGATTGTTCTCGGGCCGGTCATCCGAACGGTCGAGGCCCACGCTTGGCAAGGGGAACGCGATCGTGTCGGGATCGAGCGTTGACGGACAGAAATCGTGATGTCGGTCGATCGCTCCTGGTAGCCCGGCCCTCTCCGTCCAACCGATGCGCGCGTCTCAACCCGTCCTCACCGTCCGTCATTCGGGCACTGCGCGGATAGGGAGCCACTGCGAGCAGCACCGCAGCGTTGAGCGTCCGCGCAATCGGTTACCGTGGAAGCGGTGAGCAGAAGCCGCGAAGTGACGGCGTGGGTATCGGCGACGTTCCCTCGTCGCTCCTGGACAAATCTTTCGGTCGTCTCCGGCGCGTTCCACGACGTGGTGATGACAGGCGAGGTGGTCGCTCGCGTGAGCTCGGGTCGCGGTCACTTCGAGCGCTCGACGCGGGAGTGGCAGATCGCACAGCAGGTAGACAACCTGTTCGTCGACACTGCGGTGCCCCGTGTGCTGACCGACATGCACACAAGCGCCAACCACAGCGGATTCTTGCTCTCCCGCCTGCCAGATAGCGACGACGCACCCGCTGAGTGGAGCGAGGTTCGGTCCACCTACGCAGAGTTGCTGGAGGCGCTGGCACTCGCTCCAACGACGCTGGACCTGCCGCCGGCGCGGACCTGGTGCGGTGGCGACCGTTTCCTGGAGACTGTTCAGGAGGCCTTAACCCCGTTGCTCGGCGACGATGCTCCGGCGGCGGTCCGGGCGGTCGAATCCGTTATGGAGCTTCCGAATCGCAGCCCAACCCTTGTGCACGGTGACTTCGGCGCCCACAACATAATCTGGCGGCAAGGTCGAGCACATGGCGTGATCGATTGGGACCATGCCTGCGTTGACGATCCTGCTATCGACATTGCGCCGCTGGTGGGAATGTATGGGGCAGCCAGCGTTCGACAGATCGCACCGGCCGAAACGGTTTCGCGCGCCATGGTGCATCGCGCGACACTGCCTCTGCAAGTCGCAGCCGCAGCACACAGCATCGGCCACGCCGCACTTCGCGACCACGCACTAGGCAACTTCAGAACGCGCCTACACTCCGGACTGTTGTACGCCGCTGATGGCGCCCACCCCTGATCCGGAACGCTCAGGGATCCCCTGCGCGCGCGATCGGCCACGCCGCGCTATTTGCCGCGGTCGTGCCGGTCGTGGCCGTCGGCGGACGCGGACTCGCGGTCCAAGCTCAGGGGTCCCCCAGGGGTCCCCCAGGGGTCCCCGAGGCTGCCGATAGTCCGGATTGTCCTGGTGTGTGAGGGTTGCATAGAGTGCGACATGAGGCGGCCGACGGTCGTTCGAATATGCCCGGTGAGGTGCGGAATTTGCGGGGCCGCGCGGGTCAGGGCGGTGATGGGCAGCGCAGCCGGATTCGGCTCGTTTCCCCCTGCTAAGGTGGAGTCCCCTTATGGGGACCGAGGGTTCAAATCCCTCCGTCTCCGCTCTGAAAATTCCTGATCAGCATCTATTTTCTTCCGCTTCCGCCACGAAGTGTGCCATTTCTGCCGCGTTCTTGGTGCGGTCAGCGGTGAGCAGATCGGCATCCAGGCCTTGCGTCCTTGCAGTCTTCTCCTTTGGAAATCGCCTGGGTTGCCCTTTCCGGGTGTGAGGCGGGAGCGCAAATCCCTCCATGACCGGGATCGGCGTGTCCGCGAGCTCGTAAAGAGCGGGTACGTCTCGATGGGGCGTCAACGAGTCCAGGTTCGTTCTGAGTCGAGTGAGCAGCCGAGCGCCCGAGGGCTTCGTCTCTTGCTCAAGCAGAGCGGATCCACCTCCTCCAGCCACGAGTCACCGGAGCGTGTACTGCCGCCTAGCCGGACGGTTGTCGCTTCGAACAGAACCGTCGCAATGAGATGGTTACACCAGGCTCCGCAAACATCCGACCTCTTGCTAGGGTGTCTCGCATGGCTGTCACCGACGAAGCGATCCTGAAGATCAAGGAAATGATCGTCTCGGGAGCACTCGGGCCGGGCAGCCGACTTCCACCCGAGAAGGAGCTCAGCGAGCGCCTCGGCCTCTCGCGCAGTTCCCTCCGTGAAGCGGTGAAGGCGCTCGAGGTCATCCGGGTGCTCGACGTCCGCCGAGGCGACGGCACCTACGTCACCAGCCTGCAGTCCGACCTCCTCCTCGAGGCGATGTCGTTTGTCGTCGACCTGCACCAAAACGACTCGATCCTCGAGATCCTCGCTGTCCGGCGTATCCTCGAGCCGAAGGCGACGGCGATCGCGAGCGGCGTGATCACCGACGAGCAGCTCGACGAGATCGCGGGGCTCATCGAGACCATCGCGAACGACACCGACATCGAACATCTCGTCGTGCACGACATCGACTTCCACAGCCGGATCGCGGGTGCTTCGGGCAACGCCTATCTCGCGCACCTCATCGATTCCCTCTCCAGTCAGACCGTCCGCGCGCGCGTCTGGCGCGGCATCACCGAGGGTGGCTCTGTCGCCCGGACGATCGACGAGCACCGCGCCATCCTCGCGGCGCTGAAGCAGCGTGACGGCGAGCTCGCTGAGGCGTTGATGATCGCCCACGTGTCGGGCGTCGAGCAGTGGCTGCGGAAGGCGCGCTAATGCGCATCGCACTGCACTCCGAGATTAAGCCTGGCCTTATCGATGGCTACGTCACTAACCACGATACGATCCCCGACGACCTCGTCGAGACCTTCGCGCGGGTCGGCATCCGCTCCTGGACCATCTGGCGCTCCGATCACCGACTCTTCCATCTCGTCGAGTGCGACGACTGGGATACCGCGCGCGCAGCGCTCGCGACCGACAGCGCGGACGCCCGGTGGCAGGCGACGATCGGCCCGTACGTCCGGTTCTTCCTCGACGCGGAGGGCGGCCAGGACACCGCGCCGCTCCATGAGGTGTGGGACCTCGCAACCCAGCGCGACCGGAGCCGAGAAGAGGTGTAGCGACACATGCCCGTCGCGGTCATCGACGCCCACGTCCATATCTGGGACCCCGCGGTCCTCCCGGTCCCCTGGGTCGAGGGCAGCCCGCTCGCGGGTCCACGCCTCCCGCGCGACCTGGACGGCGATGACCGCATCTCGGCCCGCGTGTTCGTCGAAGCCGACATGGCCGCCACCCCGCTCGCGGAGGTCGACTGGGCCACCTCGCTCGGTTGGGACGGCCTCATCGGCATCGTCGCTGACGTCGACCTGACCGCTGGCACGCTCCCTTCAGATCTCGCTGAACTTCGCCTCCGCCCGCTCGTGCGCGGTGTGCGCGACTTGCTGCAGAACCGAACGGATGCCGCGATCGCGGCGTGCGCACCCGGTCTCGGGTTGCTCGGCGACGTGACGTTTGACGCCTGCGTGACCTGGCAGCAGCTTCCGGCCGTCGCGGCGCTGGCCACCGTCGCCCCCGAGACCGCGATAGTGCTCGACCACTGCGGCAAGCCGCCCGTCACCGATGGGCTCGACTCGGCGGCGGGGAAGAGGTGGCTCCGCGGCATCCGTTCGGTCGCTGCATGCGACAACGTGACGGTGAAGCTCTCCGGGCTCCGCGCCGAGGCCGCGGACGCGGCATCCTTCACCGCGCATGCACCCGCGTTCCTCGAAGCGACGCTGGAAGCCTTTGGCACGGAGCGCGCCATGTTCGGCAGCGACTGGCCCGTCAGCACCGGTGCCGACGCCGGTGTCTCGACAGCCCAGTGGATCGACCTCGTGCGAGTAGCGGCCGGAACCGGCTGGCCCCAGGTCGCCGCCGGGACGGCGAGCCGCGTCTATCGACTCAGGGGATGAGGCCCTCCGCTGCGAGGTCGTCCCATAGCGCGGACGGGATCGGCGTGCGCAGATGCTCGACGTTCGCCTGCAGCGACGAGACGCGCGCGGTCCCGACCACGACCTGCTCGACCGCCACGTGCCGCAGCGGGTATTGGATAGCCGCGGCGGGAAGCGCGACGCCGTGGCGTGCGCACCCGGCGCGGAGCGCCTCGGTGCGCTCGATCAGCTCGGCTGGCACGTCGCCGTAGTCGTAGTGCGCGGTGCGCGGGTCGGCGGCGGCGAGCAGTCCCGAGTTGAAGACGGCGACGGCAATCACCGCGACACCTTGCGACTCGCAGAGGGGGAGGAGTTCGTCGCGGGCGGGTTGCTCCAGCAGGGTGTACCTGCCGGCGATCATTACGACGTCGAGGTCGCCCTCGCGCACCGCCCTCACTGCCGCATCCACACTGTTGACGCCGACGCCGATGCGGTCGACGAGGCCGCGCTCGCGCAGCGTCGCCAGCGCCGGCAATCCGAGGCGCAGGCCTTCGTCGAGGTCGTACACGTCGGGGTCGTGCAGAAACAGGGTGTCTATTCGATCGAGTCCGAGCCGCTCGAGCGACTCCGCGAGGCTCCGCTCGACACCGGCGAGGCTCGGGTCGAAGCGGCGCACGAGCCGGTCTGGGACGGCGAACCCGTTCGCGGCGTCCATCCCGCCGCTGAAGTCGGGGTTCGGCTCCAGGAGGCGCCCGACCTTCGTCGACAGTTGGAAACCCTCGCGCGGCTTGCCCTGCAAGAGAGCACCGAGACGCTGTTCGCTGAGGCCCAGGCCGTAGTGCGGTGCGGTGTCGAACGAGCGGATGCCGGCGTCCCACGCAGCATCCAGCACGGCCCGCGCATCGTCGTCCGAGACCTCGCGGTAGAGGTTGCCGATCGAGGCGGCACCGAAGCCGAGTCGTTCGATCATGCGACCGGTCCCGTCGCGTGCCAGCGGTATTGCTCGATGGATGCCGCGTGCATCTCGGTGCCGGCGCCCGGGGCGGTCGGCGTGACGTAGCGGCCGTCCGTGATCACGGTGGGCACGACGAAGTGCTTGTGGAGGTGGTCCACGAACTCGATCATGCGCCCCTCCATGCTCCCCGAGACGGCGACGAAGTCGAACATCGACAGGTGCTGCACCGCCTCGCACAGCCCGACTCCGCCGGCGTGCGGGCAGACCCGCACCCCGAATTTCGCGGCGAGGAGGAGGTGCGCGATATTCTCGCTGACACCACCGACGCGCGTCGCGTCGATTTGCATGACCTGGAGGGCGTCTGCCTGCAGGAACTGCTTGAACATGACGCGGTTGTGGACGTGCTCGCCGGTCGCGACCGGGATCGGTGCGATGGCCTTCGCGATCGCCGCGTGCCCGAGGATGTCATCGGGGCTCGTTGGCTCTTCGACCCAGGCGAGGTCGAACTCAGCGAGCGCCCCGATCCAGCGGACTGCCTCGGTGACGCCCCACCGCTGGTTCGCGTCGATGGCGATGGGGAAGTCCGGGCCGACGGTGCGGCGCGCGATGGCGAGCCGGCGAATGTCGTCCTCGAGGGAAGTGCCCACCTTGAGCTTGATCTGCGCGAAGCCGTCGGCGACCGCTTCGCGGCACAACCGCTCGAGCTTTTCGTCGGAGTAGCCGAGCCAGCCCGGGCTCGTCGTGTACCCGGGGTACCCGTGACGGAGCAGCTCCGCCTCGCGTGCGGCGCGGCCGGGTTCCGCAGCCCGGAGGATCTTGATCGCCTCGTCACGTGTGAGCGCGTCGCTGAGGTAGCGGTAGTCGACGAGGTCGGCGATCTGCTCGGGGCTCATCCGGGAGAGGACTTGCCACAGGGGCATCCCTGCCCGCTTCGCCTTCAGATCCCACAGCGCGTTGAGAGCGGCGCCGATCGCCATGTGCATCACGCCCTTCTCGGGGCCGAGCCAGCGCAACTGCGAGTCGTGCGCGAGTAGGCGCCACGTCGCGCCCATGTCGTCGAGGAGCGGTTCGAGCTCGAGCCCTTCGAGATGCGGCCGGAGGGCGTCGATCGCGGCGACCTGAACGTCGTTACCGCGGCCGATAGTGAACGCGAATGCGTGCCCCTCCAGCCCGTCGCCGGCGTCGGTTCGGATGACCACGTACGCGGCCGAGTAGTCGGGGTCGGGATTCATCGCATCGGAACCGTCGAGGCTGAGCGATGTGGGGAAGCGGATGTCCGCTGTCTCCAGCGAGGTGATGGTCGTCATTGGTCCTCCTGGGCCCACGATAAACATCCGATGTCTTGGCCGTCAAATGGTAGCGTGTTCACGCAAGCCACATTTCTCGGCGGCTAAAGTTCGGATGTTCGAAGGAGACGCATGCGTTTCGCCCGGGTCGGCGCTGCCGGCAAAGAGATCCCCGTCGTCCTGCACGGCGACCAGCTGTTCGACCTTCGCGGTATCACGCCCGACATCGTCGGCACGTTCCTCGAGAGTGGGACGGATGCCGTCTCCGCGGCACTCGCGGCGGGCGAGCTTCCCGAGGTGCGGGGAGGTGATGTGCGGTACGGTGCCGCGATCGCGCGACCGTCGTCGATCATCTGCATCGGCATGAACTATGCCGCGCACGCGGCCGAGTCAGGGTCGGCGCCGCCGGAGGACCTCGTCGTCTTCCTGAAGACCGCCAATACGATCGCCGGCCCGTTCGACGACGTCGCCCTTCCGCCCAGCAGTGTCAAGACCGACTGGGAAGTCGAGCTCGGCGTGGTGATCGGACAGCGGACCAGCTACCTGGACTCGCCTGCCGCCGCGCGTGCGCACATCGCCGGCTACGTCGTCGCGAACGATCTCTCCGAACGCGAGTGGCAGATCGAGCGCTCGCTCGGTCAGTGGAGCAAGGGCAAATCGTTCGCCGGGTTCTCACCGGTCGGCCCGTTCCTCGTCACGACCGACGAAGTGGATGCCGGGATGCTGCGCGTGCGCAGCTGGGTGAACGGCGAACCCCGACAGGATTCGTCGACAGCCGACATGATCTTCGGCGTGGACGAGATCCTCTACCGACTGAGCCAGTTCCTCGTCCTCGAGCCCGGCGACCTCGTCCTCACCGGGACGCCCGAGGGCGTCGCACTGTCGGGGCGCTTCCCATATCTGGCATCTGGTGACGTCGTCGAACTCGAGATCGACGGGCTCGGCCGGCAGCGGCAGGCCGTCCGATGAGTGCCTTCGACGGCCTCGCGGCCATCGTCACCGGCGGAGCCTCAGGTATCGGCGCCGCGATCGCCGCACGCCTCCGTGAGGACGGCGCGCGCGTCGCCGTATTCGACCTGGCCGAGCCAAGCGGCCACGACCAGTACCGGGTCGACGTCGGTGACGATGCGGCGGTGCGCGCCGCTGTCGCCGAGGTCGCGGAGCGCTTCGGCGGCATCGACGTGGTCGTGAACAACGCCGGTATCGGCGCACAGGGGAGTGTCGAGGCGAATTCTGATGAGGAATGGCACCGGGTGTTCGATATTAATGTGCTGGGTGCTGTGCGCGTGTCGCGGGCCGCGCTGCCGTGGCTTCGCGGGTCCGCCCATGCAGCGATAGTCAACATGTGCTCCATCGCCGCAGGCGCGGGGCTCCAGCAGCGCGCCCTGTACGGCGCGACCAAGGGGGCGATGGCATCGCTGACGCTCCAGATGGCGGCCGATCACATCAGGGAGGGGATCCGGGTCGCCGGCGTGAGCCCTGGCACTGCCGAGACGCCGTGGGTGACGCGGCTGCTCGACAGCGCGCCCGACCCTGTCGCAGAGCGCGCCGCGCTCGAAGCGCGGCAGCCGCACGGCCGGCTTGTGCACGCGGACGAGATTGCCGACGCTGTCGCGTACCTGGCGAGCCCGCGCGCCGGATCGACGACCGGCACGATCCTCGAGGTCGACGGAGGGATGGCCGGACTGCGCCTCCGGCCCGCGTAGGCATCGGATCATTGTGATCACGCAGGGGCTGTTTTTGACGTTTCTAGAGATTTGACACTTTAAACATCGGATGATTGGATCGGGGCGGCGAGTGCCTGAACCAGTCCCTCGCCCATTCATCAAAGGAGATGTCATGAGAGCACGTTCCGCAGCACTCGCCGTCACCGTCGGCGGCGCGCTCGCCCTCACCGGGTGCGGTGCCTCCGGTTCCGGCGGCGACGGCGACCTGATCTGGTCAATGTGGATCGGGTCGACCGAAGACCAGCAGGCATGGGACGCCGTCGCAGCCGCCGGCGCAGAAGCGGCCGGTGTCGACGTCACCCTTCAGGGTGCGCCGTTCGCAGATTACTGGACCAAGCTGTCGACGCAGCTCGGCACGTCGAGCGCCCCGTGCATCGTCTCGATGCAGAGCCTGCGGCTCAACCAGTTCACCGACGGGCTGCTGCCGCTCAATGACCTCATCGCGGACAGCGACATCGATATCGACGCCTTCGACGAGGGCGCACTCGAGGCGATGGCGTTCGACGGTCAGCAGTACGCACTGCCCTACGACACCGGCCCCCTCGTGTACTTCTACAACAAGGACGCGTACGCGGATGCCGGTGTCGCTGAGCCCGAGCCGGGGTGGACTGTCGACGACTTCGAGGCTGCCGCCGAGCAGCTCGCTGCAAACGACCAGATCGCCCACGCGTCGAGCGTCGAGGACCTCTACCTCGAGGCGAGCGCGCTCGCGTACAACGGGGCGTCGATCATCAGCGAGGACGGCGAAATCGCAGTTGACGACCCCGACTTCGCATCGGCGGTCGAGTGGCTTGCGAGCCTCGTCGAACAGGGGTACGCGACGCGCGCCGACGGTGCCGACTCCACTGCGGACGACAACGCGTTCGCGAACGGCACCGCCGCGGGCATGGTCGCAGGCCCCTGGCAGGTCCTCGACGTGAACGCGAAAACCGACTTCGAGCTCGGCATTACGACGATCCCGGCCGGCCCCGGCGGCGGGCCGACGTTCTCGGCCGGCTCCGGCTTCGGTATCTCCAGCACGTGCGCCGATCCTGAGGCTGCGCTTGAGGCGATCGGAGCGATGACCTCGCCGGACGTGCTCAGCACACTGGCATCCGACGGCCGCGCGTTCCCCGCACGCACCGCCGAACAGCAGCTCTGGTACGACAACGCGCGCGTCGACGGTGTCGACGTCGCGATGAGCGCCGCGCTCGAATCGGCCATCCCGTTGCCCGGCAGCGCGCAGGGCGACCAGCTCAACCTGCTGCTCGCGCAGTACGGCGCGCAGATGCTGAACGGCGACCAGCCGGCAGTCGAGGTGCTCGCCACAATGTCGGACCAGCTCGGCTGATCCGGAGGTACCCGTGACCGACCTCATCGACCGGGAAGCCGCCACGCCGGCGCCCTCGTCTCCCGCGGCAGCGGTGGGACGAGGGCGCCCGGCCCGGGCGCGGCGGAGCCTGTGGGGATACGGCTTCGTCGCCCCCCACAGCGCAGGCCTCGCCCTGTTCACGATCGTCCCGATCGCCATCGCACTTGTGATGAGCCTGCACATCTGGCCGATGATCGGGTCGCCGACCTTCATCGGTCTTGAGAACTTCACGCAACTTCTCGCCGACGAGACCTTCCGGGTCGCGATGGGCAACACCCTGTTGTTCGTGGTGCTCTACGTGCCGTTGAACCTCATCGTGTCGCTTGGCATGGCGGCGTGGCTCAGCCCGAAGATCAAACACCGGCAGATCTTCCGCGTGCTGTTCTTCCTGCCCACCGTGACACCGATCGTCGCGAACGCGGTCGTGTGGCGCATGCTCTACCAACCCGGCGGCGCGATCGACGGAACATCGCAAGCGCTGTTCGGCATCGAGACGCCGAACTTCCTCCAGGACCAGCAGTGGGCCATGATCGCGATCGTCGTGATGAGCGTGTGGCAAGGCTTCGGCTACAACATGATCGTCTTCTCGTCGGCGCTCGACTCGGTGCCGGAGAGCCAGCTCGAGGCTGCGCAGCTCGACGGCGCGAACGCGTGGACCACGTTCTGGAAGGTGACGCTTCCGCTCATCTCACCGTCGGTGTTCTTCGCCTCGACGATGACGCTGATCACCTCGTTCCAGGTCTTCATCCAGCCGTACATCATGACCAAGGGTGGTCCCGGCAACGCGACGATCACCCTCGTCCAGTTCATCTACAACCAGGGCTTCACGTTCCAGCAACTCGGGCTCGCCTCAGCGGCGGCGTTCGTGCTGTTCGTGATCATCCTCGGCGTCACCGCCGTGCAGTTCATCGGCCAGAAGAAGTGGGTGCACTATGACTGACGTCATCGTCGTCCCGAAGCGCGCGCAGGGCGTGCACCGCCGGTCCGCCCCGAGCGGGCACCGCACCCGTCGGAAGGTGCGGTCGGCCATTGGCTACATGCTTCTGTGCCTGGTGGCACTCCTGTTCGTCTTGCCGCTCATCTACATGGTCGCGACGTCGCTCAAGCCGGCCAACGAGATCTTCTCGACGCCGCCCTCGCTGTTCGGCTCGTCGATCGAGTGGGGCAACTACGTCGAGGTCTTCGAGTACGCCGCCTTCGGTCGGTACCTCGTCAACGGCATGCTCGTCGCAGTCTTCGGCACGGCGATCACACTCGCGGCATCCGCACTCTCCGGGTACGCGTTCGCCCGGCTGAAGTGGCGCGGTCGCGGCGCGACGTTCGCGGTGTTCCTCGCGACGATGATGCTCCCGCAGGAGGTCATCATCGTGCCGTCGTTCGTGCTCATGCGCGAGCTCGGCTGGGTGAACAGCTATGCGGCGCTCATCGTCCCATGGGCGTTCACGGCGCTCGGCGCCTTCCTGCTGCGGCAGTTCTTCCTGTCGGTGCCCCAGGAGTTGGAGGATGCCGCGCGCATAGACGGGGCCGGCACTTTCGGGACCTTCTGGCGCGTGATGTTCCCGCTCGCGCGGCCGACGCTCGCCGTGCTCGCGGTCTTCACGTTCATCACCTACTGGAACTCGTTCCTGTGGCCGCTCATCGTCGTCAACGACGTTTCGGCGCTCGGGACGATTCCACTCGGCCTGCAGCAGTTCTTCGGCCAGCAGGGCACTCAGTGGCATCTCATCATGGCGGCATCCGTCATCTCGATGCTGCCGACGACCATCCTCCTCATTGTGCTGCAGCGGCACCTCGTCCGGGGAATCGTAACCTCCGGACTCGGCGGTCGCTGAGTGGCATCACCACCATCCACGAAAGGAACGACCGCATGGCTATGTTCACCGCCGAACCGAAGCGACCCGAGGCCTACGAGGGATTCAGGCGGGAGACCCCGGAATGGTTCAAGGACGCGAAGCTCGGCATCTTCGTGCACTGGGGGCCGTACTCCGTGCCCGCCTGGGCCGAGCCGATCGGTGCCCTCGGCACGATCGACAAGGAGACGTGGCAGAAGCACAACCCTTACGCGGAGTGGTACTACAACACGATCCGCATCGAGGGGAGCCCGGCGCAGGAACATCAGCGCGAGGTCTACGACGGCGCCGACTACGACGCGTTCCTCGACGCGTGGAAGGCCGAGTCATTCGACGCTGACGAGATCATGGCGCTCGTCGCCCGCACCGGCGCGCGCTACTTCGTGCCCACCACGAAGCACCACGACGGCGTGACACTCTGGGACGCCCCGGGCACCGGTGACCGCAACACCGTCGCGCGGGGACCCAAGCGCGACATCGTGGGCGAATTCCGGGATGCCGCCGAGCGTGCCGGCATCCGCTTCGGCATCTACTACTCCGGTGGGCTCGACTGGCACGTCGGTGGCCAGCCGCCGATTACGAGCGTCATCGACGACGCGCACCGTCCGCTCGACAAGGCGTACGCGGACTACGCGTTCGAGCACGTCGCCGACCTCATCGAGAAGTACAACCCCGAGGTGCTCTGGGGTGACATTGAGTGGCCCGACGCAGGCAAGCCGGACGGCGAGAAGAGCATGGCCGAGCTGTTCCGGCGGTTCTACCGGGCCCGTCCCGAGGGCGTCGCGAACGACCGGTGGGGCGAAACGCACTGGGACTTCCGCACGAGCGAATACGAGCAGGGTCGCGAGCAGGAGACCGGCATGTGGGAGAACTGCCGCGGCGTCGGCTTCTCGTTCGGTCACAACCAGATCGAGGACGAGTCGAACTCCCTGGATGCCGCGGGCGCGGTGCATCACTTCGTCGATGTCGTGGCGCGCGGTGGGAACTTCCTGCTGAACATCGGCCCGACGGCGGCCGGTGAAGTCACTCCACTGCAGCGTGCGACCCTCGAAGGCCTCGGCGCGTTCAACGCGGCGCACGGCGACGCGATCTTCGGATCGCGGGTGCTGGATGCCGCGATCGCGCAGCCGTCGGACGAGCCGTGGGTACGGTGGACGCGGACCGGCTCGGCCGAGGCCGGTTTCGTCGCGCACGCCTTCGTCGACGCGCCGGTCGGCACCGCCGTGACGCTGCCGGTGGATGCCGCGGCCGTCGACCTCTCGGCTGCGGTGGGGCGCTCCGGCGCTCGTGTCTACGCGGGAGTCGAGTCGATCGTCGTGCACGTTGAGGCGCGCGATGTGCCCGGGCCGGTCCGGGTCGACATCCCCGTCCGCTGACGCAGAGGGATGGGCAGGGTCTCGCCCGGTCCTGACATGCCGTGCCATTCGCTTCGCGGGCGCCGCGGCGATCCTCGGGTGGGTGGTCGTCGAGAAGATCAAGGACGGCAGAGCCACCTCGGTCGGTGCCGGGTCAGGCCTCGTCGCCATCACTCCCGCGTGCGCTGCACTCGACCCGATCTGGGCGATCCTGCTGGGTGTCATCGCGGGGCGGTGTGCTGCCTGGCGATCGGACTCAAGTGCAAGCGGGGATTCGATGACTCCCTCGACGGCGTCGGATTGCATGGCATCGGCGGATTGCTCGGGTGCTGGTACCTGGGCTTCTTTCGCCCAGGAGAGCACACCACGTCGCCGCGCGGACCCCGGTGACCTTCGGCGGCGACGATGTCGTGACCGCCGACACGCACGGGCAGCGCATCGAGGCGCTGAACGTGATGGTCGACCAGGCGCACACGACGGTGTCTTACGGCATCCAGTGCGGAGCGGTCACTGTCGGCATCAGGCCGGAGATCGCCGTGATCCTGGGCGGGTCGACGCGGCTGGGTCGCCACGCGCTTCCCCCGGGAACGCTGGTGTCCGCGCAGGCGACTCTCCGTCGCCGCCGACGGCGTGATCCTGCGGCTGTCCTTCGTCACGGCGTGATGTCCGCTCAGGCCGCCGTCACGCGTCTTCGTGTATGACATTTCAGGCGTATCGGTGGAAGCGACAAGCTGAACGCACACACCCACCCGTGCAGTGACTACGCTCATAACCGAGGTCAGTCATGGAGTTCCCCGGGAGGATGAGCATGTCGGTGGCATCACCCCGCGTCGGGCGCCGCGAGCGCAACAAGCAAGAGAAGCGGGAGCGCATCGTCGCCGCGGCCGGCGCCCTGTTCGCCGAGCGCGGGATCGACGACGTCACGACCCAGCAGATCGCCGACGCCGCCGACATCGGAACCGGAACGCTCTTTCTCTACGCGAAGACCAAGGGTGAGCTGCTGCTTCTCGTGCAGAACGCTCACTACCTGCGCGCCCTCGAAGAAGGGCGCGCGGCGGCGGCGGAGACCACGGGTGCAGTGGACGGTGTTCTCGCCGTCCTCGCGCCGATCGTGGCCTGCAACCGCACCCATGTCGACAATGGGCGCACCTACCTGCGGGAGATGGTCTTCGGCGATGCCACCGAGCCGCATCACGCCGAAGCGCTGCGCATCGTCGACGAGACCGAACGCGACGTCGCGGCGTTGATCGTCGCGCGCGCGGGGCGCAGTGAAGCGGATGCCACGGTGCTGGCCCGGGTGATCTCGTCGGGCCTCGTGGTCACGATGGCTTCGGCATCCGACCCGCAGACGAGTGTCGCCGAGGTGGTCGCAGCCGTGCGCCGGCAGGTCGAGGTCATCCTCGCCGGCGATCGGTACAGCGGGTAGAGTACACCGCTGACCGGCCGATTCCTTCTGTCTTCGCCATCAATCTCTGGCCAGGCGCGGACCGGCCCAGCCGCCCGCCCTATCTGCGGGGTCGCGTCCGCGCTTAGTGCGTCTGCTGCACCGCCCGCGGCCGCAGGTGCGTCATTCCGCCATCGATGTCCAGCGCCGTGCCGGTGATCGAGCCCGAGCGAGGCGACGCGAGAAAGGCGATGGCATCGGCCACCTCTTCCGGGGTGACCATGCGACCGGTGGCCTGCCGTGCATCCAGAGCCGCACGCTCGGCGGCCGGATCGGGGAAGTTCTGCAGCATCCGCTCGACGAATGCCGTGGCCACCGTCGCCGGCCGCACGCAGTTGATCCGAATGCCGTCCGCGATGTGGTCAGCGGCCATCGCGAACGTCAGAGACATCACCGCACCCTTGGTGGCGCTGTACACGGCCCGTTGAGGCAGCCCGTTGAGGGCTGCTACCGACGAGAGGTTGATCACCGATGCGGCCGGTGAGCGACGTAGCCACGGCAGCGCGGCTGCCGTGACGCGCGCCATGCTGATGACGTTGATGTCGAGCACGCGCGCCCACTCGTCATCGTCTGCGTCCTCGATGGTTCCGATCGAACTGATGCCGACGTTGTTGACCACGATGTCGATGCCGCCCAGTTGTCTGGCGACCTCATCGATCGCTGAATCCACGCTCGCGCGGACGCCCACGTCGCACACGATCCCGACGGCGCCCGTGGGGATCGTGTCGATCGCGCGGTCGAGCACCGCGACATTCGCACCCCGTTCGCGCAGCTGGCTCGCTGTTGCGAAACCGATGCCCGACGCCCCGCCCGTGACAACGGCAACCAACCCGTCCAGCTCGGCGCTCATGCCTGACCCACTTTCTGTCGTGCGGCGCCCAGGCCCTCGATCGCCAACTCGACCACATCCCCCGCACGAAGGTACGGGTTGCCCTCGATGCCGAGCGCGACCCCCGCGGGGGTTCCGGTGTTGATGAGGTCGCCGGGTCGCAGCACCATGAACTGGCTGAGGTACCAGATCGCATGAGCGACGGAGAAGATCATGTTCGCGGTCGTGCCGTCCTGGCGACGCACCCCGTTGACGTCGAGCGTCATCCGCAGCTGCTGCGGGTCGGGGATCTCATCGGAGGTGACCAGCCAGGGTCCCAGCGGGTTGAAAGTCTCGCAGCTCTTTCCTTTGTCCCACTGGCCGCCGCGCTCGAGCTGGAACTCACGCTCGCTCACGTCATGCGAGACTGCGTACCCGGCGACGTGCGCGAGTGCCTCGTCGGGCGATGCAAGATAGCGCGCCTCGGTGCCGATCACGACGCCGAGCTCGACTTCCCAGTCGGTCTTCACCGATGCACGCGGCACGAGAACCTCGTCGAACGGCCCGATGACCGTCGAGGGGTCCTTCATGAACACGACGGGCTCAGCAGGGATCGCCGCCCCCGTCTCGGCAGCATGATCGCTGTAGTTGAGTCCGATGCACACGATCTTCCCCGGCAGTGCGATGGGCGCCCCGATGCGCTGACCTGTCATATCTATCTCGGAGAGGTCGCCGGTGGCGAGCGCCGCGCGCACGCGGTCGATGCCGCCCGACTCGAAGAAGGTACCGTCCAGATCGCTCGTCAAAGCATCCAGTGCAAATGTCGACTCTCCGTGGATGACGACGGGTCGCTCTTCGCCGGGGGCGCCGTAGCGTGCGAGTTTCATCTTGTTTTCCTCTCGAGGGGTGATGCGGTGGTGCGCAATCGGTAGAAATCAGTTGCCGTCCCGGCGCGGATCCGCGCGCGTTCGCTCTCGTCGAGGGAGCCGAACACGCCGTCCAGCGCGCTCCACACCCGCTCGTAGCCGCCGGCGAGCGTGCTGATCGGCCAGTCGCCGCCGTACATCAGCCGCTGCGGCCCGAACATCTCGATTCCTGCGTGTATGGCCGGAGCGATGTCGTCAACGGTCCACCTGTCCATGGGCCCTGTCGTCGGATACAGGCCCGAGACTTTCGCGTGCGTGGCGGGGTTCGCTGCGACCTCGGTCATGAGGGCGCGCCATCTTCCCGCGTCGTCTTCACGAATCGGCGGGTGACCGAGGTGGTCGATGACCATCCGCAGATTCCGATGGCGCTCGCCCATGTCGATGGCCGCCTTCAGGCGGCCGTGACCTGGGGCGATGATGTCCAGTGGGAGGTCGCGGTCCGCAAGCATGCCGAGTACTGAATCCACCTCAGGCGTGGCGAGCCAGCTCGGGTCGTCGCGGGTATGGATAAGTGCACGGATGCCGCAGAACGCCGACTCGTTCTCCCATTGCTTCAGAAGCTCGTCGGCGTGGCGAGGATCATCGAGGGGCACCCACGCGACGACTCCCCGCACACGGGAACTGACGGCCGCGGCTTCGAACATGACCTCGCTGTCGGCGGCGTTGTCGGCCGACTGCACAAGGATCGTCCCCGCGATCCCCACGTCGTCCAGCTGCTGCACGGCGTCTTCGATTGTGTGGTCTCGCGCCAAGGTGGCGTCATCAGGGCTCATCCACGGGTAGGCGGCCCGTGTCAGTGACCAGATGTGCTGGTGCGCGTCGATGACCTGATCGTCGGTGCTCTCAACCATGGTGAGCAACCTCCGCCCGCTCGTCGAGCAGGCCGTGCTGCACGAGAGTCGACCAGAACTCCTCGGGAACCTCCGTGCGGTGCCGCGCTGCGGCCTCGGAGACGTGGCGCTCGGTGCGAGTGCCGATCACGACGGACGCGACCGCGGGGTGCCGGAGGGGAAAGGCCACCGCTGCGTCGGGGATCGTGATGCCGAAGTCATCGCACAGCTCTGCGATCCGGCCCGTGCGCTCGAGCAGCTCGCGCGGTACAGCGCCGTAGTTGTAGTGCGCGTCAGGACGGATGCGCGCAGTCGCGAGCAAGCCCGAGTTGTAGATAGCCGCCGCGACCACTGACACGCCGTTCGCCTGCGCGGCAGGGAGCAGATCATCGAGCGCGCCCTGCTCGAGCAGGGTGTAGCGACCCGCCAGCATGACGATGTCGATGTCGAGGCGCTCCGCGAATCGCGCGAGCATCGCCGACTGGTTCATCCCGGCGCCGACCGCCTTCACGACGCCCTCGTCTCGCAGCTCGATCATCGCCGGCAGCGCTTCGGAGAGAGCCTGCTGCTCATGCTCATCGGGGTCGTGCAGGTACAACACGTCGACCCGGTCGAGTCCCAGGCGTTCAAGGCTGTCGTGGAGGGAGCGGCGGATGCCGTCACGGCTCAGATCCCACTCGCGTCGGGTGGTCGCGGGGACCAGGAAGTCTCCATCGAACGCGCCCTCCCCGCCGGGGTTGGGGACGAGCAGGCGCCCTACCTTGGTCGAGATCACGAACTCATCCCGTGGCTTGCCCTGCAAAGCGTCGCCCAGCCGCCGCTCTGAGAGACCCAGTCCGTAGTGGGGTGCCGTGTCGAAGTACCGCACGCCGGCGACCCACGCCGCATCGACCGCGGCCGTCGACGCCTCGTCCGTCGTCTCGCGATACAGGTTGCCGAACTGAGCGGCGCCGATGCCGACCTCGGTCAACGCGAGATCGCCTGCTGTGCGTCGGTTCATCGTCGAACCTTCCCCCCAAACCTAATACGTCGTATGAATATATGTCATCCTGCCATAAGACGCCGGGCCAGATCTGCCAGGGAACGCTGGCTCAGACACTCCCGTCGCGGGCACGGGCGGCGCAGCGGGCGAGCCGCCTCAAGGCAGCTCGAGTCTTCCATCGATGCGACGCGGCACCGTGGACGCCCCGTCCCGAAGCTCAGGCGGCAGGACGGACTGGGGAGCGTCTTGGAACGCGATCGGCCGCAGGAAGCGACGGATCGCCGTCACCCCGACCGACGTATGCGCGGAGTTCGTCGCAGGCCAGGGCCCACCGTGATGCTGTGCCCACGACACACGAACCCCGGTGGGATAGCCGTTGAAGACGATCCGGCCGACGAGCGGCGACAGATCCGCCACAAGGCGCCGGGACGCGGCATCCTCGTCAGGCTCTGCGTGAATGGTGGCGGTGAGCGAACCCGGCACCGATGCCAGGGCCGATGCGACCTCGTCGAGGGAGTCGTAGCGTACGACGACCATGAGCGGACCGAACGCCTCCTCGGCGACAGCGCTCGTGAGATCTGCCGCGGCGACCGCGAGAACCGTCGGTGTGGCGCGGATCCCGTCGCCATCCATGCTGCCGCGCGCGAGCAGACCCACCCCCTGCTGGGATTCGAGCCGCGAACTGGTCTCGTCGAATGACGACGCAATCCGGTCATTGAGCAGCGTCTGCGCTGAGGCGACAGCGGCACGACCGACGAGACCGTCCACCACACGATCGCCGTCTGCTCCGGTCGGGACGAACGCGAGTCCCGGTTTCGTGCAGAACTGTCCCGAACCGAGTGTGAATGAGCCGAAGAGTCCCGCGGCGATCTCGTCCGCGCGCGCGGCGGCCGCGGCGCGCGTGATCACGAGGGGATTGAGGCTGGACAGTTCTCCGAAGAACGGGATGGGTTCGCTGCGTTGGTCGATGACCGCCATGAGGGCCTGGGCAGCAGAGAGCGACCCGGTGAATCCAGCCGCTCGTACCCGCGGGTGCGCGACCAAAGCGCGGCCCGACGCCGTGCCGTACACGATGCCGAGGAGACCCTCGGGAGCTCCATACGCGGTAGCCGCCGCAACGAGCACCGAGAACGTCGCCGCCGAGGTCTCGAGATGAGAGCTGTGCGCCTTGACGACCACGGTGTTGCCGGCCGCGAGCGCGGACGCGACATCCCCGCCGGCCACGGAGAACGCGAAGGGGAAGTTGCTCGAGCCGAACACCGCCACGACGCCGAGCGGGACGAGGATGCGACGAAGCTCGGGAGCCGGCCCGAGCTCGGTGTCGCCGGCGTGGTCGATGGCCGCTTCGAGGTACCCACCGTCACGCAGCGCCTGCGCGAACAGTCGGAACTGGAACGCGGAGCGCGCGATCTCACCGGTCAGCCGCCCCTCGCCCAGCCCGGTTTCGCGATCAGCGATGGTGGCCAGGTCGGCGGCGCGGCCCATGAGACCGTCGGCGAGCGCATCGAGCAGACCCGCGCGCCACAGGCGATCGTGACGCGCGAGGACAGCGAACGCGGCGTCGGTGGCGTGGACGCACTCGTCGGCGCCGTGATCCGACGTCGGTTCGATACCGGTGTCTCGCGCAGTCGATGTGCGGGGGTCGGTGGAGGTCAGCACGTGTGATCCTTCATCTCTGATGTCAGGACAGTGGTCAGCGCAAGTAGCCGCGGCGGGCGAGACTGCGATACAGGTCGTCGATCCCCGAGACCCAGGGCGCTACCTCTTCCGAGGAGCGGACACGGTTGACGAGGGACCCGAGGCGGGGCTCCGAGATGCGCACGACGTCATCGGTGTGGTGGGTGAACCCGCGGCCGGGTTCGCCGCGGTCTTCGACGGGTGCCAACATCGTGCCGAGGTACAGCACGAAACCGTCGGGGTACTGGTGCCGGCGCCCGATGGCCTGAGCGACGAGGTCGACCGGGTCGCGACTGATCTGAGCCATCGCGCTCTCGGCATGCATAGTGAACCCATCCATGCCTTCGACGTCGAGACTCACGACGGCGAGGCGTACATCGTCGAGGGTGTAGCCGTCGTCGAAGAGTCGCAGCAGCGGGCCCGCTGACGCCGAGGCGTTGTTGTCTTTCGCCTCGCCGAGCAGCAGCGCGCTGCGTCCCTCGATGTCGCGCAGGTTGACGTCGTTGCCGAGCATTGCGCCCACGATGGCACCGCGCGACGACACGCACAGCACCACTTCAGGCTCGGGGTTGCTCCACTGCGACGCTGAGGCCACGCCGACGTCGACGGCGGTGCCGACGGTCGCGAGCACCGGGGCCTTGGTGAACAGCTCGGCGTCCGGTCCGATCCCCACCTCGAGGTATTGGCTCCACCATCCCTTCGCGATCAGCAGCTCTTTCAGTGCCATCGCCTCCGCAGAGCCGGGCCGCAAGGAGTCAATCGATCCACCGATGGTGGCGTCGATCTCCGTACGGATGGCGGCGGCGGCGCTCTTGTCGCCGCGCGCTCGCTCTTCGATCACCCGCTCGAGCATCGACACCGGAAAAGTGACGCCGGCGGCCTTCACCACGTGCAGGTCGATCGGCGACAGCAGCCAGGGAAGAGCCGCGTTGCGCGTGTCGGGCGGAGTGTTCGCGGCAATCTCTTCGAACGACCCGACGTCGGGTCCGGATGCGGCGGCCACGGCAGCAGCGGGGAGCTCGTTCTCAGTGAGCGTGCGCATCGTGGGGAACGTCGCGGTGATGTCGATCAGGCGGCCGCCACGGCAGGCCACGACTGCGGGGCCTTCGGGAAGACGAACGCGACCGACGAGGCATGCGTTCCGCGCGTCGGCGGGGAGGAGGACAGAAGGCACGGGCGGCCAGGAAGTGGTCATGGGAGGTCCTCGGATTCAGCGGCGGTGAAAGACGCCGACGCGCTTCTCGGCGAAGGCGGTGCGCCCCTCGGCGGCGTCTTCGGTGGCGAAGGCGACGGTCTGCAGGTCACGCTCGTAGCCGATGGCCTGCTCCTGCGGCATGTTGACGGCCGCACGCAGGTTGGCTTTCGCCGTCTCGGCGGCGATCGGCGGATGCTGGGCGATGATGGCGGCGATCTGCTGCGCACGACCCACGAGATCGCCGGGTTCGGTGAGCTCTGACACGAGCCCCCAGCGCAGCGCGGTTTCCGCGTCGATCGGATTCCCCGTCATCAGCATCAGAGCCGCGTTGGACGAGCCTGCCGCCTGAGACAGGAACGCCGCCATTCCGCCGCCGCCGATCCAGCCGAGCTTGATCTCGGGGGCGGCGAACGACGCCGTTCGCGACGCGATGCGGATATCGCAGCTCATCGCCGTCTCGAGACCCCCTCCGAAGGCGAAGCCGTTCACGGCCGCGATCACCGGCTTGCGTGCGGCGCGGATCGCATCGCAGTAGTCGGTGCGATTGCGAAACTCCCACGGCGTGGCGTACTTGTCGAGCGTGCCGATGTCCGAGCCTGCGCAGAACGAACGTTCCCCGGCGCCGGTCACGACGATCGCGCGGATCTCGTCGGCGGCATCGGCCCCCTCGATCAGCTCGACGAGGGCATCGGACATCTCAGGGGTCACCGCGTTGAGCTTCGCGGGGCGGCTGAGGGTGATCGTGGCGACCGCGCCCTCGACGTCGTAGCCGATGTTCTCGTTTGGCGAGGTGTTCATGCGATTGTCCTTTCAGCGGGAGACGAGGCGCCCAGGCGGTCGAACTCCACGTCGAGGTGAGAGAGCGTGTGGTCAGGGTCGGCGTCACCGAGAATGGCAGCCCGCACCAGTGCGGAGGCAGCGGACTGGAACGCGATGAATCCGTCGACGCGGGGACGCACCCATGCGCTCTCGATGGTGGCGAGTGTTCGGCGGTAGAAGTTTCCGGCCGCAGCATTGACCGTGGGGTCGGTCCATGCGTCCCGGCGCGACGGCTGACCTGCGTGCTGCGGGATGAATGACCGCTGCGCATCCGGCTCGAGCAGGCCACGCAGATGCGTGAGAAGATCGTCGCCCATCTCACGACGCGCCGAGAGCGCGAAGCCGGTGCCACCGATCGTCGAGCCGCGGTGGCCGTCCGGCCCTGCCGGCGCGTCGTCGAACACGAGCGGGTCCTGTCCGGTCGCATACGTGACGTACCCGTAGATCAACGGGATGTAGGCGATGTCACGCTCCGTGCGCATCCGCTCGAGCAGACCGATCGGGTTCTGCGCAGTCGTGCCCTTCGGCATGCGTTCGGCGATCCCCCGCAGCAGCTCGAGCGCGGCGATCCCGGTCGAGCGGTGGACGAATCCGCTCCCGGGGTCCACGCTGCCGGGCGCCCCCATCGCCGCGCACAGCGACGCGAACGAGAGGAAGGCATGAGGGCCCGCGAGGCTCAGTGCTACGGGGACCTCATCCGCGAGCCTGTCGACGTCCTGCCAGCTCTGCGGCGACCGGGTCACACGCTCCGGTGCGCGAACGGCGACCTGGGTGGCCGCATCCAGGGGCAGTGCCCACAGTCGATTCGCCATACGGTAGGACTCGATGCTCGGTCCCACCGACGCCTCGTCGAGGCCGGCGAGCCAGTGCGGGTCGAACAGCTCGTCCAACGGTTGCAGTGAGTCCTGCGCAAGCGCCTCGCCGAGGTGCGGATGGTCGAGCACGATCACGTCGTACCGGGCCGCGGTCGCGGCGATGGGCGCCGACTCGAAACCTTCGAGCGACTGCACGTCCCACTCGATGAGCGGCTCGCCGGTGGCGGTGATCGCGCCGGCGGCGGCTCTCTCGAGGGCCAGTCTGCCGCGCGGGTGATCCCACGTGAGGCCTCGGTAGCGGGCCATCACGGCTCCACGGGAACCGGCATCCCGACGGCGGCACCGGTGTCGAGAAGCTGATCGATGCGCTCGGTCGTGAGTCCCGCCTGCGCGAGTACCTCACGCGTGTGCTCTCCCACGAGCGGAGCACCGCGGTAGATCTGCGGGGGTGTGGCCGAGAAGCGGTACGGGAACCCAGGCGTCTTCACTCGGCCCTCGGTCGGGTGGTCGTACTCGATGAACGTGCCGTTGTGTGCGATCTGAGGGTCTGCCACGAGGTCGGCGTAGTCGAGCACCGGACCCACCCAGATACCGGCCGACCCCAGCACATCGAGCCAATGCGCGGTGGCCTTTTCGCTCAGCTTGGCCGCGGTGAGCGCGTGCACCTCGTCGCGACGGGTCCAGCCCTCGACTTCGCTGCTCCACCCCTCGAACATGGGCTCGCCGATGAGCGGTCCCAGCTGACGCAGATCGGCGAATGCCAGCGCGAGATACCCGTCGCTCGTGGCGAACACCCCATATGGAGCGCGAATGAAGACGTGCGCGTGCGGTTGGCCCGAGCGTTGCTGTGCCTTGCCGCCGATGGTGAACACCGACAGCTCCTGCATCTGCAGAGTCGTGAGGGCGTCGAGCATGTTCACGGTGACGAGTTGCCCCTCACCCGTGCGCTCGCGGTGAAGGAGCGCCGCGAGCACTCCCTCGAACGCGGTCGATGCGGTGATGGCGTCGGCGAGATACTGGCCGGCGGGTGTGGGCTCGTCGCCGTCGCGGCCCGCCGAGAACATCGCGCCCGACATCGCTTGCAGAAGCAGGTCCTGGCCGGGCCGGTCGCGATAGGGCCCGTCCTCGCCGTACCCCGAGATAGAGACATAGACGAGCGAAGGATTGACAGCGCGCAGCGATTCGTAGTCCACGCCGAGGCGCGCAGCGACACCCGGACGATAGTTCTGCAGGAAGACGTCGGCGCTTCGCACCAGTTCGAGCAGCGCCTCCCGGCCGCCGTCGCTCTTGAGATCGAGGGCGACGGACCGCTTGTTGCGGTTGAGGGAGAGGAAAGAGACGTTGATCTCGTTGCCCTGTGCGCCACCCGCGGCTGCGAACCTCTGCCATTCGCCGACAGTCGGCTCCACCTTGATCACGTCGGCGCCCAGGTCGCCCAGGCGCTGCGCGGCGAACGGACCCGCCATGGCGATCGAACAGTCGAGGACGGTGTAGCCCTCGAGTACGGCGGCGTGGGATCCGGTCATGACACAGGTTCCTTGTTCTGCACCGCGATCTCGGTGCCTCCGGCCGCGCTGCTGCGCAGCATGGCGTCGATGAGTTCGATCGATCGGGCGGCGACGTCCGCCGTCGAGTTGTTCTCTGTACTCCTGCCGAGGATCAGATCGATGAAGCGGTTCGGCGGCTCGATGCACTCGTACTCGCCTGCCCCCTCGGGGATGTCGATGTTCCACTCCTGGCCGTCGTGGCGGCGCACGCTCACGCGTTCGCGCTCGGTGTCGAGCAGCAGCACGCCCTCTGACCCGAAGACCCGGATGTCGACCTGGTAGCTGCTGCCGTCCGGGAGTGAGGCTGCCCCCGACACGGTGCCCAGTGCACCGCCGCTGAAACCGACCACGGCTGCGTCGTAGAGGTCCACGGCAGAGCCGGCGGTCGAGACTTTGGCCGTCACGGTTTCGGCGCGCAGATCATCGAACAACCAGAACAACAAGGCACTCGAATGAGTGATCTGCCCGTGCGCGTATCCGCCGCCCTTGGAAGGCGTCTGCCACGTGCGCGGGTCGGGGCCGGATGTCTGCGAGTCCCACAGCCGCCGAATGTGATTGGTGTCGCCGGCGAACAGGCCCAGCGTCGGCGACGCCATGTGGCACAGGGCGTACTGCACCTGCCCGATGTGCCCGGCATCCACCAGTCTTTTGGCCTCGACCGTGAACGGTTTGTAATTCCAGCCATAGGGCGCGAGGAAGACCACGCCCCGTTCGCGCACGCGGCGCTCGAGGTCCCATCCCTGTTCGGCAGAGAGCGTCACCGGCTTCTCGACGAGCACGTGGAGCCCTCGCTCGATCGCCTGCACCGCCTGTGCGTAGTGGAGGTCATGCGGGGTCGTGATGACCACGGCATCGAGATCCTGAGCGAGGAGTTCATCGTAGTTCTCGGTGGCCATCCCGAAACCGAACTGCTCGCGGACACGCTCGAGCTCGGGGCCGATCCCGCACACCCCGACGAGCTCGACGTCCTCCCTCGCCGCGAAGATCGGGAAGTGGTTGCTCGTCGCCCACCATCCGGCACCGACGGCTCCCAGGCGCACCTTGCCACTCATGTCATGCTCCAGCGGCGTCGGCCGCCATCGTCCGTCGTACTCGTCAAGACGCCGCGTTCCCGCAGACGCTCGAGATTTCCGGTGACGGGAAAGATCGAATAGTCCAGCGCGCCGGCGCTCCACGGGCCCAGCTTCTTACCCGCCTGACGCACCACCTCGAGCGCGGTCAGCGGAGCACCTGCCGCGACGAGGGCGTCGGTGATGATGGCATCGATCTCGGCGACGTAATCCTCTGACTCGGCGAGGAAATCCTCGACGCCGGTTCCCTCGTGCACCGGGTAGTGGGCGGTGAGCAGCAGGTCGGCGTCGACGTCACGAAAGGCGCGGATGCTGTCGAGATAGGGCGTGGTGTCGCGATAGGTGGGCGGGAAAGCCGGGGATCCGTCTGCGAAGGGCACGGTGCGCCCCAGCGTCGCATCCCCGATCATCAGGGCGCGGTTGGCGGGGTCGTGCACCGCAACGTGGCCGGGGCTGTGCCCGGGCACGTGCATCACGGTCACCTCTCGACCGCCAAGATCGAACACCTCGCCGCCGGTCAGTGCGCGGTCGATCGGCACCAGGTCGGTCACCGATCGCAGGTAGCTCGTCGTCTCGGCCGGGTCGTCGAACCCGTCCGAGGCTCGAAACTCCCCGTATCGCTCGTCAATCAGACGCTGCACATTCTCGACGAGCGGCTGATCATCGAGATGGGCGAGGATCTGTACGTGCGCAAGCGCGGTCTTCAACGCTCCGTTGCCGCCGGTGTGATCGAAGTCGCAATGGGTGTTGATCGCCCAGGCGAGCTTCTCAGGAGCAATCCCCTGCTGTGCGAGGTACGGGAGCAGAGTGCCGGTGATGCTCTCGCGGATGCCCGTGTCGACGAGTAGTGCCGAGTGCTCGCCTTCGAGCAGGTAGAGCGCGACGAAGCGCTCGCCCAGGGGCGCCTGGATGCGATGTAGTCCGGGGCGGATCTCCATGGAGTGTCTCCTTCTCAGCGTTCGACTTCAGCGCTCGACTTCAGCGCTCAACACCGTCGAGAACGATGCGCAGCCCGGCGCGCAACGGCCGCATGTGCGGCCCGACGGGGTCTCGCCAACCGTCGCCGGTCCGCGCAGCATGAATGGCTTTCTCGTCAACGGTGATGCCGGCGCCGGGCGCGTCCGAGAGGATGATGCCCCCATCTGCGAACTCATGGTCGACGTTCACCCCGGGGGCGAAGGAGAGCTCTTGCACCTCGGTGGTCAAATGGTTGGGGATGGCGGCCATCACATGGGCCGCGGCCGGGTTCGCGTTGTAGCCCACCAAACTGAACGGCAGGTCGCGCGCTGCGGATGCGAGGGCGAGGCGGTGAGCGTGAGATACGCCCCAGATCGCGCCGGATTGCACGATGTCGGGGGCACCTGCGTCAAAGAGGCTGCGGAACTGCTCGACGCCGGTGAGATTCTCCCCGGTGGCCACTGCCGCACGGATCGCGCTGCTCAGGCGGGCATGCCCTGCCGCATCCCAACGGCGCAGAGGTTCTTCCACCCAGATGAGATCGAATCGGCGCTCGAGCTCACGCACATAGCGAACGGCCTGCTTCAGGTTCCAGGATTCGTTCGAGTCCAGCATCAGACCTGGGCGCGACGTGTTCTCCGCGAACACGTCGTGAATGATCTGCAGACGGCGAAGGTCGGCGTCGATGTCGAGGCCGCCCTTGAGTTTGCCGGCGACGAATCCCCGCTGCGCGAATGACGCGTAGAACGCTGCGAGCTGGTCATCGGGCAAAGCGATGTCGAGACCCGACGCGTAGCCGGGGACGAATCGATCTCGGCCACCGAGCAGCCGCCACAGCGGTTCGCCGGCGATCTTGGCTTTCAAGTCCCACAGTGCGGCATCGAAGGTGGCCAGGCCGCCGTAGGTCGCCCCGCCGTGCCCAGACTTGAACACCTGTGCCAGCATGCGATCGAACAGAGACGAGACCGCACGCGGGTCTTCCCCTTCGATTGCAGGGAAAAGGCGATCGAGGTCGGCGTGTGAGCCGATGCCGACGCCCTCGACTCCCTCGTCCGTCTCGATGACGACCACCGGCACCGTGGTGATGGCGTCGACGATGTGCCCGTTGGCGTCGCCGATCGCGCGCTGCCACTCGTGATGGGCCGCAAGGGTGCGGTATCCCGTGATCTTCATGTCAACCTCGATATGTTCACGTCCAATTGAACATACATCATATGATTCCGCGTCGTCATGGCAACCCCCCGGTAGACTGCGGCGCATGACGCTCGACTCGACGCCCCCGACCCGCGTTCTCGGGGAGGGTGCACGTACGCCCGCAAAACGACTCGGCGTGGTCGTCGTCCATGACCTCGTCGCGGCGATCGTGACAGGGGAGGTCGCCCCGGGTGACCTCCTGCCCACCGAGTCCGAGCTGTCGAACCTGTTCGGCGTGAGCCGCACCGTCATCCGCGAATCGATCAAGCGGATCGAGGAGAAGGGGATGGTGCGGGTCGTCCAGGGGCGTGGCACCGAAGTCACCGCGCAGAGGTCGTGGAACATCCTCGACCACGTCGTGCTCTCGACATTGATCGAGAACGACGCAACGCTCGGCGTCCTCGACGAAGTCGCGGTGCTGCGCGCCGAGCTCGAGTCGGTGATGGCGCGTGACGCCGCAGAGCGACGTACCGAAAGTGCCGTCGAGGACCTCCACGCAGCAATGGCGCGGATGCACGCGGCGATGGAGGATCCCACGCGCTTCGGCGACGAGGACATCGCCTTTCATGAGGTCGTCATGAAGATGTCGGGTCACATCATCGCGCGCGGTATCGCACAGCGCCTGGTGGATGAGGCACGCGAGAACTCTGCCCGGTTCCGGATCGCCACCCCCGAAGCACACCGCCTCACCGTCGAGGAGCATCAGCAGATCCTGGACGCAATCGTCGCCGGGGACGAACATGCCGCCGCCACGGCAATGCGCACGCACATTGCGGCCTCGTGGGAGCGCCGCCGCACCGCGCGCTCCGACGAGGTCTGACCGCGCGCGCCGCACCGATTCCGATCGCGGCGGGGGCTGCCGGGTGGCAGTGATGCCCCCGCGATTGCCGTACGACATGATACGTAGTACATTTCCTGAAACCCACAATGAACGCAGCGCCGCGCCACCCGACTGAGGCGGGCTGAGTGTTCAAAGCTCACCGATGAAAGGGATCGCAATGAAGCGGACAATAGGCGTAGCCGCCCTGGGACTGGGGGCCACACTCGTACTCGCCGGGTGCGGCGGCGCCGCCAGCCCGACGCCGAGCGAAGGTGACGGCGGAGGAGAGACCGGGACGCTGACCATCTGGAACTGGGGTAACTCTGACGACGCTGCCACGCAGTATCAGGAAGATGTGATCGCCGCCTTCAACGAGTTGCACCCCGGCGTAGAAGTCGAAATCGTCGCACAGCCCTTCGACCAGTACTACACACTTCTCGGCACGGCGATCGAAGCGGGCACCGGACCCGATCTGGCGCTGTTCAACGGCGGCACACAGCTCAAGTCGCGCGCCGACATGCTCGTCCCTGTGACCGATGAACTCGCCGATCTGCGGGATCAGCTCGCCGGATGGCCGGCCTTCGAGAGCGCGGGTGAGACGTATTCGGCACCGATGTTCCTGCAGGGCTTCCCGATCTATTACAACAAGGCGATCTTCGCCGAGGCGGGCCTCGACGCCGACAGCCCGCCGACCACGTGGGACGAACTCGCTGAGGTGTGCAACGCCGTCGCATCAGGCACGGACTCTTCGTGCTTTGCGCTCGGCAACAAGGAGGGCCTCGGAATCGAGTTCTTCATGTCGGGGCTGGCCTCGGGCCTGTTCACTCCCGAAGAGTACGACGCGTGGATCGACGGCACTCGCGACTGGGAGAGCGAGCATTCGCGCCAAATGCTGGAGCTGTGGGCGCAGACCGCCAGCGACGGCTGGTACAACGACGGCGCGAACTCAACCGCGATGTTCAACGACTCGTTCGACCTGTTCTCAGCTGGAGAAGCCGCTATGGTGATCGGCCTGACCAGTGGCATCGCACACTGGAAGCAGTTCGATGAGTTCCTCGGTGACGACCTTGGCTTCATGATGCCCGTCACCATCAACGACGGCACCGAGCTGGCGCTCCCCGTTGAGGGCGGCATCGGCTACGGGATCTTGAACGAAGACAAGGTCGACCTGGGCGTCGACTGGATCCGCGCGACTGTCGACCGCGATGCGCTCTCGGCGTACTCGATCGCCGGAGGCCAGATCACCTCGAACACCACGATCGAGCTCGACACCGACATCCAGTCCGCGCAGGACATCGTGACGGAGCTGCCGGGTTCGAAGCCCCTGCTGCACACGGCACTGTCGGCCGAGACGCTCGACCTGCTCCACCGGCTGGGTCAGCAGCTGCTGATCGGCGAGGTCACCGTCGACGACGCGGCTGGCCAGCTGGCGGCCAGCGAGGGCTGACGTGACGACGTACACCACCGAGACCCGGAGCCTGGTCCTGAAGGACCAGGCTCCGGGTCGGCCGGGCCGCGTTCCACACCGCAGACGACCCTGGAACGCGGAACGCATCACCCCTTTCCTGATGGTGGCGCCGGCTATTCTGCTGCTTGCCGTCTTTCGCCTCTATCCGCTGGCGCTCGGCGTCAACTTCTCCTTCACCGGTGACCGCGAGCTCAACGGCGTCTTCATCGGCTTCGACAACTACATCACGCTGCTCGGCGACGAGCGCTTCCAGGCCGCGGCACGCAATGTGCTGGTCGTGCTGCTCTTCGTGCCGATCCAGGTGTTCGTCGCCGGTTTTCTCGCGACCTTCATCTTCCTGAAGGTTCCCGGCCACCGGTTCTATCGGAGCGTCTACTTTCTTCCTGTCGTGTTGTCGCCCATCATCATCGGCGCGATCTTCAACATCGTCTTGGGCGCCAACGGCCCGCTCAACGGCTTCGCCGGCGCGATCGGATTGCCCACGGTCGACTGGCTCGGGCAGACTCTGACGGCGCTGCCCAGCGTGCTCGGCGTGCATGTATGGGCGACCTTCGGCATGGCGATGGTGATCTTCCTCGCGGGCTTGTCGACGCTTGATGCCCAGCTGCTCGACGCCGCGAAGATCGACGGTGCCAATCTGCGCCAGCAGATCGTCCACGTCATCATTCCCAGCCTTTCGCAGACGATCACGTTCGTCTTCGTGACCACGACCATCGGCATGCTGACCGGACTCTTCGGTCTGCTCTACACCATGACCGCTGGCGGCCCGGGGGCCGCGTCCTACCTGCCGGAATTCCTCATCTGGAAGCTCAACGGCGAGGCTCGCCCCGCGCTCGCATCCGCGGCGTCCGTCTTCCTACTGCTGATCGTGCTTGTCGTCGGGCTCATCCAGATGCGCGTGCTGCGCCGCGCGACCAAGGAGGTCTGATGCGCAAGGAGAAACTCGGCCGGTGGATCTTCGCGATCCCGATGATGGCCCTGGCCATCGCCACGATCTACCCGATGCTGTATGCGGTCAACATCTCACTGAAGTCGCGACGCGAGTACGTGCTCGACCGTCTCGGGCCGACGACCGAGATCATGCTGTCGAACTACGTGGATGCGTGGGTCCAGGCCGACATGGGCCGGTACTACATCAACTCGATCATCGCGACGGTCATCTCGGTGGGCATCATCCTGGCCCTGGCTTCGATGGCCGGGTACGCGCTGAGCCACCTCACCTTCCGCGGCAGCCGTGTGGTTTTCCTGGTGATCCTCGCCACCATGATGGTGCCGTTCCAAGTGATCATGGTTCCGCTGATCAAGGTCTTGGGCGACATGGGACTGATGGACAGCTTTCCCGGCCTGATCGTCGCCTACGTATCGCAGTTCCTGCCGTTCACCGTCTTCTTCATGACCGCGTTCTACTCCGGGATTCCGAAGGAGATCACCGAAGCGGCGCGCATCGACGGCAACGGCTTGTGGGGCGTATGGGGACGCATCATGCTGCCCCTGGGGCGGCCCGCGCTGCTGTCGATGGGCATTCTGAATGCCCTGTTTTGCTGGAACGACATCCTCATCGCCCTGCTGATCATGCAGTCGCCCAGCAACCGCACCGTGATGGTTGGGGTGAGCGCACTTCGCGGCCAGTACCCCGACAACATTCCTACGTACCTCGCTGGGATCATCCTCGTGGTCCTGCCCCTGGTGATCGTGTACATCATCTTCCAGCGGCAGATCACCACGGGTGTCACCGCCGGCGCGACGAAGGGCTAGGGATGTCGACGGACCGTATCGAGGTATACGTGAGTCCTGAGGGGTCACCCTTCGCAGACGGCTCACGCGGCTACCCGGCGCGCGATCTGCACACGGCAATGGCCCTGGTGCGGCAGCGACGAGAGCCAGGGCAGCGGGCCGTCGTCTGGATGACGGGGGGTGACTACCAGCTGCACGAGACGCTCGTGCTCGATGCGGGAGACTCGTTCACCACGTTCGCAGCGCGAGATTCCGTTGATCAGCCGGTGATCAGGGCATCGACGCGAATCGGGGCCTGGCGACCGGTATCCATCGGAGGCCTCACGGTCTTCGCTGCCCGTGCGCCACGCCGGCGCGGCCGATGCCTGTATGTGAATGGCGTGCGTGCCCCCCGGCCGCGGTTCCCGCGAGAGGGTTTCTTACGGATCGCCGAACAGGAGGGGCTCGATCCGACGGCGAGCTTCGTCGGAACGCTTTTCGACGGCTCAGATCGATTCCGGTACGCCGAGGGGGATATCCCCGCTCTTTCCTCGCCGACCTCGGTCGAGGTGGTCGTCCCGCACTACTGGGTGCAGGAGCGCATGCCCATCGCTGAGATCGATGCAGAGCGGCGTGAAGTGGTCTCGTCCCTGCGCAGCATCTTCGCCCTGCGCGATGACGCAGCCGAGGACTTCGCGCGCTACTACCTGGACAACGTGATCGAGGAATTCGGTTCCGTCCCCGGCGAGTGGTATCTCGATGCCGATGGTCTGGTGAGCGGATCTGGTGATCCCGAGATCCTTTACGCGCCTCGACCCGGTGAACACATTGACGCGCTCGACGTGCGGATGCCGGTGCTCGACGTGTTCGTGCATGTCGCCGGCACCGCCGGTGCGCCGGTGCGCGAAGTGCGGTTTGAAGGAGTGCACTTCTGTGAGGCGGACTTCGATGAAGTGCCCGCCGCGGTGCCACCGTTCGGCGTGCGCGAGGACCCCATGCTTCCTGCCGATGGTCGATTCGCTGCCGATGTGCAGGCCGCCAGCACCGTGCCGGCTGCGCTGCAGTTCGAGTTCGCGCGCGGGTGTGCGGTGATCGATGGGGCTGTCGAACGCGTCGGCGGGTATGGAATCAGTCTCGGTCCGGGCAGCCGCGGCAACATCGTGAGCGGCACGCGCTTTCGAGATCTCGGCGCCGGCGCGGTGCGCTCGGGGGGGTCTGTTGACGCGTCCTCCTCTGCGTTCAACTCCGCGAACGAGGTCAGCGACTGTGACATCGCGGCGGGGGGCCGGGTCTACCCGAACTGCGTCGCCGTGCTGTTCCAGCACGGGGCTCACAATGTCATCGCGCACAACCGGATCCGTGACTTCTTCTACACGGGCATCTCGGTCGGATGGATGTGGGACTACCTGGACTCGCCGTCACAGGGAAACCGCATCGAGTCCAATCACATCCACGACCTGGGTCAGGGCCTCCTCAACGACATGGGCGGCGTCTACCTGCTGGGCATCGCGCCCGGAACTGTGGTGCGCGGCAACCACATCCACGATGTGACGTGCCGCAACTACGGCGGGTGGGGGATCTATCTCGACGAGGGGTCGTCTTTCGTCGTGATCGAGGGCAACGTCGTCCACGACGTCTCGAGCCACACCTACCACCACCACTACGGCCGCGAAGTCACGATCCGCAACAACGTATGGGCGTACGGCGGTGATGGTCAGATCTCCATCACTCGACCCGAAGAGCACGTGTCGTTCACCTTCGAGCGCAACATCGTCGTCGGCGCCCGTTCGCCCGGGTTCATGGGAACCGAAGGTGCGAGAGACGTCGTGAACTACAACATCATCAGCGACCTCAACCTGTTCTGGGACGATGACCCGGTGGCCGGCGCCGTGCGCGCTGCGAATGGTGTCAAGAGCTCGGTGGCCGATGGGTCGGTCGGGTTCGCTCTCACCCAGCCGCGCGACGACGCGTGGGCCGCGCGACATGACCGACACTCCGTCACCGCGGACCCGATGTTCGTCGATGCGCCAGCGCGTGACTTCCGTGTCGCCGGGGACTCACCGGCACATGCGCTCGGAATCACACCGCCCGACGTCCGTGACGCCGGGCCGCGCCCGATCGCCGAGCGCCGGCATCCGCTCGCTCTCCGGACGTTGCCCGATCCGTTCCCTCGCCCCCGGGGGTGAGCCTCGTCTCCGGGGCACGTCGACCGTCGGGTGCGGAAGTGATCGGTTGGCCCCGTTCGGCAGCGGCTGTCCGCCAACCCGCGATTCTCTAGGCTGACGCCTCCAGGGACCGCGCGCGGATCGCAGCAGCTGCTTCGTGGAGGCAGGTGATGAACGTCGCCGTGACCGCCGCGTTGCGTGGCCGGCGCGGACGGATCGCCAAGAGTCGGGTGGTGGGGGAGCCCGCGAGCGGTACGACTGCGATCGATGGGGGCACGAGCTGGCGCACCGATTCCGGCAGGACGCTCGCGCCGGCGCCCGCGGCGACGAAGGCGAGCGCCGTTTCCTGGTGCACGACCACCTCCACGATCCGCGGGGCGTCGTCGAGGTCGGCGAAGATCGTCGCCACTCGATCGACGTACCCGGGCATGAGCGAGCGCGGGTAGGCGATCAGCGGTATCCCGATCAACTGGGCCGGGGTGATCTCGGCCACGCGAGCGAGGGGGTGGCTGACCGGAAGGCAGGCCACCAGCCGCTCTTCGAAGACCACCTCCGCCACGAGCGACCCTCCCGCCGTCTCCGCCGGGACCTCATCCCGGACGATGCCGACGTCCAAGTCGCCCTGGAGCACACGCGAGATCTGCTCACCGGACGTGAGCGGAGCGAGATTCAGCTCCACGCTCGCGCGCCGAGAGCGGAAGAGCCGGACCACGTCGGGGAGGACGGTGTAGTTCGCCGAGCTCACGAAACCGGCTGCCAGCTCACCGCTCAGACCGTCGGCGTAGTCGCGCATCTCCGTGCGTACCGACTCGAGGTCGGCCAGCAGCACCCGGGCCCGCTGCTGCAGGTGGCGTCCCGCCGCGGTGAGAGTGACTTGCCGGGTGCTGCGCTCGAGCAGCTTCACGCCGATCTCGCGCTCGAGATGTCCGATCTGCACACTCAGCGGCGGCTGTGACATGTGCAGCCGCTCGGCAGCGCGGCCGAAGTGCAGTTCGTCCGCTACGGCGACGAAGTAGCGCAGCTGACGAATGTCCATGTCGGCACGATACGGGCCCCGTATTACCGCGGGATTTCGCCGACATTGCGAGCGATGCGATATCAATCCACGACGAAACGGATACTTGACCGCGCCGAGGGCCAGCGCATTTCCTGGGGTTCACCCGAATCCATCTGGAGGCCCCTGTGACCGCTGCACCCCCCACCCGCATCGACATGCTGTACCTGAGCGAGCCCGAGGTCATCGCCGCAGGCATGAAGGATATGGGCCGCTGCATGGAGGTCATGGAGGAGGTGCTGGTCCTCGTCGCGAAGGGCGACTATCGCATGGCCGGCAGCTCGGCCAACTCGCACGGCGCGCAGATCAGCTTTCCCGCGTCGTCCCCGTTTCCGGGCATGCCGCTGGATGCCGCCGACCGCCGCTTCATGGCGATGCCCGCCTACCTCGGTGGGCGCTTCGACACGGCGGGCGTCAAATGGTACGGCTCGAACATCGACAATCGCGAGCAGGGCCTGCCCCGTTCGATCCACCTCATCGTCCTGAACGACAAGCAGACCGGCGCGCCGTTCGCGATCATGTCCGGCAACCTCGAGAGCGCCTACCGCACCGCCGCGGTGCCGGGCGCGGCGGCGAAGAAGCTTGCGCCGGTGAACGCGAAGTCGCTCGGCATCATCGGCCCCGGCGCCATGAACAAGAGCGCGCTGCACGCGATGACCACCGCACGCCCGAGCCTGGACACCATCCGGATCAACGGCCGGCGCCGATCCACGTCTGAGGCGTTCGCCGACTACGTGCGCGCACACTACCCGCAGTTCACCACGATCGAGATCGCCGAGACCGTCGAGGCAGCCGTCCGAGACTCCGACATCGTCTCTGAAGCGGTCACCGGCCTCGTCGGTTCGGAGAACTACCCCTACATCGACGGCGACTGGATCAAGCCGGGCGCGTTCCTGAGCCTCCCCGCCAACCTGCGGATGGACAAGGAATACACCCTCTCGGGCAAGGCGCGCCTCATCGCCGACGCCAAGAAGATCTACGAAGCCTGGGCCGAGGAGTACCCCGCTCCCTCGCACGAGACCGCATTCGGCATGATCGGGCTGTACTGGCAGGACCTCATCGATGCGGGCGAACTGGACGAATCGCGGGTCGTGAACATCGGTGACGTCTTCGACGGTTCCGCGGCCGGGCGCGAGTTCGACGAGCAGCCGGTGCTCTTCAGTGTGGGTGGCATGGGCGTGGAGGACGTCGCGTGGGCCAAGACGGTCTACGAGAACGCGGTGGAGCTCGGCATCGGCACGACGCTGAACCTCTGGCATGCGCCGGACCTCGTCTGATCGCATGAGCATCGCAACACAGGAGCGCGCCCACGAGAGCGCGACGTACGCGATCATCGGAGCCGGACTCAGCGGTGCTGCCGCGGCCTGGCGTCTGGCGCAATCCGGCGCCGAGGTCATCGTGCTCGAGCGGGATGTCCCGGCATCCCACCTCGGCAGTTCGCACGGATCCGCACGGATCTTCCGGTACGCGTACCTCGACCCCTTCTACGTCGACCTCGTCGTGCAGGCGCGGCGAGGGTGGGACGAACTGGAAGCCGCGAGCGCGCAGCGACTCATCATCCCGAGCGGGTCGCTCGATGCCGGCGTGATCCGCGATCCGCGCGCTTTGGCGGCAGCCCTCGAGGCCGTCGGCGTCGAGCATGAGCTGCTCAGCCGCGACGACGCCGAATCTCGCTGGTCGCAGCTGCGATTCGACAGCGAGGTGCTCTGGCATCCCGGCGCGGGTGTCATCGACGCCGAGTCGTCGGTCCTCGCCATGCTCGATCTCGCACGTGCCGCCGGCGCTGAGGTGCGTAGCGGCTGGGAGGCGGTCTCCGTGCGCCGGGCATCCTCCGGCTACGTTGTCACGTCACGCTCGGGCGCGACCGTGCACGCCGAGCAGATCATCGTCGCCGCCGGCGGGTGGTTGCCCACGCTGCTCGCCGACATCGCCCTGCCCACGGGCTTCGCCGCCGCACTCCCCGAATTCGAGGTGCGGCAAGAGAACGCATTCCACTTTCCCTACCGCGACCAGGGGGATTGCGGCCCGACCGCGCAGGGCGCCGCCACTTCATGGCCGACCTTCATCTACAAGGGGGAGGAGATCCAGATGTACTCGCTCCCGGGCGGGCGAGATGCCGACTTCCGCGGTCAGAAGATCGCGGAGTACAACGGCGGCAAGCCGATCCCGTCGGCAGCCGATCAGGACGGCCGGATCGATGCCGGTAACCGGGCGCGGGTCGTCGGCTTCGTCGAGCAGTTCGCGCCCGGCATGTCGCCCGAGCCCTACGCCGAGACGACCTGTCTGTTCACGAACGTGCCCGGTGACGACATGATCATCGACCGCGCCGAAGGCGTCACGATCCTCTCGCCCTGCTCGGGCCAGGGCGCCAAGTTCGCGCCCCTGCTCGGCGAGCTCGTGTACGACCTCGTCGCCGGGTCGCAGCGCGCCGGGCAGCGCTTCCAGGCGGTCGGCCAGCGTTTCGCGAGGGCCCACGCATGACCGCCGACGGCAACGCGCTGCTCGCAGAGATCGCCGGGATCGGCGTGGATCCGTTCACCGGCGGATACCTCCGGCCGGTGTTCTCGCCCGCCGAGCTCGAGCTGCGGGCGTGGTTCGTCTCGTGCGCCGAGGAGCGAGGACTGGATGTCGAAACAGACGGCAACGGCATCGTCTGGGCTTGGTGGGACCTACCGGCGGATGCCGCAGCAGCCCGCGACCGGTCAGGGGCGATCCTCACTGGCTCGCACCTGGACTCCGTCCCCGGCGGCGGGAACTTCGACGGCCCCCTGGGCGTGGTCAGTGCGCTCGCCGCGATCGATGTGCTGCGATCGCGCGGCGTGCGACCCCGCCGCCCGCTCGCCATCGCTGTCTTCCCCGAGGAGGAGGGGTCGCGGTTCGGTCTCGCCTGCCTCGGCTCGAGGCTCCTCTCCGGCGCCGCCGATCCCGTCGCCGTGCGGGGTCTGTCGGATGCCACGGGTCGCACCTACGCGGAGGTGTCCGCCGAGGCGGGCCTGGATCCCGCGCTCATCGGCCCGGACCTCGAGCGCCTGGCACGCATCGCCGCCTTCATCGAGCTGCACGTCGAGCAGGGCCGTGGCCTGGTCGATCTCGACCGTCCGGTCGCGCTCGCCGGGGGCATCATCGCCCACGGGCGCTGGCGAATCCGCATCGACGGGCGCGGTGATCACGCCGGGGCGACGCGCATGGCGGACCGTCAGGACCCGGTCGTCGTGGCGGCCGAGGCGGTTCGGAGCCTCCGCGCGCACACCCTCGTGGTCGACGACGCGCGCGGGACCATCGGCCGCATCGAGGTCGTGCCGGGCGGCACCAACGTCATCGCGTCGTCGGCCGAGATCTGGATGGATGTCCGCCACCGGTCGGAGGACGCGGTGCGTCGCATCGTCGACGAAGTGACGGCCGCGACACAGCGCGCGGCGGATGCCGAGGGGTGCACGATCACGGTGACCGAGCAGTCGTTCTCGCCCACGGTGGAATTCGACGGAGCCCTGCGCGCGCAGCTGCAGTCGATCCTGCCGGAGGCGCCCGTGCTCGACACGGGCGCCGGACACGACGCGGGCATCCTCGCGGCATCGGTGCCGACCGCGATGCTGTTCGTCCGCAATCCGACCGGGGCCTCCCATACCCCCGCAGAGACAGCCGAGCCCGAGGACGTCGACGCCGGCGTCACGGCGCTCGCTGACGTGCTGGGGCATCTGCTCACGCACTGACGCTCCACCCCTTCCCGAGCTTCACCCGAAAGGACTTCTGATGGATAGTGGCAATCTCACGTGGGCGATCGTCGCCTCCGCGCTCGTCGTCTTCATGGCGCCGGGGATCGCGTTCTTCTACGGCGGCATGGTGCGGGCGAAGTCCGTCGTGAGCATGATGATGCTCAGCTTCGGCGCGATGGGATTGGTCGGTGTGCTGTGGGTCATCTACGGCTTCAACATGGCCACGCTCACCGACACCGACGCCGGCGGCTTCCCCGGCTTCCAGTTCGCCGGTAACCCGTTCACCGAGAACTTCGCGCTCGCGGGCTATGACACCGCCACCCTGATCGGCGCGACTTACGGAGCCACCTTCGCGGTCGCCACGACAGCACTGATCTCGGGGGCGATCGCCGACCGGGCGCGGTTCGGGTCGTGGATGATCTTCGCGGGCATCTGGGCGACCATCGTCTACTTCCCCGTCGCAGGATGGGTGTGGGGCTCGGGCGGGTGGATCTATGACCTCGGGGAGATCTTCGGGTTCTCGGCGAGCACGATCGACTACGCCGGAGGCACCGCGGTCCATATCAACTCCGCCGCGGCCGCCCTCGCCCTTGCCCTCGTCCTCGGACGCCGGGTCGGATTCGCGAAGGGCGTGCACCGCCCGCACAACGTGCCATTGGTCCTTCTGGGAGTCGCGATCCTCTGGTTCGGCTGGTTCGGGTTCAACGCCGGCGCCGAAGGCACGTTGGGTCTGCTCGGCCCCGAGAACGACACCGTCGGCAGGATCATCGTGAACACCTTCGTCGCGGGCGCCGCAGCGATCCTCGGGTGGGTGGTCGTCGAGAAGATCAAGGACGGCAAAGCCACTTCGGTCGGTGCCGGGTCAGGCGCGATCGCCGGCCTCGTCGCCATCACTCCCGCATGCGCTACGCTCGACCCGATCTGGGCGATCGTGCTGGGTGTCATCGCGGGCGCGGCGTGCTGCCTGGCGATCGAGCTCAAGTACAAGCTGGGATTCGACGACTCCCTCGACGTCGTCGGACTGCATGGCATCGGCGGATTCCTCGGATGCTGGTACCTGGGCTTCTTCGCGCAGGGCACCGGTCTGTTCATGGGCGGCAACTACGAGCAGCTCGTGCTGCAGGTCGTCGCATCGGTCGCCGTCGCCCTGTATTCCTTCGTGGTGACGTACGGCGTCGGCCTCGGCATCGAGAAGACGATCGGCTTCCGCGTGAAGAACGAAGACGAGGTCGCCGGCCTCGACACTGCTGTGCACGGTGAGGAAGCGTACGCGCTCATCTGAGCTCGGCTCCGCATGCAGGGGGTGGACCGGAACGCACCTGGTCCGCCCCCTTGCGCCACATGAGAGGAGGTTCCATGCGAGACGTGGTCCTGCCCGCAGCTGTCACCGCCGAACCGTGGAGCAACGGGAAGGGCACCACGCGCGAGCTGTGGAGCACCGCCCACTGGCGGATCAGTCTCGCCGAGATCATCGGCGCCCCTGCGTTCTCCACGTTCCCCGGCACCGACCGGCTCTTCGTCGCGCTGACCGACCCCGGCGTCACACTTCACCTGGGCGGGAGAGCGCACCACGTCGCCGCGCGGACCCCGGTGACCTTCGGCGGCGACGATGTCGTGACCGCCGACACGCACGGGCAGCGCATCGAGGCGCTGAACGTGATGGTCGACCAGGCGCACACGACGGTGTCTTACGACATCCAGCGCGGAGCGGTCACTGCCGGCATCAGGCCGGACGTCGCCGTGATCCTGGGCGGGTCGACGCGACTGGGTCGCCACGCGCTTCCCCCGGGAACGCTGGTGTCCGCGCAGGTGCTGAGGCGACTCTCCGTCGCCGCCGACGGCGTGATCCTGCGGCTGTCCTTCGTCGTAGCGTGATGCCCGCTCAGGCCGCTGTCACGCGTCTTCGCACAGGTCGTGCGGATCCGTGTCGCCTTCGGCTGAAGCGAAGAGCGCCGCCAGCTGGGGGACCGCGTACATGTCGTATCGGACGGCGCCCATCGGCACCGCATTCGACACGGCCGCCCGCGCCGCCTCCATTTTCCTAGGAAGCAGACGATGAGCGTTGCGAGACAGAGCGCCAGCATGCCTGCGGCATTGACGAAGAGGTTCCGGCCCAGATCGCGCGCTCGAATATGCAGGGCGATGGCGACGAGGAAGTAGAGGATCAGGCAGGACACCGTGACGAGCCCGAGCGCGGGTATCCAGATGCCGAGGATCAACCCGAGAGCGGCGGCGAACTTGATAGGCGACATGATCCACCAGTAGCGCTTCGGAAATCCGACATCGTCGAAGCATTCAGCGATGAAGCGGGCTGGTCGGAGATCCGTCTGGAGCCGCGCATCCGAAGACAGCGAACGCACGCGGCTGTCCGCCTTGCTGCCCTACCTGCTGGTACTCGGGGCAGGGGCACTCGTCCCACCTGTCGGCGCCGACGATCTGCGTGACGTATACGAGATCTTGCTTCCGCTCGTGCCCGATCAATAGCGGGAGATGACGTGAGCGCGCCCCACCGCCCTGCCGGAACCCCGAGGCGGTGCGCGTGCGGTTCAGGCGCGGTCGGCGCTGAGGAATTCCGCAGCGACGGGGGCGAAGTCCTCCCCGTACTGGAAGATGGCGCCGTGCCCGGAGTCGGGGTAGATGATCAGCCGGGACCCGGCGATGCGGCGATGCAGGTCTTCGGACAGCATGCTCGGCACCATGCGGTCGTGGTCGCCGTTGGCGATGAGCGTGGGCACCGTGATCACCGAGAGATCAGACGGCGCAGAGCGGCCGTACTTCTGGATCGCCTTGAGCTGCGTGCGGAACGCCCGGGTGCTGAGGGGCTTGTCGCGGTCCGTGGTGCGTTCCTTGAGGCGCTCGACGAACGCCTTGCCGGCTTTCTTGCCCGCCGCGTCGCGAGGGAAGAACAGGAACCCCTTGGCGTCGGAGCGGGCGAGCGCCGACCGCAGGATGTCCCAATAGGTGACGCCGACGACCTTGTCGATGCCCTCTCCGCCGCGCGGTCCGGTGCCGGTGAGCACGAGGCGGCGCACGAGGTCGGGGTGCTTCACGACGAGGTCCTGCGCGATCATGCCACCCATCGAGAACGCGAAGACGTCGATCTTCGGGTATCCGAGACCCGTCACGATGAAGGTGTGGGCGTCGTCGGCTGCTTGGTCGAGCGTGTCGGGGAACCTGCCGCTGGAGGCGCCGACGCCGAGCTGATCGAAGGTGATCACGCGACGGGTCGCCGCGATCGCGTCGATGATGCGCGGGTCCCAATTGTCGAGGGTCGCGGCGAGGTGCGTGAAGAAGACGACCGGGACCTCTTCCTCCGGGCCGAGCTCACGGTACGCGAAGGTGTCGCCGCCGACCGTGAGCGTCTTCGTGGGTGCTTCGGCGTACGAGGTGATGGTCATGCGCCGAGGAGCACGGACTTGCCGCGGATGCCGCCGGCGTGCAGCGACTCGAGGGCTCGCGGTGCCTGGTCGAACGGGTAGGTGGCCCCGACGATCGGACGGATGGCGCCGGCATCCACGAGTTCGGCGATGGTGCGCAGCTGCTCGCCGTTCGCACTCATGAACAAGAACTCGAAGTCGACGCCGAGCTTCTTCGCCTGCGCCCGGACCTTGCGGCTGAGCGCACCCATCACCAGCTGCAGCACCGGGCTCAGGCCGAGCTGCCGGGCGAAAGCGGGCGTGGGCGGCCCGGCGAGGCCGATGGCCTTGCCTCCCGGGCGGAGTACGGTCAGGGACTTCGTCAGGTTGTCGCCGCCGAGGCTGTCGAGCACGAAGTCGTATCCCGACAGTTCGGTCGCGAAGTCCTGCGTCTTGTAGTCGATGACGACATCGGCGCCGAGCTCGCGCACGAAGTCGGCGTTCTTCGCCGACGCGGTCGTCGCGACGTGTGCGCCGAGATGCTTGGCGAGCTGGATCGCGATGGAGCCGACGCCGCCGGCGCCCCCGTGGATGAGCACCTTCTGCCCGGCGGTGACCGCACCCTTCTCCACGAGCGCCTGCCACGCGGTCAGGGCGACCAGCGGAAGAGATGCTGCCTCGACGACGTCGACCGACCTCGGCGCGAGCGCGACGTCGGCCTGGTCGACGGCGATGCGCTCGGCGAACGTGCCGATGCGGTGGTCGCGCGGACGCGCATAGACCACGTCGCCGGGCGTGATCGAGCGCACGTGTGCGCCGACGCTCACGACCACGCCCGCCACGTCGTGGCCGAGGATCAGCGGAAAGCGGTAGGGGAGGAAGGCCTTGAACTCGCCCGCTCGGATCCTCTCGTCGAGGCCGTTCAGCCCCGCCGCGCCGACGGCGATCAGCACGTCGTCCGCGCCCACGGTGGGCTCGGGGACGTCGGCCTCGTGAAGGGGCTTCTTGTAGGCATCGATGATGAATGCGCGCATGTGGCGACTCTCCCTGGGTGCGGTCCTGATTGGACGAGCATAGTCAATACTGAGCGCAGTCAGTTAAAATGTCAAGGGTGGCGCAGGGCGCGCACCGATGCTCCGTTACGCCGCGAACGTCACGTCGCCGAGCGTCGGGCGGCTTCGGCGCCCAGCCAGGCCAGGCTCGGCTTCGGCGTGCGCACGAACGTCTCGCGGTCCACCGCGATGAGGCCGAAGGTCGGCCCCCAGTGGCCCCACTCGAAGTTGTCCAACGCAGACCAATGCAGATACCCGCGTACGTCGATGCCATCGCCTTTCGCGGCGAAGAGGTGCTCGATCGCTCCCCCCGTGTAGGCGATGCGGCGCGCGTCATCGTCGGTGGCGATGCCGTTCTCGGTGACCAGGACGGGGACTCCGTGGGTGACCTCCCACGTGTGGCGCACGGCGATGCCGAGCGCATCCGGACGATAGGCGGTGCCGACCATCGTGTCGTCGTCGGCCGGGACGTGCGCGACGATGCCGTGCTCGTCGACGTCCTGAGTCGAGTAGGACTGCACGCCGACGAAGTCATCACCGCGCGCGGCCTCGAGGTACAAGTCCTCCCGCACCCAGGAGAGGCGGCGCAGCTCGGGGTTGTCTTCGGGGCCGACGTTGATCAGCGCTTGGGAAGCCACGCTCCATCCGATGCGGGCGCTCGTCGTGGCGCGAAGGATCGCACGGGCCGCATGGTGGATCGCGACCAGGCGTGCGCCGATCTCCGGGTCCGGGTCGGGCAGGACGAAGCTGGAGTGGTCGAGGCTCGATGCATCCGGCGCGTCCGCGGCGTCTGCGCCACCTTCCACGGTCGGGCTCTGCCACGATCCGGCTCCGGGCTCGGCCTGCTGGGCAGCCTGCGTGAGGCTGATCATCATCGCGAGCATGTTGGGCTCGTTCATCGTGACGATCCACTCGACGTCGTGGAGGATCGGTTGGACGGTCTGCACGTAGCGTTCGAACCGGTGCAGGGCGCGCTCGTCCATCCACCCTCCGTCGTCGGCGAACCATCTCGGCACGCTGAAGTGATGGAGGGTGACAACCGGCGTCAGCCCGAGTTCGATCGCCGCCTCGATCATGCGGCGGTAGTGCGCCAGCTCGGCGCGGGAGATGTGACCCTCTTCCGGCTCGATGCGCGCCCACTCGATCCCGAATCGGTAGGCATTGAGCCCGGCATCGACCAACAACTGCATGTCTTCCCGGTATCGGTGGTAGCTGTCCACGGCGTCGCCGCTGCGCTCCATGCCCGGGATGAGCTGTTCGTTGCGCCACCAGTCGCTGGCGACGTTGTTGCCTTCGGTCTGATGAGGCGCCGTGGCGGCACCCCACAGGAACTGGTCGGTCACGGGGTCTCCTGTTCGGGGGCGGTGATGTCGGGGGCCACGGTCAGCTGAACGACCCCGGCAGGCAGTGACGCGTCCGTCGTGGACGCGGTGATCGAGAGGGTGCCGGCATCCGAGGCTCGGACGATCGCCAAGGCGCGTCCGTCGAACGTCGTCTGGGTCTCCTGTGCGTAGGAGTCCGTGGGGTTGGGGCGCGCGCTGCCGAACCCGAGCATCGTGCCCGGCCCGGTGATCTCGAGACGGATGCCGCGGTCGTCGCCGGTCACGATGCGTCCCGCAGCGTCGGCCAGGCTGATCTCGACGAAGACGAGGTCGCCGGCCGAGACTCGTTCCCGGTCCACCCGGCAGCGCACGGCGAGATCGTCGCGGTCTGCCGTCTGCACGCTCCAGCGCGCGTACTCCTGACCATCGCGCAGGGCGATGGCGGTGAGCTCGCCCGGCGCGTACGTCGCGTCGAACACCGACGTGTACCCGTTGGCGGGGCCGCTCGGCCGCCGCCCGAGGCTCTCGCCGTTGCGCAGCAACTCGACTTCGTCGGCCGCGGAATACACCTCCACCGTGACCGGCGCACCGGGCCGGACCGGCCACGTCCACGACGAGACGCTGTCCGACCACGCCCACGGCGGCGCGGTGAACGTCTCGCCGTGATGTTCGGGGCGGCGAACGGCGATGTAGGGCTCGGCGCGCAGGCCGAAGACGATCTCACGGAAGTACGAGGCGGGGCGGCGGTGTCCGGTGATGTCGATGTCGCCGCACCAGGCCGAAAGCCACGGGTAGGGCGCGGACGTGCCGCCGCCGTCGATCGCGTAGTCGGTGCGCCCGATCCCGGACTCGCCGAGGTAGTCCCATCCGGTCCATGTGAAGTCGCCGATGAGGTGGGGGTGCTCCGTGACGAGGGGCCAGTTCTGCGCGATCGAGCCGGGGTACGTCTCGGTGCCGATGATGACCCGGTCCGGGTGCGTTCCGAGGTCGCTCAGGTACCGACTTTCGCCGTAGTTGAGGCCTGCGGCATCCAGCACCGAGAGCGATTCCTCGATGCGAGCCGACACGAGAGGGTCGATCGCCTTCATGCCCTCGCCCATATCGCTCATCATGTCGTTCACGCCGCCGGCGGGCTCCGCCGCCGCGGGAGCGCCGAACCCGAGTTGCGACAGCTCGCGCAGCGTGGAGGCCAGCCCGTTGATGTCGTTCGTGACGAATCGGGTGGGATCGAGCGTGCGCACCTTCTCTGCGATCCGGCGGCCGAGGCGCGAGCCGGCGGGGGTGCCCGTCTCGGGGATCTCATTGCCGATGCTGTAGAAGATCACCGACGGGTGGTTGAAGTCGCGGGCGACCATCGACTCGATGTCACGCTCCCACCACTCGCCGAACGCGAGCGAGTAGTCGAAGGGTGTCTTGGCCTCCGTCCACACGTCGAACGCCTCGTCCATCACCAGCATCCCGAGTCGGTCGCACGCCTCCAGCAGGGGAGTGCTGAGGGGATGGTGGGAACTGCGGATCGCGTTGAAGCCCGCCTCCTTGAGGATCCGGACGCGTCGTTCCTCGGCCTGGGCGAACGAACGGGACCCGAGGATGCCGTTGTCGTGATGGATGCACGCGCCGCGCAGGTCGACGGGCTGGCCGTTGATGCGCAATCCGCGCCGCGCGTCGAGGGTGAGGGTGCGGATGCCGAACGTCGTCGTCTCCTCGTCGACGACCTGCCCGGACGCGTCGGAGAGCGTCGTGCGCGCACGGTGCAGGTGAGGAGCATCCACGCTCCACCGCTCGGGATGCTCGACGGCGATCCGCTGACGCACGACAGCCGAGTCGCCCGGGAACAGCGTGACCGGGCTGACTGCGACGCCGACTTCCGCGCCGTCGGGGCCGTCGATGTGCGTGCGCACGTTCGCGGTCACGGTGTGCTGACCCGCGTTGGTGACCATCGTCGCGACGGCGACCACAGCGTGGTCGTCTTCGATGGTGGGCGTGGTGATGTGAACGCCGTCGACGGGGACGTGCAGCCTGTTCTTCACATGCAGGGCCGCGCCGCGATGGATCCCGATCCCGGTGTACCAGCGGGAGTCCTGATGTGCTCGAGCTTCCACTCGGATGCGGTTGTCTGCGCCGTACACGAGGAAAGGATCGAGGGTCACAAGGAATCGCGCGTATCCGTTGGGGCGCTGCGCGGCGGGGGCGTCGTTGACGAAGACCATCGCATCGCGGTAGACCCCGTCGAACTCGACGATCAGCGTCCGGTCCCGGTGCTCCTGGGGCACGTGGATGGTCTTGTGGTACTCCACCGCCCCACCCGGGTAGTAGCCGGAGTGGGAGCCGGCGTCGGCGTCGGTGGATCGCGCCTGGTCGCGCAGCCAGTCGTGCGGCAGGTCAACGGGCTGCAGCGGAGCTGCCGCCCCCGAGACCGCGTCCCACAGTCCTCGCTTGGGGCCGGCAGTCCATCCCTGGACGAAGCTGCTGTCGATCACGCGATCCTCCTCGATCCGCGCCATCAAAATACGTTCACGGCGCGACTTTCACGAAACGGTACCAGAAAATCGCGCCGCAGTGGCACTTTGAGGGCGGGGTCCTCGGTCGGCTCAGCGAGTGGCCTTCACGTCCGCATCGTCGGGGAGGGCTGCCGGAGCGAACGTGAGGATGACGCGCCGGACGATGGCCTCCAGGTCGACGGACTCGCGGTCATACAGCCACTGCAGCTGCAGCCCGTCCAGGAGCGCGATCACCGTCGCCGCCATCTGGGCGGCCGTGAGTGGTCCGTCGCCATCGGACGGGCCTAGTGCGACCTCGAAGGCGCTGGTCAAGTACGCGCGGAAGTCGCGGTAGCGCTGTACATAGTGATCGTGAGCCGGGTGCTCGGGAGACACTGCCTCGGCCGCGAGGGTGCTGTGCAGTTCGATCAGGCCGGGTCGGGTGTAGTTGTCCTCGATGATGCGGATGATCGCCGAGATCGCATCGGTTCCCGCGCTCGCCGCCAGGATCCCACTCTCTGCTTCTCGGAGTTCGAGCACGCCGAGAAGCAGTGCCTCTTTGCTCCCGAAATGGTGGACGAGTCCGCGTTGGCTGATGCCGGCGCGCTCGGCGATCTCCTTCATCGTGGTCGCGCGATAGCCCGACTCTGCGAACACCGCCAAGGCTGCTTCCAGGATCTGCTGTCGGACGCGGGGGGTCTTCGCATACGGACCTCGCGGGCCCTTCGGTGCGGACATCGTTGTTCTCCTACCGTCCACTATCACGCCGGCTCGGCATGTCTACCGTACCCGGGCAGGCGCCTCGGGCTCGTTGAGGCGGTCGAGGGTGTCGATCAGGAACTGCTCGTTCAGGGCTCCTCCGGAGAAGGTGACCAGCTTGCTGACGGGCATGGCCGCCATCATCCGCGCCATGTCCATCCCCAGCGTCTCGCCGGCCGCGTCATCGACGTGTTGCGAGCCGAGCAGGCTCGAGAACGCCTCCGCCGCAGCGGGATCGGCCATCAGCTCGCCCAGGGTGGACTCGAGCGTGAGGGGGAGTCTCCTCGTGTCGCCGGCCACGTCCACGACGAGCGAAGCGCGGATGTCGCGGCTCGATGCGCCGACATCGACGCGGTACTGTCCCGGCTGCACCCGCCAGCCGTCGATGCGCGTCTCCCAATAGGCCAGATCCGACGTCTCGACCTTCACAGTCGTCCGCACCGTCTGGCCGGGATCCACGGCGACGGCGCCGAACCCGACGAGTTCACGTGGCGGGCGAGGCGCGGCGGCATCCACCGGCGCGGCGTAGACCTGCACGACCTCGCGGCCGACGCGTCGGCCGGTGTTGGTGACGTCCACGGCGACCATGAGGTGATCGTCCTGCACGGACACCGAGAGGTCGCTGTAGTCGAACGTCGTGTACGACAGCCCGTGGCCGAACGGGAATGTCACGTCGATCTCGCGTGCGTCGTACCAGCGGTAGCCGACGAAGATGCCCTCCCCGTAGAGGACATGGGAGTCCACGGGGGCGAAACTCAAATAGGCGGGAACGTCCTGAAGGCGTTCCGGAACGGTTTCCGCCAGACGCCCCGTCGGCTCGGACTCGCCGTAGAGCACGCTCGCGATGGCGTGCCCGCCCCCCTGCCCAAGCAACCCGCCGTCGAGGATCGCCGGGGCGAGGTCGGTGAGATCGGCCAGCCGGAGGACACCGCCGTGCGCGAGCACGATCACGACGTTCGGCTGTACCTCGGCGATCGCGCGCGCCAGGTCGACCTGCGCGGCGGGAAGTTCGATGTCGGTGCGGTCGAACCCTTCCGACTCGTCGGCTTCGGGAAGACCGAGGAAGACGATCGCGACGTCAGCGGACGCGGCCGCCGCCACTGCCGCTTCGCGCAGGCGTTGGGCGTCGCCCCCGTCGGCGATCCGGTACCCGGGCTCGAACGACACCGGCCGGTGCGCCAGTGCGCGGATCTCCTCCAGCGGCACATCGACGCGGGTCGGCACCACGTGAGAGCTGCCGCCGCCTTGGTAGCGGGGAGTGGCGGCGAACTCGCCGATCACGGCGACCGACGACTGCGGCGTGAGCGGCAGCATTTCCCGGTCGTTCTTGAGGAGCACGATGCAGCGCCGTGCGGCTTCTCGCGCCCAGGCGTGGTTCGCGTCGTGGTCGACGGCAGTCCCGCCGGCGCCGTGAGCTTCGACGGCACGGATCAACGCGGCGATCCGGCTCGCAGACTGCTGCACCTTGTCTTGTTCGAGGGTTCCAGCCCGGACGGCCTCGATGACGCGGGCGTCGCCGACCGGATCTGGGCCAGGCATCGCAAGGTCGAGCCCTGCCGAGGCCGCGGCGACGCGATCGCGGACTGCTCCCCAGTCGCTGACCACGACGCCCTCGAATCCCCACTCGTCGCGAAGGACGGTGGAAAGGAGCCAGCGGTTCTCTGATGCGTACGTTCCGTTGATTCGGTTGTACGCGCACATCACCGACCACGGGCGGGCGCGTCGGATCACCCTCTCGAACGCCCGAAGGTAGATCTCACGCAGCGTGCGCGCGTCGACATCGGAGCTGGCGCGCATCCGATCGTCTTCGGCGTTGTTGACCGCGAAGTGCTTGAGCGACGCGCCCACGCCCTGACTCTGCAGTCCGTTCACCCAGGCCTGCGCCATCACTGCCGTGAGCAGGGGGTCCTCCGACAGGTACTCGAAGTTGCGGCCGCCACGCGGATCCCGCTTGATGTTGATGCCGGGTCCGAGCAGCACCCCGACTCGGTGCGCGCGGGCTTCTGACCCGAGCAGCACCCCCGCCTGATGAGCGAGGTCGGGGTCCCAGCTCTGGGCGAGGCTGGCCGACGTGGGAAGGCAAGTCGCGGGCTCGCTCGGCGCGATGCCCAAGTGATCGGTGGCGCCCTCCTGTTTGCGTACACCGTGCGGGCCGTCGGTCAGAGTGATCGCCTGCAGTCGCCCTACAGCCTCCGTCGTCCAGAACGAGGCGCCGCTGCCCAGCGCCGCGGCCTCTTCGAGGCTCATGTCCAGATCTGTCGTGCGGTCCATTGCTTCTCCTCGCGTCGTCGCGCACCGTATGGAATCCGGTCGGGGATTCAGGCGGCCGTTCGGACCGTAACATGAAAATACCGTCGAAATGGTACTTTCAAACGAAATTGTTCACGCGGCGCGGTTTTCATGCTAGCGTCCAATCTCGCGCCAACATGGCGCTTTCGCAATGCCGATCAAGGAGGATCTCGGTGACCAATCAGCACCCGACCCCATCCACTCCCACAGACGCCGTTTCCGGAGAAAACCTGAATGATCAGGTCCTCGCGGGTGCTGAGCCGGGAGCGACATCGATCGTTTCGCCCCCGCATCCCATGGTGCCTGTCGCGAGCGCAGCGCCGACACTGTCGCGAGTGGGGGCGGGCTTCATCTGGGGCCTGATCCTTGCGTCGTTCGGCGTGAACATGGCGTACATCGTGCCGCTGGCTTTCTCGCTCTCCCTCAAGCTGAACGAGCTCGCGCCGGGCCAGGAGGAGTTGCTCGGCGTCATCACCGGTTCGGGAGCGGTCGTCGCCCTGGTCACCGCGCCCCTGCTCGGAATGCTGAGCGACCGAACGCGCTCCCGATTCGGTCGGAGACGTCCCTTCATGCTCGGCGGACTCGTCATCGGCCTCGTCTCGTTGTTCGTCATGGCCACGGCGCCCTCGCTTCCGATTCTCATCGTCGGCTGGATGCTCGCAATGCTGGGCTGGGGCACGGCGACGGGCGCACTGCTGAACGTTCAGGCCGATCGGCTTCCCGAGGAGCAGCGTGGCAAGGTCGCAGGGTTGAACGGCTTCGCCTCGATGATCGCCCCGACCGTCGGCGTCGTGATCGCAGGGGCAGTGGCCTCGAGCCTCTTCCTCGTGTTCCTGATTCCGGGCATCGTCGGCGGTCTTTTCCTCCTGGCGTTCGCGATCTTCTTCAAAGACGCGGACTCGCGCGCTTTCGAGCACGCGCCCATGACGCTGGGCGGCGTGGTGTCGAAGTATGTCTTCAACCCCAAGACCTACCCGGCATTCGCATGGAACTGGCTCGGTCGCTTCTTCTTCTTCGCAGGACTCTCGTTCAGCACCACCTTCACGGCGTTCTTCTTCGCGCAGCGACTGGGGATCCCGCTGGAGGAGATCGCCGGGGTGATCGGGATGGTCGCACTCCTGGGTATGGTCGCGACTGTGATCGGTTCGATCGGCGGGGGATTCCTCTCGGATCGCCTCAAGCGCCGCCGCGTCTTCATCCTGGTCTCCGCCATCGCCTTCGTCGGCGGAGCTCTCATCTCCGCAGTCGCGTGGGACCTCACGCTCATCATCGTGGGCTCTCTGCTGATCAACTTCGCGATCGGATGCTTCAGCGCCGTGGACCAGGCGATCGTGCTCGATGTCCTACCGAACCGTGAGACCGAAGCCGGACGGTTCCTGGCTCTCATGGGCTTCGCGCAACAGATCCCGGGCGTCATCGCGCCCGTGTTCGCGGGTCTCATCATCACAATCGGGGCGACAGCGGGCGAGAAGAACTACGCGCTGGCGTACATCGTTTCCGGGGCGTTGGTTCTGTTGGGCGCCGCGGTGATCTTCCTCAAAGTCAAGGTCGTCCGATGACCGCGCATGTCCCGACAGTTCATCCGCCGATCCCTACCACCATCAGTGATGAGGCGAGGGTCGTCCTCGAGGCTGCTGCGGTCACACCTGTGATGGCGAACCCCGCCCCGGCGGACGAAGCGGGCTGGCAGCAGCTGGGTGCGTTCGCCGCGACGGCTGATCCCGGGATGGTATTCGCGCTCGCGCTGGCGACCACCGGTGCGGTTGCTCAGGACGTCGTCGTGCCGATCGCGGCACGCCGCCGGGGCGAGGCGAGCTACTTAGTCGCCGAGCCCGCCGAGTCCGCAGGCAACCGAGCTTTGCTGGCCATCCACGGAGGAAGCTTCACCTTCGGCGGAGGCGAAGCTGCGAGGGTGTCGACGGGCCTGCTGGCAGCAGCTTATGGAGTGCGCACGTGGGGGATGGATTACCGGGAGCTCCCGGACCACCCCTTCCCGGCGGGCCTGGAAGACTGTCTGACGGTCTACAGGGCCCTCCTGGAGGAGTTCTCACCCGAAAAGGTCGTCGTGCTCGGACAGTCGGGCGGCGCGAACCTCGCGGCGGCACTGATGCTCCGAGCACGAGACGAAGGAGTGCCGCTTCCAGCGGGACTTGCGCTCCTGTCGCCGCCGGTCGACCTCACCTGCGCCGGCGACAGTTACCAGACGAACGGTTTCGCCGTTGCAGGCACGGGAATCGAGAACGTGTTCGCGCGCTACGCCGGGCACGCTGATCTGCGCGACCCCCATATCTCCCCGCTCTTCGGAGACCTGACCGGCTTGCCGCCGACGATCCTCACGGCTGGCACCCGCGACTTCCTGCTGTCAGACACGGTGCGGATGCATCGCGCTCTCCTCCGGCAGGGAGTCCGCGCCGAGCTGCACGTCTGGGAAGGGGCACCGCACGGGCTCTTCATGGGCCGCGCGCCCGAGGACCGTGAGCAGGTGGCGCAGGTGCGCGGATTCCTCGAGGAGGTATGGGCCGCATGACCGACGCCGCACCGCTGTCTGACGCTGAGCGTATCGATGACTTGCTGTCGCGCATGACGCTCGAGGAGAAAGCCGGACAGCTGACCCAGTTCTTCTATCTCAAGATCGAGCAGAGCGCAGAGGTCGACCTGGATTCCATTCCCGAGGAGTATCGCGCCTATGTTGAGCAACCGGCGATGGTCGAGGCGGCCATCGATCGCGGCGCGACAGGTTCCGTCCTTTTCGTGACCGAACCTGCACTCGCGAACAGGCTGCAACGGCGGGCGGTCGAGGAGACCCGGCTCGGCATCCCTCTGCTCTTCGGCTCCGATGTGATCCATGGAATGCGGACGATCTTCCCCGTTCCGATCGCTCTCGCGGCGACCTGGTCGCCGTCGACGATCGAACTCGCGCAGGCGACCGCGGCACGCGAAGCACGCGCTTCCGGCGTCCACTGGACGTTCGCTCCGATGGTCGACATCACGCGAGATGCACGCTGGGGCAGGATCGTGGAGGGCGCCGGCGAGGACCCGGTGCTCGGGGCGGCCGCGGCGGCCGCTGCAGTGAGAGGCTTCCAAGGCACGCTCGGCCTGGAGAACGTCCTCGCGGGGCCCAAGCATTTCGCGGGGTATGGGGCTGCCCGTGGCGGGCGCGACTATGACGACGCGGAAGTCTCCGACTCCGAACTGTGGAACGTCTATTTCCCGCCCTTCCGGGCGGCGATCGATGCCGGCGCGGAGAACGTGATGAGCGCCTACATGGATCTCAACGGGGTTCCGGCCTCCGCCAACACTTGGCTGCTGACCGACGTCCTGCGGCGCGAAATGGGTTTCGAAGGCTTCGTCGTCTCGGATGCCGATGCCGTGCGTTCGCTGGAGACTCAGCACTTCGCAACGGACCAGGCTGATGCTGCGGTCCGTGCGCTCAGCGCCGGTCTCGACATGGAGATGTGCATGTTCGACCCGGCGTCGTGGCGGCTGCCGCAGGCGATCAGGGACGGCGCGATCGCGGAGGCGACGCTGGATCAGGCCGTGGGTCGGGTGCTCCGGGCCAAGCTGCGATTGGGTCTGTTCGAGAACCCGTACGTCGAGGAATCCGCGGCCGCCCGCGTCTTGAACGATCCTTCACACCGTGCAAGAGCGCGCGCGGCAGCGGAAGAGTCCTTCGTGCTGCTCAAGAACGACGGGGCGACACTTCCCCTCGATGCAGAGTCTCTCCGGTCGGTCGCGGTGATCGGCCAGCTGGCCGACAGCAGGCGCGACACCCTCGGACCGTGGGTCGGCGAGCACGACATCGCCGAGACGGTGACGATCCTCGACGGATTGCGAAGGCGTCTCGGTGGCGCGGTGCGGGTCGAGCACGAGGCGGGTGCCGGAATCCCGGAGCGCGTCTTCCCGTCCATGTTCGATCACGGCGATGGCGATCTGGAGATCACCCCCTCAGATTACGACGACGACGCGGCGATCGGCAGCGCCGTCGCATTGGCGGCACAGAGCGATGTCGCCATCGTTGTCGTGGGCCAGCGGCAGAACCAGATCGGCGAGAGATCGTCCGTGTCGTCCCTGCGCCTGGGTGGGCGCCAAGAGGAGCAATTGCAGCGGATCGCTGCGACGGGAACCCCTGTCGTGCTCCTGGTCATGGCGGGCCGTCCCCTCGACCTGCGATGGGCCGACGCCCACGTCCCCGCCATCCTCGAGGTGTGGTATCCGGGAACTGCAGGCGGCGACGCCGTGGCGGCCACCCTTATCGGCGATGTCTCGCCGGCAGGCCGTCTTCCCTTCACCTGGCCGCGTCACGAGGGCCAGGTGCCCATGGTCTACTCGCACAACCGCACGTTCAAGCCCGATGAGCAGAACGCTCGCTATTTCGACGAAGAGGGCTCCCCTCTGTATCCCTTCGGCCATGGGCTTTCCTACGGACAGTTCGAGTATGCGGACCTTCGTGTCGACCGGTCCTCGGTCGCCGTGGGGGAGTCGGTCACGGTGTCCGTGGCGGTCACGAACGTCTCCGACCGTCCGGCCGGCGATGTCGTGCAGCTCTACATCCATCAGCGCAGCGGCACGTCCTCGCGCCCCATCAAGGAGCTCAAGGGATTCGAGCGCGTGCACGTTCCCGCCGGGGAAACCGCGCAGGTGAGCTTCGTCCTCGGCCCGTCGGAGCTTCGATATTGGAGCGCCGCCACACGGGGCTACGTCCAAGACGCCACGACGATCGACCTCTGGGCCGGGGGGAGTTCAACCGCGACCTTGACCACTCAACTGGAGATCACACCGTGACGGGACTCACCTCATCAGTGCCGCCGGGGGGCCCGGTCGTCACGACCGTGCGCGGTGACATCGCGCCCGAAGAACTCGGCATGACATCGATGCACGAGCACCTCAACGCCGACATGGAGATCCTCACCAGGGTCGCCAAACAGTTCGGCTTCCCCCCGCCTCCGGCCGAGATGCTGACGCTGGAGAACCACAACCTCGCCTTCCTGCGCAGCGGTGCGGCGATCTTCTCCGAGGCGAGTATGACGGCCGGTGACATCGACTTCACCGCCGCCGAGCTCGGGTTCTTCCGCGCGGTCGGTGGTCGCTCGATCGTGGATCCTTCGCCCATCGGCATCCGCGGCGACGTCACCCAACTGCGGGAAGCATCGCGGCAGGCCGACGTGCACGTGGTGTGCGCGACCGGGCTGTACACGGCTGCGAATCGTCCCGACGAGTACGCGGGGTGGACCGAGGAACAGCAGCACGAGCTGTTCCTTCGTGACGTCACCGAGGGGATCGACGGATCGGACGTCCGTGCCGGCATCCTGAAGTGCGCGCTCAGTGCGGTGTCGGCGGACGCTCCGCTCGACGAGGTGGAACTGGCGACTCTGCGCGCGTGCGCGCGGGTCTCTCAGGAGACGGGGGTGTCGGTTCACGTCCACAGTGCGTTCCCGATGACGGGCGACCACGTGCTGCGGGGCCTTTCGCTGTTGGTCGATGAGATGTCTCTGGAACCCGGCCGTGTCGTCATGATGCACATGGACTCGTTCCTGCGGCCCTGGGACTCGCGAAGCAGGTACATCGACTCGCTGGACGCCGTGAAGTCCGTCGACGTCACCGGGGTGCAGCGCGTACTCGACCGTGGCGTCACCGTGGGCTTCGATTCGTGGGGCTCGAACGTCGACCTGCTGCCGCAGGACGACGATCGCCTCAAGGCTCTGCTTCACCTCGTACGCTCCGGCTACGACGGGCAGATCGTCCTCGGTCACGATGTGACCCAGAAGCCCCAGGGTGTCAGCTACGGCGGCACCGGTTTCACGTGGTTCCCGGCGCTGATCCCGCCCGTGCTCGCGCAGGCGGGCGTGGGGGAGGACGCCTACCGACGCATGACCACCGACAACCCGGCGCGGGTTCTCGCGCACTGAAGGAGACCCACAAGCATGAGAAGCGTCCTCCTCTCCGGACCGCAGCAACTCGAGATCCGCGAGATCGAGCCGCCGATCGCGGGCGATGACGACATCGTCGTGCGCATCCGCGCGTGCGGCATCTGCGGTGCAGACCCGCACGCGGTCGCGCAGGGAACGATCATCCCCGGCGCCGCGCAGACCGCGCTCGGCCACGAGCCGGCAGGTGAGATCGTCGAGGTGGGTGCCCACGTGCGCGACCTCGCCGTCGGCGACCGTGTCGTGATCGATCCGACGAAGGTCGCCGACGCGATCATCGGCGGCGGCGGGCCGCAGGGGGCGCTCTCCGACCTCGTCGCCGTCCGCGGCGCCGTCGCGGGCGAGAGCGTGATCCCCTTCGCCGCGCACGTCCCCTGGCACGTCGCGGCGCTCGCCGAGCCTCTCGCGGTGGCCCGTCGGGCGGTGGACAGGACCCATCCGCAGCCCCACCACACGGCGGTCGTGTTCGGCGCCGGCCCGGTCGGGCTGGGAGCGCTGCTCGCCCTCAAGAGCTACGGCGTCGGGCACGTCGTCGTCGCGGATATCCAGCAGGGCCGCCTCGAGATCGCGCTCGAACTCGGCGCCGATGCGGTGATCGACTCCAGTGCCGAAGACGTGCGTGAGCGCCTGGTGGAGCTGCAGGGTTCGGGGGCCGACGCGTTCGGTCGGCAAGGGCTGCCCGGCACAGACATCTACATCGACGCCGCCGGGGTGCGACCCGTGCTCGACACCGTGTTCGCCGGGCCCAAAAGCGGTGCGATCCTCGCCATCGTCGGGATCCACCAGCGGCCCGTCGAGGTGGACTTCCAGAGCCTCATCCCCTCGGAGCTCGCCATCGTCCACTCGATGGGACACCCCGGCTCGGAGATGCGCGAGGTCGTCGCCGACATCGTCGCGAACACCGACAAGTACGCGCGCATCGTCAGCGACCTCATCCCGCTCGACAGGGTCGCCGAGGCGATCGACCTCGCCGGTCGTCCGGGCGCGAGCCGCAAGGTGGTCGTCACGCTGGACTGATCGGCGGCGGTGGCGGGGACCCCTACCGGGGAACCTCGCGCACGACGCGCGCGGGAGAGCCGACCGCGATGGATGCCGCGGGGACGTCCTTGGTGACGACGGAGCCCGCACCCACCACGGCGTCGTCGCCGATGGTGACCCCCGGCAGCACGGTGACGTTCGCGCCGAGCCAGACATTCCGGCCGATGACGACGGGGGAGGGGATGAGGTCGCTGCGTCGCGACGGGCGCATGTCGTGATTCAGGGTGGCGATCACCACGTTATGGCCGATGAGGCAGTCGTCACCGATGGTGATGCCGCCCTGGTCCTGGAAGCGGCATCCGGAGTTGATGAAGACGCGCTCGCCGAGGGTGATGTTCTTTCCGAAGTCCGCGGTGAACGGCGGGAAGAGCGTCACCGTCTCGGCCACGGGGCGCCCCGTCAGCTGGGTGAGCAGCTCGCGCACCCGGGCGGGCTCGCGGTAGCCGGCGTTGAGCTCGCCGGCGATGCGCAGCGCTTCTTGGCTGGTCTCGTGCATGACGGCGTGACCGGGGGATCCGCCGGTGATCGTCTCGCCTGCGTCGAGGGCGGCCAGCAGTTCGGTGAGCGTCATGCGGTACCTCCGTGCAGATGGGACGGCAGCGATGAGCCTACCTCCGGCTGCGCGATCGCCGAGATGCGCCGGGACCTTGTGCCCGGTCCGGGTTGGCCGACGCTTCTAGGGTCGCACCATGATGACCGTCCCCGGCGCCCGTGCCCCGGCGTGGGCTGTCCTCTACCGCACTGCGGGGTGGGCAGGAGTCCTGTTCGTCGCGTGTGGTGTCGCAGCTCTCAACCTGTACGCGATCGACACCCCGCCGGTGACAGGGGGAGAGGCCACGCTTCTCTTCATCACGGATCACACGCAGACGTATGTCGCGCAGCAGCTCCTGTGGCTGCTTCCCTCCGTTCTTGCTGTCGTCGTCTTCGTCGCCCTCTTCATCGTGCTGTTCGAGGTCGATCCGAGTCTGAGTGTGCTCGGGCTGGCGATCGGAGGGGGCTCGTGGGTCGCGCTCATCGCCGTACCGGTCACCAGCGAAGGAGCCCTTTCGCTGGTGTATCTCGCCGACCGCTTCGCGGTCGCATCGTCGACCTCTGCGAGCACGTATGTCGCCGCTGCCGAGGCGATCATCGCCGAGAACAACACGCCGTCGCTGGCCGGTGTGCTCTCTCCGCTCGGCGTGCTCCTCATGTCGATCCCGATGGCGAAATGTGCGTTTCCCAGATGGATCGGTTGGGTGGGGCTGGCGACCGGCGGGCTCGGGCTGGCGAGCGAGGCGCTCAGATTCGCTGTCCCCAATCTGTATGCGGTGTACGGCCCCCTGCTGTGGTTCTGGTTCGGGGCGGTGGGTGTGCGTCTTCTCCTGCTGTCGCGCAGTGTCGCGGCCCGCTCCGCTGCCGGCTCGCCGTGAAGCAGCAGGTGGGATGCGGATCGGATCCGCTTCAGTGAGATTCGGACGCCGGGATCGGCAGGCGGCCCATGCGCAAGAGGATGGCGAACCTGTCGGGGACGCCCCAGTGCTCGACGATGAGCCCGCCCTGCACGCGGGCGATGTCGATCACGGTGAAGTGCACGGCCTTGCCGGTGGGCGGCCCGAAGAACGGCCCGGTATTGGTCGCGGTCCCCTCGGCGCGCACCCACGCGATGTCCCCGCTCTCGGCCCAGTCCTCCACCGTGAATCGCAGGTCGGGCATGCCGCGGTGCACATCTGCGATGCCGCGCTTGACCTTCGCGATGGCCTCGGCGCCCGAGCCGGCGAGACCGAACTGATGCTCCACGAGGTGCGGTGAGCACAGCTCGTCGACGATGTCGGTGTTCCCCGTGGCGAAGCCCTCGTGCAGCATCCGCTCGAGTACCTCCACTCCCACGGAGCGCTTCTCTTCAGTGTTCATGACGAGCCTTTCGTTACAGTTGACGTGCAGTCAGTGCAGTAGTAGTGCAATGACTGCACTGACTAGTGTTGATCGCGTGGAGAGCGACGTCAAGACCCCCGTCTCGTCGTACCGGCAGGAACAGGCCGAGGCGACGAAGATCCGCATCGCCGAGTCGGCGCAGCGGCTCTTCGCGAGCGAGGGCTACGGCGCGACCAGCATGGACGCGATCGCGCGGGCGGCGGGGGTGGCGAACCGCACGGTGTACGCGGCGTTCGGGGCGAAGCGCGAGATCCTGAATCTCATCTGCGAACGCTGGCTCGAGCGGGCGGGTGCCCGCCGTCTGGCCGACGAGATCCTCACCGAACCGCACCCGCTGCTGCGACTGCGGGGCGCGGCGCATTGGTTGACGGTGCTGTATTCAACCGATTTCGATGTCGTGCGCATTCTGGATGCCGCGATCGACGAGGACGCAGAGACGCGCACTCTGCTGCGCTCGAAGCTGCGAGGCCGCAACCGCCTGATGGACCGCCTCATCTCGTCTGTCGAGAGCCGACTCGCCGTCCCGGTCGCCGACGCGCAGGCCCTCTTCCGCGCCTACGCGGCGCCGGGCGTCTACGGCGAGCTCGTGGTGAACAGCGGGTGGAGCGTCGAGCGGTTCGAGCAGTGGCTCGCGGACGCGCTCGTCACGCAGTGCGTGCCCGACGCCGACTGATCCGGCCGACATCGGGAGCGAGGCCGGCGCAGACCGATGGCGCAGCATGGCCGCTGTGTCCACGACTGCGCCCTCCGCTCGCCTGAGCGTTCCGGGCGCGGCGATCGCGGCGGGTTCAGTGGCGTGCGGCCGCGCCGTCACCGCTCACGGGCGTGGTGCCCGCGGCGTCTGCGAGCATCGCGTGCGCGAGGCGGGTGGAGCCGGCGACGGCCGCGGGCATGACGGCGACGGCGCCGAGCGGCACGAGGAAGCACAGCTGCGTGGCCAGACCGAACCCGAACGCGCGCCCGCGGTGGGCGCGCAACAGGCGCCGGCGCTCGTGGCGGCCGATTCCGCGCGCGGTGAGCGCCCGCGACGTCAACTCGTCGGCGAGCAGCCAGCCGGTCAGCACGACGCCGGTCACCGCTCCCAGCGGCGCGCCGATCACCGGCACCAGTCCGCCGAGCGCCGCGAGCAGGGCGACGCCCACCCCGCGCGCCACCAGCGCGAGCGCATCGCCGACGGAGCGCCAGAATCCGTAGGGGGTGTCCAGCGGGGCGCTGCCGGCATCCGCCTCGACGGCGCGCCAGATGCGCTCGTAGAGCGGCTCACCGACGACGAGCGCGAGGGCGGTGAACGACACCACCATGACGACCACCGCTGCCGCGAACACCGCGGTGCCGGCGGCGATGCGCGCGACGGCCAGCCAGAGCGCCGGCCAGCCGTCGGCGAAGGGAGTCAGTGCCTCCGCGATCGAGGGGAGGAATACAGCCAGGGTGACCAGGCCGGCCAGGAAAAGTGCCCCCACGAGGGCCGCCGGCACGAGGCCCAGAGCCATCAACCGCGGGCGGCTGCGCCACAGCGCGAACCCGCCGACCAGATCGGTCACGCCCCGCATCAGTTCTCGCATCGCCCACCAGCGTAGAGCGTGCCGGGGCAGGACCGGCGTCGAGGGGTGGGGCGGCCGGGACCGCTGCGTCTCGAGCGAGTCGGTGGCGCCCCCCGGGCCACCGATCCGCCGGGAGCGTCCCGGCCACCCGCCCTCCCCAGAGCAATCTCGCTGCCCCGTTGCGTTGCCGCGCGGGCGCAGCGCACTGTCGAACTCCCGCTCGGGTGCGGGGGTGCAGTTCCACGCTAGCCCGCTGCCGTGCGCTGGCCGGGTGCGCGGGGGCTTCCCGGACGTTCCCGGACGGCCGCACACGGCGCCCCGCCGCGCCGGGGTGGGGGCCGACCGCGCGATATGCTCCTCCTCGGCGGGCAACGCCGCAACGTGGGGGAGTGACGAGTGCACGCGGACGATCCGCTCTTGCAGGAGAGCCTCGTCGACCGCTTCGTGATGGACTTCCAGATGCTCCGCCTCGCCGCCGGTGACGCCAGCTACGCCCAGATCGCGCAAAGGGTGAGGCGACTGCGTGAGGAGCGCGGCGTGAGCGAGGCTGCCGCATACGTCGGGCGTTCCACCGTGTACGACGCCTTCCGCCCCGGTCGGCGTCGGATCAATGCCGCCCTGGTCGCCGACATCGCCACGGTGCTGGGCGAGGATGCAGAGCGGGCCGAGCACTGGCGCGAGTACTGCGTGCGCGCCCAGGCCGAAGCGGGCGCCCGCACCGAAGCCGCGGGACCGGCGGCGCCGCCCGCCGGCTCCGAGCGCTCCGCCGACCCCATCGAAGCGCCCGCTGCTCCCGTGCCCGCGCAGCGTGCGTCGCCACCTCCCGTTGCCACGTCGCGAAGGCTGAGCGCCCACTCCTCGTTCCTGGTCGTCAGCATCCTGATCGTCGCCGTCGGCGTTGCGGTGAACATGGGCGGCTCGCTGTTCGTGCGGGCGGTGGGCCTGCCCCTCTACCTCGACATGATGGGCACCGCGATCGTCTCGCTCGCCCTCGGCCCTTGGTACGGCGTCGCCGCCGCCATCGCCACCCACGGCCTCTTCGCCGTGTTCGAGACGACGCTCGTCGGCCTGCCGTTCGCGCTGGTGAACATCGCCGGCGCGCTCGTCTGGGGGTACGGCGTGCGCCGCTGGCGGCTCGGGCGCTCACCGGCTCGGGTGCTGCTGCTGAGCGTCATCGCGGCGGTGTGCAGCACGCTCGTGGCCACCGCGGTCATCATGTTCTTCTTCGACGGGTTCTCCATCAACGCCGGCGCCCACGCGCTGTCGGGCAATCTGGTCGCCGCCGGACATCAGATCTGGGGTGCGGTGTTCTCTGCCAACATGATCACCTCGCTTATGGACAAGCTGATCTCCGGCTTCGTGGCGCTCGCCGTCGTGCCCTACCTGCTGCGGCCTCTCGCCGGAGGGGAGGGGCACCGCATCGGCGGGTTCGACAACCTCCTGGTGCGGCGTGAGCCGCTCAGCCCGGCAACCGGGCGCGGCGCCGCGCCCCTGCGCTGACCGCCAGGGGGGTGCAAGCACACCGTCCGCGCCTTGGCAACCGCCTGCGGCCGGGGGTCGGTGCTCCCGATACTGGCTGGTCGGGCCCCACCCCGGGCGGCCCCCTCGCAACAGGACGGCGATGATGACCCCGCAGCAGCACACCCGCACCGGCGCGCCGGATGCCGAGCACGACGACAAGCCCGACGCACCGACCGAGATCACCAAGAGGTCGTGGAAGTACGTGCTCGGCAAGACCGTGCGCGAGTTCACCGCCGACGGCTGCGTGGATGCCGCGGCGGGACTGACCTACTACGCCGTGCTGTCGATCTTTCCCGCGCTCATCGCGATCTTCTCCCTGCTGGGCGTGGTCGGGCAGAGCGGCGCCGCCGCCGACGCGGTGCTGGGGATCGTCGAGGACGTCGCGCCCGGTGAGACCGCAGACGCGCTGCGCGGTCCCGTCGAGCAGCTGTCGCAGGCGCCGAGCGCCGGCCTCGCCCTCATCACGGGCATCCTGCTCGCCCTCTGGTCCGCCTCCGGCTACGTCGGCGCGTTCAGCCGCGCCATGAACCGCATCTACGAGATCGACGAAGGGCGGCCGTTCTGGAAGCTGCGTCCCATGCAGCTGCTGGTCACCGTCATCGCCGTCGTCTCCCTCGCCGTCGTGGCGATCGGACTGGTCGTCTCAGGCGACGTCGCCGACGCGGTCGGCGGCGCACTGGGCGTCGGGGAGGGCGTGCGGCTGGCGTGGGAGATCGCCAAGTGGCCGGTGCTGCTGCTGATCGTCGTCTTCCTGGTCGCGGTGCTCTACTACGCCACCCCGAACGCCAAGCAGCCCAAGTTCCGGTGGATCAGCATGGGCGCACTCCTGGCGATCGTCGTGCTGGCGCTGGGCACGCTCGGCTTCGGGCTGTACGTGGCGAACTTCTCCAACTACGACCGCACCTACGGGTCGCTTGCGGGCGTCATCGTCTTTCTGCTGTGGCTGTGGATCGCCAATCTCGCGCTGTTGTTCGGTGCGGAGTTCGACGCCGAGCTCGAGCGGGGACGCCAGCTGCAGGGCGGCATCCCCGCCGAGGAGAACATCCAGCTGCCGGCGCGCGACACCCGAAAGAGCGACAAGCGGGCGGAGAAAGAGCGGGAGGACATCCTCGAGGGTCGGCGAATCCGGCGGCAGCACGAGGGCGACGCAGACGCGAACGGCATCCGTCCGGGCGCAGGCCCCGCGCCCGGCAGATGAGGAAGCTCTCACACAGACCTGCCTGCGGCCTCGCTCCGATGAGAGCACATAGTGTGAGAAGTCAGGTCCCGCAGACGACGCTCAGTCATCGTCGCACAGCAACCCGAATCGCTCGTAGCATCTCTTCTTTGAATACTCTCCGCGACCTGAACCCGCGAGGCTAAGGAGAGCGCCATGGGCATGTTGTATTACGGATCCGCCACCACTCCCATCCACATCGAGGATGAGATGCTGGCCCACCTCAAGGTCGTGATGGCCACGAAGCTCCGCCGCGGCGAGAGTTTCACCGTCACCTGGCGCCATGACGAGCACAGCCCCGCCGGGCGCACGACGCTGTGGATCGAACCCAGCATCCCGCTGCGTTTCACCTTCGACTCCGCCGACCCGTGCGTTCTCGACCCGGCGCTGCTGCGCGACCTGGCCGACGAGGTGTCGCGGGGCGGCAGCCTGACCCTCCCGCCGCTGTGGACACCGGTGGCAGCATCGACGAGCACCGGTCGGCACGCCGCAGCGTCACGACGCCCGCGCGTACCGCAGGTGGCAGGCGCCGCCGGCCCGCGCGGTTGATTGGTCAGAACCCGTCGAGGTAGTCGTCGGCGGCACCATCCGCGTCCAGAGCGATGCGGGTGGTGTCCGTCTGCGGCGATGGACTGCGCTCGTCGCGCACCCGGCCGGCGACGGCGTGCAGGTGCGCCACGAGCTCGGCGTCGACGATCTCGTCGTGCGGTGACTGCTCGGCATCGGAGATCAGCTGGCTCGCCGGTCCGATCAGCACTTCCGACCTGCCGCGGGTGCCGTCGCGGTTGACCGTGGGGATCGCCACGGTCGCCGACGCGCCCGCCTCCGCCAGCGCCTGGGCGTAGTCGAGCAGCGCATGGGCGATGTCGGTGCCGGTGACGATCGACGTACCTGCGTAGTGAAGTCGGTCCATCCCCCGTCTTTAGTCGCCGCCCGCGCGGACGCACAGGGACTTCCGCTGGAACGGTGGGTGCGCGAAGATGAGCCGCGACCCGTGTCGCCGGCGCGGCGCGGGGAGCGGAGGGGGCGGCGCGATGGGCAAGTTCATATTCGAGGGTCAGCTCAAGGCCGATTTCGAAGACCGACTGCTCTCCCATTTGCAGCTGGTGATCGGCAACAAACTGCGCCGCGGCGAGTCGTTCCACTTCACCTGGCGTGACGACGCGAGCATCGGCGACGGGCGCACGTCGATCTGGCTCCACCCCCGCAGCGTGCTCGTCTACAAGTTCTACGGCAGTCGCCGTGCGGCGCTGAACCCCGCCTGGCTGGGCGCGCTGGCCCACACCGCCAACTCGCCGCACGGGCTGTACGTCGTGCCGGAGCCGGCACCCGACACCGAGACCGAGGCGGCGAGATTCGATGAAGCGAATTGACATCGCCTACGGCGGCAACGCGTATTCGATCGGCAACCGCGACATCGACGAGATGCGCGCGCAGATCGCCGCGACGGTCGCCGGTGACGCGCCCGCGTTCTGGCTCGAGGTCAACTACGGCGAGGGCCAGTTTCGCCCGACGTACCTGCTGATCAGCGCGGCGACGCAGCTCTCGCTGACGCCGATCGCCGGCGATGAAGAGACCCTGCCGTCTCCGTAGCGACCGCTGTCTGGGGGTCGGCCGAGCGTGCGCGGGTCGCGCTGAGCGGGCGGCCGTGCAGGCGACGGGACAGATCGTCGGCGCCGGCGGTCACCTGCGCGACGATCGCGGTGACGGCGTGTGCGGGCAGCGCCGCGTCGAACGTCACCGCGATGCTCGCCGCCGGCCACCCGGTGTGATCGCGCACGGCGACGGCCACCGAGGCCAGCCCCGGCGTGATCTCACCGTTCTCGGTGGCGTACCCCCGGGCCCTCACGTCGGTCATCAGCCGGCTCAGCTCGCCGTAGCCCGATCCCTCCCGGTCGGTGCGCTGCGCGAACGCCGTGCGGTCGGGGAAGAGTGCGCGCAGCTGTGACTTCGGCAGTGTCGACAGCAGTGCACGTCCGCTCGCGGTGAGGTGGCTCGGCAGGCGCACCCCCACCTCGGAGACGAGCGAGGGGCGGCGGGGAGCCCGCTCCTCGATGAGGTAGATCACATCGCGCCCGTGCAGCACCGCGAGGTGGCCGCTCTCGCCGACACGGTCCACGAGCGCGGCGAGCACGGGCCCACCCAGCCGCGTCAGCGGCTCCTGGCGCGAGAATCCCGAGCTGATCTCGAACGCGGCGATGCCGATGCCGTACCGCCGCTCCTCGGGGAAGTGCAGCACGAAGCCGTACTCCTCCAGGACCCCCAGCAGGCGGTACACGCTCGACCGCGGGAGTGCGAGCGCGGTGGCGATGCTCGCCGCCGTCACCGGCCCGCGCTGCGCCGCCAGGTAGCGCAGGATCGCGAGGGTGTGCCGGGCCGCCGGGGCCGCCGACGCGTCGTTCGCCATGGCCCACTGTCTCACGGGTGAGACGAAAAAGGCACGGAAGCCGGTGACGACGACACGCGGATGCCGTGTGATGAGACCATGCCTGCCGTCACCAGCGAATCCGCTCCCGTCCACGTCGGCGTGGGGGCGGTCAGCCTCGCCGATGTCATCGCGGTCGCCCGTCACGATGCCGCCGTCACGATCGACGACGACGCCCGCGCCGCGGTCGCCGCCAGTCGCCGCACGATCGATCAGCTCGCCGATGACCCGGCGCCGCACTACGGCATCTCGACGGGCTTCGGCGCCCTCGCGACGACATTCATCGCCGCGGACCGTCGCACCCAGCTGCAGCAGAGCCTGGTGCGGTCGCACGCCGCCGGATCCGGGCCGGAGGTGGAACGAGAGGTCATCCGCGCACTCATGCTGCTGCGCCTGTCGACCCTGCTCACCGGCCGCACCGGGGTGCGCCCGGTCACCGCCGAGACCTACGCCGCCGTGCTCAACGCCGGCATCACCCCCGTCGTGCGTGAGTACGGGTCGCTCGGCTGCTCGGGAGACCTCGCGCCGCTGGCGCACTGCGCCCTCACGCTCATGGGTGAGGGCACGGTGCGCGACGCGCAGGGCACCCCGATGCCCGCCGCCGACGCGCTCGCCGCGGCCGGCATCACGCCGGTGGTGCTCGCCGAGAAAGAGGGACTCGCCCTCATCAACGGCACCGACGGCATGCTCGGGATGCTGGCGCTGGCGATCGAGGACCTCCGGCTGCTGCTGACCACCGCCGACATCACCGCCGCGATGAGCGTGGAGGCGCTGCTGGGCACCGACGCCGCCTTCGCCGACGACCTGGCGGCGCTGCGTCCGCAGCACGGCCAGCGAGCCGCAGCCGCCAACATGCGCGGCATGCTGGCAGGCTCGCCCATCGTGGCGAGCCACCGTGGGCCCGAGTGCACCCGCGTGCAAGACGCGTACTCGCTGCGCTGCGCGCCGCAGGTGCACGGCGCCGCCCGCGACACCGTCGACCACGCGGCGCTCGTCGCCGAGCGGGAGCTCGCCGCGGCGGTGGACAACCCCGTCGTCACCCTCGACGGCCGCGTCGAATCCAACGGCAACTTCCACGGCGCCCCGGTCGGCTACGTGCTCGACTTCCTCGCGATCGTCGTGGCGGACGTCGCGAGCATGGCCGAGCGTCGCACCGACCGCTCGCTCGATCCCGCACGCAGCAACGGCCTGCCGGCGTTCCTGGCGCACGATGCCGGCGTCGACTCCGGACTCATGATCGCCCAGTACACCTCGGCCGGCATCGTGTCGGAGCTGAAGCGCCTCGCCGTGCCGGCATCGGTCGACTCCATTCCGTCCTCCGCGATGCAGGAGGACCACGTCTCGATGGGGTGGGCCGCCGCGCGCAAACTGCGCACCGCGATCGACGGCCTCACCCGCGTGCTGGCGATCGAGGCGATGACCGCCGGGCGCGCCCTGGACCTGCGCGCCCCGCTCGCCCCGGCTCCGGCCACCGGCGCGGTGCTGGCGCGTCTGCGTGAGGACGTCGCAGGTCCCGGGCCCGACCGCCACCTTTCCCCCGAGATCGAACTCGCCGTCGAGGCCGTCCGCTGCGGCGCGCTGCGGCGCGCGGCCGCCGCCGTGACCGAGCTGCAATGACCCCGACCCACCCGTGTCCTGCGGAAGGAACACCGTGACCGACCACCAGCCCCGCCCTGTCCGCGCCGACCGTGGCACGACCCTGCGCGCCAAAGGATGGCAGACCGAGGCGCCGCTGCGCATGCTCATGAACAACCTCGACCCCGAGGTCGCCGAGCGCCCCGACGACCTCGTCGTCTACGGCGGCACCGGCCGGGCGGTGCGCAGTTGGGCGGCGTTCGACGGGATCGTGCAGGCGCTGGAGAACCTCGAACTCGACGAGACCCTGCTCGTGCAGTCGGGCAAGCCCGTCGGCGTCTTCCGCACCCATGAGTGGGCGCCCCGGGTGCTCATCGCCAACTCCCACCTGGTGGGCGACTGGGCGACGTGGCCCGAGTTCCGCCGGCTCGAGGCGGAGGGTCTCACGATGTACGGCCAGATGACGGCGGGCTCCTGGATCTACATCGGCACGCAGGGCATTCTGCAGGGCACCTACGAGACGTTCGCCGCCGTCGCCGACAAGCGCTTCGGTGGCACGCTCGCCGGCACCCTCACCCTCACCGGCGGTGCCGGGGGCATGGGTGGCGCGCAGCCGCTGGCGGTCACGATGAACGACGGCGTCGTGCTGATCGTCGACGTCGACCCGGCCCGGCTGCGACGCCGCGTCGATCACGGTTACCTCGACGAGATGACCGACGACCTCGACGAGGCCCTGCGCCGTGTGCTCGCGGCCAAGGTCGAGCGCCGTGCGCTGTCGGTGGGCCTCGTCGGCAACGCCGCCACGGTCTTCACCGAGCTCGCCGCGCGCGGTGTGCCGGTCGACATCGTCACCGACCAGACCTCCGCTCACGACCCGCTGAGCTACCTGCCCGAGGGGGTGGCGCTGGCCGAGTGGCACGAGCGGGCCGCCGCCGATCCGGAGGGGTTCACCGCGGCATCCCGCGCCTCGATGGCAGTCCATGTGCGCGCCATGGTCGCCTTTCAGGATGCCGGAGCCGAAGTGTTCGACTACGGCAACTCGATCCGTGCCGAGGCGCAGCTCGGCGGGTACGATCGGGCCTTCGCCTTTCCCGGTTTCGTGCCCGCTTACATCCGCCCCCTGTTCGCCGAGGGGAAGGGTCCGTTCCGCTGGGCGGCGCTGTCGGGCGACCCCGCCGACATCGCGGCGACCGACCGGGCGATCCTGGAGCTGTTCCCGCACGACGAGAAGCTGCACCGCTGGATCGCCCGAGCTGCCGAGAAGGTGCGCTTCGAGGGCCTTCCCGCCCGCATCTGCTGGCTCGGGTACAAGCAACGCCACCTCGCAGGGCTGCGATTCAACGAGATGGTCGCCTCGGGCGAGCTGATCGCCCCGATCGTCATCGGCCGTGACCACCTCGACTCCGGTTCGGTCGCCTCGCCCTACCGCGAGACCGAGGCGATGAAGGACGGGTCGGATGCCATCGCCGACTGGCCGCTGCTGAACGCGCTGCTGAACACCGCGTCGGGAGCCACCTGGGTGTCGCTGCACCACGGCGGTGGGGTCGGCATCGGCCGCTCGATCCATGCGGGGCAGGTGGTGGTGGCCGACGGCACCGCGCTCGCGGCGGAGAAGATCGAGAGGGTCCTCATCAACGATCCCGGCACGGGGGTCATGCGTCACGTCGACGCCGGGTACGAGCGGGCGGTCGAAGTGGCCCGGGAGCGGGGTCTGCGGGTCCCGGTGGCGGAGCTGTGATGCCGGCCGTCGCGGTCACCCGCGGACGATTGACCGGCCTCCACGAGATCGTGGACGTCGGGCGCGACCGCAGCCGCGGCGGCTACTCGCGTCACGTCTGGCAGCCCGCCGAGCTCGAGCTGCGGGCCTGGTTCCTCGAGCGCGCCCAGCGTCTGGGCCTCAAGGTGGAACACGACCGCAACGGCAACCTGTGGGCCTGGTGGGGCGAGCCGGCACCGCATGCCGTGGTGCTGGGCAGTCACCTCGACTCGGTGCCCGGCGGCGGGGAGTTCGACGGGCCGCTGGGCGTGGTCAGCGCGCTGGATGCCATCGGGCTGCTGCAGTCGACGGGCTTCACGCCCAGTCGCCCGTGCGCCGTGGTCGTCTTCGCCGAAGAGGAGGGGTCGCGCTTCGGGGTGGCCTGTCTCGGATCCCGATTGATGACGGGGGCGATCGATCCCGCGCGGGCCGGTGCGCTCACCGACGCCGACGATGTGCGCTTCGCCGATGCCGCGCAGGCGAACGGTCTCACCGCCCGCCACCTCGGCCGCGACGATGTGGCGCTCGGTCGCATCGGACTGTTCCTCGAACTGCACGTCGAGCAGGGGCGCGGGCTGATCGACCTCGACGTGCCGCTCGCCGTGGCCTCGAGCATCCTCGCCCACGGCCGCTGGCGCATCGACATCGCGGGCGAAGGCAACCACGCCGGAGCGACCCGCATGCAGGGCCGTCGCGACCCGATGGTCGCCGCCGCCCGTGCGATCGTCGCGGTGCGCGATGCCGCCGCCGCCCGCGGCGACGACCGGGCCACCGTCGGCCGCATCCACGCGGTGCCGGGCGGCACGAACGTCATCCCCTCGACGGTGACGACCTGGCTCGATGCCCGCAGCGAGCACGACGACGCCACCCGCGACCTCGTCGCCGAGATCACGGCCCGCGTGAGCGCGGAAGCGGCCGGCGAGGGGTGCTCCGTCTCGGTCGTCGAGGAGTCGTGGAGCGGTGCCGTGCGGCTCGACCCGGCGCTGCGCGATGGGCTGGCCGCCCGCCTCGGCGGCATCCCGGTCCTGCCCACGGGCGCCGGGCATGACGCCGGCGTGCTCGCCGCGCACGTGCCGACGGCGATGCTGTTCGTGCGCAACCCGAGCGGAGTCTCGCATTCGCCCGAGGAGCACGCCACCCTCGACGACACGGTCGCCGGCGTCATCGCCCTCGAGCGCGTGCTGCGGGGGCTGCTGTGATCGTCCACGCCGCCACCGCCCTCATCGACGGCGTCCCGGTGCGTGCGGTGCGCATCCACCTCGACGGCTCCGGCCGCGTCGTACGGGTCGAGGCGGGGGTGGCCCCGCAGGCCGGCGACCTGCGCCTGGGATTCGTGCTGCCCGGTGCCGCGAACGCCCACTCCCACGCTTTCCACCGGGCGCTGCGCGGGCGCACCCACGGTGGCGGCGGCGATTTCTGGCGCTGGCGGGAGCAGATGTATGCCGCGGCCGCGCGACTCGACCCCGACACCTACCGAGCCCTGGCCCGTGCCGTCTTCGCCGAGATGGTCACGGCGGGCTACACGTCGGTCGCGGAGTTCCACTACGTGCACCACCGCCCCGACGGCTCGCCCTATCTCCCCGCGCACGCCATGGAGCTGGCGCTGGCGGATGCCGCGGCCGACACCGGCATCCGCCTGACGCTGCTGGACACGTGTTACCTCGCCGGGGGCATCGGCACTCCGCTGAGTGATGCCCAGCGCCGCTTCGGCGACGGCACGGCCACGGCATGGCTCCGTCGCTGGTACGCCCTCCGCGACGTCCTCCCGCCCGGCGTCGTCGTCGGCGCGGCGGTGCACTCGGTGCGCGCCGTGGCGCCCGCCGACATCGCCGCGATCGTCTCGGGACTGCCCGCCGAGGTGCCGCTGCATGCGCACCTCTCCGAGCAGCCGCAGGAGAACAGCGACTGTCTCGCCGCGTACGGTCTCACCCCGACGGGTGTGCTGGCAGAGGCGGGCGCGCTCGGCCCCCGGCTGAGTGTCGTGCACGCCACGCACCTCACCGACGACGACATCCGCCTGCTCGGCGACGGCGGGGTCACCGTCGTCCTGTGCCCCACGACCGAGGCCGACCTCGGTGACGGCATCGGCCCCGCCCGGCGACTGCACGATGCCGGGGTGCGCATCGCACTCGGCTCCGACCAGAACGCCGTCGTCGATCCGTTCCTCGAGGTGCGCGCGCTGGAGGCGGGGGAGCGTCTCGCCTCCGGTCGTCGCGGCCGGTTCAGCCCGCGCGACCTCGTCGACGCGATGACGGTGCACGGCTACGGTGCGCTCGGGCGCACCGGGGGCATCCGGGTGGGAGCCGACGGCGATCTGATCGAGATCGACGATGCCTCGGTGCGCACCGTCGGCACCGCCAGCGACCAACTCGTGCTCACGGCGACCGCATCGGATGTGCGCCACGTCATCGTCGGCGGGGCGGTGCGGACGCGCGCCGGTGCGCTGTGCGGGCCCGCCGGCGCGCCGGAGGTGCGACCGGAGCGGCTGCTGGCTGCCGCACTGGCGCCGTTCGACCGATCAGGGGAGGACTGACATGGGGGCCGAGCTCATCACCGACATCGGCGAGCTGACGACGAACCTCCCCGCCCGGTCGCGAATCACCCGGGCGGCGCTCATCGTCGAATCGGGGCGCATCGCCTGGCTGGGGGCGGCGGCCGATGCGCCCGCCGCCGACATCGTCACCTCCGTCGACGGCCGCGCCGTGCTGCCCGGTTGGGTGGACTCGCACACCCACATGGTGTTCGCCGGCGACCGCTCAGCGGAATTCCAGGCGCGCATGGCCGGTCAGAAGTATGCCGCTGGCGGCATAGCCACGACCGTGCGCGCCACCCGCGCGGCATCCGACGCCGAGCTGGCCACCAACCTCACCCGACTGCGCGACGAGGCCCGCCGACAGGGCACCACGTTCCTCGAGACCAAAACCGGGTACGGGCTCGATGTCGCCTCCGAAGAGCGCAGCGCCCGCATCGCGGCCGCGCAGGCCGACATCGTCACCTTCCTCGGCGCCCACGTCGTGCCCGACGGACTCGACACCCGCGCCTACCTCGACCTCGTCACCGGTCCCATGCTCGGCGCGGTGGCACCGTACGCGCAGTTCATCGACGTGTTCTGCGAGCGCGGCGCGTTCGACGTCGAGCAGTCGCGTGAAGTGCTCGAGGCGGGGCGCCGAGCCGGTCTCGGCCTGCGCGTGCACGGCAATCAGCTCGGTCATGGTGGCGGCGTCGCCCTCGCCGTCGAACTCGGCGCGGCGAGCGTCGACCACTGCAACGCGCTGTCCGACGCCGACATCGACGCGCTCGCCGGGTCGCACACGGTCGCCACCGTGCTCCCCGCCTGCGACCTCTCCACGCGTGAGCCGCTCGCTCCGGCACGACGGCTGTGGGATGCCGGGGCCACCGTCGCCATCGCCACGAACTGCAACCCGGGCACCTCCTACACGACGTCGATGCCGTACTGCGTGGCCACGGCCGTGCTGCAGATGCACCTGACGATCGAAGAGGCGGTCTGGGCCGCCACCCGGGGTGGCGCGATCGCCCTGGGGGTCGCAGGCAGCGCCGATTCGGTGGGCCTGCTCGATGTCGGCGGACGCGCAGACCTGCAGGTGCTCGAGGCGCCTTCCATCGCCCACCTGGCCTACCGGCCCGGCGTACCCCTCACCGCCGCTGTCTGGGTCGGGGGAGAGCGGGTCGCCCTCACCCCGTCGTGGTGACCGGCGTCAGGCAGCGACCAGGTTACTCGCCGTCTGTGCGGATGTCGCGGCGCGGGCCTCCTGCTCCCAGTCGAGCGTCATTCCGCCGGCGGAGTTCGCCGCGGCGACGAGCTCTTTCAGCAGTTCGGGGTCGAGCGTCTCGGGCTCCGGGTTCTCGAAGACGAATCGCAGCGCGATCGCGGGCTGCAGCCACAGGGTCGTGCGGCCCGAGGTGTCTGCCTCGGGGTGACGCCAGGAGACGGTGAAGCTCTCGTTGCGCCGCAGCTTGGTGGCGGTGACGACCTTGACGTGCGCCAGCAGCCGATCGGGGATCTCGGCGGGGGTCGTGTCGTTCCCGTAGAAGAGAAGTCCCATCGCTTGGTCCTTTCGCTCGGGCGGCGACGTGCCCTGCCGCTCATGTTCATGTGTCGACTACTTCTCTATCGAAGAAGACCAGTGAATGTCAATCACACGAAGTATGTAATACAGATAGTGTGTAATCGCGTGGACGGATTCCCGTGCACGAAGGAGAAGACATGTCCGTGATGATCGACACCGCACCCTCGACCGAGGTCAGGTCCACTGCGGCCTGGTTCGAGGTGGAATCGGGGTTCTGGGTCGCCAACACGGGGGGTCAGTACCTCGGAGCCGTCGAGCGCGAGCGATCGGCCGGCTTCTGCGCCCTGGATGAGACCGGGGCGCAGATCGGGTGGTTCCCATCCCTCACCGCGGCGCGCGATGCCGTGGTGTCCGAGTACCGCTAGAACGAACGGGGGAGGCGCATGCCTCAGAACGTGGTGCGTCGCGAGGGAGAGCATCTGCACGCCGAGCCGCCGGCGACGCCGTCGGGGCGCCGATTGAGCGAGGCCATCGTGCGGTGGCGTCGCTCGGAACGGATGCAGGCGCAGCGCGCCCAGGAGCGGGCAGGTCTGTCGAGTCTCGACCTCACCGCCCTGCGGCTGCTGGTGCAGGGGTACCGCGACCAGCGCGACCTCAGCCCCAAGGATCTGCTCGGCATGTTGGCGACCTCCAGCGCCACTGTCACCAACGTGGTCGAGCGACTGGTCAGTCGCGGACTCATCCAGCGCGTGCAGCATCCGCGCGACCGACGCGCCCACTATCTGGTGCCGACCCCCGACGCGCTGAGCCTGCTCGACCAGGCGCACGGTGCACATCACGCCGCCGTGGTCGAGGTCATCGACGACCTCACGCCCGAGCAGGCCGTCGCCGCCACCGAGGTGATCGCGCGGATCACCGAACGTCTCGACGCCCTCGACAGCGGTGCCGGAGGCGCCGGAGTGCGCTGACCGCCAGACGGCCGGGGCTACATGACGACGGCACCCCCTCGCGAAGAGGGGGTGCCGTCGAGGGATCAGGGTGGGTCAGACCCGGCGGTACGTCGCCGCCATCGGGCAGTCGAACGGGTCGCGGGCGGCCAGGCCCACGCGGTTCAGATACTCGATGACGATGCCGTACGAGCGGATGAGGCTCGTCTCGGTGTACGGGACGTCGAGCGTGCGGCACGCCTCGATCACGATCTCGCGCGCCTTCGCGAGATGCGGTCGCGGCATGTTCGGGAAGAGGTGGTGCTCGATCTGGTAGTTGAGCCCGCCCATGAGGGAGGTCGCCCACCAGCCGCCGCGGATGTTGCGGGAGGTGCGTACCTGCTTGCTGAAGAAGTCGAGCTTGGCGTCCTTGTCGATCACCGGCATGCCCTTGTGGTTCGGGGCGAATGAGGCGCCCATGTACACGCCGAACACGGCGACCATGACGCCGGAGAACGCGAAGGCCATGCCCAGCGGAAGGAACAGGAAGACCGGCGTGAACACGACGGCGTGACGCGCGAACAGCATGCCCAGTTCGACGAAGCGGCCCTTCACCGGCTCACGGCTGAACAAGTGGCGCAGCGAGATGAAGTAGAGGTTCACGCCTTCGAACGTGAGCAGCGGGAAGAACAGCCAGCCCTGACGCTTCGTGATGAAACGGCGGATGCCGCGCGCGGAGGCGGCGTCGACATCGAGGAACGAGATCGTGTCGATCTCGATGTCGGGGTCCTTGCCGACGCGGTTGGGGTTGGCGTGGTGACGCGTGTGCTTGGTCGCCCACCAGGAGAAGCTCATCCCGACGATGGCGTTGCCGAGGATGCGTGCCAGCCGGTCGTTGGCCGGTCCCGATGCGAGGATCTGGCGGTGGGCTGCCTCATGGGACAGGAACGCGACCTGCGTGAACAGGATGCCGAGGGCTGCCGCGATGAGCAGCTGGAACCAGCTGGCCCCGAGGAGGATGAATCCGGTGATGGCGCCGCCGAAGCCGAGCAGAATGGCCGTGCCGACCAGGGCGTAGAAGCCGCGGGCGCGCTTGAGCAGACCGGTTTCCTTCACCACGTGGGAGACGTCGGTGTACGCCCGGGTGATGGGAGGGAAGTCTTTGGTGGTGGCGTATGTCTGGCGGATCGGACCGAGTGTCGACTCGACGGTGGTAGCGGAGATGGAAACACCCCTTTTCGATCGGGGACCGTGTTGGCCTTCCGGGAGCCAACGGCGGATGCCGATCGCTGAGACCCACCCTACGGGGGGGTCTATACCGCACGAGGAATGCACGGGTGACTCCCGGCGGGAACGACGAAGGCCGGCACGCGTGATGCGTGCCGGCCTTCGCGGAAACTCAGAGTGCGCGGATGTTCGCAGCCTGCATGCCCTTGGGGCCCTGCTCGGCGTCGTATTCGACCTTCTGCGTCTCGCGCAGTTCCTTGAAGCCGTTGCCGGCGATCGCGCTGTAGTGCGCGAACAGGTCGGCGGACCCATCGTCAGGGGCGATGAAGCCGTAGCCCTTCTCGGAGTTGAACCATTTCACGGTGCCAGTGGCCATCGTGTCTTTCCTTCTACTTTTCGGGCCGCTCGTGCGACCGATGGTGCCGAGCCGACGAATGCGACGCGGACGGGTGAGCCGCGGGTGTTCCGCGGAAGCTGTGGTGTGGTCTTCCCGAAGCTCGGCGAGTGCGTGTTGAGCACTCTCCACGGAAGCATACAGGCCGAGAGCCTGGCCGAGCGGGCCATGTGCTGTGAAGCCGTGTTCGGCACGCGCGACGAAGCCGGCGTATTCGCCGAAGGCGGTGGCCACGTACACATCGAGATCGGCTTGACGCCAATCCAGCGGGCGCTGCGCGACGGCGTCGCAGCAGAAAACAGAAGACAAGAGGAGAACTTTCATGTGTGGCGTCATGCGCAAGAATACGGATGACGGAGCACGGGTTACTGGCCGCTGATGCGACGGGGATCCTGTCGGTGGTGCTCTCCGGCACTGGAGCGTGTCGACGCGAAGGATCTTCCCCGAACCGGGGATACCCCACTGTAGCACGCTGCGGTAGACCACGACGCCACCGGCGAACGAGTCGCTCGACGACGACCCGCACCGACGCCGCACTCCTGGGCGAGGCGCGCCGGCTCCTGCACGTCGCTCATACGTCGGTGTCGTCCTCGTCCAGCACCTCGCCGCCCGGGCGCACGGCCGCGTCGTCCCGCACGTCGATGCGCGTGACGCGGTCGCGGTGCGTCACATCGATCCTCGGGTCGGCATCGGACTCGACCGCGTCCGGCGCGGCGAGCAGCTGATCGCGGCGTTTCTGCTCATCGGTCATCTCGTCGGCATCCATGTCCCATACGGTAGGGAGGGTGGCCGATTCCCGCCCAGGGCTTTACATCTCTCGTCGGCTGCATTAATCGCATCGCGGTCGAGTGATGCGAGCACAGACGGTGCGCTCCCGGTTTGGGTGGGGTGCACCGGTCAATGGATGGGGACCGGATGCCAGAGGAATCGAACACCGATCGAGCCGCGCGCAGCGTCGAGCTGCTGCGGCTCTCGGAGGCACGTCTCTCCCGCCGACGCCAGGCGGAGTGCGGTCCCAGTGAGACTGCGCGTGCGGCGATGCGCTACATCCTCGAACGCGACGATGCCGGCGAGCAGGTGACCCCGACCGAGATCGCGGAGCACCTCGGCGTCTCGACGGCATCGGTCACGGGAATGCTCACCCGCCTGCGCGCCGGGGGACTGATCAACTTCGCCCGCAATCCCGACGACGGTCGCAGCAAGTTCGTCGTCCCCGTCGACCGCAGCGCCGATCTCGAGGACGTCGACCCGCTCACCGCGCACGTGCGCCGGCTCGCGACGCGCCTCACCGAATCGGAGGCTCAGCACATCGCCGAGTTCCTCGACCTCGTGCGAGACGCTGTCGACCGGGAATGCGCGTGATCAGCCGACGGCGTCGGCAAGGGTGACCGAACCGGGGGTCGGCTCGGGCACGAGGCGCAGGCCGTTGGGGCTGCTCGCCTCCTGCATGAGGGCCTCGACCCATTCGCGGTTCAGAGAAGGCTGGCGGCTGCCGTGGAACTGGAACACCAGGGGCACCGCGGGGTGCGTCCACACGCTGCAGCTGACGTGCGGCTCGTTGTGGTGGAACATGAACGGCTCGCCGCGGCGGAGCTTGTTCATGAAGACAACCCGCAGGTGCGCGAGCGCCCGGTCTTCGATGTCGAATGATCTGTTGCCGCTGCCGTAAACGAGTTTCCCCATTAGATCAAGGTATCGCGTCCGTGGTGGCTAACCAATCCGGCGAGGCTGCCTAGCTATCTGTGCACTCACCTGGGAACGAACGGGGACCGGTGGGCGATCGGGATCGGCTTGGTTCTGCGGGACTCCGCCGGCGAGGCGAGCCCTTCCGTCGCCACCCGGACCACATCGTCGAGGGTGGGATGCCGACTCGTGCCCGAGCGGGTAGCCACCCAGACGGCCTCGTACGTTCCGTCCGCGGTGAACTCGACATAGGCCAGCAGCGCTTGCCCGGCGTCGTCGATCGTGCGATCGCACAAGCGCCACGCGCTGCGGCCCAGCGGTTCCACCCGGATACGCTCTCCCGCCTTCGGCTCGTCCACGTCGTCACTCCTGACGTGCGGCGGGGCGGATGCCGTCGCGCCTGATCGCGGTGCTGAGCGTGCGACGCGACGTGAGACCGGGCGGCGCGTCGGGGACAGATGATGTGCGATCTCGGTCGTGTCCATAGGGCCGACGCGCGGGACTGTGAGGTACTGCGGGGTTTTCCATGGCGATGTTCCTCCTCCTCGACAGTGACTGCGATGCAGCGAGGTGGGGAGGGGATTGACAGTGTGCCCGGTGTCGGTTAGCCGCGGTCCTCGGCCGCTGCGGAGGGCTACCGGCGGTCGTCGGTGGTCTGTCCGTAGACGTTCTGGTACCGGTCGTAGAGCCGGTCGATCGCGTCCTGCG
>NZ_JACSQP010000005.1 GCF_014836535.1 Microbacterium pullorum
GGAAACCAATAACAACAACCCAAGGGGGGTCAAGATTCAAACGACGAAAAAGGGTCAGAATTCAGGCGACGTTGACACGCATCCGACTACTCCGTTGACCCGCACGCAATCGGCCGGATCGTGGACGTCACCGCCGACCTCGAACGGGTTCGTATCCGGCTCGATGGGCGGGTCGTTGCCGACCACGCCCGCGTCTGGGCACGCGGCAGCACCATCACCGACCCGGCCCACGCTGAAACAGCGAAGCGACTGCGGCAGCAGTTCCAACGCAGGCCAGAACTCGGTGTGAGAACCGTCGTGGCACACAGACACGACCTTCGTTCTCTGCGGTGCGCGAGCCGGCGAACTGGATGCGGCCGCTGGTCACAGACGCATGAAGTCGTCGTCGAAGATTCGTCCCAGCGAACCCGAGGGGAGTGCCCCCTTGAACGCGGTCAGATCCTTCGGGTCCAGCGGCTCGCCGTCGTCGCCACGAATCGTGAAACGGATGCGCGTGTGCTGCGGGGTCTCTCCCGAAGTGTCGTCGGCCGGCACGTCGCCCTCGTCGGCGGACGCCTCTTCTTCGCCCTCGTCGAAGGGTTCGTCGTCGTCAGATAGGGCGATCACGGCGGCCATCCGACCAGCCAACCACACGCTGCGGGCCCGCCGCGTCTCGCCTGTGCCTCTTGCCGTCGCTGCGCGTGCGCGGAAGCGGTCATCCGCACTGTCCGAGAACCTGTCCGTTTACTCCCCGTAGCCGTCCGTAAACGCCCAGAGATAGACTGAGCCCCAGACGGCAACTGCTGTCTGGGGCTCAGTAAATTGCTGGCCTCGGAACCGGGAGTGCGGTCCCTAAGACCCCTCGGAATCAGACTCCGAAGTACAGCTCGAACTCGAACGGGTGCGGGCGGGCCGCGATCGGGCGGATCTCGTTCTCGATCTTGTACTCGATCCACGTCTCGATGAGCTCAGGCGTGAACACGTTGCCGCGCGTGAGGAAGTCGTGGTCCGCGCGCAGCGCCTCGAGCGAGTCCAGCAGCGAGTTGGGAACCTGCGGGATGTTCTTGGCTTCCTCGGGCGGCAGCTCGTACAGGTCCTTGTCGACCGGCTCGTGCGGCTCGATGCGGTTCTGGATGCCGTCGATGCCGGCCATGAGCTGCGCGGCGAAGGCGAGGTAGGGGTTTCCCGAAGCGTCCGGCGCACGGAATTCCACCCGCTTGGCCTTCGGGTTGGAGCCCGTGATCGGGATGCGGATGGCCGCCGAGCGGTTGCCGGCCGAGTAGACGAGGTTCACCGGAGCCTCGTACCCCTTCACCAGACGCTTGTAGGAGTTGAGCGTGGGGTTGGTGAACGCCAGCAGAGCGGGGGCATGGGCGAGGATGCCGCCGATGTACCAGCGTGCGACGTCGGAGAGCTGCGCGTAGCCCTTCTCGTCGTAGAACAGCGGCTTGCCGTCGCGCCACAGCGACTGGTGGGTGTGCATGCCCGAGCCGTTGTCTCCGAAGAGCGGCTTGGGCATGAAGGTCGCGACCTTGCCCCACTCCAGGGCGGTGTTCTTGACGATGTACTTGAACTTCAGGATGTCATCGGCCGCGTGCACCATCGTGTCGAACCGGTAGTTGATCTCGGCCTGGCCGCCGGTGCCCACCTCGTGGTGCGAGCGCTCGAGGTGCAGGCCCGCGTCGATGAGGCGCAGGCAGATGTCATCGCGCAGGTCGGCCTGCTTGTCGACGGGGCTGACCGGGAAGTAGCCACCCTTGAAGGGGGTCTTGTTGGCGAGGTTGCCGCCCTCCTCGACGCGTCCCGTGTTCCATGCGCCTTCTTCGGAGTCGACGTGGTAGAAGCTCGAGTTCTGCTTCACCTCGTAGCGCACGTCGTCGAAGATGTAGAACTCGGCCTCCGGCGCGAAGAACGCGGTGTCGGCGATGCCGGTGGAGACGAGGTACTTCTCCGCCTTCTTGGCGACCTGGCGCGGGTCCTTGGAGTAGATCTCGCCGTTGCGCGGGTTGTAGATGTCGAAGAGCATGATGAGCGTCTTCGCCTCGCGGAACGGGTCGAGGTAGGCCGTCGACACATCCGGGATCAGCTGCATGTCAGACTCGTGGATGTTCGCGAAGCCGCGGATCGATGATCCGTCGAACAGCTGGCCGACGGTGAAGAACTCCTCGTCGACCGTGGAGGCGGGGATGTTGAAGTGCTGCTGCACACCCGGGAGGTCCGTGAAACGGATGTCGAGGAACTTGACGTCCTCGTCCTGGATGAACTTCAGCACCTCGGATGAATCACGGAACATGCGTTCTCCAAAGGTGGGGCTTGTGTCGGGACCCGTCGGGACGGGCACTTACGAACTTAGTCGGAGGGAGTTGCCCGGCAGTATCTGACGTGTTTCGGGCGTGTTACGCGGCGCCGGTTAGGCTGGAGAGGTGCCCGAGACCCCTGTAGAGAACGCTTATCCGGGGGAACGCCTCGGCTTTCCCGCCGAGGGATCGGGCAGCATCGCCCGCCCCGGCCGTCGCATCGGCGCCCTGTTCATCGACTACGCCGCCGCGACCATCATCGCGTCCGCGTTCCTGGGCTTCGACCAGTTCGCCCTTCCCGGCGAGGCGGGGGTCACGCAGTTCATGCCGATGGTCGTCTTCGCCGTGCTGCAGGTGCTGTTCATCCCGACGATCGGCGGCAGCCCGGGGCACCGCGTGCTCGGCATGCGGGTGAACCTCGTCACCGGTGGGTGGCCCGGGCTGTGGCGGCCGATCGTGCGCACCCTCCTGCTCGTGCTGGTGATCCCGGCGGTCATCTGGGACGCCGACCAGCGGGGCGTGCACGACAAGGTCGCAGGCACCGTACTCGTCCGCGCCTGACACGGCGGGGACGACCGCACAGAGTCAGCGGGGACGCGGCGCGCGGACCTTGGTGGGATCGATGCCCTTGGGGATCGGCAGCGACGTGACCGACTTCGAGACGGACTCGACGCGCTTGACGACGGCGGCCATCGTGGTGCGGTCGATCTTGTTCGGCAGATGCTTGATCGTCGACGCGAGCTTCGAGATGGGCACCTCGTCCTCACCGTGGCCGACGTAGAGCACCGTCACGGGGACTCCGGATGCCACCCGCTGCACCTTGCCGCGCTCGTCGGCGATGAGGCGGGTCAGGCGTCCACGCGAACCCTCGCCGACGATGACGACGCCGCCGCGGCCGATGACACGGTACACCGCATCCTGAGTCTTCGGGTTGACGCCCACGGGCATCTCGGTGGCCTGCCACTTACGGCCGAGCCCGGTCGACAGGATGTGACCGGCGGCGCCGGGCATGCCGTCGAGCTTGCGGTACATCGCACGCGTGGACAGGCGGGTCATGGTGATCATCGCACCGAGGAACCCGGCCATGAGGCCGCTGATCCCCCACAGGATGACGCTCCACACCGCGACCGGCGGCACCAGGAAGCCGATGCCGACACCGGCGGCGATGCCGACGACGACGATCGCGATGAGCACCCAGGCAAGCCACGGGTACGCCTGCTTCGTGAAGACGAAGAGCGACTTGAGCTGGGAGAAGAAGCCCGGGCGTTTCTCTGGTGCGGGAGTGCGTGCGGCCATGGCTCCAGCCTACCTTTCAGCGCGCCCCGCCTCCTGCACAGTCGCGACGTGGTCAGATCGATCCCCGGATGCCGCTGCCGACCGCCCCGCGCCGCAGCGACGCCGCGCACACTCGTCGAATGGCCCTCACCACAGCAGGCGCAGTCGGCGTTCCCTCGCCGCGGGGAGAGGGAAGCGTCATCCGCGTCGTCACCGAAGGCGCTCCCTGGCCCGGCACGATCGTGCGCGAAGACGACGGCAGCACGACGCTGCACGTCGACGCGGCGCTGCTGGCCGAGACGACGCTGTGGTGCGCCGCGGCGGACGGTCATCTGCTGACGCCACTGGACATCGTGCGCACTGCGGCCGGGCACGAAGCGGTCTTCCCACTCTGCCAGCGGCGACTCGATGAGGTGCTGCGCGAACGCATCGCCGCGGGAACGCCGCCGTCGGCGGGGGAGTGCGTGACCGTGGCGGTCAGCCTGCTGCGCGGCACGGCCGAGTCCGCGGACGCGGCGGCCGGCAGGTGGTGGCTCACCGACGACGGTCGCCCCGTGCTGGCGATCGGCGGGGGCGACGGCGTGCGGGATGCCGCGCTCGACATCTTCACCCTGCTCGAGGAGGGGAGCACCGGCCCGATGCGCGACGCACTGAACGCCGCAGCCGACGCCATCGCCGACCCGCGGGGCGACCTGGTGGCGGCGGAGGACGCACTGTTCGCCGTGTCGGAACCCGCCGCACTCGTGACCACCGCGCTCGCGCCGGCCCGCGCGCGGTCGGTGGCAACGGCCCTGCGTGTCGAGCCCGCCCCACCCCGCTCGGCCCTGCGCGCCGCGGTCGCGCGTCACGTCGATGCCGACGTCGCCGAGCGGGTGATGGGTGCGCGCGACGATCTGCGGGAGCGCTGGGCCGCGCGCCGCGAGCGGCGGGCGGAGAGCCGTGACCGGCGGGCGGAGGGCCGCACGCGCCGCCGGGAGCACACGGCGGCGGCCCCTCTCCGCCCCGGGCCTACCTCGCCTGCAGCGGCCGCGCCCCGCTCGCGCCGCCTCGGACGTGCGCCGCTGCTGGCGGGCGCGACGGTCGCGGCGCTCGTGATCGGAGCGGGCCTGCTGTGGCCGACGGCGGACGCATCGACGGCCGGCCCCGCCGTCTCCGACCCCGCACCCGCACCCGCACCGACAGAGAGCACGACCGAAGGCGCCGACGGTTCCCCGACCGCCGGGCAGCCCGCGGCTGATCCGACCGCGACTCCGCCTGCCGACGCGCCGACCGACGCGCCGACGCTGGCGGATGAGTTGCTGACCCAGGCGGCCGCCTGCCCCGATGAGGCCTGCCGGGACGCACTGCGGGAGACGCCGGGTCGGCCGTCTGTGGACGGGGTACTGGGCCTCGCGGCGCCCGAGCGGGAGATCACCCTCGTGGAGGACTACGGCGGGGTCGCCGTGCTGCGGGTAGCGGCCGTCACCGCCGGGACCGCACCCGACCGACTGCTGGTGATCGTGCAGACGGCACAGAAATGGCTGATCCGCGACGCCTACGACGTCGCGGATCAGCCATGAGTGGGATCAGATGCCGAGCGAACCCTCGAAGTCCGCCGCCTCGAGGCGCGACTTCACCGCACCGAGGAAGCGGGCGGCGTCCGCACCGTCGACGACGCGGTGGTCGTACGACAGGGCGAGGTAGACGTAGGAGCGCACCGAGATGGCATCCTTTCCGTCGACCGACACGATGCCGGGACGCTTGACGACGACACCGGTACCGAGGATCGCCGTCTGCGGCAGGAACACCACGGGGGTGTCGAACAGCGCGCCGCGCGAACCGGTGTTGGTCAGCGTGAACGTACCGCCGGCCAGCTCGTCGGGCTTGAGCTTGTTGTTGCGCGTGCGCCCGGCGAGATCAGCGATCTCGTGGGCGATCTGGGCGAGGTTCTTGTCGCCGGCGTCGCGCAGCACGGGGGTGAGAAGACCACGCTCGGTGTCGACCGCGATCGAGAGGTTCTCGGTCGGCGGGTAGACGATCTTGTCACCGTCCACCGTGGAGTTGATCACCGGGAACGCCTTGAGGGCCTCGGCGGCGGCGAGGGCGAAGAACGGCAGGAACGACAGCTTGTCGCCCGTCTTCTCCTGGAACGTGCCCTTGACCTTGTCGCGGAACGCGGCGAGCTTGGTGACGTCCACCTCGATGACCGTGGTCAGCTGCGCGGTCTGCTGCATCGACGCGACGGCACGCTCAGCGAGCACCTTGCGCAGACGCGACATCGGCTGGGTCGTGCCGCGCAGCGGCGAGGTCTCCAGGGCCGGAGCCTCGGGAGCGGCGGCAGGTGCCTCGGCCGCGGGAGCGGGACCGGCAGCGGCGGCGAGGACGTCCTCCTTGCGGATACGACCACCCACGCCGGAGCCCTTGACCTTGGTGAGGTCGACACCCTGCTGCTGCGCCAGGCGACGCACGAGCGGGGTGACGTAGGTCAGCGAGTCGTCGTCCGCTGCGAGCGACAGCGATCCGGTGTTGGGGGCAGCAGCCGCGGGAGCCTCGGCCGGTGCGGCGGGAGCAGGAGCCTCCGCAGCGGGAGCCGGTGCGGCGGGAGCAGGAGCCTCCGCAGCGGGAGCCGGAGCAGCCGGAGCAGGAGCCTCCGCCGCGGGAGCAGGAGCAGCGGGCGCCTCAGCGGCAGCGGGCGCCTCAGCGGGGGCACCAGAGCCGATACGGGCCAGGGGTGCGCCGACCTCGACGGTCTCGTCCTCCTTGACCAGGATCTCCACGAGCTTGCCCGCGAACGGGGCGGGGATCTCGGTGTCGACCTTGTCGGTGGAGATCTCCAGCAGCGGCTCGTCGACCTCCACGTCGTCGCCGACCTCCTTGAGCCAGCGGGTGACGGTGCCCTCGGTGACGCTCTCACCCAGTTCGGGCAGGCGCACCTCCTTGGCATCGCTGGAACCGGCGTCGGCGGCGGGCGCGGCAGCAGGGGCGGCGGCGGGCTCGGCCGCGGGGGCCGGAGCCTCGGCGGGATCCGCTTCGGCCGCGGGTGCCTCGGTCTGGGCAGGCGTCTCGGCCGCGGGGGCGTCGGCTGCGGGAGCCGCAGCAGCGGAACCGTCACCGATCTTCGCGAGCACCGCGCCGACCTCGACGACCTCGTCCTCCTGGACGAGGATCTCCTCGATCACACCGCTCACGGGGGAGGGGATCTCGGTGTCGACCTTGTCGGTGGAGATTTCCAGCAGACCCTCGTCCGCCTCTACCGTGTCCCCGACTTGCTTGAGCCAGCGGGTGACCGTTCCCTCGGTGACGCTCTCGCCGAGCGCGGGGAGGACCACGGAAGTGCTCATGAGCTTTGTCTCCTTCTGATGGCGAATTCCCATCAAGCTTAGTTGCCCCGGAGGGCGGCGATGTCAGAGCGAGTGAAGCGGCTTGCCGGCGAGAGCGAGGAACGCCTCGCCGAGCGCTTCGCTCTGGGTGGGGTGGGCGTGCACGAAGGGGGCGATGTCTTCGGGGTGAGCCTCCCAGCCGACGGCCAGCTGGCCCTCGGTGATGAGCTCGCCGACACGGTCGCCCGCCAGGTGCACGCCGATGATCGGGCCGTCCGCGAGACGGACGACCTTGACGATGCCGGCGGTGCCCAGGATCTCGCTGCGGGCGTTGCCGGCCAGGTTGTACTCGTGCGTCACGACGGCATCGCCGTGGGCGGCACGCGCCGCGGCCTCGGTGAGACCGACGGATGCCACTTCGGGGCTGCTGTAGGTCACGCGCGGCACCTGCGTGTCGGGGACGACGGGGGGCGTGAGCCCGGCGATGCGCTCGGCCACCGCGATGCCCTGCTGGAAGCTGCGGTGGGCCAGCTGCAGACCCGGCACGATGTCGCCGACCGCCCACACCCCGGGCGCGGCGGTGCGCAGTTCGGCGTCGACGACCACGAAGCCGCGGTCGAGGGCGACACCGGCATCCTCGAGTCCGAGGGAGTCGGTGACGGGACCGCGTCCGACCGCCACGAGCAGGTAGTCCGCGTGCAGCTCGGTGCCGTCCTCGAGGCTGATGGTGACGGCGTCCTCGGTCTGCACCGCGCCCGCGAACCGCACGCCCAGTCGAGAGATGATGCCGCGCTTGCGGAACGCGCGCTCGAGCGCCTTACTGAGGGCGATGTCCTCTGTGGGCACGAGGTGATCGAGTGCTTCGACGATCGTCACGTCGGAGCCGAACGAGCGCCAGACGCTCGCGAACTCCACGCCGATCACGCCCCCACCGAGGATCGCGACGTGCTTCGGGATCTCCCCGAGCTCGAGCGCCTGCTCGCTGGTGAGGATGCGGCCGCCGACCTCCAGCCCCGGCAGGGTGCGGCTGTAGGACCCGGTCGCGAGGATCACATCATCGCCGCGGTAGAGGTCGTCACCGACCTGCACGGCGCGGTCGGCGGTGAGGCTGCCGCTGCCCGAGACGACGGTGATCCCGCGCGCGGCGACGAGGCCCTGCAGGCCCTTGAACTTCTTGGCGACGATGGTCTCGCGGTACGCGCGCACCGCGTCGATGTCGACCCCGTCGAAGGTGGCGCGTACGCCGACCGTCTCGGCGTGTCGCGCCGAATCGGCCACCTCGCCGGAGTGCAGCAGGGCCTTGGTCGGCACGCACCCGCGGTGCAGGCACGTGCCGCCGAGCTTGTCCTTCTCGATGAGGACGACACTCTTGCCCAGTTCCGCGGCCCGCAGTGCCGCGGCGTACCCGCCGCTGCCGCCGCCGAGGATCACGACGTCGGCGACGTGGTCGGCCATCAGCGACCCCCCGCCGCGACGAACTCGATGAGGCTGCGCACGGTCGCAGCCGTCGGGCCCTTGTCTGTCGCCCCGAACGCGGAGCCCTTGTTCCAGCCGGAGCCGGCGATGTCCAGGTGCACCCACGGGATGCGCTCGGCGTCGGGCTCGTCCGAGACCCGCCCGATGAAGCGCTGCAGGAAGAGCGCGGCGAACATCGTGCCACCGGCGGGATCGCCGATCTTGGAGTTCTGCATGTCGGCGATGGGGGAGTCGAGTTCCGGCTCCATGTGCGCCGGCAGCGGCAGCGGCCAGGCCTCCTCGCCGGCACGGTCGGCCGCGTCGAGGAACGCCTTGACGGCGGCATCCTCACCCATGACACCGGTGTGGCGCGTGCCGAGCGCGACGATGACGGCACCGGTGAGCGTGGCGACGTCGACGATCACGTCGGGCCGTTCGCGGCTCGCAGCGACCAGGCCGTCGGCCATAACCAGACGCCCCTCGGCGTCGGTGTTGAGCACCTCGACGGTGGTGCCGTCGAGCATGCGCAGCACGTCGCCGGGGCGGGTCGCCTGCCCCGACGGCATGTTGTCCGCGATGCACAGCCACGCCGACACCCGCACCGGCAACGCCAGCGCCGCAGCGGCCCGCACGACCGCCAGCACGACCGCAGCGCCGCACATGTCGTACTTCATGCCGACCATGCTGGTCGCGGGCTTGAGCGAGAGCCCGCCGCTGTCGAAGGTGATGCCCTTGCCGACGAGCGCGACGTGGCGCTCGGCGTCGGCGGGGATGTAGTCCAGCCGCACGACCCGCGGCGGGCGCGCCGAGCCCTGGCCGACACCCAGGATGCCGCCGTAGCCCTGTTCCGCCAGCTGCTGTTCGTCGAGCACCGTGACGGTGACGGGGAGCTCGGCGACGGATGCCACGGCGCTCTGGGCCAGCTCCGCGGGCGACTGCCACTCGGCCGGGGTGTTCACGAGGTCCTTGACCAGCGCGGCGGCGTCGCCGACGGCGGTCACCGCGGCGATGTCCGCGTCGGTCACCTCCGCGTCGGTGTGCACCACGACGCGCGCGGCGCGGGCCTTGCCCGGGTCGCTCTTGTAGCCGTCGAAACGGTAGCCGCCGAGCACGGCGCCTTCCGCGGCGGCGCGCCACGCGTCGGGTGCCGCCAGCGGCGCGGCGACGGCGAGCGTGTCGAAGCCGGTGGCGGTGCGGACGACCGCGCCGACCGCGTCGCGCACCGCCGCGGCATCCGGGTCGGCGCCGGTGCCGACGACGATCAGCGGCACGGGGGAGAGGTCGGGGAGGAAGACCCGCTGCTGCGTGCCCGGGGCGCCGGTGAAGGCGAGGGCGGTGAGCGCGGATTCGAGGCCCGGCCAGGCGTCGAGTGCTCCGGCCGCGGCGTCCAGCGGCGGAAGAGCGAGGACGAGGGCATCTGCCTCGGCGTCGGTGAGCGGAAGGGAACTGTGCGCGAGCTCGGGGAACGGCATGCCTCCATCCTAGGTTCGCTGTGTTCGCTGTCAGCGGGAGGCGCGACGGCCGAGGGGTGCGGTCGCCCTCGTAAAGTTGAGGCATGCCCTTCGCCGGACCCCTCTACGAGCGCATCGCGTCGGCACCTCCCGTGCCCGCCGGTTTGCCCCTGGTCATCGCCCTGACCGGCTTCACCGATGCCGGCGGCGCGGTCGCGCAGGTGATCGACCACTTCCGCGACGACCTCGAGCCGGCTCCGGTCATCTCGTTCTCCAACGACGCGCTGCTGGACTATCGGGCGCGTCGCCCCATCGTCGCCTTCCAGGCCGACCACCTCACCGACTACCGACCGCAGCGGCTGGAGCTCTCGCTCGCCCACGATGCCGTCGGCCAGCCGTTCGTGCTGCTGTCGGGGTACGAACCCGACTTCGCGTGGGAGGCGTTCGCCGAGACGGTGCTGGGGCTGGCAGAAGGCCTCGACGTGTCCACCGTCACCTGGGTGCACTCGATCCCCATGCCGGTGCCGCACACACGACCCATCGGCACCACCGTCAGCGGCACGCGGAGCGACCTGACCGAGGCGCACTCGGTGTGGCAGCCGCACACACAGGTCCCTGCGACGATCGGGCACCTGCTGGAGTATCGCTTCGCCGAGTCGGGTGCCCGCGTGTCCGGGTTCGTGCTGCTCGTGCCGCACTACCTCGCCGACACCGAGTACCCCGCCGCGGCCCTCGCGGCCTTGGACAGTCTCACCGTCGCCACCGGACTCGTCTTCGACGGCGATGAGCTGCGCGAGGAGAACCGCGAGTTCGTCGAGAAGGTCACCGAGCAGGTCGCCGCGAGTGACGAACTCACCCGCATGCTGCAGGGCCTCGAGGAGCGGTACGACTCCTATATGGCCGGCTCCAACCTCGGGCAGCCGATCATCCACACCGGCGATCTGCCCAGCGCCGACGAACTCGCCGCCGAACTCGAGCGGTTCCTGGCGAGCCGCCCCCGCGGTGAGGACGACAAACGGGGCGGCGGACTCGGCTGAATCCGGGAATGATCGGCACGCGCGACGCGTTGTTTCATGGGCGTGGCCCGTTCGGGTGCGCAGAGAACGTATGAGACAATGTAGAACCTGACCCGTTGTCGACCGGTCGTGGCTCCACCCGCGGAGACACGACGGACTTGACAAGGGTCTTACTAGTGTCCGAGAACCAACCGGCGATTGTCCGTCGGTGAAAGGCGAACCGTGACGTCAGGCACGAAGACCACCACGCGATCCCGCGCGACCGCTGCAACCGCAGCCGCCGAGACCGAGGCTGATTCCGACGAGACGACGACGTCTCCGGCGAAGAAGGCCCCCGCCAAGCGCGCCGCCGCCAAGAAGCCGGCCGCGAAGGCTCCCGCCAAGAAGTCCACCAAGGCCAAGGTCGCGGACGAGGCAGAAGAAGAACTCGAAGAGGTCGACCTCGAAGCCGATGCGGCTGAGGATGACGACGAGAAGAAGCCCTCGCGCACCAAGGCGAAGGCAGGCGACGACTCGGCATCCGACGATGACGAAGACGACGACGACGAGAAGAAGCCGAAGTTCACCGAGCCCCTTCCCACCGGCGCCATCGTCATCTCCTCCAGCGACGAGGACGACGTCCCCGTCTATTCGACGCAGATCACCGGCGCGACCGCCGACCCCGTCAAGGACTACCTCAAGCAGATCGGCAAGGTGCCGCTGCTGAACGCGGCCGAAGAGGTCGAGCTGGCGATGCGCATCGAGGCGGGACTGTTCGCCGAAGAGAAGCTGTCGCACATGTCGGCGGCCGAGAAGTCGTCGCAGCTGGGCCTGGACCTGCAGTGGGTCGCCCGCGACGGACAGCGCGCCAAGAGCCACCTGCTCGGCGCGAACCTGCGTCTGGTCGTCTCGCTCGCCAAGCGCTACACCGGCCGCGGCATGCAGTTCCTGGACCTCATCCAGGAGGGCAACCTCGGTCTCATCCGCGCGGTCGAGAAGTTCGACTACACCAAGGGCTTCAAGTTCTCCACGTACGCCACGTGGTGGATCCGCCAGGCGATCACCCGCGCCATGGCAGACCAGGCCCGCACCATCCGCATCCCGGTGCACATGGTCGAGGTCATCAACAAGCTCGCCCGCGTGCAGCGGCAGATGCTGCAGGACCTGGGCCGTGAGCCCACGCCCGAAGAGCTCAGCCGCGAACTCGACATGACCCCCGAGAAGGTCATCGAGGTGCAGAAGTACGGCCGCGAGCCGATTTCGCTGCACACCCCGCTCGGCGAGGACGGCGACAGCGAGTTCGGTGACCTGATCGAGGACACCGAGGCGGTGGTCCCGGCCGACGCCGTGGGCTTCACCATGCTGCAGCGTCAGCTCGAGTCGCTGCTGGACTCGCTCTCGGAGCGCGAGGCGGGCGTGATCCGCATGCGCTTCGGCCTCGGCGACGGCCAGCCGAAGACTCTCGACCAGATCGGCGACACCTTCGGGGTCACCCGCGAGCGCATCCGTCAGATCGAGTCGAAGACGATGGCGAAGCTGCGGCATCCGTCGCGTTCGCAGTCGCTGCGGGACTACCTCGAGTGATGGGCGACGCACCCATGTCCGCCGTGCCCAACGACGGCAAGGCCCTCACCGTCACGGTGGAGGGCACGACCTTCGAGCGCATCCCGATCCGCACGCGGGTCGTGCTGCCCGGCGATGATCTCGACGCGTTCATCCGTGAGTACGCGACCGATGTGGTGCGCCCCGGCGACCTGCTGTTCGTGACGGAGAAGATCGTCGCGATCACGCAGGGCCGGTCGTACCCCATCGACTCGGTGAAGCCGCGCAAGCTCGCGACGTTCCTCTCGAAGTACGTCACCAAGACGTCGTACGGCATCGGCCTCGGCATGCCCGAGACGATGGAGATGGCGCTGCGCGAGTGCGGCACGCCCCGCATCCTCTTCGCCGCCGGCGTCGCCGCCGTCACCAAGGCGTTCGGGCGCAAGGGTGACTTCTACCGCATCGCCGGCGACAAGGCGCGCGCCATCGACGGCCCCACCAGCGGCACCATCCCGCCGTTCAACAAGGCCGTCGTGCTCGGGCCGGAGCGACCCCGCGAGGTCGCCGCGCACCTGAAGGCCATGCTCGGCGGCACCGCCGACGTCGCGGTCGTCGACATCAACGACATCGGCGGCAACATCCTGGGTTCGACGATGGACAAGGCCGGTGAGGCGCGCCTCGTGCGCATCCTCCGCGACAACCCGCTGGGCCAGGGACACCAGTCCACTCCGCTCGGCATCGTCCGCGCCGTCTGACATCCGCCCCTCGCAGCGCCTCGGAACCTCGTGTCCCGGGGCGCTGCGTCGTTCCCGGGCGCGCGCCCGCGCCGGCGCCCGCCCGAGAAACCACTCTCCGGGTGGCACACCACGCACCGCGCGGTGTCTCAACCGGGAAATGGTTTCTCGGCGCCGTCGACGGGGACGGGGACGGCGACGGGACGGATGCCGCCGGGGCGGTGGCATCCGTCCGCGCGGAGTCCGGGGACAGGCGCTATCCCCGGAACAGGACGTTTACGGCCGCGAATGTCCTGTTCCGGTGAGTTCTCCTGTGTCAGGGAAATGGATGCCGCGGGCGCGCGGATGCCGCGGGCACTGTGACCGCCGCCGGCATCCATCGGTCCGGGTCCGGGCGTTCGCGCCTGCGAGAAACCACTTCTCGGCTGACACACCACGCACCGCGTGGTGTCTCGACCGAGAAGTGGTTTCTCGGCGCAGGAAGCAGGCGACGCGGCACGGTTCCCGGCGCGCGCGGGCGCGGTGCGCGCGCGGGCGCGGGGCGGGGGAGCGGTGGGTCAGAAGCCCATCGCGGCGCGGTAGCGCGGCAGGTGGCCGTGACGGATGCCGGTGGCGGTGGGCTTGTTCTCGAACACACCGGCCCCCCAGTTGCCCTCGACCAGCACGGGACCGTCGGGGCCGACGACGATGTCCCAGCCGACGTAGCGCACCTGCGGAACGACGAGGGCGACCTCGGTGATGAGCTCGCGCACCTGGTCCATCAGCGGCAGCTGGAAGTCGGCGATGCGGTATCCGGTCTCCGGGTGCGTCTCGAACAGGTGCCCGTGGATGTCGTAGCCCTTGCCGAGGGCGTGGCCGTCCTCGTCGAGCACGGTGTAGAAGCCACCGAACGATCCCTGGTCGCTCACCTCACCGCGCCCGAACTTCTGGGCCATGTTGATGATCGCCACCGTTCCGTCGTCCTTGACGAACGTGGTCACACGCGTGGTGTTGACGGTGCCGGGACAGGTGGCGGCGACATCGGGGTGCTGCTCGATCTTCTCCTCGATGAGCACTTCGCCCCGCGATATGAGGTCGGCGTGGAACGCCTCCCAGTCAGTCACGTCCGACGCGAAGTAGCGCCGCACGCCCAGCCCCGACTTGCTGACGGGGACCTTGGCGATGAGCACGGGATGCCGGGAGGCGAAGTCCTCGAGGGCGGCGGCATTGCCGGGGACCAGCTCCAGCCACTCCCGCCCGAGGAAGCGGTCGAAGTCGCGGTTGAAGTCGATCTTGTGGTGGAACCTGTGCACGTACGCCGGGTCGTCGTAGCGGTTGGACAGCTCCAGTGCGAGAGGGCTCGTCACCCATGTCGCGCGCTCCGCGCGCGTGAGGATGGCGAAGTCGAACTCCAGGTAGTCGTTGAACCCCACACGGTGTCGAGCGGCGGACCACAGCATGTCGGCCAGCACGACGGGGTAGCTCTTGCCGTGGACACGGGCGGTGAACCGCGCTCGGTCGGTCACCGACGACACGTCGATGCGGCGGGCGCGCTGCATCAGCACGCGCAGGCGATGTTGGAGTGCGAGGCCACGCGAGGCCATGGATGTCCTCCCCGGACGAAAAAAAGGTGCCCCGCCAGTTTAGGCGGGGCACCGGGTGCGGCCTGTCGGCCGAAGGTCAGAGGGACTCGATCAGACGTGCGGTCTCGTCGTGCCAGCTGGTGGCGACCGCCCGAAGCTTCTCTTCGTACTTGCGTCCGTGGTGGGCGCAGAACAGAAGCTCGCTGCCGTTGACCTCGGCGGCGATGTACGCCTGCGCGCCGCAGGAATCGCACCGGTCGGCCGCGGTCAGGCGGTAGTCGAGGACGGCGGTCTGTTCGGTCGCGGTGGATGTCATGCTCATCTCGGTGCCTCCTCGGATGTCTCGCTGCTCGTTCCAGGTTCATCACATACAACCATGCGGATGTTGCGTGAATGCCGCGATCCGGTCACATTTCGCTCACCGCGTACGCTCCGACCGCACCCGGGCGTGTCGTTCTGGTTACCGGGTGTGTGTCGAGGACCTGGGTGTCGGCGGCCCCGGATACGCTTGAGGATTGTGACGTCCGAGTATTCAGCCCACCATCTCCAGGTCCTGGAGGGTCTCGAGGCCGTCCGCAAGCGCCCCGGCATGTACATCGGCTCGACCGATTCGCGCGGGCTCATGCACTGCCTGTGGGAGATCATCGACAACTCCGTCGATGAGGCGCTCGGCGGGCACGGCAACCGCATCGACATCCTCCTCCACAGCGACGGCAGCGTCGAAGTGCGCGACCGCGCCCGTGGCATCCCGGTCGACATCGAACCACGCACGGGGCTGTCGGGCGTGGAGGTCGTGTTCACCAAGCTCCACGCCGGCGGCAAGTTCGGCGGCGGCTCGTACGCCGCCTCCGGGGGTCTCCACGGTGTCGGCGCCTCCGTCGTCAATGCCCTGTCGGAGCGGCTCGACGTCGAGGTCGACCGCGGGGGCAAGACCTGGGCGATGTCGTTCCACCGCGGCGAGCCGGGCGTCTTCGCGGGCCCCAGCCCCGACGCCCCCTTCACCCCGTTCGAGCGCGCCAGCGAACTGCGCGCGATCGGCAAGGTGGCCAAGGGCGTCACCGGCACACGCATCCGGTACTGGGCGGACCGCCAGGTCTTCACGAAGGATGCCACTTTCAGTCTGGACGAGCTGGTGCAGCGCGCCCGCCAGACGGCATTCCTCGTGCCGGGGCTGGAGATCGTCATCCGCGACGAGCGTGGCGCCGCCCGCGGCGAGGAGCCCATCGAGACGAGCTACCGCTTCGACGGCGGCATCTCGGAGTTCGCCGACTTCCTCGCCCCCGACTCCGCCATCACCGATACGTGGCGGATCACCGGCACCGGCACCTTCACCGAGACGGTGCCCGTGCTGCAGCCGACCGGTGCGATGGTGCCCACCGAGGTCGAACGCGAATGCGGCGTGGACATCGCCCTGCGCTGGGGGACCGGCTACGAGACGGTGACCCGCTCGTTCGCGAACATCATCGCGACCCCCAAGGGCGGCACGCACCAGCAGGGTTTCGAGCAGGGGCTCATGAAGGTCGTACGTGCCCAGGTCGAGCAGAACGCGCGCCGCCTCAAGGTCGGCAACGACAAGATCGAGAAGGACGACATCCTCGCCGGGCTCACGACGGTGCTCACAGTGAGCCTTCCCGAGCCCCAGTTCGAAGGACAGACGAAGGAAGTGCTCGGCACGCCCGCCGTGCGCCAGATCGTCGCGAACGTCGTGCAGCGGGAACTGAACGCACGGTTCACGTCGACCAAGCGGGACGACAAGTCGCAGACCGCCCTGCTGCTGGACAAGGTCGTCTCCGAGATGAAGGCGCGCATCTCCGCGCGCACCCACAAAGAGACCCAGCGTCGCAAGAACGCCCTGGAATCCTCGTCGCTGCCGGCCAAACTCGCCGACTGCCGCACCAACGACGTCTCGCAGTCGGAGCTGTTCATCGTCGAGGGCGACTCAGCGCTGGGTACGGCCAAGCTCGCCCGCAACAGCGAGTACCAGGCGCTGCTGCCCATCCGCGGCAAGATCCTCAACGTTCAGAAGGCGTCGATGAGCGACATGCTCTCCAACGCCGAGTGCGCCGCGATCATCCAGGTCATCGGCGCCGGCTCCGGGCGCTCGTTCGATCTCAGCGCAGCCCGCTACGGCAAGATCATCCTGATGAGCGACGCCGACGTCGACGGCGCACACATCCGCACCCTGCTGCTGACGCTGTTCTTCCGCTACATGCGTCCGCTCATCGAAGAGGGCCACGTGTACGCCGCGGTGCCCCCGCTGCACCGTGTGATCGTCATGAACCCGGGCTCGAAGCCCAACGAGACGATCTACACCTACAGCGAGGCGGAGCTCCACGCCCTGCTGGCCAAGCTCACCAAGGCCGGCAAGCGCTGGCAGGAGCCGATCCAGCGGTACAAGGGCCTCGGCGAGATGGATGCCGATCAGCTCGCGACGACGACGATGGACCGCGCCGGACGCACCCTTCGTCGCGTGCGCCTGCAGGATGCGGATGCCGCGAACGCGATGTTCGAGCTGCTCATGGGCAGCGATGTCGCACCGCGCCGCGAGTTCATCGTGGAATCCAGCGACCGGCTCGGTCGCGAACGCATCGACGCCTGATCCGCGGCGCGTCGGCTCTCGCGCTGCGCGCACCCCGCCGGTCGCTGAGCGATCGCAGCGAGACGAAACGCGAAGCGGCCGAGGGTCAGGCGACGACGGTGCCGATGGCGCCGACGACCGCATCCAGGGGCTGACCCGACGCGTCGCGCTTGGCGCCGGGAACGGGAAGCGCCCGCACGGCGCCGTCGGGCCCGACCGCGCGGGGCTCGACCCCGACCCAGGCGAGCGACAGCGTGTCCTCGCCCTTCAGGAAGCGCTGGGCCCGAACACCGCCGGTCGCGCGGCCCTTGGACGGGTACTCGGCCAGCGCCGACACCTTGCCGCTGCCGGCATCGGCCCCGGCGAGCGTCTGCGACGTGTCGGCGATCGTGACGACGACCGCCTGGTCCTCGGTCCCTGCCGCGACGACGCCGAAGTAGATGGCGTGCTGGCCCTCGGCGATGCGCATGCCGGCCATGCCGCCGGCCGAGCGACCCTGCGGCCGCACGGACGACGCGTCGAAGCGCAGCAACTGCGCGTCGGAGGTCACGAACACGAGCTCGGAGTCGTCGGGCGCGAGCGCCGCGCCCACCACGCGGTCCCCGGGCTTGAGCGAGATGATCTCGATGTCGTGCTTGTGGGCGATCTCGCTGGTCGCGACGCGCTTGACCACGCCCTGCGCGGTGCCGATCGCGAGCGGCGGGTTGTCGGTGAGTGGCACGAGCGCCACGACGTGTTCGCCGCCGGCGAGCCCGAGGTACTGGTCGGCGCGCGTGCCCGCGGCCGGCTGCACCGAGTTGCCCGGCACCGACGGCAGGTCGACGGGGGAGAAGCGCACGAGCCGTCCGGCGCTGGTCACCGCTCCGATGTCGCCGCGGGTCGTGGTGTCGACGGCGGAGCGGATGGCGTCGTGCTTGCTGCGGCGCGTGGGCGGCACGATGCCGGTGCCGGCATCCTCACCCGCCTCGCCTGCCGGGCGCAGCTCGGCGCGGACCATGCGGCCGGTGGCCGAAAGGAACACGCGACACGGCGCGTCGGCGATCTGCAGATCGGCGGGGGCCGCCGCGCGCGAGCGCGTCTTGACCGGCCCACCGTTGAGCAGCAGCGTGCGCCGCGGCGTACCGAAGGTCTCGGCCGCCGCATCCAGTTCGCGCGCCACCTGCGCCCGCAGCAGCACTTCGCTCCCCAGCAACTCCTGGAGTTGGGCGATCTCGGCCTTGAGCTGGTCGCGCTCGGTCTCGAGCTCGACGCGGGAGAACTTCGTCAGGCGCCGCAGGCGCAGCTCGAGGATGTACTCCGCCTGCGCCTGGGAGAGGTCGAAGACGTCCATGAGGCGGGCACGGGCCTGCTCGCCGTCGTCGGAGGTGCGGATGACCTGGATGACCTCGTCGATGTCGAGGATCGCGATGAGCAGGCCCTCCACGAGGTGCAGGCGATCCTGCCGGCGCGCGAGACGGTAGCGGCTGCGGCGGGTGACGACCTGGATGCGGTGCTGCAGGTAGACCTGCAGCAGCTGCTTGAGGCCCAGGGTCTGGGGCTGCCCCTCGACGAGGGCGACGTTGTTGATGCCGAAGGTGTCTTCCAGCGGCGTGAGCCGGTAGAGCTGCTCGAGCACGGCCTTCGGGTCGAAGCCGGTCTTGATGCCGATGACCAGCCGCATCCCGTTGTTGCGATCAGTGAAGTCGGCGACGTCGGCGATGCCGGTGAGCTTCTTCGCGTTGACGGCGTCCTTGATCTTCTCGATCACCCGTTCCGGACCCACCATGTAGGGCAGCTCGGTGACGACGAGCCCCATCCGACGGGGACCGAGCGACTCGATCGACACCTTCGCCCGGGTGCGGAAGGTGCCTCGGCCGCTGGCGTAGGCATCCTTCACCCCGTCGAGCCCGACGATCACGCCGCCCCCGGGGAGGTCGGGCCCCGGCACGAACTCCATGAGTTCTTCGAGCGTCGCCTCGGGATTGTCGAGGAGGTGGGTCGCGGCGGCCACCACTTCGATGAGGTTGTGCGGGGCCATGTTGGTGGCCATGCCGACCGCGATGCCGGTGGTGCCGTTGACGAGGAGGTTGGGGAAGGCGGCAGCCAGCACCTCGGGCTGCTGGAACTGGCCGTCGTAGTTGGGGATGAAGTCGACGACGTCCTCGTCGAGGCTCTCGGTCAGTGCCAGGGCCGCCGGGGCCAACCGCGCTTCGGTGTAGCGCGCCGCGGCGGGGCCATCGTCGAGGGAGCCGAAGTTGCCGTGCCCGTCGACCAGCGGCACGCGCAGCGCGAACGGCTGCGCCAGACGCACGAGGGCGTCATAGATGGCGGAGTCACCGTGCGGGTGGAGCTTTCCCATCACCTCGCCCACGACGCGGGCGCTCTTGACGTGACCGCGGTCGGGCCGCAGGCCCATCTCGGCCATCTGGTAGAGGATGCGCCGCTGCACCGGCTTCAGGCCGTCGCGTGCGTCGGGCAGTGCCCGCGAGTAGATGACCGAATACGCGTATTCGAGGAACGATCCCTGCATCTCGGTCGAGACGTCGACGTCTTCGATGCGCTCGGTGAGCGCGGCGGGAGCGGGGGCGTTACGCGATGCTGCCATGGAAGTGGGTGCGTCCTCGGGTGACGGGAAAGGGGGCCATCCGCCCGGTGTGGGAGACTGGCCGCGATGTATCTCAGCGTACCCGCGGACCCGACCTCCGCCCGGAGCCTCACCGGTGTCGTCCCGCACGTGCTGGCCTCACTGTCGGGCGATGACGACTGGCTCCCGCCCGCCCGGAGCGCGATCGTGTTCGTGGTCGACGGCCTCGGCCGCTCGAACCTCTCCACTCGCGCCGGTCACGGCCGCTTCCTTGCGGGGGCGATGGGCAAGCGCGACATCGCGCACACCGTCTTCCCGAGTACCACCGCCGCGGCGCTCACCAGCCTGTTGACGGGCGTGGATCCGGGCAGCCACGGCATCGTCGGCTACCGCGTGCGCATCCCCGGCAGCGATGATGCCCCCAACCAGCTCAAGGGCTGGGAGACGCACGGTCTCGATCCGTACACCTGGCAGCGGGCGCAGCCCCTGCTCGAACGCGAGCACGACGGTGGACGCCCGTGCTTCGTGGTGACGAAATCCGAGTACGCCGCCACGGGTCTCACCACCGCGATTCTGCGCGGGGGAGAGTTCATCGCCGCCGACGACCTCGACGAGCGGGTGGAGCGCGCCGCCGAGATCGCCGCGCGTCACCCCGGCTCCCTCACCTACCTGTACACCCCTGAACTCGACTCACTCGGCCACCGCCACGGGTGGGAGTCCGACGAGTGGGCTGCGGGACTCGAGCGAGTGGATGCCGCGGCACGGCGCCTCGCCGAGCGCGTGTCGCCGCGCACCGGCGTGGTGGTGACCGCTGACCACGGCATGGTCGATGTGCCGCGCCACCGCCATCTGCTGCTCGGTCACGGTGACGGGCTGACCGACGGCGTGCGCGTCATCGGCGGCGAGCCGCGGATGCTGCACCTGTATGCCGAAGAGGGCGAGGCGGCAGCGGTGCTGGCGGCCTGGCGCACGGCCGAGGGCGAGCGGTCGTGGGTGCTCTCCCGCGACGAGGCGGTCGCAGCGGGCCTGTTCGGCCCGACGCACCCCGAGGTGCTGCCGCGCATCGGCGACGTGATCGTGGCCGCCCGTTCCGCCATCGCGTACTACGACGACCGGATCACCGACAAGGGTCCGCAGAAGATGGTGGGCCAGCACGGCTCACTGACACCGGAGGAGCGCATCGTGCCGCTCATCCGGCTGGGAGCCTACGCGGGTTAAGACTCCTCGGTGCGGGCACCGAAGACGATCTCATCCCACGACGGCATCGACGGGCGCGACCCCTTGCGGCGGCCGCCGGCATCGGACGTCGGAGTCTCGTGGGATGCCGGGGTGGACTCCTCGGCGGGACGCTCCGTCCGCGCCGCGTCGTGGGTCGGCTCGGCCGTGTCGAACAGGGCGATCGGCGAGGGCGAAGACGTGCCGGCGGCGGCAGGGGTGCCGGGCAAGGGCTCACGCTGACCGCGGCGGCGGCGCAGCGCCTCGAGCAGGTCAGCGGTCTCCGACGAGGTCACGGGTGCGTCGGGTGCCCGCTTGATGGCGGCCGACTGCACGGCGGACGAGCGCGGCGAACGCATCTCGGGCACCTCGATGTCGGCTTCGGGCTCCTGTGGGCGGCGAGGACCGAAGGCCCCGCTGTCGAAGCGCGACTCGTCCTTGCCACCGCCACCCATCGGGTGGTCGAGGGCACGCAGCCGGGGGATGAGGCCGTCGGGCAGCGATCCCTGACGTGACAGCTGCGTGGCGTCGCTGTTCTGAGGCGCCAGCGTGCTGCGGCGCGGGTCGAAGGTCCAGCGTGCGTCGTGGTCGACGTCGTCCGCGGTGAACTCGAGCTTGACGATCCAGCCGTTCTGCTCCCGCCAGCTGGTCCAGCGCTCCGAGACGGCACCCGCCTCGGCGAGCTTGGCCCGCACGGCCGCGCCGAACGTGGGCTGCGCGTCAGGTTCCAGTTCGCTGCCCACCAGCACGGGCACCGACAGCGCCTGGCCGACGATGTGCTCGCGCTCGGCGAGCACCGGGCCCTCGTAGCGCTGCACGTCCTCCACTCGCTGACCGAGAAGCTCGGCCACCTCGGCTGCGGACATGCCGGAGCGGATGTGCGCCTGGATCTCCCGAGGGCTCGCCTTGGGTGCGCGGCGTTCGCCGTCGCGGTCGCGGCGTGCTTTGCGCAGTTCTGCGCGCAGCACGTCGTCGACGGGAAGGGCGAACCTCTCGCCCGTCTCGGTTGCGAGGACGATCGTGCCGTCTTCGGTGCCGATCACCTTGAGCTGTTCCATACGAAACACCCCTCCGAATCTGCCGTGTGCGCCCATGGTGTCACAGCACACGCCTTCCGCCCGGAATAACCGGGGCGCGCCGCGAGTTTCACGCGGTGGCGATCAGCACGGAGTCTGCACAGCTCCTGAGAGCATTTGCGAAAAGGCTTCTCGTCATGCAAACTATCGCCGCCCGATCGGGCGAACCCGCACGCTGAACTGAAAGAAGAGACGTTCGAGAATGGCCACCGATTACGACGCACCGCGCAAGACCGAGGATGACAGCGAGTCGATTGAAGCGCTCAAGGAGCGTGTACCCGACAAGCTCTCGGGCGCAGTCGACGTTGAGGATGCCGACAACCCTTCCGGCTTCGAACTCCCCGGCGCCGACCTCTCCGACCTCGAGCTCGATGTGGTCGTCCTGCCCCCGCAGGAGGACGAGTTCACCTGCGCCAACTGCTTCCTCGTGAAGCACCGCTCACAGATCGACCACGACACCCCTCACGGTGCCGTGTGCCTGGAGTGCGCCGCGTAAAGTCCTGTCAGCCGCCCGGCCGTGCAGCGCGGATCGCCGCACTGAGACGGTCGGGCGTGCGGGTGGAGATGAGCCACGACGGCGCCGGATCGCGCGGGTCTTCGATCGGCACCCGCACGATCGCGTCCACTCCGGCGCGCACCAGCAGCCACGAGCGCGGGTCGAGCTGCGGTCCCCGCGCCTGGCGGGCCGCTTCGCCCGTGAACGACTCAGGCTCGCCCAGGTGGCGCACCTCGATCTTCGCCCGACCCGCGCGCAGCCATCCGTCGCGCACCTCCACGACCGGGGACAGCGCGATGAGCAACGCGATCGCCCCGACACCGACGACCGCTCCCACCACGAGAGCGAGAGTGGGGGCGATGGGGGTCAGCACGAGCGCGGCCATCGGGCCGATCACTGCGGCGCTGACCAGCACCCAGAGCGAGGGGCTGAGCCGCTCGCGGTACGCGTATGCCGGGCGCATGCCGGCCGCTGTCTTCTGCATTAGCCTCTTGGGGTGACCGAATCCGTGGACGTTCCCATTGTTGCACCCGACGTTCCGGCCTATGCCCACCCCGGCGATGCGGGAGCGGACCTCGTCTCCACCGAAGCACTGCGCCTGGCTCCCGGCCAGCGTGCGCTCGTCGGCACCGGCGTGCGCATCGCACTGCCCGAGGGGCACGCCGCGTTCGTGGTGCCCCGCAGCGGCCTCGCCGCCAAGCACGGCATCACCATCGTGAACGCGCCCGGCACCGTCGATGCCGGCTACCGCGGGGAGATCAAGGTCGCTCTGCTCAACACCGACGCCACCGAGGCGTACGACATCGCCGTGGGCGACCGCATCGCACAATTGATCGTCATGCCCGTGACACGCGCGCGCTTCCTGCCCATGCGGGAACTGCCGGACAGCGTGCGCGGCGAGGGCGGATTCGGTTCGACCGGCTACCAGAAGACAGGAACGGACGCATGACCGACCAGACGCCGCAGGAACTGCCGCCGCGCAAGGCCGCGCCCGAGGACCGCGCCGCGCACGGCCCGTTCGACGAGTCCGAGGCCAACCCGGTGCGCCCCTACATCGACCTCGGTGGCATCAAGGTGCTGCCTCGCGAGGGCCTGAACCTGCGTCTCGAGGTGGAGGAGCAGACCAAGCGCATCGTCGCGGTCGGGCTCGACTACGCCGAGTCGACGCTGCAGGTGCAGCCCTTCGCGGCCCCCCGCTCGACGGGATTGTGGGACGAGACGCGCGAGCAGATCCGTCAGCAGATCCGCCAGCAGGGCGGGCGCGTCGAAGAGCGCGAAGGCCCGCTCGGCCCGGAACTGCTCGCCGAGGTCCCCGTGGCCGGCGCCGACGGCGCCACCGGCAAACGGCTCGCCCGCTTCGTCGGCGTCGACGGCCCGCGCTGGTTCCTGCGCGGCGTGATCGGCGGTGCTGCGACCGCCGACACCGATGCCGCCGCCCGCGTCGAAGACCTGTTCCGCTCGCTCGTGGTCGTGCGGGGCGGGACCCCCATGCCGCCGCGGGATCTCATTCCGCTGAAGATGCCGGCCACGCCGGGCAGCGCGTGAGCACCCCGGGCGAGGACCCCCGCAACACCCCGCCCGAGCCCGAACCGCGCGCGAGCGACATCCTCGGTCAAGCGCTCGGCAGCGCCGCGCGCCGCGCAGGGCTCGACCCCAGCGCGGAGCGCTCCACCGGGCACGTCGTGTGGCACGCGATGGGCGGGTGGCGCGGCGTCGCCGAGTCGGTGCTGCCCGGCCTCGTCTTCGTGGTCGCGTACACCCTCACGATCGACCGCGACACGGGTGAGGCGAACCTGCCGCTGAGCCTCGGCCTCTCGGTCGGGCTCGCGCTGGTGTTCACCCTGCTGCGACTGCTGCAGCGCACCCCGCCCTCCGCCGCCCTCGGAGGTCTCATCGCCACCGCCGCCGCCGCGGCACTGGCACTTCTGACCGGACGCGGCGAAGACAACTTCGTCCCCGGATTCATCACGAACGCCGCGTACGGCACCGCCTTGCTGGTGTCGGCCCTCATCGGCTGGTCACTCATCGGCCTCGCCGCCGGCTACCTCATGGGCGAAGGCACCGCGTGGCGCCGCGATCGGCGCAAGCGGCGCGTGTTCTTCTGGCTCGCCCTGGCGTGGGCGGCCCTGTTCTACGCGCGTCTCGCCGTGCAGCTGCCGCTGTACTTCGCCGGTGACGTGGCGACACTGGGCACACTGAAGCTGGTCATGGGTCTGCCGCTGTTCGCGCCGCTCATCGCGGTCACGTGGCTCGCCGCGCGCGCTCTCTACATCCGCAAGCCGCAGTGATACATTTATCTTGACATCAAGATAAATTTCCTCCCCAGACGAGTTAGGCGCGCCTCACTAGCCGCGCTCCGTCGAGCCGGGGATGATGGAGAGCGGGCGGCAGCATGCCCACCCGCCGACGAAGGAGCCACACGTGTCCAGTGTTGACAGCTTCGGTGCGAAGAGCACCCTGACGGTCGGCAGCACCGACTACGAGATCTTCCGCATCGAGACGGTCCCCGGCTACGAGAAGCTGCCGTTCAGCCTCAAGGTGCTGCTGGAGAACCTGCTGCGCACCGAAGACGGTGCCAACGTCACCAAGGAGCAGATCCAGGCCCTTGGCTCGTGGGATCCCGACGCGCAGCCCGACACCGAGATCCAGTTCACGCCCGCCCGCGTCGTCATGCAGGACTTCACCGGCGTGCCCTGCATCGTGGACCTCGCCACCATGCGCGAGGCGGTCACCGCACTCGGCGGCGACCCGAGCAAGATCAACCCGCTGTCGCCGGCCGAGATGGTCATCGACCACTCCGTCATCGCCGATCTGTTCGGCTCGCCCGACGCCCTCGAGCGCAACGTCGAGATCGAGTACGAGCGCAACGGCGAGCGTTACCAGTTCCTGCGCTGGGGCCAGACGGCGTTCAACGACTTCAAGGTCGTCCCGCCCGGCACCGGCATCGTGCACCAGGTCAACATCGAACACCTGGCGAAGGTCATCTACGACCGCGACGTCGACGGCGTGCTGCGGGCCTACCCCGACACGTGCGTCGGCACCGACTCGCACACCACGATGGTCAACGGCCTGGGCGTGCTCGGCTGGGGCGTCGGCGGCATCGAGGCCGAGGCCGCCATGCTCGGCCAGCCCGTCTCGATGCTCATCCCGCGCGTGGTGGGCTTCAAGCTCACCGGCGAGATCCCCGCCGGTGTCACCGCGACCGACGTCGTCCTCACGATCACCGACATGCTGCGCAAGCACGGCGTGGTCGGCAAGTTCGTCGAGTTCTACGGCGCGGGCGTGGCATCGGTGCCGCTGGCCAACCGCGCCACGATCGGCAACATGAGCCCTGAGTTCGGCTCGACCGCGGCGATGTTCCCCATCGACGACGTGACGCTGGACTACCTGCGCCTCACCGGCCGCGACGAGCAGAGCGTCGCCCTCGTCGAGGCGTACGCCAAGGCACAGTCGCTGTGGCATGACGCCGACACCGAGCCCGCGTTCAGCGAGTACATGGAACTCGACCTCTCCACGGTCGTCCCCTCGATCGCCGGCCCGAAGCGCCCGCAGGACCGCATCCTGCTGTCCGAGGCGAAGTCGCAGTTCGAGAAGGACATCATCGGTTACGCGACGCCCTCCACCTCGGAGGACATCGTCGACCTCGAGTCCAAGCACTCGTTCCCGGCATCCGACCCCGGCCAGGCCCCGGGTGTCGAGGAGCCGACCACCCGCGAGGTGCACATCAACAGCGGCAACCGCGAGTGGTCCAAGCCCGTCGAGGTCACCACGCCCGAGGGGGAGAGCTACGAGCTGGACAACGGGGCGGTGACCCTTGCCGCCATCACCTCCTGCACCAACACCTCCAACCCGTCGGTGATGATCGCCGCGGGGCTCCTGGCGCAGAAGGCGGTCGAAAAGGGGCTCAAGCGCAAGCCGTGGGTCAAGACGACGCTCGGTCCGGGCTCGAAGGTCGTCACCGATTACTACGAGAAGTCGGGGCTCGACAAGGCGCTCGAAGCGGTCGGCTTCTACACCGTCGGCTACGGCTGCACGATCTGCATCGGCAACTCGGGACCGCTGATCGACGAGGTCTCCGCCGCCGTCAACGACCACGACCTGGCCGTCACGGCGGTGCTCTCGGGCAACCGCAACTTCGAGGGGCGCATCAGCCCCGACGTCAAGATGAACTACCTCGCCTCGCCGCCGCTGGTCGTGGCCTACGCGCTGGCCGGCTCGATGAACTTCGACTTCGAGACCGACCCGCTGGGCACCGACACCGAGGGCAACGACGTGTTCCTCAAGGACATCTGGCCCTCGCCCGATGAGGTGCAGGCGACCATCGACACGTCGATCTCGCGTGAGCAGTTCATCAAGCAGTACGCCACCGTGTTCGAGGGCGACGAGCGCTGGAAGAACCTGCCCACCCCCACCGGCCCGATCTTCGAGTGGGACGAGCAGTCGACCTACGTGCGCAAGGCGCCGTACTTCGAGGGCATGTCGATGGACCTGACGCCCGTCGCCGACATCACCGGCGCACGCGTCATGGCGACGCTCGGCGACTCGGTCACCACCGACCACATCAGCCCGGCCGGCAACATCAAGCCCGGCACGCCCGCAGCGCAGTACCTCACCGAGCACGGTGTCGAGCGCAAGGACTTCAACTCCTTCGGCTCTCGTCGCGGCAACCACGAGGTGATGATCCGCGGCACGTTCGCGAACATCCGCCTCAAGAACCAGCTCGTGAGCGCAGTCAACGACGGCAAGGTCGTCGAGGGTGGCTACACCCGCGACTTCACCCAGCCCGGCGGCCCCCAGTCGTTCATCTACGACGCGTCGATGAACTACCAGGCCCAGGGCACTCCGCTGGTCATCTTCGGCGGCAAGGAGTACGGCTCCGGCTCGTCGCGCGACTGGGCGGCCAAGGGCACGAGCCTGCTGGGTGTCAAGGCGGTCATCACCGAGAGCTTCGAACGCATCCACCGCTCGAACCTCATCGGCATGGGCGTCGTGCCGCTGCAGTTCCCCGCCGGTCACAGCTGGGAGTCGTTGGGCCTCGACGGCACCGAGATCGTCTCGATCACGGGCCTCGAGCAGCTGAACGAGGGCGTCACGCCCAAGACCGTGCGGGTGACCGCCGAGCCGAGCGAGTTCTCGCCCGAGGGCAAGCAGACCGTGGAGTTCGACGCGATCGTGCGTATCGACACCCCCGGTGAGGCGGACTACTACCGCAACGGCGGCATTCTGCAGTACGTGCTGCGCAGCCTCGTCTGACGCACCTGCGAACAGGCCCGGAGTCGTCGACTCCGGGCCTGTTCGCATCCGTCGCAGAAATCGCGCGGGTAGACTTCAAAACCTGTGTGGCCCCCCGAAAGGAGACGCATGTCCCTTCTCTCCTCGGTCTCCGGACCGCGTGACCTCGACCGGATGACGGTCGAAGAACTCGAGACGCTCGCGGGGGAGATCCGCGAGTTCCTCGTCGAGAACGTCTCCCAGACCGGCGGACACCTGGGTCCCAACCTCGGTGTGGTCGAACTCACGATCGCCATCCACCGGGTGTTCCGCTCGCCAGACGACCCGATCATCTTCGACACCGGACACCAGTCGTACGTGCACAAGCTGCTCACGGGTCGGCAGGACTTCTCGCAGCTGCGCTCACGGGGCGGTCTGGCCGGTTACCCGCAGCGCAGCGAGAGTCCGCACGACGTCGTGGAGTCCTCACACGCCTCCAGCTCGCTCAGCTGGGCCGACGGCATCTCCCGCGCCCTCACCCGCACCGGTCGCACCGATCGTCATGTGGTCGCCGTCGTCGGAGACGGCGCGCTGACCGGCGGCATGACGTGGGAAGCACTCAACAACATCAGCGACGACAACGACCGCAACCTCGTCATCGTCGTCAACGACAACGGCCGCTCCTACGCCCCCACGATCGGCGGCATGGCGCGCTACCTCAACCGCGTGCGCACCGCCGACAGCTATCGCACCCTCCACAAGGGCTCGGCCACGCTGTCGCGGAGCCTCGGCCCGGCGGCGCGTGCCTTCTACCGGGGCATCCGTGGCGGCACGCACGGGTTCCTCTCGCGGTTCGTCAACAACGTCGCGCTGTACTCGAACCTCGACATCAAATACCTCGGCCCCGTCGACGGCCACGACATGGCCGCGATGCTGGAGACCCTCGAGCTGGCGAAGTCCTACGGCGCGCCCGTGATCGTGCACGCGATCACCGAGAAGGGCCGCGGCTACGCTCCGGCCCTCAGCGACGAGGCCGACCAGTTCCACGCCGTCGGGCGCATCGACCCCCTCACGGGTGTCGCCGTGGGCGGGGCCGGCGCCACCGCCTGGACCGACGTCTTCTCCGAGGAGCTCGTCGCCGCGGGGGAGCAGCGCGACGACATCATCGCGATGACCGCCGCGATGCTGCGGCCCACCGGCCTGCTGCCCTTCGCGCAGCGCTTCCCCGACCGCGTCTACGACGTCGGCATCGCCGAGCAGCACGCCGTGGCATCCGCCGCCGGTCTCGCCTACGGCGGACTTCACCCCGTGGTCGCCCTGTACGCCACCTTCATGAACCGCGCGTTCGACCAGGTGCTCATGGACGTTGCACTCCACAAGGCCGGCGTCACCTTCGTGCTCGACCGCGCCGGCGTCACCGGCCCCGACGGGCCGAGCCACCACGGCGTGTGGGACCTCGCGATGCTGCAGCTCGTGCCGCACATCCGCATCGCCGTGCCGCGTGACGCGGAGCGCCTGCGGGAGGAGTTCCGCGAGGCGCTCACGGTCGATGACGCCCCGACCGTCGTGCGCTTCCCCAAGGGTGCCGTCGGCGCGGACCTGCCCGCGATCGAACGGCTCGCCGACGGTGTCGATGTGCTCGCCCGCAGCGAGGCGCAAGACGTGCTGCTGGTCGGCATCGGCCCCATGGCCCACCTCGCGATGGAGGTCGCCGAGCGGCTGCGCGCGCAGGGCATCGGCGCGACCGTCGTCGACCCGCGCTGGGCGATCCCGGTGCAGCCGTCGATCGTCGAGCTCGCCGCCGCGCACCGCCTGGTGATCACCCTCGAAGACGGCATCCGCGTCGGCGGCATCGGCACGCGCGTGCGTCAGGTGCTGCGCGAGGCCGGGGTCGACACGGCGGTGGACGAACTGGGCCTGCCCGACGAATTCATCGACCATGCCTCGCGCGACCAGATCCTCGCCGATGCGGGGCTCACCGCGTCGAAGATCGCCAACGACGTCGTCGCGCAGGTGCTCGGCACCCGCATCCCCGTCGCGCGTCCCGCGACGGACACCGGCGCGCTGTGGGTCACGCAGATGACGAGCCCCGAGGGGGCTTCCCAGACCGGCGACGGCCAGAGCTGACCACGCGCGGAGCGCGACGCCTCGGTGGGCGCTGCGCGCATGACAGCATGGAGGGATGAGCAGCGCCAACCTCGGGCGGGAAGAGACCGCCGCCCGGTCCGCAGACATCACCCTTCACTCCGTCCACGTCGAACTCGATGTGACGGGAGCACCGGATGCCACCGTCACCGGCTTCGCCACGACGAGCACCCTCCGCTTCGACGCCGCCGACCGCGCCACCCAGACGTGGATCGACTTCATCGGCGAGGCCGTCGAGCATGTGGAGGTCAACGGCGTTGCACAACCGGTCGACTGGGACGGCGCACGCATCGGCATCCGCAACCTGCGTCCGCACAACACCGTGCGCGTCGTCGCCCGTGGCGCGTACAGCCGGTCGGGTGAGGGGATGCACCGGTTCGTCGATCCGGTGGACGGCGCGACCTACCTCTACACGCAGTATGAACCGGCCGACGCGCGCCGCGTGATGGCGTGCTTCGAACAGCCCGACATGAAGGCGCGGTACGAGTTCACGGTCACTGCGCCGCTGGGGTGGCAGGTGCTGTCGAACCAGCCGGCGATCACGACGGTCGCCGCCGCGGACGCGCAGCGCGTGGACTTCGCCGCGACGCCCCCGCTGTCGAGCTACATCACCGCGGTGGCCGCCGGCCCCTACCACCGCGTCGACGCCACCTGGCAGCGCGGCGAGCAGACCGTGGCGCTCGGCGTGCTGTGCCGCGCGTCGCTGGCGTCGCACCTCGACGCCGAGGAGATCCTCGAGGTCACCCGGCAGGGGCTCGACTTCTTCACCGACGCGTTCGCGTATCCCTACCCGTGGGGCAAGTACGACCAGCTGTTCGTTCCCGAGTACAACCTCGGCGCGATGGAGAACCCCGGGCTGGTGACCTTCACCGAAGGGTACGTCTTCCGCGGGGCCGCCACCGTCGCCCAGCGCGAAGGCCGAGCCAACACGATCCTGCACGAGATGGCGCACATGTGGTTCGGCGACCTCGTGACGATGCGCTGGTGGGACGACCTGTGGCTGAAGGAGTCGTTCGCCGACTACATGGGCGCGCATGCGACCGCCGCGGTCACCCGGTTCACCGACGCCTGGGTCACCTTCGCCGCACGGCGGAAGTCGTGGGCATACCAGCAGGATCAGCTGCCCACGACCCACCCGATCGTCGCCGACATCCCCGACCTCGAGGCCGCGAAGCTCAACTTCGACGGCATCACCTACGCCAAGGGCGCGGCGGTGCTCAAGCAGCTGGTCGCATTCGTCGGCGAGGAGGCGTTCTTCGAGGGCGCCAGGCGCTACTTCACCGCCCACGCGTACGGCAACACCACGCTGGCCGACCTGCTGACGCAGCTCGAGGCGGCGTCCGGCCGCGACCTGCGCGCCTGGTCGCGCGCGTGGCTGGAGACCACCGGCGTCAGCACCGTCTCGATCGAGCGCGGCGACGCTGGCGGCGACGGCGCCGTGACCATCGTGCAGACCCCTCCCCGCCCGCACCGGCTCGGCGTCGCGGCGTACCTCCTCGAAGACGGGCGCCTCGTGCGCGAGGGCGGCGTCGAGCTCGACATCGTCGACGAGCGCACCGTCGTGCCGATGCCGGCGGCGGCGACCGCGGATCTCGTCCTCGCCAACGACGGGGACCTCACCTACGCCAAGGTGCGGCTCGACGCGGCATCGCTCGACGCCGTGCAGGCGGCGCTGTCGACCATCGACGATGCGCTCACCCGCGGCATCGTGTGGTCGGCGCTGTGGAACGCGACCCGCGACGGCGAGCTGCCCGTGGCACGCTACCTCGACATCGTGCGCCGTCACGCGCCCGCAGAGACGAACATCGCGCTGCTGACGGATGTGCTCGCCAACGCCGCGTTCGCGATCGGCCATTACGTGCCCGAAGCCGACCGCGCCGCGCAGCACGCCGCCTGGCTCGAGGCGACCTGGCAGGCGATGACCGATGCCGCCCCCGGCAGCGGCGCCCAGCTGGCGTGGGCGCGCGCGGTGGGGTCGGCCGCGGCCGACGACGGAGCCCGCGCCGCCGAGCTGCGTGCTCTGCTCACCGGCACGCAGCAGCCGCCCGCAGGCCTGGCCCTCGACCCGGAGCTGCGCTGGACGTGGTGGACGGCGCTGGCGACGACCGGCGACGCCGACACGACGGATGCCGATGCGGAGCTCGCCCGCGACGCCACCGCCACGGGGCGCACCGCCTACATCGAGATGTGCGCATCCCGGCCGCTCGCCCGCGTACGCGCGGACGCGTGGCACTCCGCGTGGGAGGACACGACGCTCACCAACGATCACCTGAGCGCGACGATCGCGGGCGTGCGCGCCGGCGACCGCCGCGACCTCGTCGCCGGGTTCGACGCGGACTACTTCGCGCGCCTGCGCCCCACCTGGACCGAGCGCAGCATCGAGATCGCCCGACGCCTCGTCCGCGGGCTCTTCCCGGCATCGGACTCGCTCGCACCGGTGGATGCCTGGCTCGCCGACAACGCCGACGCGCCTGCGGCGCTGCGCCGCATCGTCGTGGAGCAGCGCGACCACCTCGCCCGCGACCTGCGGGTGCGCGCAGCGCAGTAGCGCCCCAGCGCGCGCGAAAGGCGGCCCCGAGCCGAAGCCCGGGGCCGCCTTTCGCATTCGCCTCAGACCGCGGCGATCCCGCGGATCGGGGGGTGGTGGAACGTGTCGCCGAACACACGCTCCGACGCACCCTCGCGGTCGAGGTAGGGCGAGGCCCCACCGTCGATGAACGGCCAGCCGGCGCCGAGGATCAGGCACAGGTCGATGTCCTCGACCTCGGGCACGACGCCCTCGTCCAGCATGATGCGGATCTCCTGCGCCAGGCCGTCCTGCACGCGGCGCAGGATCTCGTCCGCCGACGCCGGCGACGAGCCGACCGAGCCCTTGAGCACCTTCTCGGCCTGCTTGGTCCAGCCCGTGACCCGACCGCTCTTGTCCTTCTCCACGACGGCATCCAGCTGTGCGAGCGCGTGGAAGTTCTCGTTCGCGTAGAACCGGTCGGGGAAGGCGGCGGCCATCGTGTCCTGCACATGCGCCGCGACCTTCCAGCCCACCAGGTCGATGAGCTGGAACGGCGTCATCGGCAGGCCGATGGGCGCGAAGGCCTTTTCGACGCTCAGCAGCGGCGTGCCCTCGTAGACGGCGCGCGCGGCCTCGCCCATGACCTTCGCCAGCAGGCGGTTCACCACGAAGCCCGGGGCATCGGCGGTGAGCACGGCGTTCTTGCCGAGGCCCTTGGCCACGACGAACGCCGTCGACAGTGCGGCATCCGACGTCGTCGGCGTCTTCACGATCTCGATGAGCGGCATGACCGCCACCGGGTTGAAGAAGTGGAAGCCGACCAGCCGCTCGGGGTGGGCGAGCGTCGCACCGATCTCCTCGACCGACAGCGACGAGGTGTTCGTCGCCAGGATCGCGTCGTCGGCGATGACCTCCTCGATGTCGCCGAAGACCTGCTGCTTCACGCCGACCTCTTCGAACACCGCCTCGATCACGAAGTCGCAGTCGGCGAAGTCGCTCTTGTCGGTCGTTCCGCGCACCAGCGCCCGCAGCCGGTTGGCGGCATCGGCATCGAGCCGACCCTTGGCCTCGAGCTTGCCGATCTCGTCACGGATGTAGGCCAGGCCCTTGTCCACGCGCGCCTGGTCGAGGTCGGTGATGAGCACCGGCACCTGCAGCCTGCGCACGAACAGCAGCGCGAACTGGCTGGCCATGAGGCCCGCGCCGATGACGCCGACCTTCGTGACCTTCTTGGCCAGCTGCTTGTCGGGGGCACCGACCGGACGCTTGGCGCGCTTCTGCACGAGACCGAAGGCGTACATGGATGCCGCGAACTGGTCGCCGGTCACCAGCTCGGCCAGCGCGTCGTCCTCGCGGGCGAACCCCTCGGCCTTCGTGCCGCTCTTGGCCTTGTCGAGCAGGTCGAGTGCGACATAGGGCGAACGCGGCACGGTGCCGATCTTGGACTCGAGCATGCCGCGGGCCATCTTGATCGCGATGGGCCACTTCGTGAGCCGCTCCATCTTGCCCGGCTCGTTCTTGCGGTGCACCTTCACGGCGCCCGTCAGCACGCCGTCGGCCCAGCGCAGCGACTCCTCGAGGTAGTTCGACGCCGGGAAGATGGCATCCATGATCCCGAGCTCGAACGCCTGCTGCGGCTTGAGCATGCGGTTCTGCTTGAGCGGGTTGGAGATGACCACTTCGAGCGCGTTCTCGATGCCGATGAGGTTGGGCAGCAGATACGCCCCACCCCAGCCCGGGATGATGCCGAGGAACACCTCGGGCAGCGCCACCGCGGCGGCCGACGCGTCGACCGTGCGGTACGTGGAGTTCAGCGCGATCTCCAGCCCACCGCCGAGGGCGAGGCCGTTGACGAACGCGAACGAGGGCACTCCGAGGTCGCCGAGCGAGCCGAGCACCTTGTGCCCGAGCTGGGCGACCAGGCGGGCGTCGTCGGTCGAGCCGACGCGCGAGATGTCGGACAGGTCGGCGCCGGCGGCGAGGATGTACTGCTTGCCGGTGATGCCGACCGCCTGGATCTCGCCCGCGGCGGCCCGGGCCTTCAGACCCGCGAGGGTGTGCCCGAGCTCGGCGAGGGTCGCCGGGCCCAGCGTGTTGGGCCGGGTGTGGTCGCGCCCGTTGTCGAGTGTGATCAGGGACAGCACTGCTCCGCTGGCCAGCGCGATGTCGCGCACGGGGGAGTGCGTGATCACCTCGCCCTCGGTGGCGGCGGGGGAGAGGATCGATGAGAAATCGATGGATTCGTAGTCGGTCATGTCGCTCTACTTCCGCTTCTTGCCGTCGAAGTGGGGGTTCTCCCAGATGACCGAGCCGCCCTGGCCGAGGCCGACGCACATGGCCGTGAGTCCGTAGCGCACGTCGGGTCGCTCGGCGAAGTGCGCGGCGAGCTGGATCATGAGGCGCACCCCGGATGCCGCGAGCGGGTGGCCCACGGCGATCGCGCCGCCCCAGGGGTTCACGCGCGGGTCGTCGTCGGCGATGCCGAAGTGGTCGAGCAGCGAGATCACCTGGATCGCGAACGCCTCGTTCAGCTCGAACAGACCGATGTCGGAGATGTCGAGTCCGGCCTTGCGCAGCGCCTTCTCGGTGGAGGGGATGGGGCCGATGCCCATGATCTCCGGCTGCACGCCGGCGAAGGCGAACGAGACGAGCTTCATCTTCGGGGCGAGCCCGAGCTGCTTCACGGCCCCGCCGCCGGCGAGCAGCGACATGGTCGCGCCGTCGGTGAGCGGAGACGAGGTACCCGCGGTGACGCGCCCGTGCGGGCGGAACGGCGTCTTCAGGTTCGCGAGGTCTTCCATCGTCGTCTGGGGGCGACGGCCCTCGTCGGCGGTGGCGAGGCCCCATGCCCCTTCGGCATCCTTGATCGCGACCGGCACGAGGTCGGGCTGGATCTTGCCGGCGTCGTAGGCGGCCTGCAGCTTGTGCTGGCTGAGCATGCCGTACCGGTCGGAGCGCTCCTTGGTCAGGTGCGGGAACCGGTCGAAGATGCGCTCCGCGGTGACGCCCATGTTCAGGGCCCCCGGGTCGACCATCTTCTCGGCGACGAAGCGCGGGTTGGGATCGCTGTCGGCACCGATGGGGTGGTGCCCCATGTGCTCCACGCCACCGGCGAGGGCGACGTCGTACATGCCGACGCCGATGGAGCCGGCCATCGTGGTCACGCTCGTCATGGCTCCTGCGCACATGCGGTCGATCGCGAAGCCGGGGACCGTCTGCGGGAGTCCGGCGAGGATGGCCACGGACCGTCCGAGCGTCAGGCCCTGGTCGCCGGTCTGGCTGGTCGCGGCGATGGCGACATCGTCGATGCGGTCCGCCGGAACGCCCGGGTTGCGCTGCATGAGCCCGATGGTCGCCTTGACGGCGAGGTCATCGGATCGGGTGTTCCAGTACATGCCTTTTTCGCCGGCGCGCCCGAACGGGGTTCGCACACCATCGACGAAGAAGACGTCCGAAATCTCGGCCACTCTGCCTCCAATAGTTGGGATCCGAGTCAGCCTAGAAATCGGTCTCTGCGCGGGAGAATCGGTTGGGGCGATCCTACGAAGCCGCCTCCGGCTCCTCGGACCCGCCTTGCACGGAACGCACAAACGCGTCGGTGATCACCTGTGCGGTTCGTTCAACCTGCCACGGGCGCGCGCCGAGCGCCGCGAGCGCCGCCGACACCGATGCCACGTCGAGCGGCTCGGGCGGCGCCCAGGCGACGCGGCGCAGCGTGTCGGGGGTGAGCAGGTTCTCGGTGGGCATGCCGAGCTCTTCGGCCACCCGCTCCACCTCGGGCCGCGCGGCCTTCAGCCGGGCGTCGGCGGCGGGATTGCGCTCGGCCCACGCCCGGGGCGGGGGCATGCTGTCGCCGGGCACCCGCTCGGGCGGCAACGACGTGTCGGCACGGCCCGCTTCGATCGCCGCCCACCACCGGTCGAGCTGGGAGCGGCTCGCGCGGCCCGTGAAGTCCTTGACCTTCGACAGCTCCTGCTTCGTCGCGGGATCGGCCAGCACCGCCGCCACCAGCGCGCGGTCGGGAACGAGGCGGCCGGGGGAGACGTCCTGCTCGCGGGCGTATTCCTCGCGGGCCGTCCACAGCGCCCGCGCCACCGCGAGTCCGCGGCGACCGCGCACGGTGTGCAGGCCGCTCAACCGCCGCCACGGGTCTTCGCGCGGCGGCTTGGGAGCACGCTCGAGCACCGCCTGGAACTCCTCGGCGGCCAGTTGCACCTTGCCCTGCTCCTCGAGTTCGGCAGCGAGCACGTCGCGCACATCCACGAGCAGCAGCACGTCCAGTGCGGCGTACTCCAGCCACGCCTGCGGCAGCGGCCGTGTCGACCAGTCCGCGGCGGAGTGCGCCTTGTCCAGGGTGATGCCCAGGGTTTCTTCGACGATGGCGCCGAGCCCCACCCGTTCATGACCGAGCAGGCGGGAGGCGAGTTCCGTGTCGAAGATCGACGGCGGCTCGAGCCCGATCTCACGCAGCGACGGAAGATCCTGGCTCGCGGCGTGCAGCACCCACTCGACGTCGCCGATCGCTGCCTGCAGCGGCGTCATGTCGCCGATGGCGGGCGGGTCGAACAGGAACACCCCGGCATCCCGCCGGAACACCTGCACGAGGTAGGCGCGCTGGGAGTAGCGGAAGCCGCTGGCACGCTCCACATCGACGGCCACGGGGCCATCGCCGGCAGCCAGCGCAGCACACGCGGTGGCGAGGCCTGCGGCATCCTCGATGACGACGTACTCAGCCACGAGCGCCTCGGCGCGGTCCGAACACAGCAATCTCCTCCGACCCGGGCGGCAATCCCGCCAGCATGCACACCAGTTCGCCCCACGCCTGAACGTGCAGGGCGATGTCGCTGGTCGGCGACCACGATGCCCGAAGCTCGATCTGGGCACCGTCACCCTGATCGGCGAGTGTGCCGAAACCCTTCGACAGCGTCTTCGTGGCGGTCCCGGATGCCGCGTGGTACTTCGCCCCGCGGGATTCGAGTGCCTCGACCAGCCATGACCAGGCTACGTCAGCCAGCAGGGGGTCGGTGCCGATCTCGGTCTCCAGCGGCGCCTGCGCGAAGCACACGATCCGCCACGGGCCGCCCCACGAGTCCACGCCCGCATCGTCATGCAGCAGGATGAACCGGCCGGTGCCGTAGGGGGAGTCGACGCCGTGCTCCTCCGGACGCACGTCACCGGCGAGGGCGATGGCGTCGGGCGCGAGGCCTGCGGGCGCGGGGATCTCTCGCACCACGAAGTCGGAACGGAAGGCGAGGGAGCGCACCCGTTCCGCCGATTCGGCGAACGCGGGCCGCGCCGCAGGGGGCCGCGGATCATCCACGTCGACAGACTAGAGTGAGCCCACCATGATGGCTTCCAGGCGCGCCGTCTCGCCCGGCGCCCCCCTCAACGCCCCGACGCTCCTGCGCGCACTGCTCGTCGCGCTCAGCGCGGCCCTCGTCGGTGTCGTCGGCGCCATGGGCGTGCTGGCCGTGCGCATGGCCCGCCGTGTCGTCACGCCGTCGGGTCGCGTGCCCGACACGACGATCGTCGATCTCGACACGGCGGCACAGACGATCACGCTCACGCGCACCCCCGACACCGAGCTGCCGGGTCGTTACGGCCTGTTCACGACCGGCACCTCCGACTACATCAAACTCGGCTCCGTGCTCTCGGAGGATGACGCCACGGTCAAGCGGAAGCTGCTCACGCACGTGCCCGCCGACGCGCACCTCGCACCCGCGGCGGCGTTCAGCGGGTGGTACTTCGACGAGCCGGGCCAGCTGCACCTGCCGTACACACCCGAACTCATCGGCGGCCCGCTCGGCCCGTGTCCGGCGTGGCTGTTCCCCGCCGGCGAGTCCGCCGACACCTGGGTCATCCAGGTGCACGGGCGCGGCACGACCCGAGCGGAGTGCCTGCGCGCGGTGCCGGTGTTCCACGAGGCCGGTATCACCTGCCTCCTCGTCTCGTACCGCAATGACGGCGAGGGACCCCGCAGCCGCACCGGCACCTACGCCCTCGGCGCCACCGAATGGCGCGACGCGGATGCCGCGGTGGGCTTCGCCCGCCGAAGAGGCGCCAAGCGCGTCGTGCTGATGGGATGGTCGATGGGCGGCGCGATCGTGCTGCAGGTCGAGCTGAACTCGGCCCACCGCGACCTCATCGTCGGCGTCGTGCTGGAGTCCCCGGTGCTGGACTGGCGCATCGTGCTCGGCTACCAGGCCAAGCAGCTGAAGGTGCCCGCCCCGGTCACCCAGCTCGCGATCGAGGCGTTGCGCACCGAATGGGCGACATCGGTCACCGGCGCCGGCGCGCCCATCCCGTTCGACCGGCTCGACGTCGTCGCCCGGGCGGGGGAACTGCGGCATCCGGTGCTCATCCTCCACAGCGACGACGACGGGTTCGTCCCTTCGGACGCCTCGTACGATCTGGTGGTCGCGCGCCCGGACCTCGTGGAGTTCGAGATCTTCGAGGTGGCCCGCCACACGAAGCTGTGGAACTACGACCAGGACCGCTGGAACGGCCGCATCCTGAACTGGCTGCGTGTGCACGGTCTCGCCGCCGTCGCGGCGCCGGCGGGCGACTGAGCGCGGCCGCCGTCCCTCGGCGCGACTACGATCGACACACATGACCACCACCGGCACGGGCATCGTGCGCCTCAGCGAACGCCAGCCCCACGTGACCGGCGACGAGATGATCGCCTCGCTCGTGCCGCCGCCGCAGTTCGACGGCGCGACGTTCGACACCTACCGCGCCGACGCCGCCTACCCGTCGCAGCAGGAGGCGAAGGAGACGCTCACCGCGTTCGCCGGCGGCGGCGCGCCCGCGGCGAAGGGCGGCCTGTTCCGCCGTGCGAAGAAGACACCCGAGCTCAAGCCCGGCGTGTACCTGGACGGCGGCTTCGGGGTCGGCAAGACCCACCTGCTCGCGGCGATCTACCACGCGCTGCCCGCGCGGCGGAAGTACTTCGGCTCGTTCATCGAATACACCGCGCTCGTCGGCGCGATCGGCTACCAGAAGACCGTCGAGCTGTTCCGCGGCGCGGAACTGCTGTGCATCGACGAGTTCGAGCTCGACGACCCGGGCGACACGATGGTGATGACCCGGCTGCTGGGGGAGCTCGTGGCATCCGGCACACGGCTCGCTGCCACCTCCAACACCCCGCCCAATGCGCTGGGCGAGGGGCGCTTCGCCGCGCAGGACTTCCTCCGCGAGATCCACGCGATGTCGGCGAGCTTCCAGACGCTGCGCATCGACGGCACCGACTACCGGCAGCGCGCCGTCGACGGCCACGCGGTGGTGCTGGGCGACGACGAGTACGCGCGGGCGTTGGCGGATGCCGCGGCAGCGGGTGCCGCTTCAGACGACTCGTTCGCCGAGGTGGTCGCCCACCTCGCCACGGTCCACCCGTCCCGCTACATCCGCCTGCTCGACGGCCTCTCGGTCATCGGGCTGCGCGAGGTCACCCAGCTCGACGACCAGTCGGCGGCGCTGCGGTTCGTCGCGTTCATCGACCGCGCCTACGACGCGCAGATCCCGATCCGAGCCACCGGCGTCGCCCTCGACCAGGTGTTCGGCGATGAGATGCTCGCCGGCGGGTACCGCAAGAAGTACCTGCGCGCCATCTCGCGACTGGTGTCCCTCACCCACTCCTGAGCGTTCCGGCAGGAGGCTCCCGGCGGGGCGAAACGTGATGTTTACGCCGGATGCCACCACGTAACGAATCCGAAACACGACCTCACGCTGACAGTAACGGCGCCTGGTGAGACTGGGCGAACACGAAGCGGCCACCCGTACCCACCCGCTGCGTGTCCCTGTCACTGATCAATGTGAGGTAACACCTATGGACGCACCCGGCAACATCGCCTGGGGGATCATGGCCACCGCGCTCGTGCTTTTCATGACGCCCGGTGTCGCCTTCTTCTACGGCGGTCTGGTCAAGGCCAAGAGTGTCGTCAGCATGATGATGATGAGCTTCGGAGCGCTCGGACTCATCAGCGTGCTGTGGATTCTCTACGGCTACAACATGAGCGCCGTCGGGAGCCCGTGGGAGTTCGCGGGCAACCCGCTGAGCGACTTCGCCCTCAGTGGCCTCGCCTCGGGTGAGGATGCCAACACCTCGCTCATCGGCGTCGCATTCGGTGCGACCTTCGCCATCATCACCGTCGCGCTCATCTCCGGCGCCATCGCCGACCGCGCCAAGTTCGGCTCGTGGATGCTGTTCGCCGGGCTGTTCGCGACGATCGTGTACTTCCCGGTGGCCGCCTGGGTCTGGGGCGGGGGCTGGATCTTCAACCTCGGCACGAGCATGGGCTTCGGCACGGAGGTCATCGACTACGCCGGCGGCACCGCGGTGCACATCAACGCGGGCGCGGCGGCACTGGCCCTCGCGCTGGTGCTCGGCAAGCGCATCGGCTTCCAGAAGGGCATCCACAAGCCGCACAACGTGCCGCTGGTGATGCTGGGTGCGGCCATCCTCTGGTTCGGCTGGTTCGGCTTCAACGCCGGCGCCGAGTGGCTGTCTGAGGACATGGGCGGTGTGGGCCTCATCGGCATCAACACGCTCGGCGCCACCGCGGCCGCGGTGCTCGGCTGGGTCATCGTGGAGAAGCTCAAGGACGGCAAGGCCACCTCGATCGGTGCCGCCTCCGGCGCCGTTGCGGGCCTCGTCGCCATCACGCCCGCCTGCGCCAACCTGTCGCCCGGCTGGGCACTGCTGCTCGGCGTCATCGCCGGTGCGGCCTGCGCCATGGCGATCGAGCTGAAGTGGAAGCTCGGCTTCGACGACTCGCTCGACGTCGTCGGCATCCACCTGGTCGGTGGCCTCATCGGCACGATCTACCTCGGCTTCTTCGCCACCGAGACCGGCCTGTTCGTCGGCGGCAACGCCGAGCAGCTGATCCTCCAGGTGATCGCCGCACTGGGTGTCATGGTCTACTCCTTCGTCGTCGCCGGCATCCTCGGCTTCGCGATCCAGAAGACCCTCGGGTTCCGCATCAAGAACGAGGACGAGATCGCCGGTGTCGACACGGTCGTGCACGGCGAGGAGGGCTACGCCCTGGTCGACTGACCGGGTTCCGCCCACACAGCATGCAGGGGCGTCGCGGCTACGGCCGCGGCGCCCCTGTCGCGTGCGGCGTGTCGCGGGGTACAGGTCGCCCCCAGCCGCCGACCGCCCGGTTCGGGGCGCGTACTGGGAACCGAACCCGCCGTGTGCCCGGTTCGGGGCGCGTAACGGGAACCGAACCCGCCTCACGCCCGGTTCGGGGCGCGTATTGGGAACCGAACCCGCCGTGTGCCCGGTTCGGGGCGCGTAACGGGAACCGAACCAGCCCCGAGGGAATGCGCCGCGAGGCATCCGCCGTCGACGCGTCGGTCTTCGCTCGAGTTGCCGGCGAGCTGCAGCGACGCAACGGCTCGAAGCCGACCCGCTGAGCGCAACACGGCGCGGGGGGCCTCAACGCACCGCCGCGAACACGCCCGTGACCAGCAGGGTGATGATCGTCGTCCAGCCGACGATCGCCAGCGCCTGCCAGAACAGGATGCGCGCGCGGCCGACGCCCGATGCCGCGAGCATCGTCGCGGTGAACTGCGTCGGAAGCAGCAGCGGGCCGAGCAGGCTGACGCCCGGCACCCCGTAACGGTCCAGCGCGCGCAGGAACTTCTCGCGTCGCGCCGACACGGGCGCGGCTGCCGTCGCGGGCTCGATGGGGGTGGCATCCGCGAATGAGCCCGCGCCGCCCACCGTCGTGCGTGCCGCCGACCGCTGCCGGTGACGGGTGACGACTGCCTGCCGCGCGCCGGCACCGGCGAGCACGAGCACCGCGACACAGGCGAAATTGCCCACGATCGCGGCGATCGCCGCGACGACGGGGTGGATGCCGCCGACGATCCCGATCACGGCCGCTCCCTCGCCTTCGACGAACGGGATGGCGCCGGCGAGCGCGATGATGAGGGGCTGGAGGAGTTCGGGGACACGTGCCACCAGGTCTTGGAAGCCGTCGATGAGGTTCATGGCTTCAGTCCACCGGGCGGTCGACATACCCGGAAGTGTCGGTCCGTCACCGGGATCCGTGCCGATCGCACGACGCGATCGTGACATCTGTCATGACCATATGGTGGACGGATGCCCGTACCCCCCGTCGCACCGGATGCCGCCTCCATCGCCGCAGCCCGCGGTGCCCGCACCCTCACCCGTGGGGTGTCCGCGACCTGGTGGTACACGCTCTCGGCGGTCGTCTTCTTCGAGTTCTTCCTGCTCCTGCTCTGGATCGGCACGCTGTCGGGCACTGGCCTGGGGGACCCCGAACTGGCGACCGTCGTCGCCGGTGGTCTGGTGTGGCTGGCGTCGTCGGGGTGGCTGCTCACCCGCTACCGCCACCACGTCGATGAAGCTGCAGCGCTCAGCCTCGGCACCGTGCTCCCGCTGGGCGTCGCCGCAGCCTACGGGCTGGCCGCCGGGCTCGCCTCAGGGCTGTGGAGCATCGCCCTCTTCCCCCTGGCACAGTCGCTCATGCTGCTCGGCTGGCCCCGCGGCATCCGCCTGCGCGTCATGACCGCAGTGACGCTGGTGCTCGCCGCCGCCTGGTTCGTCGACTCCCGCGGCGGCTTCAGTGCCGTCGGGACGGCGGGCGAGGAGGTGAACTGGGTGCTCGTGGGCGTCTACACGACGTTGGTCCCTCCCATGACGGTCATGTCGCTGTGGTGGTGGGACGTGCTCATCGCCCTGGACCGCGCGCGCCTGTCGGAAGCCAGACTGGCCGCCACGCAGGAGCGCCTGCGCGTCGCGACGGACGTGCACGATCTGCAGGGCCACCACCTGCAGGTCATCGCGTTGCAGCTCGAGCTGGCCGAGCGCCTGATGCCCTCCGATCCCGACGCCGCCGTGCAGCAGCTGCGGGCTGCGCGCGCGAGTGTCGCCGACGCACAGCAGGGGACGAGGGACCTCGCCACCCGGTTCCGTACCGCAGCGCTGGACGAGGAGATCGCGAACGCCGCCGACCTGCTGCGCGCAGCGGGCGCGAGCGTGGAGGTGTCGATCGGCCGCAGCGTCGAGAGCGCGCCGGCGGACGTGTTCGCGCCCGTCATCCGAGAGACCACCACCAACGCTCTGCGGCACGGCGGCGGGGGATGGGCGCGACTGTCGCTGGCGCGGGACGGCGCCCAGTGGCGCTACGAGATCACCAACGACGCAGCCGCTGCGGCTGACTCGGCGACCACGGGTTCGGGTCTCGACGGGTTGGCGCGACGGGCAGCCGATGCCGGTGGCCGGCTGGAAGTCCAGCGCACCGACGACCGATTCCGCCTCGCGCTGACCGTGCCGGTCGATAAGGCCGGTGCCCGATGATCCGCGTGCTCCTCGCCGACGACGAGGCGATGATCCGCTCCGCGCTCGCGGCGCTGCTACGGCTCGAGGAGGACATCGAGGTGGTGGCGGAATGCGCCGACGGGGCGGAGGCCCTCGAGACGGCGATCCGGCTCCAGCCCGATGTGTGTCTGCTCGACCTCGAGATGCCGCACCTGGACGGGGTCGAGGTGGCGGCCCGGCTGCACCGCACGGTGGCGACCCGCTGCATCGTCGTGACCCGCCATGCCCGGCCAGGAGTGCTGCGTCGGGCACTGGCATCCGGAGTCGTCGGTTTCCTTCCCAAGTCGCGGGGGGCGGGCGAAGTGGCCGACGTCATCCGTCGGGTCGTCGCCGGCGCCCGCTATGTCGACCCCGAGGTGGCCGCCGATGCCCTCAGCGCCGAGCGGTCGCCGCTGACCGACCGCGAACTCGACGTGCTGCGTGCGGGCCGTCGCGGCGAGACGACCGGACACATCGCGCGCACGCTGTCGCTGGCGCCGGGCACCGTGCGCAACCACGTCTCGGCGATCCTCGCGAAGCTCGGGCTCGATACCCGACAGCAGGCGGTCTTCCTGGCGGAGGAGCGTGGCTGGCTCTGAGCCGTCACGCGACGTCGTCGCAATGAAGAAGACCCCCGGCGAACCGGGGGTCTCATGGTGGGCGATACCAGACTCGAACTGATGACCTCTTCCGTGTGAAGGAAGCGCGCTACCAACTGCGCCAATCGCCCGTCGCCCCGAGGGGCCTCAACGAGCATACCGGATGCCGGGATGCGCTTCGAACCATCGGGCCGAGACACGCGCGGGGCGCGCCTGGTTTTGCACTCGGCTCAGACTCGGCTAAAGTCATTCAAGTGCCGGAGCGATCCGGTGCGAAATGCGGATGTAGCGCAGTTGGTAGCGCACAACCTTGCCAAGGTTGGGGTCGCGAGTTCGAGTCTCGTCATCCGCTCGAGTGTAGGGATCCTCTTCGGAGGATCCTTGGCACGTGGGGTCAAACCACACGGTGGCGTGGCCGAGCGGCTAGGCACCGGCCTGCAAAGCCGTTTACACGGGTTCGAATCCCGTCGCCACCTCCACTCACAACTCAAGAGCCCTTTGGGCGCGATTGGCGCAGCGGTAGCGCGCTTCCCTGACACGGAAGAGGTCACTGGTTCGATCCCAGTATCGCGCACCACGGAAAACCCCCGGTTCGCCGGGGGTTTTTGCTTTCCCGGACCCACCCCGCGCGAGAAGCCACATTCCGGTTGAGACACCGCGCGATGCGTGATGTCTCAACCGGAAAGTGGTGTGTCAGCGAAGGGCGGCGGATGCCGCGCCGGATGCGGCGGCGGATGCGACCGACGCCGGCGTGACCGGGCGGATGTCGCGCCGAAAACGGCGGGGCTAGGCTCGGCCCATGGCACACCTCGTCCTCACCGTCGTCGGCGATGACCGCACCGGTCTCGTCCGCGCCCTCGCCGACACCGTCGCCGCTCACGGCGGCAACTGGGAGCGCAGCGAACTGGCGGAGCTGGCCGGCGCCTTCGCCGGGGTCGTCGTGGTCAGCGTGCCCGACGCCGAGGAGATGGCTCTCACCTCCGCCCTGCGCAGCCTGGAGGGTCTGCTGCGCGTCACGACGCACACCGGGGTGGATCCCACGGCATCCGAGGCAGACGGTGCGAGCCACGTCACCTTCGAGGTGATGGGCAACGACCGACCCGGCATCGTCCGTGACGTCACCGCGACGCTCGAGGCGTGTGGGCTCAGCATCGATGCACTCACCAGTCGCACCGTCGCCGCGCCGATGTCCGGCGGCACGCTGTTCGAGGCGACCGTCGCTGTGCGCGTACCCGCCGACGTCGACGTCACGACCGTCGTGTCCGCGCTCGAGCAGCTCGCGAGCGAGATTCAGGTCGACATCACGGTCGGGGACGGCTAGCACATCTCGCGAATGGCTGCACTTGGCTAGCATCAGTAGTTGGTTCTCCACGGAGGTAGTCAATGTTCATCCTGTTCGCGGTGCTGTTTCTTCTCGGCTTCTACCTCTTCGGGTTGGCGTTCGCGGTCGACTCGGGCCTCAGCGCCTTCATCTTCGCCTCCGGCATCATCTCGATTTCGCTGGCACTCGCCCTGATGGTGCACGCCCCGGGAACCGCTCGCCGACAGGACTCCTGAGCGCCGCCGCGCGTGACAGTGCCGGCGACAGCACGGCGAGCTTCGCGGCATCCATCATCGCGGTGCGTTCACCCCACTAGAATCGTCCGCATGGAACTGCGCCGGATTGCCGCTGCGACCGTCGTCGCGGCCACCGGCACGCGAACGCTTCACGCCTGAGCGGGCGGGGCGCCCGGCGCCCGAAGCTGAGCATCGATTGTTCCGAGCCACCTTCTGGAGAAGCTCCTGTGACTGACGTGTCGTACCCCGTCGACGGTTTCACCCTGTTCCCCGATCGCTCCGTCGTTGCGCTGCGCGTCGACGGCGAGCTCAAGGACCTCGCGACGGTGGTGTCGGATGCCGACACCGCCGAGCCGGTCTACGTCGACAGCCCCGACGGACTGTCGATCCTGCGCCACTCCACGGCGCACGTGCTCGCCCAGGCGGTGCAGCGCATCAAGCCGCAGGCCAACCTCGGCATCGGCCCGCCCATCGAGAACGGCTTCTACTACGACTTCGGCGTGGACGAGCCCTTCACCCCCGAGGACGTCAAGGCCATCAAGAAGGAGATGGAGCGCATCGTCCGCGAGAACCAGCGCTTCGTCCGCCGTGTGGTCACCGATGAGGAAGCACGCGCCGAACTCGTCGACGAGCCGTTCAAGCTCGAGCTGATCGACCTGAAGGGCGGTTCGAAGGATGCCGCCGAGGGCGCGTCCGTCGAAGTGGGCGCCGGTGAGCTGACGATCTACGACAACGTCAGCCGCGACGGTGAGACAGTCTGGAAGGACCTGTGCCGCGGCCCGCACGTGCCCGGCACCCGCATGGTCGGCAACGGCTGGGACCTCACCCGCATCGCCGGGGCCTACTGGCGTGGCAGCGAGAAGAACCCGCAGCTGCAGCGCATCTACGGCACCGCCTGGCCCACGAAGGACGAGCTGCGCGCCTACCAGCAGCGTCTGGAAGAGGCGGCCAAGCGCGACCACCGCAAGCTCGGCAAGGAACTGGACCTGTTCTCGTTCCCCGACGAGATCGGCTCGGGCCTGTCGGTGTGGCATCCCAAGGGCGGCGTCGTCCGCGGTGAGATGGAGCAGCACGCCCGGCGACGCCACATCGAGGGCGGCTACACGTACGTGTACACCCCGCACATCTCCAAGGAAGACCTCTTCCTGCAGTCCAACCACCTCGTCACCTACCGCGAGGGCATGTTCCCACCCATCCGCATGGACGAGGAGCGCGACGCCGACGGGCACGTCACCAAGCAGGGCCAGGACTACTACCTGAAGCCCATGAACTGCCCGATGCACATCCTCATCTACAAGGAGCGGGCACGCAGCTACCGCGACCTGCCGATGCGTCTCGCCGAGAACGGCACCGTCTACCGCAACGAGCTCTCGGGTGCTCTGCACGGCCTTACCCGCGTGCGCGGCTTCACGCAGGACGACTCGCACCTGTTCGTCACCCCCGACCAGCTCGAGGTGGAGACGACGCGGGTGCTGGAGTTCGTGCTCTCGATGCTGCGCGACTTCGGGCTCGAGGACTTCGAGCTCGAACTGTCGATGCGTGACGATGAGAAGGAGAAGTGGATCGGTTCGGAGGAGTTCTGGGAGTACTCCACCAATGCCCTGCGCAACGTCGCCCACTCGAGCGGTCTGAAAGTCACCGAGGTCCCCGGCGAGGCCGCCTTCTACGGCCCCAAGATCGATCTGAAGACGCGCGACGCCATCGGACGCACCTGGCAGCTGTCGACCGTGCAGGTCGACGTCAACCTGCCTGAGCGCTTCGACCTGGAGTACACCGGTCCCGACGGCGAGAAGCACCGCCCGATCATGATCCACCGGGCGCTGTTCGGTTCGATCGAGCGGTTCTTCGCGATCCTGCTGGAGCACTACGCCGGCGCCTTCCCGGTGTGGCTGGCTCCTGTTCAGGTCGTGGGGATCCCGGTGGCCGCCGACTTCGGCGACTACCTCGACGGCATCGTCGACCAGCTGCGCCTGCAGGGCGTGCGCGCCGAGGTCGACCACTCCGACGACCGCATGCAGAAGAAGATCCGCACGCACACCACCCAGAAGGTGCCGCTGCAGCTGATCGCGGGGGAGCAGGACCGCTCGGCCGGCACCGTGTCGTTCCGCTTCCGCGACGGCACGCAGACCAACGGCGTCCCCGTCGACGAGGCGATCGCCCTCGTGCTGCGCGCCATCGCCGACAAGACGCTCGTCAACACGGCCGAGGACCTGGCGTGAGCGAGCAGGAGCTCGTCGACGCGGCGACCCTGCCCGGGGTGCCCGACGAGTTCCAGCGGCTGTGGACCCCGCACCGCATGGCCTACATCCGGGCCGGTGCCGACGCCATGCGCGCCGCGTGCCCGTTCTGCGCCGCCCCGGACAAGTCCGACGAGGACGGTCTGATCGTCCACCGCGGCCGCACCGCATACGTGCTGCTCAACCTCTTCCCGTACAACTCGGGCCACCTGCTGGTGTGCCCGTATCGCCATGTGGCGACCTACGACCAGGCGACGCCCGAGGAGGTCGGCGAGATCGCCGAGCTCACGCAGGTCGGGATGCGGGTGCTGCGCGAGGTGGCCCGGTGCGACGGATTCAACATCGGCATGAACCAGGGCGCCGTGGCCGGGGCGGGCGTGGACGAGCACCTGCACCAGCACATCGTGCCGCGGTGGGCCACCGATGCGAACTTCTTCCCGATCATCGCGAAGACCAAGGCCCTGCCGCAGCTGCTGGGCGAGGTGCGCGAGGCGGTTTCCACAGCGTGGCAACGGGAGGTCGGCCAAGCCCAGTAGCCTGGCGGGACGCTCCCGAGAGGAAACCGCTTTCATGAAATCCACCCGTGCGCTGGCCACCGTCTCGGCCGCAGTGCTGGCCCTGTCTCTGACCGCCTGCGCGTCGTACCCCACCGAGGGGGCGCAACGCGTCGATGAGACGGGCACCTCCGCACCCGTTCCGGAGGCCACGCCGGACGACTCGACCACGGTGGACGAGGCGGAGGGCGACGCGGAGGCCGATGAGTTCACTGCGGCGTTCGCGGAGCGCGACGCCTTTCTCGCCGCCCAGCAGCAGCCGTTGGACGGCTCGGCGCTGGTGGCCAAGACGCCTGAGCAGCAGGCGCTGGTGGCCGAGCAGCGGGCGTACATCGAGTCGCAGGGCGCTCAGTGGGACTCCCAGGTGGAGACGCTCACCCTCGCCCTCACCCTCGACGCGTGCGAGACGTCGATCCTCAACGGCCACGACGTGACCGTCGACGTGTTCCGCGCGCACGTCGCCACGTCGCCGCTCATCGCCAGTGTCGCCGGCGACGACCCCGCGATGATCGACGGTGCCGTGAGCATCATGGTCTTCGGCACCGGGTTCATCTGCCCCGATGACGCCCCGCAGTGGGAGGCCGCGTGGACGGAGTCCGGCGGCGTCTACTGAGCCGCCTCAGCCTGCGTCTCAGCGCACCTGACGCACCTCGAACTGCAGACGCGGCTCGCCGTAGAACTCCTGCGCCTCGATGAGGGCGAGTTCCCGCGTGCCGGATTCGTGGGTCAGTCGCAGCAGATCGTAGACGCTGGATGTGGTGCGCGCGAGCGCCTCGGCCGCACTGCCGGTGCGCCGGTAGTGGGCGGTGAAGAGCGCCGCGGTGACGTCGCCGGAGCCGTTGGCCTTCATCGGCAGCAGCGGCGTCTGCACGATCCACGCACCGGCGTCGTCGACCACGAGCATCTCGATCGTGCCCTCGGGGCGATCGGGACGCTCGACGCTCGTCACGAGCACCGTCCGCGGCCCCATCGCGCGAGCGCGGTCCGCGGCATCCAGCGTCTCGTCGATCGTCGCGGGCTCGGTGCCGGTGAGGAAGCCGAGCTCGAACTGGTTGGGCGTGATGATGTCGGCCACCGGCACGACCTTCTCGCGCAGCAGGACCGGGATGCTGGGGGCGACGAAGCAGCCCGACTTGGCGTTGCCCATCACCGGGTCGCACGCGTAGACGGCATCCGGATTGGCCGCCTTCACCCGCGCGACGGTGTCGATGATGACCTGGCCGATGCCCTCGCCGCCCTGGTAGCCCGACAGCACGACGTCGATGTCGGCGAAGGCGCCGCGTTCCTCGATGCCGGTGATGACCTCGCGCACGTCGTCGGGGGAGATGAGCGGACCGCGCCAGGAGCCGTACCCGGTGTGGTTGGAGAAGTTCACGGTGTACACCGGCAGCACCTCCACCCCGATGCGCTGGAGCGGAAAGACGGCCGCGGAGTTGCCGACGTGACCGTAGGCGACGGCGGACTGGATCGACAGGATGTTCACGGCAGGGGACCTTCTTCTCTCATCGGGTGGCCGTCGCACGGACGGCGGCGGCGATGTCGGCGGCGAGGGACTCCGCGTCGGCATCGGACAGGGTGTGCACGGTCAGGCGCAGGCGGTGCGCGGCGCTCTGGTCGGCCAGCACGAACTCGTCGCCGGGGCGGGCGAGCCAGCCGCGACGCATGAGCTTTTCGGTGACCGCGCGCGCGGGGACTCCCACATCGACCCACAGGCTGAGACCGTCGCCGGCTGTGCACGCGACGCCGTGGGCGGTGAGGCGTTCGGCGAAGGCGCGGTTGCGGGCGAGGTAGTGCTCGCCGGCACGGTCGATGCCTGCGAGCACCTCGGGGTCGGTGACGAGCGCGACGGTCAGCCGCTGCAGCAGATGACTGACCCAGGTGCTTCCGGGACTCAGCCGCATGGCGAGCCGGTCGGCGGTGTCGGGATCGCTCGCGGTGATCGCGAGACACATGTCGGGCCCGAGGGACTTCGACACCGACCGCACCAGCGCCCAGCGGCGATGCGACGGTCCGACGATCGAGTGGTAGGGCTGGCGGGTGAGCATGGCGGAGTGGTCGTCGATGATCACGAGCACGTGCGGATGCCCGGCGAGCACATCCCGCAGTTGTTCCGCGCGACGGGCGGTGAGGCTGACGCCCGTGGGGTTCTGCGCGCGCGGTGTGCAGATCACGGCGCGCACACCGTCTTCCAGCGCAGCCTTGAGACCGTCGACGGTCATGCCCTCCGCGTCGACCGGCACGGCCACGGGTCGGTAGCCGCCCAGGCGCACGGTGCGGATGCTGGAGAGGAAGCAGGGGTCTTCGAGCGCGACGGCGTCGTCGCGGGTGAGGGCTTGGGCGAGCAGCCGCTCCATCGCGTCGACGGCGCCTCCGGTGACCGTGATGCGCACCGCCCGCGGGTCGGCGACGTCGGGGGACACCCAATCGTGCGCCCATCGTTCGAGATCGGGGTCGACCACCGGTTCGCCGTAGAGCACGGGGCGACCGGCGAGCGCGGCGAGGGCGCGGGAGAGATCGGGGATGAGGGCGGGGTCGGGGTTGCCGTCGCCGACATCGCGCAGCACGCTGTTCTGCGCATAGCCCTCCGTCGGGAGGGGGCCGGGCGCGGTCACCCGCGTGCCGGCGCGTCCGAGCGTGACGACGAGGCCGGCCTGACCGAGCAGTCGGTAGGCGGCGACGACGGTGTTGCGGTTGACGCCCAGCCGATCGGCGAGCGCGCGCACGGAGGGGAGGAGGTCGCCGGGGGAGAGCCGCCCACTGTCGATGAGGTCGCGCACGCTCTCCGCGATCTCCGCCGCGGAGGCACCCGTGATCGCCTCGTCCACCCGCATGTCATCCATCCCTCTGAACCTACAGCTCAGGACATGCTAGCTTCTGGCATAGGTCAAACAGCACATCGACGCGACAGACGCGTCGGGAGGGAACGGATCATGTCGACCACCGGAACCGGCCGCGTCAAGCGCGGTCTCGCCGAGATGCTCAAGGGTGGCGTGATCATGGACGTCGTCACCGCCGAGCAGGCACGTCTGGCGGAGGATGCCGGCGCCGTCGCCGTGATGGCCCTCGAACGCGTCCCCGCCGACATCCGCGCGCAGGGCGGCGTCGCACGCATGAGCGACCCCGACCTCATCGACGACATCATCGCCTCGGTGTCGATCCCGGTCATGGCCAAGGCCCGCATCGGCCACTTCGTCGAGGCCCAGGTGCTGCAGCACCTCGGCGTGGACTACATCGACGAGTCGGAGGTGCTCTCACCGGCCGACTACGTCAACCACATCGACAAGTGGGGCTTCACGGTGCCGTTCGTGTGCGGCGCGACGAATCTCGGCGAGGCGCTGCGACGCATCAGCGAAGGGGCGGCGATGATCCGTTCCAAGGGCGAGGCCGGCACCGGTGACGTCTCCGAGGCGACGCGGCACATCCGCACGATCTCCGGCGAGATCGCCCGGCTCCGCTCGATGAGCAAAGACGAACTCTACGTCGCGGCCAAGGAACTGCAGGCCCCCTACGACCTCGTGGCGGAGGTCGCCGACAACGGCCGCCTGCCCGTCGTGCTGTTCGTCGCCGGTGGGGTGGCGACCCCCGCCGATGCCGCCATGATGATGCAGCTCGGTGCCGACGGGGTGTTCGTGGGCTCGGGGATCTTCAAAAGCGGCAAGCCCGCCGAGCGGGCGGCCGCCATCGTCAAGGCGACGACCTTCTACGACGATGCCCAGGTCGTCGCCGATGTCTCCCGCGGTCTCGGCGAGGCGATGGTCGGCATCAACGTCGCCGACCTCGCCGCGCCCCACCGCCTCGCCGACCGCGGCTGGTAGTCGTGGCGGCACCGCGCGCCGGGGTGCTCGCCCTGCAGGGGGACGTGCGCGAACATCTGCGCGTCCTTGAGCAGCTGGGCGCGGACGCGGTGCCGGTGCGCACGCCCACCGCCCTGGCATCCGTCGATGCGCTCGTCATCCCCGGTGGGGAGTCGAGTGTCATCGACAAGCTCTCCCGCACGTTCGGGCTGCGCGAACCGGTGCGTGCGCGCATCGCCGCGGGGATGCCGGTGTACGGCACGTGCGCGGGACTCATCCTGCTCGCCGACCGCATCACCGATGGGGCGCCGGGACAGCAGACCTTCGGCGGCATCGACGTGACGGTGCAGCGCAACGCGTTCGGCGCGCAGGTGGAGTCGTTCGAGACCGACCTGTCCGTCGCCACCCTCGGCGACCCGCCGGTGCACGCGGCGTTCATCCGGGCGCCGCGGGTGACCGAGGCGGGGCCGGGCGTCGAGGTGCTGGCCTCGCTCGAGGACGGCAGCGTCGTCGCGGTGCGGCAGGGGCGCCTGGTGGGCACTGCGTTCCACCCCGAGATGACGGGGGAGCACCGCTTCCACGCCTTGCTGCTGTCGATGCTGCGCGACCGCTGAACGGGGCGGGTCAGACCGACGCGCCCTCCCGTGACAGCCGCGCGATCGCGGCGACCGTGCGATCGATGTCCTCAGGCGTCGTGGCCCAGTTCGACATCGAGCAGCGCAGCACCGCCCGGCCGCGCCAGAGGGCACCGGTGAGGGCTGCGGTGCCGTCGGTGAGGATCGCCGCCCCGAGGGTGCACGTGGCGGTGTCGTCGTCGAGGCGGAACATCACCTGGGTGTAGACGACGTCGTTCACCACCGTGATACCCGGCACCTCCCGCAGACCCGCCTCCAAGCGGAGGGCGTTGCGATGCAGCCGGTCGACGAGCTCGCCGACGCCCGTGCGACCGAGAGACCGCAGCGCCGCCCACACCGGCACGCCGCGCCCCCGGCGCGACAGCTCGGGCGTGACGTCCCACGGGTCGAGGCTCGTGTGCATGAGGTAGTCCCCGCCGGCGTGGAACATCGCGATCGAGTCCTGCGGTCGCCGCACGATCGCCATGCCGCAGTCGTAGGGCACGTTGAGCGTCTTGTGCGCGTCGGTCGACCAGGAGTCGGCGTCGCCGACACCGGCGGTGAGCGCCTCGAGCGTCGGGGTGGCCGCCGCCCACAGCCCGAACGCCCCGTCGACGTGCACCCACGCGCCATAGCCGCGGGCGAGCGGGATGAGATCGGCGAACGCGTCGAACGCCCCGGAGTGCACCTCGCCCGCCTGCAGGCACACCACGGTCGGCTGCCCCTCGGGTGCGGCGGCGAGGGCGTGGGCCAGCGACTCCGGCAGCATCCGCCCCTCGCCGTCGGCGGCCACGACCGTGATCTCGTCCGCGCCGACCCCGGCGAATCGCAGCCCGCGGTCGACGGCGCCGTGACGGTCGGCGCCCACGATGAAGCGCACCGAAGGTGCGCCGCGCAGGCCTCGGCGGGCCATGTCCCACCCCGCATCGCGCAGCACCGCATTCTGAGCGACTGCCAGGCACACGTAGTTGGACATCTGCGCGCCCGTGACGAAGCCGACGGATGCCTCGGCGGGCAAGCCCAACAGGTCGCACACCCAGGTGCCCGCGACCCGTTCCATCGCGACGACCGCGGTCGTCATCGTCGACGAGCCGGAGTTCTGATCCCACGCCGACACCAGCCAGTCCGCCGCCAGCGCCGCCGGCAGCGTGCCGCCGATCACGAAGCCGAAGAACCGGCCGCCGGGGATGGCGACCAGGCCCGGATCGGCGTCGGCCGCCAGTGCGGTCACGACTTCCTCGGCATCCGTGCCTGCCTCCGGGATCGGGCCGCCGAACACATCGATCATCTCGTCCAGGGTCGCCCGCGGCCACACCGGCCGATCGTCCAGACCGGCGAAGAACCCGGTCGCCGCCCGGTGCGCCGCGGCGAGGGCTCGCTGCCTCTCATCCATGCCGCACAGTGTCCTCCCGATCGCCCGCGCGTACCACCCACCCACCCATGCACGGAAGGGCGTTACGCCGGGCGCCCGGCGCCCTAGACTTGTGCGCATGTCCGGCCACTCCAAGTGGGCGACGACGAAGCACAAGAAGGCCGTCATCGACGGACGCCGCGCCAAGTCTTTCGCCAAGCTCATCAAGAACATCGAGGTCGCCGCCAAACTCGGCGGAGCCGACCTCTCAGGCAACCCGACCCTCTACGACGCCGTGCAGAAGGCGAAGAAGACCTCGGTCCCCAACGACAACATCGACCGCGCGATCAAGCGCGGTGCGGGTATCGGGGGAGAGGCCGTCGAGTACACCTCGATCATGTACGAGGGGTACGGCCCCAACGGCGTCGCCCTCATGATCGAGTGTCTGACAGACAACCGCAACCGCGCCGCGGCCGAGGTGCGCACCGCGCTCTCGCGCAACGGCGGCAACCTCGCCGACCCCGGCAGCGTCGCCTACAACTTCACCCGCAAGGGCGTCATCGTGGTGTCGTCGGAGGGCACGACCGAGGACGACGTCATGCTCGCCGTCCTCGACGCCGGTGCCGAGGAGATCCTGCCCCACGGGCAGGGGTTCGAGGTCATCACCGAGGCGTCCGACCTCGTCAAGGTGCGCACGGCGCTGCAGGATGCCGGCATCGACTACGAGTCGGCGGACGTCGAGTTCGTCCCGAACCTCAAGGTCGAGATCGACGCCGACACCGCGCGCAAGGTGTTCCGCCTGATCGATGCCCTCGAAGACAGCGACGACGTGCAGAACGTCTTCAGCAACTTCGATCTGACCCCCGAGGTGCAGGCCGAACTCGCGAGCGACAGCGAAGAGTGACCGCCGGGTGCGCGTGGCCCGGGCGGAGCGCCTGGACCACGCGCGCCGAACCGCGGGTTAGCGTGGACGAATGGCATCCACCGGCACCCTTCGCGTGCTCGGCGTCGATCCCGGATTGACGCGGTGCGGCGTGGGCGTGGTCGATGTCGCCCGCAACCGATCGGCGTCGCTCGTGCACGTCGGCGTGGTGCGCACCGATCCGTCGATGCCGATCGAGCAGCGGTTGGCCGCGATCGCCGCGGGGCTGCGTGCCGTGCTCGATGAGCACCGACCCGACGTGGTCGCCGTGGAGCGCGTGTTCGCGCAGAACAACCGCAGCACGGTGATGGGCACGGCCCAGGCCAGCGGCATCGCGCTGCTGCTGGCGGGGGAGCGCGGACTGCCCGCGGCGACCCACACCCCGTCGGAGGTCAAGGCGGCCGTGACCGGCTACGGTTCCGCCGACAAGCTGCAGGTGCAGACGATGGTCGCCCGGGTGCTGCGGCTGGATGAGCTGCCGCAGCCGGCGGATGCGGCCGATGCGCTCGCGCTGGCGCTGTGTCACGCGTGGCGCGGCGGACCGACGGCCTCAGCCGGCGGCGCGGGGTCCGCCACCCTGACTCCCGCCCAGCGGGCGTGGGCGGATGCCGAGCGCGCGCGTGTGACGCGACGCTGAGGCCGGAGCGGGAGGGGCGGTCACTGCAGCTTCCTCCACAGGGGTTGCGTGCGTGAGTTCTCCACAACCCCAGGTGGGCCGTGTTTTTGAGACCACTCAGTGTCGGTGGCCCACGTCAGAATGAGGGGTATGAACAAGCCCCCGGCCGCTACGACGATGCGACGCGATACGCGGTCGCGTGGGGCGGTGTTGGGGGAGTTGGAACGCACCCGGGCGCGGATCGCGGCGTTGCGGGCCGAGGAACTCGGGTTGCTGGCGCGGGCGGATGCGATCGCTGCGGAACAGACCGCGCGGGTGCCGTCGGCGGCGGGCCGGGAGCGGGAGATCCCGTTGCGGGAGATGGCGGCCGAGGTCGCGGGGGTGTTGCGCCGGTCGGACCGGGTGATGCAGAACCGGTTGCATGACGCGACCGTGCTGGTGACCGGGTTCGCCGCGACCGTCGCCGCACTAAGGGCCGGTGCGATCGACATCGCCCATGTGCGACTCGTGCACGAGGCCGGCGCCCGCATCACCGACGCCGACGCCCGCGCCCGGTTCGAACAAGCCGCGCTGGTGGTCTGCGAGCGGGAGACCCCCGGGCGGGCGCGTCCGATCATCGCGATGATCGCGCAGAAACTGCACCCCGTGCCACTGGAGGAACGTCACGCTGAGGCGGTGGGGCAGCGGCGGGTGTGGGTGCGGGACCTCGATGATGGCATGGCGGAACTCGCCGCCGTCCTCCCCGCCGCGTTGGCATACGCGATCCACGACCGCCTCACCCAGTACGCGCGTGAGGTCGCGGCCGCGCGACGCGGTGCGGGCAGCGCGGAGCCGCCGGACACCGCCACTACGGGCGCCGAACCCGCAGACACCGATGCTGCGGACACCGACCGCGCCGCGCCTGCGTCGACCGCGGCGGAGGACACCGATCCCGCGGGCACCGGTCCTGCGGCCACCGATACCCGCACCGCCGATCAGGTCCGCGCGGATGTCCTCACCGACCTGCTGCTCACCGGCCACGCCAGCACCCCCGGCCCGCACGCGATCACCGCCCGAGTGCAGATCGTCATCCCCGCGGCCACTCTCACCGGCGAAGGCACCGCACCCGCCGAACTCCTCGGGTACGGACCCATCGACCCCGACACCGCCCGCCGCCTCGCCGCAACCAGCGACCTGTGGGAACGGGTCTTCACCTCACCCACCACCGGCGCCGTGCAACACGTCGACACCTATCGGCCCAACCGGGCACAACGAAGACACCTCGACGCCCGCGATGAGCACTGCCGATTCCCGGGATGCCGCAGACCCGTCTACTACTGCGACCACGACCACACGATCGACCACGCCCGCGGCGGACCCACCGCCCTCTGCAACCTCGCCAACCTTTGCGTCCGCCACCACACCCTCAAACACGCCAGCGCCTGGACCGTGATCCAAAAACCCCACGGCATCCTCGAATGGACCAGCCCCACCGGCCGGGTGTACACCGACATCCCACGACGCGTCCTCGAATTCACCGCCCTCACCACCACCGAACACCCACCACCGTTCTGAGCACGAGTGCGGGCGTCACCGCGTGACGGATCGACGCCGGCAGAGGATGAGGAACGTCGCTGCGCACCGGGCGGCGCGTGTCGCTCGAACAAACATCCGAACAGCCCCGTAGGCTCGTGGCATGATCTCCTCCGCCCGCGGCCGCGTGCTGCACCTCGACAGCGACAACGTCATCGTGGACGTCGGCGGGGTCGGCTTCTCGATCGCCGTCACCCCGCAGCTGTCGCGCGGGTTCCACGTGGGCGACGAGATCGTGCTGCACACCCACCTCGTCGTGAGAGAAGACGCATTGGCCCTGTACGGGTTCGAGTCGCGCGACGAGCTGGCCGTCTTCCTGCAGCTCATCAGCGTCTCAGGCGTCGGGCCGAAGTCGGCACTGGGCGTACTGGCGTCACTCACCGTCCCGCAGATCGCGCAGGCCGTTGCCGACGAGGACGACGCCCCGTTCCGCCGAGTCTCGGGTATCGGCCCGAAGACGGCGAAGCTGATCGTCGTGCAGCTCGCCGGCAAGTTGAAGGACATCGCGCTCAGCGCTGGGGGAGCCGGGCACGCCGCTGCGGGCGGCTCGGCGCACGAGAAGGTCATCGCCCAGGTCGTGGCGGCGCTGGTGAGCCTCGGCTGGAGCGAGCGCATCGCCGCCGAAGCAGCACGGCCGGTCGCCGATGCGGCATCCGACGGCGATCGCACCGACGTCTCCGCGCTGCTGCGACTGACCCTCGCGCAGCTCGGACCGGCACGCAAGGAGCCCACCGGTGGATGAGACCCGCGACGTCGCCGAGCCTCAGGACGAGATCGAACTCGCCGTCGAGGGTGCGCTGCGCCCCCTCTCGCTGGCCGAATTCGTCGGCCAGCACAAGGTGCGCGGCCAGCTGCAGCTGCTGCTGGATGCCGCGCGCATCCGCCAGCGCCCGGCCGATCACATCCTGCTGTCGGGCCCACCAGGACTGGGCAAGACCACTCTCGCGATGATCGTCGCGCATGAGAGCGAACGGCCACTGCGCCTCTCATCGGGGCCTGCCATCCAGCACGCCGGCGACATGGCCGCACTCCTGTCGAGCCTGACACCGGGCGAAGTGCTGTTCATCGACGAGATCCACCGCATGGCGCGTTCCGCCGAGGAGATGCTCTACCTCGCGATGGAGGACTTCCGCATCGACATCATGGTCGGCAAGGGTGCCGGCGCCACCAGCATCCCACTCGAACTCGCCCCCTTCACTCTCGTCGGCGCGACGACACGGTCGGGCATGCTGCCCAACCCGCTGCGCGACCGGTTCGGCTTCACGGCGCACCTGGAGTACTACGAGCCCGAGGAGCTGGAGCAGGTCGTGGAGCGCTCGGCGATCGTGCTGGGCGTGGGCCTGCCCCGCCACGCGCGCGCCGAGATCGCGCGCCGCTCCCGCGGCACACCCCGCATCGCCAACCGCCTGCTGCGGCGCGTGCGCGACTATGTACTGGTGCACGGCCAGTCCGGGCGCGCCGGCGGCGCCCCGGGCAGCCCCGCCGCGACGCAGGCCGATGTCAACGCGGCTCTCGAGCTCTACGACGTCGACCCGATCGGGCTCGACCGCCTCGATCGTGCGGTGCTCGATGCGCTCGTGCGCCGCTTCCGCGGTGGCCCCGTCGGACTCAGCACGCTCGCCGTGACGGTGGGCGAGGAGGCCGAGACCATCGAGTCGGTCGTCGAGCCCTATCTGGTGCGCATCGGGTTCATGGGACGCACCCCGCGCGGGCGAATCGCGACCCCTGAGGCCTACGCCCACCTGCGTGTCCCGCACGGCGACGGGTCCCTGCGCATCGATGACCTATAATCGCTGAAGGCTGTCGCCGCACTCTCCCTTGCGGGCTGCCACTTCGCACGCCCGAACCGAAAGGTGATCTCACCTCCATGGAATTCGCTGCCTTCTTCGCCGAATACGGCCTCATCGTCCTGCTCGGCCTGCTCCTGGTCTTCATGTTCTGGAGCTCGCGTCGCCGCATGCAGAAGCAGAAGGCCGAGCAGGAGGTCAAGGCACGCCAGACCGTTCCCGGCGCCGAGGTGCTGCTGCAGGGTGGTCTCTACGGAACGATCGTCGCGTACGACCCGGAGAACCTCGACCAGCCCGCGATCGTCGAGATCGCCCCGGGCGTCGACATCAAGGTGCACAGCCAGGCGATCCTCCGCGTCGTCGACCCGGCTGAGGGCGTCGTCACCGAGGACGAGCTCATCGAATCCGAGGCCGAAGAGGCCGAGTACGTCGCCGACGTCGCAGACGGCGACATCACGTCGATCGACGACGACCGCACGCGCGCGTCGGGCGATTCCACCGACACCGACCCGGGAACCAAGCCCCAGGCCTGATCCGCCCGCCGCCCCGGCGGCGTCCGAGAAAGCTGACCACTCGTGGCCACACCCACCCCCGTCCGGCACGCCTGGCGTGCGCTGACCGGACTGCTGGTCATCACCGCGGTCCTCTTCGGCATCAACGCCCTCGGCGTGCACGTGTTCGGAAAGAGCTCTTGGCTCCCCGAACTCGCCCTCGACCTGCAGGGTGGCACGCAGATCGTGCTCGAAGCGCAGACCGAGGACGGCGCGAACCCCAGCGCCGAGCAGATGGACCAAGCCGTCACCATCATCCGCCAGCGCGTCGACGCGTCGGGCGTGGGTGAGGCCGACGTCACCACCGAGGGCGGCCGCAACATCGTGGTGCAGATCCCGGGCGAGGCCGACGCCGCCACGCGCGAGCGCATCGAGGCCTCCGCCCAGCTGCAACTGCGCGCGGTTCTGTACACCGGAGCACCGGCGAACACCTTCGTCGGCGAGGACGGCACGGCGACGCCCTACCCGACTCCTGACCCGGCACTGCCCGCGACGCCGACGGCGGAGCCCACCAGCGGCAGCGACCTGGCGTGGGTCACCCCGGCGCTCGAGGCGCAGTTCCTCGCATACGACTGCGCCGACCCCGAGAACGATCCGGCATCCGCACCGGCCGACCAGCCGCTCATCACCTGCGACCCCTCGGGCACCGTGAAGTACATCCTGGGCCCGGTGGAACTCGACGGCTCGTCGATCTCCGACGCGAGCCACGGCATCGTGCAGCAGAACGGACAGTGGGCGGTCAACCTCGTCTTCGACGGCGAAGGCGCCAAGACCTTCGGCCAGATCAGCCAGCGCCTGTACAGCCAGACCCCGCCGCTGAACCAGTTCGCGTTCGTGCTCGACGGTTACGTGCTGTCGGCTCCCTCGATGAACGCGGTCATCCTCGACGGCAAGCCTCAGATCACCGGAAGCTTCACGCAGGAGTCGGCGCAGGTCCTCGCCGACCAGCTCAAGTACGGCGCCCTGCCGCTGAGCTTCGAGGTGCAGAGCTCCAGCACGATCTCGGCGACGCTCGGTTCGCAGCAGCTGCAGATCGGTCTCATCGCCGGGCTCATCGGTCTGCTGCTCGTCGCCATCTACTCGGTCGTCGTCTACCGCGCGCTCGGGTTCATCATCATCGCGTCGCTGCTGGTTATGGGCGTGCTGACCTACGTCGCCCTGTGCATCCTGGCCTGGCGCATGGGCTTCCGCCTGTCGCTGGCCGGCGTCGCGGGAATCATCGTCTCGATCGGCTTCACCGCCGACTCGTTCATCGTCTACTTCGAACGCATCCGTGATGAGCTGCGCGATGGCAAGAGCATCACCGGCGCCGTCGAGGACGGCTGGGGACGCGCCAAGCGCACGATCTACATCTCCAAGTCGATCAACATCCTGGCCGCCGTGGTGCTCTACATCCTGGCCGATGCCACGGTGAAGGGCTTCGCGTTCACGCTCGGTCTCACCACCGTGATCGATGTGGTGATCTTCGTGCTGTTCACCCATCCGGTGCTGCAGCTGCTCGCCCGCACCCGCTTCTTCGGGTCCGGTCATCCGCTGTCGGGGCTCGACCCCGCAGCCCTCGGCGCCGTCTACCGCGGCCGCGCCGAGTTCCGCACCCCCACCGCGTCCGTCAAGGGCGCAGCCGGCAAACGTGCGACCCGCGCGAAGGGCGAGGCGGAACGTCGCCAGACCATCGCGGAGCGCAAGCAGGCGCAACTCGCCGCAGCCCAGCGCGGCGGCGATACCAGCCGAACGAAGGAGGGGGACAACTGATGCGCTCCATGGGCAGCCTCGGCAATGACCTCTACACCGGCAAGACCTCGTTCCCGTTCGTCGGCAGGCGGCGACTCTGGTTCATCATCGCCGCGGTCCTCGTGATCGGCTCGGCCCTCGTGCCGCTGTTCCGTCCCATGCAGTTCTCGATCGAGTTCACCGGCGGATCGCAGTTCACCGTCTCCAACGTGGCCGTCACCGACCAGGCACTGGCGACCGACGCCGTGCAGTCGGTCGTGCCTGGCGCCACGACCAAGGTGACCACGGTCGGTGAGGACGCGATCCGCGTGCAGACCGACCAGATGACCGCCGATGAGACTCAGGGCGTCACCTCGGCCCTCGCCGAGGCCTACGACGTCACGACCGCCGACGTCACCTCGTCGTTCATCGGCCCCAGCTGGGGAGCCGACGTCACCCGGCAGTCGCTGTGGGGACTCGCGATCTTCCTCGCGCTGACCTTCCTCATCCTCGCGCTGTACTTCCGCACCTGGAAGATGTCGGCGGCCGCCATCATCGGTCTGGTCGACGTGCTCATCATCACGGTCGGCGTGTACGCGCTCTGCGGCTTCGAGATCTCTCCGGCCGCGGTCATCGGGTTCCTCACGATCCTCTCGTACGCCCTGTACGACACGACCGTGGTGTTCGACAAGATCAGGGAGAACACGATGGAGGACGGCGAGAGATCCAGCCGTCTGTTCGGCGAGTCGGTGAACCTCGCCGTCAACCAGACCCTCGTGCGCTCCATCAACACGACCGTCGTCGCGATCCTCCCGACCGGCGCGATCCTCTTCATCGGTGCGCTGTGGCTGGGCGCGCAGACGCTCACCGACATCTCGCTGTCGATCTTCGTGGGCACCATCGTGGCGGCGTACTCGACGGTGTTCGTCGCCGCTCCGCTGTACTCGTTGCTGCGCGAGAACGAGCCGGCGATCAAGGCGCGTGACGAGCGGGTGCGCGCCGCGCGCGCGCTCGCCCTCGCCGACGCCTGACGTCCAGCCGCGTCTGCGGGACGCGGGCGTAGAATTGTCGCGATGACCAGCCGAGCGGAGGTGAGCGCATGACCGAGACGGCGCCCGCCGCCCAGACCTCGTCGCTGCGCCGCCTCGTGCCCCGGATCTTCTCCCGTGCCGCGCGGCGAGATGACGTCAACCAGCTCCTGCGCACCGTGCGCACCCATCACCCCAAAGGCGATCTCGCGATCATCGAGCGCGCGTACGCCACCGCCGACAAGGCGCACGCGGGGCAGAAGCGCCAGAGCGGCGAGCCGTACATCACGCATCCGCTCGCCGTTGCTCAGATCCTCGCCGACCTGGGTCTCGGGCCCCGCGCGATCGCGGCGGCCCTGCTGCACGACACCGTAGAGGACACCGACTATCCGCTCGACCAGCTGACCGCCGACTTCGGCGACGAGGTGGCGATGCTGGTCGACGGCGTCACGAAGCTCGACAAGGTCAAGTACGGCGACGCGGCACAGGCAGAGACCGTGCGCAAGATGATCGTGGCGATGTCGCGCGACATCCGGGTGCTGCTGATCAAGCTGGCCGACCGCCTGCACAACGCGCGCACCTGGGGCTTCGTCCCGCCCGAGAAGGCGGCGAAGAAGGCGACCGAGACGCTCGAGATCTACGCGCCGCTCGCGCACCGCCTCGGCATCCAGGCGGTCAAGTCCGAGCTCGAAGACCTGTCCTTCGCGGTGCTGCACCCCAAGCTCTACGCCGAGATCGACAGCCTGGTCAAGCAGCGCACTCCGCAGCGGGAGCAGTACGTGCAGTCGGTCATCGAGGCCGTCGAGTCGGACCTGCGCGAACTGCGCATCCGCGGCCGCATCATGGGCCGGCCGAAGCAACTGTACTCGGTCTACCAGAAGATGGTCGTACGCGGCCGCGAGTTCGACGACATCTACGACCTCATCGGCATCCGCGTGCTCGTGAACACGGTGCGCGACTGCTACGCCGTGCTGGGTGCCCTGCACGCCCGCTGGACACCGCTGCCCGGCCGGTTCAAGGACTACATCGCCACCCCCAAGTTCAACCTGTACCAGTCGCTGCACACGACCGTCATCGGTCCGGGGGGCCGCACGGTCGAGATCCAGATCCGCACCAACGAGATGCACCAGCAGGCCGAATACGGTGTCGCGGCGCACTGGAAGTACAAGGAGCGGATGGCGGGCGGCAAGACCGACCCCAAGGCCGTGGACGCCGACCTCGCCTGGCTCGCCCACATCTCCGACTGGCAGGCCGAGACCGCCGACCCGGGGGAGTTCCTCGACTCGCTGCGGTTCGAGATCGGCGCCAAAGAGGTCTACGTCTTCACCCCCAAGGGGCGCGTGATCGGGCTTCCCGCCGGGGCGACGCCGGTGGACTTCGCCTACGCGGTGCACACCGAGGTCGGTCACCGCACGATGGGCGCCAAGGTAAACGGGCGCCTCGTGCCGCTGGAGTCCGAGCTCAAGAGCGGTGACGTGGTCGAGGTGTTCACCTCGAAGAACCCCGACGCCGGCCCCAGCCAGGACTGGCTCGGCTTCGTCAAGAGCACCCGCGCGCGCAGCAAGATCCGCGGGTGGTTCACCAAGGAGCGCCGCGAAGAGGCCATCGAGCAGGGCAAGGAGGCCATCGCCCGCGCGATGCGCCGCCAGAACCTGCCGCTCCAGCGCCTCATGAGCCAGGACTCGTTCGGCGAGGTCGCCCAACAGCTGCGCTACGAGGACGTCTCGGCGCTGTACGCCGCGGTCGGCGAAGGACACGTCTCCACCCAATCGGTGATCGAGAAGGTCACCGCCCTCGTCAGCCAGTCCGACACCGCGACCGGTCCGATCGACCTGCCGCAGCTGGGCCGCGCGCGTCAGCCTCGCAGCAGCGATTCGGGCGTCTTGGTGCGCGGGGCGCCCGACATCCTCGTCAAGCTCGCCAAGTGCTGCACGCCGGTCCCCGGCGACGAGATCATCGGCTTCGTCACCCGCGGCAGCGGCGTCTCGGTGCACCGCGCGGATTGCACCAACGTGCAATCGCTGATGGCCGACAAAGAACGCCTCATCGAGGTCGAGTGGGCGCCGACCACCAAGAGCCTGTTCCTGGTGCAGATCCAGGTCGAGGCGCTGGACCGCTCGGGTCTGCTCAGCGACGTGACCCGCGTGCTCAGCGAACATCACGTCAACATCCTGTCGGCGAGCGTGTCGACCACCAATGACCGGTTGGCGCTCAGCCGGTTCGTGTTCGAGATGGGTGACACCGTGCACCTGGACCGTGTGCTCAACGCGGTGCGTCGCATCGACGCGGTATACGACGTCTACCGGGTCACCTCCTCCTGACGTTCGCGCAGCCACTGCGCGGCCGCGCGTTTGTCGTGCACGGGCCCGCAGTCGGCGAGCCACCCCAGTGCGGCGTCGATGAGCGCGGGCTGGGAGCTCGCCATGCGCTCCGCCGCGGCACGGTCGGCCTCCTCCCGCGAGCGCACGAGGTCGGCGAGGGTGCGCACCGCAGTGGTGACCGCGGCGCCGCAGACGACCATGATGTCGCCGGCGGGCAGGCGCATGTCGCGGTAGCGCACCCGCAGGTCGATCGCGGGCGAGAGCCGCCGTGCCGTGATGCGCTGCACCGCGTGCCGGGCGGGCGGCTCGTCGAGCACACCGTGCACCCAGGCGGCGCTGAGGTGCGTCGCGGCGAGGGTGTCGCCCACCAGGGGCGCGAGTGAACCCGCGCGCAGCTCGAGCGTCTCGACCGCGTCTGCGGGCATGAACCCCTCGCCCACCTCCACGACGTCGCCGTCGAGGCGCGCGGCTGCCAGCTCCGCGACCGAGAGACGACCGCCGGCGAAGTAGAGGAACGGCGAGGACATGTGCGCCATCGTCTCGCATCCGCGGGGGCGCGCAACGCGAACCGGCCCCGACTGTGGACAGTCGGGGCCGGTGACGGGGCTGTGGAGGAGGATCAGCCGCCGAGAGCGGAGAGCCACGCCTTACGAGCGGCCAGTGACTCGGATGCCGCGGCCTCGGCCTTGCGGTCGCCGGCGCTACGCGCGGCTTCGAGCTCGGCCTCGAGCTTGTCGATGGCATCCGTGAGCTGGCGCGTCATGTCGTTGGCACGCGCCTTGGTCTCGGGGTTGTTGCGCTTCCAGTCGGCCTGCTCGCGGGTGTGCAGCGCCTGCTCGATCTTGCGCAGATCGTCGTCCAGTGCGCGCTCGACCTCGCGCGGGAAGATGCGACCCACCTCGTCCCACCGACGCTGGATGCCGGTGAGCAGCTGCCGGGCCTTCGCGATGTCCTTCTCCTCAGAGACGGCAGCAGCCTCGACGATGAGGGCACGGCGCACTTCGATCTTCTCCCGCGACTCCTCGGCATCCGCCTGCTCACGCTCGGCACGGGCGCCGTAGAGGGCGTCCCCGGCGGCCTTGAAGCGGGCCCAGAGGGCGTCATCGACCTTCTTGCCGGCGCGGCCGGAGCTCTTCCACTCGTCGAGCAGATCGCGGTACGCGCCGATGCCGTCCTCACCACGGGGAGCCAGCGCCTCGGCGCGCTCCACGAGCCGCGTCTTGCGGTCGCGGGCGGCCTTGTGCGTCTCGTCGAGCTCGGCGTAGAACTCGCGGCGGTGCTTGTCGACGGTGGAACGGGCGTCGCGGAATCGCTTCCACAGCTGCTGAGCCGTCGACTTCGGCAGACGCGGACCGTTCTGCTGGTGAGCCTGCCATTGGTCGAACAGTGAAGCCATCTCGGCGGTGGCCTGCTTCCACTGCACCGAGCGCGGGTCGCGCGCGGCGAGGGCCTCGGCCTGCTCGACGAGCGTCGTGCGGTGAGCGACGGCCCGGTCGACGGCTTCACGGGCGGCAGCGAGCTCTTCTTCCGACGCGGAGGCGAGCTCGGAGTCGAGGGCGTCGACGCGGGCATTGAGGGCGGCGAGGTCGCCGACGGCCATCGCGTCTGCGAGTTTGCCGCGCACGAGCGCGACGGCCGAACGCAGATCGGCGGCGGATGCGCCGCCGCGACGGTGACGCACCTCCAGCAGCGTCACTTCGCTGGCGAGGTCGGTGAACTTGCGCTCGAAGTAGGCAAGCGCCTCCTCGTGCGTGCCGTCGGGATACTGGCCCACGACGCGCCACTGGTCGCCTTCGCGCACCGAGACGGTGCCGTCATCGTCGACACGACCCCACGCGGCGGCGGGTGCCGTCGGTGCGGTCGCGGGCTTGGTGCCGGACTGCGGAGCGCGGGGGAGCGGCGGGCGCGGCGACGGGGCCGGGCTCGGCGACGGGGTGGGCGCGGCGGCCGGAGCGGCATCCTCGACGGGCACATCGCCCGGGGCCTCGACGGGCACATCGCCCGGGGCCTCGGCGGGCACATCACCCGGGGCCTCGACGGGCACATCACCCGGGGCCTCGACGGGCGTCTCGTCGGCGGAGGGCGATTCCTCTGCGGCCGGCTGCGCCGATGCCTCGGTCGGCTCGGCCTCAGTGGCCGTCGCGGCGGGCGCGGCGGACTCGATGACGTCCCCCGTCTCTGGCGCGTCGCTCGTGGGCGCGTCGGTGTCGGGGTTGTCGGGAGTGGGCTGTGCTGCGGCGTTCACGGAATAGTCCTCGTCGCGGCTGACGCCGCCTTCGCTGATCGGTCGGCTCACAGCCTAGTACGGCAGGGAGCCAGGTTCAGGGGGTGGTCGTCGGCTCGGGTGTGGGTTCGGTCGGGCTGGACGTCGGGGTCGGGGCGGGTGTCGGCTCGGGAGCGCCGGGGCCCGCCGTGAAGTACAGAGTCTGGCCGCCGATGACGGCGAGCACCAGCACACCGCCGACGATGCCGGCGATCGCGTTGTCGCGCGCCCGCCGTCGCGCCTGACCGCGGTGGAAGTCCAGGCGTGCCTGGTAGATCCGTGCACGCTCACGTGCGACGCGGTCGTCACGGCCCTTCGCCCCAGCTGCCACGGAACCTCCCTCGATCCCGGATGCCCGGGTGGCACGAGCCTACGCGGCCGCCAATCCGGGCCGCAAAACGGCGCGCGGCGCGAGGGTCGGTGGCCGCGATTAGCCTGGAGGGGTGACCTCTCCCGCAGCGCTCTTCCAAGGACAGACGCCGCTGCCGGTGCGCATGCGTCCCGTCTCGCTCGAAGAAGTGGCAGGCCAGCGCCACCTGCTGCGTCCCGGTTCGCCGCTCGTCGCGCTCGCATCCACCGAGACCCGCGGCGCTGCGGCATCCTCGGTCATCCTCTGGGGACCACCCGGCACCGGAAAGACGACGCTGGCGCAGGCCGTGGCGCGGTCGTCGGGCCGACGGTTCGTGGAACTGTCGGCGGTGACAGCCGGGGTGAAGGACGTGCGAGAGGTCATGCAGGAGGCACTGACCCAGCGCGACCTCTACGGGCAGTCCACCATCCTCTTCCTCGACGAGATCCACCGCTTCACCAAGGCGCAGCAGGACGCGTTGCTCCCGGGCGTGGAGAACGGCTGGGTCGTGCTCATCGCCGCGACCACCGAGAACCCGTCGTTCTCGGTGATCTCGCCACTGCTGTCTCGATCGCTGCTGCTGACCCTGCAGCCGCTCACCGACGAGGACCTCGGCATGCTGGTCGACCGCGCCGTCAGCGACGCGCGCGGTCTCGCCGGTGCCGTGACCCTCGGCGACGAGGCGCGCGCGGCCCTCATCCGGCTGGCATCCGGCGATGCCCGCCGCGCGCTCACGGCGCTCGAGGCCGCCGCGGGCATGGTCGACGTCGATGGCGACACAGGCCAGCCGCCGGAGATCACCGCCGACCACGTCGCGCAGGCCGTCGACCGGGCGCTGCTGCGCTACGACCGGCAGGGCGACGAGCACTACGACGTGATCAGCGCGTTCATCAAGTCGATCCGCGGGTCCGACGTGGATGCCGCGATGCACTACCTCGCCCGCATGATCGAAGCCGGCGAGGATCCGCGCTTCATCGCGCGGCGCCTCGTGATCTCGGCCTCCGAGGACATCGGTCTGGCCGATCCGCAGGCGCTGGGCATTGCGGTGGCCGCCGCCGACGCCGTGGCGTTCATCGGCATGCCCGAGGGGCGCATCCCGCTCGCCGAGGCCACCGCGTACCTGGCGACCACCGCGAAGTCCAACGCCGCGTACAACGCGATCAACGCCGCGATCGCCGATGTTCGCGCCGGCGGATTCGGCCGGGTGCCGATGCATCTGCGCGACGCGCACTACCCGGGCGCCAAGCGACTGGGGCATGGCAAGGGTTACGTCTACCCGCACGATCTCGACGTCGGCGTCGCGACGCAGCAGTACCTGCCCGACGAGCTGCGCGGACGCCGGTACTACGAGCCCACCGGGCGCGGCGTCGAGCGCGACATCTCCGCCCGTGTGGAGAAGATCCGCAAGATCCTCGGCGACTGACCCCGTCGCCGCGTCGCGGCCATCACCCGCGCCCCGCGCCCCGCGCCCCGCGCCCCGCGTGAGCCGCTCGAGTGTCGCGTTCGGTGGGTGTCTACTCGCGGAAGCGTGCGCATGTGACACCCGAGCAGCCCCGGGGGCCCGGGCGGGCGCGAGCGGCGGACGGGCTCAGGCGGCTCGGAGGCACGATCTGTTAGGCTTGATCGGCTCGAAACCCAGTTTTCGGGCATCCCCTCTTCTCTTCAACCACCTCCCGGCATGCCCCGGCGTGCAGTCCGGACAGGGCGAGGAGAGGCGATACGTCCGTGAGCCGCGAAAGTCGCGGCCACGTCATCGGAAGGAACACTTCGTGGCAACGAAGTCCCAGGACCGCCGCAAGGTCCGTCTGTCGCGCGCCCTCGGCGTCGCACTGACCCCGAAGGCCGCCCGCTACCTCGAGAAGCGTCCCTACGCTCCCGGCGAGCACGGCCGCACCAAGCGCAAGCAGGACAGCGACTACGCCGTCCGTCTGCGCGAGAAGCAGCGTCTGCGCGAGCAGTACGGCATCCGCGAGAAGCAGATGCGCAACACCTTCAACGAGGCACGTCGCAAGGACGGCCTGACGGGTGAGAACCTCGTCGAGCTGCTGGAGATGCGTCTGGACGCGCTCGTCGTGCGTTCCGGCCTCGCCCGCACCACCGCGCAGGCTCGCCAGCTCGTCGTGCACCGTCACATCCTCGTCGACGGCCAGACCGTGGACCGCCCGTCGTTCCGCGTGAAGCCGGGTCAGCTCATCCACGTCAAGGCCAAGAGCGAGGGCCTCGAGCCCTTCCAGGTCGCGGCCGCCGGCGGTCACGCCGAGGTGCTGCCCCCGGTTCCGGGCTACCTCGAGGTCGAGCTCGACAAGCTGCAGGCGCGCCTCGTGCGTCGCCCGAAGCGCGCCGAGGTGCCCGTCACGTGTGACGTGCAGCTCGTCGTCGAGTACTACGCCGCTCGCTGACCTACCGTCAGACAGCGCACACATGCGCGTGAAGGGCGTCGGGGTGACCCGGCGCCCTTCACGTTTTGCACCTAACATTGAAAAGCGCCGCCGACGGCGGCGCGCAACGCGAGGATGTGGTGACGTGAAGAAGCTGGTGTGGTTCGTCCTGGGGATCAGCGCCGGATTCGTGCTGGCCCACCTGGTCGACAAGGACCCGCGCGGGCACGAAGTGCTCGCCGACCTCGACGCGCGCATCTCCGAGTTCACCGACCGGATGGGCGACGCGTATCGCGAGCAGGAGGCGCAGCTTGCCGCTGTCGTCACCGCCGCCACGCGCACCGACGCCTGACTTCTTCCCCACTCGTCCGGCTGCCCGTAGCGGTGCTGGACCCTGCCTTCGAGGACACCCGAAATGAAGACCGCTGAGATCGCCCAGCGCTACCTCGACTACTTCGAGAAGAACGGCCACACCATCGTGCCGTCCGCCTCGCTGGTGACCGACGACCCCGCTCTGCTGTTCACCGTCGCGGGCATGGTGCCGTTCATCCCGTACCTGAGCGGCGATGTCCCCGCGCCGTACGCCCGGGTCGCCGACGTGCAGAAGTGCCTGCGCACGAACGACATCGAAGAGGTCGGCAAGACCCCGCGCCACGGCACCTTCTTCCAGATGCTCGGCAACTGGTCGTTCGGCGATTACTTCAAGGAAGACGCGATCCGCTACGCGTGGGAACTGCTGACGGCGCCCGAGGCCGACGGCGGTCTCGGTTTCGACGCGAAGGACCTGTGGGTCACCGTCTACGAAGAGGATGACGAGGCGTTCGAGCTGTGGGAGCGCATCGCGGGCCTGCCCGCGGAGCGCATCCAGCGCCTGGGCAAGGACACGAACTACTGGAGCACGGGCCTCCCGGGCCCGGCCGGGCCCTGCTCGGAGATCTTCTTCGACCGCGGCCCCGAGTACGGCGCCGACGGCGGTCCCGCCACCGACGATGACCGCTACGTCGAGATCTGGAACCTCGTGTTCATGCAGTACGAGATCACGAACGTCCGCTCCAAGTACGACTTCGACATCGTGGGGGAACTCCCCAACAAGAACATCGACACCGGCATGGGCCTGGAGCGCATCGCGTTCATCAAGCAGGGTGTCGACAACATGTACGAGACCGACCAGGTACGCCCCGTGTTGGATGCCGCGGTCGCGCTGTCCGGCCGCGCGTACGGGGCGAACCACGAGGACGATGTGCGCTTCCGCGTGGTCGCCGACCACGTGCGCTCATCGCTCATGCTGCTCTCCGACGGTGTTACGCCGTCCAACGACGGTCGCGGCTACATCCTGCGCCGCCTCATGCGCCGCGCCATCCGCTCGATGCGCCTGCTCGGCGTCGAGGGCCCCACGTTCGCGCAGCTGTTCGCCGTCTCGCGCGACGCGATGAAGGACACCTACCCGGTCGTCGAGAGCGATTGGGCACGCATCTCGCAGTACGCCCTCGCCGAAGAGGCGACGTTCCTGCGCACGCTCGCTGCGGGGGAGACCATCCTCGAGGAGTCGCTCGCGCAGACGCGCGCCGCAGGCGGCTCGACCGTCCCGGGCGCCGAGGCGTTCCTGCTGCACGACACCTACGGCTTCCCGATCGACCTCACCCTCGAGGTCGCCGAGGAAGCAGGCCTCACCGTCGATCGCGCCTCGTTCGACAGGCTCATGAAGCAGCAGCGCGACCGGGCCAAGGCCGACGCGCGCTCGCGCAAGCGGCTGCTGGCAGACACCAGCATCTACCGCGTTTTCCGCGCGCACGGCGAGACGGTCTTCACCGGCTACACCGACCTCGAGACCGAATCGCGGGTGCTCGGCATCCTCGTCGACGGCGCCTCGGTCGATCGGGCCCTCACCGGCCAGATCGCCGAGGTGATCCTCGCCGAGACCGCCCTGTATGCCGAGTCCGGCGGCCAGGTCGCCGACAAGGGTGTGATCGTCGGGCCCGGCTACGAGCTCGACGTGATCGATGTGCAGCGTCCGGTCGCCGGCCTCATCAGCCACACCGTCGAGGTCACCACCGGCGAAGTCGGCGTCGGTCAGGCGGCGACGACCGTCGTGGATGCCGCGAACCGCCGTGCCGCCCGTCAGGCGCACTCCGCGACGCACCTCGTGCACGCCGCCCTCCGCGACACGCTGGGCAAGACCGCCACCCAGGCCGGATCCCTCAACCGCGCCGGCTACCTGCGCTTCGACTTCACGTGGGGCCAGTCGCTCTCGCCTGAGACCCGCAGCGAGATCGAGGAGATCGCCAACAATGCGGTGCGCGACAACCTCGAGGTCACCACGCGCGTGCTGCCGCTGGCCGAGGCCAAGGACCTCGGTGCGCAGGCGCTGTTCGGCGAGAAGTACGGCGACGTCGTGCGCATGGTCGACATCGGCGGCCCCTGGTCGCGTGAGCTCTGCGGTGGCACCCACGTGTCTTCGAGCGCCGAGATCGGCCTGGTCAATCTTGTCGGCGAGTCGTCGGTCGGCGCGTCCAACCGCCGCGTCGAAGCGCTCGTGGGTCTGGATGCCTTCCGCGAGCTGGCCGCCGAGCGCGCCATCGTCTCGCAGCTCACCTCTACCCTCAAGACGCCGCGCGATCAGCTGCCCGCCCGCATCGCCGAGCTCGCCGCCAACCTCAAGGCCGCGGAGAAGAAGATCGCGCAGTTCGAGGCGCGCGCCCTCGGCGAGCGTCTGCCGCAGCTGGTCGACTCCGCCCGGCGCATCGGCCGGTTCCAGGTCGTCGCGCAGTCGCTGGGCACCGCCGGCTCCGCCGACGACGTGCGCTCGCTCGCCCTGCAGGTGCGCGACCGACTGGGCGCGGATGCCGCGGCAGTCGTGGCGCTGGGTGCCGAGGTCGGCGGTCGCGCCGTGGTCATCGTCGCCACCAACGACACCGCCCGCACCGCGGGCGCCAAGGCCGGCGTGCTCGCGAAGTCGGCAGCTGCCGCCCTCGGCGGCGGCGGCGGTGGACGCGACGACGTCGCCCAGGGTGGTGGAACCGATGCCGCAGCCATGCCTGCCGCGCTCGACGCGATCACCTCCGCCCTGGAGTCGCAGGCCGCGTGAGCGGGTTTCGACGGGGCGTGCGCATCGGCGTCGACGTGGGCAAGGCGCGTGTCGGCGTCGCCAAGTGCGATCCGGACGGGTTGCTGGCGACCCCGGTTGAGACGGTGCCGCGCAACGAGCACTCGGTCGCGCGGGTGCGGGAGATCGCCGCGGAACACGACGCGCTCGAGCTGCTCGTAGGCCTTCCGCTGAACCTGCGCGGCGAGGACACGCTCTCGACGGCCGATGCGCGGGAGTTCGCGGCGGCCCTCGCCGACACCGGAGAAAGGCCGGTGCGGCTGGTCGACGAGCGACTGAGCACGGTGTCGGCGCATGCGGCGTTGAGACAAAGCGGGCGCTCGCAGCGAGATTCTCGTAGCATTGTCGATCAGGTCGCCGCCGTCGTCCTCCTCCAGCATGCACTCGACGTGGAGAAGAGCACGGGACGCCCGCCCGGAACCCCGATGCCCCCGGCCCAGGAGCCCGCCTGATGCCCTCTCCGTCCTCACCATTCGACGATTCGCTGGCCGACATGTTCGGCAAGCTGCCCGACCCCCGGCACCGCGCCGTGATCGGTCGTGCGACCGAATCGGCGACCCTGGGAGGACCGACCGGCGAGAGCGCCGCGGTGGACGAGCCGCCGGCCGCTGACGCGTCGGAACGCGCTGCGGCAGCCCGCGAGAACGCCCCCGAGGCGGACACCGACGCACCGGCATCCGCTCCAGCCGACGCGCCCGCCGCACCTCTCTCGCGCCGTGCCGCGCGCGCTGCGGCGCGCACGCCCGAGCGTGACTCCGACGCCGAGCCCGCCACGCCGCACGCTCCGGCCGTGCAGGCTGCCCCATCGGCCCCCGCTGCGCAGCCCGTGCCCGCCGCGCCGCGCCCGGCCACGAACGCCGCGCCTGTCGGAGCGGAAGACCACGACCTCCGCTCCGACACCGGTGACACCGAGACTCCTGCCCCGCGCGTGCCTGCGCGGCCCGCAGCCACCGCGACGCTCGACGCCCTGTTCACCGGCGAGGTGTCGGTCGACCAGATCGGCGCGCCCCCGCCGCCGCCCGACAAGCGCCGTCGGCGCATCGGCGGCTGGGTGGCCCTCGCCATCGTGCTGGCGCTCTTGGGTGGCATCGCCGCCGGCGGCCTCTGGGTGTGGAACACGTACGAGGAGCCGATCCGCGAGTTCATGGGGTGGGAGGAGCCGAAGGACTACCCGGCGGGCGAAGCGACCGGTGAAGCGACGGTCACGATCATCTTCGGCGACACCGGACAGCCGATCTCCCAGAAGCTCTACGACGCCGGGGTCACCATGACCGCGGACGCGTTCTACGACTACCTCATCGACACCGGACAGAACCCGCCGTTCCAGCCCGGCGTATACGCCCTGCAGCAGCGGATGACCTCCGCCGCCGCACTGGACGCGCTGCTGGATCCTGCCAACAAGCTCTCCAACGCGGCCCAGCTGCGCGAGGGTCTCACGGTGGAGCAGTCGCTGCCGCTGCTCGCCGAGGGTCTCGCGCTGCCGATCGAGGACTTCCAGGCGGCAGTGGCCACCCCCGCCGACTACGGCGTGCCCGCCGACAGCCTGGAGGGCTGGCTGTTCCCGGCGACGTACACATTCGACCCGGGCGTCACCGCCACAGATGTGATCCGCACGCTCGTCAACCGCACGGCCGAATCGCTGGACAGCGCCGGGGTCCCCGTCGAACAGCGCCAGGAGATCCTGACGATCGCGTCGATCATCCAGCGCGAAGCGCGATTCGAGGACGACTTCTACAAGGTGTCGCGCGTCATCCAGAACCGGCTCTCGCCCGACAACGAAGAGACCTCCGGGCTGCTGCAGATGGACTCCACCGCGCAGTACGGATACCAGGAGATGCACGACGGCACCGTGAGTTCGTCGGCCGAAGCCCTCGCCGACGACAACCCGTGGAACACCTATCAGCACCCCGGGTTGCCGATCGGCCCGATCGCCAATCCCGGCGACCTCGCCATCGACGCGGCGATGCACCCGGCCGACGGGCCCTGGATGTACTTCGTCACGGTGAACCTCGACACCGGCGAGACGGTGTTCACCAACACCGGCGCCGAGCACGAGCAGGCTGTCAAGCAGTGGCAGCAGTGGTGCGCGGACAACCCCGACTCGGGCTGCTGAGGGTGGGGGAACGCACTGCGCTGGAGGTCTGGGGCGACCCCATCGCGCACAGCCGTTCGCCGCAGCTGCACGCTACCGCGTACGGCGTGCTGGGGCTGGACTGGACCTACGGTCGCCGCCAGGTGACCGAGGCCGCCTTCGCCGAGACACTGGCATCCGTCGCCCCGCGCACGCGCGGACTGTCACTGACGATGCCGCTGAAGGGCGCGGGGTTCGCCGCCGCCACCCGGCGCGACGCGCGCGCCGAGGCCACGGGGGCGGTCAACACCCTGCTGCTCACCGAGGGCTCACCCCGCGGCTTCAACACCGACGTCGGCGGCATCGTGCGGGCGCTGCGTGAAGCGGGCGTCGACGGCCTCGATGAGGCCCGCATCGTCGGAGCGGGCGCGACGGCCACGTCCGCCCTCGTGGCCGTCGCCGAGCTCGGCGCACGTCGGGTCGAGGTCGTCGCGCGCCGCCCCGAAGCCGTTGCGCCGCTGCGGCGACTCGGCGACACGCTCGGCGTCTCCGTGGCGGCCGTCGGCTTCGACGTCACCGCGCACACCCCGGTAGCCGTGACCGTCGCGACCCTGCCGGGCGGCGCGGCCCTGGCTACGCCCGCGGTCGACGCGCTGGCCCAGGCCGGCGGGCTGCTCATGGACGTCGTCTACGGCCACTGGCCCACGGCGCTGTCGACAGCGTGGGACCGCGCCGGGCACCCCGCGCTGTCGGGCGAGGGGATGCTGCTGCACCAGGCTCTGCTGCAGGTGCGGGTGTTCGTCGCCGGCGACCCCGGCACCGAGCTGCCCGACGAGCACACCGTGCTCGCCGCGATGCGCCGCGCGCTCATGGGAGGATAGGCGAATGCTCCGCGTGCTCACGGCCGGCGAATCGCACGGCCCCGAACTCGTCGCCATCATGGAAGGCCTGCCCTCCGGCGTGCCCATCAGCCGCGACGCCATCCAAGCCGACCTCGCCCGCCGAAAGCTGGGCTACGGGCGAGGCTCCCGCATGAAGTTCGAGCAGGACGAGCTCACCCTCTCGTCCGGCGTGCGTCACGGCTTCAGCCTCGGCAGCCCCATCGCCCTGCGCATCGGCAACACCGAATGGCCCAAGTGGGTCGAGGTGATGAGCCCCGAACCGGTCGAGCTCACCGACAAGTCGCGGGGCCGCAGCGCACCGCTGACCCGGCCGCGCCCCGGGCACGCCGACCTCGTCGGCATGCAGAAGTACGACTTCGACGAGGCACGCCCCATCCTCGAGCGCGCCAGCGCCCGCGAGACCGCCGCCCGCGTCGCGCTGGGCGCGGTGGCCCGGGCGTTCCTCAGCGAGCTCGGCATCCGCCTGGTCAGCCACACCCTGTCGATCGGTCCGGTGCGTGTGCCCGATGACGCGGCCCTCCCGACCCCCGACGACGTCGACGCGCTCGACGCCGATCCGCTGCGGTGCTTCGACCCCGCCACAAGCGCGGCGATGGTCGCCGAGGTCGACGACGCCCGCAAGGACGGCGACACCCTCGGCGGCATCGTCGAGGTGCTCGCCTACGGCCTGCCTCCGGGGCTCGGCTCCCACGTGCAGTGGGACCGGCGCCTCGACGCGAAGCTCGCCCAGGCGCTCATGAGCATCCAGGCCATCAAGGGCGTCGAGGTCGGCGACGGCTTCGAGACGACACGTCGGCGCGGCTCCGCGGCGCACGACGAGCTGTTCGCGACGGATGCCGGCATCACCCGTTCCAGTGACCGTGCCGGCGGCACGGAGGGCGGCATGTCCACCGGTACCGTGCTGCGGGTGCGCGCGGGCATGAAGCCGATCGCGACCGTGCCGCATTCGCTGCGCACCGTCGATGTGACCACCGGCGACGCCGCCTCCGCCCATCACCAGCGCTCCGACGTCTGCGCTGTGCCCGCAGCGGGTGTCGTCGCCGAGGCGATGACCGCGATGGTGCTCGCCGACGTCGTGCTGGAGAAGTTCGGCGGCGACAGCGTCGCCGAGACGCGTCGCAACCTGCAGTCCTACCTCGCCGCCATCCCCGAAACCCTGCGCACGACGACGGCCAGCGACACCGCGCTGGCATGAGCGCGCTGGTGCTCATCGGCCCCATGGGGGCCGGCAAGACGAGCGTGGGCCGCAAGCTCGCCAAGCGCCTGGGGCTGTCGTTCACCGACACCGATGCCGAGATCGTGCGCGAGCACGGCCCGATCGCGCAGATCTTCGCCACCCATGGGGAACCGCATTTCCGCGAGCTCGAGCGTCAAGCGGTGTGCGCAGCCCTCAGCGGCGGCGGTGTCGTCGCACTGGGCGGGGGAGCGGTGACGCACCCCGACATCCGCGACGCCCTCGCCGCCCACCGCGTGGTGCTGCTGACCGTCGAGCCCGAGACCATCGCCGCACGTCTGCGTGCCGCCTCCCGGCCGGTGACGTCGCGGCCGCTGCTGCACGGCGACGACGCGCTCGCGCGGTGGCAGGAGATCTACCAGGCCCGTCGTGAGATGTACGAGGCCGCCGCCGATGCGACCTTCGACACCTCGCACGGCCCCATCCAGGACATCGTCGACGCCGTCGCACAGTGGGCGGTCGACACCGAGCCGCCCGAGGAGCAGCAGGTATGAGCGACACCACGACCATCTCGGTCACCGGCACGGCCGACTACGACATCGTGGTGGGGCGCGGCATCCTCGACCGCCTCCCCACCCTCGTGCCCGACGAGGCGCGCAAGGTGCTCGTCGTGCACCCGCCCACGCTGCGCGACGCCGCCGAGGCACTGCGCCTGTCGCTGGCCGACGCACTCGGCGGCGGCCGGCAGGTGCTGCTGGCGGAGATCCCCGACGCCGAGGCGGGCAAGCGCATCGAAGTGGCCGCCTTCTGCTGGCAGGTCATGGGTCAGGCCGACTTCACCCGCACCGACCTCGTCATCGGCTTCGGCGGGGGAGCGGTCACCGACCTCGCCGGCTTCGTCGCGGCCACCTGGCTGCGGGGAGTCAAGGTCGTGCTCGTGCCCACCACGGTGCTCGCGATGGTCGATGCCGCCGTGGGCGGCAAGACCGGCGTGAACACCGCGGAGGGCAAGAACCTCGTGGGCGCCTTCTGGGCCCCGCACGTCGTGCTGTGCGACCTCGAGCTGCTCGACACGCTCAGCCAGAACGAGCGTGTCGCCGGCTTCGCCGAGGTGGCCAAAGCCGGTTTCATCTGGGCGCCCGAGATCCTCGACCTCATCGAGGCCGACCCCGTCGCCGCCGTCGACCCCGCCTCCCCGGCATTCCGGCGCAGCATCGAGCTGGCGATCGGCATGAAGGCGCACGTGGTCAGCGAGGATTTCCGCGAGGCGGGCCTGCGGGAGATCCTCAACTACGGCCACACCCTCGGGCATGCCATCGAGCACGCCGAGCGCTACCAGTGGCGCCACGGCGCTGCGGTGTCGGTGGGCATGATGTTCGCCGCCGAGCTCTCCCGGCTGGCCGGGCGCCTGCCGGATGCCGCGGTGCAGCGCCACCGCGACATCCTCGGCACCCTCGGGCTGCCGCTGAGCTACCGGCCCGGAGCGTGGCCGCAGCTGCTGGCGACGATGCAGCGCGACAAGAAGACCCGCGCCGGCATGCTGCGTTTCATCGTGCTCGACGACATCGCCCGGCCCACCGTGCTGCAGGCCCCCGACGAGTCGCTGCTGTTCGCGGCGTACCAGGAGCTCGCCGAGTGACACCGGCCACCGTGCGCCGCGTGCGCGCGGACGAATGGCGGCGCGTGCGGCGACTGCGCATCGAGGCGGTGAGCGATCCCGACGCCGGCATCGCGTTCCTCTCGACTCCCGAACAGGAGCGCGCCCGCGACGATGCGTTCTGGCAGCAGCGCGCAGCGGATGCCGCCTCCGGCGACACGGCGGCCCAGTTCGTCGCGGAGTCCGCCGACGGCTGGGTCGGCACAGCCACCGTGCTGGTGCGTCCGTCCGGGGCGGCCGACCACACCGGGCGGACGGTGTGGACCACCCGCGCGGACGTCGTCGGCGTCTACGTGCGCCCAGACCACCGCGGGTCGGGGGCCGTCGACGGTCTGCTCGACGCCGCGGCGCACCGGGCCGCCTCACTCGGGCTGCGCCGACTCACCCTCGACGTGCACGCCGACAACACCCGCGCGCAGGCCGCGTACCGACGGGCAGGTTTCGTGCCGACGGGGGAGAGGTTCACCTCCACCATCGGGGCGGAACTCGTGATGGCGCGCGCCCTCTGACACCGCGCGCCGCGCACCGCGCACCGCGTGTGAGCCACGAGCGCCCGGCATCCATCCCCGGCGCAGGAGAAATCACCGCACCAGGAGATTTCGGCCGGATCCGTCCTGTCCCGGTGAGATCTCCTGTGGTGGTGCGACGGCGCCACGCGCGGCGCGTCGGTGCTCCTGGCCGCCGATAGGGTTTCAGAGTGACCACACCCCGTCGCCTGCTGCTCGTCAACGGCCCCAACCTCAACCTCCTCGGCGTCCGCGAGCCCGCGATCTACGGTCGCGAGACCCTCGCCGATGTCGAGCGCATCGTGTCGGATGCCGCCGCGGCGCGGGGATTCGAGGTGCGCGCCGTGCAGAGCAACCACGAGGGCGTGCTGCTGGACGCCATCCACGCCGCCCGCGACGACTGCGCCGGCATCGTCATCAACCCCGGCGGACTGACGCACACCTCGGTCGTGCTGCGCGATGCCCTGACGGGGGTGGGACTGCCGGTCGCCGAGGTGCACATCTCCGATGTGCGGGCCCGCGAGGCCTTCCGGCAGCACTCGTACATCTCAGACATCGCCGCCGTGCATGTGGCCGGCGAAGGGGTCGCCGGCTACGCCCGGGCGACCGCCCTGCTCATCGACGTCATCGCCGGTCACGCCGAAGGCTGAGAGACGACGCGCCGTCATCACGTAGAATCGAACGCCGGGCACGCCCGCGGCGCCCGACTCCCTCACACGAACGGACTTCTCCCTCTCATGGCATCCACCGCAGACATCAAGAACGGCGTCGTCCTCAGCATCGACGGCCAGCTCTGGAACGTCATCGAGTTCCAGCATGTCAAGCCGGGCAAGGGCGGCGCCTTCGTGCGCACCAAGCTCAAGAACGTCGTGTCGGGCAAGACCGTCGACCGCACGTACAACGCCGGCGCCAAGATCGAGATCGAGAACGTCGATCGTCGCGACTTCACGTACCTGTACAACGACGGCGACAGCTTCGTGTTCATGGACGTCGCCGACTACGACCAGATCTCCGTGCCCGCCACCGTCGTCGGCGACGCGAAGAACTTCCTGCTGGAGAACCAGCAGGTGCAGATCGCGATGAACAACGGCAACCCGCTGTACATCGAACTGCCGGCGTCGGTCGTGCTGGAGATCACCTACACCGAGCCCGGCCTGCAGGGCGACCGCTCGTCGGCCGGCACCAAGGCGGCCACCGTCGAGACCGGGTACGAGATCCAGGTTCCGCTGTTCGTCGAGCAGGGCACGAAGGTCAAGGTCGACACCCGCACGGGCGACTACCTCGGCCGCGTCAACTGATCGCGGCGTCACCGGTTCATGAGTGCACGCACCAAGGCGCGCAAACGCGCCCTCGACATCCTCTACCAGTCCGACATCCGCGGTGACGACCTGGGCGTGACCCTGGCCGCCGAGGCCAAGCGAGCCGCCAACGAGCCGGCCCGCGAAGCGTCGTGGCTCTACGCCCGAGAGATCGTCGACGGCGTCATCGACAACCGCGAGGAGATCGACGAGCAGATCACGACGGTCTCCAAGGACTGGTCGCTCGCCCGCATGCCCGCCGTCGACCGCGCGCTGCTGCGCATGGCCGCGTGGGAGATCCTCTACAACGACGCCGTCCCCGCCGCCGTCGCGATCGACGAGGCCGTCGAACTGGCCAAGGAGTTCTCCACCGACGACTCCGGCTCGTTCGTGCACGGCGTGCTCGCGCGCATCGCCCGCTCGTCCTGACCGGCGGATGCCGCGGGGGCGCGGGCCCGACATGTCCACGGGGTCGGCGAGGATGAAGGCATGACCTCGCGCGCGGCTCCCGACTGGCGCGAGCTGCTCACGGCGCCCGCACCGGGGGAGCCGGGGCCGCAGCTCGCCCTCGGGGTGGAGCTGCGGCGGCGCGTGCGCCGCACCGAGTCGCGCTGGGCCCCCACCCGCATGGAGACCGCCACCGCGCGCGGTCTGGCCGAACCCTCCGTCGACGTGTCGCTGGGGCTGCGGCCGCTGGAGCGCTCCACCCGCGGCTGGATCAAGGGGCACGCCACCTGGGATGCCCTGCGCCGCCCCGGCCACGGCTACGACCCCGCTCAGGCGCGCTGGTTCGTCGAGCTCTACAGCCTCGTCCGCGACGCCCGGACGCTGGGCACCATGCCCGACGGGTCGGAATGGCTGACGCTCGACGACGTCGAGTCGCACCTGCTGTGGCCGCACCTGGCCGGCGCCCGCGCACGCGGCATCGCGGTGACCGCCCGGTCGGCAGCGCAGACGGTGGCCCTCGCGCAGGACGCGAGCGTCACCCTCCACACCGAGCGGGGGCCGGATGGCCTGATCGTCACTGCGCAGGTGACGATCGACGACGCGCCGGTGCCGACCGCCGAGGTGCGCACGATCGGACATGTGGGCCTGTACCGCGTGGCGACCGCGGGAGAGCGGATCGCGCTCACCCTGGCCCCGGCCGAGGTGCCGGCTCCCGCACGCGCGGTGCTGCGCACCCGCGAACCCGTGCTGGTTCCTCGCGCCGAGGCCGACGAGTTCCTGCGCGACCATCTGCCGCGCCTCGCCCGCCAGGCGCCGGTGACCCTCGGCCGCGGTGTCGAGCTGCCGCCTGCGCTTCCGCCGCGCCTCGAGGTGGCGGTGCGGTTCGAACCCGGCGACCGGGTGGAGTACGCGCTGACGTGGCGCTACGCCGGTGCACCGCCGATGCCGTACGCCGCGACGGGCACCGCGGGCGACCGTGACATCGCGCAGGAGAAGCGCCTGCAGGACCGGGTCGAGGCGGCGTGGCGCGGCGCGAGCGACCTGCCGTTCCGCGACGCCGGCGCGTTCACGGGCGCGGATGCCGCCGAGTTCGCGGCCGCCGTGCTGCCCGCCGTGCAGCGGATCGACGGCATCGACGTCGACGTCACCGGCATCCGCCGCAGCTACCGCGAACTCACCGGCACCCCGGAGATCACCGTCACCACGGTGGAGACCACCGACCGCGACTGGTTCGACCTCGGCATCATCGTCACGATCGACGGCCGCCGCATCCCGTTCACCCCGCTGCTGACCGCGCTCACCCGCCGCCGGCGCAAGATGCTGCTGAGCGACGGCGGCTACTTCTCCCTCGCCCACCCCGCGCTGGACCGGCTGCGGGAATTGCTGGAGGAAGCCGCCGAGCTGGACGAGTGGGACACCGGCCCGCGCATCAGCCGGTACCAGACGGCGCTCTGGTCGGACTTCGAGGACCTCGCCGACCAGGCTCAGCCCGCCGTCGCGTGGCGGGCCACGGTGGCGGGGCTGCGGGAGACCGGCGGTGTGCCGGCGACGGCAGTGCCGGCGGCGATCAGAGCGCAGCTGCGCCCCTACCAGCAGCAGGGGCTCGACTGGCTGGCGTTCCTGTGGCGGCACCGGCTCGGCGGCATCCTCGCCGACGACATGGGGCTCGGCAAGACCCTGCAGACCCTCGCCCTCATCGCCCACACCCGCGACGAGGGGGAGCGGCGGCCGTTCCTCGTCGTCGCCCCCACCTCCGTCGTCGCGACCTGGCGCAGCGAAGCCGAGCGCTTCGCCCCCGACCTCGTCGTCGCGACCATCCGCTCCCGCACCATCACGCGCGACAGGTCGCTGGCCGACCTCGCGGCCGGCGCCGACGTGGTGGTCACCTCCTACGCGCTGCTGCGCCTCGACGAGGCGGAGTACGCCGGCATCGAGTGGGCGGGCCTCATCCTCGACGAGGCCCAGTTCGTCAAGAACCCCGCCACCAAACTGCACCGCGCCGTCAAGGCGCTGCAGGCCGACGTGACCTTCGCCATCACCGGCACGCCGCTGGAGAACAGCCTCACCGAGCTGTGGGCGCTGCTCTCGCTCACCTCTCCCGGCCTGTTCCCCTCGGCCCGGCGCTTCCGCCAGGAGTACGTGGGCCCCATCGAGCAGGGCAAGACCCCTGAGAACGCCGAGGGCGCGCCGTACCGCGAGCGTCGCCTGGCACGGCTGCGCCGGCGCCTCCGGCCGTTCCTGCTGCGGCGCACGAAAGACGTCGTGGCCTCCGACCTGCCACCCAAGCAGGAGCAGGAACTGCGCGTGCAGCTGAGCGACGATCACCGCGCGCTCTACGACACCGTGCTGCAGCGCGAGCGGCAGAAGGTGCTGGGGCTGCTCGACGACCTCGACCGGCAGCGGTTCATCGTCTTCCGCTCCCTGACGCTGCTGCGGCTGCTGAGTCTCGCCCCCGCCCTCATCGACGGCCGTCACGCCCGGCTGGGCTCCAGCAAGCTCGACGCGCTTGTGGATCACGTCAGCGAGCTCGCCGCCGAGGGTCACCGCGCGCTGGTGTTCAGTCAGTTCACGTCGTTCCTGCAGCTGGCGGCGCGACGACTGGATGCCGCGGGCATCGCCTACGCGTGGCTCGACGGATCCACGCGGCGCCGCGAGGACGTCGTCGCCGACTTCCGCAGCGGCGACGCGCCGGTGTTCCTCATCAGTTTGAAGGCCGGCGGCTTCGGCCTGACCCTCACCGAGGCCGACTACGTGTTCGTGCTCGACCCGTGGTGGAACCCCGCCGCCGAGTCGCAGGCGGTGGACCGCACCCACCGCATCGGGCAGACCCGGCCCGTCAACGTCTACCGTCTGATCGCGGAGGGCACGATCGAAGAGAAGGTCATGGCCCTGCAGCAGCGCAAGGCCCGACTCTTCACGTCGGTGATGGACGATGACGACCTGTTCTCCGCCGCGTTGACCGCCGACGACATCAGGGATCTGCTCGACGGCTGAGCATAGACACGGCCGCGCAGACCAATCCGCCGCAACCCGCCCCGTAGAATCGAGAGCTGTTGACAGGGGAGGAATCCATGCGCATCACGGGCCTCGGCCATGCCGGAATGTTCATCGAGACGACGGGCGGCACGATCCTCTGCGACCCGGTGGTCAAGCCGTCGTTCTACGGGTCGTGGTTCGTCTTCCCCGACAACCGGGCTCTGGACTGGGAACGCTACGGCAACGCCGACTTCCTCTACATCTCGCACCGTCACCGCGATCACTTCGACCCGTGGCTGCTGGAGACCTATGTCCGCAAGGACATCGAGGTGCTGCTGCCGGAGTATCCGACCGACGACCTCGAGCAGGATCTGCGCAAGCTCGGGTACGACAACATCACCTACACCCGCGCCGGCGAGATCATCCAGCGCGGTGACCTGAAGCTCATGATCACGCCGCTGCGCGCCCCGAGCGACGGGCCCATCGGGGACTCCAGCCTGTCGGTCGACGACGGCACGGCGTCGATCCTGAACCAGAACGACTCGCATCCGCTGGATCTCGAGAAGCTGCTGGCGTTCGGCAAGCCCGAGGCCTACTTCACGCAGTTCTCCGGAGCGATCTGGTGGCCCATGGTCTACGACCTGCCGCAGGACGCCAAGGTCAACTTCGCCCACCTCAAGCGCGAGGCGCAGCACAAGCGTGCGATGTTCTACATCGAGAAGGTCGATGCGCCGCACGTGTACCCGATGGCGGGTCCGCCGATGTTCCTGCGCGACGACCTGTTCCGCTACAACGGGCTCGGCGAGCACAACGACTCGATCTTCACCGACCAGGCACAGTTCCTGGCGCGCATGAAGGAAGAGGCCCCGCAGTATGCCGGCCACGTCTTCATCCCCGGCACCGTCGTCACGATCGCCAACGGCGAGCAGACCGTCGAGCAGACGCTGTACACCGAGGCTGAGATCGACCGCATGTTCACCGACAAGTGGGGCTACCTCGAGGAGCAGCGCGCCTCGCGCCAGGACGAGATCCGCGCCGAAGAGGCCTCGCGCGCCCCGGTGCTGCCGCCGGACGAGATGCTCGCCGAGCTGAAGGCCTGGTGGGAGCCGCTGCTGCGCCGCGGCCGCATCTTCCGTGAGGGCGTGGGCGGCCCGGTGCGCATGACGATCGGCGAGCTCGACCTCTGCGTCGATTTCCCCAAGGCCAAGGTGCGCGAATACGCGGGGGAGGAGACCAGCTACTGGTTCACGATCCCCGCCGACCTCGTCTCGACGAACATCGCCGAGCACGAGATCGACTGGTCGAACTCGATCTTCCTGTCGCTGCAGTTCCAGGCCGGGCGCGTCGGCAAGTTCAACGAGTTCATCTACACGTTCTTCAAGTGCCTCTCCCGCGACCGCATCGAGTACGTCGAGAACTGGTACGCCGAGCAGTCCGACGTCACCGAGGACATCCAGCTCGAGGACTGGGTCGTGCAGCGCCGCTGCCCGCACCTGCGCGCCGACCTCTCCAAGACCGGCAAGATCGAGGGCGACGTGCTGACCTGCTCGCTGCACGACTGGAAGTGGGACCTGAAGACGGGCAAGTGCCTGTCCACCCTCGGCCACCCCATCCGCGCCAGCCAGGTGGAGGACGACCTGCACAAAGCCGCGACGACGCCCGCAGCCTGACGCGGCGGACGTAGGATCGCGGCGTGCGACGCCGACGGATGGACCCCCTGCAGATCGTCGACGTCTTCGTCTACGTGGTCGTGCTCAACCTCGCCACGGAGTACTTCCCCACCGTGCTGATGGAGACCTTCACGATCTCGCTCCTCACCGCCGTGATGCTCAAGCTCGTGCTCGAACTCGTCCTGCATGCGAAGACCCGGGTGCTCCGACGCGTGCGTGACTCCTCCACGCTCTCGCGACGCATCGTGTCGATCGCGATGCTCGTGCTGCTGCTTCCCGCGAGCAAGTTCCTCGTGCTCTGGCTGGAGGACGCGGTGTTCGGAGATGCCGTGAGTCTCGGCGGGTTCTGGTCGGTGACGCTGCTGATCTTCGCGCTCATGGGCGCCCGGTGGGGTGTGCGCCGGCTGCTCGCGCCCACCACAGGTCGCTCCGCGACCGGGTAGGGTGGGGAGCACCAACCCAGCAACCTTTAACACCGTCCTGTGAGGCGGAGAAGGGAGCGGCGGATGAGCACGCGCACCGTGCTGCATGAGGCCGACATCGCCCGAGCCCTGACTCGGATCTCCCACGAGATCCTCGAGTCCAACAGGGGCCCCGAGGGCCTCGTGATCCTGGGGATCCCCACGCGCGGCGTGAACCTCGCCGAGCGCATCGGAGCGCTGATCGCCGACTTCGGCGGCAACACGGTTCCCGTCGGCGCCCTGGACGTCACGATGTACCGCGACGACCTGCACCGCAACCCGACGCGGGCGCCGCACCCGACCCAGATCCCCGCGGGCGGCATCGACGGCAAGACCGTCGTGCTGGTGGACGATGTGCTCTTTTCGGGTCGGAGCATCCGTGCCGCCCTCGACGCGTTGCAGGACATCGGCCGCCCCGCCGCGGTGCGCCTGGCGATCCTCGTCGACCGCGGACACCGCGAACTGCCGATCCGCCCCGACTTCGTCGGCAAGAACCTGCCCAGCGCCCGCGAAGAACGCGTCAACGTGCGCCTCGCCGACGTCGACGGCGTCGAGGAGGTGACGATCGAGTCATGAGGCATCTGCTCGACACCCGCACCCTCACCCGTGACGGGGCGCTGCGCATCCTCGATGTCGCCGAGGACATGGCCGACACGCAGCGCCGCGAGGTCAAGAAGCTCCCGACGCTGCGCGGCAAGACCGTCGTGAACCTCTTCTTCGAGGACTCCACCCGCACCCGCATCTCGTTCGAGGCCGCCGCCAAGCGCCTCTCCGCCGATGTCATCAACTTCTCCGCGAAGGGCTCGTCGGTCTCCAAGGGCGAGTCGCTGCAGGACACCGCCCAGACGCTGCAGGCGATGGGGGCGGATGCCGTCGTCATCCGCCACGGCGCGTCCGGGGCCCCGCGCACCCTCGCCACGAGCGGCTGGATCACCGCGGGAGTGGTCAACGCCGGCGACGGGACGCACGAGCATCCCACCCAGGCGCTGCTGGACGCCTTCACCATCCGCAAGCGCTTCTTCGGCGCCGACAGCCGCGGCCGCGATCTCGCGGGGCTGCGGGTGACGATCGTCGGCGACGTGCTGCATTCGCGCGTCGCACGCTCCAATGTGTGGCTGCTGACCACCCTCGGTGCGATCGTCACCCTCGTCGCCCCGCCGACCCTCGTGCCGCAGGACGTCTCGGCCTGGCCGGTGCACATCCGCTACGACCTCGACGAGGCGATCGCCGACGAGCCCGACGCGCTGATGATGCTGCGAATCCAGGCGGAACGCATGAATGCCGCGTATTTCCCGACTGAACGGGAGTATTCCCGCCGGTGGGGACTGGACGCCGCGCGCTTGGCCCGTCTTTCGACGGATAGCATTGTCATGCACCCGGGTCCGATGAACCGGGGCCTGGAGATCTCCGCCGACGCCGCCGATTCGCCGCGCTCGACCGTGCTCGAGCAAGTGACGAACGGCGTGTCCGTGCGGATGGCCGCCCTCTATCTGCTGCTGGCAGGGGAGCGCACACGAGCTGGAGAGGACGGACGATGAGCGAGACCATCCTCATCCGCGGAGCACGCATCCACGACGAGGCGACCGCGGGCCGCTCGGCGGATCTGCTGATCGACGACGGGCGCATCGTAGAGGTGGGCAGCGGACTGACCCGTGCCGGCGCGAAGGTCATCGACGCCGACGGCCTCATCGCCCTCCCCGGCCTGGTCGACCTGCACACGCATCTGCGCGAGCCCGGCTACGAGGCCTCCGAGACGATCCTCAGCGGCTCGCGTGCGGCTGCCGCCGGCGGGTACACCGCCGTGTTCGCCATGCCGAACACTTCGCCCGTGGCCGACACGGCGGGCGTCGTGGAGCAGGAGCTCGCCCTCGGCGAGGCGGCCGGTTACGTCACGGTGCAGCCGATCGGCGCCGTCACCGTCGGACAGAAGGGCGAGCGCCTGGCCGAACTCGGCGCCATGGCCTCGTCGCGCGCCCGGGTGCGCGTGTTCAGCGACGACGGCTTCTGCGTGTGGGATCCGCTCATCATGCGCCGCGCCCTCGAGTACGTGAAGGCGTTCGACGGTGTCATCGCCCAGCACGCCCAGGACCCACGGCTGACCGAGGGCGCCGAGATGAACGAGGGCACCGTGTCGGCCGAACTCGGTCTCACCGGCTGGCCGGCCGTCGCAGAGGAGTCGATCATCGCGCGCGACGTGCTGCTGGCAGAACACGTCGGCTCACGTCTGCACGTCTGCCATCTCTCGACGGCGGGATCGGTGGACATCATCCGCTGGGCCAAGAAGCGCGGCATCGCGGTGACCGCGGAGGTCACCCCGCACCACCTGCTGCTCACCGAGGAACTGGTGCGCGACTACGACGCCAGCTACAAGGTGAACCCGCCGCTGCGGCGCGAAGAGGACGTGCAGGCGGTGCGCGAGGGCCTGGCCGACGGCACGATCGACATCGTCGCGACCGACCACGCGCCGCACCCCGCCGAGGCGAAGGCCTGCGAGTGGCAGGCCGCCGCCAACGGCATGGTGGGCCTGGAGAGCGCGCTGCGCGTCGTGCAGCAGGCGATGGTCGACACCGGCCTGCTCGGCTGGGAGGACGTTGCCCGCGTCATGTCGACCGCGCCCGCCCGCATCGGGCGCCTCGACGGCCACGGTACGCCGCTGGCCGTCGGCGAGGCGGCATCGCTCACCCTCTACGACCCGACGCCGGTGCGCCCGTTCGGCCGCGGCGACCTGCACGGTCGCAGCGTGAACTCGCCCTATCTCGAGCGCGAACTGCCGGGCGAGGTGCGCTGGACGCTGCACCGCGGCGTCATCACCGTCGCCGACGGAGCACTGCGCGAGACGGTGGTGACCGCATGACGCAGGAAGGCGCACTGCTGGTCGTCATCGCCGTCGCGCTCGGCCTCCTCGGTCTCCTCGCCTGGGGCTGGCATCGGCGCACCCGCCGGGACTCCGGCCTCGTGCCGCCGGTCGGCGAGGTGCCCGCCGGTGCCGCCGTCATCGGCGTCTTCCCGGTGCTGTACGTCGCGACCACCGCTCACGACCAGCCGCTGGAGCGCCTCGCGGTGCGCGGCCTCGGCTTCCGCTCGCGCGCCGACGTCACCGTCACCGACGCCGGTGTGGCGCTGGATCTCACCGGTCAGCCCCGGCTGTTCATCCCGCGTGCCCAGATCCTCGCCGCCTCGCAGGCGACGGTCGCCATCGACCGCGTCGTCGAGCGCGACGGTCTGGCCCGCCTCGACTGGCACTTGACCACCCCCGACGGCACGACCGTCGTCGATTCCTACTTCCGTCCACAGCAGACCTCCGCGCGCGCGCTCGTCGACGCACTGCGGCAGCTCTCCGACCCCGCTCCCACGACAGGAGGCGACGCGTGACACTGTTCACCCGCGACCCCGCTGTGCTCGTCCTCGAGGACGGCACCCGCCACACCGGACACGCCTACGGCGCGCGCGGCACGACCCTCGGCGAAGTGGTGTTCTCCACCGGCATGACCGGTTACCAGGAGACCCTCACCGACCCGTCGTACGCCGGCCAGATCGTGCTGCAGACCGCCCCCCACATCGGCAACACCGGCATGAATGCCGAGGACCCCGAGTCCCGGCGCATCTGGGTGGCCGGCTACATCGTGCGCGACCCCTCGCGGGTCGTGTCGAACTGGCGCGCCGACACGTCGCTCGATGAGGCGCTCGTCGCCGACGGGGTCGTGGGCATCAGCGGCATCGACACTCGCGCCGTGACGCGCCACATCCGCTCCGCCGGCAGCATGCGCGGTGGCGTGTTCAGCGGCGAGGCCGCCGGCCTCGACGCCGAGGAGCAGCTGCGTCTGGTGCGCGAGGCGCCGCAGATGGCAGGCCTGAACCTGTCGGCAGCCGTCTCGGTGGCCGCCGCCGAGGTGACCCCCGCCACCGCCGACCGCATCGGCCCGCTCGCCGTGCTCGACCTGGGCGTCAAGCAGTCCACCGTCGACAACCTCGCCGCGCGCGGGTTCGACGTGCACGTGCTGCCGCAGGACGTCACGATCGACGACATCCGCGCCATCGAGCCGGTGGGTGTGTTCTACTCCAACGGACCCGGCGACCCCGCGGCATCCGATGACCATGTCGCGCTCCTGCGCGGCGTGCTCGATGAGAAGCTGCCGTTCTTCGGCATCTGCTTCGGCAACCAGCTGCTGGGCCGCGCCCTCGGCTTCGGCACGTACAAACTGCCGTTCGGCCACCGCGGCATCAACCAGCCCGTGCTGGACCGTCAGACCGGTCGGGTGGAGATCACCGCCCACAACCACGGGTTCGCCGTCGACGCGCCGCTGGACGGCGTCACCGACAGCCCTGCCGGCTACGGCCGAGTGGAAGTGAGCCACGTCGGCCTCAACGACGACGTCGTGGAAGGGCTGCGTGCCCTCGACATCCCCGCGTTCTCGGTGCAGTACCACCCCGAGGCCGCCGCCGGACCCCACGACGCCAACTACCTGTTCGACCGCTTCCGCGACCTCGTGCTCGCGAACCTGGAGACCACGAAGAATGCCTAAGCGCGACGACATCCACTCCGTCCTCGTCATCGGATCCGGCCCGATCGTCATCGGTCAGGCCTGCGAGTTCGACTACTCCGGCACGCAGGCCTGCCGGGTGCTGCGCGAGGAGGGCGTGCGCGTCATCCTCGTCAACTCCAACCCGGCGACGATCATGACCGACCCCGACTTCGCCGATGCGACCTACATCGAGCCCATCACGTGGCAGGTGATCGAGACGATCATCGCCAAGGAACGCCCCGACGCGATCCTGCCGACGCTCGGTGGCCAGACCGCACTGAACGCGGCGATCGACCTGCACAACCACGGCATCCTCGAGAAGTACGACGTGGAGCTCATCGGCGCGAACTTCGAGGCGATCAACAAGGGCGAAGACCGCCAGATCTTCAAGCAGCTGGTGATCGACGCCGGCGCCGAGGTCGCCGCCTCCCGCATCGCGCACACGATGGACGAAGTGCTCGCCGCGGCCGACGAGCTCGGCTACCCGCTCGTCGTGCGCCCGTCGTTCACGATGGGCGGTCTCGGCTCCGGCTTCGCCTACGACGAGCGGGACCTGCGCCGCATCGCCGGCGCGGGCCTGCGCGACTCGCCCACCACCGAGGTGCTGCTGGAGGAATCGATCCTCGGGTGGAAGGAGTACGAGCTCGAGCTCATGCGCGACACCGCCGACAACACGGTGGTCGTCTGCTCGATCGAGAACGTCGACCCGGTCGGCGTGCACACCGGCGACTCGATCACCGTCGCCCCGGCGCTGACCCTCACCGACCGCGAGTACCAGAAGATGCGCGACATCGGCATCGACATCATCCGCGCGGTGGGCGTGGACACCGGCGGCTGCAACATCCAGTTCGCCGTCGACCCCGCCACCGGCCGCATCATCGTGATCGAGATGAACCCGCGCGTGTCCCGCTCGTCCGCGCTGGCGTCGAAGGCCACCGGCTTCCCGATCGCCAAGATCGCCGCGAAGCTCGCCATCGGCTACCGGCTCGACGAGATCCCCAACGACATCACCAAGGTGACGCCGGCGAGCTTCGAGCCGACGCTGGACTACGTCGTGGTGAAGGTGCCCCGCTTCAACTTCGAGAAGTTCCCCGCCGCCGACGTGACCCTGACGACCACCATGAAGTCGGTGGGCGAGGCGATGGCGATCGGCCGCAACTACGCCACCGCACTGCAGAAGGCGCTGCGCTCGCTCGAGAAGCGCGGCTCCAGCTTCCACTGGGGCGACGAGGAGCGGTCGGTCGACGAGCTGCTGCAGATCTCCCGCACGCCCACCGACGGGCGCATCGTCGTGCTGCAGCAGGCCATGCGCAAGGGCGCCACGATCGAGCAGGCCTTCGAGGCCACCGGCATCGATCCGTGGTTCCTCGACCAGATCGTGCTCATCAACGAGGTGGCCGAGTACGTGCGGGCCGCTGCCGAGCTCGACACCGAGACCCTCCGCACCGCGAAGGATCACGGCTTCAGCGACGCGCAGATCGCGCAGCTGCGCGGCACTTCCGAGGCCGAGGTGCGCGGCATCCGCCACGGGCTGTCGATCCGGCCGGTCTACAAGACGGTGGACACGTGCGCGGGGGAGTTCCCCGCCCTCACGCCGTACCACTACTCCAGCTACGACCTCGAGACCGAGGTCACGCCGTCGGAGCGCACCAAGGTCGTGATCATCGGGTCCGGGCCCAACCGCATCGGCCAGGGCGTGGAGTTCGACTACTCGTGCGTGCACGCGTCGTTCGCACTGTCGGATGCCGGCTACGAGACGGTCATGGTCAACTGCAACCCCGAGACGGTGTCCACCGACTACGACACCAGCGACCGGCTGTACTTCGAGCCGCTGACGCTCGAAGACGTGCTGGAGGTGCTGCACGCCGAGTCTCGCTCGGGAACCATCCTCGGCGTCGTCTGCCAGCTGGGCGGTCAGACCCCGCTCGGGCTCGCGAAGGGCATCGAAGCGGCCGGCTACACGATCCTCGGCACGCAGCCCGAGGCGATCGACCTCGCCGAGGAGCGCGAGCTGTTCTCGCGCCTGCTCGACGAGGCGGGCCTCGTCGCCCCGCGCAGCGGTACCGCGATCGACGCCGACGGCGCGGTCGCGGTGGCCGAGGGCATCGGCTACCCGGTGCTCGTGCGTCCGAGCTTCGTGCTCGGCGGGCGCGGCATGGAGATCGTCTACGACACGCCCAGCCTGCACGACTACTTCGCTCGCATCGCCGACCAGGCCATCATCGGCCCCGGCATGCCGCTGCTGGTGGACCGCTTCCTCGACGACGCCGTGGAGATCGACGTCGACGCGCTCTACGACGGCACCGACCTGTACATCGGCGGCGTCATGGAGCACCTCGAAGAGGCCGGCATCCACTCGGGCGACTCCAGCTGCACGCTGCCGCCGATGTCGCTCGGCCGGGGCGAGATCGACCGCGTGCGCGAGGCGACACGGGCGATCGCCGAGGGCGTCGGGGTGCGAGGGCTGCTGAACGTGCAGTTCGCCGTCAGCGCCGGTGTGCTCTACGTCATCGAGGCGAATCCCCGTGCCAGCCGCACCGTGCCCTTCGTCTCCAAGGCCCTCGGCATCCCGCTCGCCAAGGCCGCCAGCCGCATCATGGTCGGCGCGACCGTCGCCGAGCTGATCACCGAGGGCATGCTGCCCGCGCAGGACGGCTCGCGCGTGCCACTGGACGCGCCCATCGCCGTCAAGGAGGCGGTGCTGCCGTTCAAGCGGTTCCGCACCAAGGACGGCCGCATGGTCGACTCCGTGCTCGGCCCGGAGATGCGCTCGACCGGCGAGGTCATGGGCATCGACCGGGACTTCCCGACCGCGTTCGCCAAGAGCCAGGCCGCCGCCTACGGCGGCATGCCGCTGGAGGGGACCGTGTTCATCTCGGTCGCCGACGACGACAAGCGCGCCGTGATCCTCCCCGCCCACCGGCTGCAGGAACTCGGGTACACGATCACCGCGACCGAGGGTACCGCCGAGATCCTGGCGCGCAACGGCATCCGCGTGGAGGTGGTGCGCAAGTACTCCGAGACGATGGCGAGCGGCGAGACCAACATCGTGGACCTCATCAACGCCGGCGAGATCGACATCATCGTGAACACGCCCTCGGGCGGTATGTCGCGTGCCGACGGCTACGAGATCCGCGCCGCGGCGGTCGCCGCCGACAAGGCGCTGTTCACCACGATGGCCGTGCTCGGTGCCGCCGTCACCGCCCTGCCGGTGCTGCGCGAGGGTTTCCGCGTGCGGAGCCTGCAGGAGTACGCCGCCGACCGGGCCGCCAGATGACCGGGTTCGGCCGCCGCCTGCAGGACACGCTCGCGACGCAGGGACCTCTCTGCGTCGGAATCGACCCGCACGAGCGCCTGCTCGCCGACTGGGGCCTCAGCGCCTCGGCGGCGGGCGTGCGCGAGTTCGGGCTGCGTGTCGTGGATGCCGCGGCCGGACGGGTCGGCATCGTCAAGCCACAGGTGTCGTTCTTCGAGCGCTGGGGGTCGGCGGGTTTCGCCGCGCTCGAGGAGGTGCTGGCCGAGGCCCGCGGGCGCGGTCTGCTCGTCATCGCCGACGCGAAGCGCGGTGACATCGGCACCACGATGGACGCATACGCCCGTGCTTGGCTGACACCCGGATCGCCGCTCGAAGCCGATGCCGTGACCCTCAGCCCGTATCTGGGGGTGGGGGCGCTCATCGGGACCCTCGATTACGCCGTCGCCCAGGGCAAGGGCGCGTTCGTCCTCGCCGCGACGAGCAACCCCGAGGCTCGGCGGCTGCAGGCCGCACGCGACGGCGACCGGTCGGTCGCGGCGATCGTGATCGACGAGGTGTCGGCGTTCAACGCCCGCACCACCGAAGAGGGACAATGGGGGAGCGTGGGTGTCGTCGTGGGGGCGACCGTCGACACCGTGGCCGCCGGCATCGCGGCGGCCATCCGTCCGCCGGCGCCGATCCTCGCACCGGGGTTCGGTGCGCAGGGGGTGGAGCCGGGGGACTTCGCCCACCTGTTCCAGGCCCTCGCTTCGCCCGTCGTGGCGAACGAGAGCCGCAGCATCCTGTCGGCTGGGCCGGCCGACATCGTCCAGCGCATCGCCGAACGCGCCGCGCTCTATTCGAAAGTGAACCATGGCTGACGCTCAGCACCCGCCCGAGGTCGACCGCGCCGCAGCATCCCGCCGCGCCGTCGCCGCCCGCCGCGAACGCGCCGCGCTCAAGCGCGACGTCGCCACGCGAGTGATCTCCCCGCAGGAGTTGTTGCGCCGCGCCCTGGCCGAGCCGACGTCGCCGGCCGGCGCGATGCGCGTGCCCGAATTCCTCACGGCCATCCCCGCCATCGGTGAGGGCAAGCGCGACCGCATCCTCGCCGACCTCAACATCTCGCCGGTCAAGCGGCTCGGCGGACTCGGCGCGCGTCAGCGTGTCGCGCTGCAGCGCTTCCTCGACGAGCGGTGGCCGGAGCCGACGCCCCGCGAGGGCCGCAGCCGGCTGATCGTGCTCGCCGGCCCCACCGCAGTGGGCAAGGGCACGGTCGCCGCAGAGATCAAGGCGCATCACCCCGAGATCCTGCTGTCGGTGTCGGCCACCACCCGCGCACCGCGTCCGGGCGAGGTCGAGGGCGAGCACTACTTCTTCGTCTCCGATGCCGAGTTCGACCGTCTCGTCGCCGAAGGCGAGCTGCTCGAGCACGCCACCGTGCACAACCGCCACCGCTACGGCACCCCGCGCGCGCCCATCGATGCCGCGCTGGCCGCCGGACGCACCGTGCTGTTGGAGATCGACCTGCAGGGTGCGCGCCAGGTGCGCGCAGCCGAGCCCAGCGCGACGCTGGTGTTCCTGCTGCCGCCCAGCTGGGATGAACTCGTGCAGCGTCTCGTCGGGCGCGGCACCGAAGACGATGAAGAGCGCGCCCGGCGGCTGCGCACCGCGAAGAAGGAGCTCGCCGCCCAGGGCGAGTTCGACTTCCACGTCGTCAACGACGACGTGGCACGCGCCGCCGCCGAGATCGCCGCCCTCGTCCGCTGACCGCGCCCCGGGGCATCCTGCTCGACACATCCGCCGAGCAGGTAGACTGGGCTGATGCCTCGGTTCAGCCGAGCGCGCAGACTTTCGCAGAAAACGACCTCAGGAGGTCCCGCATGGCCACTCGCGACCAGGGAATCATCGACCCGCCCATCGACGCACTGCTGAGCAAGGTCGACTCCAAGTACCAGCTCGTGATCTACGCGTCCAAGCGGGCGCGCCAGATCAACGACTACTACTCCGACCTGCACGAGGGCAACCTCTTCGACAACGTCGGCCCGCTCGTCGACTCCACCGTCGAGGACAAGCCCCTCACGATCGCGCTGCACGAGATCCACGAAGACAAGCTGCGCCTGCGCCACGTCGAGTGAGTCAGACACACCTGTGACGCCGTGCGGCGGACCGCTTCCGAGCATGTCCGCCGCACGGCGCATACTTGTGCCCATACCCGCCGCCTTCGTCCTGGAGCATCGATGACCGACCTGCGACTGTTCACCTCCGAGTCCGTCACCGAGGGCCACCCCGACAAGATCTGCGACCAGATCTCCGACAGCATCCTCGATGCGATCCTCGCCGAGGATCCGAACGGCCGCGTCGCCGTCGAGACGCTCGTGACCACGGGGCTCGTCCACGTGGCGGGCGAAGTGTCCACGAGCGCGTATGTCGAGATCCCCGCCATCGTGCGCGATGTCGTCAACCGCATCGGCTACACCTCCAGCGACGCCGGGTTCGACGGCAGCTCGTGCGGAGTGAGCGTGTCGATCGGCGCGCAGTCCTCCGACATCGCCGCGGGCGTCGACAAGGCGTTCGAGCGCCGCGAAGACGGCTCGGAAGACCCGCACGACCTGCAGGGCGCCGGCGACCAGGGCATCATGTTCGGCTACGCGACGACCGAGACGCCGCAGCTCATGCCCATGGCCATCTGGACGGCCCACCGCATCGCCGAACGACTCGCCGACGTGCGTCGCTCGGGTGAACTGCCGTTCCTGCGCCCCGACGGCAAGACGCAGGTCACCCTCGGCTACGACGGTCACACCCCCCGCACCGTCGAGTCGGTCGTGCTGTCCACCCAGCACCAGGCCGACATCTCGCAGAAGGCGCTGCGGGCCGCGGTGCGCGCCGAGGTCATCGACCCGGTGCTGCAGGAGACCGGGCTCGAGCTTCCCGACGTCACCTACTTCATCAACCCCGCGGGGCCCTTCGTCACCGGCGGCCCCAAGGGCGACGCCGGGCTCACCGGCCGCAAGATCATCATCGACACCTACGGCGGGGCAGCCCGCCACGGCGGTGGCGCGTTCAGCGGCAAGGACCCGTCGAAGGTCGACCGCTCCGCCGCGTACGCCATGCGCTGGGTCGCCAAGAACGCCGTCGCGGCGGGCCTCGCGGAGCGCCTCGAGGTGCAGGTGGCGTACGCCATCGGCAAGGCCAAGCCCGTCGGGCTCTACGTCGAGACGTTCGGCACCGGCCACGTCGCCGACGATGTCATCCGCCGCGCCATCCGCGAGGTGTTCGACCTGCGTCCGAAGGCCATCATCGATCAGCTCGATCTGCTGCGCCCCATCTACGCGCAGACCGCCGCCTACGGCCACTTCGGCCGTGAACTGCCCGACTTCACGTGGGAGCGCACCGACCGCGTCGAGGAGCTGCGCGCGGCCGCAGGCCTCTAGTGGAACCCGCGGGTGCCGATGTGAGCACGCGTCGCGTCGCGCGCGTGCTCATCGACTCGCCGCTGCCGCAGCTGGACCGACTGTTCGACTACGAGATCCCACCGGAGCTCGCAGACACCGTCGCCCCCGGCATCCGGGTGCGCGTGCCGCTGCGCACCGCCGGGCGCCTCGTCGACGCGTACGTCATCGAGATCGACGAGACGGATGCCGCCGGGCGGCCGCTGTCGCTGGTCGAATCCGTCATCTCCACCGTCGAGGTGCTGCCGGCGGGCCTGTACGCGCTCGCCCGGCGCGCCGCCGACCGGGCGGCCGGCTCCGCGTCGGACATCCTGCGACTGGCGGTCCCCAAACGCATGGTGCGCGCCGAGAAGGCGTGGTTCGCCGCCGACCCGGTGGCGGCGCCCACCATCGCCGACACCGACGTCGCCTGGGCCGAGGGCGTGCTCGACGCGTTCCCCGGGCTTCCCGACGCGCTGAGTGCGGGGGAGCGGCTCGCGCTGGACGCGCCCCCGCGACCGGCCACCCTCGCCTCGGGGGAGGACGTCGGCGCGTGGGCGGAGCTGCTCGCCGCCGCCGCCGTGCGCACCCTCGCCGCCGGCCGCAGCGCCGTGCTCGTCGTCCCCGACCACCGCGACCAGGCGCAGCTCGAGCTCGCCCTCGCGGGACGGGTGCCCTCCGACGCGCTCGTGCGCGACGACGCCCGACGGTCGGGTCCGGAGAGGTACGCCTCGTACCTGCGGGTGCTCGCGCCGCAGCCGTGCATCGTGGTCGGCAACCGCTCCACCGTGTACTCCCCGGCTCACCACATCGGGCTCGTCGTGATCTGGGACGACGGCGACCCGCTGCTGGCCGAACCCCTGAGCCCCGGCGTGCACGCCCGCGACGCGGCCCTCGTACGTCAGGAACTCGACGCCACCGCGCTGCTGTTCGCCGGGCACACCCGCACCACCGACGTCGAACGCCTCGTCGCGATCGGCTGGGTGCGCGAGGTTCCGGCACGGCGGCGCGCGAGCCCGCGCGTCGTGCTGTCGGCGACGCGCGAAGGCGAATCGCGCGGTGCCCGGGTGCCGTCATCTGCGTTCGCGGCGGCTCGCGAGGCCCTGGCATCCGGACCCGTGCTCGTCCAGGTCGCGCGGCCGGGTTATGCCCCCGTGCTCGTCTGCGCCGACTGCCGCACCCCCGCCCGGTGCCCGCACTGCGCGGGTCCGCTGCGTGCCCGGCGCCCCGGCGCCGTGCCGGAGTGCGGCTGGTGCGGCCGCAGCGCCCCGGCCTGGCGCTGCGCGTCGTGCGACAGCGTGAAGCTGCGCATGGCGTCGTCGGGCAGCGAGCGCACCGCCGACGAGCTCGGTCGGGCGTTCCCGGGGGTGCGCATCATCGTCGCCGACGGCACCCATCCCGTCACCCGGGTGGATGCCACCCCGGCACTGGTCATCGCCACCCGCGGGGCCGAGCCGATCGCGGCGGGCGGATACCGCGCCGTCGTGCTGCTGGACGGTGACCGCATGCTCATGGCCGACGAACTGCGCATCGGTGAGTCGTGCCTGCGGTGGTGGTCCAACGCGGCCGCCCTCGCCGCCCCGGGCGCGCCCGTGCACCTGGTGGGCGTCACCGGCGGCGTCGCACGGGCCCTGGCCACCTGGACGCAGCCGGCGTACGCGCGCAGCGAGCTGGCCGAACGTGCCCCGCTGCACATGCCGCCGGTGGTACGCGTGGCCACGGTCGACGGCTCCGCCGCCGCCGTGCGCACCTGCGTCGACACACTGCGCGAAGACCTCCCGAACCTCGGCGATGAGGCGGTGCTCGGCCCCGTCAGCACCGAGAACGGCTCACGGGCGGTGGTGCGCTTCGACTACGGCGCCGGCCGAGCCGTCGCCGACAGCCTGCGCTCGTCGGTCATCGCCGATGCCCTGCGCGCGCGACGCTCCACGAAGGGACGCCAGGCCCCGGCCCGTGCGACCCTGAGAGTGCGCGTCGATGTCCCCGATCTGGATCTGTAAGGAAACCCCATGCGTCTCGTCTTCGCGGGCACCCCCGAGCCCGCCGTCCCGTCGCTGCGTGCCCTCGCCGCCTCCGGCCACGACCTCGTCGGGGTCGTGACCCGCACCGATGCGCCGCTCGGCCGCAAGCGCGTGCTCACACCGTCACCGGTCGCGCAGGCCGCCGCCGAGCTCGGCCTGCCGGTGATCAAGGCCGACCGCCTCAACGCCGAAGCGACCGAGCGCATCGCGGCGCTGCGCCCCGACCTCGGGGTGATCGTGGCGTACGGCGGGCTCGTGCGCGAGCCGCTGCTGTCGCTGCCGCCGCACGGCTGGATCAACCTGCATTTCTCGCTGCTGCCGCGCTGGCGCGGTGCCGCTCCCGTGCAGCACGCCCTCATCGCCGGCGACCGCACGACGGGGGCGAACGTGTTCCAGCTCGTCGCCGAACTCGACGCCGGTGACGTGCTGGGGGAGATCACCTACGAGGTGCCCGAGACCGCGACGGCCGGCGACGTGCTCGCCGACCTCGCCATCAGCGGCGCGGGGCTCGTGACCGACGTGGTCGACGCGATCGCCGCGGGCACGGCGCGGGCCGTGCCGCAGACGGGGGAGCCGACCTTCGCCGGCAAGCTCACCCTCGCCGATGGCGCCCTGGATTGGTCTCAGCCCGCGACGCGCATCGTCGACCGCGTGCGCGGCACGACGCCCGAGCCCGGTGCGCACACGACGGTGGCGGGGCAGCGGCTGAAGGTGCTCGCGGCGACCGTGGCACCGGATGCCGGTGGCCTGGAGCCCGGCCGCATCGGCCTGGTCGGCCGCGACGTGGTGGTGGGTGCGGGCGAGGGCGGCGTGGTGCTGCACCGGGTGCAGCCCGCCGGCAAGGCGGCCATGGCCGCCGGCGACTGGTGGCGCGGTGCGCGTCTGACCGATGCGGTGGCCGGCGCATGAACGGCGCGACCCTGGCCCGACGCGTCGCGTTCGAGACGCTGCGCGGTGTGCACGAGTCCGACGCGTACGCCAACCTGCTGCTGCCCAAGGAGATCCGCCTCGCCGGGCTCTCGACCGCCGACGCGGGGCTGGCGACCGAACTGACCTACGGCACGCTGCGCCGGCAGGGCACGTACGACGCGATCATCGCGGATGCCGCGGGGCGCCCGGTCGAGGACATCGACCCGCCGGTGCTCGACGCGCTGCGGCTGGGCGTTCACCAGCTGCTCTCGACGCGCGTGGCATCCCACGCCGCCGTCAACGAATCGGTCTCGCTCGCACGCGCGGCCGTCGGCCAGAGCGCCGCCGGCTTCGTCAACGCCGTGCTGCGGCGGGTGTCGCGGGAGACGCCCGGCGACTGGATGCAGCGCATCACCGCGGCGGCGCGTTCGGACGACGAACGCCTCGCGCTGGCGCACGCCCACCCGGTGTGGGTCATCCGCGCGTTCCGCCGGGCGCTGGCCGCAGAGGGCCGCGCCGACGAGCTCGAACAGCTGCTCGCCGCCGACAACGTGTCGCCGCAGGTGACGATGACGGCGCTGCCGGGGCTCGCGGAGATCCCCGCGGACGCGCAGCAGACGCCTTACTCGCCGTACGGCTTCCGCCTGGGCGGCGGGGCACCCGACGCGATGATCGCCGGGGCGGGCGGGCGCGTGCGCGTGCAGGACGAGGGCTCGCAGCTGGCCGCCCTCGCCCTGGTGGGGGCGGCGCCGGTGCGGGCGGGGGAGCGGTGGCTCGACCTGTGCGCCGGTCCCGGCGGCAAGACCGCGATCCTCGCCGCCGAAGCACTCGAGCGTGGCGTGCACCTCGATGCGAACGAGCCGTCGGCCCACCGCGCCCGACTGGTGCGCGACTCGGTCGCCGGTGTGCCACTCGAGGTGCCGGTGAGTCAGGAAGACGGTCGTGACCGCGCCCTCGCGGCAGCCGGCCAATACGACCGCGTGCTCGTCGACGCCCCCTGCACGGGCCTCGGCGCGCTCCGCCGTCGGCCGGAGGCGCGCTGGCGCAAGAGCCCGTCGGATGTCCCCGAGCTCACCGACTTGCAGCTGGGGCTCGCGAGGGCCGCCGTGCAGGCGCTGCGCCCCGGCGGCATCCTCACGTACGTCACGTGCTCGCCGCATCTGGCCGAGACGGCCGCGATCGGTGCGGAGCTGCTTCGCGAATTCGGCGACGGCCTCGAAGAGCTCGACGCCCGCGCCGTGGTCTCCTCCGTCGCCCGCACCCCGCTGGATCTGCCGGCGCAGGTCGACGGCTCGGGCCGCGCGCAGCTGTGGCCGCACCGTCACGGCACCGACGCGATGTCGATCACCCTCCTGCGCCGCCGCTGACCCCCGCCGCGCCGCGCGTTCGCGTCGCCGCGCCGTGCCGCGGTCGCCCCGCCGCGAGAGCTGCTCAAGTGTCACTCGTGCACAGTTCCGCGGCGCCACACCCGCCACACCCGACACCGGAGCAGCCCGCACCGCCCACCCGCGGCGCCCGAGGGCTGCTGCGGTGTCGCGTGTGCGCAGTCCCGCGGCGCAGCACCCGCCACACGCGACACCGGAGCAGCTCGCGGCCGCGGGCGCGGCCGCGGCCGCGGGGCGATACTCACCGCGATGGATGCCGGAACGTGCGCGGCCGCCCGCCGAAGCCGCGCCGCACGCCCGCAGATCCCCGGGCCGTTCCGGTGTCGCTCCGGCACAGTCCGTCGGCCGCACATCCACCACGACCGACACCGGAGCAGCCCGCGGTCCGGCGCCCGACATCCGGGGGCTGCTGCGGTGTCGCGTGTGCATAGTCCCGCGGCGTGACCACCCGCCATATGCGACACCGGAGCAGCCCCCGGGCGCGCGACCGCGGTCTGCGGCACCCGGCCAGCCCGCGGCCCGGGATAATGAAGGCGTGACTGACAACGACGTGCGCATCAACCCGAGCATCCTCGCCGCCGACTTCGTCAACATGCAGGCCGACCTCGCCCGCATCGCGACGGCCGACTTCGTGCACGTGGACGTCATGGACAACCACTTCGTGCCGAACCTCACGTTCGGGCCGCAGATGGTCGGGCGCATCCAGGACACCAGCCCCATCCCGCTGGATGTGCACCTCATGATCGACGAGCCCGATCGCTGGGCACCGGAGTATGCCGAGCTCGGCGCCGAATCGGTCACATTCCACCTCGAAGCGGCGACCGACCCGATCTCACTCGCACGGCGCCTGCGCCAGATCGGCGCCCGGGCCGGCGTCGCGGTCAAGCCCGGCACCCCCGTGGAGGGGCTGTTCGACTCGCTCGACGAGTTCGACCAGATCCTCGTGATGACGGTGGAACCCGGCTTCGGCGGTCAGTCGTTCATGCCCGAGACCATGCCGAAGCTGCGGATGCTGGCCGACGAGGCCCGCCGACGCGGCAGCGCCGTGTGGCTGCAGGTCGACGGCGGCATCGGCGAATCGACGATCGCCCAGGCCGCCGAGGCCGGCGCCGACACGTTCGTGGCCGGGTCCGCCGTATTCGGCGCGACCGATCCGCAGGCCGCGATCACGGCCCTGCGCACCGCGGCGGGCCGCGCCCACCGGCACTGACCGGTAACCTGTCAAGGTGAAGACGTTCGACACCCTGTTCGCCGAGTTGTCCGCCACGGCGCAGCAGCGCCCCGAAGGGTCGGGAACCGTCGCGCAGCTGGATGCGGGCGTGCACGCGATCGGCAAGAAGATCGTCGAAGAGGCCGCTGAGGTCTGGATGGCCGCCGAGTACGAATCGCAGGATGCCGCGGCGGAGGAGATCTCCCAGCTGCTGTACCACCTGCAGGTGATGATGCTCGCGAAGGGGCTGAGCCTCGACGACGTCTACCGTCATCTCTGAGCCCACGCCCACACCCGCGCATCCATCCCCACACCGAAAGCCACCCATGCTGCGTATCGCCGTGCCGAACAAGGGCTCCCTCGCCGACACCGCCGCCGAGATGCTCGCCGAGGCGGGCTACACGGGCCGCCGTGACCCGAAGGACCTGCACGTCATCGACCCGGTCAACGAGGTCGAGTTCTTCTACCTGCGCCCCAAAGACATCGCCACCTACGTCGGCTCCGGCGCACTGGATGTCGGCATCACCGGCCGTGACCTGCTGCTGGACGCCCGCATGCCGGGGGCGCGCGAGATCGAATCCCTCGGCTTCGGCGCGTCGACCTTCCGTTTCGCGGGCCCTCCCGGCCGCTTCGCCACGCTCGCCGACCTCGACGGCGTGCGGGTCGCCACCGCCTACCCGGGCCTGGTCGACGCGTACCTCGACGAGCACGGCGTGGCGGTGGACCTCGTGCCGCTGGACGGTGCCGTGGAATCGGCCGTGCAGCTGGGCGTCGCCGACGCCGTCGCCGATGTGGTCTCCACCGGGACGACACTGCGCCAGGCGGGCCTCGAGATCTTCGGCCCGGTGCTGCTGCAGTCCGAGGCCGTGCTGATCGGCGCTCCCGTCGAAGCGCCCGGCGCCGAGACCCTGCTGCGGCGCCTGCGCGGCGTCATGGTCGCCCGCCGCTACGTGCTGGTCGACTACGACCTGCCGGCGAACCTCGTCGATGAGGCCGTCACGATCGCCGGCGGCATCGAGTCGCCCACCATCTCGCCGCTGCGCGACCCGGCGTGGGTCGCCGTGCGCGTGATGATCGAGCGCACGCGCGCCAACCAGGTCATGGACGCCCTCTACGCCATCGGCGCCCGCGCGATCCTGGTGACCGCCATCCACAACGCGAGGCTCTGATGACCCTCGCGTGCCGCGTCATCCCGTGCCTCGACGTCGCGGCGGGCCGCGTCGTCAAGGGCGTGAACTTCGCGAACCTGCGCGACATGGGCGACCCGGTCGCCCTCGCCCGCATGTACTACGAGCAGGGCGCCGACGAGATCACCTTCCTCGATGTCACCGCCACCGTCGATGACCGTGCCACGACCTACGACGTGGTGCGCCGCACCGCCGAAGAGGTCTTCATCCCGCTGACCGTCGGTGGGGGAGTGCGCTCCGCCGACGACGTGGCCAGGCTGCAGGCGGTGGGGGCCGACAAGATCGGCGTCAACTCCGCCGCCATCGCCCGCCCCGCCCTGCTCTCCGAGATCGCCGACCGGTTCGGCTCGCAGGCCCTCGTGCTGTCGCTGGATGTGAAGCGGTCGGATGCCACGGCTTCGGGGTTCGTCGTGACCACCCACGGCGGACGCACCGAGACCACGCTGGATGCCCTGGACTGGGCCCGCGAGGCCATCGACCGCGGTGCCGGCGAGCTGCTGGTGAACTCCATCGACGCCGACGGCACGAAGACGGGCTTCGACCTGCAGCTGATCGGCCTCATGCGCGAGCTCGCCAGCGTGCCCGTCATCGCCTCCGGAGGAGCCGGTGCCGCAGCCGATTTCGCCCCGGCCGTGCACGCCGGCGCCGACGCGGTGCTGGCAGCGTCGGTGTTCCACTCCGGCCAGCTGAGCATCGCCGACGTCAAGGACGCCCTCGCCGCCGACGGCGTGCTGGTGCGCGGACGGGAGGACGCATCATGACCGAATCCGTGGACGACCGCATCGCGCGGGTGCGCTTCGACGACGCGGGCCTCGTCGCGGCCATCATCCAGCAGTGGGACACCCGCGAGGTGCTCATGCTGGCGTGGATGGATGCCGAGGCACTCCGGCGCACCCTCACCACCGGCCGCGTGACGTTCTGGTCGCGCTCGCGCGGGGAGTACTGGCGCAAGGGCGACACGTCCGGGCACATCCAGCTCGTGCGCGGCGCACGCCTGGATTGCGACGGCGACGCCGTGCTGATCGAGGTCGAGCAGATCGGCGCGGCCTGCCACACCGGCACCCGCACCTGCTTCGACGTCGACGACCTGCACCCGCAGACGGCGCTGTCATGACCCGTCGCGCACGCCTGATGGCCGTGCTCGCGATCGTGGTCGCCGGCGGTGCCGCCGTGATCTCGTCCACGCAGACGTGGCTGCACGTCACCCTCACCGACGGCGCGGCCGACTCGCTCGCCGTGCCGGGCACCGCCGCCGTCCCGGTGCTGGCCCCGCTCGGGCTCGCCGCTCTGGCACTCGGCCTCGCCCTCACGATCGTGGGGCGCGTGCTGCGCTACGTCTTCGGCGTGATCGCGATCGCCATCGGCGCGTCGCTGCTGGCCCTCGTCTGGCCCGTGGCGATCGACCTGCCGCTGCCCGCCGTCGCCGCCACCGTGACCGAGGCCACCGGCCTCAGCGGTCTGGAGGCCGTGTCGGCCCTCGTCGCCGAGATCACCGCGACAGCCTGGCCGTGGGTGGCCCTCGTGGCCGCCGTCGTGCTGATCGCCGGCGGCGCGTTCACCCTTGCCACCGCCCACACGTGGCGCGGTTCCGGCCGCCGCTACCGCACCGACACACCCGCCGCCGGCACCGGCGGAACCGCGGGATCGCGCCCCCACGACGCGATCGACTCGTGGGACGACCTGTCCCGCGGCGCGGACCCGACGGCCTGACCCCGCTAGACTGAACCGAGCGGCCGCCCTGCCGCTCGGCACGCGAAGGAGATCCATGAGCAACCACATCGGCGACCCCGGTCACGGACATTCCCCGGCAGCATGGACCGCCGTCGTGATCATGCTTCTCGCGGTGGTTCTGGGCACGGTGTTCTTCTGGCTGGATATGCCGGCACTGGTATGGGCTTCGGCCGCCCTCGTCGTGGTCGGCGCGCTCGTCGGGTGGGGCATGGCCAAGGCCGGTTACGGCGTCAACGGCCCCAAGTACGCGCCGAAGCAGCATTGAGTATCCTCGCTGACCTCACAGCCGGCGCAGTCGAGGACGCCCAGGCACGCCAGCAGCTGCGTCCGCTCGCGGAGGTGGAGCAGTCGGCGCTCGCCCAGGCTCCCGCCCTCGACGCGTTGCACGCTCTCGCACCCGCGGGCCAGGTCAAGATCATCGCCGAGGTCAAGCGCGCGAGTCCTTCGCGTGGCGACCTGGCATCGATCCCCGACCCCGCCCACCAGGCATCGCTCTACCAGACCGGGGGAGCGAGCGCGATCTCGGTGCTGACCGAGGGCCGCCGCTTCAAGGGCAGCCTCGCCGACCTCGAGGCCGTGAAGGCCGCCGTGTCGGTGCCGGTGCTGCGCAAGGACTTCATCGCGACGCCCTACCAGGTGCTCGAAGCACGCGCGAGCGGCGCCGACCTCGTGCTGCTCATCGTGGCCGCCCTCGAGCAGCCGGTGCTGGCGCAGCTGCACAGCCTCGTCCTCGACCTCGGCATGACGCCGCTGGTGGAGACCCACTCGCTCGACGAGGTGCACCGCGCCGCCGACATCGGCGCACGCCTGGTCGGGGTCAACGCCCGCGACCTCTCGACGTTCGAGATGGATCGCGACCTGTTCGGCCGGTTGGCCGAGCACCTGCCGTCGGATGCCGTGAAGATCGCGGAATCCGCCGTGCTCACCCCCGCCGACGTCACGCACTACCGCGCCGCGGGCGCCGACGTCGTCCTCATCGGGGAGGCGCTGGTCACCGGCGACCCCGTCTCGACCCTCACTGCTTTCCTGGAGGCCGGCTCATGAGTCTGCGCGATGCCGCTGGACCCTTCTTCGGCGACTTCGGCGGCCGGTACATGCCGGAATCGCTCATCGCCGCGATCGACGAACTCACCGCGGTGTACGACGCCGCGAAGATCGATCCGTCGTTCCAGGCCGAGTTCGAGGGCCTGCTGCGCTCGTACGCCGGCCGCCCGTCGCCGCTGACCGAAGTGCCCCGGTTCGCCGAGCACGCCGGCGGCGCCCGCGTGTTCCTCAAACGCGAGGACCTCAACCACACCGGGTCGCACAAGATCAACAACGTCATCGGGCAGGCGCTGCTCACGAAGCGCCTCGGCAAGACCCGCGTCATCGCCGAGACCGGCGCCGGTCAGCACGGCGTCGCCACCGCCACGGCGGCTGCGCTCTTCGGCTTCGACTGCACCGTCTACATGGGCGAGGTCGACACCGAGCGCCAGGCGCTCAACGTCGCGCGCATGCGGCTGCTGGGCGCCGAGGTGATCCCGGTCACGACGGGCTCGCGCACGCTGAAGGATGCCATCAACGAGGCATACCGCGACTGGGTCGCCAGTGTCGAGACGACCAACTACATCTTCGGCACCGCGGCCGGCCCCCACCCGTTCCCCGCGATGGTGCGCGACTTCCAGAAGATCATCAGCGAAGAGGCCCGCGCGCAGCTGCTCGACGAGGTCGGACGTCTGCCCGACGCGGTCGTCGCCTGTGTCGGCGGCGGATCGAACGCGATCGGGATGTTCGATGCGTTCCTCGACGACGCCGACGTGAAGCTGTACGGCGTGGAGGCGGCCGGCGACGGTGTCGACACCCTCCGTCACGCGGCATCCATCGAGCGTGGCCGCCCCGGCGTGCTGCACGGTGCGAAGACCTTCGTCCTGCAGGATGAGGACGGTCAGACCGTCGAGTCGCACTCGATCTCCGCGGGCCTCGACTATCCCGGCGTCGGCCCCGAGCACGCGTGGTTGGCGTCGATCGGCCGCGCCGAGTACATCCCCGCGACCGACACCGAGGCGATGGAGGCCCTGCGACTGCTCAGCCGCACCGAGGGGATCATCCCCGCGATCGAGTCGGCCCACGCGCTGGCGGGCGCCATGCGTCTCGGCCGCGAACTCGGACCGGATGCCGTGATCGCCGTCAGCCTCTCCGGCCGCGGCGACAAGGACATGGACACCGCGGCCCGCTGGTTCGGGCTCTACGGCGACGAGGCTCCCGCCCCGGTGGTCACGCCGCCCGAAGACGACGCCGCTGCCGGTGAAGGGATCGAACTGTGACCTCCCGCGTCGCCGCCGCCATCGACAAGGCCGCCGCCGAGGGACGCGGTGCGTTCGTCGGCTACCTGCCGCTCGGGTTCCCCGACCTGCAGGCGAGCATCGAGGCCGCCGTCACCCTCGCCGAGAACGGCGCCGACATCCTCGAGCTCGGCCCTCCCTACTCCGACCCCGTGATGGACGGCACCGTCATTCAGGAGGCGACCCAGACCGCCCTCGCGGCCGGGTTCCGACTTCGTGACATCTTCACCGCGGTGCGGGAGATCACTTCGCGCGTCGAGGTCCCCGTGCTGGTGATGACGTACTGGAACCCCGTCATGCAGTACGGCGTCGACCGCTTCGCCGATGACCTGCTCGCCGCGGGCGGCGCGGGACTCATCACCCCCGACATCACTCCCGACACTGCGGGCGAGTGGATCGCGGCATCCGAGCGCACCGGCCTCGACCGGATCTTCCTCGCCGCCCCCACCTCCACCGACGAGCGGCTCGACCTCATCGTCGGCGCATCGACGGGGTTCGTGTACACCGTCTCGACGATGGGCATCACGGGGGAGCGGGCGGATCTGGATGCCGCCGCGCGCACGCTCGTGCAGCGGCTGCGCGACCGCGGCTGCGAACGCGCCTGCGTCGGCATCGGCATCTCGACCGCCGACCATGTCGCCGGAGTGCTGGACTACGCCGACGGGGCGATCGTGGGCACCGCCCTCGTGCGGGCGCTCCGCGACGGCGGACTCGACGCTCTCGCCGCCACGACACGCGCCCTCACCGCCGGCGCCACCGCGAACTAGACTTTCTCGGGCCGGACCGCCTCCGCCCTCCGAACGCAAGGACCCGATCTCCCATGATCCACGCCGCAGCGAGCGTCGTCGCCAGCATCCCGAGCCCGTCCGTCAGTTACTGGGACCTGGGTCCGCTGCGCATCCACTTCTACGCGCTGTGCATCATCGCCGGGATCATCGCCGCGGCGCTGCTGACCAACCGCCGCCTCACCCGGCGTGGTGCGGAGCCGTGGGTCGTCCTCGACATCTCGCTGCTCGCGGTGCCGCTGGCCATCGTCGGCGCGCGCATCTTCCACGTGCTCACCCATCCGGGGTTCTACTTCGGCCAGGGTCGACAGTGGTGGAACCCGTTCGAGCAGGACGCCATCTGGAATATCTGGGACGGCGGCATCGCGATCTTCGGCGCCCTCCTCGGCGGCGCCGTGGGTGCGTGGCTGGGCTGCCGCTGGACCGGCATCCGCTTCTGGAGCTTCGCCGATGCACTGGCCCCCGGCCTGCTGCTCGCGCAGGCGATCGGCCGGTTCGGCAACTGGTTCAACCAGGAACTCTACGGCGTGCCCACCGACCTGCCGTGGGGCCTGGAGATCGACTACCCCAATGCTGCGTGGCCGGTCGGCCTGCCCGAAGGGACCCTCTTCCACCCCACGTTCCTGTACGAGTCGCTGTGGAACCTCCTCGGCGTGCTGGTGCTGCTGTGGGCCGGCCGCAAGCTGCGCCTGCAGTGGGGACGGCTGTTCGGGCTGTACCTCGTCTGGTACTGCGCGGGCCGCGTGGTGTGGGAATCGATCCGCATCGACCCGAGCGAAGTCTTCCTCGGCCTTCGCACGAATGTGTGGGCCGCGATCTTCGGTGTCGTGGTGGGGCTCGTCATCATCGTCGTGCAGAAGCGCCGCCACACCGGCAATGAGCCGTCGGTATATGTGCCCGGGCGCCAGTGGCAGCCCGATGGGGCTGTACACTCTCAGAACACCGAAGACTTCGTCGACGTGAGCGCACCCCCCGCGTCCGATGTCCCCGAGGAGACAGCCACAAGCGCAGTTCCCCGCACATAGCTTTCAGGGCCGACGTCGTCCCGTCTTGAGTCTCAGAGTAAGGACGGCAGGTATGCCTTCGAGCCCCCGTCGCGACGCCGGATCCCTCTCGGCGTTCCCGCCCCGCCAGGGCATGTACAACCCCGCGTTCGAGAAGGATGCGTGCGGTCTGGCGATGGTCGCCACCCTCCGCGGTCACGCCGGCCACGACATCGTGGAGCTGGCGCTGACGGCGTTGCGCAACCTCGAGCACCGCGGTGCCATCGGTTCGGATGCGGGCACCGGTGACGGAGCCGGCATCCTCACGCAGATGCCGGATGCCTTCCTGCGCGCGGTCGTGGACTTCGACCTGCCTGCTGCGGGGGAGTACGCCGCCGGAATGGCGTTCCTGCCGCGCGAACACGATGCCCGCGAGTCCCTGAAGACCGGCATCGAGGAGCTCGCCGCCCGCGAGGGGCTGACGGTGCTGGGCTGGCGCGTGGTCCCGACCGCCGAGGACAACCTCGGCAAGCTGGCCCACGACGCACGTCCCGCGTTCGAGCAGCTGTTCCTCTCCCGCCCCGCCATCGGCGGTGCGCCGGCGTTGTCGGGCATCGCCCTCGACCGGCGCGCCTATCGGCTGCGCAAGCGCGCCCAGCATGAGCTGGGCGCGTATTTTGTCTCCCTGTCGTGCCGCACGCTCGGGTACAAGGGCATGGTCACGACACTGCAGCTCGAGCCGTTCTATCCCGATCTGCAGGACGAGCGCTTCACGTCCGAGCTCGCCGTCGTGCACTCGCGCTACTCCACCAACACGTTCCCGTCGTGGCCGCTGGCCCAGCCGCTGCGCATGCTCGCGCACAACGGCGAGATCAACACCGTCAGCGGCAACCGCAACTGGATGCGTGCACGGCAGTCGCAGCTCGAATCCGAGCTGCTCGGCGACATCCGCCCGCTGCTGCCGATCTGCACCGACGGCGCGAGCGACTCGGCGTCGTTCGACGAGGTGCTGGAGCTGCTCACCCTGACCGGCCGCAGCCTGCCCCACGCCATCATGATGATGGTGCCTGAGGCGTACGAGAAGCAGGCCGACATCGCGCCGGATCTGCGCGCGTTCTACGACTACCACTCCATGCTCATGGAGCCCTGGGACGGCCCGGCCGCCCTGATCTTCACCGACGGCACGCTGGTCGGAGCCACGCTCGACCGCAACGGGCTGCGCCCGGGTCGCTGGACCGAGACCACCGACGGCCTCGTCGTCATCGGCAGCGAGACCGGCGTGCTCGACTTCGAACCATCGCGCATCAAGCGGCGCGGCCGGCTGAGCCCGGGGCGCATGTTCCTCGTCGACACCGCACAGCGCCGCATCGTGGAGGACTCCGAGATCAAGGCGAACCTGGCCGCCTCCGAGCCGTGGGAGTTGTGGCTGCGACAGCGGCTGCAGCTGTCGGAGCTCCCGGAGCGCGAGCACATCGTGCATCCCATCGCCTCCATCACCCGCCGCCAGCGCACCTTCGGCTACACCGAGGAGGAGGTGCGGATCCTGCTGACCCCGATGGGACAGAACGGCGCGGAGCCGATCGGCGCCATGGGGTCGGACACGCCGATCGCGGTGCTCAGCGAACGGCCGCGGCTGCTGTTCGACTACTTCGTGCAGCAGTTCGCCCAGGTCACCAACCCGCCGCTGGACTCCATCCGCGAAGAGGTCGTCACGAGCCTGCGCGCCGGTCTCGGCCCCGAGCGCAACCTGCTGTCCGCCGGCCCCGACCACGCGCGCCAGATCACGCTGGACTTCCCGGTGATCGACAACGACGAGTTGGCGAAGATCCACAACATCGAGCGCATCATGCCCGGCCGCCGGGCGGTGACGCTCAAGGGCCTCTACCACTTCGATGCCGGCCCGCATTCGCTGCAGGCGCGGCTGGAGGAGCTGTGCGCCGAAGCGGAGCAGGCGATCGAGGACGGTGCGGAGTTCCTCATCCTCTCCGACCGCGACTCGAATAAGGACCTCGTCCCGATCCCGTCGCTGCTCATGGTCTCCGCCGTGCACCATCACCTCATCCGCAAGCAGAACCGCATGAAGGTCGGGCTCGTGGTCGAAGCCGGCGACGTGCGCGAAGTGCACCATGTCGCGACCCTCATCGGCTACGGCGCCTCCGCCGTGAACCCCTATCTCGCGATGGAATCGGTCGAGTACCTGGTGCGCGCCGGCTTCATCACCGGCATCACCCCGGAGAAGGCCGTCACCAACGTGATCTACGCCCTCGGCAAGGGCGTGCTGAAGATCATGTCGAAGATGGGCATCTCCACGGTGTCCTCCTACGCCGGCGCCCAGGCGTTCGAAGCCGTGGGGCTGTCGCGGGAGTTCATCGACGCGTACTTCACCGGCACCGAGACCAAGCTCGGCGGCATCGGCATCGAGCAGATCGCTGCCGAGAACCAGGCCCGACACGACTGGGCCTACCCGCAGGACGGCGCGGCGCGCGCCCACGAACGGCTGTGGACCGGCGGCGAGTACCAGTGGCGTCGCGACGGCTCGCCGCATCTGTTCAACCCCGACACGATCTTCCGGCTGCAGCATTCCACCCGTTCGCGCCGGTACGACATCTTCCGCGAGTACACCAGGCTCGTCGACGACCAGGCGAAGGAACTCAAGACCCTCCGCGGCATGTTCACGCTGCGCACGGGCCAGCGGCCCGCTGTGCCGCTGGACGAGGTCGAACCGGTGTCGTCGATCGTCAAGCGGTTCTCCACCGGCGCGATGAGCTACGGCTCCATCTCGAAGGAGGCCCACGAGACGCTCGCCATCGCGATGAATCGCCTGGGCGGCAAGTCGAACACCGGTGAGGGCGGCGAGGACGTCGACCGGCTGCTGGATCCCGAGCGCCGCAGCGCCATCAAGCAGGTGGCATCCGGCCGGTTCGGGGTCACGAGCATGTACCTCACCCACGCCGACGACATCCAGATCAAACTCGCCCAGGGCGCCAAGCCCGGCGAGGGCGGTCAGCTGCCCCCGGCGAAGGTGTACCCCTGGATCGCGCGCACCCGCGGCGGCACCCCCGGGGTCGGCCTCATCTCGCCCCCGCCCCACCACGACATCTACTCGATCGAAGACCTCAAGCAGCTGATCTTCGACCTCAAGCGCGCCAACCCGAAGGCCCGGGTGCACGTGAAGCTCGTGAGCCAGTCGGGCATCGGCGCGGTCGCCGCCGGCACCGCCAAGGCCCTCGCCGACGTGATCCTCGTCTCCGGTCACGACGGCGGCACGGGTGCAAGTCCACTGAACTCCCTCAAGCACGCCGGCACGCCGTGGGAGCTGGGGCTCGCCGAGACGCAGCAGACACTCATGCTCAACGACATGCGCGACCGCGTCGTGGTGCAGGCCGACGGCCAGCTCAAGACCGGACGCGACGTCATCATCGCGGCGCTGCTGGGTGCCGAGGAGTTCGGGTTCGCGACCACCGCGCTCGTCGTGGAGGGGTGCATCATGATGCGCGTCTGCCACCTCGACACCTGCCCCGTCGGGGTGGCGACGCAGAACCCGGTGCTGCGGGAGCGGTTCACCGGCAAGGCCGAGCACGTCGTGAACTTCATGGAGTTCCTGGCCCAGGAGGTGCGCGAGTACCTCGCCGAACTCGGTTTCCGCTCGCTCGACGAGGCCGTCGGCCACAGCGAACTGCTGGACGTCAACGGTGCGATCTCGCACTGGAAGGCGAACGGGCTCGACCTCACGCCGATCCTGCGCGGTCCCGTCTTCGCCGAGACGGCTGCCCGTCGCAACACCCGCAGCCAGGACCACGAGCTCGAGGAGCACTTCGACGTGCAGCTCATCGAGCGCGCGCAGGACGTCATCACCCACGGCGGTCAGATCACGATCGATCTGCCCATCCGCAACACCGAGCGGGCGGTCGGCACGATGCTCGGCAACCGGGTGACCCTCGCGCACGGCGCGAACGGTCTGCCGTCGGGCTCGATCGTGGTGAATCTCACCGGCTCCGCCGGCCAGTCGTTCGGCGCGTTCCTCCCTGCCGGAATCACGCTGCGGCTCGAGGGCGACTCGAACGACTACGTCGGCAAGGGCCTGTCGGGCGGTCAGATCGTCGTGCGCCCGCCGAAGGATGCCACCTTCGACGCCTCCCGCAACGTCATCGCCGGCAACGTCATCGGCTACGGCGCGACGCAGGGCACCATGTTCCTGCGCGGCGTCGTGGGGGAGCGGTTCTTCGTGCGCAATTCCGGTGCCACAGCCGTGGTCGAGGGCGTCGGCGACCACGCCCTCGAGTACATGACCGGCGGTCTCGCCGTCATCCTCGGCGCCACCGGCCGCAACCTCGGCGCCGGCATGTCGGGTGGAAACGCCTACATCCACCGGCTCGACACCGCGCTGGTGAACCGCGAATCGCTCGCCAGTGGCGAGCTGGAACTGATGGAAATGGGTGCGGGGGACATCGAGATCCTCCGCGACCTGTTGCTGCAGCACGTCGCCGAGACCGATTCGGCTCTCGCGGCATCCCTGCTGGAGAACTTCGACGTCGCGGCCACGGAATTCGTCCGCGTCGTCCCGCGTGATTACGCGGCCGTTCTGCAGACCCGCCAAAAGGCGGCCGCCGAGGGGCTGGACCCCGACGGCGATGTCGTCTGGAATCGCATCATGGAGGTGACCGGTGGCTGACCCGAAGGGCTTTCTGAAAGTCACCGAGCGCGAGCTGCCGCCGCGCCGGCCCGTACCCGTCCGCATCCTCGACTGGAAAGAGGTGTACGAACCGGGCGACTCCGCGGTGCTGCGCCGCCAGGCCGGGCGCTGCATGGACTGCGGCGTGCCGTTCTGCCACAAGGGGTGCCCGCTGGGCAACCTCATCCCGGAGTGGAACGACCTCACCTGGCGCGGCCAGCCGCGCAGCGCCATCGAACGGCTCCACGCCACCAACAACTTCCCGGAGTTCACCGGTCGGCTGTGCCCCGCGCCCTGCGAGAGCGCGTGCGTGCTGGGGATCAACCAGCCCGCCGTGACCATCAAGCAGGTCGAGGTGTCGATCATCGACGAGGCATTCGCCCGCGGCTGGGTGGAGCCCGAGCCGCCGGCTCGCCTGACCGGCAAGACCGTCGCCGTCGTCGGTTCCGGGCCCGCGGGCCTCGCCGCCGCCCAGCAGCTCACCCGTGCCGGCCACACCGTCGCCGTGTTCGAGCGCGACGACCGCATCGGCGGGCTGCTGCGCTACGGCATCCCGGACTTCAAGATGGAGAAGCGCCACCTCGAGTCGCGTCTGCGTCAGATGCAGGACGAGGGCACACGGTTCCGTGCCGGAGTGGAGATCGGCAAGGACATCACGTGGGACCAGCTCCGTGCGCGTTACGACGCGGTCGTGGTCGCCACCGGTGCCACCGTGCCGCGCGATCTGCCGATCCCCGGGCGCGACCTCGCCGGCGTGCACTTCGCGATGGAGTACCTCGTCGAATCGAACAAAGCCGTCGCGGGTGATCAGGTTCCCAACCAGATCAGCGCGCAGGGCAAGCACGTCATCGTGATCGGCGGCGGTGACACCGGCGCCGACTGCATCGGCACCGCACACCGCCAGGGCGCACTGAGCGTGACCAACCTCGCCATCGGCGTGCAGCCGCCCACCGCCCGCCCCGACCACCAGCCGTGGCCCATGACGCCGACGATCTTCGAAGTCACCTCGGCGCACGAAGAGGGTGGCGAACGCGCCTACCTCGCCTCGACGGTCGAGTTCCTCGGCAACGACGTGGGAGAGGTGCGTGCCCTCCGCGTCGCCGAGACGGAGTTCGTCGACGGTCGCCGTGTGCCCAAGAGCGGCACGGAGCGCGAGATCCCCGCCGACCTCGTGCTCATCGCGATGGGCTTCACCGGTCCGGAACGCACCGCACTCGAGACGCAGCTGCAGGCGCAGTTCACGCCACGCGGCATCCTCACCCGCGACGACGAATATCAGGCGACACACCCGGGCGTCTTCGTCGCCGGTGATGCCGGGCGTGGTCAGTCGCTCATCGTGTGGGCGATCGCCGAAGGCCGAGCTGCGGCCGCCTCGGTCGACCGTCACCTCATGGGCTCGACCGAGCTTCCTGCTTTCGTACGGCCCACTGACATCGCCATCGGGCTGCAGCCCGCGTAGGCTTGACCCGACGGCACTCGACCGCCATCCCCCAAAGACCGGAGCACATCACACGATGAGACGAGCGAAAATCGTCGCCACTCTCGGCCCCGCCACGTCGTCTTACGAGATGGTCCGCGCGATCATCGACGCGGGCGTGGACGTAGCCCGATTCAACCTGAGCCACGGCGACTACTCGGTGCACGAGAACAACTTCGCCAACGTGCGCAAGGCAGCACAGGACGCCGGCCGTGCCGTCGCCGCGCTGGTGGATCTCCAGGGCCCCAAGATCCGTCTCGGCAAGTTCGCCGACGGGCCTCATGACCTCGCCGTGGGCGACGTCTTCAAGATCACCGCCGAAGACATCGTGGGCACCAAGGAGATCGTTTCGACGACCTTCAAGGGGCTTCCCGACGACGTCAAGCCGGGCGACTTCCTGCTGATCGACGACGGCAAGGTGCGCGTCGAGGTCACGAGCGTCGACGGCCCCGTCGTCACGACGAAGGTCATCGTGGGCGGGCCGGTGTCCAACAACAAGGGCATCAACCTGCCGGGTGTCGCCGTCAACGTCCCGGCACTGTCGGAGAAGGACGAAGCCGACCTCCGCTGGGGTCTGCGCGCCGGCGCCGACCTCATCGCCCTGTCGTTCGTGCGCAGCGCGCAGGACGTGCAGCGCGTCCACGTGATCATGGCTGAAGAGGGCCGCCGCGTCCCCGTCATCGCCAAGATCGAGAAGCCGCAGGCCGTGGACAACCTCGAGGAGATCATCGACGCCTTCGACGGCATCATGGTCGCCCGCGGTGACCTGGGCGTCGAGCTGCCGCTCGAGGCCGTGCCGATCGTGCAGAAGCGCGCCGTGGAGCTGTGCCGTCGCATGGCCAAGCCCGTCATCGTCGCGACGCAGATGCTCGAGTCGATGATCAACAACCCGGTGCCCACCCGTGCCGAGACCAGCGACGTCGCCAACGCGGTGCTCGACGGTGCCGACGCGGTCATGCTCTCGGGCGAGACCAGCGTGGGCGACTACCCGGTCGTCGTCGTGCAGACGATGGCGCGCATCATCGAGTCCACCGAGGAGCACGGGCTCGAGCGCATCGCACCGCTGAACACCCGGCCCCGCACACAGGGCGGCGCCATCACCCTCGCGGCGATGGAGGTGGCCGAGTTCGTCGAGGCCAAGTACGTCTGCATCTTCACGGAGTCCGGCGACACGGCGCGGCGCATGTCGCGGTTGCGTCCGAAGTTCCCGATGATCGCGTTCGCCCCCGACCCGTCGATCCGGCGGCGCATGGCGATCACGTGGGGCGTGCAGTCGACCCTCGTCGAGCACGTGGCCCACACGGACCTCATGTTCATGCAGGTCGACGACTACCTGCTCTCCAACAACCTGGCCGAGGTGGGTGACCGCGTCGTGGTGATCTCCGGATCGCCTCCCGGAATCATCGGGTCGACCAACGACATCCGCATCCACAAGGTGGGCGACGCCGTGCACGGCAAGGCGCCGATCTACAAGGCCGAGCTCTAAGGCCGGATGCGAACAGAAGAGGGATGCCGCGGTGCGGCATCCCTCTTCTGTCGTTTCTGTACCGGTGGTGGGAGTCGAACCCACACGTCCGAAGACAACCGAGTTTGAGTCGGTCGCGTCTGCCATTCCGCCACACCGGCAGGGTGACTCAACGACGATACCGCAGGGAACCGCGTCGGCTGTCCTAGAATGGTGTTGTGACTGAGCTCGACGAAACCGCCACCCCCATGGCCACAGCCCCCCGACGCGTCGTCGTCGCCGAGGATGAGTCGCTGATCCGCCTCGACATCGTCGAGATCCTCCGCGACAACGGATTCGATGTCGTGGGCGAGGCCGGTGACGGCGAGACGGCCGTTCAGCTGGCGACGGAGCTGCGACCCGACCTGGTGATCATGGACGTGAAGATGCCCGTCCTCGACGGCATCTCCGCCGCCGAGAAGCTCAGCAAGGCGCACATCGCGCCGGTCGTGCTGCTGACGGCGTTCAGCCAGAAGGAGCTCGTCGAGCGCGCGACCGAGGCCGGCGCGCTGGCCTACGTCGTGAAGCCCTTCACCCCCAACGACCTGCTGCCGGCGATCGAGATCGCCCTGGCACGCTACGAGCAGATCATCACGCTCGAAGCCGAGGTCGCCGACATGGTCGAGCGCTTCGAGACCCGCAAGCTCGTCGACCGGGCCAAGGGTCTGCTCAACGAGAAGATGGGCCTCAGCGAGCCCGAGGCGTTCCGCTGGATCCAGAAGGCATCGATGGACCGCCGCCTCACGATGCAGGACGTCGCCAAGGCGATCATCGAGCAGCTGGCCCCCAAGAAGTAACCACACACCACTATTCGGCTGAGACCCCTCGCATCGCGGGGGGTCTCAGCCGTTTTGTGGTTTCTCGGGCGGCGGATGCCGCGGGGCGGTCAGCGGTCCTTGATGAGGTTCGTGATGCGCACGGTCGAGCAGCGCCGCCCGGACTCGTCGGTGACGACGATCTCGTGCACCGTCATCGAGCGGCCGAGGTGGATGGGGGTGCAGACCCCGGTCACCAGCCCGCCGGTGGCTGCGCGGGTGTGGGTGGCGTTGATGTCGGTGCCCACCGCCAGGCGTCCCTCGCCGGCGTGCAGGTTCGCCGCCATCGAGCCGAGCGACTCACCCAGCACGACGTAGGCACCACCGTGGAGCAGCCCCACAGGCTGCGTGTTGCCTTCGACGGGCATGGTGGCGACGCAGCGCTCGATGGTGAACTCGGTGAATTCGATGCCCATCTTCTCTGCCAAGGCGCCCATGCCGCGGCGGGCGACCCACTCGAGTCCGTTCTCGGTCACGGCATCCTGCTTCGTCATATCCTGCTCTCGGTTCGGGCTGTCCCACCCGCTCGTTAGGCTGGATGGGTGACGGATGCCGCAAAGCCTACCCTTCTGATCGTCGACGGCCACTCGCTGGCATACCGGGCGTTCTTCGCCCTCCCGGTCGACAACTTCACCACCAAGGACGGCCAGCACACCAACGGTGTCTACGGCTTCCTTTCGATGTTCGTGAACCTGCTGAAGGCGGAGAAGCCCACGCACGTCGCCGTCGCCTTCGACACGTCGCGGCAGTCGTTCCGCACCCGCGAGTACGCCGAGTACAAGGCGAACCGCTCCGAGTCGCCGGCGGAGTTCAAGGGGCAGATCCCACTGCTGCAGGACTGCCTGGCGGCGATGAACATCACGGTGCTGCAGAAAGAGGACTTCGAGGCCGACGACATCCTCGCCACCCTCGCCACCGAGGGGTCGGCAGCGGGATTCGAGGTGCTGGTGTGCTCGGGGGACCGCGACACCATCCAGCTCGTCAACGACGACATCACGCTGCTGTACCCGAGTGTGCAGGGTGTGTCACAGCTCAAGCGCTACGACCCCGCCGCCGTCATGGAGAAGTACGGTGTGCCGCCGGAGAACTACCCCGACATCGCCGCGCTCGTGGGCGAGACCAGCGACAACCTGCCGGGTGTGCCGAAGGTGGGGGAGAAGACCGCCGTGAAGTGGCTCACCCAGTACGGCTCGCTCGACGAACTGCTGGAGCGCTCGGGCGAGATCAAGGGCGTCGTGGGCGGCAACCTGCGCGATCATCTCGACGACGTACGCCGCAACCGCCGGCTCAACCGCCTGCTGCGTGACGTGGAGCTCCCCGTCACGCCCGACGACCTCGCGGTCAAGCCGATCGACGCCCAGGCCGTGCGCGACATCTTCGCCCGGCTCGAATTCCGCACCCTGCTGCCGCGAGTGTTCGAAGCGGCCGGCGCGATCGACCCGGGTCCCGGGCCCGATGCCGCTCCCGCCGTCGCCGCGCCCACCCCTGCGCAGCCCGATGCCGCGGGGCTGACTGCGTGGCTCGGCGAGGCAGAAGGCGAAGTCGCGGTGACGGTGGCCGTGAGCGGCGGGCTGCCCGAACGCGTCGGGCTCGCTACCGCCGATGCCGCGGTCGAAGTCGACTGGACCGACGAGACCGGCGCCGTACTGTCGGGCTGGTTTGCCTCGGCCACACCGAAGGTGTTCTCCGACGCCAAACCTCAGATCAAGGCGCTCCGCCGCGCGGGGGTCGTCGTCGACGCGCTGGTATTCGATGCGATCATCGCCGGCTGGCTGCTGCGCCCGAGCTTCCCCGACAAGAGCCTGGCCGACCTCGTCGACCGCTACCTCGGCGAGAAGCTGCCCGAGGCCGACCCCAGCCAGCTCGTCCCAGAGACCGAGGGGGCGACCCCCGGGCAGGTGGCGTGGTTCACACTGCGCGTGGCCGATGCGCTACGCGAGGAACTGCCCGAGGGCGTGGCATCCGTGCTCACCGACATCGAGCTGCCCACCCTCATCACCCTCGCCGACATGGAGCTGGCCGGTGTGAGCGTCTCGCACGAGAAGCTGTCGGGCTTCTCTACCGAGCTCGCCGAGCGTGCCGACGCCATCGCCCAGCAGGCCTACGCCACCATCGAGCGAGAGGTGAACCTCGGCTCGCCCAAGCAGCTGCAGGAGGTGCTGTTCGAGCAGCTGCAGCTGCCGAAGACCCGCAAGACCAAGACCGGGTACTCCACCGATGCCGCGGTGCTGGCCGATCTGCAGGAATCCCACCCGCACCCCTTCCTCGACCAGCTGCTGCAGCACCGCGAGGCCACGAAGCTGCGCCAGATCATCGAATCCCTCGACACCGCGATCGCCGCGGACGGCCGCATCCACACGACCTACGTGCAGACCGGCAGCCAGACCGGGCGCCTGTCGAGCACCGACCCCAACCTGCAGAACATCCCGATCCGCACCACCGAGAGCCGCCGCATCCGCGCCGCGTTCCAAGTGGGCGAGGGGTACGAGACGCTGCTCACGGCGGACTACTCACAGATCGAGATGCGCATCATGGCGCATCTGTCGGGTGACCCGGGGCTCATCGAGGCGTTCAACTCCGGTGAGGACCTGCACCGCTTCGTCGGCGCCCGCGTGTTCGGCGTCACGCCGGAGGAGGTCACCTCCGCGATGCGCACGAAGGTGAAGGCCATGTCGTACGGCCTCGTCTACGGTCTGTCGGCGTTCGGCCTGTCCAAGCAGCTGCGCATCGAGCAGTCCGAAGCCAAGGGCCTCATGCTGGAGTACTTCGCCCGCTTCGGCGCCGTGCGCGACTACCTGCGCTCCTCGGTCGAGCAGGCGAAGATCGACGGCTACACCGAGACGATCTTCGGTCGCCGGCGCCCGTTCCCCGACCTGTCCAGCCCCAACCGGGTGCTGCGCGAGAACGCCGAGCGGGCGGCGCTGAACGCCCCCATCCAGGGGAGCGCGGCCGACATCATGAAGATCGCGCTGTTCCGCATCCACGCGGAGTTCGCCCAGCAGCAGCTGCGCTCGCGCGTGCTGCTGCAGATCCACGACGAACTGGTCGTCGAGGTGGCGCCGGGGGAGTGGGACGCTGCGGAACGCATCGTGCGCGAGCGCATGGGCGACGCCGCCGACCTCTCGGTGCCGCTCGACGTGCAGATCGGCCGCGGCGCCGACTGGGACGAAGCCGGGCACTGAGCGGCGTCGCGCTTCGCGTCGGCGCGCGCGGGTTCTAGGCTCGAAGGATGACTGACACCTCTCGTCCCACGACCCCGATCGATGCGATCGCGGACGCCTGGGTGGACACCGCCGCCGAGCTGTCCCCGATCCTGGCGACCTACATCGGGCGCACCGAGCACAACGGGCGCTTCGACGACCTGTCACCGGCCGGTGCCGACCGTGCCGCAGAGGCCGCGCGGCAGACCCTCGCGGCGCTGGAGTCGGCAGAGCCCGTCGACGAGATCGACGCCGTCACGAAGGAAGACCTCACCCGCGAGCTGCGTCTTGACCTGGAGCTGCACGAGGCGAAGGCCCACCTGCGCGACCTCAACGTCATCGCCTCGCCCGCGCAGGACCTGCGCTCCGCGTTCGACCTCATGCCCACCGACACCGTCGAGGACTGGGGCGTCGTCTCAGAACGGCTCCGCGCCCTCCCCGCCGCGCTCTCGGGGTACATCGAGACGTTGCGCGAAGGCATCGCACAGGGCGTCGTGCCCGCGCGTCGCCAGGTGCTCGAAGTGGTCACGCAGATCGGCCGCTACACCAGCGATGTGGGCTTCTTCGCCGGCTTCGCTGCCGAAGCCGCGCCCGCCGAGGGGCACCTCCCGGCATCGCTCGCGCGCGACCTGACCGACAACAGCAACGCCGCCCGTGTCGCCTACGACGAATTGGCGTCGTTCCTGGCCACCGAGCTCGCCCCCGAGGCGTCCGAGACGGATGCCGTGGGCCGTGAGCTCTATGCGCTGCACTCCCGTCGCTTCCTGGGGGCCGAGATCGACCTCGACGAGACCTACGAGTGGGGCATCGAGGAGCTCGCCCGCATGGTGGCAGAGCAGGAGACGATCGCCCAGCAGATCTCTCCCGGCGCCACGGTCGAAGAGGCCGTCGCCCTGCTCGAGGCCGATCCGTCCCGTCAGCTGCAGGGCACCGAGGTGCTGCAGCGCTGGATGCAGGAGACCAGCGACCGCGCCGTCGAGGAGCTCGGCCGCACCCACTTCGACATCGCGGAGCCGATCCGCCGGCTCGAGTGCATGATCGCGCCCACGAACGAGGGCGGCATCTACTACACCGGCCCCACCGACGATTTCTCCCGCCCCGGCCGCATGTGGTGGTCGGTGCCCGAGGGCGTGGACACCTTCGACACGTGGCGCGAGCTCACGACCGTGTACCACGAAGGCGTTCCGGGTCACCACCTGCAGATCGCGCAGGCGGTGTACAACCGCGCGCAGCTGAACTCGTGGCGGCGTCTCCTCGCGGGGACGAGCGGTCACGCCGAGGGGTGGGCGCTGTATGCCGAGCGCCTCATGGAGCAGCTGGGCTATCTCGACGATCCGGCCGACCGCCTCGGCATGCTCGACGGCCAGCGTATGCGCGCCGCCCGCGTGGTGCTCGACATCGGCGTGCACCTGCAGAAGCCGCGCCTGGACGGCACCGGCACGTGGGACTACGACTACGCGTTGGAGTTCATGCGCCGCAACGTCAACATGCCCGACGAGTTCGTGCGCTTCGAGGTGAACCGCTACTTCGGGTGGCCGGGTCAGGCGCCCGCGTACAAGGTGGGTCAGCGCATCTGGGAGCAGCTGCGCGACGAGGTCGCCGAGCGCGAGGGTGCGGACTTCTCCATCAAGGCGTTCCACAAGCGGGCGCTGGACATCGGCGGTGTCGGACTCGACACCCTGCGCACCGCGCTGCAGGGCTGAGACCGGTTCAGCGACGGGGAGCGTCGCGGAGAAGCTCCACGACCTCCTCGTCGCTGGTCTGTCGGAAGTCGTCGTAGCACGATCCGACGGCCCAGAAGTCCCGCACCGGGTTCGGGCAGACCCACTCGTCAGCGGCATCCGTCGGCGGCCGCCAGTGCGCCGGCGCGACGGGGACCGCCAGCACGACGTGCTCCGCCCCCGCGGCCCGCACGGCGCGGCAGGCGGCGGTCGCCGTCGCGCCGGTGGCCACGCCGTCGTCCACGACGATCGCCGTGCGACCAGCGAGGTCGAGGCCGACGAGACCGTAGCGCACCGCCCGCCGCTGCAGCTCGGCGCGTTCCCGGCGCTCCACCTCGGCCAGTTGCGCGGCGCTCACCCAGCGTGGGTCCGTCGCCTCGTCGTTGAGTACGCGCACGTCCTGCGCGATGGCCCCCGCGGCCACCTCGGCGTGCGAGGGGATGCCGAGCTTGCGCACCGCGACCGCCGTGAGCGGCAGGGCGAGCGCGCGCGCGACCGCGGCGGCCACCAGGACTCCGCCCCGCGGAATCCCCACCACGACCGCCTCGGTGCCGCGCCATGGTGCGAGGGCCGCCGCCAGAGCGACGCCCGCCGCGACCCGGTCGGCGTAGACCGTCATCCCTTCACCGTACGCTCGAGGCATCCGCGAGGGAATGCGCGTGGCCCGTCCCCTGTTTCATGCGAATGAATGGAAAGGAGCCGCGATGACCGGCACGGCACTGCAACTCGGACTCGACACGTTCGGCGACATCACCCGGGGACCGGACGGAGAGCTGCTCAGCGCGGCCCAGACCATCCGTCACCTCGTCGACCAGGCGGTACTCGCCGACGAACTGGGGCTGGCCGCCTTCAACGTGGGGGAGCACCATCGCCGCGAGTTCGCCGTCTCGAGCCCCGAGGTCGTGCTCGCCGCCATCGCGGCGCGCACCCGCGGCATCCGGCTCGGCACCGCCGTCACCGTGCTCTCCAGCGATGACCCGGTGCGGGTGTTCGAGCGGTTCGCGACGCTCGACGCGCTGTCGTCGGGGCGTGCCGAAGTCATCCTCGGTCGCGGCTCGTTCATCGAGTCGTTCCCGCTGTTCGGCTTCGACCTGGCCGACTACGAGGTGCTGTTCGAAGAGAAGCTCGCGCTGTTCTCCGAGCTACTCACCGAGCGCCCGGTCACCTGGCAGGGGACGACACGGGCGGCGCTGACCGACGCCGATGTGTTCCCGAAGACCGAGAACGGACTCACCGCGTGGGTCGGCGTGGGCGGCAGCCCCGAGTCGGTCGTGCGCACGGCCCGCTACGGCTACGGCCTCATGCTCGCGATCATCGGCGGCCCGGCTCACCGGTTCCGCCCGTTCGTCGACCTGTTCCACCGCTCGCTCGAGGGCTTCGGCCACGACACCCGCCCGGTGGGCGTGCACTCTCCCGGTTACATCGCCGACACCGACCAGCAGGCGTGGGACGAGGCGTACGAGCACTTCGCCGCCATGAACAACACCATCGGCCGCGAACGCGGCTGGCCGCCCTACAACCGGCTGCGCTTCCAGCACGACGTCGGCCCGGAGGGGTCGACGTACGTCGGATCTCCCGAGACCGTCGCCCGCAAGATCGTCGACACCGTCACGACGCTCGGCGCCGACAGATTCGACCTGAAGTACTCCACGGGCACGCTGCCGCACGAGAAGATGATGCGCTCGATCGAGCTGTACGGCTCCACCGTCGCCCCGCTCGTGCACGACATGCTCGCGTCGCGCTGATCCGGCACGGCGACCGCTCCCGGCATCCGTACGATGACGGTATGCCTGAAGCCGCCACCGCACCCGCGAACGCGCCCGACACCACGTCGGAACGCCTGGACCGCCTGCCGTTCACGAAGCGCCACCTGCGGGTGCTGACGGGGTCCGGCATCGGCTGGGCGCTGGATGCCATGGACGTCGGGCTCATCTCGTTCATCATCGCGGCGCTGGCCGCGGAATGGTCGCTGCAGCCGCACGAGACGGCGTGGATCGCCTCGATCGGCTTCGTCGGCATGGCGATCGGGGCGAGTCTGGGCGGGCTCCTGGCCGATCGGTTCGGGCGACGGCAGGTGTTCGCGCTGACCCTGCTGGTCTACGGCATCGCCACCGGTGCGAGCGCGCTCGTGGGTGGCCTCGCACTGCTGCTCGTGCTGCGGTTCTTCGTGGGCCTCGGCCTCGGCGCCGAGCTGCCGGTCGCCAGCACGTACGTCAGCGAGTTCGCTCCGGCGCGCATGCGCGGCCGACTCATCGTGATCCTCGAGGCGTTCTGGGCCGTCGGGTGGACCGCCGCCGCCCTCATCGGCTACTTCGTGGTGCCGTCGTCGGACGACGGCTGGCGGTGGGCGTTCGCGCTGGGCGCGATCCCGGCGGTGTACGCCCTCATCGTGCGGTGGGGGCTGCCCGAATCCGCGCGCTGGCTCGAGCGACGGGGACGCACCGCCGACGCCGACGCGGTGACCCGCTCGTTCGAGGATGCCGCGGGCGTCGCCGCGGTGCCCTCGGCCGCGGGCGGGGCATCCGGCGGCGCGGGCGCCGCGGTCGCGCCGACCGCGCCACCCGCAGCCGTGCGCTCCCGCGACCGCCTCGCCGCGCTGTGGTCGACGGAGTTCCGCATGCGCACCGCGTGCCTGTGGCTGGTGTGGTTCTGCGTGAACTTCTCCTACTACGGGGCATTCATCTGGATCCCCACGATCCTCGTCGCCCAGGGCTACGACCTCGTGCGCTCGTTCGGATTCACCCTCATCATCACGCTCGCCCAGTTGCCGGGCTACGCGGTCGCTGCATGGCTGATCGAAGTGTGGGGGCGGCGCCCCACCCTCTCGGTGTTCCTCGTCGGCTCCGCCGTCGCCGCGGTGTTCTTCGGCACGGCGACGGGCGAGGGTCAGATCATCGCCGCCGGCATGGCACTGTCGTTCTTCAACCTCGGCGCCTGGGGCGCGCTCTACGCCGTGACCCCGGAGATGTACCCCACGTCGCTGCGTGCCACCGGGTCGGGCTGGGCGGCCGGCGTCGGCCGCATCGCGTCGATCGTCGCCCCGCTCACGGTGCCGGCGCTGCTGGCCGGCGGGGGAGCACCGCTGCTGTTCGTCATCTTCGCGGGGTTCTTCGCCCTCGCCGCCGCCGCCACGTGGGGGCTCGCCGACCGGCGGGGCCAGGCGCTCGACGACAGGTGACCGACGCGTAGGCTGTCCCGGTGGCATCCGTTCGTTACGTCGCCCTCGGCGACAGCTTCACCGAGGGCATCGGCGACGACCTGCCCGACGGCCGTGAACGCGGCTGGGCCGACCTGGTCGCGCAGGGGTGGGCCGATGACACCGGCGCACCCATCGAGTACGCCAACCTCGCCGTCCGCAGCAAGCTGATCGCGCCGATCATCGCCGAGCAGCTCGAAGCCGCGCTCGCGCTTCGTCCCACCCACCTGTCGTTCAACGGCGGGGGCAACGACATGCTGCGCCCCCGCACCTCCATCTCGCAGATCGTGGATGCCTTCTCGCACGTGCTGCGCCGCTGCGACGAGGAAGGCGTGACGCTCATCCTGCTGTCGGGCGCCAACCCGTCGGGGCAGCTGCCGCTCAGTCGCGTCATCCAGCGCCGCGGCGACCTGCTGTCGGCCGCGGTCGCGCAGCGCATATGTGAGCGACCCGACGTGGTCACGGCCTTCAACTGGCCCGACCGCGAGCTCTCGACGCCGCCGTACTGGTCCCAGGACCGTCTGCACATGAATGCCCGCGGTCACCACCGCGTGGCGGCCCGCGTGCTCGACGCGCTGGGCCTCGCCGTGCCGGCGGGCTGGTGGTCGCTGCCGGAACTCCCCGCCGCGGGCCTGCGCGGCGCGGCCTACTACCGCACGCACGTCGGGCCGTGGGTGCGCCGCCGGCTCACCGGCACGTCATCGGGCGACGGTCGCGAGCCGAAGCATCCCACCTGGGTGCGGATCGACCCTCGTCAGGGCCGCACCGAGTAGACCAGTTCGGCGAACTGCCCATTGCGGCGCGCGTCGACGAGCGACAGCCGGTCGGAACCGAGGCGGCGGGGGAGCAACGGTTTACCCGCGCCGAGCGTCGCAGGTGCGATCGACACACGGATCTCATCGAGCAGCCCGGCGTCGGCGAACTGCCCCGCGAGGTCGCCGCCGCCGACGACCCACACATCGAGGTCGCCCGCGGCGTCGCGGATCTCCGCCCAGGTGTCGGTGACGGCGCCCGAGGCGAAGCGCACGTCGGCGCCGGCGACGGTGGGCAGCTGCCGTGTCGTGAACACCCAGGTGGGTCGCGGCCCGTAGAACGACGGCCACTTGTCAGGGTGCGCGATGAGGTCCTCGTGCTCGAGCACCCACTCGTAGGTCGACGAGCCCTGCACGAGCACGCCGATGCCGTCGAGGAAGGCGTGGAAGTCGGCATCCCCACCCTCACCGCCGGGGACCGCGAAGAGCCAGTCCAACGAATCGGACTCGTCTGCGAGGTAGCCGTCGAGCGTCGTCGCCGTGTAGAAGATCACGCGTGCCATGCGCGCCACGCTATCGCTGACCGCCGGCACGGCACAGTCGGGGCCAGGGTGTCAACCCCTCCCATCGCAGCGACGTGTCACGAGAGGATTCCGGAGCTACCCGAACCGAAAGGAATCATCATGAGCATCGGAGCCGGAATCGCGCTCTTCGTCATCGGAGCGATCCTCGTCTTCGCGGTCAACTTCGAGGTGGAGTGGGTCAACCTCGACATGATCGGCTACATCCTGATGGGCGCGGGGGCACTCGTGTTCCTCATCGGCATCGTGCTGGTGGTGCGCCGTCGGTCCACCGAGACCGTCTCGCGCACCGCCGTCGACCCCGCTGCCGGCGAGCAGGTCACGCGCCGTTCGACGACCACTTCGGGCGACGACACCATCTGAATCCGTGCGGGCCGCACGGCCCGCACGCTGAGCGACGCACGACCGGTGCCGCCGCGACCGACGCTAGAGTCCTGGAGTGAAGGATCTCGAAATGGCGCGGATCGCCGGCGGCACCGTCATGCTGCACGACGGCCGACGCGAACGTCGCTGGCAGGTCTCGCTCGAGCCGTTCGAGATCGGCGTGTATCCGCTCACGCAGGAGCAGCTCGGGGAGCTGCTGGGTGAGCCGGCGCCGCACCCGCGGCGACCGGCGAGCGATATGAGCTGGTTGCGGGCGGCGCGGGTGTGCAACGCGGCATCCGAGTGGGAGGGTCTGGACCCCGCCTACACGTTCGACGGCGAAGAGGTCACCTGGCACGTCGACTCCGACGGCTACCGGCTGCCGACCGAGGCGGAGTGGGAGTTCGCGTGCCGCGCGGGGTCGACCGGCGCCCACTACGGACCCCTCGACCAGGTGGCGTGGACCGCCGCCGACGGCGGCACGGCGCCCCATGATGTCGGCGGGAAGCTCCCGAACCTCAACGGCCTGTTCGACACGCTCGGCAACGTCTGGGAGTGGTGCTGGGATCTGCTGGATCCCGCCCGCTACGGCGACTACCGGGTGTTCCGCGGCGGCGGCTTCGCCGACGATGCCTGGAGCGTGCGGGCATCCACCCGCCGCGGGGGAGCACCGCGCATGCATCACGACGACGTCGGGGTGCGTCTCGCACGCGGCGGTTTCGACGCCGTCGATGCCGCGCAGGGCTGGTCGGCCGCCGCCGACCGCGAGCGCGCGATGGGGGACGACCCCCGCCCCGCCGGCTGGACCCCGCGCCGCTGACCGCTGACCCGGTTGGCCAGGTGGCCCGGTGACCGCTGGCCCGCTGACCCGGCGGCCCGGTGGCCCGGTGGCCCGGCGGCCCGGTGACCGCTGCCCACTGACCGCTGGCCGCTGGCCGCTGTCCCGCCCGCCGTCGGGCGCCGCCGTTCCCTTCCGCGCCCACACCCGACGGAATTCAGGCTGTGCCTCGAATCCGGCCGGTTCGGACCCGCGGGCAGGCTGCCAGCCTGAATTCCGACAGCCGCACCGCGCCGCGGCCCGCCGGCCACCCCGTCGGAGTTCAGGCTGCGCGGCGGACGGCCGCGCGCGACGTGCCGGCCACCCCGTCGGAATTCAGGCTGCGCGGCGGCCCGCCGCCCGCGACGCGCCGGCACCGAGGTCACAGCCTGAATTCCGACCGGGTGGCGCGGGACCGCCAGCCGGGGTGTGCCAGCATGGGCGCCATGACAGCAGTCACCGTGCGGCCGATGACACCGGCCGAGTACGAGCAGTGGCAGGCCGCCCTCGCGACGGAGTACGCCGCCGAGCAGGTCGCCGCCGGGCGTTGGGCGGCGGACGGCGCGGTGCAGCGCGCCCTCGACGAGAACGCGCGGCTGCTGCCGCAGGGCCTGGAGACGCCGCGCACGCTTCTGCTCACCGCGGTGGATGCCGCGGGCGTGCCGGTCGGCCGCGCCTGGGTCGCCCTCGACCACCCCCGCGACGCACCCGACGTCGCGTTCCTGTACGACATCGAGATCGCCGAGCCCCACCGCGGCCAGGGCTACGGCCGCGCCCTGCTCGCCGCCGTGGAGCATGCCACCCGGGAGACCGGCGTCGGGGCGCTCGAGCTCAACGTGTTCGGCAGCAACACCACCGCGATCGGACTGTACGACTCCGCCGGCTACGACGTGGTGACCCAGCAGATGCGCAAAGCCCTCTGACCAACGCAGGCACACCGCCCGACCCACACTCGACAGGGCAGCCACAGCCCACGCACCCGCGGTGCCGAAGCCCGCGGCGCGCTCGGGCACGCGAGACCAGTGAGAGTCCGGGCCCGCAACCGGCGGCCGATCTGCTCCGAGCGGTGAAGCGCCGTCGCGATCGCCTTCGTGGCCGCTGTCAGCTGCCACGGGGGCCGCTGCGCCGCGTCGTCCTGAGCCGACGGCGCGCCGCCCTCACGGCACGACGACGTCGACGGACATCCCCACCTCGGCGCTCAATTCCTGCAGCCCGGCGAGCCCGAACCCCTGGACCGGGCCCTGCACGCCGACGGCAGCGGGAGCGGATGCCCGCAGTCGCTCCGCCGCCCTCGCCACGAGTTCGGCGGTGAGCGTGTACGGGCTGGGGCCGGAGAGGTGCGCCTCGGCCACCATCGCGCCGGTCGCGTCACTCGCGGTCGCCACGACGCGGGTGCGGGTGCGGGCGCGCGTCGCGGCGTCGGGTCCGGGGGAGGAGCCGCCACCGGAGCCGGCGATCCGCTCGATCAGCCGGCGCCCCACCGGAACCCTGCCGATGCCACGGGCGACCCGGGTGACCGCCGGCATCAGCCGCGCGGTGCGGGGGAACCAGCCGTTGTAGTCCTCGACGGTGCGCACCGTCGGGTACAGCGCCGGCAGGAAGAGCACCTCGGTCCCTGAGACGAGGATGCCGGTACTCCGCGAGCCGCGCAGGTTGAACGTGTGCGTGCTCCCGGCAGTCCGGTCCTGCTGCAGTCGACCGTCGCGCCAGACGGGGCTCGGCTGCAGGATGCCGGCGGCGAGGGTGGCCCGCGTGCCCTTGCTGAGACCGCCGCGCAGTGATCCGGCGGCGAAATAGCCGATGCGCAGGGTCGTGGCATCCGACCCGGCGCGTTCCAGGGCGAGGGCACCGGCGAGCATCCCTGGCACGTAGTCGTAGCCGAAAGCGGGCAGCATGACGATGCCGGCAGCACGGGCGGCGGCATCGTGACGGTTCTGCAACCCCTGCACGAAGCCCACCTCGCCGGTCGTGTCGAGATAGTGCGCACGCGCGCGCACGGCGGCCTCGGCACCGGCCCAGCCCACCTTCTCGAACGGCCCCACGGTACTGATCAGCACGTCGCCGGGGGAGAGGATGCCGGCGACGGCGGCAGCGTCGGTCGCGTCGACCACCTGCGTGGGCATGCCCGCATGGCGCGCCGAAGCCGCCGCGAGCTTCTGCGGGTTGCGTCCGGCGAGCACGGCTGAGACGCCCCGGCTCGCAAGCGCCTCGACGATCAAGTCGCCGGTGTAGCCGGTCGCTCCCAGCACCACGATCTTCGGGGGCATCGTCTCTCCTCGCTCGGTGTGCCGGTCATCCTCGCAGACCACCGACCCCAGGCGCGGACCGCACGCTCAGGGGGCCTGACTTACGCTGGATGAATGAGTACCCACATTGCCGCCGCCCCCGGGCAGATCGCCCCCATCGTGCTGTTCCCCGGCGACCCGTTGCGCGCGAAGTGGATCGCCGAAACCTTCCTCGAGGGCGCCGAGCTGTACAGCCAGACGCGCGGGATGCTCGGTTACACGGGCACCTGGCAGGGCACGCGCGTCTCGGTACAGGGGTCGGGCATGGGTCAGCCCTCGATGGCGATCTACGCCAACGAGATGTTCGAGGCGTACGACGTGCAGACCGTCGTGCGGGTCGGCTCGTGCGGAGCACTCACCGAGAACCTCGCGATGCGCGACATCATCATCGCCAACGGTGCGTGCACCGACTCCGGCATCAACCGCATCCGCTTCCACGGGCTCGACTACGCACCGGTCGCCGACTTCTCACTGCTGCGCGCGGCGGTCGAGGCGAGTGAACGGGAGCCGGTGGCATCCGCCGTTCATGTCGGACTGCTGCTGTCGAGTGACCAGTTCTACAGCACGCGGCCCGAGCTCAACGAGCCGTTCGTGCGGCACGGTGTGCTCGGCGTCGAGATGGAGACGAGTGGCCTGTACACGCTGGCGGCCTACTACGGACGCCGCGCGCTGAGCATCTGCACCGTGTCTGACAACCTCGTCACGGGCGAGGAGACGACCGCTCAGGAGCGCGAGCAGACGTTCGGCGACATGATCCGCATCGCCCTGCAGGCCGCAACCGCCTGAGCGCGGCGCGGCGTCACGCGACAGCGGGCGGCACGGTGATGCGCATCACGGTCTTGCGCTTGCCGATATCGCGCTCGAAGGTGAAGCCCGCCTTCTCGAACATGGCCCGCGTACCGTTGTGCAGAAAAGAGGACGACGTCTTCTTGTCGGGCACGAGCTCGTTCGGGAACGAGACCACCTCGCCGCCACCGGCCTGCGCGATCAACGCGAGTGCGCCGTCCAGCGCCTCGCGGGCGACTCCGGAGCGCCGGTGGTCGCGGTCGACGAAGAAGCAGGTGATGCGCAACGGCGCCTGGTGCGCCTCGCCGGCGTCGAACTCTTTGCGGTGGTAGATGCCGGGGAGCTCGTGCGGGCTGCCGTACTCGCACCACGCGATGGCCGCGTCACCGTCGAAGACCAGCGCGGCATGCGCGACGCCCTCGGTCACGAGGCGTTGCTTGAACGTCGGCCCATCGTACTCCCGCTTGATCGTCTGTTCCGTGTCGCCGTGGAAGTACGAGCAGTAGCATCCGCCCCACACGCCGTTGTGTTTCTGCGCGAGCGCCAGCCAAGCCGGGAAGGTCTCGGGCGTGAGGGCCTTGATGTCGTGCGACGTCGTCATGGTCGCCTCCTGACGTGGGTGGTGGTGCTGTCAGTGTGCCCGTGGGCTCCGACACCAGCCAGACCACCACCCACATCGGCGGCGACGAGGTCGCGTCAGAAGGCGACGAACCGCACGGTGTTGCCCCACGGGTCGGCCGCGACGACGGTGTCGTCGTGCACGTCATGGGCGACGCCGGCATCCGCCAGGCGGGCAGCGACGGCATCGAGGTCGGATGCCGCGGGCACGGCGACCGTGAGGCTGCGCAGCCCCGCGGCGGAGTCGTCGCGTGCACCCGCTCCGGCACTCTGCCAGGTGTTCGTCGCGAGGTGGTGGTGGTACCCGCCCGCGGAGTAGAACAGCGCACCCTCGGACTCGGCCGTCACGTCGAACCCGAGCACGTCGGCGTAGAAGGCGCGTGCCTCTTGCAGGTCACCGACGCGCAGGTGCACATGTCCCATCGTCGCCGCGCCGGATGCGTCGCCGTCGAGATGCTCCTGCATGAAGGCGTTCGGATCCAGCGGCGCGCTGCCCATGGTCACCTGACCGTCTTCCCACACCCACTCATCGGCCGGACGGTCCATGTAGAGCTCCACGCCGTTTCCTTCGGGGTCCCCGACGTAGAACGCGAGGCTCACCGAGTGATCGGCGCTGCCTTGGAAAGACTGCGGCGCGACCTGGGCGACCCGCATCAGGGTCTGCGCGAGCGAGGGGGCGTCTGCGTAGAGAATCGCTGAGTGATACAGCCCCGCGGCGCGAGGATCGTCGGCGCTGCTCGCCGTGGCATCCAGGCGAATGAGGGGTGCGTCGAGACCGAGCCAGACCGAGCCCTCCGACTCCTGCATCACGTCGAGCCCGATCACGTCGCGGTAGTACGCCGTCATCGTGTCGAGGTCTTGCACCGTGAGTTCGACGACACCCAACTGCGTATCGGACGGCAGCACTCCCGAGCCCGCCGCGGGGTCACCGGAGCCGGCTGACCCCTCAGCGTCGGCACGGTCGGCCAGGAACCATGCGGTGCCGCCGACGATGATGAGTATGGCGGCGAGGATGGCGCCGCCGAGGATCCAGCGTTTCCCGGGGGAGGGCGACGAAGTCGAATGAGTCACACCAATGATAAGCGCATTCAAATGCATATGATTCCCCGCAGGGCGGGACTGACCGCAGCGCCAGCCCGGTCGCTAGGGTGGCGCCATGCCTTCGGTGACGGACTGGATCTCGAGCATCGGCTCTCTGGTGGGCGCCCTGACCGGCGTGGGCGCGCTGGTCGTCGCCGTCCTCAGCTATCGCAAGTCGACGAGGGCGCTGGCCGCCGACGCGCAGACCAGGGGAGCGGTCGCCTCGACCGTGGACGCGGTCGAGGCGTTGGGGCTGGCGGGAGGTTTCAACACCCGACCGGGCGGCCCGGGCTATGCCCTCCGCCCGGAAGAACCCGATCGCGAGCAGGCGGAAGCGTACGAGGCCGCGTTGCAGGCGGCTCGACGCGGACTCGGGCCCGCCTAGGACCCGGCGCGGGGCTCACCGGGCGGGCGCGTCGCCGGCCGGACGATCGACGGGGGAGTCGGTGCGCCGCTGACGCCGGGAACGCCACGCGCGCCACGCACCGGTGCACCAGAGCGCCCAGATCACGAGCAGAGGCTGAAAGAGCAGGCGGATGCCGCGGGAGAGATCGGTGTCCAGCCCGAAGGCATCCGTGCCGCTGACGAACTGTTCGACGTTTCCGGGGAAGATCGCCACGAAGAACGCCGCGGTGACCCACCCGACCAGCACGCGCTGCCGCGCCCAGACCAGCAGCGCGAGCCCCAGCGCGATCTCGACGACCCCTGACGCGAGCACCACGAAGTCGACCGGCAGGGGGAGCCACGCGGGGACCTGCGCGACGAAGGACGCGCGCGCGAACGTGAGATGCCCGATGCCTGTGAACAGGAGAAAGGCACCCAGCACCCAGCGGGCGATCGCGCGCGGGACGCTCACACCCGCGCGCCCGCCGGCGCGTGGGGCGGACCCGCGATCGGCGCGATCTGGGTTTCCACTCATGTCCTGTCCTGTCCTGTCGATTCGGGCGATATCAGGCTGGTGCGGCCAACATATGCCGTGAGCTAGGGAAGAGGGAGGGGCCGCGGCCGTTGACGTTGATCTCGCTGGCGGTCGACGTTGCTTCCTCCACAGGTGGATGCCGGCGTGAGTTATCCACAATCCTTCTTTTGGCCTGGGGTTTGCCTGCGGTGAATGTCGGTGGCCCTCGTCAGAATAGGGGGTATGAACAAGCCGCCGGCAGCCACCACGAGGCGCGATACGCGCTCGCGTGGTGCGGTGCTGGGGGAGTTGGAGCGCACCCGGGCGGGGATCGCGGCGCTGCAGGCCGAGGAGTTGGGGTTGCTGGCGCGTGCGGATGCGATCGCGGCGGAGCACACGGCGCGGGTGCCGTCTGGGGCGGGCCGGGAGCGGGAGATCCCGTTGCAGGAGATGGCCGCCGAGGTCGCCGCCGTGCTGCGCCGCTCGGATCGGGTGATCCAGGATCGGCTGCATGACGCGACCGTCCTGGTGACCGGGTTCACCGCGACCGTCGCCGCGCTGCGGGCCGGGATCATCGACGCCGCGCACGTGCGGCTGATTCAGGATGCCGGCGCCCGCATCACCGACCCCGACGCCCGAGCCCGGTTCGAACAAGCCGCGCTGGTGGTCTGCGAGCGGGAGACCCCCGGACGGGCGAAACCGATCATCGCGATGATCGCGCAGAAACTGCACCCCGTGCCCCTCGAGGAGCGGCACGCCGAGGCCGCCGCCGGGCGGCGGGTATGGGTGCGGGATTTGGACGACGGGATGGCGGAACTCGCCGCGGCGCTGCCAGCCGCGCTGGCATACGCGATCCACGACCGCCTCACCCAACACGCCCGCGAGGTCGCGGCTGCCCGGCACGCCGGGCGAGCCGCGGAGCCTGCAGCGTCCGACCCTCCGCCGACGGCGTCGGCGGGCGCTGACCCAGCGGGCACCGACGCCGCGGGCACCGATACCCGTACCGCCGACCAGATGCGCGCGGATGTCCTCACCGACCTGCTGCTCACCGGGCATGCCAGCTCCCCGATCTCCTCCGCCAGCACCCCCGGTGCGCGGGCGATCACCGCGCGGGTGCAGATCGTCATCCCCGCCGCGACCCTCACCGGCGAAGGCACCGCACCGGCCGAACTCCTCGGATACGGACCCATCGACCCCGACACCGCCCGCCGACTCGCCGGCACCGCCGACCTCTGGGAACGCGTCTTCACCTCACCTACCACCGGCGCCGTCCAACACGTCGACACCTACCGACCCAACCGGGCACAACGCCGACACCTCGACACCCGCGACGAACACTGCCGATTCCCCGGCTGCCGCCGACCCGTCCACTACTGCGACCACGACCACACCATCGACCACGCCAGGGGCGGGGCGACCGCCGTCTGCAACCTCGCCAACCTCTGCGTCCGCCACCACACCCTCAAACACGCCAGCGCCTGGACGGTCATCCAGAAACCCCGCGGCATCCTCGAATGGACCAGCCCCACCGGCCGGACCTACACCGACATCCCCAGACGCGTCCTCGAATTCACCGCCCTGGCCGCCGCCGAAGCCCCACCACCGTTCTGAGCACGAGTGCGCGTCTCAGTCTCGAACGGCGTGGCTCGTCGCCATGGTTCGTCCGGACGTCGTAGGCAGATCCGGGGGAGCAGTGAGCTGACCCGGCTGCGAAGACGGCATCACCCTCAACGTGGTGGCGAACACCTGACTGGATAGCGGGGTTATCTAGGGGCGGGTGTATTCAGAGGTGGGTGTCTTCAGTAGACGTGCCTGCAGTTGCCGCAGCGGCGTGCACCTAGGTTGACGTGGCTCCCCCGCGGAATCGAGAGGGCCGGCTGACTACCCGTCCGAAGTGCTCGCACCGCCCGGCATCTCAATCGCCACTAGTCGGTGGCCCCACTAGTTCGGCTTTCCAGCCAGAGGTGCTTTCGAGGTACACGGTTAGTTGGCCTTCGACACCTCGAGCCGGGTACCGGCCTTCATAGAGGGGAACCCAGCCATGGTCCTCGCAATTCTCGAAGATCTCGAGCAGCAGTTGATCAGTTGGTACGTTGAGCGCGACGTGATTCATTCCGGCGTTACGTCGGTTGAGGCTACCGGAAGTAAGTGCGGGTGCCTCTGTGAGGACAATGTAGACAGACTTCGCATTCCAAGCGCGGCCCCCCGACCAAGGCTCGCTCGGCTCCCATCCGATCGCGCTGAGGAGCCAGTCCCACTCAGGGATGTCCGTTTCGACGTCGTTGACCCACAACTCGAGATGATGGATCACGGGTGCCCCCCGCTACTTTTGCTGAGGTCTTTCTGGAAGCGCGTGACGATCTGTGCGGGTGTCAGCGGAATCGCCGCGGGTGCGTCATCTTGGATTGCCGTCGATATGACCGCCAGTCGCAGGCCTGGTTCTGAAAGCCAGTTGGAGATCGTGTGTGGCGACGAAGTGTCGAATCGTCGCGAGACGGAGATGCCGCAACCCTTGGACACCTTGACGATGTCAGTTACCGACGCTGTCGCGGACCTTTGGCCACCAGTCGTTGCATAGGAGCCATTGTCGAGGATGATTAGCTTCAGATTCTTAGGCGAATGACTCGCTGCCGTTGATAGAGTCCCCAGGGCCATGAGTATTCCTCCGTCTCCTTCGATCGCGATGACTGTCTGCGAGTTTGCAAGACTGAGTCCGAGAGCGAACGGAATGACCCCACCCATTGACCCGAGCATATAGAAGTTGTTCGGCGCATCGGCCTGGTTGAACATCGTCGTGGACGTGTTCCCGAGATGCGTTACGAAAAGCGCCTCGGGATTGAGGTTACGAAGAGCGGGGAGGAGTGTGCGCGGGTCAAGCATCGCGAGCTCCGTAAAGGACGACAAGCGGCCCGGTGGCCCACGTTCGGTCATCCGTGACGGAGTGCGCGAGGCCGACTATCTTCGTGGGGTCATCGCAGTGTCGCGTGGGAACTCCCAGAGACGCGCAGATCTGTTTAGTGGCCCGCCCGAAGGGCATCTGGGCGGGGTTCTCATCGGAGACGCCGCCGCGGAGCGTCACCACGATGGGGACTCGCAGGCTGTATGCCATGAGTAACGATCCGAGCGTGTTGAGCGAGTTCGCGAAGCCGGAGTTCTGCATCATCACCAGGGGCTGTCCGCCACCAATATGGATACCCGCGGCGATCGCGAGCGCTTCGTCCTCCCGCGAGGCGATGATGCTGTTGCTCGGATCTAGCGGAAAGGAAAGCCCCGTGAGGATGGAGGAGGGCACGTATACGTAGCGATCGATCATGCTGAGCTCACGATCTGCTGAGCTAACCTCGGGTGGATCTGACCGAGACGCTCGGAGACGATCGTCTCAGTGGTCGAAAGTCGGCGCGCGAGATCGCCGACCGCGACCGTCATTTCAGCCTCGGCTGGCTGACGCTCAAACCACACATCGTTGACCTGCAGCACGCCCTTGTTGGTTTTCACGTCGGCACGGCCGCGGATCGCATTGTTCGCGAGCAGCAAGAGCGTGTAATAGCCGTATGTTCGATTGGCGGGAGGCTTGTAGGCCTCGAACCGATAATCAATGTTGAACAGCCACTTGAGCCGAGGACGATGCCACACCAGATTGTCGAATGGATTGACCAACACTGGCGACGCCGCGATCGTCGGTTCTGCGCCGGCCAGGGGAGAGACCCACAGCGAGCCCTCAACGCTAGGCAGTTGAACTCGCTCGAACTCGAGGTCCAGCAAGACCTGTTCGACCTGGGCCTCGCGGAGTCGTAGGTAGTCTGCAACATCCTGCGTCGTTCCGATCCCCAGACATGTCAAGGCGTCTCGGACGACGCGTTTGAGCCCGTCGCCCGGGGAAAGCTCTGCACGCAGCAGATCAGCTGGGATGGCGCGCTCCGGGAGATCGAAGACGCGATTCCAGTTTGTTCGTCGGACACAGACCACGTCGCCGGTCCACACCATGTGCTCCAGCGCTTCCTTCACTGGCCCCCAGGACCAGCCGCTCCCGGGGGCTTGTGCCCCCCGAAGTGCTTTCATAGTGAGCGGTCCTTCGGTATCCAACCGATGCAGTATGTCGCGCCGCATAGAGTCAGAGGGCGCCCAGTCGAGGTGTTGGTCGCGTATGGCATCGCGCCGGAAGCCCCAGTTCGGCCAGGTGTCGATCGCCGCGAGAGACGCGGCGTGGATCGGGGCTTCGAAAACCATGGGTCTCTCAGAGTTCCAGAGATCGCGATCGACCTCAGACCCAGAATGTTCAGTCAGCCGAGTGGAGAGTGTCATTGCGTGAGCGCGACCGGCCACTGTTATCGAGTCGAGCTGGATGACCCCCAGGTGACGAACAGCGGCATCGACCGTTGCAAGGCGCGCTCCGATCCCGGACGCGTGCACGGCTAGCGCGCGTGCATCGACGAGCGACTCTATGGTCATGCTGATTGCCGACGTCGACGAAGGTACGCCACGGTGAACATCGTGATCAGAAGAACCCCGCATGCTACGACGGAAGCGCTGATCACGAGACGGGAGGTTTGCCAATCCTGGTTCGCGACCGCTCCGCCGATCGCGATGGCCATGGCGCCGTTCGCGAGATCCGTGCTCGCTCCAAGCCAGAGGTTCGCTTCGTGGCGATACTGATGTTCGACATCACGATCGACCAAGAGGTACGCATTGATGTAAAGCGGAGTCACCGCGAGCCCGCCCAGTGCGAGCAGGGCGCACAGAACGATGAGGTTGTCGGCGAAGGCCACGAATGTCACCGGCGCCAGGAACGCGAGAGTCAGGAGGGCGTACTTGGTCCACAGGGTTGCAGACCAGTTCACGGTGGCATAGAGCATCCCGCCGATGACTCCGCCGACGCTGATCATCGCGAGAACGATACCTGCGAGCCCTACCTCGCCGAGGGCTGTCGCGTACGCCGGCGCGTAGACATCGATTCCACCGAAGACGAAGCCCATACCAATCAGCGGTGCGAGGATCGCGAGCAGCTTTCGGGACGCCAATGCGCCGAGGATCCGGGATCCGCGAACATCGAAATCGTATCCTTCGAGGTCGTTCACCTTGCTGCCGTCGATACGACGGAAGAAGTGCACTAGATAGAGAGCCCCTACGAGCGCGGTTAGCATCGCTGCCGCGGTGTACGCCCAGATTCCGCCCAACACAGTGAGCGCGAGGCCGGCGAGGAGCGGACCGGCGATGAAGGACGCCTCTTCGATGATCGAATCTGCGGAGTGAACAGCTTTGAGTTTCTCCGGATCGCCTTCAACGATCCGCGTCCATTCCACACGGATTGCAGCGTTGATCGGTGGTGCAGAAAGGCTCGAGACGACAACCAGCGAGAGCGTGAGGGGCCATGGTGCAGCGAACTGGATTGAGGCGACGATAGCGAATAGTCCGAGAGTCGACAGGACTGTCATCGGTACGAGGGCGCGGCGTGCGCCCACTGTGTCGACGATTCTGCCTCTCAGGGGAGCGGCCACCGCCAGAAGGATGGTGTAGACGCCGTCGATAATTGCGGCCAACAGGAACCCGTATTGGTCGGCCAGCGCGATGAGGAGAGCGAGTGGCACGGCGGCTGCTGCGATTCTCGCCAGCGCCGCGACGACGAGTAGGGACCTCACACCGGGGGCCCAAACAGTCTCTCCCAACGTCTTCACTGGTTCACGGACGCTCAATAGACGGCTTTCGCTTGTAGGGAATCGCCGTGGAGGAGGACGATCCTCGCGACAACGTCTCCGCGGGAGATTGTCAGAGGCCGAGTCGGTTCGCAGGCGAGGCTGAAACCCTGAGCATGAGCCATCGCTCGCTCACCGATCACACCGAGCGGGACCTCAAGTCCGTGCACGCCGGCGGGGAACGTCGCCAGGAAGTATGGTGACGTCCCGCTGAGTGGTGGAGTTTCTCAACACGTGCGAGATCAGCTGATTGGGATTATGCCGCGGTCAGTTCGGGGATCGCTACCTCCTCGGTTTCGGTGTTCAGGAGCTTCATGGAGTGCTCGCTGAAGTAGCGGCGGTCGGCGCCGTCCCACTCGTCGTGTTGCTCGATCAGGACGTGCCCGGCCAGGCGCAACAGCGCGGCGGGGTTGGGGAAGGTGCCGACCACGTCGGTGCGGCGCTTGATCTCCTTGTTGACCCGCTCGAGGGGGTTCGTGGACCAGATCTGACGCCAGTGCGGGTAGGGGAACTCCGCGAAGGCGAGCAGGTCGGTGCGGGCGGTCTCGAGCATCTCCGCGATCTTCGGGTGTGACCGGGTGAGCATCCGCACGACCTCATCGAACTGGGCGTAGACGTGTTCCGGGTCCGGTTGGGTGAAGATGGTGCGGATGATCGACGCGACCATCGGCCCGGCCGTCTTCGGCACGTTCGCGAGCACGTTGCGCATGAAGTGAACCCGACACCGCTGCCAGCTGGAGCCTTGGAACACGGTCTCGACTGCGGCGATCAGCCCGGTGTGAGCGTCGGAGATCACCAGCTTCACCCCGTCCAGCCCGCGGGCCTTCAGAGAGCGCAGGAACGTCGTCCAAAACGGTTGCGACTCGGTGTCTCCAACCTCGAAGCCGAGCACCTCGCGCCGCCCGTCCGCGGCGACGCCGACCGCGACGACCACAGCCTGGGAGACCACCCGCCGGCCAACGCGGGCTTTGCAGTACGTCGCGTCGAGGAACACGTACGGGTAGGTGGTATCGGCGAGCGGTCGGTCCCGGAACGCGGCGACGTCCTCGTCCAGGTTCGCGCAGATCCGCGACACCTCGCTCTTGGAGATCCCCGTGTCGGCGCCGAGCGCTTTCACGAGATCGTCGACCTTGCGCGTGCTCACGCCGTGGACGTATGCCTCCATTACGACCGCGAACAGTGCTTGATCGACCCTCCGGCGGCGTTCCAGCAGCGACGGGAAAAACGAACCCTGCCGCAGTTTCGGGATCCGCAACTCCAGCTCCCCGGCCGTGGTGGTGAGGGTGCGCAGCCGGGTCCCGTTGCGCTGCGTCACCCGATCCGGGGTGCGCTCAAACGGAGCAGCACCGATGAACGCGGCCGCTTCCGCGTCGATCAGCTCCTGATAGAGCGTCTCGGTCGCGACCCGGATCCGGTCGGTGACGTCAGTGAGTTTCAGTTCCCCGAGGAGCTCGAGGAGGGCAGACTGGTCTAGAGCCATCGTGCGTTGTGTCCTTCTGTGAGTAGCTTTGATCGGTTCTCACTGACCATCGCACGGTGGCTCACCAACGTCTACGACGCCGGCGCCACCGCCGAGAACTACACCACTCCAGGGGACGTCACCGGAAGTATCCCTTCGGAACCTCCACGGACCATCCAAGGTGCCACTCGATCGTCCCGCGACCATTGGGAAGGAACATCGCCTGCCAGCCGGTCTCAGCGCGGAAGTCATACATTTGTAACCACGAACCGTTTGTGGTCGCGACCCAACCCGTTTCGCGGGACACACCTCATCGGATGCAAATCTTGCATAAGAGATGCAAATTCTGCAAGTCCGTGTCCAAGAACCGCAGATCAGATGGACATCTAACTGGGGTGAATCCTCGGAGGACCGCGGACGGTGGCGTGCGCGATGCTTGTGAAATCACCTGGTCAAGGTTGAATCGGCGCCCTCCGAGCGAGTTATCAGGGAGGGTGTATCTGCAAAAACTGCGAGTACACCCGATACGGATTGACATAATGTGCATTATCGGCGTTCACTGATTCACCTGCCTTCGCCCGTTCCGCGAGGAGCTCGGGCTCGCTCACGCCGACTGGAGCTCCCCAGCGCTCACCAACGAACGCGTTGTTCGTCGCGACATCGACGTCTTCATCGAAGGAGTGTCGGTGACGGGTGCGCAGATCGACACCGATCCCTTCGTCTACGCGCTCGGCGCCAGACTGCCGAGTGGCGGAATCCTGAGTGCAGTCATTCCTCGGGAGCATCTCCCGTACGTCACGCTCGAGTTCCGCATTCGCCGCTGACCGCCTGATCACAGCCGCGCCTCAGCGGGGCGGGATCAGCCCTCGGCGCGAGGATCCCGACGGGCGAACGGCCCGGGCTCGTCGGCGTCGTCCACGCCTTCCCGCTCGGCGGCCCGCACGGCGATCGGCGGGACACCCAGAATGAGCGCCACGAGCTTTCCCCACCAGCCCGACCTGCCTGCCGTCGCCTCAGCCACACCAGCTTTTTCGCCGTCCATTCGCCGAAAAGCTAGCACGGTCGCGGCGTCCGAGCGCGGCGGCCACCCCTAGGCTCATAGCGTGCTGGATGTCGCCACCGGATTCGTCGTCGTCGGCGTCGCGATCCTGATCGGCTACATCATCGGCCGCATCGACCTGCTCGGCCCGCACGGGCGTCACGTGCTCAACCGGCTCACGTTCTTCGTCCTGTCGCCGTTCCTGCTGTTCGTGGTGCTGGCGCAGGCCGACGTGCAGACGCTCTTCTCGGCACTGCTGCCGGTCTCGGCGATCGCCGCAGTCGCGGTGATCGCGCTCCAGGCGGTGTTCTCGCGGTTCGTGTGGCATCGCTCGGCCGGCGAGACGACCATCGCGGCACTGTCGGCCGGACAGGTCAACTCCAACAACATGGGCATCCCGCTGTCGCTGTACCTGCTCGGCAGTGCCGCCTTCCCGGCGCCGGTGATCCTGCTGCAGCTGCTCATTTTCACGCCGATCTCGATGGCGATCCTCGATGCCGCGACCAGCGGCCAGCGCTCCGCACGCCGCATCCTGCGCCGCACGGCGACCAATCCGATCGTGATCGGCTCCGTGCTCGGCGTCGCGGTGTCGCTCAGCGGCTGGGATCTGCCGTCGTTGCTCCTCGATCCGGCGCAGTCGGTGGCGAACGCCTGCGTGCCGGTTCTGCTCATCAGCTACGGAATGTCGCTGCACGGTCAGCGCGTGCTCGGCACGGCGGGCCGACGACGCGACATCATCCTCGCCACGGGCCTCAAGCTGCTCGTGATGCCGGTGATCGCGTGGGCCACAGCGGCGCTTGTGTTTCACCTCTCCCCCGCCGAGATCCTCATCGTAACGGTGCTCGCCGCGCTCCCCACGGCGCAGAACATCTTCACCTACTCGCAGCACTACGACGTCGGGGAAACGATTTCCCGCGACACGATCTTCCTCACCACCGTCGGCTGCGTGCCCGTTCTGCTGATCGTCATTCTCCTTCTGGGATAGCCCACGCCGCCGTGTCGACTCCCCCACTCGTCATCCGCGGGGGCTATGATGGCGCCGTCCTCACAGGGGATTCTCAGAAAGGACAGACCATGACCACCGAATCCATCGACAGGCCGGTTATCAACGGCATCCGCACGACCCTCGGCATCAGCGGTGTGCTCGCTCTGCTCCTGGGCATCCTCATCCTCGTCTGGCCGGATCGCACCGCCATGGTCGCCGTCGCGATCGTCGCGGTGTACGCGATCGCCGCGGGCCTCGTCTACGCGGGACTCGGCATCTTCAGTGCACAGAAGGGCGGCTGGGCACGCATCGGCCACATCGTGCTCGGCGTGCTGTTCATCATCGCGGGCATCGTGGCGTTCATCAATCTGCCCGCCGCGACCGCCTGGTTCGGCGTCTTCGTCGGCGTGCTGGTCGGCATCATGTGGATCATCGAGGGCATCGTCTCACTCACGACCCTCGAACTGGCGGCCTCCAAGGGCTGGACGATCTTCTTCGCCATCCTCTCGATCGTCGCCGGCATCGTGCTGCTGTTCGCGCCGCTGTGGGGAGCGGTGACGCTCTGGTGGCTGCTGGGCATCTCGGCGATCGTCCTCGGCATCGTGCAGATCATCCGCGCGTTCAGCTTCGGCAAGTAGCCCACACCTGCAAACGACGAAGGGCCCCGGATATCCGGGGCCCTTCGTCATGCGTGCGGTAGGGGTCACTCCCCCGCGAAGGCGCTGGTGTCGCCGATCAGACGGGTGTTGTCAGCGGGCACGTCCTCGACCGCCGCGCGGGCGACCTCGGCGGCGAACTCCGACACGTTGTAGAGCTTGCCGGCCGACTCACGACGCGAGGCGATCGCGCCGGGGTTGGCCCGCTCCAGCAGGGTCGCCGTGATCGTGCCCTCGATCATGTCGCCGGAGACGACGACGAAGCCGATGCCGCGCTCGTCGAGGTCGCCGACGCGCTCGCGCAAGGCATCCTCGCCGGCGCGCTTGGACAGCGCGACGACCTCGTACTCGGCCATCGTGGGTGTGGTGCGGATGAAGTGCGCCTGGTGGCTGGTGACGAAAACGACGCGCGAGCCGTCGTGCAGCAGCGGCAGCGCCGCCTCGAGCACGCCCACCTGCGCGTCGCGGTTGAGCTTCAGCGCGTAGTCCTCTGCCATGCCCGACTCCATGCCTCCGGATGCATTGAGCACGAGGATGTCGAGCCCGCCGAACGCGCTCTTCACCTCGGCGAACATCGCGGCGACGGCGTCGGCATCGGTGAGATCGGCGCCGACGACGAGCACCTCCACGCCGAGCTCGCGCAGCTGGGCGGCGAGCTTCTCGGCACGCGGGGCCTTGTTGCGGAAGTTGATGACGACGTTCGCGCCGGCTTCGGCGAAATAGCGCACGGTGTCGGCGCCGATGCCGCGCGACGAACCGGTGACGAGGGCCGTCTTTCCGGTGAGTGAACCGGCGGGCAGGATCTGTGACATGGGGGCGGAGCTCCTGTTCGGGGCCCGAAGCGGGCATCGCCCGGGCGCTCCGAGCCTATCAACCGTGCGTCGGCCGACCGGTGTTAGTGTTCCGTCAACAGACCGATGGAGGGGCGGGGATGCTGCCAGATCTCACGCAGTACCTGTGGATCGCGTGGATCGTGCTCGCCCTGCTGTTCATCATCATCGAGCTCGTGACCCTCGAGTTCACGTTCCTCATGCTCGGGGCCGGCACGCTCATCGGCGGTCTCGGGGTGAACCTGCTCGGCGGCCCCTGGTGGCTGCAGGTGGCCGCGGCCGCCGCCGTCTCGGCGCTGCTGCTGTTCACGATCCGACCCCTGCTCCTGCGCCTGCTGCATCGCGGCAAGCAACGCGCGCTCACCAACGTCGATGCCCTCTACGGCATGGGTGCGCGCGTCGTGGCGCCCTTCGTCGACGATCTGGGGGCTGTGCGACTCGACAACGGCGAGACGTGGACGGCGCGGCTGAGCCCCGACGCACCTGCCGTCGACATCGGCGCCCGGGTTCGGGTCGTCACCGTGCTCGGCTCCGCGGTCGAAGTGACCGCCTCACCTCTACCGGAAAGGACCTCGGACGATGGTTGATGTCGGAGCGTTCGTCGGACAGATCTTCGTGATCGTCCTGCTCGTGGTGCTCGCGATCTTCGTGGTCGTGGTGATCTTCCGCTCCATCCGCATCATCCCGCAGGCATACGCCGGGGTCGTGGAGCGTCTCGGCCGTTACCAGCGCACCCTGAGCCCGGGCCTGAACCTGCTCGTGCCGTTCGTGGACCGGCTGCGTCCGCTCGTGGACATGCGCGAGCAGGTGGTGTCGTTCCCGCCGCAGCCGGTGATCACCGAGGACAACCTCGTCGTCTCGATCGACACCGTCGTCTACTTCCAGGTGACCGACGCCCGTGCGGCGACGTACGAGATCGCGAACTACCTCGGGGCCGTCGAACAGCTCACCACCACGACGCTGCGCAACGTGGTCGGCGGGCTCAATCTCGAAGAGGCCCTCACCAGCCGCGACAACATCAACAGCCAGCTGCGCATCGTGCTCGATGAGGCCACCGGCAAGTGGGGGCTGCGCGTCTCGCGCGTGGAGTTGAAAGCCATCGACCCGCCGGTGTCGATCCAGGACTCGATGGAGAAGCAGATGCGCGCCGAGCGGGAACGCCGCGCGACCATCCTCACCGCCGAGGGCTCCAAGCAAGCCCAGATCCTCGAGGCCGAGGGACGCCGCCAGGGTGAGATCCTGCGCGCCGAGGGTGACAAGCAGGCCGCGGTGCTCCGCGCCCAGGGTGAGGCCGAGGCGATCGAGACGGTCTTCCAGGCCATCCACCGGGGAGACGCCGACGAGAAGCTGCTGGCGTACCAGTACCTGCAGACCCTGCCGAAGATCGCCGACAGCGCCTCCAACAAGCTCTGGATCATCCCGAGCGAGTTCACCGAGGCACTCAAAGGCGTGAGCGGTGCCTTCGCGGCGAAGGCGACGGATGCCGCGGCGCGCCGCCCCGGCAACCCCACCGCACCGTGAGTCACCCGTGGTTCGCGCGGCCGCGGCCGCGCGTACTCGCCCACCGCGGGCTGCTGCCCGCCGATGCCGACGGAATCGCCGAGAACAGCTTCGCCGCCGTCGCGGCCGCCCACGCCGCCGGCGCGGCCTACGTCGAATCCGACTGCCATCTCACCTCCGACGGCGAGGTGGTCCTCTTCCACGACGCCGACCTCTCCCGGGTGACCGGCGATCCGCGCCCGGTGGCCGAGGTCCCCCTGGTCGAACTCGAACGGCTCATGGGCGCACGAGGCGGCCTCATCACGCTCCGCCAGGCGCTCGAGGCCTTCCCCGACCTGCGCTTCAACCTCGACGTCAAGGCTCAGGCGGCCGCTGTGCCCGTGGGACGCATCGTGGCCCGGCACGCCGAGCGGGTGCTGCTGGCGAGCTTCTCCGATGCGCGCCGGCGAACGGCACTCGATGCCGCCGAGCGCTTCGGTCGCGGCATCCGTCCCGCCACCTCGGCCGGCACGGCCACGATCGGCCGCACGCTGTCGGCACTGGCGGTGCGCTCGATGCCGCTCGTGCGCCGGGCGCTCGCCGGCGTAGACGCGCTGCAGGTGCCGGAGCGCCAGGGTCGGGTGCGCGTGGTCACGCCGCGGCTCATCGAGGCCGCGCACGCCTGCGGAGTAGAGGTGCACGTCTGGACCGTGAACGACGCACCGCACATGACGCGACTGCTCGATCTGGGGGTCGATGGGATCGTCACCGACCGCGCAGATGTGGCGTTGCGCCTGGTCGCCGAGCGACGCTGAGACCCCACGCGCACTCGGCTGAGGATCGGCTGTGAATGGCTTCCCTCGCGCGCCCGTTCGGAGTATGCGCACAGGTCACAGCGTTATACCTGTACAGGCGACGAGAGGACCACACAATGGCAGACCGCAGTTTGCGCGGCATCCGACTCGGCGCGTCCAGCTTGCAGAGCGAGGACGGCGTCGTGTTCCATGACCGCACCACACACACATACGTGTGCACCACGTGCGGAAAAGAGACCACCCTGCCCTTCGCGGTCGACGCCGAGGCGCCGGAGACCTGGGAATGCCGCACCTGCGGCGCCGAGGCTCTGCTGCGCGTCGGCGACAAGACCGTCGAGGTCGATCACAGCGGTGACAAGATCCCGCGCACGCACTGGGACATGCTGCTGGAGCGCCGCACCCTCCCCGAACTCGAGGAGCTTCTGGAGGACCGTCTCGCGTTCATCCGGGAGCGTCGCGGTGCCGGCCAGGACGTGACCGCGGCCAAGAAGAGCGCCTGACGCGCTGACCCACGTCGAGACGCCGGCCCCTCAGGGGGTCGGCGTCTTCGTCGTTGCCGCGGCACGGCGCCGGCGCGCCAGGTGCGCACCGGCGAGGAGCGCGAGGGCGAGGATGCTGCCCCAGCCGAGCACGAGCTTCACCGCGGCGCCCACGATGACGGCGGGCGTGAGGCCGGTGCGCAAGGGCACATCGGTCACCATGGCTCCGGCCACACCGGCCGGCAGCCCGTCGATGACGGAGCCATCGGGGGCGATCACCTGACTGGTGCCCACGGTGGAGAGGTTCACGACCGAGCGACCCGTCTCGATGGCACGCATGCGCGCGAAAGCGAGCTGCTGCAGATTCTCGTCGGTGTCGCGGAAGTCGGCGTTGTTGGTCTGCAGCATGTACACCTGGGCGCCGTCGCGGGCTCCCTCCCAGATGACGTCGTCGTAGATCACGTCGAAGCAGATCGCCAGGCCCACACCGACCCCGTCGACGTCGAACAGCGGCGGATTGGTCCCGGGGGTGTACTCCCGCTGGATCAGCCCCACGAGATCGGGTGCGATCGCTTCGAAGAACCACCGATCGGGCACGTACTCCCCCATCGGCACCGGATTGCGCTTGTCGTGGAGGGCGACCGGGTTGTCCTCGCCGGGCAGCCACAGCATCGAGGTGTTGTACCCCGCCTCGTCGCGGGTGGTCGCCGCATTGACGATGAGCGGCGCGTCGAGCCTGCGCGCGAGCCGGTCGAGCACGACGGCGACCGAGGTGTTCTGCAGCGGGTCGGCGTCGATGCCGCCCTCGGGCCACAGCAGCACGTCGAGGTCTTCGTCCAGCAGCGGCTCGGTGGCATCCAGCTGCGACTGCAGCACGGCGTAGGGCTCGCGCTCGTCGAAGTAGCCGGTGGGACCGTTGCCCTGCACCGCGCCGACCCGCATCGTGCCGGCGGGCGTGGTGGGGAACGCGGGGGTCAGCAGCAGCACGACGATCGCCACGACGCTCGGCAACACTGTGCGCCATGCCCGCCAGCGCCCCAGGCGCACCCACTCGATGACGGCGGCCACGGCGAAGACCATGAGGAAGGTGAGCCCGGCCACACCCAGCCACGAGGCGATGTGGGCCAGCGGGCTCTCGGACTGACTCATCCCCAACCGCGCCCAGGGGAACCCGGTGTAAGGCCAGGAGCCCATGAACAGCTCCCGGGCGGTCCAGAGCCCCGCGACGAGGGCGGGGAGTGCCAGCAGCCGCCCCCACGTGCCACCGCGCAGCTGCGGCATCCACCGGTACGCGAGCATGATCGGCACCGATCCGACCGCCCAGAAGATCGTCTCGAGGCCCGCGAGGGCGAACCAGGGCACGGCCCCGAGATAGCGGGTGATCCAGACGATGTGGGTGAAGTAGAACGAGGCGCCGAACACCGCACCCACCAGCAGCGCGCCGCCGCCGGAGCGGCCGATGAGCGCGAGCAGCGAGAAGGCGACACCGACGAAGGCCAGCGGCCACCACCCGATGTCGGGATAGGCGAGATCGAGTACCGGTCCGCCCACGAGCGCGGCCAGCAGCGCCACCCACAACGGCAGCAAGGGGCGCGGCAACGGCGCGTGGCGGCGGCGGGCGCTCATACGCCGCTGTAGGCGACGATGCCGCGCCGCACCGCGTCGAGTGCCTTGCGCGCCGTCGTCGCGACCGGCGCGTCGGCGACGAGCGACAGCTGGTCGAGCAGGTCGATGGTCTGCTTCGCCCACCGCACGAAGTCGCCGGCGGCGAGGTCTGCCTCGGTCAGCACGCGGTCGAGCATGCCCCCGCGCGCCCACGTGTGCATCGCCTGGGCGAGGCCCGTGGCCACAGGTTCGGTGCCGGGCAGGTGGTGCTCGCGCTCCAGGTCATCCAGCTGCGCCCACAGCAGCTGGGTCTCGGTCAGCGCCGACCGGAACGCGCCGCGCGGCAGGCCGTACTCCCCCGGGCCTTCGGAGTCGCGACGCGGTTCGTAGACCAGACAGCAGGCGAGGGCGGCGAGCGAGGCGGCATCCAGGTTCTTCCAGATGCCGCGGCGCAGCGCTTCGGCCACGAGCAGGTCGCGGTCGCCGTAGATGCGGCGCATCGTGCGGCCGGCGGCGGTGAGGGTGGTCTTGCCCGCCGGGTCGACCTCGACGTAGTCCAGGGCCGTCAGCACGTCCACGACGCGGTCGAACACCCGCGCGACCGTGCCGGTGCGCGTCTGGATCTCGCGCCGCATCTTGTCGGTGCGGCGCTTGAGCTTGTAGTAGCGCTCACCCCAGCGCGCGTGGTGCTCGCGGTCGGGGCAGCTGTGGCACGGATGCCGCTGCAGGCGTCGGCGCAACGACTCCATCTCCTGCTGTCGCTGGCGACGGAGCTTTGCCGGCGCGGTGCGATCGGCGCGGCCCAGCTTCTCGAGGTCAGTGAGCTCGCGGCGCAGCCCCGCGTACTCGACGAAGTCGCCGCGGTCGCACGTCTGCGCCTTCCGATAGCCGGCAAGCGATTCCTCGGCCTCCCGCACCTGCCGAGCCAGGCCCACCACCGAGCGGTCGGCCTGGAACTGGGCGAAGGAGGACTCCAGGATCTCGCGGGCCTCGGCGCGGCCGAACCGGTCGATGAGGTTCACCGCCATGTTGTAGGTGGGCCGGAAGCTGGAGTTGAGCGGGTAGGTGCGGCGTGAGGCGAGGGCGGCGACCGCCTGCGGGTCGACGCTCTCAGTCCACTGGATGACCGCGTGGCCCTCGACGTCGATGCCGCGACGGCCGGCGCGTCCGGTGAGCTGGGTGTACTCCCCCGACGTGATCGCCACCCGCGCCTCGCCGTTGAACTTCTCGAGCTTCTCCAGCACGACGGTGCGGGCCGGCATGTTGATGCCGAGGGCGAGCGTCTCGGTCGCGAAGACGACCTTCACGAGTTTGCGCCGGAAGAGTTCTTCGACCACTTCTTTGAAGGTCGGCAGCATGCCGGCGTGGTGCGCCGCGATGCCGCGCTCGAGGTTCTCGCGCCACTCCCAGAACCCCAGCACGCCGAGGTCCTCATCATCGAGCGTGTGCGTGCGCTCCTCGACGACGCGGCGGATCTCGGCGCGTTCGTCGGCATCGGTCAGCCGCAGCCCCGACCGGCGCACCTGCTGCACGGCGCCGTCGCAGCCGGCGCGGCTGAAGATGAAGAAGATGGCCGGCAGCAGGTTTGCGCGCTGCAGCAGCTGCACGACCTGGGGGCGGTCCAGCCTCTCGACCCGCTGCACGTTGCCGGGGCGCACGGGGCGTCGCCCGCCGCGCTGCGGCCGACGACGGGTGGGCTCGTACCCGCCGTGTCGCGCGCTGTTCATCGACTGCGCGCGGCGGTTCTCCTCGAACGTGGCACCCTTGGCGGAGCGGATGCGCATGAGCTCCTGGTTGACCTGCGCGGTGGCGATGCCCGCGCGGTCGTCGAACAGCGGCAGCAGGTCGCCGCGCACGAGCATGTGCTGCTCCAGCGGCACGGGCCTGGTCTCGGAGACGATCACCTCGGTGTCGCCGCGCACCGTGTCGAGCCAGTCGCCGAACTCCTCGGCGTTGGACACCGTGGCCGACAGCGACACCAGGCGCACGCTCGGCGGCAGGTGGATGATGACCTCTTCCCACACCGCGCCGCGGAAGCGGTCGGCCAGGTAGTGCACCTCGTCCATCACGACGAAGCGCAGGCCCCGCAGCGCCGGCGAATCGGCGTAGAGCATGTTTCGCAGCACCTCGGTGGTCATCACGACCACGCGCGCGTTGCCGTTGATGTTGGTGTCGCCGGTGAGCAGGCCCACCTCGTCCTCGCCGTACACCTCCTGGAGCTCGCGGAACTTCTGGTTCGACAGCGCCTTCATCGGAGTCGTGTAGAACGCCTTGTCGCCGGGCTCACGCATCGCCAGATGCACCGCGAACTCGCCGACGATCGTCTTGCCGGCGCCGGTGGGCGCGGCAACCAGAACGCTGCGCCCGTCTTCGAGGGCGTGGCATCCCGCGATCTGGAACGGATCGAGGGTGAACCGCTGCGCCTCGGCGAAGTCGGTGGTCAGCGGATGCCGGCGCGCCTCGTCGGCAGCGGCGAACCGGTCTGCCGGGCTCAGCGCACTCACAGCACGGACCCCGGGGACAGCAGCGCCGCTTCGCGCTTGCGACGGCGACGGTCGAACAGCAGCGAGAGACCCGCTGCGGCGAAGAACAGCACGACCAGGATGCCGGCCAGCAGCAGCATGCTGACGGCGTCGGCGGCGGGCGTGGCGATGGCCGCGAAGATCGTCGCGATCAGCACGGCGGCGCGCCAGCCCTTGAGGATCGCGCGGCCCGACATGATGCCGGCGATGTTGAGTGCGACGAGGAACACCGGAAGCACGAACGAGATGCCGATGACGATCATCAGCTTGAAGACGAAGTCGTAATACTCCGCGGCGTTGTAGAAGTTGACCCCGCCCTCGGGCGTGAACGACCACATCACCTCGATGACGTGCGGAACGACGAGCATGCCGACGTAACAGCCGGCGAAGAACAGCGGAATGGCGGCCGCGACGAAGCCGACGGTGTAGCGGATCTCCTTGCGCGTGAGCCCCGGCATGATGAACGCCCAGACCTGCCAGAGCCACACCGGCGCCGACAGGAACAGACCGATCGAGAACGCGATCCGCATGCGCAGGTCGAACGCCGAGGTCACGGTGCCGAAGTTGAGCGCCGAGAAGTCGTCGCCGCGCTGCTCGGCGATCACGCGGATGGGTCCCGTGATCCACTCGATGACGGGGCCCGTCACGAAGAACGCGACCACCATGCCCACGACCAGGGCGGCGGCGGCGATCATCAGACGTCGACGCAGCTCCAGCAGGTGGGCCCCGAGGGACATCCGCTTCTCGCGGCGTGGCGGGTCGGGCTCATCGACCCGCTGCTGTTCGGCCGTGGCCACCTCGGGCTACGGCTTTGGTTCGGAGGGCCCGCTGGTGCTGTCGGGAACCGTGGGGGAAGCGGTGGAATTGGCGGTGCCGGCGGCAGGAGGCGTCGCGGCGGCGGCAGGAGTCGTCGCGGCGGTGGCGCCGTCCTCTTCCTTCATCGCCTTCATCTCACCCTTGAAGACGCGCGCCGACTGGCCGACGCTCTTCGCCAGTGCGGGAAGCTTCGCTGCGCCGAACAGAAGCAGAATGACCGCGAGGATGATCAGCAGGTGCGGCCATCCGAATGCGTTGCCCATGGAGGTCTCCTCGGATCGGGGTTCGAAACAGTCTAACCCGGTGGGGTGCGGGGCGGTTCAGCGGTACTGCGCGAGTCCGGCAGCCGCCCACGCGGCCGTTGCGCGCCGCGCCACGGCGGGCGCGAGCACCTCCACGTCACCGCCGAGGCGGGCGGCCAGGCGCTTGAGGCTCTGTTCGTCGGCGACCCGCATGGTCGCGGTCTCGCAATCACCCTCGGCGGCGATGTCGGCACGGGCGAGGTAGTCGCCCAGCAGCGGCGCGATCTGGCGCGGGTACCGCACGCGCGCCGTGACGTCGCCCGCACCCGGTTCGAACAGGTCGGGCACGGGTTCGCCGCCATGGGAGATGGGGATGCCGGTGGGGCCGACGTCGCTGACGCGCTCGAGATGGAAGGTGCGCATACCCTGGCGCAGGTGGCACCATCCCTGCAGGTACCACTGGCCGTCGGCGATGTGCACCTTGACCGGATCCACCGTGCGGGTGGTGGGCGCGGCATCCGGGGCCTGGTAGGTGAACGACACCGCCACTCCTTCGCGGAGCGCGTCGGCGACGGTCACGCGCACGTCGTCGACGGGACCGGGGGCGACGATGACGTCGGCGGGGGCGCTGGCTGCTCCCCGGGCGAGCTTGGTGAGCAGGCTCTGCACGACGCCGCGGTCGCCGACGCCGGGCAGCGTCGCGGTCAGCTGCAGACCCGCCAGCAGCGCGGCTGCCTCGCGGGCGGTGAGTCGGGGCGAGCGCTCGAGCCCGACCGAGTTGGTGATGACGATGAGGTCGCGTTCGTCCAGCAGATCCCAGTCGATGTCGAACAGGTCGTTGGGCAGCTGCCAGTAGCCGCCCTCGCCGGGGCGACCGATGACAGTGAGCTTCTGCACCATCTCGCGCATCTGCTCGGGGGTCACCTCGAACTCGTCGGCGGCTTCGGCGACCGACACCTCGCCCTTGCCGAGGAGGTACGGCACGAGTTGCAGGATGAGGGCGGCGCGCTCGGTGGCGTGCAGCGGCCGGGCGGCGCTCATGCGGGCTCCCCGTCATGGTCGGCGTGGAGTGCGAGGGTGGCCTGCAGCCGGCGGATGACCTCATCGCGCAGCGCCGCCGGCTCGACGACCCGCACCTCAGGACCGTAGGAGGCCAGCTCGTCGGCGAGCACGTGCACGTCGACGTAGGGCACGAAGATGCCCTGCTCGGCAGGCTGAGCGCGGCGGCGCAGCCGCAGCGAGGCCTCGGTGCCGGGGTTCACCTCCAGCAGCGCCCGCTGGCGGGCGGCGAGTTCATCGAGCCCCGCGACGGCGCGGTCGCCGGCACCGTCGCGCAGGGCGGGGTCGAACGTCTCCCGGGTGATGGTGACGTCGCCGACGATGCGCGAGAGCAGAAAGGTGCGCTCGGCATGCTGATCGAGATCGAACCCGAACACATGCCAGCGCGACTCGTAGTCGACCAGCGCGAGCGGGCGGATGCGACGGACGAGCGGTCGCTCCTCCCCCGGTTTCAGGTAGGGGAATGACACGACCCGTGACTGCTCCATCGCCCGTTGCAGCGGGGCGAAGGCGGGGGTGCGCACGCTCAGCCGCGGTGAGAACCCCAGGATGGGCTCGTCGACGTCGTTGCCGAGCGCGCGGATCTTGCGCAGGCCGCTGCGGGCCTCGGCCGACAGCGACCGTTCGCTCCACACGCCGCCGGCCACCGCGAGCACGGCGAGTTCGGCGGGCGTGAAGGAGATGTCCTCGGGCAGGCCGTACTCGTCGTTGGGCACCCGGTAGCGCGCCTCGCGCAGATCATCGGGGTCGGCGTAGTCGCCGATCGTCTCGATCGGCACGCCGAGCCCGCGCAGGCTCTCCTTGTCGCGCTCGAACATCTTCTCCAGCGCGTCCTTGGACGCACCGGACTCGGACTGCTCCCGGTAACCCGCGACGGACGCGAGGATCGTGTCCTTGGTCAGTCCCTGATCGGTCGCCATGAGGGCGACCAGCAGGTTGACCAGGCGCTCCTCGGGCGCGCTGCGGGTCGGGGCGGCCATTGCAGCTACTCAGCCACCTCGTCGAGACCGAGGATGTCGATCACGAAGACGAGCGTCGCGCCCGGCGGCACGGCACCTTGGCCGGCATCGCCGTAAGCCTGGTCGGGCGGGATCACCGCGAGGATCTGCGAGCCGACGGTCTGGCCTTCGAGCGCCGCCGCGAAACCGGGCACCACCTGGTCCAGTGACAGCGCCGCCGACGTGCCGGCCTCCCAGGTCGAGTCGAACACTTCGCGCTCGTCCCAGGTGACGCCGGTGTAGTGCAGGCGCACGGACTGGTCGCCCGTGACGACCGGACCGTCGCCCTTCTTCAGCACCTGCACGACCAGTTCGTCGGGTGCGTCGGCGTCGGGGATGATGACGCCCGGCGTCCCGTCGGGCGCGAGCACGACGCTGGGCATGCCGCGACGGTCGTTGTACTGGTCGGCACCGTCGGCCTTGGCCAGGTACACCTTCTGCAGGTCGATGACGAACACGGCGGAATCGCCCTCGCCGAGCCCGAGGCTCGCTGCGGCCTCCGGGGCGAGGTCCTCGGGCGCGACGGCGCCGGCGATGAGCGAACCCTCGGTCGCGCAGTCGAGCATGGTCGCGATGCCGGCGTAGAACTCGCCCCACTGCGACACCGGCGCGACCTGGGTGCCGCTCTGGACGAGCGTCTCGCCCGTGGTGCCGTTGACGATGGTGATGTCGAAGACGACGTCCTGCGCGTCGGAGGTGACGGTGGGCCCCTCCCCGACGGTGAGGTCTTCGAACACGGTCTCGTCCACGCGCACGGGAGCGGACAGCTCCACGGTGTCGCCGGAGACGGTGATCAGGTCGAGGACGGACGCGTCGGAGACGGCGCGCTCGCACGACGCCTCGGTCGATGCGGGCGAACAGCCGACGAGGGCCAGAGTGGATATGCCGACGACGGCGGCGATTGCGGGGATCCTGCGCACCGGTACAGCCTAATCGGTGGCGGCGTCGGTCTCTGTCGCTGCGGCGATGCGCGCGCCGTCGGCGATGCGCTGGGCCTCGCGCACGCGCTTTCGCAGGTTCTTGTCGGTGATCTCGCGATCTCCGACCGCGCCGGGGGTCCAGATCTCCACGTCCTCGTCGGCGTAGCTGGGTTTCTTCAGCGCGCGCTTGCGCACATCGGGCGGCACCGCGCCCGGCGCCAGACGCCGTGCGGTGAGCAAGAACCCGGTGTGGGCGACCATGCGGTGGTCGGGGCGCACCGCGAGCCCCTCGACGTGCCAGCCGCGCACCATCGTCTCGTTGGCCTCGGGGTCGGTGAACAGGCCTGTGCCGCGGATGAACTCCGCCACCCGGCTCAACTGCGTCGCAGTGGCGACGTAGCAGAGCACCACCCCACCGGGGGTGAGCGCGTCGGCGACGGCATCGATGCACTCCCACGGAGCGAGCATGTCGAGCACGACCCGGTCGACGGATGCCGGGGCCACGGCGCCCGGCAGCGACTCGACGAGATCGCCCACGACGACTTCCCAGTTCGCCGGCGGGGTGCCCAGATACGTCTCGACGTTGGCGCGGGCGACCTCCGCGAACTCCTCGCGACGCTCGAACGACACCAGGCGCCCGGTGGCGCCGATGGCGCGCAGCAGCCACAGCGACAGCGCGCCCGACCCGACGCCGGCTTCGACGACCGTCGCCCCGGGGAAGATGTCGGCCGACGCGAGGATCTGCGCGGCATCCTTCGGGTAGACGATCGCCGCACCACGCGGCATCGACATGACGAAATCGCGCAGCAGCGGCCGCAGGGCCAGATACTCGTGTCCACCGCTGCCGGTGACGACGGAGCCGTCGGGGAGCCCCACCAGTTGCGCATGACGCAGCACGCCGTGGTGGGTGTGCAGCTCACCCTTCTCGCGGAGGGTGATGGTGTGCAGGCGGCCCTTGGGACCGGTCAGCTGCACCCGGTCGCCGTAGCGGAACGGGCCGGTGGGACGGGTGAGATCGACGGTCATGACGACTCCTTCGGGCGGTGGTCGGCATGGAGTCGGGTGAGGTCGGCAGCGGTGCGGCCTTCGAGGGTGGGCCAGAGCGCATGCGCGCCGACCCCCGTGAGGGACACCATGAGCGGGACGCCCAGGCTCGTCGCCCCCGAGGCGATCGCCGAGCGCAGCCCGTTGGGCGAGTCCTCGATGGCGACGACTTCGGACGGCTGCACCCCGAGCGCCTCGCATGCCTGCAGATACGGATCGGGGAAGGGCTTGGGGCGGATGGCGTCGTCACCGGCGATGATCACATCGAACGCCTCGAACGGGATCTGCGCCACGACGGTCTCGGCCATGCGGCGCAGCGACATCGTCACCAGCCCCGTCTTGATCCCGGCTTCGCGGAGGCTCTCGAGGAGCTCGCGGGCGCCGGGGCGGAACGGGTTGCCGAGATCGCGCAGCTGCGTCATCACCTGGGAGGTGAGGTGGTCGACGATGGCGTCTTCCTGCATGCGCACACCGGCGTCCTGCAGGATGCGGGCGGAGTCGTGCAGGCCGAGGCCCACCAGCCCCAGCGCCTGCTCGTGCGTCCAGGTGCCCCCGTAGCTCTCCACGAGCGGCGTCTCGGCGGCCATCCAGTACGGCTCGGTGTCGACCAGGGTGCCGTCCATGTCCCACAGCACGGCACGAAGGGTGGGAACGGGGGCTGTCACCTCCCCATGGTACCGAGGCGGCCGGCGCCCCCCGCCCGCCCCGGCAGCACGCGGCCTATCCTGGGAAGGACGAAGGGAGTCGTGTGGAGGGACTGGGACGCCGCGTTCTCGTGGCGGCATTCGACGGATGGAACGATGCCGGCGAGGCCGCATCGGCAGCCGCCGCACTGCTGCGCGAGGAAGGATCGTACGAGCCGGTCTTCTCCGTCGACCCCGAACTGTACTTCGACTACCAGTACACCCGGCCGCAGATCCGCTTCGACGCCGAAGGCCGCCGCGTGCTGACCTGGCCGGAGACGACACTGTGGCGGCCGGCGCGACGCTCGCGCGGCACGCAGCTGTGGCTGCTGACCGGCGTGGAGCCGGCGCGGGCGTGGCAGGCGTTCGCGGGCGAGATCATCGACGTGGCGCTGCGCGAGGACATCACCGGCCTCGTCTCCCTCGGCTCGATGATGTCGGATGTGCCCCACACCCGCCCCATCTCGGTGTTCGCGGGCAGCCACAACGAAGAGCTGCGCGCCAAGCTCGAGCTGGAGAAGTCCACCTACGAGGGCCCCGTCGGCATCCTGAGCGTGCTCGACCAGGCAGCGGATGCCGCCGGCATCCCCGCCGCGTCGCTGTGGGCGAACGTGCCGCACTACGTCGCCGGGCACACCCCGTCACCCAAGGCGACGCTCGCACTGCTGGACAAGCTCGAAGACCTCACCGGGGCACGCGTGCCGCGTGGACAGCTGGCGGCCGAGGCCGCCGCGTGGGAGGCGACGATCGACGCCGCGGCGGCGGACGACGAGGAGATGACCGAGTACATCCGCCAGCTCGAGCACACCCGGGACACGTGGGACTCCCCCGAAGCGTCCGGAGACGCGATCGCGCAGGAGTTCGAGAAGTACCTGCGCCGCGGCGGCGACGGCCCGAGCAAGCCCGGACGCGACGACCCGCCGCGGCGCTGACCTGCCGGGTCAGGGCTGCAGCACGCCCATCGACAGCAGCACGATCAGCACCGTGCCCAGCGCGATGCGGTAGATCACGAACGGCAGGAAGCTGCGCTTGGAGATCCAGTTCATGAAGAACGCGATCACACCGAGGGCGACCGCGAAGGCGATGACGGTGGCCACGAGCGTCTCGGGCAGACTGAACGGTCCCTGCACGTCCCAGCTCTTGAACAGCTGGTAGAAGCCGCTGCCGAAGACGGCGGGGATCGCCAGCAGGAACGCGTAGCGGGCGGCATCCGCCCGCTTGTAGCCGAGGAAGAGCCCCATCGTGATGGTGCCGCCCGAGCGTGAGACACCGGGGACGAGCGCGAGGGCCTGCGCGAACCCGAACGCCACGCCGTGCCCGACGGTGAGGTCCTTCAGCTCGCGGCGCTTGGCGCCCACCATGTCGGCGATGCCCAGCAGCACGCCGAAGACGATGAGCATGATGGCGACGATCCACATCGAGCGGAACACGGTCTCGATCTGGTCCTGGAAGAGCAGCCCCAGCACGACGATCGGGATGCTGCCGATGATGATCAGCCACCCCATGCGGGCATCGGGGTCGTTGCGGGGCGCCTTGCCCACGAGCGAGCGGAACCACTGCCCGATGATGCGCACGATGTCGCGCCAGAAGAACACCACGACGGCGGCCTCGGTGCCGATCTGGGTGATGGCGGTGAACGCCGCTCCCGGGTCCTCAGCACCCGGGAGGAGCTCCCCCAGGATGCGCAGGTGGGCACTGGAGGACACCGGGAGGAACTCGGTGAGCCCCTGCACCAGGCCCAGGATGATGGCCTCGAAGAAATGCATGCGCGCCTTTCGGTGACTGCGTCAGTAGCTGCGGAGGAGGTCCGTGAGCACGGCCTGCCCGAACACCAGGGCATCGAGGGGCACGCGTTCGTCGACCCCGTGGAACATACCGGTGAAATCGAGATCGGCCGGCAGGCGCAGCGGTGCGAACCCGTAGCCGGCGATGCCGAGGTACGCGAGCGCCTTGTTGTCGGTGCCGCCGCCCATGAGATACGGGATGACGGGGACACCCGGGTCATGGCGGCCGAGGGCTGCGACCATCTCGGTGACGAGGTCACCCGCGAAGGGGACCTCGAGCCCGATGTCGCGGTGGACGATCTCGATCTCGACGTCGGCGCCCACGATCGCGGCGATGTCGGCCAGCACGGCGTCTTCGGTGCCGGGGATCGTGCGCACGTCGATGAGCGCCTCCGCCGTGTCGGGGATGACGTTGTGCTTGTAGCCCGCGGTCAGCCCGGTCGGGTTGGTCGTGGTGCGGAAGGTCGATCGCAGGAAGCCGGCGGCGGCGCCGAAGCGCTCGGCGACGGCATCCGGATGCTGTGGGTCGCCGCCGACGAGGCGGGCGAGGCCCTCGACGAGCCGGCGGGACGTCTCGGTCATCGCCACCGGCCAGGCGGTGCGCCCGAGCGCGGCGACGGCCTCGGCGAGGCGGGTGACGGCGTTGTCGGGGTGCAGGCTGCTGCCGTGCGCTGCGCGGCCGCGGGCGCGCAAGCGGATCCACAGCAGGGCCTTCTCTCCCGTCTGCAGCAGGTAGGCGCGGCGGTCGCCGGAGGCGATCGAGTAGCCGCCGACTTCGCTGATGGCCTCGGTCGCGCCGGCGAACCACTCGGGGTGGTTCTGCACGACCGGCGCGGACCCCTCCACCCCACCGTTCTCCTCGTCGGCGAAGAAGGCCACGATGATGTCGCGGGCGGGCTGCTCGCCTGAGCGCAGCAGATCGGCGACGGACGTGAGGATCATGGCATCCATGTCCTTCATGTCCACCGCACCCCGGCCCCACAGCATGCCGTCGCGGATCTCGCCGGCGAACGGGTCGACGCTCCAGTCCTCGGCGACGGCGGGCACGACGTCGAGGTGACCGTGCAGCACGAGGGCGGGCTTGTCGCGGTCGCGGCCCGGCACGCGGGCCATGAGGCTCGTGCGGCGCGGAACGGGCTCGTAGTACTCGGGCTCGAGGCCGAGGGTCTCGAGGTAGGCGCCGACGTACTCGGCGGCCTCGCGCTCGCCGCGGGCGTCGCCTCCCCCGAAGTTCGACGTGTCGAACCGGATGAGGTCGCGGGCGATGCGCACGACCTCGGGCAGGTCGGCTTCGGACTCGGGCATGCGAACTACGCTACCGCCGTCGCGGACCGTCGCCGTGCGGTGCTGGTTCGAAGTCGCCCCGCGATCATGCTAGGCTCGACCCTCGGTTGCGAAAGCAATTTTCACCCAATGCGCGGGTGGCGGAATAGGTAGACGCGCTAGCTTGAGGTGCTAGTGCCCGTATAGGGCGTGGGGGTTCAAGTCCCCCCTCGCGCACAGTGAAGAAGGCCCCCGGAAGGGGGCCTTCTTTCGTTTCCGGGTGGTTTGCGGCATCCGCCACGCGTTCGCGCCGTGCGGGGGCGCCGCCCTGGTGCCCGATTCGGGGCGCGCACTGGGCACCGGGCCCCCCGACACCCCGGTTCGGGGCGCGTCCTGGGTACCAAACCCACGGATGCCGCGGTTCGGGGCGCGTACTGGGCAACGAGCGGCCGCGGGGCTACGCCACCGACACCCCGAACACCAGACCGAGAGCGTACGTGATCGCGGCGGCGCCCAGACCGATCGCGAGCTGACGCAGCGCGCGGCGCAGCGGCGGGCCACCCGACAGCACGCCCACCATCGCGCCGGTGGCCAGCAGCGCGATGCCGACGAGCGCGAGCGCGAGCACGACGGCGGCGACGCCCTCGAGCCCGAAGATCCACGGCAGCACCGGGATGACGGCGCCGGAGGCGAAGAACAGGAAGCTCGACGTCGCCGCGCCCCACGCCCCACCGACGACGTCGTGCTCCTCCACGGGATCGACCGGGCGCCGGTAGGGCTGCGAGCGATCCGCGGCGCGCGCTGCCTCAACGACGCGGCGGGCGCGAACCAGGGCCTCGTCGGCGCCCATCCCCCGGGCGCGGTACACCAGCGCCATCTCGTTGGCGTCGAGATCGAGGTCGGGCAGCGACGCGTCGACGAAGTCGCTGTGCCCGGTGGACTCCAGCATCTCTCGCTGGGAGCGCACCGACACGAACTCCCCCGCCGCCATCGAGAGCGCACCGGCGAGCAACCCAGCCAGGCCGCTGAGCAGCACGAAGGGTGCGCCGACACCGGTCGCGCCGATGCCCATCACGAGCGCGAGGTTCGACACCAGGCCGTCGTTCGCCCCGAATACGGCAGCGCGGAACGTTCCCGACAGCCGCCGTCGGCCGCGGGCGGCGAGCCCACGCACCACCTCGTGGTGCACCTTCTCGTCGGCGACCATGGCGGGCGTGGCATACGGCTCGTTGTCGTAGGGCGAACGCGCCTCGGCGTTCTGCGCCAGCGCGAGCACGAAGATCATGCCGAACCGCCGTGCCATCCAGCCGAGCAGACGGGTGTCGAGGCTCGGCTGCGGCAGCCGCTTCGGCTCGCCGCCCAGCAGGCCCACCCAGTGCGCCTCGTGTCGCCCTTCGGCGTCGGCGAGTTCCCGCAGGATCTCCCGCTCCTCCCCCGTGCGCCGCGCCGCCAGGTTGCGGTAGACACGGGCCTCGGCACGCTCGTCGACGAGGTACTGCGCCCACCGCCGTCGATCTCGTGGGGTGGGGTGGGCGACGGGCGCGCTCATCGTTCCTCCGGTGGGAGTGGTGCTCAAAGGGGACCTCTCCACGGTACTGACGCCACTCACGCCGATCCGCCCGAAACCAGTGATTGCCAGTATTTCGGGGTTCCGAAGCGCGCGCACGCCGAAGCGGCGGATGCCGCGAACCGGCGCCCTACGAGTGCACGCGGCGGCGCAGCAGCTCGATGCGCGCCTGCAGTTGGGCGACGGTCGCGTGCGAGACGGCGGGGCCGCCGCAGAGGCGTCGGAGCTCGGCGTGCACGACCCCGTGCGGCTCGCCGCTCTGCCGTGCGTAGACGCCGACGAGGCTGTTGAGCAGCTGCCGCTGCTCCTTGAGCGTGCGGTGCAGCGCCGGGGGAAGAGTCGTCGCGGCATCGCTGCCGGTGGCATCCGCCTGCTGGGCCTCGCCGGTCTCGCGCACCTTGCGATGCCGTGACTGACGGGCCTGGCGCTGCATGAGCAGCTCGTGCACGTGTTCGGGCTCGAGAAGACCCGGGAGTCCCAGGAACTCCTCCTCCTCGGGCGTGCCGGGAACGGCGAGCTGGCCGAACTCCTTGCCGTCGAACAGCACCCGGTCGAAGTGGGCGACCGACCCGAGCGCCTGGTAGCTGAACTCCTCGGTGAGCGCGTCGGACGCCTTGTCCTCGCGCTCGGCCTCGGCCAGCAGGGTGTCTTCGAGCCCGTCGTCGTCGCCGGCCTCGCGGTCGAGCGCGTGGTCGCGCTCGCGCTCCATCTCGTTCGCCAGGGCGAGCAGCTGCGGCACGTGCGGGAGGAACACGCTCGCCGACTCGCCGCGACGACGGGCGCGCACGAAGCGCCCGATCGCCTGCGCGAAGAACAACGGCGTCGAGGCGCTCGTGGCGTACACCCCGACCGACAGCCGGGGGACGTCGACGCCTTCTGACACCATGCGCACCGCCACCATCCAGCGCGAGGTGCCGTTGGCGAACTCCTCGATGCGACCGGACGCGGCGGGGTCGTCCGAGAGCACCACGGTCGTCGGCTCCCCCGTGATCTCCTTCAGAATCGCGGCGTATGCGCGCGCCGCCGTCTGGTCCGTCGCGATGACGAGGCCACCGGCATCCGGCACCTCCTGCCGCACCTCGCTGAGACGGCGGTCGGCGCTGCGCAGCACCGCGGGGATCCAGTCGCCCTGCGGGTCGAGCGCCGTGCGCCACGCCTGGGAGTTGATGTCCTTGGTGTTGTCCTGACCCAGGTGTGCTTCGTACTCGTCGCCGGTCTTGGTGCGCCAGCGCATCTGTCCGGCGTAGACGAGGAAGAGCACCGGGCGCACGACGCCGTCGGCGAGGGCGCGCCCGTAGCCGTAGTTGTAATCGGTGCGGGAGAGCCGGATGCCTTTCTCGTTCGGGTGGTATTCCACGAACGGAATGGGCGCGGTGTCACTGCGGAACGGCGTACCCGACAGCAGCAGTCGGCGCGTCGCACGCTGGTAGGCCTCGCGCAGCGCGTCACCCCAGCTGAGGGCGTCGCCGCCGTGGTGCACCTCGTCGAGGATCACCAGCGTGCGGGCATCCTCGGTGAGCCGCTGGTGCACGGATGCCTTCACCGCGACCTGCGCGTACGTCACCGCGACGCCGTGATAGTGCCGGGCCGGCGCGACGTGGCGGTTGCTGAAGTTCGGGTCGAGCCGGATGGACACGCGCGCCGCGGCATCCGCCCACTGGGTCTTGAGGTGCTCGGTCGGGGCGACCACGACGATGCGGTCCACCACGCGGCGACGTAGCAGCTCGGTGGCCAGACGCAGGGCGAACGTCGTCTTTCCGGCGCCCGGCGTTGCGGCGGCGAGGAAGTCGCGGGGTCCCTTGCCGACCCCGTCGGGCCCGTCCATCGCGAAGTACTGGTCCAGCGCTTCGGCCTGCCAGGCACGCAGTCGCTGAGCCGTTCCCCAGGGGGCTCGCTGCGGGAACGCCGGCGACAGGTGCTCGGCAGCGAAACTGCCGAAATGCTCCTGCTGCTGCTCATCCACGACGGTCCAGCCTAAGTCAGTCCGCGAAGGGCTAACCTCGGAGTCGGTCACAAAGCCGAGGAGGAATCATGCGGCCCGACGATCCCAACCCCGAAGATCAGCATCTCGCCCACATCCCGCACCCCGTCACCCACCCCTGGCGGCGGATGGTGTCGATCGGGGATTCCTTCACCGAAGGCATCGGCGATCCCGACCCGTCCTCCCCCGGCGGCCACCGTGGCTGGGCCGACCGCGTCGCCGAGGTGCTGGGCTCGCACGTCGACGATTTCGCCTACGCGAACCTCGCCGTGCGTGGAAAACTCATCGGCCAGATCGTGGCCACCCAGATCGAGCCGGCGATCGCGCTCAAGCCCGATCTCATCACCTTCTCCGCCGGCGGCAACGACGTGATCCGCCCCGGAGCCGATCCCGACGCGGTGGCCGCCCAGTTCGAGGATGCGGTCGTGCGCCTCACCTCCGACGGCGCCACGGTCGTGGTGTTCACCGGGATCGACACCAACTTCACCCCGGTGTTCCGTGGCATCCGCGGGCGCGTGGCGATCTACAACGAGAACATCCGCGCGATCGCCGAGCGCTACGACTGCATCGTGGCCGACCAGTGGGCGCTGAAGGAAGTGCAGGACATGCGCTTCTTCGACGACGACCGCCTGCACTACAACACCCTCGGCCACCACGAGGTGGCGCGCATGGTGCTGCGGGCGCTGAACGTGCCCAACGACCTCAAGCCCATGCAGCCCGACCCGCTGCCGGCGCGCACGTGGCGGGAGGCCCGCGCGAACGACCTGGTGTGGGCGCGCGCGCACCTCGTGCCGTGGGTGCTGCGCCGGGTGCGCAACGAGTCGTCGGGTGATGCCATCACCGCCAAGCGCCCCGAGGCGCTGCCGGTCGTCACTCTGGCGCCGGGGCCGGATGCCGCGGCGACGCCGGGAGACCCGGCTTAGGCGGTCTCGTCTGCGCCGCCCTCGGGCGTCGCATGCGTGAGTGACCACAGCGCCACCGCGCCGGCGGCGGCGACGTTGAGCGAATCGACGCCGCCGCGCATCGGGATGGTGACGACCGTGTCGGCCGCCTCCAGCGCGCGGCGCGAGAGCCCGTCGCCCTCGGCGCCGAGCACGAGCGCCACGCGGTCGGGGCGGCCGGCGGCGAACGCGTCGAGCGACACGGCGTCGTCGGCGAGGGCGAGGGCGGCGATGTGGAAACCGGCGTCGTGCAGCATGTCGCGGGCTGCCGGCCACGGCGGCATCCGGGTCCACGGCACCTGGAACACGGTGCCCATGCTCACGCGCACGCTGCGACGGTAGAGCGGGTCGGCGCAGCGCGGCGAGATGAGCACGGCGTCCGCCCCGAGAGCTGCGGCACTGCGGAAGGCGGCGCCGACATTGGTGTGGTCGACGATGTCCTCGAGTACGACCACGAGACGCGCGCCCGCGACGACGTCGGCGACGGCGGGTTCGACCGGGCGGTGCATCGCGGCGAGGGCCCCCCTGTGCACGGCGTACCCGGTGAGCTGCTCGGCCACCTCGGCGGGGACGACGTAGACCGGCGCGTCGCCCGCGATGTCGGCGACGTCGTCGACCCATTTCTCCTGCACGAGCACCGAGCGCGGGCGGTGCCCGGCGGCGATGGCGCGCGCGATCACCTTGGCGGACTCGGCGATGTAGAGCCCGCCCGCCGGTTCCAGCACGCGCCGCAGCGCCACATCGGTGAGATCGCGGTAGTCGGCGAGTCGGGGATCGGTGGGGTCGTCGACGCGCTCGATGGGCATGGTTCCATGCTCGCACGCGGGCCGCGGGCCGCCTGCCCCGCGGGACCTCGGCCGTCGCGGCGCTCCCGAGATGCGGGGATCTGCCCGGATGCGGATGGAGGCCGCACCGGCATCAGCATTCCGGCAGATCCCCGCAGCTCGGCCACGCTCGCCCCCGAAGCTCGGCAACGCGCGACGCCGCGAGGGCGGCCGCCGTAACCTGCCGGCAAACTGCGACGCCTAGAATCGGCGGGTGACCTCGGTGCGGCAACTCGATGCACCGACCATGCAACTGGTCGGGCAGGCCGCCGACGCGTTCGCGGGCAGGCGCGTCGCCGTGCTCACCGGCGCGGGAGTGTCCACCGACTCCGGAATCCCCGACTACCGCGGCGAGGGTGCCCCCGCGCGCACCCCGATGACCGCGCAGCAGTTCCTCGGCAGCGAGGCCGCACGCCGGCGCTACTGGATCGGCAGCCACCTGGGCTGGCGGGCGTTCGCGAGCGCGAACCCCAACCCCGGCCACACCGCCCTCGCCGACCTCGAGCACGCCGGCATCGCCACCGGCGTCGTGACGCAGAACGTCGACGGTCTGCACCTGCGCGCCGGCAGCCGCCGCGTCGTGGAGCTGCACGGCACCATGCGTCGGGTGTTCTGCACCCACTGCGGCCAGGTGTTCGACCGCCGCGACCTCGCCCGCCGCGTCGAGGCCGACAATCCGTGGCTCGACGTGCCCGACGACGTGCTGCTGGGGCCCGACGGCGACGTGCTGCCCGACACGGCCGACGGCTTCCGCGTGCCCGACTGCAGCGTCTGCGGCGGCATGCTCAAGCCCGACGTGGTCTTCTTCGGCGAGTTCGTGCCCGTCGAACGCTTCCGCGAGGCCGAACAGCTCGTCCGCACGAGCGAAGCGCTGCTGGTGGCCGGGTCATCGCTCGTGGTCAACTCCGGCATCCGCCTCGTCGAACGGGCGCGCCGTCGCAGACTTCCCGTGGTGATCGTCAATCGCGGCGAGACGCGCGCCGACCGCCACGCCACGGTCAAGATCGACGCCGGCACGAGCCCCGTGCTCACGGCTCTCACCGAGGCCCTCGACGCCGCACGCTGAGCGTTCTTACGGATGCCGCGGCTAGGCTCGAAGGGTGACTCTGCTGACCCTCGTGCGCCACGGTGAGACCGACTGGAACCGCGCCCGCCGCATCCAGGGATCCACCGACATCCCCCTCAACGACACCGGCCGCGCCCAGGCGCGCGCGACGGCGGAGCGCCTGCGCGCCCGCCTCACCCCCGACGCCCCCGTCGTGGTCGTCAGCAGCGACCTGTCCCGCGCCCACGAGACCGCAGAGATCATCGCGGCGACCCTCGGCGTCGCCGGCCCCCGGGTCTACCCGCAGCTGCGCGAGCGCGCCTACGGCGAGGCCGAGGGCGTGGATTCGGCAGAGTTCCTGGAGCGCTGGGGCGACTGGCACTCCGCCGAGATCCCCAGCGCCGAGCCGTGGCCCGAGGTGCGCGCCCGCGCCCTGTCGGCGCTGCGGCAGATCGCCGTCGACGTGCGCCGCACGACCGCCCCGGCCGCGGCATCGGTCATCGCCGTCGCACACGGCGCACTCATCCGCGAGATCATCCGTCACGCGACCGGCGGTCAGCTGCCGCCCACGGGCTTCCGGCTGCCGAACGGGTCGACCTACGACATCCTGCTCGAACGCGACCGCCTGCGCCTGCTGTCGGACGTGGGCCCGGATGCCGCCACTGACGACGCCGCCCCGGCCGAGGCCCCGGCGACCGCGCGCTAAGCCCCCGCGCCGGCTCGGTGCAGCAGCATGCGCGCGTGGCGCAGCACCGGCTCGTCGACCATGCGCCCGCGGTGCGTGAACACCCCGCGCGCGCCTTCGGCCGCCGCCAGCACGTCCCGTGCCCACGCGAGTTCGTGCTCGCCGGGCCGGTACGCCTCACGGATCACCGCGACCTGCGAGGGGTGGATGCAGGCGGTGGCCGCGAAGCCGCTCGCTGCGGCATCCTCCGCCTCCCGCGCCAACCCCTTCACATCGGCGATGTCGAGGTGCACCGCGTCGATCGCCGCCTTGCCGCGGGCACCCGCGGCCAGCAGCACGCGCGAGCGGGCGTAGCGGGCGACGTCGCGGTAGCGGCCGCCGGGCTTGCGGCTCGACGTGCCGCCGAGCGAGGCCACGAGGTCTTCGGCGCCCCACATGAGCCCCGCGACGTTCTCGAGCGCGGCGATGCGCTCGGCAGCGGCCACACCCCGGGCCGTCTCGCACAGAGCGATCACCCGGTAGCGGGGATCGATGCGGCCGATGCGCTTGGCCGACTCGGACTTGGCGACCATGATCGTGCGCACGTCGGTCTGCGACAGGGTGGCCAGGTCCGCATCGAACTCGGCCGTGCCGACCGGATTCACCCGCACGATCACCCGCGCCGGGTCGAGTTCGGCGTCGATGAGGGCGCCGCGGGCGGCGGTCTTCGCGTGGGGCGCGACGGCGTCTTCGAGGTCGATGATCACGCCGTCGGCGCGTGCGAGCGCCGATGCGTACCGCTCGGGGCGGTCGGCGGGGCAGAACAGCAGGGCGGGGCCGGCGTGCAACGCGGTCACGTCTCGTCCTTCTCGTGGGAACGGCACCACACCAGTGCCGTGCGGGTGGCCGTGGCGACGACGACGTCGTCCTGGTTGCGCCCGGTGTGGCGCATGATCACGATCCCCTGACCGGGGCGGGATGCCGATGGTCGCGCACTCACGATCTCGGTGTCGCAGTACAGCGTGTCGCCGGGGAAGAGCGGCGCGGGGAAGCCGACCTCGTCCAGCCCGAGCTGGGCGACGAGGGTGCCCTGCGTCAACTGCGGGACCGAGGAGCCGATGAGGGTCGCGAGCGTCCACATGGAGTTGATGAGGGGGCGGCCGAACGGCTGGGTCTGCGCGTACGCCTCGTCGACGTGCAGCGCCTGCGGGTTCATCGTGAGGGCCGAGAACAGCTGATTGTCGGCCTGGGTGACGGTGCGGCCCGGGCGGTGCACGTAGCGCGCGCCGACCTCGAACTCCTCGAACCACAGCCCGCGCTGCATGATCGTGCGCGCAGCGCTCGGGGTGTCCGCCATGTCGTTCACGCTACCCCGAGCGCCCGCGCGATGACGAGCAGCTGCACCTCGGTGGTCCCCTCCCCGATCTCGAGGATCTTGCTGTCGCGGTAGTGCCGGGCGACGGGGTACTCGTTCATGAAGCCGTTGCCGCCGAAGATCTGCGTCGCGTCGCGGGCGTTGTCCATCGCGGCGTCGCCGGACACGAGCTTGGCGATGGCCGCCTCCGTCTTGAACGGCCGGCCTGCGTCGCGCAGGTGCGCCGCGCGCACCCAGGCGAGCCGCGCGGTGTGCACGCGTGCCTGCATGCGGGCGAGGGTGAATTGGATGCCCTGGCGGGTCGCCAGCGGCGCCCCGAAGACGACCCGCGACCGGGCGTAGTCCAGCGCTGCCTCCAGGCATCCCTCGGCCGCCCCGGTCGCCAGCGCGGCGATCGCGATGCGGCCCTCGTCGAGGATGTGCAGGAAGTTCGCGAACCCTCGGCCCTCTTCGCCCAGCAGGTTGCCCTCCGGCACCCGGCAGCCGTCGAAGCTCAGCGGGTGGGTGTCGGACGCGCGCCACCCCACCTTGTCGTAGGCGGGTCCGACGGTGAACCCCGGGGTGCCCGAGGGCACGATGATCGTGGAGATCTGCGGCCGATCGCCCTCGCGGCCGGTCACCGCCGTGACGGTGACGAACCGGGTGAGGGGTGTGCCGGAGTTGGTGATGAACTGCTTGCTGCCCTCGATCACCCACTCGCCGTCGTCGCGGCGGGCGGTGGTGCGGGTCGCGCCGGCATCGGACCCCGCCTCGGGCTCGGTGAGCCCGAACCCGGCGAGCGCGCGCCCCGCGAGGAGGTCGGGGAGCAATTCGTCGCGCTGCGCGTCGGTGCCGAAACGGAACACCGGCATGGCGCCGAGGCTCACCGCCGCCTCGAGGGTGATGGCGATGGACTGGTCGGCGCGGGCGAGCGCCTCGATGGCGAGTCCGAGGGCGAGGTAGGTGCCGCCCTGTCCGCCGACCTTCTCGGGGAACGGCAGCCCGAACAGGCCCAGCTCCCCCATCTGCGCGACGACGTCCAGTGGCAGCGTGTGCGTGCGGTCGGCCTCGTACGCCCGCGGGGCGACCACCTCGTCGGCGAAGGCCCGCACCATGCGGGCGAGCTCGATCTCGTCGTCTTCCAGCGCGTAGGAGCGCAGGTCGATGGGTCCGGTCATGGGGTCTCCTCCTCGGGGGTGTCGTGCACCTCGGCGAGCACATCGTCGCGGCGCACCTGCGCGCCGATCGCGACGAGGATGCGTGCCACGCCCTCGTGGGGCGCGGTCACGGTGTGCTCCATCTTCATGGCTTCGATCGTGGCCAGGCGTGCGCCGGATGCCACGCGCGCGCCGTCCGGCACGTGCACGGCGACGACGGTGCCGGGCAGCGGCGCGCGCACGTGCGGCGGGGCCGCGGCGTCGACGCGCTCGCGGGCGGAGCGCCGCCGCCGAGACGCCTCGCGACGCGACAGCGGGCGCAGTCGCTGGGTGACGCCGTCGAGATGCACCCACACGTCGCCGTCGGCGTCGCGGGCGACGGCGACGCCGTCGACGACGCCCGCGGATGCCGCGGCGACCTCGCCCGCGTCGGTCTCGAACGTCCACGCGCGCGGCTCGGCGCGACCGCTCAGGCGCCAGCCGTCGCTCCGATGCCACGGCGAGCCGTCGGCGGGTGGGGCGTCACTCTGGAGCGCACCGGCGGCCGCGGCGAGCGCGCGCTCGCCAGGTGCGGGCACGGCGACCGGCGGCATGCGACCGATGATGCCGGTCTCCAGTTCGCCGCTGCGCACGGCCGGCACGGCCAGCAGGGTACGCAGGAACGCGATGTTGGTGTCGACGCCGAGCACGACGGTCTCGGCCAGAGCGGCATCGAGCAGCGCGAGCGCGGCGGCCCGGTCGGCGGCGTGCGCGATGACCTTCGCGATCATGGGGTCGTAGTGGCTCGTCACGGCGGTGCCGGTCTCCACGGCGCTGTCCACGCGCACCCCGCGCGGGGCCCGCCAGGCGATCACGTCGCCCGTGGCGGGGAGGAAGCCGCGCGCCGGACTCTCGGCGTAGACGCGCGCCTCGATCGCGTGGCCGTCCAGGTGCACGTCGTCCTGGGCGAACCCGAGCGGGCGACCGGCGGCGATGCGCAGCTGCTCGGCAACGAGATCGATCCCCGTGACGAGCTCGGTCACCGGGTGCTCCACCTGCAGCCGGGTGTTCATCTCGATGAAGAAGAACTCGTCCGGCCGGTCCCCGGACACGAGGAACTCCACCGTCCCGGCACCCCGGTACCCGACACTGGCGGCGGCCCGGCACGCGGCCTCGCCGAGGCGCTCCCGCGTCGCCGCATCGACCGCCGGCGAGGGAGCCTCCTCGATGACCTTCTGATGCCGCCGCTGCAGGGAGCATTCGCGCTCGCCGAGGTGCACGACACCGCCGTGCGCGTCGGCGAGCACCTGCACCTCGATGTGACGGGGGCGGGTGACGAGCCGCTCGAGCAGCAGGGTGTCGTCGCCGAAGGCGGCGGCGGCCACCCGCCGGGCCGCGGCGAGCGCGTCGGCGAGCGCCTCGGGGCCGGCGACGATCTGCATCCCCTTGCCCCCACCACCCGCTGACGGCTTCACCAGCAGCGGGTACCCGTGCTCTGCGGCGGCCTCGGCGATGGCGGCATCGGTCAGGCCCGCCGCACTGAACCCCGGCACCACCGGCACGCCGTGCCCCGCCACGTGCTCCTTGGAACGGATCTTGTCGCCCATCACCCGCAGCGCCTCATCGCCCGGGCCGACGAACACGAGTCCCGCGTCGGTGCAGGCGCGCGCGAAATCGGCGTTCTCGGAGAGGAACCCGTATCCGGGGTGCACCGCCTCGGCTCCGGTGTCGCGGGCGGCGGCGACGACGGCGGCGATGTCGAGGTACGACTCGGCCGCGGCGGCACCGCCGATGCGCACTGCGATGTCGGCTTCGCGCACGTGGGGGGACGCGGCATCCGCGTCGCTGTAGACGGCCACCGAGCGCATGCCGAGGCGGCGGAGGGTGCGGATGATGCGGCGGGCGATCTCGCCGCGGTTGGCGACGAGCACGGTGTGGAAGGGCGAGGTGGTCATGTCACATCCGGAACAGGCCGAAGCCCGGGTCGGCGAGCGGGACGCGGGAGATGACGTCGAGGGCGAGCCCCAGCACATCGCGGGTGTCGACGGGGTCGATCACGCCGTCGTCCCAGAGCCGCGCGGTGGCGTAGTACGGGTCGCTCTGCCGTTCGAACTGCTCACGCACGGGCGCTTCGAACGCGTCGCGCTGCTCGGCCGTCCACTCCCCGCCGCGGCGCGCCACCTGGTCGGCCTTGACGGTGCCGAGCACCGATGCCGCCTGCGCGCCCCCCATCACCGAGATACGACTGCCCGGCCAGCTCCACAGGAACCGCGGCCCGTAGGCACGCCCGCACATCGCGTAGTTGCCGGCGCCGAACGATCCCCCCACCACGACGGTGAGCTTGGGCACCCGGGTGGTGGAGACGGCGGTGACCATCTTCGCCCCGTCCTTGGCGATGCCGGCCGCCTCGGCGTCGCGGCCCACCATGAATCCGGAGATGTTCTGCAGGAACAGCAGCGGGAGGCCGCGCTGATCGCACAGCTCGATGAAGTGGGCGCCCTTGAGAGCCGATTCCCCGAACAGCACCCCGTTGTTGGCGACGATGCCGACGGGATGCCCGTGGATGCGGGCGAACGTGGTGATGAGCGTGGTGCCGTACTCCCGCTTGAACTCGTGCCGGCTGTCGGCGTCGACGAGGCGTGAAATCACCTCGTGCGGGTCGTAGGGCTGCGCGACGTCGACCGGCACCACGTCGTAGAGGCCTTCGGGGTCGAGGCACGGCGGCACCGCGGCGTGCACGGTCCAGGCCGGGGAGGCCGGGGCGGGCAGGGTCAGCACGATGTCGCGCATGATCTCCAGCGCGTGCTCGTCGTCGTCGGCGAGGTGGTCGGCGACGCCGGAGCGGCGCGCGTGCAGTTCGCCGCCGCCGAGCTCCTCCGCCGTGACCACCTCTCCGATCGCCGCCTTCACCAGTGGCGGACCCCCGAGGAAGATCGTGCCCTGCCCCCGCACGATGATCGTCTCGTCGCTCATCGCCGGCACATACGCCCCGCCGGCGGTGCACGACCCGAGCACTGCGGCCAGCTGCGGGATGCCGGCGGCGGAGAGCCGCGCCTGGTTGTAGAAGATGCGGCCGAAGTGGTCGCGGTCGGGGAAGACCTCATCCTGCATCGGCAGGTAGGCGCCGCCGGAGTCCACGAGATACAGGCAGGGCAGCCGGTTCTCCAGCGCGATCTCCTGCGCGCGCAGGTGCTTCTTCACCGTCAGCGGATAGTACGTGCCCCCTTTGACGGTCGCGTCGTTGCAGATGACCATCACGTGCCTGCCGTGCACCAGGCCGATGCCGGCGACCACACCGGCGGCGGGCGCCTGCCCGTCGTAGAGGCCCTCGGCGGCCAGCGGGGCGATCTCGAGGAACGGGCTCCCCTCGTCCAGCAGTCGTGTCACGCGCTCCCGTGGCAGCAGTTTGCCGCGCGAGCGGTGGCGCTCCCGTGCGACCTCTCCCCCGCCCACGGCCGCCCGCTCCAGCCGCTCCCGCAGCTCGGCGGCGAGCGCGCGCTGGGTGGGCGCGAGGGGTGGGGCGGTGGCCGCTGCACTCATGCTGTCTCCGTCGACGTCACGATCGCGTCACACCGGGTTGTCGCCCGGACGGCGCGCATGGTTAATTGGCATTAACCGAGACTTCAGGTTAGCGAGGATTAACTGATATGACAACGGGAACGACCGACCGCAGCCGTGCGAAGGCCGGCCGCCAGGCGTCACTCATGCGGGAGGCCGCTCGCCTGTTCGCCGACCGCGGGTTCGCGGGAGTGAGCCTGGAGGACATCGGCACGGCGGTGGGCATCACCGGCCCCGCCGTCTACCGGCACTTCCCCAACAAGCGCGCCCTGCTGGATGCGATCCTCGTCGGCGTCAGCCACACCCTGCGCGACGGCGGTCGCGACGTCGTCGAGGCCGGTGGCGACCCCGACGACGTGCTCGACGCCCTCATCGCCTTCCACGTCGACTTCGCCCTCGCCTCCGCCGACGTCATCCGCGTGCAGGACCGCGAGCTGGGCAACCTCAGCGATGCCGACCGGCACACCGTGCGCCGCCTGCAGCGCGAGTACGTCGAACTGTGGGTGCAGGTGCTCTCCGCGCGTCGCCCGACGCTCACGGCGGGCGAGCAGCGGGTGCGCGCACACGCGTGCTTCGGGCTCATCAACTCCACGCCCCACAGCCTGCGCGTCGCCCGCGACACCGCCGCCGACGTCGACGTGCGCGGGATCCTCCGCACCATGGCGCGGGCGAGCCTCACGGCCTGAACGACCGGCCCGACCTGCCGCACGCGGCGTCCGATCAGGCGACCAGCAGCGCGCGGGCCGGCTGGCGCAGCAGCGCGGCCACGTCGGCGAGGAACCGCGCGCCCTGCTCGCCGTCGACGAGCCGATGGTCGAACGACAGGCTGAGGGTCAGCACGTCCCGCAACGCCACCTGACCCTCGTGCTCCCACGGCGTGGGCCGCACTGTGCCGAGTGCGAGGATGCCCGCCTCCCCCGGGTTGAGGATCGGCGTGCCGGCGTCCACCCCGAAGACCCCCACGTTGGTGATCGTGAACGTGCCGCCCGCGAGCGCGTCGGGCTGGGAGCGCCCCGCCCGTGCGGTCTCGGCGAGCGCGGCGATCGCGTCGGCGAGTGCGGGGAGCGCCAGCGCACCGGCATCCTTCACGTTGGGGACGACCAGCCCCCGATCGGTCGCCGCGGCGATGCCGAGGTTCACCCGGCCGAACTGCACGATCTCCTCCCCCTCCCATCGGGAATTGAGCATCGGATGCCGCGGCAGCGTGAGGCACACCGCCTTCGCGGCGACCGCGAGGATGCCGATGCGGTGAGCGGCGAGCGCGCGGTCCTCGCGCAGCGACGCGACGAGGCGCGTGGTCTCGGTGACGTCGACGGTGAGGAAGACCGTCGCGTGCGGTGCCGTGAAGGCGCTGTGCACCATCGCCTGGGCGGTGACCTTGCGTACTCCCCGCACCGGGATGCGGGTGTCGGAGGGGTCGGTCGACGTGATGGGCGTCAGCGTCGCCGCGGGCGCTGCGGCGCGGCCCGCGGCGAACGACCCCACATCGGCGCGCGTGACCCGGGAGTCGTGGCCGGTGGCGGTCACGAGCGCGAGGTCCACCCCGAGCTCCTTCGAGAGGCGGCGGACCGGCGGCGTGGATCGCGGCCGGTCGGTGGGTGCCGGCTCGGGCTCGAGGGTGCGCGCGGCATCGTGCGGTGCGGCCTGCCGCACGTGGGTGTCGCCGGCGGCTCCCGCGCTCGCCGTGCGGCGGCGGCGCTGCGGACGCGCGCCCGATGCCGGTGCGGCACCGTAGCCGACCAGGTTCGGCCGCGGAGCGTCACCGGCCGTCGCGGGCACGGCGGGAGCTGCGGCTGCGGCGGGCGTGGCATCCGTGTTCGTGTGGACGTCGGCGTCATCGCCGGCGCCCACGACGTCGACGGACATGATCACGCTCCCCACCGCGATCACATCCCCCGCCGCCGCGTGCAGCATCGTGATGCGCCCCGCGTGCGGCGAGGGCAGCTCGACGATGGCCTTGGCGGTCTCGACCTCGGCGATGGTCTGGTTGAGGGCCACCTCGTCACCTTCGGTGACCAGCCACTGCACGAGCTCGGCTTCAGGCAGCCCCTCGCCGAGATCGGGCAGGCAGAACTCGGCGATCACAGCTGCACCCCCGAGAGACTGTGCGGACGATCGAGCACGCGGTCGACGGCGTCGAGGATGCGGTCGAGGTCGGGCAGGTGGTGCCGTTCGAGCTTGGCGGGCGGGTACGGGATGTCGTGCCCGGTGACCCGCACCGGCGCCGCCTCGAGATGATCGAAGCAGCGCTCGGTGATGCTCGCGGCGACCTCCGCCCCGACGCCCGCCTCCCCCGGCGCCTCGTGGGTGATCACGACGCGTCCGGTCTTGCGCACGGAGGCGGCCACGGTGTCGTAGTCCACCGGAGACAGCGAGCGCAGGTCGATGACCTCCACGGACAATCCGTCATCCTCGGCGGCGGTGGCCGCCTGCAGTGCCGTCACCACCTGGGCCCCGTAGGTGACGATCGTGGCGTCCACCCCCTCCCGTACGACCCGCGCGAGCCCCATCGGCGCCGTGTCGGCGAGGTCGGTCTCGAGGTCCACAGTCCCCTTGGCGTGGTAGAGCAGCTTCGGTTCGAAGAACACGACGGGATCGTCGGAGGCGATCGCCTGGCGCAGCATGATGTGGGCGTCGGCGGGGTTCGACACCGCGACGACCCGCAGGCCCGAGGTGTGCACGAAATAGGCCTCGGGCGACTCGGAGTGGTGCTCGGCGGCGCCGACGCCACCCGCCCACGGCACCCGGATGGTCAGGGGCATGCGCACCGCGCCGCGCGTGCGGTAGTGCAGCTTCGCGACCTGGCAGACGATCTGGTCGAAGGCGGGGTAGATGAAGCCGTCGAACTGGATCTCCACGACCGGGCGGAAGCCATGGAAGGCCAATCCCACCGCCGCTCCCACGATTCCCGACTCCGCCAGTGGGGTGTCGATCACCCGACTCTTGCCGTACGCGGCCAGCAGGCCGTCGGTCACGCGGAAGACGCCGCCGAGGGTGCCCACGTCCTCCCCCATCACCACGACCGTGGGGTCGTCGGCGAGGGCGCGGTGCAGGGCCGCGTTGAGCGAGCGCGCCATCGTGAGTTCGGTCATCGCGCTTCCTCCTCGAAGCCGTCGAGGTAGGCCGCGTAGGCGCGACGCTGTCGGTCGAGCCCTGTGTGCGGCGCCGCATACACCTCGTCGAAGATCGTGAGCGGATCGCGGGTGCGCGCCGACAGGCAGGCCGTGCGCATCTGGGCGGCCAGGCGGTCGGCGTCGGCGGCGATCTCCGCGACGAGGTCGTCGTCGAGCGCGCCCCGGCCGCGCAGCAGGGTCTCGACGCGGGTGATCGGATCGCGCCCACGCCACCGCTCCAGCTCGGCGGGGTCGCGGTAGCGGGTGGGGTCGTCCGCGGTGGTATGGGCCCCCATGCGGTAGGTGACCGCCTCGATGTAGGCGGGACCGGCACCCGAACGCGCCCGCTCCAGCGCCCAGCGCATGGCCGCGAAGCCGGCGAGCACGTCGTTCCCGTCGATGCGCAGGCTCGGGATGCCGAAGGCGGGCGCCCGCGCGGCCAGCGGCGTGCGCGACTGCACGGCGACCGGTTCCGAGATCGCCCACTGGTTGTTGGAGCACACGAACACGACGGGGGCGCCGAAGGATGCCGCGAACACCATCGCCTCGTTGACGTCGCCCTGGCTCGATGCGCCGTCACCGAAGTACGCCACTGCCACGTCGTCCGACGGCTGCCCGTCGGCCCCGGGCGTGCGCTGGATCCCCATCGCGTAGCCGACGGCGTGGAGGGTCTGCGCGCCGATGATGATCTGCGGGCCCGCGGTGTTGCGCGTGAACGGATCGCCCATCGACTGCTCCTCGCCGCGCCACACCTCCACCAGCTGTGCCGGGGTCGCGCCGCGCACGAGCTGCACGCCGAGTTCCCGGTAGCTGGGGAAGACGAAGTCGCTCTCGCGCAGCGCGCGCGCCGTACCCACCTGCGCCGCCTCCTGACCGAGGCACGGCGCCCAGAGGCCCAGCTGGCCCTGGCGCTGCAGCGCGACACCCTCGGTGTCGAGCCGGCGGGTGCGCACCATGTCGCGATACAGGTCGACCAGCAGGGCGTCGTCGACGTCGCCTGCCCAGGGATCGAGCGTGGAGTCGGCCACGCGCTCGCCGGTGGGCGTGATGAGCCGGGCCACCGGCCCGACATCGGTCGCGGGTTCAGCCGCGGTGCTCGGGGAATACGTCATCGTCGCCCTCCGTCCGGCGGTCCTCGTGAGACCGCCGTCGCGCGTGCGCCGGCCTCGTCGCCGACTCCGGTGAGCGTACGTCGCGCGAGCACCTAGCTCAAGCATCCCGGAACCAACTGAGCAACTTGCGCAAATAGCACAGTTTGCAGCGTGCTATCGTTTGGCACTATGACATCCCTCGACCACGTCGACCTCGCCCTCCTGGACGCTCTCGCCGAGGATCCGCGCGCCACCGTCGTGGCACTCGCCGACCGGCTCGGGATGTCGCGCAACACCGTGCAGGCACGCATGTCGAAGCTCGACCGTGCCGGGGTGTTCCTCTCTTACGAACGCGCCATCGCCCCCGGCGCCCTGGGCTACCCGCTCGAGGCGATGGTCGAAGTCGTCGTGACCCAGGCCGATCTGCCGCAGATCACGCAGCGCATCGCCGAGATCCCCGAGGTGATCCAGGCGCACGGCGTGAGCGGTCAGGTCGATCTCGTCGTGCGGGTCGCCGCCCGCGACACGCAGCACCTGTTCGACATCGACGCGCGGATCCTCGGCATCGACGGCGTCGAGCGCACCGAGACATCGCTGGTGATGGGCGAAGTGATCGGCTACCGGGTGCGCCCGCTCATGACACTGGCCTCACGGGAGCGCTGAGCGCCGCAGCCGGCTGCCCTGCGACCACCCGGGACGCGCGGGGCAGGGGCGCCGCGGCATCCAGGCGAACCAGCACGACACCGATGAGGATGAGCGCGCCACCGGCGAACTGGATCGGCGCGGGGGCCTCGCCCAGCACCAGCCACGCCACCATCAGGGTGAACAGCACTTCCGACAGTCCCACGAACGAGGCCAGCCGCGCGCCCGTGCGCGGCACCGCCATGACGCCCAGCGCGTAGCCGAGCGTCGTGCCGACCGCTCCGACCCAGCCGAGGGGGACGTACCAGGGCAGCGTCATGCCGGCGAGCTCCACCGTGACGGCGGGAGCGTGGAAGGGCAGCACGCCCACGAGCATCAGCACCGCGACGAACACGGCACCGACGAGCAGTCCGCCTGCGGCGAGGGCGAGAGGCGGCATCCGGTCGCCGGCGCGCTCGGCGATGACGAAGTAGCCCGCCGCGCAGACGGCCGCACCGAGCGCGAGCAGCGTGCCGAGCAGGTCGAACCGGGCCCCCGTGAGGTCGACGACGAGCACGAGACCGCCCATGGCGAGCACCGTCCCGGCCACCACGAGCAGGGAGGGCGCACGTCGGGTGCGCAGCCACACCCAGAGCACCAGCAGCACCGGCGCGACGTACTGGATGAGCAGGGCCACCGCCACCGGCATCCGTTGCATGGCCGCGAAGTAGAACAGCTGGCAGCCGGCGACGGCGGTCAGCCCGAACGCGACGATGAGGAGGCCGTGCCGTCGCAGGAATCCGCGCTCGCGGCGCAGCGCCCGCACGAGCGCGGGCGAGAGGATGAGCCCGGCGAGCGACATGCGCACCAGCAGTGCCGCGCCGAGTGACCAGCCCGCTTCCAGGAGCGGTTTGATGAACGGCCCGCTCGCCGAGAACGCCAGCGCCGAGGCGACGGCCATGACGAGTCCCGAGGTCGCGACGCGGCGGGGCGCAGCGACGGGCGAAGGGGTGGGAGCGGTCTGCGTGGCCATGCGGTCGCCGGTCTGTCAGGAGTGTCGTGTAGGTTCACTCGTGACAGTACGCCCCGCCGATGTCAGGAGTCAATGTGGTCTTTGCTCGTGACACTCGCCGGTCCCTCGCGGCGGCCGTCGACCTCGTCAACACCCTCCCCGCGACAGACGTCGACCGGGTCGACCGCCTCGTCACGCCGGACGATCTGCGTGCCTACCTCGCCGTGCACCCCTACACCGGATCCTTCACGCGCGACCAGGCCGAGGTCGATGCCGTGCGCGCGATCCGGCCGCGGCTGCGCGGCCTGTGGCTGACCGATCGCGAGGGCGCGGTTCCGCTCGTGAACGCGATGCTCCGCGACGCCGACGCACTCCCGCAGCTGGTCATCCACGAGGGCTACGACTGGCACATCCACGCGACCGGCGACGACGAGGGCCTGGCCACCCGCATCCTCGTCGAGACGGCGATGGCGTTCGTCGACGTCATCCGCTCCGACCAGTACGACCGCCTCAGGGTCTGCGCCGCCGATGACTGCCTGTCGGTGTACGTCGACTACTCCAAGAACGGCTCGAAGCGGTACTGCGACACCGGCAACTGCGGCAACCGCATGAACGTCAACGCGTACCGTCGCCGGAAGGCTGCAGAAACGACCTGATCGCCTCGGCCGCGGGTTGCGGGGTCTCGTAGTGGATGAGGTGGCCGACGCCGTCGATCTCGACCAGCCGCGCATCGGGGAAGAGCGTCACGAGATGACGCTCCGCCTCGATCGGGGTGATGTCGTCCTGCACCGCGGCGATCAGCAGGGTCGGCTGGGCGATGGCCGGCGCGTGCGCGCGGATGTCGTTGGACACCGAGGCGAGGAACGCGTCGTGCAGCACGTCCCGGTCGGCGAAGCGGGAGAAGTAGGTGTCGTGCTGATCGTGCACGAAGCGACGCAGTTCGCGGTCGCGCGTCTTGGTCATCGAGACACTCATGACCCGCACGATCAGGCGGCTGCGCAGCACGGCGTCGCCGAGCGGCCGGGGCAGGCGCGCGCCCGCCCAGTAGTAGAACACCGCAAGACGGGTGAGGATGCCGCGGGGTCCCTCCAACGCCGGGGCGCCGATCGGGTTCACCAGGATCACCCGCGGGCTCTGCAGTCCCCCGGCGACGGCCGCAGCGACCACTATCGAGCCGAACGAGTGGCCGAGGATGACCGCTCCGGGCGCGGTGGCGGCGACGAAATCGGTGAGCCACTGCGCGTAGGCGCCCAGATCGTGACGGCGGCCGGGGAGCGGCGCGGTCTCGCCGAAGCCCGGCAGGTCGGGCATGATCACGCGGATGCCGTCGAGGTGGGCGACCACGGGCTCGAGCCCGTGGTGCTCGCCGCGGAAGCCGTGCACCGCGACGATCGTCTCGGTGGCGTCGTCGGGCCCGTACTCCCAATAGGCGGTCGCCGCGCCCTGCACCGCGACCTCGCGGCGACGCACCGGGATGCGCGCGAGAGAGGGGGCATACGGGTGCGCGACGGTCATCCTCCGAGTCTACGAGCCGGGCGCCGGTGTGCCTGCCCGGCGATGTCGCCGACCGGCTCTAGCGTTGTCGATATGACGACGTGGCAACCCGAGCCGCTCCTCGACTTCCCCGAGCCCGAGCGCATTCCGGCGTGGACGCGCCTGGTGGGCGTGTTCGACCTCGAGACCACCGGTGTCGAGGTCGAGACCGACCGCATCGTCACCGCGCACGTCGGCGTCATCGACGGCTCCGGTGCCGTGGTGCACGCGCGCGACTGGCTCGCCGACCCGGGCGTGGAGATCCCCGAGGGCGCGACGGCGGTGCACGGCATCACGACCGCGCATGCGCGGGCCGAGGGGCGCGCGGCGGCCGAGGTGGTCGCCGACGTCGTGGCGGCATTGCGGGGTCTGTTCGCCGCCGGCATCCCCGTCGTCGCCTACAACGCCTGCTACGACTTCTCGCTGCTCAAGCACGAGGCCGTGCGTCACGGCATCGCACCGCTGCGCAACCCGGCGCCCATCATCGACCCGCTCGTGCTCGACAAGGCGCACGATCGGTTCCGGCGCGGCAAGCGCACGCTCGAGGCCGTCGCCGCGCACTACGCCGTGCCGCTGGAGGGCGCGCACGATGCGTGCGCCGATGCGGTCGCCGCGGGCCGGGTCGCGCAGGCGCTGGCCGAGCGGTTCGGCGCGGAGCTGCCGCCGACCGCGGAGGAGCTGCACGCGCGGCAGATCGGCTGGGCGCGCGCTCAGGCGGCGAGTCTGACGGAGTACTTCATCAAGATCGGGCGGCTCGACGCCGACGACGCGCTCGACGGCAACTGGCCGGTGCGCTGACATTCCCCGCCAACGGAAGAAGGCCCCGCCGAAGCGGGGCCTTCTTTCGCGGCGACTTACTTGGTGCCGAAGTTCTTGAAGCGCTGGTTGAACTTCTCGACACGACCGGCCGAGTCCATGATGCGCTGCTTGCCCGTGTAGAACGGGTGCGAAGCCGACGAGATCTCCACGTCGATGACGGGGTACTCGGTGCCCTCGAATTCGACGGTCTTGTCGCTGGTGACCGTGGAACGGGTGAGGAACAGTTCTCCCGAGCCGAGGTCGCGGAACACGATGGGCCGGTAGTCGGGGTGGATGTCAGTCTTCATGAGATGTCCTTGAGGTGGTGATCTGGATTTTGCCAGAACGGTCAAAGTCTGAGGTGCGAATGCACCAAGGAACAACTCTACCAGCCCTGTACCGCACTCGACGACCTCGCGGCTCCCGCGCATCGGCCGCACAATGTCGCTGATCCGGAGCTCAGGCGGGCCGGAAGGCCTCTTCCCGGTGCGAACCGGGGTGGATTGGCGACGTTGTGCGTGCGGCGCGGGCGCGCGGGCGCGCGGTCAGGCTGAGGCGGATTCGGCGCGTGCGGAGTAACGGCCGTGCTCGACGTGCAGGGCGATCGGCATGCCGAACGTCTCACCGAGGTTCTCGGCCGTCAGGGTATCGGCGATGGGGCCGGCGGCGACCACGGTGCCCTCGCGCAGCAGCAGCACGTGGGTGAAGCCCACCGGGATCTCCTCCACGTGGTGGGTCACCATGACCATCGCGGGGGTCGTCGGCGCCTGCGCGTAACCACTGAGCAGGGCCAGCAGCTCCTCGCGGGCACCCAGGTCGAGGCTCGCGGTCGGTTCGTCCAGCAGCAGCAGCTCGGGGTCGGTCATGACCGCACGGGCGATCTGCACCCGCTTCTGCTCGCCGTCCGACAGCGTGCCGAACGTACGGTCGGCGAGGTGATCGAGCTTCCACTCGGCGAGCACCCGCAGCGCGCGGCGCTCGTCGATGTCCTCATACGCCTCGTTCCAGCGTCCGAGCACCGAGAACGCCGCGGTCAGCACGACGTTGAGCACGGTCTCTTCCGGCGGCACACGGCGGGCCATCGCCGATGAGGCGAAGCCGATGCGCGGACGCAGTTCGAACACGTCGGTGCGACCGAGCCGTTCGCCGAGGATCGTCGCCACACCAGAGGTCGGGTGCAGCAGCGACGCCGCCAGCTGCAGGACGGTGGTCTTGCCGGCGCCGTTGGGGCCGAGGATCACCCACCGTTGGTCGTCGGTGACGGTCCAGTCGACATGATCGACGATGTTCCGGGCGTTCCGGCGAACGACGACGTCGGAGAACTCGAGAACTTCAGCCATGACTCCAGCCTATCGGCCGGCGCCGGCGACCTCCGCGTACAGCGCGGCCGTCGTGTCGGCGATCGCCTGCCAGCTGAAGTCCTCCGCGGCACGGGTGCGACCCGCGCGTCCGTACGCGGCGGCGCGCTCCGGGTCGGTGACGACCTCGGTGAGCACGGCCGCGAGGTCGGCGACGTAGCGCTCAGGGTCGACGGGCGTGCCGGTGCCGTCCTGCACCTGGTCGATGGGGACGAGGCGCCCCGTGACGCCGTCGACGACGACCTCGGGGATGCCGCCGGTCGCCGTTCCCACGACGGCCGCGCCGCAGGCCATCGCCTCGAGGTTCACGATGCCCAGCGGCTCGTAGACCGACGGGCAGACGAACGTCGTCGCGGCCGAGAGCAGCGTGCACAGCTCGTGACGCGACAGGTGGCGGTCGATCCAGACGACGCCCGACCGTGTCTCCTGCAGGCCGCGCACCAGCTCCTGCACCTCGGCCATGATCTGCGGGGTGTCGGGGGCGCCGGCGCAGAGCACCAGCTGCACCTCCGGCGGCAGCAGGGCAGCCGCCCGCAGCAGGTACGGCAGCCCCTTCTGGCGGGTGATGCGGCCGACGAACACGACACTCGGGCGCGTGGCATCCACCCCCAGCTGTTCCAGCAGCTCGGGGTCTGACACCGGATGCCACGCCTCGGTGTCGATGCCGTTGTAGATGACACGGACCTTCTCGGGGTCAAGCGCCGGGTAGCTGCGCAGGATGTCCTGACGCATGCCCTCGCTCACCGCGACGATCGCCGCAGCCCCCTCGTAGGCGGTCTTCTCGATGTAGCTCGACACCGCGTAGCCGCCGCCGAGCTGCTCGGCCTTCCACGGACGCAGCGGCTCGAGAGAGTGCGCCGTGACGATGTGCGGGATGCCGTGCAGGAGCGAAGCCAGATGACCGGCGAAATTGGCATACCAGGTGTGGCTGTGCACGACGTCGGCGCCGGCGATGTCGCCCACGATCTCGAGGTCGGTGCCGAGGGTCTGCACCGCGCCGTTCGCGGTGGCCAGTTCCGCCGGAACGCCGTAGGACGTGGTGCCTTCCTCCTCACGGTCGGCGCCGAACGCGCGCACTCGCACGTCGAGCTGCGTGCGAAGCGCCGCGACGAGTTCGGTCACGTGGACCCCCGCGCCTCCGTAGATCTCCGGCGGGTATTCCTTCGTGACGATGTCGACGCGCATGCCACGAACGCTAGTACACGCGCAACCCGTCGCGCCGTGCTGGCCCGGCATGGGGACGGGGCCATAGTGTGGAGCCATGCCTGCGACCCCGAAGGTTTTCGGAATCATCCTCGCTGGAGGCGAGGGCAAACGTCTCATGCCGCTCACGGCGGACAGAGCCAAGCCCGCGGTGCCGTTCGGAGGCCAGTACCGCCTGATCGACTTCGCGATCTCCAACCTGATCAACTCGGGATTGCGCCAGATCGTCGTGCTCACGCAGTACAAGTCGCACAGCCTCGACCGTCACATCTCACAGACGTGGCGCATGTCGCCGCTGCTGGATTCCTACGTCGCCTCGGTGCCCGCCCAGCAGCGTCTGGGCAAGCGCTGGTTCTCCGGTTCGGCCGACGCGATCCTGCAGAGCCTCAACCTCATCAACGACGAGAAGCCCGACATCGTCGCCGTGGTCGGCGCCGACCACGTGTACCGCATGGACTTCCGGCAGATGCTCGACGCGCACATCGACTCGGGTCTTCCCGCCACCGTCGCCGGCATCCGCCAGCCGATCGCCATGGCGAACCAGTTCGGTGTCATCGAGGTCAACGACTCCGACCCGACCAAGATCAACCGGTTCCTCGAGAAGCCACAGGATCCCGCGGGCCTTCCGGACGCTCCGCACGAGGTGCTCGCCTCGATGGGCAACTACATCTTCACCACCGATGCACTCATCGCCGCGGTCGAGGACGACGGCGAGGTGTCGACCTCGAACCACGACATGGGCGGCGACATCATCCCCTACTTCGTGGATCGGGGTGAAGCGGGCGTCTACGACTTCAAGCGCAACGAAGTGCCCGGCTCCAACGATCGCGACCGCGACTACTGGCGCGACGTCGGAACGATCGACTCGTTCTTCGACGCCCACATGGACCTCATTTCCACCCTCCCGGTGTTCAACCTGTACAACACCGACTGGCCAATCCACTCGCAGACCGTCAACTCGCCCCCGGCGAAGTTCGTGCGCGACTCGGTGGGGCGCATGGGCAACGCGATCGACTCAATCGTCTCGCTCGGGTCGGTGCTGTCCGGCACCCACCTCGAACGCAGCGTCGTGGGACCGTGGGCGCTCACCGGCGGCGGGTCGACCATCACCGACTCCGTGCTGTTCGATCACGTCGACATCGGCGCCGGCGCCCGGGTGCACCGGGCGATCCTCGACAAGAACGTGCGGCTGCTCGACGGCGCGACCGTCGGTGTCGACCGGGCGCGCGACCTGTCGCGAGGATTCACCGTCACAGACTCCGGCATCACGATCGTCGGCAAGAACGTCATCGTCGAGCGTTAGCACCACGCCGCGGGCGATAGCGTGGAGGCGTGATGCCTGCCCGGTTCCTCGTCGTGTTCGACGCCGATTCCACACTCCTGCGCAACGAGGTCATCGAGCTCATCGCCGACGAAGCCGGGCGCGGCGCCGAGGTGGCCGCGGCCACCGAGGCCGCGATGCGGGGCGAAGTGGACTTCGCCGCGAGCCTGCGCTCGCGCGTCGCGACGCTCGAGGGCGTACCGGTGGCCTCCTTCGCGCGCGTCCTGGCGCGAGTGGAACCCACGCCGGGTGCGCGGGAACTCATCGACGCGATCCATGCGCGCGGCGGTGTCGCGGCCGTCGTCTCGGGCGGCTTCCACGAGATCCTCGACACCGTCGCGCCCGATCTCGGCGTGGATGTCTGGCGCGCGAACCGGTTGAGCACGACGGCGGACGCGCTCACCGGCCTCGTCGAAGGGGCGATCGTGGACGCCGCCGGCAAGGCGGCCGCGCTGCGCGAGTGGGCCGCCGCCCACGGTGTGCCCCTGTGCCGCACCATCGCGATCGGCGACGGTGCGAACGACCTGCAGATGATGGCCGTCGCCGGGCTCGGCATCGCGTTCAACGCGAAGCCCGCCGTGCGCGCGCAGGCCGACCTCGTGATCGAGGCCGTCGATCTGCGGCAGGTCATCCCGCTCCTGCCCTGAGCGGGTGCGGGTGTCGGATGCCGGTCCTACCCTGACCGCATGGACATCATCCTCATCCCCGGCCTCTGGCTCGATGCGTCATCGTGGGATGCCGTCGTCCCGATTCTCGTCGAGGCCGGCCACTCCCCTCGTCCACTGACGCTCCCGGGCGTGGGCGCTTCCGGGGCGGACAGCGCCGACATCGGCATCGCCGACTGGGTCGAGGCGGTCGTCGCCGAGATCGACCGGTCGGCCCATCCCGTCGTCCTCGTCGGGCACAGCGGTGGCGGCAATGTCGCGTGGGGCGCGGCCGACGCCCGCCCCGACCGGGTGGCGCGCGTCGTGTTCGTCGACACCGTGCCGCCGCCGGACGGCGCAGACATCTCGGAGTTCCCGGTGGTCGACGGGGTCGCCGGCTTTCCCGGCTGGGACTTCTTCGACCACGACGACGTCGCCGACCTCGACGACGAGGTGCGTGCGGCGACCGCGCCACGCACGCGCAGCGTGCCCGCCCGGGTGCCCACCGATGCGCTGTCGTTGCACGATCCGCGACGCCACGACGTGCCGGTGACGATCCTGTCGGGCGGCATGGATGCGCAGTCGCTGCCCGCCATGCTCGCGCAGTGGCCGGCGTTCGACGCCGAGTTCACCGCGATCCGCGACGCGCAGATCGTGCGCCTCGGGTCGGGTCACTGGCCGCAGTTCTCGCAGCCGCGTGCCTTGGGCGACGCGATCGTCGCGGCGGTGTGACCGCGGCAGCCGATGGGGCCTAGTGCCCCATCCCGAGGCCACCGTCGACGGGGATCACAGCGCCGGAGATGTAGGCGGCATCGTCGGAGGCGAGCCACGTGACCACGCCCGCCACCTCGTCGGCGGTCGCGAAGCGGCCGGCGGGGATGTTGCGCTTGTATTCGGCCTGCGTGGCCTCGGGCAGCGACGCGGTCATCTCGGTCTCGATGAAACCGGGGGCGACGACGTTCGTGGTGATGCCGCGACCACCGAGTTCACGGGTGAGCGAGCGGGCGAATCCGACGAGGCCGCTCTTGGAGGCCGCGTAGTTGGTCTGGCCGGCCGAGCCGTAGAGCCCCACGACGCTGGAGATGAGGATCACCCGACCCCAGCGCGCCCGCAGCATCCCCTTCGACGCCCGCTTGACGACGCGGAAGGCGCCACCGAGGTTGGTGGCGACGACGGAGTCGAAGTCGTCCTCCGACATGCGCATGAGCAGCGTGTCCTTCGTGATACCGGCGTTGGCGACGACGACCTCCACAGGGCCGAGCTGCTGCTCGACCTCGGTGAACGCGGCATCCACCGACGCGGCGTCGGTCACATCGGCGCGCACCGTCAGCGTGCCCTCGGGGCCCTCGCCCGATCGTGCCGTCACCGCGACGCGGTGCCCCTCCGCCACGAAACGCTCGGCGATGGAGCGGCCGATGCCGCGGTTGCCTCCGGTGACGAGGACGACGCGTGCAGTGGTCATGAACAGGCTCCCTGGAATGCGCGGACGTGAAACCGCCCCAGCCTACCGCCGCCCCCGTTTGACACCCGCCGATCGCACTGGGACGCTGGGACCAGGTTCTAGGAAAGGCACGTCGTTGAGCACTTCGGACAGCACTCCCCCCGCTGAGGGCGCGAACGAGCCGGCCGCGCCGACTCCGCCTTCCACGCCGCCGGCCTACACGCCGCCGCCCGAGTACACCGCACCGCCGGCGTACTCGCCGCCCGCCTACTCGCCGCCGCCCGCCGCACCCCCGTATGGGGCGCAGCCGCCCTATGGTGCACCGCCCGCGCAGCCCGCCTACGGTCAGCCCGCAGAGCAGCCCTACGGCCAGCCCGCGGAGCAGCCCGCCTACGGCGCCCCCGCCGCGCAGCCGGGTGCCTACCCCGCCTACGGACAGCCCGCCTACGGACAGCCCGCCTACGGCGCGTACGGCTACGGCGAAGTGAAGACCAACGTGCTGGCGCTCATCTCGATGATCGCCAGCATCGCGGGCGTCACGTTCGTCCCCGTCCTCGGGTCGCTCGCCGGTGCCATCATGGGCCACATCGCGCTGCGGCAGATCGCGACGACCGGCGAGAAGGGCCGCGGCATGGCTCTGACCGGTGTGATCCTCGGCTGGGTGGGCCTGGCGCTGCTCATCCTGCTGATCGTGGGGTTCGTGCTCTTCTTCGTCGCGGCATCGTCTTCGCGCATCTACTACTGAGCCTGCGCACGGCACCGCCCCGCCGCATGCGGCGTAGGCTTGACGCACCGTGAAGAAGTCCACCAGAGCACAGTCTGCGACCTCGCTCCCGCCCGCACCGCGGGACGAAGCGGGATCGCGCATGACGGCGTATCTCATCACGATGACCGTGCGTGCCACGTGCTTCGTGCTGATGGTGGTCATCACGCCCTACGGGTGGCATACGGCGCTGCTGGCGATCGGTGCGATCGTGCTGCCGTACTTCGCGGTCGTCCTGGCGAACGTCGGCACGGACACCCGGCCGACGCGAGCGGTGAACCCGGAGCGCGCCCTGCCTGCGGCCCCCACCACGCCGCCCCCGCCGCCCGTCGAGCGGCCGCAGGTCATCCGCCTCGACGAACAGCCGCCGCCCGAACCAGGAGCCCCCGAGAAGTGAACGAGACCATCTGCTCCCGAGCCGGCTGCCGGGCAGAGGCTCGTTGGCTCGTGGTGTGGCGCAACCCCCGCATCCACCCCGCCGATCGCCGCAAAACGTGGGCGGCGTGCGACGAGCACGTGGGCTACCTCCGCGATTACCTCGCGGCGCGGGACTTCCCGGTCGCCGTCGAGACTCTCGCCGAAGCGGGCACCTCGTGAGCCGCCGGCCCGCGCCCGCCGCCGTCCGCTGGTCGGGATACGTCGTCGTGGCGATCCTCTTCGCCGTGGCCTGCGCCTACCTCTCGCAATGGCAGTTCGCCCGCAACGAGGAGCGCAGCACACAGCTGGACCTCGTGGCGCAGAACTACGATGCCGACCCGGTTCCGCTGACCGAACTGCTCCCCGCCGGCGGCGAGTTCGACCCGGGCGACCAATGGCATCCGGTCACCCTCGTCGGCGAATACGACAACGACTCCCAGCTGCTGGTGCGCAACCGACCGCACGGCGGCACCTCGGCGTTCGAGGTGCTCGTGCCGTTCCACACCGACGACGGCCGCGTCGTGATCGTCGACCGCGGCTGGGTGCCGCCGGGTGCCGACGGGCCCGACCCCGATGTCGTGCCGGCCGCCCCCGAGGGACCGGCCACGGTCGTCGTGCGTCTGAAGGCCGGCGAGGCGCTGCCCAACTCGGGACGCTCCGCGCCCGCCGGACAGGTCCCCACCATCCACCTGCCGCTCATCGCCGACGCGATCGACGGCGGCGACGACGTCGTGCTCGACGCCTACGGCCTGATGGTGTCCGAGGCCCCGGCACCGGCGACGACGCCGAATGCCATCGACTCGCCCTCCGAGGACCCGGGCCCACACCTGTCATACGCGATCCAGTGGATCCTGTTCGCGATCATGGGCTTCGTGTTCATCGCGTACATGATCCGCTCCGAGCTGCGCCACCGGCGTGAGGACGCCGCCGACCGCGCCGACGCTGCGGCCGCCCTGGCGTCCGGAGACGCGGATGCCGCCGCTCGCCGTGCTGCACGGCGGCCGCGACCGGTGAAGGTGCGACGCGACCGCGATGCCGAGGACGAGGACGCCCTGCTCGACAGCGCGGGTCGCTGAGCGCCGCACTGTCACGCGCCGGCGGACGCCCGCGGCTCAGGCGAGGGTGATGAGGTCGGCGTAGTCGCGACCCCAGATGTCCTCGACGCCGTCGGGGAGGATCAGCACCCGCTCCGGGTTGAGCGCGTGCACCGCGCCCTCGTCGTGCGAGACGAGCACGACCGCGCCCTCGTAGTGCGACAGCGCGTCGAGGATCTCCTCGCGCGACGCGGGGTCGAGGTTGTTGGTGGGCTCGTCGAGCAGCAGCATGTTGGCGCTGGAGACCACGAGCGTCGCGAGCGACAGCCGGGTCTTCTCGCCACCGGAAAGGACTGCGGCGGGCTTGAGCACGTCGTCGCCGGTGAACAGGAACGAGCCCAGCACCTTGCGCGCCTCGGTGGCGGTGATGTCGGGAGCGGCGGACATCATGTTCTCCAGCACCGACCGGTTGACGTCGAGGTTCTCGTGCTCCTGAGCGTAGTAGCCGATCTTCAGGCCGTGTCCGGGCTGCAGCTCCCCGGTGTCGGGCTTGTCGACGCCGGCGAGGATGCGCAGCAGCGTCGTCTTGCCGGCACCGTTGAGTCCGAGCACCACGACCTTGGATCCGCGGTCGATCGCGAGGTCGACGTCGGTGAAGATCTCCAGCGATCCGTACGACTTCGACAGTCCGGTCGCCATGAGCGGCGTCTTGCCGCACGGAGCGGGCTTGGGGAAGCGGAGCTTGGCGACGCGATCTTCCTGACGCACGTCATCGAGACCGGCGAGCATCTTCTCGGCGCGCGCGACCATCTGGTGCGCCGCGGCCGCCTTGGACGCCTTCGCCCCGAACCGGGCCGCCTGCATCTGCAGCACGGTGGCCTTCTTCTCGACGTTGGCGCGCTCCTTCTTGCGGCGCTCCTCGTCGGCCACGCGCTGGCGCAGGTAGTTCTTCCAGTTCATGTTGTAGACGTCGATGACCTGGCGGTTCGCGTCGAGGTAGAACACGCGGTTGACCGTCTCACCGACCAGCTCCACATCGTGCGAGATGACGATGAGGCCGCCCTTGTAGTTCTTCAGGAACTCCCGCAGCCACACGACACTGTCGGCGTCGAGGTGGTTCGTCGGCTCGTCGAGGATCATCGTCTCGGCGTCGGAAAACAGGATGCGCGCCAGCTCGATGCGTCGGCGCTGACCACCCGAGAGGGTCGACAGCGGCTGATCGAGGATGCGGTCGGGAAGCGAGAGGTTGTGCGCGATGGTCGCCGCCTCCGCCTCGGCCGTGTACCCGCCGAGGGCTTCGAAGCGCTCGGTGAGGTTGGCGTAGCGTCGCATCGCCTTCGCGGCGACGGCGGGGTCGTCCGAGCCCATGGCGACGGATGCCTCGTGCATGCCGATCGCGAGGGTGCCCAGTCCACGCGCATCGAGGATGCGGGTGCGGGCGAGCATGGCGGGGTCCCCCGAACGCGGGTCCTGCGGCAGGTAGCCGAGTTCGCCGGAGCGGTCGACGCGTCCCTCGGCGGGCAGCAGGTCGCCGGCGAGCACCTTGGTGAGCGTGGTCTTGCCCGCACCGTTGCGGCCGACGAGTCCGATCTTGTCTCCGTCGGACACGCGGAAGGAGACGTCCGACATGAGCACGCGGGCGCCCACGCGGATCTCGAGGTCGTGCACGGCGAGCACAGCGAACGTCCGTTCTTAGAAGGGGGTGGTGGAATCAGGCACAGGGCCAGCCCCCCAGTATAGGTCGCGCCACCTGTGCGCCCGCTCGGGACGCAAGACACCCCCACAGAGTGAGGCGGGTGCTACCTCAGAGGGATGTGCGCGCCGACGGCCGTTCGTAGCGTCGAGGGGTGGACGTCATCAACGATCTCATCCTGCTGACCGTGGCCTCGCCGTGGCTGTACCTCGTCATGCTCATCGTCGCCATCGTGGACGGGTTCTTCCCGCCGGTGCCGAGCGAGACCGTGCTCGTCGCGGCGGCGGCGGTGGCCGTCTCGTCCGGCGGGCCGAATCTGATCGTGCTGGGCATCGCGGCGGCGCTCGGCGCCATGATCGGCGACAACCTGGCGTATGCAATCGGCCGCCGCGTCGGTACGCGCCGGTGGGGGTGGATGCGACGCCCGCGGGTGGCGGCCGCGTTCACGCGGGCGGCCGCGACGCTGGATCGTCGTGCCGCCGCGCTCATCATCGGCGCCCGCTACGTCCCGGTCGGCCGTGTCGCGGTCAACATGTCCGCGGGCGCTCTCGCCTACCTATGGCGCCGGTTCCTGCCGCTCAGCGCGATCGCGGCCGTCTCGTGGACGCTCTACAGCACAGGGCTCGGCGTGCTCGCCGGCCACTGGATGGCCGACCAGCCCTTCCTCAGCGCACTCGTCGGCATCGTGCTGGCCCTCGCGATCGGCATCGTGATCGACCGTGTCGCGGCGATGCGGCGAGCGCGGCAGGCGCGGGCGACGGTCGCGGCATCCGCTCCTTCGCGGAATCCGGAGATGGCAGGTTGCTGACGCAGCCGGATTCGGTTCGGCATACGGGCTCGCCAGGAAGTAAAGTAAGCCTGCCCTAATCTCTTGGGGCCCCGCCACACACGGAGGATGCCATGCCCCGCACACGATTCACCGCCGCCGCCGCGTCACTCGCGGCCGCCGCGCTGCTGCTCTCCGGCTGCGCCGGTGGGACGGCCGCAGATGCCGGCTCCGCCGGATCGTCGGATGCCGAGTTCGAAGCGATCACGATCCAGCATGCGCTGGGCGAGACCACGATCACCGAGAAGCCCGAGCGTGTCGCGACGATCGCGTGGGCGAACCACGAGGTGCCCCTCGCGCTCGGCGTCGTGCCGGTCGGCATGAGCAAGGCCACGTGGGGCGACGATGACGGCGACGGTGTGCTGCCGTGGGTCGAGGAGCGGCTGGAAGAACTCGACGCCGAGACCCCCGTGCTGTTCGATGAGACCGACGGCATCGATTTCGAGGCCGTGGCCGACACCCAGCCCGATGTGATCCTCGCCGCCTACTCCGGGCTGACGCCCGAGGAGTACGAGACGCTGTCGAAGATCGCGCCTGTCGTCGCCTACCCCGACATCGCGTGGGCCACGTCCTACGAGGACATGATCCGCCTCAACTCCGCAGTCCTCGGACTCGCCGACGAAGGCGAGCAGTTGATCGAGGACCTGCACGCCGAGGTCGACACGGCCCTGGCCGCCCAGCCCGCGCTGGCCGACGCGAAGGTGCTGTTCTCCTACCTCGACCCCGCCGACTTCAGCACGGTGGGCTTCTACACCAGCCACGACACCCGGCCCGGCTTCCTCGAGAGCCTCGGTCTTCCCACGCCGGCCGTGGTGACGGAGGAGTCCGAGGGCACCGATGCGTTCTACCTCACCATCAGCTCCGAAGAAGCCGACCGCTTCTCCGACGTCGACGTGTTCGTCACGTACGGCACCGCCGACGGCGCGATCATCGAGCAGCTGCAGGCCGACCCCCTGCTCTCGCAGATCCCCGCCATCGCCGAGGGCCGCATCGCGATCCTCGAGGAGTCGAGCCCGCTCGCGGCATCGGCGAACCCGTCGCCGCTGTCGATCGGCTGGGGCATCGACGAGTACTTCGCCGTGCTCGCCGGCGCTCTGAACTGAGTCGGGTGATCGACCAGAGCACTCCCGCGCCGCTGCCGGACACCGCCGCTCTGCGGCGCCCGGCAGCGGTGCGTCTGGCGTGGATCGGCGCGGGCGTGGCCGCGCTGGGGCTGCTGGTCGTGGCATCCGTCGCCTTCGGCGTGCGCGACGTGTCGATCGCCGAGATCCTGCGTGGCCTGAGCGGTGACACCGACGGCATCGCCGAGGCCGCCGTCGTCGCCCGCATCCCGCGCACCGTCCTGGCGCTGCTCGTCGGGGCGGCGCTGGCGATGTCGGGGGCGACCATGCAGGCCGTCACGCGCAACCCGCTGGCCGATCCCGGCATCCTCGGGGTCTCCGGCGGCGCGAGTCTCGCCGTCGTCATCGGCATCGCGTTCTTCGGCCTCTCCGCCCCCTACGCCGTCATGGGCGTCGCCATCGCCGGCGCGGCCGTCGCGGCCGTCTTCGTCTACGCGGTCGGTTCGCTCGGCCGCGGCGGCGCGACCCCGCTGAAGCTCACCCTCGCCGGCGCCGCCAGCTCCGCCGCCTTCATGTCCCTGGTCAGCGCCGTCCTGCTGCCCCGCGTGGACGTGCTGGAGACCTTCCGCTTCTGGCAGATCGGCGGCGTCGGCGGTGCCACGTGGGACCGCATCATCGCCCTCCTCCCCGTGCTCGGCATCGGCGCACTCATCTGTCTCGCCACCGCCCGCGGGATGAACTCGCTCGCCCTCGGCGACGACCTCGCCGCGGGTCTCGGCGAGAACGTCGCCCGCACGCGCCTCGTCTCCTCCGCCGGGGCCATCGTGCTGTGCGGGGCCGCCACCGCGGTCGCCGGACCCATCGCCTTCGTCGGCCTCGTGATCCCGCACCTGTGCCGACTGCTGATCGGCACCGACCATCGCTGGCTGCTGCCGCTGTCGGCACTCGCGGGAGCCGCGCTGCTCGTGGCCGCCGACGTCGTCGGGCGGGTCATCGCCCGACCGTCCGAGATCGAGGTCGGCATCATCACGGCGCTCATCGGCGCGCCGGTGTTCATCTGGATCGTGCGACGCCAGCGGGTGAGGGAACTGTGAGCGTGCAGCAGATCGTCGCGGGCAGGCGGCATCGTCAACGCCGTCATGCGCTCGTGACGGGCGTGCTCGTGGCGTTGATCGCGGTCGTCTACGCGGTCACGCTCATGGTCGGGAAGACCTTCTACTCCCCCGCCGAGGTGCTCGCCGTGGTCTTCGGCGAAACCGTCCCGGGAGCGTCATTCACGGTCGGCGAGCTGCGCCTGCCGCGCGCGACGCTCGCCCTGTTCGCCGGCTTCGCCTTCGGCATCGCGGGCGCCACCTTCCAGACGCTGCTGCGCAACCCGCTCGCCTCCCCCGACATCATCGGCATCTCCTCGGGCGCCAGCGCCGCCGCTGTGTTCGGCATCATCGTGCTGTCGCTCGACGAGACGGCGGTCTCGCTGCTGGCCCTCGGCGGGGCGCTGCTGACGGCCGCGGCGATCTACCTGCTCTCCAACCGCGGTGGGTTCGCCGGCACCCGGTTGATCCTCATCGGCATCGGCGTCGCCGCGATGCTCGACAGCGCTGTGACCTATGTGCTGTCGCGGGCGGCGGCCTGGGACCTGCAGACGGCGATGCAGTGGCTCGCCGGCAGCCTCAACGGCGCGACCTGGCCGGGCGTGCTGCCTGTCGCGCTGTCGTGCCTGCTGCTGGTACCCGTCATGCTCAGCCAGAACCGCAGCCTGGGCGCGCTGCGCCTGGGCGACGACTCCGCCGCGGGCCTCGGGGTCGACGTCCGTCGCACCCGCGTGCTGCTGATCGTGGGCGCGGTCACCCTTCTCGCCTTCGCCACCGCCGCCGCCGGCCCCATCGCCTTCGTCGCGTTCATGGCCGGACCCATCGCCGCCCGCATCGTCGGCGCCGGGGCGTCACCGCTGCTGCCCGCCGGGCTCGTCGGGGCGCTCCTCGTGCTCGCGGCCGACCTCATCGGCCAGTTCGCGTTCGACAACCGCTACCCGGTCGGCGTGGTGACGGGCGTGCTCGGCGCTCCGTACCTCATCTACCTCCTCATCAGGACCAACCGCTCGGGAGGCTCACTGTGAGCACCACCCACACCCTCGCCGCCGACGGCCTCACTCTCGCGTACGGTGACCGCGTCGTGATCGAGGGTCTCGACCTCGAGATCCCGCCGGGACGCATCACCGCGATCGTCGGGGCGAACGGCTGCGGCAAGTCCACGCTGCTGCGCGCGCTCGCCCGGCTGGTCGCGCCCCGGTCGGGTCAGGTGCTGCTGGACGGCCAGTCGCTGCGCGGCAGGCCGACGAAGGAGATCGCCCGCACCCTCGGACTCCTCCCGCAGAGTCCCACCGCGCCCGAGGGCATCGCGGTGGCCGACCTCGTCGGCCGCGGGCGGCATCCGCATCAGAAGATGCTCGCGCGGTGGAGCGAGCGCGACTACGCCGTCGTCGCGCAGGCCCTGGCGGACACCGGCATCGCCGACCTCGCTGACCGGGCCGTCGACGAACTGTCGGGCGGTCAGCGACAGCGCGTGTGGATCGCGATGGCGCTCGCGCAGGAGACCGACGTGCTGCTGCTGGACGAGCCGACCACGTTCCTCGACGTCGCCCACCAGATCGAGGTGCTCGACCTGCTCACCGATCTCAACCGCGACCGCGGCACGACGATCGTCATGGTGCTGCACGACATCAACCTCGCCGCCCGCTACGCCGACCACGTCTTCGCGGTGCGCGCGGGACGGATCGTCGCGAGTGGCGCGCCGAGCGAGGTCATCACCGACGCGCTCATTCGCGAGGTCTTCGACCTCGATTGCGTCGTGGTCCCCGACCCCGTCTCGGGCGCACCCATCGTGCTCCCCCGCGGCCGCCACCACGTGCGGCCGCTCGCGGGCAGCCTCGACGACGCCCCCGATCCCACTGACCCCCGGAGTCCCCGATGAGCGCGCCCGCCGACACCTCCCGCTTCTTCCGCGCTCGGGTGAGCTCGATCACCGATCTGACCCCGAGTTTCCGCCGCTTCACCTTCACGGGCGACGACCTGGCCGAGTACGGCGACACCGGCTTCGACCAGCGGGTGAAGGTGGTCTTCCCGACCCCGACGGTGTCGTTGGATGCCATGCCCACCGGTTCCGACTGGTATCTGCAGTGGCGGGAGCTGCCCGAAGACGACCGACCGCCGTTTCGCACCTACACCACCCGCGCCGTGCGGCCCGAGTCCCGCGAGGTCGACATCGACATGGTCGCGCACGATGTGATCGGACCGGCATCCGCCTGGATCGACCGTGCCGTCATCGGCGACGAGGTGCTCATCTACGCACCCACCACCGCCCACACCGGGGTGAGCTTCGGCATCGACTTCGTCCCGCCCGCGCAGACCGACGCCATGCTGCTCGTGGGCGACGAAACAGCCGCGCCCGCCCTTGCGGTGATCCTCGAGCAGCTGCCGGCCGAGGCGCGTGGCGTCGTGGTGCTCGAGGTGCCCGACGAAGCGGATGCCGCTTACCTCCCCCGCCACCGCGGTTTCGAGTACCACGTGAGCGCCCGCAGCGGCGACCGGCACGAGCACCTGCTGTCGTCTGTCGCGACGGCCGCGTCGCGCCTGGCGCCGGCGGGCCGCGGCGCCGAGGTCGAAGAGATCGACGTCGACACCGAGATCCTGTGGGAGGTCCCCCGCACCGCGAAGGGCGGCGCCGCCCTCAAGAGTGCGCCGCTGTACGCGTGGCTTGCGGGCGAGTCTGGTGTCATCAAGACCCTGCGCCGCCAGCTCGTGTCGGAGCAGGGCGTCGACCGTCGCGCGGTCGCGTTCATGGGCTACTGGCGACAGGGCAAAGCCGAGAACTGAGCCTGGTCGGGCGCGCGGTCACGCCCACGGCGCGGCGCCGCGCGCCCCACTGGTCGCGTGTTCGCCACGGCTTCGGAGAAAGCCACCGCATCGGACCGAAACCCCCGATCGGATCCGAAGCACGGTCGATCCCCGAAGAACCGGCGACGCGGATGCCACAGCACCCCCGCCCCGTCACCGCAACTTCGGAGATAGCCACCGCATCGGACCGAAACCCCCGATTCGCTCCGAAATACGGTCGATCCCCGAAGAACCGGCGAACACGGATGCCACCTCACGCGGCTCGCACGCCAGCAGACCCCCTGCACGGGGAGCGACGCGAGGCGGCGGCATCCGATCCCCTCCATCGCCACAGCCTCGGATATCGCCACAGCGTCGGACCGAAACCCCCCGTCCGCTCCGAAGAACCGCAGATCCCCGAAGAACCGGCGAACACGGATGCCACCACACGCGGCTCGCGCCCCGGCAGACCGCCGCACGGCGCGCGACGCTGCGCCACGGCATCCCCCCACCCCGTCACCGCCACTTCGGAGATAGCCACACCCTCGGGCCGAAGCTCCCGATCCCCTCCGAGGAACCGTCGAACTCCGAAGAACCGGCAATGACGGATGCCGCAGCGACCGACACCGCAGCGACCGACACCGCGGCCGCCGCAGGCCGCGACACGCCCAGCCTCAGCCGCGCGCGGCCTCCTGCGCGTGCCCGAGGCGCAGCCCGGGAACGAGAGCGAGCACCGACAGCCCGGCGGCGATCGCGAAGACGACCGGGAAGCCCGCCCCGGTGCCGGCCAGCGCGGTGAATGCGATGCCCATGGTCGCGATCACCACGGCCGCACCGACCGAGTCCGAGATCGACAGGGCGGAGGAGTTGAAGCCCTGGTTCTGCGGCGTCGAGTAGGCCAGCGTCAGCACCGTGAGCCGCGGGTACATCAGTCCCATGCCCGCGCCCGCCAGCGACCAGCCCGCCACCAGGACGAACGGGTCGAGGTGCCAGAGCGCGGTCGCCCCGGCGATCGTGACCGCGGCGAACAGCAGCGCCGTGCCGATCATCGTGATGCGGGCGTTGCCGAGCAGGTCGCCCCAGCGCCCCTGAACCCACGCGCCCAGCGCCCACAGCAGCGCGGCGGCGGTCAGGCCGAATCCCGCCCACACCGGCGAGAAGCCGTACTCGTCGATCAGCAGCTTCGGCACGTAGATCTCGGCCCCGAACAGCGCGCCGGCGATGAGCGCGCGCATCAGCACGACGCTCGGCAGGCCGCGTCCGCCGGTGAGCGTCCGCCGCGGCAGCAGCGGGCGCACCGTGGCGACGACGACCACCACGGATGCCACGACCACCAGCGGCGTGAACCGGCCGGCCTCCCCGGCGAGGCTGAGTGCGAGCGCCCCCGCAGCGACCAGGGTCGCCCACGCCAGGCGTCGCGCGACCGGTGAGCGGTCGGGATGCGTCGTGGTCAGGTCGCTCCCGCGCAGCCGCGCCCAGACCAGGGCGAACGCGACGAAGGTGAGCGCGGCCACGCCGAGGAACACCCACCGCCAGTGCAGGTACTCCGCGACGGCACCGGCCAGCACCGGCCCGATCAGCGAGGGCACCACCCAGGCGGCGGAGAAGGCCGCGAACACGCGTCCGTGCAGCGTCGCGGGGTAGATGCGCGCCACCACGACGTACAGGGCGACGGTCTGCCCGCCGGTGCCGAGTCCCTGCAGCAGCCTGCCCGCGACGAGCACCTCCATGGTGGGCGCGAGCCCGGCGACCACCAAGCCCGCGGCGAACAGCACGACGGCGGTCGTGAGCGGCCCCACCGGGTTGGAGCGGTCGCACCAGGCACCGACGGCGACCATGCCGATGACGCTCGTCGCGAGCGTCGCGGAGAAGGCGACGGCGTACAAAGCCTCCCCGTCGAGGTCGGCGCTGACGACCGGCATCACGGTGGTGACGGCGAGGGCCTGTGTCGCGGCGAGGAAGATCATTGCGACCGCCCCGAGCGTCACCCACACATAGCGCGGCGCCCAGATGCCGCCGCCCGAGGCTCCCGAACCGGGTACACCGGATGCCGCGGCATCCGTCCCCGGCGTGCCGGACCTGCCGTTCACGTGCGCACGAGGGCGCCGATGCGCTCGATCGCCTCGCGCAGCACATCGGGCGAGCAGCCGAAGTTGATGCGTACGTGACCGACACCCTCGGCGCCGAACGCGGGCCCGTAGTGCAGCGCCACCTTCGCCTCGCGCAGGATCTTCACGGCCGGGTTGTCACCCCATCCGAGGGCACTCAGGTCGACCCACGCGAGAAAGCCCGCGTCAGGCATGCGGTAGCGAGCGCCCGGCACGTGTTCTTCGAGCAGGTCCGCCAGCAGCCGACGGTTCTCGTCGAGAGCCGCCAGCAGACTCCCGAGCCACGCATCGCTCTCCGGCGCGAACGCCGCGACGTTGGAGAGGGCGCCGAACAGGCCGGTGCGCCACTCCACCTCGGCGGGGAGCGCATCGACGACCGCGGCGGTCTCCTCGGCCGCCGTCACCATCACGGCGCATTTGAGACCGGCGAGGTTGTAGGTCTTGCTCGCGCTGGTCACGGCGTAGCCGGTGCGCGCCGCGGCGGGCGACGACGCCAGGTACGGCGTGAAGCGGATGCCGGGCTGCGTCAGCGGCGCGTGGATCTCGTCGCTGATGACGACGGCTCCGTACTCGGCGGCGAGGCCGGCCAGGGCCGCGAGCGTGTCACCGGAGTGCACGGTGCCGGTGGGGTTGTGCGGGTTGCACAGCAGCATCGCCCGCGCTCCCCCGGCGAAGGCGGCTTCGATGCCCGCCAGATCCAGCATCCAGCCGTCGCCGGTGTCCGCCAGGGCGACGCGTTCGACGGTGCCGCCAGCCTCGGTGATGCAGTCCGCGAACGGCGGGTAGACCGGCGGGGTGATGACGACGCGGTCGCCCGGGGCGATCGTGGCGCGCAGCAGCTCGACGACGCCCGTCATGACGTCGGTCGTCGACCGCACGCGCGCGGGGGCGACGTCCCACTCCCACCGGCGCCGCGCATAGGCGCTGAAGGCGGCGCGGATGCCCGGGTCGGGCGGGGTGTACCCGGTGTCGCCGAGGGCGACCGCCCGAGCGAGCACGTCGGTGATGGCCGGCGCGAGGGGGAAGTCCAGTTCCGCCACGAACAGCGGCAGCACCTCGTCGGAGTAGGTGCGCCACTTGGTGCTGCTGCGCCGGCGAAGCTCGGCCAGGGGTGGGGCCTGCAGGGGGATGTGGGTCACGCTGTCGCCGTTCCATCGGGGATCGATGCGCGTGTGGCGCGCGTCTCCACTGTGACATGCCGACGGGCCAACACCGTTGTGCGGTGTTGGCCCGTCGCCGGTCAGATCGCGAAGCCGAGGGCTCGCATCATGTCCCGACCGTCGTCGGTGATGCGCTCAGGACCCCACGGCGGCATCCACACCCAGTTGATGCGGAAGCGCTGCACGACCTGGTCCAGCGACTGCGCGGTCTGCTCTTCGAGCACGTCGGTCAGCGGGCACCCGGCGGAGGTGAGCGTCATGTGGATGACGAGAGCGTCGTTCTCGTCATCCCAGGCCAGATCGTAGATGAGGCCGAGGTCCACGACGTTGATCCCGAGTTCCGGGTCCATCACGTCCTTGAGGGCTTCGATCACCTCTTCATACTTCTCCGGGGCGAGCGTGGCGGTCATGAGGCGATCCTATGCATCGGTGGCGTCGGCGGGCTCGAGGTAGCGGTCGTAGCCTTCGCTCTCGAGACGGTCGGCCAGTTCGGGGCCGCCCTCTTCCGCGATGCGTCCCGCGACCATGACGTGCACGAAGTCGGGGCGGATGTAGCGGAGGATGCGGGTGTAGTGGGTGATGAGCAGCACACCCAGGCCGGTGGCTTCCTTGGCGCGGTTGACGCCCTCGGACACGATCTTGAGCGCGTCGACGTCGAGGCCGGAGTCGGTCTCGTCGAGCACGGCGATCTTCGGCTTCAGCAGCTCGAGCTGAAGGATCTCGTGACGCTTCTTCTCGCCGCCCGAGAAGCCCTCGTTGACGTTGCGCTGGGCGAACTTCGAGTCCATGCGCAGGTTCTTCATGGCCTCCTTGACGTCCTTCGTCCAGGTGCGCAGCGCCGGAGCCTCGCCCTCGATCGCCGTCTTGGCGGTACGCAGGAAGTTCGTCACGGTGACGCCGGGGATCTCCACCGGGTACTGCATCGCGAGGAACACGCCGGCGCGGGCGCGCTCGTCGACGGTCATCGCCAGCACATCCTGGCCGTCGAAGGTGATGGAGCCCTCGGTGACGGTGTACTTCGGGTGGCCGGCGATCGTGTAGGCGAGCGTCGACTTGCCGGAGCCGTTGGGGCCCATGATGGCGTGGGTCTCACCGGTGCGGATGGTGAGGGTCACGCCGTTGAGGATGGGGGTCGTTCCCTCATCGGTCTCGACCGTCACGTGCAGGTCGCGGATCTCGAGGACAGACATTGTCAGACTTCCTTCTTCAGGTTCGGGTCGATGAGCACATCGTCGCCGTCGATCTGGACGACGTAGACGGGGACGGGCTCGTAAGCGGGGAGGTTGAGGGGGCGGCCGGTGCGCAGCGAGAACGCCGAGCCGTGAGCCCAGCATTCCAGGGTCTCGCCCTCGACGAAGCCCTCCGACAGCGAGATGTCGCCGTGCGTGCAGGTATCGCCGATCGCGTGCACTTCGCCGTTCGAGTCGAGCACGACCGCGATCGGCACGCCCTCCACCTCGACGCGACGGGCGGTGTCCTGCTCCAGCTCACTCAGCGCACATACGCGGGTCGCGGTCATGCCCGCTCCCCTGCTTCGAGCTCGTCGAGGATGGCTGCGGCGAGTTCCTCTTCGAGGGAGGGGATGCCGGTCTTCTGCACGATCTCGCCGAGGAAGCCGACCACCACGAGGCGACGGGCCTCCTGCTCGTCGATGCCACGAGCCTGCAGGTAGAACAGCTGCTCGTCGTCGAAGCGTCCGGTGGCGCTGGCGTGGCCGGCGCCCTGGATGTCCCCGGTCTCGATCTCGAGGTTCGGGATCGACTCGGCACGGGCGCCGTCGGTGAGCACCAGGTTGCGGTTGGCCTCGTAGGAGTTGGTGCCGGTGGCATCGGGCCCGATGAGCACGTCGCCGATCCAGACGCTGCGGGCGCTCTCACCCTGCAGCGCTCCCTTGTAGAGAACATCACCGGTGGTGTGCGGGCCCTTGTGGTGCATGAACACCTGGCTCTCCAGGTGCTGTCCGGCGTCGGAGAACGAGACGCCGTAGAGCTTGCACTCGGAACCGGACCCGGCCAGCTCCACCGACGGGTTCACGCGCACGACGCCGCCGCCGAGGCTGACCACGACGTGGGTGAGGCTGGCGTCGCGGTCGACGCGCGCCTGGTGGGATGCCACGTGCACGGCATCCTCCTCCCAGCGCTGCACCGACACGAGGTTCAGTCGAGCGCCGTCACGTACGATGATCTCGACGTTCTGCGCGTAGTGGGCGGCACCGGAGTGGTACAGCAGCACGGAGGCGGCGGAGTTCGGCATGGCCTCGACGATCAGGTGCGCCTGCGCGTGGCGCGGTGCGCCGTCAGCGCCACGCACGCCGGCCAGATCGATGCGGATCGTCTCTTCGACGACCGCGTCGCCGGGGATGCGCACGTGCAGCGCGTCGGTGCCGTTCTTCCACGCGAGGGCGGCGGGAAGGTCCTCCGGGCGGAAGAACTCGCCGCGCACCGGTGCATCGTGCCCGTGGGACGGGATGTGCATCCCGTCCGGGATCGACGCGACGTCGTAGGCGATCGCGTTGTCGGGGCCGGATTCGGTGTCCTCGTCGAGGAACACCGTGGCCAGGCGCGCGACCGGGGTGTGCTTCCAGTTGACCTCGCGGCCGGTGGGCACGCCGAAGTCGGCCGGGTCGAACGACGTGGGTCGCTCGGAACGGGTCTGCACCGGCACGAACGCGGCGGCAGGGTCGATATGGCCCTCCGCACGAACGGCGGGGGCCTGAGTCGCTGTCGTCATCAGCCGACGGATCCTTCCATGCCCATCTCGATGAGCTTGTTCAGCTCGAGGGCGTATTCCATGGGCAGTTCACGGGCGATCGGCTCGATGAAGCCGCGGACGATCATCGCCATGGCCTCGTCTTCCGGCATGCCACGCGACTGCAGGTAGAACAGCTGCTCTTCACTCACCTTCGACACCGTGGCCTCGTGACCGAGCTGCACGTCGTCGACGCGGATGTCGATGGCGGGGTAGGTGTCCGACCGAGACTTGGTGTCCACCAGCAGCGCGTCGCAGCGCACCGTGTTGGCGGAGTGGTGGGCGTTGGCATCCACCCGCACCTCACCGCGGTAGCCGGCGCGACCACCGCCGCGGGCGATGGACTTGGAGATGATCGACGACTGCGTGTAGGGCGCCATGTGGATCATCTTGGCGCCGGCATCCTGATGCTGGCCGGGGCCGGCGAAGGCGACCGAGAGGGTCTCACCCTTGGCGTGCTCGCCCACGAGGAAGATCGAGGGGTACTTCATCGTCACCTTGGAGCCGATGTTGCCGTCGACCCATTCCATGGTCGCGCCTTCGTGGGCGATGGCCCGCTTGGTGACCAGGTTGTAGACGTTGGTCGACCAGTTCTGGATCGTCGTGTACCGCACGCGGGCGTTCTTCTTCACGATGATCTCGACGACCGCGGAGTGCAGCGAGTCGGACTGGTAGATCGGGGCGGTGCAGCCCTCGATGTAGTGCACGTAGGAGTCTTCGTCCGCGATGATCAGGGTCCGCTCGAACTGACCCATGTTCTCGGTGTTGATGCGGAAGTACGCCTGCAGCGGGATGTCGACGTGCACGCCCTTGGGGACGTACACGAACGAGCCGCCCGACCAGACAGCCGTGTTCAGCGCGGCGAACTTGTTGTCGCCGGAGGGGATGACGGTGCCGAAGTACTCCTCGAAGAACTCCGGGTGCTCGCGCAGCGCCGTATCGGTGTCCATGAAGATGACACCCTGGGCCTCGAGGTCCTCGCGGATCTGGTGGTACACCACCTCGGACTCGTACTGCGCGGCGACGCCGGCGACCAGGCGCTGGCGCTCCGCCTCGGGGATGCCGAGGCGCTCGTACGTGTTCTTGATGTCATCCGGGAGGTCTTCCCAGGTCTGCGCCTGCTTCTCGGTGGAGCGCACGAAGTACTTGATGTTGTCGAAGTCGATGTCGCTGAGGTCGGCACCCCAGGTCGGCATGGGCTTGCGATCGAACAGCTGCAGCGCCTTCAGGCGGTTCTTGAGCATCCACTCGGGCTCAGCCTTGAGAGCGGAGATGTCACGCACCACCGCTTCACTGAGGCCTCGCCTGGCGGTGGCGCCGGCGGCGTCGGGATCGTGCCAGCCGAACTCGTACACCCCCAGCCCATCGAGCTCGGGACGGTCGATCAGCACATCCGACATGGTGTTTCCTCCTCTGGGCCGCAACGGTGTCATCCGTCCCGACATTCCCAGCTCCCCCGTGGAGTTCCGAGGGTGGGATGTCGCTTGCGGGCCCGCTTAACCGGCGCGAAATCGCGCCTAGACTATGGGTGATGTCGTCGCTCGCACGCGGCATCCCTACCCCCCGAGTCTACAGGCAACGCCGGCACCACGGCATGGCCACGGCGCCCGGCCGATCCGGATCCGGAGCGCTCTCCCAGGAGGCGACGAAATGTCCCATACGGCCGCGACGACCACCGGACCCTCCCGGTTCTACAACTGGCTGCCCCGCACGATCGATCGGCGTGTGCGGGTGTTCGCCTGGCTCTCATTCCTGGCCGAGGTGCTCATCATCGCCACCGGCGGTGCCGTGCGCCTCACGGGCTCCGGGCTCGGCTGCCCCACGTGGCCCACGTGCACGGCCGAATCGCTCGTGAACACGCCGGAGATGGGGATCCACGGCGTCATCGAGTTCGGCAACCGCACGCTGACGGGACTCGTCGGCATCCTGGCGCTCATCGTCGTCGTGCTCGTGTGGCGCATGCGCGCCGAGCGCCGCGATCTGTTCACGCTGGCGCTCATCGTGCTGGGCGGCGTCGTCGCGCAGGCGCTCGTCGGCGGCGTCACGGTGCTCACCGGGCTCAACCCCTTCATCGTGGGCTTCCACTACGTGTCTTCGCTCACGCTCGTGTGCGTGTGCGCCGCATTCCTGGTGCGCATGAATGCCGCTCCCGGCCCGCGCGAGCGCGCCGTGCCTCGCTGGTATGCCATCACGGCACACGTCACGACCCTCGCCCTCGGCGTCACGATCGTCTTCGGCGTGCTCACCACCGGCGCCGGCCCCCACTCGGGCGATGCGGATGCCGGGCGCAACGGTTTCAACGCGGAGGTGCTCGAGCATGTGCACGCCTGGCCCGGCTACATCCTCTTCGCTCTCGTGTTGACCCTCACCGTCGTGGCATGGCTGCGCCACCTCCCCACCCGCACCTGGACCACCACGCTGCTGGGTGTCGTGCTGGTGCAGGTCGCGGTGGGCCTCTACCAAGCACGCAACGGCCTGCCGGAGCTGGCCGTGGGCGTGCACATGGTGCTCGCCGCGCTGGCTGCGGCCACCATGACCGCCGTCGTCCTGCATCTGAAGGCGCCCCGTACCGCGAGCCTGGGAGGCGGTGCCGGAGCGTCGGACCCGGCCTTCGCCGCGCGCACAGCACACTCATAGGCCGCACATCGCGTGCACCAGGGTGACTGGTGCAGGGTGTTAGACCGTGGCGGAATGCGCCGCGTCCCCGAGTCAAGGAGCAGAATGTCCTCTCGTCCCCGCCTCGTCCGCAGCATCCCCTTCTGGGGTCTGATCGCAGGATCGCTGGCCAGCGGCATCGCCGGCACCATGATCTTGACGGACCGGCTCGGCACCATGGCGTCGGCTCTGACCGATGGCACCGCGACCGGCATCGAGGTCTACGTGGGCCAGATCGAGGCCGTCTTCGGCGCGATCCTCGTCGGCGCCGGCATCGTCGGGCTGGCTCTGGCTCTCACCGTCGCCTCCCTGCGTTCGTTCGTGCCCTCGGCTCCCGCCGCTGTGCCGGTGGAATCGGCCGCGCCCGTCGCGGCCGCCGCGCCGGGTACTTCGTCCGCGCTGGTGGAGTCGACCGAGTCGGCCACGCCGTCCGCCCCGGTTGAGTCGGCTGCGCCGGTGGAGTCCGCCGCCCCGGTTGAGTCCGCCGCCCCGGTCGAGTCGGCCGCGCCGGTGGCTCCGGCCGCGTCGCCCGACGGCACCGCCGCGCCGGCGAGCCCGACCGCCGACGACGCCGAGCCCGCCACCGACGAGCCGCGCAACTGATCCCCGCGCCACGTCTTCGGAGATCGCCCTATTCTCGGACCCGGGTTCCCGGTGGCATCCGAGCGAGGGCTGATCTCCGAAGACGTGGCGTGGTCTTGTTCTCACGCTGCACGGTGGAGCCCCTGCCCGACGGCACGTGAGATGAGGTCCTGGACGGCCGGCCAGTCATCGAGCACCTGCTCGTACGTCACCCGGATGACGTGATAGCCCTGCAGCATCAGCGCCGCGTCGTGCGCGACGTCGCTCGCGCGCTGACCGCCGATGTGCTGTCGCCCGTCGATCTGCACCACCAGTCGTCGCCCGATCAGAAAGTCGACGCGGTGGCCCAGAATCCACGCCTGCGGCACGATACGCACCCGCAGCCAGCGCAACCGCACCGAGAAGATCGTCTCCAGCCCTGAACCGGCATAGCTCTGCGCCGCATCCAGCAGCCGCCGCGCCGTCGTGTCCAGCGGCAGGCGGGTGAGCTCATCCCGCACAGCGCGTCCCTGCGCGAGAGCCGATTCCCACACCGCCAGCGCCACCTCGTGCGGTTGGCAGTGCGCCACGAGCGTCAGCACGTTCTCGATCGGATCCACGAGGGCATCCGGATGCCGCGGCACGAGCGGCGCCGCCCAATGCACGTGCGCCCGCGCGGACTTGCGTCCCGATGCATGCGGGTCGGCCGCCACGTGCGGTCGGTCTTCGCGCAGCACCCACAGTCCCAGGCGTCGTGCCTGCGTGAGACACGACAGCACGACACCGCCACGTGCCGCCGCGACGAGCTCGGCATCGGCGCCGGGCAACGCCACCCAATCGCGCCGCACGGGCACGAGCAGTCCGCGCTCCGCCGCCACCCGGATGCAGTACCGCGACCAACCCGCCCTCCGCAGCGCGGCTACACGAGCGACGCCGCCCTGCGCACCGATGTGCGCGCACAGCGCCCGCAGCCCCCTCTCGACCCGCATCGTCGTCGCCATGCCCCCACCCTGCCCCGAGGCGACGCTCCCCCGCGGCGACGAACACCCGATCCGTGGACGATCCGGCGCTACTCGCACCCTGTGGAGGAGACATCCACGGCGCGGCCGCGCGAGCCGCCATCCGATCCCCCGTCGCCACAACATCGGGGATCGCCACGATCTCGGAGGCGAACCGGCATCCCGATCCGGAATACCGCCGATCCCCGAAGAACCGGCGACGGGATGCCGCGGCAAGGGAGCCCGGATACCGGAGCCACAGAAGCCCGGCGACGGTATGCCGCCCGCTACCAGGGAGCGGGCCGCGCCCCCACGGCGCGGCCGCGCGAGCAGCGTGCGGCCGCGCGAGCGGGCATCCGATCCCCGTCACCAGAACACCGGGGATCGCCACCATCTCGGAGGCGAACCGGCATCCCGGTCCGGAATACCGCCGATCCCCGAAGAACCGGCGACGGATGCCCGGCGAAGGCGCCCGGATGCCGGCGCCCGAATGCCGGCGACGGATGCCCGGCGACGGATGCCCGGCGAAGGCGCGCGGGTGCCGGCGCCCGAATGCCGGCGACGGAGGCCCGGCGACGGATGCCCGGATGCCGAGGCCCGGATGCCGGGCCCGGCTGAGGCGCCCGGAATGCGGCGACCGCCGCGCGGGTCGGACTCTAGAAGGGAAGCAGCGGGTCGACCGCGATCGCGAGGAACAGCAGCGTCAGGTATGTGATGGAGGCGTGGAACACGCGCATCGGCTTGGGCTCGGTGCCGCGCACCGCACGGTTGTAGAGCACGTGCGACTCGTACACGAACCAGCCGCCGAAGACGAGGGCGGACACTGTGTAGACCAGGCCCATCCCGGCGACGGGGATCAGCAGCAGCGAGCAGGCGACCGTGGCCCACGCGTACAGGATCACCTGCAAGCCCACCTGTGTGCCGTTGCGGGTCGCGCCGAGCATCGGCACCTCGACCCCGGCGTAGTCGCCCTTGTACTTCATCGACAGTGGCCAGTAGTGCGGCGGCGTCCACAGGAACACCAGCGCGAACAGGATGATCGGGCTCCACCCGATCGAACCGGTGACCGCAGACCAGCCGATGAGCACGGGGAAGCACCCCGCGATGCCGCCCCACACGATGTTCTGCTCGGTGCGGCGCTTGAGGATCATCGTGTAGATCACGACGTAGAAGAAGATCGCAACGGCCGACAGCGCTGCGGCCACCCAGTTCGTCGTGAACAGCAGCCAGACGGTGGATACCACCGCCAGCGTCCACGAGAAGATGAGGGCCGCGCGGGGCGTGATCTCGCCGGTGACGAGGGGGCGACCGGCGGTGCGCTTCATGTGCGCGTCCATGTCGCGGTCGAGGTACATGTTGAACGCGGCGGCGGAACCGGCGCTCATCGAGCCGCCGATCACGGTGGCGAGCACCAGCCAGATGTCGGGAAAACCGCCGGCCGCGAGGATCATGACCGGCACGGTCGTCACCAGAAGCAGCTCGAGCACGCGCGGCTTGGTCAACGCGACGTAGGCGCGGAGGGTGCTGCCGAACGAGCGTGCCGTCGTACGCACACCGCTCGACGTCGTCGTGATGTTCATTTCCCCCGCCATCGCCTTCTGCTGCCGCCCCAGTCTATGCCATGACCTTCAGCCGCCGATCGGCTCGCGCGCGTGCGCGTCGGTCACGCGACGACCTCTATGACGCCCCGTCGGACACCACTTCGGTATGCTGGGCAGACACGCGCGCCAGTGCCGTCGACCCCCTCACCCTCTGCTTATCGCGGGCTGCGGACGGGCTTTCGCACCACGCGCATCCCCTCGAGAAAGGCGACCGAGTGTCGGAGTTGCAGTGGGACGAGATCGATCGGCGCGCGGTGGATACCGCTCGTGTGCTGGCAGCAGACGCCGTCGAGAAGGTAGGCAACGGCCACCCCGGCACCGCGATGAGCCTCGCGCCGGCGGCGTACCTGCTCTACCAGCGGGTGATGCGCCACGACCCGACCGACGCCGACTGGCTCGGCCGTGACCGTTTCATCCTGTCGGTGGGGCACTCCTCGCTCACGCAGTATGTACAGCTCTACCTCGGCGGGTTCGGTCTCGAACTCGACGACCTGAAGTCGCTGCGCACGTGGGGATCGAAGACCCCCGGCCACCCCGAGTACGGTCACACCGCGGGCGTGGAGATCACCACCGGCCCGCTCGGCCAGGGCCTGGCATCGGCCGTGGGTTTCGCGTACGCCGCTCGCTACGAGCGCGGCCTGTTCGACCCCGAAGCACCCGCCGGACAGTCACCGTTCGACCACTTCGTGTACGTGATCGCCGGCGACGGCGACCTGCAGGAGGGGGTCACCAGCGAGGCGTCGTCGCTCGCCGGACACCAGCAGCTGGGCAACCTGATCGCGATCTACGACTCCAACCAGATCTCGATCGAGGACGACACCAACGTCGCCTTCACCGAAGACGTCGCCGCGCGCTACGAGGCGTACGGCTGGCACGTGCAGACGGTCGACTGGAAGCGCACCGGGGAGTACGTCGAGGACGTCGCCGAACTGTACGCCGCGATCGAGGCGGCCAAGGGCGAGACCGACAAGCCGTCGCTGATCATCCTCAAGACGATCATCGGGTGGCCGGCCCCCGGCAAGCAGAACACCGGCAAGATCCACGGCTCCGCCCTCGGCGCCGACGAGCTGGCCGCGACCAAGAAGGTGCTCGGCTTCGACCCCGAGCAGTCCTTCGTGGTGGCCGACGACGTCATCGAGCGCACCCGCTCGCTCGCTGAGCGCGCCGCCACCGAGCGCGCCGCCTGGCAGCAGGCGTTCGACGCATGGGCCGAGGCCAACCCCGAGCGCAAGGCGCTGCTGGACCGCCTCGAGGCTCACGAACTCCCCGCCGACATCGCCGATGCCCTCCCCTCGTTCGAGGCCGGCAAGGACGTCTCCACCCGCGCGGCATCGGGACTGGTCATCAACGCCCTCGCCGCCGAGCTCCCCGAGCTCTGGGGCGGATCGGCCGACCTCGCCGAGTCGAACCTCACCACCATCAAGAAGGCGAAGAGCTTCATCCCCGCCGAGTGGTCCACCCACGAGTGGTCCGGCTCGCCCTACGGCCGCGTGCTGCACTTCGGCATCCGCGAGCACGCCATGGGCGCGATCATCAACGGCATCAAGCTGCACGGTCCCACCCGGCCGTTCGGCGGCACGTTCCTCATCTTCAGCGACTACATGCGCCCCGCGGTGCGTCTGGCCGCACTGATGGACGTGCCCTCGATCTTCGTGTGGACCCATGACTCCGTCGCCCTCGGTGAGGACGGCCCCACCCACCAGCCGATCGAGCAGCTGGCGACGCTTCGCGCCATCCCCAACTTCACGGTCGTGCGCCCGGCGGATGCCAACGAGACCGCCGCGGCGTGGCTCGAGATCCTGCGCCGCCAGGGCGGCCCCACAGGCATCGCGCTGACCCGTCAGAACATCCCGGTGTTCGACCGCGGCACCGGCGACGCCGAGGGCGATGTGTTCGCCTCGGCCGATGGCGTCGCCAAGGGGGCGTACATCCTCGCGGAGGCGCCGGGCGGCACGCCCGACGTCATCCTCGTCGCCACCGGCTCCGAGGTGCAGCTGGCCGTCGCCGCCCGCGAGACGCTCGCCGCCGACGGCATCAACGCGCGCGTCGTGTCGGCCCCGTCGCTGGAGTGGTTCGCCGAGCAGGATGCCGCCTACCGCGAGCACGTGCTGCCGGCCGCCGTGAAGGCCCGCGTCTCGGTGGAGGCCGGTTCCGCCCTCACCTGGCGCGGCATCGTCGGTGACGCCGGCCGGTCGGTCGCGATCGACCACTTCGGCGCCTCCGCCGACTACAAGACCCTGTTCGAGAAGTTCGGCATCACCGCCGAGGCCGTCGTCAACGCGGCGCGCGAGACGCTCAAGGAGACCCACGCATGACCACCCCCACCGCCCGACTGTCCGCGGCCGGCGTCAGCATCTGGCTCGATGACCTCTCCCGCCAGCGCATCACCACCGGAAACCTGCAGGCTCTGATCGAGTCCCGTGACGTCGTCGGGGTCACCACGAACCCGACGATCTTCCAGGGCGCGATCTCGGCCGGCATCGGCTACGAAGAGGCCATCGCCGCGCAGGCCGCCGCCGGCGCGTCGGCTGACGACACGATCTTCGCGCTCACCACCACCGACGTGCGCGATGCGTGCGACATCTTCCGCCCGATCTACGACGCGACCCGGGGCGTCGACGGTCGCGTGTCGATCGAGGTCTCCCCCGAGCTCGCACACGACACCGCGGCGACCGTGGCGCAGGCCAAGGAACTGCACGCGGCCGTCGACCGCCCGAACGTGCTCATCAAGATCCCCGCCACCAAGGCGGGGCTGCCCGCCATCACCGAGGCCATCGCGGCGGGCATCTCGGTCAACGTGACGCTGATCTTCTCGCTCGAGCGCTACAACGACGTCATCGACGCGTACCTCGCGGGGCTCGAGCAGGCGCGCGCCGCCGGTATCGACCTGTCCGGCATCCACTCGGTCGCCTCGTTCTTCGTCTCACGCGTGGACACCGAGGTCGACAAGCGTCTCACCGACATCGGCTCCGACGCGGCCCTCGCACTGAAGTCGAAGGCCGCCATCGCCAACGCGCGCCTGGCGTACGAGCTGTTCGAGAAGAAGTTCGCCGAGCAGCGCGCGCAGGACCTGGTGGCCCTCGGCGCCAACGTGCAGCGGCCGCTGTGGGCCTCGACCGGCGTGAAGGACCCGGCACTGCCGGACACCCTCTACGTCACCGAGCTCGTCGCTTCCGGCACCGTGAACACCATGCCCGAGAAGACGCTGCAGGCGACGTTCGACCACGCCGAGGTCACCGGCGACACCATCACCGGCGCCTACGCCGACGCGCACCGCGTGTTCGACGAGCTCGCCGCGATCGGCATCGACCTGGTCGATGTCACCCAGGTGCTCGAAGACGAAGGCGTGGAGAAGTTCATCGCCTCGTGGCACGACCTTCAGGGCACGGTCGCCGCGGCGCTCGAAGGGGCGAAGGCGCGGGCATGAGCTTCGACATCCGGGTCACCGGGCACGCCAAGGCCACGGTCGAGCAGACCCTTCCCGATCTCGTCGGCAGCCTCATCGCCAGCGGCATCACCGCCGGCGACGGGAGCCTGTGGGGTCCGGATGCCGAAGCCGAAGCATCCCGGCGCCTCGGGTGGGTGCAGGCGGTCACCGTCTCACGCCCGCTCGTCCCCGAGATCCTGGCGCTCCGCGACGAGCTCACCGCCCGCGGCATCACGCGCGTGGTGCTCGCCGGCATGGGCGGGTCGTCGCTGGCTCCCGAGGTGATCGCGCAGACCAGCGGCGTGCCGCTGGTGATCCTCGACTCCACCGCGCCCGGCCAGGTGCTGGCCGCGATCGACGGCGACAGCGAGACCGGGGGTCTGGCCGAGACGGTGCTCGTGGTGTCGTCCAAGTCCGGCTCCACCGTAGAGACCGACTCCGCCAAGCGCGCCTTCGAGGCGGCGTGGCGGGATCTCGGCATCGACCCCGCGGAGCACATCGTCGTCGTCACCGATCCCGGTTCGCCGCTGGATCGGTCGGCCCGCGCCGACGGCTACCGTGTCTTCAACGCCGACCCCACCGTCGGCGGCCGCTACTCGGCGCTCACCGCTTTCGGCCTGGTCCCCACGGGCCTGGCCGGGGTCGACATCGAGGAGCTGCTCACCGAGGCCGAGGCGACGCTGCTGGAAGTGGCGATCGACAGCCCGGAGAACCCGGCCCTGGTGCTGGCCGCGGCGATCGCCGGCGGTACCCCGCTCCGCGACAAGCTCGGCCTCATCAGCGACGGCACCCACATCGTGGGCCTGCCGGACTGGATCGAGCAGCTGGTCGCCGAGTCCACCGGCAAGAACGGCACCGGCATCCTGCCCGTCGTGCTGCTGCCGGTCTCCCCCGAGCTCGAGGCCAAGCCCGCCGATCTGCAGATCCTGCGACTCGTCGACGAAGCCCATCAGTTCCATCTGTTCGAGCAGCACGAGGGCGAGATCCTCGTGTCGGGCTCGCTCGGGGCGCAGCTGGTGGTCTGGGAGTACGCGACGGCGATCGCGGGCCGCATCCTCGGCATCGACCCGTTCGACCAGCCCGACGTCGAATCGGCCAAGGCCGCCGCGCGCGGTCTGCTCGATGCCCGCCCCGAACAGGCGGCACCCGCCTTCGTGCAGGACGGCGTCGAGGTACGCGTCTCCGACCCCGCTCTCGCTGCATCCGGCACCATCGCCGGCGTCCTCGAGGCGCTGTGGGCGCGCGTCCCCGCCGACGGCTACGTCTCGGTGCAGGCCTACGTCGACCGCCTCGCGCTGTCGACCCTGTCGGGACTGCGCGAAATGGTCGCCGCCGACAGCGGTCGCCCGACGACCTTCGGGTGGGGTCCGCGCTTCCTGCACTCCGCGGGGCAGTTCCACAAGGGCGGCCCCGCCAACGGCGTGTTCCTGCAGATCCTCGACGGCGGCGAGATCGACCTCGAGATCCCCGGGCGACCGTTCACCTTCGGTCAGCTCATCCGCGCGCAGGCCGCCGGCGATGCCGCTGTGCTCGCCCAGACCCACGGGCGCCCCGTCGTCACACTCACTCTCACCGAACCGCAGGCAGAAGTGCTGACGCTGTTCGAAGCCGTCCTGGAGGACTGATACCACCGATGACCGTCGAGATCCAGCGCGGCCGCAATCCGCTGCGCGATCCGGACGACCGTCGCCTGAACCGCATCGCCGGTCCGAGCGCGCTCGTCATCTTCGGCGTGACAGGGGACCTGTCACGCAAGAAGCTCATGCCCGCCGTCTACGACCTCGCCAACCGCGGGCTCCTGCCTCCTGGGTTCGCCCTGGTCGGCTTCGCCCGGCGCGACTGGGATGACGAGGACTTCGCGCGCGTCGTCTACGACGCCGTGAAGCAGCATGCCCGCACGCCGTTCCGCGAGGAGACCTGGAAGCAGCTGCTGCAGGGCATCCGGTTCGTGTCGGGCGAGTTCGGCGACGCCGAGGCATTCCAGCGCCTGCGCGACACCGTGCACGCCCTCGACGTCGAACGCGGCACGATGGGCAACCACGCGTACTACCTGTCGATCCCGCCCAAGGACTTCCCCCTCGTCGCGAAGCAGCTGAAGGCGTCGGGCCTGGTGGACGACACCGCCGCCGGCGACTCGAGCTGGCGCCGTGTCGTCATCGAGAAGCCGTTCGGCAGCGACCTGCAGACCGCGCGCGCGCTCAACGAGGCGCTGGAGGTGGCGTTCCCCGCCGACTCGATCTTCCGCATCGACCACTACCTCGGCAAAGAGACGGTGCAGAACATCATGGCGCTGCGCTTCGCCAATGAGCTGTTCGAGCCGCTGTGGAACCGCAACTACGTCGACCACGTGCAGATCACGATGGCCGAGGACATCGGCGTGGGCGGCCGTGCCGGCTACTACGACGGCATCGGCGCCGCCCGCGACGTCATCCAGAACCACCTGCTGCAGCTGCTCGCGCTCACCGCGATGGAGGAGCCGATCTCGCTGGATGCCACGCATCTGCGCGCCGAGAAGGAGAAGGTCCTCGCTGCAGTGCAGCTGCCCGCCGACCTGTCCACGGCGACCGCCCGCGGCCAGTACGCCGGCGGCTGGCAGGGCGGCGAGAAGGTCACCGGCTTCCTCGACGAGGAGGGCATGGACCCGGCGTCCACCACCGAGACGTACGCCGCGGTGAAACTCGAGATCGCCACCCGCCGCTGGGCGGGGGTGCCGTTCTACCTGCGCACCGGCAAGCGTCTGGGCCGGCGTGTCACCGAGATCGCGGTCGTGTTCAAGCGCGCGCCGCAGCACCTGTTCCTGCGCAACCAGACCACCGAGCAGGGTCAGAACGCGCTCGTGATCCGCGTGCAGCCCGACGAGGGCGTCACGATCCGCTTCGGATCCAAGGTGCCGGGGGCTGCCACCGAGGTGCGCGACGTCACGATGGACTTCGGCTATGGGCACGCCTTCACCGAGTCGAGCCCCGAGGCGTACGAGCGCCTCATCCTCGACGTGCTGCTGGGCGACCCGCCGCTGTTCCCCCGCCACGAGGAGGTCGAGCTGAGCTGGCGCATCCTCGATCCCATCGAGCAGTTCTGGGCCGAGCAGGGCGGACCGCTCGAACAATACTCCCCTGGTTCGTGGGGACCCCCGTCGGCTGATGAGCTGCTGGCCCGCGACGGCCGCGTCTGGAGGCGTCCATGATCGTCGATCTGCCCGACACCACCGTGTCCCAGGTGGCGCGGTCCCTCGTCAAGGTGCGCGAGGAGGGCGGCGCTGTGGCACTCGGCCGCGTGCTGACCCTCGTCATCGCCACGTCGCACGGTCTCGAGGAAGACGCGATCGATGCGGCCAACGACGCCTCCCGCGAACACCCCATGCGCGTCATCGTGCTGATCAGCCACCACGACGGCGATGCCCGCCTCGACGCGCAGATCCGCGTCGGCGGCGACGCGGGGGCGAGCGAGGTCATCGTGCTGCGTGCTCATGGGGATGCCACGAGCAACCCCGACAGTCTCATCACGGGTCTGCTGCTGCCCGACGCGCCGGTCGTGGCGTGGTGGCCCGACCACCCACCGGCGATTCCCGCCGAGTCCGGCATCGGACGCATCGCGCAGCGGCGCATCACCGATGCCGCGACGAAGCCGTTCACGACCGACCGGCTGTCCGTTCTCGGGAGCACCTACGCACCCGGCGACACCGATCTGGCGTGGACGCGACTGACCCATTGGCGCGAGCAGCTGGCCGCCGTGCTCGACCAGCCGCCCTACGAGCCGGTCACCGCCGTCGAGGTGCTCGGCGCCGGCAGCTCGCCGTCCACGGCGCTGCTCGCCGCGTGGCTGCGCCTCAAGCTCGAGGTGCCCGTCACGTGGCGTTACACGTCCCCCGAGGAATGGGACCACGGCATCCGCTCGGTGCGTCTCACCCGCGCCTCCGGCGACATCCTGCTGGAGCGCACCAACGACATCGACGCGCACCTCGCGCAGCCGCAGCAGCCGGGCCATGAGATCGTGCTCCCCCGTCGCACGCTGCGCGAGTGCCTCGCCGAGGAGCTGCGCCGGCTCGATCCGGACGTCCTGTATGGTCGTGTCATCACGGAGGGCTGGGATCTGCTCGGTCCCGCAGTGGTACAGGAGTCGCATGGCTGAGTTCACCACCGAGAAGCGGGTGGTGGTCCGCCCCGACCCCGCCCACGTCGCACGGTCCGTGGCCACCCGGGTGCTGTCCCGATTGGGCAAGCGGGGCCGCGCGGGACTCGTCAGCCACGTGTCGCTCACCGGCGGCGTGATGGGTGGCGTCGTGCTGCGCGCGATCGCCGACCATCCCAAGCGCGACGACGTCGACTGGTCGCTCGTGCATTTCTGGTGGAGCGACGAGCGGTTCCTCCCCCGCGAGCACCGTGACCGCAACGAGCGCGTCGGGCGCACCACGCTGTTCGACCACATCGATGTCCCGGCCGAGAACATCCACCCGATCCCCGCGTCCGACGCGGGCATCGACATGGATGCCGCCGCGGAGGCGTACGAGCGGGAGCTCGCCCGGTTCGCCGACGAGGAGACCGGCAACCCGTGGCCGTCGTTCCAGATCACCTTCCTGGGTGTCGGACCCGACGGGCACATCGCGTCGCTGTTCCCCGACCGCCCCGAGATCCAGGTCACCGACCGCGCGGTGGTCGCGGTGCGGGACTCGCCCAAGCCGCCTTCCGAGCGCATCACCATGACGCGCCCGGTCATCAACTCGGCGGTGCGCGTGTGGATGGTGCTCGCCGGTGCCGACAAGGCCGCGGCGCTCGGACTCGTACTCGCCGGCGCCAGCTACGACAGTGTGCCGGCGGCCGGGGCCAAGGGCCGGCGGCGGACGATCATCTTCGTCGATGAGGCGGCCGCGTCACAGGTGCCACCCGAGCTCATCGACGGCGAGTACTGACCGCCCGACAGACGAAGAAGGGGATGCCATCGGCATCCCCTTCTTCGTATGTGTCGACCGACGTGCGGTCTCAGATCACAGGCCGCGGCGCTCGCGCAGCTGCGTGAGGGCGTCGTCGAGGAGGGTCGCCGCCTCTTCTTCGGTGCGGCGCTCCTTCACGTAGGCCAGGTGGGTCTTGTACGGCTCGGGCTTGGCCAGGGCCGGCGGGTTCTGCTGGTCGCGCCCCGCGGGAAGACCGGAGTGGGGGGAGTCGATCGTCTCGGGGATCTCGTCCTCGGCGATGCCGGCGGCGAAGAAGCGCACCGTCTCGTTGCCGAGGGCGTCCCAGTACGACACCGACACGCGGTCGGCGTGGAAGCCGTGGTCCTGCTCACCCATCGGGCCGGCACCCACACGAGTGCCGCGGATCGCGTTGCCGCCTGTAGCCATGTCAGATTCCCTGGAACTTGGTGATCAGGCCCAGGGCCACGATCGAGACGAACCACGCGAGAGCGAGGATGACGGTGAATCGGTTGAGGTTGCGTTCGGCCAGGCCCGAAGAGCCCATCGCCGACGTCATGCCACCGCCGAACATGTCGGAAAGCCCGCCGCCCCGCCCCTTGTGGAGCAGGATCAGAAGGGTCAGCAGCAGGCTGGTGATGCCCAGCAGCACCTGCAGAGAGAACTCGAGGATTGGCACAGTCGTAGAAGCCTTTCGCTGCGATCCCTGCGGACCGCACAAAGATCGAGTATACCGATGCTGCTCGGTCTCAGCGTATCCCCCGCCCGGTGACCGCGGATCGCGCGGCCGCCGGGCGGGAGGATTTCGCTGAACGCAGCGGAAACGCGTCGGTCAGACGCCGACGTGCTTCTGGTAACGGATGATCGCCGCGAACTCATCCACCAGCAGGCTGGCGCCGCCGACGAGCGCGCCGTCGACGTCGGGCTCACGCATGAAGCTCGCGATGTTTCCCGACTTCACGGAGCCGCCGTAGAGCACACGGGTGCGCTCCGCCGCGTCGGCGCCGAGCTTTGCAGCCACGACGTCGCGAAGCTTCGCGCACACGTCCTGTGCCTGTTCGGGCGTGGCTGCCTGACCCGAGCCGATGGCCCAGACCGGCTCGTAGGCCACGACGATGTCGGCATCGGCGGGGACCGACTCGAGGGCGACCTCGAGCTGGCCCACCGGCACCGCGCTGGCGCCGTGGGTCTCGAGATCCTCGGCGGTCTCGCCCACGCAGATCACCGGAACCAGCCCGTGCCGCAGCGCCGCCTGCACCTTCGCCGCCACGACCTCATCGGTCTCGGCGTGGTACTGACGACGTTCGGAGTGCCCGATGATGACGTATGCGCAGTCGAGCTTGGACAGGAACGCACCGGAGATCTCGCCGGTGTAGGCACCGGAGTCGTGTGCCGACAGGTCCTGCGCACCGAGCGCGAAGGCGATCTTGTCGGCATCCAGCAGCGTCTGCACGGCACGCAGGTCGGTGTACGGCGGGAAGACCGCCACCTCGACACTGCCGTCCTCGTGCTTGGCGTCCTTGAGCGTCCACGCGAGCTTCTGGACGAACGCGATCGCCTGCAGGTGATCGAGGTTCATCTTCCAGTTGCCGGCGATGAGCGGCGTGCGGTTCACTCCCATCCGAGCACCTCCAGTCCGGGCAGACGCTTGCCTTCGAGGAACTCCAGGCTCGCGCCACCGCCGGTGGAGATGTGACCGAACTGGTCGTCGGCGAAGCCCAGCTGACGCACCGCGGCGGCGGAGTCGCCACCGCCGACGACGGACAGTCCGTCGACCTCGGTGAGGGCCTGCGCGACGGCCTTCGTGCCGGCGGCGAACGCGTCCATCTCGAACACGCCCATCGGGCCGTTCCAGAAGACCGTCTTGCTGCCACGGATCGCGTCGGCGAAGTGCTCGGCGGTCTTGGGTCCGATGTCCAGCCCCATTCCGTCGGCGCCGAACGGCGTCGCTTCGATCGCGTCGGCATCGGCCACGACGTGGTCGGCGTCGGCGGCGAACGATGCCGCCACCACCACGTCCACGGGCAGCACCAGCTCCACGCCCAGCTCTTGCGCCTTGGCGATGTAGCCGCGAACCGTCTCGAGCTGATCCTGCTCGAGCAGGCTCGTGCCGACCTTGTGGCCCTGGGCCGCGAGGAAGGTGTACATCATGCCGCCGCCGATGCAGATCTTCTGCACCCGCGGGAGCAGATGCGCGATGACGCCCAGCTTGTCGCTGACCTTCGACCCGCCCAGCACGACCGTGTACGGCCGCTCCGGCTTCTCGGTGAGGCGGTCGAGCACGTCGACCTCCTTCTCGATGAGGTACCCGGCCGCTGAGGGCAGGATCTCGGCGAGATCGAAGACCGACGCCTGCTTGCGGTGCACGACGCCGAACCCGTCGGAGACGAGCACGTCCCCGAGTTCTGCGAGCTGCTCGGCGAACGCGCGACGCTCGGCCGCATCCTTCGCCGTCTCGCCCGCGTTGAACCGCAGGTTCTCGATGATGGCGATGTCACCGTCTTCCAGGGCCGCCACGGCGTCGTGCGCCGAGGGACCCACGGTGTCGCGGGCGAACGCGACCGGCTTGCCGAGCAGCTCCGACAGCCGCTGCGCCACGGGGGCCAGCGTGTACTTCTCGTCGGGGGCGCCGGCGGGCCGGCCCAGGTGCGAGCACGCGATGACACGCGCTCCCTGGTTGATGAGGTGATTCAGCGTGGGGAGCGCGGCCCGCACGCGGCCATCGTCCGTGATGACGCCGTCCTTGAGGGGGACGTTGAAGTCAGCACGGACGATGACGCGCTTGCCGGCCAGCGAACCCAGCGATTCGAGGGTGCGCAGGGCCATGGCCGTCAGAGCTTGCTTGCGACGAGCTCGGTGAGGTCGACGAGGCGGTTCGAGTAGCCCCACTCGTTGTCGTACCAGCCGACGATCTTGACCTGGTTGCCCATCACACGGATGAGGCCGGCGTCGAAGATGCACGAGTGCGGGTCGGTGACGATGTCGCTCGAGACGATGTCGTCCTCGGTGTACTTGAGGATGCCCTTGAGGGGACCCTCGGCGGCAGCCTTGTACGCGGCCTTGATCTCCTCGACCGTGACGCCTTCGCGGGTCTCGATGGTGAGGTCGGTGGCAGAGCCGGTGGGAACCGGCACGCGCAGCGCGAAGCCGTCGAGCTTGCCCTTGAGCTCGGGCAGCACCAGGCCGATGGCCTTGGCGGCACCGGTCGAGGTGGGGACGATGTTCAGGGCGGCGGCGCGCGCGCGACGCAGGTCCTTGTGCGGGCCGTCCTGCAGGTTCTGGTCCGCGGTGTAGGCGTGCACCGTGGTCATGAGGCCACGCTCGATGCCGAAGTGGTCGTTGAAGACCTTGGCCATGGGGGCCAGGCAGTTCGTGGTGCACGACGCGTTCGAGATGATGTGGTGCTTCTCGGGGTCGTAGTCGCCCTCGTTGACACCGAGGACGAACGTGGCGTCCTCACCGGTGGCGGGGGCCGAGATCAGCACCTTCTTGGCGCCGCCGGCGATGTGCTTGCGGGCGTCCTCGGCCTTCGTGAAGCGACCGGTGGACTCGATGACGATGTCCACGCCCAGCTCACCCCAGGGGAGGTTCGCGGGGTCGCGCTCTTCGAAGACCTTGATCTTCTTGTCACCGACCGTGATCGAATCTGCGTCGTACGAGACCTCGGCGTCCAGCCGGCCGAGGATCGAGTCGTACTTCAGCAGGTGAGCAAGGGTCTTGTTGTCGGTGAGGTCGTTCACCGCCACGATTTCGAGGTCCGCACCCTGCGCGAGTGCCGCGCGAAGGTAGTTCCGTCCGATGCGGCCGAAGCCGTTGATTCCGATCTTGACAGACACGATGTCTCCCGTTTCCGTCGCGCCGGTCGCGCCTGTCCGGCGCTCCAGTCACGATCTTCTCTCGATAGAGAGGATGTCCTCTCCAGACAGAGAGGATGCCGGAACCCCGCCCCGTTCCCGGGAGGATTCAGGCATCCTCACCTGTCTTCGACCCTACAGCAGACCGGCCGTCTTCTCACGGGCAGACGCGAACCGGTCACCCACATTTTCCCAGTTGGCGATGTTCCAGAACGCCTTGACGTAGTCGGCGCGCACGTTCTGGTAGTCGAGGTAGTACGCGTGCTCCCAGACGTCGAGGAGCAGCAGCGGGACGGTGCCCGCGGCGAACTGCGACTGCTGGTCGAAGAACTGCTGGATGATGAGGTTCTCACCCAGCGAATCCCAGAACAGCCCGGCCCAGCCGGAGCCCTGCACGCCCAGCGCGGCGGCGGAGAAGTGGGCCTGGAACTTGTCGAACGAGCCGAAGTGGTCGTCGATGGCCGAGGCCAGGTCGCCGACGGGCTTGTCGCCGCCGTTGGGCGAAAGGTTCGTCCAGAAGATCGAGTGGTTGACGTGACCGCCGAGGTTGAAGGCGAGGTCCTTCTCGAGCTTGTTCACGTTCGCGAAGTTGCCGGTCTCGCGCGCTTCGGCGAGCTGTTCGAGCGCCGTGTTGGCACCGGTCACGTAGGCCTGGTGGTGCTTGTCGTGGTGCAGCTGCATGATCTTGCCGCTGATGCTGGGCTCCAGCGCCGCGTAGTCATAAGGCAGCTCGGGCAGGGTGTATTTCGCCATGTTCGCTTCTTCCTGTCGGCGCCGCGCCGAAGTCCTCGGTGCGGCGAGGGGACCTGATCATCCTAATGAGCGACAACACCCGCGGCACGAGGTTGCTTCCCGATGCCCGACCCGCTATCCCCGCCCCCGTCCCCGCTCGCGGGGCGCCCCGATCGCTGAGACGACATCTGGTGGCCGAGACGAAGGGAAACGACCGTCGTCTCGGCCGTCAGGAGTCGTTTCACCGTGGCGCGCGGCGCGGCGCGGCGCGGCGCGGGGAGGCGCGGCGCGGGGCGCGGCGCGCGCGCGGCGGAGGGCGTCAGTCGTCGTCGCCGGCGGGAACGGCGGATTCGGTGTCGGGGACACCGTCGAGTTCCGCCTTCTTGTCGGCCATCGCGAGCAGTCGTCGGATGCGACCGGCGACGGCGTCCTTCGTGAGCGGCGGCTCGGCGTGGTGACCGAGTTCGTCCAGGCTCGCGTCGCGGTGCGCGAGGCGCAGCTCCCCCGCCTGACGCAGGTGCGGCGGCACCTCGTCACCGAGGATCTCGAGCGCCCGCTCGACACGCGCGCACGCGGCGACGGCGGCCTGGGCCGAGCGACGCAGGTTCGCGTCGTCGAAGTTCACAAGTCGGTTCACCCCGGCACGCACCTCGCGGCGCTGGCGCAGCTGCTCCCACTCGGCCGCGGTGCGCACCGCACCCATCTCGGCGAGGGTCGCCCGGATCGCCTCGCCGTCGCGCACGACGACGCGCGGGACGCCCCGCACCTCCCGCGCCTTGGCGGCGATTCCGAGCCGGTGCGCGGCGCCGACGAGCGCCATGGCCGCCTCGCCCGAGGGGCACGAGATCTCCAGCGCTGCAGAGCGGCCGGGGTCACTCAGGCTGCCGGCGGCGAGGAACGCACCACGCCAGATGGCGGCGAGGTCGGGACGCGCGCCGGTGGTGAGCTTGTTCGGCAGCCCGCGCACGGGTCGGCGACGCTGGTCGAGCAGGCCGGTCTGGCGGGCGAGCGTCTCGCCGCCGTCGATCACCCGCACGGCGAAGTGACCGCCGGCGCGGCCGCCGGAGGCCTGCACGTGGGCGAGCTCGGGGCGCACCCCGTAGATCTCCATGAGGTCACGCGCCACGCGCCGGGCAAGGCCGTCGGACTCGAGTTCGGCCTCGACCGCGACACGGCCGGCGATGGAGTGCAGTCCGCCCGAGAAGCGCAGCAGGGCTGTCAGCTCGGCGACCCGCGCCGTCGGGCGAGGGTCGCGGATGGCGGCCAGCTCGGCCTTCACGTCAGCGGTCAGCGGCACGGGAATCCTTCCAAGAGGGCGCGGGGGACAATCGTCCAGCTTACTCCCGACCGTGATGGGCGTTTACTCCCGACCGAGGTCCCGGTGCTTCACCCGCACAGCGACGCCGGGCAACGATGCCAGCCGCCGTGCCAGTTCCTCGGTGGTCGCCACGGAGCGGTGCTTGCCTCCGGTGCAGCCGATGGCGATCGTCGAATGGGGCTTGTTCTCGCGTTGGTAGCCGGCGATCACCGGGGTCAGCGCCGCCACGTAGGCGTCGAGGAACTCCGTGGCGCCCTCCTGCGAGAAGACGTAGTCGCGCACCGCTTCGTCCTTGCCGGTGAACTGCTTGAGCTCCGGCACCCAGTAGGGGTTCGGCAGGAACCGCATGTCGGCGACGATGTCGGCGTCGGGTGGCATCCCGTATTTGAAACCGAAGCTCATGACGGTCAGGGTGTGGCGGGCAGACCCTTCGGCGGCGAAGAGATCGACGACCCGGGTGGCGAGCTGGTGGATGTTGTCCTGGGAGGTGTCGATGATGACGTCGGCGCTCTCGCGCACCCGCGCCAGGCGCACTCGTTCACGGTGGATGCCGTCCAGCAGCGTGCCGTCGCCCTGCAGCGGGTGGGGACGACGCACCGATTCGAACCGGCGCACCAGCACCTCGTCGGAGGCGTCGAGGAACAGCACGCGCAGGTGGCGTCCATCGCGCAACGCCTGGGTGATGCGCGGGAGCTCGGCGAAGAGGTCGCGTCCTCGCACGTCGACGACGGCGGCGACCTTGGGCAGCGAGCTGCCGGCGAGTTCGCTGAGATCCAGCAGCGGCCGAAGCATCTGCGGCGGCAGGTTGTCCACGACGTACCAGCCGAGGTCTTCCAGCGCGTTCGCGGCGGTGGTGCGCCCGGCTCCGGACATGCCGGTGACGATGAGGACCTCGCCCGCGTCCTTCGTACCTGCCATCCAGCGACCTCCGTCGTCGGATGCCAGCCTATCGGCGCGCGAGGTGCTCGTGGACCGTGGTGGCGAGCTTCGGGCCGATGCCGGGAAGCTCGGCGATCTGCTCGGGGGTCGCTTCGCCGAGCGCCGCCACCGAACCGAAGTGGCGCAGCAGCGCCTTGATGCGCACGGCGCCCAGGCCCGGCACCTCGCTGAGCACGCTCTGGATGTCGCGGCGACGGCGCTTGCGCTGATGCGTGATGGCGAACCGGTGGGCTTCGTCGCGCAGACGCTGCAGCAGGTAGAGCGCCTCGGAGGTGCGCGGCAGGATCACCGGGTACTCCTCTCCCGGCAGCCAGACCTCCTCGAGTCGCTTGGCGATGCCGCACAGCGCGATCTCCTCGTGCCCGGCGTCGGCCAGCGCCCGCGCGGCGGCTTCCACCTGGGGCTTTCCCCCGTCGACGACGAGCAGCTGCGGCGGATAGGCGAATCGGGGCTTCTTGCGCACCGGGGCGACCACCTCACCGTCGACCTGCGACGTCGTGGGCTCCTCCTGCTCCTCCGGCCGGTCGAGGTAGGCGACGCGCCGTGTGAGCACCTGGTAGATCGAGTCGGTGTCGTCCGTCGTCTCGGGCACACCGAACGTGCGGTATTGGTCCTTGCGCGGCAGGCCGTCCTCGAACACGACCATCGAGGCGACGACGTTCGTCCCGCCCAGATGCGAGACGTCGAAGCACTCGATGCGCAGCGGCGCCTCGCTGAGCCCGAGTGCCTCCTGCAGGTCGGTCAGCGCCTGCGTGCGGGCGACGTAATCGCTCGTCCGGCGCGTCTTGTAGAGCACGAGCGCCTGCTGGGCGTTGAGGGTCGCCGTCTTCATCAGATCGGCCTTGCGCCCTCGCTGGGCCACCTGGATCGTCACGCGTTTGCCGCGCCGGTCCCGCAGCCACTCCTCGAGGTCTGCTGCGGCCTCCGGCAGCGCCGGAACCAGCACCTGTCGCGGGATGTCAGCGGCGGCGGCGTCGCCGTAGGTGCGCTGCAGCACCTGATCGACGAGGTCAGCGCCCGAGATGTCGATCTCCTTCTCGATCGTGGTGGCCCGCACGCCGCGGACGCGCCCGCCACGGATGACGAAGTGCTGCACGGTGGCGGCGAGCTCGTCTTCGGCGATGCCGAACAGGTCGGCGTCGGTGTCGTCGGACAGCACCAGGGCGCTCTTGCCGAGCACCGCGTCGATGGCCTGCAGCTTGTCGCGGTAGACCGCCGCGGTCTCGTAGTCCATCGCCGCAGCCGCCTCGCGCATGCGGGCGGTCAACTCCCGGGCGAAGCGCTGGTCGCCGCCGGACATGAACGCCACGAAGTCGTTCACCATGGCACGGTGCTCTTCGATCGTCACCTTCATCGAGCAGGGACCGCCGCACCGGCCGATCTGCCCGGGGAAGCACGGGCGGCCGGTGGCCATCGCCTTCTTGTACGACGAGTCCGAGCAGGTGCGGATCGGGAAGACCTTGATCATCAGGTCGATCGTGTCGTGCACCGCCCACACCTTCGGGTACGGCCCGAAGTACTTCGCCCCCGGGATGCGGCGGTTGCGCGTCACGATGACGCGCGGGGCCTCATCGGCCAGCGTGACGGCCAGGAACGGGTAGGACTTGTCGTCTTTGTAGCGCACGTTGAACGGCGGATCGAACTCCTTGATCCACATGTACTCCAACTGCAGCGCGTCGACGTCGCTCGCGACGACCGTCCACTCCACCGACGCGGCGGAGGTGACCATGCGGCGCGTCCGCTCGTGGAGGGTGTGCAGCGGGGCGAAGTAATTCGACAGCCGCGCCCGCAGATTCTTCGCCTTGCCGACGTAGAGCACCCTCCCGGCGGCATCGCGGAAGCGATACACCCCCGGGTTGGTGGGGATCTCCCCCGGCTTGGGTTTGTAGGCGACGGTCGGGGCGGAGCGGGCCATCCGCTCAGCCCGCCTTGCGGACCGCCTGCGCGTCGCCCAGCACCTCGGCCAGGAACGCGCCGGTGTGACTGCCCGCGACACGGGCCACCTTCTCGGGCGTCCCGGCGGCGACGATCTGGCCGCCGCCCGACCCGCCCTCCGGGCCGAGATCGATGATCCAGTCGGCCGACTTGATGACGTCGAGGTTGTGCTCGATGACGATGACGGTGTTGCCCTTGTCGACGAGGCCGTTCAGCACCTCGAGCAGCTTGCTGACGTCTTCGAAGTGCAGACCGGTCGTCGGCTCGTCGAGCACGTAGATGCTGCGGCCGCTGGAGCGACGCTGCAGTTCGGTGGCGAGCTTCACGCGCTGCGCCTCGCCGCCCGAGAGCGTCGTGGCCGACTGTCCCAGTCGGACGTATCCGAGGCCCACGTCCACGAGCGTCTTCAGGTACCGGTGGATCGCCTGGATCGGCTCGAAGAACTCCGCGGCCTCGGCGATCGGCATCTCGAGCACCTCGGCGATGTTCTTGCCCTTGTAGTGCACCGCGAGCGTGTCGCGGTTGTAGCGCTTGCCGTGGCAGACCTCGCAGTCGACGTACACGTCGGGCAGGAAGTTCATCTCGATCTTGATCGTGCCGTCACCCGAGCAGGCCTCGCAGCGGCCGCCCTTGACGTTGAAGCTGAAGCGCCCGGGCAGGTAGCCGCGCACCTTTGCCTCGGGGGTCTCACTGAACAGCGTGCGGATGCGGTCGAAGACACCGGTGTAGGTCGCCGGGTTCGACCGGGGGGTGCGACCGATGGGCGCCTGGTCGACGTGCACGACCTTGTCGAGGTTGTCGAGCCCCGTGACGCGGGTGTGCTTGCCGGCCACGCGCCGTGCGCCGTTCAGGCGCGTCGCGAGCACTTCGTACAGGATGCCGTTGACGAGCGTCGACTTGCCAGAACCGCTCACCCCGGTGACGGCGGTGAGCACCCCGAGGGGGAACTCCGCCGTGACGTTCTTGAGGTTGTTCTCGCGAGCGCCCACGACGGAGAGCATGCGCTTCTTGTCGATGGGGCGGCGCTTCGCCGGCACCGGGATCGACCGGCGCCCCGAGAGGTACTCCCCCGTCAGCGAGCTGCGGTCCTCCAGCAGCGACGCGAGCGGCCCGGAGTGCACGACGTGCCCGCCGTCGACGCCGGCGCGCGGGCCGATGTCGACGACCCAGTCGGCGGCGTGGATCGTCTCCTCGTCGTGCTCGACGACGATGAGGGTGTTGCCGAGGGCCTTCAGCTTCAGCAGGGTGTCGATGAGCCGACGGTTGTCACGCTGGTGCAGACCGATCGACGGCTCATCGAGCACGTACAGCACGCCCGTGAGTCCCGAGCCGATCTGCGTCGCCAGGCGGATGCGCTGCGCCTCGCCGCCCGAGAGCGACCCGGCCGCCCGGGACAGGGTGAGGTAGTTCAGCCCCACCTGGATGAGGAAGTCCAGACGCGCCCGGATTTCGCGCAGCACCGCCGCGGCGATCTGCGCCTCGCGGTCGGTGAGCTCGAGTTCGGCGAAGTACTGCTGCGCCTCGGCCAGGCTCAGGCGCGACGCGTCGGCGATGGAGTGCCCGTGCACGAGCACGGCGAGCACCTCGGGCTTCAGCCGGTCGCCGTTGCACACCTGACACGGCACTTCGCGCAGGTATTCCGACCACCGCTGACGCTGGGTGTCGGTCTCGGCCTGGGCGTACTGACGCTCGATGTAGGGAACGACTCCCTCGAAGCCGGACGCGTAACGCATCTCACGGCCGTAGCGGTTCTTCCACTTGACCGTGACCTTGTAGTTCTCGCCGCGCAGCACCGCATCTTTCACGTCCTGCGGGAGCTTGCGCCACGGGGTGTCGAGCGAGAAGTTCAGGTCGCGGGCGAGGCCCTCCAGCAGCCGCTCGTAGTACTGGTAGAGCCCCTTGCCCTGTGTCGTCCACGGGATGAGCACCCCCTCGCTGATCGAGAGGTCCTCGTCGCCGACCATGAGGTCGACATCGACCGACATCTTGGTCCCGAGGCCCGAGCACGCCGGGCACGCGCCGAAGGGGGCGTTGAACGAGAACGTGCGCGGCTCGATCTCGGTGAGCTGCAGCGGGTGACCGTTGGGGCAGGACAGCTTTTCGGAGAACGACTGCCAGGCGTCGTCGCCGGTCTCATCGACGAAGTTCACCTGCATGATGCCGCCGGCAAGCCCCAGCGCCGTCTCGACGGAGTCGGTGACGCGGCTGAGGATGTCGGGGCCGGCGACCAGACGGTCCACGACAACCGCGATGTCGTGTTTGTAGCTCTTCTTCAGCGTCGGCGGCTCCGCCAGCTGCACCATGTCACCGTCGACGACGGCGCGCGCGTAGCCTTTCGCGCTGAGCTCCTTGAACAGGTCGGCGAACTCGCCCTTCTTCTGCGTGACGACGGGGGCGACGACCTGATAGCGGGTGCCGTCGGGCAGCTCCATCAGCTGGTCGGCGATCTGCTGCACCGTCTGCCGCTGGATGCGCTCCCCGCACTGCGGGCAGTGCGGCACCCCGATGCGGGCCCACAGCAGACGCATGTAGTCGTGGATCTCGGTGATCGTGCCGACGGTGGAGCGCGGGTTGCGGTTGGTCGACTTCTGGTCGATCGAGACGGCCGGACTCAGGCCCTCGATGAAGTCGACGTCGGGTCTGTCGACCTGCCCGAGGAACTGACGGGCGTAGGAGCTCAGCGACTCGACGTAGCGGCGCTGCCCCTCCGCGAAGATCGTGTCGAATGCGAGGCTCGACTTGCCCGAGCCCGACAGACCCGTGAACACGACGAGCGAATCCCGCGGGATATCGAGGTCGACGTTCTTCAGATTGTGGACGCGGGCGCCGCGGACGCTGAGCGTTCCGCTGGAGTTTGCGGGCGCGGGGACAGAGACGATGGGCACTGATCAAGTCTAGATCCGGCCTCCGACACCGGCTCGGAATCGCCTGCAAGCCCGCCGCGTAGATCACGTTCGGCGCGACGTCAAGCCGCCTGGCCCCGGCGGTGCGGCGTCATAGCCTGCCGGGACCGCGACCGCAATCGACCATGGAGGATCGACATGACCGACGACCACCAGACCGACCAAGGCGACATCGTGATCCCCGGGGCACCCGCCCCGGTTCCCCCGCCGCTCGACGAACCGACCGAGCCCCGCGAGCCGCTGCCCGCGGCGCCCGACCAGGCCGCCCCCGCCACCGTGACGCCCACCGGTGCGCAGACGGGGATCCCCGCTGCGAGCCGGGCACAGCAGGGCGCGTACCTCACGACGGCCCAGGGTGCGCGGCTGCGCGACACCGACCACTCGCTCAAGGCCGGCCCGCGCGGTCCGGTGCTGCTGCAGGATCACCACCTGCGCGAGAAGATCACCCACTTCGATCACGAGCGCATTCCCGAGCGCGCTGTCCACGCACGCGGCGCGGCGGCGCACGGCACCTTCGTCGCCAACGGCGCAGCGGCCTCGGTGACGCATGCCCAGTTCCTGCAGCAGGGAGTCACCACCCCGGTGTTCGTGCGGTTCTCCACGGTGCTGGGCTCGCGCGGCTCGGCCGACACCGTGCGCGACACCCGCGGCTTCGCGACGAAGTTCTACACCGAGCAGGGCGTCTACGACCTCGTGGGCAACAACATCCCGGTGTTCTTCATCCAGGACGCCATCAAGTTCCCCGACGTCATCCACGCCGGCAAGCCCCACCCCGACCGCGAGATCCCCCAGGCGCAGTCGGCGCACGACACCTTCTGGGACTTCGTGTCGCTGCACACCGAGGCGCAGGCACACGCGATGTGGAACATGTCCGACCGCGGCATCCCCCGTTCGTACCGCATGATGCAGGGGTTCGGCGTGCACACCTTCCGCATGGTCAACGCCCGCGGTGAGACGTCGCTGGTGAAGTTCCACTGGCGCCCGAAGCTCGGCACCCATGCCCTCACGTGGGAAGAGGCGCAGCTCGCCGCCGGCAAGGACCCCGACTTCCACCGTCGCGACCTCGCCGACGCCATCGAGGCGGGCGCCCACCCGCAATGGGACCTGGCCCTGCAGGTCATGCCCGACACCGAGGACGAGACGTTCGAGGGGATCGATCTGCTCGACCCCACCAAGTTCGTCCCCGAGGAGCTTGCGCCGCTGCAGGTCGTGGGCACGATGACCCTCACCGCCAACCCGACGAACTACTTCGCCGAGACGGAGCAGGTCGCCTTCCACCCCGGTCACCTCGTGCCCGGGATCGACGTGACCAACGACCCCCTCCTGCAGGGGCGACTGTTCTCGTACATCGACACGCAGATCTCGCGCCTGGGAGGGCCGAACTTCGCTCAGCTGCCGATCAACCGGCCGCACAGCGATGTCAACGACATGCTCCGCGACGGCATGCACCAGACGGCGGTGCACACGGGTGTCGCCCCGTACAAGCCGAACTCACTCGACGGCGGATGCCCGTTCCACGCCGGGTCGGCGGAGTCGGCGTTCACGGACCTGCCGGTCGCCGTCACGCCGTCGGTCAAGGAGCGCGCGCAGCCGGCGAGCTTCGATGACCACTACTCGCAGGCATCGCTGTTCTACCGGTCACTGACCCCGATCGAGCAGCAGCACGTCGCCGAGGCCTACGCCTTCGAACTGGGCAAGTGCTACGAGCAGTCCATCAAGGAGCGGCAGCTGCAGGCGCTGGCGAACATCGATGCCGGCCTGTGCGCGACCGTCGCCGATGCCCTGGGGCTGCCCGCGCCCGAGCCGACCGTTCGTCCCGGCGGTGCACCGCCGAGCCCTGCGGTGGCGATGATCGGAGAGCGCTGGCCTGTCGAGGGCCGCGTCGTCGGCATCGTCGCGGACGAGCGCACCGATCAGGGCGACCTCGCCCGCACGCGCGCTGCGATCCACGCCGTGGGCGCGGTGCCGCTGGTGATCGCGCCGCGCGGCGGCAAGCTCGGCGCGGTTCCGGTGCAGCGCACGGCCCACACCGCTGCAAGCATCGAGTTCGACGCGCTCATCGCCCTCGCGACCTCCGCCGACCCGCGCACGGCGCGGCTGTTCGACGAGGCGTTCCGCCACGGCAAGGCGCTCGGGGTGGCGGATGCCGCGCGCGGTGTACTCGCCGACGCGCGGATCCCCGACGACGCACCCGGCGTGGTCACCGGTGCGGCCGACGAGGTCGTCGCCGAACTGCTGGAGCTCATGCCCGACCACCGGGTGTGGGAGCGCTGGGCGGCGCCGCTGCGCTGACGGTCAGGCTCGCCCCGTCGTCGTCGCGGCGAACGGGGCGAGCCCGTCGCGCACGGCGGCGACCTGCGCGGCATCCATCCCGACCCGCGCCATGATCTGCTCGGGCACGCGCCGCGCCTCCTCGCGAAGGGCGTGCCCCTGCGGCGTGAGGGTGATGTCGAGAACCCGTTCGTCGTCACGGCGGCGGGTGCGGGCGACCCGCCCCTGGGCCTCGAGTCGCTTGACGATCGGCGACAGGGTCGCCGGCTCGACAGCCAGCTGCTCGGCCAGCTCGCTGAGCGACTGCGGGTCGCGCTCCCACAGCGCCAGCAGCACGAGGTACTGCGGGTGGGTGAGCCCCAGCGGCTCCAGCACCGGGCGGTAGATCGCCACGATGTTGCGCGCGGCGGTCACGATGGCGAAGCACAGCTGGTTCTCCAGCTTGAGCAGATCGTCGGCGTCGTCCATGCCTGCAGTCTACTTATCGATTAGTACACTAATCATCATGACGCGAAACGATCCGGACCGACCTCCCCTGCGCGACCGCGTGCGAGCGGCGGGTGGATGGTACGCGTACTGGAACTCGCGTCTGATCAGGTTCGCCGGTCCCGCCTCGGTCGGCCCCTACGACACCGAGCCCGAGCCCTCGCGCGTCGAACGGGCCTGCCCGCTGTGCGGCGAGCCGATGTCCCAGCACACGTTCGACCGCAGCGGCCCGAAGCCGCTCATGACCTGCCCCTGAGCCGGCGGCACGCCGCCCATCACGCCAGGCGGACCGACCCGTCCGGCCGTAACGGCCAGCCCGGATTGACCGCGATCTCCCACGGGTGCCCGTCCGGATCGGCGAAGACCCCGCAGTAGCCACCCCACGGCGTCGCGGCCGCCGCGCGGACGACGGCGCCTCCCGCCTCCTGCGCGGCGCGCAGGACGGCGTCGACCTCCGCTTCCTCCCGCACGTTGTGCGCGAGCGTGATCCCGCCCCAGCCACCGGCATCGGCCCTGCCGGAGTCCCGCGCCAGCTCGTCGCGCGACCACAGCCCCAGCACCATGCCGCCGGCCTCGTAGAACACGATCTCCCCAGGTACCGACGAGGGGTGCGGCTCCCAGCCGAGCGCCCGGTAAAAGGCCACGGAGCGGTCGAGGTCGACGACCCCCAGCGTCACCAGTGAGATCCGCTGCTGCATGACACTCCTCCGTCGCAGGGGTTCAGGCGTGCCCGGCGCGCTCCATGGCACGCAGTTCCTTCTTCAGATCCTGCACTTCGTCACGCAGCCGCGCGGCGAGCTCGAACTTCAGCTCACCGGCAGCGGCGAGCATCTGGTTCGAGAGGTCCTCGATGGTCGCCTCGAGCTGCATCGCGCCCTCGGCGGCGATGCCCTCACGTCGCAGCTGCGGCGTCGGGCTCTTGCCCTTGCCGCTCTTGGTGGCCTGCGACCGCTTCTTCGACAGCATCTCGCGGGTGTCCGATGCCTCGCGGTTGAGCACCTCGGTGATGTCGGCGATGCGCTTGCGCAGCGGCTGCGGGTCGATGCCGTGCGCGACGTTGTAGGCGATCTGCTTCTCGCGACGGCGGTCGGTCTCATCGATCGCCTTGCGCATGGAATCGGTCATGTTGTCGGCGTACATGTGCACCTCGCCCGACACGTTGCGCGCCGCGCGGCCGATGGTCTGGATGAGCGAGGTGCCCGAGCGCAGGAACCCCTCCTTGTCGGCGTCGAGGATCGCCACGAGTGACACCTCGGGCAGGTCGAGACCCTCCCGCAGCAGGTTGATGCCCACCAGCACGTCGTAGACGCCCGCGCGCAGCTCGCTGAGCAGCTCGACGCGGCGGAGGGTGTCGACGTCGGAGTGCAGGTACCGCACGCGCACGCCGTGCTCGGCGAGGAAGTCGGTGAGCTCCTCGGCCATCTTCTTGGTGAGCGTCGTCACCAGCACCCGCTCGTCGCGCGCCACCCGCAGCCGGATCTGCTCGAGCAGATCATCGATCTGCCCCTTCGACGGCTTCACCACGATCTCGGGATCGACGAGTCCGGTGGGGCGGATGATCTGCTCCACGATGCCGTCGGCGATGCCCATCTCATACCGGCCGGGGGTGGCCGACAGGTACACCGTCTGACCCACACGCTGCTTGAACTCATCCCACCGCAGCGGGCGGTTGTCGAGGGCACTGGGCAGGCGGAACCCGTGGTCGACGAGCGTGCGCTTGCGCGACGCGTCGCCCTCGTACATCGCACCGATCTGCGGCACCGTCACGTGGGACTCGTCGATGACCATGAGGAAGTCGTCGGGGAAGAAATCCAGCAGCGTGTGCGGGGGCTCCCCCGGCATCCGTCCGTCGAGGTGACGGGAGTAGTTCTCGATGCCGGAGCAGAAGCCCAGCTGCTGCAGCATCTCGAGGTCGAAGGTGGTGCGCATGCGCAGGCGCTGCGCCTCGAGCAGCTTGCCCTGACCCTCGAGCTCCTTGAGCCGTTCGGCCAGCTCGTGCTCGATCGTGCCGATGGCGCGCTGCACGGTGTCGGTGCCGGCCACGTAGTGGGACGCCGGGAAGATCGGCACGCTGTCCATCTTCTGCACGATGTCGCCGGTGAGCGGATGCAGCATGTACAGCGCCTCGATCTCGTCGCCGAACAGCTCGATGCGGATCGCGTACTCCTCGTACACCGGGATGATCTCGATCGTGTCGCCGCGCACCCGGAAGTTGCCGCGGGAGAAGTCGACGTCATTGCGGTTGTACTGCATCGCGATCAGCTTGCGGATGAGCGCGTCGCGGTCGTACCGCTCCCCCACCTGCAGCGCGACCATGGCACGCAGGTACTCCTCGGGCGATCCGAGACCGTAGATGCACGAGACGGTGGACACCACGACGACGTCGCGGCGGCTCAGCAGCGAGTTGGTCGTGGAGTGGCGCAGGCGCTCGACCTCGGCGTTGATCGACGAGTCCTTCTCGATGAACGTATCGGTCTGGGGGACGTAGGCCTCGGGCTGGTAGTAGTCGTAGTAGCTCACGAAGTACTCGACCGCGTTGTTCGGCATGAGCTCGCGGAACTCGTTGGCCAGCTGCGCGGCGAGGGTCTTGTTGTGCGCGAGCACGAGGGTGGGTCGCTGCACCTGCTCGATGAGCCAGGCCGTCGTCGCCGACTTGCCGGTACCGGTCGCACCCAGCAGCACGACGTCGGTCTCGCCCGCGTTGATTCTGGAGGCGAGCTGGGCGATCGCCTGCGGCTGATCGCCGCTGGGCGAGTACTCGCTGATGACCTCGAAGGGCCGGACGGCGCGCGTGGTCTGCATCCATCCAGCGTAGGCCGCCCCGCCGACACCGGGCCGGGAGTTCGCCCCCGGCATACGCGCGCGCAACGCGCCCCGCGGCGCTCGAACGCCTCCCGGCGGCGGTCGCGTACGATTGGCGCGAGAGCGAGGCGACAGCGTGCGACGTACGGCAGTGGTGCTTGAGGACGAAGAAGACATCAGGTCACTGATCACAACGGTGCTCTCCGGGGCCGGCTATGAGGTCTTCGAGACCGCCAACGGCCTGGACGCCGTGGAGCTCGTCAGCGCGCACGACCCGCACCTCACGACCCTCGACGTCAACGTTCCGGGCATCGACGGCTTCGAAGCGGCCCGCCGCATCCGTGCCGTCAGCGACACCTACGTCATCATGATCTCGGCCTTCGTCGAAGAGGCCGATGCCGAACGCGGCCGTCTCGCCGGCGCTGACGAGTACCTCGGCAAGCCGTTCCGCCCGCGGGAGCTGCGCGCGCGCCTCGAGATGGTTCCCGACCGCCGCCGCACCGCCGACTAGCTCGGATCTGCCACCAGCACCGCGGATGCCACGCTCGACGCCGCCCGAGCAGCGGCCCCGCGTGCGTCGGCCAGCAGCGCATCGGCATCCTGCCGGTACGCAGAACTCACCGCGATCCCGACGCCCAGCGAAGGGAGCACGCCGCCGCTGATCGAATTGAACGCGTCGAACAGTTCGCGGTACAGCGCCATGCCCAGCCGGCGCGCCTCACCGGCGGAGCGCACCGTGGTGACCACGGCCAGGCGTTCGTCGCCGTCCTCACCCACCACGGCGAGGGGCGGCGCCCCGCGGCGGACCGCACCACGCCCGGCCGCGATGAGCTCGTCGGCCAGTTCGAGCCCGAACGCGGTCGCGATGTAGTCGAGCTCCTCGAGCCGGATGATCAGCACCGCCACCTGGTCGCCGTGACGACGGGCCGCGCGCACGACCTCGGCGAGGGTCTGTGCGAACATCGGCGCGGTCTGGATGTCCAGCGCCGATCCCCCCTCCGCAGCGATCGCGGTGCGTCCGCGCAGTCCGGTGCGGGTGGCGCGCAGCACCGAGGTGGCCACGACCGACGTGATCGTCAGCACCACCGTCAGTGCCGATGCCGGCACCGTGCCGAACCACACGGCGAAGAGGGTGTCCTCGGGGCCGACAGCGATGAACACCACGATGCGGCACAGGTAGAACAGCGATTGCAGCGCGAAGACGAGCGCGAGCATGGTCGCGTTGGTCGCCCGGCGCATCGCCGCGCGGCGGGTCTCCACGGCTGCGGCCAGCGCGAACACGCACAGCGGGGCGAACATCCACAGTGCCCCCGCCCAGCCGCCGGCATCGGGCCCCGCGACCAGAACCCCCACCGCGGCGGCGACCGCCGCGGCGGCGACCAGCACGATGGACCAGCGCATCGGTCGTTCGTTGAAGCGGCGGCAGCCGAGCCACATGAAGCCGGTGCCCGCGACGAACGTGGCGTTGCCGAGCGCGACGGCCCAGTGCGCGTCGGCGTCGTTGGCCCACGCGGCATAGGCGAGCGTGGTGAGCATGGCGCTGAGGAACCCCAGGGCCCACAGGCGCCCGGCGGGGTCGTCGCGGCGAAGGAACGTCTCTGCGATGAACAGCACACCGCAGACGACCACCACGAGCGCCGTGATGGCCGCGAGTGTCGTGTCGTGGATCATGCCGTGCCGCCTCCCCCCGTGGTGCGTGCGGGGCCGGCCACCTGCGTGGGAGCGCCGGGGCGCACCGACGGCACCGACACGGTGAAGGTCGACCCGACGCCGAGCGTGCTGTTGACGTAGATGTCGCCGCCGAGTCGGCGGACGATGTCGCGGCTGATCGACAGACCCAGACCGCTCCCCTCCACGCCTTCACGCCTCACCGCGGCGCCACGGTAGTACCGCTGGAAGATGTTCGCGAGGTCCTCCTCGTCGAGGCCGACGCCGGTGTCTTCGACGAGGATCAGTGTCTTGCGGTCGCGGGTCGCGGTCATCAGCGACACCCGGCCGCCCTCGCGGTTGTACTTGATCGCATTGGACAGCAGGTTGTCCAGCACCTGACGCAACCGGAAGGGATCGACGTATGCCCGCGCGGGCACAACACGGGAGAGATCGATGGTCACGTTGCGGCTGCTCTCGCCGGTGACGACCGACTGGGCGGAGGCCTTGACGATCTCGAGCACGTCGACGTCCTCGGGTGTCACCGGCACGGTCGCCGCGTGGCTGGATGCGGCCAGCACGTCACCGACCAGGGACAGCAGCCGATCGGCGTTGCGGTCGGCGATCGCGAGGCTCGATGCCGCGGCCTGGGGCAGCCCCGGATCGTCGAGCGCGAGCTCGATGTGCCCGATGATCGAGGTGAGCGGCGTCCGCAGCTCGTGTGACACCGACGACACCAGCAGATCGCGCGCCTGGAGCGCAGACATCTCCGCGGTGACGTCATGGCACACCAGCACGGCGGCCGCATCCGGGTCGGCGTCGGCGCTCGCCAGGCGGTGCACGGTGATGCTGAGCGCACGCCGCTCCCCGACGACCGGCTCGATCCACACCCGTTCGTCGTCGAACTCCTCACCACGCAGAGCGCGGGCGAGGGGAAGCTCGTCCCCGAGGATGCGGGTGCGCCCGTCTCTGGCGTAGACGGGCGGCGACGCGCCATCGGCATCGGTCAGCAGGTGCTGCAGATGCCCCTGCGCGTCGTTCATCACCGAGATCCCGCCGTCGTTCTCGATGTGCAGCACGCCGAGGTCGGCGGTGTCGAGCACCTCGGACAGCAGCTGCTCCTGGTGGCGGGAGCGTTCCAGCGCCTGTGCGAGGATCTCCGCCTGCCGACGCAGCAGGCGACGCTGCGCCGCCGCCCGCCGCGCACCGGTGTACGACGTCGCGCCGATGGCGATGAGCATGACCGGCAGCAGGAAGATGGCGAAGTTGGTGAGCTGCCGAGGATCCATCGCGGTGGAGATCGCGAAGCCGACGATGGCGAGCCCGACCCCGCCGAGGAACCCGGGCAGGGCGAAGCTCGAGGCCAGCCACAACACCGGGAACGCGAAGAGCAGACCGGTGCCCGCGACCGGATCGGCGAGGCGCATCAGCGAGATCGCGATGATGTCCCCGAGTGGGACGACCACCGTCCACGCGAACGGAATCCTGCCCCACGGCGCGGCTATGGCCACCGCCGTGAGCACGAAGACGATGACCACACCCGCGAAGTACACCGGGATGTTCCCGGTGAAACCGTGATGGAACATGAGGAACGTGAGCACGAGCACGACGCCGGCCAGCACCAGTTGGTTCAGCGCGGCGTTGCGTATGGCCGTGCGGTCGACGACCGCGGCATCCTGCCGGGCACGTCGACGCGGTCGCTGGTCCACGCCGCGTGGACGGGACTCGGGCGATTGCATGTATCGACGTTATCGCGGCTGCGCACCGGTGCCGTGACGGCCGACCGCGTCGTCGGGCGATGTCGCGGTCACTCGCCTCCAGAGGTCGTCTGTCTGGGCCAGGGTGGCCGCCAGCGTGCCGGCGGTGTCGACGACGACATCGGCGATCTCGAGGCGGCGCTCGTCGGGCACCTGTGAGGCGATCCGCGCCCGCGCGTCGGCCTCGGCCATGCCGCGCAGTTCCACGAGCCGCGTCAGGCGCAGCGATGCCGGTGCGTGGGCGAGGACGACGAGGTCCCACGGGTCATCGACCCGGGCCTCGACGAGCAGGGGCACGTCGTAGACCACGACGGTGCGTGGGTCGGCCGCCAGCGCGGCCGCGAAGCGACGGGCGGACTCCGCCCGCACGGCGGGGTGGACGATCGCGTTGAGCCGCGTCACGGCGTCATCGTCGCCGAAGACGAGGGATGCCAGGCGCGCCCGGTCCAGCGCGCCGTCGGTCGTGATCACCTCGTCGCCGAAGGCCGCAGCGATGTCGGCGAGCACCGGCGAGCCGGGCGACTGGACTTCCCGCACGATGCGGTCCGCGTCCACGATGACCGCGCCGTGCTCGGCGAGGCGACCGGCGATGGTGGACTTGCCCGACGCGATACCGCCGGTGAGTGCGATGAGGGGCATCTGTCGAGCATGTCAGATCGCCACCCGGGTGTGCACGCCGGCAACGACGAAGGGCCGCCACTGCGAACAGTGACGGCCCTTCGTGGTGGATCAGCGACCCGAGAGCTTCTCGCGCAGAGCCGCGAGTGCCTCGTCGTCGGCCAGCGTGCCGAGCGAACCGCTGTCGGACGAGTACGTTCCCGCACCCGCGTCGACACCGGCGGCAGCCTCGGCCTCGAGGGCCTTGGCGACGGCGGCCTTGTGAGCCTCCCAGCGACCCTGAGCGGCGGCGTACTCGGCCTCCCAGGCCAGACGCTGCTCGTCGAAGCCTTCCTTCCACTGGTTGGTCTCGGCGTCGAAGCCCTCGGGGTACTTGTACTCCCCGTTCTCGTCGTACTCCGTGACCATGCCGTAGAGGGCCGGGTCGAACTCGGTGCCGTTGGGGTCGACCGACTCGTTGGCCTGCTTGAGCGACAGCGAGATGCGACGACGCTCCAGGTCGATGTCGATGATCTTCACGAAGACCTCTTCACCGACCGAGACGACCTGCTCGGCGAGCTCGACGTGCTTGCCCGACAGCTCGGAGATGTGCACGAGGCCCTCGATGCCGTCGGCGACGCGAACGAACGCACCGAACGGAACCAGCTTGGTGACCTTGCCCGGTGCGACCTGACCGATCGCGTGCGTGCGGGCGAAGACCTGCCACGGGTCCTCCTGCGTCGCCTTGAGCGACAGCGAGACGCGCTCGCGGTCGAGGTCGACCTCGAGGATCTCGACGGTGACCTCCTGGCCCACCTCGACGACCTCGGAGGCGTGCTCGATGTGCTTCCACGACAGCTCGGAGACGTGCACGAGGCCGTCCACGCCGCCGAGGTCCACGAACGCACCGAAGTTGACGATCGACGAGACCGTACCCTTGCGGACCTGGCCCTTGTGGAGGTTGTTGAGGAACGTGGTGCGCGACTCGGACTGCGTCTGCTCGAGCAGGGCGCGGCGCGAGAGCACGACGTTGTTGCGGTTCTTGTCGAGCTCGAGGATCTTGGCCTCGATCTCCTGGCCGAGGTAGGGCGTGAGATCACGGACGCGGCGCAGCTCGATGAGCGATGCCGGCAGGAAGCCACGCAGCCCGATGTCGACGATGAGACCGCCCTTGACGACCTCGATCACCTGACCGGTGACGACGCCGTCGCTTTCCTTGATCTTCTCCACATCGCCCCAGGCACGCTCGTACTGCGCGCGCTTCTTGGACAGGATGAGTCGGCCTTCCTTGTCCTCCTTCTGGAGAACGAGGGCCTCGACGTGGTCGCCGACGTTGACGACCTCATTGGGGTCGACGTCGTGCTTGATCGAGAGCTCGCGCGAGGGGATGACGCCCTCGGTCTTGTAACCGACGTCGAGGAGCACCTCGTCACGGTCGATCTTGACCACGGTGCCTTCGATGAGGTCGCCGTCGTTGAAGAACTTCAGGGTCTTCTCGACCGCGGCCAGGAAGTCCTCGGCAGATCCGATGTCGTTGATCGCGACCTGCTTGGTGGCCGGGGCGGTCGTTGCGGTAGTCATGTAGTGGGTTGTCCTTGTTGGGTGTGGTATCGGGCCCCGAGCTGTCGTCGGCGTCCGTCCGCACAGGGGCGGACGGAAGCCTCCAGCAGAGGCGAAGCGGATTGTGTCGTGCGATGTCGCCCGCGCATGCCGATGTATCGGCCATACGGATGACACTTCAGGATACCAGAGAGGTGGCCTCTCACGCGAGGCAGGGCGTCACTGCGACCGGCCGCCGGCGCACGTGACGCAGCGGTCGGCCGCGGGTCGCGCCTGCAGGCGTTCGACGGGGATCGGGCGGCCGCACTCGAGGCAGATTCCGTAGGTGCCGTCGGCCACGCGCACGAGCGCGGCATCCAGTTCCTGGCGTTCGCTGCGCGCAGCCCGGCGCAGCGCCTCGACCTGCAGCCATTCCCCGCTGAGCGTGGAGCCCTCGGGGTCGTGCTCGTCGTCGGCGGTGCCGTCGGCGCGATCGCGGCGCAGCACCGCGTCATCCCGGTCGAGACGGGCGATGCGTTCGTCGATCTCGCACCGGCGCCGCTCGAGATCACGTGCCAGCGCGGTCAGCGCCGCCCCGCTGTCGCTCAACCGGCGCGCAGCGCGTCGGCGATGGCGACGTCACCGCTGCCGAAGCGGAGCGTGCGTCCGACGGTGCCGTCGTCGGCGAGCGCCGCGGCGATGACCGCCGCGACGTCGCCGCGGGGCACCGCGCCCTCACCCTGCGGGTCGAGCGCGATACGGCCGGTGGGTTCGTCGAGGGTCAGTGTGCCCGGTGCGATGATGGTCCACTTCAGGTCGCTCGTGTGCAGGTGCTCATCGGCGGCCCACTTGGCATCGGCGTAGGCGAAGAATCCGTCGTCGGGCGCGATTGCGTGGTCGGCGCGCGAGCCGATCCACGACACCATCACGAAACGGGGGACGCCCGCCGCGACAGCCGCATCGACGGCACGGATGGCGGCGTCGCGGTCGATCGCGTAGGTGCGGGCCGCCTCGCCCCCACCGGCACCGGCCGCCCACACGACGGCATCGTTGCCCGCCACCAGGTTCTCGAGCTGATCGACGTCGAGCGAGGCGATGTCGGCGACGAGGGGTGTCGCTCCCGTCGCTGCGACGTCGGCTTCGTGCTCGGGGTTGCGGATCACGGCGGTCACCGTGTCACCGCGCTCCACCAGGAGCGGTTCCAGACGCAGCGCGACCTTGCCGTGTCCACCGATGATGAGGATGCGGGCCATGGACGACTCCTTTCGAAAGACGTCCATCCACGCTACCCCGCAGTCGATGCCCTCGGGTCAGTCGGCGCCGACCTCGTCGCGGCGCTCCGCCGTCGCCAGCGCGCTGTGACGCCGACCCCACAGCAGGTAGAACACCAGCACGACGGCGATCCAGACGCCGAACCAGACGTAGGTCGACCAGCCGAGGCCGGTGATGAGGTAGATGCACGCCGCGATCGACAGCACGGGCGTCACCGGGTAGCCGGGCACGCGGAAGCCGCGCGGCAGGTCGGGGCGCGTACGACGCAGCACCATCACGCCCACCGACACCACGATGAAGGCCACGAGGGTGCCCATCGAGACGAGGTCCCACAGGCTCGTCAGCGGCACGAGCCCCGCCAGCAGCGCCACCGCCAGCGCCACCACGACGGTGGAGAACACGGGTGTCTGCGTGCGCGGGTCGACGCGCGCGAACGCCTTGGGGATGAGACCGTCGCGACCGATCGAGTAGAGGATGCGGGTCTGCCCGAACATGATCACGAGCGTCACCGAGAAGATCGACACCACCGCGCCGGCCGCCAGCAGCGTCGCCGGCCACGAGGCCCCCAGGACGTCGGCGAGGATCACGGCGAGGCCGGCGCTCTGCTGCTCCGGATCGGCGAAGTCCTGCCAGGGCTGCGCGCCGACGGCGGCGATCGCGACGAACAGGTACACCGCGACGACGACCGCGAGCGCGATGAGGATCGCGCGCGGAAGGGCGCGCTGCGGGTCCTTGACCTCGTCGCCGGCCGTGGAGACGGCATCCAGCCCGATGAAGGTGAAGAAGATGGTCCCGGCGGCCGCGGTCACCCCGGCGGTGCCGAACGGGGCGAACTGCGCGAAGTTGTCCACGGCGAACGCCGTGATCGCGATCGCGGCGAACATCAGAAGCACGGCGACCTTGATGACGACCATGATCGTGTTGACCATGGCCGACTCGCGCGTGCCGCGCACGAGCAGCACCGCGCACATCGCCACCAGCACCACGGCGGGGAGGTTGATGATGCCACCCTCCATCGGACCTGCCATGAGCTCGGGCGGCAGGGTCAACCCGAACAGCGCGCCGACGAGGTGGTCGAGGTAGCCGCTCCAGCCCGAGGCGACCGCGGCGGCCGACACCCCGTACTCCAGCACGAGACATGCCGCCACACCCATCGCGACGATCTCGCCGAGGGTCACGTAGGCATAGGAGTAGGTCGATCCCGAGATCGGAACGGCAGAGGCCATCTCGGCGTAGCAGACCGCTGAGAGCCCGGCGGCGATGGCCGCGATGAGGAACGAGAGCATGACGGCGGGGCCGGCCAACGGCACCGCTTCGTGCATGACGAAGAAGACGCCGGTGCCGATGGTGGCGCCGACGCCGAGCATCGCCAGTTGGAAGGTGCCCAGACGCCGCGGCAGCGCATTGTCGCTGTCAGCCGCCGACGTGATCGGCTTTCGCCGGAAAAGCGTGCGTGCCGCGCTCATGCGAGGCGGCATCCGAGATTCTCATTGCAGCAGACCACTGATCGATTGTACGATCCACGCCCGCTGGCCACGCACCGGACGCCCGTCATTTCCATTCATTGGAATGCAACACCGCGCGCGACGTTGCATTCAGGGACCGCACGCACCGCAGGAGCCCTCATGACCACCCAGACGAACGACCGCCACCTTCACACCGACACCTCGATGGGAGCGGTGACGCTGCGCGTCGGTGACCTCGAATCGATGAGCGGCTACTACTCCGCGGCGTTCGCCATGGTCCCGCTCGAGGAGCGCACCCGCGGACGCGAGGTGCACCGCGTGCTCGGCCGCGGCGCGACCCCCCTCGTGCGAATCGTGCACACCCCCGGCCTCCCCACCGCAGACCCCCGCGGCGCCGGACTCTTCCACACCGCATTCCTGTTCGACGACGCCGCGGCGCTGGCGGCCACCGTGTACCGAGCGGCGCAGGACCCGCGCAGCCGTTTCGCCGGCTCCGCCGACCACCTCGTGAGCGAGGCGTTCTACTTCACCGACCCCGAGGGCAACGGGGTGGAGCTGTACACCGACCGCTCCCGCGATCAGTGGGTGCGCCGGGACGGGCAGATCGAGATGGCGACGCTCGCGCTCGACCCCAACGACTACCTGCGTCAGCACCTCACCCAAGACGCGCTGGATGCCGGTGCGACACGCGCCGGCGCGGTCGGCCACGTGCATCTGCAGGTGGGCGACGTCGACGTCGCGCGCGCGTTCTACGTCGACGCGCTGGGGTTCGAGACGACGCAGGCCACGTATCCGGGGGCACTCTTCGCCGCCGCGGGCGGGTATCACCATCACGTCGCGATGAACAGCTGGAACAGCCGCGGTGCCGGCCCCCGCGCCGCCGCACTCGGCCTCGGCGACGTGTCGGTCACCGTCCCCGGGCGCGACGACCTCGACGCGCTCATCGTGCGGCTGCGCGAGCACGACATCCACTACGACGCCGACGGCCGGTCGGTGCGCGCGACAGACCCGTGGGGGACGCAGGTCACCGTCACCCTCCCCGACCTGTCCCCCGACGAGCTCCTCACGCGCTGACCACGGGGGTCTTTCCCGGCCGACGCGCTGACGCCGCGGCATCACGAGGCCTAGCGTGGAGGCATGGCTCTCACCGCTGCTCTGCGCGTCGACCGCCGCCTGCCGCTGCTGCAGGTCGCGAAGTCCGCGCTCGCCACGGTGCTCGCGTGGCTCGCCGCTGCGTGGCTCATGCCGGGACCGCCCCCGGTCTTCGCGGCCATCGCCGCGCTGCTCGTGGTGCAGCCGAGCCTCAACCAGTCGGCGACCAAGGCCCTCGAGCGCACCGTCGGAGTGATCGCGGGCGTCGCCATCGCTTCGGCGCTGGGTCTCGCGTTCGGCACGGCCACGTGGGTCGCGCTCACCGCGATCGTGGTGTCTCTGGTGGTCGCGTGGGCACTGCGCATGACCACCGGTGTCAGCAACCAGATGGTGATCAGCGCGCTGCTGGTCCTCGCGCTCGGCGTCACCACCCCCGGGTACGCCGGCGCCCGCATCGTCGAGACGATCATCGGCGCCGCCGTGGGCCTCGCGATCAGCGTGCTGCTCGCACCTCCCGTGCTCGTCACCCCGGCTCGACAGCGCGTGGACGCGCTCGGCCTCGAGACCGCCGCGACGCTCGACCGGCTGGCGGGCGCCTTTGTGGAGCCGCGCACCCGCCCCGAGCTGGAGGAGCTGCTGCTGACGGCCCGCCTGCTCCGGCCCATGCGCGACGCCGCCGAGACGGCCCTGTCCGCCTCGAACGACTCGCTCGCCCTCAACCCGCGCGCGCCCCGCTACCGCCCGCAGATCGACGAGTTGAGCAAGCGGCTGGAGCGGTTCGGCGGCATCGTCACGCAGGTGGTCGGCATGACGCGCGCCGTGCACGACTTCGGCACCGATGAGCTGATCGACGAGCCGTCGGCACCCGAGATCGCCGAGCAGCTGCGCCGAGCGGCCCACGACCTGCGTCTGCTCACCGGGCCCGCTGCCGACCAGGGTCAGGGGCCGGTCGACGATGAGCCGGCACTCACGCGACCGTTGGAACTGCATGCGCCGTCATCGATGAACTGGATGCTGATCGGCTCGATCGTCGTCGATCTGCGGCGCGTGCACGAAGCCATCACCGCGCCGTTGTGACCTGCGGGTCGATCACGCCGTCGAGGTACCACCACCGGCCGCTCTGACGCACGAACCGGCTGCGCTCGTGCAGCACGCCCCGCGTGCGCCCGGCGGTCCAATGCGCGCGGAACTCCACCGTGCCGCGCTTGTCGCCTCCGTCCGCCGCGACGATCTCCAGTCCCGTCCATCGCAGCCCCGGCTCGAGCTCGACGTGCTCGGGGCGGGTGCCCGGATGCCAGGTCTGCTCCAGATACCGCGCGTCACCCAACGCGAACGCGGTGTAGCGCGAGCGCATGAGCGCCTCGGGCGTGGGCGCCGACGCGCCCGCCAGGTACGGGCCGCAGCAGGCGGTGAGCGGCGAGGTGCTCCCGCAGGGGCAGATGGGGTGATCGGCCATGGTCGTTCCAGTCTTCCACCGCTTTGACACCTCCCCGCGGCCGATCTAGCGTTCAGGGGCCGTGAGAGAGGAACGAGATGGCCGCCGCACCCCGTGCCCGGGTCGCCACCACCGTGCAGTTCTGGTGGCGCGTCGCGATCGTCGTGGTGTGCGTGCTGGGGCTCGCGAGCGGCAACCACCGGCTCATCTTCTTCACGACGCAGAGCAACGTGATCGTCTTCGCCTACTTCGCCGGGGCGCTGTACTGGATGCTCCGCCGCCGCACACCCGACGCGCCCGCGCCGCGGCTGCGCGGCGCCGTGACGGCCTGGATCCTCACGACGGCGCTCGTCTCGCACGTGCTGCTCAACTTCGGCGCGAGCCCGCTGCCGGGACTGTTCGTCGCCGATCCGGCGGATGCCCTGGCCAACCGGTCGCTGTTCATCTTGCATTACGTCGTTCCCGGCATGGTGCTCGTCGATTGGCTGGCGTTCGGGCCGCGGCGGGTGGTGCGGTGGCGCGACGGGTTGCTGTGGCTCGTGTATCCGCTGGTCTACGGCATCATCACGCTCGCCCGCGCCGTCGCCTTCCCGACGATCGCCGACCGCTTCCCCTATCCCTTCCTCAACATCGACGAACTCGGCATCGGCGGGGCGCTGCTGGGCCTCGTCCAGGTGGTCACGGCCATCGCCGTGGTCGCCGCCATCGTGATCGGCCTGGACCGCGCCGTCGCGGCGTTGGCCGATCGCGTGCGCCGAGGCGGGCAGACACCGGGCTGACTCCGCCGCACGGCCGGTTGTGGATAACCGGATGCCGCGGGGATGCCGCGCGGTAGCGTGTGCGCATGATGCCACGGCGGGCGGTCGCGGCCGCCGCGGCGGCGCTGCTCATCACGACCGCGCTCGGCCTGGCCGGATGCGCGCCCGAGCCGGAACCGACGCCGACCCCCACCGGGTTCGCCTCGGAAGCGGAGGCGTTCGCCGCCGCCGAGGAGACGTACCGCGCCTACGTCGAGGCCCTCAACCAGGTGGATCTGAGCGACCCCGACACGTTCGAACCCGTGTTCGCCTGGACCACGGGTGAACTCAACGCGAATGACAGAGAAGGCTTATCCAGCTACCACGCATCAGGAGTCGAGGTGTCAGGAACAAGCACAATCGAGCTCCTCGAACCAAATGACACCGACCTCGTCTCCTTCACGGATCTAGCAGTCTGTCTGGATGTCTCCGCGATCGCCCTCCAGGATCCAGACGGCAACTCATTGGTCTCCCCCGACAGAAGCCCGATCCAGACGTTGTTGGTCTATCTCGTCCCAGATTCGGAAAGCCCGACCGAGCTGCTTATTGCTTCGATCGGCGGCAGAGCTGGCGCCCCCTCATGCTCCTAGTTTCCTTGGCGCTGGTCTCCACCGCCTGGCTCGCAGCGGCACCCCAGGACTGCGACGACGTTGGATCCTGGTCGGCGACTTGCCAGACGGTAAACACGGGATCGTCCATCGAGATCGGCGCGGACTACACAGCGCCCGGAACCAGCGGCGGCGGTAGTGGCAGCGGCGGCGGCGATCGTGGCCCCGGCCGCGGCCCGCAGGTCGATCAGCCCGTCGCCGGCGCCGACGAGGAGTGCAACCCGGTCGTCGGCTGCCGCGGCAACTACGAGGTGTGGATGCTGCCGGAGGTCACCCTCGCCGATCTCGCTTCGTTCACGCCGGCGCGCCCGAGCATCGCCGGCGAGCCCGACGGCGTGGCGGTCGTCGGCATGCCGGCGAACTTCGTCGCCGCCGCGACCGAGCAGCAGATCGCGGGCGAGCTGTTCGACCTGCCGGTCGTGGTGCGATTCACCCCCACCCAGTACGTCTTCCACTACGGCGACGGCTCCAGCCGCACCACCACGACCGGTGGCGCCACCTGGCCCGCGCTCGGCCAGGCGCAGTTCACCGCCACCGCGACGAGCCATGCCTACGGCGCGCGGGGCACCTACGGCGCCGCGGTCACGGTGCGATACGCGGCATCCGTCGACTTCGGCACCGGTGCGTGGCGCAACGTGCCCGGCTTCGTCGAGGCCACCGCGGGCGGCTACAGCGTGCGTGTGGTCGAGGTGCGCACCGCGCTGGTCGACCGCACCTGCCTCGAAGACCCGGGAGGCCCCGGCTGCTGACCGGAGCGAATGGCAGGATGAACGCGTGACCGACCGCCTCATGCTCCTCGACACCGCGTCGCTGTACTTCCGCGCCTTCTACGGCGTGCCCGACACGGTGCGCTCCCCCGACGGCACGCCCGTCAACGCCGTGCGCGGCCTGCTCGACATCATCGCGAAGCTCGTGACCACCTACGAGCCGACCGATCTGGTGGCCTGCTGGGACGACGACTGGCGCCCGCAGTGGCGGGTCGATCTCATCCCCACGTACAAGACCCACCGCGTCGCGGAGGTCGTGCCCGGTGGCTCCGACATCGAGGTGGTTCCCGATCCGCTCGAGACTCAGATCCCGCTCATCCGCGAGGCCCTCGCGCTCCTCGACATCGCGGTCGTGGGCCGCGCCGACCACGAGGCCGACGACGTCATCGGCACGCTCGCAACCCACGCCGCCATGCCGGTCGACATCGTCACGGGCGACCGCGATCTGTTCCAGCTCGTCGACGACGCACGCGACGTGCGTGTCATCTACACGGCACGCGGCATGAGCAACCTCGACGTCGTGACCGATGCCACGGTCGTCGCCAAGTACGGCGTGCTGCCGGCGCAGTACGCCGATTTCGCCACGATGCGCGGTGACGCCTCCGATGGTCTGCCGGGGGTCCCCGGTGTCGGCGAGAAGACGGCCGCCTCGCTGCTGGCCGCCCACGGCGACCTCGCCGGCATCCTCGCCGCCGCGGAGTCGGGCGAGGGCATCGCCGCGTCGGCGCGCGCCAAGATCCTCGCCGCCCGCGACTACCTCGCCGTCGCGCCCACCGTCGTCGCCGTGGTCACCGACCTCGACATCACCCCACCGGCATCCCGGCTGAGCGCGCCGGATGCCGCCGCCGCGCAGGCGTTCGCCGAGCGCTGGGGTCTCGGCACGTCGATGCAGCGCGCCCTCGACGCGCTGACCGCCCGCGGCTGACAAACCACTTCCCGGTCGAGACGCACCGCAATGCGTGGTGTCCCACCCGAGAAGTGGTGTCTCACGACCGCGCGCGTCAGCGGCGGCGCTCGGTCCACTCCCGCAGCCGCGCGAGCGGCCACGTCGTCACGATCCGCTCCGGCGGCACCCCGGCCCGTTCGGCGCGTGCGGCGCCGTGGTCGAGCAGCGACAGCTGCCCCGGCGCGTGCGCGTCGGAGTCGATCGAGAAGAGGCATCCGGCCTCGAGCGCGAGGGCGATGAGTTCGTCGGGCGGATCCTGTCGCTCGGGGCGCGAATTGATCTCGACCGCGACCCCGTGCTCGGCGCACGCGGCGAAGACCTCGCCGGCGTCGAACTGCGACGGCGGGCGCGTGCCGCGCGCCCCCTCGACCAGACGCCCGGTCACGTGCCCCAGCACATGCACGTGCGGGTTCGACACGGCCGCCACGAGCCGGCGGGTCATGGGCCGGCGTTCCATACGCAGCTTCGAGTGGGCGGATGCCACGACGACGTCGAGCCGGGTGAGCAGCTCTTCCCGCTGGTCGAGGGCTCCGTCGTCGAGGATGTCGACCTCGATGCCGCTGAGCAGCGTGAACCCGTCGCCGCTGAACGGCGGCAGCATCGTGAGCTGCTCGCGCAGCCGCTCGGCGGACAAGCCGTTGGCCACCCGCAGTCGCGGTGAGTGGTCGGTCAGCGCCAGGTACTCGTGGCCCAAGGCACGGCCCGCCTGGGCCATGAGGTCGATCGATGTCAGCCCGTCCGACCAGTCGGAGTGGCTGTGCAGGTCTCCACGCAGCAGCGCGCGCAGGCCCGATCCGACCGGCGCGACGCCGGCGCTCTCCCGCAGCTCGGCGAGGTACGCGGGCGTGTCACCGGCGACAGCCTGCTGGATGACACCCAAGGTGGAGTCGCCGATGCCCTTGCGACGCCGCAATGCGGCCGTGTCGCGCAGCTGCGCCTCGTCGAGGCCCTCGATCGCGGCCGCCGCAGCGCGGAACGCCTTCGACCGATACCGGGAGGCACGCTCGCGCTCGAGCAGCGACGCGATCTCGCTCAGTGCGTCAGAGGGATGCATGGCGACAGAGTACGGGCCCGCACCGAAGCGGTGCGGGCCCGTACTGCAGAAACGTCAGACCGTGGTGAGCGTGGACCGCTTCACGACGACCGGCACCGACGCGAGTCGGTTGATGGCCCATCCGAAGATGATCGACAGGATGCCGACGCCCATCGCGAAGGCCGCGACGCCGAACGACACGACCGAGGTGAACAGCGACGCCCGCAGGAACGACGCGTTCATCATGGTGGCCCGCACCGGGTCGTCCTGAGCGAGCTCGGCGTAGGTCTTGCCCTCCGAGGCGTGCAGCGCGTGCTGCTGGATGATGTCTGCCTGCACGAAGGCGGTGAAGGGGCCGGCGACGGTCTGCCCCTGGAAGGCCATGGCGTCATCGGGGACGGTGATGTTCTCGGCGCGCAGCTGCGACGAAACCATCACCCAGACCACGATTCCGACGATGATCAGGGCGATGCCGCCGAGGATGCCGATGATTCCGGCCGCCTTGATGAGGCCCACCTTGCGTGCGGGGGGTTCGATGGTGTCGGCCGTGGTGGCCGGTGTTTCCGACATGAGATGTCGCTCCTTGAGATCGCTTGACAGTGGTCTCAACCTAGCGGGGCGCCGCTACGGCCCAGGAGTGGCCCGCCGTGTAAAAGAAAACGACAGCGCACTCAGCGTGAGAGCTGCCGCGTCGCCTCGACCCACGAGGTCAGCGTCGCCGCCGCCGCACCGCTGTCGATCGTCGCCGCAGCGGCATCCTTCGCCTCGGCGAGCCTCTCCAGAATGGGGCGCTGCACCTGCGACGGATCCTGCGACAACCGGTAGGCGACGATCCCGGCGGCGGTGTTCAGCAGCACGATGTCGCGCACCGGACCAGCCTCGCCGTCGAGCACCCGGCGGACGACGTCGGCGTTGTGCTCCGGCTCGCCGCCGAGCAGGTCGCCGATGTCGGCGAACGGGATGCCGAGGTCACGCGGATCGATGTCGTGCTCGTGCACGTCGCCCAGGCTGATCTCCCACATCCGGCTGTGGCCGGTGGTGGTGAGCTCGTCCAGACCGTCATCACCGCGGAAGACGAGCGCCGTCGCCCCCCGCGTGCGGAACACGCCGGTGATGAGCGGGACGCGGTCGAGGTGAGCGACGCCGACGGCGTTGGCCTCGGCACGGGCGGGGTTGCACAGCGGACCGAGGAAGTTGAAGACGGTCGGCACGCCGAGTTCGGCGCGTGTGGGCCCCGCGTGACGGAAACCGGGATGGAAAGCCGACGCGAAAGCGAACGTGATGCCGGTGCGCCGCAGCGTCTGTGCAACCGCCTCGGGCGAGAGCGTGAGATCGACGCCGAGGGCGCGCAGCACGTCGGACGAGCCCGACTTGGAGCTGGCGGCCTTGTTGCCGTGCTTGACGACGGGAACCCCGGATGCCGCGGCGACGATCGCCGACATCGTCGAGACGTTGACGGTGCCGAACCGATCGCCTCCCGTACCGACGATGTCGAGCACATCGGCCGGCACCGGCAGCGGAACCGCGGCCTCGAGGATCGCGTCGCGGAAGCCGACGATCTCGTCGATGGTCTCCCCCTTGGCCCGCAGCGCGACCAGGAATCCGGCCAACTGCGACGGGGTCGCCGAGCCCGACATCACCTGCCGCATCGCCCAGGTCGACTCCGACACGCTGAGATCACGCGCGTCGAGGAGTGTTGTGAGGATTTCGGGCCACGAAGTGAGCTCAGCCATAAGGAGCAAGCCTATCGCTGGCCAACCTGCAGATTCCCTTGCCCTAGTTAGGGTCGCCTAACCAACACTCGAACGATTCGCGGCAGCCTGATGCGAAAATCACGGCCAACTTTCAGCCATAATGAATGTGTGACGAGCTCTCCAACGACCTATCCCCAGGCCATGCGGTCGGTCAAGCGACCCGACCCGGTCGCTGTCGGAACCATTGTCTGGCTCGGCAGCGAGGTCATGTTCTTCGCCGGCCTGTTCGCGATCTTCTTCACGCTGCGCAGCACCTCGCCCGAGCTGTTCGCGGAGCGTTCCGAACTGCTGAACGTGCCCTTCGCGTCGGTCAACACGCTGATCCTGGTCCTGTCCTCCGTGACCTGCCAGGCCGGCGTCTTCGCCGCCGAGCGATTCCAGCCCTACCGCACCGGGAGCATCTGGAACGTGCGCAAGTGGGGCATGGTCGAGTGGCTGTTCCTCACGTTCGCCATGGGCGCGGTGTTCGTCTCGGGCCAGGTCTGGGAGTACGCGACGCTCGTCGCCGAGGGCCTGCCCATCAGCGCTGACTCCTACGGGTCGGCGTTCTACATCACCACCGGCTTCCACGCCCTGCACGTGACCGGTGGCCTCATCGCATTCCTCATGGTCATCGGCCGCGCCTTCGCGGTCAAGAACTTCGGCCGCAAGGAGATGACCACGGCGATCGTGGTCTCGTACTACTGGCACTTCGTCGACGTCGTCTGGATCGTGCTGTTCGCCGTCATCTACTTGCTGCCCTTCGTTAGCTGAGAGCGGAGCTGAAACCCGATATGGCACGACACACCCCTCGCCGCTCGAACGGACGCCGGAGCCCCTGGGCCGCGGCCGCCCTGATCGGCATCGGCCTGCTGGTGACCGGCGGCGTCTACGCCGGCGCATCCGCAGCCGTTGCCGCTTCTGAGCCCCAGACGGTCGCTTCGGCGCTCACCGTCGAAGACGGCAAGAAGCTCTTCCAGGCCAACTGCGCCACCTGTCACGGCCTCGACCTGCAGGGCACCGAGAACGGCCCGTCGCTCTACGGCGTCGGCGAGCTCTCGGTCGAGTTCCAGGTCTCCACCGGCCGCATGCCGCTGCAGATGCAGGGACCCCAGGCACCGCAGAAGCCCGTGCAGTTCACGCAGGAGCAGATCGACGCCCTCGCGGCCTACACCCAGTCGGTGGCCCCCGGTCCGTCGTTCCCCGACGCCCACGTGCTCGACGGTGAAGGCGACGTCTCCGCCGGCGCCGAGCTCTTCCGCATCAACTGCGCGATGTGCCACAACGTGGCCGCCGCCGGTGGTGCCCTCACCGAAGGCAAGTACGCCCCCGCTCTGACTAACACCAGCGCGCTGCACATGTATGCCGCGATGGTCACGGGCCCGCAGAACATGCCCGTCTTCAACGACTTGACCCTCACCACCGAAGAGAAGCGCGACATCATCTCCGCGCTGCTCTACATGCAGAACACCGAGTCGCCCGGCGGATTCTCGCTCGGCTCGCTCGGCCCGGTTTCAGAGGGTCTGTTCATCTGGATCTTCGGTATCGGCAGCCTCATCGCCCTCACCGTGTGGATCACGGCGAAGTCGAACTGATCGATCACTGACACAGCATCACGGAACGTACGAGGAGCACCATGACACACGAGGACGACGCGCTCGAGCACGAGAGGGCTTCTTGGAAGCCCTCGCCGGGGCTCGCAGTCGCGGTATCCGACCCCGTGGAGAATCCGGGCCTGCCGCCGCATCGCGCGCGCGTGACGGATTCGGACCCCGCGGCGATGAAGCGTGCCGTGCGTACGGTCTACACGCTGTTCTACCTGTCGCTCGCGGGCAGCATCTGGGCGGTCGCCGCCTACATGATCTTCCCGATCGAGAGCGGGCGGATCGTAGACATCCGCAACAACAACCTCTTCATCGGACTCGGCATCGCACTCGCGCTGCTGGCCATCGGCATCGGTGCGATCCACTGGTCGAAGGCCATCATGTCCGACAAGGAGTTCATCGAGCCCCGTCATGCGACCCGCGGTCGCGACGCGACGCGTGAAGCCGCCGTTCAGGGCTTCCGTGACGCGAACGAGGAGTCCGGCTTCGGGCGCCGCACGATGATCCGCAACTCGCTGTTCGCCGCGCTCGTGGCATCGGTGATCCCCGGCATCACGCTGTTCCGCGGTCTCGCCCCCGAGAGCACGCCCGAGAACCCGCACGCCGGCGACCCGGTCTACCTGCTCAGCCACACCATGTGGAAGGAAGGCGAGCGTCTCGCGCACGACCCCAGCGGTCTGCCCATCCGCGCGGCAGACCTCACCCTCGGCTCGGTCGTGCAGGTCATCCCCGAGTCCCTCGCCTCGCTCAGCCACCATGACGGCTATCTCGAGGAGAAGGCGAAGGCCATCGTGCTGGCCGTGCGGCTGCTCCCCGAGCAGCTCAAGGAGGCCGACGAGCGCAAGGACTGGTCGTACGACGGCATCGTCGCGTACTCCAAGGTCTGCACGCACGTCGGTTGCCCGGTGGCCCTGTACGAGCAGCAGACCCACCATCTGCTGTGCCCCTGCCACCAGTCGCAGTTCGACGTGTCGGACGGCGCAGCGGTGATCTTCGGACCCGCAGCCCGCCCGCTGCCTCAGCTGCCCATCACCGTTGATGACGAGGGCTACCTCGTCGCACGCAGCGACTTCACCGAGCCGGTCGGCCCGAGTTTCTGGGAGCGCCATTGAGCACCGCAACTGTCACCGAGCCGACGACCGAGCCATCGGCGTCGTCCAACGAGAAGCCGCTCGGCGGGAAGTTCGTCGCGGGTGCGGCCAACTACATCGATGAGCGCACCAGCATCTCGGGCTTCGTCAAGGAGCTCGGACGCAAGATCTTCCCCGACCACTGGTCGTTCATGCTGGGCGAGATCGCACTGTGGAGCTTCGTCGTCGTGCTGCTGTCCGGCACGTTCCTGACGTTCTTCTTCGAGGCGTCGATGGTGGAGACCCACTACTACGGCGCCTACGAGCCCATGCGCGGCATCCCGATGTCCGCAGCAATGGAGTCGACGCTGCGGCTGTCGTTCGACATCCGCGGTGGCCTGCTCGTGCGCCAGATCCACCACTGGGCGGCGCTCGTGTTCGTCGCCGGCATCGGCGTGCACATGCTGCGCGTGTTCTTCACCGGCGCGTTCCGCAAGCCGCGTGAGCTGAACTGGGTGATCGGCTTCGTGCTGTTCATCCTCGCGATGGGTGAGGGCTTCACCGGCTACTCGCTCCCCGATGACCTGCTCTCGGGCAACGGTCTGCGCATCATCGACGGCATGGTCAAGGGCATCCCCCTGGTCGGCACGTGGATCTCCTTCCTCCTCTTCGGCGGAGAGTTCCCCGGAACCGACATCGTCGGTCGGCTCTACACGCTGCACATCCTGCTTCTGCCCGCGATCCTCGTGGCGCTGCTGGCCGTGCACCTCATGCTCATGATCGTCAACAAGCACACGCAGTTCGCCGGCCCCGGCCGCACGAACAGCAACGTCGTGGGCTACCCGATGATGCCGGTCTACATGTCGAAGATGGGTGGCTTCTTCTTCATCACCTTCGGCGTGCTCGTGCTGATCGCGTCGCTGTTCACGATCAACCCGATCTGGAACTACGGCCCCTACGACCCGTCGCCGGTGTCGGCAGGTACGCAGCCCGACTGGTACATCGGCTTCGCCGACGGCGCGCTGCGCCTGGTCCCCCCGCACCTGGAGACGGTCTTCCTCGACCGCACCTGGTCGTGGAACATCCTGCTGCCGCTGGGCATCATCGGCGTGTTCATCGTGCTCGTGCTGATCTACCCCTTCATCGAAGCGTGGATCACCGGCGACAAGCGCGAGCACCACATCGCGCAGCGCCCGCGCAACGCGGCGACCCGCACCGCCATCGGCGCGGCCGGTGTCACCTTCTACGCCGTCCTCTGGGCTGCCGCATCGTCTGACCTCATCGCCACGCATTTCCATCTCACGATGGAGGGTGTCATCCACGCCCTGCAGGCGCTGCTGATCGTCGGCCCGGTGTTCGCCTACTTCGTCACCAAGCGCATCTGCATCGCGCTGCAGAAGAAGGACCGCGAGATCGTGCTGCACGGTTACGAGTCCGGGCGCATCGTCCGCCTCCCCGGTGGCGAGTACATCGAGGTCCACCAGCCGGTCGACGAGTACGAGCGCGTCAAGCTCGTCCCCACCGAGACCGAAGCTCCCCTCGTGGTGCGTCCCAACGCCAACGGGCGCATCCCGTGGCACCAGAACCTGCGTGCGTCGCTGTCGCGCTGGTTCTTCGAGGACCGCCTCACCCCGCTCACTCAGGCCGAGCTCGACGCGGCCCTGGCCCACCAGCACCACGCGCTGGACCACACGACCGAGGAAGAGGCAGCCGAGCTGCGGGGCGCTCACGAGCGCGCGGGGGTCCCTGACGCCCCCCTGCACCCGATCGACGACGGTCACCGCACCGAGACGGCCAACCGCCCCTCGAACGTGATCATCCCCGACGAAGGCGACGACAAGAAGACCTCGAAGGACTGAGTCCCTCGTGACACGCAGGCCCCGGCGGATTCCGCCGGGGCCTGCGGCATGTTCCGCGACCTTCGGCAGGATTGCGTCGTCGTCCGACCGCGCTGCCGTCGCGCCGGCAGCGCTCCCCCGCATAGCGTGAGGCCCATGACCGACGCGCTCGACTATCTCTCCGCCAAGCTCCGCCACGAAACCGACCCGTCCGACGTGTACGCGTCGCAGCAGGCGGGAGATTCCTTCGTGCTGGTCGACGTGCGCAGCGACGAGGCGTGGGCTCAGGGGCGCATTCCCGGCGCCCTGCACATGCCCTACCGCGACATCGTCCGCCGTGCTCCCCTGGAGCTCGACCCGACGGTCCCCGTCGTGGTCTACTGCTGGAGCCCCGGATGCAACGCCGCCACCAAGGGCGCCCGTGAGTTCGCCACTGCCGGCTTCACGGTGCGGGAGATGATCGGCGGCTACGAGTACTGGGGCCGGGAGGGCCAGCCGCTCGAGAATGATGACGGCCCGCTCCCCCGCACCTTCGACCCACTCGTCATGGTCGTGCGCTGAGCCGGCGGCGCGGGGCGTCAGGCGCTCTCGAGGCCTTCGGCGAAACGGTCGACGGCGGCGCCGACGAACACCGGCCGGTCGCTCAGCACACCGCCTTCGACGATGTCGCAGACCACCGCCGTGGCATTGTCGCGGGTGCCGGCGTCGAGTGCCACGCGCACGACCCAATCAGCGGCCCGCTCGGGCGACGGAGCGAGCTGCAGCAGCCGCTCGAGCTCGTCGTGGGGCACGTAGTCGCTGACGCCGTCGCTGCACAGCAGCCACCGGTCGCCGAGGGCGGGCTGCAGCTCGGCGACGGCGACCACGTCTTCGTCGTGTCCACCCAGGGAGGCGGTGATCACGTTGCGACGCGGGTGCACCGCGGCCTCTTCGGGACTCAGCAGGCCCTGGTCGACCATTGCCTGCACGAGGGAGTCATCCCGGGTCTGACGGCTCAGGGCGTTGTTGCGCAGCAGGTAGGCACGCGAGTCGCCGGCGTGCGCGAGCAGCAGCACACCGGCCTGCGTCAGCCACAGGCCGGTGTAGGTCGTCGCCATGCCCGCCAGCGCGGGATCGCGCCGGGTGTGCGCTCCGATGTCCCAGTTGGCCCACCGCATGCGGGCGGCCAGCTGCTCGGCGTCACGCATCGCGGGCAGGCCCGAGGCCACCCGGTGCACGAGTGCCGCCGAGGCCAGATCGCCCGCGGGTCCACCGCCGACCCCGTCGGCTACGGCCGCAGCCCAGGATGCCGCGAACGCGGCATCCTGGTTGATCCTGCGGAACTCGCCGACGTTCGAAACGGCGGCGGCTCTCAAGCGAGCCGGCATCGGATCAGCGGGCGAAGTACCCGCGGTAGTACTCGAACACCCAGCCGACGATCGCGATCACGAACACACCCAGACCGATGGGGATCATGAAGGTTCCGACCGCGAGGCCGATCATGGCGAGCGCCGCGGAGAAGGCCAGCACGAGCGGCCACCACGACCACGGGCTGAACTCGCCCACCTCGGGGTCGCCGTCATCGATGTCGGCGGTGAGCATGTCTTCCGGCAGCTCCCCGCCCTGCGCCTTGTGCACGCGGTCGACGTAGAAGCCGATGAGACCCGACATGAAGACCGAGAAGAACAGGGCGACGGTGCCGACCCACTCGATCGCGTGGAACCACTCGAGCTCCGGGTGGGCGATGATGTTCCACCACGTGTAGACGACGGCGACGATCAGGAAGAAGACGCCGAGGATCCACCACAGGTTGACGTTGGTCTTCAACTTACTTCACCTCTCCTTCGGCCATGTCGACGACCGGGGCATCGGGAGCGTCCTTGGCCGGACCGACACCCACGGGCACGGCGGCCTCGGGGTGGTTCAGGTCGAAGGCGGGGCGCTCGCTGCGGATGCGCGGGATCGACGTGAAGTTGTGACGCGGCGGCGGGCAGCTGGTCGCCCACTCGAGCGAACCGCCGTAGCCCCACGGGTCGTTGACGGTGATCGTCGCGGGCTTGCGCGAGGTGATCCACACGTTCAGGAAGAACGGCAGCATCGAGGCGCCCAGAATGATGGCGCCCACGGTGGAGAGCTGGTTGCCCCAGGTCCAGCCGTCAGCGGCCGAGTAATCGGCGTAGCGGCGCACCATGCCGTCCACGCCCAGCCAGTGCTGCACGAGGAAGGTCATGTGGAACCCGATGAACAGCATCCAGAAGTGCACGTAGCCCAGGCGCTCGTTGAGCATGCGGCCGGTCCACTTCGGCCACCAGAAGTAGAAGCCGGCGAACATCGCGAACACGACGGTGCCGAACACGACGTAGTGGAAGTGCGCGACCACGAAGTACGAGTCGGACAGGTGGAAGTCCAGCGGCGGCGAGGCGAGGATCACGCCCGTCAGTCCACCGAAGACGAACGAGACGAGGAAGCCGAGGGCGAAGACCATCGGGGTCTCGAAGGTGATCGACCCGCGCCACATCGTGCCGATCCAGTTGAAGATCTTCACGCCCGTCGGCACCGCGATGAGCATCGTCATGAGCGCGAAGAAGGGCAGCAACACGGCACCGGTGACGTACATGTGGTGCGCCCAGACGGCCACCGAGAGCGCCGCGATCGCGATGGTGGCGTAGACCAGCGTCTTGTAACCGAAGATCGGCTTGCGGCTGAACACCGGGAAGATCTCCGAGACGATGCCGAAGAACGGCAGCGCGATGATGTACACCTCGGGGTGACCGAAGAACCAGAACAGGTGCTGCCACAGCAGCACACCGCCGTTCTGCGGATCGAAGATGTGCGAACCCAGCACGCGGTCGGAGGCGGCCGAGAGGATCGCGGCGGCCAGCACCGGGAACGCCATCAGGATCAGGATGCTCGTGATGAGCGTGTTCCAGGTGAAGATCGGCATGCGCCACATCGTCATACCGGGCGCGCGCATCGTGATGATGGTGGTGATGAAGTTCACCGCACCGAGGATCGTGCCGAAACCGCTCATGCCGAGACCCAGCATCCAGAGGTTGCCACCGGCACCGGGAGAGAAGGTCGCGTTGGCCAGCGGCTGATACGCGAACCAGCCGAAGGAGGCGGCACCCTGCGGCGTGAGGAAGCCGGAGATGGCGATGATCGAGCCGAACAGGAACAGCCAGAAGGCGAACGCGTTCAGACGCGGGAATGCCACGTCGGGCGCACCGATCTGCAGCGGGAGGATCGCGTTGGCGAACCCGGCGAACAGCGGCGTCGCGAACATCAGCAGCATGATCGTGCCGTGCATCGTGAACAGCTGGTTGTACTGCTCCTTCGTCGGCACCACCTGCATGCCGGGCTCGAACAGCTCGGCGCGGATGATGAGTGCCATCACACCGCCCAGCAGGAAGAACAGCACCGAGGCGATCAGGTACATGTACCCGATGGTCTTGTGGTCAGTGGAGGTGATCCACTTGACGATCAGGTTGCCCTTCTGCTCGACGCGCGACGAGCTCATGAGCGCTGCCTGTCGCGGCGGAAGGGTGGTGGGGCGCGGGGCGCCCTCCAGCGTGCTCGTCATATTCAGCGGTCTCCCTCAGACTCGGCCGCACCCGTGCCCGGCAGGTTCTGCAGCCGGTCGTAGGCGTCGTTGATGTCACCCGTCTGGCCGGCGGCGCGCAGCGACTCGACGTACTGGTCGTACTCCGCCTCGCTGACGACCTCGACGTTGAAGAGCATCATCGAGTGGTACTCGCCGCACAGCTCGGCGCACTTGCCGGCGTACGTGCCCTCACGGGTGGGGGTGAAGGACCAGTAGTTGTCCTTACCGATGTACATGTCCTTCTTGTACAGGAAGTCGATGATCCAGAAGGAGTGGATGACATCGCGCGACTGCAGCTGGATCTTCACCGTCTTGTCGACGGGCAGCACCAGCGTGGGAAGCTCGGCCTGGTCGATGTCGCCGTTGGCCGCGGGCTGGGCCTGGATGCCCATGGTCCAGACGGTGTCGTCCTCGTCTCCGGCGTTGTACTGGAAGTCCCAGGCCCACTGCTTGCCGATTGCGGTGATCGACACGTCGGGGTCGTCGTACTGGGTCTCGAGGATCGACTGGTCACGCGCGGTGAAGGCGAAGAAACCGATCACGAGGATCAGCGGCACGACCGTGTAGAAGATCTCGATCGGCATGTTGTAGCGCATCTGCACCGGCAGGCCGGTCTGGCCGCGGCGGCGGCGGTAGACGATCGCCGCCCAGCCCATGAGGCCCCAGGTGATCAATCCGACCGCGAGGAGCACGATCCAGGAGTTGACCCAGAGACCCGACACCATTTCGGTGCGGTCGGTCGTCGGGGTTCCGTCCTCGACGAAGCCGGGGAGAAAGCCGTTCAATTCCGTCGGGGTGCAGGCGGCAAGGGTGGCTGCCGTGGCGATCCCCAGAGGGATGATTGCCCAGCGGATGCGGCGTTTCGATCGCACGGTGGACCTTTCCGGGACGCGGATATGACAACCGCCAGTCTAGGGCAAGGTCACACCGCATTCAGGCCATCTACTCAGCTATGAAAACGCGTCGTCCGGCGGTTTTCCGGTGCTGATCTGCACTGGAGCCGCCGGACGATGGACCGCAAAACCTTCAGATCAGTGGAAGCTGTCTCCGCATGCGCAGCTGCCTGCGGCATTCGGATTGTCAATCGTGAAACCCTGCTCCGAGATCGTGTCCTTGAAGTCGATCTTCGCGCCGTCGAGGTACGGCACGCTCATGTCGTCGACGATCACCTCGACGCCGTCGAAATCGACGGCCTTGTCGCCGTCGAGGAAGCGCTCGTCGAAGTAGAGCTGGTAGATCAGGCCCGAGCATCCGCCGGGCTGCACGGCGACGCGCAGGCGCAGGTCGTCGCGCCCTTCCTGCTCGAGCAGGCTCTTGACCTTGGCTGCGGCCGCGTCGCTGAGCGCGACGCCGTGCTCGCGGACGCTCTCGGTGACGGGCAGTGCGGTGTCAGTCATGGAGTCTCCCGTGGTTCGGGCCGCCATAAGACGGCTGGATGCCACGATTCTACGCGCGACGCCCGGCAATCGGCTCGGTTCAGAGCGTTCTGGCGTCGAGGCGTTCCAGCAGGAGCGCTTCGGAGACGAGCGCATTTCGGAACGTCTCGATGTGCAGCGACTCGTTGGGGCTGTGGGCGCGGGCGTGCGGATCCTCCACACCGGTGACCAGGATCTGCGCGGCGGGGAACTCGTCCACGAGATCGGCGATGAACGGGATCGACCCGCCGACGCCGATGTCCACCGGGTCGACGCCGTAGCCGTCGGCGAGTGCCGCCCGGGCGTCGGTCACCGCCCAGCCGCTGGTGTCCACGAGGAAGCCGTCGCCGCAGTCGACGGCCGAGAACGTCAGTTCGGCGCCGAAGGGCGCGTGCGCGCGCAGGTGCGCCTCGAGCGCTTCGTAGGCTTCGCGGGCCGACTGCCCCGGGGCGACGCGCGCGCTGATGACGACCGACACCTCGGGGCTGAGGGTGTTCGAGGCGTTCGCGACGCTCGGGGCGTCGATGCCGGTGACGGTGATGGACGGCTTGTTCCAGATGCGGCTGAGGATCGTGCCGGTGCCGACGGGGGCGACCTCGTCGGGCAGACCCGCCTCGTCGCGCAGGGTCTCCTCGCTGTAGGGCGGTGTGTCGGCGTCGCGCTGGGCGAGTCCGGCGACCGCCGGTGCGCCATCGGCATCCCACAGCGTCGACAGGAGCTTGATCGTCGCCATCATCGCGTCGGGCACGGCACCCCCGAACATCCCCGAATGCGAGGCGTGCTCGAGCGTGCGCACCGTGAGTGTGAACCGTGCGTTGCCGCGCAGCGACACCGTGACGGCGGGCGTCGTGGCATCCCAGTTGCCGGAGTCGGCGACGACGATCACGTCGGCACGCAGAGCGTCGGCGTTCTCACGCAGGAACGGGGCGAACGACCGGGAGCCCGCCTCCTCCTCCCCCTCGATGAACAGCGCCACGCCGAGATCGAAGTCGGGGCCGAGCGCCTCGGTGAGCGCGCGCAGCGCCCCGATGTGGGCCATGACGCCCGCCTTGTCATCCGCGGCGCCGCGGCCGTAGATGCGCCCATCGCGCACGGTCGGCTCGAAGGGGGGCGAATCCCACAGCGTCTCGTCGCCGACCGGCTGCACATCGTGATGGGCGTACAGCAGGATCGTCGGGCGGCCGTTGCGGGGGGCTCGGGTCGCGAGCACCGCGGGCATGCCGCGCTCGGTGTCGTCGATGGCCGCATCGCGGATCTCGACACGATCGAAGATGCCGAGCCCTTCGGCCAGCTCCTTGACCGCGGCGGCGCTGCGCGCCACCTCAGCGGGGTCGAAGCCGGGGAAGGCGATCGAGGGGATGCGCACGAGGGTGCCGAGATCGGCGAGGGCGGCGGGGACGGCGGCGAGGGCGGCGGCGCGCACCGTCTGGGGGCGGGACAGCTCGGAGGTCATGCGGGTAATCTTAGATCGAACCCGATTTCCGCTATCCAGAGGATCCTCCCGTGGCCAACACACCCGCTTCCGCGCCGAAGGAAACGTCGACGACGACGCCCGCCGAGCAGGTGGGACGGGGCAAGGGCCGCCCGACCCCCTCGCGGGCCGAGCGCGAAGCCGCCCGCAAGCGCCCCCTCGTCGCCGACACCAAAGAGGCCCGCGCCCGCGCGAAAGCCGAGCTGGCCAGTGCCCGCGAGAAGGCGCGCATCGGCATGGCCAACGGCGACGAGCGCTACCTGCCGGTGCGCGACAAGGGTCCGCAGCGCAAGTTCGCCCGCGACTTCGTCGACGCCGGCTGGCACCTCGGCGAGGTGGTCATGCCGATGATGCTGCTGGTGATCATGCTCACGTTCGTGCCGATCCCCGCGATCACCTACTGGTCGTTCATCGGCCTGTGGATCTTCATCCTGTTCGTCATCGGCGACATGATCCTCACCTCGATCCGCGTGAAGAAGGCGGCCAAGGCGCGCTTCGGCGACACGCGCATGGAGAAGGGCCTCGGCTGGTACGCCGCGATGCGCACCATCCAGATGCGCTTCATGCGTCTGCCCAAGCCCCAGGTCAAGCGCGGCCAGCACCCCTGAGCCGCGGCTCCCGCGCGGCGGCGGTGCCGCCCGGACGCGGCGTGGTCAGCGACCGGCAGCGAGGCCGCGGTTGATCTGCCGTGCCCAGAGCGGACCGCGGTAGAGGAACCCGGTGTAGCCCTGCACGAGGTTCGCTCCGGCATCGAGCCGCTCGCGCACGTCGGCAGCGGTCTCCACTCCCCCGGCGGAGACGACGCAGAACTCCGCCGGCACGACGGCGCGCACGATACGCAGCACCGCGAGCGAGCGCTCCTTCAGCGGCGCGCCCGACATCCCGCCCGCACCGGCGTCGGCGACGACCGCGGCATCCGTCACGAGAGCGTCGCGCGAGATCGTCGTGTTCGTGGCGACGATGCCCGCCAGGCCCACATCGACCGCGAGCCGGGCGACGGCCTCGATCTCGTCGTCGGCGAGATCCGGGGCGATCTTCACCAGCAACGGGGTGGCGCCCGCCGCGTCGCGCACCGCCTCGAGCAGCGGGCGGAGGGTCTCGACGGCCTGCAGCCCCCGCAGCCCCGGTGTGTTGGGCGAAGAGACGTTGACGACGAGGTAGTCCGCCAGCGGCGCGAGCAGGCGCGTGCTGGTGACGTAGTCGGCGGTGGCCTCGGCGACGTCGACGACGCGACTCTTGCCGATGTTGACGCCCACGACGGGGCGTGTCGCCCGTCGGCGCGCGGTCCGCAGACGTTCGGCCGCAGCAGCGGCACCGCGGTTGTTGAATCCCATGCGGTTGATCACCGCTCGGTCGCGCACCAGGCGGAACAAACGCGGGCGCGGGTTGCCGTCCTGCGGGATCGCGGTGAGGGTGCCCACCTCGACGTGGCCGAAACCGAGCGCGCCGAGGCCGGCGACACCGGTGACGTCCTTGTCGAAGCCGGCGGCCACGCCGAAGGGCGAGTCGAACGTGAGCCCGAGCGCGCGGGTGCGCAGCGACGGATCGGGTCGGGTGAACCGGCGGACGAGGGGCGCGAGGGGCCGCACGCCCAGGCCGCGGATCACGAGCATCGCCGCGTGGTGCGCCGTCTCGGGGTCCATGCGGGTGAGCACGGTGCGGAAGAGGAAGGGATACATCCCCTCCAGCCTACGGCGGTGAGCCGGGGCGCTCAGTCCGCGTCGGCGGTCGCCACCGCCGCGGCGTGATCGGCGCGCAGCTGTGCGATGGCGGCGTCGAAGTCGTCGAGGGAGTCGAACGCCTGGTACACGCTCGCGAAGCGCAGATAGGCCACCTCGTCGAGGTGGCGCAGCGGCCCGAGGATCGCCAGACCGATGTCGTTCGTGTCGATCTGCGACGACCCGGTCTGGCGGATGGACTCTTCCACCGACTGCGCGAGCATCGCGAGGTCGCCCTCGGTGACGGGGCGTCCCTGGCACGCCTTGCGCACGCCCGACATGACCTTCTCTCGGCTGAACGGCTCGATGACACCCGACCGCTTGATGACATTGAGGCTTGCGGTCTCGATCGTCGAGAACCGTCCCCCGCACTGCGGGCACTGCCGTCGACGGCGGATGCTCAGGCCGTCGTCGCTCGTGCGCGAGTCGACGACGCGGGAATCGGGGTGGCGGCAGAAAGGACAGTGCATGGCCTCGCCAGACTATCCCGCGAAACGCGCAGTGACGGCTTCGCCGTGCGCGGGCAGCGCCTCGGCGTTCGCCAGGGCGACGATGTCGTCGGCGACGGCGGCGAGGGCCCCGCGGTCGTACGCGATGATCTGCTGCGGGCGCAGGAACGTCGACGCCGACAGCCCGGCCGCATAGCGCGCCTGGCCACCGGTGGGCAGCACGTGGTTGCTGCCGGCAAGGTAGTCCCCCAGGCTCACCGGCGAGGAGTCGCCGACGAACACCGCACCGGCGTTGACGAAATCGTCGACGCGCGGATCGGCGAGGTGCAGTTCGAGGTGCTCGGGTGCATAGGCATTACTGAACGCGGTGGCCTGCGCGATGTCGTCGACGAGGACGATGGCCGACTGCGGGCCCGCCAGCGCCTCGGCGATGCGGTCGGCGTGGAGGGTGCGTGCGGCGCGGTCCGCGACGGCGTGGGCGACGGCGTCCGCGAGGGATGCCGAGGGGGTGACGAGCACGGCGGATGCCTGTTCGTCGTGCTCGGCCTGGCTGATGAGGTCGGCGGCCACGAGCACCGGGTCGGCTCCGGCGTCGGCGACGATGAGGATCTCGGTCGCGCCGGCTTCGGAGTCGGTGCCGACGACCCCCGCGACGGCGCGCTTCGCCGCGGCGACGAAGTTGTTGCCGGGTCCGGTGACGACATCGACGGGCGCGAGGTCGACCGACGGCACCCCGTAGGCGAGGGCGCCGATCGCGCCGGCACCGCCCATCGCGTAGACCTCGGTCACGCCCACGAGCCGTGCGGCCGCGAGGATCACAGGGTGCACCCGCCCACCGTGCTCGCGCTGCGGCGGCGAGGCCAGCGCGACCTCGCCGACACCGGCGACCTGCGCGGGCACGACGTTCATCACGACGCTCGAGGGGTAGACCGCCTTGCCGCCGGGCACGTACACCCCGGCGCGACGCACGGGGCGCCAGCGCTGCTCGACGCGGGCACCGGGCGCGAGCTCGACGACGGCCGGCGGGGGCACCTGCGCGGCGGAGGCTTCGCGCACGCGCCTGATCGCCTCCTCCAGCGCCGCCCGCACGGTCGGGTCGAGGCCGGCGAGGGCCTCGTCGAGGTGTGCGTCGGGAACGCGGATCGCGTGGCCGGTGGCGCCGTCGAAGCGGGTCGCCTGCTCGCGCAGCGCATCCTCGCCTCGAGTCGCGACGTCCTGCACCAGCTGCGCGGCGATGGCCAGCGCCTCTGCGCGGGCGGCTTGAGCGCGCGGCACGGATGCCAGGAGTTCTGCTGCGGAGAGCGCGCGGCCGCGCAGGTCGATGGTGCGGAGCATGCTCCCAGATTAGCGCCCGCGGGCTTCCCGGCCGTCCGTGGACGGCCGGGAAGGGCTCAGCCGCGGGTGACGCCGGAGACGTCGTTGAGGTAGCCGACGCGGCCGTCCTCGTGACGCACGACGAAGACGTCGACGCGGTCCTCGATGACGAGCGCCCAGGCGTCGGGGCCCACGCGGAACAGCGGCACACCGTACTCATCGACGACGTCACGTTCCACCGGCACGAGCGCCCAGAAGGCCTGACCGCCGACGGGGCTCGCCGTGGTGGCGGCGTCGGTCTGCTCGGCGGGGGTCTGCTCGATCACGCCGGTCTCGGCAAACGGCTGGTCATCGAGCGAGCGCTCCATGTCGGGGTTCTCCCCGAAGGCGGCGGCGTCGTAGGCCGGCTCACCGTAGGCCGGCTCACCGTAGGCGGGCTCACCGTAGGCGGGCTCACCGTAGGCGGGCTGGCCGGTGGCTGCACCGTAGACGGGGGCGCCGTGTGCGGGCGCGCCGTAGGCGGCGCCAGAGGCGGGGTCCGCCGCGGGGGTGGCGGTCGCGGTGTGGTCCGCCGCGGCGGGACGCGAGGCGGTGGGACGGGCCGTCACGGGGCGCAACGGCCGGGCGTTGCGGTGGGCCACCACTTCGCGGCGGTGCTGGAAGTCCTCGGACAGCGGCGGGATGACCGCCGCGAACACCGTGAGCACCACACCGACGAGCATGAGGAAGAACTCGACCCAGACGACCCAGCTGCTCACCCAGATGCCGGTCTGCACGCCGCGGGCGACGTTGGTCCACAGTGCGGAGAGCCAGACGACGGCCGAGACCGAGAAAGCCACCGAGGCGAACTGGTCGATTCCGAGCGACCCGACCCGACGGATGCCGTCGGGCGAGAACCTGCGCAGCACCACCAGGAACACCGCCACCGTCGGCACGCCGATCGTGAGGATCCATTCGAGACCGGAACTCCACACCGATGCGCCGAGGCCCAGCGCGGCGCCGATGCGCCCGTCGTTGTAGAGGGAGAAGAACGAGACCACGAACGCGACCGCCCAGACGCCGATGAGCGCCACTTCCCGCACCGAGAACGGTCCGACGCCGTACTGCGGCGGCACCGCATCACTCTCTCCGGCGGCGTGCGACGCCGGTGCGTCGGCCATCTGGTCTGCGCCACTGCCGGGTTCGGGGTCGGTGGTGACACCGGCGGCCGTGGCATCCGTCTCCGGCTGGTCGCCTGCGGTGTTCACGGTGCTCTCGTCGATTCGATCGTCGGTCACGTTGCTCCCTTCGTCGTCGCGCCGGGGCGCGTGGTCCGATGCTACCCGCCTCATCCGAGGCAGTGGGGGCCGAGCAGCCCTTTCAGCTCGCCGTAGAGGTCGGCGGTGACCTGCACGTGCAAGGGCACGTCGAACACCTTCGCGACGCCACCCTTGTGCACCTTCAGCGTCACCTCGGTGTCGCCATGGTGGCGTTCCAGCACCTGCGCGAGCTCGCCGATGAGGCTCTCGGTCGCGCGGTGCTCGGGCAGGGTGAGCGTCAACGGTCCGGCGGCATCGGTGGTCCCGAGATCGGGCGAGAAGGCGGACTGGCCGTGCAGGTTCAATCCGTCGTCGCGTCGCGAGACCCGGCCGCGCACGACGAGGATCGAGTCGGCGACGAGCATCGACTGGAACTCGGTGTAGGTCTTGCCCATGAACATCACGGTGACCTCACCGTTGAAGTCCTCGACGGTGATCATGCCGTACGGGTTGCCGCTCTGCTTGGCGACGCGGTGCTGCACACTCGTGACGAGGCCGGCGACGGTGACCTGGTCGCCGTCCTGGATGTCCTCGGATGCCAGCAGGTCATGGATCGAGATCGACGCGTGCTTGGCGAGCGGGATCTCGAGACCGGCCAGCGGGTGGTCCGAGACGTAGAGGCCGAGCATCTCGCGCTCGAAGGCGAGCTTGTCCTTCTTCGTCCATTCCGGGCGCTCGGGCACCTTGGCCGGCGCGACCTCCTCGGCCTCGTCGTACAGACTGTCGAAGTCGAACCCGATCGCACCGGTGGCGGCTTTGCGCTTCGCATCGACGGCGGCCTCGACCGCATCTTCGTGGATCTCCATGAGCGCGCGCCGCGTGGAACCGAGCGAGTCGAACGCACCCGCCTTGATGAGCGATTCCACGGTGCGCTTGTTCGCCACGTGCATCGGCACCTTGGTGAGGAAGTCATGGAAGCTCACGAAGTTGTCGTCGGCGCGCGCGCTGACGATGCCGTCGACCACGTTGGTGCCGACGTTGCGCACCGCGCCCAGGCCGAAGCGGATGTCCTCGCCGACGGCGGCGAAGTACCGGATCGACTCGCGCACATCCGGCGGGAGCACCCTGATGCCCATGCGGCGGCACTCGTTGAGGTAGACCGCGAGCTTGTCCTTCGCGTCGCCGACGCTCGTCAACAGCGCCGCCATGTACTCGGCCGGGTAATGGGCCTTGAGGTAGGCGGTCCAGTACGACACCATGCCGTACGCGGCGGAGTGGGCCTTGTTGAAGGCGTAGTCGGAGAACGGAAGGAGGATGTCCCACAGCTTCTGCACGGCCGCGTCGGAGAAGCCGTTGGCGTGCATGCCGGCTTGGAAGCCCGCGTACTGCTTGTCGAGCTCGGACTTCTTCTTCTTGCCCATCGCGCGGCGCAGGATGTCGGCCTGACCGAGGCTGAACCCGGCGACCCGCTGGGCGATCGCCATCACCTGCTCCTGGTAGATGATGAGGCCGTAGCTGGTGCTGAGGATCTCGGCGAGCGGCTCTTCGAGCTCGGGATGGATCGGCGTGATCTCCTGCAGCCCGTTCTTGCGCAACGCATAGTTGGTGTGGGAGTTCGCGCCCATCGGGCCCGGTCGGTACAGCGCGATGACGGCGGAGATGTCTTCGAAGTTGTCGGGCTTGAGCAGCCGCAGCAGCGACCGCATGGGTCCGCCGTCGAGCTGGAACACGCCCAGCGTGTCACCGCGGGCGAGCAGGTCGTAGGCGGCCTGGTCGTCGAGGGGGAGGTCTTCGAGCACGACCTTCTCGCCGCGGTTGGCCTCGATGTTGTCCAGCGCATCGTCGATGATCGTGAGGTTGCGCAGCCCCAGGAAGTCCATCTTGATGAGGCCGAGCGACTCGCACGCCGGGTAGTCGAACTGCGTGACGATCTGGCCGTCCTGCTCGCGCTTCATGATCGGGATGATGTCGATCAGCGGCTCGCTGGACATGATGACGCCGGCGGCGTGCACGCCCCACTGACGCTTCAGGTTCTCCAGGCCCACGGCCGTGTCGAACACGGTCTTGGCCTCGGGATCGCTCTCGATGACGGTGCGGAACTCGGATGCCTCTTTGTAGCGGGGGTGCTTCGGGTCGAACATGCCGCCCAGCGGCATGTCTTTGCCCATGACCGCCGGGGGCATGGCCTTGGTGAGCTTCTCCCCCATGCTGAAGGGGAATCCGAGCACGCGCCCGGCATCCTTCAGCGCCTGCTTGGCCTTGATGGTGCCGTACGTGACGATCTGCGCGACACGCTCGTCGCCGTACTTCTCGGTCACGTACTGGATGACCTCGCCGCGGCGGCGATCGTCGAAGTCGACGTCGAAGTCGGGCATGGAGACGCGGTCGGGGTTGAGGAAGCGCTCGAAGATGAGGCCGTGCTGCAGCGGGTCGAGGTCGGTGATGCCCATCGCGTAAGCGGCCATGGAGCCGGCACCGGAGCCACGGCCGGGGCCCACGCGGATGCCGTTGCGCTTGGCCCAGTTGATGAAGTCGGCGACGACGAGGAAGTAGCCCGGGAACCCCATCTGCAGGATCACGCCCGTCTCGTACTCGGCCTGCTTGCGCACCGCGTCGGGGATGCCGGCCGGGTAGCGCATCTGCAGGCCGTTCTCGACCTCTTTGACGAACCAGCTCTCCTCGGTCTCCCCGTCGGGCACCGGGTAGCGCGGCATGTAGTTGGCGGAGGTGTTGAACTCGACGTTGCAGCGTTCGGCGATGAGCAGCGTGTTGTCGCAGGCGATCTCGTGGTCGCGGAAGATCTGGCGCATCTCGGCCGGGGTCTTGACGTAGTAGCCGTCGCCGTCGAACTTGAACCGGTTCGGGTCGTCGAGGGTGGACCCCGACTGCACGCACAGCAGCGCCGCGTGGCTGTTCGCGTCGTGCTGATGGGTGTAGTGCAGGTCGTTGGTGGCCAGCAGCGGAATGTCGAGGTCCTTGGCGAGCCGATGCAGGTCGGTCATGACCCGACGCTCGATGGAGAGCCCGTGGTCCATGATCTCGGCGAAGTAGTTCTCCTTGCCGAAGATGTCCTGGAACTCCGCCGCCGCGGCGCGCGCGGCATCGTACTGGCCCAGTCGCAGCCGGGTCTGCACTTCGCCCGACGGGCAGCCGGTGGTCGCGATGAGGCCCTTGCTGTAGGTCTGCAGCAGCTCGCGATCCATGCGCGGCTTGAAGTAGTAGCCCTCGATCGACGCCTTGCTCGAGAGTCGGAAGAGGTTGTGCATTCCCTCCGTCGTCTCCGACAGCAGGGTCATGTGGGTGTAGGCGCCCGAACCCGACACGTCGTCGCTGCTCTGGTCGGGCGTGCCCCAGCGCACGCGCGACTTGTCGCTGCGGTGCGTACCGGGGGTGACGTACGCCTCGATGCCGATGATCGGCTTGATGCCGGCATCCTTCGCGGTCTTGTAGAACTCGTACGCCGCGAAGGTGTTGCCGTGGTCGGTGACGGCGATGGCCGGCATGTCGAGGCGGGACGCCTCTTGCACCATGTCGGTGATGCGGGCCGCACCGTCGAGCATCGAGTACTCGCTGTGCACGTGAAGATGAGCGAAGGAGTCGGATGCCACGGGCTCCAGTCTACGAGGGGCTCCCGACAACGCCGGTCGACCGGGGGGCGCGCCGCCTAGGCTGGGAGCATGGCCACACCCGAGTTCGTCCTGGCGCTGCGCGAGCAGATCGGACACGCCCCGCTCCCCCTCGTCGGGGTCACCGCGATCGTCTTCCGCGACGAGAAGGTGCTGCTGGGCAAGCGAGCCGACAACGGCTCCTGGCAGCCGGTGTCGGGCATCGTCGACCCCGGTGAGGAGCCGGCGGATGCCGCCGTGCGCGAGTGCCTCGAGGAGGCCGGCGTCGTGGTGAAGGCGACCCGCCTGGCCCTCGTGCACCAGGTCCCCCGCATCACCTACGACAACGGCGACCAGGTCGACTATCTCGACCTGGTATTCCGCTGTGAGTGGGTGTCGGGTGACCCGCACCCCGCCGACGGCGAGCTCACCGAGGTCGGTTTCTCCGGCCTGGGCGAGCTGACCGACGTCGCCCCCGAGCACGTGCGCAAGATCGCCCTTGCCATGGCCGAGGACGACCCGGCGACCTTCCGCGGCGGGCGTTGAGGGCGCGCAGCAGCACGGCGACACCTCCCGAGAACAGGCGATCCACCCGCAACAGGAGCAATCCGACGGAATCGTCCTGTTCCGGTGAGATCTCCTGTGGTGGGCACGCCGAACACCGGGGACGACGGATGCTGCGCCGGCGGATGCCGCGCCGGCGTCAGTCGCCGCGCAGGATGTCCAGCGCGTGCTGGAGATCGGCGGGGTAGGGAGAGGTGAACGTCACCCAGTCGGTCGTCGCGGGGTGCGCGAACGACAGTTCGCGCGCGTGCAGCCACTGGCGGGTGAGCCCGAGCCGCGCCGACATGGTGGGATCGGCGCCGTACAGCGGATCCCCGACGCACGGATGACGGTGCGCGGCCATGTGCACGCGGATCTGGTGCGTGCGCCCCGTCTCGAGGTGGATCTCCAGCAGCGAGGCCCCCGGGAACGCCTCGATCGTCTCGTAGTGGGTGATGGAGTCCTTGCCGTCGGGGACGACGGCGAACTTCCACGAGTGCGACGGATGCCGGCCGATCGGCGCGTCGATGGTGCCGACCAGCGGGTCGGGGTGCCCCTGCACGACCGCGTGATAGATCTTCTCCACCGTTCGCTCTTTGAACGCCCGCTTCAGCGCGGTGTAGGCGGCCTCGGTCTTGGCGACGACCATGAGCCCGCTCGTGCCGACGTCCAGGCGGTGCACGATCCCCTGCCGCTCGGCTGCGCCGGTGGTGGCGACCCGGAACCCGGCCGCTGCGAGGGCACCGAGCACGGTCGGACCCTCCCACCCGACAGAGGGGTGGGCGGCGACGCCGACGGGCTTGTCGACCACGATGATGTCGTCGTCGTCGTAGACGATGCCGAGGTCGGGGACGGCGACGGGCACGACCCGCGGCGGCTCCTTCTCGGCCCACGAGACCTCGAGCCAACCGCCGGCGCGGAGCTTGTCGGACTTGCCGAGCGTGCGGCCGTCGAGCACGACACCGCCGGCTTCGGCGACCTCCGCGGCGAACGTGCGTGAGAAGCCGAGGAGCTTGGCGAGGGCGGCATCCACCCGCACCCCGTCGAGCCCGTCGGGAACGGGAACCGAGCGACTGTCCATGTCAGGCCTTCGCGGCCTCGTCGGGCGCGGCGGACGTGCCGTCGTCGGCGGAGGAACCCGCGGCATGATCCTTCTCGCGGGTGCCGTCGAAGCGCAGGCCGATGAGCACCAGGATCGCGACGGTGATCATCATCGTCACGATGAGCATGTCGGCGATGTTGTAGATCGCCGGCGGCATCCCGAGCCAGAGCCACGGGGTGTTGATGAAATCGATGACGTGCCCGACGAGGAAGCCGGGTTCGCGCAGCAGGCGGTCGGTGAGGTTGCCGAGGATGCCGCCGAGGAGGAGTCCGAGCACGACGGCCCACAGCCGTGAGCGCACGGCCCTCACCGTCAGCACGACGATCGTCACCGCAGCCGCGGCGAGCACGATCGTGAAGATCCAGGTGACGCCCTCGCCGAGCGAGAACGCCGCACCGGGGTTGCGGGTGAGGTAGAACTGCAGCGCATCCCCGAGAACGGGCACCGGCTCCTGATAGGGCAGGTTCTCGAGCGCGAGATGCTTGGTGAACTGGTCGGCGGCCAGCACCAAGGCCGCGAGAATCGCGGTGATGGTGCCGGCCGCCGCCGTACGCAGGGGGGTCCGGCCGGTCAAGAACCGGGCCTAGTGGCCGACTGCCGAGATGGGCGTCGAGCCGGACGACGTGCCCGTGCTGTCGAGGTCGCGCAGGTGGCTCTCGATGTAGGTGCGCAGCTGCGAGCGGTAGTCGCGCTCGAACTGACGCAGCTCCGAGATGCGGGACTCGAGCGAGCCGCGCTCCTTCTCGAGGCGGGCGATCTCGTCGCGACCGCGGGCCTCGGCCTCGGCGACGATCGACGCGGCCTGCGACTGGGCTTCGGCGATGAGCTTGTCGCGCTGGGCCTGGCCCTCGGCGACGTGCTCGTCGTGCAGACGCTGGGCGAGCTCGATGATGCCCGCGCTGGCAGCGGCGGGAGCCGCCGCGTCCGCGGCCGGAGCCTCGGCGACGACCTCGACCGCTTCGACCTCGACCTCGGCCGGAGCCTCGGCGGCGGGTGCGGCGGGTGCTGCCGGGGTCTCGCCCGACTCGTAGGCGGCGAGCTTCGCCTTCAGCTCGTCGTTCTCAGCAATCGTCTTGCGCCACTCGACCACGATCTCGTCCAGGAAGTCATCGACCTCATCCGGGTCGAATCCCTCCTTGAATCGCACGTGCTGAAACTGCTTGGTGACGACGTCATCGGGGGTCAAAGCCATTGTCTGGTCCTCTTTCGGAGCTCACGTCGCGGGCCGATCGGGAGCGGCCCGCAGTTGCGGGCCGACCCTCTCAGCATAGTGCGACCCGTCACGGGCCGCGAGGCAAGGGTTCAGGGTCCTGCGATGGACCGGGTGATCGACAGCAGCACGAAGCACAGCAGCATCGTGAGCGGGAAGGCGATGTCGATGGCCACGACGCCGAGGCGCAGCGGCGGGATGAAGCGGCGGAAGAGCTTGATCGGCGGATCGGTGACCGTGTAGACGATCTCCGCCGCGATCAGCCCGGCACCGCGCGGGCGCCACGATCGGTTGAACATCGGGATGTACTCCAGGACCAGCCGCACGAGCAGCAGCAGGACATAGAGGAGTATCAGCGAGTTGAGGATCGAGGCGACGAGCCTGAGCACATCCACGGCGGGTTACTGCGCGAAGGAGGGAGCCTCGGGGTCGGCCTGCGCCACTGCGCCATCACCCGACACCGCGACGTTCTCGGGCGACAGCAGGAACACCTTGCTGGTGACCCGCTCGATGCGTCCGAAGAGTCCCAGCGACAGACCGCTCGCGAAGTCGATGAGGCGGCGCGCGTCGGCGTCGCTCATCTGCGAGAGGTTGATGATCACGGGGATGCCGTCGCGGAAGTTCTCGGCGATGATCTGTGCATCGCGGTACTGCTTGGGGTGCACCGTGAGGATCTCGCTGATCGCGCTGGGCGCGGGCTGGCGGACGACGGCGGGGCGGTGGATCGGAGTCACGGGCGCCGGCGCCTTCTCGATCTGCTTCTCGCGGCGCGTCGGCTGGGCGGCGGCCTCTTCGTAGATCTCTTCTTCGTCAGCGAGACCCAGGTACACCATGGTCTTCTTGAGCGGGTTCGACATCGCAATCCTCCGTGGTTCGCTCGTGTGTTCCGAGGCTATCCGTGCACGGGCCTCGGGCCCGTGATTGCCGAACCGATCCGCAGGTGTGTCGCACCCGCCGCGATCGCCTCGGGAAAGTCGCCGGTCATGCCGGCGGAGATCCAGCCGGCATCCGGCACGACCGTGCGTACGCGCTCGCCCGCGGCGGCCAGGCGCGCGAAGGCCGACGCCGCGGGTTCGTCCAGCGGGGCGACCCCCATCACGCCGCGCAGCCGCAGCGTGGGGCACGATGCCGCGATGTGCTCGGCCAGACGCGTGACCTCGGTCGGCTCCACGCCGCCGCGGCCGGCGTCGGCGGTGAGGTTGACCTGTACGAACACGTCCAGCGGCGAGGCGTCGGGCGCGGGGGCGGCATCCAATGCGTCGGCGAGGCGAGCGCGGTCGACCGAGTGCACAACGGATGCCGCGGCGCGGATCGCCCGCGCCTTGTTGGTCTGCGCCTGGCCGATGAAGTGCCACCGCAGATCGTCGAGATCGGCGACCTCGGCGGCCTTGGCGCTGAACTCCTGCTGCCGGTTCTCCCCCATGTCCCGCACGCCCAGGGCGTACAGGTCGCGGACGAGGGAGGCGGGGTGGAACTTGGTGACGACGATGCGAGTGATCTCCGTCGCTGCACGACCCGCCGACACCGCGGCATCGCTGATGCGCGCGTCGATGTCGGCGAGCCGTGTCTGAAGATCCACCGTTACTTCAGGAAGTCGGGGATGTCCAGGTCGTCGTCGCCGAAAGCCGACTCGTAGGAGTCGGTCGACGGGGCGGCCGTGACCGACACCGACTCGCGTTCGCGGGCGGGTTCTGCGGGCACCGACACGTCGCGCGCGGCGTCGGCGGCGGGGATCGCGGGCAGCACCGGTGCGGCTGCCGGCGTCGAGCGCAGCGTGCTCACCGGGTCGATCCGCAGCGACGGTTCGCCGCCGTCGAAGCCGGCCGCGATCACCGTCACGCGCACCTCGTCGCCGAGGGTGTCGTCGATGACCGTTCCGAAGATGATGTTCGCCTCCGGGTGGGCGGCTTCCTTCACCAGCTGCGCGGCGTCGTTGATCTCGAAGATGCCGAGGTTCGACCCGCCCTGGATCGACAGCAGCACACCGTGCGCGCCCTCGATGGAGGCTTCGAGCAGCGGCGATTCGACGGCGAGCTCGGCGGCCTTGATGGCGCGATCGGCGCCGCGGGCGGAGCCGATGCCCATGAGCGCGGAGCCGGCGCCCTGCATCACCGACTTGACGTCGGCGAAGTCGAGGTTGATGAGACCGGGCGTCGTGATGAGGTCGGTGATGCCCTGCACACCGGCGAGCAGCACCTGGTCCGCCGTGGCGAAGGCCTCGATCATCGAGATGCCACGGTCGCTGATCTCCAGCAGACGGTCGTTGGGCACCACGATGAGGGTGTCGACCTCTTCCTTCAGCTTCGACACGCCCGACTCGGCCTGGCTCTGCCGGCGACGACCCTCGAACGAGAACGGCTTCGTGACGACACCGATGGTCAGCGCGCCGATCGACTTCGCGATGCGGGCGACGACGGGCGCGCCACCGGTGCCGGTCCCACCACCCTCTCCCGCGGTCACGAAGACCATGTCGGCGCCGGTGAGGGCCTCTTCGATCTCTTCGGCGTGGTCCTCGGCGGCACGACGGCCGACCTCGGGGTCGGCGCCTGCGCCGAGTCCACGGGTGAGCTCACGGCCCACATCGAGTTTGACGTCCGCGTCACTCATCAACAGCGCCTGGGCGTCGGTGTTCACCGCGATGAACTCCACGCCGCGCAGGCCCAGCTCGATCATGCGGTTGACGGCGTTCACGCCGCCGCCTCCCACACCCACGACCTTGATCACCGCGAGGTAGTTCTGGTTCTGGCTCATTGCGCCGGCCTCCGTATCGTCCCGAACCCTAAACCTTCAACCTCATGTAGAGGTTTAAAGAATTGCTGGGTATGCAATTCCCGCTGAGTCCGAAGGTATGCGGATGCCCGCCTGCGACGTGCAGCGACGCGGGCGTGTCGCGAGATGCGCGGGCAAGACCGGGCGCGTCGTGTCAGCGGACGACGATCGCGTTGGGCGAGGACACGTCGTACGCGCCGACCGACTCGGGGGGCCGCGTGCGCATGATCGACTCGAGCGCCAGCGCCTTCATGGCCGATTCGTCGGCACCGCCCCACACGATCTGGGTTCCGGTGCCGCCGAGGGTGAGCGTGACGTCGTTGGGTGTCGTCGCGGTCACGGTCGTGACCTGCGGCCGGATCGCGGCAGGCAGCGAGCGCACGACGTGGCCGACGGCCTCGAACGCATCCGAGGCGACACCGCCGGTGACCTCCAGCACGGGCTCCCCCGGCGGTGGCGCACTCGTGGTCGACAGTCCCACGCCTGCGGCATCCACCAGCGTGAATCCGGCAGCCGAGGAGACCACCCCGATCGGCGTGCGCTCGACCACCCGAACCACGAGATCGTGCGGTGGCCGCGCCTCGAGCGCATACGTCTCCACGAGCGGAAACGCCACGAGCGCCGCCTTGACCTCGTTGGAGTCGATCAGCGGCATGGGCGTGCCCAGTTGCTCGGCCAGCGCCTCCTCGACCAGGGCGGGGTCCAGCCGGGTCGTGCCTTCCACCGTGATGGTCTCGACGGCGAACAGCGGACTGTAGGCAGCCCCGAGCGTGCCGAGCACGAGCACCAGCACGGCGGCCGCGGCGCCTATCCAGGCCATCCGGCGGCGGCGCTGCCGCGCGGTGAAGCGGCGCACTTCGGCGCGCAACGCACGCCGCCGGGCGCGGGCTGCGCGCAGCACATCGCCGAAGCCGACGTCTGCGCCGGGCGCGGCGTCAGCCGACGCATCGGGTGCGGGCTGCGCCACTGCGGCATCGGGGCGCTGAGGGTAAGCGGGTGCGGCGGGATCGGCGGCGGCCGGGTGGTCGTCACGGAACTGGAACGGGATCACCGGCGCGAGCGGTGTCGTCTCGCCGTCATCGGGCGCCGTGGGTACGACGCCATCACCGGTCGTCGTCGTGGCATCGCGCGTGGCCTCGGCAGACCGGGGTGCCTGCGGCTCCTCGCGACGCCGCGGCGGCTCGACCGATCGCGGGGGCTCGAGCGGCCGCGACGGCGTCGCGTCGCCGTCGCCGCCGCTGTCGGGGCCCGACCGGCTCGGCGGCGGCAGGGGGCTCGGCCGACGCACGCGGGCTACTCCCCCGACCGAGCGGGTGTGGCGGCGAGGGCGGCGAGCACCTGCGGGATGATGAGGTTCACGTTGCCGCACCCGAGGGTGACGATGTAGTCGCCCTCACGGGCGACGGAGGCCGTGTAGTCGGCGGCCTGCTGCCAGTCGGCGACGAAGTGCACGCGCTCCGGGTCGGCGAACGCGCCGCTGACGAGCTCGCCCGTCACGCCGGGAACCGGGTCCTCGCGCGCGCCGTAGACGTCGAGCACGACGGTGTGGTCGGCGAGCTTCTCGAGCACCTCGGCGAACTCGCCGAACATCTCCCGCGTGCGCGAATAGGTGTGCGGCTGGTGCAGGGCGATGATGCGGCCGGAACCCACGACCGTGCGCGCGGCCGACAGCGCCGCGGCCACCTCGGTGGGGTGGTGGGCGTAGTCGTCGTAGACGCTCACTCCGCGCGTCACACCGTGCAGCTCGAACCGTCGCGCCGTCCCGCCGAACCCTTCGACGGCGCGCAGTGACTCTTCGAGGCCGTACCCGAGGGTCAGCAGCACCGCGACGGCGCCGGCGGCGTTGATCGCATTGTGGGCGCCGGGCACCGTGAGCCGCCCTTCGACAGAGACTCCCTCGTGCGTGAGCGTGAAGGCGACCGGGCCGTCGGTGCGGATGCCGGTGACGCGCACGTCGGCATCGGCGCGTTCCCCGAAGGTCACGATGTTCGAGTGCGTGAGGGCTGCCGCCACGCGCTGGGCGCCGCGGTCGTCGCTGGAGATCACGACGGCCTCGCGCGCGCCGTCGGCGAAGCGGACGAACCCGTCGTAGAACGCGTCGCGGGTCCCCCAGTGGTCGAGGTGATCGGGGTCGACGTTGGTGATGAGGGCGACCGCGGTGTCGTAGAGCAGGAAGGTGCCGTCGGACTCGTCGGCCTCGATGACGACCAGGTCGTCTGATCCGGTCCCGCTGGAGGCGCCGAGCTGGGCGATGACACCGCCGTTGACGAAGGTGGGGTCGGCGTGCAGCGCCTGCAGCGCGGTGACGATCATGCCCGTGGACGTGGTCTTGCCGTGCGCTCCGGCGACCGAGACGAGCCGGCTCGAGCCGATGAGCCAGTGCAGCGCCTGCGAGCGGTGGATGACGTGCAGGCCACGCTCCTTCGCGAGCAGGAACTCGGGGTTCTCGGGCCAGATCGCGCCGGTGTGCACGACGGTGTCGACGCCGTCGGCGAGATTCGTCGCGTCGTGACCGACGTAGACGGTCGCACCGCGAGCCGCGAGGGCGCGCAGGGTGGGACTGTCGGTGCGGTCGGATCCGGACACGCGGATGCCGCGGTCGAGGAACATCCCGGCGAGTCCGGACATGCCCGACCCGCCGATGCCGATGAAGTGCGCGGCGGTGATGTCGGCGGGGAGGGGAAGACTCAGGTCGGGTCGGATCATGGCCCGACAAGTCTAGGTCGGGTGCGCCCTGGGTCGGCTGTGCGGCGCGCGGCGTCAACGACCGAGCGCGGCATCGATCATCGCGATGACGTCCTCGGTGCCGGTGCGGCTGCCGACGGCGGCTGCGGCCTCCCGCATGCGCGCGAGCGCGTCGGCATCGCCCAGCAGCGGCACGATCTCGCCGCGCACGCGGTCAGGAGTGAATTCGGCATCCGGGATGAGCCTCGCCGCTCCCGCCCGCACCGCCGACGAGGCGTTGAGCGCCTGCTCGCCGTTGCCGACGGCGTACGGCACGTACACCGCGGGAATGCCGAGCGCACTGATCTCGCTCACCGTGGCCGCCCCTGCCCGTGAGACGATCGCGTCGGCCAGCGCGAGGGCGAGGTCCATGCGATCGATGTAGGGCAGCACCGTGTAGCCGGCGACGCCGGGGTCGGCGAGCTCGTTCTTCTCCCCCACCGCGTGCAGCAGCTGCCAGCCGGCATCCAAGACGTCCTGCCACGCACCCGCGAAGGCCTCGTTCAGGCGGCGCGCGCCGAGCGAGCCGCCGAAGACGAGCAGGGTCGGCCGGGCCGGGTCGAGGCCGAAGTGGGCGGCGGCTGCGACCCGCAGCGCGTCGCGGTCGAGCTCGACGATCTCCCGGCGCAGCGGCATTCCCACGACGCGCGAGCGCTTGAGCGGCGTGCCGGCGAAGGCGACGCCCACCCCCGCCGCCCGGCGGGCGCCCAGCACATTGGCCAGCCCCGGCCGGGCGTTGGCCTCATGTACGACGAAGGGGATGCGCTCGCGCGCCGCGGCGACATAGGCGGGCGCCGAGGCATAACCGCCGAACCCGATGACGACGTCGACACCGTGCCGCCGCAGGTGGGCGCGCACCTGCGAGATGGCGCGGGGGAAGCGGGCGGGGAAGGCCGCGGCGGCGCGGTCGGGGCGACGCGGGAACGGCACCTTGTCCACGAACAGCAACTCGTACCCGCGCTCGGGCACCAGGCGGGTCTCGAGCCCCTCGCGGGTGCCGAGCACCAGCACGGTCGCTTCGGGATCGCGGGCGCGCAGAGCGTCGGCCACGGCCAGCAGCGGGTTCACATGCCCGGCGGTGCCACCGCCGGCGAGGAGGTAGGTCGTCACCACACGACCCTAACCTGCGGGGTCAGGGCAGCACGTAGGCGGCGGGCTTGACCGGCAGCGTGCGCGCGAACGACAGCAGCACGCCACACGCGATGAGCACCGACAGCAGCGCCGTCCCGCCCTGCGACATGAACGGCAGCGGCACGCCGAGCACGGGGAAGACCCGCAGCACGACGCCGATGTTGATGAGCGCCTGGCCGACGATCCACACCGTGATGGCGCCGGCGGCGATGCGTACGAACGCGTCGTCGGTCTTGCGCACCACGTGGAAGGCTCCGACGGCGAACAGTGCGAACAGGCCGAGCGCGACCGCGCAGCCGATGAGTCCGAGCTCCTCGCCGACGATCGCGAAGATGTAGTCGTGGGCCGCGGCGGGCAGCCACGCGTACTTCTCACGTGAGTTGCCGAGCCCCAGCCCGAACACGCCGCCGCTGGCGAGACTCCACACGCCGTGCAGCGGCTGGTAGCACGTCTCGAGGTAGTCCGAGATGCAGTCCGCGTCGAGGAAGCTCATGATGCGACGCATGCGGTTCGGGCTGCCGATGGCCAGCGCCGCGACTGCCACCACGGCGCCGATCAGCGGAATGACGAACAGACGCAGCTTCACGCCGGAGAAGAACAGCGCCGCCAGCAGGATCAGCACGAGGATCATCGCGGTACCGAGGTCGCTGCCGGCCAGCACCGTCGCGATGACGAGACCGCCGACCGGGACCACCGGGATGAAGACGTGCTGCCACTTCGTCAGCAGCGAACGCTTGCGGTAGAGCACGAGACCGAGCCACAGGGCGAGGGTGACCTTGAGGAACTCCGACGGCTGCGCCTGCACACCGGCGATGCCGATCCAGTTGCGGTTTCCGTCGTTCGAGATGCCGATGCCGGGGACGAACACGAGCAGCTGCAGCGCGGTCGCGGCGATGAGCGCCGGCCAGGCCACGCGCTTCCAGAACGTCACCGGGAACCGGCTGAGCACGAACATCAGCGGGATGCCGATGGCGGCGAACACCGACTGCTTGATGAGTGTGTCGAAGGGGCCGAGACCTGCAGCGGTGGAGGTGGCGGAGGTCGCCGAGAGCACCATCACCAGCCCGAAGCCGGTCAGCAGGAGAGCTGCGGAGGAGATCAGGACGAATTCGCTCGGCACCGGCGTGAACACCTTGCCGAGCGAGACACGTGCAGCCAGACCCCGACGGGGCTCGCCGTCAGGGGCGGTCGTCGGGGGTGTCGCTCGGCTGTGCGTCGTGCCGGCCATCCGTCCCCCTCCCGAGCCGTGCGCGCACCGCTTCGGCGAAGCGGCGGCCACGGTCCTCATATGACGCGAACTGATCGAAGGATGCCGCGGCGGGGGCCAGCAGAACCACGTCCCCGTCACGGGCGATCCCCGCCGCCAGTTCGACGACGCTCGCCATGACCCCTTCAGTGTCGGTGTCGTCCACCTCGAAAACCGGCACCGCCGGCGCGTGTCGCTCGAACGCTTCGACGATCGCGGTGCGGTCGGCGCCGATGACGATCGCCGCTTTGGCCCGGGAGCCGCGCCCGGCGACGAGTTCGGTGACGTCCACACCCTTGAACAGTCCCCCGACGACCCAGACGGCACCGGGGTACGCGGCCAGCGACGAGGCGGCGGCGTGGGGGTTGGTGGCCTTGGAGTCGTCGACCCACGTGATGCCGCCGGCGACGGCGACGACCTCGATGCGATGCGGGTCGAGACGGAAGTGCTGCAGCGCCGCGGCGACCGCCTCCGGCGGCACGTCGAGGGCGCGGGCGAGGGCGGCGGCGGCGAGGATGTTGGCCACGACGTGCGGTGCGGCAAGACCCCGTTCGGCCAGCGCCGCGACGGTCGACAGTTCCAGCGCGCTCGTGCGCCGCTCGTCCAGGAAGGCACGGTCGACGAGGATGCCGTCGACGACGCCGAGGTCGCTCGGACCGGGCACGCCCAGGTCGAACCCGATCGCGCGGCATCCCTCGACCACCTCGGCCTGCTCCACCATCTCGCGGGTCGCGACGTCGGCCTTGTTGTAGACGCAGGCGATGCGGGTGTTCTCGTACACGACCGCCTTCGCATCGCGGTAGGCCGCGAACGATCCGTGCCACTGCAGGTGGTCGTCGGCGAGGTTGAGGCACACCGAAGCGGCGGGCGCCAGCGGCGAGGGGCTCTGCTGCAGGCTCAGATACCAGAGCTGGTGGCTGGAGAGCTCCACGACGATCACGTCGAAGCCCGCGGGGTCGCGCACGGCATCGAGCACCGGCACGCCGATGTTGCCGCAGGGCGCGGCGCGCAGGCCCGCCTCGGCCATCATGGTGGCCGCCAGGCGCGTCGTCGTGGTCTTGCCGTTCGTGCCGGTGATCAGCACCCAGTCGGCCGGGCGGCCGTCGGGACGCACCACCTTGTCGCGCACCCGCCAGGCGAGCTCCACGTCGCCCCACAGCGCGATGCCGGCATCCTGCGCCCAGCGGATGAGGGGGTGATGGGGCGCGAATCCCGGCGAGGCCACGATGACTTCGGGAGCGAAGGCGGTGAGCGCTTCGGGCACCTCGTCGAGCGGCCCTGTCCACAGGTCCGCACCGATCACCGGCAGCAGCCGCGCGTACTCCTCGGCGGCCGTCTCGGTCACGACGAGCACCCGGGCACCGAGCTCGGCGAGCGTGTCGGCGACGGAGAAACCCGTGACCGACAGTCCGAGCACGGCCACCCGCAGGCCCCGCCAATCGGCGTGCCAGCTGGTCAGCGCGTCGAGCCGGTCGCTCATTGCGCTGCGAGCCACTCGACGTAGAAGAGACCGACGCCGGTGACGGCGAGCATGCCGGCGATGATCCACATGCGCACCACGATCGTGATCTCCGGCCAGCCGCGCAGCTCCAGGTGGTGGTGGAACGGGCTCATCAGGAAGATGCGCTTGCCTCCCGTCGCCTTGAAGTAATACCGCTGCAGCACGACCGATCCGGGGGCGATGACGAAGACGCCGGCGATGAGGAGCGACAGCAGTTCGGTGTGGGTGAGTACCGCCATCGCCACGACGACGCCGCCGATGGCCATCGAGCCCACGTCGCCCATGAAGATCCTCGCCTTGGGGGCGTTCCACCAGAGGAACCCGACGAGGGCTCCCACGAACGATGCCGCCACGATCGTGAGGTCCAGCGGATCCCGGGTGTTGTAGCAGGCCTCCGCGTAGGCGGGGACGAGTGCGCCGCTGGTGCAGCGCTGCTGGAACTGCCAGAACGCCACGAGGCTGTACGCGGAGATCGTGAAGATGCCCGCGCCGGTGGCGAGACCGTCCAGACCGTCGGTGAGGTTCGTGGCGTTGGACCACGCGACCGACAGGAAAGAGACCCACGCCAGGTACAGGATCCAGCCGACGATCGCGCCGAGGGCCATGAACGACAGCACCGGGATGTCGCGGAACAGCGAGATGTAGGCCGAGCCGGGCGTGAGCCCGTGGGAGTTGGGGAAGTTCAGCGCGAGCACGGCGAACGGCACCGCCACGATGACCTGGCCGAGCACCTTGCGCCATCCGGAGAGGCCGAGGCTGCGCTGACTGCGCACCTTCATCATGTCGTCGATGAGGCCGACGACGCCCAGGCCCACCATCATCCAGAGCACGAGCAGGCCCGACGGGGTGGGCGGGCTGCCACCGGTGTAGGTGCCGACGAAGTAGCCGATGACGGCGCCGAGGATGAAGATGATGCCGCCCATCGTGGGCGTGCCGCGCTTGGCTGCGTGCTGCGGGTTGTTGCCGTCCTCGGGCGTGCGGATGACCTGACCCCATCCGAGCTTGTCGAACAGCCGGATGAACAGGGGCGTGAGGAAGAGCGTGAACGCGAGTGAGATCGTCGCGGCTACCAGGAGTGATCTCACGAGAACGATTCTCCCAGACGATCACCCAGATGCCGAAGACCGGCGGCGTTGGAGGACTTCACCAGCACCCGGTCACCGTCGCGGAGCTCGGACATCAGGTAGTCGTACGCCTCGTCGGCGGTGGCGAAGAACACCGCCTCACCATCCCAGGATCCCTCGGAGATCACCGAGATGAACAGGCGGCGCGCTTCGGCGCCCACCACCACGATGCGCCGGATGTTCAGGCGCACGGCCAGCAGGCCGATGCGGTCGTGCTCCTCGCCGGAGAACTCGCCCAGCTCGCTCATGGCGCCGAGCACCGCGACGGTGCGCTCGGTGGGCTGGGCGATCTGCGCGAGGGTGCGCAGCGCCGCGGCCATCGAGTCGGGGCTGGCGTTGTAGGCGTCGTTGATGATGCGCACGCGCGAGGAGCCGAGCGGCTGCATGCGCCACCGCTCCGCGAGCTCCAGGGTCTGCAGCCGGGCGATCGCGACGTCGGCGGCCACGCCCAGCGCGGTCGCCGCGGCGAGGGCGGCGAGGGCGTTCATGACGTGGTGCTCCCCCAGCACGCGCAGCCGCAGCGGCAGCCGCGCGCCATCGACGATGACCGTGCACGTCGTGCCGTCGGCATCGACGTCGACATCTTCGGCACGCACGTCAGCGGTCGGGCCGCGGCCGAACCAGCGCACCGCCTGCTCACGTGCCTGGGCGATCTGCGCCATGGTCGCCACGCGCGCGTCGTCGGCGTTGAGCACCGCGATGCCGCCGGGGCGTACCGCGTGGATCAGCTCGGACTTCGCGCGGAGGGTCGCCTCCACACCGCCGAAGCCGCCTGCGTGGGCCATTCCCACCATCAGCACGACACCGAGGTCGGGTTCGACCAGGCCCGCCAGCCGGGCGATCTCGCCCGGCCCGCTCGCCCCGAACTCGCTCACGAGGAAACGGGTGTCCTCGGTCACGCGCAGCATCGTCAGCGGCGCACCGACCTCGTTGTTGAACGAGGCGCGCGGGGCGACGGTCTCGCCCTCTCCCTCGAGGATGCGCGCGAGCATGTTCTTGGTCGTCGTCTTGCCGTTGGAGCCGGTGATGCCGACGATGCGCAGGTCGCCGCGCGCGCGCACGCGGCCGACGACCTCGCGTGCGAGGTCGGCCAGGGCGGTCACGACGTCGGCGACGACGATCTGCGAGACGTCCGCGGAGACGGGCCGCTCGACGATCGCGAGCACGGCGCCGCGCTCGACGGCGGCATCGACGAACTCATGTCCGTCGGCGGTCTCGCCGGGCTTGGCGACGAACACGCCTCCCGGCTCGATGAGCCGCGAGTCGGTGTCGACCGCGCCCGACACGACCGTCTCGGCGTCGGCGCCCGCAGCCGGGCGCAGGTCGCCCGCGACTGCTCGGGCCACCTCGGCGAACGTCAAGGAGATCATGGGTGTCCGTTCTCGATCACGCGTCCGCACGCCCGCATCGGGGCGGCGGTCACAGTGTCTTGGGAAGAAGAGGCGTCTGCGAATCGGAGGGCAGGACGCGGTAGTTCTTGAGCACCTGCGTCATCGCCTTCTGGAACGCCTGGCGGTTGGCTGCAGACGACTTAATGGTAGTCGGCTCGTCGAGGGTGGTCAGCACGATGTACTGGGGGTCGTCGGCGGGAACGATGCCGATGAGCGAGGTGAAGTACACGCCCGACTTGTAGCCGCCGGTGCTCCCGGCGACCTGCGCCGTTCCGGTCTTGGCGGCGATGCGGTAGCCGTCGACGGCGATGTAATCGGCCATCTGCGCCTGCACGGCGACGTTCTCGAGCATGAGCGTGACGGCGTCGGCCGCTTCCTTCGAGACGACCTGCTCGGGCTCGGGCAGGTCGGGCTCGACGACGGTGCCGTCGGCGAGGGTGCAGGACTCCACGAGTGACAGCGGCATCTTCAATCCGCCGTTCGCGAGGGCCTGGTAGGCGCTGGCGACCTGCGGGGAGGTCATCGTGTAGCCCTGCCCGAACGTGGTGGCGTAGAAGGTCTGGTTGTCCCATTCCGCTGCCGGGTGCAGAACGCCCTGCGGCTCGCTCGGCCAGCCGATGGCCGTCCCCCGGCCGACGCCGAAACGCTCCAGGTAGTCGTGGCGCACGTCGGCAGACAGCATCTCGCCGAACTTCGACAGCGCGACGTTGGACGAATCGATGAGCGCACCGGTGAGGGTGTAGTTGAGCACCGGGTGAGACTCGAAGTCGCCGACGCGCGCGCCGTTGGGGAAGGTCTCGTAGTCACCGGCCGACACCGTCGTGTCGGGGGTGGCGACGCCGGCGTCGATGACGCTCGCGGCGGTGATGGCCTTCAGCGTCGACCCCGGCTCGTAGGAGGCCAGGAACAGCCGCGAGCCACGGTCGGACGCGGCGGAGGCGTCGACGTTGTTCGGATCGACGGTCGGGTACTCCGCGGCCGCGCGGATCTTTCCGGTGGCGACCTCCACCACGAGGATCGCGCCGCTGTTGGCCTGCTTGTTCTGCACTTCTTCGGCGATGAGCTGCTGCAGGTACCACTGCAGATCGCGGTCGATGGTCAGCTGCAGGGTGCCGCCGTCGACGGCGGGGGTCTCCACCTCGGTGCCGGGGATCACGACGCCGTCGGCACCGCGCATGTAGGTCACCTGGCCGTTCGCGGAGGCCAAGCAGGTGTTCTCGATCTGCTCGATACCCGCCAGCGGCTCCCCGTCGGAGCCGACGAAGCCGACGACGTTGCCCGCGACGGCGCCGTCGGGATAGGTGCGCTGCGGGTGCATGTCGAACGTGAGGAACGGGGCGCGGAGGTCGGCGAGGGCGCGGTACTGCTCGGTCGTGAGCCCGCGCTGCAGGTAGGCGAACCGGCTGCCGGCGTCCGCCGCCAGCGCATCGTCGACGATCTGCATGATCTCGGCGGCGGGCTGGCCGGTGATGGCGCCCATCTCGGCGGCGACCTGGTCCCAGGGCACCTCCACCTCGACACCGTCGACCTCGCGCTCGATCGGGCCGACGTTGGCGGGGTCGAGCTTTCCGTCGTACATCAGGATGCTGGTGGCCAGCGCCTCGCCGTCGGCGTCGACGATCTCGCCGCGCGTGCCGTAGAGGTCGGTCACCGCCCCGAACGCCAGCTCCTGCGAGTCGGCGATGTGCCCTTCGGCGTTGACGACCTGGATGTCCACGAGGCGGATGATGAACCCGCAGAGCACCGCCAGGACGACGGCGAGGGCGGCGACGGTGCGCCGGCGCGGGCTGCGGGTGGCTCGTGTCGTCATGGCTCTCAGTGTGTCCGGGGTACGGGGAGACCGTCGGTGACGGGCGGGGGTGTCGGGGTTTCGGTCGCGGCACCGGGGGTCGCGGCATCGGCGACAGGCGGCTCGGCCACGACGGCCTCGCCCTCGATCGTCGCGGTCGGGGCGGTGACCAGCGGCGCGTCGGAGATGAGGGCGTTGGGGACGGAGGGTCGGCCGAGGGCGTCGATCGTCGAGGCGCCGGGCGCCGCCTCTCCGGTGCCGAGCACGACGCCGTCGCTCAGTCGCAGGTAGTTCGGCGACTCGGCGATGACCATGCCCAGCGCCGACGCGTTGGCGGCGAGGAACTGCGGGGAGTTCAGCCCCGCGACGTCGTCGATGAGGATCTGCTTCTGGTAGGTCAGGTCACGCTGCTCGCGCGTGAGCTGCGACACCTCGTAGGACCCCTGCGTCGTGAGGATCGACAGTCCCATCTGGGCGGCGCCGATCGTGAGGGCGCCGGCGACCGCGACGATGCCGTACAGCAGCCGCGGGCGGCGACGCGGCTGTGGCGCGGCGACGACCTGGAGGCGACGTGCGGGTCGCTCAGTGGGGCGGGGCAGCGCGGCGGCGGTCGCCACGGCGGAGGAGTAGGGCAGCGTGCTCATGCGTCCTCCCGCAGTCGCTCGGCGGCGCGCAGTCGCACCGGCGTGGCGCGCGGGTTGACGGCGCGCTCCTCATCGGATGCCAGTTCGGCGCCGCGCACCAGCAGCTTGAGCCGCGGGGCGTGCTCGGGAAGCTCCACGGGGAGCCCCGCGGGCGCGGTGGATGCGGAGGCCGCAGCAAGTTCTCGCTTGACCAGACGGTCTTCGAGCGACTGGTAGGACAGCACCACGATGCGCCCACCGACGGGGAGGAGGCCGAGGGCTGCGGGGATGGCGCGTTCGAGGGCGGCCAGTTCTGCGTTGACCTCGACGCGCAGAGCCTGGAACACGCGCTTGGCGGGGTGCCCGGCGGCCTTGAGCGCTGCGGGCGTGGCGTCCTGGAGGATGTCCACGAGACGTCCGGAGCGCTCGATCGGCTCGGTTCGGCGTGCCTCGATGATGGCGCGGGCGTAGCGGCCGGCGAGCTTCTCCTCGCCGTAGCGCTCGAAGATGCGGCGCAGGTCGCCTTCGCCGTAGGTCGCCAGGATGTCGGCGGCGGTCGTGCCGCCGCTCTGGTCCATGCGCATGTCCAGCGGCGCGTCCTTGGCATATGCGAAGCCTCGATCGGCCTCGTCGAGCTGCAGCGACGAGACTCCGAGGTCGAAGAGGATCGCGTCGGCCTTCGTGGCGCCGGTGGTGGCGACCGCGTCGGCGATGCCGTCGTACACGGTGTGCACGAGCGTCACGCGGTCACCGAAGCGGGAGAGGCGCTCCCCCGCGATGCGCAGCGCGTCGAGGTCGCGGTCGAGCCCGATCAGCCGTGCGTGGGGGAAGCGTTCCAGCAGCGCTTCGGAGTGACCGCCCATGCCGAGGGTGGCGTCGACGAAGAGCGCGCCCTCGTGTTGCAGGGCGGGGCCGAGCAGGTCGAGGCAGCGCTCGAGCATGACGGGGGTGTGAATGTCACGGGCTTCCATGATGTGAGGGCCGTGGCCCTCGATCCTGATCCCCATCCGCTCCGACCTGGCACCGGGGAAGTGTGCCAGGGCAAGCGGCTGGGAGTCACGATCGAGGGTCAGAAGAGTCCCGGGATCACCTCCTGCTCCATATCCGAGTAGCTGTCTTCGTTTCCTTCGGCGTACGCGTTCCACGCATCCGCATCCCAGATCTCCGCGTGGGCCCCGACACCGGTGACCACGAGTTCCCGGCCGAGGCTGGCGTAGGTGCGCAGCGGCGGCGGGATGGTGATGCGGTTCTGACTGTCGGGCTTCTCGGCGCTCGCTCCCGAGAGGAACATGCGCTGGAAGTCGCGGGCCTGCTTGTTGGTGAGGGGCGCTTCCCGGATGCGCTCGTACACGCGCTCGAACTCGGCGGTGCTGAACACATAGAGGCAACGCTCCTGACCGCGGGTGATCACGACGCCGCTTCCGAGGTCGTCACGGAACTTCGCCGGCAGGATCACCCGACCCTTGTCGTCGAGCTTGGGAGTGTGCGTGCCCAAGAGCATCGCCACCACCCCCTTTGTCCGGCCCCGTCAGGTAGCGCCACTTTACTCCACTTCCCTCCACTCCACTACAGAAACGGGCAAATGCGTTCCCGTTCCCCTCCCCCGCGCCCGGAGCGTACAAAAAAAGAGCACCGACCCGGAGGTCGGTGCTCTTGTCTTCTTGCGGGTCAGCGGCCGTCTTGGCGGCGATCCCAGCGATCGTTCATGCGATCCATGAAGGAGGTGGAGGAAGGTGGAGTGGTCGAGCGGGGGCGACGATCGTCGGCCGGCGTGCGAGCGGCTCCGCGGGTCGGGGTGACGGCCAGCATCACTCCACCGAGCATCACGACGAACGCGATGACGCCGATCACCACGAGTCCCGTCGAGACACCGGCGATGAGTCCACCGATGCCGAGGAGCACGAGAATCGTGCCGTAGACGATATTGCGGTAGCTCAGCGTCCGCCCGTCACGAGGTGCGCTGACCACGTCGGCGTCGTTCCGCATGAGATGGCGCTCCATCTCATCGAGCAGGCGCTGCTCCTGTTCGGACAGTGGCATGCATCCCCCCTTTTCCCGTGGTCCCGATAGGGGACGATTCTACCCGTCCCGGTCAGAACTAGGCTAGGCCCGTGTCGCCCTTCCCGGATCCCATCGAGGCTGTTTCACAGCGACTGATCGCGTTCTTCGCAGAACGCCGTCTCGCCGCGGAGGTGGAGGGGCCTGAAGCGGTCTCCTTCGTCGATGCAGCGATCGGCGCGGTAGGCGGTGGAAAGCGATTGCGGGCACGGTTCTGCCTCACCGGATGGCGGGCTGTGGCCGAGGCCGGCGGACGCCGCCCCGGCGCGGTGCCGGACGAGGTGATCGCCGCCGCCGCGTCACTGGAGGTCTTCCAAGCGGCGGCCCTCGTCCACGACGACCTCATCGACAACTCCGACACCCGCCGGGGCCGGCCCGCCGCCCACCGGGCGCTGGAGGCGTCGCATCGGGACGCCCGCTGGCTCGGCGACGCCGCGGCGTTCGGCCGCTCGGCGGCGATCCTCGTGGGCGACCTGCTGGTGGCCTGGAGCGACGACCTGCTGGAAGAGGGGCTCGCCACCGCGACCCACGCTCCCGCCGCCCGTCGCGAGTACGCACTCATGCGCCGCGACGTCACGGTGGGCCAGTTCCTCGACATCGCCGAGGAGGCTGCCTTCCGGCAGGCACCCGATGACGAACACGCCGCACGGGCGCTGCGCGTGGCATCCCTGAAGTCGGCGCGCTACAGCGTGCAGCAGCCGCTGCTCGTGGGCGCGGCACTCGCGGGTGCCGATGCCGACCAGCGCGCCTCGCTCGCCGGCTTCGGACACCCGGTCGGCCTCGCCTTCCAGCTGCGCGACGATGTGCTCGGTGTGTTCGGGGATGCCGCCGTCACCGGCAAGCCTTCCGGCGACGATCTGCGCGAGGGTAAGCGCACCGTGCTCATCGCCTATGCCCGTGAGGCTCTGCCCGCCGGCGCGCGACGCACCCTCGACGAGCTCGTCGGCGATCCGCTGCTCGACGAAGAACAGGTCGCGGCGCTGCAGCGGACCATCGTCGAATCCGGCGCGCTCGCTCGCGTGGAGGAGCTCATCACCCGCTACGCCGCAGAGGCCGATCAGGCGCTGCGCGGTGCGCGGCTGGGCGATGCGGCCGTGGGAGAGCTGCGGGATCTCACCCGCGCGGCCATCAGCCGCTCGTCCTGATCAGGCCAGGGTCTGCGCCACGCGGCGCACTTCGCTCTTGCGCCCCTGGCGCAGCGCCTCGATGGGCGGCATGCCGATCGATTCGTCATGCTCGAGCAGCCAGTCGATGGTCTCGTCGTCGGTGAAGCCGGCGTCGTGCAACACGATGGCGGTGCCGCGCAGCGACGAGAGCGGGTGCCCGTCGAGGATGAACACCTCGGGCACGGCGAGCTTGCCGGTGCGGCGGGACGCGACGAGGTGCTTCTCGTCGAGCAGGCGCCGCACCCGCCCCAGAGGTTCGTCGAGAACCTCGACGAGGTCGGGGAGGGTCAGCCAGGTGGTCTCGATACGCGCAGGGGTGGTCTCGCCGGTCACCCTTCCATGATGACATCGATGCACCGGCGGGCAGACCCGATCATGAGAATCTCATCATTCACAGGGGTCACTTCCGTCACTCGCGTTGACCTCTGTCTCGCACTCATGACAGCGTGGTGGAGGTCGAGAGGGAGGCACCGTCATGCGACGACACCGCGCACTCGCGCCGGCATCCGCCGCCGCCACCGCCCTCGCGCCCGCCACGGCGAGGCTCGCGACCACCATCGCGAAGAACTGGCCCGCCGCCGTCGCCGGGTCCCTCGCGCTGCTGCTGTCGTCGGCTCCGGGCGCGCACGCCGCCGAACCCCTGCCCGGCACGCGCGACCGGCTGCAGCCGCAGGCGCACCCGGCCGGACCGGCGCTGGGCCGGGTCTTGCCGGCATCCACCGCCGCCGCCACGACGCACGTCGTGCAGCCTGGCGACACGATCAGCGCCATCGCCGCCGCGCACGGGCTGCGCGTGACCGAGGTGCTCGCCCTGAACGGGCTGGGCTGGTCGTCGGTCATCCAGCCGGGACAGACCATCCAGCTCAGCGCGACCGCTCCGGCCGCGACCGCTCCCGCCGCGCCGGCTCCTGCGCCGGCCGCCGCGGGATACACGATCGTCGCGGGCGACACCATGAGCGCCGTCGCATCGCGCCACGGGGTGACCACCGACGCGCTGCTCGCCGCCAACGGCATGGACCGCTCCTCGGTCATCTACCCCGGCCAGACGGTCGCGATCCCCGGAGCCGGCATGGAGCTCGCGGCATCCGTCGCGCCGACCGCCGCAGCCCCGGTCCCCGCCGCGGCCGCGGCGTCAGCCGGCTCGTACGTCATCGCCGCCGGCGACACCATGACGGCCGTCGCCGCCCGGCACGACCTGTCGCTGGATGCGCTGCTCGCCGCCAACGGCATGGACCGCTCCTCGGTCATCTACCCCGGTCAGACGGTCGCGATCCCCGTGGCGACGGTCGCCGGACTCGACGCCGAGCAGGTGGACAACGCCCGCACGATCATCGGCGTCGGACGCGAACTCGGGGTCTCGGAGCGGGGCATCGCCATCGCGCTCGCGACGGGCATGGTCGAGTCGTGGCTGCGCAACCTCGACTGGGGCGACCGCGATTCGCTCGGTGTCTTCCAGCAGCGGCCGAGCCAGGGATGGGGCACGCCCGAACAGGTGCGCGACGTCGACCGCGCGACCCGCGTGTTCTTCGGCGGCGCCGGCGACCCCAACGGCACCACCAGTCGTGGGCTGCTCGACGTGAACGGCTGGGAGTCGCTCGGCTTCAGCGAAGCAGCCCAGGCCGTGCAGATCTCGGCCTACCCCGACCGCTACGGCGAGTGGGAAGAAGAGGCCCACGCGTGGCTGGCCGCGCTCGGCTGAGCGCACTCCGATGGCGGTGGGGGTGAGCCGCTACCCGATGAGTCGCGGCGGCGTCCGTAGACTCTCAGCGTGAGCACGAGCCAGCAGACGGACCCGCTGATCGGCCGTCTGGTCGACGGCCGGTATCGCGTGCGTGCTCGCATCGCCCGTGGCGGCATGGCGACGGTGTACGTCGCGACCGACCTTCGCCTCGAGCGGCGCATCGCCCTGAAGGTGATGCACGGCCACCTCTCGGACGACTCGATCTTCCAGAGCCGGTTCATCCAGGAGGCCCGGGCTGCCGCGCGCCTGGCCGATCCGCACGTGGTGAACGTGTTCGATCAGGGCCAGGACGGCGACATGGCCTACCTCGTCATGGAGTACCTGCCCGGCATCACGCTGCGGGAGCTGCTGCGCGAACAGCGCCGCCTCACCGTTCCCCAGACCATCACGATCATGGATGCTGTGCTGTCGGGGCTGGCCGCGGCGCACCGTGCGCACATCGTGCACCGCGATGTGAAGCCCGAGAACGTGCTGCTGGCCGAGGACGGCCGCATCAAGATCGGCGACTTCGGGCTCGCCCGCGCGACGACCGCCAACACCGCCACCGGCCAGATGCTGCTGGGCACCATCGCCTACCTCGCGCCGGAGCTGGTCACCCGCGGCAGCGCCGATGCCCGCAGCGACATCTACGCGCTCGGCATCATGCTGTACGAGATGCTCACCGGCGAGCAGCCCTACAAGGGCGAGCAGCCGATGCAGATCGCCTACCAGCACGCGACCGACTCGGTCCCCCGCCCCAGTGCGAAGAACCCCGGCGTGCCCGAGCCCCTCGACGAGCTCGTGCTCTGGGCCACCGAACGCGATCCCGACGAACGCCCCGCTGACGCGAAGGTGATGCTCGAGCGGCTGCGTGAGATCGAACGCGAACTGGGCGTCAGCCCGCAGGTCGTGCGCACCGCGCCCATCGGCATCGTCCCCGAGGACGAGGGTATGGATTCCGGGGAGATGACCAAGGTGCTCCCCGGCGCCTTCACCGCCCCCACCGTCACACCGCCCGTCGACAACACCACGCGGCTGCGCCGGCGCACCAAGCGCAACGCCGCGAAGGGCGGGTGGCTCATCGCGCTCGTGCTGCTGCTGGCCGGGCTCGCCGGCGGCACCGGCTGGTGGTTCGGCTCCGGCCCCGGTTCACAGGTCGCCGTCGCCGATGTGTCGGGCATGACGTTCGCCGACGCCCAGGCGGAGCTGGCCGTGCTGTCGCTGCAGGCCGTGGAGCAGGGCGAGAACAACCTCGAGGTGCCGACGGGAACCGTCATCCGCACCGAACCGTCGTCAGGCACCCGCGTCGACCAGGACGCGACCGTCACGGTGTTCGTGTCGCTCGGTCCGGCCGAGGTGTCGCTCACCCCACTGGCGGGCATGTCCGAGGCGCAGGCGCGGGAGTACCTCGAGCAGAACATCGTCAACGTGCAGGGCGATGCCGCGCGGGAATTCCGCGACGACGTCGAGCGCGACGTCGTGATCTCGGCTTCGGTCACCCCGCGCGACGGCGGCGACGCGATCGACTGCACGAACGGCTGCACCGTACGTCAGGACGACGACGCGAGCCTGCTGGTGTCCGCCGGCGCGGTGCCCGACGTGAGCGGACGCGGTGTCGACAGTGCGACGTCCGAACTGAACGCGGTGGACCTCCAGGTCTCCGGCGAGACGATCCAGGAGTACAGCAGCGACTTCTCCAACGGCGAGGTCATCGGCATCGCGGCGCGCGGCGAGGGCGGCAACTGGCGGCCCGGCGAGACCGTGACTCTGATCGTGTCCAAGGGTCCCGCGCCGATCGAGGTGCCGGATGTCGAGGGGCTCACGGTGGCCGAGGCGATGACCGTTCTCTCGGAAGCCGGATTCGAGCCGGGCACGGCGCTGCCGCAGATCGTCTGGGGCATCTTCACCGTGAGCAGCACGTCCCCCGGAGCGGGCTCGTGGGAGCTGCCCGGCACCCAGGTGACCGTCCGCTCCACCGGCTGAGCCCCGCCGCGGGGCATCCACCCCTCGCCGAAACGAGTGAATCTGCCCGAACAAGGACCGGATGCGGACAAACCATCCGCATCCCGGCAGATCACCGCGTCTCGGCGACGGTGCCGACGCACGTGTGCCCCGCGACACGGCGCGGGGCACACGGTGAGGGTCAGCGCTTCTCGAGCTCCTCGGCCACGAGGAACGCCAGCTCCAGGCTCTGCATGTGGTTCAGGCGCGGGTCGCACAGCGACTCGTAGCGCGTGGCGAGGGTGGCCTCGTCGATCTTCTCCGACCCGCCCAGGCACTCGGTCACGTCGTCGCCGGTGAGCTCGACGTGGATGCCGCCGGGGAAGGTGCCGACGGCCCGGTGCGCCTCGAAGAAGCCACGCACCTCGTCGACGACGTCGTCGAAGCGACGCGTCTTGTAGCCGGTGGGCGTGGTGATGCCGTTGCCGTGCATCGGGTCGGTGACCCACAGCGGGGTCGCTCCGGAGTCCTTGACGGCCGCCAGCAGCGGCGGCAGCGCGTCGCGGATCTTGCCCGCCCCCATGCGGGTGATGAAGGTGAGCCGGCCGGGCTCGCGGTCGGGGTCGAGCTTGTCGATGAGCGCCAGCGCGGTGTCGGGCGACGTCGAGGGGCCGAGCTTCACGCCGATGGGGTTGCGGATCTTGGAGAAATAGTCGATGTGCGCGCCGTCGAGGTCGCGCGTGCGCTCCCCCACCCACAGGAAGTGCGCCGACGTGTTGTAGGGCGTGCCGGTGCGCGAATCGATGCGCGTCATCGGCCGCTCGTAGTCCATGAGCAGGCCCTCGTGGCCGGTGTAGAACTCCACCCGGCGCAGCTCGTCGAAGTCTGCGCCCGCGGCCTCCATGAACTTGATGGCCCGGTCGATCTCGCCCGCCAGGCGTTCGTAGCGCTGGTTGGCCGGGTTCGAGGCGAACCCCTTGTTCCAGCTGTGCACCTCACGCAGATCCGCGAAGCCACCCTGGGTGAACGCACGGATGAGATTCAGGGTGGATGCCGCCGTGTGGTAGCCCTTCAGCAGCCGCTGCGGGTCGGGCTGACGCGAACGCTCGGTGAAGTCGTAGCCGTTGACGATGTCGCCGCGGTAGGCCGGCAGCGTCACGTCCCCCCGCGTCTCGGTGTCACTGGAGCGGGGCTTGGCGAACTGCCCCGCCATGCGCCCCATCTTCACGACCGGCATCGAGGCGCCGTAGGTGAGCACGACGGCCATCTGCAGCACCGTCTTGATGCGGTTGCGGATCTGCTCGGCGGTCGCCCCGGCGAACGTCTCGGCGCAGTCCCCGCCCTGCAGCAGGAACGCCTGCCCGGATGCCGCGCGCGCGAGGCGCTCACGCAGGTTGTCCACCTCACCGGCGAACACCAGCGGTGGCATCGACGCGATCTCGGCGGACACGGCGGCGACGGCATCCGCGTCGGTCCAGATCGGCTGCTGCTTGATGGGCAGGGCACGCCATGCGTCGAGGGGGTCGGTGTGCTGGAGCATCATGCCAGTCTATCGACGGCGGGGGCCTCTCGGCGCCGCGTGACGGCGGGCGAGGCGGCGGCCTCAGGATGCCGCGGTGCGGTCTTTCACGGTCGAGGCGTAGACGTCGTCGTACCGCTGTTCACCGAGGCGCTGCAGGGCCACCATGATCTCGTCGGTGACCGACCGCAGCACGTAGCGGTCGCTCTCCATGCCGCGGAAGCGGGAGAAATCCAGCGGCTCGCCGATGACCATGCCCACCCGCCCGACGCGCGGGATCGTGCGACCGATCGGCATGACGGCATCGGTGTCGACCATGACCACGGGCACGACCGGTACGTGCGCCTCCAGCGCCATGCGGGCGATGCCGGTGCGGCCGCGGTACAGCTTGCCGTCGGGGCTGCGGGTGCCCTCGGGGTAGATCCCCAGCAGGTCGCCCCGGCCGAGCACCTGCAGACCCGTGTTGAGCGATGCCTCGGACGCCTTGCCCCCGGTGCGGTCGATCGCGATCTGACCGGTGCCCTTCATGAACATGCGGGTCGCCCAGCCCTTGACGCCCTTGCCGGTGAAGTAATCGCTCTTCGCGAGGAACGACATGCGGCGGTCGATCATCAGCGGCAGGAACACCGAATCGCTCACCGACAGGTGGTTGCTCGCGAGGATCGCGGCTCCCTCGGTGGGGATGTTCGAACGGCCCACGATCCAGGGGCGGAAGATCGCCTTCACGATCGGTCCGACCACGACGTACTTCATGAGCCAGTAGAACACCGTTACAGTCTCCTGCCGGCGAGGTCGGCGACGCCGATGAGACCCGCGTCGTTGCCGAGTTGCGCGATGGCGAACTCGGCGATGGGGCGGTCGCCGAAGCCGGGCAGCGCCGTCTCGTAGGCGAGGCGCACGGGCTCGAGCAGGGTCTCCCCCAGCTGCGCGACGCCACCGCCGATGACGAAGACCTCGGGGTCGAGCACGGCCTGGAACCCGCCGCAGGCCTCACCGAGGGCGGTCGCCACCCGGCGCAGCGCCTCGACGGCGCCGGGGTCGTCGGCGAGGATCAGGCGCGAGATCGCCGGCCCGGGGATCTCCCCCTTCTCGGCGCGCACCTGCGCGAGGGCCGCGCCGATGCCGCCGTGGTCGGCGATGTCGTTCGCCTCACGCTGCAGGGCACGACCGGAGGCGTACTGCTCGAGGCATCCGTGCTGCCCGCAGCCGCACGGGCGTCCCTCGCGGGTGAAGCGGGTGTGGCCGAGTTCCGCGGCGATGCCGTGCCCGCCGTGGGCGAGCTCGCCGGCGGTGACGATCGCCCCGCCGACGCCCGTGCCGAGGGTGAGCATGACCATGTCGCCGACACCTCGACCGGCACCGAAGCGGTATTCGCCCCAGCCGGCGGCGTTCGCGTCGTTCTCGATCGCGACGGGGCGGCCGATGCGGGATTCGAGATTCTCGCGCAGCGGCTCGTTTCGCCAGGCGATGTTGGGCGCGTGGATGACGACCGAGCGCGACTTGTCGATGAAGCCGGCGGCAGCGACGCCCACGGCGGCGATGTCATGCGACTCGGCGAAGTGGCGGGCCATGTCGGCGACGGCATCCGCCAACTCTGCCGTGTCGACGGGGGTGTCCACGCGCAGCTTCTCGAGCACCCCACCGTCGTCGTCGACGACGCCTCCGGCGATCTTCGTCCCGCCGATATCGATTCCGACCTTGAGCACGCGGCATCCTTCCCGCCGCTGCGAGGCGCAGGGCCGCATCGAAGTCTAGTGCGACCTCTGCGACACCACGGGCGGGGACGCCGCGTTCGCTACACTCGGTTTCGACGCAATAACCCGATTCCCCGTCCGGTACCAAAGGAGTTGCCGTGGTCCAATTCGAAGTGCCCGCGATCGTCCCCGCCGATCCGCAGGCGAACATCACCGACCTGCTGGCCTCGCGTGTCAAGCAGACCCCGACTCTCGCACTGTTCGCCGTGCCCGACGGCTCGGGCGGGTGGCGCGACATCACCGCCGCCGACTTCGAGCGCGAGGTCATCCGCCTCGCCAAGGGGTTCGTCGCCGCCGGCATCGAGCCAGGCGACAAGGTGGGATTCCTCGCCCGCACGACCTACGAGTGGTCGCTGGTCGACTTCGCGCTGTTCTATGCCGGCGCGATCATGGTGCCCGTCTACGAGACCAGCTCCCCGAAGCAGATCCAGTGGATCCTCTCCGACTCGGGGGCCATCGCGTGCCTCGTCGAGTCGGCGGAGCACGTCGACCGCCTCGCCGAGGTGCGAGACGAGGTCCCGCTCGTGCGGAAGACCTGGTCGATGGCCGCAGGTGACCTCGACACGCTTCGCGCCGACGGCGCATCGGTGTCGGACGAGGAGATCCAGCGCCGCCGCAACCTCGCGATCGGCGCCGACATCGCCACACTCATCTACACGTCGGGGTCGACCGGCCGCCCGAAGGGATGCGTGCTCACGCACAGCAACTTCGTCGAGCTGTGCCGCAACTCCGCCAAGGCACTGAGCGAGGTCGTGGCGACGCCGGGCGCCTCGACGCTGCTGTTCATCACGACGGCGCACGTGTTCGCGCGGTTCATCTCGATCCTCAACGTGCACGGGGGTGTGAAGACCGGGCACGAGCCCGACACGCGACAGCTGCTGCCGGCACTGGGAAGCTTCAAGCCCACCTACCTGCTGGCTGTGCCGCGCGTGTTCGAGAAGGTCTACAACTCCGCAGAGCAGAAGGCCGAGGCCGGGGGCAAGGGCAAGATCTTCCGCGCCGCCGCGCACGCCGCGGTCGAGCACTCCACGCTGCTGCAGGACGGCAAGAAGGTGCCCCTCGGGCTGAAGCTCAAGTTCCGACTGTTCGACAGGCTCGTCTACAGCAAGCTGCGCACCGCCATGGGCGGCAACGTCCAGTACGCCGTCTCGGGCTCCGCACCGCTCGGTCCCCGGCTCGGCCACTTCTTCCACAGCCTGGGGGTGACGATCCTCGAGGGCTACGGCCTCACCGAGACGACGGCCCCGGCGACGGTCAACCTCGCCACCAAGTCGAAGATCGGCACCGTCGGTCCCGTGCTGCCGGGTGTCGGCATCCGTCTCGGTGAAGACGGCGAGATCGAGGTGCGCGGCATCAACGTGTTCAAGGAGTACTGGCGCAATCCCGAGGCCACCGCCGAGGCGTTCAACGACGGCTGGTTCCGCACCGGCGACATCGGGTCGTTCGACAGCGAGGGCTTCCTCACGATCACCGGTCGCAAGAAGGAGATCCTCGTCACCGCCGGCGGCAAGAACGTCGCCCCCGCGGCGCTGGAGGACCCCATCCGCGCGAACCCGATCGTCGGTCAGGTCGTCGTCGTCGGCGACCAGAAGCCGTTCATCGCGGCGCTCGTCACGCTCGACTCCGAGATGCTGCCCACGTGGCTCGCGAACAACGACATGCCCGCGGATCTCTCACTCAGCGACGCCGCGAAGGACCCGAGGGTGCGTGCCGAGGTGCAGAAGGCGATCGACACCGCGAACGCCGCCGTGTCGCGGGCGGAATCCATCCGCAAGTTCACGATCCTGAGCACGGAGTGGACCGAGGCCAGCGGTCACCTGACGCCGAAGATGTCGATCAAGCGCAACGTCATCCTCAGCGACTTCGCGGTGCACGTCGACGAGCTGTACTCGGTTCCCGTGACGACGACGAACGTCCCGCTGGGCGGCTGACCCCTCCCCCGCACGCCGAAGGCCCGGAGCTCCCGCTCCGGGCCTTCGGTCGTCACGGCCCACCCCACGCACGGTGAGACGAATGCGGACGGACGAGACCGTGGGTGACACCCAGGGTCTCGGCCGTCGGTATTCGTCTCAGCGCCGCGGGCGGGCGGGGGCGCGGGCGTCAGAACCAGGCGGACTCGCGCACTTCGCGCATCGCGGTGCGACGGTCCTCGGGCGAGAGGCGATCGAGGAACAGCCGGCCCTCGAGGTGATCGGTCTCGTGCTGCAGCGCCTGCGCGAGCAGGCCGTCACCTTCGAGCACGATCTGGTTGCCGTCCAGGTCCATGCCGATGACCTTCGCGTGCGGATGCCGGATGGCGTCGTGCCAGAGGCCGGGAACCGACAGGCATCCCTCCCCCATCGGCACCGGGTCACCCGAGACCTCCACCAGCTGCGGGTTGAGGATGTAGCCGACGTCGCCGTCGATGTTGTAGCTGAAGGCGCGCACACCGACACCGATCTGGTTGGCGGCGACGCCGGCGCGACCGGGCAGCTCCACCGTGTCGAGCAGGTCGCGCACGAGCGCGCGCACCCCGTCGTCGATCTCGACGATGGGGGCACAGACCGACCGCAGCACGGGGTCGCCGAAGAGGCGGATGTCGCGGACGCTCATCAGGCCACCGATGCCTGGCTGCGCAGCCGCTCGACGACCATGGCCGCCAGCTCACGCGCCGCCTGACGCGTCTCGGGCTGGAGCTCACGGAACGAGATCGCACTGCCGGTGGCGATGTGCGGGTCGTACGGCATGCGCACGACGGCGCGCACGCGCGTCTTGAAGTGCGCCTCGAGTTCCTCCGGGCGCACCAGCGGTGCACCGGGACGACTCGTGTTGAGCACGACGACGGCGTTGTGGGCCTTGTCGGCGTAGCCGTTGGACTCGAGCCACGTGAGGGTCTCGGATGCCAGTCGCGCCTCGTCGACGCTGAGACCGGTGACGACGACCAGCTCGTCGGCGAGCTCGAGGGTCGCCCCCATGACGGAGTGCACGATGCCGGTGCCGGTGTCGGTGAGGACCACCGAGTAGTAATGCGCGGCGAGCTGCGCGACGTCGCGGTAGTCCTCGTCGCTGAACGCCTCGGACACGTGCGGATCGGCGTCGGACGCGAGCACGTCCAGGCGGGTCTCGTCGCGCGCGACGATGGCCGACAGGTCGTGGTAGCCGGAGATCTCACCGCGGCGACGCACGAGGTCGCGCACGGTCTTGCCGCTGACACGGCCGATGCGCTCGGCGAGCGTGCCGCGGTCGGGGTTCGCGTCGACGGCGATGACGCGATCGTCACGGGCGTCGGCCAGCGCCATGCCCAGCAGCGTCGTGATCGTCGTCTTTCCGACGCCGCCCTTGCGCGAGAGCACCGGCACGAACTTGGCATTGCCGCTGAGCGGTGCCGCGATGCGACGGTCCAGCGACTTGCGCTCGCGGGCGCGGCGGTTGTCGCCGAGGTTGATGCGGCGTCCCGTGACCGTGTACACGAAGTGCTGCCATGCCCCTTCGGGCTCGGGCTTGACGACGTGGTGGGGATCGAGAAGGCGGTCGGCGGTGAGCAGGTCGGCCGTCTCTCGTCCCGACTCGAAGTCGTCCAGGCGGCGCGGAGCGAGCTCTCCCCCCTGCGTGCGACCGCGCTCGGTCGCGCGAGGGTGCAGATCGGCGACGGCGGGCGCGGTGCGGGCAGGGTCGGTGACGGGAGCGGTGCGGGCAGGGTCGGTGACGGGAGCGGTGCGCGCCGTGCCGGTGACGGGAGCGGCGGGCGACGCGGGCGTCGGCTCGTCGACCGGATCGCCGGCCCCGGGCGCGGCGGGCGCGATCTGGTCGTGCGCGGCGGGGACAGCGGCATCGGCCGGCTGCTCGTCGTCGTGGGGCATGTCTGCGACCTCCTCCGCGAACTCCTCACCGTGAGCCAGTTCGCCGGTGAGGTGGGGCACCTCACCGGTCTCATCATCCACGGTGACGTCCTCGGCGGCCACGACCTCCACGATCCCGGTGGACGCGGCGAAGCCGAGCGGCACGAAATCCTCGCCGACGACGCCGTCATCGACGGCCTCATCGTGCGCATCGTCATCGTCCTCGGACGCCAACGGAGGCAGGGCGACGTCGACCTGAGCGGTCGCACCACCGAGGATGCCGATGCCGGTCGTGTCGAGGCTTCCGCCGTCAGCGAGCACGCCGTTTTCGGGCTCGTCGTTGGTCGGTTCGTTGCGATCGGGCGTCACAGGGTTCACTCCACCTAGGTTCCGGGCGCCGCGCGCCCATCCCTTCAGGCTACTCGGAGGGGCGCACGACGGCCAAAAGGTCGCCGGCCTCCACCTGCTGCGTGCCCGTCACCGCGAGCCGCTCGACGACGCCGTCCACGGGTGAGGTGATGGCCGCCTCCATCTTCATGGCCTCGATCGACGCGACCGGCTGCCCGGCGGTGACGGTGTCGCCCACCCCGATCTTGACGGTCACGACTCCCGAGAACGGGGCCGCCACCTGGCCGGGCTTGGAGGTGTCGGCCTTCTCCGCCTGACGGTGCGCGACGTCGATCGCACAGTCGCGCACGAACACCGGCCGCAGCTGACCGTTGAGGGTCGTCATGACGGTGCGCATGCCCTTGTCGTCGGCCTCGCCGATCGCCTCGAGCCCGACATACAGCTGCACGCCCCGCTCGATCTCGACGACGTGCTCGGTGCCTGACGCGAGGCCGTAGAGGTAGTCGACGGTGTCGAGCACGCTCAGGTCGCCGTAGGTGTCGCGCACCTCCTGGAAAGCGCGCGTGGGGGCGGGGAAGAGCAGATGGTTGAGCGTGCGACGGCGGGTCGGGGAATCGGCCTCGAGAGCGGCGGCATCCGCGCCCGACAGGTCTGTCACCCCGACACGCACCTCGCGGCCCTGCAGCACCTTCGTGCGGAAGGGTTCGGGCCAGCCACCGGGCAGATCGCCCAGCTCGCCCGCCATGAAGCCGACGACCGAATCGGGCACATCGTACTTGTGGGGGTTGGCCTCGAAGTCGGCGGGGTCGGCCTTGACCGCCGCGAGGTGCAGGGCCAGGTCGCCCACGACCTTCGACGACGGCGTCACCTTGGGCACGCGGCCGAGGATGGCATCCGCCGCGGCGTACATGTCCTCGATGAGCTCGAAGTCGTCGGCCAGGCCCAGCGCGATCGCCTGCTGACGCAGGTTCGACAGCTGCCCACCGGGGATCTCGTGCCGGTAGACGCGTCCGGTGGGGCCGGGCAGGCCCGACTCGAACGGACGGTACAGCGCCCGCACCGCCTCCCAGTAGGGCTCCAGGTCCGACACCGCGGAGAGATCGAGGCCGGTGTCGCGGTCGGTGTGGGCCATTGCCGCCACCAGCGCCGACAGCGACGGCTGGCTCGTGGTGCCCGACATCGGCGCGGCCGCGGCATCCACGGCGTCCGCCCCGGCGGCGCTGGCCGCCAGCAGGGTCGCCAGCTGCCCGCCCGCGGTGTCGTGCGTGTGCACGTGCACCGGCAGGTCGAACCGATCGCGCAACGCCGAGACGAGACGCGCGGCGGCGGCGGGGCGCAACAGCCCTGCCATGTCCTTGATGGCGAGGACATGCGCGCCGGCATCGACCATCTGCTCGGCCAGGCGCAGGTAGTAGTCCAGCGTGTACAGGTCTTCGGCGGGGTTCAGCAGGTCGCCGGTGTAGCACAGCGCCACCTCGGCGACGGCGGTGCCGGTACCCAGCACCGCGTCGATCGCGGGGCGCATCTGCGACACGTCGTTGAGTGCGTCGAAGATGCGGAAGATGTCAACACCCGATGCCGCGGCCTCGCGCACGAACGCATCGGTGACCTGCGTCGGGTAGGGGGTGTAGCCGACGGTGTTGCGCCCGCGCAGCAGCATCTGGATCGCGACGTTGGGAAGCGCCGTGCGGAGGGAATCCAGGCGCTCCCACGGGTCCTCGCCGAGGAAGCGCAGCGCGACGTCGTAGGTCGCGCCACCCCACGCCTCGACCGACAGCAGCTGCGGTGTCAGGCGCGCGACGTACGGGGCGACGGTGACGAGGTCCTTCGTGCGCACGCGGGTGGCCAGCAGCGACTGGTGGGCGTCGCGGAAGGTGGTCTCGGTGACGGCGAGGGCGGTCTGCTCGCGCAGCGCCCGGGCGAAGCCGACGGGGCCGAGCTGCTGCAGCCGCTGGCGCGAACCGGCCGGCGGCGCGGCGCTGAGGTCGATCTCGGGCAGCTTCGATGCCGGGTCGACCGTGACCGGGTTGTCGCCGTTCGGGCGGTTGACGGTCGTGTCGGCCAGCCAGCCGAGGATCTTCGAGCCGCGGTCCTTGGACTCGCGGCCGCTGGCGAGTTCGGGACGCTCGTCGATGAACGCAGTCGACAGGTCGCCCGCGACGAACGCCGGGTCGTCGAGCACCTTCTGCAGGAACGGGATGTTGGTGGAGACGCCGCGGATGCGGAACTCCGCCAGCGCACGGCGGGAGCGCACGACCGCCGCCTCGAAGTCCCGACCGCGGCAGGTGAGCTTGGCGAGCATCGAGTCGAAATGCGGACTGATCTGCGAGCCCGCAGCCGTCGTGCCGCCGTCGAGGCGGATGCCGGCGCCGCCGGGCGAGCGGTAGGTGGTGATCTTGCCGGTGTCGGGACGGAACCCCTGCGAGGGGTCCTCCGTGGTGATGCGGCACTGCAGCGCCGCACCGCGCAGGTGGATGTTCTCCTGCTGCAGCCCGAGGTCCTCGAGGGTCTCCCCCGCGGCGATGCGCATCTGCGACTGCACGAGGTCGACGTCGGTGACCTCCTCGGTGACGGTGTGCTCCACCTGGATGCGCGGGTTCATCTCGATGAACACGACCTCGCCGGTGCGGGGCCCGGCCGTCTCGAGGAGGAACTCCACCGTGCCGGCGTTCTGGTAGCCGATCGACTCGGCGAAGGCCACGGCGTACCTGTGCAGCGCGTCACGCAGCTCGTCGTCGAGGTTCGGCGCCGGGGCGATCTCGACCACCTTCTGGTGGCGGCGCTGCACCGAGCAGTCCCGCTCGAACAGGTGCACGGTGTGCCCCGCCGTGTCGGCGAGGATCTGCACCTCGATGTGGCGCGGGCGCTGCACGGCCTGCTCGAGGAACACGCGGGCGTCGCCGAACGCGCTGGCGGCTTCGCGCATGGCCTCGGCCAGCGCCGGAGCGAGCTCTTCGGGGCGCTCGACGCGCCGCATGCCGCGCCCGCCGCCGCCGGCGACGGCCTTGACGAAGATCGGGAAGCCGATGTCCTCGGCCTGCGCGACGAGGGCATCGACGTCGTCGGATGCCTCGGTGGAGCGCAGCACCGGCACGCCGGCCGCCTCGGCGTGGTGCTTGGCGGTGACCTTGTTGCCGGCCATCTCGAGCACCTCGGCGGGCGGGCCGATGAACGCGATGCCCGCCGCAGCCGCCTTCGCCGCGAGCTCGGGGTTCTCCGAGAGGAACCCGTAGCCGGGGTAGATGGCATCGGCCCCGCTCTCGCTGGCGACCCGGATGATCTCGTCGACGTCGAGGTACGCACGCACCGGGTGCCCCTCGGTGCCGATGCGGTACGCCTCGTCGGCTTTCAGCCGGTGCAGGGAGTAGCGGTCCTCGTAGGGGAAGACCGCGACCGTCCGCGCGCCGAGTTCGAATGCGGCGCGGAAAGCCCGAATGGCGATTTCGCCTCGGTTCGCGACCAGGATCTTGCGGAACATGCTCACCTCACGTGGATGACCGGGGCGTGCATCTTCGGACGCCGGAAGTGCCTGAGTGTGCTCACAGCCTAGGGGAATGTAACGTAGAGCCTTGTGCACGTACTCTCCGTCAGCTCGCTCAAGGGCGGGGTCGGCAAGACAACGGTCACACTGGGGCTCGCATCCGCTGCGTTCGCTCGCGGTGTCCGCACCCTCGTCGTCGATCTCGACCCGCAGTCCGATGTGTCGACGGGTATGGACATCCAAGTCGCCGGCAGGCTGAACGTCGCCGACGTCCTCGCCAACCCCAAGGAGAAGGTCGTCCGTCAGGCGATCACCTCCAGCGGATGGGCCAAGGTGCACCCGGGCACGATCGACGTCATGATCGGCAGCCCGTCGGCCATCAACTTCGACGGTCCTCACCCGAGCGTGCGCGACGTCTGGAAGCTCGAAGAGGCCCTCGCGACAATCGAGGCGGACTACGACCTCGTGCTCATCGACTGCGCGCCGTCGCTGAACGCCCTCACGCGTACCGCGTGGGCCGCGTCCGACCGTGTGGTCGTGGTCACCGAGCCCGGACTGTTCTCGGTCGCCGCCGCTGACCGCGCGCTGCGCGCGATCGAGGAGATCCGTCGCGGGCTGTCGCCGCGGCTGCAGCCGCTCGGGATCGTCGTCAACCGGGTGCGGCCGCAGTCGATCGAGCATCAGTTCCGCATCAAGGAGCTGCGTGACATGTTCGGCCCGCTCGTGCTGTCGCCCCAGCTGCCCGAGCGCACGTCGCTGCAGCAGGCTCAGGGGGCCGCGAAGCCGCTGCACATCTGGCCCGGCGACTCGGCGCAGGAACTCGCCGCCGACTTCGACGCGCTGCTCGATCGCGTGATGCGCACCGGTCGCATCCCCGACCCCGCCGAGTCCCGCGCCTGACCCCCGCGAACAGCCCGCGAGTGAGCATTCGCCGCGCCGAGTGAGTACTCACGCTACCGAGTGAGTATTCGTCGCGCCGAGTGGATACTCACGAGGGCGCGGCGCACGCGCGGCATCCGCCCGCTCTGGACGTCGCGGATCGGCGGGTACTCACTCGAGACCACGAATACTCACTCAAGACAGCGAGTACTCACTCGCGAGCACGAATACTCACTCGGGAGCCCGCAGCTGCTCGCGGGCGGAGTCAGGCGGTGCGCTTGGCGCGGTGGGCGGCGAGGTCGTCCTGCGCCTCGGGCGACTGCGCGTCGAAGTCCACCAGCGTCGACTCGACCTCGCGCAGCACCTTGCCCACGGCGATGCCGAAGACACCCTGACCGCGACTGACGAGATCGATGACCTCGTCGTTCGACGTGCACAGATACACCGACGCGCCGTCGCTCATGAGCGTCGTGCCTGCCAGATCGCGGATGCCGGCGGCACGCAGCTGGTCGACGGCGGTGCGGATCTGCTGCAGCGAGATGCCGGTGTCGAGCAGGCGCTTCACGAGCTTGAGCACGAGGATGTCGCGGAAGCCGTACAGGCGCTGCGAACCGGAGCCGGAGGCCCCCCGCACGGTCGGCTCGACCAGTTCGGTGCGGGCCCAGTAGTCCAGCTGCCGGTACGTGATGCCGGCGGCACGCGCGGCCTGAGCCCCGCGGTAGCCCGCTTCGTCACCCATATCGGGGAGCCCGTCGGTGAACAGGAGTTCGGCGGAGAAAGGCTGACCGTCTGCCGGGTCACCAGCGATCATGCTCGCCTCCTCACTGTTCGGGTCGGTACTTCAACGCTAGATGAGCAAACGGGCAGCGGCAATGACATCCGCGTCTGCGATTCGGCGTGTCGCGCTAGGGGGTGATGCGCTCGAGCGCGGTCAGCACGAATGCCGCGCGCAGCTCATCCAGTCGGCGCACGAGTTCGGGCGCCAGTTCACCGGCACGCGCGCGTGCGGTGGCATCGGTGCGTCGCAGCATCGGGGCGAGCGCCGTCTCCACGAGGGCCACATCGCGCTCGGCGTTCTGTCGCAGCGACCGCACGTGACGAGGCTGGATGCCATGCTCCGCGAGCCCGGCAAGGGCCCGCAGCAACGCCAGCGACCGCTCGTCGTACGAGTCGGCGCCCGCCATGAGACCCGCAGTGATGGCGTCGCCGAGCAGGTTCGCGTCGGCACCGGCGGCGGCGATCAGTTCATCGCGGCGGTAGCGGCGCGGGGTGGCCATGATCGACGGCGGCATGAAAGCCCCGACCTCGTGACCGGCATCGCGCTCGTCGAGCACCTCACGGATGCGCTGCAGCGGCATGTAGTGGTCGCGCTGCAGCGACAGCGCCAGACGCAGCCGCTCGAGGTCACCGGGCGAGAACTTGCGGTAGCCCGACTCGGTGCGCGTGGGGGCGACGATGCCCTGCACCTCGAGGAAGCGCAGCTTGCTGCTGGTCAGCGAGGGGAATTCGGGGGCGAGGCGAGCCAGGACCTGACCGATGCTGAGATAGCCCGCCGGCGTGGAACGCCCGCGGGGTGCGACCTGCGCCATCAAGCCCCTGCCGTGCGATCGAGCGGGGAGATGAAGAAGTTGAGGCGGAACTTGCCGATGCGCACCTCGGCACCGTCGGTCAGCGCGGCGCGGTCGACGCGCTCTCCGTTGACGTAGGTGCCGTTGAGAGACCGCTGGTCGACGATCTCGAAGGCCATCCCGGTGCGGGTGACCTCGGCGTGACGGCGCGACACGGTCACGTCGTCGAAGAAGATGTCGGCCTCGGGGTGCCGACCGATGGTGGCCACGTCGTTGTCGAGCAGGTAGCGTGCGCCGGCGGTGGGACCCGACCGCACCATCAGCAGCGCCGAGCGCGACGGGAGTGAGGAGATGGCTTCCATCTCCTGTGTGGTCAGATCACTGCCGAACGGGATGAAGGAGAGATCGGAATCGTGCCCGAACGTCTGCGTCGTGTCTGATCCGCCCGCAGGCGTGTGCGCATCGCTCGCGTCGCGATGGATGCTCCCGTGGTCCCGGCGGCCGTTCTCGTCCACACTTCCTCCTTCGGTTCAGCCTAGTGGATGCGCCTGTCGATGCCAGTGCGGATCGGCGACCGGATGCATCGGCGTCGGCGTGTTTCGCCCCGTGTCATGACGGATGCGACGGTCGCGTGTCCCCACGTACCGTGGTCCCACCGTCTCACGAAAGGACTCCCCCGTGTCGACCCACCGCAGCCACAGCCGGCCCCTCGAGGTGCACGGGCAGACGCTGTGCATGTGCGTCCACGGTCGAGCCTGCACCGTCTTCGCCCCTGGGCACGCCGTGCACCTCGTGCAGGCGCGGCTGGCGTCGTCCACACCGCTGGAGTGGGCCGATGCGATCGTCGCCGAGGCCGATGCCGCGACCGGCGAACTCACGCTCCGCACCGTCTCGGACGGCGAGGAGATCCAGATCTGGAACGGTGCCGGTGCCGCGGCGGCGGCGCCCGCCGGCACGCCGGTCGCCGTGCACCGCCGCTACCGTGTGCTCGCGGTGGGCACGCGCTGGTTCAACGTCGCGCCGATGGCTGCGGCCGGGTAGCGGCGGCCGCAGACAGCCTCAGACCGCCATCGACTCCTTCAGCGCCTGGCAGGCGTCAGCGCAGGCGCGGCACGCCTGAGCGCTCATCTTGCAGACCTCGCTCGTCTCGGCGTGCGGCAGGCACATGTCCTCGCATGTTTCGCACATGGCGATGCAGGCGTCGAGCATCGCCATCATCGACGCCGGGGTCATGCCCTGCATGCGCAGCATCGAGCGCATCATCGTGTTGCACGTGTCCGCGCAGTTCATCGACGCCGGCGCACAGTCCATCCCCTGCACCGCACACACCGTGCACGACTGCTCGCACGCCGCGCACGCGTCCATACACGCCTGCATCAGCGCCATGTCCATCGACTGCATGCCCGGCATCGACATCATGTCCGCCGACACGGCATCCATCATCTTCGCGTCCATCCCGCACCTCTCTCCGTCCGAGTCGAGCGGGCAGGTGGCCCGCCTGCCGTCATGCTAGGTCTGCTGCTGCCGCCGCGGTACCCCCGGGTAGGCTCGGACGGGTGTTGTCACAAGGAATTCACCTGTCACTGACCCGACGTCTGGCCGCCGTCGCCGCCGCGATCGGCCTGGGCCTGGCCGCCGTGCTCGTCACCGCCGTGCCCGCGTCCGCCCACGACGAGCTGCTCGTCAGCGATCCCGCCGACGGAGCGTCGGTCGAGGCGCTGCCGGAGGAGATCACCCTCACCTTCTCGGCGTTCCCGCTGGACGAGCCCGGCGCGACGATCGTGGAGGTGACCGATGCCACCGGCACCGACCTCACCTCCGGCGACCCGATCGTCGACGGCACCCAGGTGACCCAGGCCCTGGAGGGCGCGGCGACCGGCGTCGTCAGTGTGCTGTGGAAGGTCGTCTCCAGCGACGGCCACCCCATCGACGGCGAGTTCACCTTCACCGTCGCCGGCGGCGATCCCACCCCCTCGGCGACCGCCCCCGCCGAACCGAGCGACACCGCCGAGCCCACGGCCGATGACAGCACCGCACCGACCGACGAGGTGACCGCGACCCCCGCGCCCGCCGCCGACGGCGACGAGTCCTCCCCCGCGCTCGTCTGGACGATCGCGGTCGTCGTGCTCGCCGCGCTCGTGGCGGCGGTCACCTATCTGATCGTCTCCCGTTCACGCCGCGACCGCCGCGAACGCGACCTCGCCCAGGGGCGTGCGAACGCCGCCACGGGCGGGGACCAGCGTCCGGACCAGGACTAGGCTGGTGGTCATGCCTCATTACGACGTCGTCATCCTCGGCGCGGGCCCCGGCGGGTATGTCGCAGCGGTCCGCAGCGCTCAGCTCGGCCTGTCTGTCGCCATCATCGAAGAGAAGTACTGGGGCGGTGTGTGCCTCAATGTGGGCTGCATCCCCTCCAAGGCCCTCCTTCGCAACGCCGACCTCGCGCACACGTTCCTGCACAAGGCCGACATGTTCGGCATCTCCGGTGATGTGCACTTCGACTTCGGCACCGCGTGGGACCGCAGCCGCAAGGTGGCGGAGACCCACGTCAAGGGCATCCACTACCTGATGAAGAAGAACAAGGTCACCGAATACGAGGGCCGCGGCACGTTCGCCGACGCCCACACGATCGATGTGGCCAAGGCCGACGGCTCCACCGAGCGCGTCACCTTCGACAACGCCATCATCTCCACCGGCGCGAAGGTGCGTCTGCTTCCCGGTGTGCAGCTGAGCAAGAACGTCGTGACGTACGAGGAGCAGATCCTCACGCGCGATCTGCCCGAGTCGATCGTCATCGTCGGCGCCGGCGCCATCGGCATGGAGTTCGCCTTCGTGCTGAGCAACTACGGCGTGAAGGTGACCATCATCGAGTTCCTCGACCGGGCGCTGCCCAACGAGGACGTCGAGGTGTCCAAGGAGCTGCAGAAGCAGTACAAGAAGTACGGCATCGACATCCTCACCTCCACCAAGGTGGAGTCGGTCACCGACGACGGGTCGAAGGTCACGGTCGCCTACAGCGCCAACGCCGACGGCACGAAGGGCTCGATCGAGGCCGACAAGGTCATGATGTCGATCGGCTTCGCCGCGAACGTCGAGGGCTACGGCCTGGAGAACACCGGCGTGAAGCTGACCGACCGCGGCGCCATCGACATCGACGACCACATGCGCACGAACGTCGAGGGCATCTACGCCATCGGCGACGTCACCGCCAAGCTGCAGCTGGCCCACGTGGCCGAGGCGCAGGGCGTCGTGGCCGCCGAGACGATCGCGAAGGCCGAGACCCAGACGCTGGGCGACTACCGCATGATGCCGCGCGCGACGTTCTGCTCGCCGCAGGTGGCCTCGTTCGGTCTCACCGAGCAGCAGGCGCGCGACGCCGGTTACGACGTGAAGGTCGCGAAGTTCCCGTTCAGCGCGAACGGCAAGGCGAACGGCCTCGGCGAGCCGATCGGCTTCGTCAAGCTCATCGCCGACGCCGAGCACCTGGAGCTGCTGGGTGGCCACCTCATCGGCCCCGACGTGTCGGAGCTGCTGCCCGAGCTGACCCTCGCGCAGAAGTGGGACCTCACCGCTCTCGAAGCCGCCCGCAACGTGCACACCCACCCGACGCTGTCGGAGGCGCTGCAGGAGGCCTTCCACGGCCTCGCGGGTCACATGATCAACATCTGACGCCCGCCGTCACGAACCACTGACGCCGCTCCCGTACCCGGGGGCGGCGTCAGTGGTCTGCGGCGCGTTCGGTTTCGCTGCGCTCGTTCGATGGACGGGGGTCAGGCGCCGAGGACGCGGCCGAGCTTGGACTCGGATGCCGCCAGGCGGCCACCTGCGGCGGCCACGATGGCGTCGGCGGCGGCGAAGAGCGCCGCTCGGCCGTCTGCATCGACGGGGGCCGCCGGTCCGAGTTCGAGCTCCCACTCGCGCCACGACGCCTCCGTGCCCCGGCGCTCGTCGCGGGCGGTGACGTGGTCGTCGACGAACTCCGCCACGAGCGCACCGTCAGCGTCGCGCAGCGCGTAGGCCGCACGCTCGTTGCGGATGCGCGCCAACGCGGTGAACGGCGGCGTCGCCCACCGCGCCAGCGCGGCGATCACGGGGTCAGGAACCGGAAGTTCGGCGGCATCGTCATCGGGCTCGGCATCCAACGGCCACGCCCACTCGTGCTTGCCCTCGGGCGAGGAGATCTTGATGTGCCAGCCGGCGTCGGGACCACCGGTGCGCCGACGCACGGCCACGCGCGACCGGGCGAGGTGCGCCTCGGCGGTGTCGAGATATCGCGCGTCGAGCCGGCGATGCTCGGCGGCGCCGACGACGGCGACGCCGGGCAGCACCGTCCAATCGGGTACCGCCGCGGCGTCGTCGACGTCGTACTTGCGCTCAACCTCGATGGAGCGTTGCGGCTCCGCGGGATCTGCAGCGTGCTCAGCGATCCCTGCCACGGTGCTTACGGCTCGTCCTGATCGTCACGGTCGGGGTCGATGTCGTCCTGTGCCTCGACGTAGTGGAAGACCGCCTCGGTCGGACCGTCGTCGTCGCCGGTGTTCTCCGGGGCTCCGGCGCGCTCGTAGACGACCTGCGTCTCGCTGTACGGAAGGATGAGCCGGTCCATCTCCGGGTCGTCCAGGGGAAGCAGCTGCCCGTCGAGCGGACCGCCCTGCATTCGTGCAATAGCCATGAAATGACCTCCTGATCCGACCCTAACGCGACACGACGGCAGCCCCGACGCCGTTGCCCCGCGCGGCGCGGAGTGCTATTCGCGGGGGGCGGGGGTGTAGCCGCGCAGCGTGCCGTCGGGCGAGGCGTACTTCGCCACGAGCGTGCAGTCCTTGCCGCCCAGACCCTCCGCCGCCAGGCGCTCGAGCTGCTCGAGGGCGAGGCGGGCGGCGGGGAGGTTGACCCCCGTGGCCTCACCCGCCTGCACCGCCAGCCCGCAGTCCTTGCGGGCGAGATCGGCCGAGAAGGTGGCATCGAAATCGTGGTTGGCCGCGGCCGTCGGCACGACGCCCGGCACGGGGTACCAGGTGCGCTGGGCCCACGACTGGCCGGACGAGGCATCCACCACCTGCCAGAACACGTGCGGGTCGAGCCCCAGGTGCTCGGCGAGCTGCGAACCCTCCGACATCGCCATGACGCTGATGAAGAGCATCATGTTGTTGGCGAGCTTCGCGGCGATGCCGCTGGTGGCCTCGCCGCAGTCGATCACGGCGCGCGCCATCGGCTCGACGACCGTGCGCGCGCGGGCGAGGTGGTCGGGGTGCCCGCCGAGCATGACGGCGAGCGTGCCGGCCTCCGCTCCGGCGGTGCCACCGGAGATCGGCGAGTCGACGAACGCGAGACCTCTCGCTGCGGCTTCGTCGTGGCACCAGCGCGAGGTGCCGACGTCGACGGTGGAGGTGTCCAGCAGCAGGGTGCCGGCCACCGCGTGGGCGAAGACCCCGTCCCCTCCCCCGTACACCTGCCGCACCTGGTCGGGACCGGGCAGCGACGTGAGACACGCGTCGGCGCCCTGCAGCGCCTCGGCGACGGTATCGACGACCTGGATGCCACGGGTGGCGGCGGCGTCGCGGGCGGCGGGCACCGGGTCGACGCCGCGCACGGTGTGTCCGGCGGAGACGAGGTGGGCGGCCATGGGCGCGCCCATGTGGCCGAGACCGATCCAGGCGATGGTGGACATGGGGTTCTCCCTGCGACGTCGCTGTCGCGGCCGCGGGGTCTGCGGCCGTCACACTCACCCTAGGCCGCGCGGCGCGCGGGGCGAAGCATCATCTCCGGGACGACGGCGGGCGGCGGCACGCATAGACTCAGGCGCGATGAAGCCCTTCCTGCTGCTGGCCACCCGACCCGAAGACGTCCCCGCCGACGAGGAATACGCACTCTTCCTGCGGTACACCGGGCTCGATGAGAAAGACCTCCGTCGCGTGCGGCTCGAAGCAGCGCCGTTGGGGGATGTCGATCTGGATGCCGTCTCGGGGATCTTCGTCGGCGGCGGACCTTTCAACGCCTCCGACCCCGTGGCGCAGAAGTCCGCCGTGCAGCGGCGAGCCGAAGCCGACGTTGCGCGGCTGCTCGATGAGGTGGTGCCGCGGGACTTCCCCTTCTTCGGTGCCTGCTACGGCATCGGGACCCTCGGTGCGCACCAGGGCGCGGTGATCGACCGCACGTACCGCGAACCCATCAGCGTGGTGACGGTGCAGCGCACCGCGGCCGGTGCCGCCGATCCGCTGCTGGCCGACCTCCCCGACGAGTTCGCGGCATTCGTCGGCCACAAGGAGGCCATCACGCGGCTGCCACCGTCGGCGACGCTGCTGGCGACCTCGGCGGCGTGCCCCGTGCAGATGTTCCGCGTGGGGCAGAACGTCTACGCCACCCAGTTCCACCCGGAGTGCGACGTCGAAGGCATGACCACCCGCATCCGCACGTACGCCCGGCACGGGTACTTCGCCCCTGAGGAGCTCGACCTCACCCTCGCCGCGGTACGACGCGAGCCGGTGACGCACACCGGTGGCATTCTGCGGGCCTTCGTCGAGCGCTACGCCCGCTGAGTCACATCGCCAGCGGGGTGTGCCAGATGCGGTCGATGTAGTCGCGCATCGACCGATCGGACGAGAAGAACCCGCACCGCCCGACGTTGAGGATCGCCGAGCGCGTCCACGCATCACGGTCGGCGTAGGCGGTATCCACCTTCGCTTGCTCGTCGATGTACGAGCGGTAGTCGGCGAGCACCATGAAGCGATCGTCGTAGAGCAGGTTCGACACGACGGGTTCGAACACCGAGCGGTCACCGTCGGAGAAGGTCCCCGACGCGATGAGGTCGATGCTGCGGCGCAGGTCCTCGTCGGCGGCGTAGAAGTCGCTCGGGCGGTATCCGCGCGCCCACAGCGCCTCCACCTCGGGCTCGGCCATGCCGAACAGGAAGAAATTCTCGTCGCCGACGAGCTCGCGGATCTCGACGTTCGCGCCGTCGTCGGTGCCGATGGTGAGCGCGCCGTTGAGCGCGAACTTCATGTTGCCCGTCCCCGATGCCTCCTTGCCGGCGAGCGAGATCTGCTCCGACAGGTCGGCGGCGGGGACGACCCGCTCGGCGAGGGTGACGTTGTAGTTCGGCGGGAACAGCACCTGCAGCCGGCCCTCGACGCGCGGGTCGGCGTTGACGACCGAGCCGACGGCGTTGATGAGGTGGATGATGCGCTTGGCCATGACGTAGCCGGGCGCGGCCTTGGCGCCGAAGAGGAACGTGCGCGGCTGCACATCGGCGACGGCGACCCTGCCCGAGACGATGTTCTCGTAGGTCGTCACGATGTGCAGGAGTTTGAGCATCTGCCGCTTGTACTCGTGCAGGCGCTTGACCATGACGTCGAGCATGTGACCCTCGCCGACCTCGAAGCCGTCGCGGGCGCGCAGCACGTCGCTGAGGTGACGCTTGTTGGCCGCCTTCACCTGCGCGAACGCGGAGCGGAAGTCGGCGTCGTCGGCATAGGGCTCGAGCTCGCGAAGTCGCTCGAGGTCGGTGACCCAGCCCTCCCCGATCGCCTCGGTGATGAGTGCGGAGAGGTCGGGGTTCGCCAGCCGCAGGAAGCGGCGGGGCGTGACGCCGTTGGTGACGTTGATGAACCGGCCCGGGAAGAACTCGTCGAAGTCGGGCAGCACCTTCTCGCGCAGCAGCTGCGAGTGCAGCTCGGCGACGCCGTTGACCTTCGCGGCGGCGACCGTCGCGAGGTACGCCATGCGCACCGAGCGCTCGGGGAACTCGGCGATGATCGACATGTCGCGGATGCGCATCTCATCGTCGCCGAAACGCTCCCGCACGGCCGCGAGGAACTCATCGTTGATGCGGTAGATGATCTCCAGATGCCGCGGCAGCAGCCGGCCCATCAGCTCCACCGACCACACTTCGAGGGCTTCGGGCAGCAGCGTGTGGCACGTGTAGGCGAAGCACTGGCGGGTGATGTCCCACGCGGCATCCCACGTCATACCCTTCTCATCGACGAGCACACGCATGAGCTCGGGCACCGCGATGACGGGGTGGGTGTCGTTGAGCTGGAAGATGACCTTGTCGGGAAGGGTCGCAAGGTCGGCGCCGTCTGCCAGCTGCGTGTCGATGAAATCGGCGATGGATGCCGAGACGAAGAAGTACTGCTGCTGCAGGCGCAGTTCCTTGCCCTGCGGCGTGGAGTCCTCGGGGTAGAGCACCTTGGAGATGTTCTCGGCATACGTCTGCGCGCGCACGGCTTCTTCGTAGTCACCGGAGTTGAAGATGCGCAGGTCGAATGCGTCGGTGGCCTGGGCGCTCCACAGCCGCAGCGTGTTGACGCGGCCGTTGTGGTAACCGGGCACCATGTAGTTGTAGGGCACGGCTCGCACGCGCCAGTCGGGCACCCAGCGCGCACGGGTGACGCCCTCGTCGTCCACATACGACTCGGTGCGGCCACCGAAGCCGATGGTCTGCGCGGCCTCGGGGTGGGGGAACTCCCACGGCGAGCCGAGGGCGAGCCACGCGTCGGGCTGCTCGCTCTGCTGCCCGTCGTCGAAGGTCTGCCGGAAGATGCCGTACTCGTAGCGGATGCCGTAGCCGATGTTGGGCACGCTCATGGTGGCCAGGGAGTCGATGAAGCACGCCGCGAGGCGGCCGAGGCCGCCGTTGCCGAGACCCGGTTCCACCTCGAGGTCGCGCAGCTCGTCGAGGTCGACCCCGCACTGCGCGAGCGCCTCGGTGGCGATCGCGGTGAGGTCGGTCGCGAGCAGGTTGTTCTGGAGCTGGCGGCCGAGCAGGTACTCCGCCGACAGGTAGCAGACGGTCTTGGCCTGCGTCTCGCGCAGGTGGCGGCGGTCTTCGAGCCACCGCGCGATGAGGTAGTCGCGCACCGTGTAGGCCAGCGCGACGTAGCGGTCGTTGGGGCTGGAGGCGGTGAGCGTCACCCCCCGCTCGAGGTTGAGGTTCTGCAGGAACTCCGCCACGAACCCGTCGACCGTCGCGGCGGGGGCCGTCACCGGCGCGAGGGCGAGCGGATGCGTCGCCTGGAGCGGATGGGAGGCTGCGGTGTCGTTGTCTCGCTGAATGGCCACACTACGACGCTACCGACTGTCAGTGGATGCCGGAGCCACTCGGACGCGGATCGCCCCGTCTGCGCGCAGATGGCAACGCGATCTTCACGCGCCCGTCACGGATGCCGGACGATGTCGACCTCGCCGGCATCCACTGCCTCGTCGGCGGGGAGAGCCAGCCCCAGGTCCACCAGCAGGACGCGGCCTGTCAGGCGCGGTCCGGCGCCGCGCACGAGACCCGCTTTGAGCGCGCCGAAGGTGACGGTCACCGACGCGGGCAGCACGATGTCGTCGGCGACCGTGCCCAGGTCGGGCTGCAGTCCACTCGGGAGGTCGACGGCGACCACGCGACTGTCGCCTGCGGCGAAGAGGGCGTCGCCGCCGTTGTCACCGCGACCGGCCAGCACGAGCAGCCGGCCACCCCGCGGCAGCTCCTGCCACAGCACGTCGGCCAGCGCGGCCGCGGCACGCCGCATGAGCGGCTGGCCCACCGCAAGCAGCGGCGCTTCGGCGGCGCGTACCTGCGCCGCCGTGTACGCGGGCACCCGGGTCATGCCTCGGCCTTCTCGAGCGCCTTTTCGCGTTCCTCGGCTTCCGCCTCCCGTGCCCGCGTGAGCTCGTCCGACGCCACCAGCACGGCGTTCTCGGCTCGACGCACGCGCCGCTGCGCGAAGGTCTGGGCGCCGTAGCGGGCGCGCACCCGGTCGGCTTCCTCCTCGACGCCGGTGACGATGTAGGCGCTGGCGATGAGGATCACCTGCGCCGAGAGGTTGAACCACAGCAGCAGCGCGATGAGCGAGGCGAACGAGGCCAAGAGCGGATTCGACGACGCCCCACCGACGAACAGGCCCGACAGCTGCTGCAGCACGCTGAGCCCCACCGCCCCCAGCAGCGCCCCGCTCCACAGCGACCGGGCCGAGGGCCGCAGCCCCGAGAGCATCCGGAAGGCGCCGGCGATGATGACGGCATCGAGCGCGAAGACCGCGACGATCGTGATGACGCGGCCGCCGAGGACCAGCAGCGGTGAGTCCTGCGGCATCCCGAGCCAGTCGCCGACGATGCCGAGGCCGGCCGTGCCCAAGAAGCTGATCGCCGCCGAGGCACCGAGCCCGACGCCGATGCCGATCGCCAGGCCCAGGTTGCGCAGCAGCACCCACACGAACATGACATCGTCGGCGACGCGGTCGGCGATGACGCGCATCGCGATGCGGAGGCTGCCGATGGCGCCGATCGCGGCGCCGACGAGGGCGACGAGCGAGAGGATGCCGGCGATGGTGAGTCCGGCGGGAATGGCGATGTCCTGCGGATCCTCGATGATGCCGCCCTCACCGACGATGCCGGGGATGGCGCTGTCGACGGCGGCGATGAGGGCGTCGAACGCGGCAGGGTTGCCCCCGAGCCAGAGCCCGGCGAGTGAGAAGCCGAGCAGCACGCCCGCGAAGACGCTGAACAGGGTGCGGTAGGTGACGCTGTCGGCGAGTACCGGTCCGCGGTGCTCGGTGTAGAGCAGGAACGCCCGCACCGGCTTGGTCGACAGCGCCCAGGCGATGGTCCGGTGCATCACATTCGGTTCGCTCATGCCGTCACCCTAACGGCGCGGATGACGGCGTTTCGTGGGCTTGACGGCCCGCGCGACGGGCGCAAACGGCGCGGCGAGACTGAATGAGAGAGTTCTCACAATTCAGTGGCGGCGGGGCATGCGGGCGCCCTAGGATGAGCCACCTGGGGAAGGTTGTCGCATGAGAGGGCTTGCAGAATCGCTGGTGAGATCGGGCATGGTCCGTGCGGAGGACATGTCGAGTCTCGTCGCGGACATCGGTGATGGGCCGCAGCTGCGCGAAGGGATCGTGACGGCACGGTTGGCCACCGAGACGCAGATCGCGCAGGGCATCGCCGCGGAGTCCGGCTACGCGTTCGTCGACCTGGGAGCGGTGTCGCTCGACGCCGACGTGGTCGCCCTCGTGCCGGCCTCCCTGTGCCGGCGATACCAGCTGATTCCGCTCGAGCGGGGACGGCGGAGCCTGACGATCGGCATGCTCGACCCGAGCGACCTCATCGCCCTCGATGACGTCGGCACGGCCACCGAGATGAACGTGCGCCCCGTCGTGGTCGCCGCCGACGCACTGAAGAACGCGTTCACCCGCTTCCTGCGCTCCGATGAGGAGCTCAGCGACCTCTCGGAGCAGATCGGCGAGATCGCGGCATCCGAGAGCTCCTCCGGCACCGAGTCGCTCGAGGACCAGGTCGACGATGCCCCGATCGTGCGCTTCGTCAACCTGCTCATCACGCAGGCGATCAGCGACCGGGCCAGCGACATCCACATCGAGCCCGGTGAGCGCCAGCTGACGGTGCGGTACCGCATCGACGGCGTGCTGCACGAGATGCAGAAGGCCGACCGCGCCATTCAGGACGGCGTGATCTCGCGGCTGAAGATCATGGCATCCATCGACATCGCCGAGCGCCGCAAGCCGCAGGATGGGCGACTGTCGGTGCATCACGACGGCCGACAGGTCGACCTGCGCCTGGCGACCCTGCCGACGGTGTGGGGCGAGAAGATCGTCATGCGCATCCTCGACAACTCCGGGCAGACCCTGTCGATGGGCGACCTGAAGTTCTCGCTGATCAACCACAAGCGCTTCACCGAGTCGATCGGGCGCCCCCACGGCATGGTGCTGGTCACCGGCCCCACCGGGTCGGGCAAATCCACCACCCTCTATACCGCGCTCAACGCCGTCGCCAGCCCGCGGGTGAACGTCATCACGGTCGAAGACCCGGTGGAGTACCGCATGGCGGGCATCAACCAGGTGCAGGTCAACGCCCGCGCGGGCATGACGTTCCAGGCGGCGCTGCGCTCGATCCTGCGGTCGGACCCCGACGTCGTGCTGGTCGGCGAGATCCGCGACAAGGAGACCGCGACGATCTCGATCGAAGCCGCGCTCACGGGCCACCTGGTGCTGTCGACCCTGCACACCAACGACGCGCCCAGCGCCCTGACGCGTCTGACCGAGATCGGGTGCGAGCCGTTCCTGGTCGGCACCGCTCTCACCGCCGTCGTCGCCCAGCGCCTGGCGCGCAGGTTGTGCATGAACTGCCGCGAGACCTACACCGAGTCGCGCGACGTGCTCGACTCGGTGCACTTCCCGCACAACCCCGCCGATCCCCCGGTGCTCTACCGCACGGTGGGCTGCGCCGCCTGCTCGGGCACCGGCTACCGCGGCCGCGTGGCGCTGCACGAGGTCATGACCGTCAGCGAGGATCTCGAGAAGCTCGTCGTCGCCCACGCGACCGGCACCGAGCTGCGTGCCGTCGCGATCAAGCAGGGCATGGTGTCGCTGCGCGAAGACGGCTTCAGCAAGGTCGCCCAGGGCATCACCACGATCGAAGAGGTGCTGCGCGTCTCGATCTGAGCGCGCAGCCCCTCACCCGCCGATCTCGCCGTAGATCGAGAAGATCGGCATGTAGAGCGAGATCACCATGCCGCCGATGATGATGCCGATGCCCACGATGAGGATCGGCTCGATCGAGGATGTCAGCTGCTCGGTGGCCGCCTCCACCTCGCTCTCGTAGTAGTCGGCGATCGACGACAGCATGTCGGCGAGCGTGCCCGATTCCTCACCCACGGCGACCATCTGGGCGACCATCGGCGGGAACACCTCGGCTTTCGCCAGCGGCGCCGCGAACGACCGGCCCTGCTTGACCGACTCCTGCACCTCGCGCACGGCCTGCTCGATCTTCCAGTTGTTCGACGCCTCCCCCACGATCGACAGCGCCTGCACCAGCGGCACGCCGGCGTCGAGCATCATCGCGAGGCTGCGGGCGAAGCGTGCGACCGCGATCTTGGTGGCGAGGGGACCGAAGACCGGCACTTTCAGCTTCAGCGGATCGACGACACGGCGCACGCGATCCTTCCGCTTGTTCTGCATCCACCAGATCCACCCGCCGATCGCGATCACGGCGAGCAGCGGCACACCCCAGGCGGCGTTCGCCGACATGGCGACGAGGATCTGGGTGGGGAGGGGCAGCTCGGATCCCAGGCTTTCGAACATGCCCTTGAAGATCGGGACGATGAAGGCGATCATCGCGACGACACCGACGATGGCGATGCCGAACACGATCGCGGGGTAGGTGGTGGCGGACTTGATCTTGCCGTGAAGCTCGGCCTCGCTCTCATACGTCTTCGCCACCGTCGTCAGCGCCTGGCCGAGGAAGCCGCCGATCTCGCCGACCTTCACCATGCTCACCATGAGCGGCGGGAAGATGTCGGGATGCTGGGCGAGCGCGACAGAGAAGGCCGATCCCGACTCGATCGCCGCCTGCACCGCGACGAGCGCCCGCTGCAGCTTCTTGTCCTCCGTCTGCTCGATGAGGATGCTGAGGGTGCGCATCAGCGGCAGGCCGGCATTCATGAGGCCGGCCATCTGCTTGGCGAACACCGCCAAGGTGGCGACGCTGACGCGCTTCTCGAACCCGGGGATCGAGATCTCCTGGTTGAGCCCTGTCTTGGCCGTCAGCGACACCTCGAGCGGCGTGAGACCCTGGGCGCGCAGCTTGGCGGCGACGGCGTTCTCGCTGGCGGCTTCCAGCGCACCCTTGACCACCTTGCCGTTGGTGACGTCGACCGCACGGTAGGTGTACTCCTCGATGAGTGCCATCAGTGAGCCCAGCCGGCATCCTGCGGGCGCGTCGAATGCAGCGCCCAGGACTCGACGTCGAGGTCGCGCGGGCGCACCCGGGCGTCGTCGAGCGAAGCGGCATCCGAGGCGAACGACCTCGCCAGTGCCATCGTGATGCTGCCGTTCTCGACCAGGCGGCGCAGGTCCTGATCGAGCGTGTGCATGCCGATGCCGCCGCCGGCCTGCAGCATCGAGTAGATCTGACTGACCTGCCCCTCGCGGATGAGGTTGGCGATGGCGGGGGTGTTCACCAGCACCTCGGTGGCGATGACCCGGCCGTCGTCCTGCGCGCGCGGCAGCAGGGTCTGGCTGATGATGCCCTGCAGGGTGTCACCCAGTTGGGTGCGCACCTGGGTCTGCTGGTCGGGCGGGAAGGCGTCGACGATGCGGTTGATCGACTTCGCCGCACTCTGGGTGTGCAGAGTCGACAGCACGAGGTGGCCGGTCTCGGCCGCCGAAAGCGCGGTCGAGATCGACTCGGGGTCACGCAGCTCGCCGATGAGGATCACGTCGGGGTCCTGACGCAGCACACGACGCAGGGCCTCGGCGAACGACGCGGTGTCGCTGCCGATCTCGCGCTGGTGGATGAGCGAGCGCTTGCTGGTGTGCTGGAACTCGACCGGGTCTTCGACCGTGACGATGTGCGCCGGCAGCGTCTGGTTGACGATGTCGAGCATGGCCGCGAGCGTGGTGGACTTGCCCGAACCGGTCGGCCCCGTCACCAGCACGAGGCCGCGGGGCTTGAGCACCAGATCGCGGGCGATCGCGGGCACCCCCAGCTGGTCGAGACTGAGTGCGGTGTCGGGGATGAAACGCAGCGCGACGGCCACGGCGCCGAGCTGGCGGAAGACGTTGACGCGGAACCGGGCCACCTGCGGCACCGACAGCGCGAGGTCGACCTCGCCGGCGCGGCGGAAGTCGGCGACCTGCTCGTCGGTCATGATGCCGCCCACGGCGCGCTCCAGCCAGTTCGTGCCGGTGGGCTCGGTGTAGCCGGGGATCGGGGCGAGGTCGCCCTTGACCCGCATGAGCGGCGGGTGATTGGCGGTGAGGTGCACGTCGGAGGCCTTGGCCCGGTGGGCCGCAGCGAGCATGCCGGTGAGGGTGGTGTCGTCGTCGGTCATGAGGGGTCCTCTGTGCGGATGAAGGTCTGAACGGTCACGGTGAGGGTGAGCTCGTTGTTCTCGCCGGCCACCACGGCGGACTCCACACCGATCAGGCGCGGCCCTCTCCCCAGCGCATCGACGAACGCGGCGGCCTGCTGCGTATCGGCGACCTCGACCGAGATCGTCACGCGCACCTGCTGCTGCGGCGAGACCGCGTCGGGGACGGGCGGCGGCGCCGGTTCGGCTGCGGCATCGTCGGTCTCCGCCTCCTCCTCGTCGGAGGCGTTGACGTCGACGACGGCGGGTGCCGCCGGTGCGGTCTGCTCCCCCAGTGACGGGCGGGCGGTCCACGGCACGGGCTCGACGGCCACGACGCTGACGATGCGCGCGCCGACGTCGGCGGCGGCGCCCACCACGATCTCGTGCAGATCGTCGAGCTGCGGGCGGGCCGGAATCTCGGCGCGCAGCGCCGCGACGTTCGCGTCGATCTCGGCGATACGCACCGCGTCGGCGGTGAGCTGCTGCAGCTGGATGTCGTAGATGTCGTTGGTCTGCGCGACGGAACGGGTCGACTCGTCGTTCGCCTGCGCGTTGCCGTAGAGCGGCAGTGCACCCAGGGTCACGCCTGCGACGACGACGCCGGCCACGAACACCGCGCCGAGCAGGTTGACGATCTGTTTGGGGGCGTTCACGGGGTGTCCTCCGTCACGTAGGTGCCGGTGTAGAACGTCTGGTCGACGCTCACCCGCAGCGTGTAGGTGTGGATGTCGTTGTCGTCGACGACCAGCTCCCACCCGTCGGCGTCGAGCACGCTCTCGAGCGAGCGCACGGCTCGGGTGAGGGAGACCATCTCGATCGGCACCGCGGTGGTGAAGGTGACGGTGCCACTCGCCCCCGGCTCCGCCGAAGGGTCGTCCCCCACCGTGGCGCCACCGACGGCGAGGTCGAACCCGGCCATCGCGACGTCGGGTGGCATCGTGTCGCGCAGGGCACCGATGACCTTGGACCAGGCGAGTTCCGCGGCCATCGCGGTGCCGCGGAAGTCGGTCAGCTCGCCTTCGAGCGCGACCGCCGCGCGCACGTCCGAAAGCGCGGCGATGCGCGTGAGCAGGTCGCTGGTGCGGGCGTCCTCGGCCGCCGCGCGCTGTTCCGAGGTCAGCTGCAGGAAGAAGGCGCCGCCCATCGCGATCGCGACCACTCCCATCGCTCCGACGAGGGCGAGCGACCAGCGCCGGATCAGCGCGTTGTTCGCACGCCGCTCGGTCTCGGCGCGCGGCATGAGGTTGACGCGGGGCGCGGAGCCCACCGCGATCACGTGAGCGGAGCCGCTCATCGCCGCACCTCCCCGAGTGCGAGACCGACGGTGGCGAGCAGGTCGAGGGCGTCGTCGCCTTCAGGTGGGTCGCCCTTGACATCGACGATCTGGCTTGCCGGCACCGACTCGACTTCCAGCGGCAGGCTCCCCGCCAGCGCCTCGGCGATGCCCGGGACAGCCGCCCCGGCACCGGTGAGCAGCACGCGTGTGACGGGCTGCTCACCGGAGCGGTCGGCGTAGAAGGTGAGGGTGCTGCGCAGCCGCGCCACCAGGTCGGCGATCGCGACGTCGGACATGGCGCTGGGGCGTTGCGTGACACGCGCGCCGGCACGACGGCGCGTGAGGGGGCCGTCGCCGCTCGGCACGACGGCCAGGGGCTCGTCGGCGGGCGCTGCGAGGTCTGCACTGTCACCGAGGGCCGCCGACTCACGGTTGCGCACCGCCTGCGTGGTGATGTCGATCGGGATCATGCGCACGAATCGCGGCACGCCGTCGCGCAGCACGACGACGAAGCTGGTGTGGTCGCCCAGGTGGAAGGCGGCGACGGTCTCGCCGGGGCGCGCGACGCGGCTGACCGCCCGGGCCAGACCGAACGGTGCGAGGTCGACCACATCGACGGTGAGCTTGGCCTTCGCGACCGTGGCGATGAGGTCCTCCACGGTCTCGGCCACCGTGGCCACCAGCAGACCCGTGACCTGGTCGCTCTGCTGGGCGAGCGGATAGAAGTCGAGCACCGCCTGCTCGGGCGGCACGGGCAGCAGGTCCTGCACCTGGAACGGCAGCGCCTGACGCAGCAGGTCGGGTCGCATCGCCGTGGTCGTGTACTCCCGCACGAGGATGCGCCGGCTGCCGAGGCCCAGCACCACGCGGCGGTTCTTGATGCCGGTGCGGCTCCAGAGCTGCCGAAGCGCCAGCGCCACCGCGTCGCGATCGAACACCTCGGAGTCCTTGGCGGCGCCCGGCGGCAACGGCACGGAGCCGCCGGCGACGAGCACGGGACGCCGACCCACCGTCACTTCGGCAGCCCGCACGCCTTCTTCGGTGATCTCCAGACCGACGATCGTCTTCGCCATATCCCTGCCTTTCCTATGGGACGAGAAGTCCGACGTAACCTTCGGCGAGCGGAACGCCCACCAAAATGCCCACCCACGCGCCCGCGATCATCCACGGACCGAACGGAATCGCCGTGGACCGGCCGGCGCGACGGCTGATCATGAGGGCGACGCCGAAGACGCCGCCGAGCACGAAAGCCGCGAACCCGCCCACGACGAGCGGTCCCCAGCCGAGCCACCCGAGGTAGATCCCCACCACGCCCGCGAGCTTGACGTCTCCCCCGCCCATGGCGCCCGGCCGCACCGAGCGCAGCACCAGGTAGAAGGCGAAGAGCGCGGCGCCGCCGACGGCGGCACGCCCGAGCGAGACCCACGGCGCACCCAGCAGGCACGCGAGCGTGAACAGCCCGAGGGCCACCCCGTAGGAGGGCAGCACGATCGCGTTCGGCAGCCGATGCACGTCGAGGTCGATGAGGGTGAGCGCGATGGAGATCGCCGCGAAGTACAGCAGCGCGGCGGCGACCGTCACCGCGGCGCCGGTGGCCGGGACGCCGGCGATCGCGCGGTCGGCGTCGAGCGCGATCCAGGCCACCAGCACGAAGGCGGCGGCGGTGGCGGCTTCTACGAGCGGGTAGCGGCGCGAGATGGGCAGTCCGCAGGCCGCGCAGCGGCCGCGCAGCGCGAGCCACGACACGACGGGGACGTTCTGCCAGGGGCGCACCGGTGCGTCGCACCGCGGGCAGCTGCTCGCACGGGTGAGCGGGATGCCGGCGGGCACCCGGTGGATCACGACGTTGAGGAACGAGCCGATGACGAGCCCGAACAGGCCCGCGAGGGCGAGGAGGTAGATCGAGAGCGGGTTCATGTGTCGCGCAATCGGATGAGGTCGCCCAGCACCGAGGCGGCACCGCCTGCACCACCACCGCCGCCGCCGCCCGCGACCGCGAAGCCCGGTACCGTCACCTCTCGGTAGTCGAGCTGCATGCGGGGCGAGCTGTTGCCTCCCCAGGTCACCTTGCCGGCGTACACCTGGCCGTTCCAGCGCCCGCCGCCCGTGGACTGGCCGATGTGCACGGTGCACGGCGAGTACGCCAACCCGGTGATGCGGGCATCCATCACGACGTCACCGATGTCGATCGTGCCGGGGGTGGCGAAGCCCGAGACCGGGGCACAGGTGGGCGTGTGGTCGGGGGTGCCGTCGGGGGTGATGATGTTGAAGGCGTGGGGGGCACCGTCGGCGGATGTGACCTTGAGCTTCTGCGCCTGCACCGACGAGACGAGGAAGGTCACGTTCGTCTTCACCGCGAACGCCACGTCGTAGAGCTTCAGCGTCGAGCAGGTGCGGGCGTCGACGATGGTCGGCGCGGTCAACGCGTTGATCATCGCGCGGTCTGCCGGGCTGTTCTGGTAGTCGCACCCCGGCGTCGCGATGCGCGTGTAGCCCGGCCACCCGGTGGCAGGGAAGGCCAGGTCGACCCATTCGAACGCTCCGGGAGTCAACGCCCACGGCGTGTCGACGGTCGGTGCCGTCGGGGCCACCAGCCCCCCGACGTTCTGCCGCACGGTGCCGTGGACGGTGGGGCCGGAGCTCCACGTGGAATACGTACCGGCCAGGGTGAGGCTGCCGGTGATCGTCGTCCCCGGCGCGATGGAGTGTGCCACGCCGGGACGGGATGAGGTCACGTCGCCGTTGATCCTGGCACCCTGCATCTGGCTGATCTTGCCCGCCACCCGCACCGAGCCCGTGGTGCTGTTGAAGAAGTCCGCGTCGCCGGATCCGGCGGCGGTCACCGAGCCCGACACGGTGGCGGCGTTCACCGAGACCGCTCCGCCCGCCCACACGCCGCCGCCGAGGTGGGTCGTCGGCCCGCCGATCGCCGCGTCGCCGACGGCGGTCACCGAACCGACGACGCGACCGCCGCTGTTGACCGTGGCCTTGCCGCGCGTGTACACGCTGCCGCCGATCGTCGCGCTGGTGGTGAGCGTGAAGTCGCCCATCGCGTGCACGTCGCCGTCGACGCCGACCGCGTTGTTCTGGATCTGCACCGAGCGCGACGCGATCACGTCACCGTGGATGCGGCACTGGTTGGAGAGGTTCACCGCGCCGTCGCGCACGATCAGGTCGCCGAAGATCTCCATCGAGTTGTTGCAGTCGAAGTCGCCACTGTCCAGCACGATGTCGCCGTCGATCGCCGGTGCCGTGATGTTGATGGACGAGACGTTGAGTGACCCGGAGGCGGAGATGACGGCACCCTTGAGGGATTGGGTGCTGAGGTTGCGCTGGTAGGTCGCTTCGGTGACGGTGGAGCCGCCGTCGGCACCACGGCCGGCGCTGCGCAGCAGCACCCTGCTCGAGTCGCACAGCACCTCGACCGTGAACCGCGGAGCGACGGTGGAGACGTACGATGCCGCGGAGCAGATGTCCTCTCCTCGCTGGCCGCGGGCGACCACCTCGGCGAGACCGGCGTCGGCCGCGGCGCGGGACTGCACGCTCTCGCGCCCCTCCACGAGCATCGCCGAGGTGTTGACGACGATCGACGACAGCACGAGCCCGCCGATGCTGAGCACGAGCATGACGATCAGCATCGACACGAGGGTCGATCCGGCGTCATCGTCGCACCTCCCGCTGCCGATCGGGCGGGGCCGAAGTCTCATCAGCACGGGGGTCCTCCTGCAGCATCGTCCTGGGCCTGCGCGGTCGCCCCGTCGGTGATGATCGCGGTCTGTCGGTCGTGGGTGATGCGCAGGCCGATGCTCACTCCGCGGTTCCCTTCCGGCGCGAACGCGGCGTCGCCGGGGAGCGTCGCGGTGACGCCCGTCGCGATCGGCTTCCACGTGTTCGTGGCGGCCGAGCGGGGCGTCGGCCCGGCGCTGTAGCGGAGGTCTGCTCCCACCATCGCCCAGGCTCGGCACTCGGCCGTCCCGGTGTCCGTGAGCACCCGGGCGTCCAGACGCGTGCCGCCGAGGCTCACCCGCAGCATCGTGGCGTTGCGGATCGACTGTGTGAGTGAGGCGCTGGCGACATTCGCCGAGCCGGTGGCACGGTCGCGGGCGGCGGCCTGCTGCTGCGCCGTCAGCCCGTTGATGAGCACGAGGGCGACCATGCCGGCCACGAGCGAGGCGACCACGACGGCCACGATGATCTCCACCAGGCTCATGCCTGCGTCGTCGCTGCGGCGGGTCATGGCGCCGACACCCGTACGCGGGTGGGGATGGTGACGAGCAGGTCCCCCTGCGCGTCGCGCACCGTGACGCTGACCTGCAGCGACGCGGGGTAGTCGTTGGCTGCGGGCGGGCACCCGTCGAGCACCGCGATCGAGGCCCGCATGCCGGTGCCCGCCGCATCGGGCAGCGGCGCGTGCGCGGGCGTGGCGCGTGCCTGCAGGCCTGCGCAGCTCGTGGGGTTCAGCGGCGCGAGCGGAAAAGCGTCTCGCACGACGGCCAGCTGGGAATTGCCGAACGCGGTGGCAGCCACGAGGTCTTTGTTGTCCACGCTGAGACGCACCGCGCCCACCACCATCGGCAGGACGGCGAGGGAGATGACCGCGAGCAGGAACAGCGCGATGATCACTTCCACGAGGCTGAAGCCGTCGTCGTCACCCACCATCTCTCCCCCTTGCGCTCCATCGTGCTGCCGGCAGCGCGGGACCGACCGTCGGGTCGGTCGGTCCCGCGCTGGAGTGGTGTCAGCCGCCGGTAGGAGGGGTGGTGGCGGCGGGACCGCAGCCGGGGCCGGACTTAACTGCGTTCGTGATCCCATCGGCGGTACCGGTGACGCAGAATCCATCGATCGTGTCGGCGTCGGAGACGCTTAGGGCGATACCGGTCAGCTGATCCTCGCTCTGGTCAGCGAGGTCGTTCAGGGCCGTGTTGATTTCGGTTGCCGTCTTGCCCTGGGCGATGTCCGACGCGGTCTGCGAGGCGCCGTTGGCGGTGATCGACTCGAGGGCGCTCTCCTTGGCCTGGTCCTGCAGGCCCATGAAGACGGGAACGGCGATGGCGGCGAGGACGCCGAGGATCACGACGACGACGATGAGCTCGATGAGCGAGAAGCCCTCATCGCCGTTCTCCTCGCGACGAGCCTTCTCGGCCTGGACGTAGTTGCGGATGGTGCTGCGCATGGTGGCGTGCCTCCTGGTATGGGGATGTTGCAGGACGACTCGGCACGCCCGATGACGCCTCCGTTTGGGGCGTTGGCGCACTTCGGGGGTCGAGCACACAGGGCTGCGACAAGTGCTGAGCGAGGGTTCGGGGTACGCCACGCGGCGTAACCCTCCCCCCTGTGACAATCATTAGAGGATTCTCATAGAGGTGTCAAGGAAAACTCTGAACGTGCCGTCAATTACGCGCGGCGCGCGCGATCCGACCTCCCACGACCGGTGGCACCGCTGTTCCCGTCGACGACCTCGGCCCGCCGGAACTCACTCCGATGCGGAGTAGTACGCGATCTTGTCGTCGAGCACGCCGATCGCCGCGGCGATGGCCGCGGTGCGCTCCTCGAGGTTCGACCGATGGCGCCGGAGGAACGACACGCGGTCGGCGGCCTCGCCGCTCCCCCGCAACAGCCCCGTGAACTCGCGCAGGTCGGCGATGCGCGACGAAGCGATCGAGGACCGCGAAGGCGCGGTCGGCGTCGATGCGGGTACCGAAGTCCATCGCGCCCAGCACGGGGCTCGGAATCGAGGTCGTCATGTCCATGACGGCGACGATCGCACCTGGAGCGCGCTCCAGGTCAAGCCCCGACGCGGGGCGGCCTACCAGAGCGGGTGGATGTCCGCCCGCAGCATCCGGTCGTACACGTCGCGGACGACGGCGTCGAAAGCGTCGAGGTCGAACCCGCTGCCCGGTTCGAGCAGCGCCGCAGCCTGGGCGTTGGTCGTGGCCTGCGCGACGGTGCGCGCTCCCGGAATCACGGTCGTCACGCCCCGGAGCGACGCACCCCAGGCCAGCGACGCCGCCGGCAGGGAGACACCCTCGGGAAGCGCTGCGGCGAGCTCCGCCGCGGCGGCGAGACCTGTCTCGTAGTCCACGCCCGAGAACGTCTCGCCGCGGTCGAAGGCCTCGCCGTGGCGGTTGAACGACCGGTGGTCATCGCCGGCGAACGTGGTGGCCGTGGTGTACTTGCCGCTCAGCAGCCCCGACGCCAGCGGCACCCGCGCGAAGATCGCGACACCGGCATCCACTGCCGCCGGCAGCACCTCATCGAGGGGCTTCAGCCGGAACGGGTTGACGATGATCTGCACGTTGGTCACGTGCGGGTGGGCGATGGCGGCGAGCGCCTGTGCGCACGTCTCCACCGACACGCCGTAGGCGCCGATCGTGCCGTCGGCCACCAGGGCGTCGAGCGCGTCGTAGGTCGCATCGGCCTCGATCACCTCGGTGGGCGGGCAGTGCAGCTGCACGAGGTCGAGGGTGTCCACACCCAGGTTGCGGCGTGAGCGGTCGGTCCACGCGCGGAAGTTCTCGGGCGAGTAGTTGGCGGGCTCCTGCGCCATGCGGCGCCCCATCTTGGTCGCCACGGTGATGCCGTGCCCGGGGTGCTCGGCGAGGAATCCGCCGATGATCGTCTCGCTGCGGCCGTCGCCGTAGACGTCCGCGGTGTCGAACAGGGTGACGCCCTGGTCGAGGGATGCCGCGAGAACGGCGCGCGCGTCGGCTTCGTCGACGGCACCCCAGTCGGCGCCGAGCTGCCAGGTGCCGAGGCCGATGGCCGAGACGGCGCGGCCGGTGCGGCCGAGGGGACGATGCTGCATGGGGGAACTCCTTCGTAGGACACCAGGATCCCACGTCGGCCACTGCCGAGGCGCCGCCTCCGGCCGGGACTATGCGACCGGGCGGCGCTCCCTCGCCCGTCGCCCGGCTGCCACGAACGCGGCGTCGAGCGCCGTGGCCGCGGCGACGGCCGCGACGTACACGACCAGGTCGCGCGGATCGAAGACGGTGCCGAGCAGCAGCATGGCGGGGCCGAAGGCCGCGCCGACGCGCTCGGGCAGGCCGGTGAGCTGGAACAGTTCCACCCCGACGCACCAGGTCGCCGCAGCGACCCCCACGACCCACGGCCGTGGGCGCGGCACCAGCAACACGAGCCCGGCGTAGGCGGCGAGCGCGTAGAGCAGGTCGCCCGCGATGTCGGATGCCGCACCGTCGGGTGCCCACCGGTGCACCGCGAGCCCCGCGGCGATCGTCATCGCGAGCACCAGGGCTGCGGCGAGGCGACGGCGGGTGGGACGCGGCATCCGGTCACTGTACCGACCGCCACACCACACCCCGGTGACCCCGCCCGGGCGATGCGAGAGGATCGGAAGATGGATGACGCGCTCACTGCTTTGACCACCATGCCGTCGCCGCAGTTCGTGATGACCCCCGACGGCGACCGCATCGCGACCTACACGTGGGGTGACGAGGCGGCGCCGACGGTGCTGTGTGTGCACGGGTTCGGCTCGAGCACGCGCGACAACTGGGTGAACACCGGGTGGGTGCGCGACCTGCAGCGGGCGGGGCTGCGGGTGCTCGCCGTGGATCAGCGCGGTCACGGCGCCAGCGACAAGCCGCGCCGGCCCGGCGCGTACGAGATGACGAGTCTCGTCGGCGACCTCGTGAACGTGCTCGACACGTATCTGCTCGACACGGTCCGGTATCTCGGGTACTCGCTCGGCGGCCGGGTGGGCTGGCAGGTGGCGGTGGATGTGCCGACGCGCATCGAGCGGGCCGTGCTCGGTGGCATCCCCGACGGGCGGCCGCTCGAGCGGATGCAGATCGACCAGGTGCACGCCTACCTCGAGGAGGGGCGTGCGGTGGAGGATGCCGTCACGCGCCGCTACGTCGCGCTGGCCGAACGGGTGTCGACGAACGACCTGCACGCCCTGGTCGCGCTGGCGGAGGGCATGCGACTGGGTGACAGCGACCCCGACCCGGCATCCCCTCCCCCGCAGCCCGTGCTCTTCGCCACCGGCGAGGACGATCCGATCCTGGAACAGTCACGGCGGCTGGCCGCCACCGCCCCGCACGGCACGTTCGTGGAGATCCCGGGTCGGGACCACGTCAACGCACCGGGGTCGCGGGACTTCCGCCAGGCGGGGGTGCGGTTCTTGCAAGGGTGAGGGCGGGCGGCCGCGGGGCCCTACGCTCGGAACGATGCGTCCCCGATGGGAGCTCGCACGGGCGGGCCTGCTGTGACGACTTCCCGCGGCATCGTCATACCAGCGGACCGACGACGGCTCGCTCGTCGGGGATGCCCGCGCTCACGTCGCGGGTGACCCCGCGCTGTGGACCCCACTGCCGATACCGGGTGAACACGATCGGCACGCCGCGGGCCACGGCGAGGTCCACGCTGTCCATCGCCTGCACGTGCACGTGCGGCTGGGTCGAGTTGCCGGAGTTGCCGCACTCGCCGAGTGGGCTGCCGGCCCGCACGGTGTCACCCACGCCGACGCGCAGCGACGCGACGCGCAGGTGGACCAGGGCGACGAACATGCCGCCGGCGGCATCCTGCACGATCACATGGTTGCCGGCGACCGCGCCGATGCCCTGCCGCAGCCGCCCCGCCTGTCCGGCGGCGTACCCGAGCAGCGCGAACGGCGAGCGCCGTGCCTCGTGGTCGGGCTCGCCGTCGTGCACCGCCACGACGGTGCCGTCGACCGGGGAGACGATCATGCGACCGAACGCGACGAACCGTTCGGGCGACTCGGTCGCGAGAGCGGTGCGCCAGTCGCGCGTGGTCGCGGTGCTCCCCCGGTCATCGACGCCGACGAAGTCGATGGCATACCGCTGCCCGAGCACATCGACCCCGTGGCTCGGCACCCGGCGCGCGGGACTGTTCTGCACGAGCCAGCGGCCCGCGAAGGGCAGCGCAAGGGCGACCGACGACTCCATGGCGCCCCTCCCCGTCAGCGTGGCGCGCGGCACCGACGGCGACGCCCGAAAACGACGATGGCAGGGATCGTGCCCTGCCATGTCCAGGATATCGGGCGACCCGGGGCTTGCGGCAAGACCCCCGTCACGAGGGAGGATGGGCGGTCGCGGCGCGGGGTGCCGCGGAACGGGGCCACATGATCGACGTCGTCATCATCGGAGCAGGACCGACGGGCATGATGCTCGCCGCCGAGCTGCGCCTGCAGGGCGTGGATGTGCTCGTCATCGAGCGCGAGGCGCAGCCACACGGACAGGTGAGGGCGCTGGGGCTGCACGTGCGCACCATCGAGATCCTCGACCAGCGGGGTCTCGGCGACGCGCTGCAGGCGCACGGCACGCAGTACCGGGTGGGCGGCTTCTTCGGCGGCATCGACAAGCCGTGGCCCGACGACCTCGACACCGCGCACGGCTACGTTCTCGGCATCCCGCAGCCGGTCACCGAGCGACTGCTCACCGAGCACGCGCTCGCGCTGGGCGCGCAGGTCCGCCGCGCCACCGAGGCGGTCGGGATCGAGCAGGATGCCGGGGGCGTCACCGTGCGTCTGAGCGACGGCGCCGAGCTGCGCGCCCGGTACGTCGTGGGCTGCGACGGCGGCCGCAGCACGGTGCGCTCACTCGCGGGCATCGGCTTCGCGGGCGAGGCGGCGACGGCGGAGTGGCTGCTGGGCGAGGTCGAGCTCACCGCCGCACCCGACGAGGTGGCAGCCGTCGTCGCCCGGGCGCGACAGACCCAGCGCGGCTTCGGTGTCGGTCCCGCCGGCGAGGGTCGCTTCCGCGCCGTCGTGCCCGCGGCATCCGTCACCGAGGACCGCACCGAGCCGCCGGCGTTCGAGGAGTTCACGCGCCAGCTGCGCGCGCACGCCGGCACCGATTTCGGTGCCCACTCGCCCCGCTGGCTCTCGCGCTTCACCGACGCCACCCGCCTCGCCGATCACTACCGGGTGGGACGCGTGCTGCTGGCCGGCGACGCCGCGCACGTGCACCCGCCGCAGGGTGGGCAGGGGCTCAACCTCGGCATCCAGGACGCCGTCAACCTCGGGTTCAAGCTGGCCGCCGACATCGCCGGGTGGGCGCCGCCGGGCCTGCTCGACACGTACGAGGCCGAGCGGCGGCCGGTCGCCGACGACGTGCTCAACACCACGCGCGTGCAGAGCGAGCTGCAGTCCACCGCGCCGGGTCCGCGGGCCGTGCGCCGGCTGATCACCGAACTGATGGACCTCGACGGGGTCAACCGGTACCTCATCGAGAAGATCACCGGCATCGGCATCCGGTACGACCTCGGCCCCGGCTCGCACCTCGTCGGGCGTCGGCTGCGCGACGTGACGTTGCCCGGCGGGCGGCTCTACGAGCTCCTGCGCACCGGTCGCGGTCTGCTGCTCGATCAGACCGGTCGCCTGTCGACCGCGGGATGGGGCGAGCGCGTCGGCCATGTGGTGGCGACGAGTGACGAGGTGGATGCCGCGGGCGTGCTGCTGCGGCCCGACGGCTACGTGGCGTGGAGCGGGGACGACGCGACCGGCCTGCGGGAGGCGCTGGAGCGGTGGTTCGGGGCGCCGGTCGCGTGAGGCGCGCCGCGCGGTCGTTGCGAGAGGGGGCGGAGCGGCCGAGACGGAACGCGCCTAGGGAACGATGATCTCGAACGCCGGGTCCCCCTGGTCGAGGACTCCGAGGAGCCGGCTCAGCACGCTCATGTCGCCGGTGGCCTCGATGCCTTCGGAGTCGAGGTCGCCGCCGGCCAGCCGGATCAGCCGGGGCTTGGAGAGCACCAGGTGAAGCGGCGTACCGGCATCCGCCTGCTTCTCGACATAGACCAGCACGCCGTTGCGCACCGTCACGTGAAAGCTGCGGCCGAGGTCGGTGAGCGTGACGTCCATCGCGAGGTCCAGATCCCACGCCTTCGGACCATCGATGCGGATGGCGACGGCGTCGAAGAGCTGCTCCGGCGTGAGCTGCGCGAGGATCAGCGGTGCGCTGGTGAGCGCGGGGGTGCCGAAGTTGCCCTCGCGCAGCTCCGTCGCCCCGGAGAGGAAGAAGTTGCGCCAGGTGCCGTTCTCGGCACCGTACGCCAGTTGCTCGAGGGTGTCGGCATAGAGGGCGCGCGCGGCGGCGTGGTCGGGATCGGCGAAGACGGCGTGATCGAGTAGCGTCGCCGCCCACCGGAAATCGCCCTCGTCGAAGGCGACCTGCGCGAGTTCGATGACGCGATCCACCCCGCCGATCGCCGCGACGTAGCGTTCGGCGAGAGGCTGGGGCGGGTGCGGCCACAGCCGTGCCGGGTTGCCGTCGAACCACCCCATGTAGCGCTGGTAGATCGCCTTGACGTTGTGGCTGACCGAGCCGTAATAGCCGTGCGTGCTCCAAGATGCCTGGAGCGCCGGCGGCATCTCGAGCATCTCGGCGATCTCCGAGCCGGTGTAGCCCCGGTTGAGCAGACGCAGCGTCTGGTCGTGCAGATAGCCGTACAGATCCCGCTGGATGCCGAGGAACGCGCGGATCTCCTCGTTTCCCCAGGTGGGCCAGTGGTGCGATGCGAAGACGACCTCGACATCGCCGCCGAAGCGCTCGATCGCCTCGGTGAGGTACTGCGACCACACGTGCGGGTCACGCACCAGGGCCCCGCGCAGCGTCAGCAGGTTGTGCAGCGTGTGCGTGGCGTTCTCCGCCATGCACAGCGCCTTGTAGCGCGGGATGTGGAAGTGCATCTCCGACGGCGCTTCGGTGCCCGGCGCCATCTGGAACTCGAAATCCACCCCGTCGATCGTGTGGGTCTCGCCCGTCGTCATCACTTCGAGCGTCGGGGTGAGGATCGTCACCTCACCCGTGGAGGTCGTCTGCCCGAGTCCCGCACCCACCGCCCCGCGCGGGCCGCGAGCGAGTGCCGCACCGTACATGTAGCCGGCACGACGCCCCATCGCGGTCCCGGCGTAGACGTTCTCTGCGATGGCATGTTCGAGGAACCCCTCGGGCGCGATGATCTGCACCTTCTTCGCATCGACGTCGTGCTGCGTGACGATGCCGAGCACGCCGCCGAAGTGGTCGAGGTGACTGTGCGTGTAGATGACCGCGTGGATCTGCCGGTCGCCGCGGTGCCTCCGATACAGCCCGAACGCGGCAGCCGCGGTCTCGGTGGAGATCAACGGATCCACCACGATCACCCCGGTGTCGCCCTCGATGACCGACATCACCGAGAGATCGAGACCGCGCACCTGGTAAACGCCGGGGACCACTTCATAGAGGCCGTGCTTCGCGACGAGCTGCGACTGGCGCCAGAGGCTGGGGTTCACCGAGTCGGGCGCGTCCCCGTCGAGGAAGTCGTAGGCGGCGGCATCCCACACGACTTCGCCGTTGCGCCCGAGGATCTTGGGGTCATCCAGGGTTCCCAGGTACCCGCGATCCGCCGCGGCGAAGTCGCTCGTGTCCGCGAACGGCAGCGTGCGCCGGAGGCCTGCGTGCGCCGCGGGGATCGAAGGCTCGGGGTCGCGCTGGTGCATCGGGTTCCTTCGGTCGAGGACGGCATGGGAAGCATCGTGGATGCGGCGGTCGGGTTCAGTTTGGCGAGGCGCATTGCCGTTGTCGAGAGGGGTCGGTGGTCCCGTCGGGGCGACGGGGGCATTGGCCACGCTTCCTCCTCAGGCGGGCGTTCTACGAGTTCTCCACAGATTCGTCCTATTTCTCTCTTGGTCTGGGTTTTGCCTCGGTTCAATGTCGGAGGGGGGCGGCAGGATTGGGGGCATGAAGACCTCGTCGGTCAGCCCTCGCAGCGACACCCGGTCGCCGGGTGCGGTGCTGTCCGACCTCGCCGCGACGCGACGGCGCATGGCCGCTCTCCAGGCCGACGAACTGCAACTGCTGGCCCGGATGAATGCGATCGCGGCCGAGCAGACCGCCCGGGTGCCGTCGTCGGCGGGTCGGGAACGGGAGATGCCGTTGCGGGCGATCGCGGCCGAGGTCGGCGCCGTGCTGCAGCGATCCGACCGGGTGATGCAGGACCGCCTGCACCACGCCACGGTGCTGGTGACCGGGTTCGCGGCGACCGTCGGTGCGTTGCGGGCGGGGCGGATCGACATGGGGCATGTGCGGTTGATTCAGGATGCCGGGGCCCGCATCGACGACCCCGACGCCCGCGCCCGGTTCGAACAGGCCGCTCTGGTGGTGTGCGAGCGGGAAACCCCCGGGCGGGCGCGACCGATCGTCGCGATGATCGCCCAGAAACTGCACCCCGTCCCGCTCGAGGAACGCCACACCGATGCCGCCGCGGGCCGGCGGGTGTGGGTGCGGGACCTCGACGACGGGATGGCGGAACTCGCAGCCGTGCTGCCGGCGGTGCTGGCGTACGCGATCCGGGACCGGTTGACCGCGTACGCGCGGGAGATCACGACCGCGCGGCGGAAAGCGGCCGCGGAGGCGGTTCGGGAGGACGCGACGAGCGCGGACGGTGCGACCGACGCAGAAGCCGCGGGCTCTGACACCGCTGACCCCACCACACCCGACCCTGCCGAGGTCGTCGCGACCGACACCCGCACCATCGACCAGGTCCGCGCGGATGTCCTCACCGACCTGCTCCTCACCGGATGCGCGACCGCACCGGCCGCGACCGGTGCCATCGCCGACGGCGGCGCGATCACCGCCCAGGTGCAGGTCATCATCCCCCTCGACACCCTCACCGGCAACGGCACCGCACCCGCAGAACTGGTCGGTTACGGGCCCATCGACCCGGAAACCGCCCGCCGGCTCGCCGCGACCGCGGAACTGTGGGAACGGATCTTCGTCTCACCCACCACCGGCGCCGTGCAGTCGGTCGACACCTACCGGCCCAGCGCCGCGCAACGCCGACACCTCGACGCCCGCGATGAACACTGCCGATTCATCGGGTGTCGAAGACCCGCGAGGCATTGCGACCACGACCACACCCACGACGCCGCGCACGGCGGACCGACCGCGCTATGCAACCTCGCCAACCTCTGCACAAGGCACCACCCGATGAAACACGCCACCGCATGGTGCGTGATCCAGAAACTCCACGGCATCCTCGAATGGACCAGCCCCACCGGCCGGGTCTACCCCGACATCCCCCGACGCGTCCTCGAATTCACCGCCCTCGCCACCGCCGCCGCCTTCGACCCCGCCCCGTTCTAGTAGCCATCTGGTGAGGACCGTCTCGCCAGAAACCGTTCCGCTCTACAACGCGCTCAGGCTCAGCGCGGGTAGGGCCCCCGCACGCGCGGAGGCAGGAACCAAGTCGCCGGCAAGCCGAGCGTGCGTCTCCACGTCGTACCGATCGTTGCCGTAGCGGAGCTTCTGCCGCTCGATGCCCTCCACCCGGAAGCCGGCAGCGGTCGCCACGCGACATGAGGCCGGATTGTTCACCCGGTGTCCGAGCTCGAGCCGATACAGACCGCCCTCGAAGGCCCAGTCCGACACCGCCAGCAGCGCGGCCGTCGCGTATCCCTTACCGCGCGCAGCGGCCGAGAGCCAGTAAGAGACCCACGCCGTCTCGTGGCGATACTCGATCGCCGACGCACCGACGTTGCCGACGGCGACGCCGTCCTCGACGATGGCCCAGTTCTTCACGTGCGCGTCGAATCGCAGCGACTGCTCGATGAACGCTTCCGCGGTTGCCGCGCTCCTCAGATCGGCCCCGCTGAACTGAGGAGCGAGATCCGATGCGCTCTCCGCCGCCGCCAGCAATGCCACAGCATCCCGACCGTCCCAGGGACGAAGGACCACGCTCATCTGATCCATCCTTCCTCAGCGACCGCGCACGCCAGCCCCTCAGACATCGAGCAACCGCAGCCGCGCGGTGACCGGCCCGTGCTCGACGAGACCCTCCGCCTCACGCACGGCGCGCTTGAGCGGCAGCCAGTACCGCCCAGACGAATTCGGGAAGATCGACGTGCGCCACGTCGTCGCGCCGACAGTCGCCTCCACGCGCACCGACCCGAACCCCCGCGCGAAAGGTGCCGTGAGCTCGCGGATGTCTTCGCTCAGTTCCTCGGGCACATCGGCGAACAGCAACACCTCGGTTCGCGCCGCCCAGCGGAACACGACCGACTCGAACTCGATCTCCATGCCATCCACTCTCGCGCACCCCTGCGACGCCGGCATCCCACCGCCCGGCGCCGCTCCACCGGTGGCCGCGTCCATCTCGCCCTTGTCCGCACCGAGCACCCTCGGGATGATGGGGCCATGCAGCCGCCCCTCGGGAGATACCAGGAGATCGCCGACACCCTCGCCCGACACGGGCTCGGCTTCCTGGCCGGAGAGCTGGGCATCACAAGACGCATCGTCGCCCGACGCGGCACCGCCGCCGGCGGTGGCGCCGCCCCGCGACCATTGCCCAACGCGCCCGAGCGACTGCGCCTCGTGCTCGAGGACCTGGGCCCCACCTTCGTCAAGCTCGGCCAGCTGCTCTCGACCCGCCCCGACCTGCTGCCCCCGGCCTACATCACCGAGATGGCGAAGCTGCAGGATGCCGCTCCCCCGATCCCCCGAGACCAGGTGCGCGCGACGATCCGCGCCGAGCTCGGCGCCGAGCCCGAAGACCTCTTCGCCACGTTCGAGTGGACGCCCATGGCATCCGCATCGATCGGGCAGGCGCACACCGCGACCCTCGCCGACGGCACCGCCGTGGTGGTCAAGGTGCGCCGCCCCGACGTCGTGCGACAGGTGCAGGAAGACCTCGACATCCTCAGCAACATCGCCACCCGCGCGGCACGCGTGTGGGAGACCGCGCGCACCTATGACATCCCCGGCATCATGCGCGAGTTCGGCGACACGCTGCGCGCAGAGCTGGACTACCTGCGCGAGGCCCGCAACGCCGAACGCTTCGCCGCCAACTTCGCCGACCGGCCCGATGTCATCATCCCGCGGGTCTACTGGGACACCACCACCTCGCGCGTGCTCACGCTCGAACGCATGACCGGCATCAAGGTCAGCGACCGTGACGCACTGGATGCCGCGGGCCTGGACCCCCGCCAGATCGCGGTGGCCGGGGCGAACATCGTGCTGACGATGATCTTCGACGACCGGTTCTTCCACGCCGATCTGCACCCCGGCAACCTGTTCATCCACCCGCATGGCCGCGTCGCACTGATCGACTTCGGCATGGTGGGCGAGATCAGCGAAGAACTCAGCGACAAACTCGCCGGCGTCTTCATCGCCTCGGCCACCCGCAACACCGACGCGCTCGCGAGCGCCCTCATCGACCTTTCCATCGCGCAGACCTCCATCGACCGGCGCGCGCTGCGCGCCTCGCTGTCGTCGCTGTTCGCGCAGTACTCCGACCGGGCCCTGGGCGACATCCACTTCACCCGGCTCGCCACCGACCTGCTGCGCGTGCTGCGCGAACACCGACTGCAGCTGCCGCAGGAGATCTCGCTGGTCGTGCGGGCGTTGCTCGTGACCGAGGGCGTGGGCGTGCAGCTCGACCCGCGCTTCGAACTCAACTCCGTGATCACGCCGTTCGCGCGGCGCCTCATCCGCGAGAGGTTCTCGCCGGCGGCGATCGCCAAACGGGTGGGCCGAGCGTCGATCGATGCCGGTTCGCTGTTGCTCGAGCTGCCCACGCGGCTGCGCCGGCTCACCGAGGTCATGGACCAGAGCGGCATCGAGGTGCACTTGCGCGCGGCCGAACTCGATCCGCTCATGGGGCGCGCCGAGCGCATCGGCAACCGCCTCGTGGCGGGCGTCATCACCGCCGCCCTCATCAACGCGCTGGGTCAGGTGATCTCCCGCGACAGCCGACTGCGCACCTGGAAGAGCGCGCTGACGAGCGCCGGCCTCACCGCCTTCACGACGCTCAGCGGCTACCTGCTCTGGACGGCCCGACGGCACCGCTGACGATCCGCGGCGCCGTCGGACCCGGGGTCGTCAGGCGATCCAGGGCGAGGTGACTCCGAAGGCCTGCGCCACGGCGCGGATCTCCTCCAGGCTGAGCCCCTCGGCCTGGCCGCCGCCGGTGAGGTTCATGTACTCGTACTTCGCACCGGTCTCGGCGTACTCCACACGGTCGACTGCGCGCGTGGCGGAGAGGTCGGAACGCGCCATCACACCGTGCTTGCTCCACAGCACGATCTCGAAGTCGCGGAGCCCCTTCACGTTGGCATCCATCAGCTCGGCAGAGCCCGGGACCATGAACTCCAGCACCCCGATGCCACCGGGCAGCGCCACGATCGACTCCGGCTCCCAGCGCAGGATGCGGCGGTTCATCGTCTCGTTGTCGCGGTACTGCGGAACGTGACTGAGGTAGGTCAGGTGCGGCGGCTGCGCGTGCACGACCGCGTGGAACGGCAGGTTGCGCCGACCGACCTGGTCGTCGTGCACCGCGAGGTGGGAGTTGAACTCGCTCGTGAGCTTCTCGAACTGGCGCTGGGGCGACGTGAGCATCTCGGCGTGGATGCCGTCGGGCTCGACGATCACCGCGGCGATCGCCGCGACGGGGTTGTCGGCGATCTGACGCAGCCGCCGGCCCGACCCTGTGACCAGCAGCGTGCGGCCCGCGAGCGCGGGTGCCGCCAGCGGCAGTTCGATGCGCTCGGAGATCGGGAACACCTGGCGCACGCGGGGCAGTTCATCCAGGCACAGCGAGATGTTGCCCGCTCCGGCCTCACTCGCGTCGATCTCGCAGATGCGGTGACCGGCGGCCCCCATGTTCGCGAGGTACTGCTCGATGGTCGGGCGATCGGTGGTCATGGAGACTCCTTGAGTGCGGTTCGTGATGAATCGTTTCAATCCTATGAGTGGTCAGACCACGGAGTCAAGACTTCGCGGGTGTCCCTGCTCGACAAGGGGCAACCGGCCTCTCGCCGGCGCCGCCGAAACGCGGACATCTGCCCAAACGAGGGTCGCTGGCATCCAGGCATCCGCATCTCGGCAGATCTCCGCATCCGGGCAACGGTGTAGCAGGTGCGAAGGCCCGAACGCGCGAAGGTGCAGTCTCAGGAACCGACGGCGGTGACCGCGGTGCGCTCGGCGGTCGTCACGATGCGTGCGAACTCCCGTGCACCGAGGATGCTCTCGGTGCGGCGCATGATGTCCTCCCCCGACACCGCTCCATAGCCCTCACCGGCGGTGATGGCCGACGTCGTCGTGGCATCCGTCACGAACTCCACGGCGAAACCGAGGTCGCTCGCCACGCGCGCCGTGGTTTCACAGCACTGCTCGGTGCGGATGCCGCAGATCACGACCCGCTCGACGCCGTGGTCGACGAGTTGACGCTGCAGATCAGTCGAGGCGAAGGCGTTGACCGTCGTCTTGGTCACCCGCAGTTCGTGCGGCCGCGGTTCGAACTCGGACACGACCCGCACGAACCCGTTGTCGGGGTCGAAGACGCCGCCGGTGCCCGGTTCGGAATGCGTCACCCAGACGACCACGCCACCGTTGATCCGGGCCCGCTCGACGAGCAGGGCGATGTTCTCGAGCACGCGCGGGTTGGCGGTCGCTGCCCAGTCGTCGGTTCGCTGACGAAAGGACTCCTGCGCGTCGATGACGAGCAGGGCGGTGCGCGGGGTCTGTGTCATACCGGCATCCTCACCCACGCCGCCGGGCCGCGGCCAGCGGCGAAGCGGCCACCATCCGCAGCATTCCGGCCAGGCGCATCACCACGGCATCGTCTTTCACGCTTGACTGGCCTCAGCACGGTTCTCCCGCGGCCCGCCGGCCGCACATCGCACAACGAGGAGTGAGCATGGTCGACGTACAGGCACAGATCGACGCCGTGACGCGCGCAATGCGCACCGAGCAGATCGACGGAGCACGATCGTACGTCCAGGTGATCGCGCAGGACTACCCCGTCGGCATCGACGAGGTGTGGAATGCCACCACGACCGAGCGCATCGCGCGCTGGTTCCTGCCCGTCACCGGCGACCTGCACGTCGGCGGCCGCTACCAGTTGACGGGCAACGCGGGCGGTGAGGTGCTCTCGTGCGCGCCGCCTTCGGGTGGCACCGCCGGCTTCCGCGCCACGTGGGAGTTCGGCGGCAGCATCTCGTGGATCACCGTGCGCCTCACCTCGCTCGCGCCGGACCGTACCCGGCTCGAACTCGAGCACACCTCCCGCGTCGACGACATCCCGGTGGAGATGTGGCAGACATACGGACCGGGCGCCACCGGTGTCGGCTGGGATCACGGCCTGCTGGGGCTCGCGCTGCACCTCGGCGCGCTCGAGGGGCAGGTCTCGCCTGCAGCGGCGCAGGAGTGGTCGCTCTCGCCGGAGGGCACCGCCTTCGCGCGGGCCGCCGCCGACCGCTGGTCCGATGTGCACGTCGCCGCAGGCGCCGACCGGGAACAGGCCGCGCATGCCGCCGACGCGACCTTCGGCTTCTACACCGGACACGCGCCCGACGCCTGACGCAGCCCTCACCGCACGTCACCGGGGCAAAGAAGAAGCCCCGACCGTTACCACGCGGCCGGGGCGAGACGAATGAGAGTTCGCCTATCGAGGACAAGCTTACCCTGCCGAGAGCCGAGGGCGCGCCACGCGCCCTCGGCCCGGCAGCGGTCAGCTCAGTTGCATCGTCGTGATGCAGGTGGCGTCGTCGGCCTTCGCGGTCGAGATGGCGGTGGTCGCAGACCGACCTTCGGCGGAGATCGTGAGCGTTGCCTGGATGCCGCGCGGCAGCCATACACCGACGAAGCCGTTGTCGAACGTGTTCCGCGACTCCGACACGAGCACGGCGCCGGTGGCGTCGTCGACGACGGCGATCTCCACCGCAGTGTTGCGCAGCTCCCCCACGCACGTGGTGAGGCTGTGGAAATAGCAGTCGTGTGTCTGCGCGACGTAGGGGGCGATCGAAAGGTATGTCTCGTCCGCCGGCATCGGCACGCTGATCTGACGGTCCTGGTCGTCCGTGACGATCAGCTCGTCGGGGCGCACCGACGCGAGGAGATCGTCGGGTCGTTCGTCGATGGGCATCGCGTCGAGCCGCTCGATGATGCCGGCGGCATCCAGTCCGTTCAGGTCGTGCTCCGTCAGCACCTGCTGCTCGAGGGTGGGCGGCGCGGCGGCGGGCGTTGCTGCGGCGCAGCCGGCCAGCACGATCGCCGCAGCGGCGAGCGCGGCCCCGACGGCGAGCGCGCGGCGGGGACGGGTGAAGTGGGTCGTGGTCATGTCAGTTGTTCGCTTTCGTCATTCGAAGGAGGAAGCGCGCTCATCGGCGCGATGATGCGAGGGGACGGCGGCGCGGCGCGCTGCGGTCCCACCTCTCCTCACGTGCGGCTGATGCAGAGGGCGTGAAGCGACAGTGACGCGGCGAGCCGGCGGGCGGCGGGGCGACCCCGTGCGGTGCCCCGGCGCGGCATCCGCAGTCCCGCGCCCTGCAGCCCCGGGGCGATCACGAACAGCACGATGAGCAGAGCGATCACGCAGGACATCGCCATGCCCACATGCCCGTCGGGGCCGCATTCCGCGCACCCGGCGGCATGCGGCACGGGCGCGGGCGCGGCGAGCGGCACGTCGTGGTGCCCGGTCATCGACATCGACATATCCGACGACGGCTGCGCGTCCGCGCCGCCGTTCAGATTGAGGGTGTGCATCGCCAGCAGCCCGACGATCACGGCGATGGCGGTCAACGCGCTGATCGCCGCCACCCGGAACACCGCAGGTCGGCGGCGGCGGACCTCCGCGGCGACGACCGATGCCATGCCCCTCAGTCTACGAACGTCGCCGCCCGCGCTCAGCCGGCATCCACCAGCAGCGCGACGAACACGGCAAGCCCGAAGATCACGACCGACCAGCGCAGCAGCGGCACCGGCAGCCGACGCCCGATCGCGGCGCCCAGCCAACCGCCCAGCAGGCCCGAGACCGCCATGATGCCTGCGGCCGGCCACGACACGTCGGCGAAGATCGCGAAGAACACCAGCGACACCGCGCTCGCGACCACCGACAGCACGCTCTTGAGCGCGTTGAGCCGCTGCAGCGATTCGCGCAGCGCCACCCCGAGGACGCCCAGCATCATGATGCCGAGGCCGGCGTTGAAATACCCGCCGTACACCGCGACTCCGAGTTGCCCCGCGCCCGCCCAGCGCAGCCGCTCGGTGCGTGGGGTGGATGCCGCGCCGCGCTCGGTGCGGCGGGCGACCAGCGCGCTCAGGTACGGCTGCGCGGCGAGGAGGAGCGTCGAGGCGAGCACGAGCCACGGCACCACGGCGGTGAACGTGCCCTCGTCGCCCAGCAGGAGCAGGGTCGAGCCGACGAGGGCACCGACGACCGTGATGACACTCAGCACGATGATGCGGCGGCGTTGGCCCGACAGCTCGCGACGATATCCCCACGCTCCGCCGACATAGCCGGGGAGCGCCGCCACCGTGTTGGTCACGTTCGCGATCACCGGCGGGTAGCCGAGGGCGAGCAGGGCCGGGAAGGTGACGAGAGAGCCGCCGCCGGCGATCGCATTGATCGCACCGGCCGCCGTTCCCGCGAGAGCCAAGAGCACGATCGCGCCCCAGTCCATCCGACACCTCCTGAGCCTCACCCGGAACCTCCACTCAAGCAGATGCCGCATGCGGCACCTATTCGCGGTCGGCCCGTGAACGACCTCCCGCGATGCGTCGCCGAACCGAGGGGATCCGCCCAAACGAGGACCACCGGCCCTGAGGCATCCGCATCTCGGCAGATCTCCTCATCTGGGCGACGGAGTCCCCGCTGGGGCACCCCTCGTCGACACCGGCCCTTCGGTTGACTCACCGTTGTAGGCTCGTCTGGTGAGCTTCCAGGAGGTGGTCGGCGCCCGTATCGCCGGCATCAGGGCGTGATACCCCGGTCGTTTCGTTCGACGCGACCGAAATCACCCACCCCTGCACACCTTCGCCCGTGCGGCGCGCCACCACGCGCCCGGGCGATCACCGAAAGAGATCACCATGCTCCGCATTACGGAGAAGACCCTCCGCGCATCGTTCGTCAACGCCTCCCGCAAAGAGGTCAGCGACCTCACCCTTCCCACAGGATTCGAGACGCTGGACTGGGATCAACTGGACTACCTCGGTTGGCGGGACCCGAAGATGGGTCGGCGGGCATATGCCGTGGTGCCGTCGCTCGACGGCGAGCTCATCGGCATCCTGCTCCAGCAGGCCACGGCATCGCCGCGGGCACGCGCACAGTGCGCGTGGTGCAGCGACGTCACGCTGCCCAACAGTGTGGTGTTCTACAGCGCCAGGCGCTCGGGCAAGGCCGGACGCAACGGCAACACCGTCGGCACGCTCGTGTGCGAAGAGTTCCAATGCTCGCGGAACGTGCGCAGGACTCCCCCGCTCGCTTACGAGGGATACGACGTCGAAGCCGCCCGCCAACGGCGGATCGAGGACCTGCAGCTTCGCATCGCCTCATTCGCCGCGGAGGTCTAACGGCAGACATCGGCCGGCCGGCGTCAGCAGCAGCCGCAGCGACGAGCGACCCCGCCCCACCGGGAACGGCGACGGGGAGCTCAGAGAGCCAGGTTCGGCTCCAAGAGCGCGCCCGATGCCCTGCTGGGCTACTTCTCAACCTCAGCGCTGCAGGTTCACCCCGAACACGACCGCGGCGTCCGTGATCGCCGCACTCAGCACCGGGCGGCGTCCCTGCAGCCACGAGAGCGACGAGCCGAACGTCCACCGCGTGCGGGCTGCGTGCACGCGCCCCCGGATCGAATTCCTCGAGCGGATGGATGCCGCGCCCCGGCGCTGCAGGGTCGGCAGCGGCAGCGTCCAGACACCGGGCATCCGCAAACCGGCATGCGCACGGGTCTCGGCGAGGATCGCGCGGGTGTCGGTGCGGTAGAGCGCACGCAGGTCGCGGCCCGACGCCTCGCGGCGCGCCGTCATGAGCAGCTTCGGAATGCCCCACAGCGCCCGGCCTCCCGCCTGCGACGCCTCGGAGGTCACCCAGATCTGTGGGATGTTCACCGACAGGCGCCCGCGGTGCATCACCGGCAGCGCGACGAGGAGCTCGTCGTAGGCGAGCATGCCCGAGGGCGCGTACCGCACCGCGGCGACCCCGACCACCGCGCGCCCCGCCACCGTGAGCGGCCGCGCGCCCGCCGGGATCTGCGCCAGCACATCGGCCGGGAGATCCCGCACCGGCACGGTGAAGACGCCGACCGCGAAGTCGCCCTTCAGATGCCACGGTTCGGGCGGATAGGAGGTGCTCACCGGTAGGTCGTCCCGGTCTCGGCCTTGTGCGCCAGCGACGCCGGCGGCGCGAAGTGGTCGCCGTACCGTTCGGCGAGCTCACGCGCCCGGCGCGCGAACGCGGCCGGGCCGAGGGAGCCGTCGGCGGCCTCGTAGCCGTCGACGTGCTGCAGCGCGCCGCCCAGCAGCGGGGGGAATCCGATGCCCAGGATCGACCCGACGTTGGCATCGGGCACGGTGCGCAGCACCCCCTCGTCCCACACCCGGATCGTCTCGAGGCTCATCGCGAACGTGAGGCGCTCCTCCACGTCGGCGAGCGGCATCTCCACATCGCCGCCGAAGAGGTCGGCCAGACCCGGCCAGAGCTGCTTGCGCCCGTCGGCGGGGTAGTCGTAGAAGCCCGCTCCCGCGTTCTTGCCGTGACGGTCGCGCGCGATCAGCGCGTCGAGCACACGCATCGCCGGCGAGGACTCGTACGGCGTGCCGGCGTCGGCGGCGAGGCGCTCCGCCTCGCGCTCGATCTTCTGCGGGAGATCCAGCGAGACCTCGTCGAGCATCGCGAGCGGCTGACCGGGGAAGCCGGCGAGCGACGCCGCGCGCTCGATCACGACCGGGTCCACTCCCTCCCCCACCATGCGCGCCGCTTCCATCACGAGCGATCCGAACACCCGGCTGGTGAAGAAGCCCCGGCGGTCGTTCACGACGATCGGTGTCTTGCGCAGCTGCACGGCGAGATCGAACGCGCGCGCCAGGGCCTCGTCGCTCGTCTGGTCGCCGACGATGATCTCGATGAGCGGCATCTTCTCGACCGGGCTGAAGAAGTGGATGCCGATGACATCGCTGCCGCGCGCCACCCCCTGCGCCAGCAGGCTGATCGGGAGGGTGGAGGTGTTCGAGCCCAGCAGCGCGTCCGGAAGCACGGATGCCTCGGCCTCGGCCAGCACCTCGTGCTTCAGCGCGACCGACTCGAACACCGCCTCGACCACCGCGTCACAGCCGGCGAGGTCTGCGGGGTCGGCCGTGGCGGTGATCCGCTCCAGCGTCTCGTCCCGCTGCGCAGGGGTGACGCGGCCTTTGGCCACGAGCCCATCCAACACCGCGGCGGCATGCGCGCGGCCGCGGGCCGCGGCATCCGTCGTCACGTCCTTCAGGACCACGTCGATGCCGGCGCGCGCGGCGGTGTAGGCGATGCCGGCGCCCATCATCCCGGCGCCGAGCACCGCCAGCCGTGTGACCGGGCGGGGCGGGATGCCGGCCGGGCGCGAGGCGCCGCTGGCGATCGCCTGCATGTCGAAGAAGAACGCCTGCGTCATGTTGCGGAACTGCTGACCGGTGGCCAGGTGCACGAAGTAGCGGGATTCGATGCGGGAGGCGGTGGCGAAGTCGACCTGCGCGCCTTCGACGGCGGCGGCGAGGATCGCCCGGGGAGCGCGGTAGCGGGCGCCCTTGAGCGTGGCGCGCAGCGTGGCGGGGAACGCGGGGAGCATCGCGGCGAGCGCGGGCGTCTGCGGCGTGCCGCCGGGCATGCGGTAGCCCTTGCGATCCCAAGGCTGTGTCGCGGCATCCGGATCGTCCTGGTGCGCATCGATCCACGCGATCGCTGCCGGCAGCAGGGCATCTCGATCGGCCACGAGCTCGTCCACGAGCCCGGCCGCCTGCGCCTGCGCGGGACGGAACCGCCGCCCTTCCAGCAGCACGGCGGTGAGGGCGGCCTGCAGCCCGAGCATGCGGACGGTCCTGGTCACACCGCCGCCGCCGGGGAGCAGCCCGAGGGTGACTTCGGGCAGGCCCAGGTCGTAGCGAGCGTCCACGGCGATGCGGTGATGGGTCGCCAGGGCGATCTCGAACCCGCCGCCCAGCGCCGCACCCCCGATCGCGGCGACCACCGGGCGACCGAGCGTCTCGAGGCGCCGGAGCGCCGCTTTGATGCCCTCGATCTCTTCGAAGAGCGCCGCGCCGCCGTCTGGTCCGGTCGCCATCAGCGCCACGAGGTCGCCGCCGGCGAAGAACGTCTTCTTGGCACTGGAGATCACCACACCGCGAACGGCGGTCGGATCGTCGGCGATCGCAGTGGCGACCTGCTCGACGGCATCGGTCATGGCGGCACGGAACGCGTCGTTCATCGTGTTCGCCGAATGGGTGGGGTCATCGAGCACGAGGTGCGCGACGCCGTCCTGGAGCGAGTAGCGCACCGCGGGCGCAAGAGCTGTCATGGTGTTCCTTTTCGGGTCAGACGCGTTCGACGATGGTGGCGATGCCCATGCCGCCGCCGATGCAGAGGGTGGCCAGGCCGTAGCGCCCACCGCGGCGCTCCAGCTCGTCCACGAGGGTGCCGAGGATCATGGCCCCGGTCGCGCCCAGGGGATGCCCCATCGCAATGGCGCCGCCGTTGACGTTGGTGCGGTCGGCGGGGAAGTCGCCGAGGTCGCGCATGAGCTTGAGGGCGACGGCGGCGAAGGCCTCGTTGATCTCGATCACGTCGATGTCGTCGATCGTGAGGCCGGCGCGCTCCAGCGCGATGCGGGAGGCGGGAGCGGGCCCGGTGAGCATGATGGTCGGCTCGGTGCTCACGACACCGACCGAGACGATCCGCGCGCGGGGGGTGAGTCCGTGGCGGGCACCCGCGGCCTCCGAGCCGACGAGCACGAGGGCGGCGCCGTCGACGATCCCCGAGGAGTTGCCGGCGTGGTGCACATGGTCGATCCGGGCGACGTGGGGGTACTTCTCCAGCGCCACCGCGTCGAACCCCGCCGTGCGGCCGAGCTGCGCGAACGACGGCGCGAGGGCGGCGAGCGACTGCACCGTCGTCCCCGGTCGGATCGTCTCGTCGCGGTCGAGGATCGTGAGCCCGTTGCGATCGCGCACCGGCACGATCGAGCGACCGAAGCGGCCCTCGGCCCACGCGCGCTCGGCGCGGGCGTGGGATTCGGCGGCGAAGGCGTCGACGTCCTCGCGCGTGTAGCCCTCGATCGTGGCGATCAGGTCGGCGCTGATGCCCTGCGGCACGAAGTCGGCGGCGAACGCCGTTTCGGGGTCCATCGCCCAGGGCCCGCCGTCACTGCCCATCGGCACCCGGCTCATCGACTCGACGCCGCCCGCCACGATGAGGTCTTCCCAGCCCGACCGCACGCGCGCCGCCGCCTGGTTCACCGCCTCCAGACCCGACCCGCAGAACCGGTTCAGCTGCACGCCGGGCACCGAGTCGGGCCAGCCGGCGGCGAGCGCGGCGGTCTTGGCGATGTCGGCGCCCTGCTCGCCGATCGGTGTGACGCACCCGAGCACCACGTCGTCGACGCCGCTCGGGTCAAGGCCCGGGTTACGCTCCCCCAGCGCATCGAGCAGGCCGGTGACGAGGCTGACCGGCTTCACCTCGTACAGCGCGCCGCTCGCCTTGCCGCGCCCTCGCGGGGTGCGGATCGCGTCGTAGATGAACGCCTCGCTCATCGGGTCGGTCATCGGGTCTCCTGTCGTTCGGTCTCGGGGGCGCTCGGCGCGGCCGCCGCGGTCCCCGTCCAGTCTGCGAGCACATCGTCCACGCGGTCCCACTCTGCGCGCGGTGGGCGCACGGCCGGCGGCGGCGTGCGCGAGAACCGCGGTGCCGGTGCCGCCTGAACGACCTCGTCCACCTCGATCAGCGTGTCACGCGCGGTGAGATGCGGATGCCGCGCCGCCTCGGCGAACGACAGCACCGGTGTCACACAGGCATCCGTTCCGTCGAACTCGCGCGCCCACTCGTCGCGCGTGCGCTCCGCGAACGCGGCCGCCAGGCGGGCGCGCAGCGCCGACCATCCCCGGGGGTCGTACTGCTCGGCAGCCACGGCATCCGCGTCGTCCCAGCCGAGACCGTGCACCAGCCGACGGAAGAACTCCGGCTCGAGAGCGCCGACCGCGACGAAGCCGCCGTCGGCGCACGCGTAGGTGTCGTAGAACGGCGCTCCCCCGTCGAGCAGGTTCGCGCCCGCCTGGTCGCTCCACTGGCCGGTGCCGCGCAGCGCCCAGATCAGCTGAAGCAGCGACGCGACCCCGTCGACCATCGCCGCGTCGATCACCTGGCCGCGTCCGGAACGGGCCCGTTCGACGAGCGCGGACAGCACTCCGACCGCGAAATAGAGCGACCCGCCGCCGAAGTCGGCGACGAGGTTGAGCGGGGCGGTGGGGCGCGCTCCGTCTCGACCGAACGCGGCGAGCGCCCCGGTCAGCGCGAGGTAGTTGATGTCATGCCCCGCAGTCGCCGACAGCGGCCCGTCCTGCCCCCATCCCGTGATGCGGCCGTAGACGAGACGGGGGTTGCGTTCCAGGGACTCGGCCGCACCGATGCCCATGCGCTCGGCGGCGCCGGGGCGGAAGCCGTCGATCAGCACATCGGCGCGATCCACCAGCGCGACCAGCGACTGCCGTCCGGCGTCGGTCTTGACATCCAGCGCGATGCGGCGCCGGCCACGCAGCATCTGGTCTCGCTGGTCGCCTCGACCCACGCGCAGCGCGGCGTCGGGCCGTTCGACCCGCACGACGTCCGCACCCAGATCTGCGAGCAGCATCGCCGCGTGCGGCCCGGGACCGATGGCCCCGAGCTCGACGACGCGGATGCCCGCGAGAGGACCTTCACCCGGCATACATCGCCCCGATCCGTTCGCGCTGGCCCTGCTCCACCAGTCCGCGCTTGACCTTCATCGACGGGGTCAGCTCGCCCGATTCGATCGAGAGGTCCGCGTCGAGGATCGTCCAGCGCTTGACCGTCTCCCAGGGGTTCAGGCGCCCGTTGAGCTGGTCGATGTAGCCCGCGACCAGCTGCTGCACCTCCGGCGAGGACACCTGCGCGGAATAGCCCGCTGCGGCGACGCCGTTCTCCGCGCACCACGCCGCGATCGCGTCGGGGTCGAGCGTGACCAGCGCCACGCAGTACGGTCGCTCGTCGCCGAACACCAGGAACTGGCTGACGTACGGGCACAGCGCTTTGAAGGCCGCCTCGACGGCCCCCGGCACGACGATCTTGCCGCCGGAGGTCTTGATGAGGTCCTTCAGGCGCCCCGTGATGGTGAGGAAGCCGTCGGCGTCGAGCGTTCCCTGGTCGCCGGTGCGGAGCCAACCGTCCGGGGTGAACGCGTCCGCGGTCTCGGTCTCGAGGTTGTTGTAGCCCGACATGATGTGCGGCCCCCGCAGCTGGATCTCGCCGTCGGGGGCGATACGCACGTCAGACCCGGGGAGCGCGCGCCCGACCGTGCCGAACTTGTTGTCGATCGGCCGGCCGCAGAACGCCCCCGCGGTGGTCTCGGTCAGCCCGTAGCCCTCGATGATGAGGATGCCCGCCGAGTGGAACCACTCCGCGATCTCGCGGTTGAGCGGCGCCGATCCCGAGATGAAGAAGCGCACGCGCCCGCCGAAGCGCTCGCGCACCTTGGCGAAGACGAGCCGGTCGAACAGTCGGTGGCGCAGCGCCAGGCCGGCGCCGATGCGCTCCCCTGCGGCCTTGCGCCGTTCGTATTCGGCGCCGACGGCGAACGCGGTGCGGAAGATCTTCTCCTTGAGCCCGCCTTCCGCCTCCTGGGTGGAGACGATCTTGCCGTAGGCCTTCTCGAAGATGCGCGGCGCCGCACCCATGAAGGTCGGCTTGATCACGGCGAGGTTGTCGATGATCTTGTCCACGCGGCCGTCGATGGCCGTCGCGTAGCCCACGGCGAGCTGTGCCGAGAGGATCACCTTGCCGAACGAATGCGACATCGGCAGCCAGAGGAAGTTGACGTCGTCGGTGCGCAGGAATCCGAGCGCCTTCAGCGCCTCACCCTCGTATACCCAGCACAGCTGGGTGAGCCGCACGCCCTTGGGCCGGCCCGTGGTGCCCGACGTGTAGATCAGGGTCGCGAGATCGCCCTGTCCGATGGCGTCGGTCGCGCGGTTCACCGCCTCGGGGTCTGCGGCCAGCAGCTCGCGCCCGCGCCGGCGCACGTCGTCGAGCGACAGGGCGCCGGGTGCGGCATCCATCGCGATGATCGTCTCCAGCGCCGGCAGGTCACCGCGGTGCGACATGATCTTGGCGAGCTGGTCGGCGTCTTCGACGATCGCGAACCGACAGCCGGCGTCAGCGAGGATGTAGGCGGCGTCCTCCGCCGCCGTCGTCGGGTACACCGTCGTGGTCGCCCCGCCGGCGCACATCACTGCGAGGTCAGCGAGGATCCATTCGTAGCGCGTGTTCGCGACGATCGCGACGCGATCCTCTCTGCGCAGTCTGAGGGCGAGCAGCCCCGCCGCGACTTCGGCGACCTCCGCCGCGGCCTCGCTCCAGGTCACCGAGACCCAGTCCGCCCCTCGCAGGAACCGATAGGCCTCGCGATCCGGGGTCTTCGCCACGCGTCGCCGCAGCATCACCCCCAATGACGGTGCGAGGTCCTGCAGAAAGCTGGTGTCGATCGTCGCGGCCATGTCACTCCCTTGTGCTTGGCGGATTTCGGGTTACTGCGGGGTGTAGCGGGCCGCCTGTTCGCGGCCGATGATCTCCTTCATGATCTCGGTGGTGCCACCGTAGATGGTCTGGATGCGGGCATCTCGATATGCCCGGGCGATGGGGTATTCCAGCATGTAGCCGGCGCCTCCGAACAGCTGCAGGCAGCGCGTGGTCACCCGAACCTGCAGTTCGCTCGCCCACCATTTGGCCTTGGACGCCTCCACCGCGGTGAGCTCGCCGTCGTTGAGGGCCAGCGCCGCCCTCTCGACGTACGCCCGGGTGATGTCGGTCTCGGTCTCGAGCTCGGCGAGCACGAATCGGGTGTTCTGGAAGTCGCCGATCCGCTGGCCGAACGCGGTGCGGTCGTAGACGTAGTCCAGCGTCCAGCCGATGGCCGCCTCGGATGCCGCGACAGCGGCGGCCGCGATCGACAGCCGCTCCCGCGGCAGCCGCTCCATGAGGTAGCGCATCCCCCCGCCCACTCGGCCGAGCAGACGGTCCTCGCCGACCCGCACGTCCTGAAAGAACAGTTCGGCGGTGTCCTGCCCCGACAGGCCGATCTTGTCGAGCTGGCGCCCGCGGGTGAATCCTGCATCGGCGGCCTCGACCACGAACAGGCTGAACCCGCGCGAGCCCGCCTGCGGGTCGGTCTTGGCCACCACGATCACGAGGTCGGCGTGGATGCCGCTCGTGATGAAAGTCTTGGACCCGTTGAGCACCCACTCGTCGCCGTCGCGCACGGCGGTGGTGCGGATGCCCTGCAGGTCGCTGCCGGTGCCGGGCTCCGTCATCGCGATCGCACCGATGAGGCTGCCGTCGGCCATCCCGGGCAGCCACCGGCGCTTCTGCTCATCGGTGGCGAGATCGAGCAGGTACGGGATGACGATGTCGTCCTGCAGTCCGATCCCGACGCCGAACGAGGTGACCCCCGCACGGGCGATCTCCTCACCGAACACGAAGCGGTAGCGGTAGTCCGGTTCGCCGCCGCCGCCGAACTCCTCGGGAACGCCGAGTCCCAGCATCCCGTTCGCGCCCGCGCTCAGCCAGACCGCGCGGTCGATGATGCGCGCGTCCTCCCAGGCCGCGTAGTGGGGCTCGACCTCACGGCGCAGGAACTCGCGCACGCTCTGCCGGTAGGCCTCGTGGTCTTCGGTGTAGAACGTGCTCTTCATGGACGATCCTGTCGATGGGGCGAAAGCGGATGCCGGTCGGTGATGACCGCGACGCAGCGGGCGGGAGAATCAGAGAAGGGAAGGTGCCCGCAGCCGCCGAGCAGCACGTGCGTCGCCTGGGGTCGCAGCTGCCGGGCCCGCCGGGACTGGCGCTGCGCGGGCAGCACCAGGTCACGACGCCCCCACACGATGGTCGTGGGCACCTCGTCGCCGCCGCGGATCGCACGCTGGCTGCGCAGCGCCCGGCGCACCGGACCGAATCCTTCACCGACGGCGAGCGCGTGCAGGTCCTCGATCGCCGCGGGCGCCGTCACCCGGCTCGGGCGCCCGAAGAGTGGGAACAGCAGCAGTCGACGGCCGGTGCGCGTGCGCAGCGCCGCGCCCAGCGGCCGCGGAAGCCGGCGGGCGGCCGTGCGCAGCACGGTGAGCAACCCCAAACACCACGCGCGCTCCCGGGGATTCCAGAACCCGATCGGCGCGAACGCGGTGACCCGCCCGGCGACGCCACGGCGGGCGAGCTCGAGGGCGATCCCGCCGCCCAGCGAACTGCCGACCACGTGCGGCGCCGTCACGCCGCGGGCGTCGAGCTCGGCGGTGACCCAGTCGGCGAGGGCGTCCACACCGGGACGCAGCGCGGGGTCGGCAGGCCGCGCGCCGAAGCCGGGCAGATCGAGGGCGTGCACCCGGTGCTCCTGAGCCAGCTCGTCGAGGATCGGTGCGAACACCTGCCAGCGGCTGCCGAGACCGTGCAGCAGCACGATGTCGGGCCCGGTGCCGGCGACGTGCGCGGCCGGGTCCGTCGGGGCAGGGGGGATGGTCACGGGCGAGGCGCCTTCCGTGTCGGCGCCGCGCGGCGCACCGCGGGCATCGGCAGCCGCAGCGCGCCGGGTGCCGACGCCGGCACGACCGGATGCCGCGGGGCGACGGCATCGACGCGCTGATAGGTCGCCCCCATCGGCGGCCGCGTGTCGGCATCCCCCTTGTTCGGCCAGAACGACATCGCCCGCTCGGCCTGCGCCGTGATGGTCAGCGAGGGATTCACGCCGAGGTTGGCAGACACCGCCGATCCGTCGGCGATGTGCAGGCCGTCGTAGCCGAAGACGCGCTGATACGGATCGATGACCCCCTCCGTGATGGAGGTGCCGATGACGCAGCCGCCGATGAAGTGGGCGGTCATCGGGATGCCGATGAGATCCGCCGACGACCCGCCGGCGAGCCCGTCGATGCGCTGCGCGAGGTCGCGTGCCACGCGATGGGCGGTGGGGATCCACTCCGGGTTGGGGTCTCCCCTCCCCTGTCGCGTGGTGAGGCGGCGCCCGAGCATGCCGCGGCGCAGCGACGTGGTGAGCGAATTGTCCAGAGACTGCATGACGAGCACGATGAGCGACTGCTCGGCCCAGCGCGGCACCCCGTGCATGCGCCCGGCGGCCCGCCATCCCAGCCGGCGATAGGTGCGCAGCGCCGCGCGCCAGCGCGGGAGTCCCGGGATCGGATCGACGAGGTGCGCGTTCAGCAGGGCGAGCAGGCTCGACCCGCGGCCGTAGCGCACGGGCTCGACGTGGGTCTGCGGGTCGGGGTGGAACGACGAGGTGATGGCGGTGCCGTGGGTCATATCGGCATCGGGGGCGGTCGTCCGCGCCGACAGCACCGCCTCGGAGTTGGTGCGGCTGAGCTCGCCCAATCGCGCGGACAGGCGCGGGAGCGACCGCTCCTTGAGGCGGTGCAGCAGGCGCTGGGTGTTGAGGGCATTGCAGGCGAACACGACATGCGAGGCGGTGAAGTCCCGCCGGCGCAGCGGGTTGCCCGTGACGTGGGCGCGCACCCGGTAGCGGCCGGCGGCGATGGGCCGCACATCGGTGACCGTGGTCATGGCGTGCACCGTGGCCCCCGCGCGCTGGGCCAACGGCAGGTAGTTCTTGGTCGTGGTGTTCTTCGCGCCCACGCGGCATCCGGTCATGCAGGCGCCGCACTCGGTGCAGCCCGTGCGCGCGGGGCCCACCCCGCCGAAGTAGGGATCCGGGGTCTCGACACCCGGGCCGTCGCCGAAGTAGACGCCGATCTGGGCGGCGTGGAGAGTCTCGCTCACGCCGTACTCGGCTGCGACGGTGCGCATCAGGTCGTCGGCGAGCGTGGTGTCGCGCGCGGCGGTGACCCCCAGCATCCGCTTGGCCTGGTCGTAGTGCACCGCCAGCTCGTCCTTCCAATCGGTGATGTGACCCCACTGCGGGTCGCGATAGAAGTCGTCGAGCGGCTCGTAGAGGGTGTTGGCGTACACCAGCGAGCCCCCGCCGACGCCGGTGCCGCTGACCACGAGAACGTTGCGCAGCAGGGTCATGCGCATGATGCCGAAGCAGCGCGCGGCGGGCAGCCACAGGTAGCGGCGCAGTCGCCACGACGTCTGCGGCAGCTCGTCGTCGCGGAACCACCGCCCCGCCTCGATCACGCCGACGCGGTAGCCCTTCTCGCTCAGACGCAGGGCTGCGACGCTCCCGCCGAAGCCGGAGCCGATCACCACGACGTCGTAGTCGTTCACGCGGCCACCGTAGCCAACTATTGACAGTTTGCCAATAGGCCCGGAGACTGACCCCGTGCACGAGACGTCGAGGACGCGGCTGAGCCCCGACGCCCGGCGCCAGCAGATCCTCGACGCTGCCGGCCAGCTCTACCGCGGGCGCCGCTACGACGATGTCTCGATGGAGGAGCTCGCCGCCGCCGCGGGAGTCGCCCGCGGGCTGCTGCACCACTACTTCGGATCAAAGCGTGACCTCTTCCTCGCGGTCATGACGCAGTCCGTGCGCCTTCCCCTCGACGAGCTGCCCGACCTCGACGGCCGCCCCGTCGAGCAGCGCGCACGGCTGACGATGACGTGGATCCTCGACGGTGCGCGCACGTACGGTCAGAGCTGGGTCAACGCCGCCGGCGCCGAGGGGCTGCAGGACGGCGGCGACGTGCAGGCCGTCGTCGACCGGGCCGACGACCGGGCCGCCCGCTTCGTGCTCGACGCACTCGGCCTGCCCGATGACGAGGCCCTGCGTGCACGCCTGCGACCGACCGCCGCGTTCGTCAAGGCGCTGTGCCGGGAGTGGATGCAGCGCGAGACGCTGACGCGGGACGACGTGCTCGAGCTCAGCACCGCCGCCGTGCTGCGCGCCGTGCGGGTGGACTGATGCCGCGCATCGGGATCATCGGGTCGGGCTTCGGGGCGATCGCCGTCGCGACCGAGTTCCTGCAGCACGGCTACGGCGACGTGCGCCTGTGGGAGAAGGCCGACAGTCTCGGCGGCGTGTGGCGCGACAACGTCTATCCCGGCGCCGCGTGCGACGTGCCCTCCCCCTTCTACTCGTTCTCCTTCGCCCCCTGGCCCTCGTGGCCGCGGCGCTATGCCGAGCAGCCGGCCATCCTGCGCTACCTGCGGGCCGTCGCCGAGCGGGAGGGTGTCACGGCACGCACGCGCTTCGGCGCAGGCGTCGTGGCCGCCGCGTGGAACGGCGCCTGCTGGCTGGTCACCCTCGAGGACGGCACGACAGACGAGGTCGACCTGCTCGTGAGCGCCGTGGGGCAGCTCTCCACGCCGACCGTCCCCAGCCTCCCCGGCGCCGAGAGCTTCGCCGGACCCGCCTTCCACACCGCGCGCTGGCCGCAGGACCTCGACGTGCGCGGCCTGCGCGTCGCCGTGATCGGCGCGGCGGCGACCGCGGTGCAGGCCGTGCCCGCCCTGGCACCGGTGGCCGAGCGGGTGATCCTGTTCCAGCGCACCCCCAGCTACATCTGGCCCAAGCCCGACGCCGTTTATCCGCGGTGGTACCGCCGCATCGCCGCCGTCATCGAGCGGCCGTTCTTCCGCGGGCTCGGCGAGCTGTTCTCCCGGCAGCTGGATCCCGACTCGATCGCGGCACGGATCGGCGCCGCCGTGACCCGCGCGCACCTGCGCCTGCGCGTGCGCGATCCGGCGCTCCGCCGCGCGCTCACCCCGGACTACCCGATCGGATGCCGCCGCATCCTGTTCAGCAACAACTTCTACCCGGCGCTGTGCCGGGACGACGTGGACCTCGTCACCGCCGGCATCCAACGCATCGAGCCCGGCGCGGTCGTCACCGCCGACGGCCGCTCGCACCCCGCGGACGTGCTCGTGTGCGCCACCGGATTCGACGCGCAGTCCTTCCTGCGTGGCATCCGCATCACCGGGCCGGGCGGAAAGGACCTGCACGAGCATTGGAGCGCGGGGGCGCGGGCCCACCTCGGCATCTACGTGCCCGGGTTTCCCAACCTGCTGCTCTCGTACGGACCCAACACCAATCTGGGCGGGAGCTCGATCATCCGCATGCTCGAGGCCGAGGCGCGCCACATGCGTCTCGCGGTCGATCGGATGGTCTCCTCGGGTGCGCGCACGCTTGAGGCGACCCCCGCGGCCGAGCAGGCATGGGATGACGAGGTGCAGACCCGGCTGGCAGGCACCGCGTGGGTGAGCTGCGACAGCTGGTACCGGCATCCGGTCACCGGCCGCATCACGTCGAACTGGCCCGGCGGGACGAACAGGTACGTCGCCCGGGTGCGCGACCTCGTCGAGGACGAGTTCGTCTGGCGGTGACACCCCCGGCGGGCCGCGATCGACCACGTGTGGTGCCCGCTCGGGAAGTGCGGCAGCGTCGACCTCGCCTGTGGCCGCCGTCGACAGCCGGCACTCGCTGCCGGACAATGGCGGGATGCCTGCCGTCCTGATCGAAGTCCGCCGTCATTACACCCTGGATGAGCAAGCCGACATCATGGCGGCTGTTCACCGGGCACTCGTTGCCGCTTTCCGAATCCCCGAGGAGGATCGGAACATCCGGCTCATCCTTCACGAGCCGCATCGATTCTCGGTTTCCGCTGACCTCTCGCATCCCGAGTATCGGACGATCGTCACGATCGATTGCTTCGCGGGCCGATCAGCGGAGGCGAAGCGGCGCCTCTACGCGGGGATCGCCGACGGGCTCGAGGGCCTCGGCATCCCCCGCGATCACGTGTCGACGATCCTGCACGAAATCGCGCTGGAGAACTGGGGGGTGAGCGGACACGCAGCGAGCGACGTCGACCTCGGATTCACCGTAGAAGTGTGAACCGAGGCCCGTCCGCGCGCACGATGGGTGCAGCTCACTTGTCGGCGACGAAGGGCGCCTGCCGGGGGTAGGCGGTGGCGTTCTCGGTGGCGTCGGCGAGGAACCGGGCGAGGCTTGCACGGGTGAGACTGGTGCGGCGACCGGAGCGGTGCGGGTCGTGCTCGACCGGCCCGGCGGGTCCGTCGACGAGGCGGGGCACGCGGACGAGGGTCCATTCGAGCGGGCTGGTTTCCCAGGCGGCGTGTTCGAGGATCTTGTCCTGTGCGAGTTCGCCGCCGAGCCGGTTGAGCAGCCAGGAGATGATCTTGTCGCGACCGCGTTTGCGGTCGCCCGGCAGGTCGAGGCCCGCGACACTGATCCCGACGTAGCGGGACACGCCCGCGGTGCTCATGGCGGGGATCAGGATGCCGGCGGTGTCGCGCAGCAGCGTGGTGTCCTTACCGACCGGACCGAGCGCGGAGACGACGACGTCGGCTCCGGCGACCGCGCGGGCGACAGCGTCCCGATCCCGGGTGTCGCCGGCCACGAGCGTGACCTGGTCAGAGGCGGCCGCCGCTTTCGCGGGATCCCGCCCCAGCAGTGTCAGGGCATGGCCGCGGCTGAGCAGCTCGTCGACGAGCAGTCGACCGGTGCGGCCGGTGCCGCCGAGGACGGTGATGTTCATCATTCTCCTTGGTGGGGGTTTCTCGCGCGCGGGGGCCGGGTCGGACCGACGGGCGGGTGGGACTGGACGGATGCCGCAAACCGACCGAGCAGCACCTCGAACGCATCGACCCGGCCTCGGCCCATCCATCGAGGAGCGAGGCGAGGTAGCGCGCCCGGAATGCGGCGGCCTCGGCACGCAGCGCGGTTCCCGCGGGCGTGAGGGTGAGCGTGAGGCGGCGCGGGCCATCCACGGCAGGCGCCTTGCTGACGTACCCGCTGGTGACGGCCTTGTCACAGAGTCGGCTGGCGGTCGCCGGCGCGACACCGAGCTGTGCAGCCACGTCCGCCACAGACAACCCACCCGACGCCCCGATCGCATGGACGACCAGCACGGTGGACAGATCCACCCCCGGCTCGGATCCGTGCGCAGCACGCCCCGACGTGGTCGGGGCCCACAGCCTGCGCATCCCCAGCAGGGCAGCGTCGATGGCCGCCAACGCGTCTGGGCGCCGGCGTGCGGGACGACGAGGCAGCGCCGGCCGTCGCACCCGGTGCCGAAGCGCGCGTGTTCGATTTCGCGTGGGATCCGGACGCCCTTCGGGCGGCGCTGGATGGATGCGACCGGCTCTTCCTGATGCGGCCACCACCGATCGCGGACGTGCGGCGCCACCTGTTCCCGCTCATCGATGTGGCGATGGAGCTCGGCATCCGTCAGAACGTCTTCCTGTCGCTGCAGGGCGTGCAGCAGAACAAGGCAACCCCGCACCACGCCGTGGAGGAGTACCTCCCAGGTGAAGGCGCCCTACACGTTCCTGCGACCGAACTTCTTCATGCAGAACCTGTCGACCACCTACCGGGACGACATCCGCTACCGCGACGAGATTTATGTACCCGCCGGTCACGCGTTCACCGCGTTCATCGACGCGCGCGACATCGGCGCCGTGGCCGCCGCCGTCTTCCGCGATCCTGACCGCCACGTGGGCAAGGCCTACACGCTCAGCGGCGAGCAGACCCTCACCTACCGCAGCGTCGCCCGCATACTGACAAGAGTGCTCGGCCGCACGATCCGATATCCGCGTCCCAGTGAAGCCGACTACCTCGACCGCCTCCGAGGCGAAGGGGACTGCTGCACGGATAGGTGACAGTTCCTAGTCACGCCGCCAGTGCGACGGTCGTGTTCATGATGGTCTCGAACTCGATGGGCGTCAAACGTCCCAGGCGTCGCTGCCGTCGCCGTCGGTGGTAGGTCCGCTCGATCCAGGTCACCATCGCGATCCGCAGTTGCTGCCGGGTGGTCCAGGTGCGACGGTCGAGGACGTTCTTCTGCAGCAGGGCGAAAAAGCTCTCCATAGCGGCGTTGTCCCCGCTGGACCCGACTCGGCCCATCGATCCGACCATGCGGTGACGGGTCAGAGCGCGCAGGAACTTCCTGCTTCGAAATTGGCTACCTCTGTCGCTGTGAATCACGCAGCCGGCGACGTCGCCACGCATCGCGACAGCATTCTCGAGCGCCTGGACGGCCAACCGGGACTTCATTCTCGAGTCGATCGAATAGCCCACGATGCGGCCGGAGAACACGTCCTTGATCGCGCAGAGATAGAGCTTCCCTTCACTCGTTTTGTGCTCCGTGATATCGGTCAGCCATCGCCTCACCCACGTCGCGGGCCTCGTCGGCGAGCAGCCGATGCCCGAACTCGGGATCGTCCTTGTGCGCGTCGAAGAGCGCGTTCGCGCGATATGCCTCCACCACCTCGCTGGGCGTGATGGCGGCCGCCAGCCACCGGTAGTAGGGCTGACGGGCGAGCTTCAAAACCCGGCACGTCACCGACACGGGAATCCCCGAGGCGGCGAGCTCAGTCACGAGCGGGTAGAACCTTTTCCCGGCAGGTTCGCCTGCGACAGATACGCCGCCGCGCGCCGGAGGACTTCGTTCTCCTGCTCCAGAAGCCGGATCCGCTTCCGCGCATCGCGCAACTCGGCGCCCTCCGTCCGGGACTGGCCGGGCTTGGCGCCCTCCTCGATATCGGCGCGACGCATCCACTTCTGCAACGTCATCGGGTGGACGCCGAAGTCTTTCGCGATCTGCTCGATCGTCACTCCGGGCTCCCGGTTCCTCGCGACGCGCACGACGTCGTCACGGAACTCACTCGGGTAGGGCTTGGGCACAGCAACATCCTTCCAGGCCCACCACTCGGGCAAGCCAGATCAGATGCCACCTATTCGTGCAGCAGTCCCGTCCTCGAGCCAGTAGTCGACAAGAGCGGAGAACGGGCTGTCGGGTGTAAGCGACGACGAAGCCGGCTGGAAGAGGTCTCGCGTCGAGAGCTTCACCTTCAGCGCGCGCTCCGCAAGAACCTTCGTGTCTGCCGTGACCTGCACGAGCCTGGTCCTGCCGTCCCAATCCCTGAAGCGCGCCCTGGCCATGATGCGACCGTGCGCGGCGGGGAGGAACCCGATGTCGCCGAAGGTGCCGATCGCAAGGCGCTGCCGGCTCATCGTGTCACCGCGGATCGGTCGACAGGCGAGATCCGGACTCCTTGTGCGCGTCCACCCAAGCCCGCACATCCGCGGCGGCGAACGTCAGGTGCTTGCCGTAGTGGTGCGCGGGAGGCGCCTGCCCCTTCATCCGCCACTCGTAGATCGTCGACACCGGAACCCGGAGATACGCCGCGAGCTCGTTGACATTGAGGAGTCTCTCCAAGCCCCAGAGCTCGAGCGTCAGGCTGTCCACGGCGTCCATACCGAAGAGGTGCGCACCCTGACGCCCCATCACTCGGAGGCAATCGGAGCGGAGTCCAGCCAGTCGAGGCACCCCGCCGCGATACGGCGTGGGAGAAGTCAAAGTGGCTCATCGCATTTGAGCGTGTAGTGCTGGTCTGAACCCGCCGGCTTCGAGCAGGGATCTGGCGATGTAGTTGGCGA
>NZ_JACSQP010000006.1 GCF_014836535.1 Microbacterium pullorum
GCCCGCGCCCGCCCGCCGCCGCGCGCGCCGCCCGCGCGGCTCCGGTGGCGAGGATGTCTACCGCTCTGCGCAGTGATTGTGCCGACGCGACACTCGAGCGGCGCGGGCCGACGCGACACTCGAGCGGCGCGGGCCGACGGACGCGCGGACGCCGCGATCCGCGCGCCCGTAGGGGTCCGCTCCGGTGTCGGATGTGGCGAGTCGGCGGCGGTGGGAACTGTGCGGACGCGACACTCGAGCAGCCCCGACCCCCGCGACCCCGCACCCGCACCCGCACCCGCGACCGCACCCCCGCACCCGCACCCGCACCCCCGCACCCGCACCCGCACCCGCACGCCCGGCGGCGGGTCAGCGGGGGTCGGCGCGCACCAGCAGGTCGCCGACCTCGCAATCCAGCGCGCGACACACCGCCGACAGGGTCGAGTACCGGATCGCCCGGGCGCGGTCGTTCTTCAGCACCGACAGGTTCACCACCGACACCCCGACCAGCTCCGAGAGCCGGGCGAGGGTCATGCCGCGCTCGGCGAGCAGCTCGTCCAGTCGGCAGTGGATGCCGGTGGGGCCGTCGTCCTCGGCGGGGGTCATACCAGGCCCGCCGTCTCGCGCTGCAGCCGGTCGCCGACCAGGAAGACCGTCGAGGCGAGCGCCGCGACGAAGGCGACGGCGAAGAGCGAACCGAAGTCCACCGTCATCAGCACGTTGTCGAAGGTTCGCTCCGACAGTGCGGCGAACGCCCCGTTGGCGGCCATGTTGCCGAAGAACGGGTACGCGGCCACGCCGAGTAGCGCCGTGAGCCCGGCGATGTTCACCAGCCGGGTGTTGCCGCGGCTGAACACCCGGTCGCGCAGCACGCTGCGCGCGAGCAGCAGCAGGCAGGTCACCACGGTCACGACGCCCACCGCCAGCAGCACCTGCTGGATGATGATCGACCAGAGGGATGCCACGGGCAGGTCGGTCAGGGTGAGCACCGCCGTGTCCAGTGCCACCTCCACTCCCGCCCCGTCCACGCCGATCGGTGCGACGGCGGGTGTTCCCGCGAACTCGGCGAACACCTCGACGCTCGGGCTGGTCAGAACATCGACGATGCGCATGATCGCGGCGACGACGGTGCCGACTGTGAGGGCGGCGCCGGCGATCATCATGATCAGCAGCCCGGCGCGGTCACCGGTCGACAGTGCCCGCTTCGGTGGGGTCGTGATGGTCATGTCGCTCCTTCATGACGAATATCGTTGTTATCGATAAGCGTTACGGTATCGATTGTCGATAAGGCTGTCAATCGTGTCGCCCGGGGGCGGAAGGCATCCGCCCGTGGCGAACAGAGGGCATACCGGCATCCGCTGGTCGTTACCCTTTTCGGTAAGCGCCAGAACTGTGCGCTTGAAGGAGTCGACGATGTTCGAGAGATTCACGGACCGTGCCCGTCGTGTGGTTGTGCTCGCCCAAGAAGAGGCGAAGATGCTCAACCACAACTACATCGGTACCGAGCACATCCTGCTCGGCCTCATCCACGAGGGCGAGGGTGTCGCCGCCAAGGCGCTGGAGTCGCTGGGTATCTCGCTCGACGCTGTGCGCGAGCAGGTGCAGGACATCATCGGGCAGGGCCAGCAGCAGCCGACGGGTCACATCCCGTTCACGCCGCGGGCCAAGAAGGTGCTCGAGCTGTCCCTGCGCGAGGCGCTGCAGCTCGGCCACAACTACATCGGCACCGAGCACATCCTGCTCGGTCTCATCCGCGAGGGTGAGGGAGTCGCCGCACAGGTGCTCGTCAAGCTCGGCGCCGACCTCAACAAGGTGCGCCAGCAGGTCATCCAGCTGCTCAGCGGCTACCAGGGCAAGGAGCCGGCCGGCGTCGCCGCCGGCCCCGGTGAGCAGAGCTCGCCCGCCCAGGGTGGCTCGGCGGTGCTCGACCAGTTCGGGCGCAACCTCACCCAGGCCGCGCGCGACAACAAGCTCGACCCGGTCATCGGGCGCGAGAAGGAGATCGAGCGGGTCATGCAGATCCTCTCCCGCCGGTCGAAGAACAACCCCGTCCTCATCGGCGAGCCCGGTGTCGGCAAGACCGCCGTCGTCGAGGGTCTCGCGCAGGCCATCGTCAAGGGCGAGGTGCCCGAGACGCTGAAGGACAAGCAGGTCTACTCGCTCGACCTCGGCTCGCTCATCGCCGGGTCCCGCTACCGCGGTGACTTCGAGGAGCGGCTGAAGAAGGTCACCAAGGAGATCCGCACCCGCGGCGACATCATCGTGTTCATCGACGAGATCCACACCCTCGTCGGTGCCGGGGCCGCCGAGGGCGCGATCGACGCCGCCTCGATCCTCAAGCCCCTGCTCGCCCGCGGTGAGCTGCAGACGATCGGTGCGACGACCCTCGACGAGTACCGCAAGCACTTCGAGAAGGATGCCGCGCTCGAGCGCCGCTTCCAGCCGATCCAGGTCGCCGAGCCGAGCCTGCCCCACGCGATCAACATCCTGAAGGGGCTGCGCGACCGCTACGAGGCGCACCACAAGGTGCAGATCACCGACGGCGCCATCGTCGCGGCGGCGAACCTCGCCGACCGCTACGTGAGCGACCGGTTCCTCCCCGACAAGGCCATCGACCTGATCGACGAGGCCGGCGCCCGCCTGCGTCTGTCGATCCTGTCGAGCCCGCCGGAGCTGCGCGAGTTCGACGACAAGATCGCCAAGGTCCGCGAGGACAAGGAGCGCGCCAGCGAGGAGCAGGACTTCGAGAAGGCCGCGGCTCTGCGCGACGAGGAGAAGTCCCTGCTCGCCGAGCGTCTGCGCCTCGAGAAGCAGTGGCGTTCGGGTGACGTCGCCAGCCACGCCGTGGTCGATGAGGGTCTCATCGCCGAGGTGCTGGCCCAGGCGACCGGCATCCCGGTGTTCAAGCTGACCGAAGAGGAGTCCAGCCGACTCGTCTTCATGGAGAAGGCGCTGCATCAGCGCGTCATCGGCCAGGACGAGGCGATCGCGGCGCTGTCGCGCACGATCCGTCGTCAGCGTGCCGGTCTGAAGGACCCCAAGCGTCCCTCGGGCTCGTTCATCTTCGCCGGCCCCACGGGCGTCGGAAAGACCGAGCTCGCCAAGGCGCTCGCGGAGTTCCTCTTCGACGACGAGGGCGCGCTGATCTCGCTCGACATGAGCGAGTTCGGTGAGAAGCACACCGTCTCGCGCCTGTTCGGTGCCCCTCCCGGGTTCGTCGGGTTCGAAGAGGGCGGCCAGCTCACCGAGAAGGTGCGGCGCAAGCCGTTCTCGGTCGTGCTCTTCGACGAGATCGAGAAAGCCCACCCGGACATCTTCAACTCGCTGCTGCAGATTCTGGAGGAGGGACGCCTGACCGACGGTCAGGGTCGCGTCATCGACTTCAAGAACACCGTGATCATCATGACGACGAACCTCGGTTCGTCGGCGATCGCGGGCGGCCCGGTCGGCTTCCAGGTCGAGGGCAACGCGCAGACGTCGTACGACCGCATGAAGGGCAAGGTCGACGAGGAGCTGAAGCGTCACTTCAAGCCGGAGTTCCTCAACCGACTCGACGACATCATCGTGTTCCCGCAGCTGAACCGCGACGAACTGCGTCAGATCGTCGGGCTGTTCACCAAGCGCCTGGCCGACCGTCTGCTGGACCGCGACATGACGCTGGAGCTGTCGCCGGCGGCGACCGACCGCCTCATCGAGATCGGCTTCGACCCGACCCTCGGTGCCCGGCCGCTGCGTCGCGCCATGCAGCGCGAGATCGAGGACCAGCTCTCGGAGCGCATCCTGCACGGCGAGCTGAACGCGGGCGACCACGTGAAGGTCGATTCCGACGCCAACGGCTTCACCTTCGAGCACGCCCCGCGCGGCGAGAAGGTCGCCATCGGAGTCAACACCGTCCCCGAGATCACCGCGACGCCCGATCTGATCGCCGGCGCGGAGTAACCGCCGCACCACGGGATCGACACGAGAGCGGATGCCACGCGGCATCCGCTCTCGTCGTCTCAGCGGGCTGCCGCGGAGGGGGCAGTCGGGGCGGAGGGGATGGGTGCGACGTCGACCGAGACCCGCAGGGTGGACTTCTTCGCCTCGGTGACGATGATGCCCTTCACCGGCGACACGTCGCCGTAGTCACGGCCCCACGCGACGGTGACGTAGCGGTCGTTCGCCCACTGGTCGTTGGTCGGGTCGATCGCGAGCCACGAGTCGGTGCCGGGCAGCCACACCCCCAGCCACGCGTGCGACGCGTCGGCGCCGAAGACGCGCTCTTTGCCGGGCGGGGGCTGGGTGGCGAGGTAGCCGCTCACGTAGCGGGCGGCCACACCGTGGCCGCGCAGGCACGCGAGGGCGAGGTGGGCGAAGTCCTGGCAGACCCCGGCGCGCATCTGCAGCACATCGGCGACCGTGCTGGTGACGGTCGTGGCGGTGCTGTCGTAGGTGAAGTCCGCGTGGATGCGGTGCATCAGGTCGGTGACCGCCTCCGCGAGCGGGCGGCCGGGGGTGAGGGATGCCGCGGCGTACTCGGTCGCTTCGGTCACGTGCGCGACGCGGGGCGAGGGGAGGGCGTACTCGGTGGCCCGCCACGCGTGCGGGACGTCGGGATGCCGCAGCGGCCGCGCCCGCTCCCACGGCTCTGCCAGCACATCGGGATCGTACTGCGGCGTCTCGACGGTGACGTCGCTGGACGACTCGATCACCAGTGCGCCGTGCGGGTCGGTGAGGTGGAAGTAGGTGGCCGAGTTTCCGAAGTAGTCGACGTCGACATTCACGTCGTTCGGCGGCGGCTGCACGACGACGGCGTGCTCGTGCACCCGCTGCCAATCGAGAGCGCGCGGGACGAGGTGGAACAGCCCGACGCTGTCCTCGACCTCGGCGCTGTAGGCGTAGGCCGTGCGGTGCCACACCCGGTATCTCATGCGCGCCCGCGTTCTTCGATGAGGTCGAGCGACGACAGCGCCAGCGGCGGCGGCCCGCTTTCGAAGTGCACGTGCGCGACGGCCTCGGCAAGCTGTTCCAGCTGCGCGATGGCGTCGACGAGGAACTCCGTCAGGGCGATGCGGTGCTCGCCGTCGGCGGCGGTGAGCGCGGCGATGTCGATGCCGGCCAGCGCCGTCTCGAGATGCTCGCGCAGCCGCTCCGGCCGGGTGGAGCCGGTGGATGCCGGCATGGCCGCCAGATGCGTGCCGAGCTCACCCAGCGCGTACGCGAGCGAGCGGGGGTTCTCACGGTCCATCAGCAGCAGATCGAGGGCGTCGGCGGTGCGCAGCGATCCGCGGTAGCGGCGCCGGTAGGTCACGATGCTCTCCGCCGCCGTGAGCGTCGCCTCGAGCACCTCGCGGTCGGCGCGGAACGCGCGGCGCCGGGTGGTGGTGCCCACCAGCAGGTGGCACAGCTGCAGCGACCGTTCGAGATGGCGCCCCGCCTCGATCATGTGCCAGCCGGCGTCGCGCATCATGCTCGCCGTCACCCCCTGCAGCGAGAGCACGGCGGTGAGCATGCGCCCCGCCGATTCGGCCGTGCGGTGCGTGTGGGGTGCCGAGCGCAGCGCACGCGTCGCGCGGTCGATGTTGGAGAACACCCGCCACGTGTCGCCCGACAGCTGGTCGCGCACGCCCTCCAGCGCGTCGCGCAGCCGCACCACCGCGTGCGCCGCGCCGCCGCGGCGGTCGGCGTCCAGCAGCAGGGATCGCAGCTCGGCGTCGGGATCGGTGAACCGGATGCCGGCGAGCCGCTGCAGGGCATCCAGCAGCACCCGGGTGCTCTCCCGTGCCTGGGGGCTGTGGTGGCTGCTGACCTGCTCCAGCTGGTGATGGGCGGACAGCAGCAGCCGCAGCAGATCCTCGGCGCGCTCGGCGTAGCGCCCGGCCCAGAACATGTCGGCCAGCGCACGCGGCGCCAGGGCCGGGATCGACGCGCCGAACACGGGCGGGGCGGTCTCGACCAGCCCCTGATCGGCGTCGTCCTCTGCGGCCTTGAGGACCCACACGTCCTTCGTGATGGGAGTGGCGGTGCCGCCGTCGCGGACGGTGGCCAGGCCCCCGACGAGCGGGCGGTAGGCGGAGCCGTACCGCAGCGCGAAGCTGCGGAAGACCAGTGGTCGCGGGGCGGCCCGGGTGCCGCCGGCCCATACCGGCGCCTGCGACAGCGGCAGCAGCTGCTGCCCCACGTAGCGGTGGGGCGCGGCGAGGATGCGGGGGATGAGATCGGCGGCATCCGCTCCCGCCAGCGATGCCCGCGGTTCGTCGATCATGCGCACGAACAGCTGCGGGTCGCCGGAGGACACCCGGTCCAGCACCTGCGCACGGTCTTCGGGGTCGCCGCACCACAGCGTCGGCACCGACGGCAGCCGCAGCTGCTCACCGAGCAGCTGCTCGCACGCGGCGGGCAGGTAGGGGAGGAGGGCGGGGTTCTCGAGCACCCCCGCACCGAGCCCGTTCACCAGGCGCACCCGGCCGCGGCGCATCGCCTCGGCGAGCCCTGCGACGCCCAGGCGCGAATCGGCGCGCAGCTCCAGCGGGTCGCACCAGTCGGCGTCGACGCGGCGCACGATGACGTCCACGCGCTCGCGCGGCACGGTGCCCGGCCAGCCCGCCGGCTTCATCCACACCCAGCCGTCGCGCACCACCAGGTCGCTGCCCTGCACGAGTGGCATGCCCAGGGCGTTGGCGAGGAATGCCTGATCGAATGCGGTCTCGGAGTGCGGGCCGGGGGAGAGCACGACCACCTGCGGGGAGGCGACGCCGGGGACGGAATCCAGCAGCGCCGCGCGCAGCGCCGAGAAGTACGGCTCCATTCGGTGCAGGTCGCTCAGCTGGTAGAGGTCGGGCAGCACCTGCGCGAGCACGCGGCGGTTCTCCATCGCGAACCCGAGGCCCGAGGGGGCCTGCACGCGGTCGGCCAGCACATGCCACTCGCCGTCGGTGTCGCGGCCGAGGTCGGCCGCCGCCAGCAGCAGGGGCTGCCGATCCACGACGCCGGGGCGGGCGACCGGCCGGGTGAACCCGGAGTGGCCGAAGACGGCAGCGGCGGGGATCGTGCCGCTGGAGAGCAGGGTCTGCGGTCCGTAGAGATCTCGCAGCACGGCGTTGAGCAGCTCGGCGCGCTGCGCGAGCCCCACATCCAGCCGCGCCCATGTGAGGGCGTCGATGACGAGCGGCATGGGATCGAGGCGCCACGGCTGCGCGCCGGCATCCGGGGTGGAATAGGTCACGCCGTCGTCGGCGAGGAACCGGGTGATCTCGCCTTCGACGCGCCGCAACTCGCCCGGGGTCAGCGCGAGCGCCAGGTCGGCCATCGCCTTCCACGCCGGACGCAGCCCACCGTCGGGTGCGACGACCTCGTCGTAGCGCGCCACCGCGCCCCAGTCGAACGCCCCGTCGCGGGCCCCGAGCCCTGACAGCGGCAGGGTGGGCTGGGACACCGTCGTCGCGTAGTCGCGCAGCACACTCACGCCTGCGGACCTCCTCCGATCGGCTCCGCGCCGCCGGTCAGCGCGCGGTATGAACCTACCGGAGGAGCGCGCCCCACCGCGGCGTCCACGGGGGCGCGGGGGGCGCGGCGTAGGGTTGACCGGGTGAGCAGCTTCACCGTGCGACCGGCCCGCACCTCCGATGTGCGCGGCATCCTGGCGATGCTCGACCCGTACGTGCAGCGACGAATCCTGCTGGGCAAGGACATCGTCGTGCTGTACGAATCGGTGCAGCAGTTCGTCGTCGCCGAAGCCGACGGTGAACTCATCGGGTGCGGCGCGCTGCACGTGATGTGGGAGGACCTCGGGGAGGTGCGCACGCTCATCGTCGTGGATCACTGGGTGCACCGCGGCGTCGGTCGCGCGATCGTCGAGCGGCTCGAGGCGGATGCCACCGAGCTCGGCCTCTCACGCCTGTTCTGTTTGACGTTCGAAGTGGACTTCTTCCGGGCGCGGGGCTTCGCGCCCATCGGCGAGCACATCGTCGACCCCGACGTGTACTCGCAGCTGCTGCGCAGCCCTGACGAGGGCATCGCGGAATTCCTCGATCTGGCGCACGTGAAGCCGAACACGCTCGGCAACACGCGCATGATCAAGCACCTGTAACCCGGGCGCGTCCGCCGGGCGGGCCGGAAGCCGCGACGTAGCCTGGAGGCATGTCCGAACCCGTCCGCCGCCGGCCGTCGCCCGCCGTCTACCGTCGCCGCCGGCTCGTGCTGCTGCTGGCGGTGCTGCTCGTGATCGCGGGGATCGTGCTGCTGGTGTGGCAGCCGTGGAACGCTCGGGCGGCGGAGACCGAGCGCACGCCCACCTCGGTGAGCACCCCGACCGCCACCCCGTCGGGCTCGCCCATGCCGTCTCCGAGCGCTGACGCTCCCGAGACCGACGCCGACGCTCCCGTGGCGGACGCGCCCGATGAGGCCGAAGCGGCCGGCATCGCCGAGTGCGAGCGGTCGGCGATCGAGGTGACGGGAGTCACGGACAAGACCTCGTATGCCGCGGGGGAGAAGCCGCAGCTGACGATCTCGCTCGCCAACACCGGTGCCGTGGCGTGCACCCTCAACGTCGGCACGACCACCCAGGTGTTCACCATCAGCAGCGGCGACGACGTGTGGTGGCGCTCCACGGACTGCCAGACCGAACCCAGCGACCAGACCGTCACGATCGACGCCGGGCAGAGTGTCACCTCCGTCACCCCGCTCGTGTGGGACCGTACCCGGTCGTCGGTGTCGACCTGCGGCGACACCGATCGGCAGACCGCGCCGGGCGGTGGCTCGTCCTTCCACCTGAAGGTCTCGATCGGCGGGGTGGATTCATCCGAAAGCACCCAGTTCATGCTCTACTGAGCCCGCGATTGGGCACTTCTGAGAGGATTCTCACCGTTTGTCCCCCAAAGAGGGGACACCTACCCGGTTCTGATGTGACGTATTGTTGAACCAGCTCCCGCACGCTGTCCCCGCTGTCCCCAGCAGTCGAGCGTAACCCTCCCCAGAGTTTCGCATCGGGAACCACAGATGCGGTGAGCCATGGGCCCTCTCGAGTCCCCCAGTCCCCAATGGGCGTCCCGAGAGGGCCCCTTCTTTTCGCCGTCGGTAGGCTGGAGTGATGGCCGGCAAGAAGAAGGTGAAGCGCGCGGGACCGGAGCGGTTCCGCAACACGCAGCTCGCCGACGCACTCCAGACGCAGGACATGGCCGCCGTGGCGTTCGCGCTGCGTCACGGCCCCACCGTCGTTCCGCTCATGCGTCCCGGGCACCGCGACAACCCGCTCGACGTCGGTGAGGTGTGGACCTACCGCGACCCGAAGACGGGCGACGTGGCGCTCTTGCTGTTCAGTGACGCCGCCCACAAGCCCGCCACCCTGCCGCCCGGTGTGGCGCTGCAGGCGCCGGACTGGCTGCGCGCCTTCCTCGGAGCCCACGAGGACGAGATCACCACCGTGTTCTTCGATATCGCAGGCCCCCACCCCCTGCAGGCGGCGCCTGCCGACCTCATCGCCGCGCTCGACGCCTGAGCGCCGGCCCCGCGTCGGTCAGAACGCCGGCTCGTCACCCGGATCGGAGCGGTGCAGCCGCGGCAGATCGCCCAGGGCCTGCCGCAGCGTCTTGCTCGACGCGTCGAGCACGGTGCGATAGCCCAAGCGGGCGGCCTCGCCCCGACGTTGCTCGCCTTGGGTGACCGCGCGGATCTCCCCGGCGAGGCTGAGCTCGCCGATCGCGGCCAGCTTGGTCGGCAGCGGGCGGTCGCGCACGGCGCTGGCCACCGCGAGGGCGATCGCGAGGTCGGCGGCGGGTTCGGTGAGCCGCACGCCGCCCACCGTCGAGACGTACACGTCTTGGTTGGACACCGTGATGCCCGCCTTCTTCTCGAGCACCGCGAGGATCATCGCCACGCGCGCACCGTCGACGCCGCTGACGATGCGGCGCGGGTTGGGTGCGCCGGTGGGCATGGTCAGTGCCTGCACCTCCACCGGAAGCGCCCGGCGACCCTCGAGAGCGACGGTGACGCACGTGCCCGCCTCACGTGAGCCGTGCCCGAGGAACAGCGCGCTCGGGTCGGCCACCTCGGCGATGCCCGACCCCGTCATGTCGAAGCAGCCCACCTCGTCGGTCGCGCCGAACCGGTTCTTCAGCGCGCGCACGAAACGCAGCGACGTCTGCCGGTCGCCCTCGAAGTGGCAGACCACATCGACGAGGTGCTCGAGGATGCGCGGGCCCGCGATGGAGCCGTCTTTCGTGACGTGACCGACGATGATGACCGGCAGGTCCCGTTCTTTCGCGACGCGGATGAGGGTGGATGCCACTTCGCGCACCTGTCCCGGATGCCCCGCCATGCCGTCGGACAGCGACGACGACACCGTCTGCACCGAGTCGACGATCACGAGCTGCGGCTGCACCTCGTCGATGTGTCCGAGGATCGTGGCCAGATCGGTCTCGCTGGCCAGATACAGCTCGTCGTGGAGCGCACCGGTGCGCTCGGCGCGCAGGCGCACCTGCCCGAGAGACTCCTCGGCGCTGACGTACAGCACCCGCCGCCCGACGCGCGCACTCTGCGCGGCGACCTCGGTGAGGAGGGTCGACTTGCCCACCCCGGGCTCGCCGGACAGCAGGATCGCGGCGCCCGGAACCAGGCCCCCGCCCAGCACCCGGTCGAATTCGCCGATGCCGCTCGTGGTGCGCGCGGCCTCTTGCGTCTCGACCTGCGTGATGGGCCGGGCGGCCCGTGCCGCGCCCGGGGCGACGGGGGTGACGGTGCGCACGATGCCTGCCTGCTCGCCGGCCTCGACGACGGTGCCCCACTGCTGGCACTCGCCGCACCGGCCGACCCACTTCAGCGTCGTCCACCCGCACTCGGTGCAGCGGTAGGGCGCGGTGGTCGCTGCGCGTCGGGTTGCCATGTGGCAAGGCTACGCGGCCCCACCGACAGTGCCCTGCACCCGGTCGTACGCGGCGTCGGTTCCCGCGCCCCGGCAGTCGTGCGGCGCCGGCGGGGTCAGGCGCGCAGGTCGTTCGCGACGGAACGCAGTGCGTCGGCCGACCGGCGGAACAGGCCCAATTCGCTCGGCGAGAACTGCGTCCCGCGGATCGGCACAGCGCCGCGGGAGTTGACGATCGACGGCACCGACAGAGCCACCCCCGAGACGCCGTGGAAGTCATCGAGCACGGTCGAGACCGGCATGACGGCGTTCTCGTCGCTCAGGATCGCCTCGACGATGCGGGCGCTGGACAGGCCGATCGCGTAGTTGGTCGCGCCCTTGCCCTGGATCACCTTGTACGCGGCATCCCGCACATCCACCGCGATCTGATCGAGTTCGTCGACCGTCATGGGCGGGTGACCCTCGGTCTCCCAGTCGAGGATCGGCACCGTGCCGATGAAGGCCTTCGACCACAGCGGGAACTCGGTGTCGCCGTGCTCACCCACGATGTAGGCGTGCACGCTGCGGGAGGACACGCCCGCGCGCTGGGCGAGCTTCCACCGCAGGCGCGAGGTGTCGAGCACCGTGCCGGCGGCGAAGATGCGCTCGGGAGGCAGGCCGGTGGACTCCTGGGCGAGCACCGTGAGCACGTCGCAGGGGTTCGTCACGATCACGAACACCGCGTCCGGGGCCACTTCCAGCAGCTGCGGCATCATCGTCTTCAGGATGTTCGCGTTCGTGCCGGCCAGCTCGATGCGGGTCTGCCCCGGCTTCTGCTTGGCGCCGGCGGTGATGACGACCACGTGCGACCCTTCGACCACCGAGATGTCGCTGCCCCCGGTGATGTCGCTGGAACCGGTGAACTGCGTGCCGTGGGCGAGGTCGAGGACTTCGGCCTCGGTCTTCTCGGTGGCGATGTCGTAGAGCGCGATGTGGCGCGCGGAGCCGCGGATGAGCGCGGCATAGGCAGTGGACGACCCGACGCTTCCCGCGCCGACGACGGTGACTTTGGAGTTCTCGATCACGCTCATGGGCACAGTCTTGCAGGGGAGGATGCCGCTGACCACTGCTTCGGTGATCGGGTCGTCGGGGTCAGGGCTCGTCGACCGTGACGGCGGTGGTCTCTTCGCCCGCTCCGAGGGGCGGATTGCGGATGCCGAAGAACGACGCGATCCCGCCCGCGGCCAGGAGCGCGGCCGTTGCGATCGCCGCGCGGTGGAAGCCGTCGAGGTCGAGCGAACCCCCCACGATCGCGGCGAGCATGGCGATGACGATGAGCCCCGCCACGCGGGAGACGGCGTTGTTCACCGCCGAGGCGATGCCCGAACGCGCGGGCTCGATCGACCCGAGGATCGCCGCGGTCAGCGGCGCCACGGTGATGCCCAGGCCCAGCCCGAACACGAGCATGCTGGGAAGCACCTGCCACCAGTAGTCGAACTCCACGGCGACGGTCAGCAGCAGCAGGGCGCCTGCGGCCATCACGAGCGGCCCGACGGTCATGAACAGTCGCGGACCCCACCGGCCCGCGAGCACCCCGGCTCGGGAGCTCAGCACGATCAGCAGCAGGGTCGTGGGCATGCTCGCGAGGCCCGCGAGCGTCGCCGTGAGCCCCGCGCCCTGCTGCAGGTACACGCCGACGACGAAGCCGTTGAGCGACAGTGCGCCGTAGATGAACACCGTGGCGAGGTTGCCGGTCCAGAAGTTGCGCACCCGGAACAGCTCGAGCGGGAGGATCGGGTTCTTCACGGTGCGCTGGCGCCACAAGAACCCAGCGAACAGGGCGATGCCCACGACGAGGGGGAGCCAGATGGCGGGCGAGGACCACCCCAGGTTCGGCTGCTCGATCAGCGCGAACACGGCGCCGCCGAGCCCGAGGGTGCACAGGATCGCGCCGAGCCAGTCGATCGAGGCATCCGGTCGTCGCACGTCGCGCGTCTGAAGTCGGGTGAGCAGCCACAGGGTCAGGGCGATGGGCACCACGTTGATGAGGAACGCGAGCCGCCACGACAGGTAGTCGACGAACAGTCCGCCCACGACCGGCCCCGCGATCGTCGCGGCGGTCGTGAGGGCCGTCCACACGCCGATGGCCTGCGCCTGCAGCGGGCCGCGCATCGTCGAGGTGATGAGCGCCAGGGAACTCGGCACGAGGAACGCGCCGGCGGCCCCCTGCGCCGCGCGCGCCACGATGAGCAGCACCGGATCGGGGGCGACGGCGATGGCGATGGATGCCACCGCGAAACCGATCAGCCCGATGCGCAGCACAAGGATGCGGCCGTAGGCGTCGCTCACGGAGCCGGCCAGCAGGATGAGTGCGCCGAGGGTGATGAGGTAGGCGTCGACCGTCCACTGCTGCGTGGTCAGTCCGCCGCCGAGGTCGCGACCGATGGCCGGAAGTGCGACGTTGACGATGCTGCCGTCGAGGAATGCGACGAACGATGCGAGCACGGCCACGGCGACGACGAGGCGTTGCTGCCGGTTCATGGTCTCGGCCATGCCGCCACGCTATCCCCCACCGCCGCGCTGCGGGCCCCCGCCGCGTGCGCGCCGCGCGCGGGCTTGCGGGTTGCGTGGGCCGCGCGGGTTGCGCGGGCTTGCGGGTTGCGCGGGTTGCATGGGCTGCTCGAGTGTCGCGAATGGTGGGTGCTGCGGGTCGGGGCCTGACATCTGTGACACCGGAGCGGCGCGGGTCGGCGCCGCGCGGGTCGGCGCGGGGTGGGGAAGGGGAAGGAGAGGCGGGGGATGCCTCGGGAATGGCATCCCCCGCCTGGTCGGGTCAGTGCTGGTCGGCCCAGCTCCAGATGTCGTTGCCGCGCAGCGACGCGTCGGCGCCGCCGTCGTCGTAGATGACCTGGCCGGCGAGGTGGGTGTTCTCGGGTCCGGTGAGCCAGATGAGCAGGTTCGCGATCGACTCGGGGGGCTGGTGGTAGTTCAGCGGCATGGGCACCGCGGCATCCACCATCGCTGCACCTTCGGGCGTGTTCAGCAGCTCGGCGGTCATCGGGGTGACGACCGTTCCGGGGGCCACGGCGTTGAGCGGGATGCCGGCGCCGGCCCAAGCGGGCGTGATCGACTCGCGGCGCACCCAGCGCGACAGCGCGCGCTTGGACGACGGGTACACGAGGTACCCGACGCGGGGGCCCTGTGCGGCGAGGCCTTCGGCGATCTCGAGGGCCTGCGTCTCGTCGCCGGCGAGGGCGGCGTCGACCATCTCGGCCGAGTTCGGCTGCAGCGACGCCATCGACGACACGACCGCGGCGCGGGGGGCGTCGGACTGCGCCAGCGCGGGGAGCAGCGCTTCGAGCAGCTCGGTCACGCCGAAGAAGTTGACCGAGATGGTCTTCGCGATCGGCGCGGAGATGCCGGCGCAGGCGATGACGCCGTCGACGCGGCCGTCGGCGAGTTCGGTCGCCTTCGCGGCGGCCTGCGTGCGGCCTTCGCGGGTGGACAGGTCGGCCTCGACGTCGGCGCCGCGCAGGTCGATGCCGATGACGCGTTCGCCGCGGTCACGCAGCAGCTGCGCGGTGGTCGCGCCGATGCCGGATGCCGATCCGGTGACGATATAAGTGCGGGGCATGGATGCCTCCTTGTTTCCGGGCCCCTCGGGTGGGGCCGTATTCATGCCGACTGGTCGTCGGACGTGGGTGCAGCGGGGTGGTCGGCGCCGGCCGCGAGCGCGGCGTCCACGAAGCGGCCGGTGAGGGCGGCGAAGCGACGGCGCTCCGCGGCATCCCATCCCCGCAGCGCCTCGTCGACCATCTCGCGGCCGCGCTGCACCAGCAGCGCGAAGACGCGTTCGCCCCCGGGGGAGAGGGCCACGATGCTGGCGCGACCGTCATCGGGATCGGGTGACTTCGTCACGAGCCCCGCCGCTTCGAGTCGGGTGAGCTGCTTGCTCATGGTGGGGCGGGTCAGTCGCAGATCGGCGGCGAGATCGCTCGCGCGCAGCGGACCGGCCAGGCCCAGGGAGTAGACGGGGCGGATGTCGCCGGCATCGATGGTCAGACCCGCTTCGCGGGCGACCGTGGTCTGCCGCGTGAGCGTGGACCACTGGGCCATCAGCTGTGTCAGCGACGTCAGCAGGAGCGCTTCGGGTGTGCCCCCCGCTGATGTTCCGTCCATCATTCGACTCTACGCCGAGTAGTTGCCTGCGGCAACTAAGTGGATGCCGGGCCGGGCGGATGCCCCGATTGGCGGCGATGGCCGCTCTCGCGTACGATTGTCCGCGGTGACGTGTCCGAGCGGCCGAAGGTGCAACTCTCGAAAAGTTGTGTAGGGTAACCCCCTACCGTGGGTTCAAATCCCACCGTCACCGCCACCGAAACCCCCGCAGATCCCTTGGAAACACTGGGATCGCGGGGGTTTTTCGTTGGATTGCCGGGTCCAGCGGTAGCGCAGCGGTAACGCTTTGTGCGAGCCCAACAGCCGATGCCTCGTCGCTATTTCTCGCTTATCGCTCTAAGCTAGAGATCCGCCGACCCCGACTGAAGGCTCACCATGGCGCACTATGTGGAACGCCTCTGGCGCCCGGTCGAGGGCTCTTCCGGACTCAGCCGTCGCGACAGAGCTCCGGGCCGATACCAGGCGTACGTCCCCGACGAGCTCGGCGCAGACCTGCCAGACCTCGGCGCGGAGGCGCGCGAAGCCGCCGAGACGGCGCTGCAGACGCTCAGCCGTGCCGATGAGCGCATCGGTCGGCGGGGGCGTTTCCTCAGTCATCTGCTGATCCGGTCGGAGAGCATCTCCTCGAGCTGGATCGAGGGCAACCGCGTCACGCCGAAGAAGCTCGCCATCGCTGAGGCCCTCCAACACGGTCCGCAGGTCGCGCTGGACGTCATCGCGAACGTTCGCGCGACGGAGCAGGCGATCGAAGTACTCGCCGACCGTGGCCGCGAGATCACCCTCGAGGACATCGAAGATCTGCAGCACGTCATCGAACCCCGCCTGGGCCACGGCATCCGTCAGGAGCAGAACTGGGTCGGAGGGCCTGGCTGGAGCCCGCTGCGGGCTGAGTTCGTCCCGCCGCCCGAGGGCGATGTGCGTCGGCTCGTCGAGGACCTCGCCCGGTTCGTCACCGCCACAGGCGGCAGCCCCATCGTGCGCGCGGCGATCGCTCACGCCCAGTTCGAGACCATCCACCCCTTCGTCGACGGCAACGGCCGCACCGGACGTGCGCTGATCCACACCGTCCTCAGTCGCACCGATGCGCTCCGGAACGTGCTCATCCCCATCAGCACGGTGTTCGCCGGGGATACGGGGTCATACATTGCAGGGCTCACGGCGTACCGCGAGATCCCGTCACGCCTGGACGACTGGGTGATCGGGTTCTCGACCGCTGTGGAGCGTGCAGCGGAGAACGCCGTGCGGCTGTCCGAGCAGGTGGAGCAGCTGGACGTCGCGATCATCGACCGGTTCATCCAGCACCGCGCCGACGAGGGCATCAAGCCCGCCAAGCCCCGTAGCGATGCGCTGGTGCTGAAGCTCCTCACCCACCTGGCCGAGGAGCCCGTGCTCACCGCTGCGCAGGTCACTCAGCGTTGGAGTGCATCACCGGCGGCCGCGCACCGCGCGCTCACAGAGCTGGCCGACGCGGGCATCCTCGCTCGCACCAAGGACCACAAGGGCAAGCTCGTCTGCTTCACCGCCGACCAGCACCTCGGTCTCGTCGCGCTCACCGAACGCAGCAACCGCGCCGGCGGCGTCGACACGGCGATCCGCAAGCCTCGGTTCGGCCCGGCAGCGCCCGCGCAGGATCGCGGCCGCCTGCTCGATGAGCTGACGCGACAGGTCGACGAGGATGGGCTCTACGACGTGGACGCTGAGACGTACCGCGACGATCTGGACAAGGCCCGGAGGCAAGGGATGAGCAGTGAGCACTGACCGACATCGCCCGTTGGTCTCGGTCGCGGCCCTCGCTACTGCCGTGGTCATACTCACCGGATGCGGACCCCAGGAGGCCGACGTGACACCAGACGAAGCGCGCGAGACGCTCACGGGCATCATCCATGACACCGCTGAGCTGCTTGGCACCCCTGGGTGGGAGGAATCCAGCGCCCCCGGCGTTCAAACCTGCGATGGCGGCAACGGCATCAAGTGGGACTACCTGTACACCGCACCGCGCGGTGACGTGGACCCGATGGCGGACGTCGAGAAGATCGCCGCGCATTGGGAGACCCTCGGCATGACCGTGCGGGTGAACACCGAACACGATCCTGTTGTCTTCGCCACCGGAGGACCCCTGCAGGGTCTGAGCTTCGATACGGGGCCAGCCAAGTACGGCATTGGCGGCACCTCGGCGTGCGTCCCCGGCAACGCGGACCAGATCAGGGACGAGGAGTACGTCGGGTAACCAGAGAGCCTGCTGCTGAACGGGGTTATCTTGTTGCAGGACGAGGTGCGTACGGGCGCCCGTATGCGGCGCTGATCCCCTCCCCGAGCACCTGCCCACGACACGAACGAAGGATTCCACCGTGACCACCACCGCCCGCTCCCCCCAGCTCGGCATCGAGGCTGTCACCGCTCTCTATGCAGATGACCCCGAGCGCGCGCTCGCGCTCATCGAGCAGGGCGCGGATGTCAACGCGCGCAACGACATGCAGGACTCGGTGCTGCTCTATGCCGGTGCCCACGGCTACGACGACGTGGTGCGCGCAGCGATCGCCGCCGGAGGCGATTTCACCGTGACGAACCGATTCGGCGGGATCGCCCTCATCCCCGCGAGCGAGAAGGGCCACGTCTCCACCGTTCAGCTGCTCATCGAGGCCGGATGCCCCGTGGATCACATCAACAACCTGGGCTGGACCGCTCTGCACGAGGCGATCATCCTCGGCGATGACGGACCGGATCAGCAGGAGATCGTGCGCCTGCTGCTCGCCGGCGGTGCCGACCCCGCTCTTCCCGACGGCGAGGGTACGTCGCCGCGTGAACTCGCCATCCGCTACGGGTGCCCCGAGGTCGCCGCGATCATCGACGAGTACCTCGCGCGCAGCAACGCGTGAGGTGACAGTCGCGGTGATGATCACCCCGATCTGACCAGCAGGCCGCCCCGCGCGGTGCTCAGCAGACGGATAGGGCCGGACGTCAGAGCAGCCCTTTCCGGCGGGCGACGGCGATCGCTCTGGCCCGGTTGTCGACCCCCAGCTTGTCGAACACGTGCGTGAGGTGGGTCTTGACGGTCGCTTCGGTGACGAACAGCTCGCGCGCGATCTCGCGGTTGGATGCGCCCGTGTCGAGCAGGCGCAGCACGTCGAGTTCCCGGTCGGTGAGCCGCACGCGCGGCGAACGCATCACGTGGACGACACGCGCGGTGAGTTCGGGGGAGAGCACGGTCTGTCCGGCGGCTGCGCGGCGGATCGCCGAGGCGATGTCGGCCGGCGCGGCATCCTTCAGCAGGTAGCCGGCGGCGCCCGCCTCGATCGCGCCGAGGATCTCCGCATCGCGGTCGAACGTGGTGAGGATCACGACGGCCGGCGGCTGGGGGAGGGCGCGCAGCCGAGTCGTGGTCTGCACCCCGTCCATCCCCTCGCCCATCCGCAGATCGCAGAGCACGACGTCGGGGTGCAGATGCTGGGCGAGGGCGATCGCCTCTTCGCCCGTGGCCGCCTCCCCGACGATCTCGACATCGTCGCGGCCGTCGAACAGAGAACGCAGTCCGGCCCGCACGATCGGGTGGTCGTCGACGAGCAGGACGCGGAAGGTCGTCATGGCCGGCTCCCCGTGTTCATCAGGGGGATGGATGCCGACAGTGCCGTCCCCTCGCCCACGGCGCTCTCGACGTCGAGGTTGCCGCCCACCTCTCGCAGTCGGGCACGCATCGCCCGCAGGCCGTAGCCGCCTTCGTCGCGCGACGGCCGGCGGGTGTCCCACCGGGTGGCGTCGAACCCGACCCCGTCGTCGACGACGTCCAGGCGCACCGCGTCGTCGGCATCGATCAAGCTGACCACGACATGGGATGCCGACGCATGCGTGCGGACATTCGCCAGCGCCGACTGCGCCGTGCGCAGCAGCGTCACCTCGGCGGCCATCGGCAGGGCGGGCACCGATTCGTCGATGCGGACATCGGTGCGGATGCCGGTCTCCTCGGTCAAGCGCTCGAGCATGCGGCGGAGGGCGTCGCCGAGCGCGGAACCCTCCAGTTCCGACGGCGTGAGGTCGTTCACGATGCGGCGGGCGTCGCCGAGCCCCTGGCGGGCGAGCGACTCGATCTGGGTGAGCGCGAGATCGGTGTCGGCGGCCTCCCGTGCTCGAGCAGAGCGGGCGATCATGCCGATCGACGACAGATTCTGTGCGACCGTGTCGTGGATGTCGCGTGAGAGTCGGGTGCGTTCGATGCCCGCCCCGCTCTCCCGCTGGGTGCGGGCCAGTTCGTCCTGCAACTGCGCGGCCTCGTGCTGGGCCTGCACCAGCGACGCGATCAGTCGCCGACGTTCCTTCCCCTCGCGCACCAATTGGAGGTAGCCGCGCGAGATACCGAGCGCGAAGATGCCGCCGACCAGCGGGCCGATCACGTTGGCGTACGTCGTCGCCCCGGTGTGCAGCGCGGGAGCCGCGATGACGACGGCCAGCACGGCGACGCTGAGCAGCGCGGCCCACGGCATCCGGATGATGAACCCGGCGAGGAGCCAGAGCGGAAAGGCGAGCCACACGAACTCCTCCGACACGGCGACGGCGCCGGCCCAGATGAGCGTCAGGCCGACGAGCCACCACGTCGCCAGCACCGGATCTCGCGTCCTGTCGCCGAGGAAGAGGCCGCCGAAGTACCACCCCGCGAACACCAACGCGAGCGCGATCACCAGTGCCGGCGAGACGCCGTCGGTCAGGGCGCGGATCGACGTGATGACCACCAGCGCCACCGTGATGACCGACTGCCCCAGCCGGATCGCCCACCCGGTGCGCCGCCGAGTGGACGGCGGCACCGGGGGCGCCTCAGCCGGCACGGCCGACGCGGGCTGGTTGACCGACATGGGCTGGTCCTCCCCGCTGCGTTGTCACCTCATCGTCGCCGGTGCGGTGCCCCGGCCACCACATCCGGTCGCCCAGGATCGAGAAGAGCGCCGGAACGACGAGCGTGCGTACGACGAGCGTATCCACCAGCACGCCGACGCCGACGATGAGTCCGATCTGTCCGAGCGTGACCAGCGGCAGCACCCCGAGCGCGGCGAACACCCCGGCCAGCACCACGCCGGCGCTCGTGATGACGCCACCCGTCGCCGCGAGGGCATTCACCATGCCCGCCCGCGTGCCGACGCTCGCCGCCTCGACCCGCGCGCGGTGCACCAGGAAGATCGTGTAGTCCACGCCCAGCGCCACCAGGAACAGGAACGACAGCAGCGGCACCTGCAGGTCCAGTGCCTCCCAGCCGAACACGACCCGGCTGAGCCACGCCCCGGCACCGATCGCCGCGACCGCGCTCAGTGCGTTGACCACGAGGAGCACGATCGGTGCGACCAACGACCGCAGCAAGGCGATCAGCACCACGAGGGTCACCGCCAGCACCAGGGGCACCACCAGGAGGAAGTCGTGCAGGTTTCCCTCACGCTCATCCACGTCCTGAGTTCCGGGGCCGCCGACCATCGCGTCTGCACCGGGTACGGCATGCACGGCTTCTCGCAGCTGCGTGACCAGTTCGGTGTGCTCGGGGGTTCCCGCCGTGGGCCGGCCGGACACCATGAGCTTGACCAGTGATCCGTCCGCGCTCTCACCGACCGTGACGACGTCCACGACGCCGGGGACGGCGCCGGCGGCATCCGAGACGGGCGCCGTCGACTGCGCGTCGGCGATGACGATGAAGGGCATGGCTTGTCCCGCGGGGAAGTGCGCGTCGAAGACCTCGAGGCCGACGGCGGATTCGGATGCCGTTCGGAATTTCTCGGTCTGGCCGAGCCCGACGCTCGCACCCCAGAGCCCGCTCGCCATCACCGTCAGCAGGGTGAGGCCGCCGACCAGCGGCAGCCAGGGCCGCCGCACGACCGTCTGCGCGATCCGGCGCCAGGCTCCGCCCGCCGTCGCGCGCGCCCCGGGCCGGGGGATGAAGGGCCAGAAGACGCCGCGCGAGCACACCGCGAGGGCGGGCGGGAGCACGAAGAGCACCGAGAGCAGGGCGATCAGCAGGCCGACGGCGGACGATATGCCGAGACCGCGGGTGCCGGGGATGACGGTGAGGGTCAGGGTGAGCAGGGCGAGCACGACGGTCACGTTCGACGCGACGATCGCCGGAACGGTCGCGCGCCACGCCTGCGCCAGCGCGACGCGGTGGTCCTCCTCGCGCTGCAGCTCCTCCCGGTATCGCGAGATGAGCAGAAGTGCGTAGTTGGTGCCCGCACCGAACACGAGCACGCTCACGATGCCGGTGTCGAACTGCAGCTCGAGCGCGTTGCCGACGGCCGCGGTCACCACGCTCGCCGCCCGATCGGCCAGGGCGACCACCGTCAGCGGAATCAGCCAGAGCACGGGGGAGCGGTAGGTGAAGATCAGCAGTCCCGCGACGATCGCGACGGTCACCGCGAGAAGGGTGAAGTCGGCGCCGTCGAACGCCGCCGAGATGTCGGTGCTGAACGCCGGACCGCCCGTCACCTGCAGATCCAGTTGCCCGGTGGCATGCGACGACGTGATGCTGCGCACCTCTTCGACGAAGTCCCGCGCGGAGGGTTCAGGCACATCGGCGGTGAGTTGGATCACGGCGGCCTCGGAGTCCTCGCTGAGATGCGGCCCCCTGGCCGTCGCCCCCTGCACGCCCTGCACCTCCTCCGTCACCGCGGTCAGCGCCGTCAGGTCGGATGCCGCGAGGGCCTTCCCGTCCGCCCGGCTCGCCACGATCAACAGGGTGCTCGCATCGCCGTCATCGAACTGCGACGACAGCGCCGCGACCTGGGCGGACTCGGATTGCGGGGGTACCGCCTCGTTCTCGGTCGTCAGGGTCACGCTCCCCAGTGCGCCGATCACTCCCAACAGGGCGAGCAGGCCGGCCGCGAGGGCGACCCATGCTCCACGGCGCGATACGAGGGCTCGGGAGACAGCAGCAGGAAATGAACGCATGTCACCATCCCACGTCCGATCGGGGCACCGCGCCTCGGGGGTTCGGGCGACGGAAGTGTCAACCGAAAGATGGATGCGGTGGCGGGCACGGCGCGCTCTCGGAGCAGGGTTTCTGCCGCGGACCGTGAGGATCCGGACGACGGTGAGGCGGCCACCCCCACTAAAATGGCACGGTATCCCGCCGCTCGCTGCGTCGGCTCCTCCTCACGAAATCGGATGGTCGCACATGTCGGTCGGACTCCTCGCCGTCGTCGATGACATCTTGACGGCCGCGCTGAAAGCCAGCGCGAAGACCGCGGGCGTCGTGATCGATGACGCCGCCGTGACGCCGCAGTATGTGCAGGGGATCACCCCCGCCCGCGAACTGCCGGTGGTGTGGAAGATCGCGCTCGGCAGCCTCGTCAACAAGTTCGTCATCATCATCCCGATCGCGCTGCTGCTCACCGCGTTCGCGCCGTGGGTGCTGCCGTTCCTGCTGATCATCGGCGGCGGCTTCCTCTGCTTCGAGGGGGCGGAGAAGGTGCTCGAGTGGTTCGGCAGGGAGCACGCGCATGCCGACGACGAACCGCGCGACGAGAAGAAGCTCGTGCTCGGAGCGGTGCGCACCGACCTCATCCTCAGCACCGAGATCATGCTCATCGCCCTCGCGAGCCTCGACCCTGATTTCGGCATCTGGATGACCCTCGGCGCGCTGCTGGTGATCGGTCTGGCCATGACGGTGGTCGTCTACGGGGCGGTCGCGCTGCTGGTCAAGCTCGACGATGCGGGGCTGCGGCTCATGAAGAGCCGCTCTCGCCGCGTGCGCCGCACCGGCGCCCGCATCGTGGCCTCGATGCCGGCGGTCTTCCGGGTCATCAGCATCATCGGCACCGTGGCGATGCTCTGGGTCGGCGGGCACCTCGTGATCGCGAACCTCGCCGAGACGCTGTGGGCGGGGCCGTACGACCTCGTGCACCTCGTGACCCACGCGATCGAGGCCGCGGGCCCCGTGGTCGTCTGGATCGTGGACACGCTCATCTCCGCCGTCTTCGGGCTCGTGCTCGGGCTGGTCATCTTCCTGATCGTCACGGGGGTCTCCCGGTTGGTGAAGCGCCCCGCGGGCGCCGAGCCGCACGCGACCGCGTAGGTCGAGTGGGCCGCCCGCACGCGGCCCCGTCAGCGAGAAACCACATTTTGGCCGAGACACCCCGCGCCGCGTGGTTTCCCGACCGAAATGTGGTTTCTCGGCGAGTACGGTCGGAGCATGCAATCGGTGCGGAAGACCTGGACGCTCGGGGGCATCGGCCTGGTCGTGTGCGGTGTGATCGGGATGCTGCAGTACTCGCTCCCCTTCGGGGGCGCGGCTCTGACCATCGTCCCCGACATCGTCTTCGCGGCCGCAGTGCTGCTGTTCGCGATCGGTCTGTCCGCTCGGGCGAGCGTGGTGGCCAGACGCCCGCTCGGTGTGGCCGCGCTCGTGGTGGTCGCACTCTGGCCGTTCGTCGTGCGCCTCGCGGAGCAGTTTCTGCCCTCGATGGATGCCGAGACGTTCGAAGCCGGCATGGATGCCTACCGCGCGGCCGAAGGCGCGCTGACGACGGTCTTCTACGTCGATCTGCTCGTGTCGTTCGCCGCGGCCCTCATCGCCGTCGTGCAGATCGCGCGCGCCGGCATCCTCCCGCAGCCGTGGCGGTGGGCGCCGCTGTGGGCGATGCTCGCCGCGGTCGCCGGCGCGGTGATCCCGCCCCTGCTGCTGGTCGCCGCCGGGCCCCAGAGCGGCCAGGCGCTCCTCGGGGTCGCGACCATCGTGGGTTCCCTCGGGTTCCTGGCCAAGACGCTCGGCCTCGGCATCATCGCCCTCGTCCTCGCGTCGCGCGTGCGCACCGGCGACATGGAGATCTACCGCTCTGCGTGAGACAGCCGCCGCGACGCACCCGTATCGTTCAGCAGTCGGGAGGCGAAGGAGGGCCGGTTCGGCGCAGCGGCGGTTTCCGGCTAGAAATGAGCGTATGCCCGCCCCCGACACCGCTGTCTCTTCCGCTCCGCTCACCGGCGCCGCCGCCGGCGGCGTCGTCCACCTGCGCCGGGGAGGCACGAGTGTCGTCGTCGACCTCGCCGCCGACACCCCCGCCATCGTGCACTGGGGCGAAGACCTCGGTGACGCCCCGGCAGCGACTCTGACCTCGCTCGCCGTCGCCGCGCGTCTGCAGCGGGTCTCGGGGGGTCTCGATGAGACCGCGCGGCTCGGGGTGCTCAGCACCGCGGCATCGGGATGGCTCGGCACCCCGGCACTCGAGGGCCACCGCGACGGGCAGAGCGTCAGCGCGCGCTTCGCCCTGGCCGGCGCCCACGTGACCGATCACGAGCTGCAGCTGGACTTCACCGACCACGAGACCGAGCTGACCGCCCGCGTCGAGCTGAGCGTCGGTGCGGCCGGGCTCGTGCGCACCCGCGTCGTCGTGCGCAACGAGGCGGACGCCCCCTACACCGTGCAGGCGCTGCATGCGACGCTGCCGTTGCCGTGGGATGCCACGGAGATCTTCGACACGACCGGGCGCCACCTGCGCGAGCGATCGGGGCAGCGTCACGCCCTGACCTTCGGCACCCACCTGCGCGAGAGCCGCCGCGGCCGCCCCGGCGCCGACGGGACGCTGCTGCTGGCGGCGGGCACCCCCGGGTTCGGCTTCGAGCGCGGCCGCGTGCACGGCATCCACCTGGGCTGGAGCGGCAACCAGCGCGCGTTCGCCGAGCGGGTGCCGACCGGCGAGTCGTTCCTCGGCGCCGGCGAACTCTACGCCCCGGGCGAGATCCGCCTCGGCCGCGGTGAGCAGATCGCCTCGCCGGTGCTGTTCGGCTCGTGGGGCGAGGGCCTCGACGACCTCGCGGCCCGCTTCCATGCCGAATGGCGGGCGCGGCCGCAGCACCCCAAGCGCCCCCGTCCGATCACCCTCAACACGTGGGAGGCGGTGTACTTCGACCACTCCCTGCCCAAGCTCACCGCGCTCGCCGACGCAGCCGCCGCGCTCGGCGTGGAGCGGTACGTGCTCGACGACGGCTGGTTCCGTGCGCGCCGCGACGACACCGCGGGGCTGGGGGACTGGACGGTCGATGCGGGCGTCTGGCCCGAGGGGCTGCATCCGATCGCCGACCACGTCGTGGACCTCGGCATGGAGTTCGGGCTCTGGTTCGAGCCCGAGATGGTCAACCCCGACAGCGATCTCGCGCGGCAGCACCCCGACTGGCTGTTGCGCGGCCGCGTCGACCTGCCGCCGTCGGCCCGTCAGCAGCAGGTGCTCAACCTCGCCCACCCCGAGGCGTACGCCTACATCGCCGGCGCCATCGGCGCGATCCTCGACGAGTACCCGATCTCGTACATCAAGTGGGACCACAACCGAGATCTGGTGGATGCCGCGGCCGGCCCCGGCGGCGCCGCACTGGTGCACGCCCACACGCTGGCCGTCTACCGGCTGATCGACGAGCTCAAGGCCACCCGGCCGGGGCTCGAGATCGAGAGCTGCGCGTCGGGGGGCGCCCGCGTCGATCTCGGCATGCTCGACCGCACCGACCGCATCTGGACCAGCGACTGCCTCGACCCCGTCGAGCGGCTCGAGAACCAGCGCCACACCGCCCTGGTGGTGCCGCCGGAGATGATGGGCATGCACCTGACCACCCCGCACGTGCACTCCACCGGCCGCACCGTGTCTCTCAGCATGAGCGGCGCCGTGGCGCTCTTCGGCCATTTCGGCATCGAGTGGGACGTGACGAACCTGAGCGAGGCCGATGCCGCGGCGGTGGCCGAATGGGTGGCGCTGGCGGGGCGCGTGCGCCCGCTCGTGGCGACCGGCCGCGTGGTCAACGTCGACGTCGCCGACCCGGGCCTCGACGTACGGGGCATCGTGGCGGCCGACGCGGCATCCGCGTTCTTCACCATCGCCCAGACGCAGACGCTCATCTCCTCGCCGACCGGGCGGGTGCGGATGCCCGGTCTCGCCCCCGACCGCAGCTACCGCGTGCGCATCGTGACGCCCGGCGGCATCGTGCAGGACCCCGCGCAGTCGCCGCTGGGCTGGGCGCACCACGACACCGTGCTCACCGGTCGCCAGCTCGCCGTCGTGGGCGTGCGGCCGCCGGTGCAGAACCCCCAGCAGGCCACCGTCGTCGAGGTCACCGCCGCGTAGCGTCGGCCTCCTAGTGGTTCTCGGGCCGGTTTTCCAGTCCTCGTCTCCGGTTCGTCGTGTCCCCTAGCGTTGAACGATGCCGAGCGACGACTTTCGGCCGGAGGACCTCTACACCGGCCCCATCGACCTGACCGGAGTGAGCCCCGAGGGCGACGACGAATCCGACGCCGAGAAGGCTGAGATCAGCTACGACGAGCAGCGCTACCCCGCGCGCCCGAAGCGCCTGCGCCCGCGCGACCAGTTCCGAGGCGGCAGTGTGCGCCGTATCAAGACCGACCCGCGCACGGCCAACGGCACTAACCCGTCGTACGTCGAGTGGCTCGTGCGCCAGTCGATGCTGAAGGATGCCGATGTGCTCGCGCGCCAGCTTGCGGGGCAGCCGGCGATGTGGCGGAACCCCTACGCCCGCCCGGACGCCCGGCGGGCGATCACGGCGACCGACGTGTGGTTCACGGCGTACCCGATCTCGCTCATCACCCGCCCGGGGCAGTCGTTCCTGGCGGCGCTCGGCGACGAGGAGCTGTGGTCCGCCTTCGAGCGCGTCGGCATCAACGCGGTCCACACCGGCCCGGTGAAGCGCGCGGGCGGCATCGCCGGGTGGCGTGAGACCCCCAGCGTCGACGGACACTTCGACCGCATCAGCACCGAGATCGACCCTGCCTTCGGGACAGAGGAGCAGTTCCGGGCGCTGTGCGACGTCGCCGACAGCCACGGCGGCAGTGTGATCGACGACATCGTCCCCGGTCACACCGGCAAGGGCGCTGACTTCCGCCTCGCCGAGATGGGATTCAAGGACTACCCCGGCATCTACCACATGGTCGAAGTCCCGCCCGAGGACTGGGGGCTGCTGCCCGACGTCCCCGAGGGGGTCGACAGCGTGAACCTCGACCCGGCGACCGAGCAGGAGCTCGAGAGTCGCGGATACATCATCGGCGCGCTGCAGCGGGTCATCTTCTACACGCCGGGCGTGAAGGAGACGAACTGGAGCGCGACGACCCCCGTCATCGGTCCCGACGGCATCACGCGGCGGTGGGTGTACCTGCACTACTTCAAGCAGGGCCAGCCGTCGATCAACTGGCTCGATCCCACGTTCGCCGGCATGCGCCTGGTGATCGGCGACGCCCTGCACTCGCTGGGCGAGCTCGGCACGAGCGCCCTGCGACTGGATGCCAACGGCTTCCTCGGGGTGGAGAAGAGCGCCGGCGGCCCCGCATGGTCGGAGGGGCACCCGCTCTCGCACGCGGCGAACCACATCATCGCCGGCATGGTGCGAAAGGTCGGCGGCTTCACTTTCCAGGAGCTCAACCTCACGATGGAGGACATCCGAGACACGGCAGCGGTGGGAGCCGACCTCTCCTACGACTTCATCGGCCGCCCCGGGTACCACCACGCCCTCGCGACGGGGCAGACGGAGTTCCTGCGACTCGCGCTCACCACCTCGCTCGAGCTCGGGGTGCAGCCGGTGCAGCTCGTGCACGGCATGCAGAACCATGACGAGCTCACCTACGAGCTGGTGCACTGGGCGACGAGGCACGGCGAGGACCTCTACCGCTTCCGTGGGGGCGAGATCTCCGGCGGCGAGCTCGCCGAGACGGTGCGCGCGGAGCTCACCGAAGCGCTCACCGGCACGGCCGACTACAACCGTGTCTTCACGCAGAACGGCATCGCCTGCACGACGACGTCGCTCATCGCCGCGACGCGAGGGATCGCCCGGCTCGACGACATCGACGAGGGCGACATCCCGGCCATCCGCGACGCGCACCTGCTGCTGTGCGCCTACAACGCGTGGCAGCCCGGCGTCTTCGCCCTGTCCGGCTGGGACCTCGTGGGCATGCTCACCATCCCGAGCGAAGAGATCGCCGATCTGCTCACGGCCGGTGACACGCGGTGGATCGAGCGAGGGGCGCACGACCTGCTCGACGCCGACCCGCAGGCGACGCGCTCGGCGGCCGGGATGCCTCGTGGGCGTTCCCTGTACGGGTCGCTCCCCGCGCAGCTCGACGACCCCGAGTCGTTCGCGTCGCGACTGGCCGAGATCCTCGATCTGCGGCGGGAATCCGGCATCGCGACGGCGTCGCAGGTCGACATCCCCGAGGTGGCGCACGCGGGGATGCTCGTGCTCGTGCACCGGCTCGACGAGGGCGTCGTCGAAGCGGAGGCGCCCATTCAGGTGACGGTGCTCAACTTCGCCGCCGATCCCGTCGAGGGCACCGTGCGCTCCGAGCAGCTGGTGCCGGGGAGCGCCGTGGTCGATGCGGCGACGGGTGAGACGGTGGGACGCGTCGACGACCTGTGCAGCTTCTCGGTGGCGCTGCCCGCCTATGGGGCGATGTTCCTCATGCTGCAGCCGGACGAGTCGGCGGCCGACTGATCAGGCGAGGGCGCTGTCGATGCCGGCCAGCGGCACCGGCAGCCAGTCGGGGCGGTTTCGGGCCTCGTAGATCGACTCGTAGACGGCCTTGTCGAGCACCAGCGCCTTGAGGAGCAGTCCGTCCAGCGCGACGGACCCCTCGGCCCCGGCGTAGGCGTCGACGAATGCGTCGCGGCAGTCCGCCGCCCAGTCGCCGGAGTCGTCGCCGCCGCCGACGGCGCTGGCGTAGTCGAACGACCTCAGCATGCCCGCGACGTCTCGTGGGGGCAGGTCGGGGATCGCGCGTTCGTGCATGGGCCGCAGTGGCTCGCCTTCGAAGTCGACCACCCGCCACCCACCGGTGGGCACGGCGAGCACCTGACCCAGATGCAGGTCGCCGTGGATGCGCTGCAGACGCGGCCATGCCCGCTCGAGGGCTGCTGCGTACACGGCATCGATGGCGGCGATGCGCTCCGCCACCGCGGGCACCTCGGCCGCGGCGACCGCGAGACGCTGCCGCCAGGTCACGCCCACCGCCGCCACCTCGTCGGGTCCGGCATCGACGGTCTCGAGTGACGCGCCGAGCGCGCCGTGCACCGCGGCGAGGGCGATTCCCAGATCGCGGGCCGCCTGCGTGAAGTCGCGCCGGTCGCGTGCGGATTCGAGGGCGACGTCCCACCCGTCCCGCACGCCCGGGAGGAAGTCCTGCGCGAAGCCCAGCGTGCCGTGGGCGACGCCGGCGTCGCGCCCGGTGTCGGGCCAATCCGCGTCGACACTGCCGCGGAAGGCGGGGACGTAGGGCGAGCCGGCATCGCTGAGCACGCGCTGCACGGTCACGTCGGGGTTCTCGCCGTGGTGGAGCGTGCGGAAGAGCTTGAGGATGATCGTCGGCTCGCCGTCTTCCTCGAAGACGATCGACGTGTTGGATTGTTCGGCCGACAGCACGCGCGAGCCGGTCACCCGGGCGACGTCCACCCCCATCGAGGCCAGCAGGCTCACGGTGAACTCCGGATGCCGCGTCGCATCGACGAGGTACCCGTCGGCGGTTTGGCAGACGACGGCATCCGCCCTCGAGGGAGTTGCGACGAGGGCGAGAGGTACTTGGTAGAGCGCCGGCACCGCGCCGGCATCGTCCATGAGCAGGTAGCGGTGGGCGCCGGGGACCGGCTGCACATCGAGGATGCGCAGCCGCGGTTCGTGACTCTTGCCCGCGAACCAGCGCTGGCGCGTCACCCATTCGGTGAGAACATCTGTGTCATCCACGCTTCCACCCTGGCGTGCGAAGGGCCCGGGGAGAAAGGGGTGGACGGCGGCCACGCATGCGTAGTACCGGGACCTTGCGGTAACCGCGATCCTCATCGGTCGAAGCTAGAACGGCGCCGGGTCGAACGCGGGCGTGCAGATGGCGCCGGCTTCGGCCGGGAAGGTCGCGAAGGCGACTTCGCTGACGGGGCGATCGATGTACACCCGCCCGGTGGGCGAAGTCCATTCGAGCACGCCTCGCGCCAGCTGTCGCACGCGCCAGGGGGAATGATGCTTCGTCGTGTGATGTCGTCGGCAGAAGTGGGAGAGGTAGCGGGTGTCGGTGGGGCCGCCGTCGGCGTAGTCGATGTTGTGGTCGATGTCGCAGCGGCGGGCCGGCACGCGGCAGGCGGGGAAGCGGCAGTGCTCGTCGCGGGCTCGCAGGTGGCGCCGCATCTGCTCGCTCGGCCGGTAGCGGTCCACCGCCAGGATGCTGCCGGTGATCGGGTGGGTGAGGATGCGGTCCCAGCCCGGGGCGATGGCGGCGAGAGCCGCGGCCGTGGCGGTGTCGATGGGGCCGTGCCCGGCGAGCATGGTCGCGTCGAACGGATCGGCGGCGGCCTCGCCGATGAGGGTGAGAACGGGGACCGTGACCTGGACGGTGGCGTGGATGGCGTGCAGCCCGCCGTCGGGCACGGTCACTGACGAGGGGAGCCCGGTCAGCAGCAGATCGGCCAGCACATCGGCGCGCACCTCGTTCAGCGTGCGTGTGTCGGCCGCGGCGGGCGTGCCGTCGGCTTCGGCCTGCGGCGTCCCGTCCACAGCGAACCGCGGATCGGCTTCGGGGAACAGTGACTCGCCGCAGGCGGAGGGGGTGGCCTGGGCGAGACGGGCGATCTGCGAGATGCGGTCGTACGCGCCGTGCGCCAGCGTCGCCGGCAGCACGGCGATCAGTTCGGCCATGCCGTCGTCGAGGTCGGTCACCGAGACCGTGCGCCGCTGCCGGGCCTGCTGGTGACGCTCATCGAGCGTGACGTCGGCGTACCACTCCGCGCGACGCCGGCAGATCGGGGCTAGGCGGGTGGCAGCTTCTGTCTCGGCGTAGGGCAGCACCGCGTCTTCATACTCGGCCCGCAGCTCGTGCGTGGCGATGATCGCCCCGTTCGCCACGATGACCCGCACGTGGGCCAGCGAGATGCGGCCCGCCTCGAGGGATGCCAGGGTGCCCGGGTAGTCGGTCACCAGGGTCGCCGCCTCACCCATCTGCCGTTGCACGGTGCGGTCGCTGACCCGCCACGCCGCGGCGATCTCGGTTGCGGCGATGCGGTGGGGCATCTCGGCCTCGGAGCGCCGCTGGAGCCCTGCATCCGCCACCCAGTCCGCCACGATGCCGTCGGTCTGGGCCAACAGTCGCGCCTCGAGCGCCTGCAGGCGGGCGACCTGCTCTCGCACACCGATGAGGTCGGGCAGCACCTCGGCGATGCGGTCTATCGCTCGCGCGGCCGCCTCGTCCGAGGGAAGGGAGGTGCTGTTCTGCATGCTTCCATTCTCGCGCGACCCTCGGACCTTCGTTCGATAATCGTCACCCGTTGTGGATAACTCAGCGGACGAGGTCGCGGTTGCGGAAGCCCGCGAACCCGACGACCAGGAACAGCAGTGTCACGAGGCTGATCCACAGCAGGCCCATCGGGTCGGCGTCCGAAGAGGTCACCTGCGGGATGTGCCAGAACGGGCTGATCGCCAGCACCCAGTCCCACAGCCGGAACGTCGGCCCGAGGATCGTCAACACGAACGAGATCAGCACGCCGGCCCAGGCGGCGAGGGTCACCTGCGGCCGCGCGCCGACGACGGCGACCGAGAGGGCCACGACCGTCCAGACCGCCGGGACCGTGGCGAGGGCCTGCAGGACGACATCGCCCAGCTGCACCCCGATGTCGGCGCCGGAGGCGAGGATTCCGATGAGCGTCCCCGCCACGAGCACGTACACCGCGGGGGCGAGCAGCGCGATCACGACGTTGCTCGCGTAGTACTGCGGCCGGCGCACGCGGGCCGCGATGATCGGCTCGAGGCGGTCGGCCATCTCCTCAGCGCGCACCTTGAGCATGACCTGTACGCCCGGGATGCTGGCGAGGATGCCCACCAGGCTCAGGATCGTCACGAGGAAGGCGCTCACCAGCTGGCTGCTGCTGGTCGCTCCGGCGGCGAGGATCTGCTGTACCGCCGAGTCGGAGCCGAGGATGTCGGTGAGGGCGGTGGCGAGGTACCCGAACACGAAACCGATCGCGATGAAGGCGACCGTCCAGGTGATCAGCGGCGCGCGGTTGATGCGCACCACCAGCCGCAGCACCGAGCGGTCCCTGCCGCGGGCGGGGCCGGGGCGCGGGCCGATGGCACCGCCGCCGAAGTCGCGGCGCGCCTGCAGGGCGAAGGCCAGCACGAGCAGCACGAGAGTCAGCGCGACAGCCGGCAGCAGCGGCCACCACCGGTCGTCGACCGCCGGCTTCGTCTCAGTCATCCACCCCAGCGGGTTCACCCAGATGGTCCACTCCGGCGCATCGACGGCATACGCGAACCCGCGCAGCAGGAACAGCACCCCCAGGGTGCCGACGGCCAGGGAGTTGGCGGTGCGGGCCTCGGAGGCCAGCTGCGCCGTCACCGCGGCGACGCCGGTGAACATCCATCCCGTCGCCGACATCGTCGCCGCCAGCAGCAGGGAGGGCTCCCACCCGCCGCCGCACAGCACGGTGACGGTCGCGGTCACGATGCCGAGCACGACGGATGCCGCGAGGCACATCGACACCGCCGTCATGAGCCGGGCGCCGCGGCCCAGCACTCCGGAAGCGAGGAGCTCGGCCTGGCCGGAGTCCTCCTGGGCGCGGGTGGCGCGGGTGACGGCGAAGATCATCCCGAGCGCGGCGAGGAATCCGCCGAGGGCCAGGGAACGCCACGCGTTGAACCCGTCGGCGGTGGACAGGTCGTAGGCGGGCCCGAAGATCAGCCCGAGCGCGGGGTTGGAGCCGATCGCGGTCGCGAGCCCTGCCCGGTCCTGCTGCGTGGGGAAGACGAGCGGATAGATGAGCACGGACGAGGCCGACAGCGCCGTCGTGAGGAGGATCCAGGGCGCGAGGAGGCGGCCGTCCTGCCGCACGGTGGCCCGCAGCAGGCGCGGCGTGCCGGTGAGGGCGGTGCTCATCGTCGCCCCGGCTCCGCGCCCGGTGCGTACAGGCGGAGGAAAAGCGACTCCAGGGAGGGCGGCTCCACCGTCAGCGAGGTGATGCCGAACGGAGTGAGGGCGGCCATCGCTTCGCCGATGCGCGCCGACTCCACCGTCGCCGTGAGACGGTTGCCCTCGACGTGCACGTCGTGGAAGGCCGCGAGCGCTTCGGCGGGCAGGCGCCGGGTGATCTCGGCCCGGATGGGCGTGCGGGTCTGGCCGCGCAGCGAAGCGAGGGTGCCGGACTCGACGATCACCCCGTCGCGGATGATGGCGAGCCGGTCGGCGAGGGATTCCACCTCGGCGAGGATGTGGCTGCTCAGCAGCACGGTGATGCCGCGGGCCTTCGCCTCGCCGATGACCTCCTGGAACACGTTCTCCATGAGGGGGTCCAGGCCACTGGTCGGTTCGTCGAGGATCAGCAGTTCGACGTCGGAGGCCAGCGCCGCGACGATCGCGACCTTCTGCCGGTTGCCCTTCGAGTACTGCCGGCCGCGCTTGGTCGGGTCGAGTTCGAACCGTTCCAGCAGGTCGCTGCGCCGCGCCTCGTTCAGGCCGCCGCGCAGCGACCCGAGCAGGTCGATGGCCTCGCCGCCGGTCATGCCCGGCCACAGCGACACGTCGCCGGGGACATAGGCCAGGCGCCGGTGCAGGTCGACGACGTCCTTCCACGGATCGCCGCCGAGAACGCGCGCCGTGCCGCCGTCGGCTTTCAGCAGGCCCAGCAGAACCCGGATGGTGGTGGACTTGCCGGCGCCGTTGGGGCCGAGGAAGCCGTGCACCTCGCCCCGGGCGACCGTGAGATCGACGCCCTTGAGGGCGGCGAAATGCCCGTAGGACTTCGTCAGGTTCTCGACCTGGATCACCGCGTCGCTCGAAGCCATGACGGCCTCCTCCTCTGCCGCGCGCGGCATGCGCTCAGCCTAAGTCCGCTCCGCCCCGCCTCGAAGGCCTACCGCTACGCCGCGGGGAGCCCCACCTTCGGCTTCGCCCACGAGCGGCCCTGCGTGTCCTTGAGGATGTCGTACTCGACGTCGACGTGCGGCTCGATGGCGCTGTACTTGTCGTTCGGCGCGCCGATGATCAGCTGGAATCCCAGCCCCCGCCACGCCCCGATCGCCCGCTTGGTGAAGTGCGCGTCGGCCTTGATGAGCGCCTCGTCGAGGAACACCGGCGCATAGCGCGGACGTTCGGCCCCGGCATCCCCCAGCTGATACCGCAGCGCGGCGCCGACGATGAAGGCGATGAGCTCCTGCGACTCGCCGCCGGACTTCTCCCCGATGTGGTCGTACAGCGCGACGTGCTGCTGCGTGACGGCGTGGATGCGCTCGGCGCTGACCCGCACGTGGTTGCGCACGTCGACGAGTTCGGCGAAGTCGGGTGCCGTGCGGCGCAGGCGGTTGATCAGCCGCGCCATGCGCTGGTAGACGCGTTCGCGGTCGTCATCGCTCTCGGCCGTGTCGATGAGCGCCCGCACCTCGCGCAGCTCCTTGCGGAAGCGCCGGCGCACCTCGGACTGGCTCTCGCGGGGCGAGATCTGCAGGCGGTGGTCGTCGTCGTAGAACGGCAGATCGCGCATGATCGCGTTGATCGGCTCGATGCGGTCGCGGATCTCGCGCAGTGACCGGCTGAGGGTCGAGTCGAGGTTGGTGAGGTCGTTGCCCGACAGCTTCAGCAGGCTGTCGCGCCACTCGGCTTCCAGCTCGTGCAGGCCGCTGGTCTCGAGGTCGGCGAGGATGCGTTCGAACTCCCCCAGCGCCTGGTCGGGATCGGGGAGCAGGTTGGGGTTCGGCCAGCGGTCGAGGAATCCCGAGAGCGTCCGTCGCAGGTTCTCGCGCTGCTCGATCAGCGCGTCCTGCGCGGCGCGCTGGTCGTCGATGAAGCGGCGCGATGCCGAGTCGAGGGCGGCGTCGAACCGGGTGAGCTCCTGCATGCGGGTGGGGGCACCCGTGGTGTCGGGCAGCAGGAACTGCCCGTCGAGGTACGCCGCCTGATCGTCGGTCAGCGCGCGCCCGGCATCCGCTGCCGCATCGACGACCTCCTGCGCGAGGTCGACCTCGTCGGTGATGGCGGCCCAGGCATCGGCGAGGCGCTGCTGCTCGGCCTTGGCGCGGCCGATGCCTTCGCGCAGCGCCGCGGCTTCGTGGCGCTTCGCGGCGATCTGCGACTGGATGCCGGCGATCTCGGGGTTGCCGGCGGTGACGTCGTCGATGATCGCCGTCCAGCGCTGCCGTTCCTGCTCGACGGATGCCACGTCGACCTGTTCCCACGTGAGGTCCTGGATCTTCTCGTACGCCGCGCGGCGGGCGTCGAGGGCGTCGAGCTCGGCGGCGGCGTCGAGAGCCGCGGTCTGGGCCGCGTCGAGCCGGGCGCGCGCGGCGCCGAGCTGCGCGTCGAGCTCGCCGACGCGACGGTGGGTGGAGAACCCGAGCACGTTGCGACGGCCGTGCCCGCCGTGCGCACCGCGGGCGCCCCGCGACGTCTGGCCGGCCAGGGTGAGCGCCATGCGGTGCTGCCCGAGCTCGGCCGACGTCTCGACGCAGACGAAGCCGAAGCGGTGGGCGAGCTCGTCCTGCAGCCAGCCGGTGAACGGGCCGCTCTTGTAGTCGAGGCGCCCGGGCAGGGTCTGCGGGTCGGCGGGAGCCGCCGCGGCCAGCCCGGTCTGCACGCCTTCGTAGCGCAGCCGCTCGGGGGTCTGCACCGTGTCGATCGCCGCGCGGAACGCGGGCAGGTGCGCCGCGTCGATGAGCAGCGTCGTGGCGAAGCCGCCGAGGGCCAGGTTGAACGCCTCGCGCCAGGGTTCGAACTCGGTGCGCACCTCGATGAGCTCGCCGACGAACGGCAGCTGGTCGACGCCGAGCCCGGCGGCGCGGGCGAGCAGCTCGCGCGACTCGCGCAGGCGGGCGGGGATGTTGTCGTGGCGCTCGGCGGCCTCGCGGCGCTCCGCCTCGAGCTCGGCCACCCGCGCGGCGAGGGCGTTGCGGTCGCTGATCGCGGTGCCGTACGCCTCGCGCAGCGTCGCCTTGGCGTCGGGGTCGGCCAGCGCCTGACGTGCGCGGTCGGCGAGGGTGGCGAAATCGCGCGCCGTGCGCACCTCGACCTGCAGCACCTCGAGGGCGGCGTCCAGGCGCTCCCGTTCCCGGGTCGTGTCGGCGAGGCGTCGCTCGAGGGCGCGCAGCTCCCGGTGGGCGGTCTCGAGCCGGTCGCCGCCGGCGGCGCGCAGCACCTCGCCCAGGCCGTCGCGCTCGATCTCGGCGGCGTCGGCGAGTGCCTGCTGCTCGCGCACCGCGGCATCGGCGGCGTGTGTGGCGGTCTGCAGCTCGGTCTCGACGTCGCGCAGCAGGTCGAGCCGGCGGGAGGCGCGCCAGAGGGTCGCGAGCGAGTCCGGGTCGGTGAACCGGCCGATCTCGTCGATCAGGCGCAGCCGCTCGGCCGCTTCCTCGATGCGGGCGCGGGCGGTGCGGATCGGCTCGAGCGCGCGCACCTGCTGCTGCGCGGTGAGCATGCGGCTGCGGGTGCTCTCGAGGCCGTCGAAGTGGGCGACGACAGCGTCGGCGGCCGCGAGCGTCTCGGGCTCTTCGAGCACCATGCGCTTGTAGAGGTCGTCGACGGTGGTGATCTGCTGGCCGGCCTGGATGCGGGCGAGCAGACTCATCGCCTTCGTGCCGGCACCCGCCGCCCCGATGCCCAGCACGGCATGCAGGCGTGCCGAGAACTCGCGATCGGTGGCGACGGTGTCGAGCCCCGCGCTCTTGAGCGCGGCATCCGCCAGGCGCTGCGTCGCCGCCTTCTCGAGCGAGCTCAGGTCGAAGGGGCCGGCGACCGTGGCGCGCACCCGCACGGTGTCCTCGAGCTGGCGCGCGTGCGCGGGAATGTACCAGGCGCGCACGGCGGTGAAGCGCGCGCCGTCGTGGTCGAGCCACGTCATCGACACCGCCGTCCACGTGTCGGTGCCGTCGCCGCGCAGCACGGTGATCTTCGTGCCCTCGTCGGTGCGCGTCTCGTCGATCTTGCCGCGCCCGTAGGAGAGGATGTTGCGCTGGTCCTGCCCGCGCGGGCGCCCGACGACCGCGCCGTTGGAGGCGCCGTTGAAGGGCGTGGTGTGCGGCATCATGAGCGCGACGTACGCGTCCATGAGCGTGGACTTGCCCGAGCCGGAGCCGCCGCACAGCAGCGTGGCGGTGGGGGAGAAGCGCACCCGGTGGGCGCCGTCGTAGCCGCCCCAGTTGACCAGCTGCAGTTCGTCGGCCACCCACTGCTGGCCACGGGAGGCGGCGGGGATGAGCCCGAAGAGGGTGTCGAGCATGGTCATCGTGCGGCCTCCGCGTCGGTGTCGGCATCCACGCCGTCGGGGGTGTCGGTGTCGTCCGGCTCGTCGTCGAGGTCGAGCGGGGTCGAGTGCGCCGTGCGGTCGGCGAGCCAGTCGCGCAGCTCCCGCAGCCGGTCGGCGCTGAGGAGGATCTCCACGAGGGGACTGATGCGGTAGCGGCCCTCGGATTCCTCTTCGATGACGCCGTCCTGCCGCAGCCGCGCGACGGCGGCGCGGATCGCCCGCTGCCGGCGCGCGGTGCTGCCGTCGGCGTCGGCGAAGTAGGTCAGCACCGTCTGCTCGATGTCTTCGATGTCGACGCGCGCCGAGGCCTCGCCGGCGGTGCTCTCACGCTGGTAGACGGTGCGCAGGTGCACCAGCACCAGCGTCTCGGCGCGGGAGTACGCCTCGTCGCGCAGCAGGATGGGGATCTCCACCTCGTCGGAGCGCACCTGCTCCTTGTAGGCCACGCCGCGATCGTGGTCGACGACGAGGCGCACGAACAGGTCGTTGAGGCGCGACTCGATCGCGTGCCGGTGATCCATCAGCACGGTCCACTCGGCGCGGTTGCGGTCGGCCGTCAGAAAGCGCCGCTGCAGCAGCCGTACCAGCACGCGTCGGGCTTCGGGGTCGAGGACGCCCTGGTCGCCGGGGAACAGCTCATCGGGGTCGTGCTCCATCGCCACGGGTGCGATGAACGCCGCGGCGTCGTCGGGGTGGCCGGCGCCGGCCGGGTCGCCGCCGGCGGGGGCCGTCGGCTCATCGTGGGGCGTGACAGTGGTCTCGGGTGCGGGGGCGATGTCAGTCATGGGGGAGCTCTTTCACGGTGCGCGCGGTCACGGCGCCGAAGGCGAAGCGGCGGTACGTGCCGTCGGGGCGGCGGGCTTCGGCGACGGAGATCTCATCGGTTTCGGTCATGCCGTTGCGGTGGGCGATCTCGAGCAGGCCGAGCAGATCGACGGGGCGCCGCGTGTCGTCGTCGGCCCCCTCGAACGCGGTCGCCAGGTCGAAGTGGTCGCCGAGCGTCGCGACGTACTCCTCGAGCTCGGCGTAGTGCGGGCCGCCCCAGGCGCGGGTGTCGGCGTCGACGAACTCGACGTCTTCGCGGGCGGGGAGCGGCGCGGGCGCGCCCGGAGGGTTCAGGTCGCTGAGCGACTGGCGCAGGTGCCCGATGTCGGCGACGGGGAAGGTGTGCAGCGGCTCCACCCGGTCGCCCGGACGTGAATGCTGCATCCACGCCTGCAGCCCGGCCATCACGCCGCGCAGCAGCTCGTCGACCTGCCGGTCGCGCACCGGGTCGTGCGTGCGCACCTGCGCCGTGATCACCTGCGACGCGCGCCGCTGCGCGGTGAGCACCTCTTGCACCCCCTGCTGCACCTGACGGCCGATGGCGTCGAGATCGGCGCGCTGCTCGGGCGCCATCAAGCGGGAGAACGGCTGGGTCAGCAGCGTGCGCAGCTGGTCGGTGAGGCGGTCGATGTGCTCCGGGTCGCCGATGAGGCGCAGAGCACCCTCGAACGCCCGTCCCTCCGGGGTGGCCTGCATCACATGCCGGCCGCGCTGCAGGTACTCGCGCAGGATCTCGCCCGTGGGTCGCACGTCGCGGCGGAGGTCCGCCACCACATCGCGCTGCATGGCCTTGATCGATTCGGCGACGCGGGAGAAGTCCGCCGGCAGCTCGCGGGCCAGGTGCAGCACGTTCTCTGCCTCTTCGAACAGCTGCTCGTCGTCGATCGGTTCGGCTTCGTCGTCGCGCAGTCGCGCGATCTCGGCATCCAGCGCTTCACGTTCGGCCAGCAGCATCGCGATGCGCTGCTCGGGGTCGGTCTCGGCGTCACGGGACAGCCGGTCCACGGCGTCGAGCAGCGTGCGCACCCGGGAGCGCGACACCCGGGACCTGCCCCCCGCGGTGCGTCCCGCGATGTCGAGGGCCCCGACGGCGTGTGCCGTCAGCCGGTACACCTCGACGTCGTGCTCGATCTGCGGTGCCAGCCACCCCACGCGCACCCAGTGCCGGCAGATCTCGCGGGCGGTGCCGGCGGGGAGGCGCCGGTCGTCGTCGTAGCCTGCGGCGCGCAGCTCGTCGAGGGCCTCACCGATCTCGGCGTGGGCGTCGGCGACCGCGACGGCGGGTCGGTCGGGCGTGAAGACGATCGACAGCATCGCCACGACGAACGGGGCGTGACGACCGTGCAGCAGGTCGAGCGTCGGGTTTCGGAACGCGGCCACCGAGCGCTGATACGCGGCCTCCGCGCGAGTGTTCGACATCGCTGACAAGCCTAATCGACCGCGCAGATTCCGCCCTCGCGCCCCGGCGGCGCCGGCGGCACCGGCGGGCGGCAAGGCCCGCAATTGACTTCCGCAGGAAGCGGGCTATGGTCAGGGGTTCCACCCGCCAGCCGAAGAAGGGGAAGCGAGTCCCATGTCCGGTAAATCACCGAGCGCACGCGACGGCAAGAAGGTCGCCCAGCAGTCACCCAAAGAGAAGCGCGCCGCCAAGCGCGCCAAGCGCGAGCCCGAGGCGCTGTTGAAGCCCCGCAAGGGCGCGAACGCCTGAGCCCGGCGGGCGGCTCCGCATCGGAGCCGCCCGCCCGGCCTCACCGGAACTCGACCGTCGCGCGTGCGTTGTTGAGCACGACCACCGGGGTGATCGTCGGGTGGCCCGCCGCGGCGATCTTCGCCCGGTCGAACCGCAGCAGAGGTGTGCCTTCGCGCACGCTCTGACCCTTGTGCACGAGGGTCTCGAAGCCGTCGCCCTTCATCGCGACGGTGTCGATGCCGACGTGGATGAGCAGTTCCGTGCCGTCCGCCAGCACGAGGGCGATCGCGTGACCGGTGTCGAAGGTCGCGCCCACGGTCGCCGCGGCCGGTGCGATGACCGTGTCGCCGGTCGGCTCGATCGCCAGGCCCGGACCCATGATCGCGTCGGCGAACGTGGCGTCGGGAACCTCGGAGAGGGGCACGACGCGTCCCGGCACCGGCTGACGCAGCACGACAGTCGCCGGCGGCGCCTCGGTCAGCACCGCGCTGCCGCCGGCATCCAGCGAGGCTGCCGGCGACGGCGTGGCGCGCTCGGGCTCTGCACCCGCCCCGCTGACGGGAGCGGTCGCCCGGCCGGCGATGATCTCCTCCATGGCATCCTTCACGAACTGCACGTTGAGGCCGTAGACGACCTGCACGGATCGGCCGCCGGGCTTCATCGTGCCCGCAGCTCCCGCGCGCTTGAGTGCCGCGTCGTCGACCTTCGAGACATCGGCCACCTCCATCCGCAGCCGTGTGGCGCAGTTGTCGAGGTCGGTGATGTTGTCCTTGCCGCCGAGGCCGTCGATGAAGCGCGCGGCGGTGACCAGGTAGGGGTCGTCGGCGCTGTGGGTGTCGTACTCGGTGCCGTCCTCGAGTGCGTCGTCGTCCTCGCGGCCGGGGGTCTTCAGGTTGAACCGCTTGATGAAGAAGTAGAAGACACCGAAGTACACGAAGAACCAGAACACGCCCATCACCAGGATGAGCCACGGGTTCTGGGCCATCGGGTTCGTCCAGTTGAGCACGAGGTCGATGAACCCGCCCGAGAAGCCGAAGCCCATCCGTACCGGCAGGATCGCGCTGATGACCATCGAGATGCCCATGAAGAGGGCGTGCACGAGGTAGAGCACGGGCGCCAGGAACATGAACGCGAACTCGAGCGGCTCGGTGACGCCGACGAAGAACGAGGCGAAGGCGCCCGAGAGCAGGATGCCGTAGGCGAGCTTCTTGCGCGTGGTCTTGGCGGTCAGGTACATCGCCAGGGCGGCGCCGGGGAGGCCGAACATCATCACCGGGAAGAAGCCGGTCATGTACTGCCCGGTGACCCCGTACGTGCCGGTGCCGGCGAGGAAGTTGTTGAGGTCGTTGATGCCGGCGACGTCGAACCAGAACACCGAGTTCAGGGCGTGGTGCAGACCGACCGGGATGAGCAGGCGGTTGAAGAAGCCGTAGATGCCGGCGCCGAGCGGGCCGAGCGTCACGATCCACTCGCCGAAGCCCACGAGCCCGCCGTAGACGAACGGCCAGACGAAGAACAGCACGACGGCGAGCACCAGCGAGAAGCCGGCCGTGACGATCGCGACGGAGCGCTTGCCGGAGAAGAACGACAGCGCGTCGGGGAGGCGGGTGTCCTTGAATCGGTCGTAGCACCAGGCGCCGATGAGGCCGCAGAGGATGCCGACGAAGACGTTCTGCAGTTTCAGGAACGCCGGGTCCACCTCGTTCACATCGCCGACGCCGGTGAACAGCATGACCGTCTCGGGCTTGAGCAGGGTCGTGACGACGAGCCACGACACGAGGCCGGCGAGGGCCGCCGTGCCGTCGGCCTTGGTCGCCATGCCGATCGCCACACCCACGGCGAACAGCAGCGCGATGTTGTCGAGCAGTGCGCCGCCGGCGGCGCCGAGGAAGGCCGAGACGACATTGGTGCCGGCGGCCGTGGCGATCCAATAGCTGATGCCCGAGAGGATCGCGGCCACCGGCAGCACGGCCACCGGCAGCATGATCGATCGGCCGAGCCGCTGCATGAATTTCATCATCTGCCTCCCTGGAGGGCGGGGTCACGCTGACCTGCGTGGCAGCATCGGCGCTGCCACGCGCATCATCCAACCGCATCCCGATGCGCGGGCCCAACTCGCGGGCCGTGACAAATCCGTGGCGGCGAGGCGTCAGAGGGTCGAGGGCGCGGCCGCTTCGGGACCCGCCACTCCGCCGAGCCGCTCGGCGAGACGCTCACGCGCACGGCCCACGTGCAGGGCGAGCAGTTCGGCCGCGGCCTCGCCGTCACCGGCCTCGATGAGCTCGAGGATGCGCTCGTGCTCGCCGGCGATGAGCGACGTCGGCAGCAGTGACGCTCCCTGCACCTGCGACATGCAGAAGACGACCTCGGATGCCAGTGACTGGTAGATCCCGCTCGTGCGCGTGCTGCCGAGGGCATCGACGAGGCTGCGGTGGAACCGCATGTCGGGCTCGACGATGTCGTGCGGCGAGGCGTCCACCAGCGCGGAGATCTCTTTGTTGGCCTCGCGTGCGGCATCCGGCACGCGACGTTCGGCGGCCAGCAGCCGCAGCACCTGCGCCTCGATGACCACGCGGGTGCGATAGATGTCGCGGGCGTCGTCGGGCGTGAGCCGCACGACGCGGGCGCTCTTGTGTGCGCGGCGCTCGAGCAGCCGGTCGCGCACGAGGTTCTCGATCGCGGCCTTCGCGGTGGGACGGGCCACGTCGTACGACTCGGCGATCTCGACTTCCCCGAGGGTGGTGTCGGGGGCGAGGTCGCCGGAGAGCACGCGGCGACGCAGATCATCGGTGATCGCGTCGATGACCGAGACCACCCTGATGTGGGCGACCATCGCTCCTCCTTGCTGCGCCCGGGGGCGCGGGTGCAGCGCCGAGTTTAGTCGTCGTCTGACAAATACTCTTGACTGACTTGTCTACTTGTCTGACAATAAACGGATCAACGGCGCGACCGCGCTGCTCACGACTCGAAGGAGAGTCCCGTGTTCCAGCAGATCCTCGATCCGGTGTTCGGGTCGCTGGCGCTCTCCGCGCTGGTGGCCGTCATCCCGCTCGCCACCCTCTTCGTCCTGCTCGGCGTCTTCCGGGTGAAGGCGTGGAAGGCCGCGCTCATCGGCCTCGTGCTCTCGATCGCGCTCGCGGTGCTGGTGTGGCGGATGCCACCGCTGCAGACGCTCAGCGCCACGACCGAAGGCGCGCTGTACGGCATCGTGCCGATCCTGTGGATCCTCGTGAACGCGCTGTGGGTCTACCGCCTCACCGTCGTCACCGGATGGTTCGAGGTGCTGGGCGACCGCATCCGGGCGATCAGCGACGACCAGCGCATCCTCGCGATCCTCATCGCCTTCTGCTTCGGCGCGCTGCTGGAATCGCTCGCCGGGTTCGGCGCGCCGGTGGCGATCTCCATCGCCATGCTGGTCGCGGCCGGCATGAAGCCGCTCAAGGCCGCGGTCGTCTCGCTCCTGGCCAACACCGCCCCGGTGGCGTTCGGCGCGATGGCCGCGCCCATCATCGCCCTGTCGGGCGTGACGGGCATCGACGTGCACGTGCTGTCGCAGATGGCCGGGCGCCAGACGCCGTTCCTGGCCGTCTTCGTCCCGCTCATCCTGGTGTTCATCGTCGACGGCATGCGCGGCATCCGTCAGACCTGGCCGGTCGCGGTCGTCGCCGGCATCGCCTTCGCCGTGGCCCAGTTCATCACCGCCAACTTCATCGCCGTCGAGATCACCGACGTCGTGGCCTCGGTCGTCACGGTCGCCGCCGTGCTGGTCATGCTGCGGGTGTGGAAGCCCTCGCACACCCTCGTCTTCGACGCCGAAGACCGGGAGACCGGTGCCGCGGCCGCCTCGGCCACCGCCGCCACCGGGCCCACGCGCACCGGCTCCGGTTCGGGCGTGCAGGTGGCCGAGGCGGTGCATGTGGACACCGCCACCCGCACCCGCGGCAACCTCACCTGGAACGCGGTCATGCCGTATGTCGTCATCATCGTGGTGTTCTCGATCGCGCAGATCCCGGTCATCAAGAAGTTCCTCGCCACGGCCGTGACCCTGATGTTCCCGTGGCCGGGGCTCGAGATCGTCAACGCCGCCGGCGAGCCGGTGGCCACCACCTTCTCGCTCAACGTGGTCGGCACCGGCGGCACGCTGCTGCTGCTGTCGGGAATCATCGTGGCGTTGGCTTACCGCATCCGTCCGAGGGACGCGGTGGCCGCCTACGGACACACCCTTCACCAGCTGCGCTTCACGATCGTCACGGTCGTCGCGGTGCTGGCCCTCGCGTACGTCATGAACCTCTCCGGCCAGACCCAGAGCCTCGGCGCCGCACTCGCGGCGACCGGCGGGTTCTTCGCGCTGCTCTCTCCCGCCATCGGTTGGCTCGGCGTCGCCATCACCGGCTCCGACACCTCTTCCAACGCCTTGTTCGGGCTGCTGCAGGTGACCGCCGCCGAGAAGGCCGGGCTCGATCCCGTGCTCATGGCCGCGACCAACTCGTCCGCCGGCGTGCTCGGCAAGATGCTCTCCCCGCAGAACCTCGCCGTCGCCGCGGCGGCCGCGGGCATGGCGGGCCGGGAGGGCGACCTGTTCCGCAAGCTCATCTGGTGGAGCCTGGGGCTGCTCGTGGTCTTCACCGGCTTCATCTACCTGCAGTCCACCGTACTGGCCTGGATGGTGCCGACGCCGTGAGCATCGTCACCGCCGCGCCTGCTTCGCCCATCGCGCTCGATGGCTGCGTCCCCGACGCCGTCGCCGAGGCGGTGGGCGAGCCCGCCCGCATCAAGACCCGCGCGATCGACCGGGTGGCCTACGCCAGTGACGCCTCGCACTTCCTGCTCACCCCGAACGCGGTCGTCGTGGCGGAGGATGCCGCCGAGGTGGCGCGGGTGCTGCGCGCCGCGAGTGCGGCCGGTTCCCGGGTGACCTTCCGCTCCGGCGGCACGAGCCTGTCGGGGCAGGCCTCGGGCGACGACCTGCTCGTCGACACGCGGCAGGGCTTCCGGCGCATCGAGGTGCTCGACGACGGCCGCCGGGTGCGCGTGCAGCCGGGCGCGACCGTGCGTCAGGTGAACATGCGGCTGCTGCGCCACGGGCGCCGGCTCGGGCCCGACCCCGCCAGCGAGGCGGCCTGCACGATCGGCGGTGTCGTGGCGAACAATTCCAGCGGCATGGCCTGTGGCATCACCGAGAACACCTATCGCACGCTCGAATCGCTCGTCTTCGTGCTGCCGTCGGGCACGACGGTCGACTCCGCCGCACCCGACGCCGACGCCCGGCTGAATGCGGCCGAGCCGGAGCTGTTCGACGGCCTCGTGCGGCTGCAGCGGCGCGTGCGCGAGAACCCGCAGTCGGTGGCGATCATCGCCCGGCAGTTCTCGATGAAGAACACGATGGGCTACGGCGTCAATGCGTTCTGCGACTTCGACTCCCCGGTGCAGGTGCTCACCCACCTGCTCATCGGCAGCGAGGGCACGCTCGCCTTCATCGCCGAAGCCACGTATCGCACCGTGCCGATCCAGCCCGTGGCCACCACGGCGCTCGCCGTCTTCGACACGCTCGACGACGCCACCCGGGCCCTGCCCGACCTCGTCGCCACGGGGGCCGCGACCCTCGAGCTGATGGATGCCACCAGCATCCGTGTCGGTCAGTCGTTCGCCGATGCGCCGGCACAGATCCTGGGTTTCGACGTGGCCGCCGAGGCCGCGCTGCTGGTGGAGTACCAGGGCGCCACCGCGGAGGAGGTCGCCGCCCTCACCGCGCAGGGTGCGCGGGTGCTGGGCGACGCACCGCTGCGGGCGCCCGCCGCGTTCTCGTCGGACCCGTCGACCCGCGCCACCGCGTGGAAGCTCCGCAAAGGCCTCTACACGTCGGTGGCCGGCGCCAGACCCACCGGCACGACGGCGCTTCTGGAGGACGTCGTCGTGCCGGTGCCCACCCTCGCTTCCACCTGCGAGTCGCTGCAGGAGCTGTTCGAGCGATACGGCTACCGCGACAGCGTGATCTTCGGTCACGCGAAGGACGGCAACATCCACTTCATGCTCACCGACCGGTTCGCCGGCGACGCGGCGATGGCGCGCTTCGTCGGCTTCACCGACGAGATGGTCGATCTCGTGCTCGATGCCGGCGGCAACCTCAAGGCCGAGCACGGCACCGGGCGCGTCATGGCCCCCTATGTGCGGCGCCAGTACGGTGACGAGCTGTATGACGTGATGCGGGAGCTCAAGGGCCTGTGCGACCCCACCGGCATCCTGAACCCGGGCGTCATCATCGACGACGGCACCGATGCGCATCTGCGCGACATCAAGCTGCCCGAGCCGGTCGAGGCCGAGGTCGACCGCTGCGTGGAGTGCGGGTACTGCGAGCCGGTGTGCCCGTCGAAGGACCTCACGCTCACCCCGCGTCAGCGCATCGTCGTGCGGCGCGGGATGGCGCGGGCCGAAGCCGCCGGTGACACCGCGCTGGCCGCCGCCCTCGAGCGCGACTACGACTACGACGGCGTGCAGACGTGCGCCGTCGACGGCATGTGCGTGACGGCGTGCCCCGTGCTCATCAACACCGGGTCGCTCGTGAAGCGGCTGCGCCGCGAGGAGCAGAACCCCGTGATGGCGGCGGGGTGGAAGGCAGCGGCGAAGGCCTGGGGCCCGGTGACCCGGGTCGGCTCGCTCGCGCTGACGGCGGCGGATGCCGTGCCGGCGAGCCTGGTCGGCGCGGTCACCACCGTCGGGCGTGCTGTGCTCGGCACCGACACGATGCCCGCCTACACCGCCGACCTGCCCGGCGGTGGGGCTAAGCGGCGTGGCCTGGCCGGGAGTCGCGGCGGCGGCGCAGTCGACCCTGTCGCGGTGTACCTGCCGGCGTGCGTGAACAGCATGTTCGGGCCCGCGGGCGACGGCATCGGGGTCACCGAGGCGTTCTCCCGGCTTGTGGAGCGGGCGGGGGTGCGGGTGATCGTGCCGGAGGGCATCGAGGCGCTCTGCTGCTCGACGCCCTGGACCTCGAAGGGCTACACCGGCGGCCGCGAGGTGATGGCCAAGCGCGTCGTCGACGCGGTACGCGCGGCGTCGGGCGGTGGGGAGCTTGTCGTCGTCAGCGACGGCGCGAGCTGTACCGAGGGGTTCGCCCACATCTTCACCGATGCGGGGCTCGACTACCGCACCGAGGATGCCGTCGGCTTCGTCGCCCGCCTGGTGCTGCCGCGGCTGGGCGAGGTGGCGCCGGTCGTGGCATCGCTCGTGCTGCATCCGACTTGCTCGTCGACGCAGATGGGCCTGAACCCCGCGCTGCAGGCGGTGGGGGCGGCTGTCGCCACGACGGTGACGGTGCCCGACGCGTGGGGGTGCTGCGGCTTCGCGGGAGACCGGGGGATGCTGCACCCCGAACTCACCGCCTCGGCCACCGCCGCCGAGGCCGCAGAGGTGCGCGCGATCGACGCCGACGCCCATGCGTCGTGCAACCGCACGTGCGAGATCGGGATGACGCGGGCCACGGGCAAGGAGTACCGCCACGTGCTCGAATTGCTGGAGGAGGCCACCCGTCCGGTAAGCGACTGAGCGGTCATCGGGTGGGGCGGGTGACCCCCAAGAACCGGATGAACATCGAGATCCAGCCGAAGATCAGTGCGAAGACGATGATCTCGAACGCGGTCAGCGAGAAGAACCCGACGACGAACAGCGCCAGTGAGGCCAGCGTCGCGCCCGCATACGACCACGACACGACGAAATAGGTGCGCGGCATGCCCCGCAGCAGGCGCGGCCCGCTGAACAGCAGCACGAGGTACATCGCTGCCATGCCCGATGCCGACACGTTGTGCAGCACCGGGTTGGTGTGGAACGGGAAGATCCCGACGCCGGCCAGCATGACGCCCATCACGACGAAGAGCGTGGAGACCACCCGCGGGGCGCTCGGCCTCGTGAGCACGCCGCGCTGGACGGCGTCGGTCAGGTCGTGGGAGATGAACACGGCGAAGGTCGTCACGAGCAGGCCCCCGGCGATGAGCGTGCCGTTGAAGATCAGGCTCGAGGGGTCGTCGAACGTGCCGAGGCGGCTGAAGTGCACCCGCCACCACTGCGGATCGGGCGAGGTGACCATCGACGTCAGCACGCCGATGACGACGAAGGCCATGAGCATCGTCGACATGCGCTGGGTGTCCATGTGCGCCGCGGAGAGATAGGTGATGTACACCGTGAGTCCCAGCGTCACCGCCATCAGCACGACCGCCCAGAAGGGGATCATGGGAAGCCCGATGAAGCCCGCGGCCAGCACGCGGTACAGCGCATAGGTGGCCAGGAACGCCAGCACGGCGTGCACGATCACCACCGAGACGGTGTTGACGATGTACTTCCAGGGTGGCAGCTCGCGTCGCCACTCCTGGCCCGGTCGGTCGCGCGCGCGCCAATACCCCAGCGTCGAGGCGACCGCGGCGACGATGGCGCTGCCGATGGCGGCGAACGGCCCGAACGGCGCGTCGCCGCCCAGCCCGAGTGCCGGGATGAGCAGGGCCACCAGCAGGCCGTAGACCCCGCCGACCGCTCCCGTGCCCAGGGAGAAGTAGACCGCATCGGACTCGGCACGCCTCGTGGTCAGCGTCGCGCCGGCGCCGGGTGCTGCGGTCTCACTCGAGCGGGTCATGTCGAGATTGTGGACCGCCGGCGCCGCAGGCGTGGTCACCCGTGCCGGGTGATCTCCCCGCTCGCCGGTGTCACGCCGTGGGCAGCTTCAGGGTGCCCGTGCTGGAGTGCTCGCGCGGCATCCGGTCGCGCTCGTACGTGATGTCGGTGAACCCGTGGGGGGCGGGTCGGCCCTCTTCGTCGACGTTCACGAAGACGATCTTGTCGATCGTGAGGATGCGCTGTCGCGTGATCATGTTGCGCACCACCGCACGCATCGTCAGCGAGGTGCGCCCGAAGTGCGTGGCCGTCAGGCCCATCTCGACGAGGTCGCCCTGCACGGCGGAGGCTTCGAAGTTGATCTCGGAGATGAACTTCGTCACGACCCGGTAGTTGCCGAGCTGGATGATGGCGTAGATCGCCGCCTCTTCGTCGATCCACCGCAGCAGGCTCCCCCCGAACAGCGTGCCGTTCGCGTTGAGGTCCTCGGGGCGCACCCACTTGCGGGTGTGGAAGTTCACGCCTTCCTCGGACCAGTACCAGGATGCTTCGGGCTGCGCAGTCATGCCATCAACGCTACGCCTCGAGTCTGAGGAGGTGATGCGCCGTCGCCTGCCCCCAGACGCGTTCGCCAGGAGTAGTGTGACCCGACGTGAACCAGGAAACCGAGCGTTACCACCGCCTGCGCTGGTGGGGTCTGGCAGCCATCTCCGTGGCGGTCGCCCTGATCATCATGGACTCCACGATCGTCTCGGTCGCGGTGCCCAGCATCGTCGAGTCGCTCGACCTCACCACCACCCAGATCCAATGGGTGCAGGAGGTCTACACGCTCGTCTTCGCCGCGCTGCTCATGGTGTGGGGCACGACGAGCGACCGCCTCGGCCGCCGCCGCCTGCTCATCATCGGCGTCGTGGTGTTCGTCGCCTCGAGCATCCTCTGCGCGTTCGCCGTCAACGGCACCTGGCTCATCGCCGCCCGCGCCCTGCAGGGGGTCGGTGGCTCGATGATCCTGCCGACGACCCTGGCTCTGCTCAACGCCACGTTCCGGGGCAAGGAACGCGGCATCGCGTTCGCGGTGTGGGGCGCCACGATCGGGTCGATGGCGGCCGTCGGGCCGGTGCTCGGCGGTTGGCTCACGAGCGCGTTCTCGTGGCACTGGGCGTTCTGGATCAACCTGCCTTTCGGTGTCGTCGTCATCATCGGCGTGCTGCTGTGCGTTCCCGAGTCCCGCCAGCGCGACGGTAGCCGGTTCACCGACTGGATCGCCGTGGGCACCTCGGTGCTCGGCTTCGGCCTGCTCGTGTTCGCCCTCATCGAAGGGCGCGCGTACGGGTGGTGGGAGGCGACGGACTCGGCCCCGTTCAGCCTCGGCGGATTCAGTGTGATCCCGGTGCTGTTCGTGCTCGCGATCGTGGTGCTCGCGGCCCTGGTGTGGCGGGAGCGCCGCCGTGTGGCGGCTCAGAAGTCGGTGCTCATCGACGTGTCGCTGTTCCGCATCGGCACGTTCGCGAACGGCAACATCACCGCCCTCACCGTCTCGCTCGGCGAGTTCGGGCTCATCCTGTCGCTGCCGCTGTGGTTCCAGTACGCCCGGGACATGAACGCCCTCGAGGCCGGCCTTGCCCTGCTGCCGCTCGCGGTCGGATCGTTCCTCGCGAGCGGATCGATCCAGCCGTTGTCCAAGCGCCTGTCACCGGTGCAGATGGTGCGCCTCGGCGTGCTTCTCGAGATCCTCTCCCTCGCCGCCCTCGCCCTGCTCATCCGCCCCGACTCGAACCTGTGGGTCACCGGCGTGCCGCTGTTCTTCTACGGCATGGGGGTGGGGTTCGCCACGGCGCAGCTGACCCAGCTCATCCTCGTCGACGTCCCGGTGGAGAGATCGGGGCAGGCGTCGTCGGTGCAGTCCACGTCACGGCAGGTGGGATCCGCCCTCGGCATCGCCGTGCTCGGGACCGCCCTGTTCACGACGCTGCGCGTCGGGACAGAGTCGCGCCTGAGGGACCAGATCGCCGCGGATCCGCAGGTGGGGGAGATGGTGGATGCCGTCTCGACCTCCGCCGGCGCCCTCATCAAGCCGCTGAGCGAGAACCCGGCCACCGCGCCCATCGCCGACGCGGCGCGCGAGGCGCTGACGCAGGGCGTGTCGGTGGCCGCGTGGGTCGCGGTGGGCGCCCTCGTCGTGGGCCTGCTCACGACCATTCCTCTCGGGCGACGTGCCCGAGAGGAAGAGGTCGCGCAGCGATCGGGTGCGTCGGCCGGATCCCCGTCGGTCGACGGCGCCGCTCAGTAGATCGACGCGTAGAGCTGCTCGATCTCGGCCACGGTGACCTCGCGCGGGTTGCCGCCGCGGCACACGTCGTCGTAGGCGGCCTGGGCGAGCGCCGGCAGGTCCTCCTCCTTCGCGCCCACGTCGCGCAGCGACGTGGGGTTCCCGAGCTCGTGGATCAGGTGCACGACGGCATCCACGGCCGCTGTGCGCGCCCGGTCGATCGACATGCCCGCGGCATCCGTCACGCCGAACGCCTGCGCGATCGCCCGGAACTTCTCGCCCGTGGCCTGCGCGTTGAACGCCATGACCGGCGCCAGCAGGATGCCGTTGGCCACCCCGTGCGGGGCGGCGTAGAACCCGCCGAGCGGGTGCGCCATGGCGTGCACGAGACCGAGGCCGACGTTGGAGTAGCCCATGCCGGCGATGTACTGGGCGAGCGCCATCTGCTCGGCCGCCTGCGGATCGCCGGCCACGCTCGCGCGCAGCGACGAGGCGATCAGCTCGATGGCCTTCAGGTGGAACATGTCCGACAGTTCCCATGCGGCGCCGGTGGTGTAGCCCTCGATCGCGTGCGTCAGCGCGTCGAGCCCGGTGGCGACCTTCAGCGCTCGGGGCGCGTCGGCCATCATCTCGGCATCCACGATCGCCAGGACCGGGATGTCGTGCGGGTCGACGCAGACGAACTTGCGGCGGCGCTCGGGGTCGGTGATGACGTAGTTGATCGTCGTCTCCGACGCGGTGCCGGCGGTCGTGGGGATCGCGATGATCGGGACGGACGGGTGCTTCGTGGGCGCGACGCCCTCGAGGGAGCGCACGTCGGCGAACTCGGGATTGCGCGTGATGATGCCGATCGCCTTGCAGGTGTCCTGCGGTGAGCCGCCGCCGATCGCGATGAGCACGTCGGCACCGGCCTCGGCGAACGCCGCGACGCCGTCGGTGACGTTCTGGATCGTCGGATTCGGCACGACGTCGGGGTACAGCTCGTACGGGAACCCCGCCTCGTCGAGCAGGGTGAGCACGCGCTGCACGATGCCGGCTTCGACGAGCACCGGGTCGGTGACGATGAACGCCTTCGTGAAGCCGCGTCGGCCGAGCTCCTCGGGGATCACGCCGATCGCGCCGGCACCGAAGTACGCCATCTGATTCCACACCATGCGATTGACCATGCTTCAGCGTAGCGCTGTGGTCAGACCACGCGCAGGAGGGGTGGCCGTGTTTACCCGGCGCTCACGCGGGCAGGAAGTACTCGCGGGCGAGCGGGGCGATCTCAAGGTGCTCGGCGTCGGCGCGTGTGATCCACCGCAGCTCCGCGATCTCCGCGGCGGCCTCGGGCTGCTGCGCGCCGATGTCGGCGGCGAAGACGTCGGCCACCACCTCGAACCCGGGCTCGTTGGCTGCGGGCGCGGCGAACGCGCCGAGCGAGCGCAGCCGATCGGGCGCGACGCGGATGCCGATCTCCTCGGCAAGCTCCCGGCTGAGGGTCTCGGCCGGCGTCTCTCCGGGCTCCGGCTTGCCGCCCGGCTGCATGAACGCCGTCGTCCCGGTCTTGCGCACCACGAGCAGCCGGCCGGCGTCGTCGAGGATGACCGCGGCCGACACGTGGATGCGGCGGACGGCGGCGTGATCGGCGGGGGTGGGGGTCACCGTGGCACGGTAACAGGTTTCCCCCATGCGGCCCGACGTAGAATCACTTGTGCCCCCTGCGACTTCCTCCGTGTCCACCCTGCCCTCCAGTGGCATCGATCCCGCGGAGCTGGAGATCACCCTCCGGGTGCTCGCGAGCATGGATCAGGTCGATCAGAGCCACCCCGACTACGTCGCCGTGCGCCAGGCCACCGCCGCGATGTTCAAAGCCGTCAAGAAGGTGCGCCGCCGCGAGATCCGCGACGCGATCGCCGAGGCCGACCGCGCCGTGGTGGCCGCCACCGCGACCGGCGCCCCCGATCGCATCGACGACGAGACGCGCGGCATCCCCATCTCCACCGCGACGACGGCCCCGACCGCCGGGACCCTGCTGAAGGCGCGCGGCTGCTACATCTGCAAGCAGCCGTACACGGTGGTCGACGCGTTCTACCACCAGCTGTGCCCGACCTGCGCGGCCATGAGCCACGCCAAGCGCGACGCGCGCACCGACCTCACCGGCCGACGCGCGCTGCTCACCGGTGGGCGCGCGAAGATCGGCATGTACATCGCGCTGCGGCTGCTGCGCGACGGCGCGCACACCACCATCACGACCCGCTTCCCGCGCGACGCGGTGCGCCGGTTCAGCAGCCTGCCGGATGCCGCCGAGTGGCTCCACCGCCTGAAGATCGTCGGCATCGACCTGCGCGATCCCGCCCAGGTGATCGGGCTGGCCGACGACGTGGCCGCCGCGGGGCCGCTGGACATCCTCATCAACAACGCCACCCAGACGGTGCGCCGCTCGCCCGGCGCCTACCAGCCGCTGGTGGATGCCGAACTGGCACCCCTGCCCGACGGTCCGCTGCCCGAGCTCATCACCTTCGGCCACACCAACGACCGGCATCCGCAGGCCCTGGAGCGCTCGGTGAGCGCGCACCCCATCCTCGCGGCGGCGGCCTCCCGCGCCGACGAACTGACCGAACAGGCCATGACGGCGGGGTCGAGCTCGCTCGAGCGCCTCGCCGCCGGCACCGCGATCGACGCGGGCGGACTCATCCCCGACCTCGAGGGCATCAACTCGTGGACGCAGCGCGTCGAGCAGGTCGACCCGCTCGAGATGCTCGAGGTGCAGCTGGCCAACACGACGGCACCGTTCCTGCTGGTTTCCAAGCTCCGCCCGTCGCTGGCGGCAAGCGACGCGCGGCGCACCTACATCGTCAACGTCAGTGCGATGGAGGGCGTCTTCGGCCGCGGGTACAAGGGGCCCGGGCATCCGCACACCAACATGGCCAAGGCCGCGGTGAACATGCTCACCCGCACCAGCGCGCGCGAGATGTTCGAGAACGACGGCATCCTCATGACCAGCGTCGACACCGGCTGGATCACCGACGAGCGCCCGCACCCCACCAAGGTGCGCCTCGCCGAAGAGGGCTTCCACGCTCCCCTCGACCTCGTCGACGGCGCCGCGCGGGTGTACGACCCGATCGTGCGCGGCGAGGCCGGCGAGGACGTGTTCGGAGTGTTCCTGAAGGACTACGCTCCCGGCTCATGGTGAGACTGCCCGCTCCCGGCCACCGCGTGGTGGTGCGCTACCTGCTGCCGACCGGCCAGGCCACCGATGCGCTGGGCGAGCTGCTGAGCGCGGACGAGACGACCGTCGTCGTCGACGGCAAGCGCGGCATCGAGCGCATCGAGGTGGCCGACATCGTGGCCGCGAAGGAAGTGCCGCCCCCACCTGCCCCGCGGCCGCGGGCGCGGTAGCCCGGTCGTCGCCGTCTGCCGGCCGCGTCCGCGCGCACAATGTCGCCAATCCGCTGGGTCCAGGGTCCGGAGGTGGCTGTATGGCGGTCGATCGACCCGGATCAGCGACGTTGTGCTGTGCGGCGGGGAACAGCTGCCGCCGGGCGCGGATGCGGCGTAGCGTGAGGTCGGCTGGGTATCCGGGAGGAATCATGCGCGCGCTGGTGGTCTACGAATCCCTGTGGGGCAACACCGAGGCGGTTGCGCGGGCGATCGGCCACCGCCTCTCCGCGACGATGGCGGTCGAGTTGGTCGTCGCCGAAGCCGCCCCGCCCGGCCTCGACGGGGTGGACCTCCTGCTGGTCGGCGGCCCCACCCACGCGTTCTCGATGACCCGCGCCACGAGCCGGCAGGAAGCGGTCGACCGGCACGGCGCACCGCGGGCGCCGGCACGCGGGATCCGGGAGTGGCTCGCCGACCTCGATCGGCCGTCGACCCCGACCCGGGCGGCGACGTTCGACACCCGCACCGACAAACCGCGCCTGCCGGGTTCGGCGGCGCGGGCGGCGGCGAAGCGGTTGAGCCGGCTGGGGTTCGACCTGATCGGCGACCCGATGTCGTTCCGCGTGAGCGGGTACGACGGGCCGCTGCTCGACGGCGAGCTCGACCGCGCCGCCGCGTGGGCGACCGGGCTCGCCGCCGAACTGCCGCCGCACTGACTCGTGGCGCAGCGCAGCGCGTCGGCGACCGGCGTCAGGCCGGGATCGGCGCGCCGACCCGCTCGCTCGCGTGCGCGCCGGCCTTCCAGGTGAGGTAGCCGCCGTCGAGGTTGCGCACCCGGCGCCCGCGCTGCGTGAGGATGCGCGCGGCGGTGTGGCCGCGCTGGCCGACCTGGCAGTGCACGATGAGCTCTCCGGGCGGGAGCGCATCGATGCCGTCGCGGAGGGCGTCCAACGGCACGTTGACACTGCCCGCAATGCCGCCAGCGGCGTACTCCTGGGGTGAGCGCACGTCGATCAGGGTGGCCCCGGCATCCATCGCCCGCGGCAGCTCGTGCCACTGGATGGTGTCGGCCACCCCGCTCGCGAGGTTGTCGGCGATGTAGCCGACCATGTTGAGCGGGTCCTTGGCCGAGGCGTACTGCGGCGCGTAGGCGAGTTCCAGCTGCGCCAGCTCCACGGCCGGGAGCCGCGCGTGCATCGCGGTCGCGATGACGTCGATGCGCTTGTCGACGCCGTGGCCGCCGACGATCTGGGCCCCGAGGATGAGGCCCGTGCCGGGGTCGACCATGACCTTCATCGCCATGCGCTCGGCGCCCGGGAAGTAGCCGGCGTGGTCGGTGGGGTGCGTGTGGATCACGCGATGCGCGCGTCCGGCGGCCGCGAGGCGCTGCTCGCTCCATCCGACCAGCGCGATCGTGAGGTCGAACAGCCCGACGATCGCGGTGCCGAGAGCGGGGGATGCCGCGGCCGGCGGGGCGTCGAGGTGGCCGGTCTCCCAGGCGATGACGTCGGCGGCGGCGCGGCCGTGGCGGTTCGCCAGCCCCGCCATCGTGACGAGCGTGGGCTCGGCCGAGACGGCATCCGTCTTCTCCGCCGCATCGCCGACGGCGAAGATGCGCGGGTCGTCGGTGCGCTGGTGCTCGTCGACCGCGATGCCTCCGGACGGGCCGAGGCGCAGGCCGGCGGAGGCCGCCAGGTGCGACGCCGGGTCGATGCCGCGGGCGTCGATCACGAGCTGCGCATCGATGTCGGATCCGTCCGACAGCGTGACGCCCGTCGGGGTGAGGCCTTCGACGGTGGTGGCGATGCGGAGGTCCACACCGTGACGGGCGAGTTCGTCGGCGACGGGGGAGGCCATCTCGGGATCGAGCGGGCTGAGCGCATGCGTGCCCCGCTGCACGAGGGTGACGGCCAGGCCGCGGCGCACCAGGTTCTCAGTGGCTTCCAGGCCGATGAACCCGGCGCCCATGACCACGGCGCGCGCGGTGGTCATGGCGGGGAGCGATGCCAGCACCTCGGTGACGCGGTCGACGTCCTCGACCGACCGCAGTGTGACGACCGGCGGGGCGTCGTCACCGACCGGCGTCGTCTGCCGGGGTGTGCCGCCCATGGCGAGGATGAGGTGGTCGTAGGTCTCGGTCATCGTTTCGCCGGTGCGCGTGTCGCGGGCGGTGACGGTGCGGGCATCGCGGTCGATCGCCGTCACGTCGTGCTCGGTGCGCACATCGAGGGCGAACCGCGATCGCAGCGACTCGGGGGTCTGCAAGAGCAGCGCGGAGCGCTCCTCGATCACGCCGCCCACGTGGTACGGCAGACCGCAGTTGGCGAAGCTGACGTACCGACCGCGCTCGAACACGATGATCTCGGCCGTCTCGTCGAGGCGGCGCAGACGCGTCGCCGCCGACATGCCGCCGGCGACGCCGCCGATGATGATGATCCGCGTGGCCATGTCAGCAGTCCCCGAACCGGTGCGCGGGCGCTCCCGGTCGTCGTGCGACATCGTGACCATTGCGACTGAGCTGTCGGTGCATTGCGGATCTCCGTCCTTCGTGGGGAAATAATACCCCCAGGGGTATCGTCATCCAGTGGGCTCGGCAATGCAAATCGAGCGCTCGGCTCCGTGGTCTCGTCGTGATGTCGAGATCGCCGTGCGTCGTTCGACGTCGGGGTGTGGGTGCGTCTCGCGCCCGGTGGGAGGGGACATGGCGCAGGAGCGAATGCCGACGATCGAAGACGTCGCCGCAGCGGCGGGGGTGTCGAGATCGACCGTGTCACGCGTGATCAATGACCACGGGAGGGTGAGTGTGCGGGCGCGCGCGGCGGTGCACCGTGCGATCGCGGACCTCGCGTATTCGCCGAACGCGGCGGCTCAGGCGCTTGCGCGGGGCGGCCGGAGCCGGGGCGGCGGAGGCGTGGGGTGAGGTTCTCCTGCGCATCGTCGCCTCCCCAGGTGGGTTCTTTACGAGTTGTCCACAATGTGGGTTGATCTGGGTTTTCCGGGCTTCGGATGTCGGAGGGGGTCGGCAGACTAGGGGGTATGAACAGTTCCTCGACCCGCTCTGTGGATGCCGTGTTGTCGGTGTCCGGGGTGGTCGCTGAGCTGGTGGAGACCGAGCGGGGCATCGCGGCGTTGCAGGCCCGGCAGTTGGTGCTGCTGGGGCGGGCGGGGGCGATCGCGGCGGAGCAGACCGCGGGTATCCCGCTCGCGTTGCAGCGGGAACGGGAGTTCCCGTTGCGGTCGATCGCGGCGGAACTGGGGGCGGCGATCCGCCGGTCGGACCGGGGCATGCAGAATCGCATCCACCAGGCCACCACACTCCTGGACCGGTTCCCCGCTGCGGTCGCGGCGCTCGCGGCGGGGCGGATCGACGTCGGGCATCTGCGGGTGATCGAAGAAGCCGGCACGCCCCTGGTGGACCCGGACGTGCGGGGACTGTTCGAACAGGCCGCGCTGCAGGTCGCGGAGCGGGAGACGGCGGGGCGGGCGAAACCGATCATCCTGATGCTCGCCCACCGCCTCGACCCGGCCCCCGCCACCGAACGCCACGTCACCGCGGCCACCACCCGACGCGTCTGGGTGCGGGATGTGGAAGACGGGATGGCGGAACTGGTGGCGTTGCTGCCCGCACACCTCGCCCACGGCATCCGCGACCGCCTCACCCGGTACGCCCGGCAACTCCACGACGAAGCCGCGGCGGACGCGGCGGGTGGGGACGGTGCGGGTGCGGACGGTGCGGTGGCGGTCGTTCCGGTGGATTCCCGGACGATGGATCAACGCCGCGCGGACGTGTTCGCCGACCTACTCCTCACCGGGCACGCGACCGCGGCTGACTCCGACGCCACGGTCTGCGAGACCGACGCGATCATCGCGCACATCCAGGTCACCGTCCCCGCCGCCACCCTCACCGGCGGTGACGCCCCCGCCACGTTCCACGGTCACGGACCCCTCGACCCGGCCGCGGCCCGCCATTACGCGTCCGTCGCGACCAGTTGGGACCGGCTGTTCCACGACCCTGCCACCGGCACCCTCCTCGGCACCGACACCTACCGGCCCACCGCGGAGCAGCGCCGGTTCCTCCGCGGCCGTGACGAGCACTGCCGGTTCCCCGGCTGCCGGGCCGCCGCGTACATCTGCGACATCGACCACACCATCGACCATGCCCACGGCGGGCCCACCCACCTCTGCAACCTCGCCCATCTCTGCAAACGGCACCACACCCTCAAACACCACACCGCCTGGACCGTCACCCAACACCCCGACGGCACCCTGGAATGGACCAGCCCCACCGGGCAGCACTACCTCGACATCCCCCACCGCACCCTCGAATTCACCGCCACCGCCACCGCGACCGCCGGCGCCGACAGCGGCGCGCCACCACCCTTCTAACCCCACCCGCCGATCGGGCCCGGGTCACGCGGGCCGCCCCGTCACGCGGGCCGCCCCGTCACGCGGGCCGCCCCGTCACGCGGGCCGAGCCCTGCTCACGCCGAATCCAGGTCGAGGCGGTACCCCATGCCCGCCTCTGTGAGGAGGTAGCGGGGCGAGGCCGGGTCGGGCTCGAGCTTCTTGCGCAGCTGCGACATGTAGAGGCGGAGGTATCCGGTGTCGGCGACGTGCGTCGATCCCCAGATGCTGGTGAGCAGCGTCTGACGCGTCACGAGTCGCCCGGGGTTGCGGATGAGCAGCTCCAGCACCTGCCACTCGGTCGGGGTGAGGCGGATGTGATCGACACCCGCCTCGCGGGTGCGGGTGACCGCGCGCGATGCCAGGTCCACCGTGACGTCACCGAGCGTCACGACGGGGTCGGGGGAGTGCTGCGGAGCGCGGCGCGTGAGCGCACGGATGCGGGCGAGCAGCTCCTCCACCGAGAACGGCTTCGTCACGTAGTCGTCGGCACCGGCATCCAGCGCCTCGACCTTGTCCGCCGCCCCCGAACGTCCCGACACGACGAGCACCGGCGCATCCGACCAGCCGCGGATCGCCTGGATCACGGCGATGCCGTCGAAGCCCGGCATCCCGAGGTCGATGAGGTAGAGATCGGGGTGATGATCGATCGCGGCGGCGATCGCCTTCGACCCGTCGGTCGCCGTGAAGATCTCATACCCCTTGGCGGTCAGGGTGATCCGCAGTGCGCGCAGGATCTGCGGATCGTCGTCGGCGATGAGGATCTTCACGGGTGCGCGCTGCTTTCGGACAGATCGAGGTCCGCGGTCGGCGAGGTGGCCCCCACTGTCGCCGCAGGGACACCGACCGGTACCACCGCGGGCAGGGAGATCACCATCGTCAGCCCGCCACCGGGGGTGTCCTCGGGGGTGAGGCTGCCGCCCATCCCTTCGACGAACCCCTTCGACAGCGCGAGGCCGAGACCGAGCCCCGTGGTGTTGTCGGTGTCGCCGAGACGCTGGAAGGGCACGAACACATCATCGCGCCGTTCGACCGGGATGCCCGGACCGTGGTCGACGATCCGGATCTCCACCGTGCGCGCGAAGGTGCTCGTGGCGATGCGCACCCGGGTGCCCGCCGGTGCGTGGCGCAGCGCGTTGGCGAGCAGGTTCACCACGACGCGCTGCAGCAGCACGGCATCGGCCTGCACCGGCGGCACCGTGTCATCGAGGTCGAGTTCGACCTGCTGCGGGTCGGCACCGAGCTCGTCGATGGCGGGGAGGATCGTGTCGGCGGGGTCGACGGCGCTCGTCGAGATCGCCAGCACCCCGGCCTGGAGCCGGCTGACATCCAACAGGTCGGTCACGAGTGCGGCGAGCGTGCCGAGGCTCTCATCCGCGGTGGCGAGCAGCTCGTCGCGGTCCTCCTCGGTGAGGGCGTTGCGCGCGGCGCGCAGCCCACTGACCGACGCGGTGGCCGCGGCCAGGGGCCGGCGCAGGTCATGGCTCAGCGCCGCCAGCAGCGCCGTGCGCACGCGGTCCGAGGCGGCCAGCGGCTCGACCTCGCTCGCCGCCACCTCCAGTGCGTCGTGCTCGATCGCCGCCGCGAGCTGCGCCACGATCACCCCGAGCAGGCGCTGTTCGGATGCCTCGAGGTCGTGGCCGTGCAGTTCGAGCCGCCCGCGGTCGCCCACCGTCACGGTCACGTGGTGCTCGTTCGCGAGCGGTTCGCCGCTGCGCGCGGCCACCTGGTCATCGACGATCAGCCGCACCCCGGCGAGGCCGAACGCCTCGCGGGTGCGCTCGACGAGCGCCTGCAGCGCACCCTGCCCGCGCAGCACGCTGCCTGCGATGGTCTGCAGCAGCTCCGACTCCGCCGCCGCGCGGCGGGCGGCGCGGGTCTGCCGGGCGGCGCGGTCGACGACGTAGCTCACCAGCACGGCGTTGGCGAGGTACAGCCCCAGAGCCACCAGGTGCAGCGGGTCGCTGACGCTGATCGTGAACTGCGGCGCGATGAAGAAGAAATCCAGCGTGAGCCCCGACAGCACGGCGGCGAACATCGCGGGCCACAGCCCGCCGACGAGGGCGACGACCACGACGAGCAGCTGGTACGCGAGCACGTCGCTCGTGATCGACTCCTCGCTGCGGATCGACACCAGCAGCCAGGTCAGCAGCGGTCCGCTCACCAGCGCCAACGCCAGTCCGGCGATGCGTCGGTGCATCGTCAGCGCCCCGCTCATGCGGGGCAGGGCGAACTGCCCGCCCGCGTCGTCATGGTTGACGATGTGCACGTCGATGTTGCCCGCTTCGCGGATGACGGTCGCCCCGATGCCGGGGCCCGTCACGAGGGCCAGCAGCCGGCTGCGACGGCTCACGCCGATCACGAGCTGGGTCGCGTTGACCGACTTCGCGAAGTCGACGAGCGCCACCGGCACGTCGTCGCCGACCACCTGGTGGAAGGTGCCGCCGAGCGCCTCGACGAGCGCCCGCTGCTGCGCGAGTGCGGCGGGGTTCGCCCCGCGCAGGCCGTCCTGGCTCGTCACGTGCACGGCGAGCAGCTCGCCGCCGGCGGAGCGGGCGGCGATGCGCGCCCCGCGGCGCAGCAGCGTCTCGCCCTCGGGCCCGCCGGTGAGGGTCACGACCACCCGCTCGCGGGCCTCCCACGTGCTGTCGATGCCCTGTTCGGCGCGGTAGTGCCGCAGCGCCTGGTCGACTTCGTCCGCCAGCCACAGCAGCGCGAGTTCGCGCAGCGCGGTGAGGTTTCCCAGGCGGAAGTAGTTCGACAGCGCGGCGTCGATGCGCTCGGCGGGGTAGACGAGCCCGCCCGCGAGCCGGTCGCGCAGCGCCTGCGGGGCGAGGTCGATGACCTCCACCTGGTCGGCCTTGCGCAGGATCGCGTCGGGGATGCTCTCGCGCTGCGGAGCGCCGGTGATCTGCTCCACGACGTCGTTGAGCGACTCGATGTGCTGGATGTTGACGGTGGAGATGACGTCGATGCCGGCATCCAGCAGCTCGTCCACGTCCTGCCACCGCTTGTCGTTGCGGGACCCGGGCGCGTTGGTGTGGGCGAGTTCGTCGACGAGGGCGACCAGCGGGCGCCGCGCGATGACGGCATCCACGTCCATCTCGGTCAGTTCCACGCCGCGGTGCGCCACGGTGCGGCGGGGGAGGATCTCGAGCCCCTGGGTCATCGCCGACGTGGCGGCGCGGCCGTGGGTCTCCACGACCGCGACGACCACGTCCTTGCCTTCGCCGACCAGACGGGTGCCCTCTTCGAGCATCGTGTACGTCTTGCCGACGCCGGGAGCGGCGCCCAGCAGTACCCGCAACCGCCCCCGTGCGCCCATGCGTCAGCCCTCCAGCTCGTCCAGTGCCAGATTAAGCTCCAGGACGTTCACGGACGGCTCGCCGAGGAACCCGAGAGTGCGCCCGCTCGTGTGCGCCGCCACGAGATCGCGCACCTCGTCGGGGTCGAGACCGCGCTCGAGGGCCACGCGCTCGACCTGGATGCCGGCGTAGTCGGCACTGATGTGGGGGTCCAGCCCCGAGCCCGACGCGGTGACCGCATCGGCCGGCACATCGGCCTCGGCGACGCCGTTGAACTCGGCGACCAGCCCCGTGCGCTCGGCGATCGCGGCGACGAGATCCTCGTTCTCGGGGCCGAGGTTCGAGCCGCTCGACGCGCCGCCGTCGTACCCGTCGCCGGCGGCGGACGGCCGCGGCTGGAAGTACTCCGGCAGCGGCGCGCCGTCGGCGTCGGCGAACGACTGGCCGATCAGCGCCGAGCCGGCGGGCTCGCCGTCGGCGTCACGCGCGATCGACCCGTTCGCCTGGGCGGGGAGGATCAGCTGCCCGACGCCCGTGATGACGAGCGTGTAGCCGACGCCCAGCAGCAGGGTGAAGACGGCCATGGCGCGCACCGCGACCCAGAGGGTGCGGCCGGTGGAGCGGGTGGATGTGTTCATTTCTGTGACTCCTCAGGGCTCAGAACCCGGGGAACAGGCGCACGACGAGGTCGATGAGCCAGATTCCGATGAAGGGCGCGACGACGCCGCCGAGCCCGTAGACGAGCAGATTGCGCCCGAGGGTCTTCGACGCGTCCTGCGGGCGGTAGGTCACCCCGCGCAGCGCCAGCGGAACCAGCGCCACGATGATGATCGCGTTGAAGATGATCGCCGACAGCACGGCGGATGCCGGGGAGTGCAGCCCCATGATGTTCAGCGCCGCGAGGCCCGGGAACACCCCCATGAACATCGCCGGGATGATCGCGAAGTACTTCGCGAGGTCGTTCGCGATGGAGAAGGTGGTCAGCGCCCCGCGGGTGATCAGCAGCTGCTTGCCGATGCGCACGATGTCGATGAGCTTGGTCGGGTCGGAGTCGAGGTCGACCATGTTGCCGGCCTCCTTCGCCGCCGACGTGCCCGTGTTCATGGCGACCCCCACATCGGCCTGCGCGAGCGCCGGGGCGTCGTTGGTGCCGTCACCGGTCATCGCGACGAGGTTGCCGCCGGCCTGCTCGGTGCGGATGTAGGCGAGCTTGTCCTCGGGGGTGGCCTCGGCGAGGAAGTCGTCGACGCCGGCCTCCTTGGCGATGGCCGCGGCGGTCAGCGGGTTGTCGCCGGTGACCATGACGGTGCGGATGCCCATCGACCGCAGTTCGGCGAAGCGCTGGGTGAGCCCTTCCTTCACGATGTCCTTCAGGTGCACGACACCGAGGACGCGGCCCTCCCCGTCGGCGGTGCGGGTGGCGACGACGAGCGGGGTGCCGCCGGAGCGCGCGATGCGTTCGGTGTGCTCGTCGAGCTCGGCCCGTAGGCCGTCCGGCAGGCGGCGCCCCTCCGACTCGAGCCAGTCCGTGACGGCGGAGCCGGCGCCCTTGCGGATGAGGGTGCCGTCGGGCAGGTCCAGGCCCGACATGCGCGTCTGCGCCGTGAACGGCACGATGTCGCCCGCGGCCGAGCCTCCCACCGTCACGCCCTCGTGCGCGGCGAGGTTCACGATCGACACGCCCTCGGGGGTGGGATCGGCCAGCGACGACTGCGCGGCCGCGCGGATGAGCTCCTGCCCGGGCACCCCCGTCATGGGGACGAACGCCGCCGCCCGTCGGTTGCCGTACGTGATGGTGCCGGTCTTGTCCAGCAGCAGCGTCGTGACATCGCCTGCCGCCTCGACGGCCCGGCCGGACATCGCCAGCACGTTGCGCTGCACCAGCCGGTCCATGCCCGCGATGCCGATCGCCGAGAGGAGCGCGCCGATCGTGGTGGGGATGAGGCACACCAGCAGCGCGATCAGCACCGTGATGCTCACGGGAGCGGCGGCATACGACGAGATCGGGTTCAACGTCAGCGCGACGACGACGAAGATGATCGACAGCGACGCCAGCAGGATCGACAGCGCGACCTCGTTGGGGGTCTTCTGCCGGGCGGCACCCTCGACGAGCGCGATCATCCGGTCCACGAACGTCTCGCCGGGTTTGGAGGTGATGCGCACCACGATGCGGTCCGACAGCACGCGGGTGCCGCCGGTCACGGCCGAGCGGTCGCCGCCGGATTCGCGGATGACGGGGGCGGACTCGCCCGTGATCGCCGACTCGTCGACCGAGGCGATGCCCCAGACGATGTCCCCGTCGCCGGGGATGAGCTCGCCGGCCGAGACGACCACCGTGTCACCCAGGCGCAGATCCGATGACGGCACATCGGTCGTCGCGGTGCCGTCCGCGGCCGGGTCGCCGGCCGCGTCGTACGCCGTGACCCGGTGGGCGGTCGTGCTCGTGCGGGTCTGGCGCAGCGTCTCGGCCTGCGCCTTGCCGCGGCCTTCGGCCACCGACTCGGCGAGGTTCGCGAACAGCACCGTCAGCCACAGCCAGACGGCGATCGCCCCGGTGAACGATGCCGGCACGGCGGTGCCGCCCGAGTCGGCGGGGCCGCCGAGGAACGGTTCCGCGACCGCCAGGGTCGTCGTCAGCGCGGCGCCGACCCAGACGATGAACATGACGGGGTTGCGCCATTGCCGGCGCGGATCGAGTTTGCGGAAGGCGCCCGGGAGGGCCGCCCCCAGCTGCGCCCAGGAGAACGCGCCGCGGGTGGGGGCGGTGCGCTGCGCTTGCGGTGTCGGAGCGGTGAGTGTGGACATGTCAGACGAGCCCTTCAGCCAGGGGACCCAGCGTGAGAACGGGGAAGAAGGTCAGTGCGGTCAGCAGCACGGCCACGACCGTGAGCATCCCGACGAACTGGGGACGATTCGTCGGCAGGGTTCCGCTGGTGGCCGGAACGGTGTCCTGCGCGGCGAAGGAGCCGGCCAGCGCGAGCACGAACACGATCGGCAGGAACCGGCCGAGCAGGATCGTCACCCCCAGTGCCGTGTTCAGCCACGGCGTGTTGGCGGTGAGTCCGGCGAAGGCGGAGCCGTTGTTGTTGGCGGCCGAGACGAAGGCGTACAGCACCTCGGACATGCCGTGCACACCGGGGTTCCAGATCGAGACACCCTCGATCTCCTCCCGCACGCCCGGCAGCGCGAAGCTCAGTGCCGTGCCGGTGAGCACGAGGGTCGGCATGACGAGGATGTACAGCGCGGCGAGCTTGATCTCCCGTGGGCCGATCTTCTTGCCGAGGTACTCCGGTGTGCGTCCGATGAGCAGGCCCGAGATGAACACCGCGACGATCGCGAGGACGAGCAGGCCATACAGGCCCGAGCCGACACCGCCGGGCGTCACCTCGCCCAGCATCATGTTCAGCATCGGCATCATGCCGCCCAGCGCCGTGTACGAGTCGTGCATCGAGTTCACCGCGCCGGTGGAGGTGCCCGTGCTCGTCGTGGCGAACAGGGTCGACCCGATGATGCCGAAACGCTGCTCCTTGCCCTCCATGGCGCTGCCGGCGAGCTGGGGGGCGGTGCCCTGGCCGGCGGATTCGAGGGCGGTCAGAATCGTGAACGACAGCGTGAACAGCACGCCCATGACGGCGAGGACCGCGTAGCCCTGGCGATTGTCGCCGACCAGGCGGCCGAACGTGCGCGGCAGGGCGAAGGGGATCACCAGCATCAGCAGCACCTGGAAGACGTTCGTCCAGGCGGTCGGGTTCTCGAACGGGTGCGCGGAGTTGGCGTTGAAGAACCCGCCGCCGTTCGTGCCGAGCAGCTTGATCGCCTCTTGCGAGGCGGTCGGACCGCCGGGGATCGACTGCACGGCGCCGGAGAGCGTGGAGACCTCGGTGAAGCCGTTGAAGTTCTGCACGACGCCGCCGATCGCCAGCACGATCGCGGCGAGGGTGGCCAGGGGCAGCAGGATGCGGAGGATGCCGCGCGTCAGGTCGACCCAGAAGTTGCCGATCGTGCCCGAACGGCGGGAGGCGAGCCCGCGCACGAGGGCGATGGCCACGGCCATGCCGACGGCGGCCGAGGTGAAGTTCTGCACCGCGAGACCGGCCATCTGCACCGTGTACCCCAGCGTCAGCTCCGGTGAGTACGACTGCCAGTTGGTGTTGCCCACGAACGAGGCAGCCGTGTTGAACGATAGATGCTCACTCGGGGCGGGAAGTCCGAGCGAATAGGGAAGCCACTGCTGCAGGCGCTGCAGGCCGTAGACGATGAGCAAGCCCACCGCCGAGAAGGCGAGGAGGCCCCGGAGATAGGCCTGCCACGTCTGCTCCGCCCGGGGATCGACGCTGATGACCTTGTACAGGCCCCGCTCCACCGCCGCGTCCCTGCGCGAGGTGTACACCCACGCCATGTAGTCGCCGAGCGGGCGGTAGAGCACCGCCAGGACGACGGCGACGGAGCCGAGCGCGAGGATCGCGTACAGCCACCCCATCAGAACCGCTCCGGTTTCACGAGGGCGAACAGCAGGTAGACGATGGCGGCAACGCCCAGCACGACGGCCAGAAGCTCGAAGACGATCACAGCTTCTCCACCGCCTTGCCCAGCAGGCCGACGATCACGAACAGGGCGATCACGCCGAGCACGTAGACGAGGTCGAGCACGGAAGACTCCATTTCGGAGGGCATCGGCATACGGGTGAATGCCGGGCGTCCGACGGGACGCATCCCCGATCCAACTCCCCGCCGGCTGCCGCGACGGCGGTCCTCACGGAACCCATACGGGTGCGCCGGGAAACCTCACGGTTCTCCTACGCGCGGCAAGGGGTGGACGTGCCCGCATCCGGCCTGAAGACTCGGGGACCACGGCGGGACACCGTCGGCGCGGGGAGGGCGGGGCCATGAAGATCGAGCTGCACGACGTGAGCAAGGGCCGCGACGGCGAGTCCCTTCCGGCCATCAGCTTCGACTACGAGACCGGGCGCGCCACGTTCGTCCGCGCCGAGACGATGCAGCGTCCCACGGTGCTCGGGCTCATCGCCTCGGGGCGGATGCGTCCGGACTCGGGCAGCATCCGCATCGACGGCGAGGCCGACGATGCCGGTATCCGCCGCCGGGTCGCGCTCGTCGACGCCCCCGACATCTCGGAGCCGGCGTCGCGGGTCACCGTCGCCGGCGTCACCGCCGAGGAGCTCATGTTCGCCGGTCGCTCGGCCGGCCACCGTGCCGTGCGCGCCTGGCTGCGCGACCAGAGCCTCGCGCATATCGCGCGCCTGCCGATCGTCAACGTCGCGCCCCGCGATCGCATCCACCTGCTCACCGAGCTGGCGCTGCTGCGGCCGGGGATCGAGGGACTCGTGCTGGTCGCCCCCGACCGGCACGGCGGTCCGCCGCTGCAGTGGTGGCACCAGGGTCAGGCGATCGCCGAGCGCGGATTCGCCATGCTCATGATCGCGGGAGACGCGTCGGCCACCGTGATCGAAGCCGCCACCGCCGACCCGGGGCGTGCGGCGTGAACGGCCCGTCGCTGCCGGTGCCGCGCCTGAAGGTGCCGCACATGATCGCCGCCGAGCTGCGGCGACTGACCTCCACCCGGCTGTCCACCCTCGCCCTCCTCGCGCTGGTCATCGTGCCGATCCTGTACGGCGGCCTCTACCTCTGGGCCAACCAGGATCCCTACGCCAAGCTCTCCGACATCCCCGTCGCCCTCGTCGTCGAAGACACCGGCGTGCCCGCCGACGGCGACACCGCCGCACGCAACATCGGCGACGAGGTCGCCACCGAGCTGCTCAAGCGCGGCGACTTCGACTGGCATCGGGTCTCCGACCAGGCGGCGCAGCGCGGTCTTGAGGACAACCGGTACGACTTCGCCATCATCCTGCCGGCCGACTTCTCCGCCGCGCTCACCTCCGTCTCCGGTGACGACCCGCGCCAGGCGGAGATCATCCTGGAGACCTACGACGCCAACAGCTACCTGGCCAGCACCATCGGCTCGCAGGCGGTGGAGCGCATCCGCTCGACCGTCGCGCAGGAGGTCGGTCAGGAGGCGGCATCCACTCTGCTGGATTCCATCTCCACCATCCGCGGCAAGATCGTCGAGGCCGGCGAAGGCGCCGCCGAACTCGCCACCGGCACCGTCGAGCTCGCCGACGGCACGGTGCGGCTCGTCGAGGGCGCCGCGAGCGCCGTCACGGGAGCCGCAGAGCTGGAAAGCGGGTCGGCGACGCTCGCCGACGGCGCCGCCCGCGTGGCCGGCGGGAACGCCGAGGTGGCCGCAGCCGCCGACCGCGTCGCGGGTGTGGTCAACCAGCTCACCGCCGACCTGCCCGCGGCGCGCGCCGCGATCACGGCCGATCTCCTCGCGCTGGGCCTGGATCACCCGACCATCGACGCCGTGCTCACCCGGCTCGACGCCGTCGGGGCCGGCATCCGGGCGGGCGATCAGCGCGTGCAGGAGGTCGTCGGACAGATCGACGAGCTCGCCTCCGGCAGCCGCGAGGTCGCCGACGGCGCGGTGAGGCTGCGCGACGGACTCGCCACCCTGCAGTCGGGGCTCGGCACCCTCTCGGACGGCGCCGGCACGCTCCGCGACGGCGCGGCCAGCCTGTCGTCGGGCAGCGCGACACTGCGCGATGCGCTCCAGAGCGGGGCGGCGGAGATTCCCGACAGCAGCGCCGACCTGCGGCAGTCGCAGGCGCGCACCATCGCCGATCCCATCAAGCTCGAGACCGACGGGGTCGCACAGGCGGCCAACTACGGCGCCGGGCTCGCGCCGTTCTTCGGCGCGCTCGCGGGATGGATCGGCATCTACGCGCTCTTCCTCATCGTCAAGCCCATCTCCCGCCGCGCCGTCGCGGCGCTGCATTCCCCGGTGCGCATCACGCTCGCCGGCTGGCTGACCCCGGGGATGTTCGGGCTCATCCAGATGAGCCTGCTGTTCCTGGTGCTCATGTTCGCGCTGGATTTCCCGATGGTCTATCCGCTGGGGACCCTCGGCATCATGATGCTCGCCTCCCTCACCTACACCGCGATCATCCTGGCGCTGAACGTCTGGTGGGGAGAGGTGGGCCAATTCCTGGGGCTCGTGCTGATGGTGCTGCAACTGGTGACGGCGGGCGGCACCTTCCCCTGGCAGACGCTGCCGGGACCCCTCGCGGTGCTGCACAACCTCTTGCCCATGAGTTATGTCGTCGACGGCATGCGCCAGTTCATGTACGGCGGGGATCTCTCGCGCACGATCACCGACGCCACCGTGCTGCTGTGCTGGCTGGTCGCCGGGTTCCTGTTCACGGCCATCGCCGTCACCCGCAAGACCCGCTACCGAACGCTCGGGGATCTCGAGCCCAGCATCCTCGCCTGACGCCGTGGCGCGGGGGCGCGCGCAGCGCGCGTAGGCTCGTTCGTTATGGCCGCAGGCGCAGTGATCCACACCTTCACGGTGCAGTTGGCCGACGTCGACCGCGGCGTCTACGACGAGCTGGCGCTGCGCGTCGCGCGGCATCCGTCCGAGACCGACGCGTTCATGATGACGCGGGTGCTGGCCTACTGCCTCGAGTACGAGGAGGGCATCGCCTTCAGCGAGGGCATCTCGGCCACCGACGAGCCGGCGCTCGTCGTGCGCGACCTCACCGGTCGCGTGACGGCTTGGATCGAAGTGGGCGCACCGGATGCCGCGCGCCTGCACTACGGCAGCAAGCTCGCCGACCGCACCACCGTCTACACCCACCGCGACCCGCAGAAGCTGCTCGCCGCGTGGGCGGGCAAGACCATCCATCGCGCCGACGCGATCACGCTGCACAGCTTCGATCCGGGGTTCGTCGACGCCGCCGCCGCGGCGGTGCAGCGCCGCAACACCGCGACGCTGTCGGTCACCGAGGGCCAGGTGTACTTCGACCTCAACGGCGTCTCGCTGACCACCGAGATCCACCAGCACACCCTCGCCGCGTAGGCGGCCCCCGCCTCAGCCCGCGCGCGGGCCGTCGCGCAGCGCGGTCTTGCCGTAGATGCGGTTGATGTGCCCCTCGACGGTGCGCTTGGACAGCTGCAGCGTCTCCGCGATCTCGGCGTTGCCGAGCCCCTGGCTCATGAGGTCGGCGACCTGACGCTCGCGCCTGGTCAGCAGCGGCGTGACGGCGGCGACCTCGGTGTCGAGGCCGCGCGCGTGCACCGCCGCGGCCGAGACGAGTCGCACGGCCGCGGCATGCAGGGACGAGCCGGGCGTGAGCCGATCGCGCGCCAGCGTGGCCGCCGCGTACGCGATGGCGTATTGACCGGCCGCCGCGGCGGTGCGGCTGACCAGCAGGGCGTCACGGGCGTGCGCTGAGAGCACCGCGGCGGCGAGCGAGCGGGTGAGCAGCGGCACGGCACCGCTCACCGTGAGGGTGCTCGCGAACGCGCACGTCGGGCCGTGACGGCGGATGACGCCGGTCATGGCGCCCCGCATCGCCGCACCGACCAACCCCTCGGCGGCCAACGCGCGACACCGGGCGAGCGCCTCGTCGTGCTCGCCGAGAGCGGCCAGGGTACCGGCGACCGTCGAGCGCACCTCGGGCCCCGTGGGCGAGTTGGTGGCGCCCGGCAGCGACGCCAGACGCGTCAGCTGCGCGCGCGCCCCCTCGGCATCCGACCCGAGCGCGAGGGCGTGGGCGTACAGCGACACCGCGCGGGGAAGGTAGTCCTCGGGGCCGTCCCGTTCGAGGGACTTGAGGGCGTCGTGGGCCGCCGCCACGGCGGCCGGGACATCGCCGACGCTCAGGGACACCTCGGCATCGGCGAGGCGTCGCATGCCGGGCGCGATGAGCACCAGGCGGTTGGCGTCCACCGCCTGGAACCACGCGGTCTCCCGCGCCAACGCGACCACTCCTTCCCCGTGCAGCACGATCGTGAACCGTGCAGCGAGGTGCTCCTCCACCACCCAGTCGCTGTGCGGCGCGCTCTCGGCCTGGCGGTCCAGGCGTCCGAGCACCACCATCGCCTCGTCGCTTCGACCCAGCGCATCCAGCGCGATCGCGTGGAAGGCCTCCAGGCGGCGGCCGAGGGGACCGGGTGGGGCGTGCACGAGGGCGCGGTAGGCGGCGACGGCATCCGGGAACCGGCCCGCATACGACAGATGCAGGATCGTCAGGGCGTCGAGGGTGATGCGGCGGGGGAGATCGTGATCGCCCTGCCAGCGGGTGCGGGCTTCGTCGAACAGCGCCAAAGCGCCGTCGGGCGAGCGCTCCCGGTAGTGGGCGAGGTCGGCGCGGGCGGCGACGATCTCGAGTGCGATCATCGCGTCGCGTTCGCGGTCTTCCGCCGAGCCGCCCGCACTCGTGGCGATGAGCGCGGAGGCCTCGGTGAGACTCGACTCGGCCTCACCGAGCCGTTCGAGCAGTCGCAGACACTGGGCGCGCACGAGCAGCAGGTGCGCCCGGGGCGCCGCGGATGCCGGCGGCCCCGTCAGGGCGATGTCGGCCACCCGCACGCCGGCGGCGTAGTCGTGCACGGCGGAGGCGGCTCGGACGGCGCAGACGACATCGGCGTCGGTCACCTCCCACCCCTGCGCGAGCGCCCAGGCGGCGAAGGCGGGGAGGCGCCCCACCGCGCCCGGCAGCCGTGCGATCGCCCGATAGTCGTCGTCGCGCTGCCCCGCCGTGGCCTCACGGCGCAGCACCTCGGCCAGCAGCGGCGGGTGCACCACGAGCGGTCGCTCGCCGGCGCCGTCGGCCCTCAGCAGTCCGCGCCGCACCAGGGCGCGCACCGCGTCCGGATCGTGCAGCTCGGCGAGGTCGTCGAGCGTGACGAGCGGCTCCAACGCGACTGTGCGCAGGGGCGCGGACTCGGCTTGCGGCACCCATCGCGCGGGGTCGGTCTCGAGGCCGTCCAGCGCGTCGCGCACCGGGAGCGTCATGTGCAGCTGCCCACGCGAGAGGTTGATGAGCCCTCGGCGCTCCAGCTCGTCGTACGTCGCGCGCAGCGCGGCGAGGTTGCCGTGGGAGCTCCGCCAGAGCGCCTCGACCAGGCGGGCCGTCGGCGGGTGTCCGGTCGCCGCGGTCACGACCTCGGCAGCCTCGACCCGGGTGAGGGCTGCGAGCGGCACGACGTCGGTGTGCTCCGCGAGGAACTCCGCGATGCCGGCGGGCAGCGGCACCCCGACGCGGGCGGATGCCACCACGATCGTGTCGGTCGGCGCGGTGGGTCGGCTCCCCGGCGCTGAGCGATCGGCGTCGTCCAGCCGCATCACCGCGTGACCGCCGATGCGCAGCTGGGTCGCGATGTCGGCGGCGAGGCGGGAGGCGCCGTCGCCGGGGGCGCCCACCACGAGCACCCCGCGACGGTCGCGAGCGCATTCGGCGACCCGGTGGGCGACCTGCGCCGCGCGCAGCGGCGTGCGCACACGGTGCCACACGGTCATCTCGGTTTCCCTCGGGTCGGGAAGGGCCGGAGCGGCCCGCGCACAAAACCAGGTGCGATGCACCCGATTCTGGCAGAACCGCTGCCGTCAGGATGGACATGTCGTCACCTGGGGGTGACCGCGACTTCTGGGGAGAGAAGGGTCAGACAACGAGATGCGGGGATTCGACGCGCGCGCGAGCGCGCCAGGGGGGCCGCGACGACCGCGTCGACGGGACAGGATGGCGAGCTTCGGGTCGTCGGTCGTCTTCGTCTTCAGCGCCTTCGCGCTGGGGGGAGGCGTGGCGCTGTCGAGCGCCTACTTCGCCTGACGGGCGCCGGTCACCGCGGCTCGAGCAGGCCGGCGATGATCGCGTCGACCGCACGCTGGGCATGCTGCAGCTGCGCCTCGCGGGGGAGCGCGCGCAACGGGCCGCGCAGTGCGAGCAGCGCGAAGCCGTGCACCGTCGACCAGCACGGCCATTCGGCGCCCGGCCGGGCTGCGGCGGGCAGATCGCCCTCGGTGACCAGATCGTCGAGCACCTCCACGAGTGCCGCCAGCGGCGCGGGCAGGGCAGCGGGGTCCACATCGCCCGGCAGTGCCGTGGCCGACCCGAACGCGACGTCGAACCAGCCGGGCTCCGACAGGGCGAAGCCGACGTATCCGAGGCCCACCGCGCGCAGCCGGGAGCGGGCCGACGGGCGGTGCGCGTCGCCGCGCCGGTCGTCCTCGACCGCGCGCATGCGCGCCGCAACCTGCCGCTGGATGCGCACGGCGATCGCCGCGACGAGAGCATCGCGGTCGGCGAAGTGTCGGTACACCGCTGCGGGGGTGACCCCCACCCGGCGGGCGACCTCTCGCACGGTCACCGCTTCCGGGCCGCCGTGTCGAGTGAGCGCCAGGCCCTCCTCGAGCAGCGCGTTGGCGAGGTCGCCGTGGTGGTAGCCGGCGCGGGCGGTGCGGGTGGCCGGTTCCGTCGGCATCCTTGACTCTCCCCGGTCGATGTGTACCCTGTGAACATACCATGTGAACGCCGTACACTTCGGGAGGTCGACATGAGCACGCACACCCAGACGAAGGCGGGGAAGCCGCCGGTGGTCGATGCGCAGACGTGGCAGCGCGAGCTCGCGGCCCTGCGCGTGCGCGAGAAGGCGGCGACGCGTGAGCTCGATGCCATCGCCGCGCAGCGCCGCCGGCTGCCGATGGTCGAGCTGCCCGACTACACCCTCGTCGGCGCCGACGGACCCGTGCGCCTGGTCGATGTCTTCCAGGGCCGCACGCAGCTCATCACCTACCACCACATGTGGCGCGACGACGCCGAGTGGCAGTGCGGAGGCTGCACCTCGGGCATGTCCCAGTTCACGCGCCTCGGCTTCCTCGAGCCCTACGACGCGCGCTTCGTGATCGTCACGCAGGGTCCGATCGACAAGGCTCTGGCCTACCGCGACAAGGTCGGACAGCGCATGGAGTGGTACTCGACGGCCGACAGCCCGTTCGGCGCCGACGTGGGGGCGCCTCCGGGCGGCGGATTCGGCTACAACGTGTTCTTCCGCGACGGCGACACCGTCTACCGAACCTGGCACACCGACGGTCGGGGCGCCGAGCAGCTGAGCCACATCTTCCCGCTCATCGACCTGCTCCCCTGGGGGCGCCAGGAGGACTGGCAGGACTCGCCCGAAGGCTGGCCGCAGACGCCTGCGTATGCGGGCTGGCTCGATTCCCCCGACATCGCCCGCGTCTACGGTCCCGACGCCGAGCGCGGCTGAGGCAGGTCGATCGTTCCGGTGACGGTGCGCTCGTCCTCCCAGCACGAGATGCCGGTGACCTCCGGCATGAGGGCGCGCGTGAACACCGGATCGCGCCCGGCACGCCGCTGCCGGGTGTAGTCGCCGAGCAGCCGGAACACCAGGCCCGACAGCAGCCCGATCGCCACGAGGTTCACCAGCGCCATGAGGCCCATGATGCCGTCGGCGGTGTTCCAGATGAGGTCGGCCGAGGCGATGGACCCGACGAAGACGACGACGACCACGAGGACCCGGTAGGTCTGCAGGAAGCGCCGGGCGGGGGAGATGAACTCGATGTTCGACTCGCCGTAGTAGTAGTTGCCGAGGATCGAGCTGAACGCCAGCAGGAAGATGATGATGCTCAGCAGCACGTTCGACCAGGGCCCGAGGGTGCCGACGATGGCGTCCTGGGTGAGCCCGATGCCCCGCTCGGCGCCGGCGAGGTCGGGGGTGGCGACGAGGATGATGAATGCCGTGATGGAGCACACCAGGAAGGTGTCGAAGTAGACCCCGAGGGTCTGCACGAGGCCCTGCTTGACGGGGTGGGTGACGGCTGCGGTGGCGCTGGCGTTGGGCACTGAGCCCAGGCCCGCCTCGTTGGAGAACATGCCGCGCTTCACGCCGGTCATGATGATGACGCCGAGCGTCGCGCCGACGACCTCGTTGAAGCCGAAGGCCTGCGTGAAGATCGACAGGAACACCTCCGGCAGGCGCTCGATGTTCATTCCGACGATCACGAGCCCCAGGAGCAGATATCCGAGGGCCATCGCCGGAACGACCGCCTGCGTCACGTGGGCGATGCGCCGAAGCCCGCCGAACACGACGAGCGCGGTGAGGCCGGCCAGCGCCCCGCCCACGACCCAGGGGATCCACGCCACCTCGCCGCCGAAGCTCGCCGAGACGGTCGCGGCGATGGTGTTGGCCTGCAGCGAGCTGAAGGCGAACGGGAAGCAGACGATGAGGATGATCGCGAAGAGGATCCCCATCCACCGTGCCTTCAGGCCGTACTGCATGTAGTACGCCGGTCCGCCGCGGAAGCCGGTGGCGTCGCGCACCTTGAACAGCTGACCGAGGCTGGATTCGACGAAGCTCGAGGCGCCGCCGATGAAGGCCATCGCCCACATCCAGAACACCGCGCCCGGCCCGCCGATGGCGATGGCGGTGCCGACGCCGGCGATGTTGCCGACGCCCACGCGGGAGGCGGCCGACAGCGTGAACGCCTGGAACGCCGACACCGACTGCGGTTCGCCGTTCTCGTCGCGCGGGGTGCGGTTGGTGAGCACGCGGAACATCTCCGGGATGAGCCGGAACTGCACGACTCCCGACCGCACCGTGAAGTACACGCCCAGCACCGCCAGCACCGGCAGCACGAGCCAGGTCCACAGGGTGTCGCCGCCGGCGAGCACCGCCTCGTTCAGGGCATCCATCGATACAGTCTCGCCGCCCGTGCGCGCCGATGCGACCACTGGCGCGTGCGGCGGCGGCAGGCTAGGCGCGAGCGGGCTCCGCCGCTGCGACGCCGTGCACGGGATGCGCGCGTTCGAGGGCGGCCCCCTCGACGTCGACGTCGGGCATGGCGCGGTCGAGCCATCTCGGCAGCCACCAGGCGGCGTCACCGCACAGGTGCATCACGGCGGGCACGAGCACCATGCGCACGACGAACGCGTCGAACAGCACGCCGATCGCGAGGCCGAAGCCCAGCGGACGCACCATGCCCAGGTGGCTGAAGACGAATCCGCCGAACACCGACGCCATGATGATGGCCGCCGCAGTGACGACCGCCCGTCCGCTGCGCAGCCCCGCGACGACCGCGGTGCGGGCGGGAAGGCCGTGCACGTACGCCTCGCGCATGCCCGACACCAGGAACAGCTGGTAGTCCATCGCGAGCCCGAACAGCACGCCCATGATGATGATGGGCGCGAAGCTCAGCACCGGGCCCGGATCGTGCACACCGAACAGGTCGCCCAGCCACCCCCACTGGTAGATCGCGGTCACGGCGCCGAGCGCGGCGAACAGTGAGAGCACGAAGCCTGCGGTGGCGATGACGGGCACGAGGATCGAGCGGAACACCAGGATCATGATCAGCAGCGACAGGCCGATCACGACCGCGAGGTAGACCGGGAGGGCGTCGGCGAGCTTCTCGGAGACGTCGATGTTGCCCGAGGCCTGCCCCGCGACGCCCAGGGTGATCTCGCCGTTCACCGGCGACAGCGCGCGCAGGTCGTGCACGAGCTGTTCCGTCGTGGTGCTCGTCGGCCCGCCGTCGGGCACCACCTGGAAGGCGAACGTCGTGCCGTCGTCGGAGACGGCGACGGGGGCGACCGCCACGACGCCCTCCTGCTGCGACAGCGCGGTGCCGAGAGCGATCTGCGTCGGCAGCTGGTCGGGCTCGGCGACGGCGTCGGGCATCTCGGCCACGACCAGGAGCGGACCGTTCTGCCCGGCCCCGAACTCGGCTTCGATCGTCTTGTACGCGCGGTACTGCGTCGTGTCGGTCGCCTCGCTCGAGCCGTCGGGCAGGGCCAGGCGCATCGACAGTGCCGGGAGGGCGATGATCAGCAGCGCCACGATCGCCAGCACCGCGGCGCCGATCGCACGGGACGTGCGAAGGGGACGCACCTCGCGGTTCACGTGGTCGGGGTGGCCGATGGTCGCGCGCGCCTTGCGGGTGAGCACACGGGTGCCGAGCAGTCCCAGCAGAGCCGGCGTGAAGGTGACCGACACCAGCACCGCGACGAACACGCACACGGCGCCGACCATGCCCATGACGCCCAGGAACGGGATGCCGGTGACCAGCAGCGCCACGAGCGCGACGATGACCGTGGAGCCGGCGAAGACGACGGCGTTGCCGGCGGTGCCGTTCGCGAGACCGACCGACTCGTCGATCTGCATGCCCGCCAGCACCTGGGTGCGGTGGCGGTTCATGATGAACAGCGAATAGTCGATGCCGACCGCGAGTCCGAGCATGACGCCGAGGATCGGGGTGACCGAGGCCATGTCGACGACGCCGGAGAAGGCCAGCGAGCCGGCGACCCCCACGCCGACCCCCACGAGAGAACTCAGCAGCGGCATCATGGCGGGCAGGAACGCACGCATCATGATCAGCAGCACGATGCCGGCCAGCACCACGCCCACGATCTCGCCGACGCCGATGAGGCCCTCGGTGGTCGCGGCGATGGTCGAGGAGTAGTCCACCTGCACGCCGGCGATGTCCGCCGACTCGAGCAGGTCGGCGACCTCGTCCTTGACCGGCTGCGGCAGATCGAACATCGTCTCGTCGAACTGGATCGCCGCCAGCGCCGTGCCGCCGTCGTCGGAGACGACCCGGATCTCGTCGGCGAGGGTCAGCAGGGCTGCGCCGTCCTCGAGGAGCGCTGCCTGCTGATCCAGCCGACCGCCCCCGGCCTCGAGATCGGCCCATGCGGCGTTCAACTGCTCCTGCTGCGCGGTGAGCTGATCGGCGACCATGTCGTACATGCCCGCGGCCTGCGCCTGGGCGACCGCGGCATCCAGCTGCTGCTGACTCGCCGTCAGCTGCGACTCGGCCGCTTCGAGCTCGGCCAGCCCCGCCTGAAGCTGGGCACGTCCCTCGTCGATCTGGGCGGCCTGGGCCTCGCGCTCCGCCTCGACCGTGAAGGGATCGGTGACGGCGGCGACCCCGTCGACGTCGGCGATCTCGCCCAGGAGCGCGCCGATCTGCTCCTGCTGACCCGACGTCAAAGGTACGTCGTCGGTCGTCGTGAACACGGCGGTGGCGCTGGCGCCGGTGAGGTCGGGGAAGGTGTCGGAGAGCTGTTCGTTGACCCGTTCGGTCTCGGTCCCCGGAATGCTGAAGCTCGAGGCCAGTGAGCCGCCGAAAGCCAAGAACGACCCGGCGGCGAGCCCCAGCACGATCAGCCATCCGACGATCACGGTCCAGGCGCGGCGGGCGCTGAACCTGCCGAGGCGGAACAGAAGGTTGGCCACGGTGCTGCCTTTCGGTGGGGTGACGGGGTCGGCACGACGTCGGGCCGAATCCAACCTATCCGGCGACGGCCTCCCGCTGGACGGGCGGGCAGTCGCGTGCAATATGATGCCGACGTGCCCTATCCCGACTCGACGACGGCGCACTACTGGTACGGCGAGGGCGACGATGATCGTCATCGCCGGGCGGTCGATGTGCTGCAGGCGTTCCGGCTGTACCGCGCGGCGGAGCTCGCCATGCGTCGGCGCACCCGCGAGTCGATGGCGATGGGCGAGAACGAACTGCTCGTGCTGCGCTATCTGATCAAGGCCAGAGGCGAGGGCCGCCTCGTGTCGCCGTCGGAGCTGGCGCGCTACCTCGCGGTGTCGACCGCCTCGACGACGGCGATCATCGACCGACTCGAGAAGTCCGGGCACATCGTGCGCCGGCCGCATCCGACCGACCGTCGCAGCATCCACGTCATCGCGACCGAGAAGTCCGACCAAGAGGTACGCGACACGCTCGGTCCCATGCATGCGCGCATGATGAATGCCGTGCGCGACATGACGCCCGAAGAGTCACGCGTGGTCATCGAAACCCTCTCGAGGCTGCAGGACGCGGTCGACCAGGTCGCGCCGCACGAAGAAGCGCACCCGGGCTAGTTACTCGCCTCGCCAGTTATCCCGCCGATTGACATTCGACCGTGCCGGAACGAAATGACACGATGGGATCGTGAACGATCTGGCGCAGGCCCCCGCCGACGGCGACGCGCTGCACGTCGACGGCGTGCTCGTCGTGTCGTTCCAGGCTGCGGCGGCCCGGCTCGCCGCGGAGTACCCGCACGTGAGCGTCGGCCGTATCGAGGCGCTCCTGGTGCGTGAGTGGGAGGCGTTCTGCGCCGGGCGTCCGCTCGTCATCCCCGCCGACGTCGAGGCGGGCGCGCGGGAGATGCTCGGCGGACGCGCCGACTGACCCGGGACGGTCGTGCCGTGCCCGCGCCACTACGCTGGCGGTATGGGCAGATTCATCTACGACACGGTGGGCAACTCGGTCGAGGTCGAAGACCGCACCCTCGCTCACCTGCGCATCGTCTTCATGAACAAGCTGCGCCGCGGCGAGCCGTTCATGTTCGATGTCGATGCCGGCCCCGGCGGTGACCGCCGCAGCTTCTGGATCCACCCCTCCGTGCCGCTGCAGTTCTCGTTCCACGGCAGCCGCACCCCACGCATCAACCGCGTGTGGGTCGAAGCGCTGATGCAGGCCGCGAGCGGGCCCAACGGGCTGACGGTCGTGCCGGAGCCCCGCGAGGACGCCGTTCTCGAAGAGGGCTGAGCGCGCTCAGCTCGACGGCGTCGCCTCGGGGAGCGGGTCGGGCGCCTCTTCGTCGAGGTGCTCGCTGACGAGCATGATGCCACCGGAGGAGTTGGCCGAGCTCGCGAGCTCCTCGATCCATTCCCGGCTGAGGGTGGCCGGTTCCGGGTCGTCGAAGACGAACCGCAGGGGGATCGACGGGTGCACCCAGATGGTGCTGCGACCCCGCGGTGCGTCGTCGGCGTGCCGCCACGACAGGGTGAAGCTCTCCCCCCGACGCAGCTTCGTGGCGACGACGACCTTCAGATGCGCCAGGGCTCGGTCTTCGATGCGGATCGGCGTCTCGCCGCCGTAGAACATGATTCCCACCCCGACACGATAGCCGCGCGGCGACCGCAGCGCACACGACTTGCTTTGTCAACCCTGAACGTGATGGGGGTGGGAGGCGGCAGAGTGGACACGCGACCCGAGGAGGTGACCCTGTGCGTTCTTCAGCAGACGAGCCGAATCCGGCCGACGCCGACGAGGACGCGCTGTTCGATCAGCTGCCCGCGTTCGACATCATCGACGGGGAGCTCATGCCCCGGGCACCCGGCTGGCGCAGTTCCCGTCGCTAATCGACGCGGGCGCGCAGGGTCTGCACGCCGTCCCACACGGCATCGGCGGTTTCACGCTTGGTGCCGCTGAACTCGGCGGCGACCTCGCCCTCGGACCCGACGATCACGATCGCGTTGTGGTCGGCTTCGAACCCGGCCCGCCAGCCCACCTCGTTGACGACGAGCAGGTCCACGCCCTTGCGGGCGCGTTTGCGGCGCGCGCGCTCGAGCCGTGCGACGGCGTCGGGCTCGGTCTCGGCGGCGAAGGCCACGACCGTCTGCCCGGCCGGCCGGTGCGCGGCGAGCCCGGCGACGATGTCGGGGTTCTCGACGAGTTCGAGGGTGAGCGTGCCGTCGCCGCCCTCCTTCGTGAGCTTGGTGTCGGAGACCCGCGCCGGGCGGTAGTCGGCGACGGCCGCCGCCATCACGACGACCTGCGCCCCGGCGGCGGCCGCGGTGACGGCGTGCTGCAGTTCCAGGGCGGTGCCGACCCGGGTGATGTCGATGCGACGATGAGCGGATGCCGCCGCCAGCGCGTCGGCGTCCATGTGCGCCGCCACCAGCGTGACCTCGGCGCCGCGGTCGGCCGCCGCGATCGCCAGCTGCGCCCCCTGACGCCCGCTGGAGCGGTTGCCGAGGAACCGCACCGGATCGAGCGGTTCGCGCGTGCCGCCCGCGGTGACCACGACCCGAAGTCCTGTGAGGTCGTTGCGGGCGCCGGCGATCGCCAGGGCCCGAGCGGCGATCTCGTCGGGCTCGCTCATGCGCCCGGGGCCGGAGTCGGTGCCGGTGAGGGCTCCCGACGCCGGGCCGACGAGGTGCACCCCGCGTTCGCGCAGCACGGCGACGCTGTGCTGAGTGGCGGGATGCTCCCACATCTCGGTGTGCATCGCGGGGGCCACGACCACCGGTGCCCGCGCGGCGAGCAGGGTGGTGCCCAGCAGGTCGTCGGCGAGCCCGGCCGCCATCTTGGCGAGGGTGTTGGCCGTCGCCGGTGCGATGATGACGAGGTCGGCGCGCTGCCCGAGTGCGACGTGACGCACCCGTGCGACGTCATCGTGCACCGATGTGGTGACCGGGTTGCGGCTGATCGCCTCCCACGTGGGCAGGCCCACGAACCGCAGCGCGTCGTCGGTCGGAATCACCTGCACGTCATGACCGTTGAGAATGAGGAGGCGCACGAGATGCACCGTCTTGTAGGCGGCGATGCCACCGGTCACTCCGACCACCACGAACACGGCTCGATTCTTGCATGCGCACGGCCGACCGGCCGGGAGAGGGGAACGCGATGTGCACGGTGATCGTGCGGGTGCCCGAGCGGGCCGATGAGGCGGTGCGGCTGATCGCGGTGCGCGATGAGGACCCCACCCGCTCCTGGGAGCCCCTCGGAACCTGGTGGCCCGAGGCCTACCCCGACACCGTGGGTGTGCGTGACAACCGCGCGGGCGGCGCGTGGCTGGCCGCCGACCTCGCGGCGCACCGGCTGGCGGTCGTGCTCAACCGCGCCGACCTCTCCGACCGCGGCGATGACGAGGTCACCACGCGTGGGCACCTCGCGCTGGAGGCCGCCGCCGGTCGCCCACCCGCAGCCGAGCCCACCACCCGGGGTTTCAACCTCGTCGAGGTGACGCCCGGCACGGTGCGCGTCGTGTCGTGGGACGGCCGGCAGCGTCGCGAGCAGACGCTCGCCCCCGGCATCCACATGGTCGCGCACGACGAGGTCGATGACCCCGCCACGCCTCGGATCGCCGCCTGGCTCGACCGGTTCCGCGACGCCGGGCCGTCCGCCGACGCCCGGGACTGGTTCGATGCCTGGCTCGACGTGCTCGACGCGTCGGCGGCGCTGGCGCCCCAGGACGACCGCGCCATCGTGCGCGACAATCGGCCCTTCGGCTACCCCACCCAGTCGCTGCTGCTGTGCCTCGCGAGCGTCGACCGCGACGGCGTCGACGTGCGGTACGGCGAGTTCGACGAGCCGGGGCACTGGCAGCGCGCCGCGGTCGGCCAGGTCACAGCCGCGTCCACGCCTCGCTGAGCACGCCCCGCAGGATCTGCTCGATCTCGTCGAACTCCGTCTGCCCGATCGTCAGCGGCGGCGCCAGCTGCACGACGGGGTCGCCGCGGTCGTCGGCGCGGCAGTACAGACCCGCGTCGTACAGCGCCGTCGAGAGGAATCCGCGCAGCAGCCGCTCCGACTCGTCGGCGTCGAACGTCTCGCGCGTCGCCTTGTCCTTGACCAGCTCGATGCCGAAGAAATAGCCGTCGCCGCGCACATCGCCGACGATCGGCAGGTCGGTGAGCTTCTCGAGCGTCGCGCGGAAGGCGGGGGAGTTCTCGCGCACGCGTTCGTTGAGGCGCTCCTCGTCGAAGATGTCGAGGTTCTCCAGCGCCACCGCGGCCGACACCGGGTGACCGGCGAACGTGTAGCCGTGGGGGAACGACACGTCGCCGTGGGCGAAGGGCTCGTAGAGGCGCTCGCTCACGATCGTGCCGCCCAGCGGCGCGTACCCGCTCGTGGCCGCCTTGGCGAAGGTGATCATGTCGGGCTGGTAGCCGTAGGCGGTGCACGCGAACGTCTCGCCGATGCGCCCGAACGCGCAGATCACCTCGTCGCTGACCAGCAGCACATCGTGCCGGTCGCAGATCTCCCGCACGCGGGCGAAGTAACCCGGCGGTGGCGGGAAGCAGCCGCCGGAGTTCTGCACCGGCTCGAGGAAGACGGCGGCGACGGTGTCGGGTCCCTCGAACAGGATCATCTCCTCGATGCGGTCCGCCGCCCACACGCCGAACTCGTCATCGGTCGTGCCGGTGAAACCCGCTTCGGCGGCACGGTACCGGTTGGTGTTGGGCACCCGGAACCCGCCGGGGGTGATCGGCTCGAACATCTGCTTCATGCCGGGGAGCCCCGTGATCGCGAGCGCCCCCTGCGGCGTGCCGTGGTAGGCGATGGCGCGGGAGATCACCTTGTGCTTGCCGGGTTTGCCGACGAGCTTGAAGTAGTGCTTGGCGAGTTTGAACGCCGTCTCGACCGCCTCGCCGCCTCCCGTGGAGAAGAACACGTGATCGAGGTCGCCCGGCGCCAGGTGCGCCAGCCGGGCCGCCAGTTCGATCGCGGCCGGATGGGCATAGGACCAGATGGGGAAGAAGGCCAGCTGCTCGGCCTGGCGGGCCCCGGCCGCGGCGAGGCGTGCGCGTCCGTGGCCGGCGTTGACGACGAACAGCCCCGACAGGCCGTCGAGGTACCGCTTGCCCGCGGAATCCCAGATGTGATGGCCCTCGCCGCGCACGATGATCGGCACCCCGGGCCCGTCGGTCATCACCGACTGCCGGGCGAAGTGCATCCACAGGTGGTCCCGGGCCAGCGCCTGCAGTTCTGCCTCGGTACGGGTGCGGCGGTCGGTCGGCATGACGGCTCCCTCGACGGTGTGGGGCCGACCCTACTCCGCCTGCGCCGCCACCCGTACGGGTTCGCCGCCTGCCGTCGTCGGTGAGGGGTCGCGCAGCAGTGGCTCGAAGGCGGCCTCGGCGGCCCCGACCAGCAGACGGTCCTCCGCCAGCAGGGCGGGACGGATCTCGACATCCTCGGCGCACGCGGGCATGGCCTGCGCGCGCACGAGTTGCAGCAGTCCGTCGATGTCCTGCGCGGCGAGGGTGGCCAAGAACCCGCCGAGCACGACGACGGCGGGGTTGAGCACGTTCACGGCATTGGCCAGCGCCGTGGCGAGGATGCGGCGCTGGCGGGCGACCTCTTCGGTCACGCTCGGCGCGGTGCTCGCGCCGAGCACGGCGGCGAGCGTCGGCTCGTCGGCCGACGCGAGACCGGCGACCGACAGCAGCCGCGCCCGGCTGACCTCGTCTTCGAGCACGCCCTCGCCGGCGCGGCGGTCGGTGACGGTGGCGATGCCGGGCCGGTTCTGTCCGAACTCGCCCGCATAGCCTCCGGCGCCGCCGACGGGGATGCCCTGCACGATGAGGCCGCCGCCGATGCCGCTCGCGCCGCCGTTGAGGTAGACGACGTCGTCGATGCCGCGCGCGGCGCCGAACAGGTGCTCGGCGATGACGCCGAGGCTCGCGTCGTTGCCGACGGTGGTGGCCAGCCCCGTGGCCTCGGCCACCAGGTCGCGCACCGGGGCGTCGGTCCACTTCAGGTGGGGCGCGGTGCGCACGAGGCCGTCCCCGGTGCGCACGAGTCCCGGCACCGCGAGGCCCACGCCCACGATCCGCGCGCCGGCGAGCGCGTCGGACCGCCACGCCGCGACCTGATCGGCCAGCAGCAGCGCGATCTCCTCGGGGGTGGCGAGGTGGTCGAGTTCGATCCGCACGCGCGTGCGGACGGTGCCGCGCAGGCACACCGCCGCGATCTCGAGCGCATCGACCTCGGGGTTGGCGGCGATCGCGACGACGTCGGGCGACGCGGCCACCACAGGGGAGGGGCGACCGACCCTGCCGCCCGTGGCGGGCGCCTGCTCCGCGACCAGCTCGAGGCGGACGAGCTCGACGACGAGGTCGGCGATGGTGGAGCGGTTGAGCCCGGTCATCTCGGTCAAGGCGGCACGCGAGAGCGGCCCCTCGCGATGGACGAGCCGCAGGAGCCGCGAGAGGTTGCGCTGGCGCACGCCGTCGGCCGGCGCATGGGTGTCGGTCACGGCACAACTGTAGGTGACGGCACCCCTCCCCCACTCGATTTGTTGCCCTTGACCTCAAATGGAGCGCGCCCTAGTCTGAGCATGATCAGTTCACTTTCGGCGCACGGGTCGAAACTTTCGAGAGGTTCAATGATGAACACACGCAGCATGGCGCGCCTCGTCGCGTCCGTCGCCGCGGCGGGGCTCGCCGTCGGCGCACTGGCAGGGTGTACCGGGGGAGGCGACGATTCCGGCGACTCCGGCGACGGCGTCACCCTCACGTGGTGGCACAACGCCACGAACGGTCCGCTCCCCGACGTCTGGGCAGCCGTGGCCACCGAATTCGAAGATGCCAACCCGGGCGTCACCGTCGAGCAGACCGGGTACCAGAACGAAGAGCTGCAGCGCACGCTCATCCCGAACGCGCTGGCGGCCGGAGACCCGCCCGACCTCTTCCAGGTGTGGCCCGGCGGCGAACTGCGCGACCAGGTCGCCAACGAGTACCTCATGCCGCTGGACGACCTCATCCCCGAGACGATCGAGTCCGTCGGCACGACCGTCAACGGCTGGACGGTCGACGGCGCCACCTACGGCGTCCCCTTCACCTTCGGCATCGAGGGCTTCTGGTACAACGCCGACCAGTTCGAAGAGGCGGGAGTGGAGATCCCGCAGACCTTCGACGAGCTCGTCACCGCGGTCGGCACGCTCCGCGATGCCGGGTTCACCCCGATCGCGGTCGGCGCCGGCGCCGGCTGGCCCGCCGCGCACTGGTGGTACCAGTTCGCGCTGAAGTCCTGCTCGCCCGAGACCCTCGAAGCGGCCGCGGCCGAGTTCGACTTCACGGACCCGTGCTGGGTCGAAGCCGGCGAACAGCTGCAGGAGTTCATCGGGATGGAGCCGTTCCAGGACGGCTTCCTCGGCACCGTGCCGCAGGAGGGTGCCGGCAGCTCGGCGGGCATGATCGCCAACGGTCAGGCGGCCATGGAGCTGATGGGCCACTGGAACGTGGGCACCATCGGCAGCCTCGCGCCCGACGAGGAGGTCCCCGAGTTCCTCGGCTGGTTCCCGTTCCCGGGCATCGAGGGCGCGGCGGGCGACCCGTCGGCGACGCTCGGCGGCGGCGACGGCTTCGGCTGCTCGGCATCCGCCCCGCCGGAGTGCGCAGATCTGCTGGCCTACATCATGAGCGAGGACGTGCAGAAGCGCTTCGCCGAGAGCGGCTCGGGAATCCCGACCGTCCCCGCCGCGGCATCGGCCATCGAGGACGAGAACCTCACCCAGGTCGCACAGGGGCTCGCGGACTCCTCGTTCGTGCAGATCTGGTTCGACACGGCGTTCGGCACCACCGTCGGCAACGCGATGAACGAGGGCATCGTCAACCTCTTCGCCGGCAACGGCACGCCCGAGGACATCGTCACCCGCATGCAGGACGCGGCGGCAACCCTGTAATGACCGCCGTCACCACGCCCGGGCCCGCGGTCTCCGCGGGCCCGGGGCCCATCCAGCGCACGCGCGCACGATCGGGCCAGGGCCGCAAACGGCTCGAGATCGTGCTGTTCATGACCCCGGCGCTCGTGCTGTTCATCGGGTTCGTGATCCTGCCCGTCGTGCTCGCCGCCGTGTACAGCCTCTACAACCTGCCCGCCGCCTTCCGCTGGGAGCACCTCGCCGACCCCGACCGCTTCATCGGGCTCGACAACTACACGCGCGCCCTCGGCACCCCCGAGTTCCAGCGCTCCATCGCCAACACGTTCTTCATCGCCGCGATGTCGCTCGTCGTGCAGGGACCGCTGGCCATCGCGATCGCCCTGCTGCTGAACCGCCGCATGAAGGGTCGCGGCGTCTTCCGCCTGCTCATCTTCGTCCCCTACGTGCTGGCGGAGGTCATCGCCGGTCTCGCCTGGAAGCTGCTGCTGCAGCCGGGCGGCGGCGTCAACGCGCTGCTCGAAGGATTCGGGCTGGGGTTCCTCCGTCAGAACTGGCTGGCCGACCCCGACATCGCGCTGTGGACCATCTTCTTCATCCTCACGTGGAAGTACATCGGCTTCGCCATCCTGCTCATGCTCGCCGGGCTGCAGGGCGTTCCGGAGGAGCTCGCCGAGGCCGCGCAGATCGACGGGGCCTCGTGGTGGCAGACCCAGCGCTACATCACGCTGCCGCTCCTGGCCCCCACGATCCGCATCTGGGCGTTCCTGTCGATCATCGGGTCGCTGCAGGTGTTCGACATGATCTGGGTCACCGTCGCCCCGGCGATCCGCCGCATCTCCACCGAGAGCATGGCGACCTACATGGTGCAGCAGGGCCAGTTCGCCGGGCAGCCCGGCTACGGCAGCGCCATCGCCGTCATCCTCTTCGTCATCTCACTCGTCGTCGCCCTGGTCTATCAGCGCATCGCGCTGCGCCGGGACCTCGCCGGAGCCATCACCCGAGGGGTGCAGTAGATGTCCGCCACCACCGCCGTCGCCGTCGAGCCCCGCCCGCCCGAGCCGCAGCCGGCGCGTCCGGCGCGCGTGTTCGACTGGGGCCAGCCGTTCGTCTACCTCGTCGCCCTCGTCGTCGCCGCGATCGCCGTCGGCCCCGTGCTGTACGTGTTCGTCGGCGGGTTCCGCACGACGATCGACCTCAACGCCAACCCGGCAGGGCTGCCCGACCCCTGGGTGTTCGACAACTGGGCGGCCGTGCTCACCGCGCCGCGGTTCTGGGGGAACGTCGCCGCGAGCATCATCCTCGCCGCAGCCACCACCGCCGGCGTCGTCGTCGCGGGTCTCATGGCCGCGTTCGTCATCGCCCGCTACGACTTCCGCGGCCGCCGGGGGCTGTACACGCTCTTCGCCGCGGGCCTCATGTTCCCCCTCACGGTCGCGGCCCTCCCGCTCACGCTGCTGCTGCGCACGCTCGGCCTGCACGGCACCTACCTCGGCGTCATCATCCCCGGCATCGCCTTCGCCCTGCCGACGACGATCATCATCCTGGTGCCGTTCCTGCGCGCGATCCCCGACGAGCTCGAGGAAGCCGCGCGCATCGACGGCGCCACCCGCATCGGGTTCTTCTGGCGCATCCTGCTGCCGCTGTCCAAACCCGGGCTCGTGACCGTGGGCATCCTCGCCTTCGTCGCCAGCTGGAACGGCTACCTGCTGCCGCTTCTCGTGATCAGCACGGGCTCGCTGCCGCAGGAATGGTGGCCGCTGCCGCTCGGGGTCACCCAGTTCTCCTCCCAGTACTCACAGAACACCGGAGCCGTCTTGGCCTACACCTCACTCGCCATGATCCCCGCCCTCGTCTTCTTCCTGCTCGCCGAGAAACGCATCGTCGGCGGCCTCACCGGGGCGGTGAAGGGATGACCCGCGTCGCCGAGCTCATCGCCGAGATGACGCTGCAGGAGAAGATCGCCCAGCTGTACGGCGTGTGGGTCGGCGCGTCCGACTCGGGTGGCGACGTCGCCCCGCACCAGCACGACCTCGAGGACGCCATCGACCTCGACGAGCTGCTGCCGCACGGACTCGGCCAGCTGACCCGCCCGTTCGGCAGCGTCCCCGTCGACGCCGCCGTGGGTGCGGTCTCGCTCGCCCGGTCGCAGCAGCGCATCCGCGCGGCCTCCCGTTTCGGCATCCCCGCCCTCGCCCACGAGGAGTGCCTGGCGGGCTTCGCCGCGTGGGGGGCCACCGCCTACCCCGTGCCGCTGTCGTGGGGCGCGAGCTTCGACCCCGATCTCGTCGAGCAGATGGCCGCCCGCATCGGCGCGGACCTGCGCTCGGTCGGCATCCACCAGGGGCTCGCCCCCGTCCTCGACGTCGTGCGTGACGCGCGCTGGGGTCGCGTGGAGGAGACCATCGGCGAAGACCCGCACCTGGTCGCCACCGTCGGCACCGCCTACGTGCGCGGGATCGAGTCGGCGGGGGTCGTGGCGACCCTCAAGCACTTCGTCGGCTACTCCGCCTCGAAGGCGGGCCGCAACCTCGCGCCGGTGTCGATCGGCCCGCGGGAGCTGGCCGACGTGCTGCTGCCGCCGTTCGAGATGGCGGTGCGCGAGGGCGGGGTGCGCAGCGTCATGAACTCCTACGCCGACATCGACGGCGTGCCCGCTGCGGCCGACCGGAGTCTGCTCACCGGCATCCTGCGCGAGGAGTGGGGCTTCACCGGCACCGTCGTGGCCGACTACTTCGCGATCGCGTTCCTCAAGCTCCTGCACGGCGTCGCCGAGACGTGGGCGGATGCCGCGGCGCAGGCGCTGTACGCCGGCATCGACGTCGAACTGCCCACCGTGAAGACCTTCGGCGAGCCGCTGCGGCGCGCCGTGGCGGAGGGGGCGGTCGATGTCGCCCTCATCGACACGGCGCTGGAGCGGGTGCTGCGCCAGAAGGAGCAGCTGGGTCTGCTCGATGCCGAGTGGTCGCCCGTCCCGCCGGCGCTCGCGGGAGCCGACCTCATCGACCCCGAGGCGCTGCGTGGCACGGTCGACCTCGACCCGCCGGGCAACCGGGCGATCGCCGCGCGACTGGCCGAGGAGGCCGTCGTGCTGGTGCGCAACGACGGCACGCTGCCGCTCGGTGCGCCCGGCTCCATCGCCGTCATCGGCCCCAACGCCGATGACCCCCACGCCATGCTCGGCTGCTATTCGTTCCCCACCCATGTGGTCTCGCAGCACCCGGGGGTTGCGATCGGCATCCGCATCCCGACGCTGCTCGAGGCGCTCGAGGCGGAGTTCCCGCACGCCCGCATCGCCCACGCCCGCGGCACGAGCGTCGACGGCGGCGACCGCGACGGCATCGCCGAGGCGGTGGCTCTCGCGGCGGCATCCGACGTCGTCGTGCTCGCCCTCGGCGACCGCGCGGGCCTCTTCGGCCGCGGCACCAGCGGCGAAGGGTGCGACGCGGAATCGCTCGCCCTCCCCGGAGCGCAGCAGCAGCTCGTCGACGCCGTGCTCGACGCCGGCACGCCCGCCGTCGCAGTGCTGCTGGCCGGTCGCCCCTACACCCTCGGTCGCGCCGCCACCGAGGCCGCCGGGATCGTCGAGGCCTTCTTCACCGGCGAGGAGGGCGCGCAGGCCATCGCGGGGGTGCTCAGCGGTCGCGTCAACCCCAGCGGGCGGCTGCCGGTGAGCATTCCCGCCGGTGCCGGGACGCAGCCGGCGACCTATCTCGCCCCGCCGCTCGCGCGGCGCAGCGCAGTGTCCGACATCGACCCCACCCCGGCGTTCCCGTTCGGCCACGGTCTGTCGTACACGTCGTTCGACTGGTCGGCGATCGAGGGCACGGCCACGCGGATCGGCACGGACGGCGAGCTGGAGGTGTCGCTGCGGGTCGCCAACACCGGAGACCGGGCGGGCACCGACGTCGTGCAGGTCTATCTGCACGATCCCGTCGCGACGGTCGCGCGGCCCGTGCAGCGGCTCATCGGCTACGCGCGCGTCGACCTGCAGCCGGGGGAGAGCGCCGTCGTGCGGCTGCGCGTGCACAGCGACCTCGCCTCGTACACCGGCCGCGACGGGCGGCGCATCGTCGACGCCGGCGAGCTCGTGCTCAGCGCGGGGCGCTCCAGCGGCGACCTCGCCTCGGCGTGGGGTGTGCAGGTGACCGGCCCCACGCGCGTCGTGGGCCCGGGCCGCCGGCTCGCACCCGAGGTCGCGGTGAGCGCGGCGGTGCCGGTCGCGGGGTGAGGCCCTCAGGCGGGGGGCGGGGCCGTGCTGTCGCGCACGACGAGGTGGGTCGCCAGATCCATCCGCAGCGTCTCGGGCGTGCGCCCCTCGGCCATGCGCAGCACGAGGCGTGTCGCCTCCTCGCCCATGCGGCGCAGCGGCTGGTGCACCGTGGTCAGCTGCGGGCTCATCCACCCCGCCAGCGGGATGTCGTCGTAGCCGACGATCGACACGTCGCCCGGCACCGACAGCCCGCGCTCGCGCGCTGCGGCGATGGCGCCGAGGGCCTGCAGGTCACTGCCGGCGAAGATCGCGGTGGGCGGGGTGGGGCCGGCCAGCAGCGCGCGGGCGTGCGTCTCGCCGCCGCCGGTGTGGAAGTCGCCGAAGCGGATCCACGCCGGATCGATCGGCAGTCCCGCGGCGTTCATGGCCGAACGGTAGCCGTCGACCCGGGCGAGCGAGCACATCATGTCGTCGGGGCCGGTGATGGCGGCGATGCGGCGGTGCCCGAGGTCGATCAGGTGACGGGTCGCCATGACGCCGCCCGCCCAGTTGGCGGACCCGACCGACGGCACCTCCGGCGACGGGTCGCCGGCGGGATCGACGATCACGAAGGGGATGCCGCGTGAGCGCAGCTTCTCGCGCAACGGCTCGGTGATGTCGCTGAACACCAGCACCACCCCGACGGGCTTGCGGCGCAGCACCCCCTCGATCCAGTCGTCGCCGGGCGCGTGACGGCTGCCGCTGACGGTGAGCACGAGCGAGAGGCCGGCGGCCTGGGCGACCTCCTCGACGCCCGAGACGACCTCCATCGACCAGCTGCTCTCGAGCTCGTGGAAGACCAGTTCCATCAGCTCGCCGCGCTGCGTGCCGGTACGGCGGGTGTAGGCGTGCAGTGACAGCTGCCGCTCGACCCGCTGCCGCGTGGCGGGGGCGACGTCGGGGCGGCCGTTGAGCACCTTCGAGATGGTCGCCAGCGACACGCCCGCCTCGGCGGCGATCTGCGCCAGAGTCGTGCGCCCCGGTGTGGTCATGTTTCGATCCTAGGCTCCGAAAGTATCGACGCGCGGGAGGGAACCAGGGTGGACGCGGCGACCGTTCTGCTATAGGTTGTCGTCAGCAACAATTAGCGCACCACAAAGGAGTGTCATGCCCACCCCCACCCGCGACGACAAGTTCTCGTTCGGTCTCTGGACGATCGGCTACAACGGCGCCGACCCGTTCGGCGGACCCACCCGGCCGGCGCTGGACGTGGTGCACGCCGTCGAGAAGCTCGCCGAGCTCGGCGCCTACGGCCTGACGTTCCACGACGACGACCTGTTCGCCTTCGGCTCGACCGAGGCCGAGCGTCAGACGCAGATCGACCGCCTCAAGGGCGCGCTGGCCGACACCGGCCTCATCGTGCCGATGGTCACCACCAACCTCTTCTCCGCGCCGGTGTTCAAGGACGGCGGCTTCACGTCGAACGACCGTGACGTGCGCCGCTTCGCTCTCCGCAAGGTCTTCCGCCAGCTCGACCTCGGCGCCGAACTCGGCGCGAAGACGTTCGTCATGTGGGGCGGCCGCGAGGGCGCCGAGTACGACTCCGCCAAGGACATCCGCGCGGCGCTGGAGCGCTACCGCGAGGCCGTCGACCTGCTCGGCCAGTACGTCACCGACAAGGGCTACGACATCCGCTTCGCCATCGAGCCGAAGCCCAATGAGCCCCGCGGCGACATCCTGCTGCCGACCCTCGGACACGCCCTCGCCTTCATCGAGTCCCTGGAGCGGCCGGAGCTCGTGGGCCTGAACCCCGAGGTCGGCCACGAGCAGATGGCGGGGCTGAACTTCGCCGCCGGCATCGCCCAGGCGCTGTACCACGGCAAGCTCTTCCACATCGACCTCAACGGGCAGCGGGGCATCAAGTACGACCAGGACCTCGTGTTCGGCCACGGGGACCTGCACAACGCCTTCGCGCTCGTGGATCTGCTGGAGAACGGCGGCCCCGGCGGCGTCCCCGCCTACGAAGGACCCCGCCACTTCGACTACAAGCCCTCGCGCACCGAAGACGAGACGGGCGTGTGGGACTCCGCCGCCGCCAACATGCGCACCTACCTGCTGCTCAAGGAGCGCGCCGCGGCCTTCCGCGCCGACCCCGAGGTGCAGGAGGCGCTCGCCGCCTCCCGCGTCGACGAGCTGTCGGTGCCCACTCTCGGTGAGGGCGAGTCGTACGACGACCTGCTCGCCGACCGGTCGACCTACGAGGACTTCGACCCCGAGGTGTACTTCGGCGGCAAGGGCTTCGGCTTCGTCCGCCTGCAGCAGCTGGCCACCGAGCACCTGCTCGGCGCCCGCTGACGCGTCGCGGCGACATGAGCCTGGTGATGGGCGTCGATTCGTCGACGCAGTCGTGCAAGGTCGTGGTGATGGATGCCGCCACCGGCCGGGTCGTGCGCGAAGGGCGCGCCGCGCACCCCGAGGGCACGAGCGTCGACCCCGAGGCGTGGTGGCAGGCGCTGCAGGCGGCGATCGCCGCCGCCGGCGGCCTCGGGACGGTGGGCGACCCCGATGCGGTCGCGGCGTGGGCGATCGGCGGCCAGCAGCACGGCATGGTGGCCCTCGACGCCGACGGCCGGGTGGTGCGCGACGCGCTGCTGTGGAACGACACCCGCTCGGCACGGGCCGCGGCCGACCTCGTCGCCGAGTTCGGTGCCGACGAGCTGGCCCGTCGCACCGGACTCGTGCCGGTGGCATCGTTCACCATCACCAAGCTGCGCTGGCTGCGGGACCACGAGCCCGACAACGCCGCCCGGGTGGCGGCCGTGGCGCTGCCCCACGACTGGCTCACCTGGCGGCTGCGCGGCTACGGCCCCGCGGGCGAGGCGGCGCGCGGTCCCGTGCTCGAGGAGCTCGTGACCGACCGCTCCGACGCGTCGGGCACCGGGTACTGGAACCCCGAGACCGACGGTTACGACCGCGAGCTGCTCGTCGCCGCGCTCGGCCACGACGCGGTGCTGCCGCGGGTGCTGGGGCCGCGCGAGAGCGTGCGCGACGCCGACGGCCGCATCGTCGGCCCGGGGGCAGGTGACAACGCCGCCGCGGCGCTCGGGGCCGGGGCGCGCACCGGCGACGTCGTCGTGTCGATCGGCACGAGCGGCACCGTGTTCGCCGTCAGTGCCGAGCGCACCGTGGATGCCACCGGCACTGTGGCGGGCTTCGCGAGCGCCGACGGCGGGTTCCTGCCGCTGGTGGCGACCCTCAACGCCGCGCGGGTGCTCGACGCCGTCGCACGGCTGCTGGGCGTGGACCACGCCGAGCTGTCGCGCCTGGCGCTGGCCGCCGCGCCCGGTGCCGGGGGACTCACGCTCGTGCCGTACTTCGAGGGGGAGCGCACGCCGAACCTCCCCGACGCCACCGCGTCGCTCACGGGCATGACACTGGCATCCACGACGCGGGAGAACCTCGCCCGGGCGGCCGTGGCGGGGATGCTGTCGGGGCTCGCGGCCGGGATCGAGGCGCTCCGGGGCCTCGGCGTTCCGCTGGAGCGTGCCCTGCTCATCGGCGGCGGCGCCCGCTCGGACGCGGTGCGCGCGATCGCACCGCAGGTGTTCGCGATGCCGGTGGCGGTCCCCGAGCCCGGCGAGTACGTCGCGCTCGGCGCCGCGCGCCAGGCCGCCGCCCTCGTGCAACCGTGAGCGGCGGAGCGGACTCACAGCGGGCGCGTACACACGCGCCGTAGGGTCGAGGCATGGCGACCCCCGTGGGCGAGGAATCCCTCTCCGTGTCCGCTCGTGAACTGCGAGAGCTGCGAGACGACCTGCAGCGGTTCCTGCTGGAGTACCGGTTCGGACTGCAGGAGATCGAGACCAAGATCTCGATCCTGCGCGACGAGTTCGCCACGATGCACGACTACAACCCGATCGAGCACTTCACCAGCCGTGTCAAGTCGCCCGACAGCCTCGTCGAGAAGGTCATGCGCAAGGGCATCGCCGCCGACTTCGACACCCTCCGCGCCCAGATCACCGACATCGCGGGCGTGCGCATCACGTGCAGCTTCCGCGCCGACGCGTATCGCCTCTTCGATCTGCTGACGGCCCAGTCCGACATCACCGTGATGGCCGTGAAGGACTACATAGCCGAGCCCAAGCCCAACGGCTACCAGAGCCTGCACGCCATCGTGCAGGTGCCCGTCTACCTCTCCACGGGACCGGTGCAGGTGCCGGTCGAGATCCAGTTCCGCACCATCGCGATGGACTTCTGGGCGAGCCTGGAGCACAAGATCTACTACAAGTACGACCGGCAGGTTCCCGACGGTCTCGTGGCGGAGCTGAAGGATGCCGCCGACTCCGCCGCGGCGCTGGACGAGCGCATGCAGCGGCTGCACCTCGAACTCCACGGCGCCCAGACCGCCCCACATCGCCCCGCCCCCCGCGCAGTGTGACCGCGTCGCCGCGCCCGGGCAGAATGGGCGCGTGGCGCACGATGACCTCGACTCCGTGGCGGCGCAGCTCTACGCGCTGACGCCGGCGGAGTTCACGGCGGCCCGGAACGCCCGGGCGGCCGCGGCGACCGGCGACCTCGCCCGCGGCATCAAGGCGCTGCGCAAACCCGTCGTCGCCGCCTACGCCGTCGATCTGCTCGTGCAGGCGGGTCAGCTCGGCGAGGCGCTCGAACTCGCCGCGGCGCTGCGCGAGGCGCAGGACGATCTGGATGCCGCCGAGCTGACCCGGCTCGGCAAGCAGCGCCGGGCCCTCGTCGCAGCCCTCGCCCGCAGCGCCGCCGATCTGGCGCGCGACCGCGGCGTCGCGGTGAGCGCGGCAGCGGCCATCGAGATCGAAGCCACGATCGACGCCGCCGTGCGCGACCCTCGGGCGGCGGCCGCCGTGCTCACCGGCCGGCTCGTGCGGCCGCTCGCGGCCACCGGCATCGACCCGGTCGACCTCGACGACGCCGTCGGCGGCACCCTCCCCGGCGTCACCGCCGCCACCGCCGCCCCGCCGCCGCCGCGGGACGACCTCGCCCGACGCCGCGCCCGCCGGGAGGCCGAGAAGGCGCTGCGCGAGGCCGAGCACCTCGCCTCCGAAGCGGAGCGGCGCCTCGCCCGCACCGAGGCGAGCCTCGCCAAGGCCCGCGAGCGCGCCGACCACCTCACCCAGCGGGTCGCCGAACTGCAGGCGGATCTCGGCCGGGTGCAGGCCGATGCCGCGGTCGCGGAGTCCGCCGTGTCCGATGCCGAGCGCGAAAGCGCTGAGGCGCTCGCGGCAGCCCAGCGCGCCCGCCGCGGCGTCGACAGTGCCCGCGACGCCGTCGAGGGGGACGCATGACCGTTGCCGTCACCGCCCTGTTCGCCGACGCCCGGGCGCAGCTGGCCGGGCTCGGCCGCGAACGACTGGGGTGCGCGATGCCGGCCCGCCGCATCCTCGGCATCGCCCGGGCCCCGCGCATCGTGCCGGTCGGCGAGGCCTGGCATCTGGGGGTGCTGCTGGTCACCGATGACGCCGTGCTCGCCACCGGTGACATCGTGCGGGCTCGCCGAGAGGTGCGCCGCGGATACGCCGCGCAGTCCCAGCGGGAGCGCGCCGAGTGGGAGGCGGCCGCGTTCCGGGGCGGCTTCGCCGAGGGCGAGACCGTGCACGTCGGCTGGCGACCGCTGGATCTGGCGGCCGTCGCCCGCGGGGAGTCGTCGGGCCCGCTCGCGCTGCACGGCGATGTCCCGAGTGTGCGGTGGAGCACCGCGGGGGGCTACCGCGCGCTCCAGGGTTACCTCGCCGAGCGCATCGAGCTGCTGGGTCACCCGCCGCGCGGCGCCTCCTGACCGGCCGGCGACGGCGGACCCCGCGCAGAACGCCCTCCGCGGGGGCGGTTGTCAAGCGTCACCTGTGGGAAACATCCGCTCGACTAGGGTTGCCCCGTGCATTCATGGCCTGGTTCCGCGTATCCCCTGGGCGCGACGTTCGACGGTAACGGGACGAACTTCGCGCTCTTCAGTGAAGGCGCCGAACGCGTCGAGCTGTGTCTGTTCGGCGACCGCGGCAAGGAGACGCGCATCGAACTCGTCGACGTCGACGCGTACGTCTGGCACGTCTACCTCCCCAACGTGCAACCCGGTCAGCGCTACGGCTACCGCGTGCACGGACCCTACGACCCGGCCTCGGGCAAGCGCTTCAACCCGAACAAGCTGCTGCTCGACCCCTACGCCAAGGCCGTCGACGGTCAGGTGCAGTGGGGGCAGGAGGTGTTCAGCTACCCGTTCGGCGACCCCGACGGGCGCAACGACGACGACTCCGCAGCGCACATGATGAAGGGCGTCGTCATCAACCCGTTCTTCGACTGGTCGGGCGACCGGCAGCCGAAGACCCCGTACGCCGAGTCCTTCATCTACGAGGCGCACGTGAAGGGCCTCACGCAGCTGCACCCCGACATCCCCGACGACATCCGCGGCACCTACAGCGCCATCGCCCATCCCGCGATCATCGAGCACCTCAAGAAGCTCGGCGTGACGGCGATCGAGCTCATGCCGGTGCACCAGTTCGTCAACGACTCCACGCTCGAGGACAAGGGACTGTCGAACTACTGGGGCTACAACACCATCTCCTTCTTCGCCCCGCAGAACACCTACTCGGCCATGGGCGCCCGCGGCCAGCAGGTGCAGGAGTTCAAGGGCATGGTGCGGGCGCTGCACGCCGCCGACATCGAGGTCATCCTCGACGTCGTCTACAACCACACCGCCGAGGGCAACCACCTGGGCCCCACCTTGTCGATGCGGGGCATCGACAACGAGGCCTACTACCGGCTCGAAGCCGACGACAAGCGCTACTACACCGACTACACCGGCACCGGCAACAGCCTCAACGTCGGCAGCCCCCACACGCTGCAGCTGATCATGGATTCGCTGCGGTACTGGGTGCTGGAGATGCACGTCGACGGCTTCCGGTTCGATCTGGCGGCGACCCTCGCCCGCGAGTTCTACGACGTCGACCGGCTGGCGACCTTCTTCGAACTCGTGCAGCAGGATCCGGTGGTCTCGCAGGTCAAGCTCATCGCCGAGCCCTGGGACATCGGGCCCGGGGGCTACCAGGTGGGCAACTTCCCGCCGCAGTGGACGGAGTGGAACGGCAAGTACCGCGACACGGTGCGCGACTTCTGGCGCGGTGAGCCGCAGGCGCTGGGCGAATTCGCCTCCCGCGTCACCGGCTCCGCCGACCTGTACGAGCACTCCGGGCGCCGCCCGGTGGCATCCATCAACTTCGTCACGGCGCACGACGGCTTCACCCTGCGCGATCTCGTGTCCTACAACGACAAGCACAACGACGCCAACGGCGAAGACGGTCGCGACGGCGAATCGCACAACCGCTCGTCGAACTTCGGCGTCGAAGGGCCCACCGACGACCCTGCGATCCTCACCGCCCGAGCCCGGCAGCAGCGCAACTTCATCGCGACGCTGCTGCTGAGCCAGGGGGTGCCGATGCTGCTGCACGGCGACGAGCTGGGGCGCACGCAGCAGGGCAACAACAACGGCTACGCGCAGGACAACGAGATCACCTGGGTGCACTGGGATGCCGCCGACCAGCCGCTCGTGGAGTTCACCGGGGCCCTCGCGCGCCTCCGCCGCGAACACCCCGCGTTCCGGCGCAGCCGCTTCTTCAACGGCCGCCCGGTGCGACAGGAAGAGGGGGAGCCGATCCCCGACATCGTGTGGCTGCGCCCCGACGGCAGCCGCATGCAGCCCGAGGACTGGGACTCGGGCTTCGGACGGGCGATCGGGATGTTCCTCAACGGCAACGGCATCCGCGAACGCGACCGGCGCGGGGAGAAGATCACCGACCAGCACTTCTTCGTGCTGTTCAACTCCGGCGACGAGGCGGTGGACTTCCACATCCCCGACGCCGATTTCGCCCCCCGCTGGGATGTCATGGTCGACACCGACGGCGAACTCGCCGACAGCCCGCCGGTCGATCCGGGCGGATCGATCACCGTGCAGCCGAAGTCGCTGGTCGTGCTGCGCGAGCATTCCGACGCCGATACCGACACCGACCACTCGGTGGCGGCGTCGCTCGCGGCCAACACCGGCGTCATCGACGAACTGCCCGCAGCCGCTCCGAGGGGCGAGGCGGGGCGGTGATGGCGCGGCATCCGGTCTCGACCTACCGTCTGCAGATCAGGGCGGCCTTCGACCTGGATGCCGCGGCGGAGGTCACCGGCTACCTGCGTGACCTCGGGGTGGACTGGGCGTACCTCTCGCCGCTGCTGAAGGCGACCACCGGCTCCGACCACGGCTACGACGTCGTCGACCCGTCGCAGGTCGATCCCGCGCGCGGCGGCGCGGCGGGGCTCGCCCGGTTCCGCTCCGCGGCACGCGCGGCCGGGCTCGGTGTGCTCGTGGACATCGTGCCCAACCACATGGGCATCTCCCGCCCGGCCGAGAATCCGTGGTGGTGGGACGTGCTGCGCCACGGCCGCTCGAGCGTCTACGCCGACGCGTTCGACATCGACTGGGAGTTCGGCGGCGGCAGGGTGCGCGTGCCGATCCTGGGCGCCGAACCCGACGAGGTCATCGCCGCGGGTGAGATCGTCGTCGACGTCGATGCCGACGTGGTGCGCTACCACGAGCACGCGCTGCCGCTCGCGCCGGGGTCGCTGGCGGGCATCGACCCCGCCGACGTGCGGGCGGTGCTGTCGCGTCAGCACTGGGAGGTGATGTTCTGGCGCCGCGAGGCGGCAGAACTCAACTACCGCCGCTTCTTCGCCGTGACGACCCTCGCCGGTGTCCGGGTGGAGGTGCCGCACGTGTTCGACGCGGCGCACGGCGAGGTGCTGCGCTGGGTGCGCGAGGGGCTCGTCGATGGGCTGCGCATCGACCACCCCGACGGGCTCGCCGATCCCGGCGCCTACCTCGACCGGCTGGCCGAGGCCACCGACGGTCGCTACGTGCTCGTGGAGAAGATCCTCGAGCACGCCGCCACAGCGCACCCCGAGGCCCTGCCCGGCTGGTGGCGCACCGCCGGGACGACCGGCTACGACGCCATGGCCGAGATCGACCGCGTGCTGATCGACCCGGCGGGCGAAGCGGGCCTCGACCGCCTCGACGCGGCGCTGCGCCGCGAGACCGGCGTCGCCGACGCCCCCGGGTACGCCGACCTCGTGCACGAGACCAAGCGCATGATCGCCGACACGATCCAGCAGTCCGAGATCGCCCGCCTCGTCCGGGTGCTCGCCGCCGAGGCCCCCGACCTCGCCGCCGATCCCGCGACGCTCACCGACACGCTCGCCGAACTGCTCGCGAACTATCCGGTCTACCGCTCGTATCTGCCGGCAGGGGCGGAGCACCTCGCGCACGCGCTCGCCGAGACCGAGCGCCGTCGCCCCGACCTGGCCGCCACCGCCCGTGAGGTCGCCCGGTGCGTGGCGGAGGCGGGCACCGAATTCTCGCGGCGGTTCATGCAGACCACCGGCCCCGTCATGGCCAAGGGGGTGGAGGACACCGCCTTCTACCGTGCGACGCGGCTGGGCACCCTCACCGAGGTCGGCGGCGACCCGTCGGTGTTCGCGCTGCCCGTCGACGGCCTCCACACCGCCTTCTCGCGTCGGCAGTCCCAGTGGCCGCTCGCGATGACGTCACTGTCGACCCACGACACCAAGCGCGGCGAGGACGTGCGCGCGCGCCTGTCGGTGCTCGCCGAGATCCCCGACCGCTGGGCCGAGGTGCTCGAGGGCCTGCGCGCGGTGGCATCCACCGGTCACGGTCCCTTCGACGCCCTGCTGTGGCAGGCGATCGTCGGGTCGTGGCCGGCGACGCCCGAGCGCCTGCACGCGTACGCCGAGAAGGCCGCCCGTGAAGCGGCCGAACGCACCGGCTGGTGGGACCCGGATGCCGCATTCGAGGCGCGCATGCACGCCGTGGTCGACGCTGCGTTCGGCGCCGCTCGCCCGCTCGTCGAACAGTTCGTCGCCGAGATCGCCCAGCCCGGCTGGTCCAACGCGCTCGCCGCCAAGGTGCTGCAGCTGACGGGCCCCGGCGTCCCCGACGTCTACCAGGGGTCGGAGCTGTGGGAGACATCCCTCGTCGATCCCGACAACCGCCGGGCGGTGGACTTCGCCGCCCGCCGCGAGCTGCTCGGACGCCTCGACGACGGCTGGCTGCCGCCGGTCGACGCCGACGGCGCCGCGAAGCTGCTGGTGGTCTCCCGTGCGCTGCGGCTGCGCCGCGACCGCGCCGCCGAGTTCACCCATTACCGCCCGGTCGAGGCGGTCGGCGAGGCTGCCGCCCACGTCGTGGCGTTCGACCGCGGCGCCGCGATCACGGTGGCCACCCGGCTGCCGGTCGGTCTCGCCCGGTGCGGCGGCTGGGGCGACACCGCCGTGCTCGTGGCCGAGGGTGCATGGCGTGATGAGGTGACGGGGCGTAGCGTCGAGGGGGGAATCGTGCCGTTGCGGACGCTGCTGGCGACCTACCCCGTCGCCGTGCTGACCCCCGTCGAGCCGTGAGCGCGGATGGGCGTGGCAGGCGGCGTGCAACCGGACCGATGAGAGGGGACTGGGGATGAGCGTGGAAGTGTGGGCGCCGCGCGCGCAGCGGGTGCGGCTGCGCCGCCCCGACACCGACGATGTCGAACTGGCGGTGCGCGACGGCGGCTGGTGGACGGCCGACATCGACCTCGCCGACGGCGACCGCTACGGCTTCGTGCTGGGCGACAGCGAAGCGCTGCGCCCCGACCCGCGCTCGCGACGCCAGCCCGACGGGGTGCACGCGGCATCCGCGCACGTCGAGCTCGATCCCGCTGTCTGGACCGATGCCGCGTGGACCGGCCGGCAGCTGGCGGGCGGGCTCATCTACGAACTGCACGTGGGCACCTTCACCCCGCAGGGCACCCTCGACGCCGCGGCCGAGCGGCTCGACCACCTCGTGCGGCTCGGGGTCACCCACATCGAGCTGCTGCCGGTCAACGGCTTCAACGGCGTGCACAACTGGGGCTACGACGGCGTGCTCTGGTACACCGTGCACGAGGCGTACGGGGGACCGGCCGGCTACCAGCGCTTCGTCGACGCCGCACACGCGGCGGGGCTCGCCGTCATCCAGGACGTCGTCTACAACCACCTCGGACCCAGTGGCAACTACCTGCCCGAGTTCGGGCCGTACCTGCGCGATGCGAGCCGCAACACGTGGGGGCAGAGCGTTGACCTCGACCAGCCCGAGGTGCGGGAATTCATCGTGCAGAACGCCCTGATGTGGCTGCGCGACTACCACGTCGACGGGCTGCGCCTGGATGCCGTGCACGCCCTCCACGACGAGCGGCCCGTGCACATCCTCCGCGAACTCGCCGAAGCCGCCGACGCCCTCTCGGCGCACGTCGGCCGGCCGCTGAGCCTCATCGCCGAGTCCGACCTCAACGACCCGACGCTCATCCTGCCGCGGGAGGCCACCGGGTACGGCCTCACCGCGCAGTGGAGCGACGACTGGCATCACGCCGTGCACGTCGCCCTCACGGGCGAGACGAGCGGCTACTACGCCGACTTCGCCGCCCTCGAGGCGCTGCCGAAGGTGTGGACGCGCGGGTTCTTCCACGACGGCACCCACTCGTCGTTCCGGGGTCGCGACCACGGGCATCCGATCCCCGCCGAGGTGCCCGCCTGGCGGCTCGTGACCTTCGCGCAGGACCACGACCAGATCGGCAACCGCGCCACCGGCGACCGGCTCACGGCGACCCTGTCGCCCGAACGCCTCGCCATCGCCGCCGTGCTCACCCTCACTTCTCCCGGCACCCCCATGCTGTTCATGGGCGAGGAATGGGGGGCGACGACGCCGTGGCAGTTCTTCACCTCGCACCCCGAGGAGTGGCTCGCGGAGGCGACCGCGAAGGGCCGCACCGAGGAGTTCGCGCGCATGGGGTGGGACGAATCCGTCGTCCCCCATCCCAACGACCCCGCCACGTTCACGCGATCCAAGCTCGACTGGTCCGAGATCGACGCGGATGCCGCAGCGGCCGCCCCGCATCGGCTGCTGCTGCAGTTGTACCGCGACCTCGCGCGGCTGCGCCGGGAGCGGCCGGAACTGACCGATCCGGCGTTCGGCTCACTGTCCGCCGACGCCGTCGACGCCGCCGGCGGCCGACGCTTCCGGCTGGGACGCGGGGCGCTGACGGTGCTGGTGAACCTGTCCGCCGAGACGTGGCACGCCTCCGCCGGCCTCGACGACACGGTGCTGCTGTCGACCGACCGGGGCGTTCCCGCCGCCGCCGTCGGGGGTGTCGTCGCCGTCGCGTCCGACACCGCGGTGATCATCGGCCCGGCCGTCCCCTGATCGGCGGCCCGCTGTCAACCCCGTGACCCCGCCGGAGTAGGCGTCTACGGTGGGGGGCATGAGCGCCCAGGCTGCGACCGCCCATCCCACGACCGCCCGTTCCACCGACATCGTGCGCCAGATCGGGGTGATCAGCGCCGTCTCCTTCATGCTGATCGCCGCCGTGGTCGGTGTCGGCGCCCTCGGGGGCACCCCCGTGCAGGATCTGCAGGACGGCGCGCTGTCGGCGTCGGGTTCGTATCTGGCGCCGGCGACCCAGGCGTTCTCCATCTGGACCGTCATCTACGTGCTGATGGTGGCCTACGCCGTGTGGCAGGCGCTGCCGTCGCAGCGCGCCGACGCACGTCAGCGGGTGCTGGGCTGGTGGATCGCGGCGACCGCGGTGCTCAACGGCCTGTGGCTGGTGTCGGCGCAGTTCACGACGCTGCCGGTGACGGTGATCGTCATCGTGCTGCTGCTGGTCACCCTGGGATGGACGCTCCACCTGGCGGTGCAGAACCCCCCGCACGGCGTGCGGCAGGCGCTGTTCACCGACATCACCGTGGGGCTGCACCTGGGGTGGGTGGCGCTGGCGACCGTCGCCAACAGCACCGCATGGCTCACCCAGATCGCGCCGGCCGAGTGGGCTCAGGCGGCGGATGCCGCCGCGATCGCGGTGATCGTCGTCGTCGCCCTCGTCGGCGCCGGCCTGGCGCTCGCCAGCGGCGGTCGTATCGCGCCCGGCCTCGCGATGGGCTGGGGCCTGGTGTGGATCGGTGTGGGACGGGCGGCCGGCGAGCCGGCGAGCATGCCGATCGCGATCGCGGCGTGGATCGCCGCGGCGATCGTGGTGCTGGTGCCCGTCATCGTCACGGCGGTGCGCTTCGCCCGCAACCGCACCTGAGCGCCGACGGGCCGTCTCAGCGCTCGACCTGGCGCGAGAAGGCGTGCAGCAGACGTGCGGGCTCGGTGAGCGATGCCGCCAGCACGCGCGCCGCGATGCGGTCGTAGTCGCGGGCGTCGAAGTAGCCGTCGTCGCGGTAGATCGCCATGCGCTCGGTGAACGCGCGGCCGGTGGGCTCGGGATGGAACTGGGTGGCGTACAGCCGGTCGCCCACGCGGTACGCCTGCACCGGGCACGCCGCGTTCGTGGCGAGCAGTGTCGCTCCCGGCGGTGCGGCAGCGGCGCCCTCCTTGTGGGCGGTGAGCGCCGTGAACCGGTTGGCGAGCCCGCCGAAGACGGGGTCGGTGCCCGCGGCGTCGGTGAGTGAGATGGTCGTGGGGCCGGTGTCTTCGGGGTGGGCCCGCGTCACCTCGCCGCCGAGCATGCGCGTGACGACACCGATGCTGTAACAGGTGAACATGCCCGCCGTCGTGCCGTCGGCCGCGCGGGCGGCGATGCGTTCGAGGTCGGCCTCGATGCGGCGTTGCACGTCGGTCTTGGTCGACTCGGGGTCGGCGACGTTGAACGGGCTGCCGCCCACGACGAAGCCCGCGAAGCGGTCGAATGCGTCGTCGGGGAGCGGATCACGCACGAGGTCCAGCTGCGCCAGGTCGTCGCGGCGCATGGCTGCGCGGAAGGACTCGTACTCGCCGGCGGCGGCACCCGCCTGCGGTCGCACGCACACGTACACAAGGGGAGGCATGGCGCGATTGTACGGGGCGGGGTATCAGATCCGCTCTAGCCGACTCTTCACAGGTATGGCCACAATGGGCGTCATGACCGAACCCGAACCGGCCTTCCGCGACAGATCGGAGGGCCTGGGCGTCGAGCCCGGCGCGCCCCCCTCCCGCTGGCAGCAGGCCGCCGCCGACTTCGGCCGCTGGCGACGCGGTGACAGCAGGGCGATGGACGATCTGGTGCGTCTGATGACCCCCGTGCTGTGGCACGTCGTGCGGGCGTACGGCCTGGAGCGGGCACTGGTCGAAGACGTCGTGCAGACCACGTGGCTGACCCTCGTGCGCAGGCACGCGTCGATCTCCGACGAGCGCGCCATCTCGGGCTGGCTCATCACGTGCGCGCGCCGGGAGGCGTGGCGGGTGGGCAAGGAGCATCGTCGCGTCACCCCCACCGACACCGTCGACCTCGAGCCCCACCTGCCGGCGCAGGATGCCGCGGCGCACACCGCCGAGGTCGGTGCCCGTGATCGCACCCTGTGGGCGGCCATCGGCGATCTCGACGAACGGTGCCGACTGCTGCTGCGCACCGTCGCCTTCGAGGAACGCCCCGACTACGCCCGGCTCGCCGGGGAACTGCACATGCCGGTCGGTTCCATCGGGCCGACCCGGCGACGCTGCCTGAGCAAGCTGCGCGCCTCGCTGCAGGCGTCCGGCTGGGTGGGAGACGACAATGGCCGCTGACGACGCCGCATCCGACGCCGCCCTGTTCCGGGCACTGCGGCAGACGTGGGAGCAGGTCGATCCGGTGCCGACGGACCTCGTCGACCGCATGGTCGCCGTGGTCGCGGCCGCCGACCTGTCACGGGAGTACGCGCTGCTGTCCCTCGTCGAGGGCGAGGCTCACGCTGCGCTGCGCGGCGACGCCGAGATGCTGACGCTGCAGTTCAGCGACGGCACGAGCAGCGTGCTCATCCACACGACCGAGAACGAGTCCGGCGGACGCCGCATCGACGGGTGGGTCGATGCGGCCGCGACGGAGGTCGTGCTGCTGCGCGACGACGCCGACGAGAGCGCCGTCGCGGTGCAGCACGGCCGTTTCGCGTTCGCCGACGTGCCGGCAGGAGTACTGCGGCTGCGCGTCGTGCTGGCGGGCGCGGCACCCGACGGGGCGGCCGCTCTCACGACGCCGCGCTTCGAGATCTAGCGCGTCCTGCGCCCCACCGGCCTCGCGAAGGAGAGCCATGAGCAACGACATCCCGGCCGAGCGGCCCCACAGGCAGGATTGGCGCCACCGCTGGAACCGCACGCAGCGCCAGGGCGTGCCGCTGCAGTTCGAGGCGGCCACGGCCGACCCGGTGCGTCCCTACCCGACGCGGTACGTGCCCGATCACCTGCTCGTATCGACTCTGGCCGGTCCCCTGGAGCGCGTGCTCGGGGCCCTGTCGGACGCCGCCTCGGAATTCGGCTGGCGCGTCGAGCGACCCCGACCGGACCAGAAGCCACCGCTGCCGGAGAAGCTCGACCTGCCGCGCGTGTACCGCGTCGACATCCAGCCGGCCGAGCGCAGCCGCACGGCGGAGCCCGTGCCCGAGGTGGACGCGTGGCTGCTGCTGCGCCGCACCCGTCAGCGCACCGGCACGTCGCTCGAAGGGGTGGGGCTCGATCACGTCATCGAGGTGGACGACATCGACCTCAACCCGTTCGGCCGCACCAACCCCTTCGGCCGCACCAATCCGTTCGGGCGGACGAACCCGTTCGGGCGCACCAATGTGCCCGGTCTCGGCGGCTACGCCGAACCCGGCAGCGGCGGACGCCAGGTGGCGACCTACTTCGGCCCCGCGCCGGTGCGCGGGCCCGACCCCGTCGACGGCGGGCGGCGTCCGGTCGTCGCGTTCTTCGACACCGGGTGCGGGCCTCACGCATGGCTGCCGGCGGATGTCGTCGACCGCGAGCCGCAGTGTCCCTCGGGCCACATCGGCTTCTTCGACCCCGCCACCGACCCGGAGGTGCACGGCGACCTGGAAGGCCCGTACGACGGGTTCATCGATGACGCGGCGGGCCACGGGACCTTCATCGCCGGGGTCATCCGCCAGACCTGCCCCGACGCCGACCTCATCGCGGTGCGCGTCTCGGACGGCGCGGGCATCGTCTGGGAGAGCGAGATGCTCGAAGCCGTGCGCCGGCTCGTCGAACAGATCGTGCTGCACGCGACCGGCGGCGAGGGGCGCGCGGTGGACGTGCTGAACTTCTCGCTCGGGTATTACCACGAGACCCCCGAGGACGGGTACTTCGATCAGACGCTGAACGTCTACCTCGCCGCGGCCCGCCGTCACGGCTGCGCCGTGGTGTGCTCGGCCGGCAACGACGCCACCGACCGGCCCGCGTTCCCCGCGGCACTGTGGCAGTGGCCGGGAGCCGACTTCACCGTGGACGACCCCGATGACGCCGCACCGCACGTCGCGGTGGGGGCGGCCAACCCGTCGCACCGCTCGGTGGCGCTGTTCAGCAACATCGGCTCCTGGGTGCACCTCTACGCACCGGGGGTGAGTGTGCTCAGCTGCACCCCGGCGTACCAGGGCGGCGTGCAGCCGGGCACCCGCGACGACCGGCTGGGCCTCAGGCGCGAATCGCTCGACCCCGATGACCTGCGCGGCGGCTTCGCACTGTGGAGCGGCACCTCGTTCGCCGCCCCGTACGTGGCGGGACTTCTCGCCCGGTCGCTCGTGGCGGGCCTCGCCGACGGCGGTCTCGCCGGCGACATCGCGGCCAGGTCGGGTGTGCTGACGGGGACCCTCGCCGAGCAGCAGGACACCCTCACCGCAACGCTGCGCGCCTGACCCGGCGGTCGCGCCGACGCAGGCCGCTCGACAGAATGTGGGGATGGGGCTCTCTGCGGCGGCACTGCACGCGCGTGCGGTGGACCTCTGCGCGCACGGACGCTACCCCGACGCGCGCCGCGCGCTGCAGCGCGCCGACCTGCTGACCGACGATCCCGACCTGCATGCGCGCATCGAGGGCACCCGCGCGCACATCCTCGAGCGCACGGGTGACCCGGTCGGGGCGGAGCGCACCTGCCGCGCCGCGCTGCGTATCGACGGGATCACCGTCGCGACGACCGCGGTGCTCACCGGCCAGCTGGGCATGCTCGCGATGTACGGCGGTCGCTTCGCCGAGGCCGAATCCCTGCTCACCAGCGCGATCGACGACACCGTCGAACACACCGAGCTGGCGAACATGCGGATGAACCGGGCCCTCGCTCGCATGTACCTGGGGCTCCTGGACGGGGCCGATCACGACCTGCGCGATGCGGCCGAGCAGTACGGGCGTGTCGGCACGGCGCTGGACGTCGCCCAGGCGCGGCATAACCTCGGCTACGTCGCACTGCTGCGCGGCGACATCGTGGAGGCGATGGCAGAGATGTCGGCCGCCCGCGGTCCGATCGCCGCGGCATCACCGGTCAACGCGGCGGTCAGCGACATCGACATGGCCGAGGTGCTGCGCGATGCGGGTCTGGTGACGCAGGGCGAGCGACTGCTGGCCGCCGCCGCGCGCGTCTTCGGCGCGCACCGCATGCCGCAGCCCCGTGCCGAGGCCGAGTTCCAGCTGGCGCGCTCGCAGCTCGTGCACGACCCGCGCCGCGCCGCGCGCACGGCGGCATCCGCCGCCCGGCGCTTCCGCGCGCTCGGCGCCGCGAGCTGGGCCGCGCGCGCCGACGGGGTGCGGCTGCGTGCCCTGTTGGCCGGGGGCGCGATCGACCGCCACGGGCTGCCGGTGGCCGGTGTCGGCCGCCCGCCGTCGCCGGCCGCCGTCGCCGCGACCGCCGGGGAGCTGCGCCGCCACCGGATGACCGGCGACGCCGACGCGGTGCGGCTGACACACCAGCTGTGGCGGGCGCGCCGCGGAGCCCCGACCGAGCGGGTGCGGGTGGCCGCGGGTGCGCCGCTGGAGGTGCGGCTGCTGGCCCACGAGGTGCGCGCGACACGTGCCGCGGTCGCGGGGCGCGAACGCGAGGCGCGACGGCACGCGGGGCGGGGACTGGACGAGCTGATCGCGTGGCGCGGGTCGTTCGGCAGCATCGACCTGCAGGCTTCGGCGGCGATGCACGGCAGCGGACTCGTGCTGGCGGGCATCGGGGCCGCGGTGCGCTCGGGGCGGCCCGACGCGGTGTTCGAGTGGTCCGAGCGTGCCCGACACCTCAGCCAGCACGTCGTGCCGCTGCGCCCGCCGCCCGATCCAGAGCAGGCCGCGGACCTCGCCGAACTGCGGCGGCTGCGCCTGGACCTGCCGGCGGGACAGTGGATGGCAGACCCCCGGGCGGCGGCGCTCGGCGAGCGCGTGCGACAGCGGCAGTGGTCAGCCACGGGCGCTGCCCGACACGAGCGGCGTCATGACCTCGCGGCGGTGCACGAGGCACTGGATGCCGACACGGCGCTGCTGTCGTACGTGTTCGGCCCGCACGGGCTGGCGTGCCTGGTCGCCACCCGGGACGACGCCCGCATCGTGGAGCTGCCGGGGTGGGCGGCGGCGCGCGACGAACTGCCGGGGCTGCGCGCCGACCTCGAGATGGCGGCGACGGTGCGCACCGGACCGCTTGCCGGCGTGGTCGCACACGCGCTCGCCACCCGGCTCGACGCCCTCTCGCGGGCGCTCGTCGACCCGCCGCTGCAGGCCACCGCGGCGCGGCGCATCGTCATCACGGTGCCGGGGGTGCTCACGGGGGTGCCGTGGAGCATGCTGCCCGGCATGCGGGGGCGTTCGTCGACCCTCGCGCCCTCGGCATCCCGCTGGGTGCGCGAGCGCGGCGCCCCGGTGACGGTGACCGCGTGCGGGTTCGCCGTGGGTCCCCGCGTCGCACGCGGCGAGGAGGAGGTGCGCCGGGCCGCCGCGCACTGGGCGGACGCTCGGGTGCTGTCCGACCCGCACGCGAGGGTCGATGCCGTCGCCGACCTCGCGAGCGACGTCGATCTGCTGCACGTCGCTGCGCACGGCCGGCATGCCGTCGACAACCCGCTCTTCTCCGGCCTCGAACTCGCCGACGGTGCGCTGTTCGGTTACGACATCGACCGCATGCACCGCGTGCCGTCGGTCGTCGTGCTCTCGGCGTGCGAAGTGGGCCGCTCATCGGTGCGGTGGGGGGAAGAAGCGGTGGGCATGACGCGGGCGTGGCTGCACGCCGGCGTGCGGTGCGTCGTCGCGGCGCCGGTGGTCGTCGCCGACGACGAGGCCGGCGAGCTGTTGTCGGCGATGCACGAAGGGCTCGCGGTGGGCGCGCCGGCGGCGGATGCACTCGCCGCGGCAGCCGAGCGCACCGGCATCCGCGCGCCGTTCCAATGCCACGGATCGGGTTTCTGAAAGATCTTTCATCTGAGATGTATCAGGGGCGGTGGGCGCTGCTCTTGATCAATGGAACGACACAGCGGTGAACAGCAGGGATCCCACCGGGTCATCGCGATCGTCAGCGGATGCTGGGGCGCCGATGACCCGTCGTTTCACGCGGGACTGACTGGCCTGGGGGCTCTCGGTCCCCGGAACCGGCGGACCGGGGGGCTCCGCCGGTTCCGGCTGCCCGCGCGCGGGTCAGCCGCGGGAGGAGTGGGCGGTGCGGCCGCGCACGATGCCGACGAACGTCTCGACGAGCTCGGTGGTGGCCTCGACCGGCCATGCCAGGGCGACGGGGGAGAGGGGGCCGTCGCGCAGCGGACGGTACGCGACGTCGCGGCGCTGATGCAGGCGCGCGAGGGACATCGGCACGATCACGATGCCGACGCCCGCCGCGACCGTCTCGATGGCCTGCCCGGCGTCGTCGGGGGGTGTGAAGTCAGGGATGACGGCACCCGGCACGTCGATGTGCAGCACGTCGTCGAGCGGGGTGATGACGATCTCGCCCGCGAGGTCGGCCAGGGTGAGGTCCTCGGCGGCGGTGAGATGCGATTCGGCGTCGCACACCACCACCGGCACCTCGTCGTAGAGCGGGATGACGTGCAGGCCCTCGGCATCGATGGGCCGGCGCACGATCGCGGCGTCGACCGATGCCGCGTCCAGGGCAGCCCGCTGGTCGGCCACCAGCAGCGGCACGAGCTCCAGGGGGGTGTGCGGCATGCGCTGCTGCCACAGGTCGATCCATTTGCCCGGCGTCGCGCCGGGGATCACCCCGAGACGGAACGGTCCGGGCGGCGGCGCAGGCGTGGGTGCGACCGGCGCGGTGGCGCGGGGCGGGCGCGGGGTCTTCTTCTTCGCCGCGTTCGCTTTGAGGGGCCGGTTGCCCTGGCGACGGGGACCGGGTCGGGGTGCTCCGCTTTTCGCCATGTCCCGAGCGTACCCGCGCGGCATGGTCCCCGCCCGGGCGACGGTACGGCCGAGGCTACGCGGCGAGGCGCAGGCCCCGGCGGTCGGTCGCGACGCGTTCGCCGTCGGCGACGATCTCGTTGTCGCCGATGAGTGCGCCGCCGGCGACCCGTGCGTGGGCGCCCACCGTGGTGCGGATGCCGATCTTCGCGCCGGCGCCGATCGCGGCGCCCGACCCCACGTGGGCGAGCTCGGCGATCTCGACGTCGGGGCCGATCACCGCGTGGGGTTCGATCCACGCGCCACGGCGGATGCGCACACCCGCGGCGACCTCGGCTCCGGGTTCGACATACGCTCCCGCTTCGACCAGGGCGCTGGCGTGCACCTTCGCCCCGTGCGCGATCAGGCCGCGCCCGTTGACGTGCTTGCGGTAACGCAGCGTCTCGCCGCGGTCGTTCTCGATGTCGACGTAGTTCTTACCCAAGATCTCCTCCTGCGACACGTGTGGCGTCGGATTAGGGACAACGTCGCCGTACCGGCATCCATTCCCTTTCCCACCAGCCTGGGAGAATGGTGTGGTGACCGAGACCGGACCCTCGCTCGTCTTCGACAAGAAGGCCACCGAGCACAGCGTCGCCGAGGACGTGCTCGGCATGCTGACGGGCACCTTCGTCGCGTCGTTCGGCCTGTATCTGCTCGACGCGTCCGAGGCCGTCACCGGCGGCACCGCCGGGCTGTCGCTCCTGCTGGGCTTCGCGACCGGGTGGCCGTTCCCGCTGCTGTTCGCGCTCATCAACGTGCCGTTCGCGGTGCTGGCGGTGTGGAAGCGCGGGTGGGAGTTCACCCTGCGCACCGTCATCGCCATCGGGCTCGTGTCGGCGTTCTCGGTCGTGCACGAGAACCTGTTCCAGATCGCCGCGCTCAACCCCGTCTACGGTGCGCTGGCCGGCAACCTCATGGCCGGCGTGGGTCTGCTCATCGTCTTCCGCCACGGCGGCAGCCTCGGTGGGTTCAACATCATCGCCCTGATCGTGCAGGATGCCACCGGCTTCCGCGCCGGGTGGACGCTCATGATCTTCGACCTGGCGGTCGTGCTGGCGGCGCTGCTGGTCGTGCCGCTGCCCAACGTGCTGCTCAGCGCACTCGGCGCGGTGCTGCTGAACCTCGTCCTCGCCCTCAACCACCGACCGGGCCGCTACATCGGGCGTTGAGCGCCGGGTCAGCGCTGGCAGACGGGGCACCAGAAGACGTTGCGCTCGGCCAGGGGGTTCGCCCCCGCGACCCCCGCCCGCACCAGGGTGCCGCAGCGCCGGCACGGCTTCCGGTCGCGGCCGTAGACCCACATGCCCCGGCCCGGCCGGGCATCGCCGGTGAACACGCGCCGCGGCCGGTCGCGGTTGGTGCGGATCATGCGTGCGGCGGTGTCGACGAGGCCCACGGCATCGACCGTGGTCGCCGGGGTGTCGGGACGGATGCCGCGCACGAACAGCACCTCGTTGGCGTACACGTTGCCGAGCCCGGCGATGTTGCGCTGGTCCAGCAGTGCCACGTGCACGGGCCGGTCGTCGGCACCCACGCGCCGCGCCGCCTCGGCCGGGTCCCAATCGGGGCCGAGCGGGTCGGGGCCGAGGTGCCCCACGATGCGGTCCTCGTCGATGGTGGGGAGCACCTCCACCATCGCGAGGTCGAAGCCCACGGCATCCGACACGTCGTTGCCCACGATCGCCCGCGCGGTGTGTCCGGGGCGCCGCCAGCGGCCTCCGGCGGGATACACCTGCCACTCGCCCTCCATCTTGAGGTGGGAGTGCAGGGTCGCCGCTCCCGCACGCAGCAGCAGGTGCTTGCCGCGCGGGACGACCGCGGTCACCGTCTCGCCGCGGAGGTCGGCGGTGGCGCTGCCGGGCACCCTCATGTCGAACCGGGTGATGACCCGCCCCGCGAGGGCGTCATGCAGGCGCGCCGCGGTGCGGAAGACGGTGTCGCCCTCAGGCATCCGTCGCCGCCGCCTGTCGGTAGCCCGCCGCCGCCGTGAGTTTTCGCAGCGTGAGTCCGCGGGTGGCCTCGACGAACCCGGCCGCACGCAGGGCCCGGCCCACCGCGGTGCCGTAGACGAATTCGCCGTTGACCTGCTCGATCGTGAGGGTGTCCAGCCGCCGCTCGCGGGCGGTCGCGGCGAGATCGGCGGTGGCCGCGGCCAGGCTCGGCTCGTCATCGGTGAACGCCAGCGCCGACCGGCCGCCGCGTTCGAGGTAGAGGGTCAGCGCGCCGTCGACGATCACGACGAGCCCGCCGGCCTTGCGGCCCGGCCGATGCGAGACGCCGTCCAGCGCCGGCCACGCCAGCGCCGCGCCGTACGGGTTGGCCGGGTCGGTGGCGGCGAGGGTCACCGCCCGGAGCGGCGCCGGGTCGGGCAGGCCCGCGAACTCCCGCAGTCTGTCGACCGTCACGGCGGCGGCGAACTGCGCCGCGCCGAGCTTTTCGATGACGTACCCGCGGCGGCAGTGGCCCGCCTCTTCGAAGCCCGCGAGCACGCGGTAGGTCTGCGCGAACCCGCCGGGCACGCCCTCGGCCTGCACGCTGCCGCGGGTGACGACCCCGTACCGGTCCAGCAGCAGGCTCGCCGTCGCGGTCGCGCGGGCGGCGGCGTCGGGCTCGGGGGACGGCAGCAGCGACCAGCGACCGCCGAGCGCGGGCGGCCGGGGTGGGGCGACACCCGGCCGGGGCAGCGCCGTGCCGCGGTACAGCCGGGCGCGCGGCGTGCGTCGGGCGGTGCGATGCGCCTGAGACCCGCCGCCGAGGAGGGTGCGGATGGGGGCGAACGTGTCGTTGGTGACGCGGCCCTGCCAGGTGAGGTCCCACAGCGCCTCGATCACCGACTGCTCGTTCTCGGCCTCGGTCAGCTGGCGCAGCTGTGCGGCGAAGTACGCGCCTCCCCCCGCGAGGGCGGCCACGATGCGCGCGGCGATGCCGTCGCCGCTGTCGGGATCGGTCTCGCGGGCCTCGGCGCGGTCGTCGTCGGGCGGCTGCAGGGTGAGCGGCGCGGCATCGGCGACGTGCAGCGCGATCCAGCCGTCGCGTCCGGGGAGCGACCCGTGCCCCGACCACAGCACCTCGCCGGTCGCGGTCAGCTCGTCGAGCATGCCGGGGACGTAATCGCGGACGCGGGACGGGAGGATGAGCGATTCCCAGGCGCTGGCGGGGATCGGGACGCCTGCGAGCTGCTCGATGACGGCGACCACACCGTCGATGCCCTCGAGCGGCCGCGTGACGTGCTGCCACATCGGCAGGAACCGCGCGTACGCCTCGGGGGAGACCGGCTCCACGCTGCCGCGGATGGCGGCGAGGGAGCGCATGCGCAGCCGGCGCAGCACCTCGGTGTCGCACCACTCGCCCTCGTCGACCGCTCCCGCCTCGCTGCCCGTGGCGCCGCGGGACCCGGGGTCGGGCAGGAAGAAGCCGCTCGTGACGCGGCCCTGCGATTCCAGGCGCTGCAGCGCCTGGCGGGCGACGGCGAGTCCGAGACCCAGGCGGGTGGCGACGTCGGAGGCGCGGAACGGAGCGTGGGTGCGGGCGTGGCGGGCGACGAGGTCGGCGAGCGGATCGGCGACGGGCTCGAGGAACGCCGTCGGCAGCCCCACCGGCAGCGCCGTGCCGAGGGCGTCGCGCAGGCGCGCGGCATCCTCGATCGCCGCCACCCGCTCCACGCCGCCGATGCTCACGCGGATCGCGCGGCGGGTGAGCACGAGTGCGTCCAGGTGCACCGTCGCCTCGGTGAGGGCGTCGGTGTCGGTGTCGAGCCGCTCGGCGACCTCGTCGGCCGAGAGCGGACCGAGCAGGCGCAGCAGGTCGGCGACGCCCTCCAGGCCGCGGGCACGGCGCTCGGGGTCGAGGCGCTGCGCTTCGCGTTCGAACTGTGCGATGACCTCGGGGTCGAGCAGCTCCCGCATCTCGATCTTGCCGAGCAGCTCGGCCAGCAGTGCCGGGTCGACCGACAGGGCGGCGGCGCGCCGTTCGGCCAGCGGCGAGTCGCCCTCGTACATGAACGCGCCGACGTAGCCGAACAGCAGGTCTCGTGCGTACGGCGACGGCTGGGCGGTGTCGGTCTCGACGAGGCGGATGCGGCGGTCGCCGATGGAGCGGGCGATGCGCAGCAGCGCGGGCAGGTCGTAGACGTCCTGCAGCACCTCGCGCAGCGTCTCGAGGATGATCGGGAAGGTCGGATGCCGGCGGGCGACTTCCAGCAGCTGCGCCGAGCGCTGCCGCTGCTGCCACAACGGCGCGCGCCTGTTGGGGTTGAGGCGGGGCAGCAGCAGTGCCCGGGCCGCGCACTCGCGGAAGCGCGAGGCGAACAGCGCCGACCCGCCGACCTCGTCGGTCACGATCTGCTCGAGCTCGTCGGGGTCGAACACGAACAGGTCGGCCCCCGGCGGTTCCGCCGCGGCATCGGGCACCCGCGCGATGATGCCGTCGTCGCTCGCGACGGCCGCGCCCTCGACGCCCAGCCGCTCGCGGATGCGCGCGTTCACCGCCAGCGCCCACGGGGCGTGCACGTGCATGCCGTAGGGGGAATGCAGGATGATGCGCCAGTCGCCGACCTCGTCGCGGCCCCGCTCCACCGTGAGGGTGCGGTCGGTCGGGAGGCTCCCCGTCGCCTCCCGCTGCTCGGCGAGATAGCCGAGCAGATTGCCGATGGCGTTGTCGTCGAGGCCCGATCCGGCCAGGCGCGCGACCGCCTTCTCGTGCGGCGCCGTCGACACCTCGCGCGAGAACCGGCCCAGTGCCTCGCCGAGTTCGGCGGGGCGGCCGAGGCCGTCGCCGTGCCAGAACGGGAGCTTGCCCGGCTGCCCGAACGCGGGCAGCACGTTGACACGGTCGTGGGTGATCTCCACGATGCGCCAGCTGGTGGTGCCGAGGGTGAACACGTCCCCCACCCTCGACTCGTAGACCATCTCCTCGTCGAGCTCGCCGACGCGGGCGTTGCGGGTCTCGCCCGCGACGAAGACGCCGAACAGGCCGCGGTCGGGGATGGTGCCGCCGCTCGTGACGGCGATGCGCTGGGCGCCGGGACGCCCGGTGAGGGTGCCGTGGTCGCGGTCCCAGACGATGCGGGGGCGCAGCTCCGCGAACTCGTCGGAGGGGAAGCGTCCGGCCAGCAGGTCGAGAGTCGCCTCGTACGCCGAGCGGGGCAGGGTGCGGAACGGGGCGCTGCGGCGGAGGGTGTCGAACCAGCCCTCCACGTCGAGGGGGCCGGTGGCGCAGGCGGCGACCGTCTGCTGCGCGAGGATGTCGAGCGGATTCTGCGGCACCGCGATCGCCTCGATCTGACCCGCCAGCATGCGCTCGGTCACGACCGCGGTGTGCAGCACATCGCCGCGGTGCTTCGGGAACAGCGCCGCGCGGCTCACCTCGCCCACCTGGTGTCCGGCACGGCCGACGCGCTGCAGGCCGGAGGCCGCCGACGGCGGGGCCTCGACCTGGATGACGAGGTCGACCGCGCCCATGTCGATGCCGAGCTCGAGCGAGCTGGTCGCCACGACGCAGCGCAGCGCCCCCGACTTCAGCTCGTCTTCGACGAGCGCCCGCTGCTCCTTCGACACCGATCCGTGGTGCGCCTTCGCGAGCACGGGTTCGGCGCCCGCGGTGGCGCCGGCCTGCGCCATCATCGCGGCGGGGATCGCCGGGTCGGGAAGATCGAGCCCGAGCCGCTCGGCGTAGATCTCGTTGAGCCGACCGGTCAGGCGCTCCGCCAGGCGGCGGGAGTTGGAGAAGACGATCGTGGAACGGTGCGCGAGGATGCGATCGACGATCGCCTCCTCCACGTGCGGCCACACCGAGCCGGTCGCCTCGGGTGAGGAGTCGGCACCGCGCCGGCCACCGCCGGCCGGTGCGAACCAGTCGCCGTCGTCGCCGCCGCCGCCGTCGGACGCGGCGTCGGACTCGGCGTCGGACTCGTCGGCATCGGCCTCGGCCTCGGGCGTACCCGGGGGCGGCGGCGGGTTGAGCATGTCGTCGACGGGGACCACGACCGACAGGTCGAACGCCTTCGTCGCCCGCGGCGCGACGATCTCCACGGGGGCCGACCCGCCGAGGAAGCGGGCCACCTCGTCGATGGGACGGACGGTGGCCGACAGGCCGATGCGCTGCGCGGGAGCGAGGGCCGCGGCATCGTCGGCGTGCTCCTGCCGCAGCGCCTCGAGCCGTTCGAGACTCACGGCCAGGTGCGCGCCGCGCTTGGTGGCGGCGACCGCGTGCACCTCGTCGACGATCACGGTGTGCACATTGCGCAGAGTCTCGCCGGCCTGGCTCGTGAGCATGAGGTACAGCGACTCGGGGGTCGTGATGAGGATGTCGGGCGGGTCGGCGACCAGCTTGCGGCGGTCGGCGGAGGGGGTGTCTCCCGAGCGCACGCCCACCGTGACCTCGGGGACGGCGATGCCCAGACGCCGCGCCGACTGGCCGATGCCCACGAGCGGCGAGCGGAGGTTGCGCTCCACGTCGACGCCCAGCGCCTTCAGCGGCGACACGTAGAGCACGCTCGTGCCCGGGTTCGGTTCGCGACGGCGGCGACCGCGGGCCGGCGGGGGCGCGGCATCCGCCGGGCGCTTCTCGTGGAAGATGCGGTCGATGGCCCAGAGGAACGCCGAGAGCGTCTTGCCGGAGCCGGTCGGGGCCACCACGAGGGCGTGCTTGCCGTGGGAGATGGCATCCCATGCGCCGACCTGCGCGGTCGTGGGGGCGGGGAAGGCGCCACGGAACCAGTCCTGCGTGGCAGGACCGAAACGTTCGAGCACGTCGGCCATCCCTTCATCTTCGTCCCCACCGCCGACAATCGGGTGGCTCTTGACCTGCCGGGCGCGCGACGTCGGGTGCGTGCGGCGGCTCGCACTGGCCTTCCTGCCCGGGGAGGGATAGCCTGGGAGATCGTCTGCCAAGTGAGGGAATCATGTCGAACCAGAGGGACACCGTGTGGATGACGGCGGGCGCGCTCGCCGCACTGCAGGCCGAGCTCGATGAGCTGAACGCTCGAGCCGAGGGCGACGTCCCGCAGGGACGCCAGGTGGAGCTGCGGGATCTGATCCGCCGCGCCGAGGTGGGCACCAAGCCCGACGACGGTCTCGTCGAACCCGGCATGACCGTGACCGTGCGCTTCACCCGCGACGGCTCCGAAGAGACCTTCCTGCTCGGCAGCCGCGAACTCGTGCGCCAGGGCACCGAGGTCGAGCTCGACGTGTACTCGCCGTCGTCGCCGCTGGGCGTGGCGATCACGGGCCGCTCGGTGGGCGACACCGTGACCTATGACGCCCCCAACGGCGCGACGATCGAGGTCACCGTGGTCGCGGCGGTGCCGTTCGGCTGAGCCCGCGCTCGGCCAGTGCGCCCCCACCCGACAGCTCGAGCACGAGGTCGGGCTCGAGACGCTGCAGGAACACATCATCGTGGCTGACCACGAGCACGGCGCCGCGGTAGGCGGCGATCGCGTCGACCAGTTCGTCGACCGTGTCGAGGTCGAGGTTGTTGGTCGGCTCGTCGAGGATGAGCAGCTGCGGCGGCGGGTCCGCCAGCAGCAGCCGCGCCAGCGCGACGCGGAACCGCTCGCCGCCTGACAGGCTCGCCACCGGGCGGTCGACCGTCGCACCCCGGATGAGGAAGCGCGCGAGCCGGTTGCGCAGCTCGGCGGGCGGCATGCCCGGCGCCGCGGTGCGCACGGTGTCGAACACCGACGCCGCCTCGTCGAGGCCGTCGATGCGCTGCGGCAGGTAGCCGACGCGGTCGGTGTGCGCCTCGGCCCGCGCACAACGTCGCTGATCCGCGCCGTCGCGGCCCGAATCGGCCTGTTCCGGGGAGATCCGCCCCGGATTGGCGACATTGTGCGCGCCGGCCCCGGCGCCGGAGTCGGCGGCGGACGCGACGAGCCGCTCGAGCAGCGTCGTCTTGCCCGCGCCGTTCACACCGACGAGGGCGACCCGCTCGGGTCCCTGCACGATCCACGAGCGCTCGCCGTCGCCGATCGTCGCGATGCGGCGGCCCGCCGGCACCCCGGGGTCGGGCAGGTCGATGTGCAGCCGGGCGTCGCCGCGGACGCGGCGGCCGGCGGCATCCCACGCCTCCCGTGCCGCCGACTCGCGGTCGGCGACCATGCCTCGCAGCTTTCCCGCCGACACCTGCGCCGCCCCTTTGCGGTTGCCGGCGATGATCCCGGGCACGCGCTTGTCGTGCTCGGCCTTGCGGCCCATCGCCGCGCGGGTGGCGAGCGTCGACTCCGCCGCGATGCGGTCGCGCTTCTCGCGGCGCACGACCTGGGCGGCCGTGCGCTCGGCCTGGCGTGCGGCATCCTGCTCGCGGGCCATCGCCTCCCGCCACGACGAGTACGGGCCGCCGAACGTCGACAGCGCGCTGCCGTACAGCTCGGCGGTCTCGTCCATGAGTTCCAGTAGCGCCACGTCGTGGCTCACCACGATGAGCGCGCCGGGCCAGTCGTGCACGAGATACGCGAGCCGCGCGCGGGCATCGCGGTCGAGGTTGTTGGTCGGTTCGTCCAGCAGCGTGACCTCGGCACGGCGCAGGCGGATGCCGGCGACGGCGGCCAGCACCGCCTCACCGCCCGACAGCTCGCCGACCCGGCGGTCGAGGGCGGCGGGTGGGAGCCCCGCGTCGGCGAGCGCCGCTGCGGCCCGCGCCTCGACGTCCCAGTCGTCGCCGACGGCATCGAAGCGGGCGGGGTCGACGTCACCCGCCTCGATGGCGCGCAGCGCCCGCAGCGTCTCGCCGACCCCGAGGAGGTCGGCGACGGGACGCTCCACCCCGAGGGTGAGGGTCTGCGGCAGCAGGGCGACCTCACCGGTGACCGAGAGGTGCCCCGACGCCGGGGCGAGCTGCCCCGCGATGAGGCGCAGCAGGGTCGATTTACCGGACCCGTTGCGGCCGACGAGGCCGGTGCGGGCGGCGGCGAACGCGCCCGTCACCTCGGCGAGGGCGGGCGTGCCGTCGGGCCACGCGAACGACACCCGGTCGAGCACGACGGCGGGGGAGGGGGAGAGGGTGGGCATGCGGTTCCTTCGTCGTCAGCCCCGAGATGCTCGGGGGCGCGCTGACACGAAGGGTCGCGGCGTCGGCCGACGTGAGGACGTCCGGGCCGGAAGGCGACGGGATCGACGGGTCAGCGCAGGGATGCGCTTCCGCGTCGAAGGATCGACGGTCAGCGCGCTTACTGCGCGGCCGCGACGATCTCCGTCATTTCATTCCTCACGTGGGGGTCAAGGACGCAGGTCACCATACCCGACGCCCCCGCGCTCTGGCTAGGGAGCCGGCGGGGTGGGTGCGGCGTCGTCGAGCCGCTTGCGCAGGAACACCACGACGTCGTCGAGTTCGGGCTGCGAGACGCTGTGGGTGAGGCCGGTGTAGACCCGGCCGCTGAGGTCGACGTGGTCGGGCAACCACTGCACCGTGTGGTCGACGAGCGCGGTGGGGATGACGTCGTCGTGCGTGCCGCGCCCCCAGAACACCGGCGGGCGGCGCTCGGCCAGGCGTTCATCGCCGGGCAGGATGCCCGGGGTGACGTAGCCGCTGAGGTTCACCGCGAACGCGAAGGCGTCGGGGCGCAGGCGCAGCGCCTGCAGCGCGACGGCCGCGCCCTGCGAGAAGCCGAGGAGACCGACTGATGCCGCCCCGCTCGCGGCATCCACCCACGCCACCAGCTGCGTCGCGGCGGCCGTGACGTCGTCGGGCCGGCGCTCGTCGAGTCCCTCGATCGGGTACCAGGAGTAGCCGGGGGTCGGCCACGGCGGCGACAGCGGCGCGCGGACGGCGGCGACCACGTACTCGGGCGGCAGCAGCGGCGCGAGGGCGAACAGGTCGTTCTCGTCCGATCCGTAGCCGTGCAGCACCACCAGCAGGGGGCGTCCGGCGCGTTCGGCCGGAGGCACCGACCAGCGCACGACGTCGGGATCGAGGGCGGGAACGGCGACCATGCCTCCATCCTGACAGGACGCACCGACGCCGGGTTGGTATACATAGGAGCATGGCCGTCCGCACCCCCGACCCCGACCCAGCAGACCGCGACGACGACGGCACGCCGCCTGACCCGCTGGGCTTCGGCTCACCCTCGGCCCGCTCGTCGCAGAACCCGGGCTGGCTCAGCGAGGTCGAACTCGCCGAGGCACGCCGGCGCCTGCCGATTCTGTACGTCGAGGCGATCCCGGTGCGCACCGACGGGGTGGGAGCGGTGACCGAGGTCGGTATTCTGCTGCGGGCGACGCCGCTGGGGGAGATGACCCGCACGATCGTGTCGGGCCGGGTGCGCTACGGCGAGACGGTGCGCGATGCGCTGTTCCGGCACGTCGAGAACGACCTCGGCCCCATGGCCTTCCCGCTGCTGCCGCCGCAGCCGGTGCCGTTCACCGTGGCGGAGTACTTCCCGATCCCGGGAGTGAGCGCCTTCCATGACGACCGGCAGCACGCCGTGTCGCTCGCGTTCGTGGTGCCGGTCACCGGCACGTGCGAACCGCGTCAGGACGCGCTGGAAGTGACATGGATGACGCCGGCGGAAGCAGCCACCGACGCCCTGTCGGCCGAGATGGAGGGCGGCCGGGGCACGCTCGTGCGACTCGCCCTGGCATCGGTGGGCGCCCTGCGCTGACCGTCGGGGGAAGTTCCGGTGGTCTCGCGATCCAATTTCCAATAGGATTATGAGACCACCCCTTCCTTCCAGAGGAGAACGCAATGACGCGGCTGTTCAACGACCCCGACGATTTCGCCGAGGAGATGATCGAAGGCTTCGCGGCAGCGTCCGCGCGCTGGGTGCGGCCGGTCACCGGGGGTGTCGTGCGCGCCACGCGTGGCGCTGAGCCCACCGTGGCCGTCGTCATCGGCGGCGGCAGCGGTCACTACCCCGCCTTCGGTGGACTGGTGGGGCCAGGGCTCGCCCACGGCGCCGCCATGGGGAATCTCTTCGCGTCGCCCTCCGCGCACCAGGTGCACACGGTCGCGACGGCCGCGCACGAAGGTCGCGGCGTGCTGCTGAGCTTCGGCAACTACGCCGGCGACGTGCTGCACTTCGGTCAGGCGCAGGAGCGCATGCGGGCCGCCGGCATCGACTGCCGCACGGTGCTGGTGACCGACGACGTCTGGAGCGCCCCGAAGGACGAGCTCGAGCGCCGTCGCGGCATCGCCGGCGACCTCGTCGTGTTCAAGATCGCCGGTGCCGCCGCCGAAGCCGGCCACGACCTCGACGACGTCGAGCGCCTCGCCCGCCTCGCCAATGACCGCACCCGCTCGTCCGGAGTCGCCTTCGGTGGCTGCACGCTCCCCGGCGCCGACGAGCCGCTGTTCGACGTACCCGCCGGCCGTATGGCGGTGGGGCTCGGCATCCACGGCGAGCCGGGTATCGACGAGGTCGACATCCCGACCGCCGCGGGCCTCGCAGAGATGTTCGTCACGAAGCTGCTCGACGAGCGCCCCGCGGGCGTGGACCTCGCCGGCGCGCGGGTCGTCCCCATCCTCAACGGCCTCGGAAACGTCAAATACGAGGAGCTGTTCGTCGTGTACCGCACGATCCACACCCTCCTCACGGACGCCGGCGTCGAGATCGTCTCGCCCGAGGTGGGCGAATTCTGCACGAGCTTCGACATGGCCGGCGCCTCGCTGACCCTCCTGTGGCTCGACGATGAGCTCGAGCAGCTGTGGCTCGCCCCCTGCGACACCCCGGCGTTCCGCCGCGGCGAGGTATCGGGGCGCCGTGCCGTGGAGGATGCCGAGCTCACCGCCCTGGACGACGCGCACGAGATCGGCGCCGCCTCCGATGCCTCCCGCGCGGCCGCCGCGGTGATCTCGCGGGCGTTCGCCGCGGTCGCGGCCATGCTCGATGCGCATGCCGACGAGCTCGGCCGCATCGACCGCATCGCCGGTGACGGCGACCACGGCATCGGGATGCAGCGCGGCAGCCGCGCCGCCGACCAGGCCGCCGCCGGTGCCGCCGGCTCCGCCGCCGGGGCGCAGACGACGCTGCAGCACGCCGGCGACGCGTGGGCCGACAAGGGCGGCGGCACGTCGGGCGCCATCTGGGGCGAGATGCTCGTCGCGCTCGGCGCGGCCGTGGGCGATGAAGACGCGGTGACCGCGGATGCCGTGGGCGCGGGGGTGGCGGCCATGAAGGACGCCGTCATGTCGTTCGGCAAGGCCAAGCCAGGCGACAAGACCATGATCGACGCGATCGTGCCGTTCTCGGACGACCTCACCGAGCGGCTCGCCGGCGGCGACACCCTGATCGATGCCTGGTCGCACGCCGCCGGCGTCGCCACCGCCGCGGCGGAGGCGACGTCGAATCTCACCGCCCGCCTCGGCCGCGCCCGGTCGCACGGCGACCGGAGTCTGGGCACCCCCGACCCGGGCGCGGTGTCGTTCGCGCTGGTCGCACATACCGTTCTGGACGTTCTGAAGAAGGAAGACTGACATGGCACTTCGACTGGTGATCGGCTCCGACGAGGCGGGCTTCGAGTACAAGGAACGCATCAAGGCCGACCTGCTCGCGAACGACCTCGTCGCCGACGTCGTGGATGTGGGCGTGGATGCCGATGGCAACACGAACTACCCGACGATTGCCATCGCGGCCGCCGAGCGGGTGGCCGCCGGCACCGCCGACCGGGCGATCCTCATCTGCGGCACGGGTCTCGGGGTCGCGATCGCGGCGAACAAGGTCAGCGGCATCCGCGCCGTCACCGCGCACGACTCGTTCAGCGTCGAGCGCTCGGTGCTCTCCAACGACGCCCAGGTGCTCTGCATGGGTCAGCGGGTCGTCGGCATCGAGCTCGCCCGCCGCCTCGCGCGCGAATGGTTGACCTACACGTTCGACCCGCAGAGCGCCTCGGCCGACAAGGTGCAGGAGATCTGCGCTTACGAAGGCTCTTGAGTCACCTGCCGACACGGAAGGGCGCGAGATGCTCATCGGCTCCAGCCTGAAGATGTATTTCTCGCACGCGCGCACCCTCGCGTGGACGCGGGAGGTCGCGGACATCCTGGCGACGCACTCCGCGCCCGCGGCGGGGGTGACGGCGTTCGTGATCCCGCAGTACCCCGCCATTCCGGCGTGCGTCGAAATCGGCTCGCCAGTCGGGCTCGCCGTCGGCGCGCAGGACCTCGCGACCCATGACGAAGGGCCCTACACGGGCGAAGTCAGCGGCGCCGTGCTGGCCGAACTCGGATGCCGCTTCGTCGAGGTGGGGCACGCCGAGCGTCGCCGCCTGTACGGCGAGACCGACGACGTCGTGGCGGCGAAGGTGTTCGCCGCAGAGCGCAACGGCCTCGTCCCCCTCGTGTGTGTCGGTGAGGCGGAGCGCGGCGACCGGGCAGCGGCCGTCGCCGAGTGCGTACGCCAGATCGAGTCGGCTTTGGCGGCGGCGCGGGCCGCGGGCAGGTACGGCGAGATCGTCGTCGCCTATGAACCGCTGTGGGCGATCGGGGCCCCCGAGCCCGCCGGCGTCGACCACATCGACGCGGTGTGCCGGGCGCTGCGCGCGCACCTGGCATCCGCACCCGAGCAGACCCGGGTGATCTACGGCGGCAGCGCCGGTCCGGGGCTGCTCACCGAGATCGCCGATGCCGTCGACGGCATCTTCCTCGGCCGGTTCGCCCACGACCCGCGCGCCTTCGGCGCCATTCTCGACGAAGCGGCCGAGATCCTCGCCGCACGCCAGGAGGAGACACGATGATGTCGGACGGCGAGACGCGGGGCCTCGGCGCTCTGCAGGGATCGATCGAGCGCCGCGGACTGCGAGATCACGTCTACGACCGCATTCTGCAGCTACTGCTGAGCGGCGAGGTCGCACCCGGCGCACGGCTGTCGATCGACACCATCGCCCGGCAGCTGGAGGTCTCGCCCACCCCGGTGCGCGAGGCGATGGTGCAGCTGGAGCGCACCGGCCTCGTCACCCGCGAAGCGTTGAAGGGCTACCGGGTGGCGCCGCCGCTGCGTCCCTCGCAGCTGGCGGAGCTGTTCGATGCGCGCCTCATGCTCGAATCCACCGCGACGCGGCTGGCGACCCCCGCCACGCCGGCGCTGCTGAGTGAGCTGCGGGCCGCTCAGGATCAGCACCGTATCGCCGGCGAGCGCGTCATCGCGACCCTCTCGGGCGGAACGCCCGACGTCGCCCTCACGACGGCGTACTTCGCGGCGGATGCCGCCTTCCACCGGGTCGTCTTCGATCACTGCGGCAACCGCTACCTCACCGACATGTCCGAGACACTCGGCGCGCAGCTTCACCGCATGCGCCAGGCGGCCTTGCATGGCATCACCGATGTGCGCGAGGCCATGGCCGAGCACGAGGCCATCGTCGAGGCGTTCGCGGCCGACGATGCGCGGGCTCCCGAGCAGGCGATGCGACGTCACATCGAACTCGTCCGGTCGCGGTCGCTCGACATCGAACGCGCCGGCTGACGCTCCGAGCGGGGACCACACTTCCCTGCTCATCGTCGATCCTGTAGGATCGACGAAACGCATCACACGCCAATGGAGCCGTCATGACCGATACGTCACTTGCCGCACCCCTCGACAGCCAGACCTGGCCGATCGCCGTCTGCATGCACGGGTTCCCGCCCGTCGGCCGTGACGGCACGGCTCTGCACGACGCGGCCCCCGAAGTCTGGGACGACGTCTTCGGTCAGGTCGCGCGCCTCGGGTTCACCGCGATCGAACTCGCCGACAGCCACATCCGTCCCGCCGACCTCGATGCCTCCCGTCGCGAGGAGCTGCTCAGCATCGCCCGCGCACACGGTGTGACTCCCATCTCGGTGCACGTGCAGCGGCAGAGCGTCATCCAGCCCGGCCGCGGCGAACAGAACCTCGCCTACGCCCACCGCACGATCGACGCCGCCGCGGAGCTCGGCCTGCAGGTCTTCTCCACGGGCCTGCACCAGCCGTTCTCCGACGCCCAGCGCCGCGCGCTGTGGTTCTGGACCGCGACCGGTGCGGTCGACCCCGACGACGCCGACACCCGTGCGCTCGCGGTCAAGCGCCTGCGCGAACTGGGCGAGCACGCGGCATCCGTGGGGCTGCCGATGTCGCTGGAGATGTACGAGGACACCTACCTCGGCACCGCTGACAGCGCCGTGCGCCTCATCGAGGAGATCGGCCTGGACAACGTCGGCCTCAACCCCGACATCGGCAACCTCGTGCGCCTGCACCGTCCCATCGAGGACTGGCGCGAGATGCACGAGAAGACCCTGCCGTACGCGAACTACTGGCACGTGAAGAACTACACCCGTGACGAAGCGCCGGACGGCACCTGGTACACCTCCACCCCCACGAGCATGGAGCTCGGTCTCATCAACTACCGCGCCATGGTCGCCCGCGCGATCGAGCTCGGATTCGCCGGGCCGTTCCTGATGGAGCAGTACGGCGGCGACAGCCTGGGGGTCTGCGCCACCAACCGCACCTACCTGCAGTCCCTGCTTCCCGAGCCCGCCGGGGCCTGAGCGGCCCGATCGATTCGACGCACCGCCGCGTCGAACCAGAAGGAGACGAACATGACCGACAACACCCGACCCGTCTACGCCGTCATCGGCAGCGGCTACATGGGCGGCGGCATCGCCCAGGTGCTGGCGCTTTCGGGCGCCGACGTCCGCATCGCCGACGTGGAGCTCGCCATCGCCGAGGGCAACCGCGAGCGCCTCATCACCGAGGCCGCGCAGTTCGCCGCCGACGGGCTCTTCCCCGCCGACGCAGCCCAGACCATCGCCGAGCGCATCACCGCCGCCACGATCGAGGATGCCGTGGCCGGCGCCACCTTCATCGAGGAGGCCGTCCCCGAGAAGATCGAGATCAAGCATGCGACGCTCCGCCGCATCAGCGAGGCGGCCGCGCCCGACGCGATCATCGGCAGCAACACCTCCACGATCCTCATCGGCCGCCTCGCGGAGGCGGTCGTGAACCCCGAGCGCTTCCTCGGTGTGCACTTCTCCAACCCGGCGCCCTTCATCCCGGGTGTCGAACTCATCCCGCACGCCACGACGGATGCCGCGATCCTCCCGACCGTCGAACAGATCGTCGCCGCCACCGGCAAGCAGACCGCACGGGTCAAGGACGCCACCGGGTTCGTACTCAACCGGCTCCAGTACGCGCTGTTCCACGAGGCGACCCAGCTGGTGGAAGAGGGCGTGGCGACGCCCGAGGACATCGACACGATCGTGCGCACCACGTTCGGGTTCCGCCTGCCGTTCTTCGGACCGTTCGCGATCGCCGACATGGCCGGGCTCGACGTCTACGCGTTCTGCTACGCGTCGCTGCAGACCGAGTTCCCCGAGCGCTTCGCGACGCCGCCGATCCTCGAGGACCTCGTCGCCGCAGGCAAGCTCGGCACGAAGTCCGGCGCGGGGTTCCTCGATGTCCCCGCCGAGCGCACCCCCGAGCTCATCGCTTACCGCAACAAGGCGTACGTCGCGATGCAGAAGCTCATCGACGAGCTCGGCCCCGCCCCGATCCACCCGGCCGCCGCCGACGAGAACTGAAGGAACCGATATGGCCACCGCATTCCCCACTGAGCGCACCGTCATCCTCACCGGAGCCGCGAGCCCCCGCGGCATCGGACGGGTCACCGCCTACCACCTGGCCGAACTCGGCTGGAACGTCGGCATCATCGACGTCGACGGCGAGGCCGCCGCCGCGACCGCCGCCGACGTCGCCCGCACGCACGGCGTCAAGGCCGTGGGCGTCGGGGCGAACCTCGCCGACCGCGAGCAGGCGATCGCCGCCGTCGACGCGATCGAGGCCGACCTGCCGCAGGTCGTCGCGCTCGTGAACTTCGCCGGTGTCTCCTCGCCCGTGCCCTACCTCGAGGTCACCCCCGAGGAATGGCACCGGGTGCTGGGCGTCAACCTCGAAGGCGTGCACTGGGTCACCCAGCGCGTCGCGGCATCCCTCGCCGACGCCGGCGTCGGACGCATCGTGGGGATCTCCTCGGTGTCGGCCCAGCGCGGCGGCGGGACGTTCTCGAAGACCCCGTACTCCGCATCCAAGGCCGGGGTCATCGGCCTCATGCGCTCCATCGCCCGCGAGCTCGGTCCGCGGGGCATCACGGCGAACGTGATCTCCCCCGGACCCATCGACACCGACATCATGGGCGGCACGCTCAGCGAGGAGCGGAAGCAGGCCATGGCCGCCGACGGCGTGCTGCCGCGCATCGGCACCCCCCGTGACATCGCAGCCGCGGTGGCGTATCTCATCAGCGAAGACGCCGGATTCGTGACGGGCCAGACCCTGAACGTCGACGGCGGCCTCTACATGCACTGAGGATCCTCATGTCCCGTTCCTGGTCCAAGGGCCGCATCGCCTACCTCGTCATCGGCGTGGTGTGCGTGGTGGTCGCCCTCATCCTGATCATCCCCAATCTCGGCGCCTGAGCCGAAAACCTGCAGTCACCCACTCGAAGGAGAGTTCCGTGTCCGTACCGACCCACACCGCCACAGCGCGCACACTGCTGGCGAATCCGCACCTGGAGAGCGGCATCAAGAAGGCGACGTATCGCCTCATGCCGATGCTGATCATCCTGTATTTCGTCGCGTTCCTCGACCGCACCAACGTGGGCTTCGCCGAAGAAGCCCTCTCGGTCGACCGCGGCATCACCGCCGGCGCCTACGCCCTCGGTGCCGGCATCTTCTTCATCGGCTACGCGATCTTCGAGATCCCCTCGAACCTGCTGCTGGACAAGTTCGGCGCCCGCTTCTGGCTGGCCCGCATCGCCATCACGTGGGGCATCGTGGCCTCGGCTTTCGCCTTCGTCACCAACGACACGATGTTCATCGTGCTGCGGTTCCTGCTCGGCGTCACCGAGGCGGGGCTCTTCCCCGGTGTCATCATGTTCCTGGCGCAGTGGTTCCCCAACAAGCGCCGCGTGCAGATGTTCGCGCTGTTCTACCTCGCCCAGCCGTTCTCGCAGATGCTCGGCGCCCCGCTGTCGGGTGGCCTCATCAGCTTCGGCGAGCAGTTCACGCCCTGGGCAGGCTGGCAGGTCATGTTCTTCGTCGAGGGCATGATGGCCGTCGCCGCCGGTATCGCCGCGTTCTTCTTCCTCGTCGACTCGCCGCAGAAGGCGAAGTTCCTCAGCGACGACGAGAAGGGCGCCCTCAAGGCGGTGATGGAGCACGAGAACTCCGTCAAGCACGAGGACGGTCCGAAGGGCATCGGCGCCGCGATGGTCAGCTGGAAGGTGTGGTACTTCACCATCATCTACTTCTGCCTGCAGATCGCCGTGTACGGCACCACCTTCTACCTGCCGCAGCAGGTGGCCGGCCTCATCGGCAAGGCCGTCGGCTGGGAGGTGGGACTGATCACCGCCATCCCGTGGGCCGTGGGTCTGTTCGCCTGCTACTACTTCGGCAAGCACGCCAACACGATCCGTCGCCGCCGCAACTGGGGCACGATCTTCTTCCTCCTCACCGGTGTCGCGATCCTCGTCTCGGCGTGGGCCGGAGCCAACGGGCAGCCGCTGCTGGGCATCGCCGCGATCACGGTCGCCGTGGCATCCTTCCTCTCCGCCGGTCCCATCACGTGGTCGTTCCCCACGGCGTTCCTCACCGGCGCCGCGGCGGCAGCGGGCATCGGCCTGATCAACTCGCTCGGCAACCTCGGCGGGTTCGTCGCGCCCATCATGCGCACCGGCATCAACGAGGCCGTCCCCACCGACAGCGGCGCCTGGGGTGTCGTCTCGCTCGGGGTGTTCGCCTTCCTCGCCGCGGTGATGATGGCCTGCACGCGCTTCTTCCGCTCGAAGGGTGACGAACTGCTCGACGAAGACGTTCCGGCCGCGGTGCCGGGCCACTGACACGACCCGCGGGGTGCGCACGCTCGTGCGCATCCCGCGGTGCTTTCCGAAAGGAACGATGATGAGCACATCCCCGCAGGTCGCCTTCGTCGGGCTCGGGGCCATCGGGCTCCCGATGGCCGCCGCCATCGCCCGTGGCGGCATCCCGGTGATCGGTGTCGAACCTGCCCCCGCCGGTCGGGAGCGCGCCGCCGAGGCCGGCATCGACTCCATCGCCGGCATCGACGGCATCGGCGACGCCGCGGTGGTCGTCGTGATGGTGGCCACCTCCGCCCAGCTGTCGGCGGTGGTCGATGCGGCCCTCGCCGCAGGCGTCGCCGATCGCGCCTGGCTCCTCTCGTCCACCGTCGGCCCCGACGCCGTGCGCGAGACCGCCCGGCGCCTCGAGACCGCCGGCGGCACCGTGGTCGACGCGCCCGTCAGCGGCGGCATCGCCCGGGCCTCGCGCGGCGACCTCGTCCTGTTCGTCTCCGGCGCGGATGCCGCGATCGCCGCTGTCCGCCCCGTGCTCGAGGCCCTGGGCACCGTGCGCATCGTCGGCGCGCACCCCGGCGACGGCCAGGCGGTGAAGGTGGTCAACCAGCATCTGTGCGCCGTGCACATCGTCGCCGCCGCCGAAGCGCTCGCCCTCGCGGAGCGCCTCGACCTCGATCCCGCCTTCGTGCTCGACGCCGTGGGTGGGGGAGCGGCGGCATCCTTCATGCTCGGCGACCGAGGCCCGCGCATGCTCGAAGCCGACGCCCCGGTGCTCAGCCAGATAGGCATCTTCGTCAAGGACACCGGTCTGGTCGCCGATGCGGCCGAGGCCGCGGGGATCGACCTTCCCGTCTTGCAGGCGGCGCGGGAGCGTTTCCTCGCCGCCGCCGACGCCGGACTCACCACCCGCGACGACTCGAGCGTGATCGAGACTTATCGCCGTGCCGCTCCGCCCCAGGGGGATCGATGAAGACCGTCGTGCTCGATGACGACCCCACCGGCACGCAGTCGGCGTCGGGGGTCGATGTGCTGCTGCAGGTGGATGCCGCCGGCATCCGCGATGCGCTGATCGCCGCCGACAGTGTGTATGTGCAGACCAACTCACGTGCGATCGACGAGGCCGCCGCGGTGGCGCTCGTGCGGGAGGTGCGCGACGCCGCGCGGCAGGCGGCCGCCGATCTGGGCGAAGAGGTGCAGTTCGTGCTGCGCGGGGACTCCACCCTCCGCGGCCACGTGTTCGCTGAGACCGACCAGTTCGTCGAGGACGATTCGGTCATCGTCTTCTGCCCGGCCTTCCCCGCCGGAGGACGCACCACCGTCGACGGCGTGCACCTCGTGCGCATCGGCGCCGAGCGGCATCCCGCCCATGAGACCGAGTACGCCGACGACCCGGTCTTCCCGTTCACCTCCGGCGTGCTGTCGGAGTATGTCGCCGAGAAGTCCGGCCGCGCGCATGTCGGTGTGCCGCTGGCCGACGTGCGTGCGGGAGGCGTCGGTGCAGCCATCCTGTCGGCGCCCGTGGGGGCCGTCGTCGTGCCCGACGCCGAGACGGATGCCGACATCGCCGCCGTCGCCGCCGGCATCGTCGCCGCACGCCGCGGTGGTCGCTCGGTGGTCGTGCGCAGCGCCGCGCCGCTGGCGGCCGCGCTGGCCGGCGTCGCCAGCGACGGCCTGCTGCCGCTGCCGCTCGTGTCGGGCCCGGTGCCGACGCTCGTCGCCTGCGGGTCGCACACCGCCGGGGCGACGGCCCAGCTGGATGCCCTCGAAGCCCGCCACGGCGCGGCGGTGGTCATCCCCACCGACGAGGCCTTCGCTGATCCCGTGGCCGCCGGGCTCGCCGCCGCCGATCGCGCGCGGGCGCAGTTGGCCGCCGGGGGACTGGCGATCCTCGCGACCGAGCGGCACCGCCGCGCCGAGCACAACACCCTGGAGCACGGCGAGCTGGTGATGCGGGCGCTGACGGTCGCCGTGCGCGCGCTCGTGCCCGAGGTCGCGGCCGTGGTCGCCAAGGGCGGAATCACGTCGGCCGAACTCGCCCGCACCGGCGTGGGCGCGACGCGCGCTCGCGTGCGCGGGCAGGTGCTGCCCGGGGTATCGGTGTGGGACCTCGCTTCCGCCGAGGGCGAGGACCGCCTGTACGTCGTGGTGCCCGGCAACGTCGGCGAGCCGTCGACGCTCCTGGACGTGGCCGCCGCGCTCGGCCGCTGACCCCGGCTGTCGCGGACCCGGGGCGGTCGCTGACCGCGCGCGGTCGCTGCCCCGAGCTGTCGCGGACCCGCCGGCCCACCCCCACCCCCGCCGAGAAACCACTTCTCGGGTGAGACACCACGCGGTGCGCGGTGTTTCACCCGGAATGTGGTTTCTCACCGACGGTGGGGGCGGCGGATGCCGGCGTGCCCCCGGGCCCGGGTCAGCCGCGGGTCAGGCGGGACAGCTCGGCGACGAACGCGTCGACGTCGTCGGGGTGGGTGTCGAACGAGCACATCCACCGCACCTCGCGCTTCGTGGCATCCCAGTCGTAGAACCGGAAGCTCTCGCGCAGCGCGTCGGCGACGCCCTCCGGCAGCGTCGCGAAGACGCCGTTGACCTGGGTGGGCTGGGTGAACTCCACGCCCCGGATCGACCCCGCGGCCATGCCCGCCTCCACCTCGGCGCGCAGGCGCTGGGCCATCGCGTTGGCGTGCCGGGCGTTGCGCAGCCACAGGTCGCCCTCGAGCAGCGCGATCAGCTGCGCCGAGACGAACCGCATCTTCGAGGCGAGCTGCATGTTGAGTTTGCGCAGGTACCGCAGCCCCTCGGATGCCGCGGGGTCGAGCACCACGATGGCCTCGCCCAGCATCGCGCCGTTCTTGGTGCCGCCGAAGCTCAGCACATCGACGCCGACGTCGCGGGTGAACGCCCGCAGCGGCAGGTCGAGGGCCGCGGCGGCGTTGGCGATGCGCGCGCCGTCGAGGTGCAGGCGCATGCCGTGACCGTGCGCATGATCTGCGAGGGCGCGGATCTCGTCGGGCGTGTACAGGGTGCCGAGCTCGGTGGACTGCGTGATCGACACGACCAGCGGCTGGGCGCGGTGCTCGTCGCCCCAGCCCCACGCTTCGCGATCGACCAGTTCGGGGGTGAGCTTGCCGTCGTCGGTCGGCACGGTGAGCAGCTTGATGCCGGCCACGCGCTCGGGGGCGCCGCCCTCGTCGACGTTGATGTGGGCGGTGGATGCCGCGATCACCGCGCCCCACCGGGGGAGCATCGACTGCAGGCCGGTGACGTTCGCGCCGGTGCCGTTGAACACCGGGAACGCCTCGACGCCCTCGCCGAAGTGGTGGGCGAACACCTCCTGCAGTCGCGCGGTGTAGGCATCCTCGCCGTAGGCGATCTGGTGGCCGTCGTTGGCCGCCGCGATCGCGGCGAGCACCTCGGGGTGCACGCCGGAATAGTTGTCACTGGCAAAGCCGCGCACCGCGGTGTCGTGGAGGGTCGTCACGGTGACTCAGCCTAGCCGCGCGGTGCTCCCGCCCGGCGGCGCGGCGCGGCAGGGTCGGGTGTGCCGGCGGCGGCGCGCACAATGTCGCCGATCCGGGCCGTCGAGGGCTGATTCGGGGCCCACCGCCGCTGTTCGGCGCCGGATCAGCGACGTTGTGCGCGGGGGCGGATACTGCGTCTCCGGGCGCAGCCTGCAGCGGAGGGGGTGGCCGGTGTCGGCGCCGGTGATTACCCTCGCTGCATGACCGACGGCACCACAGCCGACGACACCGCGGCATCCGACAACCTCGCCCCGCCCGCGGGCATGCGCGTATTCGTGCAGGTGCTGATCAACACCGCCGTCGCCAACCTCACCACCAGCTCGCTCTGGTTCGCGCTGACGTTCTGGGCCTACCTCGAGACGCAGTCGGTGCTGGCGACGGGCATCATCGGCGGCGCGTACATGCTGTTCGTGGCGCTGTTCGCGATCCCGTTCGGCACTCTGGTCGACCGACACCGCAAGCACCGTGTGATGGTGCTGTCGAGCCTCGCGACGCTCGCGGCGTTCATCGTGGCCGGCATCGTGTATCTGCTGTTCCCCGAAGCCACGCTGGTCGACCTCGGACAGCCGTGGTTCTGGGTGTTCGCCGCCATCGTGCTGCTCGGCGCCGTCGTGGAGAACATGCGCAACATCGCACTGTCGACCACCGTCACCCTGCTCGTCCCCACCGACCGGCACGCCAACGCCAACGGCCTCGTCGGCACCGTGCAGGGGCTCGCGTTCATCGTCACGAGTGTGTTCTCGGGGCTCGCGCTCGGGCTGTTGGGCATGGGGTGGACCATCCTCATCGCCGTCGTGCTGACGGCCGCCGCGCTCGTGCACCTGATGTTCCTGCGGGTCCCCGAGACCGAGCCCGCCCACGTCGAAGGTCACATCGCGAAGGTCGACATCCGCGGCAGCGTCGCCGCGATCGCCGCCGTGCCCGGCCTGTTCGCCCTCATCATCTTCTCCACGTTCAACAACCTCATCGGCGGCGTCTACATCGCCCTCATGGACCCGTACGGCCTGACCCTCTTCTCCGTCGAGATGTGGGGAATCGTCTTCGGCGTCGCCGCGACGGGCTTCATCATCGGCGGCCTCGTGATCGCCGCGAAGGGTCTCGGGCGCAACCCCGTGCGCACGCTGCTGCTCGCGGTGGTCGTGATGGGGCTGCTGGGGGCGACCTTCACGATCCGGGAGTGGTGGTGGCTGTACGCCGCCGGCATCTGGGTGTACATGGCGCTGATCCCCGCCGTCGAGGCATCCGAGCAGACGGTCATCCAGAAGGTGGTGCCGTTCCGCCGGCAGGGGCGCGTATTCGGCTTCGCGCAGGCGTTCGAGTCGGCGGCAGCGCCGGTGACGGCGTTCCTCATCGCGCCGATCGCGCAGTTCTGGATCATCCCGTACATGGCGACGGATGCCGGTGCCGACACCTGGAGCTGGCTCCTCGGCGAGGGCGAGGCGCGCGGCATCGCCCTGGTGTTCCTCATCTGCGGCCTCATCATGGTCGCCGCCGCCCTGCTCGCCTTCACGACCCGCTCCTACCGGCGCCTGTCTGCCTTCTACGCCGCCCCCGCCGCCGCCCCCGCCCCCGCGCCCACCCCATCCGCCGAGAAACCACTTTCCGGCTGAGGAACACCGCAACGCGTGGTGTCTCGGCCGAAAAGTGGTTTCTCAGGCGCCGGGCGGGCGCGGGCGGCGCGGGCGCGCGGGCGGGCGCGGGCGCCGCGCGCGGGCGTCAGTGCGTGCCGCGGATGCCGGCGGTCGAGGCGATCACGTCGCGCATCTTCTTCTCGAGCGCCTCGTAGAACATCGACAGCGGGAACTCGTCGTCCAGCACCGCGTCGGTGTACCCCTTGGGTGGTCCGGCGAGCACCTCCGCCGGCAGCCCCTGCGCCCACAGCGAAGCCGGGTGCGGCGTCACGACCGAGCGCACCAGCCCGTAGGCGGCGAGCCAGTGCGCGAGCTTCGGCCGGTCGATCGACTGCCAGTACAGCTCGTCGATCGCGTCGCCGAGCGCCACGACCGCCGCCGGCACCTCGTCCCAGTCGAACGCGAGCGCGGTGTCGGTCCAGTGCAGCACGCCGCGCTGATGCAGCCACGCGAACAGCAGCTGTCCGCCGAGTCCGTCGTAGTTGCGCACCCGCGTGCCGGTGATCGCGAACCGGAAGATCCGGTCGAAGATCACCGCGTACTGCACCAGCCCCGCGTGCTCGAGCATCTCGGCTTCGGTGGGCAGCAGCTGCTCACCGGCATCCACCCGTGCCTGCAGCTCGCGCTGGATCGCGACGCACTCGCGGAACGCCGTCAGATCGCAGCGCAGCTCCTCCAGTGTGTAGAGGAAGTACGGCATGCGCTGCTTGATCATGAACGGGTCGAACGGCAGGTCGCCGCGCATGTGCGTGCGGTCGTGGATGATGTCCCACATGACGAACGTCGCTTCCGCCAGCTGCTGATCCTCCAGCAGCCGCGCAGCCTCCGCAGGCAGTTCGAGTTTCGTGATCTCGGAGGCCGCACGCACGACCCGCCGGTAGCGCGCCGCCTCACGGTCCTGGAAGATCGCGCCCCACGTGAACGACGGGATCTCGCGCATCGCGACGGTCTCGGGGAACAGCACGGCCGAGTTCGTGTCGTATCCGGGCGTGAAATCCACGAGCCGCAGCGAGACGAACAGGCCGTTGGTGTACCGGGTCTCCAGCTCCGCGATGAACTCCGGCCAGATCACCTCCACCAGCACAGCCTCGACGAAGCGGTTGCGCGAGCCGTTCTGCGTGTACATCGGGAACACGATGAGGTGACGGATGCCGTCCACGCGCTGCCGCTGCGGCTGGAACGCCACGAGCGAATCGAGGAAGTCGGGCACCCCGAACCCGCCGTCGACCCAGCGCTCGAAGTCGTGCACCGACGCCGCGAGGTAGTCGGCATCGTGCGGGAACGCCGGCGCGAGCCCGCGGATCGCCTCGACGATCGCCTCGACGCACGCACGCGCGTCGCCGTGGTCGTCGGCGTCGGGCACCGAGCCGTCGGGGGCCTGCATGCCCTGCAGCGCCGTGGCGGCATCTTTCAATGACAGCCAGTGCGGCGACGTCTCGACGGTGCCGGCGTCCTCGACGACCTCGGGTTCGCCGACGATGGCCTTGCGCTCACGGGTGGTGACGGCCTTGATGGACATGGGAACCTCCGATCTTCGGGGTCGGCCGGCGCAGCGATGCACCGACGGCTGTCAGGTAGCGGCCAGCCTAGCCGGGCGCTGTCAAGCGATGCAGTCGATCCGCCGGCGCGGAGTAGCGTCGCGGCATGCCCGATGAGACTTCCCCCGCCCGCCCCGACGGTGAAGGGCTGCTGCTGCTCGTGAACAGCCGCGCCGGGGAGGCGGTGGTGCGTGCGGATCCGCTGCCCGAGATCCGTGCGCGCCTGCCGCGGGCGCGGGTGCGCGAGCTCGGCCCCGACGACGATCTCGACGACGTCGTGGCCGAGGCGATGGCAGGCGGCGACCCGCCGCGCGTGCTCGGCGTGCTGGGCGGCGACGGGTCGGTGTCGCGCATGGCGCACCTGGCGCGCGCGCACGACGTGCCGCTGTTCGTCGTCCCCGGCGGCACGTTCAACCACTTCGCCCGCTCGGCAGGACTGGACGACGTGGATGCCGCGCTCGCCGCGTTCGCGGCAGGCCGGCTGCGCGAGGTGACCGTCGCCGAGCTGTCCATCGACGACGGCGACCCGATCACGGTGCTCAACGCGGTGTCGCTCGGGAACTATCCGCAGTTCCTCGCCGAGCGCACCGAGCGGGCGAGCCTCGGCAAATGGCTGGGCGGGGTGGGCGCGATCTTCAGCGCGCTGCGCGAGGGCCGGCCGGTGCGGGTGAGCCGCGACGGTCGCACCGCCACGATCTGGTCGGCGTTCGTCGGGGTGGGGCGCAACGACCCGCAGCGCCACGCCATGATGCAGCGCGTGACGCTGGATGATCCGGTGCTCGATGTGCGGCTGCACCACGCCCGAGGCTCGCGGGTGCGGGCGATGGCCTCGCTCGCGTTCGGCCGTCGCACCCTGCAGGTGCTGCGGGCGCTGCGCGTGATGCCGCCCGCATCGGAGTTCGAACGCGAGGTCACCGACAGCTGGCGGGTGCGTGTGCAGCCCGGCGCCGCCCCGGCCGTGTACGTGCACGACGGTGAACTGGAGCAGGCGTCGCCGTCGGGTTTCGTCCTCGCCGTTCGGGCAGTGCCCGCAGGGCTGCGGGTGTACGCGCCCTGACCAGGCGCGACCACGCGCCCGCACCCGCCCGAGCGCGCGCCCGCGCCCGCACGCGCACCCGCGGCGGGGCGATGCGCGTGCGGGGTGGCGCCCCTCAGTCGTGCTGCGGGAACCCCAGGTTCAGCCCGCCGTGCGACGGGTCGAGCCAGCGGCTCGTGACGGCCTTCTCGGCGGTGAAGAAGTCGAACCCGTGCGGGCCGTACGCCTTGGCGTCGCCGAACAGCGACGCCTTCCAGCCGCCGAACGAGTGGTAGGCCACCGGCACCGGGATGGGCACGTTGATGCCGATCATGCCGACCTGCGCCTCGCGCTGGAAGCGGCGGGCGGCGCCCCCGTCGTTGGTGAAGATGGCGGTGCCGTTGCCGTACGGGCTGGCGTTGATGATCTCCAGCCCTTCCTCGTAGCCGTCCACTCGCACGACCGACAGCACCGGCCCGAAGATCTCGTCCTGGTACGCCGCCGACGTGGTCGGCACCCGGTCGAGCAGGGTGGGCCCCAGCCAGAAACCGTCGGCCGCGCCGTCGGGTTGCACGTCGCGTCCGTCGACGATGACGGCGGCCCCGTCGGCTGCGGCCACATCGATGTACGAGGCGACCTTGTCGCGGTGGGCGCCGGTGATGAGCGGACCCATGTCGCAGCCACGCCGCCCGTCGCCGGTGCGCAGCGTCGCCACCCGCTCGCGGATGAGGTCGACGAGCACGTCGGCGACGGCGTCGACGGCGAGCACGACCGAGATCGCCATGCAGCGCTCACCGGCCGAGCCGAATCCGGCGTTGACGGCAGCGTCCGCGGCGAGGTCGAGGTCGGCGTCGGGGAGCACGAGCATGTGGTTCTTCGCGCCGCCCAGCGCCTGCACGCGCTTGCCGTGACCCGTCGCGGTCTCGTAGACGTAGCGGGCGATGGGGGTGGAGCCCACGAACGAGATCGCGCGCACATCCGGGTGCGCCAGCAGCGCGTCGACGGCCTCCTTGTCGCCGTGCACGACGTTGAACACCCCGTCGGGCAGCCCCGCCTCGCGCAGCAGGGCGGCCAGCCAGTTCGCCGCCGACGGATCCTTCTCGCTGGGCTTGAGCACCACGGCGTTGCCGGCGGCCAGGGCGATGGAGAAGAACCACAGCGGCACCATCGCGGGGAAGTTGAACGGGCTGATGATGCCGACGACGCCGAGGGGCTGGCGCAGCGTATACACGTCCACGCCGCTGGAGGCGTTCTCGGAGTAGGCGCCCTTGGTGAGGTGCCCGAGCCCGCACGCGAACTCCACCACCTCCATGCCGCGGGCGATCTCGCCCAGCGCGTCGGAGAGCACCTTGCCGTGCTCGGAGGTGAGGATGTGGGCCAGTTCTTCCTTGCGGGCGTGCAGCAGCTCGCGGAAGGCGAACATCACCGCGGTGCGCTTGGCGATCGAGGTGTCACGCCACTGAAGCCAGGCGTCGGATGCCGCGGCGACGACCGCGCCCACGTCGGCCTGGGTGGCCAGGCGCACCTCCTTCTGCACGGTGCCGAGAGCGGGGTCGTACACCGGGGCGGTGCGCGTCGATGCGCCCGCCCACGAACTTCCGCGGACCCAGTGGTCGAGGATGTCGTTCACGTTGATCGTCCTTTCCTGCGGATGCCGCGGCTGCGGCATCCGTGTCGTGTCCGTCAGAGCAGGGAGCCGAAGACGGTGTCGTAGATGTCGATCGCCTCGGCGACCTCGGTGTCGGTGACGACGCAGGGCGGCACGACGTGGATGCGGTTCTCCGCCGTGAACGGCAGCAGTCCCGCCGCGATCAGTCCCTGCTTGAGCGCGCCGATCGTCGCCGCCGGCAGCGGCTCACGCGTGTCGCGGTCGGCGACGAGCTCGAGCGCCCAGAACACCCCTTCGCCGCGCACCTCGCCGATGGCGGGGTGACGCTCGGCGAGGCCCGCCAGCGCGGGCCCCAGCACCTCGTCGCCGATGCGCCGGGCGTTGTCGATGATCCCCTCGGATTCCATCGCGTCCAGCGCCGCCACGATCGAGGCGGCCGCCAGCGGATGCCCCGAGTAGGTGAGCCCGCCCGGGAACACCCGGTCATCGAAGGTCGCTGCGATCTCGTCGGAGATGATGACCCCGCCCACGGGCACGTAGCCGGAGTTGACCCCCTTCGCGAAGGCGATGAGGTCGGGGCGCATGTCGTGTCCCTCGAACGCGAACCACTTGCCGGTGCGGCCGAACCCCGACATCACCTCGTCGAGGATGAGGAGTATGCCGTAACGGTCGCAGATCTCCCGCACGCCCGCGAGGTAGCCGGGAGGCTGCACCAGGATGCCGGCGGTGCCGGGGAGGGATTCGAGCAGGATCGCGGCGATACCGCTGGGGCCCTCGGCCTGCACGACCCGCTCGAGGTGGTGCAGCGCCCGTTCGGTCTCCTGCTCGGGCGTCGTCGCCCAGAACTCCGACCGGTACAGATACGGGCCGAAGAAGTGCACGTGCCCCCGGGCGAACTCGTTCGGGATGCGCCGCCAGTCGCCGGTCGCCGCGATGGCCGCCCCCGTGTTGCCGTGGTACGAGCGGTAGCGCGAGAGCACCTTGTCGCGGCCGGTGTGCAGGCGCGCGAGACGGATGGCGTTCTCGACGGCGTCGGCGCCGCCGTTGGTGAAGAACACCTTCTCGAACCCGTCGGGCGCCTTCGCGGCGATGCGGGCGGCCGCTTCGCCGCGCGTGAGGTTGGCGGTGGAGGGGGCGATGGTGGCCAGCTGGGCGGCCTGCTGCTGGATCGCCGCGACGACGGCCGGATGCTGGTGGCCGATGTTGACGTTGACCATCTGGCTGGAGAAGTCGAGGTAGGTGCGGCCGGAATGGTCCCACACCCGCGTGCCGAGGCCCCCGGCCACGACAATGGGGGAGAGGGAGTGCTGCGCCGACCAGGAGTGGAACACGTGGGTGCGGTCCAGCTCCAGCGCGCGGGCGTCTGTGCTGTCGGTCATCGTCGGCCTTTCTCGAGGGGGTGCTGCCGGCCGGGCGCCCGGCCGGCAGCAGGAGGTGCTACTGGCCACCCTCGGTGAGGGTGACCTCGATCGGGGTGTAGTCCCCATCGACGACGAGCCCATCCTCCACGAGCTGGTCCAGGGCGTCCTGGATGTAGTCGTTGGAGTAGGCCGTGTCGGCGGGTTCGGTGGTGATGAGGTTGAGGCCGTCCTGGTTGGTCGCCGCGAGGGCGCCGGCGACGGTCCGGTCCCACGCCGTCTGGTCGACGACGCCGAAGTCGCCGCCGCCCCAGATGAGCTTGTTGACCTCGTTCATCTGCCAGAGCTGGTGCACCGGCCCGACCGGGAACGCGGCTTCCGCGTTGATCGCGGCGTCGTAGGTGATCTCCGCCGCCTCCTCGGGGTTGTCGCGCGCGAAGATCCAGCCCTTGGTCACGGCCTTGAGGAAGCGCACGGCGGCGTCGGCGTAGGCCGGGTCGTCGGCGAGGCGCTGGGTGTCGGCCCACAGGGCGTCCTGCAGCATGGCGCCCTCGGTGTCCTCGTAGCTGATGACGTCGAAGTCCTCCGGCTGGTACAGCTCGCCGGTCTCGGGGTTCACGACCTCGAGGATCTGCGCCCACTCGTTGTAGGTCATCGCCTGTGCGGCATCCACGTCACGGTCCAGCAGCGCGTTCATGCTGAAGTCCTGCGTCGTCACCGACACGGTCGTGGAGTCCAGACCCTCGTCGGCCATGGCCGCGAAGATCTCCCACTCGTTGCCGAAGCCCCACGAGCCGATGCGCTTGCCCTCGAAGTCGGCGACCGACTCGATGCCGTCGCCCGCCCACGACACCTGCATCGTGCCGGACTTCTGGAACACCTGCGCGATGTCGGTGAGTTCCACGCCGGTGGCCTCGAGCGTGCCGAGCACCTTCGGCACCCACGCCACGGCGAAGTCGACGTCGCCGGCGACGAGGGCGTCCTGCGGCACGATGTCGCCGCCGGAGGGGATGATCTCGACCTCGTCGAAGCCCTCCTCCTCGAAGTAGCCCTGATCGAGGGCGACGTAGTAGCCGGCGAACTGCGCCTGCGGCAGCCACTGCAGCTGCAGCGAGACCGAGGTGAGCGGTTCGAAGTCGGCGTCGGAGCCGCCGTCGGTCTCGTCGGTGCCGCCTCCGCCGGAGCACCCGGCGAGCGCGAGGCCCGCGACGACGACGGCGGAGAGCGCGGCGACGCCGCGAGGGAAGCTGTGTCTCATGCTGTTCCTTTCATTCGAGTGGTGCAGGATGCCGGTCACCCCGGCGACCGCCTCGCCACGATCCGCTCGAGCAGCGCGGTGACGAGGAAGAACACGAGACCGATGAGGATGCCACCGGCGACATACGCCCACGCCAGCGCCGCACGGCCCGATTTGGCATAGGTGGCGATGGCCGTGCCGATGCCGTCGGCGGGTCCGCCGAAGTACTCCGCCACGAGGGCGGCGATGACGGCGAGCGAGCTGGCGATGCGGAGCCCGGTCATGAGGTAGGGGAGGGCCGTGGGCAGGGTCAGCGTGCGGAAGGTCTGCGCGCCGGTCGCCGCCGACGCCCGCAGCACGTCGCGGTGCACGGGTCGCGTCTGTCGCAGGCCCCGCAGCACGTTGACGAACACCGGCACGAACGCGGCTAGCCCGGCGACGGCCTGGCGGCCGAACTGGCTCGAGGCCCCGAACATCGTGTTGAGGATGGGGGTGAGGGCCACGATCGGCACGACCGCCACGGCGGCGACGAGCGGCGCGATCATGCCGTCGACGGGGCGGGAGGCGGCGGCGAGCCCGGCGAGCACGACGGCGAGCAGCGACCCGACGAGCAGACCCACGAGCGCGTTGCCTGCGGTGACCGCCATGTCCTCGGCGATGATCTCCCACCGCGCGACCAGTTCCGTCGCGATCGCGACGGGGCCGGGCAGCATGCGCGGCGCGGTGCCGAGCACGTCCACCCACAACACCCAGAGGGTCAGCCCCAGCAGACCGACGAGGATCGGCGCCCCCACCCGCAGCCACGCCGGTGGCATCCACGTGCCGTACTCGGGCACGCCGCGCGCGCGGCGTCGCGTCGAGGCGGGGGTCGGGGTCGGCGGCGCGGTCGGTGCCGGCGTCGCGGTCATCGTTCGTCCGCCCTCGTGCGCGGCATGCCGTGCAGGGCCTCGCGCACCGCGGTGACCCGTTCGAAATAGGCGGGGGATTCCCGCAGCGCCTCGTCGCGCACGCCGAGGGCGGTGGGTACGACCGTGGTGATGCGACCGGGACGCGGACTCATCACCACGACCCGGTCCGAGAGGAACACCGCCTCGGGAATGGAGTGGGTGACGAACACCACCGCGGCGCCGGTCTCGGCGGCGATGCGCACGAGCTCGGACTGCAGGTATTCGCGGGTCATCTCATCCAGCGCCCCGAACGGCTCATCCATGAGCAGTAGCCGCGGGCGTGCCGCCAGGGCCCGGGCGATCGCGACCCGCTGCTGCATTCCGCCGGAGAGCTGGTCGGGGTAGCGGTCGACGAACTCCGACAGGCCGACGAGCTCGGCAAGCTCGCTCACACGCGCCTGGCGCTCGCCGCGGGCGACGCGGTGCAGCTCGAGCGGCAGCGCGATGTTGGCCGCCACCGTGCGCCAGGGGAGCAGCCCCGCCTGCTGGAACGCGATGCCGTAGTCCTGGTCGACGCGGGCGCGCGCGGCCGGCTTGCCGAAGATCTCCAGCGTGCCGGTGGAGGCGGCATCCAGATCTGCGATGAGACGCAGCAGCGTGGACTTGCCGCAGCCGGAGGGACCGATGAGCGAGACGAACTCGCCCGCGGCGACGGCGAGGTCGACCCCGGTGAGGGCGATCACTTCCCCCGTGCGGGTGGCGAACGTCTTGCCGACGCCGGTGGCGCGCACCGCGGTCGCGGGGTCGGCGGCGGCCTGCCTGTCGGGTTCGTGAGCCTGTCGTAACGTCATGCCGTCGCCTCGCCTCTGCGGTAGTTCGTCAATCCGAGCCCCATGATCGCGATCGACCCTGCGGCGATCAGCCCCAGGGCGATCGCCCCGAACGTCGGGCCCCACGGGGCGGCGGGGTCGCTGGATGCCTGGCCCGCGAGCTGGATGAGCATGCGCCCGATGCCGCCGCGCATGCCGATGGACACCTCGGCGACCACGGCGCCGAGCACGGCGTTGGCAGCAGCGAGCCGCAGCGCCGGCAGCAGGTGGGGGACCGCCGCGGGAAGCCGCAGGCGCACCAGCGTCGGCCAGTACCCGGCGGCGTAGCTGCGCATCAGGTCGACGTGGGCGCGCTCGGGGGAGCGCAGGCCCTGCAGCGCGCCGATCGCGACGGGGAAGAAGGCCAGGTACGACGCGATGATCGCGACCGAGAACCACTGCGGCCAGGGGGTTCCCGACCGGTCGATCTGCGTGCCGATGCTGCTGATGACGGGGGCGAATGCGATGAGCGGCACCGTCTGGCTGAGCACGATCCAGGGGAGCAGGCCCCATTCGGCCAGGCGCCAGCGCTGCATCACGAGGCCCAGTGCCATCCCGACGATCACCCCGATCGCCCAACCGGCGGCGGCGATGCCGAGGGTCGTGAGCGCCGCGGTCAGCACCGGGACGACCAACGGCGGCGTCGACCCGCCGCTGGCCGACTGCCCGAGCCGGGCGAACATCTCCCAGATGTGCGGCATGGCGCGGTCGTGGGTGCGGGGGAGGATCATGACCCCCGACCCCGGCTCCCCCGCGACGGCGCCGACGACGAGCCCCTCGGCAGGCCCGGCGAACTTGTACAGCTCCCACAGTGCCGCCACGGCGAGCACGCCGACGACGCCCCAGAGCACCGCCCGCGTGCGCCGGGTCATCGCTTCGCCGTGATGGGTGCGGAAAGGGCCGGGATGACGGTCTCGCCGTAGACGCGCAGCGTCTCCTCCTTGTTGTCGTGCTGCAGGTACCCGGCGAACTGGGTGACGCCGATGGCGCGCAGCTGCTCGAGGCGGGCGATGTGGTCCTCGGCGGTGCCGAGGATGCAGAAGCGGTCGACGATCTCATCGGGCACGAAGTCGACGTGGTCGTTGCCGGCGCGGCCGTGGGAGTTGTAGTCGTAGCCGGCACGCCCGGCGATGTAGTCGGTGAGGGCTGCAGGCACGTCGCCGTGGTGACCGTACTTCGTCACGATGTCGGCGACGTGGTTGCCGACCATGCCGCCGAACCAGCGGCACTGGTCGCGCATGTGCGCGGCATCCTCGCCGATGTACATGGGTGCCGCGACGCAGAAGGCGATCGACTCGGGGTCGCGGCCCGCCGCCGCCGCGGCATCCTTCACGGTGCGGATCATCCACGCCGCGATGTCGACGTCGGCCAGCTGCAGGATGAACCCGTCGCCGACCTCGCCGGTGAGCTTCAGGGCGAGGGGGCCGTAGGCGGCGACCCAGACGTCCAGCTCGGAGCCGCGGCTCCAGGGGAACTGCAGCGTCGCACCGCGGTAGTCCACCGCGCGGGAGTTCGCCAGCTCCCGGATCACGTGGATCGACTCCCGCAGCTCCGCCATCGTGGTGGGCTTGCCGTTGGTCACCCGCACCGCGGAGTCGCCGCGGCCGATGCCGCAGATCGTGCGGTTGCCGTACATCTCGTTGAGGGTCGCGAACACCGATGCCGTCACCGTCCAGTCGCGGGTGGCGGGGTTGGTGACGAAGGGGCCGACCATCACGCGCCGGGTGGCGGCGAGGATCGCGGAGTGCACGACGTAGGGCTCTTCCCACAGCAGATGCGAGTCGAAGGTCCAGACGTGGCTGAAGCCGTGCGCCTCGGCCAGCTGGGCCAGTTGCACCGTGCGGGCGGCGGGTGGGTTGGTCTGCAGGACGACACCGAAGTCCATGGGTGCTCCTAGATGAGGTACTGGCTGAGGCCGCGGCGCACGAAGCGGCCGTCGCCCTTGCTGCCGAGGTATTGGCCGTCGTCGACGATGACCTTGCCGCGGGACAGCACGGTGTCGACGTGGCCGTCGATCTCGAAGCCCTCCCAGGCGGAGTGGTCCATGTTCATGTGGTGCGTCTTGCCGTAGCCGATGGAGGTGTGGCCGGCGGGGTCGTACACGACGATGTCGCCGTCGGCGCCGGGCTGGATGACCCCCTTGCGGCCGTACATGCCGAACATGCGCGCCGGGGTGGTGCTGGTCAGCTCCACCCAGCGCTCCAGTGAGATCTCGCCGGTGACGACCCCCTGGTACATGAGGTCCATCCGATGCTCGATCGACCCGATGCCGTTGGGGATCGCGCGGAAGTCGCCGCGCCCCAGTTCCTTCTGGTCGGTCATGCAGAACGGGCAGTGGTCGGTGGAGACCATCTGCAGGTCGTTGGTGCGCAGCGCCTGCCACATGTGGTGCTGGTGCCCCTCGGCGCGCGAGCGCAGCGGCGTGGAGCACACCCACTTGGCGCCTTCGAACGCGCCCCACTGCTCGCTCGACGCCCCCAGCTGCTCCTCGAGCGACAGGTAGAGGTACTGGGGGCAGGTCTCGCCGAAGACGTTCTGGCCGTTGTCGCGCGCCCACGCCAGCTGCTGCACCGCCTGCTTGGCGCTCACGTGCACGACGTACAGCGGGGCGCCGGTGAGGTTGGCGAGCATGATCGCGCGGTGCGTGGCCTCCTCCTCCGCCTGCCAGGCGCGGGCGACGCCGTGGAAGTACGGGTCGGTCTTGCCGCGGGCGACCAGCTGCTCGGCGAGCACGTCGATCACCGGGCCGTTCTCGGCGTGCATCATCGTGAGCATGCCGGTGGCGGCGGAGGACTGCATCGCCTTGAGGACCTGCGCGTCGTCGGAGTAGAACACCCCGGGGTACGCCATGAACAGCTTGAAGCTCGTGATGCCTTCGTCGACGAGCTTCGGCAGCGCCCGCAGCGACTGCTCGTCGACCCCGCCGACGATCTGGTGGAAGCCGTAGTCGACCGCGCACTGCCCGGCGGCGAGCTCGTGCCAGTGGGCGAGGCCGTCTTCGATGCGCTCGCCAGTGCGCTGCACCGCGAAGTCGACGATGGTCGTCGTCCCGCCCCACGCGGCGGCACGGGTGCCGGTCTCGAACGTGTCGCTGGCGGCGGTGCCGCCGAACGGCAGCTGCATGTGGGTGTGCGCATCGATGCCGCCGGGGATGACGTACTTTCCGGTGGCGTCGATGACGGTGTCGACGGATGCCGCGAGATCGGTGCCCAGCAGTGTGGAGCCCGGGGTCAGCACCGCGGCGATCGTCTCGCCGTCGATGAGCACGTCGGCGGGGGCGCGGCCGGTGGCCGAGACGACGGTGCCGCCGGTGATCAGTGTGGTCGCCATGTCAGCCTCTCTCTCGTCTGCCGTTCACGGCGCCGTCAGGTCGGTGTAGGTGTCGGGCCGGCGGTCCCGGTAGAACTGCCAGTCGTCGCGCATCTCCTGCACGAGGCCCAGGTCGAGGTCGCGCACCAGGACCTCCTCGTCGGTGGCCGAGCCGAGCGCCCCCACGTAGTTGCCGCGCGGGTCGACGACCTGGCTCTTGCCGTAGAAGCTGACCGCATCCTCGCCGTACTCGTTGTCCTCGCGGCCGACGCGGTTGGGGGCGAGCACGAAGTATCCGTTCGCGACGGCGGCGGCGGGCTGCTCGATCTCCCACAGCCGGTTCGACAGTCCGGGCTTGGTGGCGTTGGGGTTGAAGACCATGTGCGCGCCGTTGAGCCCCAGCGCCCGCCACCCCTCGGGGAAGTGCCGGTCGTAGCAGATGTACATGCCGATGCGTCCGACGGCGCTGTCGAACACGGGGTAGCCGAGGTTGCCCGGGCGGAAGTAGAACTTCTCCCAGAACTTCTCCACGTGCGGGATGTGGTTCTTGCGGTAGATGCCGCGGGTCGAGCCGTCGGCATCCACCAGCACCGAGGTGTTGTAGTAGACGCCGGTCTGCTGCTCCTCATAGATGGGCAGTACCATCACGACGCCCAGTTCCTTCGCCACCGCGGCGAAGCGCTGCACGACGGGCCCGTCGACGGGTTCGGCGTAGCGGTAGTACTTCTTGTCCTGCGTGATGCCGAAATAAGGGCCGTAGAACAGCTCCTGGAAGCAGAGCACCTGCGCGCCCTGCGCTGCGGCATCCCGGGCGAAGGCCTCGTGCTTGTCGAGCATCGAAGCCTTGTCGCCCGTCCACGTGGTCTGGGTGATCGCTGCGCGTACCGTCGTCATCTTCGCCTCCTGGCTGCACCGTCGGGTACGCCGGACCGCCGACGCCGGGAGGCTGTCAGCGGGTCGTCCCCGTTCTGTTATCTTTCGGGTTGAACATTTCTCTTCGGTTTCGTCCTGTGTCGCGAGCGTAAATGCTGGCCTGCGAATGTGGTAGAGGGAGAACGCATGCTGCTGCCGGTGGAGTTCCCCGACCGTTCGCCGCAGGGCATCGCGGGTGTCATCGCGCGGCTCGTGACCGACGGGGTGCTCACCCCCGGCGACCGGCTGCCCACGGTGCGGGAGGTCGCCGCCGAGCTGTCGGTGAGCCCGGCCACCGTGAGCGCCGCCTGGCAGGCGCTCGCCCGCACCGGCACGATCGTCTCGCGCGGGCGGGCGGGCACGTTCGTCCGCGGCGTGCGACGTGACTGGCTCACCCGCCGCGTGCAGGGACTGTCGTCGCGCGAGGGGGAGTGGCGGCTCGACCTCTCGCTCGGCACCCCCGACCCCGAGCTGCTCCCGTCGCTGGCCGCCGCGTTCTCGCACGTGACCCTGCGCGCCGACACCGGCCGCTACCACGATCTGCCGGTGCTGCCCGAGCTCGCCGAGGTGCTCGCCCGCGACTGGCCGTCGCGGGCGGAGACCGTCACCGTCGTCGACGGGGCGCTGGACGGCATCTCCCGCACGCTCGAGCAGGTGGTGCGCTTCGGCGACCGGGTGGCGGTGGAATCCCCCGGATTCCCGTACTTCTTCGACCTCGTCGACGCCCTCGGCGCCGAGGCGGTGCCGCTGTCGATCGACGACGAGGGGGTGCGGCCCGAATCGCTCGCCGACGCGCTGGTGCAGCGCCCCACCGCGGTCATCCTGCAGCCGCGCGCCCACAACCCGACGGGCGCGTCGATGTCGGCCGAGCGCGCGCGACGGCTGGCGGCGGTGATCGGCGCCGCCCGCGACGGGTCGCGGGTCACCGTGATCGAGGACGACCACTCCGGGCTCATCTCCATGGCGCCCGCCGTGTCGCTCGGCCGCTGGATCCCCGACCAGGTCGTGCATGTGCGCAGCTTCTCGAAGTCGCACGGTCCCGACCTGCGCATCGCGGCGCTGGGCGGGCCGGCGCGGCTGGTCGAACGGCTCGTCGCCCGGCGGATGCTGGGGCCCGGGTGGACCTCTCGCCTGCTGCAGACGGTGCTGCTGGACATGCTGACCGACCCCGAGGCGCTCGCCGCGGTGGGCGCGGCGCGGCATGTGTACCGTGATCGCGGCGAAGCGCTGGTCACGGCGCTGCGCCGCGAGGGCGTGGCCGTTCCCGGGCACGACGGACTGAACGTGTGGCTGCCGGTGGCCGACGAGCGGGCGGCCACCGTGCACCTGGCGGCGGCGGGCATCGCGGTGGCCGCCGGCGCCCCGTTCGTCATCGACGGCGGTCCCGCGCACGTGCGCGTGACCGCCGGGGTGGTCGCGGGTGACGTCGCCGCCGTCGCCCGCGACCTCGCCGCCGCCGCCCGCGCCGGCCGCGGGTGACGCGGGGCGCGGCGCGGGGGGCGCGGGGGCGGTCGGGGCTGCTCCGGTGTCACTTCCGCACGGTGTTCGCCGCGTGGCATCCGCCGTTCGTGACACCCGAACCGCGCGTGCCGGCTTGCGTCGGCCCGCGTCGGCCCCGCGCGCTGCTCCGGTGTCGCTTCCGCGCGGTCGCGGGGTGTGGCATCCGCCGTTCGTGACACCCGAGCGGCGCGCCACGGCGCCGCGACGCGCCGCGGCGTGGGTGGTCGCGGGTGCCGGTCTCCTCGCACGGCCCGGGCTGCTCCGGTGTCGCTTGCGCACAGTCCCTGCCCGCACCACCCACCACTCGTGACACCCGAGCCGCCTGGGCCGCCCGGGCCGCCTGGGCCGCCCGGGCCGCCCGGGCCGCCCGGGCCGCCCGGGGTCGACCGCGCGGGGCGTTCGGGTGTCGCTTGTGCACGGTCGGAACCCGCGGCACCCGCCATTCGTGACACTCGAGCAGCCCCCGGCCCCCGCCCGCCCGCACCCCACCCGGCGCCCCGCGAGCCAATACATCGCGCGATGGATGCCGCGGCCGCGGCCGTCCCGTAGCGTCGAAGGGTGTTCCGCGAGCTCAAGTCCTACCAGATCGTCGTCGACGTCGGCGGCGCGGGACTGTTCGGGCTCCTCGCGTTCTACCTGGAACTCGAGATGGGGCGGCAGCTGCCCTACAACGCGCTGTCGACGGCGCTGGTGGTCGTCGCGATGTCGGCCGCCCTCGCGGTGCGGCGGCTGTCGCCGGGCCTCGCCCTCGGCGTCGCGTGGGTGGGCGCGATCGTGCAGATGGCGTTCGGCCGCGACCCCAGCCCCACCGACGTCGTCGTCTTCGCCGTGCTGTACACCGCTGCCGCCTACGGGACGCGGCGGGTGTTCTGGGCCGGTTTCGCCTCGGTCATCATCGGCGCGATCGCCATCACGACCTACCTCTTCGCCCCGGCCGTGGACCCGCTCGGCCGCTCCGCGCTGACCACCAGCGTCGCCGTGCTCATCGCGGCGCTGTTCGGCCTGGGGCTGGCGTGGACCACGGGCGCGCTCGTGCGCACCGGCATCCGGGCGCGCGAGAACCGCCTCGCGCAGCAGGCCGCCGAGGCCGACACCGCCGCCGAGCACGAGCGCGTGCGCATCGCCCGCGACATGCACGACGTCGTGGCGCACTCGCTCGCCGTCGTCATCGCGCAGGCCGACGGCGCCCGCTACGCCGCCGCGGTCGACCCGCAGGCCGCCGCGACGGCACTCACGACCATCTCGACCACCGCGCGCTCGGCCCTCTCGGACGTGCGGCTGCTGCTCACCCAGCTGCGCCACAGCCAGGGCGAGGGTCCGCAGCCGACCATCGCCGACCTCGAGGAGCTCTACGCGCAGGTGCGCTCGGCGGGCGTGGATCTGCGCGTCGACGTCGATCCGATGCCGCCGGGGGTGCCCCCCGCGGCGATCCAGCTGGCGGTCTACCGCATCCTGCAGGAGGCCCTCACCAACGCGCTGCGCCACGGCGCGGGCGGCGCGGTGACGGTGGAGCTGGCGTGGCATCCTGACCGGGTGACGATCCTCGTGCACAATCCCTTCGCCGATGCCCCCGCCCCCGACGACCTCGCCCGCGGACACGGGCTCATCGGCATGCGCGAGCGGGCGCTGCTGGCCGGCGGCACCCTCGACGCCGGGCGCGAGGGCGGCGCGTTCGTCGTGCGGGCGTCGCTGCCGATCGGCGGGGCGGCATGAGCGCACCCATCCGCGTCGTCCTCGTCGACGACCAGGCGCTGTTCCGTGCCGGCATCCGCATGCTCGTCGATTCCCAGCCCGACCTCGAGGTGGTGGGCGAGGCCTCCGACGGGCGCGAGGCGATCGGCGTGGTGCGCGCCACCCGCCCCGACGTCGTGCTGATGGACATCCGGATGCCGGTGATGGACGGCCTCACCGCCACCGCCGAGCTGCTGACCGATCCGGTGCTCGACGGCGCCGTGCCGCGCATCGTCATGCTCACCACCTTCGACCTCGACGAGGCGGCGGCCCGGGCGATCCGCCAGGGCGCGAGCGGATTCCTGCTGAAGGATGCCGAGCCCGAGTTCCTCCTCGCCGCCGTCCGCACGGTGCACGCCGGCTCCGCCGTCATCGCCGCCGCCGCCACGCGGGCCCTGTTCGCGGAGTTCGCCGAGCCCACACGCGCCGTGCCGCCGCAGTTCGGCGCGCTCACCGACCGCGAGAAGGAGATCTTCGCCCTCGCCGCGCGGGGCCTCAGCAACGCCGAGATCGCGGCGCGCGAGTTCTTGTCGGAGGCGACGGTGAAGACCCACATCAGCCGCATCCTCACGAAGCTGGCGCTGCGCGACCGGGTGCAGCTGGTGGTGTTCGCCTTCGAGCACGGGCTGGCCTGACGCGACGGGGGGAGCGGGTCGGTCGGGATCATCCTTGCGATGTACGCCGATGCCCCCGCAGGCCGACGCGGCCACCCGGGCCCCGTCCGTAGCGTCGGGGTCATGGAGATCACGACGACCGAGCTGGGCCTGGCCGCCCGCGTGCAGGGCCTCACCAAAACCTTCGGCCTCGGCGACAACGCCGTGCGCGCCCTCGACGGGGTGAGCGTCGGCATCCGCCGCGGCGAGTTCACCGCCATCATGGGGCCGAGCGGGTCGGGCAAATCGACCCTCATGCACATCATGGCCGGGTTGGATGCCGCGACCAGCGGCCGCACCTGGATCGGCGACACCGAGATCACGGGGCTGAGCGACCTCGAGCTCACCCTGCTGCGCCGCCGCCGCGTCGGCTTCGTGTTCCAGGCGTTCAACCTGGTGCCGACCCTCGATGCGATGGCCAACATCCTGCTGCCGTTCGACCTCGACGCCCGCCGCCCGAGCGCCATCGAGCGGGCTCGCATCGACGGGCTCGTCGAGACGCTCGGGCTCGGCGCCCGTCTCGGGCACCGCCCGCACGAACTCTCCGGCGGGCAGCAGCAGCGCGTCGCGATCGCCCGGGCACTGGCCACGGGCCCCGACCTGGTGTTCGCCGACGAGCCGACCGGAAACCTCGATTCCCGCAGCAGCCGCGAGGTGCTGGCGCTCCTCGCCTCGGCATCGCACGACCGCGGGCAGTCCATCGCCATGGTCACCCACGATCCGGTGGCCGCCGCCCACGCCGACCGGGTCATCTACCTCGCCGACGGCCGCATCATCGCAGACAAGCCGCGGCAGAACGCCGAGCAGATCTCGGCGTTCATGCTGGCCGCCGAGATCGGCGTCGTCGCGGCGGCGCCGGCGGCGGCTGCCACGACGGATGCCGGGGTGTCGGCGTGAGCGTCGTCGCGGCGACCGCCGCACCCCGCCAGCCCGGGGCATCGCGCCCCGTGGCATCGGCCCGGGTCGCGTGGCTGCGGGAGCGGGGGATGGGCGCGACCGTGCTGGTGTCGGCGATCTCCGCCGCGTTCGGGGTGGCGCTGCTGACGGCCACCGGGTACATCGCGACGCTGCTGCGCGCCGACCCGTACTACGGCGACAGTGAGACGCTCACGGTCGTCATCGGCATCCTCAGCGTGCTGCTGGTGGCTGTCGCGGTGTACGTCGGGGCGATCGTGACCGCCAACACGTTCGCCACGATCGTCGCCGGGCGCACGCGCCACATCGCGCTCATGCGGCTGATCGGCGCGTCCGCGCGGTCGCAGCGCGCCGAGGTGGCGCGGCAGGGGCTTGTCGTCGGTGCGCTCGGCGCGTTCACCGGGCTCGTCGCCGGCACCCTGCTGTGCATCGCGGCGGTCCCGCTGCTGGACCGGGTCGTGGGAGTGAACACCCACTACGTCGTGGCGGGGCCCGCGCTGCTTCTGCCCGCGACCGCGGTCGCGCTCACGACGTGGGTGGCGGCGTGGGCCGGATCCCGACGGGTGCTGTCGGTGACGCCGCTGCAGGCGATCGGCGGCGCGGTCGAGTCGTCGCGTGAAGAGGTCGCCGATCGCCCCGGGCGCAACGGGGTGTCCTTCGCGCTGCTGGGCGTCGGAGTGCTGCTCCTGGCCGGCGGTGTCGTGGTCGGATTCATCACGCCCCTCGGTGTCGTGGTCGCCTTCTTCGGGGGCCTGCTGTCGTTCACGGGGCTGACGCTGGCGGCTCCACTGGTCATGCCGCGGCTGCTGAAGCTGACCGGGCGGGCCTTCGGCGGCTCCGCCCCGGCGCGACTGGCGGCCGAGAATGCGCTGCGCTACCCGGAGCGCTCCAGCCGCATGGCGATCGGCGTGGTGATGGGGGTCGCGCTCGTGACGATGTTCGCCGTCGCCGCGGAATCGACGAAGGCGCTCGTGACCGCCTCGGGCGGTGGCGAGATCGACGACACCTTCGCCGGCATGATGGACTCCTTCGCCGCGGTCATGATGGCGCTGGTCGCCGTGAGCGCCGTGATCGCCGCAGTGGGCCTGGTGAACCTGCTGACGATCGGTGTGGTGCAGCGCCGCCGGGAACTCGGGCTGCTGCGGGCCCTCGGGCTGACCGGCTCGCAGGTGCGGCGCCTGGTGCTGCTCGAGGCGACGCACGTCACCGTCACGGCACTGGTCTTCGGACTCGTACTCGGGGTCGGCTACGGCTGGGTCGGCGCGCAGTCCCTGCTCGGGGCGGTGCAGATTCCGCCGGCGTGGCTCACGCCCACGTTCGTCGTGCCCGCCGTGCCGTGGCCGGCGGTGCTCGTGGTGATCGCGGCCACCGCCGTGCTCACCCTCGTCGCCGCCGTCGTGCCGACGCGCCTCGCCACCCGCGTGGTGCCGGTCGCCGCGCTCGCCGAATAACCGTCAGGCGGCGTCGGTGGGGGCGGCGTCGGTGTCGGTGTCGGCGGTGTCGCCCCTCGGCTCCGGGTCGTACGCCCAGGTGCGGGCGAGGGCGCGCAGCCGCGCCGCCCGCCACTGCCAGACGATCCACAGCCCGGGCCACAGCGCCGGTGCCGCCGTACCGCCGATCACGAGCCGCTCCCGCCACAGGGTGCGGCCGGGGTCGCCCGGCGCCGGCGACACGGCCATCTGGTGGTCCCAGACATCGAGCGCGGCGAGCGGTCCGGTGAGTGGGATGCCGCTGTCGCGCAGCACCCGCACCTCGCCGTCGGTCTGGGCCACCCGTCGGTCGCTGATGTGGATGAGCTGCTGCCCGAAGGACACTCCCGCCGCGCGCAGCTGCACCGGCACGTCGGCTCCCGGCTCGAGCCGCGACGGCAGCCCCGCGGCATCCATCGGGGTCATCTCCAGCAGCGGGCCGTAGAGCTCGGCGACGGCGCGCGGGGAGTGCAGTGCGCGCCAGGCGGCGTCGGCGTCGCAGTCCAGCACGATCTTCAGATGGATGCGCATCACCCCAGTGTGGCACCGGTCGCCTTTAGGCTGGCAGGATGCCTTCGCCGTTCGACCAGTCCCGCTACCAGGTGCGTTTCGAGCGCGGCGTCGACGGGCTCGACCGCCTCGCGCCGGCGGATGTCGTGGTCGTCGTCGACGTGCTGCGGTTCTCGACGACCGTGACGGATGCCGTGGCATCCGGTGCCCCGTTCCCCCTCGACGACGCGGCGCACGCGGCGTCGATCAACGGTGCGGCGGTCGCTGCGCGGGCCGCGGCAGGCGGGGCGGTGGTGCTCCTCGGATGCCTCCGCAACGCCGCGGCGGTCGCCGACGCCGTGCTCGCCGAGCAGCACCGTCGCGGCGCCCGCACGAGCATCGCGGTCATCTCCGCGGGCGAGCTCGAGGGGCGCGAGCCCGGTGCGCGCCTGCGCGTCGCGGTGGAGGACGACCTCGGCGCCGGTGCCGTGATCGACGCGCTCGCCGCCCGCGGCATCGACCACTCCTCACCCGAGGCGGCCGCGGTCTGCGAGTCGCTGCGCGGCCTGCGTCCGGCGGTTCGCCATCTGCTGACCGCCGCCGGGTCGGGGCAGGAGCTCATCGAGCGGGGGCTTGCGGCGGAGGTGCGCGCCGCCGCCGAGATCGATGCCGTCGACGCCGTGCCGGTGCTGCGCGGGGATGCATTCGAGCGCTTCTGAACGAGGACCGATGCTGCTCAGCGCGGTGACTGCGCCGCGAGACGGGTCGCCGGGGTGATCTCCCGACGGTGCCAGCGGAACAGGAACCGTTCGTCGAACATCGGCGCACACCTCGCGCACGACGTGGCCCGCGTCACGCGGCGGTGCCGGTAGGCCACGTGACCCGCGGGACACTCGCCGACCCACGGTGCCAGGTCGTTCGCGGGCTCGCCGTGGTGGGTCACGCCGCCGGTGTAGCCGATCTGCCGCGCGGTGCGCCGCCACGCCGCGCCGTGCCCGGCCGCGGCGCCGGCGAGCGCGTGGGCGACCTCGTGCAGCAGCGTCTGCCGGTTGGTCTCATCGTCGTAGCGGGCCGCGAGGTAGCGCGACACGCTGATGCGTTTGTCGCGGTAGTTGCACAGGCCGGCACGCCGCTTGGCGTGGTCGAAGGCGAACGACCACGAATCGTCGAGGTGCTCGGCGAGGAGTTGCTGCGCCATGAGGCGTACGTCTTGCGGGTCCGACATGACCGAAGAGTAGAACGTACCTACGACACTCAGGCCGTGAGCACTCGGCCGCGGCGGCGCTCGGCGGCATCGATGGCCAAAAGCGTCGACTCGAGCTGGTCTTCCGGGGCGCCAGCTTCTTGGCGCAGGAACAGTGCCCGCTTGAAGTCGGCGCGCGCCGACACGAAGTCGCCCGCGTCGAAGTGAACCTTGCCGCGGTGCTGGTAGGCGAACGCCCCCACCCCCGCCCATCCCTGGCCGTCGGCCTCTTCCGCGCAGGTCGTCAGCTCCTGCTCGGCGGCGGCGTAGGCGCCGCGGAACTGCAGGATCGTCGCGTGCAGCACGCGGGCGCGCAGCAGGTCCTTGCGGGTGCCGGCCATGCGGGCCAGGCGCACCGACTGCTCCGAGATCACGAGGGCGTCATCGAGGCGATCGAGCACCTTCAGCAGCCACACGCGTTCGAGCAGGGCCGCGAGGCTGCGCTGCTCGCCGATCTCGTCCAGACGCGCCTGACAGGCATCGATGTCGACCTGCTCGCGCAGGGTGTTCTGGTCGTATCCGAGGATGAAACTCACGATCGACTCCCTTCGTACGCGGCTCGCCGGTCCAGTCTCACCCGGTCTGCCGCCGCACGCCCGAGGGCACGCCGCATCGTCGCAACCCCGCGCCCCGGCATCCCGTCCCGCCCCGTCCCGCCCCGTCCCGCCCCGTCCCGCCCCGCCCCGTCCCGCCGCGCCCGCGACGCGCCGCGCCGCGCCGCGCTGCACGCCGGCATCCGCCCAGCATCTGCCCGGCATCCGCTCCGGCATCCGCCCCACCCCTGTGAGAAACCACATTCCGGCTCGGAAACCGCGCACCGCGTGGTGTCTCGCCCGGAAAGTGGTTTCTCAGCGGGGATGACGGCCGGCGACGGGATGCCGCAAGCGGCCCGACCCTGCCGCCACAGGCGCACCCGGCATCCGCCCCGCCCGGCATCCGCCCCGCCCCGCCCGGCATCCGCCCCGCCCCGCCCGGCATCCGCCCCGCCCCGCGCCCCGGCATCCGCCCGGCATCCGCCTCACCCGCGAGAAACCAGATTCCGGGTCGGAAACCATGCACCGCGTTGTGTCTCAACCGGGAAGTGGCTTCTCGACCTGGCTCCCGGCGCCCGGCGCCCGGCGGCCAGCGGCCCGCGCGCGCCCCCACGCCCCCGGGTCAGCGGTCGAAGACCGACTGCGACGGCTTCGGCGAGGGCGTCGAGTCGGCGTCGGTGGCCACCCGCGCGCCGCGGACGAAGTCGTCCAGCTCCGCGCCCTGCGCGACCTTCGCGGGGTGCGGCCCCGCAGCCATGAGGCGCGGCAGCCACTGCGTCGGCAGCGGCGAGGCGGATGCCACGACGACCAGGTTGCCGAAGCGGCGGCCCTTGAACAACTGCACCTCGGCGAGCACGATGACGTGCGCGAACACCTCCCGCACGGTCGCGACCTGACGCCGTGCGAACGCGAGCCCCGAGCCGTCGGCGACGTTCACCAGCAGCACCCCATCGGATGCCAGCACGCGCGCCGTGGCCCGGTAGAACTCCACCGTCGTGAGGTGGGCGGGGGTCTGCGCGCCGGCGAACACGTCGGAGACGAGCAGGTCGGCGTGGCCGATGAGTGCCGGCGGCAAGCGGTGAAGGCCCGCCCGTGCGTCGCCGATGCGCATGCGCACCTGTGCGCCGCGCGGCAGCGGCAGATGTTCGCGCACGAGGTCGACGAGGGGCTGTTCCAGCTCGATCACCTGCTGGCGCGAGCCGGGCCGGGTGGCCTCGATGTACCGGGGGAGGGTCAGCGCGCCCGCACCCAGGTGCACCGCCGACAGCGGCTGCCCCGGCATCCGGAGGCGATCGATCACCGCGCCCATCCGGGCCACGTACTCGAAGTGCAGGTGCGTGGGGTCTTCCAGATCGACGTGCGACTGCGGGGTGCCGGCGACATCGAGCTCGAACCCCGAGACGTAGCGCGACGGAACGATCCGTGCGAGCGTTCCGTCCGACAGGCGCGCCTGCGGGGGCGGTTCTTCGATGCTCGCTCGCGCCATGGCCTCCACGCTACCGGCCGAGCCGAAACAGGATCGAGACAAAGGTGTAATCAACCAGCTCGTCGGGCACCGGTAGCGTCGGGAAGCAACACGTGCCGCCGGCGGTCTGACGGGCCGGGCGGCTGTCCTCTCATCGGAAGGTGCACGATCCATGCTCCATACACGTAAACGACGCGGAGCCCTGCTGGCCGCCGCGGGCGTGGCCATGGCCGCGCTCGTGCTGTCGGGCTGTTCGAGCCAGCGCGACGCCGGCACCGACGACGCGACCGGCGACGCCGATGTCGACGGCACCTTCGTCTTCGGTGCCTCCGCCGACCCCGCGAGCCTCGACCCGGCGTTCGCCCAGGACGGCGAGACGTTCCGCGTCGCGCGCCAGATCTTCGAGGGCCTCGTGGGCACCGAGCCCGGCACCGCCGACCCGGCGCCGCTGCTGGCGGAGTCGTGGGAGTCCTCCGAGGACGGCCTGACCCACACGTTCGCGCTCAAGGAGGGCGTGACCTTCCACGACGGCACGGAGTTCAACGCCGAAGCGGTGTGCGCCAACTTCGACCGCTGGTACAACTGGGAGGGCCTGGCCGCCAGCGAGGCGCTGGGCTATTACTACAACAAGCTCTTCCGCGGCTACGCCTCCGACCCCTCGACGGCGGTCTACGCCTCGTGCTCGGCCGACGACGACACCACGGCCACCGTCACGCTGAACCAGCCGTTCGCCGGCTTCATCCCGGCGCTGTCGCTGCCGGCGTTCTCGATGCAGAGCCCCGCCGCGATGGCGGAGTTCGCCGCCGCCGAGGTCGGCGGCACGGCCGAGGCCCCGACGCTGTCGGAGTACGCCATGGGGCACCCCTCGGGCACCGGCCCGTACGCCTTCTCGGAGTGGGCACCGGGTGAGCAGGTCACCCTCGTCGCCAATGAGGACTACTGGGGCGACGCCGGTCAGATCGACGAGATCATCTTCCGCACGATCGATGACCCGACCGCACGCCGCCAGGCGCTGGAGTCCGGCTCGATCGACGGCTACGACCTGGTCGGCCCCGCCGACACCGCCGCCCTCGAGGACAAGGGCTTCACGATGGTGTCGCGCCCGCCGTTCACCGTCCTCTACCTCGCGTTCAACCAGGCCGTGCCCGAGCTGCAGGACCCGCTCGTGCGCGAAGCGCTGTCGTACGCGATCGACAAGGACGCCCTCATCACGCAGGTGCTCCCTGAGGGTACCGAGAAGGCGACGCAGTTCATCCCCGACACCGTCAACGGGTACAACGACGACGTCACCACCTACGAGTACGACCCCGCCAAGGCGCACGAGCTGCTCGCCGAGGCCGGCTACACCGAGGCCAACCCGCTGACGCTGACGTTCAACTACCCCGTCAACGTGTCGCGCCCCTACATGCCCGACCCGGAGCAGATCTTCACCGTGCTCTCGGCTCAGCTGGGTGAAGTCGGCGTCGTCACCAACCCGGTCTCCAACGAGTGGGGCGACTACCTCGACCTCATCACCGGCGGCACCGAGCACGGCATCCACCTGCTTGGCTGGACGGGCGACTACAACGACACCGACAACTTCGTCGGTGTGTTCTTCGGCGGTCAGTCGGCCGAGTGGGGCTTCGACAACCCGGCACTGTTCCAGGCGCTGGCGGAAGCCCGCGGCATCCCGAACCTCGAGGAGCAGTCGGCTCTCTACGAGGACATCAACGAGATGGTCGCGACCTTCATCCCGGGTGTGCCGCTGGCCCACCCGGCGCCGACCCTCGCGTTCGATCCGCGTGTGGAGAGCTACCCGGCGAGCCCTGTCAACGACGAGGTCTTCAACCAGATCGTCCTGACCGAGTAAGCGCGGCCTGTGCCGCAATGTGCGGTGCGGGATGAGGCCCGTCCTCCTCCCGCACCGCACTCCGACGCCGACGACGACGAGAGACTCCCGCATTGCTGCGCACCATCGGTAAGAGGCTGCTGCTTCTGATCCCCACCCTGTTCGGGTTGAGCCTGCTGCTGTTCTTCTGGGTCCGGGCGCTGCCCGGTGGACCGGCCGTCGCCCTGCTGGGCGAACGTGCCACCCCTGAAGCGGTGGCGCGCATCAACGAGCTGTACGGCTTCAACGAGCCGATCGTGCAGCAGTACTTCACGTGGATAGGCAAGCTGCTCTCGGGAGACTTCGGCGTCTCGCTGCAGACCGGGCGCCCGGTGACCGAGGAGTTCCTCCGCCGGTTCCCCGCCACCATCGAGCTGTCGCTGCTGGCGCTCATCCTCGCGGTGGGCATCGGCATTCCGCTGGGATACTGGGCCGCCCGTCGCCACGGCAAGTTCACCGATCACGCGTCGGTCGTGCTCAGCCTCGTCGGCATCACGATCCCGGTGTTCTTCCTGGCGTTCATCCTCAAGTACATCTTCGCCGTGCAGCTGGGCTGGCTCCCCAGCGACGGCAGGCAGAACCCCCGCATCGACGCGACGCACTACACCGGGTTCTATGTGCTCGACGGCATCCTCACGGGCGAGTGGGATGCCGCGTGGGACGCGTTCCTGCATCTGCTCCTGCCCGCCATCGCGCTCGGGACGATCCCGCTCGCGATCATCGTGCGCATCACGCGCGCCTCGGTGCTCGAGGTGCAGAACGCCGACTACGTGCGCACCGGCAACGCCAAGGGCATCTCGCGCGCCACGCTGCGCGACCGCTTCATCCTGCGCAACGCCATGTTGCCGGTGATCACCACGGTGGGCCTGCAGGCGGGCCTGCTGCTGTCGGGGGCGATCCTCACCGAGACGGTGTTCGCCTTCCCGGGCATCGGCTCGTTCCTGGCCGGTGCGATCTTCAACCGCGACTTCCCGGTGCTGCAGGGCTTCATCATCTTCATCGCCATCGTCTACGCGCTCATCAACCTGCTGGTGGATGTGTCGTACAGCGTCATCGACCCGAGAGTGAGGGTCTCGTGAGTTCCAGCATCCTGCCGCCCGCCCCGAGCGGAGGCCCGGTCGACGACACCGCGGTCGTCGACCGCGAACTCCTGGCCGCGCAGTCGCCGGGCGGATTCTGGCGCGACGTGTTCCGGCGGCTCCGCCGCAACCCCGCGGCGTGGGCCGGCGCCGTGATCGTGGCGGTCTTCGTGCTCATCGCGGTGTTCGCGCCGTGGCTCGCGCCCTACCCCGAGATGGCGCTGCCCGGGGCGAAGTACATCACCCCCACCTACATCCCCGGTCCCGGTGAGCTGCCGCAGTTCCCGCTCGGGCTCGACCGCTTCGGCGGCGACGTGCTGTCCAAGCTCATCTGGGGTGCGCAGGCGTCGCTCATGATCGGTGTGGTCTCCACGATCTTCGGACTCGCCGGCGGTGCTGTGCTGGGTCTTCTGGCCGGTACGTTCGGTGGCTGGGTCGACAACGCGGTGATGCGCGTCGTCGACATCCTGCTGTCGGTGCCGAGCCTGCTGCTGGCCGTGTCGATCGCCGCCGTGCTCGGCCAGTCGCAGCTGTCGGTCATGATCGCCGTCGGAGCCTCCCAGGTGCCGATCTTCGCCCGCCTGCTGCGCGCCTCCATGCTGCAGCAGCGGTCGGCCGACTACGTGCTGTCGGCGCAGACCCTCGGCCTCGGCCGCGGCCGCATCACGATGAGCCACGTGCTGCCCAACAGCATCGGACCCGTCATCGTGCAGGGCACCCTGACGCTTGCGACGGCGGTCATCGACGCCGCGGCGCTGTCGTTCCTCGGTCTCGGCGGCGGTCGCCCCGAGACGGCGGAATGGGGCCGCATGCTCACCTACGCGCAGGCGGAGCTCGCCATCGCGCCGTGGCTGGCGTTCCTCCCCGGCATCTGCATCGCCGTCACCGCGCTCGGCTTCACCCTGCTGGGCGAGGCGCTGCGCGAGGCGATGGACCCCCGCACGCGCGGGCGCTGAGCGCGGGCCGGTCCATCCCGGCGGTGGTCGAGCGCCGTCTCAGACGGCGATGTCGAGCTCGTTGCCCGGGATGGATGCCAGCAGCGCGCGGGTGTACGGGTCGCGGGCGTTGGTGAAGATCTCCTCGGAGGTCGCCGCCTCCACCAGTTCCCCGTTCTTCATGACGCAGACGTAATCGCTGATGAGACGCACCACGGCCAGGTCGTGCGAGATGAAGAGGTAGCTCTGGCCGTACTCGCGCTGCAGGTCTCCCAGGAGCCGCAGGATCTGCGCCTGCACGAGCACGTCCAGTGCAGACACCGGCTCGTCGCACACGATGAGATCGGGAGACAGGGCGAGCGCCCGTGCGATGGCCACGCGCTGCCGCTGGCCGCCGGAGAGCTCCGCGGGGTAGCGGCGCAGCATCGTCTGCGGCAGGGCCACGTCGTCCATGAGCTGCCGCACGCGGGCGGCGCGCTGCTTCGCCGAGCCCCGGCGGTAGAACACCAACGGCTCCTCGATGATCCGCTCGATCGTGAACATCGGGTTCAGTGACGAATACGGGTCCTGGAAGATCGGCTGCACCTTCTGGCGGAAGCTGCGCAGGTCCCGCCCGTTCAGCGACGCGACGTCCTGCCCGTCGAAGCGGATGGCCCCGGCCGTGGGATCGACGGCCTTGAGGATCATGCGCGCCGTCGTGGTCTTGCCCGACCCCGACTCGCCGACGATCGCCACCGTCTCCCCGCGCGGGATCGCGAACGACACGTCCTTGACCGCCGCGAAGTCCTCCTTGCTGCCGCGCACCTTGTAGACCTTGGTGAGCCCGTCCACCTCGAGGATGTTGGCGACGTCGGCTGCCGCGCCGGGAGCCTGCGATATGCGCGGGGTCGCGGTGGCCGGCGGGGTCGCCGTGGCGGGTGCCGACTCGGCGGGGGCGAGGGGAGTGGGCGAGGCGGAATCCGTCGTCTTGGTCGCGGTGCCGCGGAACACCTCCGGCCGCAGCCGGACGGCGGCCACCGAGGGTGCGGCGGCGACGAGCGCCTTGGTGTATTCGGCCTGCGGGTCCTCGAGGATCTGGCGTGCGGGGCCCTGCTCGACGATCCGGCCGCGGTGCATCACGATCACCCGTGAGGCGCGCTCGGCGGCCAGTCCCAGGTCGTGGGTGATGAGCATGACGGCGGTGCCGAGCTCGCCGGTCATGCGGCCGAGCTGGTCGAGGATGGTCTTCTGCACCGTGACGTCGAGGGCGCTGGTGGGCTCGTCGGCGATGAGCAGGCGCGGGTTGCAGGCCAGGCCTATGGCGATGAGGGCGCGCTGGCGCATGCCGCCCGAGAACTCGTGCGGGTACTGTTTGGCACGCTTCTCGGCATCGGGGAGGCCCGCGGCCGCGAGGGTCTCGACGACCTTCTTGGCGACGTTGGAGCGGGTGGCCATGCCGTGGGCGAGCAGGGTCTCGGCGATCTGCGTGCCGATGCGCGAGACCGGGTTGAGGTTGGACATGGGGTCCTGCGGCACGAGCCCGATCGACCGACCGCGGATCTTGCGCATCACCGATTCGGGGGCGCCGACGAGTTCCTGCCCGTCGAGGGTGATGCTGCCCTCGGCGATGCGGCCGTTGCCGGAGAGCAGGCCGATCACGGCCATCGCGGTCGTCGACTTGCCCGACCCCGATTCCCCGACGATGGCGAGGGTCTCTCCGGCGGCGAGATCGAAGCCGATGTTCTCGACGGCGCGCACGGAGCCGTCCATCGTTGCGAACTCGACGGCGAGATCGCGGACCTGCAGCAGCGGCGCGGCATCCTGTGGCATGCGCTCCATCCTGCCGTGCCGCCGCGTCGCGCGCACGAATCGGGCGACAGCCTTTACTCGTTCGTAACGCGGGCCGCCTGTCGGAATTCAGGCGGAGCGGTGCCGGCAGCGGTTTCGGCGGCCGAAACCGCGCCCACGGCCTGAATTCCGACGGCATTCGCGCGCGGCGGGCACCGGCACCCCGCCCCCTGCACGCCGTCCCGGCACGCCCGCCCCGGCCCCGCCGCCATCCCCGGAACAGGAGATCTCCCCAGAACAGGCTGTTTCCGGTGCGGATCGTCCTGTCCCGGTGCGTTCTCCTGTCTTCGGGATGCCGCGCCCGGCCACCGCGAGCACCGGCCCAGTCACCAGCGCGCGAGCACCTCGGCGGCACGTGTGCGTTCCGGCTCCGGGAGGGCCAGCGCCACGGCCTCGGCGAGGGTGAGACCCTCGCCGAGCGCCTCACCCTCGGCGACCAGCTGCGGCGCGGTGGCCCGCGCCGCATCCAGCGACAGCGAATGCACCGTGAACGCCTCCACGTCGAACACGCCGACCCGGTGGCGGATGGCCGTCGCCGCGGCCGACAGTGCCCCGGCCAGCCGCGGCTCCCCGCGGGCGGCGGCCACCGCGCACAGGCCCTCGAGCCCGTAGGCCGCGCCCTCCTCGTGGCGCAGCCGCAGCGAATCCAGCAGGGTGCGCACGAACACCCGCTCGGCCTCGTCGACCGACCCCCGCACGATCAGCAGCCGCCCCTTCTGGTTGTCGGCGATCGACCGGGTGAACAGGTCGCCGCCCTCTTCGGCGATGGCGGTGGCCCGTTCCAGGTGTGCGAGCGCATCATCGATCGAGCCGCGCAGCCACGCCACCCGGCCGAGCGACACCCGCGTGATCGCCTCGCCCCACGGGTTGCCGATCGTGTGCAGCCGCGCGACCGCCTCGTTCAGTTCGCTCTCGGCCCGGTCGACGTCGGGATCGGGCAGCTGCACCCGCGCGGTCGCCCGCGCGGCGAACGCCATCGCCGCGGCATCCTCGTCGCCACTCTCGGAGAACAGCCGCGTCACTTCCCCGAGTCCCGCGACCACCTCCTGCGCGGGGCGCTGCCACAGCTGCCCCCACAGTGAGAAGAACCAGGCCACCGCCCGGGTGTGCTGTGTGATGGGCTGGTCCTTGGCGAGCAGCTCCAGCATCCACACCCGCACGCCCGCGAACAGGCCCATGATCCACCAGTAGATGAGCAACGCCCACGCGAAGTCGCCGGCGTCGTCGAGCCGGTCGGTGTGGACGAGATGCCGCACGGCGGCGCGCAGGTTCGCCAGCTGCAGACCGAGCTCGGCCACCGCCTGCGCCCGGCCCCCCCCCCCCAGTTGCGGGGCCAGGCGCACGACGAGGCCGCGGTAGTAGTCGGCGTGCGCGGCCCGCACGAGATCGGCCTCGCCCCGCTCCTCCAGCCGCCCGACCGCGTACTCCCGCACGATCGCCAGCAGCGACAGCACGCTGCGTCCGTCGAAGTCGGTCTGCGTCACCAGCGAGCCGTCCACGAGGGCCGCGAGCCCCTCGATCGCCCCGCCCTCCCACGCCCGCCCCGGCTCGAGCGCCTCGACGGCCTCGAGCGTGAACCGCTCCGCGAACACGCCGAGGTCCTCCAGCAGCGCCCGCTGCGCGGCTGGGAGCAGGCTCACGCTCCACTCCAGCGTCGCGCGCATCGTGCGATGCCGCTCCGGCATGTCGCGCACCGCCGCCGTCAGCAGCGGCAGGCTGCGCTCCAGACGCTCGGCGATCGCGTGCGGGGACAGCATCCGCACCTTCGCCGCCGCCAGTTCGATCGCCAGCGGCAGCCCCTGCAGTCGGCGGCAGATGTCCATCACCGCGCCGGCGTTCGATTCGGCCAGTGCGAAGGCGGGCGCGGCGGCCTGCGCGCGGTCGACGAACAGTGCGCAGGCGCTCGAGCGCTCGGCCCGCTCGAGGGTGGCGGGCACGCCGTCGGCGGGGGTCGTCAGCGCCTGCACGTCGTACACGCGCTCGCCGCGGATGCGCAGCACCACCCGGCTCGTGACGAGGAAGCTCGCCAGCGGCGCCACGGTGTACAGCCGCACCAGCACGGGTGCGGCATCCATGATCTGTTCGAAGTTGTCGAGCGCGATCAGCACGTGCCGCCCCTCCAGGGCGCGGGAGATGCGCTCCTCGATGGCGGCTTCGCCGTTGTCGCGGATGCCGAGGCTGTAGGCGATCGTCGGCAGCAGCAGCGCTGGCTCCAGCACGTTCTCCAGCGCCACGAAGTACACCCCGTCGGGGAATTCGTGCGCAGCCGCGAGGCACACCTCGATCGCCAGTCGGCTCTTGCCGATGCCACCGGGGCCGATGAGGCTCACGAGGCGGTCCCCGCCGTGGGTGAGCATGTGCACGACCGCGGTGACGTCGTCGGCGCGGCCGATCGTGGTGGTGTACGGCACCGGCACACGCGAGACGAGCGCCCCGGCGTGGGGCCCGTCGTCGTCGCGGTCGGCGGAGCGGGACTGCTCGAACCGCTCGGCCATGAGCGTCGCCAGATCATCGCCCAAGCGCGCCTCCAGTTCGTCCGCGGTGTGGAACGGGAGGTACGCCGCGGTGTCGTCGGACTGGATGCGAGCGATGAGCGCGGTGAGCCGCTCATCGCGGGCGGCGCCGGCTTTGACATAGATGAGCTTGGGCATGGATGCCGGGGCGAGGTTGTACTCGTCCTCGAGCCCCGACACCTCCTCTTCCGGTGCCACCCAGCCGTAGCTGTCGGCGTAGATCCCGACGAACACGTCGCTCTGCTGCAGGTAGGACCGGTAGAGCGCCCGCGGCGGGTGGGGCCTGGCACCCAACTCGAACAGCACCGGGGCGAGTCGCAGCGCTTCGATCGCACGCCGGGCCGCCGCGCGCTCCTCGGCGAGCTCGCGGAGGGTGGAACTGACGAAAACACGGATCCGCTGGTCGGGCGTGCGGATCACGGGTGTCCCCCCGATCATGTGCACATCATGGCCCGCCGAGGGAGGTCGCACCAGATGCCGCGGGCGCATATACCCCAGCATCTGCACGTCGTCAAGAATCCGGCTGGACATGGCGAGTCGCAAGACATATAGTTGTTCTTTGCGCTCCCTTCCCCTTGCCCTCATATGGTGGTCGGCGGTGCCTGCGTTCCCCCGCTTCACAGCGGCGTGCGGTCGTCAGGCTTCGGGGATGAAAGGGAGCACTCCACCTGACGACAAGGAAAACGAGCCCTGCCCGGGCCCACGGAGGTAATCCCCTTGGCTGCTGCGCGCAACGCATCCAACCCCACCACCACCACCAACCTCAAGAACGGACGCGGAGCTTCCCGTCTTTCGTTCGCGAAGGTCTCGGACACCCTGGAGGTCCCTGACCTCCTGGCGCTGCAGACCGAGTCCTTCGACTGGCTCGTCGGCAACGACGCCTGGAAGGCCCGTGTCGCCGAGGCACAGGCCGTCGGCCGCACCGACGTTCCCGAGATCAGCGGCCTCGAGGAGATCTTCGAGGAGATCTCCCCGATCGAGGACCTCGGCGAGACGATGCAGCTCTCGTTCACGAACCCCTACCTCGAGCCGGAGAAGTACTCGATCGAGGAGTGCAAGGAGCGCGGCAAGACGTACGCCGCCCCGCTGTACGTCGAGGCCGAGTTCATGAACCACCTCACCGGTGAGATCAAGACCCAGACCGTCTTCATGGGCGACTTCCCCCTGCAGACCGGCAAGGGCACGTTCATCATCAACGGCACCGAGCGCGTCGTCGTCTCGCAGCTGGTGCGTTCGCCCGGCGTGTACTTCGACCGCACGCCCGACAAGACCAGCGACAAGGACATCGTCTCCGCCCGCGTCATCCCCAGCCGCGGCGCCTGGCTCGAGTTCGAGATCGACAAGCGCGACCAGGTGGGCGTGCGCATCGACCGCAAGCGCAAGCAGTCGGTCACCGTGTTCCTCAAGGCCCTGGGTCTTTCGAGCGAAGACATCATGGCGGAGTTCGCCGGCTTCGACTCCATCGAGGAGACGCTGGCCAAGGACACCATCCTCACCAAGGAAGACGCCCTCCGCGACATCTACCGCAAGCTCCGTCCGGGCGAGCAGGTCGCCGCTGAGGCCGCCCGCGCGCTGCTGGACAACTTCTACTTCAACTCCAAGCGCTACGACCTGGCGAAGGTGGGTCGTTACAAGATCAACCAGAAGCTGGGCCTGGACAAGCCGCTGAGCGACTCGGTGCTGACGGTCGAGGACATCGTCGCCACCATCAAGTACCTCGTGCGCCTGCACCGCGGTGACACCTCGTTCGAGGGCATCCGCAACGGCCAGCCCGCCGAGATCCGCCTGGACATCGACGACATCGACAACTTCGGCAACCGTCGCATCCGCGCGGTGGGCGAGCTCATCCAGAACCAGGTCCGCACCGGTCTGTCGCGCATGGAGCGCGTCGTCCGCGAGCGCATGACCACGCAGGACATCGAAGCGATCACCCCGCAGACCCTGATCAACGTGCGCCCCGTCGTGGCCGCGATCAAGGAGTTCTTCGGCACGTCGCAGCTGTCGCAGTTCATGGACCAGAACAACCCGCTCGCGGGTCTGACCCACAAGCGTCGCCTCTCGGCGCTGGGCCCCGGCGGTCTGTCGCGTGAGCGCGCCGGCGTCGAGGTGCGAGACGTGCACCCCTCGCACTACGGCCGCATGTGCCCGATCGAGACGCCGGAAGGCCCGAACATCGGTCTGATCGGCTCGCTCGCATCGTTCGCCCGCATCAACTCGTTCGGCTTCATCGAGACCCCGTACCGCAAGGTCGTCGACGGCCGCGTGACCGACCAGATCGACTACCTCACCGCCAGTGAAGAGAGCGACTACATCGTCGCTCAGGCCGGTGTCGAGCTGAAGGCCGACGGCACGTTCGTCAGCGACCGCGTGCTGGCCCGTCGCGGCCAGGGCGGCGAGGTCGACCTGTTCCCCGCCGAGGAGATCGGCTACATGGACGTCTCCCCGCGCCAGATGGTGTCGGTGGCGACCTCGCTCATCCCGTTCCTCGAGCACGACGACGCGAACCGCGCCCTCATGGGTGCGAACATGCAGCGTCAGGCCGTCCCACTGCTGCGCAGCGAGTCGCCCGTGGTCGGTACCGGTATGGAGGGCTACGCCGCGATCGACGCCGGTGACGTCGTCACCGCCGAGAAGGCCGGCGTCGTGCTGGAGGTCTCGGCCGACGTCGTGACCGTGCAGCTCGATGAGGGCGGCACGCAGGACTACTTCCTGCGCAAGTTCGACCGCTCCAACCAGGGCACCAGCTACAACCAGCGCGTCATCGTCTCGGCAGGCGACCGCGTCGAGGTCGGCGAGGTCATCGCCGACGGTCCCGCCACGGAGAACGGCGAGCTCGCACTCGGCAAGAACCTCCTCGTCGCCTTCATGACGTGGGAGGGTCACAACTTCGAGGACGCCATCATCCTCAGCCAGAACCTCGTGAAGGACGACACCCTCTCCTCGATCCACATCGAGGAGTACGAGGTGGATGCCCGTGACACGAAGCTGGGCAAGGAGGAGATCACCCGTGATCTCCCCAACGTCAGCCCCGAGCTGCTGAAGGACCTCGACGAGCGCGGCATCATCCGCATCGGCGCCGAGGTGCGCCCCGGTGACATCCTCGTCGGCAAGGTCACGCCCAAGGGCGAGACCGAGCTTTCGGCCGAGGAGCGCCTGCTCCGCGCGATCTTCAACGAGAAGAGCCGCGAGGTGCGCGACACGTCGCTGAAGGTGCCCCACGGTGAGCAGGGCACGATCATCGCGGTCAAGGAGTTCAACGCCGAGGACGGCGACGACGAGCTCGGCTCGGGCGTCAACCGCCGGGTCGTGGTCTACATCGCCCAGAAGCGCAAGATCACCGAGGGCGACAAGCTCGCCGGCCGCCACGGCAACAAGGGTGTCATCGCCAAGATCCTCCCGATCGAGGACATGCCCTTCCTCGCCGACGGCACGCCGGTCGACGTCATCCTCAACCCGCTCGGCATCCCGGGTCGAATGAACTTCGGCCAGGTGCTGGAGCTGCACCTCGGATGGATCGCACAGCGCGGCTGGAAGGTCGAAGGCAACCCGGAGTGGGCGGCGAACCTGCCCGCCGAGGCTCTCGAGGCTGCTCCCGGCACCAAGGTCGCCACCCCGGTGTTCGACGGTGCGTTCGAGGAGGAGATCGCGGGTCTGCTGGATTCGACCCTGGTCAACCGTGACGGCGAGCGTCTGATCGACTCCACCGGAAAGACGCTGCTGTACGACGGCCGCTCCGGCGAGCCGTTCCCCGCTCCGATCTCGGTCGGTTACATGTACATCCTGAAGCTGCACCACCTCGTGGACGACAAGATCCACGCGCGCTCCACGGGTCCGTACTCGATGATCACGCAGCAGCCGCTGGGTGGTAAGGCGCAGTTCGGTGGTCAGCGTTTCGGTGAGATGGAGGTGTGGGCCCTCGAGGCCTACGGCGCCGCTTACGCCCTGCAGGAGCTCCTCACGATCAAGTCCGACGACATCGTGGGCCGCGTGAAGGTCTACGAGGCGATCGTCAAGGGCGAGAACATCCAGGAGCCCGGCATCCCTGAGTCCTTCAAGGTGCTGATGAAGGAGATGCAGTCGCTCTGCCTGAACGTCGAGGTGCTCTCGGCAGACGGTACGACGGTCAATCTCCGCGACGGCGAGGACGAGGCGTTCCGCGCCGCGGAAGAGCTCGGAATCAACATCTCCACCCGGTTCGAGTCGACGTCGATCGACGAGATCTGATCCGGCCAGGCAACGACAGATATCCGACACAGGAGAACTGAGAAATAGTGCTCGAATCAACAACTTTCGATCAGCTTCGCATCGGCCTGGCCACCGCCGACGACATTCGTCGTTGGTCCTTCGGTGAGGTCAAGAAGCCCGAAACCATCAACTACCGCACGCTCAAGCCCGAGAAGGACGGCCTCTTCGGCGAGCAGATCTTCGGACCCTCCCGCGACTGGGAGTGCGCGTGTGGCAAGTACAAGCGCGTCCGCTTCAAGGGCATCGTCTGCGAGCGCTGCGGCGTGGAGGTCACCAAGAGCTCCGTGCGTCGTGAGCGCATGGGCCACATCGAGCTCGCCGCTCCGGTGACCCACATCTGGTACTTCAAGGGCGTGCCCTCGCGCCTCGGGTACCTGCTGGACATGGCGCCGAAGGACCTCGAGAAGGTCATCTACTTCGCCGCCTACATGGTGATCTCGGTCGACGACGAGGCGCGTCATCGCGACCTCCCGACGCACGAGTCCAACCTCCGGCTCGAGATGAAGAACCTCGGCGACCGCCGCGACGCCCGCGTCGCCGCCCGCCTGGCGAAGCTGGAAGAAGAGCTCGCCGCGCTCGAAGAGGAAGGCGCCAAGGCCGACCAGAAGAAGAAGGTCAAGGACGCCGCCGAGAAGGACATGGCGTCGATCCGCAAGAACTTCGACGAGCAGATCTCCAAGCTCGAGCGCGTGTGGGAAGAGTTCCGCACCCTCGAGGTCGGCAACCTGAAGCAGGAGGACGACGTCTTCCACGAGCTGCAGGACCGCTTCGGTCAGTACTTCGAGGCCTACATGGGCGCGGAGTCGATCCAGCGTCGGCTGCAGGCGTTCGACCTGGCCGCCGAGGCGGAGAACCTGCACCTGCAGATCTCCGAGGGCAAGGGCCAGCGCAAGATCCGTGCGATCAAGCGCCTGAAGGTCGTCAACTCGTTCCTATCGACGGGCATGAGCCCGGCGGCCATGGTGCTCGACGTCGTTCCGGTGATCCCGCCGGAGCTGCGCCCGATGGTCCAGCTCGACGGTGGCCGCTTCGCCACCAGCGACCTGAACGACCTGTACCGCCGCGTGATCAACCGCAACAATCGCCTCCGGCGTCTGCTGGACCTCGGTGCGCCCGAGATCATCGTGAACAACGAGAAGCGCATGCTGCAGGAGGCCGTCGACGCACTGTTCGACAACGGCCGCCGCGGTCGTCCCGTCACCGGTACCGGCAACCGTGCGCTCAAGTCGCTGTCCGACATGCTCAAGGGCAAGCAGGGCCGGTTCCGTCAGAACCTGCTCGGCAAGCGCGTGGACTACTCGGGCCGCTCGGTCATCATCGTCGGACCCCAGCTGAAGCTGCACCAGTGTGGCCTCCCCAAGCAGATGGCGCTGGAGCTGTTCAAGCCGTTCGTCATCAAGCGCCTGATCGACCTCGGTCACTCGCAGAACATCAAGGCCGCCAAGCGTGCGGTCGAGCGCACCCGTCCCGAGGTCTGGGACGTGCTCGAGGAGATCATCCGCGAGCGTCCCGTGCTGCTCAACCGTGCGCCCACGCTTCACCGCCTCGGCATCCAGGCGTTCGAGCCGCAGCTCGTGGAGGGCAAGGCCATCCAGCTGCACCCGCTCGTGTGTGCCGCGTTCAACGCCGACTTCGACGGTGACCAGATGGCTGTGCACCTGCCGCTGTCGGTCGAGGCGCAGGCCGAGGCCCGCGTGCTCATGCTGGCGTCGAACAACATCCTCAAGCCCTCGGACGGCCGTCCGGTCACCCTGCCTTCGCAGGACATGATCATCGGCCTCCACCACCTGACCACGGTCAAGGCGGGCGCCAAGGGTGAGGGCCGCGTGTTCGGTTCGGTCGGCGAGGCGATCCTGGCGAAGGACGAGGGCACCCTCGACCTGCAGGCCAAGGTCCGCATCCGCATCCCGGGTCTGTCCTTCCTCGAGGGCGAAGCCCCCGAGGGCTACGAGCGCCACGGTCTCGTGGATGCCTCGCTCGGTCAGGCGATCTTCAACGACACCCTCCCCAAGGGCTACCCGTTCGTGCGCGAGCAGGCGGACAAGGGCAAGCTGTCGCAGATCGTCAACAAGCTGGCCGAGGAGTACCCCAAGGTCGAGGTCGCAGCGTCGCTGGACCGCATCAAGGATGCCGGCTTCTACTGGGCCACCCGTTCGGGTGTGACCGTCGCGCTCAGCGACGTGCTCACGCCGCCGAACAAGGCCGAGATCGTCGCCGGCTACGAGAAGCAGGCCGCCAAGGTGCAGGGCCAGTTCGAGAAGGGCCTCACGACCGACGCCGAGCGTCGTCAGGAGCTCATCAAGATCTGGACCGAGGCCACGGACGAGGTCCAGAAGGCCATGCGGGACAACTTCCCCGAGGACAACACCATCAACCGCATGGTGTCGTCGGGTGCGCGTGGTAACTGGCTGCAGATCCGCAACATCGCCGGTATGCGAGGCCTGGTGAACAACCCGAAGGGTGAGATCATCCCTCGCCCCATCATCTCCTCGTACCGCGAGGGGCTGAGCGTCGCCGAGTACTTCATCGCGACGCACGGTGCACGTAAGGGTCTGGCCGACACCGCTCTGCGCACCGCCGACTCGGGTTACCTGACCCGACGCCTGGTCGATGTCTCGCAGGATGTCATCATCCGCGAGGAGGACTGCGGCACCGGCAAGGGCCTGGAGTTCACCATCGCCGCTCCCGGAGCCGACGGGGCGCTGCGCCGCGACGACAACGTGGAGAACTCGGTGTTCGCCCGTACCCTCGCCGCCGACGTCGTCGACGCGCAGGGCACCGTGGTGGCCGCCGCCGGCGACGACGTGGGCGACGTGCTCATCGACAAGCTGGTCGAGGCGGGTATCGAGACCATCAAGGTGCGCTCGGTCCTCACCTGCGACTCGGCCGTCGGCGTCTGCGCGAAGTGCTACGGCCGTTCGCTGGCCACCGGCAAGATCGTCGACATCGGCGAGGCCGTCGGCATCATCGCCGCCCAGTCGATCGGTGAGCCCGGCACGCAGCTGACGATGCGTACGTTCCACACCGGTGGTTCGGCATCGGCGGACGACATCACGCAGGGTCTGCCCCGTGTGCAGGAGCTGTTCGAGGCGCGCACCCCGAAGGGTGCCTCGCCGATCGCCGAGTCCGCTGGACGCATCACGATCGACGAGACGGACAAGGCCAAGAAGGTCATCCTGACGCCCGACAACGGCGACGAGCCGCACGTGTACCCGGTGCTCAAGCGCGCGACGCTGCTGGTCGAGGACGGCCAGCACGTCACGGTCGGCCAGCCCCTGCAGGTCGGCACGCTCGACCCCAAGGAGGTCATGCGTGTCATGGGTGCCCGCGAGGTGCAGAAGTACCTCGTCAACGGCGTCCAGGGCGTGTACCGCTCGCAGGGTGTGCCGATCCACGACAAGCACATCGAGGTCATCGTGCGCCAGATGCTGCGCAAGGTCACGGTCGTCGACCACGCCGACACGACGCTGCTCCCGGGTGAGCTGGTGGACTTCAAGCGCTACCAGAACATCAACCGCGAGGCGGTCGCCGAGGGCAAGCGTCCCGCGTCGGGTCGCCCCGAGCTGATGGGTATCACGAAGGCGTCGCTCGCGACCGAATCGTGGCTGTCGGCGGCGTCGTTCCAGGAGACCACGCGCGTGCTCACGCAGGCCGCGATGGAGGGTCGCAGCGACCCGCTGGTCGGCCTCAAGGAGAACGTCATCATCGGAAAGCTCATCCCCGCCGGAACCGGACTTGCGAAGTACCGCAACGTCGTGGTCGAGGCGACGGAAGAGGCCAAGAGCGAGCGGTACCCCAACCGCATCTTCGCCTCGGACGGCGGCTACAGCGACGCCGACCTGAGCTACGTCGATTTCGACAGCTTCTCGACGGACGACTTCACGCCCGGTACCTACAACTAGGTCGAATCGCTCCACCCGAAGGCCCCCGGCACGCGCCGGGGGCCTTCGGCGTTCCCGCCCGCGTGCCTTCCGTGCGGCGCGGCCCCCGACGACCTACCGTGGGGGAGGAGGTGGCGCATGTCCAGGATCAGCGAGCGCAGCACCTGGCTCTCGTGGGCCGTCGGCATCGTGAGCGTCGGGGTGGTCGCCGGGCTCATCTGGCTCGCGCTGCCGGGTCTGCCCGCCGTCGTGGGGCTGGCCGGCGACACGCTGCGCGGGCCCCAGACGACCCAGGCGGATGCCGCGGAGACCGGCACCCCGGCCGAGTGCCGCCGGCTCTACACCGACGCGCTGTGGGCGGGGCTGTCGTGGACGCCGGGCTCGCAGCTCGCGCAGGACGACTCGACGCCGCCGACCTCCGCCACGGTGCTCGTGGACTCCCTCGCACCCGAGGTGCGGTTCACGTGCACGTGGACGTCGGAGTCGGGCACGATCGTCACGACGCTCGCCGACGTCGGCTCCGATGCGGGCGCCATCGCGCAGGCGGCGCTGCCGGAGCTCGGATTCGGGTGCGGCCTCGTCGCCGACACCCGGGTGCGCTGCACGAGGTCCGCCGAGGAGGTGCTGGAGACGCTCGAGTTCGCCGACGGTCTGTGGCTGTCGACGGTCGAGACGACGTGGCATCCGGAGCGCTATGCGTCGCGGGTGGCCGAGGCCGTCTGGAACGGCTGAGTCAGCCGAACACCGCGTCGACCACGGCGGCGGTGAAGCCGGTGGGGGCGAGGTTCGAGTACGTCGTGTCGATGAGCACGCCCGAGCGGTAGTAGAGCGTGCGACCGTCGGTCACCGGGAACTCCTCGTTGCGCCAGGTCTTCTCGCACCGCACGCCGTCATCGGGCCGGTAGCACTCGTATCCCTCGTCGGCGACCAGGGCGTTGAGGGCGTCCATCGTGGCATTCTCGGCGACCGCACTGAGGGTCGTGCGCAGGTTCGTGGTGGCGGCATCGGCCGCGCCCCAGACGCACACGAGCGAGCCGTCGGCCTGCGTGCCCGACGGGCCGAAGGCCGGATCGTTCAGCGGGATGTCGCCGAGCTGGGCGAGCACCGGTCCCGAGACGATCGCGCGGCAGTCCCGCGGCAGATCGGCCGCGCCCGGCAGGGGGGTCGCCGTGGGGGTGGGCGTGGCGCTCGCGACGGGCGCGGGCGCGGTGGCCGTCACGGTGGATGCCGCGGGTGCGGTCTCTCCGGCGCAGCCGCCGAGGAGGGCCGTGGCGGTGCCGACCGCCAGCGCGAGCAGCACTCGGGAGGCTCGGCGCCGGAGCGGTCGGGTGTCCATGCCGCCACGATAAGCGTCGGCGCGTCGCGCGCCGAGTGCGACACACGGCGGCATGCCTGCGGGGGAGCGCCGCCGGGGCGCGTTACCCTCGGCACTGCGGTGGCGTGTGCCCCGCGGGAGGAGTGCATCCCATGACCGACCCCAAGCCGTACGGCGAACCGGTGGAAGAACCCACATCGGTGGACGACGTGGTCGGCCGCGCCCACGAGGGTCTGGCCGATGCCGAGGCAGCCGGGCGCGACGCGGTGGCCGACGGCTACCCGACCGATCCCGCCCCGGCCGATGCCGCGGCTGAGCCCGTCGCACCCGCCAGGACCAGCGACCCGACGTCGCCGGACTACGAGCCGTCCGACGCCGACTATGCCGCCGCCGGCTACGACCCGGCAGTGCCGGAGGCGCCGGTGCGTGACATGACCGATGCCGCGCCGTCGAGCGCGTCCGCGTACGACGCGTCGTCGAGCGCGTCCCACGCCGTCTCCGACACGCGCGCCGACACCCCGGCGGCCGGCGCCTACGACGCGCCCGAGACCACCGCGTACGCCGCTCCCGCGGCATCCGCCTACGACACACCCGTCGTCGCGACCGGAGCGCAGTTCGCCTCCTCGAGCCCGCAGCCGATCTTCGTGCAGGCACCCGAGGCCCCCCGCCCGCGCGGCAACCGCGGTGCGGCCGGCGCCATCGGCCTGCTCGCCGCCCTCGCGTTCGCCGTGCTGTACCTGGGCGCCTGGCTCGGCTTCGCCGCCCTCGCGGGCGACGTCGATGTCGACGACCTCGCCGACGTCGCACTCACCGCGCTCACCACGTGGGCGCTGTGGGTGCCGGTCGTGGTGTTCTTCCTGGCATTCTGGCTGCTGGGCGCCGTCATCAACCGGGCCGGCTGGGCGCACTGGGTGATCTTCGGCCTCCTCGTGGGCGTCGCCTCCTACGGCGGGCACCTGCTCGGCCAGCTCTTCCAGGCCCCGTTCTGGAACCTCGCCCCCAGTCAGGCCGGCGCGCTCGTCGAGAGCCAGCTGCTGGTGCCGCTGGCGGCCACCGCGTTCATCCTCGGCCGCGAGCTGACGATCTGGTTCGGCGCGTGGGTCGCCCGGCGCGGCAAGCGTGTCACCGAGCTGAACAACGAGGCGCAGCGCGAGTACGAGCGCACCCTCGAGGCCGGCCCGCAGCTGTACCGCCAGTGATGGGTGAGCGCGAAGGAGTGAGGCCGCCCGCGGCCCTCGCCTTCGCGCTCATCGGCTATCTGGCCCTGGCGATCTGCGGACTCGGCGTGACGAGCCTCGTCACCGGCCGTGAGGTGATTGACGCGCCAGGGGCGGGTCAGGTCCCCGGCATCGTCGGCATGGCCACGTCGGTCGCCCTGGTCGGCCTGGTGCTGTGGATCGTGCTGCGCGCCGGGCGCCCGTCGTACCTCGCAGCGATCGTGGTCGCCATCATGGCCTTCCTCGGCTACATCGTGGGACTGTGCATCGGCGCCGTGTTCGCCGGCACCGATGTGGCGCTGCTCGGTGCGGCGATCGACAGCTTCGTGCTGTCGTGGTTCGCCGTGGTGCTGGCGGTGTCGGGTGCGGTGGCGGGATGGGTCGCCGTGGCGCTCGTGCGCACCCGGTCCACGCGCCCGCGCTGGCCGTGGGAGAGCGACGAAGACGAGTGATCCACCCGGATTCGGCGGGGCGGGGTGTGCCCGAGGGGCACCGACAGGCGAGAATGTGAGCGTGGAGCGCTCGCTCGAGACGCAGGTCAGCCAGGCCGTCGATGCCTGGCTGCGCTGGCTGCCGCGGTGGGAGCCCGCGACCCACCGCGGCCGTATCGCCCCGTGCCGTCGCTGCTTCGGCTCCCCGGTGCTCTCGGCCGCCGGTCTCGGGTCCGATGTGCCGCACGGAGTGCAGCACGGCCTGTCGACCCGCATCAAGACGATCGTCGACCACGCCGTCGCGGTCTACACGTCCCACAACCTTCCGATGCTGCAGGCCGAGCTCGACCAGCAGGCCGAACGCAATCGCGCACGCAGCTACCGGCCCGCCGAGAACCTCGAGCCGGAGTTCGAGGGGTTGCCGCTGGACCCCGACCCCGTCCCCGGTGCCCCCTTTCTGTTCACCATCGCCGGGATGGCCCAGGAAGCCGACGCCGACGTGCCGGACCTTCCTCCCCTCAGCCCCGAGGCCAAGGCGGCGCTGCGCCAGGAAGTGGGGCTCGCCGACGACTACGCCAACATGATCGGGCGGGAGATCTGCGCGATTCTGCTGCGTCACCGGCTGCGCATCCAAGCCGGTGTCACCCGCTACGTCGAGCCGCAGATCGCCGCGATGCTCGACGAGCTCACCCGTTCGCTCGACGCTCCGTTCGGCCCCGGTGTCGACGGTGCGGACCCCGCGTGAGGGGCCCGACGCGCAGCGGCGCGGCGGGTGGCCCTAGGGTGGAGGCATCTTGCATCGCGGTGTCTGCCGCACGGCTCGTCGGGGAGGAGGGTGAGGCGCGCACACGCGCCCATCGTCATCGTGTCCGATAGCTTCTCCTCCGCGCAGCTCGTGCTGATCCTGCTCATCGCCGTCATCCCGACCGTCGCCGTGTACGTCTGGACGGCGCTGGGGCTCTCGGCGGTGTTCGGCAAGATCGGCCAGGAGCAGTGGCGCGCCTGGGTCCCGATCGTCAACCAGGTGACCCTCGTCATGGTCGGTGGGCTGTCGGGATGGTTCTTCCTGCTGATCCTCGTCCCCGGCGTCGGCGCCCTGGCCTTCTGGGTCGTGACCATCGTGGCGGTCCACCGCATCAACCGTGGCTTCGGCCTCGGCGGCGGCATGACGGCGCTGGCCGCCGTGCTGTTCCCGGTGTGGGCCAGCGTCGTCGGGTTCGGCGTCGCCCGGTGGCGTGGCACGGATGCCGCCGCGCCCGCCGCGCCCGCCTACGCCCGCACCGAGCAGGTGCGCGTGGTCGATCCGCACCTGGGTGCCCTGCCCGCGGACGACGACCTTCCGGTGCCGCCGCCGCCCGCCTACGCCCCGCCGCCGCTCCCCGGCGACGCCGCGGCCGCCGCAGCCGCGCCGTCCCTGTCGGCGCTGACCCCCGAGCCCGCGTCGTCGGCGTCGGGTTCGGCCGTCGCGCCGGCCGATCGCGAGGCGCCCGACGCCGGCGAGCACGCGCCACCTCCGGCCCGGCACGCGAGCGCCGCGTCGGCCTGGGCACCGCCCCCGCCCCCCGCGACGCCCACGGCCCCGGTTGCGACCACCGCGGCCGACGAGCAGTTCGCTCCGCCCGCCGCGGATGCTGCCGCCCCCGCGCGGGCCGTTCCCTGGACTCCCGCAGCCGACGCCGACGCCGTGGCCCCTGCCCGCGTCGACCGCGACTTCGACCAGCGTTGGCACAGCAGCATCGACGAGGTCTCGGCGATCTCGCAGCCGCCGCAGGGCGACCCGGTCGCCGCCCGCCCGGTGGCGACGGGTCTGCCGGCCCTCGTCGACGACGCGGGCACGGGACCCGAGCGCGGACGCATCGGCGACGACGTCGCGCCGCGCGAGACCGCCGCTCCGCGGGAGGCCGCCCGCGCCGCCGACCCCGAGGCACCCCAGCCCGCGCCGGCCGTGCCGCTGCGCACGGCCCCGGTCGACATCGACCCCGCCTTCCCCGCCGTCACCCGCGCACCCGCCGGTCCGCCGCGCTCCGCCGCGGCACTCGACCCGGAGTTCCCGCTCGACACCGCAGACGAGGTCTCGGCCGTCGCCGGTGCTCCCGTCGCCGGTGCCCCGCGCTCCGCGCTGGACTCCGTCGCGGGAGCGGACGCACCCGCCGACGACGATGTCTTCCCCGATCACACCGTCGTCGCCCGCCGCCGCCGGGTGCCGTGGATGCTGCAGCCGGCCGCGGGTTCCCCCATCGACCTGCGCTCCGACGTCGTCATCGTCGGCCGGCAGCCGGCCGCCGACCCCGCCTATCGCACCGCGCAGCTGGTCGCGGTGGTCGACGACACCCGCACGGTGTCCAAGACGCACGCCCGGCTCGAGCTGCGGGGCGACCGCTGGATCGTCACCGATCTCGGTTCCACCAACGGCGTCATGCTCCCCACCCTCATGGGCACCGAGATCGAGGCGGAGGCGGGCGCCGAGCTCGCACCGGGGGAGAGGTTCCTCCTCGGCGATGCCGCCTTCCGGCTGCTGCGCACCGACGGCTGACCCGCCCTCGTTTGACCGGTCCCGCACACGCGCGTATCATGGAGTGGGTGTGCGCATTGCGCGCCCTGAGTCGTGCCATTGCGCGGGTCGGGGTGGGGAAGGCGCCGCATCTGAGGGACTGGGCCTGCGAACAGGCCACCCCCACGGCATATCCACTCACAAACGCGCTCGGCCACCTCGTGCCGCGCCCGGTGGATCTGTGGTGAAACCACGACGCTGTCACCGTGCAGCACAACAAGGAGAGAACGTGCCAACCATTCAGCAGTTGGTTCGCAAGGGGCGCTCGCCGAAGGTCACCAAGACCAAGGCACCCGCGCTGAAGGCGAACCCGCAGCAGGCCGGGGTCTGCACCCGCGTCTACACGACCACGCCCAAGAAGCCGAACTCGGCCATGCGCAAGGTCGCTCGTGTCAAGCTCCGCAACGGCACCGAGGTCACCGCCTACATCCCCGGCGAGGGCCACAACCTGCAGGAGCACTCGCTGGTGCTCGTGCGCGGCGGTCGTGTCAAGGACCTGCCGGGTGTGCGTTACAAGATCGTCCGCGGCGCCCTGGACACCCAGGCCGTCAAGAACCGTAAGCAGGCTCGCAGCCGCTACGGCGCAAAGAAGGGTTGAGCTAGATGCCTCGCAAGGGACCCGCCCCGAAGCGCCCCGTCGTCAACGACCCGGTCTACGGCGCACCGATCGTCAGCCAGCTGGTCAACAAGATCCTCGTCGATGGCAAGAAGTCCACCGCCGAATCGATCGTCTACACCGCCCTGCGCGGTGTGGAGGCCAAGAACGGCCAGGACGCGGTCGCGACCCTCAAGAAGGCGCTCGACAACGTGCGCCCCACCCTCGAGGTCAAGAGCCGCCGCGTCGGTGGCTCGACCTACCAGGTGCCGGTCGAGGTCAAGCCTCACCGCGCCAACACGCTCGCCCTGCGCTGGCTCGTCAGCTACGCGAAGGGCCGTCGTGAGAAGACGATGACCGAGCGCCTCCAGAACGAGATCCTGGATGCCTCGAACGGCCTGGGTGCCGCGGTCAAGCGCCGTGAAGACACCCACAAGATGGCCGAGTCGAACCGCGCCTTCGCCCACTACCGCTGGTAATCCCTGACCGGTTCGGGGGCCGGCCTGGTCCGGTCCCCGACCCGCGTCGGCGGGTCACCACCCCGCGACATCCGTCACTACACGTAAGGACTTCCCCGTGGCACAAGACGTGCTCACCGACCTCAACAAGGTCCGCAATATCGGCATCATGGCGCACATCGATGCCGGCAAGACGACGACGACCGAGCGCATCCTCTTCTACACGGGCGTCAACCACAAGCTGGGCGAGACGCACGATGGCGCCTCGACCACCGACTGGATGGAACAGGAGAAGGAGCGCGGCATCACGATCACGTCTGCCGCCGTGACCTGCTTCTGGAACAAGAACCAGATCAACATCATCGACACCCCCGGCCACGTCGACTTCACGGTCGAGGTCGAACGGTCGCTGCGTGTGCTCGATGGTGCGGTCGCCGTCTTCGACGGCAAGGAGGGCGTCGAGCCCCAGTCCGAGACCGTCTGGCGTCAGGCCGACAAGTACGACGTCCCCCGCATCTGCTTCGTCAACAAGATGGACAAGCTGGGCGCCGACTTCTACTTCACGGTCGACACCATCATCAAGCGCCTGGGCGCCAAGCCCCTCGTGCTGCAGCTGCCCATCGGCGCCGAGAACGACTTCGTCGGTGTCATCGACCTGGTCGAGATGCGCGCACTGGTGTGGCCCGGCGACTCCAAGGGTGATGTCACCATGGGCGCCAAGTACGAGGTGCAGGAGATCCCCGCCGACCTCGCCGACCGTGCCGCCGAGTACCGCGAGAAGCTGCTCGAGACCGTCGCCGAGACCGATGAGGCTCTGCTGGAGAAGTACTTCGCCGGTGAGGAGCTCACGCTCGCCGAGATCAAGGGTGCGATCCGCAAGCTCACCGTCAACGGTGACCTCTACCCGGTCCTGTGCGGTTCGGCGTTCAAGAACCGCGGCGTGCAGCCCATGCTCGACGCGGTCGTGGACTACCTCCCCTCGCCCCTGGACGTGCCGGCCATCGAGGCCCACGACCCCAAGGACGAAGAGAAGATCATCGAGCGCCACCCCGACGCGAACGACCCGTTCGCGGCGCTGGCCTTCAAGGTCGCCGTGCACCCGTTCTTCGGTCGCCTGACCTACATCCGCGTCTACTCGGGTCACCTCGACTCCGGCGCGCAGGTCATCAACTCGACCAAGGGCAAGAAGGAGCGCATCGGGAAGATCTTCCAGATGCACGCCAACAAGGAGAACCCGGTCGATTCGGTCACCGCGGGCAACATCTACGCCGTCATCGGCCTGAAGGACACCACCACCGGTGACACCCTCGCCGACCCGGCAGCGCCCGTCGTGCTCGAGTCGATGACGTTCCCCGAGCCCGTCATCGAGGTCGCGATCGAGCCCAAGACCAAGGCCGACCAGGAGAAGCTGGGTCTGGCGATCCAGAAGCTCGCCGAAGAGGACCCGACCTTCCGCACCGAGCTCAACCCCGAGACCGGTCAGACGGTCATCAAGGGCATGGGCGAGCTGCACCTGGACATCCTCGTCGACCGCATGAAGCGCGAGTTCCGCGTCGAGGCGAACGTCGGCAAGCCGCAGGTGGCGTACCGCGAGACGATCAAGAAGGCCGTCGAGCGTCACGACTACACCCACAAGAAGCAGACCGGTGGTTCGGGTCAGTTCGCGAAGATCCAGTTCGCGATCGAGCCGCTGGAGGTCACGGCCGACAAGACGTACGAGTTCGAGAACAAGGTCACCGGTGGCCGTATCCCGCGCGAGTACATCGAGCCGACCAACCAGGGCTTCCAGGACGCGATGAACGTCGGCGTGCTCGCCGGCTACCCCATCGTGGGTGTCAAGGCGACCCTGCTCGACGGTGCCTCGCACGACGTCGACTCTTCGGAGATGGCGTTCAAGATCGCCGGTTCGATGGGCTTCAAGGAAGCCCTGCGCAAGGCCGGTCCGGTCATCCTCGAGCCGCTCATGTCCGTCGAGGTGCGTACGCCCGAGGAGTACATGGGTGACGTCATCGGTGACCTGAACTCGCGTCGCGGTCAGATCCAGTCGATGGAGGATGCCGCGGGCGTCAAGGTCGTGCGTGCCCTGGTGCCGCTGTCCGAGATGTTCGGCTACATCGGCGACCTGCGCTCGAAGACCTCGGGCCGCGCCGTGTACTCGATGGAGTTCGACAGCTACGCCGAGGTTCCTCGCGCGGTTGCCGACGAGATCGTCCAGAAGAACAAGGGCGAATAACCCTGGTGCCGAGGGCTCGTCCCGCTTCGCGACGGCGGGCTCTCGGCATCCACCCAACTGAATACCGACCTGTCTACTAGACTGAACCAATCCCCGTAGCGCCTCGGTCGCAATCCAGCGCCCGTGCACTACTCACGACTGTCCTGAGGAGGACCCAGTGGCTAAGGCCAAGTTCGAGCGGACCAAGCCGCACGTCAACATCGGAACCATCGGTCACGTTGACCACGGCAAGACCACGCTCACCGCGGCGATCTCAAAGGTGCTCGCCGACAAGTACCCGTCTGCCACCAACGTGCAGCGCGACTTCGCGTCGATCGACTCGGCTCCCGAGGAGCGTCAGCGCGGCATCACGATCAACATCTCGCACGTCGAGTACGAGACCCCCAAGCGTCACTACGCGCACGTCGATGCGCCCGGTCACGCTGACTACATCAAGAACATGATCACCGGTGCCGCTCAGATGGACGGCGCGATCCTCGTGGTCGCCGCCACCGACGGCCCGATGGCTCAGACGCGTGAGCACGTGCTGCTCGCCAAGCAGGTCGGCGTGCCGTACCTGCTGGTCGCGCTCAACAAGTCCGACATGGTCGACGACGAGGAGATCCTGGAGCTCGTCGAGCTCGAGGTGCGCGAGCTTCTCTCCTCGCAGGACTTCGATGGCGACAACGCCCCCGTCGTGCGCGTCTCGGGCCTGAAGGCCCTCGAAGGCGACGAGAAGTGGGTTCAGTCGATCGTCGAGCTCATGGAAGCGGTCGACGCGTCGATCCCCGACCCGGTGCGTGACAAGGACAAGCCGTTCCTCATGCCCGTCGAGGACGTCTTCACCATCACCGGCCGTGGCACGGTCGTCACCGGTCGCGCCGAGCGCGGCACGCTGGCGATCAACTCCGAGGTCGAGATCGTGGGTCTGCGTCCGACGCAGAAGACGATCGTCACCGGTATCGAGATGTTCCACAAGCAGCTCGACGAGGCCTGGGCCGGCGAGAACTGCGGTCTGCTCCTGCGCGGCACCAAGCGTGACGACGTCGAGCGCGGCCAGGTCATCGTGAAGCCGGGTTCGGTCACGCCCCACACCAACTTCGAGGGCACGGCGTACATCCTGTCCAAGGAGGAGGGTGGCCGTCACAACCCCTTCTACACGAACTACCGCCCGCAGTTCTACTTCCGCACCACGGACGTCACCGGCGTCATCTCGCTGCCCGAGGGCACCGAGATGGTCATGCCCGGCGACACCACGGACATGACGGTCGAGCTGATCCAGCCGATCGCCATGGAAGAGGGCCTCGGCTTTGCAATCCGTGAGGGTGGCCGCACCGTCGGCGCCGGCACGGTGACCAAGATCATCAAGTAACTCTCTCGAGTTCCTTCACGAAACCCCCCGGAGCGATCCGGGGGGTTTCGTGCGTGCGGGCCCTTGCCCGCACAGCGGCCGTGCGGGTCGGCGTGACATCATGGCGAGAAGTGCCTATCGACCACGCCCCCACCATCCCCGCCACCGCCCGCCGACTGCCCTCGACGAGCGGGCCGCGGCATGCCATCGCGGCGATACTGGCGAGCGGGTACGGACTGTTCCTCGCTCTCGTCGTGTTCTGGCCGAGCCCGATCGACCGGCCCTTCGCTGCGCTGCTGGCGCGGTTGATCGCCGAGGCGCATGAGCGGGGAGTGCCGTCGTTCGTCGATTACGCCTTCATCGAGTTCACCGCGAACGTCGCCCTGTTCATCCCGGTGGGGGTCGTCCTGGGACTGATCGTGCCCCTGCGCTGGACGATTCTGGCCCTGCTGCTCGGTCCGGCGCTGTCGGGTGCGATCGAGCTCGCGCAGCACGTCCTGCTGCCCGGGCGCTACTCCAGCGGCGCCGACATCGTCGCGAACTCGTGGGGAGCGGCCGTCGGCGTGATCCTCGCCGTCACCGTGCGTGCGATCGTGGCGCTGCGCGACGAGAAGGTCATCGCCCGTCACGAGGCTCTGAGCGACCGAGACGCTGCCTGAATCGTTCGCACACGTGCGCACCGCCGCCCGGCTCTGCGTGCGGCAGATCGCGACACGCCCGAGTTTGCGACACGCCCGGGAGGCACGTACACTAGTGAGGTTCCACATTCCGGTGGTCGCTCTGCGTGCCCCGGATCACTGTCACGGCAGTGCATAGGCGGCGCGAATGCGCAGGGTCCTAGGCCGCGGACAGCAGAACACCACATCCCACACAGCCCGAACCCGGCAACGGGTCGCAGTCATGCGCACCGGGCGTGGGGAGCCGCGTGCAGCAGCGTGCGGTTTGACATGAGAACAGCGGTGCAGCATCCCTCGCCTCGGCGAAGGAGAAGTGCCAGGCGCAACCAGCGCCACCGTGCGTCCAATGCGCTCACAACCGGTGAGACGTAAGACGCGAGAAAGAGAGTGAGCAGACAATGGCGGGACAGAAGATCCGCATTCGCCTGAAGTCGTATGACCACGAGGTCATCGACACGTCGGCGCGGAAGATCGTCGACACCGTGACCCGTGCGGGCGCGACGGTCGTGGGCCCCGTGCCCCTGCCGACCGAGAAGAACGTCGTGTGCGTCATCCGGTCGCCCCACAAGTACAAGGACAGCCGCGAGCACTTCGAGATGCGCACCCACAAGCGCCTGATCGACATCATCGACCCGACGCCCAAGGCGGTCGACTCGCTGATGCGTCTCGACCTGCCGGCCGACGTCAACATCGAGATCAAGCTCTGAGGTTCGACATGGCTGACATCAACAACAAGGTTTCGAAGGGTCTCCTGGGCACCAAGCTCGGCATGACCCAGGTTTGGGACGAGAACGGCAAGCTCGTTCCCGTCACCGTCATCGAGGTCGCACCCAACGTGGTGACCCAGGTGCGTACCCCCGAGAAGGACGGCTACAACGCCGTTCAGATCGCGTACGGCCAGATCGACCCCCGCAAGGTCAACCAGCCCCTCACGGCCCACTTCGAGGCCGCGGGCGTGACCCCTCGCCGCCACCTCACCGAGGTGCGCACCGCCGACGCCGCTGACTACTCACTCGGCCAGGAGCTCACGGTGGATGCCACCTTCGAGGCCGGCCAGCTGGTCGACGTCGTCGGCACCAGCAAGGGCAAGGGCACGGCGGGTGTCATGAAGCGTCACAACTTCAAGGGCGTCTCCGCTTCGCACGGTGCGCACCGCAACCACCGCAAGCCCGGTTCCATCGGTGCCTCCTCGACGCCCAGCCGCGTCTTCAAGGGCATGCGCATGGCCGGCCGCATGGGTGGCGAGCGCGTGACCGTCCTCAACCTCAAGGTGCACGCCATCGACGCCGAGAAGGGTCTGCTGCTCGTCAAGGGCGCCGTCCCCGGTGCACGTGGCCGCATCGTCTACGTCCGCAACGCAGTGAAGGGTGCCTGACCATGGCTGACTCGACTCTCGCGCTCGACGTTCGCACCGCTGACGGCAAGAAGGCCGGCTCCGTGGAGCTGCCCGCCGCGCTGTTCGACGTCAAGACGAACATCCCCCTGATCCACCAGGTCGTCGTCGCGCAGCTCGCCGCTGCCCGCCAGGGCACCCACTCGACCAAGCGTCGTGGTGAGGTCTCCGGTGCCGGCCGCAAGCCCTTCAAGCAGAAGGGCACGGGTAACGCCCGTCAGGGCTCGATCCGCGCACCCCAGATGACCGGTGGTGGCATCGTGCACGGCCCGAAGCCGCGCGACTACTCGCAGCGCACCCCCAAGAAGATGGTCGCCGCCGCCCTGCTGGGCGCACTCAGCGACCGTGCTCGCGGTGAGCGTCTGCACGTCGTCGAGTCCTTCGGGATTGACGGCGCCCCCTCGACGAAGGCCGCTGCCGCGGTGCTCGCCGGGTTCGCTGCGACGAAGAACGTCCTCGTGGTCATCGACCGCGCGGACGAGGTCACCGTCAAGAGCGTGCGCAACCTCGCGTACGTCCACGTGCTGACCTTCGACCAGCTCAACGCCTACGACGTGCTCGTCTCCGACGACATCGTCTTCACCAAGGCCGCCTACGACGCGTTCGTCGCGTCGAAGAAGGCCACCACCGAGGAGGTCTCGGCATGACCACCGCGAACACCGCAGTGAACATCGCAGTGAACAAGGACCCGCGCGACATCATCCTCAAGCCGGTCGTGTCCGAGAAGAGCTACGGGCTCATCGACGAGGGCAAGTACACCTTCCTCGTGGACCCGCGCGCCTCGAAGACCGAGATCAAGCTCGCCATCGAGAAGATCTTCGGCGTCAAGGTCGCCTCGGTGAACACGCTCAACCGCCCCGGCAAGGCACGTCGCACCCGCTTCGGGATGGGCAAGCGCAAGGACACCAAGCGCGCCATCGTGACGCTCAAGTCGGGCACCATCGACATCTTCACGGCAGTCGGCTGACGGTCGGGACAGAGGACTAGAGAACATGGCTATTCGCAAGTACAAGCCCACGACCCCGGGTCGCCGCGGCTCGTCGGTGGCCGACTTCGCCGAGATCACCCGATCGACGCCTGAGAAGTCGCTCCTCCGCCCGCTCTCCAAGAGCGGTGGCCGCAACAACCAGGGCCGCATCACCACCCGTCACATCGGTGGTGGCCACAAGCGCCAGTACCGCGTCATCGACTTCCGTCGTAACGACAAGGACGGCGTGAACGCCAAGGTCGCTCACATCGAGTACGACCCCAACCGCACCGCACGCATCGCGCTGCTGCACTACTTCGACGGCGAGAAGCGATACATCATCGCGCCGAACAAGCTGGCACAGGGTGACATCGTCGAGTCGGGTGCCGGCGCAGACATCAAGCCGGGCAACAACCTGCCCCTGCGCAACATCCCCACCGGTACCGTCATCCACGCGATCGAACTGCGTCCCGGCGGCGGCGCGAAGCTCGCCCGCTCGGCCGGCACCTCGGTGCGTCTGGTCGCCAAGGACGGTCCGTACGCGCAGCTTCGTCTGCCCTCGGGCGAGATCCGCAACGTCGATGCGCGCTGCCGCGCGACCATCGGCGAGGTCGGCAACGCCGAGCAGTCGAACATCAACTGGGGCAAGGCCGGTCGCAACCGCTGGAAGGGCATCCGCCCGACCGTCCGCGGTGTCGCGATGAACCCCGTCGACCACCCGCACGGTGGTGGTGAGGGTAAGACCTCCGGTGGTCGTCACCCGGTCAGCCCCTGGGGCCAGGCCGAGGGTCGCACCCGCCACGCCAACAAGGAAAGCGACAAGTACATCGTCCGTCGTCGCAACGCCGGCAAGAAGCGTAAGTAGGAGTAGAGGAAGATGCCTCGCAGCCTTAAGAAGGGCCCCTTCGTCGACGAGCACCTGCTTCGCAAGGTCGTCTCGCAGAACGAAGCCGGTTCCAAGAACGTCATCAAGACCTGGTCGCGCCGTTCGATGATCATCCCGGCCATGCTGGGTCACACCATCGCCGTGCACGACGGTCGCAAGCACATCCCCGTGTTCGTGACCGAAACCATGGTCGGCCACAAGCTGGGCGAGTTCGCGCCCACCCGCACCTTCCGCGGCCACGAGAAGGACGACAAGAAGGGCCGCCGCCGCTGACGCGGTGGCGCAGAGAGGAGAGAGAGATGGTGGATTCCATCGCCCGCGTGCGACACATCCGCGTGACCCCTCAGAAGGCTCGTCGTGTCGTCGCTCTCATCAAGGGCAAGCAGGCTCAGGAGGCCTTGGCCATCCTGAAGTTCGCGCCGCAGAGTGCTTCCGAGCCGATCTACAAGCTCGTCGCTTCGGCGATGGCGAACGCTCGCGTCGCCGCCGACAAGAACGGCGAGTACCTGGATGACAAGGACCTGTACGTGAAGAACGCGTACGTCGACGAGGGCACGACGCTCAAGCGTTTCCGCCCCCGCGCGCAGGGTCGTGCCTTCCAGATCAAGAAGCGGACCAGCCACATCACGGTGGAGCTGGCGACCCCCGAGGTCGAGACCGCTGCCCCGGCCACCACGAGCAAGAAGGCGAGCAAGTAATGGGCCAGAAAGTTCACCCGTACGGCTTCCGCCTCGGCATCACCACCGACCACGTGTCGCGCTGGTTCTCCGATTCGACCAAGCCCGGTCAGCGTTACGCCGACTACGTCGCGGAGGACATCAAGATCCGCAAGCTCCTGCAGACGCAGCTCGACCGCGCCGGCGTGAGCAACATCGAGATCGAGCGCACCCGTGACCGTGTGCGTGTCGACATCCACACCGCCCGCCCGGGCATCGTGATCGGCCGCCGCGGCGCCGAGGCCGAGCGCATCCGCTCGGACCTCGAGAAGCTCACCGGCAAGCAGATCCAGCTGAACATCCTCGAGGTCAAGAACCCCGAGGCCGACGCTCAGCTGGTGGCGCAGGGCATCGCCGAGCAGCTCTCGGCTCGCGTGGCGTTCCGCCGCGCGATGCGCAAGGGTCTGCAGGGCGCTCAGCGCGCCGGTGCCAAGGGCATCCGCATCCAGGTCTCCGGCCGCCTCGGCGGCGCCGAGATGAGCCGTTCGGAGTTCTACCGCGAAGGCCGTGTGCCCCTGCACACCCTGCGCGCGAACATCGACTACGGCTTCTACGAGGCCAAGACCACCTTCGGCCGCATCGGTGTAAAGGTCTGGATCTACAAGGGCGACCTCACCAACAAGGAGCTCGCCCGCGAGCAGGCCAACGCGCCCAAGTCCCGCGGTCGCGACGACCGTGGTGGCGACCGTCGCCGTAGCCCGCGCAACGAGGCACCCGTCGCAGAAGGAGCATCGGCGTAATGCTTATCCCCCGTAAGGTCAAGTACCGCAAGCAGCACCACCCGGGTCGCTCGGGCCAGGCCACCGGCGGCACGAAGGTCTCCTTCGGCGAGTACGGCATCCAGGCACTGACCCCCGCGTATGTGACGAACCGTCAGATCGAGTCCGCTCGTATCGCGATGACCCGTCACATCAAGCGTGGTGGAAAGGTGTGGATCAACATCTACCCCGACCGCCCGCTCACCAAGAAGCCTGCCGAAACCCGCATGGGTTCCGGTAAGGGTTCCCCCGAGTGGTGGGTCGCAAACGTCAAGCCGGGCCGGGTCCTCTTCGAGGTCGCCGGCGTCAGCGAGGAGCTTGCTCGGGAGGCACTGACCCGTGCCATCCACAAGCTGCCCCTGAAGGCACGCATCATCAAGCGCGAGGAGGGCGACGCGTAATGGCCGTCGGCACCAAGACGCTCGCACCCAGCGAGCTCGACACATTCGAAGACCAGCGCCTCGTGGAGGAGCTGCGCAAGGCCAAGGAAGAGCTGTTCAACCTGCGCTTCCAGTCGGCCACCGGCCAGCTCGACAGCCACGGCCGCATCCGTGCGGTCAAGCGCGACATCGCGCGGCTGTACACCGTGATCCGCGAGCGCGAGCTGGGCATCCGTGCCACGCCCGCGCCCGTCGAGACCACGACGAAGGCGAAGAAGACCAAGGCCAAGAAGGCGGATTCCGCTGACGAGGCCGCGAAGGAAGAGGCCGAGTGATGGCTGAGACCACTCAGAAGAAGGCTCCCGCCAAGAAGGCGGCCCCCGCCGTCGAGACCCCCGTGGTCGAGACCAAGGGTCACGAGTCGTCTGAGCACGATGTCCGCGTTGCGGGCGCCCGCGGGTACCGCAAGTCCCGCCGCGGCTACGTGGTCAGCGACAAGATGGACAAGACGATCGTCGTCGAGGTCGAGGACCGCGTGAAGCACCCCCTCTACGGCAAGGTCATCCGTCGCACCTCCAAGGTCAAGGCGCACGACGAGGGCAACACTGCCGGCATCGGCGACCTCGTGCTCATCAACGAGACCCGTCCGCTGAGCGCCACCAAGCGCTGGCGTCTGGTCGAGATCCTCGAGAAGGCCAAGTAAGGCCTCGGCCTACTTGGAATCCAAGGAGAGTAAGAAGTGATTCAGAACGAATCCCGACTCAAGGTCGCCGACAACACCGGCGCCAAGGAGTTGCTCACCATCCGCGTGCTCGGCGGGTCCGCCCGCCGGTACGCCGGTGTGGGCGACATCATCGTGGCGACGGTGAAGGATGCCATTCCTGGCGGCAACGTCAAGAAGGGCGATGTCGTCAAGGCCGTCATCGTGCGTACCGTCAAGTCGACCCGTCGTCCCGACGGCTCGTACATCAAGTTCGACGAGAACGCCGCCGTGATCCTGAAGAACGACGGGGAGCCCCGCGGCACCCGCATCTTCGGACCCGTCGGTCGTGAGCTTCGCGACAAGAAGTTCATGAAGATCGTCTCGCTGGCCCCGGAGGTTATCTGATCATGGCGAAGATCAAGAAGGGCGACCTGGTTCAGGTCATCTCGGGCGCCAAGGCCGAGCGTGGCGGCGACCGCGGTAAGCAGGGCAAGGTCCTCGAGGTCCTCGTCGAGCAGAACCGCGTCATCGTCGAGGGCGTGAACTACGTCACCAAGCACACCCGCGTGGGTCAGACCCAGCGCGGCACGAAGACGGGCGGCCTCGAGACCATCGAAGCCCCCATCCACATCTCGAACGTCGCCCTGGTCGACCCCGAGACGAAGAAGCCGACCCGTGTCGGCCGTCGCGTCGAGGAGCAGACCAAGAACGGCGTCAAGCGCACGGTTCGCGTGCGTTTCGCGAAGAAGTCAGGCAAGGACCTCTGAGAATGAGCACTGCACCTGCCGCGGTGGCTGGCAAGATCCAGCCGCGCCTGAAGCAGAAGTACAAGAACGAGATCCAGAAGGCTCTGCAGGAAGAGTTCGGTTACGCGAACGTCATGCAGATCCCCGGGATCGTCAAGGTCGTCGTCAACACCGGTGTCGGTGAGGCTGCGCGTGACAGCAAGGTGATCGATGGTGCGGTCGACGACCTCACCAAGATCACCGGCCAGAAGCCGGTTGTCACCAAGGCCCGCAAGTCCATCGCGCAGTTCAAGCTGCGCGAGGGTCAGGCCATCGGTGCGCACGTCACCCTCCGCGGTGACCGTGCGTGGGAGTTCCTGGACCGCCTCGTGAACCTCGCCCTGCCGCGCATCCGCGACTTCCGCGGTCTGTCGCCCAAGCAGTTCGATGGTCACGGCAACTACACCTTCGGGCTGCAGGAGCAGTCGGTGTTCCACGAGATCAACCAGGACAAGATCGATCGCGTTCGCGGCTTCGACATCACGGTGGTCACCACGGCCACCACCGATGAGGAGGGTCGTTCGCTGCTGCGTCAGCTGGGCTTCCCGTTCCGCGCCGACGACGCTCAGGCGTAATCGGATAGACTGTGGCGTTTGGTCCCGGACCCTGCGGTCCGGGACCAAACGTCCGTACAACTGAATACTGCGAAATCATCGCAGGTCGGCTGTCGCGTAACGGCATCCGAAACCTCGTGAACGAAGGAACAAACACATGACAATGACAGACCCGGTCGCAGACATGCTGACCCGTCTGCGCAACGCGAACTCGGCCCACCACGACTCCGTGTCGATGCCGAGCTCCAAGCTCAAGACTTACATCGCCGACATCCTCCAGCAGGAGGGCTACATCGCCGGCTGGGAGGTCACCGACGCCCGTGTCGGCCAGACCCTCACGCTGACGCTGAAGTACGGCCCGAACCGCGAGCGGTCGATCGCCGGCATCAAGCGCGTGTCGAAGCCCGGTCTGCGCGTGTACGCACGCTCCACCGAGATCCCCACCGTGCTCGGCGGCCTCGGCGTCGCGATCCTGTCCACCTCCTCTGGCCTCCTCACGGACCGCCAGGCCGAGTCGAAGGGCGTTGGCGGGGAAGTCCTCGCCTACGTGTGGTGATCTGAATGTCCCGCATCGGTCGACTTCCCATCGACATCCCCGCCGACGTGACCGTTGAGGTCCAGGGCCAGGATGTCTCCGTCAAGGGCCCGAAGGGCGAGCTGCGGCTCACCGTTTCGCGCCCCATCGAGATCGCCGTCCAGGATGGCCAGGTTCTGGTCACCCGTCCCGACGACGAGCGCGAGTCGCGGTCGCTCCACGGCCTGACCCGCACCCTCATCCACAACAACATCATCGGCGTCACCCAGGGCTACACCAAGGGCCTTGAGGTCGTCGGCACCGGTTACCGCGTTGCTCAGAAGGGCAGCTCGGTCGAGTTCGCCCTGGGCTTCTCGCACCCCGTGCTGGTCGACCCGCCGGCAGGAATCACGTTCACGGTCGAGGGCAACAACAAGCTCACCGTGAGCGGCATCGACAAGCAGGCCGTCGGTGAGGCAGCCGCCAACATCCGCAAGATCCGCAAGCCCGAGCCGTACAAGGGCAAGGGCGTGCGATACGCCGGCGAGGTCGTTCGGCGCAAGGCCGGAAAGGCTGGTAAGTAACCATGGCTGTGACTACCAAGTCCGTTGCACGCGCGCGTCGTCACGCGCGTCTGCGCAAGAAGGTCGTCGGCACCGAGGCGCGTCCGCGTCTCGTCGTGACCCGTTCGGCCCGTCACGTCTTCGTCCAGCTGGTCGACGACAGCAAGGGTCACACCGTGGCGTCGGCTTCGACGCTCGAGACCGACCTGCGCACCTTCGACGGTGACAAGACCGCCAAGGCCCGCAAGGTCGGCGAGCTCGTCGCCGAGCGTGCCAAGGCCGCCGGCGTCACCGACGTCGTGTTCGACCGTGGTGGCAACCGCTACGCGGGCCGTGTCGCCGCGATCGCCGATGGCGCCCGCGAGGGAGGCCTGAACCTGTGAGCGAGAACAAGGAGAACGAAGTGACCGAAACCGCTCCGGCTGCGGCCGCGGCCGCGCCCGAGACGGCAGCGGCGGAGCGCGAGCCCCGCCGCGGTGGTCGCGAGCGCAGCCAGACGCGCGACCGCAACTCGCGTGACCGCAACGACAGCCAGTTCCTCGAGCGCGTCGTCACCATCAACCGTGTGTCGAAGGTCGTCAAGGGTGGCCGTCGCTTCAGCTTCACCGCCCTCGTGGTGGTCGGCGACGGCAACGGTCTCGTGGGCGTCGGCTACGGCAAGGCCCGCGAGGTGCCCCTGGCCATCTCCAAGGGTGTCGAAGAGGCCAAGCGCAACTTCTTCCGCGTGCCCCGCGTCGGCTCGACCATCCCGCACCCCGTGCAGGGTGAGGCCGCTGCCGGTGTCGTGCTGCTGCGTCCGGCTGCCGCCGGTACCGGTGTCATCGCCGGTGGTCCGGTGCGCGCCGTGCTCGAGTGCGCCGGCATCCACGATGTGCTCTCGAAGTCGCTCGGCTCGTCGAACACGATCAACATCGTGCACGCGACCGTCGAGGCTCTGAAGAGCCTCGAGGAGCCCCGTGCCGTCGCTGCCCGTCGTGGCCTCGACTACGACGCGGTCGTTCCGGCGATCATCATCCGCAACGAGGCGAAGGCCGCTGCGGCGAAGAAGGTAGGTGCCTGATGGCTGCCCGTCTGAAGGTCACGCAGGTGAAGTCCAAGGTGAGCGAGAAGCAGAACCAGCGTGACACGCTGCGCAGCCTCGGTCTCAAGCGGATCGGCGACTCGGTCGTCCGTCCGGACGACGCGCAGACGCGCGGCTACGTCAAGACCGTCGCCCACCTCGTGAAGGTTGAGGAGATCGACTAATGGCTGAAAAGGCCCAGAAGAAGGACGAGGTCGCTGAGGCGACCGCGCCCAAGAAGGCTGCCGCCAAGAAGCCGGCCGCCAGCAAGGCAGCGCCCAAGAAGGACGTCGCGGCTTCGCGCCCCGGCGTGCTGAAGGTGCACCACCTGCGTCCCGTCCCCGGGTCCAACACCGCCAAGACTCGCGTCGGCCGTGGTGAGGGCTCGAAGGGCAAGACCGCCGGCCGTGGCACCAAGGGTCAGAAGGCCCGCTACCAGGTCAAGGCCGGCTTCGAGGGCGGCCAGATGCCGCTGCACATGCGTACGCCGAAGCTGCGCGGGTTCAAGAACCCGTTCCGCGTCGAGTACCAGGTGGTCAACCTCGACAAGCTCGCAGAGCTCTACCCGCAGGGTGGCGACGTCACCGTGGGCGACCTCGTCGCCAAGGGTGCGGTGCGCAAGAACGAGAAGGTCAAGGTGCTGGGCACCGGCGACATCTCGGTCAAGCTCACCGTGTCGGTCGACAAGGTCTCCGGCTCGGCTGAGCAGAAGATCGTCGCCGCCGGCGGCACCATCAAGTAATCACGCCACAGGGGCCGGAGCAGCGCTCCGGCCCCTGTGCCGTACTCTGGTTGACGGCGCGCCTCGTGCCGCCGCCGATCTCACTGGAGGAATCCGACTTGTTCAGCGCCATCGCGCGGGTCTTCCGCACACCCGACTTGCGGCGGAAGATCGGCTTCACGCTCGCGATCATCGCCATCTATCGCCTCGGCGCGCACGTGCCGACGCCCTTCGTCGATTTCCCGAACGTGCAGTCCTGCCTCGCGCAGTCCGGCAGCACCGAAGGTCTGCTGTCGCTGGTCAACCTGTTCTCGGGTGGCGCGCTGCTGCAGCTGTCGATCTTCGCGCTGGGCGTGATGCCGTACATCACGGCCACCATCATCGTGCAGCTGCTGCGCGTGGTGATCCCGCACTTCGAGACCCTCTACAAAGAGGGCCAGGCCGGCCAGAGCAAGCTGACGCAGTACACGCGCTACCTCACCATCGCACTGGCACTGCTGCAGTCGACCACGCTCATCACGGTGGCCCGCAGCGGTCAGCTGTTCGGCATCACCGGCATCGCGGACTGCGAGCAGGTGCTCACGAACGACGCGTGGTGGGCGCAGCTGCTCATGATCATCACGATGACCGCCGGCACCGGCCTCATCATGTGGTTCGCCGAACTCGTCACCGAGCGCGGTGTCGGCAACGGCATGTCGATCCTCATCTTCACCTCGATCGCGGCGACCTTCCCCTCGGCCATGTGGTCGATCTGGCAGGCCCGCGGCTTCGAGCTCTTCCTGCTGGTGCTCGCCGTCGGCATCCTGACCGTCGCGCTCGTCGTGTTCGTCGAGCAGTCGCAGCGCCGCATCCCGGTGCAGTACGCCAAGCGCATGGTCGGACGCCGCACCTACGGCGGCACCAACACCTACATCCCGATCAAGGTGAACATGGCCGGCGTCGTGCCCGTCATCTTCGCCTCGTCGCTGCTGTACATCCCGGCGCTCATCGCCCAGTTCAACCAGACGCCCGATGCCGAAGGCAACGTCCCCGGCTGGGTGTCGTGGATCCAGCAGTACTTCACCACCGGTGACAGCCCCGTCTACATGGCGGTCTACTTCCTGCTGATCGTCGGCTTCACGTACTTCTACGTCGCGATCACCTTCAACCCGGTCGACGTCGCCGACAACATGAAGAAGTACGGCGGGTTCATCCCCGGCATCCGTGCCGGTCGTCCCACCGCCGAATACCTCGACTACGTGCTGACCCGCATCACGCTGCCGGGTTCCATCTACCTCGGCCTCATCGCGCTCATCCCGCTCATCGCGCTGGCCACGGTCGGTGCCAACCAGAACTTCCCGTTCGGTGGCGCGTCGATCCTGATCATCGTCGGTGTCGGTCTCGAGACGGTCAAGCAGATCGACGCCCAGCTGCAGCAGCGCCACTACGAAGGACTCCTCCGATGACCATCGCTCGTCTCCTCATCGTCGGCCCCCAGGGCTCCGGCAAGGGCACGCAGGGCGTGCGCATCGCCGATGCCCTCGACATCCCCGCTGTCTCCACCGGCGACGTGTTCCGCGCCGCAGTGAAGGACGGCACCGAGCTCGGCAAGCAGGTGCAGTCGCTCATCGAAGCCGGCGACCTCGTGCCCGACGAGCTGACCAGCGCCGTCGTGCGCGAGCGCCTGGCGCAGGACGATGCCGCCCGCGGCTTCCTCCTCGATGGCTACCCCCGCAACCTCGGCCAGGTCGCCGACCTCGACGCGTTCCTGGCGGGCCGCGGTGAGCAGCTCACCGGCGTCATCGAGCTGAGCGTGCCCCGCGAAGAGAGCATGTCGCGCCTCACGCTGCGCGCGGCCGAGCAGGGCCGCACCGACGACACCGAAGAGGCCATCGCGCGGCGCCTGGCGATCTACGAGAGCGAGACGGCTCCGATCCTCGATGTGTACCGCGAGCGCGGCATCGTCGACACGATCGACGGCGTCGGCACGCTCGATGAGATTGCCGAGCGCATCCGCACGGCGCTGGCCGCGCGCGACATCGTCGGCGCCTGAGACCGTGCTGCGCCGCTCGATCTACAAGACGCCCGCACAGCTGCGGGCCATGGTCGAACCCGGTCGCATCACCGCGGCCGCCCTCGACGCCGTGCGCGCTCTCGTCGCCCCCGGGGTGACGACGCTGGAACTGGATGCCGCGGCATCCGAGGTCATCCGCTCGCGCGGGGCCGTGTCGAACTTCCAGCTCGTGCGCGGCTACCGCCACACGGTGTGCACGTCGGTGAACGAACAGGTCGTGCACGGCATCCCGAGCGATCGCGTGCTCGAGCCCGGCGACATCGTCTCGATCGACGCCGGCGCGCAGTACCAGGGCTGGAACGGCGACTCGGCGATCACGATCGTCGTGCCCGACCCGTCGCGGCCCGAGGTCGTGGCGGCGCGGGAGCGCCTGTCGCAGGTGACCGAGGGGTCGCTGTGGGCGGGGATCGCCGCACTGGCGAAAGCCAGGCACATCGCCGAGATCGGCGAGGCCGTGCAGAGCCACATCGAGGCATCCGGCGAGGGCTATGGCATCCTGCGGGACTACGTCGGGCACGGCATCGGCCGCAAGATGCACGAGTCGCCGTCGGTGTTCAACTACCGTGTGGCCGACCTCGGCGCCGAGGTGAAGCCGGGCCTGTGTCTCGCGATCGAGCCGATGATCGTGGCCGGCAGCGAAGAGACGTTCGTGGAGGACGACGACTGGACCGTCTCGACCGTCGACGGCTCGGTGGGCTCTCACTGGGAGCACAGCGTCGCGGTGCATGATGGTGGTATCTGGGTGCTCACAGCGCCCGATGGCGGAGCTGCGGGACTGGCGCCGTTCGGTGTCGTCCCGCGAGAGATCGGATAGGGGACAGGTCATGGCAGCGGCTGGGAACAAGACCAACTGGTTCGCGGTGTGGGTGAGCGCGGCGGTCGTCGTGGTGCTCGTCGGTGTCGGAGCGCTCGTGTGGTGGATGAACAGCGCCGCCACGTCGCCGGCGGCAGCGCCCACCGGGTCTTCGATCGAGGCCGATACCGGCGCGATCGTCGTCGGGGACGGCCCGGATGAGGTCGAGATCTGGATGGACTTCTACTGCCCTCACTGCCAGGACTTCGAGGACCTGTACGGCCCGACCATCAGCGAGCTGGTGGAATCCGACGCGATCACGCTGCGGGTGCAGCCGGTGGCGCTGTCGGGGCTGAACGCGGCATCGGGCACGCGGTTCTCCGAGCGCGCCGCGAGTGCGATGTACTGCGTGGCCGAAGAGAGCGGCCAGGCCGCCTACGACTTCATGACGGCCGTGTTCGCGACGCACCCCACGGGTGAGGGTCTGACCAATGACGAGTTGGCGCAGTTCGCTGCGGATGCCGGAGCTCCCGACGCCGCCGAGTGCATCGCCGACGAGGAGTACGGCGCCTTCGCGCTGTCGCAGGCCCAGAAGCTGCCGAAGAACGCCGAAGGCGCCGCCGGCACCCCGTCGCTCGTGGTCAACGGCGAGTACGTCACCATCACCGGCGACGTCGCCGCCGACCTGACCTCGCGCCTGGGCCAGTAACCCGCCGCGCCGCGCGCCCGCCGCGCGCGCCGCGCGCCCGCCGCGCGCGCCCGCCCGCGGCGCCGCGCGCCCGCGGCGCCGCGCGCC
>NZ_JACSQP010000007.1:0-15318 GCF_014836535.1 Microbacterium pullorum
GCTAAGCCTCTCAGCGCCGATGGTACTGCAGGGGGGACCCTGTGGGAGAGTAGGACACCGCCGGACTTCTTTCGTGAGAAAGCCACCCAAAGCTGGGTGGCTTTCTCTCGTTAACACGTCACCAGATCGCGAGCCTGACGAGCGCGCCGATGACGCAGGCCCACAGCAGGCTCGCGAGAGTCCCCACGATGAACCGCTCGCGTGCGGCCGGCGTCGACAGCTCGGAGAAGCGTCCGATGCCCTTGAGAGCCACGATGACCGCGATGGCCTCGGGAAAGCCGGCGATGAGCCCGAGGGCGACACCGAGCCGCTCGAGGTAGCCGATGGTGGTGCCGCCGCGGAGGATCTCCTGCACGGCGCCCGGATCGTCGCCGTCGCCGCGCACCCCCACGAGGATGCCGCCGGCGATCCCCTGCTGCACCGTGCCGTGCGTCGCCATCTCGAGCACGCGGCGAACGACCGGGTCACCGCCCACCACCGCCAGCGCGAGGCCGAGCAGGGCGAGGATCATGCCCAGGATGCCCGGCACGTCGTACGGCGTCATGACGACGACGACAAGCGCGACGACCACGATCGCCGCGGCCATGGCCAGCGGCACGTTCCGCGGGCGGCGCAGACTCACCACCACGAGCACCAGCGCGGCGCACAGTGCCAGGAACAGGAAGATCGACAGGACGGCGACGACAACGGCGTCGGGCAAGGCCACCAACATGCGGTCAGTCTGGCATGGGGGTCGGTCACCGGCGCCGCGGTGACGCCCGGCATGCCGCTGATAACCTGGGTCGCGTGTCTTCTGAAGCCTTGACGGTCGCCCGGCCCGCGATCGACCCCACGTTCGAGAACGTCTGGGACGAATTGCAGTGGCGCGGCCTGGTTCACGTATCCACCGACGCGCAGGCGTTGCGCGAACTGCTCGGCGGCGACCCGATCACCTATTACTGCGGCTTCGACCCCACCGCACCGAGCCTGCATCTGGGCAACCTCGTGCAGCTGCTCACGCTGCGGCGCATCCAGCTCGCCGGCCACAAGCCGCTGGGCCTCGTCGGCGGCTCTACCGGCCTCATCGGGGACCCCCGGCCTTCTGCCGAGCGCACCCTGAACACCCCCGAGGTCGTCGCGGACTGGGTGTCGCGGTTGCGCGCCCAGGTGGAGCGCTTCCTGAGCTTCGAGGGCGACAACGCCGCGCGCATCGTCAACAACCTCGACTGGACGGCGCCGCTGTCGGCCATCGACTTCCTCCGTGAGATCGGCAAGCACTACCGCGTCGGCACGATGCTGAAGAAGGATGCCGTCGCGGCGCGGCTGAACTCCGACGCCGGCATCAGCTACACCGAGTTCAGCTACCAGATCCTGCAGGGCATGGACTACCTGGAGCTCTACCGCCAGTACGGGTGCGTCCTGCAGACCGGCGGCAGCGATCAGTGGGGCAACCTCACCAGCGGCACGGACCTCATCCACCGCGTCGAGGGCGCGTCGGTGCACGCGATCGGTACGCCGCTGATCACCAACAGCGACGGCACCAAGTTCGGCAAGAGCGAGGGCAACGCCATCTGGCTCGACCCCGAGATGTGCAGCCCGTACCGGATGTACCAGTTCTGGCTCAACTCCGACGACGCCGACGTCATCGACCGCCTCAAGGTCTTCACGTTCCTCACGCGCGCAGAGATCGAGGAATACGCCCGCCTCGTCGAAACCGAGCCGTTCCGCCGCGCCGCGCAGAAACGGTTGGCTCTGGAGGTGTCGACGCTCGTGCACGGTGCCGAGGCGACCGCCGCGGTCATCGCGGCATCCGAGGCGCTGTTCGGCAAGGGCGATCTGACGACGCTGGATGCCGCGACGCTGCGTTCCGCGCTCGAGGAGCTGCCGCACGCGTCCGCCACCCGCCAGACGACGGTCGTGCAGGCGCTCGTCGACACCGGCCTGACGGCGAGCCTGTCGGAGTCGCGCCGCGCGATCGCGCAGGGCGGGGTGTCGCTCGACGGGGTACGCATCGAGGATGACGCAGCTCTCGTCACCGGCTCCCTGCCCGGCGGCGTCTCCGTGCTGCGCCGCGGCAAGAAGACGCTCGCCGGCCTGTTCGTCGACGAGCCGGCCGACTAGGCGCCCAGCGCGCATGCCGTTCACCCCGAGCCACGCGGTCGTCGCGCTCCCCTTCATCCGCACGCCGCTGGTGCCGGCAGCCGTCGCCGTCGGTGCGATGACGCCCGACCTGCCGTTGTTCGTGCGCGGCACGGGGATCACCTACGCGACAACCCATTCGTGGTCGGGTCTGGTCGTGACGGTCGTGGTGGCCTTCGTGCTGCTGCTGGCGTGGCGGTGCCTGCTGCGACCGGCGGTGCGGGAACTCTCGCCCACCTGGCTGGCGGCTCGCCTGCCCCTGGAGTGGGACATGCCCGCCCGCGAGGCGGTGCTCGACACGGTCGGCGCCGATTCCCGGCATCCGCGCGGCCGCGGCTACCCGCTGCTGCTGGTCGTGTCGCTTCTCATCGGTGTCGTCTCGCACATCGTCTGGGACGCGTTCACCCACGAGGGGCGGTGGGGGCTCGCGATGATCCCGGCGCTCGACGAGCCCTGGGGGCCGTTGCTCGGGTTCAAGTGGATGCAGTACGCCTCGGGTGTCGTCGGCCTCGTCGTCATCGCGATCTGGGCGGCGCTGTGGCTGGGGCGCCGCGCCGAGCGCAGCGCGGTCGCACGGGTGCTGCCGCCGGTCGCGCGCGTCGCCTGGTGGGTGTCGCTGCCGGTCGTGCTCGCCGTCGCGTGGGCGATCGGACTGGCCGCGTACGGTCCGCTCGACGCCGACTTCGGGGTGGCGCACCTCGCCTACCGCGTGCTGCCGCCCGCGTGCGCGGTATGGGGAGCGGGTACCGCCGTGCTGGCGGTGATCGTGCAGGTCGCGCGTGGACGGCGCGCCCGCCGCCGCGGCACCGAGGCACCCGCGTCGACGTCGGCGCAGGGCTGCTAGCTGAGCGTCGCCGGGCTCGGCGCGCGCGAGGTGACCCGAACGAGCGGGATCACCGCGAGGGCGGCGACCGGCGCGAGGAGCAGCGCGATGCGCAGGGAACTCGCATCCGCGACGGCGCCGATCAGCGGCGGCGTGAGATAGCCGATGCGCGTGACGAGCGATGAGACGGTGAGACCTACCCCCGCACGCAGCCCCGGCGCACCATCGGCCGCCTCCATCGCCGAGGGGATCATCGTGGCGATGCCCACACCCACCAGCACGAATCCCGTCAGCGTCGTCCACAGCCACGGAGCGATCAGCGCGAGCGTGAACCCCGCGGCCGTCGTGACCGCCCCGGCGGTGAGCACCCGCTTCGTGCCCCACCGGTCGATCGCCCGGTCGCCGAACAGACGGCCGGCGGTGAGGGCGCACATGAAGGCGATGAACGCCGTGCCGGCGGTGTCGGCACCGGTGCCGACGATGTCGACGAGATAGATGCCACCCCACGTCGAGACGACGTCCTCGAGCAGCGCGCCCGCGAGCCCGACCCCCAGGATCGCGAGGAACAGCCACAGCGCGAACCGCCCGGCGGTGCGCGCGGCTGCCGTGGTCTCATCGGCATCCGTCGTCACCGGCAGGCGGGCGAGCACACCGGCCACGGCCGACAGCAGCACGATGAGGATGCCGGTGGTCACCAGCTGCACACCGATCGGCACCCCCTGCGCGACGGCCAGCGCGGCGGCGAGGCCGCCCGCGATCGCACCGATGCTCCACACCCCGTGCAGCCCGCTGATCACCGAGCGTCCCATCGCGCGCTGCACGCGCAGCCCGTGCGCGTTGTTGGCGATGTCGCCGGTGGAATCGAGCACGCCCGCGACGAAGAGGGCCGCCGCCAGCGACCACCCGTCCGAGGCCAGCGCGATGAGCACGAGGTTCAGTCCCAGCAGCATCGAGGAAGCGACGGCGCTCGGGGCGGAGCCGAGGGCACGCAGCACGCGCGCGGCGACGAGCCCCGCCGCCAGCGCGCCGACGGGACCGGCGGCGATGACGAGCCCGAAGGTGCCGTTGTCGAGTGAGAACGTCTCCCGCAGTTCGACGTATCGGGGCACGATCGACGCGAACGCGACGGCGTTGACGAAGAAGAGCAGCCCGACGCCCCCGCGGGCCCGTTCTGCGCGAGCCGGCGGCAGGAGTTCCATCGCGCTCAGCCTATCTTCGCCGGCCGAGCGGCCTCGCCGCCGGCGTGCGCGTCACCGAGTGGGGAACGCGCGCCTCAGCCAGACGCCGCCGAGAGGTAGTGCGCGATCACGTACTCGGCGATGGCGAGGGAACTGGTCGCGGCGGGCGACGGCGCGTTGCGCAACACGGTGACCGGGCCCACCTGATCGACCGCGAAATCGTCCAGCAGTTCGCCGCGGCGCCCCCAGGCCTGCGCGCGCACACCGGCGGCGGTCTTGTGGGTGAGGTCACTCATCTTCAGTTGAGGCACGAACCGCTTGGCCTTGCGATACCACAGCGGCTTGATCAGCGAACTGCTGATCTCGTCGGCGCCCATGCGCCAATGCTGCTTGGCCAGCGGCCACGCGCCCGGCCAGCGCAGGGATTCCCAGGTGTCCTTCACCGAGATCTGCAGCCAGTTGTAGCCCTCCCTCGCGAGGGCAGGCACGGCGTTCGGGCCGACGTGCACATCGTCGTAGACCCCGCGGGTGAAATGCACGCCGAGGAAGGGGAACCTCGGGTCGGGCACGGGGTAGATCATGCCGTTGACGAGCTCGCCCCGCTCGGGCGCGAGCTGCCAGTACTCACCGCGGAACGGCAGGATCTTCGGTGACGGGTCGGCGCCGACGAGACGCGCCACGACGTCGGATTGCAGCCCCGCGCACACGACGAGCCGGTCGAAGACGTCGGCGGAGACGGGTGTCACCACGCGCACCCGACCCTGCTCGCGCCGGATGCAGGTGACCTCGTGCCCCAGCCGGATCTCGCCGCCTGCGGCGCGCACGTCCTGCGCCATCGCCTCGGTGATGGCGGCGTAGTCGACAGCCGCGGTATGCGGAGAGTGCACGGCCGCGACACCGGCCACGTGCGGCTCGATCTCATGCAGCCCGGAGGTGTCGTCGATGCGCACGAGGTCGGGGACACCGTTGGCGAGGGAGCGCCGTTCGATCTCCGCCAGCGCGGGCAGCTCCGACTCGTCGACCGCGACGACGAGCTTGCCGACCTCCCGATAGGGCAGGCGCTTCTCCTCGCAGAACTCCCGGATCGACACGCGCCCCGCCGCGCACAGCGTCGCCTTCAGCGAGCCCGGTGCGTAGTAGAGCCCGGCGTGCACGACGCCGGAGTTGCGACCGGTCTGGTGCTGAGCGAGCCGCGACTCCTTCTCGAGCACCGTGACCGCGTGCCCGCGCTGCGCGAGGGCACGCGCGAGGGCGACGCCCACGATGCCTCCGCCGATGATTCCGATGCGCTCGCCCATGTGGGCCCCCTCGCTGCCGCTCCTGCGATTGTGGCGGATGCGGCGGCGCAATGGGCCGATCAGTCCTCGACGACGCGCAGAGCGATGTCGGTGCGGTGGTGCCCGCCCTCGAGATGGATTCGGCCGAGCGCGTCGTACGCGCGATCCCGCGCCTGGAAGAAGGTGTTGCCGAGCGCGACGACGTTGAGCACGCGCCCGCCGGTGGCGACGACTTCGTCGTCGTGTCGGGCCGTGGCGGCGTGGGCCAAGTGCACACCCTCGACGGATGCCGCGTCGTCGAGTCCCGTGAGCGTGCGACCGATGACGGGCGCGGCGGGGTAGCCCTCGCTGGCGAGCACGACGGTCACGGCGGCGGCCTCGGCGAAGGCCGGGGCCGGCTCGTCCTCGAGGTGACCGGAGGCGGCAGCCATGAGCAGCGACGACAGCGGGGTCGCCAGGCGCGCGAGCACGACCTGTGTCTCGGGGTCGCCGAATCGGGCGTTGAACTCGATCACCTTCACCCCGTGCTCGGTGAGGATGAGGCCGGCGTACAGCAGCCCGATGAAGGGCGTGCCCTCGGCGTCGAGCCGACGGATCACGGGCTCCGCGACATCGCGGGTGACCTGGGCGACGAACTCGTCCTCGCCCCCGAACGCGCCGGCCAGCCACGGCAGGGGCGAGTACGCACCCATGCCGCCGGTGTTGGGGCCGGCATCGTGGTCGAACGCGCGCTTGTAATCCTGCGCGGGAGACAGGGGCACCACGCAGTCGCCATCGGAGACGAAGAACAGCGACACCTCCGGGCCCGAGAGGAACTCCTCCACGAGCACCGGGGACCCCACCAGGTACTCGGCGGCGTGCGCGAGCGCGGCGGCGCGGTCCTCGGTGACGATGACGCCCTTTCCGGCGGCCAGCCCGTCGGCCTTGACCACGAAAGGGGCGCCGAACTCGTCGAGCGCGGCTTCGACCTCGGCGATCGTGCGGGCATGCACGGCCCGCCCGGTGGGCACGCCCGCGGCATCCATGATGCGCTTGGCGAAGGTCTTCGAGCCCTCCAGTTGCGCAGCGGCCTTGCCCGGCCCGAACGCCGGGATGCCGCGTTCACGCAGGGCGTCTGCGACGCCGGCTACGAGCGGCGCCTCCGGGCCGATCACGACGAGGTCGATCGCGTTCTCGTTGGCGAAATCCGTCACCGCGCCCGGATCCACCGGGTCGAGGTCGACGAGCACGGCGTCGGCACCGATGCCGGCGTTGCCGGGGGCGGCGAAGAGCTCATGACCGGCTTCTTCGGCGCGCAGGGCGAGGATGATGGCGTGCTCGCGCGCGCCCGAACCGAGGACCAGGATCTTCACCGGGCCAGCCTACCGAGCCGCGCCCGGCGGTAGCGTGGCGGCATGGCGCGCAAGATCACCACCGATGAGGGACGCGCGGCGCTCGCCGCCGTGGCCGCGGCCGACACCCCGGCCCGCACCGACAACGCCACGGCGGTGCGTTACCTGCTGCAGCTGCTGGCCGAGAAGGCGCCGGGCAACACCGTCGAGGTGCGGGTGCCGCCCTTCGGGGCGGTGCAGGTGCTCGAAGGCCCCCGCCACACCCGCGGCACGCCGCCGAACGTCGTCGAGACGGACCCTGCCACCTGGATCGCCCTCGCGACGGGAGCGGAGGCGTGGGCGGATGCCGCAGCCGCCGGCCGCATCCACGCCTCGGGAACCCGCGCCGACCTGTCGGCGGTGCTGCCGCTGCGCCCGTGACCGCGCACCCGGACCCCGGCGCCGTTGTGCGCCGCCAGTGCGACAATGGAGGCATGACCGAGTCCGCGCGCGTACGCCGCAGCCCGAAGTTCGCGGTGTTCCTCGGGCTCGGAGCCGCCCTCGGCTTGCTCGTCGCCCTCATCCTCACGTTCGCGTTCGACGGAACGCGCGAGGTGAGCGCCAACACCGGAGTGGTCTACACCTCGACGCAGGTGTTCGGGTTCGTCGCGCTGATCTGCGTGCCGGTGGGCATCGCGATCGGCGGCATCGTCGCGGTCATCCTCGACCGGGTGCTGGCGCGTCGCGCCCACGATGTACAGATCGAGCACGAGCGCATCCGCACGCAGGACTGAGTCAGGCCAGCTCCGCGATGATCGGGTGGATCGCCGCGTCGAACGCGACCACGTCGCCGCGCAGCCCGTCGGTCACCGCGATCGTGAGCGAACCGATCCACCACACGCCGCGCTGAGACAGCGGCAGCACCTGCACGTTCAGCTCGAACGAGTGGGCGCGTCTGCCCACCCGCCGCTCGTGCTCGGCGATCGCCCCCGCATAGGCGCGGTACGACACCCGCGCCCCGGCGGCGGCGTCGGCCACGTAGCGGTCGTGGGCGCGCTGGGCGTACGCCACCGCCACCTCGGCGTGCGGGAGCATCGCCTCACGCAGTTCGTCGTACCCCTCGGTGGGGAGCGCGGCGAGGCTGCCGAAGCCCTCGACCAGATCCAGCGGCACCGGGGAGGGGTGCGCCTGCGGTTCGACGGTCATCGCCCAGTAGCCGCGCCACTGCCGCTCGAGCGCGGACTGCGGGTCCTCGCCCCGCTCGACCGATGCCGGGGGCAGCCCGCGCAGCGTCGGCAGCTCATCGGGGGAGCGGATGCCGAGGGCGTGGCGCACGCAGAGTGCCGCGAGCACCGCCTGGCTCGCGTCTTCGCGCACCACCCATTCGGGAGCCCCGCCGACCATGCGGCCATTGTAGGCCGGGCGTGTCGGGGTGGGCAGGTACCGGGACGTCTCTCTTGCGGCGGAGACGGATCGGTGTCGGTCTCGGCGGGCGAGGGGGAGGCCCCCGCCCGGGTAGGCTGGAAGCGTGGCCCCACCCTCCCACAATCCCTATGCCGCCGCAGGTGTCGACACCGCTGCGGGCGATCTTGCCGTCGAGCTCATGAAGACGGCCGTCAAACGCACGCACGGGCCGGAGGTGCAGGGCGGCGTCGGCGGCTTCGCCGGGCTCTTCGATGCCACTGCGCTGACGGCGTTCACGAAGCCTCTGCTGGCGACCAGCACCGACGGCGTCGGCACGAAGGTCGCCATCGCGCAGGCGATCGACAAGCACGACACGATCGGGCTCGACCTGGTCGGCATGGTCGTCGACGACATCGTGGTGGTGGGCGCGAAGCCCCTCTTCATGACGGACTACATCGCCTGCGGCAAGGTGGTGCCCGAGCGCATCGCCGACATCGTCAAGGGCATCGCCGCCGGCTGCGCCGAGACCGGCACGGCCCTCGTCGGCGGCGAGACGGCCGAGCACCCGGGGCTCCTCGGCATCAACGACTACGACGTCGCGGGCGCCGCGACCGGCGTGGTCGAAGCCGACCGCGTGCTGGGTGCCGAGCGCGTGCGTTCCGGCGACGTCGTGCTCGCCCTGGCATCCAGTGGCCTGCACTCCAACGGCTACTCGCTCGTGCGTCACATCGTCGCCGGTGCCGGCATCGGCTACGGCGACAACGCCGCCGACTTCGGCGCCACGTGGGGCGAGACGCTGCTCGAGCCGACCCGGCTCTACACGACCCCGCTGCTGCGCCTCGCGTCGGAATTCCCCGCCGATCTGCACGCGCTCAGCCATGTCACCGGCGGCGGCATCGCCGCGAACCTCGCGCGCGTGCTGCCGGTGGGCACCTGGGTCGACATCGACCGGTCGACGTGGAGCCCGCCTGCGGTGTTCCGCGTGCTCGCCGATCTCGGTGACCTCGATCTCACGTCGACCGAGGGCACATGGAACCTCGGCATCGGGTTCCTCGCCGTCGTGTCGGCTGAGCGGGCGGATGCCGCGGCGGCCGCGCTCAACGGCGCCGGCATCCACACGTGGCAGGTCGGTGTCGTGCACGACACCGCGCTGCCGGACGGCGATTACGAACAGGGCGCCAAGGGCGTCGAAGGTGGTGCGGTTCGCCTGGTCGGCTCGTACCTCGAGCAGGGAACGGTCTGACAACCCATGTGCGGAATCGTCGGCGTCGTCGGTCACGCCCCCGTCAACCAGGAGGTCTACGATGCGCTGCTGCTGCTGCAGCACCGCGGTCAGGACTCCACCGGCATCGCCACGGCGGAGCCGAGCGGCGTCGTGCACATGAACAAGCAGCGCGGCCAGGTACGTGAGGCCTTCCGTACGCGCGACATGCGCACCCTTCTCGGCACGATCGGCCTCGGGCACGTGCGCTACGCCACGAAGGGCACCGCCTCCAGCGAGGAGGAGGCGCAGCCGTTCTACGTCAACGCGCCCTACGGCATCGTGCTCGTGCACAACGGCAACCTCACCAACACACGTGAGCTCAGCGAGGAGCTGTTCCGCACCGATCGACGGCACCTGAACACCAGCTCCGACACGGAGCTGCTGGTGAACGTCCTCGCCAACGAGCTGCAGCAGACGATCAACGGCGAGCGGCTGAGCGCCGACGACGTGTTCACCGCCGTCAGCCGGGTGCACCGCCGTGTCGAGGGGTCCTACGCCGCGATCGCTCTCATCGCCGGCTACGGCCTGCTCGCCTTCCGCGACCCGTTCGGCATCCGTCCCCTCATCCTCGGCACCCGCCGCACGCCCGACGGCCGCGACGAGTGGATCGTCTCGAGCGAATCGCTCGTGCTCGAGAACGCCGACTACACCGTCGTGCGCGACGTGCTACCCGGCGAAGCGGTGTTCATCGACATCGACGGCAAGCTGCACTCCCGCCAGTGCGCCGACGAGACGACGCTTGCGCCGTGCTCGTTCGAGTACGTCTACCTCGCCCGTCCCGACTCGGTGATGAACGGCATCGCCGTCTACGAGTCGCGGCTGCGCATGGGAGAACGCCTGGCCGACACGATCGCCAAGCACACCCCGCCCGGGTCCATCGATGTCGTCATGCCGATCCCCGACTCGTCGCGACCGTCGGCGATGCAGGTGGCGCGCAAGCTCGGGATCGAGTACCGCGAGGGCTTCTACAAGAACCGCTACGTCGGACGCACGTTCATCATGCCGGGACAGGCGGTGCGCAAGAAGAGCGTGCGCCAGAAGCTCAACGCGATGTCGAGCGAGTTCAAGGGCAAGAACGTGCTGCTCATCGATGACTCCATCGTGCGCGGCACGACGTCGAAGGAGATCATCCAGATGGCGAGGGACGCCGGCGCCAAGACGGTGACCTTCGCCTCGGCGGCCCCGCCGGTGCGGTACCCGCACGTCTACGGCATCAACATGCCGTCGCGCCACGAACTCGTCGCGCACGGACGCACGATCCCCGAGATCGCGGCGGAACTCGGCTGCGACCGGCTGGTCTACCAGGAGGTCGACGACCTCAAGGCGGCCATCCTCGAGGGCTCGGACCTCGACGACCTCGACATGAGCTGCTTCGACGGCCGCTATGTCACGGGAACCGTCACGGACGAGTATCTGGCCTGGGTCGAGGGCACCCAGGAATCTTGAGCGGCGAGACGGCGTCGCCGCGGCCTGCGACGCCGGATCGCCACGGTCGGGTGCTGGCATTCGTCGGCATCGTGCTGTTCGCGTTCTCGCTGCGCAGCGCCGTGGCCTCGCTGTCGCCGCTCATCGACCTCATCTCGGCTGATTTCGCGCTGCCCGCGAGCATCATCGGCCTCATCGGCACGGCGCCCCCGGTGTGCTTCGCGGTGTTCGGCATGCTCGCGCCGAGGTTCGAGAAGCGCTTCGGGCTGGAGAGGGTGACGGTCGCCGCGATCACGGTCGTCGCCGTGGGACTGGTCGTGCGAGCCTTCGCGGGCGACGCCCTCGGCCTGCTCGCCGCGACGGCGCTGATCTTCGCCGGAGTGGGGACGGGCAACATCCTGCTGCCACCGCTGGTGAAGAAGTACTTCCCGCAGCGCGTGGGGCTGCTCACGACCGTCTACACGACCACCATGGCCGTCGCCACGTTCACGCCTCCGCTGGTCGCGGTGCCGGTGGCGGAGGTCGCGGGATGGCGCATGTCGCTCGGGGTATGGGCCGTGCTCGCCGCCGCTGCGACCCTGCCGTGGCTCCTGATGCTGTGGCGCTCGCGCGCCGATGCGCCCCTGGCCACGGACGTGGCCACGCCGCGACTGTTCGCGCGACTGTGGAAGCTGCCGCTGGCCTGGGCTCTGGCGGTCACGTTCGCGGTCTCATCGACCCTGGCGTACACCTCGTTCGGGTGGCTGCCCACGATCCTCGTCGACACCGCCGGCGTGACCCCCCAGGCCGCCGGGGCGCTGCTGTCGCTCTTCGCGCTGATGGGACTCCCCGCGTCGCTCGCCGTGCCCCTGCTCGTGGCCCGGCTGCGCGCCGAGCGGGTGCTCATCGTCATCGCCGTGGGCGCGGGATTCGCCGGGCTCGGCGGACTCATCGTCGCCCCTCAAGCGGCACCGGCGCTGTGGGTGGCGCTGCTGGGGCTCGCGCCGCTGCTGTTCCCGATGATCCTCGTGATGCTGGGACTGCGCACCCGCTCGCACGAGACCGCCGTGGCATTGAGCGGGTTCGTGCAGAGCATCGGCTACGCGATCGCGGCCGTGTTCCCGCTGGCGATCGGGCTGCTCCACGATGCCACGGGTCAGTGGACACCGGCACTGTGGGTGCTGGTCGGCGTGGTCGCCGCAGCCATCCCCGCCGGGTACGTCATCACCCGTGCACGCACGGTCGAAGAAGAGTGGGAACGCCGGTACGGCCAGTGGTGAGAGGCGTTACGCCTTCTCGTCCTCGTACTCGTCGGCGTACTGATCAGCCCACTTGTCGACGTACTCGTTCTCGTCGCCCTCCGGGTGACCCAATTCACGTTCCAACGCGGCGTAGTTCACGCTCGGGCTGAACGACTTGAGTTCCCGGGCGATCTTGGTGTGCTTCGCCTTTTGACGGCCACGCCCCATGCGAGACCCCCTCATTTGTCTGAGCCGCGGGCTGCGACTGCCCGTCGTAATCACGATCCGGCCATATGCCGGGAAGAGTAGCATTCAGGATATCACGGAGCCCCCGGGCACGGCCCGAGGGGGAGGGACGATGCAGTCATGTCGGAGGAAACCGCCGAAACCACCCCGCGTCACGCCGTGCTGGTCGGAGCCATTCCGGGTCAGCCGCCGCGCGTACTGAAGGAAGCGGCCCGTTACGCCGCACTGCTGGGGGCGCCCCTGGTGGTGGTGCACGTGGACGTGACCCGGTTCGTCACCTACGAGGACCCCGACGGCTACGTGCATTCCGCGCCGCTGGACCTGAACATCGCCACCGGCGAGGGTGATCTGGCCGCGGTGACCGAGGCTGCCGAGAGTGCGCTCGACGGATCGGGCGTCGCCTGGAGTGTCACCCAGCTGGTGGGGGATCCTGCCCTGTCGATGAAGCACCTCGCCGACCAGACCGACGCGCGGCTCCTCGTGGTGGGCACCCGGCGGCGGGGCATCGGCGAGTCGATCCGTGAATTCTTCACGGGCTCGGTCGCCGCGCGTCTCGCGCACCGCCAGCACCGGCCGATCCTCGTCGTGCCGCTGGACGAGCCGGCGGGCGACGACGAGGATCTCTGGCCGGAAGGCTGATCAGTCGCGCAGTCCTCTGATGAGGGTGCGGGCCGCGTCGTCGAGCGCCGCGATGAGGTCGTTCACGACGGAGGCCGACAGCATGCCGCCGCGGGCGACGTGCGAGCGAAGATCGCCGCGGATCTGTGCGCGGAACTCGGTCAGCGCGGTGTCGGCGCGATGCAGCTGCTCGCGGCTGTAGGCGCGCGGATCGTCCGCACTGGGCTGCGAGGCGGTGCCGCGCTCGCTGGTCGCCGCCGCGGCGAGGTCGGCCTGCAGGCTGCGCATCGCCTCGCGGACGCTGCCGCGCACCTCGTCCGCGATCAGGCGCACACTGTCGGTGAGCCCGGCTTCGATGCCCTGCAGGTCGCCCGCTCGGGCGAGCACCTCCGCCCGCCCGGCGTCGGTGATCTGATAGACGGTCTTGCGGCCGTCGGCGAACTTGGTCACGAGCCCTTCCTCCTCCAGCTTCGCCAGGCGTGGATACACCGTGCCGGCGCTGGGTGTGTAGGTGCCGCCGGTGCGATCGGACAGCGCCTGGATGAGGTCGTAGCCGTGACGGGGTTCTTCGTCGAGCAGGCTCAGCAGGTACAGGCGGAGGTCGCCGTGCGAGAAGACGGGGGGCATCACCACTCCTCGGGCTCAGGCGCGGACAGCGGCTGGTCGGGCGTCGGGGCGGGGCTGCGGCGCAACACGGTCACGTCGCCCGAGACGCTGTGGGCGCGCATGTCGAGGAACGAGCCGCTCAGCTCGCCGACGGAACCGCTGTAGTTCACGCCGACACCGCTGCCGCCGGATCGGTTGACGCCGTCGATGAGCACGCGTCCGCTGACGCTGCGCACCGCGTAGTTGGTGGGCAGCTCGGGGTCGAGTCGCACGGTCGCGTTGCCCGAGACGGTGTTGAGGTTGACGGCCTGGGTGGCGCCCGTGGAGTCGATGAGCATCGCGCCCGAGACGGTGTCGACCGACGCCCGGCGCAGCGATCCGGATGCGGCGATGTCGCCCGAGACGCTGTTCGCGCTCAGTGCGCCTTCGAGGCCGCGCACCTGCGTGTCACCCGACACGGCATTCACCGACAGGTCGCCGACGAGGCCGTCGACGATGATGTCGCCCGACACGGTATTGAGCTTGGCATCCGTCTGCAGTCCGGCGACGAGCGCACTCGCACTGACGACACCGAGGGTGAGCGCGACGTCGCGCGGAACGGCCACGCTGATCTCCGCTTTGGGCCCGCCCGCACCGAAGTTGCGGAACACCTCGAGGAAGTTGTCCCAGCGCAGCTGCGCGTGGTCGATCTCCAGCAGGTCGCCCGACGCCTCGATGCGCAGGTCCTTCACGGTGACCCCGTGCACTTCGACGCGGACACCTGGTTCGTCGTGCGCAACGACATCGATCTGCCCGCCCACGAGGCCGACTTTCAGTTTTCGGACGTCTTCGATGTCGATGACGCGGGTGTCGCCCGGGTGGATGATCCACTTCTCGAGGGTCATGTCTGCTCCTGATGATCGAAAGTCAAGATATATCGCGTGTGGGTAACGTAACACGATATATCGCGATCTCAAGAAGTGCTGCGCGCGGTTTTGACCGTGACGTAACGTCAACCTCTACCGTCGAAGTGATGGGGAGGGGACAGCGCATGGAGTGGTCCATCCAGGAGGTCGCACGCCTGGCCGGCACCACGAGCCGCACGCTGCGTCACTACGCGGCCATCGGCCTGTTGGCGCCGACCCGCATCGGCCGCAACGGGTATCGGTACTACGACGAGGATGCGCTCGTGCGGCTGCAGCGCATTCTGCTGCTGCGCCAACTGGGGCTCGGCCTGTCTCAGATCGCCGAGGTTCTCGATCGGGAGGTCTCGCCGCAAGAGGCGCTCGCCGCCCATGCGGCGTGGCTGCGCGGGGAGCAGCAGCGACTGTCTCGGCAGATCATCGCCGTTGAATCGACCATTGAGAGATTGAAGGGAGGGAACCCGCTCATGGCACAGGACATGTTCGACGGGTTCGATCACACGCAGTACCAGGAGGAGGTGACCCGACGCTGGGGCACGCAGGCCTACACGCAGAGCGACCGGTGGTGGCGGGATCTCGGTCCGGGCGACCGGGAGGCCTGGAAGCGGCGATCCGCGCAGCTGGCGGGCGATTGGAGTCAGGCGGCGTCGCGGGGCGTCGCGGCCGATTCCGACGAGGCGCAGGCGCTGGCCGAACGGCACGTCGCCTGGCTGCTCGATGTTCCTGGTGCTCCCACCGGACCGTCGCAGATCAAGGGGTATGTGATCGGCCTCGGCGAGATGTACGTCGCGGACGAGCGCTTCGCGGCCAACTACGGCGGACTGGCGGGCGCCGAATTCGTGCGCGACGCACTGCAGATCTACGCCGGTCGGGCGCTGTAGCCCGAACACAGCACGACGGCCCCGCGCGCGGTGGGCCGGGCCGGCG
>NZ_JACSQP010000007.1:15328-115993 GCF_014836535.1 Microbacterium pullorum
GGCCCCCTCGTCTCTGGGGACGTCTTAGACCCTCTTGTTGCCGCTGATGACGCGGAAGAGGAATGCGATCAACGCGATCACACCGACGATCAGGGCGACCCACAGCAGCCAGCTGAGGGCGGAGTTCAGTCCGCCGACGATGGCAAGCACGATCGCGACGACGATGATGATCAAGAGTGCGATGTTCATGGGGGCTCCTAGTCTGTACTCCCACCACCCGCAGGGAAGCGGGGTGAGGCGCGGGTCAGCGCTCGTCGAACACGTTAGCCAGGCTGAGAGTCTCATGCCGAGGTCTTGACTGGGCCTCGTCGACGGTGCTAAGTGTGCGCGCGAGCGCTGTCAAGCCCTCTGCTTCGCGGAATCCGAGCCTCTAACGTCGGAGAACCCCTGGACGAGGAGACGAGATGCCGCGAGGACGAGGGTCGAACAGCGTGAAGGATCCGGAGCTCTACGAGAAGCTGCGCACGGACGGTGCGTCGAAGGAGAAAGCCGCCCGGGTGTCCAACGCCGCTGCGCGCGACGGACGCTCCGCCCTGGCGGAGCGCGGCGGTCGCTCCGGCGATTACGACGACTGGACCGTCGCCGACCTGCGCGGCCGCGCCAAGGAACTGGGCCTTCGCGGGTACTCGGGCAAGCGCAAGGCGGAGCTCATCGCGATGCTCCGCACCCACTGACGGTGCCGCGCCTCAGACGGGTGCGACCCGGAGTGGATGCCGGCATCCGACGTCTCCGGGCCGGCTCGGGCTTCCGCTACGTCGACCACCGCGGTGCCGGTGTGGACGCGACCGACCGCGAACGGATCACGCGGCTGGTCATCCCGCCGGCCTGGCGGGACGTCTGGATCAGCGCGGCGGCGAACGGCCACATCCAGGCGGTCGGCGTCGACGACGCCGGGCGCACCCAGTACCTCTACCACCCGGACTGGGCGCCGAAGCGAGACAAGGGCAAATACGCCCGTGCGCTTCAGCTCGCGGCGGCGCTGCCTCGTGCGCGGGCGCGGGTGACCGCCTCGCTCCGGCAGGAGGGCCTCGACCGCGAGCGGGTGCTCGCGGTGGCGTTCCGGCTGCTGGACCTGGGGGCGGTCCGCATCGGGTCCGAACGGCATCTGGCCCGCACCGGCAACCGCGGGCTCACCACGTTGCAGCGGCGGCACGCGAGCGTGGCCGGTACGACGGTGTCGCTGAGCTTTCCCGGCAAGAGCGGAAAACGGCAGCAGATCGAGATCGACGACGCCGACCTCGCGGCAGCGGTGCGACTGCTGGCAGCGGGACGACGCTCGTCTCCGCTGCTGTCATGGCAGCGCGGGCGGCGCCGTGCACGGCTCATGCCGCAGGAGGTCAACGCGTATGTGCGGGAGCTCACCGGCGGGGACTTCACGGCGAAGGATTTCCGCACGCTTCGCGGCACGATCCTCGCCGCCGACACCCTCGCCCGCATCGGCCCGGTCGACACCAAGCGCGACCGCAAGCGGGCGGAGGTGTCGGCGGTGCAGCGCAGCGCAGACGCGCTGGGTAACACGCCGACCGTCGCGCGGGGCTCCTACATCGATCCGCGGGTGTTCTCGCGCTACCGCAAGCGCAGGCTGCTCGACACCTCGGTATCGCCGGAATCGGCGATCCGCGCGCTCATTCTGGGAGGGCGTCCCTAACCTGAGCCCGTGGCGCGGTTCTCCTGGGTGACCCTCGCGCTGGTCGTCCTCGGCGGTGCGCTCGGCGTCGCCGTGCGTGCGGTGTTCGTGCTGCCCTGGGGCCAGGGGACCCACCCGCTCGTGCTCCCCGCGATCACCCTGCTCATCAACGTCACGGGGTCTTTTCTGCTCGGTGTCGTCGCCGGGCGTCTCGACCACCACCGCCCGCGGCTGCGCGCCTTCCTCGGCACGGGGGTGTTGGGCGGCTTCACGACCTACAGCGCCTTCGCCGTGCAGACCGTGCAGGTGTTCGGCGCCGCCCCCGTGGTCGGCCTGCTGCTCGCGGCCTGCTCGGTGCTCGGAGGCGTCGCCGCTGCCGCATGGGGGCTCGTGCTCGGGCGCCGCGCGACCGGCCGGCGCGCGGCGGTGGTCGAATGAACGCGTGGGAGCTGTTCGCGCTCGTCGCCGCGGGGGCGGTCGGCGCCGGCGCGAGGTACACGGTGGATGCCATCGTGATGCGCGGGCGCGATGATGTCTTCCCCGCCGGCATTCTGCTCGTCAACATCATCGGGTCGCTGCTGTTCGGCGTCGTCACGGGCCTCGGCGCGGTGCTCGCGCCGGCCTGGGGAGGGATCGTGGGGGTCGGGCTGCTCGGCGGCTTCACCACCTTCAGCGCGGTCAGCCTCGACTCCGTGCTGCTGGCACAGCGGGGGCGTCGGGAATGGGCCGTGGTGAATCTCGCCGCGACGTTCGTGCTGGCTGTTCTGGCCGCGGTGGTCGGCATGGTCGTGGGCGGTCTCATTCCGCGATGACCTGGGGTTGGATGCCCCGTGGGATACTTTCTTCGATACATCCGCGTATCGGCCGCGTTCGCGGCAGTTGTACACCCGCATCCACGCTCGTAAAGGCAGTCCGTGTCGAACCTCGCCGTCCTGAGCCTCAAGAACCGCGCTCTCATCGCCCTCGTGACGATCGTCGCCGCTGTGTTCGGTGGCCTCGCCCTCACGAACCTCAAGCAGGAGCTGATCCCGTCGATCGAGTTCCCCGCGCTGTCGGTGATCGCGACCTACCCGGGCGCCTCCCCCGACGTCGTGGCCAACGACGTCTCCACGCCGATCGAGACCGCCATCCAGGGGGTTCCGGGCCTCGAATCCACGAGCGCCACGAGCACGACGAACGCGTCGATCATCCAGGCATCGTTCGAGTACGGCACCGATCTGGCCACCGCGGAGCAGAAGATCTCGCAGGCGATCAACCGCATCAAGGGCCAGCTGCCCGAATCGGTCGATCCGCAGGTGTTCAGCCTCTCGATCGATGATCTGCCGGTCATCCAGCTCGCCGTCACCGGCTACGACGACGAAGCCGGCGTGCAGGAGCTGCTCCTCTCGACGGTCATCCCCGACCTCGAAGACGTCGACGGGGTCAACTCGGCCGAGGTCATCGGCGGAGCCGGCCAGCGCATCACGATCACCCCCGACCAGGCGCAGCTCGCTGCGGCGGGCTTCACGCAGCAGGCCATCAGCGACGCGCTCGAGCAGAACGGCGTGCTCTTCCCGGGTGGCGGCATCACCGAAGACGATCAGACCCTCACCGTGCAGACGGGCGCCAAGATCTCGTCGGTGCAGGAGATCGGAGAGCTGCCGCTCGTCCCCACCGACGCCGCCCAGTTCGGGGCCGAGACGGTCACCATCGCCGACGTCGCCACCGTCGCGGCGGAGGCCGACCCGCAGACCTCGATCTCGCGGGTCGACGGCCAGCCGGCCCTCACCATCGCGGTGACCAAGCTCCCCGCCGCCAACACCGTCGACGTGTCGACCGGGGTGCTGGCGGTGCTCCCCGGGCTCGAGGAGGCCCTCGACGGACAGGCCGAGTTCACGGTCGTCTTCGACCAGGCCCCCTACATCCAGGAGTCCATCGAGGCCCTCGCGCAGGAAGGCCTGCTCGGGCTGGCATTCGCGGTGCTGGTGATCCTGGTGTTCCTGCTGTCGGTGCGCGCCACCCTCGTCACGGCCATCTCGATCCCGACGAGCGTGCTCATCACCTTCGTCGGCATCCAGGCGTTCGGGTACTCGCTCAACATCCTCACCCTCGGTGCACTCACGATCGCGATCGGGCGCGTCGTGGACGACTCGATCGTCGTGATCGAGAACATCAGGCGGCACTACGTGGGCTCCGCCGACAAGCTGCGCTCGATCCTGCTCGCGGTGCGCGAGGTCGCCGCCGCCATCACGGCATCCACCATCACGACGGTCGCCGTGTTCCTGCCCATCGCCTTCGTCGGCGATATGACCGGTGAGCTCTTCCGGCCGTTCGCACTCACGGTGACGATCGCGATGACGGCGTCGCTGTTCGTCTCGCTCACGATCGTGCCGGTGCTGGCCTACTGGTTCCTGCGTCCGGGCAAGCCGCTGCGCGACGCCGAGGGCGACGAGGTCGATCCCGAAGACCCGGCCGCTCCGCCGTCGCGCCTGCAGAAGGCGTATCTGCCGGTGCTGCGCTGGACCCTCAAGCATTCGTGGGTCACCCTGCTGCTGGCCGTGCTGGTGCTGGCGGGTACCATCGCCGCGGTGCCGTTCCTGAAGACCAACTTCCTCGGCGACACCGGCCAGAACACGTTCACGATGACGCAGGATCTCGGCCCCGCGGCATCGCTCGAGGCGAAGGATGCCGCGGCGCAGACCGTGGAAGACGCCCTGCTCGAGGTGGACGGCATCGAGACCGTGCAGGTCTCGATCGGCTCCAGCGGCTCGGCCCTCGTCGATGCCTTCTCAGGCGGCTCCAGCGGCGCGACCTTCTCGGTCACGACCGATCCCGACGCCGACCAGCTCGTCGTGCGCGAGGACGTGCTCAATGTGGTGACCGGCCTCGACGGCGTTGGCGACGTCGCGATCTCGGCCACCGGCGGGTTCGGCTCGAGCGACATCGAGATCGACGTCACCGCCCCCGAGCAGCAGACCCTCGAGGAGGCGACGGATGCCGTCGTCACCGCCATCGACGGCAAGGACGGCGTGGAGCAGGTGACCACCAACCTGTCGGACGCGCTGCCCTACATCGCCGTGGTCGTCGACCGCGACGCCGCCGCCGCGCTCGGCCTGTCGGAAGTCGCGGTGGGCGCCCTCGTGTCGAGCACGATGCAGCCCCAGCAGCTGGGCACCGTCGAGATCGACGACACCGCGCTGACGGTGTACCTCGCGGCCTCGCAGACGCCGGCGACCCTCGATGAACTGCGCAACCTGCAGGTGCCGTCGGCGGCGGGGCCCGTGGCCCTGTCGCAGATCGCGACCGTCGAAGAGAGCCAGGGGCCCACGTCGATCACGACCGTGGGCGGACAGCGCACCGCCACCGTGAGCGTCACCCCGTCGGGAGACGACCTCACTGCTGCGTCGGCCGTGGTCACCCAGGCGCTCGCCGAAGCCGACCTGCCCGCTGCAGCCGACGCCACCGTCGGCGGTGTGGTCTCGCAGCAGGCGGACGCATTCACCCAGCTCGGTCTCGCGATGCTCGCGGCGATCCTCATCGTCTACATCGTCATGGTCGCGACCTTCAAGTCGCTGCGCCAGCCGCTGCTGCTGCTCGTGTCGGTGCCCTTCGCGGCGACCGGTGCGATCCTGCTGCAGATCGCGACGGGTGTGCCGCTGGGCGTGGCATCGCTCATCGGCGTGCTGATGCTGATCGGCATCGTCGTGACGAACGCGATCGTGCTGGTGGACCTCGTCAACCAGTACCGGGTCAAGGGACTCACCGCGCACGACGCGACCATCGCCGGCGGCGCGCGACGCCTGCGGCCCATCCTCATGACGGCACTCGCGACGATCTTCGCCCTGACGCCGATGGCCATGGGCATCACCGGGCAAGGCGGCTTCATCTCGCAGCCGCTGGCGATCGTCGTGATCGGCGGGCTCATCTCGTCGACCGTGCTGACGCTGCTGGTGCTGCCGACCCTCTACAACCTCGTCGAGGGGGCGCGGGAGCGCCGCCAGGCCAAGCGCGGCGCGCTCACTCCGGCTCCCGCCGGTGGGCCCGACCTGCGCGACGCCGTCGAGCCCGACAGCACGACCGCCACGGTGGCCCTCACGCGCCGGGACCGCCGTGCGCAGGCGGCCATGATGTCGCTGCCCGCCGTGATCCCCGACGCCGTCGCCGCGCGCGAGGGCGCGGCTGCCGATGCCGCCGCGGGGGATGCTGAGCCCGCCGCCGCACCGGTGGCGGCCGCTGAGTCCGAGATCGAGTCGCCTGCTGCCGCAGCGGACGAGGCCGAGTCGACCCCGAACGAGGAACCCGCCGTCGAGGCCGCGACCGACGAACCCGATGAAGACGCGCTGTCGGCCCTCGCCCAGGCGGTGCAGCCGGCTCGCGTCGGCGACGACACGCCGTGGACGCAGACGATCGAGGAGCCGACCGCGGAGGCGCCGGTCGACCCGACTGCCCCCGAGGAGTCGTCGGGCGAAGACGAGACGGCGGTGGACGAGGACCGCGCCGTTGTCGACGATGGCGATGCGGCCGATCCCGCGTCGGAGGTCGCAGACGAAACCGAGGTCGCAGACGATGCCGAGGTCGATGCCGAGGTCGCAGACGATGCCGAGGTCGCAGACGATGCCGAGGTCGCAGACGATGCCGAGGTCGCAGACGATGCCGAGGCCGATGCCGAGGCGGACGCCGTCGTCGACGGCGGGGCGGAGTACGCGGCACCGGACGCAGAGACCGACGAGCACGCGCAGCCCGCTCCCACCGAGACCGACGACGAGGGCGAACGCCGGGAGGACGAAGACCGCGGCTGAGCCGGCTCAGGGGGTGCGGTAGTGCGCGCCCCACTGCAGCTGCCACTGCTCGCCCGGTGCCAGCCACCGCACGCCGATGCCCGAATTGAGGGCGTCGGCGGGCGCGGTCAGCGGCTCGATCGCGAGGGCGACGGGCTGGCCCGGGTAGCGATCGGTCGTGAACAGCTGCAGATAGTCGAAGCCGCTGCCCGCCCACACGTCGACCGAGCTCCCATCGGGAGCGGTGAGCACCGCGTGCGCGCGGTCCTCGCCATCGCGGGTGAGCTGGCCGTAGGCGGTGTCGAGGTCGAGGGTGCCGACGATCCGCGGTGACCTCAAGTCGGTCGCCTCGTCGACGGGCATCTCCGCGACCGGCAGCAGCCGCTCGTCGAGCGCGAAGCGTGACGAGGCATCCACCTGCACCGTCAGCTCGCCCGTGGTGGCCGTGCCGATGCAGAAGTAGGGGTGGGCGCCGAGTGCGACCGGTGCCTCCTCGTCGCCCAGGTTCAACAGGCGGTGCGTCACCGTCAGTGACATGTCCGACACGGCATAGGTGACCTCGGTGGCGAGATGGAACGGGTAACCGGTCTGGGGGTAGACGTCGGCGGCGAGGGTGACGGTGTCGTCGGTGTACTCGATGGGCTGGTAGGCGGTGTAGCGGAGCAGTCCGTGCGAGGCGTTGCCGGTCTTGGGGTCGGTGATCGCGAGTTGACGGGTGACCCCACGCTGCGTCCAGGATCCGTCTCGCACGCGGCTCGCCCACGGCACCAGGACGATCCCCGAGGCCGCCGGTGTCGGGGAGTGGTCGGGGTAGCGGGGGACGAGATCGACGTCGCCCACGGCGAACGCCCGCACACCCGCGCCCACCTGTGAGATCTCCGCCACGGTGTCGCCCGATCGGATCGTGAACCTGCGGCCGGTCGGATCGTACGGCGAATGAGTGCTCATGCCGTCATGTTAGGGCGGTCGGCATTCTCACAGCCGCAGAGCCGATATGCTCGTTCAGTCGGCTTCGGACACTGCGCGTGGTGCGCGTGGATGGGTTTGTGAGTCCAAGGGGCCGATGGTGGGCGTCGATCGACGTGCATGACCACTATCGATAATGGCCCCGGCCGACGGATGTCCGGGTTATACCTGCGTGCCAGCGGGTGCTGTTCTCGTGTGACTAGAGAACCCAGAAGGACATATCCATGCCTAAGAGCAAGAAGCCCGCAGGCGGCCGCGCCGCCAAGAACTTCGAGCCCCGCTACGGTGCGAAGACCAGCTTCCAGGACCGCAAGCGCCGTCCCGGCGAGGCCTCGACCGGGACCACCGGATCGAAGAGCCCCGGCCACCGCGGCTACCGCGCACCGGAGCAGACGGCGGATGCCGCGCCCAAGCGCCGCTGGACCGCACAGGAGAAGGTGGGCCGCGACGAGGCCCGCAGCATCCGCAGCAACGCGGGGGACGACCGCCCTCGCCGCTCGTTCGACGACCGTCCCGCCCGTGACGACCGTCCCGCCCGTGACGACCGCGGTGGCTACCGCGGCGACCGCGTGGCGCGCGATGACCGCCGCCCCTCGGGCGACGGCCGTCCCTCCTACCGGCCCGAGCGTCCCGCCCGCTCCGGTGACGATCGTCCGGCGCGTTCCTACGGCGACCGCCCGCAGCGTTCGTACGGCGACCGTCCGCAGCGTGATGACCGTCCGGCGCGCTCGTACGACGACCGCCCGCAGCGTTCCTATGGCGACCGCCCGCAGCGTGACGACCGTCCCGCCCGTTCGGGTGACGACCGTCCGGCCCGTTCGTACGGCGACCGCCCGCAGCGTGATGACCGTCCCGCCCGTTCGTACGGCGACCGCCCGCAGCGTTCGTATGGCGACCGCCCCCAGCGTGACGACCGCCCGGCGCGTTCGTATGGCGACCGTCCGGCCCGTGCGTATGGCGACCGCCCGCAGCGTGATGACCGTCCCGCCCGTTCCTATGGTGACCGTCCGGCCCGTTCGTACGGTGACCGCCCGCAGCGTGACGACCGTCCCGCCCGTTCCTATGGTGACCGTCCGGCGCGCTCGTTCGACGACCGTCCCCGTCGCGACTCCGGCGACCGTCCCGCCCGTTCGGACTGGAACGCCGAGTCCAAGACCAAGGCGCAGCAGGACCACGTCGACGTCGTGCACGAGCGTCTGCAGGCCGAGGCCGTGCAGGCCGGCGAGGTCGCCGATGTGACGTTCTCGAGCCTCGGGCTCGGCGACAACATCGTGCGCGTGCTGAAGGAGCTCGGCGCCCCGAGCCCCTTCCCGATCCAGGCGGCCACCATCGCCCCGATCCTCGAGGGCAAGGACGTCCTGGCCCGCGGCCGCACCGGCTCCGGCAAGACCATCGCCTTCGGCGCTCCCCTCGTGGAGTCGCTGCTGCGTTCGCAGGAGGGCAAGCGTCGCGAGTTCGGCCGCAAGCCGAAGGCGCTCGTGCTCGCCCCGACGCGTGAGCTCGCGCTGCAGATCGACCGCACGATCCAGCCGATCGCCCGCAGCGTCGGCATCTTCACCACGCAGATCTACGGCGGTGTGCCGCAGGCTCGCCAGGTCGGCGCGCTGAAGAAGGGCGTCGACATCATCATCGGCACACCGGGCCGCATCGAGGACCTGGTCGCCCAGGGCAAGCTCGACCTCTCCGAGGTGCAGATCGTCGTCCTCGACGAGGCCGACCACATGTCGGAGCTCGGGTTCCTCGAGCCGATGCAGCGCATCCTCCGCCTCGTCGCCGACGGCGCGCAGAAGCTGCTGTTCTCGGCGACGCTCGACCGTGAGGTCGCGGCTCTGGTCAATGAGTTCCTCGTCGAGCCGGCCGTCTACGAGGTCGCCGGTGAAGACCAGGACTCCAGCACCATCAACCACCGCGTGCTCGTGATCGACCACCGCGACAAGGCCGAGATCCTCTCGTCGCTCGTCGACCGCGACGGCAAGACCCTCGTCTTCGCCCGCACCCGCGCGTACGCCGAGATGCTCGCCGAGCAGTTCGACGACCTCGGCATCCCCGCGGTGGCGCTGCACGGTGACCTCAACCAGGCCAAGCGCACGCGCAACCTGCAGCGTCTCACCGACGGCCGCGTCAGCGTGCTCGTCGCGACAGACGTCGCCGCCCGCGGCATCCACGTCGACGACATCGACCTGGTGATCCAGGCCGATGCGCCCGACGAGTACAAGACGTACCTGCACCGCTCCGGCCGCACCGGCCGCGCGGGCCGCACCGGCACCGTCGTGACCCTCATCCCGCGTCAGCGTCGTCGGCGCATGACCGAGATGCTCGAGCGCGCCGAGATCGACGCGCCGTTCGAAGAGGTTCGCGTCGGCGACGACGTGCTCGACGAGCTGGCGGGCCGCCAGCTGGCCGACGTCGACGCCTGATCGACTGCAAGCGCCCCGGAACCTCCGTGTTCCGGGGCGCTTCGTCGTTTGCGGGGCGGCGGCGGCGCGGCGTCTCCCCGGAACAGGTGATCTCCCGGGGACAGGCCGCTTCGGCGGCATCCATCCTGGTGCGGGGAGATCTCCTGTTCCGGGAACGGATCCGGGGCCGCCGTCAGAACAGCATCGGTGCGGCCTCCGCGGCGGCACGGCCCCGAGCCGTGGTCACCACCGGGCCCGGCCGCGGCGCGAAGCGGGGCGTGTCGTCCTCTTCGGCGCCGTTGAGTCGGTGCAGTCGCAGCAGCGGCCGCACGCGCTGTGCCAGCCAGGAGCGATACGCCTTCGGCGCTCCGACGGATGCCCCCGGGTACAGGCCGCGATACGACGACACGAGCTGCGGATGCTCCCGCTCGAGCCACTGCATGAACCACGGCTTCACGCCGGGGCGCAGATGCATCGCGCCCCACACGACCCGCCCGGCGCCGGCATCCTTGATGCGCCGCAGCGCGTCATCGAGCACGGCGACCGAGTCGTTGAGGTGGGGCACGATCGGCATGAGGAAGACGGTCACCCGGAAGCCGGCATCGGCGGCCGCGCGCACCGTGTCGAGCCGCGCCTGGAACGACGGCGCACCGGGCTCGATAGCGGCGCGCAGATGTTCGTCGGCGACGGCGATCGACATGGCGATGGACACCGGCACGGATGCCGCGGCGTCGCGCAGCAGCGGCAGATCGCGTCGGATCAGCGTGCCCTTCGTGAGCACCGAGAAGGGAGTGCCCGAAGCGGTGAGCGCGTCGATGATGCCGGGCATGAGCCGGTACCGGCCCTCGGCCCGCTGGTACGGGTCGGTGTTGGTGCCCAGCGCCACGCTCTCGCGCGCCCACGACCCGCGGTTGACCTCACGTGCGAGCACGTCGGCCACGTTGATCTTCACGACGATCTGCGAGTCGAAATCGCGCCCGGCATCGAGATCGAGGTATTCGTGCGTCCCTCGCGCGAAGCAGTACACGCACGCGTGGCTGCACCCCCGGTAGGGGTTGACGGTCCAGTCGAACGGCATGGCCGAGGCCCCGGGCACCCGGTTGAGCGCCGATTTGCACTGCACCTCGTGGAAGGTCATGCCGGCGAACTCGGGAGTCGTCACCGAGCGCACCAGCCCGTCGATGCGTTCCATCCCGGGGAGCGCGTCGGCATCCGCCACGCCCAATTCCTGCCCCTGCCACCGCATCGTTCCATGGGAACAGAACTTCGACGGTCTGTCAATGCGCCGCGCGCGTCGTTCGAACGGCGCGCGGGTGGGCTGTGTCGGCGGTCCTCCGCCGGCGGGGGAGAATGGACACGTGACGGAGCCCCCACCGCCTGCCTCCCGCCGCGCCCTGCGCGCTGCGGTCGAGAAGGCGCGCCCGGCGCCGAGCGCGCCGCGCCGTGCGGCGCGGCGACGGGGAATCGTCGTGCTCAGCGCGACCGCTGCTGTCCTCGTGTGGGCCGTCGTCGCGATCCTGTTCGCCGTGTTCGCCCCGGGCGACACGGATCGGGCCGGCGCGCCGGCAGCCGATCGCGCCCCCGCCCCCTGGGCCACCGCCCTGCCCGTGCCCACGCTGCAGGGTGCCACGCCGCCCGAGCCGTCCGCCGAAGCCGCCGAGGCTGCGGCCCCCGCCCCGACCGACGGCATCTGCACCGAGGCGGCGCTCACCGCCGCCCTCGCCGCGGGTGACGACGCCGCCGTCATCGCGGCCGCCGGGGGTGCGGCCGCATTCCGCGAGCGGGTGGCATCCGGGGCGGCCCCGTGCATCGACCTCGCCGACCCGGAGCGCGTCTGGGTCGTCGTCAACAAGCAGCGCCCCTACGCCCAGCTCGAGTATGCCCCGTCGGCGCTCGTGGCGGCCGGGACGGTGGCCGATGCCGGTCACGCGATTCTGCGCACCGATGCCGCGGCCGCCCTCGCCGAGATGATCGCCGCGGCGCGCGCCGCGGGCGCCGGCGAGGTCGGTGCGCAGAACGGCTACCGCGCCTACGGGACGCAGCGGTCGATCTACGCCGCCCAGGTCGCCCAGCGGGGTGCGGCGGGCGCCGACCTCGTGAGTGCCCGACCGGGCTTCAGCGAGCACCAGTCGGGTCTCGCCGTCGACGTCGTCCCGTGCGACCCCGCGTGCGGCACCCTCGACGACCTCGCCGGCACCCCCGCCGACGCGTGGATCCGCGAGCACGCCTGGGAGTACGGCTGGATCGTCCGCTACGAAGAGGGCTACACCGCCATCACGGGCTACGCGCACGAGCCGTGGCACCTGCGTTACATCGGCGCAGACCTCGCGCGCGCCTACCGCGAGGGCGGCTTCCACTCGCTCGAGGAGTTCTTCGAGCTGCCGCCGGCGCCCGACTACGCCGACTAGCGGCATCCCACAAAAGCGCGGTACTCAGTTCCATGCTTTGCGGCATCCGATCTCACAAGCAGGTGCGCGGCGGTGCGGTGGAGCCTAGACTCGCCACGGCGGCGCCGCCCTTCGGTGAGCGGTGCCCCACCGAGACGTCTGAGTACCCGGCGGCTGCACCGCCGACGACCTGAAGGGGGCTGCGCATGGAGCGCGACATCTACGACGAGGACCATGAGGCGTTCCGCGACGTCGTCAAGGAATTCATCAAACGCTACGCGACCAACGAGAAGCGCGAGCAGTGGGATGCCGAGGGTGAGATCGATCGAGCGACGATGCTCGCCGCCGGCGAGGCGGGCCTCATCGGGCTGTCGGTGCCCGAGGAGTTCGGTGGCGCCGGGATGCTGCAGGACTACCGCTTCCGCACGATCGTCAACGAAGAGGTGATCGGCGCCGGTGCCGGTTCGCTCGCGGGTGCCTTCGGCATCCAGGACGACCTCGCGGTGCCGTACCTCGTGCACATGGGCACGCAGGCGCAGAAGGAGAAGTGGCTGCCGCGCATGGCCACCGGCGAGGTGCTCGGCGCGCTGGCGATGACCGAGCCCGGCGCCGGCAGCGACCTGCGCGGCATCAAGACCACTGCGAAGAAGGTCGACGGCGGCTACCTCGTCAACGGCGCGAAGACGTTCATCTCCTCGGGCAAGACCGCCGACATCGTGGTGACCTTCGTCAAGACCGGCGAGGGAACCCGCCCCGACGCGTTCAGCCTGCTCATCCTCGAGAACGGGATGGAGGGCTTCGACCACGGCAAGAAGCTGAACAAGATGGGCTCGCACGGTCACGACACCGCCGAGCTGTCGTTCACCGACGTGTTCGTGCCCGAGGACAACCTCATCAGCGGCACCGAGGGCCAGGGCTTCATCCAGCTGATGATGAACCTGCCGCTGGAGCGACTGTCGATCGGCATCGCCGCGGCATCCGCCTCGCAGGCCGCGCTGGCGTGGACGGTGGAGTACACCAAGAGCCGAGAGGCGTTCGGTGAGCGCATCATCGACTTCCAGAACACCCGCTTCAAGCTGGCCGATGTCGCGACGACCGTCGACGTCATGTGGGCGTACCTCGACAAGGCGCTGATGTCGTACAAGGAGGGCAAGCTCACCGCCGAAGAGGCCGCGAAGGTGAAGTTCTGGACCACCGACCGCGAGTGGGAGATCCTCGACACCTGCGTGCAGCTGCACGGCGGCTACGGGTACATCACCGAGTACCCCATCGCCCGGGCCTTCCTCGACGCGCGCGTGCACCGCATCTACGGCGGCACGAACGAGATCATGCGCGACATCGTGAGCCGCAAGATCGCCGGCAAGCGCTGACCTGACCGGCTGGATGCCGCGGTCCCCTTCGGGTGGGCCGCGGCATCCGTCGTTTGCGGGTCGCGGCACGTGCGTCGTTCCCGGGTCGGGCGCCGGTCACCGCCGTAACCCGGTGAAAAACCACTTTCCGGCTGAGGAACCACGCGATGCGCGGTGTTTCGACCGAGGAATGGTTTCTCACCGGGGCAGGGGATGCCGCAGGCGCGGGATGCCGCAGGCGCGGGATGCCGCGGGTGGGCGACGGCGCGGGACGGCGACAGCGCGGGCGCGGGACGGCGACAGCGCGGGCGCGGGACGGCGACGGCGCGGGCGCGGGCGAACCCGGGGTCAGGCGCGGGGCCAGGTGAGCCACAGGAGCGCGGCCGTCACCACCCAGAACGCGACGACGAACACGGTGTCGCGCACGCGCCAGGGGACGAGGTGCCGCTCGGTGCGGTCGGGGTAGGCACCGAACGCGCGGGAATCCATCGCCAGCGCCACCCGCTCGGCATGGCGGATCGCGCCCGCCAGCAGCGGCACGATGTAGCCGCTCCAGCGCGCGATCGCGGCGAACGGTCCGCGGCCGCCGTGCGAACCGCGCACGCGGTGCGCCTGACGGATGACGTCCAGTTCGTACCGGAACCGCGGCACGAACCGGTAGGCCGCCAGTGCCGTGTAGCCGATGCGGTACGGCACCCGCAGCTGCTGCACCATCGCGCGCACGAGGTCGGGCCCGGTGGTCGTGAGCCCCGCCATGAGCGCCAGCGCCACGATAGCGCCGAGCCGCAGCGCGGTGGCCATGCCGATGCGCAGCGCCCCGGCATACAGCGTCCACCCGCCCACCTGCAGCACCGGGGCGGTGTCGGCGACCTGGGTGGCATCGACCCAGACGCTCATCCCGAACCCCAGCAGCAGGATGCCGGCGGGTACGGCCAGCAGCAGCAGCGCCGCGAGGCGCAGCGTGAAGCGCACCCCGATGATCACCACGACGTAGGACAGCGCGAGGAAGGCGAGCGGGGTCGCGAGGTCACGACTGGCCACGAGCGCGATCATCGCCGGCACGGGGGCGGCGAACTTCGCCAGCGGGTTCAGTGCGTACAAGAACCGCACGGGGGATGCGGGCCGCGCCTCGGCGTAGGGGTCGGCGACGGCGGTCATGCGCGGCCCCCGGGGAGGTCGCCCAGACGCACGACGGATTCGAGCAGCGGATGCCGCGTCACACCGCGCAGCGCCTCGCGCAGGGGCGGCGGACGCAGCCCCGCCCGCTGCAGCAGGTCGTCATCGGCGAACACCTCGGCCGTCGCGCCGGCGGCGAGTACCCGTCCGTCGCCGAGCACGACGGTGCGGTCGGCGTATTCGGTCACGAGCTGCATGTCATGGGTCACGACGAGGATCGTGGTGCCCTGATGGTTGAGATCCTGCAGCAGAGTCAGCAGCTCGTCGGCGCGGGCGCGGTCCTGTCCGAAGGTAGGCTCGTCCAAGGCCAGCACGGGTGCCCCCGCCACGAGTGCGGTGCCCACCGACAGGCGGCGCTTCTGCCCGCCCGACAGCAGGAACGGGTGCACGTCGGCCTTGGCGGTCAGTCCGAAGCGCTCGAGCAGCTCATGCGTGCGCTCACGCACCTGCGGCTCAGGCAGCTTCTGCAGCCGCAGCCCGTGCGCGAGCTCGTCGTAGACGGTGGCCGCGATGAACTGGTGCTCGGGGTTCTGGAACACGAACCCGATGCGTCGGTGCAGCGTGCGCCCATCGGCTCGGCCGGGGTCGATGCCGCCGACGTCGATGTGCCCGCGCGGCGGTCGCATCACGCCGGCGATCGCCTGCACGAGCGTCGTCTTGCCGGCGCCGTTGGCCCCGACGACGGCGACGAACTCGCCGGCGCGCACGTCGAGGTGCACGTCCCGCAGCACCTCGCGTCGCCCGCGCGTCACCGTGAGCCCGCGCACCTGCACGATCGGCGCGGTCGAGGGGCGGGCAGGGGCGGATGCCGGCCGGGTGCCGGCGGCGGCGCTCGCCGAAACCGAAACCGGTGCCGAAGCCGGCGCCAGCGCCGAAGCCTCAGCCGGTGCCGGCGCCGCCTGCAATGCCGCGTGCAGTTCGCCGGGGGTCAGCGGCAGCGGGTCGAGCACGTAGCCGGCGCGGCGCAGGCGCAGCGCCGCCATCGTCGCCGTCGGCAGCCACACCCCCATCTCATGCAGCTCCGCCGCGCGGCCGCGCAGCACCTCGTCCACGGGGCCGTCGACGGCGGTGCACCCCGCGTGGTCGAGCACGACCACGCGGTCGACGAGGCCGATCGCGGCATCGAGGTTGTGCTCGATGAGCAGAATCGCCCGGTCTCCGGTCGCGGCGACTTCGCCCAGCGCCCGGTAGACCTCCTCGATGCCCTGCGGATCGAGGTTGGCGGTGGGTTCGTCCAGCACCAGCAGGTCTGAGCGCAGCGCCAGCGCGCACGCGATCGCGAGACGCTGCCTGCCGCCGCCGGAGAGGTGGTCGGGGTTCTCGGCTCGTCGCTCCCACAGCCCCACCCGCCGCAGCGCCGCCTCGGCGCGGGCGAGCACCTCGGGCGCCGGCACCCGCAGGTTCTCCGGGCCGAACGCGACTTCGTCCAGCAGCGTGCCCGTCACCAGCTGCGCGTCGGGGTCCTGGAAGACCATGCCGACGTGCGTCGCGAGCCGGGCGACAGGGGTGGTCGCGGCATCCTGCCCCGCCACCTCGACGCTGCCGTCGACGGTGGCCGCGATCGCCTGCGGAATGAGCCCGTTGAGCGTGAGCGCCAGGGTCGACTTTCCCGATCCACTCGGACCGAGCAGCAGCACGACCTCGCCCCGCCGGATCGACAGGGTCGCCGTCGTGGGGGCCGACGCGAGGGCGCCCTCGTAGCGCACGCCCAGCCCCTGCACCCGCAGCAGCGGGGGGACACCGGATGCCGCCGTGTCGGACACGGCGGACTCGTCGCGAGGGGCGGAGGTCACAGGCATCCAGAACGCAGAGAAATGGGGTCGCTACCCAAGGTAGCCTGACCTAACTTCACTGCCAATCGTACGCGAGAGGCGGGCGTCAGCGGGCGACGGCTTGGGCGACACCCGCGCGACGCAGGCCCCGGCCGACGGCGAGTCCCGCGGCCGTCCACGCCACCGGTCCCAGGACCGAGATGATGAGGTAGGTCGCCTGCGCCCACGGCGCGAGCGACCCGAGGTCGGCGACCATCGCCACGACGAAAGCGACGATGCCGCCGAGGATGACGGCCGAGATGAAGAACCGCCACGCCTGCCACACCCGGTAGCGGGTGGCTGCGGCGACGAGCTCTTGGATGCCGCCGAACAGCAGCGCCGTGCCGATGAAACGCAGCGCCCAGTGCGGTGCCATCGCGGCGCCGACGAGGGCGGCCATGAGGTGCGTCAGCAGCGCCACCCAGGGCAGCCGCAGCGCCTCCTGCGCGATGATGCCCGGCAGCACGTGCACACCGAGGACGATGCCGTAGATGATCGGGACACTCGCGATGACCAGCGGCGTGAGCCAGCTGCCGACGGCGGCCATGATGCCCGTGGCGACGCCGATCGCCGCGCAGGTCAGCAGGACGCGCGTGGACAGTCGGGATGCTCGGGCCACGCCTCCAGGCTATCCGTTCCCGGGGGGTCCTGGCCGTGGGGGAGACCGGAGAAAACCGGGAGAATCCTCAGCCTCGGCGCCGCCGACTCGTCAGGCGCACACCGGGAAGCGGCGGGGCGGGGACCCGCTCGCTCCCGTGGCCGACGACATGGCCGAAGCGGGGCGCATCGGCCTCCCATGCCTCGCGGGCCTCGACGATCTCCTCGTGCGAGCGGCCGACGAAGTTCCACCACATCACGATGTCGCTCTCGAACGGCTCGCCGCCGAGCAGGAAGACGGTCACGTCGGTGACGGCGACCAGGTCGACGCCCTCGTGACCGGGGGCGAGATACAGCAGCTGCTGCGGCGCGAGCGGCACCGGATTCGCCCCCGCAGCCGGCACGACCTGCACGTCGCCCGAGACGCCGGCGAAGGCGTGCTCCCATGCGGCCTGCAGGGGCACCCGTACGCTCGTGCCGGCAGGCAACCGCAGCTCCGCTCCGACGAGTGGGGTGTAGGCGGATGCCGGGGACGTCGTGTCCGCGAACGTGCCCATCACGACGGTCGCCTCAGCTCCCTCGCCGAGCGGGACGACGGGAAGGTCCTCATGCTGCTCGAACGCCGGCGGCCCGTGGCGGCGTGATTCGGGCAGCGCGACCCACAGCTGCAGGGCGTCGAGCGGCACCGGCCCGTCGCCGAGCGAGTACTCCGAGTGGGCGATGCCCGCGCCGCTGGTCATGAGGTCGAGTACGCCCCGGCGCACCACCACATCGCTGCCGAGGGTGTCGCGGTGGCGCACCTCACCCACGAGCGGCCAGGTGACCGTCTGCAGGCCGATGTGCGGGTGTGGTTCGACGCGCATCGTGGTGGTCTGCGGTCCGAACCGGTCGAGGAAGCACCACGCGCCCACGGTGGGCAGCATCCGTTGCGGCAGGCTCCGGTGCACCTGCATGCCGCGCAGGCCTCCGAGGGGCACCTCCCGGGCCTCGAGCAGCAGCACTTCGGGGGTATCCGCCGCCTCGGTGCGTGCGGTGCCCGCCGGCTCCACCTGGGGTGCGGCCTCGGCCTCCCACCGGGTCATGGTGCAGGTGCGGGATCACTCTTGCGCGGCCATGCCACGTCGAGCCCGGGTACGTCGTGCTTGGTGAGGTACGACGCGACGAACGGGCACACCGGCACGACGGTCTCGCCGCGGCTCGCGACATCGGCCATCGCCTCGCGCACGAGCGTGGAGCCGACTCCGCGCCCCTCGAACGCCGGGTCGATCTCGGTGTGCACGAATCGCAGCCGTCCGCGCCGGTCGATTTCGAACTCGGCGTATCCGGCGAGCACCCCGCCCAGGCGGATCTCGTACCGATGGTCGTCGTCGTCGCGGGTGACGGTGTGCTGCGTGTCGACGTGGGCCATGGCGGCTCCTTCCGGTCACTGCACCCAACGTAGGCCGACCGTCTGGTGTTCCGCGAGGGCCACGGTTGCCCGAGCGTCGGGCAGACTCGACAGGGTGACCCTTCTCGACGCCGTCCGTGCCGCGCCCGATCCCGACGGCGTGTACGACGCGTTCGTGGCGTGGGCCACCGAGCGTGGCTTCTCGCTCTACCCCGCGCAGGACGAGGCCGTGATGGAACTCGTCTCGGGCGCGAACGTCGTGCTGTCCACCCCCACCGGCACCGGCAAGTCGCTCGTCGCCGTGGCCGCGCACGCGGCATCCCTCGCGAACGGCGGGCGCACCTATTACACCGCGCCCATCAAGGCGCTCGTGAGCGAGAAGTTCTTCGCCCTCGTCGACATCTTCGGCGCCGAGAACGTCGGCATGGTCACGGGCGACTCATCGGTCAACCCCGAGGCGCCCATCGTCTGCTGCACCGCCGAGATCCTTGCGAACATCGCGCTGCGCCAGGGGTCGGATGCCGACGTCGACCAGGTCGTGATGGACGAGTTCCACTACTACGGCGACCTCGAACGCGGCTGGGCATGGCAGGTGCCGCTGCTGCTGCTGCCCCGCGCCCAGTTCCTGCTCATGTCGGCGACCCTGGGAGACGTCACCGACATCGCCGACGACCTCACCCGGCGCACCGGTCGACCCACCGCGATGGTCACCGGAGTCGAGCGCCCCGTGCCGCTGCACTTCTCCTACGAGCGACGCCCCGTGCACGAGGTGGTCGCCTCGCTGCTGGACGAGAAGGAGCGCCCGGTGTACATCGTGCACTTCTCGCAGGCCGCCGCACTCGAGCGGGCGCAGGCGCTGGCGAGCGTCAAGGTGGCCTCGCGCGAGCAGCGGGATGCCATCGGCGAGGCCATCGGCGGGTTCCGTTTCAACACCGCGTTCGGCAAGACCCTGTCGCGCCTCGTGCGCGCCGGCATCGGCGTGCACCACGCCGGCATGCTGCCGCGCTACCGCCGCCTGGTGGAGACCCTGGCCCAGCGCGGGCTGCTGCAGGTCATCTGCGGCACCGACACCCTCGGGGTCGGCATCAACGTCCCGATCCGCACCGTCGTGATCACGGCGCTGTCGAAGTACGACGGCACCAAGATGCGTCAGCTGTCGGCGCGCGAGTTCCACCAGGTCGCCGGTCGCGCGGGAAGGGCCGGCTACGACCCCTACGGCAACGTCGTGGTGATGGCGCCGGAGTGGGAGATCGAGAACGAGGCGGCGTTGCGCCGCGCGGGCGACGACGCCGCCAAGCGCAAGAAGATCGTGCGCAAGAAGGCGCCCACCGGCGTCGTCAACTGGGGGCACGGCTCGTACGAGCGGCTCATCCAGGCCCAGCCCGAGCCGCTCGTGCCCCACCTGCAGCTGACCGCGGCGATGCTCATCAACGTGATCGGCCGGGGCGGCGACGTCTTCGGCAACGTGCGCTCGCTGGTGTTCGACAACCACGAGCCGCGCCGGCGGCAGTACGAGCTCGCCCGCCGGGCACTGGCGATCTTCCGCACGCTGGTCGCCGCCGGCATCGTGGAGTCGGGGCCCGACGGCATCCGTCTCACCGTCGATCTGCAGCCGAACTTCGCGCTCAACCAGCCGCTGTCGCCGTTCGCGCTCGCCGCCATCGACCTGCTCGACCCCGAAGTCGAGCTCGGGCGCGGAGCGGATGCCGCGGCCGGCGCCGCCGGTACGGTCGGCACCGGCCACTACGCCCTCGACGTCGTCAGCGTGATCGAGGCGACCCTCGACGACCCGCGGGCGATCCTCAACCAGCAGGAGTACAAGGCGCGGGGCGAAGCGGTCGCCGCGATGAAGCGCGAGGGCATCGAGTACGAGGAGCGCATGGAGCTTCTCGAGGACATCACCTACCCGAAGCCGCTCGCCGACCTGCTCGCGCAGTCGTACGAGGTGTTCGCGACCAGCCAGCCGTGGGTGCGGGACTTCCACCTGTCACCGAAGTCGATCGTGCGCGACATGTACGAGCGGGCGCTGTCGTTCGGCGAGTTCGTCGCGATGTACCAGCTCGGCCGCAGCGAGGGCCTGGTGCTGCGCTACCTGAGCGACGCGTTCCGCGCGATCCGCCAGACGGTGCCCGCCGAGGCGCGCACCGACGACCTCATGGACGTCATCGAGTGGCTGGGCGAACTGGTGCGCCAGGTGGATTCGAGCCTCGTCGACGAGTGGGAGGCCCTGACCCACCCGACCGACGACCCCGACGCGCCCGTCGTGCCGCCCGCACCGCCGTCGGTGCTGACCAACCGCCGCGCGTTCACGGTGCTGGTGCGCAACGAGCTGTTCCGTCGGGTGCGCCTCGCCGCACTGCAGGACGATGAGGCGCTCGAGGCCCTCGACCCCGACGTCGACTGGCCCGCGCGGCTGGATGCCTACTATGAGGAGCACGACGAGATCCTCACCGGGGGGCCGGCGCGCTCGCCGGGCCTGTGCGTCATCGATGAGTCGTCCGCGGCCGACGGCATATGGCGTGTCGACCAGATCATCGACGACCCCGCCGGCGACCACGACTGGCGCATCCGGGCGGAGGTCGACCTCGCGGCATCCGTCGAAGAGGGCGCCGCCGTCGTGCGTGTGACCGAGGTGGCGCGGCTGTAGCCGGCGGGCGCTGCGGTGTCTGGCCGCGGCGGTGGAGGCGCCGCGCGGTGTCGCGATGCGCCGGGGTGTTCGCCACATCTTCGGGGATCGCCGGTTCTTCGGAGCGATTCTGGCGATCGGCTCCGAAGCACGGTCGATCTCCGCAGGAGCGGCGGGATGCCGGTGGCGCCGGGGACGCTCGGCGTCGCGCCTCCGCGCGGTGGCATCCGTGACCGCCGGAGCAACCGTGACCGCCGTGGCATCCGCGCGCCTCGTCGCCACATCTTCGGGGTTCGGCAGTTCTTCGGAGCGATTCCGGCGATCGGCTCCGAAGAACCGGCGATCTCCGCAGAAGCGGCGGGATGCCGGCGGGCCGCGGCCGCGGTGGCGGTCGTGACCGCCGGATGCCGCGGTCAGCCCATTCCCCCGCCGCCGTCGAACCCGCCCCCGAAGCCTCCGCCGTCGAAGCCACCGCCGAACCCGCCGTCACCGAGTCCGCCGCCGTCGAAGCCGTAGCCGCCCGCGTCGGCGGGGACGCCGCCGAGTTCGCCGACCCACGCCGGCTCGCCGGCGATGCCGATCGACCCGGCGCCGATCGTGAAGTAGGACACGACCGTCGCCGAAGTGATGAAGTGGCTCGCCACGACAGCGAACAGCAGCGGGTCGTTGAAGGGCCAGAGCTCGGCGGCCCGGCGCTCCACATCGGCGCGGACGGCCGCCCGGCTCGCGGTCCGCTCGGTCTCGGACACCGCCGTGCCGGCACCCCCGCCCGATGGCGTCAACCGCCGGAACACGCCGGCGAGCACCTCGGGCTGCGGCTCCCGCACGCGCTCCTCAGCGGTCATGAAGGGTCGCAGCTTCTCGAACATCTCGCGCCGCTGTTCCAACGGCAGCTTGCGGAATGCCGCCTCGTGCGCGCGCTCCACAACGCTGGGCGGCAGCGTGCTCAACAGATATACGTAGCGCGACATACGCTCTTCGTCCGTCACCGCGGCGTAGGGGGTGCGGCGGCGACGTCTCCACATGGGCATGGTGCACCTCCGGCATTCGGTGGCGACAGATTACGCCGCTGCCCGCCGGTTGACCATCGTCGTCAACACCAACGATCGGCGAGGGTCGTGACCACGGTGAGCGTGCGGTTCGTCGCGACGCCGAGCAGCTTGGCCGCCCGCAGCGGATCGACCCGGCCCTCCTCGTATCCCGGCTGCAGCAGCGCGTGCGCCGCCCGGCCGCTCACGACCATCTCACCGAGTTCCGACGAGGTCGCGGCGATGTCGGCGACGGCCGCCGCGGACGGCTCGTCCTTCAGCAGATAGACGTAGTGGCGCGCGAGTCCGGGCCGCTCGGCACTGAGTCTGCGCCCGGTCTCGGCGATGTCGGCGAACTCCGCCGCCGAGAACACGATCGTCGGCACCTCGAACCCGCGATCGGCGGCGAACGCGCGCTCGAGTCGCTCCTCGATGCGGGCGCGGGAGCGCATCGCCGTGGTCAGGCGCACGTTGCCGGTGTTGATGTGCGTCGCGACATCCGTGAAGCCCGTGGCCTCGACCGCGCGCCGGATGTCCTCCTTCGGGAAGACGCGGGTCCTCCCCAGGTTGATCGCGCGCAGGAACGCCAGATAGGTCGGCACGGTGCCCATTGTGCTCCCCCGGTGCGACACGCGGTCACGGATGCCGCCGCGGCCTCGCGGCGGCGGCCGCGGCCTCATGGCATCCCGCCCCCAGTTCTTCGGAGATCGCCGCTTCTCCGGAGAGAAAGGGCGGGAATGCTCCGAAGAACCGCAGATGCCCGAAGTCATGGCGAAGAGGCGCGCGGAGGCCACGGTGACCTGGGGACTGCCCCGGCTCGGTGTCCGTCGCGCTGGGTAGGCTGTTGTGGTGGGAGACAGGCGCGAAACGACGGATGTCGGGTGGGCGCCGTCCGACGCCCCCTTCGAGGCCTACGAGCCGCCGCCCGACGAGTGGGCGCCGCCACCCGATGACGACTGGATGCCCCCGCCGGATGAGGCGTGGACGCCGCCGCGCGCGGCGCCGCCGGGCCAGGGCCCTGCTGCCGCGGCATCCGCGGGGCTGGACCTGCCGCCGCGACGCGAGCTGACCGGCTCCGACCCCGTCGCCGTGCTCAAAGAAGTGTTCGGCTACGACGCGTTCCGCGGCGATCAGGGCGATGTCGTCGCCCACGTCGTGGGCGGTGGCGACGCCGTGGTGCTCATGCCCACCGGTGCCGGCAAGTCGATCACCTACCAGGTGCCCGCGCTCGTGCGCGAGGGCACGGGGCTGGTGATCTCGCCACTCATCGCGCTCATGCACGACCAGGTCGACGCGCTCATCGCCAACGGCGTGCGCGCGGCCTACCTCAACTCCACCCAGTCGGCCGCCGAGCGTCAGGCCGTCGAACGCGACTATCTCGCGGGCGAGCTCGACCTCATCTACGTCGCGCCCGAGCGGCTCTCCAGCGCACAGACCACGTCACTGCTGCAGCGCGGCAAGCTCAGCGTCATCGCGATCGACGAGGCGCACTGCGTGTCGCAGTGGGGCCACGACTTCCGCCCCGACTACCTCGCTCTCGGCGACCTCGCCGAGCGTTTCCCCGGTGTTCCGCGCATGGCGCTCACCGCGACGGCCACCCACGCGACCCACCAGGAGCTCACCGAGCGCCTGCACCTGCCGCAGGCGCGCCACTTCGTCGCGAGCTTCGACCGGCCCAACATCCAGTACCGCATCGCCCCGAAGGTCGACCCGCGGCGCCAGCTCGTCTCGTTCATCCGGTCGCTGCCCGAGGGCTCCGCCGGCATCGTGTACGCCCTCAGCCGCAAGTCGGTGGAGCAGACCGCCGAGTACCTGCGCACGCAGGGGCTCGACGCGCTGGCGTATCACGCGGGGCTGGATGCCGGCATGCGGGCGCGGCACCAGGCCCGGTTCCTGCGCGAAGACGGTGTCGTGATGGTCGCCACGATCGCGTTCGGCATGGGAATCGACAAGCCCGACGTGCGTTTCGTCGCCCACATCGACCTGCCGAAATCGGTCGAGGGGTACTACCAGGAGACCGGTCGCGCGGGTCGAGACGGCGAGCCCGCGGTGGCGTGGATGGCGTACGGGCTCGGCGACGTCGTGCAGCAGCGCCGGATGATCGACCAGAGCCCCGGCGACCGCACGTTCAAGATGCGCATGGGCCAGCACTTGGATGCCATGCTCGCCCTGTGCGAGACGGTCGAGTGCCGGCGGCAGAATCTGCTGGGGTACTTCGGTCAGGAATCCGGGCCCTGCGGTAACTGCGACACGTGCCTGGAGTCGCCGGAGACCTACGACGGGCTCGTCCCGGCGCAGAAGCTGCTGTCGACGATCGTGCGGCTGCAGCGCGAGCGCAGTCAGTCGTTCGGCGCCGGGCACCTCATCGACATCCTGCGGGGGGCCGACACCGAGCGCATCCGCCAGCAGGGTCACGACCGGCTGTCGACCTACGGGCTCGGCGCCGACCTCACCGACCAGGACTGGCGCTCCATCGTGCGCCAGCTGCTGGCCCGCGGCATCCTCGTCGCCCGCGGCGACTACGGCACTCTGGCCCTCGGCGATCCCGCCGCCGCCGTGCTGCGCGGCGAGGCGGCGGTGCCGCTGCGGCGCGACACGATCGGCCGGCCGGCCGCCGGCAGCCGGGTGCGCAAGGCGTCGGCCGCCGACAGCCTCGGCGAGGGCGACCGTGGCCTGTTCGAGGCGCTGCGCGCCTGGCGTGCCGAGACCGCGCGCGAGCAGGGGGTGCCGGCGTACATCGTCTTCGGCGACGCGACGCTGCGCGCGCTCGCCGAGCACCGGCCGCGTACGCTCACCGACCTCGACGGCATCACCGGCATCGGCGCCAAGAAGCGCGAGGCGTACGGCGAAGCCGTGCTCTCGGTCATCGCCGCAGCCTGACCCGCGCGCCCGCCCGCGCGCCCGCGCGAGCACTCGTGCTCAGAGGTCGAGTACCCAGATCCGGAATGTCAGCTCGCTGCCACGGAACAGCTCGGTCTGTTGACCGTGCTCCCGGAATCCCGCGCCGCGGCAGAGGGCGTTGGATGCCACGTTGTCGGCACCCGGAAGAGCGATGAGCCGGTCTCGACGCCCGTCTTCCCGCACCCGCGCGATGAGCCTGTCCAGTGCCGCCCGTGCGACGCCTCTGCCCTGTCTCTCGGGCACGACGCTCCACCCTGTCTCGAAGACGGGGGTGCCCTCGAGCTCGCCTTCCCAGTAGCCGATGGCGCCGGCGGGTTCGCCGTCGACGTCGATCCGGTACATCCGTGAGGGGCTGGCATCCGCCGGGCGCAGATAGCGTTCGTGCCGGTCGAGAACCGCGGCAGTCGATTCCGGACCGCCGAGGAACGCAGTCATGGCCGGAGTGTTCATCCGCACCAGCAACCCGAGGTCGTCCTCGCTCCAGCGCTGCAAAGTCACCGGCATCCGCGCCACCTCCTCGAGTCATCTTCGCGTCCGCCCCTCCCGTCCACCAGTACTCCTTCGGCACGGGGGATGTGGGGTGGATACAACGCGGGATCGGGGCGGGGACGCGGGTGGGTGTAGATAGTGACCAATCGGGTTGAGGCTGTGTTGTGGGACACCTACGGTCGGAGCATTCCATTTCCCACCGAGAGGTGACCCATGACTGACGCTGCCGTCCGTCCGACCAAGCCCGCCACCAGCAAGCGCACGCCCGCCGGCGGCGCGCCGACCGCGCCGCACACCGCCGACGAGGCCCACGAGGCCCGCATCGACATCGCCGCGGTCACCGACCTGCTGCTGGGCACGTGGGCTGACACCCGCCGCGAGGCCCGCGAGATGGTCAAAGACCCCGCGCTCTGGCGCGTCGACGGCCTGCCGATGGCCGAGCACCGCGAGCGGGTGCTCGAGCAGCTGCGCATCGTCGTGAGCCACGGCGGCTCCCGCCGCGCGTACCCGAAGGAGTACGGCGGCCTCGATGCCAACGGCGCCAACGTCTCGGCGTTCCTCGAGCTGGTGCTCGCCGACCCCAGCCTGCAGATCAAGGCGGGCGTGCAGTGGGGCCTGTTCGGATCGGCGATCCATCACCTCGGCACGAAGCCCCACCACGACAAGTGGCTGCGCGACGTGATGAACCTCGACCTTCCCGGCGCGTTCGCGATGACCGAGACTGGCCACGGCTCCGACGTCGCCGCCATCGGCACGACCGCGACCTACGACGTCGATGCCGAGGAGTTCGTGATCCACACCCCGTTCCGCGGGGCCTGGAAGGACTACCTCGGCAACGCCGCGCTGCACGGCCGCGCGGCGACGGTGTTCGCCCAGCTCATCAGCGGCGGCGTCAACTACGGCGTGCACTGCTTCTTCGTGCCGCTGCGCGACGAGAACGGCTCCTTCGTCCCCGGCATCGGCGGCGAGGACGACGGCGTCAAGGGCGGACTCAACGGCATCGACAACGGTCGACTGCATTTCGACCAGGTGCGCATCCCGCGTGAGAACCTGCTCAACCGCTACGGCGACATCGCCCCCGACGGCACCTACTCCAGCCCGATCGACAGCCCCGGCCGTCGCTTCTTCACCATGCTCGGCGCGCTCGTGCAGGGTCGGGTGTGCCTCGACGGCGCTGCGACCACCGCCACCGCCGCCGCCCTCACGATCGCCGTGACCTACGGCAACCAGCGTCGCCAGTTCGACAGCGGCAGCGGCACCGACGAGGTCGTGCTGATGGACTATGCGCGCCACCAGCGTCGTCTGCTGCCCCGGCTCGCGGCCACCTATGCCCAGGCCTTCGCCGGCGACGAGCTGATCAAGAAGTTCGACGGCGTGTTCAGCGGCCGCGAGGACACCCCCGACGAGCGGGAAGACCTCGAGACGCTCGCCGCGGCGCTGAAGTCCCTGTCGACGTGGAACGCACTGGACACCATCCAAGAGGCCCGCGAAGCCTGCGGCGGCGCCGGCTTCCTCGCCGAGAACCGGCTCGTGGGCCTGCGTGCCGACCTCGACGTCTACGTAACCTTCGAGGGTGACAACAACGTGCTCCTCCAGCTGGTCGGCAAGCGCCTGCTCAGCGACTATGCCCAGCAGTTCAAGGACGCGGATGCCGCGGCGCTCGCCCGCTTCGCCGTCGGGCAGACCGCGGGCAAGGTCTTCCACGGCGCGGGCCTTCGCCGCCTCGGCCAGACCGTCACCGACTTCGGCTCCACCGCCCGCTCGGTCGAGTTGGGGCTTCGCGCCGATCAGCAGCACGACCTGCTGTCGGGTCGCGTGCAGCAGATGGTCGCCGACGTCGCCGGGCGCCTGCGCCCCGCCGCGAAGATGCCCGCGGCCGATGCTGCGGCACTGTTCAACGAGAACCAGTCCGAGCTCATCGAGGCCGCCCGCGCACACGGCGAGCTGCTGCAGTGGGAGGCCCTCACCGACGGCGTGAACCGCGCCGCCGACGACGGCACCCGCCAGGTGCTCACCTGGCTGCGTGACCTGTTCGGGCTGTCGCTCATCGAGAAGCACCTCGCCTGGCACCTCATCCACGGCCGCCTCTCCACCCAGCGCGGCGCCGCGGTGTCGCGCTACATCGACCGCCTGTGCGCGCGGCTGCGGCCGCACTCGCAGGACCTGGTCGATGCGTTCGGCTTCGCCCCCGAGCACCTGCGCGCCCCCATCGCCTCGGGCGCCGAGCGCGAGCGCCAGCACGAAGCGCGGGAGTACTACGCGGCGCTTGCGGCATCCGGTGACGCACCCGTGTCGGAGAAGGCGCTCAAGAAGCAGAAGAAGTAGAGCCAGCGGCCCGGCACGGCCCCGAGCAACCGGGGTCGTGCCCCCATAGGGTGGCGGGGTGAGCCTGGACATCCGCGTCGGTCCCGACGGCGTCCCGCGCTGCGGGTGGGTCGGCGACGACCCGGAGTACCGCCGCTACCACGACGAGGAGTGGGGGCGGGCGCTGCACGGTGACCGGGAGCTGTTCGAGAAGCTGAGCCTCGAAGGGTTCCAGGCCGGGCTGTCGTGGATCACGATCCTGCGCAAACGCCCCCGGTTCCGCGAGGTGTTCGCGGGCTTCGAACCGACCGTCGTCGCCGCGTTCGACGACGCCGACGTCGAGCGGCTCATGGCGGATGCCGGAATCATCCGCAACCGCGCGAAGATCCTCGCCACGATCCGCAACGCCCGCATCGTCACCGAGATGGCGCCCGGCGAACTCGACGCCCTGATGTGGTCTTTCGCCCCGCCGCCCCGCGCCCGCCCGCAGTCGTTCGCCGACATCAGGGCGACCACGCCAGAGTCCGACGCGATGTCGAAGGAGCTGCGCCGCCGGGGCTTGCGCTTCGTGGGGTCGACGACGATGTGGGCGCTCATGCAGTCGACCGGCATGGTGGACGACCATGTCGCCGGCTGCTGGCGGGCCTGAGCCCGCTCGCGCGCCGATGGGGAGTTCTCCCCACCGACAGGCACTCGACCGCACGTTAGGGTGGTCGAGGCGCCGACTCACGGTCGGACCCGACGCCACGCAAGTCGCTGCTCGACACGACAAGGGGGATCGTTCGTCATGAGGTCCTTTGCGTGGCTTCGTGCGCGCCCGCGCACCCTGGCGTCGGCGAGCGTCGTCACCGTCTCGGCCATCGCGATCACGACGATGGCGTTCCTCTACGAGGGCTTCCCGACCACCGATGTCGAGCTGAATGACGGCTCCGTCTGGGTCACCAAGCAGTCCAGCTACCTCGTCGGCCGCTTCAATGAGGCATCCGAGGTGCTCGACGCGGGGCTGCGCACCGTGTCGGACGAGTACGACATCGTGCAGGACGGGCGCACCGTGCTCGTCATCGACGAGGTCAGCAGCACGCTCGCACCCGTCGACGCGGCGACGGTCGCGACGGTGGGCGACATCGACATCCCGGCCGGCGCGACCGTCGGCGTGGGGGCGGCGACCGTGTCGATGCTCGAGCCGCAGGATGGCACGCTGTGGCTCACCCCGGCCTCCGCGCTCGCCGGGTTCACTCCCGCCGACGACTCGGCGGGCGAATTCGGCAAGGGCGCGGTCGCCGCGACCGGCACCGACGGCACCGTGTACGTCGCCTCGCCCGAGCAGGGCACCGTCACCACCGTGCGCCTCGGGCAGGAGGGCCCGGAATCGTCCAGCGAACCGGTCGACGGGCTCGACGACGGCGATGCGCTGTCGATCACGGTGGCCGGCACCACGCCCGTGCTGCTGAACAAGACCGATGCGCGGCTGTGGGTGCAGGGTCTGGGGCTGCGCGATCTCGAGGGCGTGGCGGATGCCGTGCTGCAGCATCCCTCGCCGTTCACCGAGCACGTCAGTTACGCCACCCCCACAGCACTCGTCACGGTGCCTCTGGGGGACGGCCCGGCCGTCGAGACCGCAGCCGGAGGCAACGGCGCCCCCACAGCGCCCGTCTCGCTCAAGGGCTGTGTCTACGGCGCCTGGGGTGGGTCGGCCCGGTTCGTGCGCGACTGCCCCCAGGACCGCGACGACCTCACCGCCGACATCCCGGGCATGGCCGCGGATGCCGACGTCGTCTTCCGCGTGAACCGCGACGTCGTCGTGCTCAACGACGTCGTCGCCGGCTCCGCGTGGACGGTGACCGAATCGCTCGATCTCGTCGACAACTGGGACGACATCGTGCCGCCGGAGGGGGGAGATGAGACCGAGCAGACCTCCACCGAGGTCGCCCCCGAGACGTCGCTGCCCGAGCGCACCGACGTCAACCACCCGCCGGTCGCCGAGGACGACGACTTCGGCGTGCGCCCGGGTCGCACCACGGTGCTGCCGGTGCTCGACAACGACAACGACGCCGACGGCGACGTGCTCACCGCCGCCGCGCAGGGCGGCGTGAGCCTGGGGGAGCTGGCCCCCATCTACGGCGGCCGCGCGCTGCAGGTGACGGTGCCCGAAGACGCCACCGGAACCGACACCTTCAGTTACGAGGTCAATGACGGGCGCCCGGGCGGCACCGATCAGGCGAACGTCACCGTCGAGGTGCGGCCGTGGTCGGTCAACGAGGCGCCGTTCCAGCGCAAGACGCCGATCGTGGTGGTCGAGCAGGGCGGTCAGATCACCCACGACACCCTGCTGGACTGGGTCGACCCCGACGGCGACGACATGTTCCTGCGGGCCGCGGTGGCCGACGGCGACGACGAGGTGGACTTCACCTCGGGTGGCGAGATCACCTTCCGCGCCGTCGGATCGTTGCAGGGGCGGCGCACCGTGACCGTGACGGTGTCGGACGGCACCGACGACACCACCGGGACGGTGGAGTTCGACGTGCGCCCCGTCGGTACCACCAAGCCCATCACGACGCCCGACCACCTCGTGGTGCGCACGAACGAGAAGACCAGCGTCTCGCCGCTGGACAACGACGTCTCGCCCAGCGGGGCGCCGCTGCGCCTGGCCCGCGTGACCGAGGTCGCCGGCGCCGAGGTGGTGCCCGACTACAACGCGGGCACGTTCACGTTCGTCTCCCCGACCCCCGGGGCCTACTACGTGCAGTACCTCGCCACCGACGGGCCGCAGACGGTCACCGGGCTCGTGCGCATCGACGTGATGACTGCAGCCGACCCCGACGACCCGCCCATCGCGGTACGCGACGTGGCGCTGCTGCCGTCGGGCAAGGACGTGCGCATCGACGTGCTCGCCAACGACTCCGATCCCGCCGGCGGCATCCTCGTCGTGCAGTCGGTCACGGTGCCGCCCGATTCCCGCATATCGGTCGCCGTCATCGACCACCGCTACCTGCTCGTGACCGACCAGTCGGGCCTGGCCCAGTCGGTGACGATCGAGTACCAGATCTCCAACGGCCGGCACTCGGCCACGGGGGACGTCGTGGTGATCCCGATTCCCGCTCCCACCCAGCTGCGCCCGCCGGTGGCCGCCGACGACAACGTGATCGTGCGCGCCGGCGACGTCATCACCATCCCGGTGCTGGACAACGACTACCACCCCAACGGCGACGCCCTCACGGTGCAGCCCACCCTGATCGACCCGCTCATCGACGCGGCCGACGGCGAGGCGTTCGTCTCCGAGAACACGCTGCGCTTCCGCGCCGGCGCCGAGGCGAAGACCGTCTACGCGACGTATGAGGTCGCCGATTCGCTCGGCCAGAAGGATGCCGGGTACGTCACGATCCAGATCGTCGACGTCGACGTCGAGAACAACCAGGCGCCCCGGCCGCGGGACCTCACCGCGCGTGTGCTCAGCGGCACCGAGGTGAAGATCCCGGTTGTGCTCGACGGCATCGACCCCGACGGCGACTCGGTGCAGCTCGTGGGCGTCGCCTCCGCTCCCGCCAACGGCCGCGTGGTCGAGGTGGGGCAGAACTACCTGCGGTACGAGGCGTTCGGCGAATCCACCGGCACCGACGAGTTCACCTACACCGTGCAGGACCGGCTCGGTCGCACTGCGACCGCGGCGGTGCGCATCGGCATCGCGCCGTCGACCGGCACCAACCAGGCACCGTTCGCCGTGAAGGACGTCGTGCTCATGCGACCCGACCGCACCGTGGCGGTGCCGGTGACGATGAACGACTCCGACCCCGAGGGTGACAAGGTGATCCTCGTCGCCGACGGGCTCGAGGTGCCCGAAGGCATCGAAGCGGTCGTCCGGGGCGACCGCGTGGTCATCACGAGCGCCGACGAGCCGGGCACCAAGACACTCACCTACACGATCCGCGATGAGCGTGGCGCCTCGGCGATCGGCGCACTCGTGGTCACCGTCGACCCCGACGTGCCGCTGCAGGCACCCATCGCCCGCGATGACAGGGTCACCATCGCCGACGTCGGCGACCAGCCGCAGGTCGATGTCGAGGTGCTCCTCAACGACGAAGACCCCGACGGGGTGCGCGACGAACTCACCATCACCACCGCCGAGGAGGACGTGCGCGTGCGCTCCGGCGGCATCGTGCGCGTGCCCCTCACCGACACCGCCCGCATCGTGCGGTACGACGTGACCGACGATGACGGCCTGAGCGCATCGGCGTTCATCCACGTGCCCGGCTTCGCGGACCTCCGCCCCTCGCTGGGGACGACCGGCGGCATCGAGGTCACGAGCGGCGAGACGGTGGAGATCCCCCTCGGCGACCACGTCGTCGTCGCCGGCGGCGGCCGGGCGATCATCACCGAGGCGGCGAAGGTCTCGGCCATTCACGCCGATGGTGGGGCGCTGGTGAAGGATGCCACGACGCTCGTCTACACGTCGGCCGACGGTTACAGCGGCGCCGATGCCATCACCTTCGAGGTCACCGACGGCACCGGCCCCGATGACCCCGAGGGCCGCGTCGCAACCCTCACCCTCCCCATCACGGTGCTCCCGCCCGACAACCTGCCGCCGACGCTGTCGGGCGCCGCGATCTCTGTCGCGCCGGGTGAGACCGCCACAACGCTGGATCTGCGAGGCCTGGCATCCGACCCCAACGAAGAGGACGTTCCCTCCCTCGCGTTCCGGCTGGTCGGCGGCGCGCCCGACGGTTTCTCGGCCTCGGTGTCCGACGGGGTGCTGAGCGTCTCGGCCGATGCCTCCACCCCCAAGGGCACCACCGCCACGATCGACGTCTCGGTCACCGACGGCGAGAGCGATCCGGTCACCGCCACGATGACCGCGACCGTCACGGCATCCACCCGCCCGCTCGCGGTCACCACCGACGACATCGTTCCCGAGGCGCACCAGGGCGTGCGGCAGAGCATCGACGTGCTCGCCAACGACCAGAGCCCGTTCCCCGATGAGCCCCTCACCGTCATCGACGCCCAGGTCGAGGTCGGCAGCGTGAGCGCTCAGCCGCGGGTGCTCCCCGGCGGCACGGTCGAGCTGACACCTGCCGACGACTTCGTCGGCAGCCTCGTGGTGCGCTACCGGGTGCAGGATGCCACCGAAGACCCCGACCGCGTCGTCGACGGCCGCATCCGCCTCACGGTGCAGGGCCGCCCCGACGTGCCCGGCACCCCGACCGTCTCGAGCGTGCAGGACCGCACCGTCGTGCTGTCGTGGTCGTCGCCGTCGAATAACGGGGCGGAGATCACGTCGTACGCGGTGACCTCCACCCGCGGCGACTACACCAAGACGTGCGCCTCGACCACGTGCACGCTGGACGGTCTCACCAACAACGTCGAGTACAACTTCACCGTCATAGCGACCAACCGGGTCGGCGAATCCGACCCGTCGGCGCCCTCGGCCACCGCCCGCCCCGACGCGCGGCCCGACACCCCGCAGCCGCCGCAGCTGGTCTTCGGAGACCGCGCGCTCGACGTCTCGTGGACGACGCCGACGACGCCGGGCTCGCCGGTGGAGTCGTTCGACCTCGAGATCTCGCCGGCCCCGCCGTCGGGGGCGACGCAGAAGACCGGTGCCACCGGCAATGCGCTGCGGTGGGAAGGCCTCGAGAACGGCACCTCGTACCAGGTTCGGGTGCGCGCGGTGAACCGGGCGCCCGAGCCCTCCAGCTGGAGCAGCTGGTCGCCGAGCGTGATCCCCGCGGGGCCCCCGGCGGCCCCCGCCGCACCGACGACCCAGCGGCTGTCACCGGTCGGCAGTCAGGCGCAGCTGCAGGTGTCGTGGGCGGCGCCGTACGCCAACGGCGACCCCGTGAGCACGTACAGCCTGCGCGTGCACCACGGCGGCACGGTCGTGAACACCATCCCCGTCGCCGGCGGTCAGACCTCGCAGGCCGTGAACGTCAACGCGTCGACCACCGACTACACCTTCACCGTCGCCGCGAGCAACAAGGCCGGGCAGGGTGCGTTCAGTGCGCCCTCGGCGCCGCGTCGCGCGTTCGTCGCCCCCGGTGCGCCCGGCGCGGTCAGCGCGAGCCCCGGCGATCGGTCGCTGTCCGTCAGCGCCGCCGCCGGCGAGGGCAACGGCGCCAACCCCGGGGAGCTGAACTACGAGTACTCCCTCAACGGAGGCGGGTGGAGCGGCAACTGGGCGAGTCTCGAGAAGGGCGCCACGATCCGCGGCACGATCCCCGGGCTCGCCAACGGCTCGGGGTACACGGTCGCCATCCGCGCGGTGAACAACCTGGACGGCCAGAACTACCCCGGCCCGGGGTCCGCCGGATCCAACCAGGTCGTCCCCTTCGGCAAGCCCAACGCCCCCGGGGCCAGCGCGCAGCGCGACGGCACGGCGGTCGTGCTCGGCTGGTCGGGGCCCGCGCTCAACGGCCGTGACGTGACGGTGCAGATCAGCGTCAACGGCGGCGGCTGGGAGAGCGTCGCAGGCACCGGCAGCCGCCGCGTGGGCAACGACTACGACCAGACGCACTCGATCCGCGTACGCGCCGTCGACACCGAGGGCCAGGTGAGCGGGGAGAACTCCGCACAGGCGTCCACGGCACCGCGGCCCGCGCCGCAGAACGGCGCGCAGACGGTCAAGGGCGCGTACAAGTCCGGATGCAACGTCGCGTGCTACTACTTGGCCGTCACCACGGAGCGCGACTTCCCGGCAGGGAGCTACACCTACAGCTGCCTCGCCAACGGCCGCAAGTTCAACGATTGGGACGGGCCGGTGCACATCGCCGCCGGGACGACGACGCAGATCCAGTGCTGGTACGGCAACGCCGGGCACACGGTGCAGGTGCAGCTCAACGGCATCCCCGGTGCCAGCCAAGCCAAACCCACCACCTGGTGACCGCATGACGAACGAGGAGACAGACCAATGACGATGACGGTGGAGCAGGCGACGTGGTTCCGTGACACCTTCACGCGCCTGGCCGACAACGTCGGGCACGCCGTGCTCGGCAAGGACGAGGTCGTGCGCCTCGTGCTGACGGCCATGCTCGCCGAGGGGCATGTGCTGCTGGAGGACGCCCCCGGCACCGGCAAGACGAGCCTCGCCCGTGCGCTGGCCGCCACCGTGCAGGGCACCAGCAGCCGCATCCAGTTCACCCCCGATCTGCTGCCCTCCGACGTCACCGGCGTCACGATCTACGACCAGGCGAGCCACACGTTCGAGTTCCACAAGGGCCCCGTCTTCGCGCAGGTGGTGCTGGCCGACGAGATCAACCGCGCCTCGCCGAAGACGCAGTCGGCGCTGCTGGAGGTCATGGAGGAGTCGCGCATCACCGTCGACGGCGTCACCCACGACGTGGGCCGGCCGTTCCTGGTGATCGCGACGCAGAACCCCATCGAGCAGGCGGGCACCTACAAGCTGCCCGAGGCGCAGCTCGACCGCTTCCTGCTGAAGACCTCCATCGGCTACCCCGACCTCGCCAGCGCCGAGCGCATCCTCGCGGGCTCCGGCGACCGCAACCCGGTGAGCCGGCTGCAGCCGGTGGTGACCGCCCACGCGGTGGCCGAGATGGCCGACCTCGCCGCCTCGGCCCACGTCGACCCCGTGCTGCTGCGGTACGCCGCCCAGCTGGCCGAGGCCACCCGCGAGACCCGCGAGACGACCCTCGGCGTCTCGGTGCGCGGCATGCTCGCGATCGTACGCGCCGCGAAGGTGCGCGCCGCCTCGGAGGGGCGCCACTACGTGCTGCCCGATGACATCAAGGCGCTCGCCGTGCCGGTGTGGAGCCACCGGCTCGTGCTCGACCCCGAGGCGGAGTTCTCGGGCGTCACGGCGGAAGGCATCGTGCGGCGGGTCCTCGAGGACACGCCGGCACCGCAGGCCCGCGCGGCATGACCGCGGCTGCCGAGCCCGCCACCCCGACGCTGGTGCGCCGGGGCGATCGGGGTGCGCGCGCGGCATCCAGCCCGACGCTGCGCGCCCGGTACGAAGCCTCGGTCGCGCCCACCCTCGCGCCGGTGGCCCGCCAGGTCGCACGTGTTCTGGGCGTGGTCACCCCGCTCGGCTGGGGGGTCATCACGGTGACCCTCGTGGCCACCGTCGCGGGAGCGACTCTGGGCTGGTGGGAGCTGACGACCCTCGCCCTGTGCGGCGCGGCGCTGCTGATGGTGTGTGCGGTGTTCCTCGTCGGCCGCACCCAGTACGACGTGGCCCTGGACCTCACCCGGGAGCGCGTCGTGGTGGGGGAGCGCGCGGTCGGCAACCTGACGCTCGGCAACCCCGGCACCCGCCCGATCCTCCCCGCGCGCGTCATCATGCCCGTCGGGCACGCGCGCCCCGTCTTCGAGGTGCCGCGTCTCGCGGTGGGCGCGACGCACGAAGACCTCTTCGCCATCCCGACCACCCGCCGCGCCGTGCTGACGGTGGGTCCCGTCAGCGCCGTGCGCGGCGACCCGCTCGGAGTCTTCGAGCGCACGCAGGCCTGGAGTGAGCCCGTCGAGCTGTTCGTGCACCCGCACACCGTGGGGCTCGGCGGCATGTCCGCCGGGTTCCTGCGCGACCTCGAGGGCCTGCCGACCCGCGACCTGTCACCCGACGACGTCTCGTTCCACGCGCTGCGCGAGTATGCGCCCGGTGATGACCGCCGTCACGTGCACTGGCGCTCCACGGCGCGCACCGGCACCCTCATGGTGCGGCAGTTCGAAGACACCCGTCGCTCGCACATCGTCGTCACCCTCTCGCGCAACGCCGCCGAGTACGCCGACCCCGAGGAGTTCGAGCTGGCCGTCTCGGCCGCCGGATCCATCGCGATCCAGGCGATGCGCGACGACCGCCAGGTCTCGGTGCTGAGTCAAGACCTCACCCTGCCCACCGTCACCGGGCGCCCGCTGCTCGATGCGCTGTCGGGCATCGAGACCGCTCACGCCGTGCCGTCGACGACCGAGCTCGCCGCGCGGGTGAAGGTCGAGGCGCTGCAGGCGAGCATCGTGGTCATGCTCACCGGCTCGCGGGTGTCGGCCCCCACGCTGCGGGCCGCCGCGACCACCCTGCCCGGCGGTGCACGCGTGCTCGGTGTCTCGTGCACACTCGGCGCCGCCGCGGAGCTGCGCCGACTGGGGGATGCCACTGTGCTCACCCTCGGCGCGCTCTCGGACCTGCCCGTGGCCCTGCGGCGGGTGCTGTCGTGAGCGGGTCGATTCGCCCGCGGCCGCGATTCGCCCGCCGCCACGCCATCGACCTGGGCGCGGTCGCCGCGATGATCGCGGTGGCGATCGTGGGCTTCGGCCCCGCCTTCGACAGTGCGTTCTTCCTCGTCACCGGCTTCGGCGCCCTCGTGCTCGGACTCGCCGTGGCGGCGCTCGGCGCCCTGCTGCGCTGGGGTGTGCTGACCGTCGCCGCCGCGACGGTGGGGGTTTACGTCGTCTTCGGCGGTGCGCTCGCCGTCCCGGCCACGACGATGGGCGGCATCGTCCCCACCCTCGAGAGCCTCATCGCGCTCGCCGGCGGCGTGGTGTTCGCGTGGAAGCAGTTCGTCACGGCGGTCGCGCCGTTCGCGGCATCCGACGCCTTCCTGGTCGTGCCGTTCCTGTCGGTGCTGCTCACCGCCGTGATCGCCGGATCCATCGCGCTGCGCGCGCGGCAGTGGGCGTGGGCGGTGCTCCCGACCGGCGTGCTGCTCGTGCTCGCCATCGCGTTCGGCACGACGCAGACCGCCGTCCCGATCGTCCAGGGTGCGCTGTTCGCGGTCACCGCCGTCGCCTGGGCGGCGTATCGCCGTGCCGTCACCACGCAGCAGTACGCCGCCGAGTCCGGCTCGATCTCGTCGCAGCGGCCCGGCCGCCGCGTGCTCGCCGCGGCCGGGGTGATCGGCCTCGCGGTCGGGCTCGGCGCCGGCGCGAGCGCCGTCGCTGCGCCGTCGGGCCCCCGCTACGTCGTGCGCGACGCGATTCTGCCGCCCATCGACATGCGCGACTACGTCAGCCCGCTGCAGTCGTTCCGCGCGTTCGTGCGTGACAAGGCCGACGAGACCCTGTTCACCGTGTCGGGCCTGCCCGAGGGGGCGCGCGTGCGGCTGGCGACCCTCGACGCGTACGACGGCGTCGTCTACAACGTCGCCAGCGAGGGCGCCGGCGCCTCGGCGAGCTTCCAGCGACTGGGTGACCGCATCCCCGCCGCGGCCCCGGGGGAGCCGGCGACGCTGGACGTCGAGATCGGGGAGCTACGCGGCGTGTGGCTGCCCGACGCCGGGTATCTCACCGGCATCCGCTACGACGGTGACCGGGCCGACGATCTGAAACGTTCGACGTTCTACAACCGCGCCACCGGCGTCGGGGTGGTCACCGCAGGGCTGCGCGAAGGCGACCGCTACACGCTCGACGTGGTCATCCCCCGCACGCCCACGCGCGCACAGCTGGAGGAAGCCGCGGTCGCCCCGCTCGCCCTCCCGCCCCAGCAGGACGTGCCCGAGGGCTCGGCATCGCTGGCGTCGACCATCGTGGGCGGCGCCGACACCCCGTTCGAACAGGCCGATGCGCTGGCGACGACGCTGTCGACGCAGGGGTTCTTCAGCCACGGTCTCGAGGGCGAGGTGATCTCGCGCGCCGGCCACGGGTCGGAGCGCATCCAGTCGCTGCTCGCGACCCCCGAGCGCATGGTCGGCGACGACGAGCAGTACGCCGTCACGATGGCGCTGCTGGCCGGCCAGCTGGGCCTTCCGGCGCGCGTCGTCATGGGTTTCTACCCCGACGAGGATGCCGCCGGCGCCACGTTCGCCGCGACCGGCGAGCACCTGCATGCGTGGGTGGAGGTCGCATTCGACGAGTACGGCTGGGTCGTGTTCGATCCGACACCGCCGGAGGACCAGGTCCCCACCGATCAGCAGACGGTGCCGCAGACCGAACTGCAGCCGCAGACGCTGCAGCCGCCGCCGCCCGCGCAAGATCCGGTCAACCTGCCGCCGGATGTGCCTGAAGACGAGGGCAACGACGACGATGACGACAACGACGCCTTCGCCTGGCTCGCGATCGTCGCGTACATCGCGGCCGCCCTCGGCGTGCTCATCGTGCTCGCGGCGCCCTTCGTCGCCGTGCTGCTGCTGAAGCTGCTGCGCCGCCGTCGCCGGCGCGAACAGGGCGCACCGTCGCAGCGCGCGAGCGGCGCGTGGGCCGAGGTCATCGACACCGCGCGCGACCTCGGGGCGGGCCCCCCGGCCGGTGGCACCCGCCGGGACGACGCGCGCGTGGTCGCCGACACCCTCGCCGCCCCGGCCGTGGTGGCGGTCGCCGAACGCGCCGATGCCGGCGTCTTCGGCCCGGGAGAGCCGGCCGACGCCGACGTGGCGGCGCTGTGGCTCGAGGTCGACGAGGTCGTCGGCGGCATGCGCGGTTCGGTGGGCTTCTGGCGTCGGCTACGCTCTCGGCTGAGCCTGCGGTCGCTGCTCGCGCCCGCCGACAAGGGCACACGCCCGCCGAAGGGTGCCGCGACGCCCGCCGCCACGAAGGACCCGACATGACCTCACCCCGCCCCGAGCCCGCCCGCTATACAGCCGGCGACACCTACGCGATCGCAACGCCGCACGGTGTGGCGATCGTGGCCCCCGGGGTGGACGACGCGGTGGTCGAGGACGTCTGGCGTGCCCTCGCCGCAGGTGAAGGGCTCGCCGCCGTGCTCGACGCGGCCGCGGGAACGCGGGGCTTCGCCGACATGCCGCCGTTCGGTCTGGTGATGCGGGACGAGCCCGCCCGGGTGCTGGTGCGCGGCGACGTGGAGGCGCATGTGACCGATGCCGCCGGGCGCACCTGTGTGCTCAGCGGCGCCGGCGTCGCGACATGGGCCGAGCATGTCGTCGCCGATGCGCACGCCGTCTCGCTCCGCCTCGGTGCGGCACCTGCGGGCGCCGGACTGCCGGTCGTCGACGGCATCGTGCGGGCGGGTGCGGTGACGGTGATGCTCAGCGCCGATGCCGCGTCGCCTGCGATCGCGGCCCCCGCGACCGGGGCGCAGCATGTCGTGCCCGACGCGGCCGAGGCCGAGTCGCCGAAGCAGCCCGCCGAGGCTCCGGAATCCGCCGAGGCGCCGCGATCCGCCGAGGCCCCGCAGCCCGCCGAGGCTCCGGAGCCCGCCGAGGCCGTTCCGACGCTGGCTGATCAGCTCGTGGCATCGGTGCCGGCCTGGGTCAGCGGCGACGCCTCCGCGGCGCGCGCAGCCGTCGTTCCCGAGCAAGCCGACAACGACGAGGCGGCTGCCGCGGCCGCACCCGCGACCGCACCCGCGGCCGCCCCCGCGACCGCGGCCGTCCGGGTGCCGGATCCCGACCCGCTCGACACGGTGCAGTCCGACCGTCGCGGGCGGTTCGCCCATCTGTGGGGCGAGACGGTCATGGCCTCGGTCGCCGCGGCGGCCGTCGCCGACGCCGAGCCCTCGACCGACGATGTCGCCGGGGCACCGTCTCCCGAGCCGCTCGTGCGCGCGGGCGACCACGACGGCGCCACCGTGTCGCTCGCGGCAGCCCGCGCCATGCGCGCGGCGGGCCGCACCGAACTGCCGCCCGTGCCGGCCCCGCCGTCGCCGCAGCAGGGCGTACTGGGTCGACTCGAACTGTCGACCGGTCGCACCGTGCTGCTCGATCGCGACGTCGTCATCGGTCGCCGCCCCCGCGCCACGCGGGTGGGTGACGCCGCGCCGCAGCTGGTGACCGTCGACAGTCCGGGCCAGGACATCTCGCGCAGCCACATCGAGGTGCGACTCGAGGGTGAATCGGCCGTCGTCGTCGACCTCGACACCACCAACGGCACCGTGCTGCACCGCGAGGGCTCCAGCCCCATGCGGCTGCACCCGGGGGAGGCGACCATGCTGCTCGACGGCGACGTGCTGGATCTGGGCGACGAAGTGACCGTGGCCTACCGGGAGTCCTGATGAACGCGTCGCGTCCCCCCGCCGCGCCGCCGGTGCTCCCCGGCTTCACCTACCGCGAGCTGCTCGGCTCTGGCGGGTTCGCCGACGTCTTCCTCTACGACCAGGCGCTGCCGCAGCGCCGCGTGGCGGTGAAGGTGCTGCTGGCCGATCGGCTCAGCGCGACCTCCGTCGCCGACTTCGCCGCCGAAGCCAACATCATGGCCCAGCTGTCGACGCATCCCGCGATCGTGACGATCTACCAGGCCGGGGTCTCCGACGACGGCCGGCCCTACCTCGTCATGGAGTACTGCTCCCGTCCGAACCTGCAGGCCCGCTATCGTCGCGAGCCGTTCTCAGTTGCCGAGACCCTGCGGGTCGGAGTGCAGGTCGCCGCCGCCGTCGAAACCGCCCATCGCGCCGGCATCCTGCACCGCGACATCAAGCCGGCGAATATCCTCGTGACGGAATACAACCGTCCCGCCCTCACCGACTTCGGCATCGCGACCGTCGGCGACAACGAGCAGGAACTGGCCGGCATGTCGATCCCGTGGTCGCCGCCCGAGGCGTTCGCCGAGGCGGGGTCGCCCGGCCGCGCCGGTGACGTCTACGCGCTCGGTGCCACGGTCTACACGCTGCTGGCCGGGCGTTCGCCGTTCGAGATCCCGGGCCAGCGCAACGGCAGCGCCGACCTCATCCAGCGTGCGCTCACGCAGCCGGTGCCGCCGCTCGGCCGGGCCGATGCACCCCCGTCGCTGCAGCGTGTCTTCGAGAGGGCGATGGCCACCGCTCCCGGTGACCGCTACGCCAGTGCGCTGGACTTCGCCCGAGCGCTGCAGCGTGTGCAGCTGGAGCTCAACATGGCGGCGACCCCCATCGACGTCATCGATGAGGCCGTCGACGACGCCCCTGCCGAGGTGGAGGACGGCGGGCTCACCCGCATCCGCGGCATCGTGAGCATCGACCCGTCGCTGCCGCCGCCCATCGTGCGCGCCCCCGGCTCCACCAGCCCGCTCGCCGGCACCACGTCGCCCCCCGCCGCGACGACCGTCGGCGCCACGGTGCTGCGCCCCGGCGCGGTGCAGCCGCCGGTGTGGGACAGTGCGATTCCGGATGCCACGGTGCAACGTTCCGCTCCGCTCGGCTCCCCGGCGGCAGCCGCGCCCTCCCCGGGGTTCGCGGCACCCGCCGAGATGCCGCCCGGCGACGTCGCACCCGTCGCGCCCGAGGCGCAACCCGAGCGGCCCCGCCGCCGCACCGGTGCGCTTGTGGGTGCTGTCGTCGCGGCCGTCGTCGTGCTCGCCGGTGCCGGCATCGCGGTCGCCGCGGCCACCGGCATCCTCGCCCCCGCGCCCGACCCGTCGGCAGCCCCCGACGACGAAGAGCGCCCCATCGACATCCTCCCCACCGGAGGGGTGCCGGCGGTCGCCGACCTCACGGGCACCGTGGCGGGCGAGACGGTCACATTCACGTGGCGCAACGCCGAACCCGAAGAGGGCGACACCTACCTGTGGGCGGTGCAGCGCCTGGGTGAGGAGTCACGCATGGAATCGACCGATCAGACCACCGTCACCGTGCCGGTCGAACCCGGCGGACGCACCTGTGTGGAGGTCACCCTCGTGCGCGCCGACCGGCAGAGCTCACCGCTTGCCGAGACCTGCGCGCCCTGAGATCAGACGGTGGCAACCGGGCCGGTCTCGCCGGTGTGCGAGAGCACCTTGACGATGATGCCGCGCCGGCGCAGCTCCGTGATGGTGCGCGATTCCTCGTCGACGTCGCGACCCAGGGCGCGAGCTGTGGCGACCACGACGACATCGCCGTTCGAGAGGCGGCCGAACAGGCGCGTGAGTCGCTCCTGCCAGGTCTCCATCGTCTCGGGAGCGGGGTGGCGGAAGCCTTCGATCGGCACGCCGAAGCGTGACAGTTCGTCGCGCTGACGCACGATCGACGGCATGTCGTCGCGGGCGACGACCAGCCCCACGAGCCGGGCACCGGCCGGCCGGGCCAGCCACCAGTCGCGCGACTGCTCCAGGTCGCGGAACGCCGGCGGCAGCGCAGCCGGGTCCACCGGCAGCGCGATCGATTCGGCGTAGTCGGCGGGCGCGCGGTGCACGGCGGCATCCTGCGGCGTGACATCGGTCATCGTGGGCTCCTCGGTCATGTCCATTGTCCCGCACCACGGCCGCGGGCCGCTTACTCTTCGCCGTCCAGACGCAGGCGCAGGCTCAGCTCGTCGGCATCGAGCTCGGCCAGCGCATGACGCAGCGCCGCCGATCCGATGCCGCTGCGCGCCAGTGACGCCAGCCGCACCCGCATCGCCGTGATGAGGGCGAGGCGCAGCTCCAGCCCGTCCCGGTGCGCCAGTGACTCGTCGTCGTCGGGTGGCTCGGCCAGCCGGGACCCCACGCGCTGGATCAGGTCCGGCGGAAACGGGGTGCCGTCGCGGCGGTGGAGCCCCGGCCGGGTCAGCGCGTCGGTCGCGGCCGCACGCAGCTCGTCGTCGATGCGGTCCTGCTCGTCGCGGGTGAGGGCGTCGTTCTCGGGCGGCAGTCGCAGCAGGCGCGCGAAGGCGGGCAGCGTGAAGCCCTGCACGAGCAGGCTGATCACCGCGACGAGGAACGCGGTGAGGATGAGCAGCTCCCGCGACGGTGTCTCCCGGGGCAGGGTCTGGGCGGCGGCCAGCGTGACGACGCCGCGCATGCCCGCCCACACGATGATGCCCCCGTGCTTCCACCCCAGCGGCGACGCCTGGTAGTAGTCGAGATCGGCCAGCGAGCGGGTCAGCCGCTTGCGCAGCGACGCGATGCGCCGCTCGCGGTGCGCGCCGCGCCGGTGCGCGGGGAGCGGAGCGTCGTCGTGCTCGAAGGCGTCGAGTCGGGCGCCGAACTCATCGAGTCGCTCCCGCTGCTTGCCGCGCGCGCGACGGCCCTGCAGCAGCACGATGAGCGCGACGTAGCCGGTGCGCACCACCAGCACGATCGCCAGTGCCGCCAGCGCCAGCCACACCGCGCGCAGCGGCCCGTCGTTCTCGGCGACGTTCTCGTTCCAGATGTCCTTGAGCTCCAGGCCCATGATGAGGAACACGGCGCCCTCGAGCACGAGCTCGACGGTGCGCCAGTTGAGGGTGTCCGACAGCCGCTGCTCGGCGGTGAACCAGCGCGCCGACCCCTGACCGGTGACGATTCCGGCGACGACGGCGGCGACCAGTCCCGACCCGCCGAGCTGTTCGGTGGGCAGATACGCCACGAACGGCACGGCGAAGCCGACGGCGGTGTTCGCGGCGGAGTGCCCCACCCACGCGCGGAAGCGCAGGTTCGCCCACCCCACAAGTGCGCCGACGATGAGGGCGACCACGACGCCCCACGCGAACGCCCCGACGAACTCGCCGACGGCCACCGCGCCGCCTGCGGCGACGGCGGCGATGGCGGTGCGCAGCAGCACGAGGGAAGTCGCATCGTTGAGCAGGCTTTCGCCCTCGAGCATCGTCACCACCCGCGGCGACAGGCCCAGCCGCTTCACGATCGAGGTCGCGACGGCATCCGTCGGGCTGAGAATCGCCCCCAGTGCGATGGCCGACAGCAGCCCGAGCCCGGGGATCACCCAGGTGAAGAACAGTCCCAGCGCGAGTGCGCTGATCACCACCAGCACCACCGAGAGCCCGGCGATCGGCCCGAAGTCGCGGCGGAACTCGATCGCCGGCAGCGACACCGCCGCCGAGTACAGCAGGGGCGGCAGGATGCCGACGAGGATGATCTCCGGGTCGATCTCCACCGCCGGGATGAACGGCAGCAGACTCACCCCGAGCCCCACGATCACCAGCAGCAGGGGCCCCGCGATGTTCACCCGCGGGGCGAGCGCCGTGGCCGTGGCGATCACGAGCACCCCGAGGATCGCCAGCACGATGGCCGCATTCATCTCACACCTCCGTCGGGACGATTCTGGTCCTTCGGACCCGTTTGCGGACTGCGAATGTCCGCAGAAGGGGGCATGCTGGGGTGCGCACGAGGAAGGACTGCCATGACCGACACCGCCGCAGGGGGCGCCGTCGGCGCTCCCGCCGTCCCCGACACCCACGATGTCATCCGCGTCGTCGGTGCGCGGGAGAACAATCTCCGGGGCGTCAGCATCGACCTGCCCAAGCGCCGGCTGACCGTGTTCACGGGAGTGAGCGGGTCGGGTAAGTCCTCGCTCGTGTTCGGCACCATCGCCGCCGAGTCGCAGCGGCTGATCAACGAGACCTACAGCACCTTCGTGCAGGGGTTCATGCCCACGCTGCCCCGCCCCGACGTCGACCTGCTCGAGGGTCTGACCACTGCGATCCTCGTCGACCAGGAGCGCATGGGCGGCAATTCCCGCTCCACCGTCGGCACCGCCACCGATGCGCATGCGATGCTGCGCATCCTCTTCAGCCGGCTCGGTCAGCCGCACATCGGCTCGCCGCAGGCCTTCTCGTTCAACGTGCCCTCGGTCAGCGGATCCGGGGCGATGAAGGTGGGCGACAAGAAGGCCGTCACCCGCGACTTCACCGTGACCGGCGGCATGTGTCCGCGCTGCGAGGGGACGGGGGAGATCAGTGACATCGACCTCGACGAGCTGTTCGACCGCACCAAGTCGCTCGCCGAGGGGGCGATGACCGTCCCCGGCTACAGCGTCGACGGGTGGATGGTGCGCGGCTTCACCGAGTCGGGGTTCGTGGATGCCGACAAGAAGCTCGCCGACTTCACCGAGCAGGAGTGGCAGGACTTCCTCTACAAGGAGCCGACGAAGGTCAAGATCCAGGGGATCAACATGACCTACGAAGGTCTCGTCCCCAAGATCACCAAGAGCTTCCTGCAGAAGGACCGCGACTCCCTGCAGCCGCACGTCCGCGCGTTCGTCGACCGTGCCGTGAAGTTCACGCCGTGCCCCGAATGCCACGGCACGCGGCTCAGCGAAGCGGCACGATCGTCGACGATCGGCGGGGTGAGCATCGCGGATGCCGCGGCGATGCAGATCACCGACCTCGCCGCCTGGCTGCGCACCATCGACGACGCGTCGGTCGCCCCGCTGCTGGCGGGGCTGCGCGACACGATCGACTCGTTCGTGGAGATCGGGCTCGGCTACCTCTCGCTCGACCGCGCGTCGGGCACCCTCTCGGGCGGCGAGGCGCAGCGCACCCGCATGATCCGCCACCTCGGTTCGGCGCTCACCGACATCACCTACGTCTTCGACGAGCCGACTGCGGGGCTGCACCCCCACGACATCCAGCGGATGAACGCGCTGCTGCGGCGGCTGCGCGACAAGGGCAACACGGTGCTCGTCGTCGAGCACAAGCCCGAGGTCATCGACATCGCCGACCACGTCGTGGACCTCGGTCCGGGCGCCGGTCGCGACGGCGGGCACATCATGTACCAGGGCGACGTGGCGGGGCTGCGCGCCTGCGACACCGTCACCGGACGCCACCTCGACCACCGGGCCCGGCTGAAGGACGCCGTGCGCCCGCACCGGGGCGCCCTGCCCATCCGCGGTGCGAGCCAGCACAACCTGCGTGACGTCGACGTCGACATCCCCCGCGGGGTGCTCACGGTGGTCACGGGGGTCGCCGGCTCGGGCAAGTCCTCGCTCATCCACGGCAACCTCACCGCCTTCGACGATGTCGTGATGGTCGACCAGTCCGCCATCCGGGGGTCCCGCCGCAGCAACCCGGCCACCTACACCGGCGTGCTCGATGTCATCCGCACCGCGTTCGCCAAGGCCAACGGCGTGAAGCCGGCGCTGTTCAGTGCCAACTCTGCGGGCGCCTGCCCCGCCTGCAAGGGACTCGGCGTGATCATCACCGAGCTGGGCTTCATGTCGACCGTCGAGACGGTGTGCGAGGTCTGCGAGGGCCGGCGGTTCACCGACGAGGTGCTGGAGTACCGGCTGAACGGCAAGAACATCGACGAGGTGCTCTCGATGCCGGTGGGGGAGGCGGCGGAGTTCTTCGGCAGCGGTCCGGCGCACACGACGCTTTCCCGCATGGTCGACGTCGGGCTGTCGTACCTGACGCTCGGGCAGCGCCTGAACACGCTCTCCGGCGGTGAGCGGCAGCGGCTGAAGCTGGCCATCAGCATGGCCAAGAAGGGCGCGGTCTACGTGCTCGACGAGCCGACGACGGGCCTGCACCTCGCCGACGTCGACAACCTGCTCGGCATGCTCGACCGCCTCGTGGATGCCGGCAACACCGTCGTCGTGATCGAGCATCACCAGGCGGTCATGGCGCACGCCGACTGGATCGTCGATCTCGGCCCGGGGGCGGGCCGCGACGGCGGCACGATCGTGTTCGAGGGCACCCCCGCCGATCTCGTCGCGGTGGGCGACACGCTCACCGCGCAGCACCTGCGCGCGTACGTCGCCGGTTAGGGCGGGGCGGCGGTCGGGCAGGGCGTCGGCGGGTCGGCGGGTCGTGGGTCAGAGGGCGGCGCGGCGGTCGGGCGTCCGCGCGGAGGCGGCGGCGCGGGCCCGGGCCCGGGCAAGCGAGCGGGGCGCGGGTGCCGGGCGCCGGGTGAGCGGTCAGCGCGCCGAGGTCAGAGGGCGCCGAGGGCGAGCACCGCGTCGCGCTCGGCGGCCAGCTCGGCGACCGATGCCGCGAGCCCGGCGCGCACGCGCTCGCCGAGGTCGAGGCCCTCGACGACGCGGTAGCCCGACCCGTCGCTGGTCACCGGGAACGAGCACACCAGTCCTTCGGCCACCCCGTATTCGCCGCGCGAGACCAGCGCCGCCGACGTCCAGCCGTCGTGGGTTCCTCGCGCCTCGTCGCGTACGTGCGCGATGACGGCGTTGGCCGCCGACGCGACCGACGACGACCCCCGCACCTCGATGATCTCCGCGCCGCGGCCGGCGACCCGCGGGATGAACACGTTGTCGAGCCACGCGACCGCGGCATCCGCGCCGCCCAGGCGCTGCGCGAGCGCGTCGACGACAGGCACCCCGTCGACCGTCGCGTGCGAGACATCGGGGAACTGGGTGTTGGAGTGGTTGCCCCAGATCGTCACGTCGCGCAGGTGCGACGGCGAGACGTCGAGGGCGGATGCCAGCTGCCCGAGCGCCCGGTCGTGGTCGAGCCGGGTGAGCGCGCTGAACCGGTCGGCGGGCACGCCCTCGGCGGCGGTCGCGGCGATGAGCGCATTGGTGTTCGCGGGATTGCCCACCGCCAGCACCCGCACGTCCGCGGCCGCGTGAGCGGCGATGGCGGCGCCCTGCGGGCCGAAGACACCGGCGTTTGCGGCCAGGAGGTCGGCGCGGTCCTGGCCCGCCGCCCGCGGGCGGGAACCCACCAGCAGGGCGCGGTTCGCACCGGCGAACGCGACGGCCGGGTCGTCGGTCACCTCGACGTCGCGCAGCAGCCCGAAGGCGCAGTCCTGCAGTTCCAGCGCTGCGCCCTCGGCCGCCCGCACCCCCTGCGGGATCTCCAACAGTCGCAGCCGCACCGGCCGGTGGGGGCCGAGCATGTCGCCGGCGGCGATGCGGAACAGCAGCGCGTAGCCGATCTGGCCCCCGGCGCCGGTGATGGTCACGGTGACGGGAGCGGCATCCATCCGACGAGCATATCCACGCCGCCGCGCCGCGGGGCCGAGCCCGGGGCCGGGGCCGAGCCCGGGGCCGCTCGAGTGTCGCATCCGCACCGTCGCGAGGCGGCGGCACCCGCCATTCGCGACACTCGAAGGGCGCGGATGCCGCGGGCCGCGTGCGCGGGCGTGGTCGCGCGGGCTCCGCGGGCCGGGTGGAGGGTTGAGGGCTGCTCGGGTGTCGCATCCGCACGGTCGCGAGGCCGTGATACCCGCCATTCGCGACACTCGAAGGGCGCGGATGCCGCGCGCGCGGGCGCGGGTGCGCGGGGCGGGCTCCGCGGGCCGGAGCGGAGGGGTGAGGGTTGCTCGGGTGTCGCATCCGCACGATCGCGAGGCGGCGGCACCCGCCATTCGCGACACTCGAAGGGCGCGGATGCCGCGGCGGGCGGGCCGGGGACTGCTCGGGTGTCGCATCCGCACGGTCGAGAGGTCGTGACACCCGCCATTCGCGACACTCGAACGGCGCGGGCGGCGCGCGCGGGCGCGAACGGCACCGCCGCGCACGCCCCGCACGGCGCGGATACCGCGGGGTCATCGGTCCGGCGCCGCGGAATTACGGGGCACAACGGATACCGTGGAACCCGTGACGTTCAACGACAACGCCCGCGTGGGCGGCAACACGGCCAAGCGCCGTGGCCGAAACGGCGCGATCTTGGGCGGCGGGGTCGTGGGCATCGGCGGCATCGCGGTGCTGCTGCTCAGCCTGTTCACCGGTCAGGACCTCAGCGGACTGCTCGGCGGCCTCGGCGGCGGGGATGCCGCGACCGAGGAATCGGCCATCGAGAACTGCGAAACCGGTGCCGACGCGAACGCGAACGACGACTGCCGGCTCGCGGCCGCGTCGCTCAACCTCGACCAGTTCTGGGCGCGCGAGCTCGACGGCTACCGCCAGCCGCAGCTGATCATCGTCGACGGCTCCACCCCGACCGCGTGCGGCACGGCATCCAACGCCGCCGGTCCCTTCTACTGCCCGCCCGAAGAGACCGTCTACGTCGACCCGACGTTCTTCGGCATCCTGCGCGACCAGTTCGGCGCGACCGCCGGTCCGCTCGCGCAGCTCTATGTGCTCGGCCACGAGTACGGCCACCACGTGCAGCAGATCACCGGCATCATGGAGCGTTACCCGAACAACGGCAGCGGGGCCGACAGCAACGGGGTGCGCGTCGAACTGCAGGCCGACTGCCTCGCCGGCGCGTGGATCGCCGACCTGCCGCAGCAGGTCGATGAGAACGGCGTTCCGTTCATGCAGGCGCCCACCGAGACCGAGATCCGTGACGCGCTCGACGCCGCCGCGGCCGTCGGCGACGACAACATCCAGCGGCAGTCCGGTGGAGCGGTCAACCCCGAGAGCTGGACGCACGGCTCCAGTGAGCAACGACAACGCTGGTTCGACACCGGCTACCAGCGCGGCGCCCGCTCGTGCGACACCTTCTCAGCGTCAGGAGCGGACCTGTGAGCGACCTCGCGCACCTCGACGGCATCCTCTACCCGCCCATCGCGCCCTACGAAACCGGCGAACTGCTCGTCGGCGAGGGCAACCGCGTGTACTGGGAGCAGTCGGGCAACCCCGACGGCAAGCCGGTCGTGTTCTTGCACGGCGGCCCCGGCGGCGGCACCTCGCCCTGGCAGCGGCGGTTCTTCGACCCCGAGGCGTACCGCATCATCCTGTTCGACCAGCGCGGCTGCGGACGCAGCACACCGCACGCGAGCAGCCCCGACTCCGATCTGCGCCACAACACCACGTGGCACCTCGTCGCCGATGTCGATCAGCTGCGGCGGACCCTGGGCATCGACCGGTGGATGGTGTTCGGCGGCTCGTGGGGCAGCACGCTCGCGCTGGCGTATGCCGAGGCGTACCCCGCGACGGTGAGCGAACTGGTGCTGCGCGGCATCTTCACCCTGCGCACGCACGAGCTGGAGTGGTTCTACGAGGGTGGGGCGGCGTCGCTGTTCCCCGACCTGTGGGAGGAGTTCATCGCCCCGATCCCGGTGCTCGAACGCGCGCAGCTGATCGAGGCGTACCACCGGCGGCTCTCCGACCCCGACCCGGCCGTGCACGTGCCGGCGGCGCTCGCGTGGGCGAAGTGGGAGGCCTCGACGGTCACCCTGCTGCCCGACCCTGCGCTCGTGGCAGCCATGACCGGCCCCGAGGACGCCACCGCGTTCGCGCGTATCGAGAACCACTACTTCCTCAACCGCGGCTGGCTGCGCGAGGGTCAGCTCATCGCCGACGCCGGTGCGATCCGCCACATCCCCGGCGTCATCGTGCAGGGCCGCTACGACGCGTGCACGCCCATCATGACCGCGTGGGATCTGCATCGGGCGTGGCCCGAGGCCGAGCTGGTGGTGGTGCCGGATGCCGGACACTCGGCGTCGGAGCCCGGGATCGCCGCCGCACTCCGCGCCGCAACCGACCGGTTCGCCAAGGGCTCGGACACCCCGCCGCCGTTCGCGGAGCCGGCCCTCTCCGCCTGACCTCAGCGGGTCGATCGGCTACGCGCCGAAGGCCTGCAGCATCGTCGCCGACAGGCGCACCGGGTTGCCGTCGATGCGGAAGCGCGTGAACCCTTCGCTGACGGCGGAGCCGGTGCGCGAGGTGACGAACCATGGCGGCTTCGGCAGCACCGAGGGGCGCCCGGAGGCGAGCAGGTTGCCCGCCGACAGCGACGACGGGAACGGGCGGAAGGGCCCGCGCACGACGCTGCGCTCCACACGGTCGAGCAGCAGGGAGTTGTGCACGACGCCGATGCCGCTCGGGGCGTCGGCGAGGGTGCCGCCGGGGAACGCGCCCCACGTGCAGGTCGGCGTCAAGAAGCCCAGCGCCGTCCACGCGTTGATCGCGACGGTGCCGTAGCGCAGGTCCGCGATCGCCTGCTCGAATCCGTCGCCGAGGGTGGACTGCACGGCCGGGTCGATGATCACGTTCGCCCCGAGGGTGCCGGCGAGCCGGTCGTTGGCGTACGCGACTGCTGCGTCGAGGAACTCCTGCCCGGTGCCGGGCAGGTCGATGACGCCGAGCACCGGGGCGAAGTACTCGGTGGTCTCGAGGTGCGTGGCATCCGCGCCCTGCACCTCGAAGAGCAGGCGGGTGCCGTCGGCGCTGCGCACGGCGTCGGGATGCGCGTCGGCGATGGCCTCGACCCGCTGCTGCGCGCCCGGGTACCAGACGGTGCGCCGCGGAGCGGTGGCGTACGCGGTCTGCAGCGCCGCGACGAACGCGTCGCGTTGCGGCCAGTCGGTGCTCACCACCACCACCTGGGCGGCGATGCAGTTGTGGCCGCTGTTGGCGAGGCGCATCGTCACGATGTGCTCGGCCTGGTAGCGCAGGTCGGCGTCGGTCCACTCGCCCGGCACCACGATGACGGGCGACACCCCGCCGAGCTCGGCGGTGATGGGCACGCCCAGGCGCGGCTCGTCGGCGTCGCGGCGCGCGGCGGCATCGGCATCGCCGCCCCACACGATCGCGTCGAAGGTGGCGGACGACCCGGTGATGTGCACGTGGTCGATGCCGGGGTGGGTGGTGAGGTAGCCGCCCACGTCGCCGCCGCCGGTGACGATGCGCACGAGGCCCGGCCCGATGAGCGGCGCCAGCGCGCGCTCGAACACGGGGACGAGGGCGTCCTGCGTGGGGTTGACCTTGAGCAGTGCGACGCGGTTGAACGCGAGCAGTTCGTACAGCACGTCGAGGAACGGGATGGCGCTGACGTTGCCCGCGCCGAGCACGAGGCCCACGCCCGCCGACCGGGGACCGGCGAGCTGCCCGAGGCCGGCCGTGCGCACGGCTTCGGCGGCCGTCGCGCCCGGTTCCAGCCACACTTCGGCGGTGAATCCCGACAGCAGCAGTCGGTCGATGGGGGCGACGGGAAGCACGTGCACACGGGTGCGGCCGCCCGGGGCCTCGTCGATGCGCAGGCCGTCGAGCGGGCTGGCGCCGCGCTCCAGGGCGGCGAGCGTGTCGGCGTAGGCGTCGAGGGCGACGATGGCGCCGTAGGGACCGCCGAGCCACTCCTCGCCCCGCAGCGGATGCCCGGGCTCGAGACCCTTCGAGGTGGATGCCACGTCGGCCCATTCCTCGGCGACGGCCGCCACGGCGGCGCGCACACGGCCGAGCAGGCGTCGGCGCTGGCCGAGGGTCAGCCGGGCCCAGACCTGCGTGCCGGTGCGCAGCTCGTCGATCGCGGCATCCAGCCGCTCGCGTTCGTCGTCGGCCAGACCGGTGTCTGCGTGCGAGGGGGACGGGGTGGATGCCACGGAGCGCTCTCCTCGGGTCGGGGTGTCCAGCTTAGGCCGGGAGCCTGCCGATGCTCGAGGAGAGCGTCAGATCAGCGAGAGCTCGCGCAGCTTCGTCTCGACGTCGAGGTTGCTCGGCTCGACGTGGTGCGTGGCGTCGGGGTAGACGACGACGGGGATGTTCGTGCGGCCGGAGATCTCGCGGGCGACCTCGGCGGCGCTCGGGTCAGCCTCGAGATCGATGTACTCGTAGCCGACGCCGAGGGCATCGAGCTGGGACTTCGTGCGGCGGCAGTCGCGGCACCAGTCGGCGCCGAACATCGTGATCGTGGGGGCCTGGTCGGTCATGTCTCCAGCCTAGGTCTGCCCGGCTGGGTGGGGGCCGACCGCTTACCGGTCGGCGCGCACCCGCACCGGGCGTGCGCCGGGCGCCGCCGCGGCGGCGGCGGAGCTCTTGGGGGCGTACACGACGAGTGCATGGAAGACGAACCGCACGATGAACGCCGCCACGAGGGTGAGGGCGGCGGCGAGCACGGCGGGGATGTGCGTGCCTTCCACCAGCACCCACAGCACCGGGATGCGCACGGCCGCTTCGACGTTGTTGAACACGAACGACTTCACGAACCGATGCCGCATGCGGCCCGATTCGGAGCGCATGTCGGCGAAGACCAGGTACTCCAGCAGCAGGAAGTTGCCGATGATGGTCACTTCGCTCGCGATGATCGCGGCCACGACATATTCCATGCCGAGGCGGATGAGCCCCCACATGATCAGCAGATTGACGATCGCGCCGAATCCCCCGACCAGCGCGAACGCCGACATGCGACCGAAGCGCAGCATCGTCAGCTGCGAGAGGAACCGCACCCCCTGCGTGAACGACGCCTTCGAGGCGCCGGCGTGCCGCTCGTCGAAGTTGAACGGCACCTCGGCGGTGCGCAGCTGCCTGCGGGCGAGCACCTCGAGCAGAATCTTGAACCCGCGAGGACGCAGCGCTTCGACGTCGAACGCCTCGCGGTCGACGAGGAAGAACCCGGTCATCGGGTCGGAGCAGCCGTGGAGCTTGCGGGGGAACATGGCCTTGGTCAGCAGGTTCGACACGCGCGACACCGTGGTGCGGGTGGCATCCGCCAGGCCCTTCGACGTGCCGCCGGCGGCATAGCGCGAGGCCACCACCACGTCGACGTCGCCCGCTTCGGCGCGGGCGAGGAGGGTGGGGATGGTCTCGGGCGGATGCTGCAGGTCGCCGTCCATCACGAGACACCAACGCGACTGCGCCAGGCGGAAGCCCTCGACCACGGCGCCGCCGAGGCCGGCGGTCGGCTGCTCGCGGTGCAGCAGGCGCACCGGAAAGGGTGAGGTCGCTGCGGCGGTGCGCACGACGGCCGGGGTGTCGTCGGTGGAGTCGTCGACGAACAGCACTTCGAAGTCGCGGCCGGTCATCGCCGCGCCGATGCGGCCGAGCAGTTCGACGACGTTCGGACCTTCGTTGTAGGTCGGGACGATGATCGTCAGATCCATCGGTCGTCCTGTCGTCGGTCGGGCGGGTCGATCAAGGGTAGCCCGTCAGTCCGCACGGCGCGTGTGTGTTCCGATGGCGGCTTCGACGCACAACAGCACGAGGGCGAGGGTGATGGGTCCGTAGACGAGCAGGTCTGCGGCGGTCATGGTCTCGCCGAGCAGCGCGACCGCGACGACGGTCAGCAGCACGGGCTCGACGTAGCTCAGCATGCCGAAGAGTCCGAAGGGGAGCAGTTCGCTCGCGCGCAGATACAGCAGCAGGGCGACGGCGCTGACGAGGCCGATGGCGAGCAGACCGACGATGATCCGCGGGGTGTCCGTCGCCGGCCAGGTCTGCCCGAACGCGAACCAGACGGCCACGGGGAGGAGGGCGGTGAGCTCCAGCGCCAGGGCGCCGGGGCTGTTCAGGCCGAAGCGGCCCCGCAGCTCGAAGTAGACGGGGTAGCCGAGCATGACGATCAGCGTCGCGGCGGAGATCTGTCCCGTCAGGGCGACCGCGAAGACCACACCGACGGCTGCGGCGATGACGGCGCCGAGTCGCAGCGGAGGCAGGGCATCGCCGTGCAGCACGCGGCCGACGATCACCATCATCAGGGGGAGCAGCAGATAGCCGAGTGCGACATCCAGGCCGTGGCCCGACAGTGGCGCCCATCCGAACAGCCAGAGCTGCACGCCGAGCAGCAGGCCGTTGCACACGATCACCACCGCGAGCAGTGGCCGGGCGCGCACCCGCCGCAGGATGCGCTGCACATCCGGCATCCTGCGCGAGAGCAGCAGCGCCGCGGCGACGAGGGGCAGCGTGATGAAGATGCGCCACGCGAAGATGCTGTTCGCCTCGAGGGGCGACACCAGTGGGGGGAGGAAGAACAGAACGCCGAACAGCACCGACGCGATCAGCGACGCCACCACGCCGCCCCGCATACCCGCTGTCGTGCTGATCTTCTTCTCCCGTCGGCATGGCTGAAGCCCGAACCGCGAGCGGGGGAGGCCCCGTCTTGCTCGGGCCGGATCGGGCTTCGATGTGGGACGCGCGGGCGTGGCGAGAAGGCCGGCCGGGTGCGTCGCTCCCTCAGGATTCTAGTGACGATCAGGGCTGGCAGATGGATGCCGGCCGGCGTCGCCGGATCACGGATGCCGCAGGCTTGCGCTGCCTGCGCATGACCACCCCGACTCCCCGCCTTTCCGACGACCGCAGATTCGTGCTGCAGCGCCGCATCCGGTGGATCGTCGCCGCAACGATCGTCTACAACCTGATCGAGGCGGTGGTCGCGATCGCCGCCGGCACGGTGGCTTCGTCGGCCGCGCTGATCGGGTTCGGCCTGGACTCCACCATCGAGGTCCCGTCGGCGGCCGCCGTTGCCTGGCAGTTCACACGCCGCGATCCCGAGCGGTGGGAGAAGGGCACGTTCCGCGTTATCGCGGTCGCGTTCTTCGCCCTGGCCGCGTACGTCACGGTCGCGTCTGTGCTCGCGCTGGTCGGCCGGGCCGACGTCGAGCACTCGACGCTCGGCCTCGTCGTCACCGCCGTGAGCGTCGTCGTCATGCCGTTCCTCTCGTTCGCTGAGCGCCGGGCCGGTCGCGAGCTGGGATCGGCCACCGCGGTCGCTGATTCGAAGCAGACGTTGATCTGCACGTACCTCTCTGCGGCCGTGTTGGTGGGATTGGTGCTCAACAGCCTGTTCGGCTGGTGGTGGGCCGATGCGCTCGCCGGTCTCGTCATCGCCGCCTTCGCCATCCGTGAGGGCATCGAGGCATGGCGCGGCGATGCCTGCGCCACCTCGGTCGGGATGCTCCTGGAAGACGAGCACGAGCACGCCGACCGCTGAGCCGCGACATCGAGTAGGTCAGTGCCGCTAGCGGTGACCCCGGTCGCGGGCGTCGAAGCCGGCGCCGATCGCGATGCCGACGGCGACGCCGACCGCGAGCCAGAGGGCGAGGTTGTCAGCCGCGATGCCGACGGCGGTACCCAGGGCCAATCCGAGTGCGACGCCGATGCCGATGCCGGTGCCCTTGGCGTTGCGCCCGGCCGAGCCGGATTCCGTCTCGTTGTCCATGTTTCCAACGTAGGAAAAGCACCGGATGGCTGGCGTCAGGATGCCGCGGCCCACGTCCGTCAGCCGGGTGATGGCGCTTGCGCCATCGGCGGCCTGTGGGCGTTTCGCGAGTTCAAGAGCGGGACAGCTCGCAAATGATAGCTCCGACAGGGCGCCGATCGCGCTCGGCCCGTTGGTGACTTTCGATGATCTCGAAACCGACCGCCTCCAGTGCTGAGTGCACTTATGCAGCCGACGGATCTCCGCCCAATCTTCCAGTGAAATCACCTTTCAAGAGTGTCGGAGGGGTCAAGCTTCAAACGTCGCCACGGGGTCAGTCTTCACCCGTCGTCCGACTAATGCGTCGAGAGCGGCGATGAGCGCGCCGTGGGCCTGGGCGAAGGTCGCGCGAGTCAGGTTCCGGATGCGACCACGAGCCAAGCAGCGATGGTCATAAAGCCGGTGATGACTCTAACTGCGACTAGAAGGGGTGTCGGTGGTGTAGCGCATGCTGATCTCTACGCCAAGAACGGCCGATTGGCTCGGCGCAGTGGCGACGTGCGGTTTGCGTGGCCGACACGCCGCACCTAACTTAATGTGTCATTTCTTTCGCTTGTTGCGCTAGTCTAAGTTCACCGGCCGCGAGAGAGGAACCGCAAATGGCGATCCATACCCCGAAGACCCGCGAGGATCTCGCTCGCATACTGTCCCCGATGCGCCTCGCCGCAGAGGTGTTCGAGCGGGCGGTGGCGGTCGGCGCGGCAGAGAGCCGCACCTTCTCCCAGGGGGCGCCGAAGTCGGCGCCAAACATGATGCGCTGGTTCCGCACCGTTGAGTTCATTCACGAGGAGCTCATGCTGCTTCAGCTTGACTGGAAGCGATCTAACCCACAGAATCTTCCGTACTTCTCGCAGTCCGACCTCAACCTCGGCCTCATCACGAGCAGCGGTGACGAGTTCACAGGCGTGCCTTGGGGTACCCCGAGCACCAAGAATCCGAAGGGCTCGGCCTTTGCGCGCCGCGTCGACGAAAACGGCCAGGGTGCGCTCTTCGGTCAGCCGACCTCGGACGGCGGCGAGATCGACGTCAGGTATCTCTGGATCCTGCTCTACAACGAGCGTGACGGCATGGTCCACCTTGAGCTGTCCCGCCCGAAGTCGATGGCCGGGAAGCAGATCGACAGCTGGCTCGACCGCATCGTCTTCCCGCCGTTTGACCTTGCACTTGGCGCCTTCTCGTTCGAGGAAGACGAAGGCGACGACGAGGGCTTCGGCTTCACCATCGCGCGCCGCTGAACTGAGCTAGGTTCCGACGATGAGCACCACCTTCATTCCAGCACGCCTCGAAATGGCGCGCGCCATCCGGCAGATGACGGCGACTGACTTGGCCGCTGCTGCGGGTACCACCGCGCCGTGGATATCCCAGATCGAGAATGTTAAGAAGACCCCGAGCCCTGAGCTGATTCGCGAGTTCGCCCGCGTCCTTAACTTTCCGATCGAGTTCTTCTACCGCCCGGTGAAAAGTCAGCCGCCGGCCGATGCTTTCCATTTTCGTGCGACCTCGAAGCTCGCAAAGAAGGATGAGGCGACAGCGCGCAGCTTGTCGACGCTCGCCATCGAGCTGTCGGATTGGATCGAGGCGACCTACCGCTCTCCTGCCCCGGACGTCCCAGAGCTGCAAGATCTGATCGACTCTGACGATGAGCTCGCACCGGAGCAGACCGCCGAAGCACTTCGTGGAGCTTGGGGGCTGGGTGTAACACCTGTAAAGGACCTGTTGCGGCTCCTCGAGTCCAAGGGGGCCAAGGTTTACTCTGCGGGCGGCCCTTTGCAGGCCATCGATGCATTCTCGTTCCGGCACGGGGCGACGCCGGTCATCTTCCTAAACGTCCACAAATCCGCCGAGCGGTTGCGCTTCGACCTCGCGCATGAGCTTGGCCATCTCGTTATGCACGGAGGGTCGTTACACGTCGAGCCAGGTAAGGAGAAGGAACAGGCGGCGAATGACTTCGCTAGCTCGTTCCTAATGCCACGATCGGATGTCATCGGGGCAATCCGCGGCAACAATCTCATGCTCGAGGACGTTCTGATTCTGAAGCGCCGCTGGCGCGTCAGCGCGATGGCACTCAATTTGCGAGCGCACCGTCTCGGCGTGATCTCGGACTGGACCTACGGCACGCTTGCCAAGCAGCTTTCGATGGCCGGCTTTCGGCGTGGAGAGCCTGGTTCCGATTTGCGCGTTGAGACCTCGAGCTTGCTGACTCAAGTCATGAGTGACATGCGGAAACGCGGTGAGGGCTTCTCTGAGATTGCCCGAGTGCTCAACGTCCGCCCGCGTGACGTCCAGGACCTGATGCTCGGCATCGTGACGTTCGCCATCCAAGGTGATGGTGTGAGCCGGTCGCGCAGCACGGCTGAACTCCGCGATGTCTCACTTGCGCCCGTCGCAGAACTCAGTTCACGACGCGGCAGCCGCTGAGTGACTCATTGCGCGAGTCTCGAATAGGGCGCGGTCGCCTACGAGGCGAGTGACTCGAATCGGATCCTGAGATCGCTCCACCCGGGGCTGAACACCGCTGTGGACTCAGGATCGTTGAGTTCAAGCGTGCAGACAGGGCACTTGAAGTACGAGGACCAGATGACGTTCTGAGAATATTCGCCGGGACCTTCGTACTCGTATTCGATGTCATGGATGACCCCCCAAGTTCGACCGGTTCGCGCGCACGCAGGGCATTCCTGTTCGTTGTCGAAGTCAGGGCCGATCTCATTATGGGCCGACTCCGCGAGCTCGCGTTCAAGCCGCGCAGCCCAATCCTCGAAGTCCTTGCTTGCCTTCTGGCGGTCGCTCCGTCGCTTCTCGAACACTCGCTTCGCGGCAACTAGCTTCTCGTGCAATTCAAGGACGAACGCGTTGAAGCGTCGCTCCTGCTCGCGGGCGGCTTTGCTAGACAGCCAGTCCGTGCTTACGAGTCCGGACGCGTCCTGCACAAAATGGATCCATAGTCCGAGGCGGTCTACGTTCCCGGCAAGCCCATGGGTAGAGAGGCCGACGGGGGCCGCGTTGTTCCGGTCATTGAGGATTCCGGCCCCGAGATCCTCGACCTCCTTGCCCAGTTTGAGGTGGCGGCAAAGCATCCGCTGCAGGGCGCCCGCGTCTGCGGTCCTAGCCAGTTCCAGGGGGTGCCTCTTGGCTGGCACAGCATCGGCTGGCTTTTCCATGATTAGCGCAGGATGCTCCTTCGCGAGCAGTGACTTTGCGAGGAGTTCGACGGCAGCACCGGCGTGGATGCTCGCCCGCGCCGCCGCGAATGAGGCCTCTCTCGGATCGTCCTTCCCCTGGACCTCGTAGGCCGCGGAAGCGTGCTGGCCGGCGCAAACTAAAAGGGCTTCGTGGAGCGGGACGGATTCCCACCAGGCGCTGGTCGTCATGAGCGGAGCTTCTCGGTTTTCGGGCTGGGGAGGAAGCCCGCGTCGCAGATGCGCCAGGCCGTGGGTCATGGAGTGCGATGAACCTTCCGAACGGGTGTTAGCAGCTCGTACGGGAGCAACCGGTTCGGTCGAGCCAGTCGATCTTATTGGTGGGGTTCACCGATGGCCCAAACTTTCGTTCCGTTCATCAGACAAGGATGGAGCTCGGGGAACAGGACGTACTCGCCGGGGATGCTGAGCGGGCGCTGCGAATGCTCGCGGACGCGCGGCCGGAGCACCCGACGGCGCGATGTGCTCCGTCGCCGCCGCGCCGACCGCACATCCGAGATTCTGGAGGTCTTGGGTGGTGATCGATCGCGCGGGCTGGCCGCAGATCTGCGCGGCCAGTGGAACATCGACTTCGACTCGCTCGAGGACCGCGCCGTCACGGTGCGCGACCGCGACACGATGGACCAGCAGCCTAGTTCGTCCCGCATGTCGTCTGCCACCGCGCGGCTGCCGCGGCTACTGCTCCTTCTCGAGCAGGGCGATCGCGTCCTGCACCTGGCCGAAGAACATGATCTGGTCGGCGAGCTCGGCCGGGTCCTGCGTCGAGCCCTGGATGGTGATCACGAATGCGCGCCCGTCGGAGCGCTCCAGGTACCAGGATCCGGCCAGCACCCCGACGGAGCTGCCGCCCTTGAACGCCGCGTAATACCACGCCTCGCCGAGATCGCCGAGGCCACTGTTGGCGGAGAGGATGCCGCGGAGCGGAGCCCCGGCATCCGTCGCCGCCTTCTCCTGCAGCGCGAGGTGTGCGGCGATGAGGTCGTCGGGCGTGGTGAACCACTCCAGGCCGTCCTGCCAGACCGGAGTGACGACCGCGGTGGCGGGCACCTCGAGCACCCCGGTGGGGAGGGCGTCGAGCACCGCCTGCTTCTCGGCCGCGGTGGTGGCCGCAGTCCAGGCGGTGCGGGCCGCGGCGTCGGCGCCCCAACCGAGCTGGAACAGTGCCCGCGTCGTGAGCATCGGGGTGTTCAGAGCCGGGTCGTGGTGCCCCATGTCGGCGAGGGCCTTCTCCAGTGCGGCGGGTCCGACCGCGGCCATCAGCAGGTCGGTGGCGGTGTTGTCGCTGATGGCGATCATCTTCTCGGCTGCCTCCTGCACCGTCACCGTGGTGCCGGTCGGGGCATCCTGCAGCTCGCCCGAGGGCAGGCTGCGGACATCGTCGGTGACGGTGAGCACGCCGTCCCACTTGAGCGCGCCGTTCGCCACCTGGTCGGCCACGGCACCCAGCACGTAGAGCTTGAACATCGAGCCGGAGGGCAGTGGATCTTCGTCGCCCACCCCGCTGCCGTCGCCTGCGGCGGCGACGCGGGTCCCGTCGGCGACATCCGTCACTGTGAAGGTGGTGTCCGCGGCGAAGCCGTTGACCGTCTCCTCCAGTTCCGACCAAGAAGCGGCGGGCGTCCGGGCCCCTGCCGACGGCGTGAAGAGGAGACCCGCGATGAGGTCTTCGTCGTCGACCACGATCTGCATGTCGAGCGCGTCGCCCGCGGCCGGAGTGAGGGTGATGACCGCCTGGTCTCCGGCATCCTGGATCGCTGTCGGAACCCACGGGCTCTGCGGCTCGAGCTGGGTGAACACCTCGATCAGCTGGTCGCCGGAGATCTGATCGAGCATGGGGGCGGACAGTCGTGATTCGGCTGCGGCGGGCGCGACCTCGGCGCCGTTGACCGCATCGATGACCCACTGCGCGTGCTCGCCGAGCGCGGTGTCGGGCAGCGCGACCTCAACGGTGGCCTCGGCGGACGGGGCGCCGCCGACGTCAGGCGAGCACCCGACGAGTCCGGCGGCGAGGGCGGCGGTGGCGATAGCCGCAGCGACGCGGGTGCGGCGGCGGGACGGCGGGGTGGTCTCGGTCTGGGGTCGTCGTGGAGCGTGCATCCTTCCAGCCAAGCGCGTCGCGGCGCCCAGCGCCTCCGACGGCAGGGGGATATCGCGCACCCGTGGCGCCCGCCGCCGTCACCGATGACGGAACGAGTGCCGACGACGGAACGCAAGCATGGCGTCGGCGTTCAGGCGGACGCAGCTGCAGTTCGCTCAGGAGTACGCGCACTCTCGCGCTGGCGGCTGTTCAGACCCGTCCCCGCAGCGTGTGAGGCCGCCAGCTGCTGTCTTACAGCTTCATGGCCGTCGTCGCTCCGAAGCGAATCGAGCACTCGGACCGCCGCGCACCTCCGTAGCGACCGCGCAGGATCGCGGTCGCCTAACGCGTACCGCGACGCACTGGACCAGGCCCGGAAGGCGTAGCGCCGACGTCGGCCACCCGCCGCCGCTGAGCGCTCGTCAAGGCCCTCCGAGCACTCGGAGGGCCTTTCAGGTGCGCTGGTCGGGCGCCGGTTACTGCTTCTCCATCTCAACGGTCATGGTCACGCCCATCGCGGTGAGCTCGTACTTGAGCACGCCGTTCTCGTACGTAAAGGTCTTCGTGGGGGCATCCGAAGCCAGAAGCGCGGTCTCGGTCTGGCTGGTGTCGTTAACCGATTCCCAGGAGTACGCATCGACGTCCTCCTTGGGTGCTTCGTAAGTTCCGACCCAGTAGATCGCCGACGTGGAATCGGAGGTGACGACCCAGTCCACGCTGATCGTTTCCTCGGTTATGGTGGCGGTCTGGTAAGAGTCCTCGGCGTTCGAGTTCGTCTGCTTCCACTCGCCGGTCAGATCCAGCGGCTCGGCGGGTGGTGCGACGGTCTCTTCCACCTTGCTGGGCGACGACGGGCTGCTCGAGTCGGCATCCCCCGCCGGCGCGCAGCCAGCGAGCAGAAGCGCGGACAGGGCCAGTGCAGCGGGTGCTATGAAACGGCGCATCGCTCAGCTCAGGTTGAAGGTCATGCGACCGATGTCGTCGCCGAACAGCCGGACGGCGACCAGATCCACCGGGGTGGTCGTGTCGTCGAGCTCGTAGGCGATCGCGTTGGGGACGGTCCCGCCGGGCTTGATGTTCTCCATCTGCGAGTCCCGGAACGACGGGTCCGGAAGCATCCCCACGTCGAGGGTGTTCTCCCGGTTCGGGTCCGTGTCTTGGTAGGCCTCGAAGGAAAAGATGAACTCCGAAGGAGTGATGTCGCGGTCCGAGGTGCCCAGGTTGGTCGTGTCGTACCAGATGGCCAGGACGGGTTTGTCGCCGTACTCGTTGCCAGCTTCTCCGACCGGGATCACACGATAGTCCGTGATGGCGATCTTGACTTCTTCGGTGGTCAGCACGCCGTCGACGAACGACTCTTCAGCGGCGGCAGCATCCTCGGCCGGAGCCGCGACCTCGACCTCGGTCACGGAACTGGGCTCCGGCTCGACGGTCGTGGCGGCCGGGCTGCACCCGGTCAGGACCAGAGCAGCCGCAATCGCTACCGGCGCGGCGGGAAATAAGAGTTTTCTCATGCAACCATTTTGACCCACCCCACCCACATCGCCCCGCGCTCTGCCGCCCCACGTCTAGTGTTGAGGCGCCGAATTTCAATGCGCCCCCGCAGAACGCGGGGATGATGCGCGCCGATACGCGGCTCTGAGCGCTGCCGGACCTCGGGTCACCCGCGTTGCTGCAGAGACCCAGGGGAGTGGATGCGAATCGTGCTCAGTCAGAAGGGGGCGTCCCAAAGCGTGATTGAGCGCGCGGAGGGCCGGCCGCTTACCGTCGCCATCACCAATGAACAGCAACAGGAGCCTGCCGCCTCGGTGGGCTAGCTGCAGCAATGGTCACGGTGGTGGTGGGATCGGCTCTGACAGGCGTTTCGTCTCGCTGCGCTCGCTCAACGGCCGGGCGGGCACAACCCACGAGGAGCGGTTCGGGCACCGACTATCACCGGGGAAAAGCGAAACCCCCGCCATGTAGAAGCTAGGCGAGGGTTTCTAGGGTGACTGTAATGATCACCCGTGTGGCTCCGACGGGCGTCGATCCCGTGACCTCACGATTTTCAGTCGTGCGCTCTACCAACTGAGCTACAGAGCCTCACGGCATGTCTGCCGCGTCCGAGACGAAGGGCCCTTCCGAAAAAGGGCCCGTCGCTCTGGAGCGACCCTGACGGGACTTGAACCCGCGACCTCCGCCGTGACAGGGCGGCACGCTAACCAACTGCGCTACAGGGCCATGCATATTCAATTGTAGGTGTGACCCCAACGGGATTCGAACCCGTGCTACCGCCGTGAAAGGGCGGCGTCCTAGGCCGCTAAACGATGGGGCCGAGTGAACCGTTGGGACGAACCCGGTGCTCACGCTTACCGACGACCAAGCATAAGCATTGCTGAGCCAAAACACCAATCGAGGGCGCGTCCTCCCGCATCCCGCGCGCGTCGCGGGCACGATGGGCGAGACGGAACCGCCGGTCGGCGCTGAAAATCCGGCCCCGAGCGTTGCTTGTGGGGCTGATGTTGCTACTGTGAATGCTGTCTTCGTTCCCCCCGAACGGCGAAGAGATGAGGTGCCGCGTGCGTTTCCGGTCCGAGGAAACCCCGGAGGATTGCGGTTGTGCCCCCACCGAGGCGGAACAGCGTGCGTTCGCCGGCGGCATCACCCGTCGCGGAGCACTCACCGTCGGCGCGTTCGGCCTGGTCGCCGCGAGCGCCCTCGCCGCCCCCTTCGTGCCGGCCGCGTTCGCCGCAAGCTACCCCTCATGGGATGACGTGCAGCGGGCGAAGCAGAACGAAGCGGCGAAGAACTCCGAAGTCGCGCGCATCGAGAAGCTCATCTCCGACCTCACCGCCGACGTCGCCTACAAGCAGGCCGAAGCCGAGCGTCTGGGCCTGGAGTACCAGGCCGCGCAGGAGGCCTACGAAGCCGCCGTCGACCGTGCCCTCTCGTTGCAGGCGCAGGCCGACGCCGAAGAGGCGCGCGCGGTGGAAGCGGCGCAGAAGGCCGGCCGCGTCGCCGCGCAGCTCTACCGCAACGGTGGCGACGACACCTCGCTCGAACTGTTCTTCTCGGGCTCGGCGGCCAGTGCCGACGACCTGCTGGCGCGTCTCGGCACGATGGACAAGCTCCTCGCCGCCAACCAGGCCGTCTACACCGATGCCGTCAGCGCGCGTGACAACGCGCAGAGCCTCAGCGATCAGGCATCCGTCGCCCGCAACGAGCGCGACCGCCTGAAGCAGGAGGCCGAGCTCAAGATGGTCGAGGCGCAGGCTGCCGCCGATGCCGCGCAGGCGGCGCTCGCGGCGCAGACCGAGCACCTCGGCACGCTGCAGGCTCAGCTCGCCGCGCTCAAGGACACCACCGCGCAGACCGTTGCAGGCTACCAGGCCGGTGTCGAGGCCGAGCGTCTCGCCCGCCTCGAGCGCGAGCGCCTCGCCCGCGAAGAGGCCGAACGCAAGGCGCGTGAAGAAGCTGCGGCCAATGCCGGCAACAACTCCGGTGGCGGAGGAGGCGGCGGCGGCGGTGGCGGCGGTGGAGGCGGCGGCGGTGCTCCCGGCGGTTCCGGCGGCGGCCAGGGCTGGGTGCGTCCCCACGGCGGCTGGATCAGCTCCTGGTTCGGCGGACGCGACAGCATCTGCTCCAACGGATACTGCAGTGGCAGCGGACACCGCGGCATCGACTTCGCCAACGGCTGCGGCGCACAGATCTACGCCGCCGCAGCGGGACGCGTCATCTTCGCCTCGTACAGCGCCGGCGGCTGGGGCAACTACATCAAGATCGACCACGGCGGCGGCATCGTCACCGGCTACGCGCACATCCGTCCGCAGGGCTTCGCCGTCGGTGTCGGCCAGAGCGTCGGCGCCGGACAGGTCATCGCCTACGCCGGCAACACCGGCGTCTCGCAGGGCTGCCACCTGCACTTCGAGGTGTACCGCGGCGGCGTGCGCATCGACCCCGCGCCCTACCTGCGCGACCGCGGCGTCTCGGTCTAGACGCGACGAAGGGCGGATGCCGCAGCACCCGCCCCTCGTGACACTCTCCGTCGTCAGACGGTCTTGGGCGCTGCGCCCTCACCCTGCGTGCGGGTCTGCTCGTCGTGCTCCTCGAAGCGCACGAACGCCTCGGCCACGAGACGCTCGGCCTCGGCGGCATCGGCCCACTCGTCGACCTTGACCCACTTGCCGGGCTCCAGGTCCTTGTAGTGCTCGAAGAAGTGGTTGATCTCGCCCTTGGTCCACTCGTCGAGGTCCGACACATCCTGGATGTGCGCCCAGCGCGGGTCCTTCGCGAGCACCGCGACGACCTTGTCGTCGCCGCCGGCCTCGTCGCTCATCTTCAGCACGCCGACGGGGCGCACCTTCGCCATGATGCCCGGGTACAGGTCGCGGTCCAGCAGCAGCAGCACGTCGAGCGGGTCACCGTCTTCGCCGAGCGTGTTCTCGAAGAACCCGTAGTTGGCCGGGTAGCCCATGGGGGTGAACAGCACGCGGTCGAGGTAGACGCGGCCGGTGCCGTGGTCCACTTCGTACTTCACGCGGCTGCCGCGGGGGATCTCGATGACGGCGTCGTACGCGCCCATGCTGGTGCTCCTTCAAGACAGGGGTGGGATGCGGCGACCAGCCTAGTCGCGGGGCCGCCGCCGATGGTGAGCGAGCGCTGTGCACAACGTCGCTGATCCGGGGTTCTGCGAGGCCGGAAGGCCCGAATCCGGGGTCGCCGGCGGTGGATTGGCGACGTCGTGCGGGGGCGGGCGGCGCCACCGCGGGCAACCGCGCCCGGCAACCGCGAGCGACAGGGCGCCGCGCCGGGCGGCTACCGTGGTCGCGTGCCGTCCCTCAGCCCCGCCATCGCCGAGATCCGCCGCGCCGTGCGCACGGCGCTGCAGCCCTACGCCGGCTCCGGCACCGTGATCGTGGCGCTCTCGGGCGGGTCTGACTCGCTCGCCCTCGCCGCCGCCACGGCGTTCGAGGCCCCCAAGCTCGGGCTCTCGGTGCGCAGCGTCACGGTCGACCACGCCCTGCAGCCGGGGTCGGCCGAAGCGGCAGCGGATGCCGCAGCAGCGGCGACCGCCCTCGGCATCGACGCCGCGGTCGTACGTGTCACCGTCACCGGCGAGGGCGGCCCCGAAGCCGCCGCCCGCGACGCCCGCTACCGCGCCCTCGCCGAGGCGGCACAGGCCGCCCCCGGCGCCGTGGGGGTGCTGCTCGGCCACACCCTCGACGACCAGGCCGAGACGGTGCTGCTGGGGCTCGCCCGCGGCTCGGGTGCCGCGAGCCTGGCCGCCATGGCGCCCGAACGCCGCGACGAGGCCACCGGGGTGCGGTGGCTGCGGCCGATGCTGGGGGTGCGCCGCGACACCACGCGCGCCGCCTGCGCCGCCGCCGGCCTGCACCCCTGGGACGACCCGCACAACACCGACACCCGCTTCGCCCGCGTGCGGGTGCGGGAGCGCGTGCTGCCGGCGCTCGAGACCGAACTCGGCCCCGGCGTCGCCGAAGCGCTCGCCCGCACCGCCGAGCAGCTGCGCGAAGACGCCGAGGCGTTCGCCGAGATGATCGACGAGACCATCGAAGACATCGTGCAGCCCGCCGAAGCGGGCATCGCGGTGTCGGTCGCGGCGCTCGCCGCGAACCCGCCGGCGCTGCGCCACCGCATCATCCGGCACGTCGTGGCCAGCGAGTTCGGCGCCTCGCTCTCGCGTTCACAGACCCTCGAGGTCGCCCGGCTCGTCACCGACTGGGCGGGTCAGGGACCGATCGATCTTCCCGCGTGCCGCGCCCGCCGTCGCGGCGGTCTGATCGAGTTCACCGCAGGTCCCGCGGGAACTTAGACTCGTAGACATGCGCGCAGCCGACATCTCGGACCAGCTCTCCACCGTCCTCGTCACCGAAGAGGAGATCCAGCGCAAGCTCGCGGAGCTCGCCGCCCGGGTGGACGCCGACTACGCCGGCAAGGACCTGCTGCTGGTGGGCGTGCTGAAGGGGGCGGTCATGGTCATGGCCGACTTCGCCCGGTCGCTGCAGAGCGACATCACGATGGACTGGATGGCGGTGTCGTCGTACGGCGCCGGCACGAAGTCCAGTGGTGTGGTGCAGATCCGCAAGGACCTCGACACCGACCTGCACGGCAAGCACGTGCTCATCGTCGAGGACATCATCGACTCCGGCCTCACCCTCAGCTGGCTGTTGGAGAACTTCGCCTCGCGCGGTGCCGAGTCGATCGAGGTGCTGGCACTGCTGCGCAAGCCCGAGGCGGCGAAGGTGAAGATCGACTGCAAGTACGTCGGCTTCGACATCCCGAACGAGTTCGTCGTCGGCTACGGCCTCGACTACGCCGAGCGCTACCGCAACCTGCGCGACGTCGCGGTTCTCGCGCCCCACGTCTACGCCTGAGCCGCGGCTCCTGGCGGCATCCGCTCGACGCCTCGCCCCGCGGAATGCCGCGTTGATTCAGCCCTGGGCGAATGCACAGATCAGCCATAGGGCGCGGCGGTAGCCTGAATCCCTGTTGCCCGTCTCGCATACGGGCTGCCCTGCGACGAAAGGGATCGGGCGCCGGCCCCGCACCATGGACTTCAAGAAGATCACCCGCAACCCGCTGATCTACATCCTGCTGATCGGCGTGCTGCTGCTCGTCGGGTTCTCGCTGATCTCCAGCCTCGGCGGCGCCAAGCAGGTCACCACCCAGGAGGGCCTCGAGCTGCTCCAGGGCGGCACGGTCACCGAGGTGCTGAACACCGACGGCGACCAGCGCGTGGACATGACCCTCTCCGAGCCGCACGACGGCGCGACCGAGGTGCAGTTCTACTACGTGGAGGCTCGCGCCGACGAGGTCATCGACGCGATCGCCGCGGCCGAGCCCGCAGACGGGTTCAACGACGCGGTGCCGCGTGCCACCTGGTTCGACGGGTTCATCTCGCTCTTCCTCCCCATCCTGCTGCTGGGTCTGCTGTTCTGGTTCCTGCTGTCCTCTGCCCAGGGCGGCGGCGGCAAGGTCATGCAGTTCGGCAAGTCGCGCGCGAAGCTGGTCACCAAGGAGACGCCCACCGTCACGTTCCAGGACGTCGCGGGCGCCGACGAGGCGATCGAGGAACTGCACGAGATCAAGGACTTCCTGAAGGACCCCGCGCGCTTCCAGGCGGTGGGGGCGCGCATCCCCAAGGGTGTGCTGCTGTACGGCCCTCCCGGAACCGGCAAGACCCTGCTCGCGCGCGCCGTCGCCGGTGAGGCGGGTGTGCCGTTCTACTCGATCTCGGGTTCTGACTTCGTGGAGATGTTCGTCGGTGTCGGCGCGAGCCGCGTACGCGACCTGTTCACCCAGGCCAAGGAGAACGCCCCGGCCATCATCTTCATCGACGAGATCGATGCCGTGGGTCGCCACCGCGGCGCGGGCCTCGGCGGCGGTCACGACGAGCGCGAGCAGACGCTCAACCAGATGCTCGTCGAGATGGACGGCTTCGACCCCAAGGCCAACGTCATCGTCATCGCGGCCACCAACCGCCCCGACATCCTCGACCCGGCGCTGCTGCGCCCCGGCCGCTTCGACCGCCAGATCGGCGTGGACGCCCCCGACCTCAAGGGCCGCCTGAAGATCCTCGAGGTGCACGGCCGTGGCAAGCCCTTGGCCGACTCCGTCGACCTCGAGGTCGTCGCGCGCAAGACGCCCGGCTTCACCGGTGCCGACCTTGCCAACGTGCTCAACGAGGCGGCGCTGCTGACCGCCCGCTCCAACGCGCAGCTCATCGACATGCGCGCGCTCGACGAGGCGATCGACCGCGTCATCGCCGGTCCGCAGCGGCGCACGCGCGTCATGAAGGACAAGGAGAAGCTCATCACCGCCTACCACGAGGGCGGGCACGCCCTGGCGGCGGCGGCGATGAACCACACCGACCCCGTGACGAAGGTCACGATCCTGCCGCGTGGCAAGGCCCTGGGCTACACGATGGTGCTGCCGCTGGATGACAAGTACTCGATCACCCGCAACGAGCTGCAGGACCAGTTGACGTATGCCATGGGCGGCCGCGTCGCGGAGGAGATCATCTTCCACGACCCCACCACCGGTGCCTCCAACGACATCGAGAAGGCGACCAGCATCGCTCGCAAGATGGTCACCGAGTACGGCATGACCACCGAGGTCGGGCCGGTGAAGCTCGGTGCCGCGTCGGGCGAGATGTTCCTCGGCCGCGACATGGGTCATGGCCGCGACTTCTCCGAAGCCATCGCCGAGCGCGTCGACGCGCAGGTGCGCGAGCTCATCGAGCAGGCGCACAACGAGGCCTACCAGGTGATCAACGCCAACCGGGACATCCTCGACAAGCTCGCGCTGGCGCTGCTGGAGAAGGAGACGCTCGACCACATCGAGCTGGCCGAGATCTTCAAGGACATCACCCACCTGCCGCCGCGCCCGCAGTGGCTCTCCAGCAGTGACCGGCCGGTGTCGCCGCGTCCGCCCGTCGAGGTGCCGCGTCGCCGCGAAGAGGCCGGACTCGCCGCCAGCGTCGAGGCCGACGAGGCCGTGGAGAAGGTCGCACATCGCCGCCCCACCGGGCAGGCGCGCCCCGCGACCGCGTAGGCTCGGAGCGTGTCCGTCGACCGTGAGCGCGTGTCCTCCCTGGTGCGGGAACTGCTCGTCGCCATCGGCGAGGATCCCGATCGTCCGGGCCTGCGGCTGACCCCGCAGCGCGTCGCCGACGCCTACGCGGAGTTCTTCGCCGGTGTGGGCGCCGACCCCGGCGAGCCGCTCGCCCACACGATCTCGGTCTCGCGTGGTCCCGCGCCCGACACGCTGCCGTCGGGCGCGGTCATGCTGCGCGACATCCGCTTCCGTTCGACGTGCGAGCACCACCTGCTGCCGTTCGCGGGGTACGCGCACATCGCGTATCTCCCGGGTGAGCAGGTGGTGGGTCTCGGCGCCCTTCCCCGGGTCGTCGACATCCTCGCGGCGCGCCCGCAGGTGCAGGAGCGCCTGGGGGAGCAGGTGGCCGACACCATCGCCGGCGCCATCGACGCGCGCGGCGTGCTCGTCGTGCTGGATGCCACCCACCAGTGCGTCACGATGCGCGGCGGTCGGCAACCCGACGCCTCGACGGTGACGGTGGCGGCCCGCGGTGAGATGGCCGATCCGGCGGCGCGCACCGAGGTCATGGCGCTGCTGGCGGGGACCCGCCGATGACCGCCATCATGGGCATCGTCAATGCCACCCCCGATTCGTTCAGTGACGGCGGACGTCACGCCGACGCCGATGCCGCCATCGCCCACGGCCGGCGCCTGCTCGCGGCGGGCGCCGATCTGATCGATGTGGGCGGCGAATCGACCCGCCCGGGCTCCGAGCGTGTCGACCCCGCCGTCGAGCAGCAGCGGGTGCTGCCGGTCGTGGCCGCCCTCGCCGCCGACGGGGCGACGGTGAGCATCGACACGATGAACGCCGCCACCGCCTCGGCCGCGATCGCCGCCGGCGCGCACCTGATCAACGACGTCTCCGGCGGCCTCGCCGACGACGACATGTTCGCCGCCGTCGCCGAAACCTCCGCGCACCTCGCGATCGGTCACTGGCGCGGCCACGCCACCGACATGTACGCCCGCGCCCACTATGCCGACGTGACCGCCGAGGTCATCGCCGAACTCGGCGAACGGCTCGCCGCGGCCGCGGCCGCCGGCATCCCGCGCGAGCGCATCGTGCTCGATCCCGGCATCGGTTTCGGCAAGCGGGGAGACCAGAACTGGCAGGTGCTGTCGCAGCTGCCGCAGCTGGTGGCGCTCGGCCCCCGGGTGCTGGTGGGCACGAGCCGCAAGCGGTTCCTGCTCGACGCGCTCGCTGCGCCCGACACCGATGCCGCAGCCGCCGCGGCGGTCGATGAACGGCGGCGCGACCTCGCGACCGCCGTCACGAGCGTGCTCGCCGCGCAGGCGGGGGCGTGGGCGGTGCGCGTGCACGACGTCGCCGCCACCCGCGACGCCCTGCGCACCGCCCGCGCCTGGCAGCGAGGAGCCGCATCGTGACCGTCTTCGATGAGATCGCCGTCACCGGCATCCGCGCGTACGGCCACCACGGCGTGTACCCCGACGAGCGCCGTGACGGGCAGGAGTTCGTGGCCGACGTGGTGCTGTTCCTCTCCACCGCCGAGGCGGCCCAGAGCGACGACGTCTCCGACACCGTGCACTACGGCGAATTGGCGGAACACGTCGCGGCGATCCTCGCCGGCGACCCGGTGGACCTGCTCGAGACGCTCGCGGCGCGCATCGCCGACGCCGTGCTCGCGCACGACCTCGTCGAGCGCGCGCGCGTGACGGTGCACAAGCCCGCCGCCCCTATCCCGGTGCCCTTCAGCGACGTCGCCGTCACCATCACCCGCGGGCGCATGCCGTGAGCCGCCGACTCGCGCAGGGCTTCTCGGGTGACGCATCGGCGTCGTCGGCAGAGTCGAGCATCGCCGTCGTGGCGCTGGGGGCCAACCTCGGCGCCCGCGCCGACACGATCGCGTCGGCCCTGCGGCACCTCGCCCGCATGCCGCTGACGACGGAGGTCGTCGCCGCCGCGCCGATCGAGTCGGTCGCCGTCACCGCCGACGGCCCCGACCCGCAGGCGCCGGGCTACCTCAACACGGTCGCCCTGCTGCGCACCCGCCTCGCGCCGAGCGTGCTGCTGGGCTACCTGCACGCCATCGAGGCCGAGCACGGCCGCGCCGCGCGCGGCAAGGATGCCGTGCGCTGGCTCGATCGCACCCTCGATCTCGACCTCATCGCGTACGACGACGTGCGCAGCTCCGACCCGGCGCTGCTGCTGCCGCACCCGCGCGCGGCGGAGCGCGACTTCGTGCTCGGGCCGTGGCTGACCATCGACCCCGACGCCGTCCTCCCCGGCCGGGGCCGCGTCGACGAGCTGCTGCGGCGACTGCACGCGGATGCCGCGGGAGCGCCCTCGTGAAACGCACCGGACCCGCCACCCTCGCTGTCGCCGCCGTCCTCGGCCTCGGCACCGGCTTCCTCGTCGACCAGACGCTCACGGCCGGCGGCCGCGCGACCTTCACCCCCTCGATCATGCTGTCGGTGCTGCTGGTGGCACTCGGGGCGATCCTCATCGTGCTCGCGCTGCCGATCGCGCGCGCGACCCGGGGCACCGCCGGCGACGGCGCACGCCCCGTCGACCCGTTCCAGGCGCTGCGCATCGCGATGCTCGCCAAGGCGTCGAGCATCGTCGGTGCGGCGGTGGCCGGTTTCGGCCTGGGTCTTGGGATCTTTCTCGCGTCTCGACCCGTCGAACCGTCGCTAGGCTCGGTGGGGACGATCCTCGCGACCGCCGTCGGCGGTGCGATCCTCGTCGCGGCAGGGCTGATCGCCGAGCAGCTCTGCACCATCCGGAAGGACGACGATGACGAACCCCCCGCCCCCGGGCCCGACACCACTCCCTCCCACCACTGACGCCGGTGAGGTCCAGGCGACCGGCACCCCGGGCATCGATGCGACGCTCGACGCCGGCACCTACCGCCGGCTGATCGAACCCCGCAGCCCCGGCCGCCTCGCCCTGGAGGGCGGCGTGTGGCATCAGATCTCCCGCAAGTACCTCTGGGAGCAGCTGCTCAGCTACGGGATGGTGCTCGTCATCGTGATCGTGGCCGCACTGGTGGTCGGGCTCGCGCTGCAGCAGACCTGGGTGTTCATCCCGGGCGGCATCGCCGCCGTCATCCTGGTGTGGACCATCGCGGTGCTGCCGCGGCAGGTGCGCGCGATCGGCTACCAGCTGCGTGACGACGATCTGGTCTTCCGCCGCGGCATCCTCTGGCAGCGCATGGTGGCCGTCCCCTACGGGCGGATGCAGCTGGTCGACATCACCCACGGGCCGCTGGACCGCGGCTTCGGTGTGGCGCAGCTGAAGCTCGTCACGGCAGCCGCCACCACCGGCGTCACGATTCCGGGGCTCTCGCAGCAGGCAGCCGAGGCGTTGCGCGACCACCTCATCGCTGTCGCCGAGAGCCGGCGCACAGGCCTGTGACCGACCACGCCATGACCGATCCCACCGTCGCCGCCCCGCCGCCGGCGCTCGTGCGCTCGCCGCTGAGCGACGGCGAATGGCATCGCCTGCACCCGCTCACGCCGCTGCTGCGCGGCGGGCTCGCCCTCATCGTCATCGTGGGCATCGTCATCGCCAACCTCCGCGACCGGCTCATCGCCATGTTCGTGCCGGGGATGGGGGAGGAGGAGGTCGAGTCGGGCGACTGGGAGACCGAGGCGATCGACTGGGTGTTCGCCAACAACCTGGTGTTCGTCGCGCTGCTGATCGTGCTCGCGGTCATCCTGCTGCTCGTCGCCGGCTTCTACCTGTCGTGGCGGTTCCACACGTTCCGCATCACCGGAGACGACGTCGAGGTGCGCAGCGGCATCCTCTTCCGCACGCAGCGGCGCGCGCCGCTGGACCGCGTGCAGGGCGTCAACCTCACGCGCCCGATGATCGCGCGACTGCTCGGCATGGCCAAGCTCGAGGTCGTCGGTGCCGGCACCGACGGCAACGTGAAGCTCGAATACCTCTCGACCTCGCACGCCGAGGCGGTGCGCGCCGACATCCTGCGGCTGGCCTCCGGGCGCCGGCTGGGTGGTGCCGCAGCGGCCCGCACCGGTGGGACGCTGTCGCAGACGGTGAGCCGGGGCATCTCCGGCATCATCGAGGGCGACGACCGGCAGGATCTCGTGCCCGAGTCCGTGGTGCACATCCCCGCGGGCCGCCTCGTGGCCTCGCAGCTCATCAGCCCGACCAGCGTGGTCGTCGTGCTGGGTGTCGTGGCCATCATCGTCGCCTCGGTCATCGGCACGCCGTGGCTGCTGTTCTCCCTGATCCCGGTCGTGCTCTCGTTCGGAGCGATCGCGCTGCGCCAGATTATGCGCTCCCTGCGCTACGCCATCGCCCCGACGTCCGACGGCGTGCGGATCACGTTCGGGCTGCTCACGACGGTCACCGAGATCGTGCCGCCCGGCCGGGTGCACGCGATCGAGGTGAGCCAGTCGATCCTCTGGCGCGGCTTCGGCTGGTGGACGATCAAGATCAACCGCCTCACCGGACGCAGCATCTACGACGGCAGCGCCGACCAGTTCACCACCGTGCTGCCGGTGGGCACCTACGCCGACGTCGAGCGCGTGCTGCACCTGCTGGCGCCGGAACTGGCCGACGGGGATCGCCCCGCGCTCGTGCGGCAGGGCGTCGACGGCCCCACCGACGACGATCCGTTCACCACGACCCCGAAGCGGGCGCGCATCATCCGTCTGCTGTCGTGGCGTCGCAACGGCTTCCTGCTGTCGGGCGACCTGCTGCTGCTGCGCCGTGGCGCGATCTGGCGCAAGCTCGCCGTGCTCCCGCTGGCGCGGCTGCAGTCCATCGGCATCCACCAGGGGCCGATCGACCGGATGCTGCGGGTCGCCGCCGTGCGCGGCAGCATCGTGGCGGGCCCGGTGTACCCCAACGTCTCGGCCATCGATCGCGATCAGGCGATCGCCGTGTTCGAGGCGGTGGCCGCTGGTGCGGTGCGCGCCGCCGCGTCGGACCGGTCGCACCGCTGGGCCGGCGAGGAGGATGCCGCTGCTGAGGCGCCGGCGCTGCTGCGCCGCGTGAGCCCGCCGATGCTGGAGCGGCCGGCCGCCGTCCCGCCGCTGTCCGAGAGCCCGGTGGCGCAGCCTCCGGCGCGCCTCGGTGACGCAGACCCCGACGCGCCGCCCCGCACGCCCCGGCCTCCGGATGCCGTGATCCCTGAGGATCCGCGGTGAACCGCAGCGCCCGACTCGGCGTGGGCGTCATCGGCGCCGGACGTGTGGGCCCCGTGATCGGCGCCGCCCTCGCCGGTGCGGGGCACGCGCTGGTCGGCATCACCTCGGGATCCGACCCCGACCGTGTCGAAGCGATCCTGCCGGGCGTGCCGGTGCTGGATGCCACCGAGATCGCCCGCCGCAGCGAGCTCGTCGTCATCGCGGTGCCGTCGGACGAACTCCCCGCCCTCGTGCGCGGACTGGCCGAAGTCGGCGCGTGGCAACCGGGACAGCTCGTGCTGCACACCGACCCCGCCCACGGCTACGGGGTGCTCGCCCCGGCGGCGGCGAAGGGGGCGATCCCGCTCGCGCTGCATCCGGCCATCACGTTCACCGGCACCTCGATCGACGTGCGTCAGCTCGTCGATGCGCACGCCGCGGTCGCCGCCCCCGCCGCCGTGCTGCCGATCGCGCAGGCCCTCGCCGTCGAGCTCGGCTGCGAGCCGGTCGTCATCGCCGAAGAGGACCGGGCCGCGTACGCCGAGGCGATCGCGACGGCCACGGCGTTCTCGCGCTCCATCGTCACGCAGGCGGCGGCGCTGCTCGCGCAGGCGGGCGTGGAGAACCCCGGCACCTACCTGTCGACGCTCGTGCACTCCGCGATCGACCAGGCACTCACCGCCGCCGGCACGACTCCGGTCGACGACGACGGGTTCACGGCGCTCGACTGACCTCAGCCGAGGTCGACCGCGTGGTGGTCGGTGATCGCGGGCTGCTCGCCCTGGGGCTTGCGGCCGGTGGCATCGGCGGCGGCGATCGAGATGCTCTGCACGAGCGGGTCGGGGAGCCCCACGAGCCGCACGTCGCACACCAGCGCGCCCCGCTCGCACGGCACGCTCCAGCGCAGAGCCGCGGCGTCGGCGGCCGACACGATGCGGTGCGCGAACGGGGCGAGGCCTCGGCGCACCGCACCGACCTCGGCGTGCGCGGCGGCGAGTCGCTGCGCACGCACGGCGGCGGGCACGTCGGTCAGCACGTTGCGGGCGAGCAGGTCACCGGCCTCGGTCAGCGGGCGCCCCGCCACCAGCAGGTCGTCGATGCGCCGCGCGGCCGCGACGGTCTCGGGCCACGGCCGCACCACCGCGGCAGGCGCGTTCACCCGCCCCAGCATGTCGGCCAGCAGCGGTCCGGCGACGCCGCCCGCCCGGAACGCGTCGGAGTTGCCGAAGACCGCCACACCGAGGCCGGTCGCCGGATGCCAGCGCATGTGCGACGAGAACCCGGGGAGGCCGCCGGCATGCTGCACGACGCGGCCGAACCGGCGGTCGTGCTCCACCACGAGCCCGTACCCGTAGCCGGCGCCCACGAGGTCGCGCTCGCCGACGCCGATGGTCATGAGGGTGCGCGCGGTCTGCATCTCGCGCCGGGACGACGCGGCCAGCACACCGGGAGCGGCGGCGCCGTCGTCGGGGTCGTCGAAGGCGGAGCCGAGGAACTGCATCCACGTCGCGATGTCGTCGACCGTGCTGAACAGGCTCCCGATGCACGCCAGCGCGCCCGAGCCGACGTAGGGCTCGGGGAGGAACGTCGCGCCGCCGTCGAACGTGCGGAACCCGGCGGCGAGGTCGGTGCCTGCGGGGTAGTCGTCCGCCGCGGGGCGGGTGTCGGCGAGGCCGAGCGGGTCGAGCAGGCGCTCGCGCACCACGTTTTCGACCCGGCGCCCGGTGACCGCCTCGATCGCCCGGCCGACGAGCGACTGGCCGATGTTGGAGTACTGATACTCGGTGCCCGGCCGCGCTGACAGCGGGAGCCCGGCCGCCACGAGCGCACCCAGCCGCGCGCGGGAGTCACCCAGGTGGTCGTCGCCCCACGCGTTGTCCTCGCCCAGACCGCTGCGGTTCGACAGCAGCGCATCGAGGGTGAGCCGCACGGGAGCGCCCTCGAAGCGGGCGGAGGCGACCTCGGGCACGAACTCGGCGGCCGGGGCATGCAGGTCGAGCAGCCCGTCATCGCGCAGCGACAGCGCGGTGGCGGCGAGGAAGCTCTTCGACATCGACGCGATGCGGAAGACGGTCGCCCGCCCCGTGGGCGCCCCGTCGCGGCGAGGTTCGCCGTGCGCGGCGATGGCGAGCACGCGCCCGCGGTGGGTGACGGCGGCTAGGGCCGCCGGCGCCGGGCGTGACGCCGCGGCGTCGAGGTGCGCGGCGAGGGCGTCGCCCGCGTGGGTGGGCCACTCCGGCGGGGCGACGACCGGCGGGACGGGGCGACGGATGCCGCTGGGCGCGGCTGCGGTCATGACAGCACTCCCGCGCCCGCGGCTGCGGCGGTCGCGGCGGTGCGGGCGGCGGCGGTGCGGGCTGCGGCGGCCTCACGCACCTCGGCGGCGAACCCGGCGGCCAGCGCCCGGCTGACCCGCGTGTTGTGCGCGTCGACCGCGCGCGCGGCATCCACCAGCTCCGCCACGGGGCGATCGTCGGGGGTGGGCGTGGTTGGCTCGGTCCAGCCGAGCAGATCGTCGGCGCCCACCTCGGGATGAAACTGCACGCCGCGCACGTGTGCGCCGAGGCGGAACGCCTGCAGTGCGACGGCGTCGCTCGACGCCAGCAGCACCGCTCCCGGCGGGAGTGCGGTGATCATGTCCTGGTGGTTCTCGATCATCGGGGCGCCGTCGCCGAGCGCGCCGATCACCGCGTCGGCCCGGCCTGCGGCAGAGGCCGTGATGGGGGTCGCGCCGCGCTCCTTCGGCCCGAAAGAGGCGCGCACCTCGCCACCGGCGACATGGGCGAGCAGCTGGCCGCCCAGGCAGATGCCGAGGGTGGGAAGGTCCGCGGTGATCGCCTGCCGTGCCAGCTCCCGCTCCGCGGCCAGCCACGGCGCGCGGTCGTCGTCGTCGGGCATGAGCCCGCCGCCGAGCATCACGAGCCCGTCGTACCCGGCGAGGGTCTCGGGCAGCCCCTGCTCACCGGCCACCACCTCCACGGCGACACCCTCGTCGGCGAGCCATCGGCCGAGCCGGCGCACCCCCGACGACGCGGCGTTCTGCACGACGAGCACGCGGGGCTGCGCGGCCGCACGCGCGGCGACGTCGACGGCGGGGCGCAGAGCGGCGGCCGAGGGGCGAGCGGCCCGCCCGGCGAGGAAGGCGAGGTGGTCGGCGTCGGCGGCCTCGAGCACCCGCAGCACGTTGCCGTGCGCGAGGGCTTCGAGGTCGGCCTGCGACCAGCCGCGGCTGCGCAGCTCGGCCAGCAGATCCGGGTAGGTCGAGACGTCGTGCAGCCCGTCGGGCATGGCATCCGTGCCGTCGTAGTCGGCCCCGAGACCCACCGCGTGCACTCCCGCGACGCCGCGGATGTACTCGATGTGGTCGGCGACGTCGGCGATGCCGACGGCCGGGGGCGGGCCCTGCTCACCGTCGCGCACCCAGTCGCGCCGCGCCTGCGACACGAAGGAGGGGACGAAGGCGACCATCACGACCCCGCCGCCGGCGCCGATGGCCGCCAGCACGTCGTCGGGCACATTGCGCGGGTGGTCGCACAGCGCCAGCGCCCCCGAGTGGCTGACGATCACCGGCCGCGCGCTGACCTCGAGCGCGTCGCGCATCGTGCTCGGCGCCACGTGCGAGAGGTCGACCAGCATGCCGATGCGGTTGAGCTCGCGCACCACGTCCCGCCCGAACTCGGTCAGCCCGCCGTGATGCGCGTCGTCGGTCGCGGAGTCGGCCCACGGGATCGTCCGCGACCAGGTGAGGGTGAGGTAGCGGGCGCCGAGCCGGGCGTACTGGCGCAGCACCGCGAGCGATCCGTCGAGCTGGTCGCCGCCCTCCACACCGATGAGCGAGGCGATGCGACCCGACGCCATCGCGTCGCGGACGTCCTGCGCGGTGCGGGCGAGCGCGAGGCGGTCGGGGTGGTCGCCGACGAGCCGGTGCACGAAATCGATCTGCTCCAGCGTCGCCGTGACCTGCTCGGGGCCCGTGAGTGACGCATCGACCCACACCGACCAGAACTGCCCCGCGACCCCGCCCGCAGCGAGCCGCGGCAGGTCGGTGTGCAGTGTCGGCACCGAGCCGGACAGCACCGTCGTGTCGTAGCCGTGATGCTCGCGGCATGCCCAGGCGAGGTCGTTGTGGCCGTCGATGACGGGGATCATGGGGTCACTTCTTTCGCGCGTCGAGGTGGTCGCGCAGTCGCGCGGTGAGGGCGTCGTCCACAGTGAACGGTGTGCCGTCGATCGAGCGTACGGCCGCCGCCCCCCGCGTGCTGGAGCAGAGCCACACGGCATCGGCCCCGAGCAGGTCGGGCACGCTCAGCCGTCGCGTCGCGACCTGCTCGCCCCACGCACGCAGCCCCGCGAACACGTCGGCCTGCGTCGTGCCGGGGAGGATGCCGAGATCGGTCGGCGGGGTGACGTACGCGCCGTCGATGCGCGCGATGAGGGTCGAGGTCGGGCCCTCCAGCACGAACCCGTCGCTGCTGACGAACACCACGTCCTGCGCGCCGCGACGCCGCGCTTCGCGCAGCGCCGCCATGTTGACGGCGTACGAGAGCGTCTTCGCACCCTGCAGCAGCCAGGGTGAGGTCTGGGCGACGTCGTGCCGGTAGCCGCGGTCGAGCAGCACGACATCGATCGGCGCGGGCGGTGCGGCGGGCGGCGCGCTCGGGGCGAACCCGAGCGCCCAGCCGGTGCCGGCCCCGTCGCCGGCCTCGTCGCCGCGCGACAGTACGAACTTGATCGCCGCGCGCGGACGCAGGGCGCCGAGGTCGGCCGCCGCGGTGAGCACGGCGTGACGCCACAGGTCACGGCGGGGCTCGGGCAGATCCAGCAGGGCGGCGGAGCGCGCGAAGCGGTCGAGGTGCTCCTCGAGCGCCTGCGGGGTGCCGTCGATCACGACCACCGTCTCGAAGACGCCATCGCCGCGGGTGGCGCTGAGGTCGGTCACGCTCAGCACGGCATCCCGGGCCTCGACGCGGCGAACGCACCGTTCGAAAGCGCCGTCGGCGGCGAGGTCGAGCACATACAGGACGAGCGGTTGCATGCTTCCTTCGTTCTCAGACGGGGAGTGCGGCGGTGTCGAACCGCCGCGAGGTGTTCTCGATGATCCAGTCCACGTCGACGTCGTGGCCGAGGCCGGGTGAGGTGGGCACAGGTACCCGGCCGCCGCGCGCGACGACGGGCGGCACGATGACGTCGCGGGCGTAGTACTTGTCCGATCCCGAGACATCCGACGGCAGTGTGAACCCGGGCAGCGACGAGAGCGCGACGTTCGCAGCGCGGCCGACGCCGAACTCGTGCATGCCCCCGCACCACACCGGCACGCCGGACTCTCGCGCCACGTCGTGCGCACGTCGGGCGGCGGTGAGCCCGCCCATGCGGGACACCTTGATGTTGAGCACCCGCCCCGCGTCGAGGGCGAGCATGGTGCCGAGATCCGCCAGGTCGACGATCGACTCGTCGAGGCACAGGGGGGTGGCCAGCTGTGCCTGCAGCCGGGCATGCGCGACGAAGTCCCGCGGCGCGAACGGCTGCTCGATCATGGTCAGGCGCTCGCCGTCGAGGGCGCGGAACACCTCGAGCGACTCGGCGGTGTCGGGGTAGGCGCCGTTCGCATCGACGTGCAGATCGAGGTCGGGGTGCGCGGCGCGCACGGCGGCGACGGGCGCGGCATCCCACCCGGGGGCGATCTTGAGCTTGACCCGTCCGTACCCGGCGGCCACCTGACGCTCGACCTGCGTCAGCAGCGCGTCGATGCTCGGCTCGATGCCGAGCGACACCCCCGCCGTCACCGTCGTGCGGGTGCCGCCGAGGGCGACCGCGAGCGACTGCCCCGTGGCGCGGGAGTGCAGATCCCACGCGGCGATCGAGAAGCCGGCCTTGGCGAACTCGTGCCCGCGGATCCTCGCCCACGACTGCTCGAGGTCGGCGGGGGTCTCCCACTCGGTGCCGAGCACCGCCGGGACGAGATAGCGCACCGCGATGGTCCACGCCGTCTCGGTCGTCTCCGAGCCGTAGTAGGGGTCGGCCGGCGAAGCGACCTCGCCCCACCCGACCGTGCCGTCGGCGGCGGTGGCCTCCACGAGCAGGTGATCGAGCGATGTCTTGCGGTGCGAGCTCGTCTCGAAGCCGTGCACGAGTGGCAGGCCGACGTCGAAGATACGCAGTCGGTCGATCCTCATGCGTCCCACTCCTTGCCCGGTTCGGGATGGTGAAGGCCCAGATCCGCGGCGAACCGGTCGCGGTTGGCCAGTCGGCGTCGGGCGCCCTTGGCGCTCGCGGTGGTCAGTGTGCTGAGCAGGTGGCACACCGCGGCGACCGCCGTGGGGGAATCGGCGTACGAGGCCGAGTGGGTGTGCACGCGGATGACGGCGGATGCCACGTCGGTCAGCGGCGCATGGTCGCTGTCGGTGATGAGGATCAGCTGCCCGCCCGCCTCGTGGAACAGTCGGCCGAAGCGCACCGTCTCCTCGCGGTAGCGGCGCATCGTGAAGGCGACGAGCACGTCGCTCGCCCGCACGTCGGTGAGCACGGTCAGCGGCGACAGGGCGCGACCGTCGACGAGGAAGACGTTGGAGAGGGTCGTGGCGAGGTCGGCGCTGAGCAGTTCGGCGTAGGCGGCCGTCTTGCCGCGACCGGTGACGTACCGGCGGCGGGCACCCAGGATCAGCGCGGCGGCGTGCGCCACCTCGCCGGTGCGACTGAGCTCCTCGAACGTGCGCGCGAGCGACCGGGTCTCGGCTTCGATGACGCGCGCCTGCAGCGCCTCAGCCGACATATTGGTGCGGAAGCGCTCGCCGTAGCGGGCGCCGGGGGAGTCCAGCGAGCGGTCCAGTTCGCTGTCGTCCACATCCTGCGGCTCGGTGGTCATGATGACGTCGCCCCTTCCATGGGTGGCGTGGTCGCTCGGCGCGGGACGGCGAGGTAGGCCGCCGTCTCGGCGTCGATCCTCCGACATGCGACGAGCACGCGCTCGCCGTCGAGCAGGGTCGTCAGCCCGGCGCGCACGCGGACGCGCAGGGCGTCGCCCGCGGCATCCGCCTCGTCCTGTCGACCGGCGACGCCGGTGACGTCGGTCGGAACGGCGAGCCAGGCGGCGGGGTGCGTCGCGCCGTCGACCGCGGCGAGGGTGCTCGTGACGACCCGCCCCCAATCGGCGCGTCCGAGGGCGGGGGGAGCGGCGGCGCGCAGGGCGGCGTACGGGTCGGCGGTGCGCCGCAGCGCCCAGTCGACGACGATGCGGTCGGTGCCCGGCCTGTCGTAGTAGTCGGGAACGTAGGCCACCCCCTCGGCGCCGAGCACCGAGAAGTTGAAGTGCGCGTTGCGGGCCAACAGCGGATCGAACGTCCACCGCATCGTGTCGTGCCCCCAGCCCAGCGCCACGCGTCGCTGGCAGTCCTTGAGCATGCGCCCGACCCCCCGGCCCTGGTGGCGGGGATCGACCACGGCCGCCTGGGAGTAGTGGAACTCGCGGCCGTCGGCGTCGCGCCCGGCGAACCCGTAGGCGAAGCCGATGAGCTCGTCTTCGGGGGTGAACACGCCCACGGCGGAGCCGCCGTTACGGGCCAGAGCGCTCAGTAGGTTGGGGTTCAGCGAGAAGTCGGGGTCGGCGTAACCGAAGACCCGCGCGTAGAGAGCTGTGGCACCTCGGTAGGCGGACGCATCGGCGAGGCACTCCGCGCGAAGGGGCAAGGGGGGTGCTGAAGGCACGATACGTATCCGATGTTGGAGGAATTGCGGGCTACGCGACTGAAATTATCTGACAGCACGAGTCGTAGCAAGACTCGATATGTTACGTAAAACGAAACTCTGGAAGGGACGCATGAACGACACCGCCGCAGAACGGGCGACCGTGCTCGCCCGCCTCGAGCAGCTGGTGCGCATCGAGTCCCCTTCGCTCGACATCGCCGCCAGCGAGTCGATGGTCGACCTGTTGGGCCGATGGTGGCGCGACCTCGGCGCCCGTGTGCGGGCCGTGCGCACCGATGCCGGTTGCACCCTCATCGCCGACCTCGACGGCACCGGCGACCCGGTGCTGCTCGTCGGCCACTCCGACACGGTGTGGCCGCGCGGCACGCTGGAGGGTGATCTGCCCTGGTCGATCGAGGGCGACATCGTGCGCGGTCCCGGCGCCTACGACATGAAGAGCGGGCTGGTGGTCATGCTCGCCGCCGTCGAACGGCTCGCGGGTCGGCGCCGGCGGGCGGTGCGGGTCGTGGTCGTCTGCGACGAGGAGGTCGGGTCTCCCACGACGCAGGAGCTGCTGCGTGAGGCCGCGGTCGGGGCCGCCGCGGCGATCGGGTTCGAGTCGCCGCATCCCGACGGTGCGCTGAAGGTGGGCCGTCGCGGCAGCACCCGGGTGAGCCTTCGTGTCGGCGGCCGCGCCGCCCATGCCGCCTTGGACCCAGGCTCCGGCGTCTCGGCGATCGATGAGCTCGTCGATCAGTTGATGGCGGTGCGGCAGGCGGTGACCCATCCCGACCTGCCGAGCGAGGTGCTGTGCAACGTCGGCACCCTGCGCGGCGGCGGCCGGGCCAACGTGGTGCCCGCCGAGGCGGAGGCCGAGATCGGCCTGCGCTTCATCGACGGTGAGTCCGAGGAACGGGTGCTGCAGGCGCTGCGCGGCCTTGCGCCGGTGCGCGGCGGCGCGTCGGTGACGGTGTCGGTGCTGAGCCACCGCCCGGCATGGCAGGCCTCCGACGGTGACAACGCGCTGCTGGACGAGATCGCGCGCGCGGGCGCGTCGCTCGGGCAGCGGGTGGCGGGGCGCCCCGCGGCGGGCGCCGGCGACACCAATCAGGTCGGAAACTTCGGCATCCCCACGGTCGACGGATTCGGGCCGCGCGGCGGCGGTGCCCACGCGCTGACTGAGCACCTGTCGCTGCAGTCGCTGCAGGAGCGCATCGCGCTGCTGGCGGCCGTGCTCGGCCGGTAGCGCGACGGGCGCATGATCCGTTACGGATCATCGACGCTGTAGAGATCGTTACGCGCGCGACTGCCGTGCGCATGCTGTATCGAAGGTGGCGTCCAAGCTGCGCACACTGCGCATTATGTGAAGGTACGCCCGACGTTTCGCGCAGATCGAGCATCGATGGCTCTGGATGTCGCCATGTAACAGTCATGTGAAATCGTCGCGCAATCGGCACGATCGGACACAAATACGTTGACCCCGTCATCGACGATGAGGTTCTATGTAGTCCATCGCCGGCCCGGAACGCCGCGGCCGAGGTTTCATGAAAGGAACCCTCATGCCCCAACGTCCTGGAAGGCGTACCCGTCGCACGCTGGCCGTGGTCGCCGCAGCGGCGCTGATCGCCCTGCCCGTCGGCGCCGCTCACGCCACCGACACCGCGCCCACGGTGGTCTCCGCCGAGGCGACCGCGACCCCCGAAGCCGATGCCACGACCTTCCGCATCGCCACCTCCGGCTTCGTCGACACGTTCAATCCGTTCGTGTCGATCTACCTGCTCCCCACCAACACGATCCGCTACGTCTACGAGTACCTCGTGCAGAACAGCGCCGAGGACGGCTCCCCGACGAAGGGCCTCGCCGACGACTGGGAGGTCGAGGACGACGGCATGACGTGGGTCTACACCCTGCAGGACGACCTGCTGTGGTCCGACGACGAGCCGATCACCTCGGCCGACGTCGTCTACACGTACGAGCAGATGATGACCGTCCCCGAGCTCAGCGTCGCCAACGGCAACCTCGTCTCGAACTTCGAGAGCGTCGAGGCTCCCGACGACAAGACCGTCATCATCCGGCTGAAGACCCCGCAGGCGCCGAACCCCGGCACCGAGGTGCCGATCGTTCCGAAGCACATCTGGGAGGAGATCGACGACCCGGCCGACTACGCCAACGACGCCGACGTCGTCGGCTCGGGGCCCTACGTGCTCGAGAGCTACAGCCCGAACCAGTCGATCACGCTGCGCGCCAACCCCAACTTCTGGCAGGGCGCACCGAAGGTCGACCGCATCCAGTACGTCTACTACACCAACTCCGACGCCCAGGTGCAGGCGCTGCGTGCCGGCGAGGTGGACTTCGTCGCGGGGCTCACCCCCACGCAGTTCCAGGCGCTCGAGGGTGTGGAGGGCATCACGGCCCACTCCGGTGAGGGGCGTCGTTACCACTCGATCAGCATCAACGTCGGCACCGTGACGCGCGATGGTCAGCCGTACGGCACCGGCAACGAAGCGCTCAAGGACGTCAAGGTGCGCCAGGCACTGCGCCAGGGCACCGACACCGAGACGCTGCTGGAGCGCGTCATGGAGGGCCGCGCCACCCTCGCGACCAGCTTCATCCCGGCGTCGTTCCCGAAGTGGGCCCTCCCCGCCGACGACGAGGCGATCATGGCGTACGACCCCGAAGCGGCGATGGCCACTCTCGACGAGGCCGGCTGGACGGTCGGGGCCAGTGGCATCCGCGAGAAGGACGGTGCACCGCTGCAGCTGCGTCTGCTGGTCGATGCCGATGACATCATCGAGCAGTCGATCTCGGAGTACTTCGTGCCGTGGATGCAGGAGATCGGTGTCGGCATCACGGTGGAATCCACCGACGGCGACACCATCAGCGACCGCGCCGTCAAGGCCGACTACGACATGTACTTCAGCGGATGGAGCGTCAACCCCGACCCGGACTACCAGCTCGGCATCAACCTGTGCTCGACGCTGCCCACCGGCACCGACGGGTCGGGCGGCACGAGCCAGGACGGCTACTGCAACCCCGAGTTCGACGCGATGTACGCCGAGCAGCGCTCCGAGCTCGACGAGGAGGCTCGTCAGCAGATCGTCCACGACATGCTGGTGATGAACTACACCGACACCGCCCAGATCGCCACGTGGTACCCGAACTCGCTCGAGGCCTACCGCTCCGACCGGTTCACCGGCTTCACGCTGCAGCCCGCGGAGGGCGGCATCATCGCCAGCCAGGCCGGGTACTGGGGCTTCCTCACCGTCGAGCCGGTCTCGGCCGAGGCGCAGGCCGACGAAGGCGGTGTGCCCACCGGGCTCATCGTCACCGGAGTGATCGTCGGCGTGCTCGTGATCGGCGGCATCGTGTTCGTGCTGCTGCGCCGGCGCAAGATGGCCGACGTCGAATGAGTGACGGGATGCCGCGGTCGAGCCGATCGGCCGCGGCATCCCCGCCATCGCCCGCACCCCTGGACGAAAGAACCGCATGACCAACACGGTGCCGCCCACTGAGGAGATCCTCCTCGCCGAGACGGGTTCGGACAGAGCGCCGCGACGCACCTCGGCGCTGTCGTACCTGCTGTCCAAGCTCGGCGGCGCCGCCGTGAGCATGGCGATGGTGATCCTGCTCGGCTTCTTCGCCTTCAAGGTCCTCCCCGGCGACCCGGTCGCCGGCATCGCCCGCGAGCGCCAGCTCAGCCCCGAGCAGATCGCGCAGCTGCGCACGCAGATGGGCCTGGACAAGCCGCTGTGGCAGCAGTTCGTCGACTACATCGTCAACGTCTTCACCCTGAACTTCGGCGAGAGCTACGTGTACCGCAAGCCGGTGGGCGAGCTGATCGGCGACTACTTCTGGAACACGATCCTGCTCACCGGCACCTCGGCGGTGCTCGCCATCGCCCTGGGGTTGTGGCTCGGACAGAAGGCCGGCTGGCGGCCCGGCTCGCTGTTCGACCGCATCACCTCGGGCATGGCGCTCGTGCTCTGGTCGGTGCCGACGTTCTGGCTGGCGCTCATCCTGCTCATGGTCTTCGGCGGCACCCTGCAGTGGTTCCCCACCGGCGGCATGACCTCCCCCGACCCGCCCACCGATCCGCTCGCCCTCGTGCTCGACGTCGCGGCGCACATGGTGCTGCCGGTGATCACGATGGTGGCCGTCGTCTACGCCCAGTACGTCATGGTGATGCGCGCCTCGCTCATGGAGGAGAAGAGCGCCGACTACCTCGTCACCGCCCGGGCGAAGGGCCTGCGCGACGACCTCGTGCGTCGCCGCCACGCCGTGCCCAACGCGCTGCTGCCCGCGGTGACGCTCATGTTCCTGCACATCGGCGGCCTCATCGCCGGAGCGGTGACGGTGGAGACCGTCTTCTCCTGGCCGGGTCTGGGCAAGCTCACCTTCGAGGCCATCAGCGGACCCGACCTGCCGCTGCTGCAGGGCACCTTCGTGGTGTTCTCGGCCGTCATCATCGCCACCAACCTCGTCGCCGATCTCATCTATCGTCGGCTCGACCCGAGAGTGAGGCGCGGATGAGCGAGCACGTCGCATCCCGTTCGCCGCGCGCCATGGCGTGGGCGCGGCGGCGCACCGCATTCGCCCGGTTCGCCCGTGAGTTCTCCCGCAGCCGCTCGGGCATGGTGGGGCTCGTCTTCCTCGTCGTCATCGTCACCCTCGCCTTCCTCGCGCCGATCCTCGCCCCGGCGTGGATGCTGGATGTCACCAAGGTGATGGACTCGCCGCGGTTCGCCCCGCCCTCGTGGGAGCATCCGCTCGGCACCGACCACCAGGGCCGCGAGCTGTGGGTGCGCATGCTCTGGGGCGCGCAGGTGTCGCTGCTGGTCGGCTTCGCCGCCACGGCGATGTCGATGATCATCGGCACCATCGTCGGCATTGCGGCCGGGCACTTCACCGGCATCCCCGGCGCCTTGCTCATGCGCCTCATCGACTTCTTCCTGGTGCTGCCCTCGCTCATCCTCGCCATCGTGCTGTCGACGGTGCTGTCGCGAGGCGTGTGGACCATCGTCATCGCGATCGGCCTGACCTCGTGGGCCGGCACCGCCCGGGTGGTGCGCTCGCAGACGCTCTCGGTGGAATCCCGCGACTACGTCGAGCGCTCCCGCGTGCTCGGCGCCGGCCACTGGCACATCATCGTCAAGCACCTGCTGCCGGCGGTGTTGCCGCTGGTGCTGGCGAACACCACCCTCACGGTGGGCTCGGCGATCATCTCGGAATCCACTCTCGCCTTCCTCGGCCTCGGCGACACCACCCTGCAGTCGTGGGGCGCGGTGCTGCGCAACTCCATGGACGTCTCGGCCGCGACCAGCGGCTACTGGTGGTACGTGCTGGTGCCCGGCATCGCGATCGTGCTGGTCGTGCTCGCCTTCACCCTCGTCGGCCGCGCCGTCGAGACGATCGTCAACCCCACGCTGAGGAGCCGCTGATGCCCGATCTGAGGTTCGAGGACGTCTCCATCACCTACCGCACCGCGGGAGGCGGGGTGCGGGGCGAGATCGCGGCGGTGCGCGGCGTCGACCTGACGCTGCCCGCCGGCGGCACCCTCGGCATCGCGGGGGAGTCGGGGTCGGGCAAGTCGACCCTCGCGATGAGCGTGCTGCGGCTGCTGCCCGGCAACGCCCAGCTCACCGGGCGCGTGATGGTGGGCGACACCGACGTGACCGAGCTGAGCTTCGGTGAGCTGCGGGCGCTGCGCTGGGCGGATGCCTCGATCGTGTTCCAGGGCGCGATGCACTCCCTCAACCCGGTGCGCACCGTCGGGCAGCAGATCCTTGAGGCGCTCGAACTGCACGTCGCCGACGGCTGGAAGACCGAGGCCGCGCGCAGGGAACGCGTGACCGAACTGCTGCGGGCGGTCGACCTGCCACCGCTGAAGGCCGACTCCTACCCGCACGAGCTGTCGGGTGGGCAGAAGCAGCGCATCATGATCGCGATGGCCCTCGCCTGCGAGCCGGAGATCATCATCGCCGACGAGCCCACGACGGCCCTCGACGTCATCGTGCAGCAGCAGATCCTCGAGATGATCAGCCGCCTCGTGACCGAGCGCGGCATCTCGCTGCTCATGATCAGCCACGACCTGTCGGTGCTCGCCAGCGCCTGCCGGCGCATCGCGATCATGCGCGGCGGCGAGGTGGTGGAGGTCGGCGACGCGCTGGAGGTCTGCACGCGCGGTCAGCACCCGTACACGCGCCAGCTCGCCGACGCCTTCCCCACGATCGGCGACCCGGCATCGCGCCGCAACCCGGTGACCCGACGCACCCGCTCGGATGCGGCATCCGACCCGCAGCAGAGCCCCATGACCGACGAGGTGCTGCTGGAGGCCCGCGGGCTCAGTGTCACCTTCCACAGCCGCACGAAGTCGGCCCGCGCCGTGAAGGACGTCGACCTCGTCGTGCGCCGCGGCGAGATCCTGGCGCTCGTGGGCCAGTCGGGGTCGGGCAAGACGACCCTCGCCCGCACGCTCGTGGGTCTGCAGCAGCCCGACCCGGGTTCGGTCGTGCGCTTCCGCGGACGCGACCTGCCGCGCAAGGGCAAAGGGCTACGCGCGTTCCGCAAGGAGGTGCAGATGGTGCTGCAGGACCCCACCGCCGCCCTCAACCCCAAGCTCAGCGTCTACGAATCGGTCGCCGAAGGGCTGCGCGTGCAGCACTACCGCGGCGACGAGCGGGAGCGGGTGGCGCAGGGCCTCACCGATGCCGAGCTCACCCCGCCGGAGGACTTCTTCACCGCGATCCCGCAGGAGCTCTCCGGCGGCCAGCGCCAGCGCACCGTGATCGCCGGCGCCCTGGCCGTCGGGCCGCAGCTGCTGGTCGCCGACGAGCCGGTCGCGTCGCTGGACGCCTCGGCACGCGGCGAGATCCTGGGGCTGCTGCTGTCGCTGCGCGACCGGCTGGGGCTCAGCGCCCTCGTCATCACGCACGACCTCGGGCTCGCGTGGAACATCGCCGACACCGTCGCCGTCATGTACGAGGGCGTGATCGTCGAGTACGGGCCCACCGAGCAGGTGCTGCTGCGCCCGCAGCACGAGTACACCCGGCAGCTGCTGTCGGCGGCGCCGACGATCCAGCGGGCCATCGCGTGAGCGCGCCCGCGCTCGCCGCACACCGCACCGCCTACCTCGACTCGGCGCCGCTGAAACCGGGCGACCGGGTGCGTGTGGTCTCACCGTCGGGCCCGGGCAACGTCGAGAGCCTCGAACGCGCGGTGGGCTACTACCGCGACTGGGGAGTGGAGGTGGTCGTCGGCGACCACGTGCTCGACCCGCACCCGCGCGCGACCTACCTCGCCGGTGCCGATGACGTGCGCCGGGCGGACCTCGTGGATGCCTGGTGCGACCCCGACGCCGACGCGATCGTCTGCCTGCGCGGCGGCTACGGGGCCATGCGGCTGCTCGACGGCATCGACTGGCCGCGCCTGCGTGAGGCGTCGTTGCGCCGCGATGGGCGCCCGAAGCTGCTCACCGGGTCGTCCGACGCCACGGCGCTGCACGAGGCGTTCCGCGTGCACCTGGACGTGCCGACGCTCTTCTGCCCCATGCCGGGCAACGACGTCTTCCGCGACGCCGAGGGCATCCGCGACGACGTGCACCGGTGGCTGTTCGAGCCGTGGCGGGGCCGCAGCATCGTCGGACCCCGCACCGAGGTGCTCGTTCCAGGGCGCGCGGGCGGCCGTTTCACCGGCGGCAACCTGTCGCTGCTGGCGATGGGGCTGGGCTCGCCCGAGGCTGCGGTGGTGCCGGGCGGCATCCTGTTCCTGGAGGACGTCAACGAAGACGCCTATCGCCTGGACTCCTTCTTGCTGCAGCTGCGGCGTGCCGGTCGGCTCACGGCGGCCGCGGGCATCGTGCTCGGCTCGTGGCACAACTGCGCCGAGCCCGACGCGGTGCGCGCCCTGATGGCGGACGAACTCGGCGATCTCGGGGTGCCGGTGCTGTGGGAGCAGGGCTTCGGCCACGCCCCCGACGCGTTGAGCATTCCGCTCAACGTCGACGGTGTGCTCGAGGCGGATGCCGGTGGGTCTGCGGATGCGGGTGTGCGACTGGTCGTGGGGGAGCCGGCGTGACGCCGATCGTGCTCCCCACCTTCGACCCGCGCGCCCAGTGGTCGGTGCGCGTGGTCGCCGATGACGGCACGGTGCTGGCCGAGCACGACCCCGACGTCGTGTGTGAGACGGCCAGCGTCGGCAAGGTCTTCCTGCTGATCGAGGTCGCCCGGCGCCTGCAGGCGGGGGAAGTCGACCCCGACCAGCGCGTCGAGATTCCGCCGGAGCACGCCGTGGCCGACTCGGGGCTGCTGTACCGCATGGCCGATCCGCGGGTGAGCGTGTACGACGCCGCGCTGCTGGTGGGGGCCGTCAGCGACAACCTCGCCACGAACGCCCTGCTGGCCATGTGCGGCCTCGACGCGGTGCGCCAGGTCGCCCCCGCGCTCGGGTACCGCGACACGGCGCTGCACGACTTCATCCGCAATGAGCGCACCCCCGACCTGCCGTGGACGCCGTCGTACGGCACGGGGGCGGAGCTGTGCGACCTGATGCGACGTCTGGCGGCGGGGGACGTCGTCTCGGCCGCCGTCAGCGAGCAGGTGATGACGTGGCTCGCCGCCGACACCGACACGTCGATGGTCGCCGACGGGCTGCTGCTGGACCCGCTCGCCCACGCCGAGGCCGAATACCAGGGCATGGTGCTGCGTCACAAGACCGGCACCACCTCGTTCGCCCGCATCGACGTGGGTCACCTCGCCGGTCCCGCCGCGGGCGTCGCCTACGCCGTGGCGGCGAACTGGAAGGGTTCCCGATGGGACCTGCGGGCGCCGGTGCTCGATGCGATGCGCGAACTGGGCGAGACGCTGCGCGCCCACGTCACCGGCCGGGCGCGCGACGACGAGCCGCTCAGGTGAGCGTCGTCGTCGAGCGCCCCGCCGCCGTCTCGGGACTGGAGTGGACGGTGCTGCGCGGCGACCGCGAACAGGTGTTCCGGGCGTTGGGTGAGGTGCACGCCGCCGACATCGCGCGGGTGCGCGAGCGCCAGGACGGCATGTGGCAGAGCCTCGTGCACCGCGCCGAGGGCACCGCGCACGACCGGTTCGCGAAGGTCGTGGCATCCAGTGCTCGGCTGCTGCCGGTGGAGGCTCAGGAGATCGAGTGGATGGCCGCGGGGGCGGGCATCGCAGCGACGGAGCTGTGGGCGATGAATCTGCGCGGCGACCTCGGCCGAGACGGCCTCGGCTGCAGTGACCTCGCCGTGGCGGTCGACGGCGGTGTCGTGATGGGCCACAACGAGGACGGCGGCGACGAGCTGCGGGGCGACGTGCGCCTGGTCACCCTCGACATCGACGGCGACCCCACGGTCACCGCCGTCTGGTACCCCGGCATGCTGCCGGCCAACGCGTTCGTCACGACCTCGGCCGGGCTCAGCTTCGGCATGGACCACGTCTCGGTCGCCGTCGCCGACCTCGGCGGTGCCGGGCGCCACCTGGTGGCCCGGCACGCGCAGCGGCGGCGCGACGGGGATGCCGCGCGTGCCGCCCTCACCGGCGTCGCCTGCGCCGGAGGCTTCGCGTTCGACGTCGCCGACGCGGCCGGCCGGGTCGACCTCGTCGAGAACGCGGCGGGTCGGGTGGCGACCGCGGGTGGCGGATTCGGGCCGCTGCGTCACACCAACCACCTGTGCCTCGATGACCTCGCAGGGTCGTTGGGCGCTGACCCCGACGGTGCCGGGCTCGCAGAGAGCCGGGGGCGCCTGGCGGCCCTCACCGCAGCCTGCCGCAGCCCCGCCGGGCCCGGTGACGTGTTCGGGGCGCTGCGGGCGCCCGGGGTGCTCAACCGTGCCGAGGACCTCTGGACCTACGCGACCATCGTGGTCGACACGGCGGCGGACACGGTGATGCTGCAGGCATCGGCAGAGATCTGGACCGGACGACTGAGCGCGTTCGCGCGCGGAGAGCGGGTGGACGCATGAGCATCGACTTCGCCGCGTGGGAGGAGCGCCTCCCCGGACTGCGCGTCTCGGCGTTCGCCCTCGACCTCGACGATGACACCGTCGTGTTCGAGCACCGATCCGACCTCAAGCTCGACACCGCGAGCGTGGGCAAGATCTTCCTGCTGCACCGGCTGCTCACCGAGGTTGACGAGGGTCTGCGGAGCCTGGAGGACACCGTCACGCGGCGGCCGGTGGAGTGGATGGACAACTCCGGCCTCTGGTACCTGCTGCAGGCCGACACCCTGTCGCTGCACGACGTGGCCGCCCTCATCGGCGCGGTGAGCGACAACGCCGCGACCAACACGCTGTGCCGCGTGATCGGGCTGCCGGTCGTGCAGGAGCACACGCGCGCGCTCGGCTACCTCGACTCCGGGCTCGACGACGTGGTGCGCTGGCCGCGCCCGCCCGGTGCGCCCGTGACGCTGTCGCACGCGACCGCCGCCGACCTGGTGCGGTTCGTGCGGCGCACCGCCGAGGGCGCCGATCTCAGCCTCGCGTCCACCGACACCCTGCAACGGTGGCTCGGCGCGGGGATGGACCTGTCGATGGTGGCATCCGCCTTTCGCCTCGACCCGCTCGCGCACTACGGCTACGACCGCGACGTGTGGCTGTGGAACAAGACCGGCACCATCTCGACCGTTCGCGCGGACATGGGGCTGGTGATGTCGCCGACGCGGCGCATCGCGTACGCCGTGCTGGCGAACTGGGAGCGCGGCACCGACGTGCGCGACGACGTGCTCGAGGCGATGCGGCAGGCCGGTGAGGCGGTGAGGGTCGAGCTGGGGCGCCGCTGACGGGCGCCGGGGGCCGGGGGCGGGCGACGGGCGACGGGCGACGGGCGACGGGGCCTGTCGGGGGTTGTGGCGCGGCGGGTGGTGGGCGGCAGATGCGGGTTGCGGTGCGGCGGCCCGACCTGGTTGGCTCGCAGGGGCCGCTCGGGTGCCGCCGGTAGACTCGAGGGCGACTTTCCAAGGAGCCCTTCGTGACGATGCCGCCTTCCCCCACGCCCGCAGAATCCACCTCCGAAGAGGATGTGTTCGAGCAGAAGGCCGTGCGACTCGCCAAGCGCGAGCGCCTCATCGCCGAACGCGCGGATGCCGCCGGCGGCGCCTACCCGGTGTCGGTCCCGGTCACCGACACCATCCCCGCGCTGCGCGAACGCTTCGCCGACCTCGAAGCGGGCGAAGAGACCGGCGTGACCGCCGGTGTCGCGGGGCGCGTGGTGTTCAGCCGCAACACCGGCAAGCTGTGCTTCGCCTCGCTGCAGGCCGGCGACGGCAGTCGCATCCAGGCGATGGTCTCCCTCGCCGAGGTGGGCGAGGAGTCGCTGCAGTCGTGGAAGGAACTCGTCGACCTCGGCGACCACGTCTTCGTGAGCGGGCAGGTCATCTCGAGCCGCCGCGGCGAGCTGTCGATCATGGTGACCGAGTGGGCGATCGCCTCGAAGGCGCTGCTGCCGCTGCCGAACCTCTACACCGAGCTCAGCGAAGAGAGCCGGGTGCGCTCGCGCTACCTCGACCTCATCGCCCGCGAGCAGGCGCGGGATGCCGTCGTCGCGCGCGCCAAGGTCAACGCGAGCCTGCGCCGCACCTTCACCGATCACGGCTTCATCGAGGTGGAGACGCCCATGCTGCAGGTGCAGCACGGCGGCGCGGCCGCCCGCCCGTTCGTGACGCACTCCAACGCGTTCGACACCGAGCTGTACCTGCGCATCGCGCCGGAGCTGTTCCTCAAGCGCGCCGTCGTCGGTGGCATCGACCGGGTGTTCGAGATCAACCGCAACTTCCGCAACGAGGGCGCCGACTCCACGCACAGCCCGGAGTTCGCGATGCTCGAGGCCTACCAGGCCTACAGCGACTACAATGGCATCGCCGACCTCACCCAGGAACTCGTGCAGAACGCGGCCGTCGCCGTCGCCGGCTCCACCACGGTCACGTGGGCCGACGGCACCGAGTACGACCTCGGCGGTCAGTGGGACCGCATCTCGATGTACGAGTCGCTGTCGGCCGCATCCGGTCGCACCATCACCCCCGAGACGACGCTCGACGAGCTCACCGCGTTCGCCGCGGAGGTGGGGGTCGAGGTGCCCGCGAAGATCGCCACGCCCGGCAAGTTCGTCGAGGAGCTGTGGGAGCACTTCGTCAAGGGCGACCTCGTTCGCCCGACCTTCGTCATGGACTTCCCCCTCGACACCAGCCCACTCGTGCGCGAGCACCGGTCGATCCCCGGTGTCGTGGAGAAGTGGGACCTGTACGTGCGCGGCTTCGAGCTGGCCACCGGCTACTCGGAGCTCGTGGACCCGGTCATCCAGCGCGAGCGGTTCGTGGAGCAGGCCAAGCTCGCCGCCCGCGGGGATGACGAGGCGATGCGCGTGGACGAGGAGTTCCTGCGGGCGCTCGAGCACGCCATGCCGCCCACCGGTGGCATGGGCATGGGCATCGATCGCCTGATGATGGCGATCACGGGCCTCGGCATCCGCGAGACGATCCTCTTCCCGCTGGTGAAGTAACCCGCGCCGCGCGGGGGCGCGTCGCCCCGCGGTGCCCGGTCCCGCGTGCGGGCTGCCCGGGCTGCTCCGGTGTCACATATCGCGGGTGTATCGCGCGCAGACTGTGCGGACGTGACACTCGAGCGGTGCCGCGGGGACCCGGGGTCGCGGGTGTGCCCGGGGTCGCGGGTGTGCCGGGCTGCTCCGGTGTCACGTGTGGCGGGTACTTCGTGCCCGGACTGTGCGGGCGTGACACTCGAGCGGCCCTGGGACAGGCGGATGCCGCGGGCCCGCGAGCCGGCGCCGTTCCGGTGTCACGTGTGGTGGGTGCCTCGGGCGCGGACTGTGCGGACGTGACACTTGAGCGGCCCGACGGCCCGCACGGACCGACGGCCCGCACGCCCCGACGCCCCGACGCCCCGACGCCGCGCACGCCCCGACGCCCGCACGCCGCGGCCGCGGGGTCAGGCGCGGCGGAAGGCCCAGTCGGGCAGATGCCCGGCCGCGACGAAAGACAGCACGATCTCGCTAAGCCCGTGTTCGGGCTCGATGTCGGTCGCCAGCTGCGCGTACCGCTCGGCGTGCGTCGAACGCCCGAGCGCCCACGACAACCAGGCGCACGCCGCGAGCACTCCCGGCCGCAGTGGCGTCGGCGCGAGTGCGGCGAGCACCCGCGTCACCTCGAGGGCGCGCGACAGTCGCTGCGGGTCGGGACGCTGACCCTCGCCCCACATCGTCATGGCGAGGTCGACGGGATACTCGGCACCGTCCTCCCACCGCCGTTGCGCCTCCAGCGCGCGCTCGCCGCGCGCCGCGTCGGCGCTCCACTGCACCAGGGCGACATCGCGCAGCGCCGGTCGCGCCAGACACCACACGAGCAGCGCCGCGTCGTACGGGGGCACAGTGGCGGCATCCGCTTCGAGCGCCTGCTCGAAGAACTGCACCACGTCGTCGAGGCGGCACGCCGCCGCCAGGGCGGCCGGATCGATGCGACGGTCGCCGTCTGCCACGCCGCCGTCGGCCTCCCCCGGGTCGGGCGGTTCGGCGCGGTCGCCGCACAGCGTCCGCACCGCCCAGTAGAGCCCGCGCAGCGCCGCGGCGACCGCATCGGCGCGGGCAGAGTCCCGCGGCGGCAACGTCGCGCCTGACGCCTGATCACCCGGCGCGATGGGCGCCGCCGCGGGGGTGGGCAGCTGCAGGGCGGCGAGGGGGCGGCCACCCGGTGGGCAGTCGGCGTCGAGGTGCGAACCCCAGCCGTCGGCCCCGACGGAGAGCGCGTCGGTCACTCGCAACCCGCAGGCATCCGCGCTTCTGCCCAGGCTCGCGACCAGGTCGGCGTGTGGCAGGCCGTCACGGCACGACGCGTCGGTGTACACCGCGACGGCGACGGCATCGGCGTCGGGAAGTCGGCACACCATGCCGAGGCACGTGGCCGCGAAGGCGTCGAGATCGACCTCCGCGCGGGGCAGATCCATGCGCATCGCGCCGATACTGCGCCCCCGATCGAACGGCACCAGCACGAGGCTGCGGGTCGGGGCGAAGCCGAGCATCGCAGGGACGAGGGAGAGGAAATGCGCGGCATCCGCCGCCTTCACGATCGTGGTCATGGCGTCAGCGTGGTCGGATCGACGGATGCCGGCGAGGCCGGAACCGCCCCCGTTGTGAAGGATCCGGGGCGATTTCTGCCGGTTAAGGAAGCGCTGGAGCCGCGTACGATGGGTTCATGGACGAAACCTGGGGCGCGGTGATGTGGGCGTTGCTGCCGACCATCGTGGTCGTCTTCTTGTTCTGGTTCGTGCTGCGCAGCATCCTGCGCATGGACCGCACCGAACGCCGCGTGCACGCCCGCATCGAGGCGGAGGAACGCGCCAAGCGTGGTCTGCCGCCCGTCGCCGACGACACCCCCGCCTCGACCAGCGCCGGATGACCGCCCCTCTCGCTACGCTGACCCAATGAGTAGCGAGGGGCACCAGTGATCAGCATCACCGTCGACTGGACTTGGTGGGTCATCCTCGTCGGCGTCGTCGACATCATCGTCCGCATCACCGCGATCATCGTCGTGCCCCGCAACCGGCGCCCGACCGCGGCTATGGCCTGGCTCCTGGCGATCTACTTCATCCCCATCGTGGGTGTCTTCCTGTTCCTGCTGATCGGAAACCCGCGGCTGCCGCGCAAGCGCCGCCGCAAGCAGGCGCAGATCAACGAGTACATCCACGAAACCAGCGAGAACCTCGACTTCGGCACGCTGCGCCCGCACGCGCCGGAGTGGTTCACCTCCACCGTGACCCTCAACCGCAACCTGGGGGCCATGCCGCTGGCGGGGGACAACTCCGCCCACCTCATCGCGGACTACGAAGCATCACTCGACCAGCAGGCCGACGCCATCCGTGCTGCGAAGCGCTATGTGCACGTCGAGTTCTACATCTTGCAGGCCGACGCCACCACCGACAACTTCTTCCGAGCCCTCGAAGAGGCCTGCGCCCGCGGCGTCACCGTGCGTGTGCTGCTGGACCACTGGGCCAACCGCGGCAAGCCCTACTACAAGCAGACGCTCACGCGCCTCACCGACATGGGCGCGCACTGGCAGCTGATGCTGCCGGTGCAGCCGTTGCGCGGAAAGTATCAGCGCCCCGACCTGCGCAACCACCGCAAACTCCTCGTGATCGACGGCGTCGTCGCGTTCATGGGCTCGCAGAACATCACCGATTCGACCTACAACCTGCGGCGCAACATCCGCCGCGGGCTGCACTGGGTGGACCTCATGGTGCGGGTGGAAGGACCCATCGTGGGATCCATCAACGCGGTGTTCCTCTCGGACTGGTTCAGCGAGACCGGCGAGACGCTCGCCGACGAGATCGACCTGTTCTCGGTGCAGGCCGGACCGGGGGACCTGGACTGCCAGATCATCCCGTCGGGACCCGGCTTCGAGTTCGAGAACAACCTCAAGCTGTTCCTGAGTCTCATGTATGCCGCGCAGCGCAAGCTGATCATCGTGAGCCCGTACTTCGTGCCCGACGAGGCGATGCTGCTGGCCATCGCCACCGCGTGCCAGCGCGGCGTCGACGTGCAGCTGTTCGTCTCCGAGGAGGGCGACCAGGCCCTGGTCTACCACGCGCAGCGCAGCTACTACGAGGCGCTCCTGCGAGCCGGCGTGAGCATCTGGATGTACCGCAAGCCCTACATCCTCCACTCGAAGTCGATGACCGTCGACGACGAGGTGGCCGTGATCGGATCGAGCAACATGGACATGCGTTCGTTCGGTCTGAACCTCGAGGTGTCGATGCTCGTGCGCGGAACGGAGTTCGTGACGGAGATGCGCGAAGTCGAGCAGTCATACCGTGAACTCAGCCGCGAGTTGACGCTCGACGAGTGGATGCAGCAGCCGCTGCGCTCCACGGTGCTCGACAACCTCGCGCGACTCACCTCGGCGCTGCAATGAGCGTCATCGCGGTGTGAGTATCGGTCAGCGCTGCGGAGCGGAACAGGCCAGAATAGGTTCATGACCTCTTCCCGACTCACCTCTGTGCTGGCCGGCGCCGGCCTCGCCGTGCTGCTGGCCGGCGGGCTGACCGCCTGCGCCACGGCCGATCCTGCTACCCCCGCCTCCCCGGGCACCGCAGCGTCGGGCGGTGTGGCCGACATCGACGTGGATGCGGCCTGGCTCGACGGCGGTCGCATGATCGCGCTCGTGACCCAGGGTTCGTCGTCGTGCGTGCCGACGGCCGATGCCGCGACGCTCACCTCGGCGGGTGTTCTGGAGGTCACCCTCGTCGACCCCGCAGGCGACACCGCCTGCACCGCGGACATGAGCCCGCGGGTGACGCCCGTCGGCCTGCCCGAGGGTGTCGACCCCTCGCAGGACCTCGAAATCGAGGTGATCGGCGACGGTTACCGTGCCGACACCGACCTCGACGGCATCCCCGGGCTGGCGGCGCCGAGCGGGCAGACCGACTACGCGCCGAGCGCCGGTTGGGTGGACGACGACGCGTTCGTCGTGCTCACGTGGGGGTCGTCGTCGTGCGCGCCGATCGTCGAGTCGGTTGAGGCGACGGCGGCGGATGCCGTGACGGTCACCTTCGCCGAGCCCGCCGCCGACCGCATGTGCACGATGGACCTCGCTCCCCGCGCAACCCTCGTGTACCTCGACGGCGGCGTGGATGTCGACGACGCGCCCGTGACCCTGACCCTCACCGGAGGCGGGTCGGAGTTCGAGACCCCCGTCACCACGACGATCCTGGGCTGAACCCCGCGCCCGCGGGCTGGGGCTGCTCGAGTGTCGCGAATCGCGGGTGGGAGCGACCTCTCACCGTGCGGAGGCGACACCGGAGCGGCGCCGGGCACGCAGCGGGTGGCGGCGCGGCGGTTCCTCCACAGGTCGCGAGGGGTGGCATCCGTCCCCATTCGGCCCACATCGGCAACGGCGCCCCCGCGACGAATGCCAGGTTGTTTTCATGCTTGGTGCGCCGCTTCCCGAGTTGCTCCCGTCTGCGTTCACCGCGGCGGATGCCGCAGCCGCCGGCGTCGCGCGTTCGAGGCTCCGGGCAGCGGACCTCGGGCATCCTTTCCACGGCATCTATGTCGTCACTGACGCGCGCTCGCCGGTGCTGCGGCCCGAGGACGAGATCATCGACCGCGCCGCCATCGCGAACCTGCGGCTGGGTGACGGTGCGTTCTTCTCGCACCTGACGGCGGCCGTCCTCTGGGGCGTGCCGCTCCCTCCCGGACCGCTCCTGATGCACGACGACCTCGATGTCGGAGTGCTGCACCCCGCACGTCCGCCGAGAGGGCGCGGGGTGCGCGGTCACCGCGTGCAGCCTGAGCACGTGCGGCTGACTCTCCACCCCGAGCATCGACTCCCGGTGCCGACCCCCGCCAGCACCTGGGCGATGCTCGGCCGGGTGCTCCGGCATCCCTATGATCTCGTGGCCGTCGCAGATGCCCTCGTCAGCGACCGCCGCTATGGAATGGCAGCGCCCCTCGCCACCCGCGCGCAACTGGAGGCCGCGGTCTTCACCAAGCGGCGTGTCGGTGTTTGCGCGCTGCGCGAGGCGCTGACGCAGGTGCAGCCGCGCGTTGCGTCCCGTACCGAGACGTGGACGCGGCTCGTGATCGTGGATGCCGGTCTGCCGGAGCCGCTGATCAACCACTGGGTGGTCGATGGTGACGGCCGGTGCATCGCGTGCGTGGATCTCGCCTATCCGCGATGGAAGGTCGCGGTCGAATACGAGGGCTCGCATCATCTCGTCGACGCGGCGCAGTGGGCGGCCGATATCCGGCGGTACGAGGGGCTCGCCGCCGAGGGGTGGTGTGTGATCCGCGTGACGAGTGAGGAACTGTTCCGGTATCCGGAACGCCTCGTGCTGCGCGTGCGCCGCGCGATCCGCGCCGCCGTCTGAGCCCCGCCCCTCGCTGCCCGGCCCGCGCGCCGCC
>NZ_JACSQP010000008.1 GCF_014836535.1 Microbacterium pullorum
ACAAGTGCACGCTGTTGAGTTCTCAAGGATCGGATGCTCCTGCTACTCAGCCTCTCAGCCTCGCCCGCAGGGCAACTAATCAATTGTCCGGTGTCCACCAGATCGGCGCTTCGCTCGACATGACGTCGGGCAGTGGTCCCTGACCTGGTTCTGTGAACCGGACTCCCCATCGTAGCACGCCCCGGAGGGTGTGTGTAAGAGGTGGGGGGTTGTCGGCTACTTGAGGGGAGCGGGGCGTCTCAGCCTCTCCGCTGTCCCTGTGGGGCCAACAAGAAAAAGAATACGTGGATCCCGGGCACCCGGCAAATCGGGCCCACCTCCCGGGCGTGTCGCGCCCCTGTCCCCCGTGATCACGCGGGTCCACGCCCCTCCCGGCGCGCCCACTCCTCCCCTGCGCACCACCTCCCCCGCACCCCGCCAGCGCACAACGTCGCCAATCCGCATCACCCCGGCACGGGCGACCACGCACAACGTCGCCAATCCAGTCCCCTGGACAGTTCCCCCCGCATCCACACGGCGGTCCAGCTTCGGAATGGCGACGTTGTGCAGCTGGTGCCAGGTGTGGGGTCGCCGGATTGGCGACGTTGTGCACGCGGCAGCCCGCGACCCGGGCGACCCGGGCACCCGCGCGCTCAGCGCGGGGCCGGCACGGTGGGGCGGAGGAACACCACCGCGACGATGCCGAGCAGGATCACCCCGGCCGGGAGCAGCGTCGCCTGGGCCATGGCCGCGGCGAACCCTGCTGCCACCTCGGCCGGCACCGCCCCGCCGCCGCCGTCGCCGGCGACCATTCCCGGGACGTTCGCCTCGAGGCGCCCCTGCATGACGGCGGCTATCGCGGCCGAACCGAGGACCGAGCCGATCGTGCGCATCGTGTTGTACACGCCGGAGCCGGCGCCGGCCCGTCGCGGCGCGAGATTGCGCGTGGCCGTCGTCGCCAACGGCCCCCACAGTCCGGCCTGCCCGGCGCCCATGAGAGCAGAGGGCAGCAGGAACATCCAGATGGGGGTGTCGAGGTTCATGAGCGCCGCGTACCAGACGAGCGCCGCCGAGACCGCGATCATCCCGGGTACGAGCAGCCGCCGCGGGTCGGTGCGATCGAGCAGCCGCCCGGCCAAGGGGGACAGGATGCCGGCGGCGAGCGCCATCGGCACGAGCACCAGGGCCGCCTGGGTGGGGGTGAGTCCGCGGGCGAGCTGCAGGAAGAACATGAACGGCAGCGACATGCTCGCCGCCATGAAGCCGACAGTGGTGATGCCGATGCCCGCGATCGCGAAGTTGCGGTCGCGGAAGAGGTCCATCGGCACGAGCGGCTCACTGCGCGTGCGCGCCTGCTGCCAGATGAACAGCCCGAGCACGGCGATGCCCGCGACGAGCAGCATCCACACCGTCACCGGCCCCCAGATGACGCCCCAGTCGTAGTGCTCCGCCTCCTGCAGCGCGAACACGATGAGGAAAAGCGCTGCGGCGCTGAGGAAGACGCCCACCATGTCGAACCGGTGCGGGTGCGTCTCGAGCGTGGGCACCAGCATCCACGCCAGCACGAACCCGATGACGCCGACCGGGAGGTTGACGAAGAAGATCCATTCCCATCCCCACGCATCCACGAGCAGCCCGCCCGCGAGAGGGCCGACGAGCATCGCGACGCCGGAGGTCGCGCCCCACAGCCCCATCGCGGCGCCCCGACGGTCGGCGGGGAACGTGCGCGTGATCACCGCCATCGTCTGCGGCGTCATGAGCGCGGCACCCAACCCCTGCACCGCGCGGAAGGCGATGAGGGCACCGAGCGTGGGTGAGAGCCCGCACCCGAGTGAGGCGAGGGTGAACACCGCCAGACCGATCAGGTAGATGTTCTTCGGTCCGAACCTGTCGCCCAGGCGGCCGGTCAGCAGCAGCGGCACCGCGTACGCGAGCAGGTAGGCGCTCGTGACCCACACGACATTGTCGAGGTTGCCCGTGGCGGGGTCGAGCGCCGCTTTGATCGCGGGGTTGGCGACCGAGACGATCGTGGTGTCCACCAGGATCATGAAGAACCCGATGACCAGCGCCCAGAGGGCCGGCCACGGTCCGCGTTCGCGGGTGGATGCCGCGGGGCGCTGCGCCGGGGCTGCGCGCCGCGCGCGGGTGTCGGGTTCGGTCACGGGTTCGCCCTTCCACATCGCGCGGCCATCGTCGTCGTCGGTCCACGGCGCACTCTACGCCCGGCGCGCACCCACGAGGGCCGCCGGGGCGGGGCCCCGCCGGCACCGTCGATAATGGGCACGTGACCTCCCCCGAGCTGCCCGGCTGGCGACATGTCTATTCCGGCAAGGTGCGTGACCTCTACGTACCGGACGCCGCAACGAGCGACGAGGCGGTGGCCGACCGCATGCTCGTTGTCGCCAGCGACCGCGTCAGCGCGTTCGACTTCGTACTGGAGCCCGGCATCCCGGGCAAGGGCGTGCTGCTCACGACGCTGAGTCTGTGGTGGTTCGACCAGCTTGCCGGCGGCGACGGCGGGCGCGGCATCCCGAACCACCTCGCCGCGAACGTCGTGCTGGGCGACGACGACGAACCACACCCGCTCGTCCCGGAGGCCGTGGCGGGACGGGCGATGGTGGTGCGCTCGCTCGAGATGCTCCCCGTCGAGTGCGTGGTGCGCGGCTACCTGACCGGGTCGGGGTGGGCCGAGTACCAGGCCTCCGGCACGGTGTGCGGCATCCCTCTGCCGGCCGGCCTCGGCGACGGCGACCGGCTGCCCGAGCCGCTCTTCACCCCCGCGTACAAGGCACCGATGGGCGAGCACGACGAGAACATCTCGTTCGCGCAGACCATCGACCTCGTCGGGGCGGAGCGTGCGCACGAACTGCGCGACACCTCGCTGGAGATCTACACGCGCGCCACGGCGACCGCCGAGCGCCACGGACTGATCCTCGCCGACACGAAGTTCGAGTTCGGACTCGACGATGGGGGCGAACTCACCCTCGCCGACGAAGTGCTCACGAGCGACTCCTCGCGCTATTGGGATGCCGCGGCCTGGCAGACCGGCACGACCCCCGCCGCGCGGATGGCGTCGTTCGACAAGCAGATCGTGCGCGACTGGCTGGCGGCGAACTGGGACAAGCGGGGCACGCCGCCGCCGCTTCCCGCCGACATCGTCGAGCGCACGGCCGACCGCTACCGGGAGCTGCTGCAGCGACTCACCGAACGTTGACCGCACCCGGCGGTTCCTCTCAGACTCCTCACAGATAATCTGAGTCCAGATACTTCCCCTGTACTTCCTACCCGAGGAGTCCTATGGCCATCTGGCGCCTGCACGGTGACGGCCGTCATGTCGAACGCGGAGCCGTCGTCAAACCCGAGGAACGTCTGAGCTGGGGCGCCACCATCGCCATCGGCGCGCAGCACGTCGTCGCGATGTTCGGTGCGACGTTCCTGGTTCCGATCCTCACCGGCTTCCCGGTGTCGACGACCCTGCTGTTCTCGGGACTCGGCACCCTGCTGTTCCTGCTCATCACCAAGAACCGCCTCCCCAGCTACCTGGGATCGTCGTTCGCGTTCATCGCACCGATCACCGCGCTCAACGCCGGCGGCCCGCTGACGACCGCCACCCAGCTCACCCAGGCGCTGGTCGGTGTGTTCGTCGCCGGCGCGCTGCTTGCCGCGGTCGGCTTCATCGTTCAGGCGGTGGGCACCGGCTGGATCGAGAAGCTCATGCCGCCGGTCGTCGCCGGTGCGATCGTCGCGCTGATCGGCTTCAACCTCGCCCCGGCGGCGTGGAACAACTTCCAACTGCAGCCGGAACTCGCCACCGTCACCCTCGTCGCGGTCGTGCTGTTCAGCGTGCTGTTCCGCGGGTTCCTCGGTCGCATCTCGATCTTCCTGGGCGTCATCGTCGGCTACCTCGTGGCCGTCTTCACCGGACAGATCGACTTCACGACGGTGAACGAGGCCGCGTGGATCGGACTGCCCGAGTTCCACCTCGCCGGTCTCACCGACCCCGCCGCGTGGGCGCTCGTGCCGATGTTCCTGCCCGTGGTGCTCGTGCTCATCGCGGAGAACGTCGGGCATGTGCGCGGCGTCGCCACCATGACCGAGGACCCCTCCATCAACAAGCACACCGGCCGCGCGCTCATCGCCGACGGTGCCGCGACGATGCTCGCCGGCGGCTTCGGCGGCTCGGCGACGACGACCTACGGCGAGAACATCGGCGTCATGGCCGCCACGCGCGTGTACTCGACGGCGGCCTACTGGGTCGCCGGCATCGTGGCGATGCTGCTGGCCTTCTCGCCCAAGATCGGCGCGCTGTTCAACACGATCCCGGCCGGCGTGCTGGGTGGCGTGACGACGGCCCTGTACGGCCTCATCGGCGTCATCGGCATCAAGATCTGGGTCGACAACCGCGTGGACTTCTCGCGCCCGGTGAACCAGTACACCGTGGCGGTGTCGTTCATCATCGCGATCGCCGGCTTCACGATGGACTGGGGCTCGCTGCAGTTCGGTGCGATCGTGCTCGGCACGGTGGCGGCGCTCGTGATCTACCACGCCGGCAACGCCATCGCCCGCTGGCGTCGCACCGGGGCCGACGACGGCGGCCCGATCCCCGCGGTCGGCCAGCTCGGCGGCGACCCGCAGGACTGACCCCGCCCCGCCGCGCGCCGTCTCCACCATGAGACGAATACCGGTGGCCGAGAACCTGGGTATCACCCACGGTCTCGGCCACTGGTATTCGTTTCAGCGCGGGGAAGGCGGTGACGCGACGCGGCGCGGCGGCGGCGGGGGGTCAGGCGGAGTCGCGGACGATCAGCTCGGTGGCGAGCATCGTCACGTGCTGCGGACGACCGCCACGCAGCAGCTCCAGCAGGATCGAGGCCATGTGCTCGCCCTGTTCGTGCGAGGGCTGGCGCACCGTCGTGAGCGCGGGGGTCACCGCCGTCGCGACGGGAGAGTCGTCGAAACCGACGATCCCGACGTCCTGCGGCACCCGGATGCCGGCCCGCGCGAGGGTCGCGAGCGCTCCCCGGGCCATGAGGTCGCTGGCGACGAACAGACCGTCGAACTCCACGCCCGCCTCGAGCATGCGCTCCAGCGCCCGCGCGCCGCCCTCGGCCGTGAAGTTGCCGTCCTCGACCGCGACCTCTTCGAGGCCCGCCGCGGCGAGCGCATCGCGGTACCCCTGCAGACGGTCCACGCCCGCGGGCATGGTGACGGGCCCCGTGATCGACGCGATGCGCCGGCGCCCGCGCTCGATGAGGTGCTGGGTCGCGACGCGACCGCCCTCGACGTTGTCGACGTCGACGTAGTAGTCGTTCTCGCGCTCGCGCACCGGCCGACCGCCGTAGACGACCGGCACGCTGGCTGCGATGCGGTCGATGAACGTGTCGCTGGTGTGGTGCGAGACGATGACCGCCCCGTCGACGGCGCCGCTGCGCACGTAGCTCGTGGTCTTGTCGCGCGGATCGTCGTTGGCGAGGATCAGGTTCAGCACGTAGTCCGACCGACTGATGCGCGCGTTGATGCCCGACACGACCGCCGCGAAGAACGGGTCGCCGAAGAATCTCGTCGTGTCCTCGGGCACCACCAGCGCGATCGCGAGCGTCTGCCTGCTCGCCAGCGACCGGGCCGCCCGGTTGGGGACGTAGTTCAGTTCGGTGATCGCGCGGTTGACCGCCTCCAGCGCGGTGGGGCTGACGGCGGTCGACCCGTTGACGACGCGCGACACCGTCGAACGTGACACGCCGGCGGCGGCGGCGACCTCTTCGATCGTCACCGCACCGCGCAGTTCGTCGATGCTCATGCGCCCTCCGGTGACATCGTGACTATCCGGCAGGCGGGACGTCCAGCGCCCGCTCGGCGATGATCCGACTGTACTCGCGACCGCTGTCCTTGACCGACCGCTGCTGGGTGTCGTAGTCGACGTGCACGATGCCGAAGCGCTTCTCGTATCCCCACGCCCACTCGAAGTTGTCCAGCAGGGACCAGTAGAAGTAGCCGCGCACGTCGACACCGGCATCCTGCGCGTCGAGGATCGCCCCCAGGTGCACCCGCACGAACTCGGCGCGGTCGGCGTCGTGCACGCGCACCTCGCCGTCCTCGACCACGGCGACGTCGTCGTAGGCGGCGCCGTTCTCGGTGACGTACAGCGGCACCTGCTTCGCGCCGGTGTAGTCCTCCTGCACACGCACGAGCAGGCGGGTGAGGCCCTCGGGCTGCACCTCCCAGTGCATGGTGGTGCGCGGGAGGCCTCGGTCGTGCCAGTGGATGCGATCGTGCGACGGGAACGGCGACGAAGCGGGCCGGTCGGTCGGGGCGTCGCCACCGGTGACGGGCACCGCGGGCGCGCTGCCGCCGACGAACTCGCCGTGGTAGTAATTCACGCCGAGGGCGTCGAGAGGCGTCGCGATGGCTTCGAGGTCGCCGGGGTGCACCGCCTGCTCGAACGCCGCGATCGCCTCGGCATCCACCGCGCGGATGTCCTCGACGATGTCGGCGGGGTAGGCCGCGCGGAAGATCGGGTCGAGGAACCACCGGTTGAACTGGCCGTCGATGCGACGGGCGGCGTCGAGGTCGGCGGGGTCCGTCGGATCCACCGGGTCTGCCACCGTCAGGTTGAGGGTGATCCCCAGCTGCAGGCCCGAATCGCGCGCCCGCAGCTCCCGCACGGCCTGGCCGTGTGCGAGCAGCAGGTGGTGTGCGGCCAGCACACCCTCGCGCACGCTCTCGTGCCCGGGGGCGTGGATGCCGGCGGTGTAGCTGAGGAACGACGAGCACCACGGCTCGTTGAGCGTCGTCCAGGCCTGCACGCGGTCGCCCAGCGCCTCGTGCATGTCCAGGGCGTACTCGGTGAACAGGTCCGCGGTATCGCGGTTGGTCCAGCCACCCTTCTCCTGCAGCGCCTGCGGCAGATCCCAGTGGTAGAGGGTCAGCCACGGCATGATGCCGGCATCGAGCAGCTCGTCGGTCAGCCGCTTGTAGAAGTCCACGCCCTTCGGGTTGAGCGCTCCGCCGTCGGGCCGCACGCGCGACCACGAGGTGGAGAACCGATAGGTCTGCAGCCCCATGCGCTTCATCAGCGCCACATCATCGCCGTAGCGGTGGTAGTGGTCGCAGGCCACGTCACCGTTGTCGGCGTTGATGACCGCCCCGGGAACGCGGGCGAAGGCATCCCAGATCGAATCCGTGCGGCCGTCCTCGTGGGCGGCCCCCTCGATCTGGTAGGCCGCGGTGGCGGCCCCGAAGAGGAAGTCGGTGGGGAAGGGGCGGGTACGTGCCGACATGCGGACGGACTCCTCTCGTGTGATGGTGCTCATGATCGTCAACCCTTGACTGCGCCGGCCATGATGCCGCTGACCAGCTGCTTGCCCGCGAAGATGAACAGCAGCAGGAGCGGAATCGTGGCGAGCACGACCCCGGCGAGCACGATGGAGTAGTCGACGAAGTAGTTCGACTGCAACAGCGACAACGCCACCGGCAGCGTGGGGTTCTGCCGATCGAGCACGATGAAGGGCCAGAAGAAATTGTTCCATGCGCCCACGAAGGTGAAGAGGAACAACATGGCAGCGGCGGGGCGGGCGGCGGTGACGCCGACGGTCCAGAAGGTGCGGATCATCGACGCGCCGTCGACACGGGCGGCTTCGATGAGCTCATCAGGCACGGCCTGCTGCAGGTACTGCGTCATCCAGAACACCCCGAAGGCGCTCGTGAGGGCCGGGATGATGATCGCACCGATCTCGCCCGTCCAGCCGAGGTCGGCGAACAGGATGTACAGCGGCACCACCCCCAGCTGCTGCGGCACGGCCATCGTGGCCACGACGAACACCAGCAGCGCCGGCCCACCGAGGAAGCGCAGTTTGGCGAACGCCCAGCCGGCGAGGGTCGAGGTGATGACCACAGCCGAGGCGATGATGAACGAGCTGTAGATCGAGTTCCACAGCGCCGGCCAGAAGTTCACCGCCGGGTTGGTCACGACCGACAGGGCGTTGTCGATGAAGTTGCCGCCCGGGACCCACGGGAAGTCCCCGCGCAGCGTCGTGGCATCGCCGGAGCCGATGATGAACGACCAGTACAGCGGGAAGACCGCCGAGAGGAAGACGACGCCGAGGGTCGCGTAGGCCCAGAATCCGGGGCGGGTACCGCGGATGCGGATCGCCTTGGCGCCGCGGCGGCGTGCGCGGGCGTTCGCGATGCCGGACTCGGCGATCGCGAGGGGCGGAGGGGTGCCGATGCTCATCGCTGGGACTCCTTGACCTGCTTCTTGGCGGTGCGGGCGGCCTGTTTCTGCTGGCGTTTGCTGAGTTCGGTGCGCAACCCCTCGTCACGCACGAAGGTGCGGGTGAGGAGGAGGTTGATCAACCCGATGCCGAGGATGATGATGAACAGGATCCAGGCCATCGCCGCGGCGCGGCCGAAGTTCCACTGCCCCCAGCCGATGTCGTACAGGTAGAGCGTGATGGTGAGCCACTGCTGACCCGCACCACCGCGACCGTACTGGTCGAACACGCGCGGTTCGTCGAAGATCTGCAGTCCGCCGATGGTGGAGGTGATGATGACGAAGATCAGGGTGGGCTTGAGCGACGGCATCGTGATGCTGAAGAACTGGCGCAGCGGGCCGGCACCGTCGACGGTGGCGGCCTCGTAGTAGTCGCGGTTCACGGCCTGCATGGCCGCCAGCAGGATGAGGGCGTTGTAGCCGACCCAGCGGTAGTTGACCATCGTGGCGATGGCGACGTGGCTCCAGAACGGTTCGACGTGCCACGGGATGGCGGAGATGCCGATGAGCTCGAGCCAGCTGTTGATGAGGCCGGACCTGTCGGCGAACATCGCGTTGAAGATGAGGCCGACGGCGACGGGGGCCACGACATAGGGCACGAGCACGCCCATGCGCCAGAACGTCTTGGCGCGGATGTTGCGGTCGAGCACCGCGGCGATGAAGATCGCGAGGATCAGCTGCGGGACGCTGGAGAGCACGAAGATGCTGAAGGTGTTGCGCAGCGCCGTCCAGAAATGGGGCTGCGACAGGATCCAGATGTACTGGTCGAAACCGACGAACTCGCCGGAGTTGCGGACGAGGTCCCAATCCATGAACGAGATGACGGCGGTGTAGGCGATGGGGAACAGACCCACGATCGCGAACATGATGAAGAACGGCGAGATGTAGAGGTACGGCGAGACCTTGAGGTCCCACTTGCTCAGCCGTTGCGAGAACGAGATCACGCGCGGCGGCCGCGGCGGCTGATCGAATGCCTCGGCGGTCGTCGCCGGGCGGGTGTCGGTAGCGGTCACGATCGCCTTTCGTTGTCGACGGTCACGGGGTGCGGGTCGCGCGGGCGGCCCGCACCCCGTGAGTCAGTGGTCGAGACTGTGCGTCAGAAACCGCTGATCTCGGTCAGCCACGTCTGCCACGCGGTCTCTTTGTCGTCCAGTCCGTCGAAGACGCGGGTGATCGCGTTCTGGAGCGCGTCGTGGTACTTGAAGTAGTCCTGACCCTTGTAGGTCGACACCGTGATCGCGTTGGCGCGGTCGATGCCGATCTGACCCGTCGGGGCGTCGTTGAAGTACTCATTGACGAAGCCGGTCAGGTCAGGGCTGTCCTGCGCGTCGACCTGGCTCGGGAGGGTGCCGGCGTTGACGAAGGCCTTGATCTGGGTCTCGGGGGACGTCAGCCAGTCGGCGAGCTGCTGGGCAGCTTCGATGTTGTCGCCGTCAGCGGGGACGACGAGGTACGAGCCACCCCAGTTGCCGCCACCCTCGGGGAACGCGTTGGCAACATCCCAGCCGGTGACGTCAGGAGCCTCACCGGCGATGATTCCCTGCATCCACGGCGGGCACAGCATGGCGGCGAACTCGCCACCCGCCATCGACGCGTACCAGTCTTCGCTCCACTGACCGGGGTAGGCCGCGATCGGCACGGCCTGGTCGATGACGGTGTCGTAGGCCGCGCGGATCTCGGGGTTGTCGGCGGCGATGATCGTGCCGTCCGGCTCCTCGTAGGCGAACTCGAGCTGGTTCACCAGGCCCTGGAGGACCGAGTTGGCCGAATCGATGAACGGCGTGCCGGTCTTGGCGACGTAGTCCGCACCCACCTGGAAGAAGGCGTCCCACGTCGGGAAGAGCTCGGCGACGGCCTCGCGGTCGGTGGGCAGGCCCGCCGCCTCGAAGAGGTCCTGGCGGTAGCAGACCGCCTGCGGGCCGGCGTCGGTGCCGTACGCGACCAGGTTGCCGGCGGCATCGGTCGCCGCCGCTTCCTTCCAGTCGAGCCAGCGGCCCTTGAGGTCGTCGGGCACGGGAACGACGAGGTCGGAGTACTGCATCATCTCGGTGAACCAGTCCACCTCGACGGCTTCGACGTCGCCGAGTCCGCCCTTGCCGAGCTTCTGGAAGAAGTTCGCGCGGGCGTCGTTGGACGTGGCCGCCTTGTTGTGGACGACTTCGATGCCGGTCTCTTCGGTGAACTCCGCGAGGAGTTCGTCCGAGTAGCCCATGTCGTTGAAGGTCGCGAGGGTCAGGGTGGCCCCGCCGCTCGCATCTCCATCGGCGTTGCCCCCGGCGTCGCCGTCGCCGGCGGTACAGCCGGCGAGCACGAGCGCGGAGGTGGTCGCGACGGCCGCCAGCAGGGCGGTGCGCCGCAGTGCGCGTGTTTTCACGTGTCACTCCTTTGTGGTGTGGGTATGGCTGGTGCGTCGGCCCGCGCACCCGACGTGGGAGCGCTCTCACCGATAGACCACAAGTTATGGGATCGCTCCCACCGAGTCAAGGGAGCGCTCCCACCGATCGGGTCACGCTTGCGTAACGCCGTCGACCCGCCCCGGCGGGCGTGCCGCGCCACGGGCTCCCCGTAGACTGGCCGGGCACCTTTCCCGCGACATCCGGAGCCCCCACATGCCCACCATCGTCGTCGACGTCATGCCCAAGGCCGAGCTGCTGGATCCGCAGGGGAAGGCCGTCTCGGGCGCACTCGACCGCCTCGGGGTCGCCGACTTCACCGCCGTGCGCATCGGCAAGCGTTTCGAGCTCACCGTCGAAGGCGACGTCACCGACGAGGTGCTCGCCACCGCCCGCCGCATCGCCGACGAGATCCTCTCCAACGCCGTCATCGAAGACGTCGTGGGCATCGAGGTCGTCGAATGACCGCTCGGGTCGGGGTCATCACGTTCCCCGGCTCGCTCGACGACGGCGACGCCGCTCGCGCCATCCGGCTGGCCGGCGCAGAACCCGTGGCGCTCTGGCACGGCTCGCACGACCTCGATGGTGTCGACGCTCTCGTGCTGCCCGGTGGGTTCAGCTACGGCGACTACCTGCGCGCCGGCGCGATCGCCGCGCTCGCGCCGATCATGGCCGAAGTGAAGGATGCCGCCGCCAAAGGCATGCCGGTGCTCGGCATCTGCAACGGCTTCCAGATGCTCGTCGAGGCGCACCTGCTGCCGGGCGGGCTCATCCGCAACGCCCACCAGCAGTTCATCCGACGCGACCAGCGCCTGCGGGTCGAGAACGCCACCACCTCGTGGACCAGCGACTACGACGCGGGGCAGGAGATCGTCATCCCGCTGAAGAACGCCGACGGCGGCTACATCGCCTCGGAGTCCGAGCTCGACCGTCTCGAGGGCGAGGGCCTGGTGGCGGTGCGCTACCTGGGGGTGAACCCCAACGGGTCGCTGCGCGACATCGCCGGCATCACGAACGAGCGCGGCAACGTCGTGGGCCTCATGCCCCACCCCGAGCACGCCGTCGAGCCGGGCTTCGGTCCTGACACCTCGGTGGCGATGCGCTCGGGCGTGGACGGACTGTCGTTCTTCACCTCGGCGATCAGCGCCGTGGTGGGCGCCGCGGCCTGACCCGCCACCCACGGGTCGCCGCACCGGCAGGGTCGGTATCGTCGGAGGATGACCTCCGGCATCCACGATCTCGTCCTCAGCGTGCCCTCGGCCCAGCTCGCCGCCGACCTGGGGCCACTGCCCGACGGTGTCGATCTGGTCGTCTGGGATATGGACGACGACGCCCCGCGTGAGCGCATCGACATCGTCGTGCCGCCCTACATGAACGGCGCGACGCCGTTCGACAAGCTGGCCGCGGTCGCACCGCGCCTCGTGCAGGGCCAGTCGATCGGGTACGAGGGGGTCGCCGACCGCCTTCCTGCGGGTCTCGTCTTCGCCAACGCGGCGAGCGTGCACGAGACCTCGACGGCCGAACTCGCGGTCGCGCTCATCCTCGCCGCGCAGCGCCACCTCGACGACTTCGCCGTGGACACGCGCGAGGGCCGCTGGCGGCCGCAGTTCGCACAGAGCCTCGCCGATCGTCGCGTGCTGCTCATCGGCTACGGCGGCGTGGGCAAGGCCACCGCGGCGCGGCTGCTGCCGTTCGAGGTGGAGCTCACCGTCGTCGCCCGCACCGCACGCGACGAGGACGGCGTGCACGTGCACGGCATCGACGAACTCGACACCCTGCTGCCGGACGCCGAGATCGTCGTGCTGACGCTCCCCGGCGGCGCCGAGACCCGCGGCATCCTCGACGAGCGCACCCTCGCGCTGCTGCCCGACGGCGCGCTCGTGGTCAACGTCGGCCGCGGCTCGCTGGTCGACACCGACGCGCTCGTGGCTGAGACGGGATCGGGCCGGCTGCGTGCGGCGCTCGACGTCGTCGACCCCGAGCCGCTGCCCGAGGGGCACCCGCTGTGGGGTACGCCCGGCGTGCTGATCGCCCCGCACGTGGGCGGGGCGTCCAGCGCGATGCGCCCGCGCATCGCCCGACTCGTCCGGCGTCAGGCCGAGCGGATGCTGGCGGGCGAGGAACCGCTGAACGTCGTCATCCGCACCTGAGCGGCGGGGCTCGGGGGCCTCAGGCGGTGAAGACCGAGTAGACGTCGCCGACGGCCTCGCGGCCGCCGAGTCCTTCGAGTTCCATGAGCACGGCGGTGCCGACGACGACGCCGCCGAGCCGGCCGATGAGCTCGTGCGCGGCGACGAGGGTGCCGCCGGTGGCGAGCACGTCGTCGACCAGCAGCACGCGGGTGCCGTCGGCGATGTCGTCGTGGGCTTCGATCGTGGCGGTGCCGTACTCGAGCGTGTACGAGACGGCGGCCGCGGGGCGGGGGAGCTTGCCGGCCTTGCGGATGGGCACGAGGCCGACGCCGGCGGCGGTCGCCATGGCCCCGGCGAGCAGGAAGCCGCGCGCCTCGATGCCGGCGACCACGTCGAACCGGCCGGCGAACGGGGCGATCATCGCGTCGACCACACTGCGCAGCGCCGTGGCGTCGGCCAGCAGCGGGGTGACGTCGCGGAAGAGCACGCCCGGCTGGGGATAGTCGGGGATCGTGCGGATGAGCGAGTCGGCGTGTGCGAGCGCGGTTTCGGGGGTCACCGACAGATTCTATGCGCCGCGACCGGACGATGCCTGGGAGAGCCGACAACGGCCGCGACCACTGCAAGCGCTTGCATTAGCATGGCGGCATGACACTTCCCGAGACCGCCCTCCCCGGAGAGACCCGCGAGAACTCCCGCCCCGGCGCAGAATGGTGGCGCACCGCCGTCATCTACCAGATCTACCCCCGGTCCTTCGCCGACGCCTCGGGCGACGGCGTGGGCGACCTGCCCGGTGTGACCTCGCACATCGATGATCTGCAGGCGCTCGGCATCGACGCGATCTGGCTGAGCCCGTTCCAGCGGTCGCCGCAGAAGGATGCCGGCTACGACGTGGCCGACTACTGCGACGTCGACCCGCTCTTCGGCACCCTGGCCGACTTCGACGACCTCATCGACGCGGCCCACTCCCGCGGCATCCGCATCATCACGGACCTCGTCCCCAACCACTCCTCCGACCAGCACGAGTGGTTCCAGCAGGCTCTCGCCGCCGCCCCCGGCAGCCCCGAGCGCGCCCGCTACATCTTCCGCGACGGCAAGGGCGAGCACGGCGAACTGCCCCCGAACAACTGGGAGTCCGTCTTCGGCGGCCCGGCCTGGACCCGTGTGGTCGAGCCCGACGGCACGCCCGGTCAGTGGTACCTGCACCTGTTCGACTCGTCGCAGCCCGACTTCGATTGGTCCAACCCCGAGGTGCGCGAGGAGTTCCGTCGCATCCTGCGCTTCTGGCTGGACCGCGGCGTCGACGGCTTCCGCGTGGATGTCGCCCACGGTCTCGTGAAGGCCGCGGGCCTGCCCGACTACACGCCCGACCCCGACGCGGGCTCGATGGGCGGCGACGCCGCCGACGTGCCCTACTGGGGCCAGGAGGGTGTGCACGAGATCTACCGCGACTGGCACGAGCTGCTCGCCGAGTACGACGGCGACCGGGCGCTGTGCGCCGAGGCGTGGCTGCCCACCGTGGACATCACCGCCCAGTGGGTGCGCCCCGACGAGATGCACCAGGCGTTCAACTTCGCCTACCTCGAGACCCCGTGGGATGCCGCGGCGCTGCGCGAGGTCATCGATGAGTCGCTGCGCGCCTACCCCGCCGTGGGCGCCCCGAGCACGTGGGTGCTGTCGAACCACGACGTCGTGCGCCACGCGTCGCGTCTCGCACTGACCGCCGAGAACCCGCAGGGCCACGGCATCGGACCGGACTCCCCCGGCCAGCCGGAGCCCGTGCTGGGCCTGCGGCGCGCCCGCGCCGCGTCGACGGTCATGCTGGCGCTGCCCGGTTCGGCCTACCTCTACCAGGGCGAGGAATTGGGCCTGCCCGAGGTCATCGACCTGCCCGGCGAGGCGCGTCAGGACCCGACGTGGTTCCGCACCGGCGGCGAGCGCTACGGGCGTGACGGCTGCCGCGTGCCGATCCCGTGGCAGGCCGACGCCCCCGCGTACGGCTTCAGCCCCACCGGCCGGTCGTGGCTGCCGCAGCCCGCGCAGTGGGCGCCCCTCGCCCGCAGCGCCCAGGTCGACGACCCGGCATCCACGCTGTCGCTGTACCGCACGCTGCTCGCCGCGCGCCGCGCGCACGGGCTCGGCGCCGGCGCACTGCAGTGGATCGACGGCTTCGGCGACGACGTGCTGGCCTTCCGCAACGGCGACGTCACGGTGATCTCCAACATCGGCCCCACGCCGGTCGAGCTCCCCGCGGGCGAGGTCATCGCGGCGAGCGAGCCGGTGACCGGCGGCGTCCTGCCCGCCGACACCACCGTGTGGCTGCGATCGGCCTGACGCGAGCCCTGCGGGGCCCGACACCATGGTGAGCATCGACGAAGTGGCCCGCGCGGCCGGGGTCTCCACGGCCACGGTCTCGCGGGCCCTCAGCGGCCGCGGCCAGGTGTCGCTCGGCACCCGGTCGCGGGTGCTGGCCACCGCCGCGGAGCTGGGCTACGTCGTCTCGTCCTCGGCGTCGAGCCTCGCTTCGGGACGCACGCGCAACATCGGGGTGCTGCTGCCGGTCGTGGACCGCTGGTACTTCTCCACCGTGCTCGCCGGCATCGCCTCGGGCCTGCAGCGCGCCGGGTACGACATCACGCTCTATGCGCTGACCGAGGATGCCGCCGAGCGCGCGACCGTGTTCGAGACGTTCCTGCGGCGGCAGCGCGTGGATGCGGTCATCGCGATCGCGATCTCGCTCGATGCCGCAGAGGTCGAACGGGTCGAGGCGCTGGGGCTGCCGGTGGTGGCGCTGGGTGCCGCGCACCCGCGGCTGCCGAGCCTGTCGGTCGACGACGTCGCCGTCGCGCGCGTGGCGACCGGGCACCTCACCGCCCTCGGGCACCGCCGCATCGCCCACATCGGCACCACCTCGGCGCACGACGCCGACGGCGACCACATCCCGACGCTGCGACGACACGGGTTCGAGCAGGCCCTCGCCGATGCCGGCATCCCCGCGGCATCGGCCCGTCACGAGCACGCCGACTTCACGATCGAGGACGGGCACCGTGCGGCGATGCGGCTGCTGCGCTCCGACGAGCCGCCCACCGCGATCTTCGCCGCCTCCGACGAGATGGCCATCGGCGCGCTCATGGCCGCGCGCGACCTCGCCCTCTCGGTGCCCGGCGATCTGTCGATCGTCGGGGTCGACGGTCACGAACTGAGCGCCTTCTTCGGACTCACCACCGTCGACCAGTTCCCCCACGACCAGGGGCTGCGCGCGGCCGAGGCGGTGCTGGCCGAGCTCGGCGACGCCGCTCCACCCGCCCCCCTCGCGCCGCTGCCGTTCGAGCTGGTGGTGCGCGCGTCCACCGCACCGCCCGCACGCCCTTCGCCCTAGGCTCACGGGCATGAGCATCGACCTCGAAGCCCTCTACCTCGACCTGCACCGGCATCCGGAGCTCTCCTTCCAGGAGACCCGCACCGCCGGCGTCATCACGCGCGTGCTGGGCGAACTCGGCATCGAGTTCGAAGAGGGCATCGGCCGCACCGGCGTCGCCGCCGTGGTGCGCAACGGCGAGGGGCCGACGGTGTGGCTGCGCGCCGACATGGATGGCCTGCCCGTCCAGGAGCGCACCGGCCTCGCGTACGCCAGCACCGCGCACGGCATCGACCCGTCCGGGCAGGACGTGCCCGTCATGCACGCCTGCGGTCACGACATGCACGTCACCGCGCTGCTGGGGGCGTTGGAGCGCTTGACGGCGACGCGCGAGGAGTGGGCGGGAACGGTCGTCGCCGTGTTCCAGCCCGCCGAGGAGTACGGCGCCGGCGCGCAGGCGATGATCGCCGACGGGGTGCTCGACCGCTTCCCCCGCCCCGACATCGTGCTCGGCCAGCACGTGACGCCGCTGCCGTCGGGAGTCGTGGGCGTGCGACCGGGGACGCAGATGGCCGCGTCCGACGGGCTCACCGTGACGCTGCTCGGCCGCGGCGGCCACGGGTCGCGCCCGCACGCGACGATCGATCCGGTCGTGATGGCGGCTGCCACGGTGATGCGCCTGCAGACGATCGTCTCGCGCGAGGTCGACCCGCGGGAGATGGCGGTCGTGACGGTCGGCGCGATCCACGCCGGGCTGAAGAACAACATCATCCCCGCCGAGGCGCGGCTCGAGCTGAGCCTGCGCTACGCCGACGAGGCGGCGCGCGAACGCATCATGGCCAAGGTCGAGCGGGTGGTGCGCGCCGAGGCCGAGGCGTCCGGCGCCGAGGAGCAGCCGGTGATCAGCACCCTCCACACCCTGCCCCCCACGATCAACGACGTGGATGCCACGGCCCGCCTCGTCGCGGCGTTCGAGCGGTCGTTCGGCGAGGGTGCGGTGGTCGACCCGGGCATGTTCACCGGCAGCGAGGACGTGTCGTGGTTCGCGCGCGAGGGCGGCGCTCCGCTGGTGTTCTGGTTCTGGGGCGGAGTCGACCCGGAGGCATACGCGGCCGCCGCTGCGCGCGGCACGCTCGACGCCGACATCCCCACGAACCACTCGCCGTTCTTCGCTCCGGTGCTGCATCCCACCATCGAACGCGGGGTCGAGAACCTCGTCGTGGCGGCGCGGGAGTTCCTCGCGCAGTGACGCCGGCGCGGCCCGTCGCGAACACCCCTTTCGGACCATTGTGCGACCGGTCGCGCAGGAGTAGCGTCCCTCGCCGTGACCACAGATCAACCCGGCCCGGCGGCGGAGTCCCCCGCCGTCAAGCGGCTGCTCATCGGCGAGCCGCTCACCTCCAGCCGGCAGGAAGAGCAGCTGCTGCACAAGCGCATGGCGCTGCCGATCTTCGCCTCCGATGCGCTGTCGTCGGTGGCGTACGCGCCGCAGGAACTGCTGATGATCCTGATGCTGGGTGGGCTGTCGTTCCTGACGTTCAGCCCGTGGATCGCCCTGGCGGTCGTGGTGCTCTTGGCGGTCGTCGTGCTCAGTTACCGGCAGCTGATCCTCGCCTACCCCTCCGGTGGCGGCGACTACGAGGTGGCGCGCACGAACCTGGGCGAGATACCGGGCGTGGTCGTCGCCTCGGCGCTGCTGGTCGACTACATCCTCACCGTCGCGGTGTCGGTGGCCGCGGGCGTCGACAACATCATCTCGGCCCTGGCGGTGCTGAACCCCTGGCGCGTCGAGCTCGCCGTCGGTTTCGTCGTCCTGCTCGTCGCGGTGAACCTGCGCGGTGTGCGCGAAGCGTCGCGCGCTTTCGCCCTGCCCACCTACCTCTTCATCGGCTCGGTGGGGGTCATGGTGGTCACCGGCCTGGTGCGCTGGGCGGTCGGGGATTCTCCCGTGGCATCCAGCGCCCAGTTCGGGGTGGAATCGGCCGGCCTCACCCAGGTCGCGGTGGTGCTGCTGCTGCTGCGCGCCTTCGCCAGCGGGTGCTCGGCGCTGACGGGGGTCGAGGCCATCGCCAACGGCGTACCCGCGTTCCGCCCGCCCCAGGCACGCAACGCTCGCACCACCCTGGCGATCATGGGCCTCATCGCGATCTCGCTCTTCGCCGGGCTCACGACCCTGGCCCTCGTCAGCGGGGTGCGGTACGCCGAGGACCCCTGTGAGCTGATCGGATTCGACTGCACACTGCCGCAGCCCTCGCTCATCGCGCAGGTCGCGGCGGCGACCTTCGGCATGGGGTCGGTGCTGTTCTACGTCGTGCAGGCCACCACCGCATGCGTGCTGCTGCTGGCGGCCAACACCGCCTTCAACGGCTTTCCGCTGCTCGGGTCGGTGCTCGCCCGCGACGGTTACGCCCCCAAGTCGCTCAACACGCGCGGTGACCGGCTGGTGTACTCCAACGGCATGGTGCTGCTCGGCATCGCCGCCATCACGGCGCTGCTGGTGTTCCAAGCCGACCTGACGACGCTGATCCAGCTCTACATCATCGGGGTTTTCGTGTCGTTCTCGCTCGGTCAGATCGGCATGGTGCGGCATTGGAACCGCGAACTGCGGCTGATCCCCCGCCAGGCGACGCTCGAACGACGCATCGCCCTGCGCGGACGCGTCATCAACTCCCTCGGCGCGGTGATGACGGTCGTCGTGTTGGTGATCGTCACGGTGACGAAGTTCACCCACGGGGCGTGGCTGGTGTTCCTGGCCATCCCCGTGCTGACGACGCTGATGATCGGTGTGCGGCGGTACTACCTCGACGTCGAGGTGGAAACCGCCATCGACGACGACAGCGTGCGCTTCGGGTCCCGCGGCGATGTGGCCCTCGTGCTGGTGGGAGCGTTCCACAAACCGGCGGCGAAGGCGATCGACTACGCCCTGGCCGCCCAACACGACACGACGATCGCGGTGCATGTGGCCGTCACCCCGCGCGAGACGGCGCAGCTCGCGGCCGACTGGGAGGAGCACCATGTGCCGGTGCCGCTCATGGTGCTCGAATCGCCCTATCGCCAGTACGCCGCCCCGCTGGCGGCTTTCATCCGCGAGTACCGCCGCCGGCACGGTTCGTCGGTCGTGACGATCTACCTGCCGCAGTACATCGTCGGGCACTGGTGGGAGACGTTCCTGCACAATCGGCGAGCCCGTCGCCTGGCTCAGCGCCTCATGCTCATCCACGGGGTAGCCGTGACCCTCGTGCCGTGGCTGCTGGACTCGTCGCGCCTGCTGTACGGCCGCGCGGCGCGACCCATGCCCGGCGACGACCGCGCGGGACACGCGGCGGAGTACGGCCTGGTGACCCACCTGGCGCCCGAAGCCGACGACGCGACGACCGGCCCCCCGACCCCCGATCCCACCGCCTCCCGACCGGCGTAGCCTGGAAGGGTGAGTGCCACCATCGCATCCGAGCCCGGTCGGGTCTTCGACCCCGCCGCGTTGCGCGCGGACTTCCCCATCCTCGACCAGACCGTCAACGGCGAGTCGCTGGTCTACCTCGACTCCGGCGCCACCAGCCAGAAGCCGCAGGTGGTGCTCGACACCGAGATCGACTTCCTCATCCGCGCCAACTCCGCCGTGCACCGTGGGGCCCACACCCTCGCCGCCGAGGCGACCGAGCTGTTCGAAGATGCCCGCGAGACCGTCGCCGGCTTCGTCGGTGCCGCGCCCGAGAACCTCGTCTGGACCAGCGGCGCCACCGCCGCCCTCAACCTCGTCGCCTACTCGATCGGCAACGCCACCGACGGCCGCGGCCTGCCGGCATCCGCCCCCTACGCACTGCGCGCCGGCGACGAGATCGTCGTGACCGAAGCCGAGCATCACGCCAACCTCATCCCGTGGCAGGAACTCGCCGCCCGCACCGGCGCGGTGCTGCGCCACATCCCGGTGCACGACGACGGCACCCTCGACCTGCATGCCGCGGCCGAGATCATCGGCGAGCGCACCAAGGTCGTCGCGTTCACCCACGTGTCCAACGTGCTGGGCATCGTCAACCCGGTGACCGAGATCGTCGCGCTGGCGAAGGCGGTCGGCGCGCTGACGGTGATGGATGCCTGCCAGTCGGTGCCGCACCTGGCATTGGACCTGCCCGCACTCGGGGTGGACCTCGCGGCCTTCTCGGGCCACAAGATGCTCGGCCCCTACGGCATCGGCGCCCTGTACGGCCGCACTGAGGTGCTCGAGGCGCTGCCCCCGTTCCTCACCGGCGGCTCGATGGTCACCACCGTCACCCTCGACGAAGCCGGGTTCCTGCCCGCACCGCAGAAGTTCGAGGCCGGCACCCAGCCGGTGTCGCAGGCGATCGCGCTGGCCGCGGCGGTGCGGTACCTCGAGGCCCTGGGCATGGACGCCGTGCACGACCACGAGCGCGCGATCGGCCGCCGTCTCATGGCAGGCCTGCGCGACCTCGACGGCGTGCGGGTGCTCGGCGACGCCGCCGAGGGCACCGCCGACCGCATCGGGCTGGCATCCTTCGACGTCGCCGGTGTGCACGCGCACGATGTCGGGCAGTTCCTCGACTCCCGCGGCATCGCGGTGCGGGTGGGCCACCACTGCGCCAAGCCGCTGCACGCCCGGTTCGGCCTGACGGCGTCGGTGCGCGCCTCGGCATCCGTGTTCACCACCGACGACGACGTCGACCGTTTTCTCGACGCTGTGGCCGGAGTGCGGTCGTACTTCGGCGTGGAAGGAACCCCCGCATGAGCAACCTCGACTCCCTGTACCAGGAGCTGATCCTCGATCACTCCAAGCACCCCCACGCCCGCGGCCTCGCCTCGGAGGACGGGCGCACCGCCACGTCTCACCAGCACAACCCGATCTGCGGCGACGACATCACGCTGCGCGCACAGGTGTCCGACGACGGCGAGACGCTCACCTCGGTGACGTGGGAAGGCGCCGGCTGCTCGATCTCGCAGGCATCGGCATCGATGCTCGCCTCGCTCATCGACGACCGCATCGACGCCGGCGACGCGCTGACCCGGCAGGAGGCGATCGACCTGATCGCCGGGTTCCGGGAGGTGCTGCGCTCGCGCGGCAAGATGGAGCTCGACGAGGACGTCTACGGCGATGCCACGGCGCTCTCGGGAGTGTCGAAGTTCACCGCCCGGGTGAAGTGCGCGATGCTCGCGTGGGTCGCGCTGGAAGACGCGCTGCCCCGCGCCTGACGCCCGCGCAGCCGCAGCCGCGCGGGCGCCTGTGCGGCGTCAGCGCAGGGCGCCGTCGGTGGCCAGCACCGACTCGAGCCGCGCGTAGCTGGTCTCCATGCCGTCGGCCATGCCGGTCGCGAGGATCGCGTCGCGGGTCTCGACGTCGGGGTACTCCACGAGCAGGGTGAGCAGGGTCGCGCCGTCCTCCTCCTCGAGGTTCAGGTCGTTGAGCGTGCCCGGACCCGCCATGCCGATCATGCGCTCGGTGGTGACGGCGCGGCGCGGCGGCGCGGACAGCAGCAGTTCGCCCTCGAATCCGAAGCCGGATCCTTCGACGCCGTCCTGCTCCCACCAGTAGCGGTACGTGCCACCGACTTCCGTCGCCACATCGCAGGTCGTCATCGACCAGCCGTCGGGGCCGAGCAGCCACCGACGCATCAGGTCGGAGTCGTGGTGCGCCCGCCAGATGAGGTCGCGCGAGCCCTCGATGAACCGCGTGATGCGCACGTGGGTGTCGTCGATCAACTCGACCTGCGTGCCCTTGCCCTGCGCGTACTCGCGCAGGCCCAGCAGCACGCGGTCGAGCTGGTTCAGCGCCATCGTCGAACCCTCGACCGCGCCCATCGCGACCATGGCGTCGAGCGAGTCGGCGGAGGGGAAGTGGGTGACGTTGCGCAGCCGGGAGCCGGTCGCGGTGGGCTCGAAGGCGAAGCTCATGCGCATCGCCGGGGGCATGTCCTCGTCGACGTCGCCGTTCTCGTCGACGAAGCCGTCGAGCACTTCGAACCCGGCGGGCTCGTCGATGGACAGGAACTCCCACGAGCCGCGCGACTTCTCGCCGCGGGGACTGGTCATGTGGTACCTGGCGCGGCCACCGGCGATGGGGTCGAACTCGGTGAAGGTCACCGGCCAGCCCGGCGGGCCCCAGAACCGTTCCAGCTCGCGCGGGTCGCTGAACGCCTGCCAGAGGCGCTCGACGGGGGCGGCGAAGTCGGCGATGAGGGTCATCGTGAGGGCTTCGGGGTCGGTGGTGACTTCGGTGACGGGCATGTCACCCTCCTTGCGTGTTCGGTGGCGGGGCCGGCGCAGCCAACAGGTCGTCCAGCCGATCGATGCGTGCGCGCCAGAGGGCTTCGTAGGCCGCCAGGAGGGCGCGGGCTCGGGCGATCATGCGCGGATCCGCCCGCACCAGCCGCTCGCGCCCCTCGGCACGCTTGATGATGAGTCCGGCCGCTTCGAGCACGGCCACGTGCTTCTGCACCGCCGCGAACGACATGTCGTACCCGGCCGCGAGGGCCGAGACGGACTGCTCGCTCTCGAGCGTGCGCCGCAGGATGTCGCGACGGGTGGATGCCGCCAGCGCCTGGAAGACGCGGTCGGTCTGCTCATCGGTGAACTCATCTTGTACAACCATTTGGTTGCACGTTACGGCGGGGAGGGCGGCACGTCAAGAGCATCTGCTGTCGGCGCGCAGCGCAGGAGTGCGGCGCCCCCGCGCGAAACGACGAGGCCGGGGGTGGGGATCCCCCGGCCTCGTGCCGTTCGCCGCCGGTCAGGCGCCGGGGACCAGCACCCGATCGATCGTGTGGATGACCCCGTTGGTCGCCTGGATGTTGATCGCCCGGAGCACGAGCCGCGGGTCCTTGAGCGACGGGGTTTCATCGCGAAGCGTGGTGCCGCGCGGCTGGACGGTGCCGCCGTTGGCCATCGTCAGGTTGCGCGAGAGCAGCACCTGGAGGGGGCCGAGCTTCTTACCCGGCACCACGTGGTACAGCAGGATGTTCGAGATCTGCTCCGCCGAGAAGGTCGAGGTGATCGCCGTGAGGGCCGCGGCCTCTGACGCCGGCGCCGCGCCGGTGAGGTCGGTGACCAGGCGCAGGAAGGCCTCGTCGTTGGGCGCGAACACCGTGAAGGTGGTGCTCGTGTCGGCGAGGGTGGCATCGAGCCCGGTGGCGACGAGCGCCTGCACCAGCAGGTCGTAGTCGCGGCCGTTGGCATCGGGGGTTCCCCCGCCCGATGCGGCGACCGCCACATCGACGATCGACCCGGTCGGCTTCGAGCCGCCGTACGCCGACGCCGGCGAGGCGGTCAGCGCGAGCGACGCGGTGAGCACGGCCACGAGGCCGAGGGAGAGTTTCCTGTTCATCTTCCAGCTCCTTCGATGAGAAGAGTCACGCTCGGCGACAGCCGTCGGGCGCCTGAAAGATATTCCGCTCGAGCGCCCCGTTTGGATGCAGGGGCGGCTCAATCGGATGCAGGGACTCACTCGTCTCCGGGGGAAGAGGGGCGGCGCGGCCGGCGCCGCCCCCTCGGCATCAGTCGAAGGTGGCGACCAGACGCCCCTTCACCTCACCGCGGTGCAGCCGCTCGAGCCCCTCGGCGATCTCGTCGAAACGGATGGTCGTGGTCTCGGGCTTCAGCTGCCCCGTCTTCATGTACTCGTAGACGCCGGCGATGTCCTCTTTGCTGCCGCCGTTCGAGCCGCGCAGGTTGCACTGGTTGAGGATGAGCGACTTGGTGCTGATCGTCGCCTCGAGCCGGCCCATGCCCACCACGACGACCGTGCCGTCGCGGCGGATCGCATCCACCGCCTGCGCCGTGGTCGTGCCGAATCCGGCGAAGTCGACGATGACGTCGAAGGCGACACCCTCGAAGTCGGCGATGGATGCCGCGACCCCCGCCGCGCCGATCTGCTCGGCCAGGGGCCACGCCGACTCGTCGATCTCGGCGACGTACACGGTCGCCCCGGCGAGCACGGCCACGCGGGCGCCGATCTGGCCGAGGCCCCCGAGACCGATGATGCCGACGGTGTCGCCCGCCTTCACCCCGCCGTTGGTGATGACCGCGGCGTAAGAGGTCATGCCGGCATCCGTCGCCGCCGCCCCGTAGACGTCGTCGACCTCGTCGGGGATCGGGACGAGCGCTTCGGCGGCCACCGCCATCTTCTCGGCGAAGCCGCCGTCGAAGCCGTAGCCGGGGGCGCCGGCGGCGGTCGTCGGGCACACCGCGACACGGTCGCCGACGGCGTAGTCGGTGACGCCGTCGCCGACGGCCTCGACCACGCCTGCGTTCTCGTGACCGAGCGTGATCGGCAGCTTCGCCAGCATCGACAGCCAGCCTTCGTCCTCGAGCACCCCCACGTCGGAGTGGCACAGTCCTGCGGCGGTCATCTTCAGCACGACCTCCCCCGGGGCCGGGGTCGGATCGGGCACCTCGTTCAGGACGAGCGGTTCGTGGGTTCCGGTGAACTGCCAGGCTTTCATGGCTGCTCCTTCGTTCTCGGGTCCCTCTCGGGCTTCTTTCCACGCTACGTCGCGGGCCGCGCACGGGCGGGGGAAGGGACCGGGGAAAAGCACCGGGCGACTAGGATGGACGCGTCCGGCATCCCCTCATCTCCTGGAGTTCAGCCGCGTGACCACGCCCTCTTCGACCTCTGTCGCCGATACCGTCGAAAACGCGGTCGCCACCCCCGAACGGGAGCAGCCGTATGCCGCTCTCGGGCTGAAACCCGACGAGTACGCCAAGATCCGCGAGATCCTCGGCCGCCGCCCCACCTCCGGCGAGCTGGCGATGTACTCGGTGATGTGGAGCGAGCACTGCTCCTACAAGTCGAGCAAGATCTACCTGCGCAAATTCGGCGAGAAGGTCTCCGACGAGATGAAGACCCGCCTCATGGTGGGCATGGGCCAGAACGCCGGCGTCGTCGATGTCGGCGAGGGCTGGGCGGTGACCTTCAAGGTCGAGTCGCACAACCACCCCAGCTACATCGAGCCCTTCCAGGGAGCGGCGACCGGTGTCGGCGGCATCGTGCGCGACATCATCTCGATGGGCGCGCGCCCCGTCGCCGTCATGGACCAGCTGCGCTTCGGCGCCATCGACCACCCCGACACGGCGCGCGTCGTGCACGGTGTCACCAGCGGCATCTCGTTCTACGGCAACTGCCTGGGCCTGCCCAACATCGGCGGCGAGACGGTGTTCGACTCGGTCTACCAGGGCAACCCGCTCGTCAACGCCCTCGCGGTGGGCGTCATGCGCCACGAAGACATCAAGCTGGCCAACGCCACCGGCGCCGGCAACAAGGTCGTGCTCTTCGGGGCGCGCACCGGCGGCGACGGCATCGGCGGCGCGTCGATTCTGGCATCCGACACCTTCGCCGACGGCGGCCCCACCAAGCGCCCCGCGGTGCAGGTGGGCGACCCGTTCGCCGAGAAGGTGCTCATCGAGTGCTGCCTGGAGCTGTACCAGGGCGAGCTCGTCGAGGCGATCCAGGACCTCGGTGCCGCCGGCATCTCGTGCGCCACGAGCGAGCTGGCCGCCAACGGCGGGTCGGGCATGCGCGTGGATCTGGAGAACGTGCTGCTGCGCGACCCCTCGCTCACGCCGGAGGAGATCCTCATGAGCGAGAGCCAGGAGCGCATGATGGCCATCGTCGCTCCCGAGAAGCTCGACGCGTTCCTCGCCGTCACCGGCAAGTGGGATGTCGAGACGAGCGTGCTGGGCGAGGTCACCGGAGACGGCCGCCTGCAGATCTTCTGGCACGGCGAGGAGATCGTCAACGTCGACCCGTCCACGGTCGCCGTCGACGGCCCCGTCTACGAGCGCCCCGTCGCGTACCCGACCTGGATCGACGCGCTGCGCGAAGACTCGGCCTCGGCCCTCCCCCGCAGCGACGACCCCGCGACGCTGCGCGAGCAGTTCCTGCAGCTGGTGGCCAGCCCCAACCTCGCCGACACGTCGTGGGTGACCAACCAGTACGACTACTACGTGATGGGCAACACCGCCCTCAGCTTCCCCGACGACGCCGGCATGATCCGCGTCGACGAGGAGTCAGGCCTGGGCTTCGCCATCGCCACCGACTGCAACGGCCGGTTCTGCCAGCTCGACCCGTATGAGGGTGCGAAGCTGGCCCTCGCCGAGGCCTACCGCAACGTCGCCGTCACCGGCGCCGTTCCCACCGCTGTCACCGACTGCCTCAACTTCGGCAGCCCCGAGAACCCCGAGGTCATGTGGCAGTTCTCGCAGACCGTCGACGGCCTGTCGGACGCCTGCCTCGAACTCGGTGTGCCGGTCACGGGCGGCAACGTGTCGTTCTACAACCAGACCGGTGACATCCCCATCCACCCCACCCCCGTGGTGGGCGTGCTCGGCATCATCGACGACGTCGCCCGGCGCATCCCGAGCGGCTGGCAGGATGCCGGCGAGAACATCTACCTCCTCGGCGTCACCGCCACCGAGCTGAGCGGCTCGCAGTGGGCGGGGACGATCCACGGGCACCTCGGCGGTCGCCCCCCGAAGGTCGACCTCGCGGCCGAGAAGCGTCTGGCGGGCCTGCTGCACGCGGCATCCCAGCAGTCGCTGGTCTCCAGCGCCCACGACCTGTCGGAGGGTGGCCTCGCGCAGGCCCTCGCCGAAGGCGTCATGCGCTTCGGCGTCGGCGCCCGCGTGTGGCTGCGCGAGATCATGGAGCGCGACGGCGTGGATGCCGCGACCGCACTGTTCTCCGAGTCGACCGGCCGCGTCATCGTCACCGTCCCCCGCGAGGACGACGTGAAGTTCCGGGGCCTGTGCGACGGGCGCGACTACCCGGTGCTGCGCATCGGCGTGACCGACGCCCCCGGCGACGGCGATGCACCGGCGCTCGAGGTGCAGGACGTCTTCACCGTTTCCGCGACCGAGCTGCGCGATCGCTCGCGCGCGACCCTGCCCGCCGCGTTCGGCGCGACGGTCACCGAGCCCGCCTGAGAGGCAGACACATGTCGAACGACGACGAGTACGGCACCTACGGCCAGGCGCGCCAGCGGCGCATGAAGATCGTGGCGTGGGTCGTCATCGTGTCGCTGATCCTGGTCGGCGGCGGCGCGACGGTGATCGCGCTGCTCTTCGGCTGACCCGCCGCCGAACCGGCGAGACACCACTTCTCGGACGAGACACCGCGCATCGCGTGATGTCTCGTCCGATTCGTGGTTTCTGGGCGGAATGCGGGGGCGGGCGGGCGGGCGGGGTGCCCGATGCCGGGCGGGGCGGCCGCGGCTAGCATGGCAGGGTGGAGACGGTGCTCCTGATCGTGAGCTCGTGGTGGTGGGTTGCCCCCGCCGCCGCGGGCGTGGGCGCGGTCGGATACGGGGCGCTGACCACCACCCGCCGCCGCGCCCGTCGACTCGAGCTCGATGCCGCCCGCCAGGAGGAGCTCACCGCCTACCGAGCACTGCAGGCGGCGCGGGCGCAGCTGCGTGCCGCGCAGGCCGACCTGCTGACGGCGAAGGCGCAGCGCGGCGTCTCTGCCCCCGGCATCCCCTCGATCTCCGCCGCCCGGCAGGCGCTGCAGGCCGCGAAGCAGCAGGAACGGGTGGCGTCGTTGCAGTTGCGGGCGAGCCGCAGCCGGGTGAAAGCGACGCGGGCGACGTACGGCGCCGCGGCCGGCGACGCGCCGCTGCCGATCGAGGCGCTGTTCGCGCAGCACGACGCCGTCACGGCGCGCTGGCTCGAGTACGAGACGGATGCCGGCAAGGCGCTGTCCTTCCCGCAGATGCTCGACGCGCGGCATCCGGCGACGCTCGCGTTCCTGCGGGCGCAGCACGAGGCGCAGCGGCTGCGGCCCGCGGCGGTGCGCGCGAAGGTGACACCGGCGCAGTTCCTGGCGTATCGCGACGCGGTGCGCCAGGCGGAGGCGGCCTTCGTGTCCGCAGAACACGACGCGCATCGCGCGGCGCGGGCGGCGCTGCCCCGGCCGCCGGGCAGCCCGATCTGGCCGGCGCCGGCGCGCGGGCCGCGACCCCCGGCATCCACCTGACGCCGGTCATCGACCGCGCCTCGGCGCGAGACGGGTGGGGACTACCATGACAGGGTGGAGCCACTGTTCGACTTCCTCGGCAACTACTGGTGGCTGGCGTTCCCGCTCGCCGGCATCTTCGGTGGTGTCGGCTCCGCGTGGGAGCGGGCGACGAAGCGCCGGCACAAGCGCCGCCTCGAGATTCTGCGAGCGAAGAGCGAACTGAAGGCCGCGCAGGCGGCGGCGCGGGCGAAGCCGGTCGCAACGGCGTCCGTGCCGACCGCGATCACGCGTCCGTCACCGGAGCCCGATCAGCTCGAGCAGCTGGTGACCGCGCATGATGAGGTGGCGCGGCGCTGGCTCGACTACGAGCTCGATGTCGCGAAGCTCATCGCGTTCCCCGCCATGAGCGATGGGCGCCAGCCGATGACGGCGGCGTTCCTTCGAGCCAAGCGCAACGCCGATCATCTGCGACCGGCATCGGCCAAGGCGAGGGTGACCAAGCAGCAGCTCGACGAGTACCGCTCCGCGGTGACCGAGTTCGAGGTGGCGTTCGACCTGGCCGAGCGCGAGGCCCGCCGGGTGCGCGACTCGTCGTTCACCGAGGTCGAGCGCAAGCGCCTGTCGACGGCGAAGCAGCTGCTGACGGTGGCGATCGATCAGGCGGCCACGCCTGCCGAACGCCAGCTGGCCTACAAGCGGGTGCGTGAAGAGCTGGACGGCCTGATCTCGCTGTCCGATGAGGCCGTCGAGGAGCTGGAGAAGAAGGTGGCGCTGGAGCTCACCGCCGATCCCCATCCCGCCAACGAGTGAGCACCCGTGCGCGCCCGGATCACTGATCGCAGGGCGCGCAACGAGTGCTCACTCGACGCGAAGAATACTCACTCGGCGGTGAGGGAGGTGACGTACTCTTCGTTCGCGGCCATCCAGTCGGCCACGATGGCCTCGTAGTCGTCGCTGTCGTTCTCGTTGAACATCACGTTCTCGAGGGAGTACAGCGTCTCGCTGTCCATCTCGAAGGCGCTCAGCCACGCGAAGACCTCGGGGAAGTCCTCTTCGAACGTCGTCGAGGCGAAGGAGTGGATGCCCTCGGCGTCGCCGAGCAGGCCCTGGGGGTCTTCGAGGTCCTTGATCGGGTACGCGTCGTAGGCCCAGTGCGGACGCCACAGGGTGACGAGGATGTTCTCGCCTGCGTTCGTGGCGGTGTCGAGCTCGGTGAGCATGGCAGGGGTCGACGACGTCACGTGGTCGAACGCTTCCAGTCCGTACCCGGGGATGACGGCCGCGTCGGTCACGGTCGCCAGGCCCGACCCCGACTCGATGCCGATGATCTGGTTGCCGAACAGCTCGGCGTTGTCGGCGAGCTCCTCGAGCGAGTCGATCGGGGCGTCCTCGTTGACCGCGAAGGTCAGCTTCGCCTCGGTGTTCCAGGCGCCGAGGTCGACCATGTCATCGCCGTACTCGTCGATGTAGTCGGCGTGGGTCAGCGGCAGCCAGGTGTCCAGCGTCAGGTCGTAGTCGCCACTGGAGATGCCGTTGTAGACGGCGGCGGGGTCGGCGTACTCGAGCTCGACCTCGTAGCCCTGCTCTTCGAGCACGGCCTTCCACAGCTCGGACGCGGCGATGCCCTCGTCCCAGCCGTTGAACACGGCGATCGTGATGGGCCGGTCGGCGGCGGCGTTGTCCGAGCCGTTCGCGGAGCCCGCGTCATCGGTACCTCCGGCGCACCCGGTGAGTGCCAGTGCGGCGGCCGACGTGAGTGCCAGTGCCCCCAGAAGGGTGTTTCTCTTGGTCATCGTGACTTCCTCTCCCCTCGCGTGCTGTCGCGAGGCGGTCGTTGTGGTCGGGCGCGGAGTCTCCGCACCCCCCGCGAGTGATGAGCTCGCAAGTGTGTGTGACGGGCGGCGGTCAGGCGGATGCCGCCGCCACCGGCCGCGGCGTGCGCGCCGCCTTGCGGCCGCGGTTCGACCCGCGCGCGGCGAGGGCGGAGGTCGTGCGGTCGAGGATCATCGCGATGATCACCACCGACAGGCCGGCTTCGAAGCCGAGCGCGATGTCGATCTTCTGCAGGCTCTGCACCACGTCGCCGCCGAGGCCGCGTGCGCCGACCATGCCCGCGATGACCACCATCGACAGGCTGAGCATGATCACCTGGTTGACGCCGGCCATGATGCTCGGCAGCGCCAGCGGAAGCTGGATCTGCCGCAGGATGCGGCTGGGCGAGGCACCGAAGGCGTGGCCGGCTTCGACGACCTCGCGGTCGACACCGCGGATGCCGAGCTCGGTCAGCCGCACGCCGGGCGCGAGGGCGAAGAGGATGGTGGCGACGATGCCCGGCACGACGCCCACGCGGAAGAGCATGAGCGCGGGGATGAGGTACACGAAGGCGGGCATGGTCTGCAGGAAGTCCAGCACCGGGCGCACGATCTTCGAGACGGTGTCGCTGCGCGCGGCCCAGATGCCGAGCGGGATGCCGAGGGCGAGGGCGATCACCGACGCGACGATGACCAGGGCGAGCGACTGCATGGCGTTGTCCCACTGGTCGACGCCGACGATGATGAGCAGGCCCACCGCGGTGCCCACCGCCAGCCACAGGCCCCGCGCCCAGAACGCCAGCGCGGCCAGCACGATGATCACGGCCCAGAAGGGCGGGGTCTGCAGCGTCCATTCCAGCGCGTCGTAGACCGCGAGGAAGAGGGAGCGCAGGCCATCGAACAGCCACCCGAAGGTGTCGATGAGCCAGCGGACGAAGGTCTCGGCGATCTCGCCGAGGGGAAGGCGCACGTCGATCATCGGTCTCCCCCCTTCGCCGAAGCCGTGAGGCCGGCGGCATCCGCCTCCGCCGAGGCGGTGAGGCCGGCGGCATCCGTCTCGCTCCGGCCGAGCTCGGCCAGCGAGGCGACGAGGTCGGACTGCGGCACCGAGGGTGCCGGCTCGATGATCGGGATGGCCTGGGTCGTGGGCGGCACGTTGCCGAGGGCTGCCAGCAGCGTCACGCGCGGGATGAGGCCCACGAGGCGCCCCTCGGCGTCGACGACGGGCACCGGCACGGTGGTCTCCACAGCGCGCTCGACGACGTCGGTGAGGGGGTCGTCGGGCGAGACGGTCGGCACCGAGGCGTCGACGATCGCGCGCAGGTCGGTCTCGCCGGCCTTGATCGCCCGGATCACGCGGCGGTCGCTGACGACGCCGAGCAGCCGGCGGTTCTCGACGACGAACACGGAGCCGGCCTGCAGTTCACGCAGCGACCGCAGCGCACCGCGCAGGCCTGCGCTGACGGGGGTCGTGGCGTGTGCGGGCTCCATGACGGCGGAGGCGGTGAGCACCCGGGCACGGTCGACGTCCTGCACGAACTGCGCGACGTAGTCGTTCGCGGGGTCGGTGAGGATCTCTTCGGGCGTGCCGTTCTGCACGATGCGCCCATCGCGCATGACCGCGATGCGGTCGCCGAGGAACATGGCCTCGTTGAGGTCGTGGGTGATGAAGACGATGGTGCGGCCGAGCTCGCGCTGCAGCTCGACCAGCTGTTCCTGCATCTCGCGACGGATGAGGGGGTCCAGTGCCGAGAACGCCTCGTCCATCAGCAGGATGTCGGTGCCTGCCGTGAGGGCGCGGGCAAGCCCCACCCGCTGACGCATGCCGCCCGAGAGCTCGTCGGGCATGGCTTCGGCGCGGTCGCCCAGGCCGACCTTCTCGAGGATCTCCATCGCGCGGCGGCGGCGCTCGGCCTTGCCGACGCCCTGGATCTCGAGCGCATACGCGGCGTTGTCGATCACGGTGCGATGCGGCAGCAGGGCGAAGTGCTGGAACACCATCGAGATCGACTGGCGGCGAATGCCCCGCAACTCGCTGGCGGACGCGCCGGTGACGCTGCGCCCCTGCACGAGCACCTCGCCGGCGGTGGGCTCCAGCAGGCCGTTGAGCATGCGGATGATGGTGGATTTGCCCGACCCCGACAGGCCCATGATGACGAAGATCTCGCCGGGCTGCACGGTGAAGCTGGCGTCGATGACCGCGGCGGTGCCGGCATCGGCGACCTCGGTGCGGCTCTGCCCTGCACGCAGCCGTTTGACGGCATCCTTCGGGTTGCGACCGAAGACCTTGAACAGGTTCTTCGCTTCGACGGCGGGGGCAGCTGTCACGTGGTCACCTCGGCGGTCGCACCCGCGGCCGCTTAGGTCACGCCCGGGTGACGGTCATCGTCGCCCCGCACTCATGCCGCCGTCAGGCGACCGGGCGAGGCGCTCCGGCGACGCGCACATCGGGTGCGCGGCCCAGACCGCCGACCATACGCTCGCCCCTCCCGATCGGGTGACGGGGGACGACCGCGGACTGGTCTTACGGACCTCACGGTCCTCATCCACCGTATCCGGGCCTTTCAGCCTGTGCAAAACCAGTTCACAGCAGGCCTTGACAGCAGTGTGCTTCACGTTCCATAGTTAGCTACTCAAGTAATGAACCAGGGAACGGAGCGCAATGATCGAAGAAGGCCGGGCTCTCTTCCTGCAGATCGCCGAGAGCATCGAAGACGCCATCGTCGACGGCAGCCTCGCCGAAGAGGCCCGGGTGCCTTCGACGAACGAGCTCGCGGCCTTCCACCGCATCAACCCCGCCACGGCGGCGAAAGGAGTGAACATGCTCGTGGACAAGGGCGTGCTGTACAAGCGACGCGGCATCGGCATGTTCGTCGCCCCGGGGGCGCGCGAGCAGCTGCGCGGCGAGCGCCGCGCAGCCTTCGCCGACCGTTACATCGAGCCTCTGCTCGCCGAGGCGCGGGCGCTGGAGCTCGGCCCCTCGGAGCTGAGCGACCTCATCCGACAGCGGTACACCGACAGCACGACAGAAAGGACGGCACGATGACCTCCGTCATCGAGGTGACAGGCCTCACCAAGCGGTACCGCGACGCGCTCGCGGTCGACGACGTCAGCTTCACGATCGAGCAGGACACGATCTACGGCCTGCTCGGCCGCAACGGCGCGGGCAAGACCACGATCATGTCGATCCTCACGGCGCAGAACTTCGCCACGAGCGGGCAGGTGCGCGTCTTCGGCGAGGATCCCTACGAGAACTCCCACGTCCTGCAGCGGGTCTGCTTCGTGCGCGAGGGTCAGAAGTACCCCGACGACGCCCTCCCTCGCCACGCGTTCGAGACGGCGCGGCTGTTCTTCCCCCGCTGGGACCAAGAGCTCGCCGACCGGCTCGTCGCGGACTTCCAGCTGCCCACGAAGACGCGCATCAAGAAGCTCTCCCGGGGTCAGCTCTCGGCGGTCGGGGTGATCATCGGTCTGGCGGCGCGCGCCGAGATCACCTTCTTCGACGAGCCCTACCTGGGGCTCGACGCCGTCGCGCGTCAGACCTTCTACGACCGCCTGCTGGAGGACTACGCCGAGCACCCGCGCACCGTGGTGCTCTCCAGCCACCTCATCGACGAGGTCTCCAACCTCATCGAGCGGGTCCTGGTGATCGACCAGGGTCGGATCATCATGGATGAGTCGACGGATGCCGTGCGGGACCGCGCTGCGAACATCGTCGGCGAAACCGCAGCGGTCGACGCCTTCGTCGCCGGCCGAGAGGTGATCCACCGCGAGAGTCTGGGCCGGGTCTCGAGCGTCACGGTGCTGGGCACATTGACGGCCGCCGAGCGCGATCAGCTGGTGCGCGCCGGCCTCGACGTCGCCCCGGTCTCGCTCCAGCAGCTGATCGTGCGGACGACGCAGCATGCCGCCGAGAAGGCGGCGCAGGCAGCACCGCAGCCGGCGGCATCCGCCGCGGAAGGAGCACTCCGATGAGCCGCACGATCAATGTCGCGCGCATGCAGCTGGTGAACCGGCAGACCTACATCTGGATCCCGCTCATCGTGCTGGCAGGCTCGCTGGTCATCACGCTGGCGATCTACGGCATCCTCGCCAACGCCGGCGTCGAGGGCCCGAAGTACGGCGGCGGTGCGCAGGCGCCGCTGTGGTACTTCGCCGTCGTCGGCATCCAGGCGCTGACGCTCACGTTCCCGTTCTCGCAGGCCATGAGCGTGACCCGGCGGGAGTTCTATCTCGGCACGGTGCTCACCGCGACAGGGACCTCCGCCATCCTCGGGGTCGTGTTCGTCCTCGGCGGCCTGATCGAGCAGGCGACCGACGGGTGGGGAATGAACGGCTACTTCTTCTACCTGCCGTGGGTGTGGGAGGCGGGGCCGGTCGCCGCAGGCTTCGTCTTCTTCGTGCTGGCGCTGCTGTTCTTCGTCTGCGGCTTCTGGGGCGCGACGATCTACAAGCGCTTCGGCAACCTGTGGCTCACCGTGGTGCTGGTCGGGCTGTCGCTCGCGCTGGTCGGGCTCGCGTGGGTCATCACGCAGACGCGGTCGTGGGGTGCGGTCGCCGAGTGGCTCGTCGCGCAGAGCGCGCTGGGGCTGGCGCTGTGGGGCGTGGGCCTGATCGCGGTGCTGGGCGTGATCTCCTGGCGGACGCTGCGCCGCGCGGTTCCCTGAGCATCGGTCACGCTGCACGTGCAGGGCGCCCCGGGCCTCGGCTCGGGGCGCCCGTCGTGTCAGCGGCCGTCAGCGGCCGTCGGCGGCCGCGGCGTGGTGGCGGATCACCTCGGCGACGACGAAGTTGAACCACTTCTCGGCGAACTCGGGATCCAGCGACGACTCCTCGGCGAGGCGACGCAGCCGGCCGATCTGCTGCTCCTCACGCGACGGGTCGGATGCCGGCATGCCGTGCTCCGCCTTGAGGATGCCGACCTGTTTGGTGCACCGGAAGCGTTCGGCGAGCATGAAGATGAGCGCGGCGTCGATGTTGTCGATGCTGCTGCGCAGGTTGTGCAGCGTCACGGTGGGGTCTTCGGTCATGGCGTCCTCCTCGCATCGACCCTACCGGCGGGGCGGGGACCCTCCCGTCACGGCGGCCGCGGCGTACTGCGCATGACGCGGACGCGCCCCTAGAGTGTCCCCATGAGCGACCCCTCGGACCGCACGCCGGCCGCAGACGTGGCCGCCGGCACAGCCGCCGCCGGCCCCGCGCCCGCCGCGTCGGCGGCCCGGCGCACCGCGAGCCTGTCGAACCCGTTCGCCCTCGGCTTTCTGCTGACGCTCGGCGGTCTCGCCGCCCTGGTGCTGGGGCTGGCGGTCGCGAGCCTGTCGACGATCCTCATCTACATCGCGTTCGCGCTGTTCGCCGCGCTCGGGCTCGACCCTGTCGTGCGCTGGCTCGAGAAGCACAATGTGCCGCGGGCATGGGGCATGCTGATCGTCTTCCTCGGGTTCGCCGTGGTGGTCGTGGGCATGCTGTGGCTGGTGATCCCGGCCGTCGCCAGCCAGATCAAGCAGTTCTTCGACAATCTGCCGTCACTCATCGCCGATTTCCAGAAGAGCGACGTGTACGCCTGGCTCACGAGCACCTTCAGCGACCAGATCGGCACGCTCCTCACCGACGCGCAGGACTTCATCACCAACCCCAGCAACCTCGCCTCGATCGGCGGCGGCGTGCTGCAGGTCGGCGTCTCGATCGCCACCGCCATCTCGGGCGTGATCATCGTGCTCGTGCTGACGCTGTACTTCCTCGCGTCGCTGTCGACGATCAAGACGTCGTTCGTGCGTCTGACCCCGGCGCGCACCCGCACGAAGGTGGCCTCGCTCACCAACGAGATCACCGACTCGATCGGCAGCTACCTCATGGGGATGGTGATCCTCGCGTTCTTCAACTCGGTGTTCGCATTCATCCTGCACGTGGTGCTCGGGCTGCCGTTCCCGGCCCTCATGGCGGTCATCGCGTTCTGCATCACGATCATCCCGCTCGTGGGAACGGTGATCTTCTGGGTGCTGGCCACGACCCTCGCCCTGTTCACGAGCCCCGTCGCGGCGCTCGTGTTCGGCATCGCCTACCTCGTCTACATGCAGATCGAGGCATATGTGCTCACGCCGCGGGTGATGAACCGGGCGATCTCCGTTCCGGGCGCTCTCGTCGTGATCGGCGCGCTGGTCGGCGGCACCCTGCTGGGCCTGCTGGGCGCGCTCATCGCGATTCCGGTGACGGCGTCGATCCTGCTCATCATCAAGCAGGTGCTGGTCCCCCGCCAGGACGCGAAGATCTAGCGCATCGCGACGAGGCACGTCGGCGAGGGTGCCGCGGTGCGCGCCCGCGCCCGGCCGGGCACCCCGGTGCGCACGTCGAGGGTCAGTGCGGCGACCTCGTCGGAGCGCTGGCCCGCCACGAGCAGGGTGTCGAGCACGACGGTGTGATGCCGCGGCCCCGCGACACCCGCCTCGGCGAGTGCGACAGGGGTCAGCGTGGACCCGTCGCCGTGCACACGCAGCACCGCCAATGTGTCGCTGCCCCGCACGCCCACGTACACGAACTGCCCATCGCGGGACAGGCAGATCTCCGCCGCCGTGTCTCCGGCGAGGGTGCCCACCAGCTGCGCACCCGACACCACGCGCCACGCGCCGTCGGCACCGGGAGCCAGCACGTACACCTCGCGCGAGAGCTCGGTGACGACGTAGAGGTGACCGCTCGGATGCCACACCATGTGCCGCGGCCCGCTCCCCCGGGGCAGGACGACGTCGCGGAGGGCGCGCAGCGACCCGTCGACACCCCGCCAGAGCCGCACGAGGTCGAAGCCCATGTCGGTGGCGGCGACCACTCCGCCGGGGAGGAAGACGCTCTGGTGCGCGTGGGACACGCGCTCGGCGACCGCCTCACCGGCGGCATCCATCGTCGGGGCCGGCGTCGCGGCGACCACGGGCTCGGTTTCGGGCGCGTCGTACTGCGGCACGAGGTGGGCGAACTCCTCGCCCGCCGCCTCCCGCAGTGCCCGTGCCGCAGCGGCGAGGTCGCGCTGCTGCGCCTGCGCCTCATCGGCGTGCCCGGCGGCGCCGGTGCCGAGCACGGCGGCGGCCACGGCCGAGGCCGACGACGACGCGCCCTCGCGGGTGTAGGGGTCGCGTGCCGCCGCGGCGGCGGCGATCGTGGTGGTCGGACGCCCCTCGGCATCCACCCGCACCCGTACGACCCGGCCGTCGCCCCAGCAGCTCACCAGCAGCGACCCGGCGTCGGGCGCGACGGCGATGTGGCACGGCGCCTCGCCGACGGCGACCGCAGGTCCGAACGGCGCGAGCGACGTCGCGCCGGTGCGGCGGAACGCCTGCACCGTGCCGTCGCCCTCGAGCGCGGCGTAGACGACATCGAGCGACGGATGCCACGTGAGCCACGACGGCGACCCGCCGGTGCGCACCGCTTCACCCTCGAAGGCGAGCGGCCCGCCGGCAGAGGCGGCGTCGGCCTCACCGGCGCGCAGCACGCCGATGCCGGTGGCTGCGCCCGCCATGTCGGCGGTGTAGCCACCGAGCAGGAAGCGCATCAGTCCAGCAGGTCGTGCCGCACGATCACGGCGTCACGGCCGGGGCCGACCCCGATCACCGAGATGCGCGTGTTGCTCATCGCCTCCAGCGCCAACACGTAGTCCTGCGCGGCAGCCGGCAGCTCCTCGAACGTCCGCGCCGACGAGATGTCCTCGGTCCAGCCGCGGAAGTACTCCAGGATCGGCGTGGCGTGGTGGAAGTCGGACTGGTTGACCGGGACCTCTTCGAAGCGGGTGCCGTCGACGTCGTACGCGACGCACACCGGGATGCGCTCGAGACCGGTGAGGATGTCGAGCTTGGTCAGCACCAGGTCGGTGATGCCGTTGATGCGGGTGGCGTAGCGGGTCACCGGCGCGTCGTACCAGCCGACCCGGCGGGGACGACCGGTCGTGGTGCCGAATTCGAACCCGCGCGAGCGCAGCCATTCGCCCTGCTCATCGAACAGCTCGGTGGGGAACGGGCCCGACCCGACACGGGTCGTGTAGGCCTTCACGATGCCGACGATGCGGTCGAGGCGATTGGGGCCGACGCCGGATCCGGTCGCGGCTCCGCCGGCGGTGGCCGAGGAGGACGTCACGAACGGGTAGGTGCCGTGGTCGACGTCGAGCATGGTGGCCTGGCCGCCCTCGAAGACGACGACCTCACCGGCATCCAGCGCGTCACCCAGCAGCAGACCGGTGTCGCACACCATGGGGCGCAGGCGCTCGGCGTACGACAGCAGGTCGTCGACGACCTCGTCCACCGTGATGGCGCGGCGGTTGAACACCTTCACCAGCAGGTGGTTCTTCTGGTCGAGGGCGCCCTCGACCTTCTGACGCAGGATGTTCTCGTCGAACAGGTCCTGCATGCGCAGGCCGACACGGTTGATCTTGTCGGCGTAGGCGGGACCGATGCCGCGACCGGTCGTGCCGATCATGCGCTTGCCGAGGAAGCGCTCGGTGACCTTGTCGAGGGTGCGGTGGTACTGCGTGATGATGTGCGCATTGGCGCTCACCCGCAGCCGCGACGTATCGAGCCCGCGGGCGTTCAGCGCCTCGAGCTCATCGAAGAGCACTTCGAGGTCGACCACCACGCCGTTGCCGATGACGGCGTTCACGCCCGGCGACAGGATGCCCGAGGGCAGCAGGTGCAGCGCATACTTCTCGTCGCCGATGACGACGGTGTGACCGGCGTTGTTACCGCCGTTGAACTTGACGACCCAGTCGGTGCGCTCTCCGAGGAGGTCAGTGGCTTTGCCCTTACCCTCGTCTCCCCATTGAACGCCGACGATGACGATGCCTGGCATGGCCTTCTCCCCCGTGATCGGACGGTTACACCCCACCTTATCGGCCGCGCCGCGGCCCCCTCCTGCCGCGGCGACGACACGGGGCGTAACGCGATTACCGCCGGGCCGGGCGCGGCGGGTTGGATCGAGACGGCCCCCTTGCCGCCGATCGGCCGGGTGCGGGCACTGCATTGGAAGGCTTACCCGAACATGATCGCGCTCGACCACGTCACGAAACGCTACGGCGACCTCGCCGCCGTCGATGACGTCTCCCTCACGATCCCGAGCGGCGAGGTCTACGGCATCGTCGGCCAGAGCGGTGCCGGCAAGAGCACCCTGGCCCGCATCGTCAACCTGCTCGAGCGCCCGGATTCCGGCAGCGTCGTCGTGGACGGCACCGACCTCACCGCGCTCGGCACCGCCGACCTGCGCGCCGCGCGCCGTCGCATCGGCATGGTCTTCCAGCGCTTCAACCTGCTCGGCAGCCGCAGCGTCCGCGGCAACGTGGAACTCGCGCTCGAACTCGACGGTGTGCCCCGCGCCCAGCGCCGCGCGCGTGCCCAGGAGATGCTCGACCTCGTCGGCATCGGTCACCGCGGCGATGCGTCGGTGCACGAACTGTCGGGCGGTCAGCAGCAGCGCGTCGGCATCGCCCGGGCCCTCGCCGCACGACCGAGCGTGCTGCTGTCGGATGAGGCCACGAGCGCGCTGGACCCCGAGACGACCGCGTCGATCCTCGACCTCTACCGCCGCATCAACGAGCAGCTCGGCCTCACGGTGCTGCTCATCACCCACGAGATGGACGTCGTCAAGACGGCCTGCCACTCCGCCGCGCTGATCGAAGCCGGTCGCGTGGTCGAGAGCGGCCGTCTCGTCGACATCATCCGCACCCCCGGGTCCCGTCTGACGTCGCAGCTCTTCCCGCTCGGCACGATCCCGGCGACCGTCGAGTCGGATGCCACGGTCATCGACATCACGTTCGCCGGTGGCACCGCCGACCGCCCCGTCATCTCCCGCCTCGCGCGCGAGCACGACGTCGACGTGTCGATCCTCGGCGCCCTGATCGAGCAGATCGGTGGCACGCAGGCCGGTCGCACCCGACTGGAAGTCCCCACCCACGCAGCCGCCGGCATCATCACGGACCTCCGCGGGCAGAACCTGCTGGTCGAGGTCCTGCAGGAAGGCGTACGCGCATGAACGAGCAGCTGCTGCAGATCCTCCTCGTCGCCACGGGGCAGACCCTCTACATGGTGGGCGTCGCGCTGATCGTCACGGTCGTCGTGGGGCTTCCCCTGGGCGTCGTGCTCGTCGGCACCGAGGAGGGCCGGTTCCTCGACCGCCTGTTCGGCTCGCGCACCACCGCCGTCGTCGTCAACCGACTGCTGGATTTCATCGTCAACTTCGGCCGCTCGGTGCCGTTCATCATCCTGATGGTGGCGCTCATCCCCGTCACGCGCTTCATCGTCGGCACCTTCATCGGCCCCACCGCGGCGATCGTGCCGCTGTCGATCGTGGCGATCCCGTTCTTCGCCCGCATGGTGGAGATCTCGATCAAAGAGGTCGACCCGGGTCTGCTCGAGGTGGCATCCTCGCTCGGCGCGAGCCGGTGGGAGCTGGTGACCAAGGTGCTGCTGCCCGAGGCCGCAGCGTCCATGCTGCTGGGGCTGTCGACCACGGTCACCTCGATCATCAACTTCTCGGCCATGGTCGGCACCGTCGCCGGCGGTGGGCTGGGCGACGTCGCGATCCGCTACGGCTACCAGCAGTACAGCTGGATCCACATCATCGCCGTCATCGTCATCATCTTCGCGATCGTCATGGCCCTGCAGTCGCTCGCCGGCTGGGGCGCACGGCGTCTCGCCCGCACCACCCCGACCCGCACGCGCCGTCCCCGCGTCAGCGCCATCTGATCCACCCGAGAGGAATCACTTCATGTCCCGCACCCCCCGCCTCGCCCTGCTGGCCGCCGTCGCGGCAGCCGCCCTCACCCTCACCGGCTGCGCCGGCGCCACCGATTCGGCCGACAACGGCGACGCCGCGGCATCCGACGGGCTCGGCACCATCAAGGTCGGCGCCCTGCAGACCCCGGCCGGCGACATCCTGCAGCACATCGCCGAGAACGCCGCGGCGGAGCTGGGCCTCGAGATCGAGTTCGTCGCGTTCACCGACTACAACACGCCCAACACGGCGCTGGCCGACGGCTCGATCGACGCGAACCTCTTCCAGAACGGCGCGTTCCTGGCCAACTTCAACGAGGCCACCGGCTCCGACCTGGTCAACGTCGGCGAGGCGTACCTGCCCAGCGCCGCCTTCTACTCCGACAAGGTCGACAGCCTCGACGACCTCGAAGACGGCGCGACCATCGCCGTGCCGAACGACCCCACCAACGAGGGCCGGGCACTGCAGCTGCTCGCCGACGAGGGCCTCATCGAGGTCGAAGAGGGCGTCACCGACCTCACCGGCATCACCGCCAACCCGCGCGAGTTCCGGTTCACCGAGATCGAGAACGCGACGCTGCCGCAGGCCCTCCCCGATGTGGATGCCGCGTTCGTGACCATCTCGTTCGCGCTGCCCGCCGGCCTGTCCGGCGACAGGGCGATCCTGCTCGAAGGCGAGTCGAGCCCGTACTACAACGTGCTCGCCACCCGCCCCGAGCTCGTCGAGGACCCCCGCATCGAGGCGCTCTACGACCTGCTGACCTCGCAGGAGACCGCCGACTTCGAGAACGAGACGTGGGGCGGCCTGGTCGTCCCCGTCGTGCGCTGACACCGGCATCCGCACCACCGAAGGCCTCGCTCCGATCGAGCGGGGCCTTCGCCGTGGAGGCGAGGGGCGCGTCGCCCTACGCTGGACGCATGCGCTCCCGTCTGCTCGCCGTCCCCCTGCTCGCCGCTTCGCTCCTCGTCCTCGCCGGGTGCACGGGCGCCGGCGACGGTCCGGCCGCCTCGGGCAGCACGGCCCCCTCCAACGGCGCCTCGGCCGACACGTGCGCCTATGCCGTCGGCGGCTCCGCGGCCGTCGACGTCGACGCCCCGCCGGCGACCCCCACCGTCGACGGCGACGTGTCCGCGACGCTGGAGACCTCGGTCGGCACCATCGCACTCACCCTCGACGCCGAGCGCACGCCGTGCACCGTCGGCAGCTTCGTCTCGCTGGCCGACCAGGGCTACTACGACGACACCATCTGCCACCGCCTCACCACCTCCGGCATCTTCGTGCTGCAGTGCGGCGACCCCACAGGCACCGGCCGCGGCGGTCCCGGCTACAGCTACCCCGATGAGCTCGACGGCACCGAGACCTACCCGGCCGGCACGGTCGCCATGGCCAACGCCGGCCCCGACACCAACGGCTCGCAGTTCTTCCTCGTCTACGAAGACACCCAGCTGCCGCCGTCGTACACGGTGTTCGGACAGATGGATGCCGCCGGCCTCGAGGTCGTCCGCGAGGTCGCCGCCGCGGGGGCCGAGGGTGGCGCGCCCGACGGCATGCCCGCGACCCCGGTCACCATCACCGACGTCGTCATCGGCTGACCGGCGCCGCTCAGGGGGCATCCGCCGGATCACTAGACTGAAGACCATGTCGAAGGTCCTTCAGTCCCTGCCCGTCGGCGAACGCGTCGGCATCGCCTTCTCCGGAGGACTCGACACATCTGTCGCCGTCGCCTGGATGCGTGACAAGGGCGCCGTGCCCTGCACCTACACCGGCGACCTCGGTCAGCCGGACGAGACCGACATCGCCGCGATCCCCGGCCGCGCGCTGGAGTACGGCGCCGAGGTGGCTCGGCTCGTCGACTGCAAGACGGCGCTGGTCGAGGAGGGCTTCGTCGCCCTCGCCTGCGGCGCCTTCCACATCCGCAGCGGCGGCCGCACCTACTTCAACACCACACCGCTGGGCCGCGCCGTCACCGGCACGCTGCTCGTGCGCGCCATGAAGGAGGACGGCGTCGACATCTGGGGCGACGGCTCCACCTACAAGGGCAACGACATCGAGCGGTTCTACCGCTACGGCCTGCTCGCCAACCCCGCGCTGCGCATCTACAAGCCCTGGCTCGACGCCGACTTCGTCACCGAGCTCGGCGGCCGCACCGAGATGAGCGAATGGCTCGTCGCGCACGGCTTCCCCTACCGCGACTCCGCTGAGAAGGCCTACTCCACCGACGCGAACATCTGGGGTGCGACGCACGAGGCCAAGACGCTCGAGCACCTCGACATCTCGCTCGAGACGGTCGAACCCATCATGGGCGTGCGCTTCTGGGACCCGTCGGTGCAGATCGAGACCGAAGACGTGTCGGTGACCTTCGAGGGCGGCCGTCCGGTCGCGCTCAACGGCGTCGAGTTCGCCGACCCGGTGGACCTCGTCTTCGAGGCCAACCGCATCGGCGGTCGCCATGGCCTCGGCATGAGCGATCAGATCGAGAACCGCATCATCGAGGCGAAGTCGCGCGGCATCTACGAGGCGCCGGGCATGGCGCTGCTGTTCATCGCGTACGAGCGGCTCGTCAACGCCATCCTCAACGAGGACACCCTCGCGACCTATCACGAGCAGGGTCGGCGCCTGGGGCGCCTGATGTACGAAGGCCGCTGGCTCGAGCCGCAGTCGCTCATGCTGCGGGAGTCGATCCAGCGCTGGGTGGGCTCGTCGATCAGCGGCACCGTCACCCTGCGCCTGCGTCGCGGCGAGGACTACACGGTGCTCGACACGTCGGGCCCCGGCCTGTCGTACCACCCCGAGAAGCTGTCGATGGAGCGCGTGGGCGACGCGGCGTTCGGTCCGACCGACCGCATCGGCCAGCTGACGATGCGCAACCTCGACATCGCCGACTCGCGCTCGCGCCTGGAGCAGTACGCGGGCATGGGCCTGCTCGGCGGCCCCACCGGCGACCTCATCGGCACGCTGGAGAAGGGCGGCGCGGACGAGATCACCGAGCACGCCGACGGCTACGACGCGAAGCGCGAGGAGCTGGCCGAGGCTGTCGACGGGGCATCCGAGTCGGCGTCGTTCGACTTCGGCGCCGACTGACCCGCCGCGGCGGCGCGATCGGGCGCCGTCGGGATAGCATTCGAGCACCGTCGCGCTCACTGGGGAGTCGCGGCACGACTGGGGATGCTCGATGGCGACACGCGAACTCATGACGGTGGACGACGAACCGCGCGGCGGTGACCCGTCGACCGGCGACGGGGGGACTGCGAAGCGCCGCCGGTCGATCGGTCGCATCATCGGCATGTCGCTGTACGGGCTGTTCGCCGCCATCGTGGTCGTCGCGCTCATCGCGGCGAGCGCCGTGGTGTGGACGATCCAGCGCTCGTTCCCGCAGCTGGACGGCACCGTGGAGCTGGCCGGCCTCGCGGGCGAGGTCGAGGTGCTGCGCGACGAACTGGGGGTGCCGACCATCGTCGCCGGCTCCTCCGACGACCTCTTCTTCGCGCAGGGCTTCGTCCACGCGCAGGACCGCTTCTGGGAGATGGACTTCCGCCGCCACGTCACGAGCGGCCGCGTGTCGGAGCTGTTCGGCGAGAGCCAGCTGCCGACCGACCTGTTCCTGCGCACGCTCGGATGGCGCGAGATCGCCGAGCAGGAGGTCGCCGCCCTCGACGAGGAGACCCGCGGATACTACGAGGCCTACGCCGACGGGGTGAACGCGTACCTCGCCGACCACGACGGCGCGGAGGCATCCTTCGAGTACGCCGTGCTGGGGCTGCAGAACCCCGACTACCGCATCGAGCCGTGGAGCGCCGTCGACTCGATCGCATGGTTGAAGGCGATGGCGTGGGACCTGCGCAGCAACGTCGAGACCGAAACCGAACGGGCGCTCATGGCGCAGGACTTCTCCACCGAGCAGATCACGCAGCTCTTCCCCGGGTACCCGTTCGACCGCAACCCGGTGATCGCCCCCACCCTCACCCCCGTCGACCTGCTGCCGGCCACGCCCGAGACCTCCGGGTTCTCGTCGGCCTCGGTCCCGACGCCGCCGGTCGAGGGCGAGACGGATGCCGCGGCGGCCGTGATCGACTGGGGGGCCGTCGACGGTGTCGTCGAGGCGGCCGCCGCGCTGCTGGGCGGCGTGGGCGAAGGCATCGGCTCGAACTCGTGGGTCGTCTCGGGCGAGCTGACGGCGTCGGGCAAGCCGCTGCTGGCCAACGACCCGCACCTCGGCGCGTCGCTGCCGAGCGTGTGGCACCAGAGCCACCTGCGCTGCGCGCCGGTGTCGGAGGAGTGCCCGTTCGACGTCGCGGGGTTCGGCTTCTCGGGTGTTCCGGGCATCATCATCGGCCACAACCGCGACATCGCATGGGGGTTCACCAACCTCACCACCGACGTGACCGACCTGTACATCGAGCGCATCGACGGCGACTCGTACTGGCGCGACGGACAGCTCGTGCCGCTGGAGACGCGCACCGAGACGGTGGAGGTCGCCGGCGGCGACCCGGTGACCCTCGAGATCCGCTCCACCGTGCACGGTCCGATCGTCTCCGGCCTCACCTCGGACTTCACCGCGATCGCCGCAGACCCGGTGATCCCCCACGGGTCGGGGGCGACGGCGCCCGACGCGGAACCGGCGGGAAGTGAGTACGCGGTGAGCCTGCGGTGGACCGCACTCGAACCCGGCTCCACCGCGGCATCCATCTTCGCGCTCGATGAAGCCACCGACTTCGCGACCTTCCGCGACGCCGCCGCGCTGTTCGACGTCCCCGCGCAGAACCTCGTCTACGCCGACCGCGAGGGCAACATCGGCTACCAGACCCCGGGACGCCTGCCCATCCGCGGCGCCGGCGACGGATCGCTGCCGCAGCCGGGGTGGGACTCCGCCTACGACTGGCAGGGGATGATCCCGTTCGCCGAGCTGCCGGTGGTCTACAACCCCGACGAGGGGTACATCGTGACCGCCAACAATGCGGTCGTCGACCCCGACTACCGCTACTTCCTCACGTCCGACTGGGACTACGGCTGGCGGGCGGCGCGCATCACCGAACTGGTGCAGCGCAAGGCCGCGTCGGGCCCGCTCACCGCCGACGACATGCGCGACATCCAGGCCGACGCGCAGTTCTGGATGGGCAAGCGCCTGGCGGCCGCCTACGCCGACGTCACGACGGACGATGCGCGGACCGATGCCGCACTCGCGCTGCTCGATGACTGGGACGCGCAGAACTCCGCCGACTCCGCCGCCGCGGCGTATGCGAACGTGCTGTGGGACGAACTGGTGGCGAACATGTTCGTGCGGGAGCGCGAGGTGGCCGCCCCCGCCGGCAGCCAGTCGCGCATGTTCCTCGTCGTCGACCGCCTGCTGGACGAATCGACCGACCCGTGGTGGACCAACGAGGGTCTGGGCATCTCGGGCCAGCGGGAGATGCTCGAGAGAACCGCCGACGATGCCGCCGAGCGCCTCGCGGGTCTGCAGGGCGATGATCCGACGCGATGGGAGTGGGGATCGCTGCACGCCATCACCCTCACCAGCGACACGTTCGGCTCGTCGGGCATCGCGCCCATCGAATGGCTGTTCAACCGCGGCCCCTACCCCGTGGCGGGCGGCACGTCGGTGGTGGATGCCACCGGCTGGGTGCTCGGCAGCGACAGCTTCGCCACCGTCACGGTGCCGTCGATGCGGATGGTGGTGGATCTCGCCGACCTCGACGCATCGCGCTGGAACCACCTCACCGGCACGAGCGGCCACGCGTTCCACCCGAACTACACCGACCAGACCGAGACGTGGCAGCGCCGCGAGATGACCCCCTGGGCATTCAGCGACGACGCGGTGCGGGCGGCGGCGACCGACGAACTGCGGCTCGTGCCGGCATCCTGAGCAGGTCACCCGTCCCGACGCAACCCCGGCTGTTCGCGCGGCCTGCTCGCCTACGATCGGAGCACCGACGAGAGGAGTCGCGATGGCAGGCGGCATTGCGCGCGTCATGCGCTGCACACCCGATGATGTGTTCGCCACGCTCGCCGACGGGTGGCTGTACCCCGTGTGGGTGGTGGGAGCGGCACGCATGCGCGCGGTCTCGCCCGAGTGGCCGCAGCAGGGCTCGGCGCTGCACCACTCCCTGGGACTGTGGCCGGTGCTCATCGACGACACCACCGAGATCGTGTCGTGGTCGCCGCCGCGGCGCGTGAGGCTGCGGGCTCAGGCGGGGCCGTTCGGGCGCGCGGTGGTGGTGATCGACGTGCGCGAGCACGCGGAGGGGTGTGTCGTGCGCATGGGCGAGGAGCCCGTCGCGGGAGCGGCTCGCCTGCTGCCGCGCGTGCTGTGGGCGCCGCTGCTGCGGGCACGCAACCGCGAGACGCTGCGGCGGCTGGGGTTCCTCGCCGAGGGACGCCGACGCGAACGCGACGCCGGGGAGCAGACCGCCCGCGACGAGGTGCCCGAGACGCAGCCCGCCGACGCGGACGCGCAGGCCCAGGCCGACGTGCATGCCGCGACGGACGCCGCGGCCGACGCGGGAGCGCCGCCGGCGGGCGATCGATCGGCATGAGCATCCTCGATGCGATCATCGTCGGGGCGGGTCCCAACGGCCTGGCTGCGGCGGTCACCCTGGCCCGCGCGGGACTGTCGGTGCGCGTGTACGAGCGCGCCGCGCAGCCCGGCGGCGGCGCCCGCACACAGGAGCTGACCCTCCCCGGGTTCCGCCACGACACGTGCTCCGCAGTGCACCCGCTCGCCGTCGCCTCCCCCTTCTTCCGCGCATTCGGGCTCGCGGAGCGCATCGAGCTGCTGACCCCCGAGGTGTCGTTCGCGCACCCGCTGCCGGGAGGCGCCGGCGGCATCGCGTACCGCGACCTCGACCGCACCGCGCAGGCGCTGGGCCGCGACGGCCGGGCGTACCGGCGGCTCCTGGCGCCGCTGGCGGCACGGTCGCTGCACGTCGCCGAGTTCACGGGATCGAACCTGATCGGCATCCCGCGGCATCCGCTGGTCGCGGCGCGGTTCGGCATGAGCGCGCTGGAGCAGGGGTCACCGCTGTGGAACGCGCGGTTCTCGGGCGAGGCCGCTCCCGCGATGATCACCGGCGTCGCCGCGCACGCGATCGTGCGCCAGCCGTCGATCGTGGGCGCCGGGGCGGGGCTCGCGCTGCAGGCACACGCGCACGCCGGCGGCTGGCCGATTCCGCGGGGCGGGAGTCAGGCGATCGTCGATGCGCTCATCGCCGATCTCGTGGCCCACGGCGGAGAGGTGGTGACCGACCACGAGGTGCGGTCGCTGCGCGCGCTGCCGCCCGCCCGGGCGACACTCATGGACGTGACCCCGCGCGCGTTGCTGCGCTGGGCCGGCGACCGCCTGCCGGCCCGATACCGCCGGGCGCTGCAGGGGTTCCGTTACGGCAACGCCGCGGCGAAGGTCGACTTCGCCCTGTCGGGTGCGGTCCCGTGGGCGGACCCGCGGGTGGCGCAGGCCGGCACCGTGCACCTGGGGGGCACCCGCCGCGACATCGCGTACGCCGAGAACGAAGTGGCCCGGGGCCGGCATGCGACCGACCCGTACGTGCTGGTGTCGCAGCCGTCGGTGCTCGACGACACCCGCGCGCCCGGCGACGCGCAGTCGTTGTGGGCGTACACGCACGTGCCGGCGGGGTCGACGGTCGACCAGCGCGAGACGATCACGCGCATGATCGAGCGCTCCGCACCCGGGTTCCGGGACCTCATCCTCGATGCCCGCAGCGTCACGGCGGCGGATCTGCCCGAGGAGAACCCGAACTACATCGACGGGGACATCAGCGCCGGTGCGGCGACGCTGCGCCAGTTGGTGCGGCGGCCGGTGGCCACGACCGATCCGTGGCGAACCCCCCTGCCCGGGGTGTATCTGTGCGGCGCGTCGACGGTGCCCGGACCCGGCGTGCACGGCCTGTCGGGGTGGTACGCCGCCCGCTCCGCCCTGCGTCACACCTTCGGCATCCCCACCCTGCCGTCGCTGGCTCCCGCGTGAGCACTCGTCACGCCGAGTGAGCCCTCACCGCCCGCGTGCACGGGAGAGGACCCGCCAGACGCGCGGCGGCACGATGCGACGCGCGAGCGCGATCGGGCGCCGCGCGGCCCGGGCCACCGTGTCTCTGAGCGCGCCGCCCGCACCCTCGCGTCGCAGTTCGACGGTGCCGTCATCGGTGACGACCAGCTCGCACCGGCGCCCGGCGAGCAGCGGCGAGCGCGTCAGCGTCTCGAGGGCCGCCGGCTCCGCGCGCAGCGGGGTGTCGAAGGTCCAGCCGGCGTGACGCACCCGCACCAGGATCTCCCCCTCCGCCCCGCCTGCACCCGAGCCCGCCCCATGCAGCGGGTCCACGACCACGGTCGCTCGTGAGACGTCGCGCTGCGCCCGTCCCGGCAGAGTCCGCACGCGGCCGTCCCGGCGGTCGCGCACCAGCAGATCCACCCGGTCGCGGCGCAGTTCCCGCCCCGCGTCACGCGCGTCGACCGGCAGAGCACCGAGATCGAGGGATGCCGGTGGCCACCAGATCACGGGACGGGCAGGCTCCGCAACGTCCGATTCCGCCACGCCCGCGGCATCGACCCTCTCCTGCCGCGTCTCGAACACGAACGCGTCCTGACCGTCATGGACGAATCGGATGCGCATGCCGAGCTTGAGCCTGCCCCCACGCGTCCACTGCGCGGTGGTGAGGTCGGCGCGGCATTCGATGCCCTGTTCGAACTCGGCCAGTCGGACCAATTCGTCGCGTCGCCCCGACCGCAGCAGCGCCGAGCGCACCCGCAGGGGGAACGGCAGCCCCGACTCGACCCCCGGCCCGAACCGGCGCTGCACGATCGGGATGACGACGTCGAGGAAGCGCTCACGGTACTCGTCGGGATAGCGCACCATGCGCCGCGGAGCCAGCCGGTTCAGGATCTTGCCGCGATACCAATGGCGCAGCAACGTGTCGCGCGTGCGTCCGGGCGTCGTGTTCGCCTCGACGAGATCGAGCACGGTCTCGAGGTGCGGGAAGTAGGTTTCGGGATCGATGCGCGGAGAGCTCGCACTGCCCTCGCTCTTCACCCACGCGTAGCAGGGCTCGCTCGCGAGGATCGACACCGTCTGCGCCGCGAAGTACGCCTGCATGACGAACAGGTGATCCTCAAGCCGCACCTTGCCATCGGGGAAGCGGATGCCGTGGCTGCGCAGGAACGACAGCCGGAACATCTTGTGCGGGGTGAGCACCTCCAGCAGCGGGTCCTTTCCGAGCACCGCGCGCGGGATGTCGCGCTGGAAGATGCGTGCCGGCAGCGCGCGGCCGATGCCCACCTCCTTTCCGACGACGACGTCGGACGCATGCTGATCGGCGTAGTCGCAGAGGCGCTCCAGAGCCCCCTCGAACAGCCAATCGTCCTGGTCGACGAAGTAGACGTACTCGCCCCGCGCCGCGTCGATGCCGCGATTGCGCGGGGTACCCGGCCACCCGGTGTGCTCGAGGGTCAGCACGTGCACGTTCGGGCGCGCGGCCGCGGCATGCGCCAGGCGCCGCCGCGTCTCTTCGTCGGAGCCGTCGTCACACAGCACCACCTCGAACTCGTCCTGCGGCAGCGTCTGCCGGTCGAGGGAACCGACGAGGTCGTCGAAGCCCGCCCCGGGGTTGAACACCGGCACGATCACACTCACCCGCACCGGCCTCGGCTCACTCAGATCGTGTCGCGTCGACGTCATCGTTCCAGCGAACCGCGACAGGGGCGGGATTTCACGGGGTTGCGTTCGCCCGACGGACGTGCTGCGCTGCCGCTTCGCCGTGAGGCGGATGCCCGCGCTCACTAGACTCGAACCCCGACCGGCGAGGAGATCACCATGCCCTTGGACCCGTTCTTCGCGGAGCGGCTGCGGGTGCACCGCCGCTATCTCATCGGGCAGGGACTGAGGGCATTGCGCGGCCGCGTCGCGAGCTGGCGGGCACTGGTGTGGGGCAAGGCCGCGGGGCGCGCGCGAGGGGATGCCGGCGCCTCTGCGTCCGGGACGGCGGCGGGTCACGCGGGTGCGGATCACGCCGGTGCGGATCACGCGGGTGCGGGTCGCTCGAGCGGCGACGCCGCGCGCGCCCGGCATCGGCGAGCCGCCCTCGCCTGGGATCGCAAGGAGCTCGATGCGATCGGCACGCCGGGACCGCCGGTGCGCACGACCGAGCACCAGGTCGCGGTGCCCGGCTACCCGACGGTGCGGGTGCGCATCTACCACCCGCACGCGGCAGACGCCCCGCCGGTGCCGGGGTGGCTGAGCTTCTTCGGCGGCGCGTTCCGCATCGGCGGCATCGACTATCCGACCACCGATGCCGCCAACCGCCGCCGCGCGGTGGAAGCCGGTGTCGCCATCGTGGCCGTCGACTACGCCCTCGCCCCCGAGCACCGCTTCCCGACGCAGGTCGAGCAGGCCCACGCCGCTCTCGTGTGGGTGCACGACAACGCCGCCGAGCTGGGGATCGACCCCCACCGGCTCGGGGTCATCGGCACCTCGGCAGGCGGCGCGATCGCGGCCTCGTTGGCGCTGGCCAACCGCGATCGCGGCAACCTGCCGATCCGGCTGCAGGTGCTCGAGGTGCCCGTCACCGACCTCACCGGCGGCCACATCGACCTGCGGGTCACCTGGGCTCTCGGCATCCCGACGATCATCGCGCTGCGGGAGCTGCGGTCGGTGGCGCGCACGTATCTGCGGCATCGCTCCGACGCACGCGACCCGCTCGCCTCACCGCTGCGCGCGGCCTCGCACGCGGGCCTCCCCGAGGCGGTGATCCTCACCGCGCAGTACGATCCGCTGCGGCGCGACGGGGCCGCGTACGCTGCGCGGCTGCGGGCCGACGGCGTCGCAGCCAGCGCGGTGCAGTACCTCGGGGTCACCCACGACATCCCGATGTTCACGGGCGCGCTGCCGGCGGCGCGGCGGTGGCACCGCGACGTGGTCTCCGCCCTCGCGCGGCTGCACGAGGACTGACGCGACGCGGGAGGGCTCAGCCGCCGGCGGCGGGTGGGGTCTCGCGCGACTCGGTCAGCTCGTCCACGTACAGCGAGCTCGCCTCGATCGTCCCGTTGCGGTGGGCGGCACGCCCGACCATGTGCGCCGACAGCGGCGCCGTCGCCAGTTGCACGAGCACGATGGCGACGAGGAACGCGACCACCGGCCACGAGCGCGCCGACAGCGCCACTGCGAGGCAGATGACGATGAGACCCAGCACCTGGGGCTTGGTCGCCGCGTGCAGCCGGGTGGGCACGTCGTGGAAGCGCAGCAGGCCGATCGCGGCGGTCAGGCACAGCGCCGCCCCGAGGAGGATCAGCACGACGGAGATGATGTCCAGCACGGCGTTCATCGTTCGCTGTTGTCCCTTCTCGCGACGAAGCGCGCGATGGAGATCGATCCGAACACGCCCACCGCGGCGATGATCAGCAGCACCGGCAGCGTACGGGTGTGATGGTTGATGGCCATGTCGGCGCCGAGCAGGCACATCACGAGCGTCATCAGCACATCGGATGCCACGGCGCGGTCGAGGATCGACGGGCCCTTGATGATGCGCCACACCGTGAGTACACCCGACACGGCGAAGACGACGTAGATGACGATCAGCAGCGCACTCATACCGGGGTCCCCCCTTCGCGCGGGGAATCGACCGCCGTCGCGCGGATCTTCTCCACCTGGGCGCGCGAGCCGACGGCGCGCACGATGCGCGCCTCCCACCCCTGGATGGCTCGGCGCTGCATGCGCACGTCGTCATCACTGTCGACGCCGATCACGTGCAGATACAGGATGCGCCGGTCACGATCGGTCTCGACGACGAGCGACCCGGGGATGAGCGAAGCGGTCACGCCCACGTGAGTCATGATGAGGTCGTCGTCGGTCACCAGCGGCACCGCGATGATCGCCGTGCCGGGATAGCGACGGGGATTGAGCACCTGCCACGCGACCAGCAGCGACCCGCGCACGACGGCGCCGAAGAAGGTCACGACGAACACGAATCCGTACCAGAGGTTCACCCGCCCCGACAGCTCCACCGGCGGCAGCCGGAACACGCGCGTGACGAAGAGGGCGACGACCAGTCCGGTGACGAACGCCAGCACCGTGAACTGGCCCCACAGCAGCATCCACAGGGCGACCAGCCACACCATGAACGGCATCTGCCGCCACGCCTGCGCCAGCACGGACTGCCGTTCGGGGCTCACAGCTGCGTCCCCTCTTCCAGCTGCACGAGGGTCACCGGGTCCATGAGCGATGCACCGACGCGCGCGCACACGTCGTAGAGCGGACCGGCGAAGACGGTGAGCGCGATCGTCACGGCGACCATGCCGGCGGTCGCGGCGGTCATGATGCGCGGGATCACCCGGCGACGCGTTTCGATGGCCGCGGCGGGCGCCCCGCCGAGGTACGAGATGCGCGCCTCGGTCTCGGACTCGCTGTGGTCGTCCTCGTCCTCGCGCCAGAACGACAGGTTCCAGGCCCGCATGAGCGAGTACAGCGTGAGCAGGCTCGTGATGATGCCGGCGACGATCAGCACCATCATGAGCGGGGTGCCCACGGATGCCGCGGCGTCGAACAGCGCGAACTTGCCGATGAACCCCGAGAAGGGCGGCAGGCCGCCGAGGTTGATCGCGGGGATGAAGTACAGCACGGCGAGCAGCGGAGCTGCGCGCATGAGGCCGCGCACCTTGAGGATCGACGTGGATCCCGCCCGGCGCTCCACGAGCCCGACAGCGAGGAACAGCGTCGTCTGCACCACGATGTGGTGCACCGTGTAGTAGATGGTCGCGCCGATGGCGGCGGGGGTGGCGATCGCGAGCCCGAACACCATGTAGCCGATGTGACTGACGAGGGTGAACGACAGGATGCGTTTGAGCTCGGCCTGCGCGACGGCGCCGAGCACCCCCACGATCATGGTCGCCAGCGCCACGATGAGCAGCAGGGTGTTGACGTCGTTGTCGCGGAAGATCTGCGTCTCGGTGCGGATCATCGCGTAGACGCCGACCTTGGTCAGCAGGCCCGCGAACACCGCCGTGACCGGCGCGGGCGCGGTCGGGTAGGAGTCCGGCAGCCAGAACGACAACGGGAAGACGGCGGCTTTGATGCTGAACGCCAGCAGCAGCAGGATGTGCAGCACGAGTTGCGTCTGCTGCGGCAGTTCGCTCATCCGCTGCGACAGCTGCGCCATGTTCACCGTGCCCAGCGCCCCGTAGATGGCGGCGATGGCCGAGAGGAACAGAATCGACGACACGAGCGAGACCACGATGTAGACGACACCGGTGCGGATGCGCGACTCGGTGCCACCCAGGGTGATGAGCACGTACGAGGCGACCAGCAGGATCTCGAAACCGACGTAGAGGTTGAACAGGTCGCCCGCGATGAAGGCGTTGAAGATGCCCGCCGCGAGGATCAGATACGACGGGTGGAAGATCGACACCGGCGTCTCGTCGTCGCCGTCGGCGGCGCCCTGGCCGACCGAGAACAGCAGCACCGCCAGCAGCACGATGCTGGACACGACCACCAGCAGCGCGGCGAGCCGGTCGACGTAGAGCACGATGCCGAACGGGATCGGCCACCCACCCACCGACACCGCGAACGGCACATCGGAGGAGTCCACCGCCACCAGCAGCACCGCAGCGATGATGCAGACGAGGGTCAGGGTGATGATCGAGACGACCACCTGCGTGCGACGATGACGGCCGGCGATGAGGGCCACCGCGGCACCCAGCAGCGGCAGGGTCACCAGCAGCGGGACGAGGGTGTTCAGTGTCATCGCCCACCTCCTGCGTCGGGCCGGTCGGTGGGGGCGTCGTCGCGCAAGCCGGGGACGTCCTTCGCGTGGAGCACCGTGATGGGTGCGGTCTCGACGCCGACGAAGTCCGTCGTCGCCTCCTCGTCGTCGTCGGTGACCTCGTCGTCCATCGAGTCCTCGTCCACCGCACTGCGCTCGCGCACGGCGCGGTCCTCGGCGTCGTCCTCGACGGTGTCGGCCTGGCCGAGCTGCCACGAGCGGTAGATGAGGGCGAGGAGGAACGCCGACACCGCGAAGGTGATGACGATGGCCGTCAGGGTGAGCGCCTGCGGCAGCGGGTCGCTGACCCGCTCATCCCCGGATCCGCCTTCGCCGCCGAAGAACGGCGCCGCACCGGGCTCGCCCATGACGATCAGCAGGAAGAGGTTCGCGGCGTTTCCCAGCAGCAGGAAGCCGATGAGCACGCGGGTCAGGCTGCGCTCGAGCATCGCGTAGACACCGGCGGCGAACAGCACCGCCATGATCACGATGAGGGTCAGTGAGACATCCACGGCGCACTCACCCCCCGGTCACGCAATTCCTGCGTCTGTCGGTCGACTTCGGCGCCGAGGCTGCGCAGCACGTCGAGCACGAGGCCGATGACGACGAGGTAGACCCCGATATCGAAGATCGTGGAGCTGACGAACTCGACGTGTCCGATCAACGGAAGCTCCGCTTCCCAGAACGTGCTCGTCAGTGGTGGGGCGCCGAAGAACAGCGGCACGACGGCGCAGCCGATCGCGAGCGCCATACCCACACCCAGCAGACGCCCGGCGTCGGTGGGCGCCGCGGCGCCCAGCTCGTACCGGCCGCCCGCGACGTAGCGCATGACCAGTCCCATACCGGCCACGAGGCCGCCGGCGAAGCCGCCGCCGGGCAGGTTGTGACCGGCGAACAGCAGGTAGATCGAGACGACCATGATCGTGTGGAACAGCACCCGCACGATCACTTCGAGCATGATCGAGCGGTTCTCCGGACGCACGCGCTGTCCACCGACCAGCCACGTGCGCGGCGCGCCACGGTTGGCCGCTGTCTGCGGCCGGGGCCCGTCGGCGGTGTCCACCAGCAGGCGCCGATTGCGGGCGGCCGACACCGGCAGCGGCGCGACGGCGCGCGAGAGCATGTCGGCGCGATGCGTGACGAAGACGAGGGATGCCACTCCCGTGGCGGCGAGGATGAGCACCGAGAGCTCCCCCATGGTGTCCCAGCCGCGCAGGTCCACCAACGCGACGTTGACGACGTTCCTGCCGTGACCGAGCTCGTACGCGAGCTCGGGGAACGCGTCGGAGATGGGGGCGTGCACACGCGCACCGGTCGCGACGATGGCGACCATCGCCATCGTGAGACCGACGCCGGCGGCCAGCACCGCCCGGGCGACCGGCAGCACCGAGGCGTTGTGCTCACCGAGCCGTGCCGGGATGCGTCGCAGCACCAGCGCGAAGGCGACCAGGGTCACCGTTTCGACGAGCACCTGGGTGAGCGCGAGGTCGGGCGCACCGCTCGTCGCGAACAGCAGCACCATGCCGAAGCCGGTCACCGAGACCAGCACCACACCGGTGTAGCGCTTGCGGGCGCGCACCGCGACGATGCCGGCGACGATCATCATGGGAGCCACGAGCACCTGGATCGGGGACTGCCAGGCGTCGAGGCTCATCTGCCATTCGGGCGAGGCGAGCAGCACCGTGCCCTCTGCGGCGACCAGCACGACGAAGATCGTGCCGACGTACACCGGCAGCGACCCGCGCTGGGTGACGGTGACGGTGATCACCGCGAGGCGGGCGATGGAGCGAAGCACCGTGTTGTAGACCTCGGCCGCGGTGAACGGCAGCACCCGACGGGGCATCCCGACGCGACGCACGAGCCAGAACAGCGCCGCACCGGCGGCGATCGAGCCGAGCGAGAGGAACAGCGCCGGCTCCAGCCCGTGCCAGAGCGCGAGGTGGTACGCGTACTCGGGGGCGGCGACACCCGGACTCGCGACCGCAGCGGTGTCGGCGTAGGTCGCGAGCGCCGTGTCGAGCAGGGGCGCGGCGACGCCGGCGACCACCGTCATCCCCGCCAGCAGCACCGGCGCGCTCAGGAATCCGATGGGCGGATCAGGCCATTCCGTCCGCGGCATATCATTGCCCGCGGCATCCTTCTTGGTCCAGAACGCACCCCAGATGAAGCGGATGCCGTAGGCGGCGGTCAGCACGGAACCCAGGACGATCCCGATGAGGCCCACGATCGCCCACACCTGTCCTGATGCGCCCTCGGCGAGGAAGGCCGTGAGTGCCGCCTCCTTCGCGACGAAGCCGACAGTGGGGATGAATCCCACCATCGAGGCGATGGCGATGGTCGAGAACACCGCGAGCACGGGCGCCTGCCTGCCGACCCCGGAGAGCTCTCCGATGTCGCGGGTGGACAGCTGCCGGTCGACGACGCCGACCACCAGGAACAGGGCCGACTTGAACATCGCGTGACTGATCAGCAGCGCCAGCCCCGCCAGCGCGGCGTCTCGCGTGCCGTAGCCGAGCACGGCGGTGAGCATGCCGAGCTGACTCACCGTGCCGAAGGCCAGGATGCGCTTGAGGTCGGATTCGCGCAGCGCCTGGATGCCGCCGATGAGCATCGTGAGGATGCCGAGGCCGACCACGATCGGCCGCCACGGGGCGGCGATCGCGAACACCGGCGCGAGTCGCGCGATGAGATAGATGCCGGCCTTGACCATGGCCGCGGCGTGCAGGTAGGCACTGACCGGCGTCGGCGCCGCCATGGCCCCGGGCAGCCAGAAGTGGAACGGGAAGATCGCCGACTTGCTGAGTGCGCCGACGAGCATGAGCACGAGGGCGGCGTCGATGACGGGACCGGTGGGGGCGAGCTCCAGGATGCCGGAGAGGCTCGTGGTGCCGGTGTCGACGACCATGAGCACGACGCCGATCAGCATGATCAAACCGCCGAGGGTGGTCACCAGCAGCGCCTGCAGGGCGGCTCGGCGGCTCGCGCCACGGCGGTGGTAGAAGCCGATGAGCAGGTAGGACAGCACGCTCGTGACTTCCCACAGCATGACGAGCACGACGATGTCGTCGGTGAGGACCAACCCGTACATGGCGCCGGCGAACGCCAGCAGCACGGCGCAGAACTGGCCGACGCCGTCGCGCTTGCCGTCGAAGTACCAGCGGCAGTAGATCATCACGAGCGCGCCGACGGCGGTGACGATGAGTGCCATCACCCAGCCGAGGGTGTCCATGCGCATCGACACCGAGATGTCCAGCGCCGGGATCCACGAGAACGTCTCGAACGGCGGGTCATCCGACAGCGCGCGCGGCGTGAGCGTCAGCGTGTGCGCGAAGGCGACGATCGGGAGGGCGGCGGCGGCATAGAACGCCCGCGCGCCGAAGCGGCTGACGAGCCACGGCAGCATCAGCGGAAGTATTGCGAACGCGCCGAGCACCATCAGCATTCGCGGCCTCCTCAGGGGTCGCGGCCAGAGGCGCGGGCGTGCAGGATCGTGATCCAGTCTACCGGCCCGATGGTGCGACCGACGCCGTCGGGGTCAGGATCCGAGCGGCGGAGCGGTCGTATTCCCTTCGCGGAACACACTGCTGAAACACACCGAGGGCGCGTCCCGTTCGGCCAGCATCGCCACGACGGCTTCGCCTGCGGCACGCCCCTTCTCCGTCGCCGGCTGCACCATCGTGGTGAGCAGGGAGGGCGCCAGGCCGTCGACGTCGATGCCGTCGAAGCCGGTGACGCTCAGGTCGTCGGGCACCGTGAGTCCGCACTCCGCCGCGGCCCGCAGCACGCCCGCCGCGAGCAGATCGCTCTGCGCGAGCACCGCCGTCGGCCGCTGCTGCGCGTCGCCGAGGATCGCGCGCCCGGCCGCGAGCCCCGCATCGATCGAGCTGGCGGTCGCCGCATATGCGGGGGCGTCGGGGTAGACGTCACGCACGCCGTCGAGGCGGTGCCGCGTGACGTCGACCGTGATCTCGTGTCGGCGGCGCTCATCGATCCACCCCGGGTCGCTCTGACCGCTCGTGGGGAGTGTCACGAGGGCGACGTCGGTGTGCCCGAGGGAGCGGAGGTGGCTGGCGAGGGAGCGCTGCGCCTCGCGGTTGTCCAGGATCACGCGAGGCACATCGGGGCCGGCATCGCCCTCGACCACGACCACGGGAATGCCGCGGGCCCGCAGCGTCGCGAGCGAATCGGCCATGCCGGGCGTGCAGCCCACCAGCACGGCGGCGTCGATCGGGGCCGTGGTCAGCGATGCTCCGGGCGAATCCCCCTCGACGCCTTCGCGCAGCAGCAGCAGACCAGCGTCGATCGGGGCGACGGCATCGGCGAGGCCGTCCATCATCAGTCGGATCACGGGGTCGAGGAACGCGGTGCCCAGCGGACCCTGGAAGACGACGCCGACGATGCCGGAACGGCCTCGTCGGAGCGAGGCGGCACGCGGATCGGGCCCGCTGTAGCCGAGGGTGGCGGCGGCATCCATCACCCGCCGGCGCGTGGCATCCGATACGGGCGTCTTGCCGCTGAACACCACCGACGCGGTCGACGGCGACACCCCCGCCGAGCGGGCGACGTCGGCGATCGTTGCGCGGCGTGTGCTCATGTCTCCACGATGCTACGCGGTCGGCGGCGTCGAATCGATTCGGTACGCTGACTCGGTGAATACCGCCCTGTCTCGCCGTGGGTTCGTGCGCTGGCGCACCGCCATCTTCGCGATCTTCGCCGCCAGCGGCTTGAGCATTGCAACGTGGGCCTCGCGCGTGCCGTCGATCAAAGCCGACCTCGGCATCGAGAACAGCCAGATCGGTCTGATGCTGCTGGCGATGGGCGTCGCCTCGATCCTGGGGCTGTCGGCATCGTCGGTGATCATCGCCCGCTTCGGCACGCGCACCGGCATGCTCGGCGCGATGATCGTCTTCGCCGCCGGCGTCGCCCTCATCGGCATCGGCACCAACCTCGCGCCGTCGGTGGCGGTCGTGCTGGTCGGCCTCGCGCTCTTCGGCTTCGGCAACGGCTCGGTCGACGTCATGATGAACGTCGAGGGCGCCGCGATCGAGACGCAGTCCTCCAAGACGCTGCTGCCGCTGTTCCACGCGTTCTTCAGCGTGGGCACGGTGCTCGGCGCGGGCCTCGGCGCCCTCGCCGCGAGCCTTGAGATCAACGTCTTCACCCACACCGCGGTCGTGACCGCGCTCATCGTCGTGGTCGCCTTCGTCGCGCACGCGAACGTCCCCGTGCACGTCGGGGCCGACGCCCCGCAGACGCATGCCGACGCCCCCCGCCCCGCGTGGCGGACCCGCCTCGCCGCCTCACTGTCGGCCTGGCGCGAGCCGCGCACCTATGCACTGGGCGTCGTCATGCTCGGCATGGCCTTCGCCGAAGGCGGCGCCAACGACTGGCTCGCCCTCGGCGTGAGCGAGGACCACGGCGGCGGCGACGCCCTCGGGGCGACCGCCCTCATGGTGTTCTCGGTGGCGATGACCGTCGTCCGGGTGGTGGGCGGCCCGCTCGTGGACCGCTTCGGCCGCGTGGCGACGCTGCGCGTGCTCGCGGTGACGGCCACCGCCGGCATCGTGCTGTTCATCCTCGCACCCACCCTGCCGCTCGTCTTCGTCGGGGCGGCGCTGTGGGGCATGGGCGCGTCGCTCGGCTTCCCGCTCGGCATGTCGGCGGCCGCCGACGACCCTGCCAGGGCCGCGGCCCGCGTGAGCGCTGCGGCGACGATCGGCTACGTCGCCTTCCTCTGCGGCCCGCCGGTGCTCGGCTTCATCAGCGACCAGATCGGTCTGCTCAACACCCTCTACATCGTCGTCGCGCTGGTCGTGGCATCCGGACTCGCCTCGGGCGCCGCCCGGCCGACGGCCGGATCCACGGTGGGCGTCGGGCGCCGCGTCGAGCACGGGTAGGCTCGACGGGTGCGTTTGGTCATCGCCCGCTGTTCCGTCGATTACGCGGGGCGCTTGAATGCGCACCTGCCCACTGCGACGCGCCTGCTCGTCCACAAGGGCGACGGGAGCCTGCTCATCCACTCCGACGGCGGCTCGTACAAGCCGCTGAACTGGATGAGCCCGCCGTGCACCCTCACCGTCGAGCCGCCCGCTGAGGCGGGTGAGGACGAGGAGCAGATCGTCGAGCAGTGGCGCGTCACCCACGCGAAGTCCGGCGACTCGCTCGTCGTGCGCATCTACGAGGTGCTGCACGACTCGTCGCACGAACTGGGCGTCGATCCCGGCTTGGTGAAGGACGGCGTCGAAGCCGATCTGCAGCGGCTGCTGGCCGAGCAGGTCGGGGTGATCGGCGACGGACTGACCCTCGTGCGGCGCGAATTCCCCACCGCGATCGGGCCGGTCGACCTGCTGCTGCGCGACCCCGCCGGCGGCACGATCGCCGTCGAGGTGAAGCGCCGGGGCGACATCGACGGCGTCGAGCAGCTCACCCGCTACCTCGAGCTGCTGGGCCGCGACCCGCACCTCGCACCGGTGACGGGCGTGTTCGCCGCGCAGGAGATCAAGCCGCAGGCGCGGGTGCTGGCCGCCGACCGCGGCATCCGCTGCGTGACGCTGGACTACGACGAGATGAAGGGCATCGACTCCGGCGCCCCCCGCCTCTTCTGACGCACCCCCTCGCCGCCGCCCCCCTCTCCCGCTGAGACGACATCTGGCGGACGAGACAACGGTCGTCACCCACTGTCTCGGCCACCCACTGTCGTCTCACCGCCCAAGGGCGGGGCGGGGCGGGCGAAGGGCGGGAGGGCGCAGGGCGGAATAGGGTGGGGGGATGCCGGTGCGATCTCCTTTCTCCTGTGTGCTGTGGGACGTCGATGGCACGATCGTCGACGCGTCCGAGGGCATCCTCCGGCGACTGGCGGTCACCCTCGAGCACTTCGGACACCCCGCGCCGACCCACGCCGAGCTCGTGCACTGGATCGGCCCGCCCATGTTCGAGTCGTTCCAGACGAACGTCGGCATGACGCCGGAACAGTCCACCGAGGCGGTCACCTTCTACCGCGTACTCGGCAAGGCCGACGGCTACACCACCGGCGCCCGGCTCTATCCCGGCATCGCGGATCTCATCGCCGACCTGGCCGCGGCCGGTGTGCCCCAGGCGACCGCGAGCTCGAAGCCCGAGGTCCAGGTGCGCACGCTCGTCGACCACTTCGGTCTCGCGCCCTCCTTCACCGCCGTCACCGGCGCCACGCCCGACGAGCGCACCCTCGCGACGAAGGCCGACATCATCGGCGAGGCGCTGCGGCGCCTCGACGCGGCCGGCGTCGACACCAGTCGCCCCGTGCTCATCGGCGACCGCCACCACGACATCGACGGCGCCGCCGTGCACGACGTCCCGGTGGTGTTCGTGCGCTGGGGCTTCAGCTGGCCGCACGAATCCGAGGGCGCCTCCGCGGTCGTCGACACCGTCGACGAGCTGCGGGCTCTCCTGCTCGTATCGGAGGAGACCGGGTGAACGTCGGCCTCGACGCGGTCCTGGCCTGGGTGATCCCGGCCGTGATCGTGTTCGGGGTGGCGGCGATCGCATCGATCGGCGCCGTATGGGCGATGCGCCGCGCCGCCCGCTCGCCGCGCGCGCGCGCCGCCGCCGAGGCCGACCGCACGCGCGCCGGCACAGCCCTCGTGCGCCTGGACGACGCCGTGACCGAGCTCGACCTCGAGGTCGGTCTGTCCGGCGCGCTCTACGACGGTGACGCGCCCTCGACGCTGCGGCGGGCCCGCATCACGGCCCAGCACGTGCGCGACGAGGCCTTCGAGGCGTTCCGCGACCTCGACGCTCTGCCGCCCCGCGAGGTGCGCCGGGTGAGCGCCCGCATCCGCTCCCGCGCCGAAGAGGCGCTGGCCGTCATCGCCCGTGCGCGCGCCGAGCATGCCGAGTGGATGCGCGTGCACAGCTCCGCAGCCGCGCAGGTCGATGCCGCAGCCCTCCGCCTCGAACGGCTCCGCATCGAGATCGGCGATCCCGGTGCCCTCGTCGCCGACCTGTCCGACCGATTCGACGAGACCGAGTGGCGGCAGGCCGGCAGCGCCGCCCATGCGGCATCCGATGCTCTCGCGAAGGCACAGGTGCACCTCGACGCGGCGCGCGCTCTCGCCGCCGACCCCACCCGCAGCGCCCTGCCCGAACTCGCCGCCGCACAGCGCGAGCTGCAGCGGGCGCAGTCGGGGGCCCGGGCCCTCGACGAGGCGCACCGGCTCGTGACCGATGCCGCGATCGCGGTGCCGCAGGAGCTCGCCACGGCCCGCGCCGCGCTCGCGCAGGCCATGAGGGTGGGCGAAGAGCTCGACGCCGACAGCGCGGAACGGCTCGGCACCGAGCTGCGTGCGATCACCGCGGCGCTCGACGCGCTCGAGCCGGATGCCGCCCGGCGCCCGACCACGACCGTCGGCGATATCGCGCGCGTGCGCTCCCGCCTCGATCTCGCCCTCGGCGACGCGCGCACCTCGCAGCAGCGCCTGCGCGGGGCGCGCACGGCACTGCCGGGCACGCTCGCCGCGGCGCGTGGCGCCGTCGCCCGCGCCGAGAGCGTCGCAGCGGGCGCCGGGGCCGACGCCCGGGTGCGGCTCGATTCCGCGCAGCGGGAACTCGCCGCGGCACGTCAGGCCCAGGATCCGGTGGAGGCACTGGATGCCGCGCGGCGCGCGATGCGTCACGCCGAAGACGCCGTCGCCCTCGCGGATTACGCCCGCCTGCACCCCTGACGCCCGAGGGGGCTGTGCTCCGTCGGAGCGCGGCCCGCGGCATCCGCCGCGGATCCCGCACGCCTCAACGCAGCACGCGTCCGGGCGTCCCCCGGACGCGTCGCTGCGTCCGAACGCCGGAGCGCTCAGATGGGGCGGATGTTCTCCGCCTGCAGGCCCTTGGGGCCCTGAGCGACCTCGAACTCGACGCGCTGGTTCTCTTCCAGCGAGCGGTAGCCACCGGCCTGGATGGCGCTGTAGTGAGCGAAGACGTCTGCGCCGCCCTCGTCAGGGGCGATGAAGCCGAAGCCCTTCTCGGAGTTGAACCACTTGACGGTGCCCTGCGTAGCCATGAATTGCCTTCGTGCTGAGGATGCCGGAGCGGCCGCCCCGACGGTTCATACCGTAGCCAAAGTGCGTGCGCGCGTCAGCAACGATTTCTGATGGTGACGAAAATGTTGCATCGGTGTCGGCGGAGCCCCCGATGAGAGTCGCAGGTGGCGCGAGTAGCGTGTGCGGATGGGACATGTGGAGCTGCGACCCCTCGACGATGACGACCTGGATGCCGTGTTCGAGATGATGCGCGACCGGGATGCCGTGGCGAAGGAGGCGTTCACCGCCGACGACCCCGACGACCGCGCCGCGTTCGATACCTGGATCGCCCGCGAGCGCGCGGCCGACGACGTCACCCTTCACGTCGTGACCGAAGACGGCGGCTTCGCCGGCACGGCGGCCGCGTTCACGGTGGGCGAAGACCGCGAGGTGAGCTTCTGGATCGCCCGCCATGCGTGGGGTCGGGGAGTGGCGACCGAGGCGCTGCGCCTCTTGGTGTCGCGCGAACCGATCCGACCGCTGTTCGCGCGGGTGGCGGCCCACAACAACGCCGCCATCGCGGTGCTGCAGCGCAACGGCTTCGCCGAGATCGCCCGCGACAGCGCCTACGCCCCCGGCGTCGACCGCGAGGTGGAGGAACTGATCTACGCCCTCGCCCCCGTCCTCGACGGCGTCTGACCCGCGCCTCGCCGCCCGCCGCCGCCGGCGGCATCCGATCGCTGAGACGACAGTTGGTGGCCGAGACAGTGGGAAACGACCGTTGTCTCGGCCGCCAGTTGTCGTCTCACGGTGCGGGAGGGAGGGAACCGCGGCCGGGAACGACGAAGGGCCCCCGGATCGGGGGCCCTCGTCTTGCTGTGCGCGAGGGGGGACTTGAACCCCCACGCCCTTGCGGGCACTGGCACCTGAAGCCAGCGCGTCTACCTATTCCGCCACTCGCGCGAGCCGCGGTATGCGCGGACTCAACTTCCCGACAATATCACGTTTCGCACCCCGGATGCCGCGCCCGCCACCGACCCGAATCCGGGCCGCGTGACGCCCCGACACCCCCGGACAACGGCCGCCGGCACCCTGCAACCCTTGATTTCCTGCGGATCCCCGCCCGGGGAACGCGATCTCCCAGTCGTTCCAACTAGCATGTAGCGACCGGTCTGCCTGCCTGAGGAGACGTGTGGGACTACTAGACAGCTTCGAGAAGGGGCTCGAGCGCGCCGTGAACGGTGCGTTCGCCAAGACCTTCCGCAGCGGCGTCCAGCCCGTCGAGATCGCTTCGGCGCTGCGCGCCGAGCTCGACACCAAAGCCGCCGTGGTCAGCCGCGACCGCATTCTGGCGCCCAACAACTTCACCGTGCGCCTGGCATCCAGTGATGAGGAGCGCATGCGCGACCTCGGCTCCACGCTCGGCGAAGAGCTGCGCACCCTCGTCACGACGCATGCCCGCGCGCAGGGCTACAGCTTCGCCGGCCCGGTGACCATCACCATCCAGCGCGACGATGACCTCACCACCGGCACCCTGCGCGTCGACTCGCAGAGCGCGCAGGGCGATGTCGCCTGGCGCGGCGTCGTCGACATCAGCGGTGCCCGCCATGCCCTCGGGAAGGGACGCACCGTGATCGGCCGCGGCAGCGATGCCGACATCACGATCGCGGATGCCGGAACGAGCCGCCGCCACGTCGAGATCCTGTGGGACGGTGAGCGTGCCATGGTGCGCGACCTCGGCTCGACGAACGGCACGAAGCTCGACGGGCAGCGGGTGACCGAGGCGCCGCTGCCGCCGGACTCGACCGTCACGATCGGCCGCACCGACATCGTCTTCCGGGTCGTCCCGCAGGCCCAGCCGCAGCGACCGTCGCGCGCCGCCGCCGACGCCACGCGCGCCTTCGACGCACGAGGGGGAACCGGTGAGTGAGCTGACACTCCTGCTGCTGCGCATCGGGTTCCTCGTGCTGTTGTGGTTCTTCGTCTTCGCCGTCATCTATTCGCTGCGTGCCGACCTGTTCGGTGTGAAGGTGCGAAAGCTCCCCGAACCCGCCGCCGCCGGCACCGCGCCCGCCGCCCCTGTCGCCGGTCCGAGCGACCTGACCGCCCCGGTCACCAAGCGCCCCGCCGCCGCGCCCGTGGCGGGCGGGCCGGCCACGACCGGCACCGTCTCGCGCATCGTCATCACCAGCGGCCCGAAGACGGGTCTCGAACTGCCACTGGGCAACGAACCGCTCACGATCGGGCGATCGAGCGAATCGGGCCTGGTCATCCGCGACGACTACACCTCCAGCCACCACGCCCGCCTGGTGCTGTGGGGCGACCAGTGGATGATCCAGGACTTGGATTCCACCAACGGCACCTGGCACGACGGCAAGCGCGTCGCCGCCCCCGTTGCGATCAAGGTCGGCGCGCCCATCAAGGTCGGCGCGACGACTTTCGAGCTGCGGAAGTAGCGGAACGTCGGCACATGGTCTTCCAGGGCTCGAGCGTGGCGATCTCGCACACCGGCAAGGTGCGCTCCAACAACCAGGACTCCGCGTACGCCGGATCGAACCTCTTCGCCGTCGCCGACGGCATGGGCGGCCACGCCGGCGGCGATGTCGCCTCCAGCATCGCCATCAACCGCCTCGCGGTGCTCGACCATGTGTATGAGACACCGTCGGATGCCGAACGGGCACTGCGCGACGCCATCGCCGACACCGCGGCGCGCCTGATCGAGACGGTCAAGACCCAGCCCGAGCTCGCGGGCCTGGGCACCACGGTGAGCGCGCTGGTCATGGTCGACGACTACGCCGTGCTCGCCCACATCGGCGATTCGCGGGTGTATCTGTACCGCGACGACACGCTCACCCAGATCACCACCGACCACACCTTCGTGCAGCGACTCGTCGACTCGGGGCGCATCACCCCCGAAGAGGCCCGGTATCACCCGCGCCGCTCGGTGCTCATGCGCGTGCTCGGCGACACCGACGCCGATCCCGAGCTCGACACGTTCATCATGCCGACGCAGCCCGGCGACCGGTGGCTGCTGTGCTCAGACGGCCTCTCGGGCGTCGTGGACGACTCGCACGCCGCCAAGGCCCTCGGTCAGGGGCTCCCCCCGGGGAGAACGGCTGACATCCTGCTGCGCCAGGCGCTCGACGGCGGCGCCCCCGACAACGTCACGATCGTGCTCGTCGATGTGGGCGGTCAGCACCCGGTGTTCACCGGCACGCCCACGATCGTCGGCTCGGCGTCGACTCCGACCGGCGTCGAGATGCCCACGGCACGGCCCGCCCGCACCGGTTGGCTGCACACCGGCCGTCAGGCCGCCAACGAACCCACCCACTTCGAGCCCGCCCCCGAGTTCCTCGAGGAGCTCATCGAGGAAGACCGGCGCCGCGCCAAGAGCCGCCGCGTGTGCTGGGTCGTCTCGCTCGTCGTCGTGCTGGCTGCCCTCGGCATCGGGCTGTTCGCGGGCTACTCGTGGACGCAGACCCGCTACTTCGTGGGGGCCGACGAGGACACCGTGGTGGTCTATCGCGGCATCCAGCAGAACATCGGTCCCCTCACCCTGTCCACCCGGTGGGCGGACACCGGGATCGACCTCGACGACCTCCCCGGCTTCGTGCGCGACAGCGTCGAGCAGACCATCACCGCAGACTCCCTCGACCATGCCCAACGCATCGTCAACCAGCTTCGTGACACCGCGGAGGACAGCCCATGACCTCCCCCACCGAAACGCGGGCCGACACCACGGTCATCCGCGCGCTGAAGAAGCTGCGGGTGCCGCAGACGCAGCGCAACCGTGAGCTCTGGCTGCTGCTGTTCGCCTTCGTCATCAACGCCGCCGCCGTCGCCCTCGTGCAGCTGGGCGCCAACGGGGCCATCGACGCGACGTTCCTCATCTACTGCGGCGGGCTCACCGCACTGGTGCTGGCGCTGCACATCGTGCTGCGCCTGGTCGCCCGCGATGCCGACCCGTTCGTGGTGCCCATCGCGACCGTGCTCACCGGGCTCGGCATCGCGATGATCTACCGCATCGACCTCTACTGGGACGAGCACGGGTGGGCCGCCACCTCCACCCGGCAACTGGCGTGGGCGGCGATCGCGGTGGTGGGCGCCATCGCCGTGGTCGTGGCACTGCGCAACTACCGGGTGCTGTTCCGCTACACGTACCTGTTCGGTCTCGCCGGCATCCTGCTGATGCTGCTGCCGATCGTGCCGGGGCTGGGGGCCGACGCCAACGCCGACGTGTGGGTCGACCTCGGGATCTTCTCGTTCCAGCCGGGCGAGCTCGCCAAGATCGCCCTCGCGATCTTCTTCGCCGGCTACCTCGTGCGCACGCGTGAATCGCTCACCTCGGTCGGTTCCCGCTTCCTCGGGATCACCTGGCCGCGTGCCCGCGAACTGGGCCCGCTGCTGGTGATCTGGCTCGCGTCTCTCGGCATCATCGTGCTGCAGCGCGACCTCGGCACGGGCCTGCTCATCTTCGGCATGTTCGTCGCGATGCTCTACGTCGCGACCGGCAAGACCAGCTGGGTGCTCATCGGTCTGCTGCTGGCGAGCGCCGGGGCGTTCCTGGCCTCCCGCGTGCTGCCCTACGTCGCCGGTCGGTTCGAGAACTGGCTGAATGCGTTCGACCCCGACCTGTACGAGGCCGGCGCCGGAACCTATCAGCTGGCCAACGGCATCTTCGGTCTCGCCGAGGGCGGGCTCGTCGGCACCGGCCTCGGGCAGGGCCGCCCCTGGATGACCCCGCTGTCGCAGAGCGACTACATCTTCCCGAGCCTCGGTGAGGAGATCGGGCTCATCGGCGTGTTCGCCATCCTGTGCCTGTACATGGTGTTCGTCAGCCGCGGCTTCCGCATCGGGCTCGCGGGCCAAGACGACTTCGGCAAGCTGCTGGCGACGGGCCTGTCGTTCACCCTCGCACTGCAGGTGTTCATCATGGTGGGCGGCGTGACCCGCCTCATCCCGCTGACCGGGCTGACGACCCCGTTCCTCGCGGCGGGCGGTTCCTCGCTCATCGCCAACTGGATCATCGTCGCCCTGCTGCTGCGCATCTCGGATGCCGTGCGCAGCCGACCCCGGGTGGTGATCGGATGACCAAGGAACTGCGCAGACTCAGCATCCTGGTGCTGGCGATGTTCTTGGCGCTGTTCGCCTCGACGAGCGTCATCCAGGTCGTGCAGGCCGACGCCCTGGGCGAGAACCCGCTCAACCGCCGCGCCCTGTACGACACGTTCGAGGTGCAGCGGGGAGCGATCATCGCCAGCGGCACCGCGATCGCCGCGTCCGTTCCCAGCGAAGACCTCTACAGCTGGCAGCGCGTGTACACCGACGCCGACATGTGGGCTCCGGTGACCGGCTGGATCAACCCGGTGTTCGGCACGGCCACGGGCATCGAACGCGCGATGAACCAGGAACTCAGCGGCACCGCCGACTCGCAGTTCCTCTCGCGCATCGAGCAGATCATCAGCGGCCAGCAGCCCCGGGGTGCGAACGTCGTGCTCTCCCTCGATGCCGCGGTGCAGCGTGCCGCCTATGACGCGCTCGGCGACCTGCAAGGCGCGGTCGTGGCGATCGAGCCCGCCACCGGCCGCATCCTCGCGATGGTCTCCAGCCCCGGCTACGACACGAACCCATTGGCCTCCCACGACGGTGAAGCCGCTCAGTCGGCCTACACGGCGCTCGAGGAAGACCCGCTGGCCCCGCTCGACAATCGTGCGATCGCGGGCCGGCTCAACCCGCCCGGCTCGACGTTCAAGCTCGTCGTGGCCTCGGCGGCGCTGGCGACCGGCGAGTGGACGGCACAGTCGACCCTCCCGAACCCGGCGACCTACACGCTGCCGCAGTCGTCGAGCATCGTGCGCAATGCGGGCGGCGGCACGTGCGGCGAGGGCGAGAACGTCACGATCGCCGACGCACTGCGCTTGAGCTGCAACATCCCGTTCGCGGAGCTCGCCGTGCAGCTGGGCGACGACGTCATCCGCGAAGAAGCGGAGAAGTACGGCTTCGACACGTCGTTCACGATGCCGCTCGTGTCCACCCCGTCGGAGTATCCGCGCGCACTCGACGACGCGCAGACCGCGCTGTCGGGATTCGGTCAGGGCGACGTACGGGCCACGCCCCTGCAGATGGCCATGGTCTCCGCCGGCATCGCCAACGAAGGGATCGTGATGAACCCCCGGATGGTGGATTCCGTCATCGCCGCCGACCTCACCGAACAGCAGCGATTCGACGACACGGAGTTCGGTCGAGCCGTCTCGGCGGAGATCGCCGCGTCGATGACCACGATGATGGTCGCCAATGTCCAGTCCGGCGTCGCGAGCGGTGCAACAATAGACGGCGTAGACGTCGCCGGGAAGACCGGCACCGCGGAGAACGGGGTGGACGATCCCTACACGCTGTGGTTCACCGGATTCGCTCCGGCGGACGACCCTCGGGTCGCTGTCGCCGTTGTGGTCGAAAATGGGGGCGGGCTGGGCCAGTCAGGCAGCAGCAACAGGATCGCGGCTCCGATCGCGGCAAAGGTCATGGAGGCGGTGCTGAGTAGATGAGACCGACGCAGGGTGTGACCTTCGGCGGCCGATACGAGCTGGACTCGCGAATCGCGATCGGCGGTATGGGCGAGGTGTGGGAGGCGACGGACCACGTCATCGGACGGACCGTCGCCATCAAGATCCTCAAAGACGAGTACATGGGGGACCCCGGGTTCCTCGAGCGCTTCCGGGCCGAGGCCCGGCACGCGGCGCTGGTGAACCATGAGGGCATCGCCAGCGTGTTCGACTACGGCGAGGAGAACGGCAGCGCCTTCCTCGTCATGGAGCTGGTGCCCGGCGAGGCATTGTCGACGATCCTCGAGCGCGAGGGGTCCTTGTCGCCCGACAAGACCCTCGACATCGTGGCGCAGACCTCGCTCGCGCTGCAGGCCGCGCACGCTGCGGGGCTCGTACATCGCGACATCAAGCCCGGCAACCTCCTCATCACGCCCGACGGCCGGGTGAAGATCACCGACTTCGGCATCGCGCGCATCGCCGATCAGGTGCCGCTGACGGCCACCGGTCAGGTCATGGGCACGGTGCAGTACCTCTCGCCCGAGCAGGCCTCGGGTCATGCGGCATCGCCGGCGACCGACGTCTATTCGCTCGGCATCGTGGCCTACGAGTGCCTCGCCGGCAAGCGGCCCTTCACCGGTGAATCGCAAGTCGCCATCGCGATGGCGCAGATCAACGAGCAGCCGCCACCGCTCCCGGCCAGCGTGCCGGTGCCGGTGCAGAACCTCGTCATGGCGATGATCGCCAAGAAGCCCGAGGACCGCCCCGCCACCGCATCGGCCGTGGCACGCGCCGCCACGGCGCTGCGTCGAGGCGACCTCGCTGCCGCCGCCGCCGCGGTGCCGGCCATCGCCGGCGGTGCCGCCGGGCTCGATGATGTGACCCAGCTGCTCACGCCGGGGCTGTCGACGCAGGATGCCACGCGCATCCTCCCCGCCACGACCGCGCTGGACCCCGCCGCAGCGGAAGGCGACGCAACGCCCGAGGGCGACAAGCCCAAGCGCAAGCGGAGCCCCTGGACGTGGCCACTCATCGCCCTCATCGTGCTGCTGCTGCTCGTGCTCGGCGGCACCGTATGGGCGATGCTGTCCGGCCAGGAGCCGGATCCCGCGCCGACGAGCAGCAGCCCCACGCCCTCACGGCCGGCACCCAGCCCGACGGTGGAGGAACCGCAGAAGGTCGACGTCGACTCGCTCGGCCTCATCGACCTGCCGTGCGACGACGCGGCTGCGATCGTGCAGGAGGCAGGGCTGGTGGCCAACTGCGTCGCCGGCGACCCCGCTCCCAACGGCGACAGCGTGAACCTCGTGTACCGCGTCAACCCTCGCGGCAACGTCGATCCGGGTACGACGCTCGACCTCACCTTCTACGGCGACCAGGTCGCCCTGGAGACCCCCGGCGCCCCGACGCTGCCCAGCACCGTCGACGTCGACAGCACCGTGCAGGTCACCTGGCCGGGGTACTCGTGTCCCTCGGGTCAGGGCAGCGTCAGCGCCTACACGCTGTCGGCCACCAACGCCGTCTTCCCCGCCACGGGGCAGTCGACGGCGTCGTTCGGCGGCGGGGAGCGCAGCGCGCAGCTGCAGGTCACGGGTGCCGCCGGCCAGCCGGTCATCGTCACCTACACCGTCACGTGCACGGGCGGCAGCGCCGGCCAGCGTGTGACGGGACCGTCGGGCGAGGCGTCGGCGCAGATCCAGGCCGTCGCCACCCCCACCCCGGAGCCCACAGGCGGAGCGGACCCCGGCGACGAGCCCGAGACCGGCGCCGGGGGCTGACCGCGGGCACCGGGTTCACTCGGGTGCGGTCGACTAGGCTGGTCCTCTACTCAGGGGGGTGTCCGTGACGGCTGAGCCGCGCGTGCTTTCGGGCCGCTACCGCATCGATGAGACCATCGGGCGTGGCGGCATGGCCCGGGTCTATCGGGGTTACGATCTGACCCTCGGGCGACCGGTGGCCATCAAGGTGCTCAAGCGCGACCTCGCCGAGGACAGTGCCTTCCGCACGCGGTTCCGGCTCGAGGCGCAGGCGGCTTCCCGCATGTCGCATCCCACGATCGTGCGTGTCTACGACGCGGGCGAGGACTCCGAGACCGATCCCGACGGTTCGGTGCATCCGGTGCCCTACATCGTCATGGAACTCGTGCAGGGCTCGCTCCTGAAGGACCTCGTCGCCGAGGGTCCCCTGCCGGTCACCACCGCCGTGCGGTATGTCGACGGCATCCTCGAAGCCCTCGAGTATTCGCACCGGGCCGGTGTCGTGCACCGGGACATCAAACCGGGCAACGTCATGATCACCGACGCCGGCCAGATCAAGGTGATGGACTTCGGCATCGCCCGCGCCGTCTCCGATTCGTCGTCGACCGTCGCCGACACCACCGCGATCCTCGGCACCGCGGCCTACTTCTCGCCCGAGCAGGCCAAGGGCGAGCCCGTCGACGCGCGCGCCGACGTGTACTCCACCGGCATCGTGCTCTACGAGTTGCTCACCGGCCGCCAGCCGTTCCGCGGCGAGACGCCCGTCGCCGTCGCCTACCAGCACGTCAGCGAGACGCCGCTGCCGCCGAGCGAGGTCAACCCCGATGTGCCGCGTGCGCTGGATGCCGTCGTGCTTCGTGCGCTCGCCAAGGACCCGTTCCAGCGCTTCCAGGATGCCGCGGCGTTCCGGGAGGCCCTCGATGCCACCGTCGACGGCAAGACACCCTCCAAGCGTCAGGTCGGCGCACTCACCAACCAGCTGTACGGCCCCGACCCGCGCCAGGCGCAGGACACCGCCCGGTCGCTCCGACAGCTGAGCACCGACACCACCATGACCCGCACGCAGTCGGGTCCGCCGGTCGCGTGGATCTGGGCGGGCGTGGCCGTGCTGGCGGTGCTGCTGGTCTCCGTGCTCTTCTGGGTCGTCACGATCCAGCCGGGGTCGGGGGTCCCCAGCAACGCCCGCATCGTGCCCGACGCCGTCGACATGGCATACGACCGTGCCGAACAGCTGCTGGAGGACGAAGACCTCGAGCCCGACCGCATCGACGAGCCCAGCGAGACAGTCGCGCCCGGCAACGTCATCCGCACCGTGCCCGCCGCCGGCACATCGGTCGCGATCGGCGAGAAGGTCAACGTCTACGTCTCCACCGGCGTCGAGACCGCGGTCGTGCCGACCCTCGTGGGGCTCGACCTCGGCGCAGCGGAGCAGGCGCTCACCGCCGTGGGGCTGCGGCTCGGCGCGGTGACCGAGCGCAACGACCCGGCGGCAGCCCAGGGCATCGTGCTCGGATCGGCCCAGACCGAGGGGGCGGAGATCCCGGTGGACACCGCGGTGAACCTCGACGTCGCCACCGGTCAGGTGACTCTCGACGATGTGTCGGGCTACACCCTGGATGCCGCGACCCGCGAGCTCGAATCCGACGCGATGCAGCTGACGGTGCTCACCAGCGAAGATCCCTCGTGCCCGGCCACGCCGGGTGGACCCACCGTGCAGTCGCAGTCACTCACCCCCGGTGACGTGCCCATCCACTCCACCATCACCCTGTTCTACTGCACGGGCGAGTAGCCTGCGACGCCGCGGTGGGGGTGGAGGCGAGCCCCGACCGTCGCGGCGTCGGGCACGCCGACGCCGACGAGCCAGTTGCCGAGCAACCGGTAGCCGCCCTCGGTGAGTACGCTCTCGGGGTGGAACTGCACCCCCTCCAGTGGCAGCGTGCGGTGGGCGACGCCCATCACGACACCGGTCGCGGTGCGCGAGGTGACGACGATCTCCGGAGGCAGCGTCGCCGCGACGACCGCGAGCGAGTGGTACCTGCCGGCGGTGAACGGATTCGGAAGGCCCGCGTACAGGGGGCCGCCGTCGTGATGGACGGCGCTGGTCATACCGTGCATCAGCTCGGGGGCATGCGTCACCGTCGCCCCGAACGCCTCCGCGATCACCTGGTGCCCGAGACAGACCCCCAGCAGCGGCATCCGCACCGCCGCGGCCGCGCGCACGACGTCGAGCGAGGCCCCCGCACGGCCGGGTGCACCCGGCCCGGGTGAGATGAGCACGCCGTGGAATCCGGCGATCGCGGCGGGTGAGTCGTCGATCTCGTCGGCCTCGACGACGCATGCCTCTGCCCCCAGGTCGCCCAGGTAGCCCACGAGGGTGTGGACGAAGCTGTCGTGGTTGTCGACGACCAGCACGCGACGCCGCGTCATCCGACGGTGACGTCCTCAGGGGCGACCATCGTGGAGACCCAGGGGAAGACGGCGAAGAACAGCCCGTAGAGCACGCCTGCGGCGAGCACGAGCAGGATGAGCACCCGCACCCACCAGGGACCCGGGAGCACCCGCCAGAGCGCTGCGTACATCAGGCTTCTCCTGCCAGGGCGAGCGCGGCGGGTGCGCCCGCCGCGCGGGGGGTGAATGCGTCGAACACCGCGTAGGCGGCGATGCGCTCCGCGGTGGACCACATCGGGCTGCACGTCGTGAGGGTCAGGTAGCGCCCGTCGGGCGTCGACCCCACCCGCTGCGGCACCGGTTCGAGCACCGCCACCTCGTCGGGGCGCACGTACTCCAGGTTGCGGAAGCGATAGGTGTACCAGCCGTCGGCGGTCTCGATCACGATCGCGTCACCGACCTGCAGCGACGGCACGTTCTCGAACGCGGCGCCCTGGGTGTAGCGGTGCGCCGCGAGTGCGACGTTGCCCAGAGCGCCGGGCATGGCCGTGCCGGGGTAGTGGCCGATGCCGATGGGGTCGAGCACCCGGGACTTGCTGACGCCCTCGGCCACGGCGAACACCCAGCCCTCGCCGAACCGGGGGACGTGCAGGGTGGCGAAGATCTCGGATTCCCCCACCTCGGGGGTGACGATCGGCTCCGTCGCGACGGGGTCATCGATGGCATCCGGCTCCGGCGTCGCGGCAGGCGCAGACTGCTCCGCCGCCCACTGCTCAGTGACCTCGTGTGCCTCCGCCTGACGCTGGCCGCCGATGATCACATCGCCGATCCACATCTGGTAGGCCACGTACAGCAGCACCACGACACCCAGGGTCACGAGCACCTCGCCGATCACTCCGAGCACACTCACCGGGCGCCGGTGGGAGACGCGCTGTCGACGCGTGGGAGGCGCGGTCGCGGCATCTGACACGTGTGAATACTAACCGGCAGGGTGGAGACAGCGCGGGCCGCTAAACTGGCCCGCATGGCACCTTCCGACAAGGGCGGCGACTCCGTCACTGAGCGCACCGAGGGCGACGCGACCCCCAATCCCGTGTGGTTCAAGCCGATCATGTTCGGACTGATGCTGCTCGGCCTGGTCTGGGTGCTCGTCTTCTACTTGAGCAACATGCAGTTCCCGATTCCCGGCATCGATGCCTGGAACCTCGTGATCGGCTTCGGCATCGCGTTCATCGGCTTCCTGATGACGACGCGCTGGCGCTGAGCGCGCCCTCCACAACGCATCCCACACCTGTGAATTACACCGGTGTGATTCATCCCCAGGCTGGGGATGAACCTGTGGATAACTTTCAGCCGTAGACCACGACAGGCACGACCAGCAGCGCGAGCAGCCCGGCCGCGACACCGATCAGCAGCCACATCTGGCGACGTTGCGCGCGGATCGCGCGGGTGCGCGCGAAGATGAATCCCACGAGTGCACCCACGAGGCCCCCGCCGATGTGCGCCTGCCACGAGATGCCCGACCCCGGCAAGAACGTGATCACCAGGTTCAGCCCCAGCAGGATCGCGATCGCGGTGACGTTGACGCCCAGGTGACGCCCGATCACGAACATCGCGCCCAGCAGGCCCCACACGGCTCCGGAGGCTCCCACCACCCACGTACCGGGGGCGAGCAGCGACACCAGCACCGAACCGCCGAGGGCGCTGAGCAGGTACAGCGCGAGGAAGCGGCCGCGGCCGAGCAAGGGCTCGAGGCTGCGGCCCAGCGCCCACAGCGCCAGCATGTTCAGCACGAGATGCCAGAGGCTCGCGTGCACCAGCGTCACCGTCAGCAGCCGCCACGGCTGGAAGCCGATACCGGGGAACAGGAACGCGCTGTTGAAGGCCAGGTAGGCGGTGACCGTGTCACCGATCCCGGGGATCAGGGTGAACAGATACGTCAGTGACGTGACGATCACGATCGCGTACGTCACGAGGGGACGCGTGTCGGTGGCGCGCGCCCGCGCCGGCCCGCGACGCCGCGGCATCCGCGTGACCCGCCCCGCCTGCTGTTGCTGCTGCTGATCGCGCAGGCATTCGGGGCAGATCACTCCCACCGGCATCTGCGTCTGGCATTCCGGGCAGATGGTGCGCAAGCACCGCTGGCACAGCACGAAGCTCTGCCGGTCGGGGTGCCGGTAACAGTAGTTCTCCGGATTGGTGCGGAAGTCCGCGGACGTCACGAGCGTCCGGTCAGACCGCGGTGATGTCGATGGACGAGATCACGACGGGCTCGACCGGGCGGTCGCCCGCAGCGGTCGGGACCTTCGCGATCGCGTCGACGACGGCACGCGAGGCGTCGTCGGCGACCTCGCCGAAGATCGTGTGCTTGCCGTTGAGCCACGGGGTCGGGTCGGTGGTGATGAAGAACTGCGAGCCGTTCGTGCCCTCGGCCTTGCCGGTGATCGCGTTGCGACGGAGCCCTGCGTTGGCCATGGCCAGCAGGTAGGGCTTGCTGAAGGTCAGCTCGGGGTGGATCTCGTCGTCGAACGTGTAGCCGGGACCGCCCACGCCCTGACCGAGCGGGTCGCCGCCCTGGATCATGAAGCCGGGGATGATGCGGTGGAAGATGACGTCGGTGTAGAGGGGACCCTCGCCCGGCTTTCCGGTGGCGGGGTCGGTCCACGCGCCGGTGCCGTCGGCAAGGCCGACGAAGTTCTGCACCGTGCGGGGTGCGTGGTCTCCGAAGAGGTTGACGACGATGTCGCCGTGGTTGGTGTGCAGGGTCGCGACAGCGGTGGGGAGTGCCATGCCTAACATTCTCGCAGAGTTATGCGCAACCACCCCTCCCGCCCGGTGACAGGTCTGGCAAGATAAGGAGAAACGTCCCCGAGCGATAAGGGAGGGCCACCTCGTGAGCCTCAGCCGCAAGCGCAAGAAGGAACTCCGCAAGCTCCAGAAGCAGGCGACCACTCTGTGGGAGAGCCAGCAGGTGCTGGTCGGTGAAGCGGCGACCGTCGCCAAGGAGGCGGGGCGTCAGCTCGGCAAGTACAACCGCGAGCACATCGTTCCGACGATCAACACGGCGTACGGTCAGTACGCCGCCCCCTACGTCGACAAGGCCTCGAGCGTCTCGCGCCACGTGATCAACGACAAGGTGGTTCCCGCCGCCGGTGCCGTCGTCGGTTCCGCGATGTCGGTGTGGGATGCCGCGAACGACACCCGCGCCCGCGTGGCCGCCGGTCGTGGTTTCGCCGCCCCCGACGTGGCGAAGTACTCCAAGAAGGCCGACAAGTACGGCAAGGATGCGGCGAAGAAGATCGCCAAGAAGATCTCCGTCGCTGCCCCCGAGCCGAAGAAGCGCATGGGCGCCGGTGGCGTCATCGCCATCATCCTCGGTGCCGCTGCCGCCCTCGGCGTCGTCTACGCCGCGTGGCAGACGCTGCGCGCCGATGACGAACTGTGGGTGGCCGACGACCCGCTGAGCGCACCCGACGCTTGACGTCGCACACCGACGCGCTTTCTCGAGCCCGCGATGCCGCACAGGCACGCGGGCTCGAGGTGTCTTTCCGCGAGCGTCCCGCCGCCCGCAGTCTGGCCGAGGCCGCCGCGCTCCTGGGCCTGCAGCCCGCCGACATCGTGAAGACCCTCGTCGTCAAACGCAGCGACGACACGTACCTGTTCGCCCTCGTCCCGGGTGACCGCGCCATCTCGTGGCCGAAGCTGCGTGCCGTCGTCGGGGTGAACCGGCTGAAACTGCCGGACGCACAGCACGCCCTCGCCGCCACCGGCTACGAGCGCGGCACGATCGTGCCGATCGGCAGCACCACCGACTGGCCGGTGTTCGCCGACGAGCGCATCGTGGGCAAGCACATCGCGATGGGGGCCGGCGCCCACGGGTACAGCCTGTTCGTCGACGCCGACGCGCTCATCGCCGCCTACGACGCGACCGTGGCCGACATCTCGGTCGAAGCCCCCGCCCAGGACGCACCCGCGTAGGTCAGGCCAGCTTCGCCATCTTGAGTGCGATGTCGACGAGCTTCACCCGCTGCAGCAGCCACACCCCCGGCAGGGGGAACCACTCCGCCCGATCGGTGGAGCCGTCCACCTCGTCGCGCAGCCGCCCCCCGGTGATGCGGGCGGAGTACACGATGCGCAGCGTGTGCAGCGGCCCCTCGCCCTCGGTCACGCGCTGAGTGGCCGGGATCACCCGGGAATGGATGCCGAGCAGCTCCCCGACCGCGACGCGGTAGCCCGTCTCCTCCCGCACCTCGCGTCGCACGGCGTGCTCCGGGTCCTCACCGTCTTCCAGGCCGCCGCCGGGCATCGTCCAGCCCGTCCGTCCGTTCTGATTCCAGTGCGCCAGCAGCACCCGCTCGTCGGCGTCTGTGATGACGGCGTAGGCCGCGACCCGCATCTGCATGGGTGCGACTCTAGCGAGCACCGGCGACACCGCAGCGCACCGGCATCCGTTCACCACAGCTTCGGGGAAAGCCACGGTTTCGGAGGCGATGGCGCACACGGCCCCGAAACACTGCAGATCACCGAAGATGTGGCGGGCGGATGCCGGGCCGAACGGCGGGCGCCGGCGAACGGCCTTGACCTTGACGCTGCGTCAACCCACACGCTGGTGCGGTGACAACGACGATCGCGACGGAGGTATGGGCCCCGGCAACGGTGCAGCCGATCGATGACGTGCGCCACCCGGCGGCTCGCCGGGTGGCCGATGTGCTGCGGAGTCGCTCCGCCAGACCCCGGGTGTTCGTGCTCGACGACCTCGAGAACATCGAGCAGGCCGTCACGAGCGGGATCGTGCTGCACAGCCTGTACGTCACCGGAGCCGCACGCGATCGTGTGCTTCCGGTGCTCGCAGGCGTCGGTCCGGATGTGCCGCACTACGTGCTGGGGGAGGCAGTGGCGCGCGCGCTCTTCGGCGAACAGAAGAGTGCCCGGGTGTTCGCGCTCGCGCACGCCCCTCGGCCGTCGAAGCTGCATGATCTCATCGGCGTCGCCGGCGACGTGGCCGTGCTGGACGGCGTGCGGATCGTCGGCAACATCGGGGCGATCACGCGGACTGTCTGCGCGCTCGGCGCGGCGGGCGTCGTGCTGCTGGACAGCGGGCTTCGCACGACGCTCGACCGCCGTCTGATTCGCGCCAGCCGCGGCCTGGTGTTCGCGACACCGGTCATCCTCGCCGGTCGCGCAGAGTGCGTCGACTTCATCCGACGAGAAGGACTCACGGTCGCTGCGCTCTCGGCGGATGCAGCGCAGCCGCTGCGCGCCATCCGTGCGGTGCACGAACGCCTCGCGCTCGTCTTCGGAGGCGAGCGCGAAGGCATCGGCCCCGAGCTGAACGAGGTGACGACCTACCGCTACGCGATCCCCATGAATTCGATGGTCGACTCCCTCAACGTCTCCGTCACGGCCGGGATCGCCCTCTACGAACACGCATTCAGGGAGCAGAAAACCCCGGAATCACGGGGATTCCGGGGTTCTGTCTGACTGTGGAGCCTAGGAGATTCGAACTCCTGACATCCTGCTTGCAAAGCAGGCGCTCTACCAACTGAGCTAAGGCCCCCGGGGCTGTGTTGTGGGGCTACCAGGACTTGAACCTGGGACCTCTTCATTATCAGTGAAGCGCTCTAACCGCCTGAGCTATAGCCCCGTCTGCCGTGATTCCTCATCGGCAACCTCCAAGACTTTACCTGACGCGACCCGGTTTCACGAAACCGAGTCGCGCCCGGGCGCGTCAGTTGGAGGTGAAACCGACGAGAAGCCCGCCGGTGATCTTCACCATCAGGTTGTAGATGCCGGCCACGACCGCGCCCAGCACCGTCACGACGATGAGGTTGAGGATGGCCACGATCGCCGCGAACGCCATGACCTGCGGCAGCCCGATGAACGACGTGAGCGACACCGTCCCATCGGTGAAGGCGACGAACAGCTCATCCATCTTCGCCAGCAGCGTCGTCGCCTCGAGCACCATGTACACCAGGAAGATCGACACGACCGTGACGACGGCGAGGGCGACGGCGGCGAGGAAGGACAGCTTCACCGCGGACCAGAAGTCCACGTAGACCAGGCGCAACCGCACCTGCTTGGAGCTGGTCTTGCTCGACGACTTCTTCGCCAGCTTGTCGGCTACCGTGCTCATGCGTCAGTACTCTCTTCCGGGGTCTCGGGGGAGGTGGTCCCTTCGGCGGACTCACGGGCCGGTGCCTCGGGATCAACTGCGGCTGAGGCTGCCGCTTCGGCCGCAGCCTCGGCACGTTCTGCCAGGCCACGCTCGCCGTTTCGGGCGATGGCGAGGATGCGATCATCGTCGGCGGGTCGTGCGAAGACGACCCCCATGGTGTCGCGCCCCTTGGCAGGCACCTCGGCCACGGCAGAGCGTACCACCTTGCCGCTGGCAAGAACCACCAAGACCTCGTCGTCCTCACCGACGATCAGACCGCCCGCGAGATCACCGCGATCCTCATTGAGTTTGGCCACCTTGATGCCCAGACCGCCGCGGCCCTGCACGCGGTATTCGCCGACGGCGGTGCGCTTGGCGTAGCCGCCCTCGGTGACGACGAAGACGTACCCGCCCTCGTGAGCCACCGATGCCGACAGCAGGCTGTCGTCATCGCGGAACGACATGCCCTTGACGCCCTCGGTGGACCGGCCCATGGGGCGCAGCGACTCATCGGTGGCGGTGAAGCGCAGCGACATGCCGTGGTGCGAGATGAGCATGATGTCGTCGGTCTCGTCGACCAGCAGGGCGCTGACGACCTCATCGTCCTCCCGCAGGCGGATGGCGATGATGCCGCCCTGACGGTTGGTGTCGTACTCGGTCAGGCGCGTCTTCTTCACCAGTCCACCGCGCGTGGCCAGCACCAGGTAGTGCGCCGCGGAGTAGTCGCGGATGTCGAGGATCTGCGCGATCTCCTCATCCGGCTGCAGGGCGAGCAGGTTGGCGACGTGCTGACCCTTCGCGTCGCGCCCCGCCTCGGGGACTTCGTAACCCTTCGAGCGGTACACGCGGCCCTTGTTCGTGAAGAACAGCAGCCAGTGGTGGGTCGTGGTGACGAAGAAGTGCTCCACGACGTCGTCGGCGCGCAGCTGCGCACCCTTCACTCCCTTGCCGCCGCGGTGCTGCGAGCGATAGTTGTCGCTGCGCGTGCGCTTGATGTAGCCGGCACGTGTGACGGTGACGACCATCTCCTCCTGGGGGATGAGGTCCTCGATCGACATGTCGCCGTCGAACCCGTGCAGGATGTGGGTGCGGCGCTCGTCACCGAACTTCTCGACGATGCCGGTGAGCTCGTCGCGGATGATCTCACGCTGGCGCAGCGGGCTCGCAAGGATCGAGTTGTAGTCCGCGATCTTGATCTCGAGCTCGGTGGCCTCGTCGACGATCTTCTGCCGTTCCAGAGCCGCCAGGCGACGCAGCTGCATCGACAGGATGGCATCCGCCTGGTCGCTGTCGATCTCGAGCAGGGCCTTCAGACCCTCGCGCGCCTCGTCCACGGTGGGCGAGCGGCGGATCAGCGCGATGACCTCGTCGAGCGCGTCGAGCGCCTTCAGGTAGCCGCGCAGGATGTGCATGCGCGCCTCGGCTTCACGCAGGCGGAAGCGGGTGCGACGCACGATCACTTCGACCTGGTGTTCGATCCAGTACGAGACGAACCCGTCCAGCGGCAGCGTGCGGGGCACGCCGTCGACGATCGCCAGCATGTTGGCGCCGAAATTCTCCTGCAGCTGGGTGTGCTTGTACAGGTTGTTGAGGACGACCTTGGCCACGGCGTCGCGCTTGAGCACGATCACGAGGCGCTGACCGGTGCGGTCGGAGGTCTCGTCGCGGATGTCGGCGATGCCGGTGAGCTTGCCATCACGCGCGAGGTCGCGGATCTTGGCCGCGACGTTGTCGGGGTTCACCTGGTAGGGCAGCTCCGTGACGACCAGGCACGTGCGGCCCTGAATCTCTTCGACGTTGACCACGGCGCGCATCGTGATCGACCCGCGACCGGTGCGCTGGGCTTCACGGATGCCGCGGGTGCCGAGAATCTGCGCGCCGGTGGGGAAGTCGGGGCCGGGGATGCGCTGCATGAGCGCCTCGAGCAGCTCCTCGCGCGTGGCATCCGGATTCTCCAGTGCCCACAGCGCCCCGTCGGCGACCTCGCGCAGGTTGTGCGGCGGGATGTTCGTCGCCATGCCGACGGCGATGCCGACGGAGCCGTTGACCAGCAGGTTCGGGAATCGCGCGGGGAGCACCGAGGGCTCCTGGGTGCGACCGTCGTAGTTGTCCTCGAAGTCGACGGTGTCTTCGTTGATGTCGCGCACCATCTCGAGCGCGAGCTGGGCCATCTTGGTCTCGGTGTAGCGGGGGGCAGCGGCGCCCATGTTGCCCGGGGAGCCGAAGTTGCCCTGGCCGTCGGCCAGCGGGTAGCGCAGCGACCACGGCTGCACGAGACGCACGAGGGCGTCGTAGATGGCGCTGTCGCCGTGCGGGTGGTACTGACCCATGACCTCGCCGACGACACGGGCGCACTTGGAGTACGCCTTGTCGGGGCGGTAGCCGCCGTCGTACATGCCGTAGATCACGCGGCGGTGCACAGGCTTGAGACCGTCGCGCACGTCGGGAAGCGCGCGACCGACGATGACGCTCATCGCGTAGTCGAGGTAGCTGCGCTGCATCTCGACCTGCAGGTCGACCTGGTCGATGTTGCCGTGCTCGTACCCGTCGATCGGGGCAGGGCGCATGTCGTCAGTCATTTCGTTCTCTCAGTCCGGTGGTCTCGGTCCGCTGGTCGAGCGCTCGTTCGGGGCACGAGGGCAGCGAGACCACGTCAGATGTCCAGGAAGCGCACGTCCTTGGCGTTGCGCTGGATGAATCCGCGCCGCGCCTCGACGTCCTCGCCCATCAGCACCGAGAAGATCTCGTCGGCTGAGGCGGCGTCGTCGATGGTGACCTGTCGGAGCGTGCGGGTCTCGGGGTCCATCGTGGTCTCCCACAGCTCCTTGGCGTTCATCTCGCCCAGACCCTTGTAGCGCTGCACCCCGTTGTCCTTGGGGATGCGCTTGCCGGCGGCCTGACCTTCGGTCAGCAGCACGTCGCGCTCCCGGTCGCTGTAGACGTACTCGTGGTCGGCGTTCGTCCACTTCAGGCGGTACAGCGGCGGCTGGGCGAGGTAGACGTAGCCTGCCTCGATGAGGCCGCGCATGTAGCGGAAGAGCAGCGTCAGCAGCAGCGTCGTGATGTGCTGGCCGTCGACGTCGGCATCGGCCATGAGCACGATCTTGTGGTACCTGGCCTTCTCCACCGAGAAGTCCTCGCCGATGCCGGTGCCGAAGGCGGAGATCATCGCCTGGATCTCGGCGTTGCCGAGCGCGCGGTCCAGCCTCGCCTTCTCGACGTTGAGGATCTTGCCGCGCAGCGACAGGATCGCCTGCCGCTCGGGATCGCGGCCGCTCACGGCCGACCCACCGGCGGAGTCACCCTCCACGAGGAAGATCTCGCTGATCGAGGGGTCCTTGCTCGTGCAGTCCTTGAGCTTGTCGGGCATGGATGCCGACTCGAAGACGCTCTTGCGTCGTGCGGTCTCGCGCGCCTTGCGTGCGGCGAGGCGTGCGGTGGCGGCGTCGATCGCCTTGCCGATGACGCGTTTGGCCTGCACCGGGTTGCGGTCGAGCCAGTCGGTGAGTTGATCGCCGACGACCTTCTGCACAAAGGCCTTCGCCTCGGTGTTGCCGAGCTTGGTCTTGGTCTGACCCTCGAACTGCGGCTCGGAGAGCTTCACCGAGATGACGGCGGTGAGACCCTCGCGGATGTCCTCGCCGGTGAGGTTGTCATCCTTCTCCTTGAGCATGCCCTTCTCGCGGGCGTACTTGTTGACCAGCGTGGTCATCGCCGCGCGGAAGCCCTCTTCGTGGGTGCCGCCCTCGTGCGTGTTGATCGTGTTCGCGAAGGTGAAGACGTTCTCGGTGTAGCTCGTCGTCCACTGCATGGCGAGCTCCAGCGAGATGTGGCGCACGGTGTCTTCGGACTCGATCTCGATGATCTCGTCGTTGACGACCTCGGCCTTGCGCACCTTGTTGAGGTACTCGACGTAGTCGACGAGGCCCCGCTCGTAGTGGAAGTCGTCGTGTCGGAGGCGCTCTTCGGAGGTGCCGTCGGGCAGGTCGACCGGGTACGCCGCATCCGGCCGCTCGTCGCTCAGCGTGATGCGCAGGCCCTTGTTGAGGAACGCGGTCTGCTGGAACCGGGTGCGCAGCGTGTCGTAGTCGAAGTTCACCGACTCGAAGATCGTCTCGTCGGGCCAGAACTCGATGGTCGTTCCGGTCTCGGTGGTCTCCTCGGCACGGGCGAGGGGTGCCTGCGGCACGCCCCCGTCACGGTAGGACTGCCGCCACGCGTACCCCTGACGCTTGACCTCGACCTCGAGGCGGCTGGAGAGCGCGTTGACCACGGAGGAGCCGACGCCGTGCAGACCGCCCGAGACGGCATATCCACCGCCACCGAACTTGCCGCCGGCGTGCAGGACCGTGAGCACGACCTCGACGGTGGACTTGCCCTCGGCGCGATGGATGTCCACGGGGATGCCGCGGCCGTTGTCGACCACGCGGATGCCGCCGTCGGCGAGGATCGTCACGTGGATGGTGTCGCAGTAGCCCGCGAGGGCCTCATCGACGGAGTTGTCGACGATCTCGTACACGAGGTGGTGCAGGCCCCGCTCACCGGTGGAGCCGATGTACATGCCCGGGCGCTTGCGAACGGCCTCGAGGCCTTCGAGCACCTGGATCTCATCTGCCCCGTACTCCGTGTGCGTCGCCGACGCCGGTCGCGATTCGGGTTCTTCGGAAACGCTGTCGGGGTTCTGAGACGTCATAAGTTTCGAGCGCTCCACATCGATCGTGCCTGAGCGTCCAGTCTATCGGGTTTCCATCCCTTCGCGGGGCGAGAACGGCCCTGTCGCGCCCGGAAAACGTTCGGAATGCCACCGGTCGTGGGTCAGCCGTAGGTATCGCGAGCACCCCGCCCTGGAACCGCTCTGCGGCCCCATTTCCAAGAGGGGACGTCAGGCCCGATGAAGCGGATGCTCGATACCCCCGCCTCGGGGAAGCGCCGCGCGATCTCGGTGACGATCGTCGCGCGCATGAGCGTAAGCTGCCGGGCCCACGCCGTGGAGTCGCACTGCACGGTGAGCACGCCGTCGCCCAGCGCGACGGGGGAAGCGTGCTGCGCCGTCTCGGCGCCGGCGACACGCTCCCACTGCAGCACGAGATCTTCGCGCGCGAGCTGCGAGTCCCAACCCGACGCGCGGGTGAGGGCGGCCACGACGTCACCGAGCCCGCGCGGATCGCGGCCCGGCGTGAACGGCGCGTTCTCGTCATCGACGACCCTGCGGCGCTTGCGCCTGGAGCCGCGACTGGTCGGCTCGAGGCCGCGAAGGCGCATGTACGTCGCGATGGTTTCAGGAATGTGCGCGGGATCAGTCATTCTGCTCCCCCAGAATACGCCCGCCCTCGACCCGGACGGTACGAGCGCGCAGCGCCGGAGGCACGTCGTCGTCGACGGCCGCGGTGACGACGACCTGCTCATAGCCGGCGACGAGACCCGCGAGCCGGCTGCGCCGGTCGGCATCGAGCTCGGCGAAGACATCGTCGAGGATCAGCACGGGGTCGCCCAGCCGCGACTCGGCGCGCAGCAGCTCGGCTGACGCGAGCCGCAGTGCGAGCGCGACCGACCACGATTCGCCGTGCGAGGCGTATCCCTTCACGGGCAGTCCGCGCACGCGCAGCAGCAGGTCGTCGCGGTGCGGACCGGTGAGCGTGAGCCCGCGATCGAACTCCGCCGAACGCCGCGTGGCCAGTGCCGAACGGAACCGGGCCTCGATGTCGGCGGCATCTGCGGCGGAGGCGGCGGCCACCGCGTCTTCTTCGGGGTCGGCACCGTCGACCGAGAGGGCCCAGACCAGCTCGGGGCTGTGATCGGCGCCGGCGATGGCGGCATACGCGTCGACGAGGGGACCGGTGAGTTCACCGGCGAGGGCGAGTCGGGCACGGATGACCTGAGTCCCCAGCGTGACCAGCTTGTCGTCCCAGACGTCGAGTGTGGTGAGCGCATCGCCGCGGATGCCGCGGGCCTTCGCCGACTTCAGCAGGGCCGTCCGCTGCTTGAGCACCCGGTCGTAGTCGGCGAGCACCCCGGCCATGCGGGGTGTGCGCTGGATGAGCAGCTGATCGGCGAAGCGGCGGCGCGACGACGGATCGCCCCGCACGATCTGCAGGTCTTCCGGGGCGAAGAGCACGACCTGCGCGTAGCGCGGCAACTCCGATGGCTTCACCGCTGCGCCGTTGACGCGCGCCTTGTTCGATCCCTGCCGGTTGAGCTGTGCTTCCAGCTGCACCCGGCGCTCACCGTGCGCGAGCCGCGCCCGCACGATGGCGGCATCCGCCCCGTGACGCACCATCGGGGCGTCGTTCGAGACCCGATGCGACCCCAGCGTCGCGAAGAACGCGATGGCTTCGACCAGGTTGGTCTTGCCCTGGCCGTTACGCCCCACGAAGACGTTCGCGCCGGGCGACAGCGCGACGTCGGCGACCGCATAGTTGCGGAAGTCCACGAGGCTGAGCTGCTCGACGATCACCGAATCACCCTCCTTCGCAGTTCCGACAGCCTGCGCTGTCGGGTGTGCAACTCAGCGCAGGAGCAGGTTCGGCTGCAGCAGGTACTTGAACGAGCCCTCGCCGGCGCGGTCGACCGAGGTCTGCGCCGTGATGAGCACGGGGCTGAGCTTGTTCGCGTTCTCGCTCGAGGTGAACGTGATGCGCGTGAACTCGCTGCGCACCGCACCCAGGGCCTCGATGAGGTACTGGGGGTTGAGGCCCAGCGTGACGTCCTCGCCGATGAGCGTGGCATCCACCGACTCGGTCGCACGGGCCTGCTCGGTGCCGGAGGCATCCATCGAGACTCCTTCACCCGTGAACGTGAACCGCAGCGGTGCGGAGCGGTCGAGCACGAGCGACACACGGCGCACGGCCTCGATGAGCTCGGCGGTGTTGACCACCGCGTGGTGCTCGGTCTGCTCGGGGAACAGGCGCCGGACCGGCGGGAAGTTGCCCTTGATCAGCAGCGACGTGACCGTCTTGTTGCCCGCGGTGAACGCGATGATCTCGCGGTCGCCTGAGCCGGAGAAGGCGATCGAGATGTCGCCGGAGTGCGCGAAGGTCTTGCCGACCTCCGTGAGGGTGCGAGCGGGGACCAGTGCCGTCGTCGATTCCTCGGATCCCGCCGCGCCGCCGTCCCACGGCAGTTCGCGCAGCGCCACGCGGTAGCGGTCGGTGGCGACGAGGCTCAGCTGCGTGCCCGAGACCTCGAGCTGCACACCGGTGAGCACGGGGGTGACATCGTCGCGCGACGCGGCGAAGGCGACCTGTGCGATCGCGGTTGCGAAGTCATCGGCCGGGACGAGACCCGATTCACCCGAGACCTCGGGGATCGCGGGGTACTCCTGCACCGGCATCGACGAGAGTGTGAAACGGGCGGAACCGCAGGTCAGCAGGATGCTGCCGTCGTCCTCGATGCTCATCTGGATCGGGGCGTTCGGGAGCTTGCTGGCGATGTCGGCGAGCAGTCGGCCGTGCACGAGGATCGTGCCCGGGTCGTCGACCGTGGCTTCGATCGTCGTGCGGGCGGAAGCCTCGTAGTCGAAAGCCGAGAGCGACAGGCCGTCTTCGGTGGCTTCGATGAGCACGCCGGCGAGGATCGGCTGCGGGTTTCGCTGCGGCAGAAGCTTCACGACGAACGACACGGCCTCGCTGAAGACATCGCGATTGACGTGGAACTTCACAAGTTCTCCCTTGTCGGCGGGTATGGGCTCCCATGCTACTGCCCACAAGGTGACGTCCCGGAAGTCGCGGTCGCCGGTCGCGTCACGGTGATGGACCTGGATCTCAAGAGAAAGTTCTTGTCATGGTGTTAACGCCTGTGGAAACTGTGGATAACTCTCGCGATCCCAGTCGAGACACTGGAACTACAAAGATGTCATTTGTGAGTTGCCTGCGGATTGGCGTGTTTCCGCGGGAGTCGGGACACCCCTTCGAAGGGGCGGTCATCCACAGGCTGGCCGAATCCACTCACAATCTCATCGGCGTGCCCCACAGTTATCCACAGGTTGTCCACAGTGTGAAAAACAGGAATCATCACGGTCTCGGGCGGGGCTGTCAAGCACGAAAACCGGGCATACGTCGATGCGAGGGTATGCGGCGGCCGGCATGGCAGCCAGGGAACGCTCAGCAGCGCACGTGTGCGCCGAGGGGGTTCGCTACGACCGGGCACGCCGAACGGAGCGGCGGCGGCTGGAGCCGCCCGCGGAGGGTCAGCGGCCGTTGCGGCCGAGCTGAGTGGTGATCTCCGAGACCTGGTTGTAGATCGAGCGGCGCTCCTTCATGAGCTCGCTGATCTTCTTGTAGGCGTACATGACCGTGGTGTGGTCGCGGTTGCCGAACAGCTGACCGATCTTCGGCAGCGACAGGCTCGTGCGCTCGCGACACAGGTACATGGCGATCTGCCGTGCCGTGGCGACGGCCTGGGATCGACTGGAGCCGTACAGATCGTCGACCGACAGCCGGAAGTACTGGGCCGTCGCGGTGATGATGTCGGTCGGGGAGACGACGTTCGCGTCGTCGTGGTCGACGATGTCGCGCAGCACCGTCTGGGCGAGTGAGATATCCAGCGAGGAGCGGTTGAGGCTCGCGAATGCCGAGACGCGGATGAGCGCGCCCTCGAGCTCGCGGATGTTGGAGGAGACCTTCGTCGCGATGTACTCGAGCACCTCGTCCGGAACGAGGAGGCGCTCGGACTGGGCTTTCTTGCGGAGGATCGCGATGCGGGTCTCGAGGTCGGGGGCCTGCACGTCGGTGATGAGGCCCCACTCGAAGCGGCTCCGCATGCGGTCCTCGAACCCGGTGAGCAGGCGCGGGGGCAGATCGCTCGTGATCACGACCTGTTTGTCGTGATCGTGGAGCTGGTTGAACGTGTGGAAGAACGCTTCCTGCGTCTCGGCGCGCCCCTGCAGGAACTGGATGTCGTCGATCAGCAGGATGTCGACCTCGCGGTAGCGCGCTTGGAACGCGGCACCGCGGTTGTTCGCGATCGAGTTGATGAAGTCGTTCGTGAACTCTTCGCTCGAGACGTAGCGCACGCGGATGCCGGGGTACAGGCTCAGCCCGTACTCCCCGATCGCATGCAGCAGGTGGGTCTTGCCGAGTCCCGAGTCGCCGTAGATGAACAGCGGGTTGTACGCCTTGGCCGGAGCCTCGGCCACCGCGACGGCGGCGGCGTGCGCGAACCGGTTGGACTGGCCGATGACGAAGTTGTCGAAGGTGTACTTCGGATTGAGTCGGGTGTCGCTGCGCGACGGCGGTGCCACGGGCTCCGGGACCTCGGCGATGGGGCTGCGCACCACGATGGGCGCGGCGGCCGGCTGCAGCGGGATCGGTTCACTCAGGTGCGCGTCGGCGAGCTCGGGGTTCACCACTACGCGGAAGGTGGATGCCGCCGGCTCCGCGTCGACGCGGGCGAGGGCTTCCATGATGGGTGCCCGCAGACGCTTGTTCAGCTGTGCCGCGGTCAGCTCGTTCGGCACGTCGAGGTAGAGCGTTCCACCCATCACGCCCTGCGCGACGGCGAGGCTCAGGAATCCCTGTAACTGCGGGGTGACGCGGTCATCTCCGGTGAGTTCGTCGAGCACGGCGCGCCAGACGGGGACGTCTGGAAGGTCCTGCTGTGACATTGCGACTCCGGGGATCGATGCGCCGTGGCATCCGCCGCACTCGGAGGGCGGGCCTGTGGATAACGTGCGTGGGTAACGCTAATCAGCGAGCCTTGCGTCCGCCAAATCCACTGTAGGCCGCGGCTGCGTGTCATTGCGAGGTTCGAGGGGAGTCGGTGGATAAAGTGTCGGCCGCTGGCGCCCGGTTTGAGTTCTCGCGCGGCGCGACGTACCCTTAATCGGTTGACTTATGCCCATTCGGGCAGTCCCCTGTACCCGAGTCCCCGGCCAGCTTTCCGGTGACCGCCGATCCGGAGTGATCCTCATGAGCAAGCGCACTTTCCAGCCCAACAACCGTCGCCGCGCCAAGAAGCACGGTTTCCGTGCCCGCATGCACACCCGCGCCGGCCGCGCCATCCTGTCGGCTCGTCGCGCCAAGGGGCGCACCGAGCTCTCGGCCTGACCCCAGCGGTGCTCTCGAGGCCGAACCGCCTCACACGCGGCATCGAATACCGCGCGGTTGTCCGCGGCGGGCGGCGATGTGGGGGCACCCACACCGTGACGTATGTCGCGCCCGCGATCGGTGGGCAGGTGCCGAGGTTCGGTTTCATCGTGAGTAAGCAGGTCGGCGGAGCCGTCGTGCGCAACACCGTGCGCAGGCGACTCAAAGCCGTCTGCGCCGAGGTGCTGGGCGACGCCGTCCCCTCGGGCGATGTCGTGATCCGCGCCCTGCCGAGTGCGGCTGAGGCTCCCTACGCGGAGCTGCGCAACGACGTACGCCGATGCCTGGCGAAACGGGCCGTGTCATGAGCACCGCGACCCTGCCCATGGCATCGGTAGGCGAGGCGACCCTCGACCCCACACAGACGTGGCGCATGCTTCCGCTCATCCCGCGCAATGCCGGCCTGGCGCTGCTGCACGGGTACCGCGCGACGATCTCGCACGTCTACGGCGACGTCTGCAAGTACTACCCGTCCTGTTCCGCCTACGCCGTGGGTGCCGTGCAGCAGCACGGTCTGGCCAAAGGCATCGTTCTGTCGGCCGCGCGACTTGCGCGCTGTCACCCCTGGGCCGCGGGTGGGATCGACGATGTTCCGTCGCATCCCCACTTTCGCCACGATCTGACTCGGCACGGATTCGTCGTGCCCTCCGGAAAGGACTGATCCGTGCTGGATCTCTTCGCTTCGACCCCGGTGCCGGTGGTGCCGACGCCCCCCACTCCCCCGCCGGGTGAAGGTTTCGACCTGTTCAGCACCTTGATGTGGCCGTTCAAGTGGCTCGTCGAGATGATCCTCGTGTTCTGGCACTGGCTGTTCACCGCCGCAGGGCTTCCCGCGGCCGCCGGCGCCACGTGGGTGCTGTCGATCATCGGTCTCGTGATCGTCGTGCGCTCCGCGCTGATCCCGCTGTTCGTGCGGCAGATCAAGAGCCAGCGCAAGATGATGGAAATCGCCCCTGAACTGCGAAAAGTTCAGGAGAAGTATCGCGGCAAGAAGGATCAGCTCTCTCGTGAGGCCATGAGCCGCGAGACGATGGCGCTGTACAAGAAGCACGGGACGACGCCCGTGTCGAGTTGCCTGCCACTGCTCGTGCAGATGCCGGTGCTGCTGGGCATGTTCTACACGCTGAGCGATGTGAAGCGTCACGCCGAGTGGGGTGTCGGTGGTGTCGGGCTCCTCAACGCCGAGCTGACGAAGCAGTTCTACGACGCCCAGTTGTTCGACGTCGCGCCCCTGCACACGAACATGATCGAGGCGATCAACCTCGGACAGACGGCGACGGTCATCATCCTCGTCATCCTCGTGGTGCTGATGATCGCTTCGCAGTTCATCACGCAGCTGCAGATCATCTCGAAGAACCTGTCGCCCGAGGCCAAGACCGGCCAGGCGTATCAGATGCAGAAGATCATGCTGTACGTGCTGCCGCTGGCATTCATCTTCTCCGGTGTCTTCTTCCCGCTCGGTGTCGTCATGTACTGGTTCACGTCGAACCTGTGGACCATGGCGCAGCAGTTCATCGTGATCCGCAACCTCCCGACCCCGGGGTCCGAGGCGGCCAAGGAGCGCGAAGAGCGCCTTGCTCGCAAGGGCAAGGCACTGGATGCCAAGGGTCGCGTGATCCCCCTGGAGAAGTACCAGGAGGAGCAGCGTCGCCTGGCGGAGGAGGCCGAGCGCGCCCGCGCCGCCACCCCGAAGCGCCAGCAGCCGATGGGTAAACAGCGCGCCAAGAAGAAGCAGCCGCCCAAGGCGGGCGAGCCGGCTCCGAAGGCCGCACCCAAGCCCTCGAAGGGCGGCGAGCAGCGTCCGAACGGCGGCCCGTCGACCACGCCTCCGCCGGCACCGAAGTCCTGACCGATCGCACCAAGGGAACCGACATGACCCTCTCCCCCGAATCCGCGGAGTCCACGGAAGCCACGGTCGAGCAGCTCGAGCAGGAAGGCGACATCGCCGCCGACTATCTCGAAGAACTGCTGGACATCGCCGACATCGACGGCGACCTGGGGATGGATGTGCGCGGCGGGCGTGCGTACGTGTCCGTCGAAGCCGACGAGTCGGGTTCGTTGGCTCGGTTGAGCCACCCCGATACGGTGCAGGCCCTGCAGGAGCTGACGCGTCTGGCCGTGCAGAACCGCACCGGCCGCTTCTCGCGCCTGATCCTGGACGTGGGTGGGTCTCGCGACGCGCGGCAGAAGGAACTCGAGGTGCTCGTCGACCGTGCGATCGCGCGTCTCGACGAGGGCGCGTCGCAGGCATCCCTGCCGCCGATGTCGAGCTACGAGCGCAAGCTCGTGCACGATGTCGTGTCGTCGCGCGGCTTCATCTCCGAGTCCTACGGCGAGGGCGCCGACCGCCACACGGTCATCCGTCGCTCCTGATGTTTCACGTGAAACGATGACTTCCCTCGAGGCGGAACCCGCCGCCGCAGTCGAGATCTTCGGCGATCGCATCGACACCGCGCGTGCCTTCACGTCTGCCCTCGCGGCGCATGGCGAGGAGCGCGGACTCATCGGGCCGCTCGAGCTGCCGCGGCTGTGGACGCGTCACATCCTCAACAGTGCTGTCGCCGCTCCCCTGTTCTCCGGTCGTGTCGGTGACGTCGGATCCGGCGCCGGCCTGCCGGGCATCGTGCTGGCGATCGCCCGACCCGATGTGGAATGGGTGCTCATCGAGCCCATGGAACGCCGCGTGGCCTGGCTCAATGAGCAGGTGCGCGACCTCGCCCTCGACAACGTCGAGGTGCTGCGCGATCGAGCGGAAGACTGGAAGCGCGGGCCGGTGCTCGACGCAGTGACCGCGCGGGCCGTGAGTGCGTTGCGCACGCTCGTGCCCCTGACCGCTCCCCTGGTGCGCGACGGCGGCGAGCTGATTCTGCTCAAGGGCGCGAACGCCGCCAACGAGATCGCGGCAGCCGAGAAGGTCATCCGCAAGTTCCGGTTGTCGAACGTCCGGGTCGAACCGGTGGGTGAGGGCCTCATCGAGGAGCCGACGCGCGTCATCCGCGCCACAGTGCGCTGACCGGCGCTGCTGTCGCCGCCGCGTCGTAGGAGCCGCCGGCCGATCTGCGATGGGTGTGGCGTTCGCGGGCGTGTGCTCTTGCGGTTGTTCTGCGCTCAACTCGATCTGTGATTCGACGTGCGCAGCTCTTGGTCCCGATCGCGCGAGGGGTCACCAGGCTCGCGCTGGCCAACCCCGGTGGCGCTGCCGACAACCATGGTCACGGCGAGCCAGGACAGACCCCAACGGACTGCAGTGGTCGTCGGGTGGGGTCAGAACAACCCGAATCGGACCGATTTCTGCCGTGCCCGACCTCTCTCGATCGCGCTTAGGATGGCGCTCACAGCACTGAAATCGGTGCGTTATGGGTCGGGTCGAGCGCGCCGACGCCCGCAACGGGCGGCGTCGCCGGCATCGCGGTCGCGCGGCGGCCGGCACGGGCGAGCAGCGACGGACATGACCATCTGCTGTGGTTGCGTCGCGACTGCACAATCACAACAATTCTCCGCCATCCCCGAGCCGCCCAGGAACTCCCGCCCGCGATCCGCGGATGTGGTGGCGTAGGCGAGGATGGCGCGCAGGAACACCGCAGTGATGCGCTCGGGCCGCCGGGACTGCGGGTGGTCGCGATGTTTCACGTGAAACGGGCAGCACTGGCACCTCGCGCCCGATTCGTGGTGTCTGTCTGGCATGCAACGCATACCCGATAACGGCGAGAGTTCGTCAAACGCACTCCCCTGCCTGGTGCCGGCGCCTCGAGCACACGAAGCCACCACGATCCGGTGCACGGAGGTCAACTGGCCATTCCGACTCGCGCTCGGCCCTGGTCGTCGATTGTTTCGCGTGACCGGTTCCGTAGTTCACTTCTGCGCAGGGCGCAGGCACCGCGATCTCCGCAGTCGCGCGCGTTCGCCTCGCATCTCGGCGTTTCACGTGAAACGCCGAGGTTCGTTGATGCGGCGCAAGGTCACCCATCGACGGGGAGCACTCCCGGTCGGTCGGATAGCTGTCTTGCGGTGACCGGGTCTCTCCGCGGGTCATGCGAGACGCGGGCCATGAAGGTACTTCGTGAAGGACAGGCCCGCCCCGCACTCCGAATCGATACACGGGAAACCGATGGCGGCGATATGGACGCGGATCTCCGTGCCGGCGCCCTGATCGCGGACGTTCGCGCCCTTGTCGCGCCGATGGTTGGCGCGCAGGAGACAGAATGCGTGGAGATTCGGCCAGTTCGCGCGGCGTTTCACGTGAAACTGTCTGTCTGGCAGCCGGACGGTGGTGATGTCGATACACAAGTCCGGGGGCGCGTAGTCGGACGTCGGGATCGGGCCGAAGAGACGCCGCCGGCACTCTTCACCGGGAGCTGCGGCTGGTGCGGACTTGTGGTGAACATACGCCGCAATCCAGTCGCACGTCGTGGCACTGCCGGCATCTCCGGTCCGTCGATCTTGGGCGAAGATCCTCACGCGGCCTGGCCAGCAGCGCACACCGGGCGATGTTTCACGTGAAACGGCGATGACGCCCGCGGGTGAGCACTCGGTGTGTTTGGGAGAGCAGTCTCCAGCGCGGACCGGGGGTGACGGGATGAAACCACCCCTCTCCCGTCATACGCCTTCGGCTCGGCGGTGCCGGCGTACGCGCCCATTCGCGTCTCCCGGACCATCGGCCGCATGCCCGTGGTGCGACTCGGATGAGGGGATGCGCGTATCACCCGCGGGTTCGCCGGCGTATGGCGGACGGTTGCGCCCCCTTGCCGACGGCATGATGTCAGGCTCGGACGCGCCAGGGGAAGCTCCGTTTCACGTGAAACAAGCAGCCGTTGCGGGGTCGGAACGGAGGGCGATCTCACGGCTAGCTCGGGCAGCTCGCGGGCACCCACAGCGATGGCTGCGCGTTGCGGGTCGCCGGTCAATGGCGTGCGACACGCCAGATCGGCCCGGTGTGCCCCAATGCGCCACAGATCGTGGCGTGCGAGGTGCTGCCCATGGCGACGAAACCGGTGATGTTTCACGTGAAACAGGTGCTCGAACGGTCAGCGGTGGGGGTGGGGTCGCGTAGGGTTGTACAGGTTGGTCGTCGAGCAAAACGGAAGGATGTTTCACGTGAAACAACCCGAGAATGGGGCCGGATCGGCATCCTTCTCCCTCGACGATTCACCTCTCGCGCGTGAACTTCTCGATTTGACCGCCCGGCGCCGTGCGCTGGACACAGCAGAGGTGCACCTCAGTGGTCAGACCCGCATCCTGACGGTGTCGAATCAGAAGGGTGGCGTGGGTAAGACCACGACCGCGGTGAACATCGCCGCCTCGCTCGCTTCGGTGGGCGCCCGCGTGCTGGTGATCGACCTCGACCCGCAGGGCAACGCCTCCACGGCCCTCGGCGTACCGCACTCGGCCGACACCCCGAGCGTGTACGACGTGCTGATCGATGACTTTCCACTCGCCGACATCATCCAGGTGAGCCCCGAGTCCCCCAACCTGCTCTGCGCCCCCAGCACCATCCACCTGGCCGGAGCCGAGATCGAACTCGTCTCGCAGGTGGCGCGTGAGCACCGCCTCAAGACCGCGCTCGAGGACTACCTCGATGCCGTCGAAGAGCGTCTCGACTTCGTGATCATCGATTGCCCGCCGTCGCTCGGGCTGCTCACGATCAACGCATTCACGGCCGCCGACGAAGTGATGATCCCCATTCAGTGCGAGTATTACGCGCTCGAAGGCCTCAGTCAGCTTCTCGGCAGCGTGCGCATGATCCAGAAGCACCTGAATCCGCAGCTGCACGTCTCCACCATCCTGCTGACGATGTACGACGGGCGCACGCGACTGGCGCAGCAGGTGGCCGAAGAAGTGCGCTCGCACTTCGCCGAGCAGGTGCTGCACACTGTGATCCCGCGCTCGGTGCGCGTGTCGGAGGCGCCGAGTTTCGGTCAGACCGTCATCGCCTACGATGGGCACTCGGCCGGCGCCGTCGCCTACCGCGAAGCCGCCGTGGAGATCATCCAGCGAGGCGACACAAACAACAGTGAAGGAACACCCTGATGGCGAAGCGAACAGGCCTCGGACGAGGTATCGGCGCACTCATCCCCACCGCGGAGCCCTCGGAGGCCCGCCCCGTCGATGTGTTCTTCCCGGGTGTGTCGCGCAAGGCCGAGGCCGCGGAGGCCGCCGCTGCCGAGGCGCTGAAGGCGGTGGGTGGCGAGGATGCCGCGGCGCCCGTCTCTGCGGAAGCCGCCGACTCCCCCGCGACCGCTGCCGAGCCGGACACGGCCGACGCCGAGCCGGACACGGCCGACGCCGCCGACGTGGAGCCGACGCCTGAGCTCGTGGCCATCCCCGGGACGCGCCTCATCCAGGTCGACCCGAATGAGATCGTGCCCAACCCGCGGCAGCCCCGCACGCACTTCGATGACGACGACCTCGCGGAGCTCGTGCACAGTGTGCGGGAGTTCGGTGTGCTGCAGCCGGTCGTGGTGCGCACCAACTCCGACGGCAAGTACGAGCTCATCATGGGTGAGCGCCGCACGCGTGCGTCGCGGGAGGCCGGCCTCACCTCGATCCCCGCCATCGTGCGGGACACCGAAGATGAGCACCTGCTGCGCGATGCGCTGCTGGAGAACCTGCACCGCTCCAACCTGAACCCGCTCGAAGAAGCATCCGCCTACCAGCAGCTGCTCGAGGACTTCGGTATCACCCAGGAGGAGCTGGCCACCCGGATCGGTCGGTCGCGTCCACAGATCAGCAACACGATCCGCCTGCTGAAGCTCCCCATCCCGGTGCAGCAGCGCGTCGCCGCCGGTGTGCTCAGCGCCGGTCACGCCCGCGCCGTGCTGTCACTCGAAGAGCCCGAAGCCATGCAGCGGCTGGCCGACAAGATCGTGAACGAAGACCTGTCGGTGCGTGCCGCCGAGGCCGCCGCGAAGGCTCCGGATGCCGGTGCGTCGCGGCGCGTGCCACCGAAGGCCGGCGCACGGCGCGCGCACCTCGACGAGGTCGCCGAGCGTCTGGGTGACCGCCTGAACACCAAGGTCAAGATCAACATCAGCGCCAGAAAAGGCCAGGTCGTGATTGATTTCGCGACGATCCAGGACCTCAACCGAATCCTCGCCGAGATCGGCGAGACCGAGTTCGGCGCGCACTGACGCCAACGTCCGCGGGCCCACGTAGGCTTGAAGGATGACAGCGCACGAGAACACCCCGCCTCGGCGGGCGAGTCTCGAACTGCTGCGCGCCGAAGCGACCGACGAGCTGTCGGTGCTGGTCTACGAGCGGTTGCGCGGCGGTGAGGACCCGTGGGATTTCATGGAGGACCTGCCCAGCGTCGATGAGCTCGTGGTGCTCATGCTGCGCGCCGAGAACATCGCCTCAGACGGCGGCTCCCGCCCCACAGAGGCCCGCAATTACCGGGTGCTGCGCCAGATCTCGCTCGACTATCCCGAGCTCACACGCGCGGTCTGGCGGCTGCTGGGGTCCGAACCCCACCGGCGGTGGGATGCCACGGTGCGCGCCGACGCTCCCTGACGCTCCCCACACACGCGAGAAGGCCCGGCCAGACGAATCCGACCGGGCCTTCTCGCTGAGCCGTCTCAGCCGATGTAGGCGGCGAGGTCCTGCTCGAGGGCGAACTTCGGCTTCGCGCCGATGATCGTCTTCTCGACCTCACCCTTGCGGAACACCTTCATCGCCGGGATCGAGGTGATCTGGTACTTCATCGCCAGATCGGGGTTCTCGTCGACGTTGAGCTTGAGGATCGTGATCTTGCCGGGGTGCTCGGACTGGATCTCGTCGAGGATCGGCGAGACCATGCGGCACGGGCCGCACCATTCTGCCCAGAAGTCGACGAGCACGGGCCCGTCGGCGTCGAGGACGTCCTGCTGCCAGTTGCTCGAGGTGGTGGCCTTGGCTGTCATGATGCTCTCCTTCGGGAAGTCTGTCAGTGGGTCCAACGTGGGCGCGGAGGCGATTGTTCCTCAGGCCCCGACGGTGGCGGCATCGGGCAGCCCGTCGATCTGTGCGGCATCCGTCGCCGGGAGTGCCGCCTCACCGCGTGCGGCGAGGTAGTGCTCGACGTCGAGGGCCGCCACCGTGCCGCTGCCGGCGGCGGTGACCGCCTGACGGTAGGTGGGGTCGATCACGTCGCCCGCGGCGAAGACGCCGGGCACCGAGGTGCGCGACGAGCGGCCGTCGACCCAGACGGTGCCCTCGGGGGTGAGGGCGAGCTTGTCGTGCACGAGGTGCGTGCGCGGGTCGTTGCCGATCGCGACGAACACGCCGTCCAGCGCCAGTTCGCGCCGCGAGCCGTCGACGGTGTCCTCCAGCACGACGCCGTTGACCGCGTCGTCGCCGAGGATGTCCACGACCGCGCTGTTCCACACGAACTCGATCTTCTCGTTCTTGAACGCCCGCTCCTGCATGATCTTCGATGCGCGCAGCTCGTCGCGGCGGTGGATGACATACACCTTCGAGGCGAACTTGGTGAGGAACGTCGCCTCTTCCATGGCCGAGTCGCCGCCGCCGACGACGGCGATGACCTTCTCGCGGAAGAAGAATCCGTCGCACGTGGCGCAGTACGACACCCCGCGGCCCGAGAGGCGGGATTCGCCCTCGATGCCGATCTTGCGGGGCGCGGAGCCGGTGGCGAACACGATGGCCTCGCCCTCGTGCACGGCGCCGCTGCCGAGGGTGACGGTCTTGGTGTCACCGGTCACATCGAGCGAGACGACGTCGTCGTAGAGCACCTCGGCGCCGAAGCGCTCGGCCTGCTCCTGCATCTTCGTCATGAGATCGGGGCCCATGATGCCCTCGGGGAAACCGGGGAAGTTCTCGACATCGGTCGTGTTCATCAGTTCGCCGCCGGCTTCGACGGAACTGGCGATCACGAGGGGTTCGAGGTTGGCGCGGGCGGCGTAGATGGCGGCGGTGTAGCCGGCGGGACCCGAACCGATGATGATGACCTGACGCACGTGTGCTGCTCCTTCGACGGCGGGCAGGATTGCCCGCTCCTGTCTTCAACACATGCTAACCGTGGGTCATTCCGCCCGCCCCCGGTGCACCCGCGCGGCGTGGAGTCAGCGCTTGCCGGGCAGGACGCGGCGCACGAGGCCGAGGGCGACCTGCAGCTCGGGGGCCCGCAGCAGGGCGAGCATGCCGACGTAGATCGCGGCGACGATCGCTCCGATGAGCATGGTGCCCACGGCGCCCTGCAGCTTGTCGGCGACCATCCAGCTGTCCTGGGCCCCGACGGCGAAGAAGACCAGCCAGCCGGCCGCCCCCGCGGGAAGGGCCGCCAGCACGAACCGTCCGATCGCGGGCAGCCAGCGGCCGGCGCCGAGGCCCCCGATCTTGCGGCGCAGCATCACGGCCGCGATCACGAGGGCTACCGTGAGCGCGATGGACTGGCCGAGGGCGACGCCCGCCGCGGTGAGTCCTGCGGGAAGGGTGGATGCCAGCAGTGCGGTCACGGCGACGATGACGGCCTGCACGAGCGAGAAGACGAACGGCGTGCGGGTGTCGCCCAGGGCGTAGAACGACCGCTGGATGGTGAAGAGCACGGCGATGGGGATGAGCCCCACCAGGTAGCCGCCGAGCACCAGGGCTCCCTCGACGGCTGTCGCGGCGTCGTTGGTGAAGATGCGGGAGACCGGCACGGCGGCGGCAGCCAGCGCGGCGGTCGCCCCCACGATCAGCACGCCGATCGAGCGGATGCTGGTGTCGATGTCGCGCCGCATGTCATCGATGCGTCCGTCGGCGGCGTGCTCGCTGAGCTGGGTGAAGTAGGGGATGCCGATCGACAGCACGATGATCGAGTACGGCAGCATGAAGATGAGGTTGGCGTTGCCGGTGACCATGTTCGCCGCGGCACCCGCGTCTGAGGCATCCGACAGCACGTTGGACTGCACGATCGCGCTCAGCTGGGCTACGAGCACCATGAGGAACGTCCAGCTCGCCAGCCGGCCGATGACGCCCAGACCCATGCCGCGCCAGTGGAAGTCGGGCCGCAGGTGCAGGCCGGTGCGGCGCCAGAACACCAGCAGCAGCGCGGCCTGCAGCACGATGCCGAGCGTCGCGGTGCCCGCGATGAGGGCGATCATGGTGGCATCCCAGCCGGCGATGGATGACTGCGTGCCGTAGAGCACGATGAAGGCGCCGAACCCGATGATCGAGACGACGTTGTTGACCACCGGCGTCCACGTGTACGGACCGAACACGCGGCGTGCGTTGAGGGTCTCTCCCAGCAGTGCGTAGAGGCCGTAGAAGAAGATCTGCGGCAGACACCAGTAGGCGAACACCGTCGCGAGGGCGTGCTGCTCGGGGGAGAATCCGCCGCCGTAGAGCGAGACCAGCAGCGGCGCGCAGGCGACCGCGATCGCGGTGATGACGAGCAGCACCACCGCGCCCAGGGTGATGAGCTTGGAGATGAACGCCTCGCCGCCGTCTTCGCTGCGGCCGGCGGCGACGATCTGCGGCACGATGACGCCGGTGAGGATGCCCATCGAGACGATGAGGAAGATGGCGTTGGGCAGCTGATTGGCGACGACGAAGGCATCGCCCGCCATCGCCGTGCCGATCGCCGTGACCAGCACGATCGATCGCAGCAGCCCGGTCACCCGCGAGACGAGTGTTCCAGCGCCGATCATGACGCTTGCCCGGCCGATGCTCATCGCTGTCCGTTCTGGTCGGTGTCGGTGTCGGTGTCGGTGTCGGTGTCGGTGCTGGTGCTGGTGTCGCCCGCCGTCTGCTCGGCGGCCGCTGCACGGCGGCGACGCACCGTGCGCACCAGACCGATCGTGAGTAGGCCGACCACGACGATCGACAGCGCGGAGATGCCGATGACCTCCCAGTCGGCACGCACCATCACGGTCGCCGTCTGGGAGGCGCCGATGGGCAGGTAGCGGGGGGAGAGCAGTTCGAGGCGCAGGTCGACCTCGCCGTTGCCCACGTGCGCCTCGACGGGGATCTCGACGCGGGTGTTGCTGTCGGGCGCGGCGCGCACGGTGGTCGCGCGTTGCACCAGCAGACGGGGGTCACCGGGCTGGGCGATAAGGACGACGTTGACCGGCCATTCCAGGCTGTTGCGCACGAAGATGCGCAGGGGCACGTTCTGGCCGACCAGGTTGATGTCGGTGAGCTGGGGGATGCTGACGGATCCGAGCGTGCGCGTGGTCGCCTCGCGATGCTCGCTGACGGCGGTCTGCCATCCGGCCGGGTCGGGGAGCCATCCCCCACCGAGCAGCTGCAGCAGATCGGCGCGCTCAGGCGCGGTGAGCACCGTGGGGTCGTCGAGGATCGTCGCGAAGTCGGCGAGGGCCGCTTCGTCCTCGCGCAGCGCGGTGACCGCGGCGGTGCGCGCGTCGTCCGACGACGCGTCGTCGATCGACACCTCGGCGGGTTCGGCGGCGAGGAGCGCTTCGAGGCCGGTCGACGCCGCTCCCGGTGCGGTCTCGACCGTCGACAGCGCGGTGGTGATGCCCAGTCTCGAGCGGCCGTCGCCGCGGTCGAGGGTGACCAGCAGGGGGCGGCCGTCGCTCTCCTGCACCGCGAATACGAGTTGCGCGGTCGCCTCGGTCAGTGCCGCCGCGCGCAGCGCGCTCTCGTCGGTCATCGACGCGCGCTGCAGAGCGGCGGAGGTCGCTGAGTCGTACACCAGCACGGATGCCGCGTCGACGGCCCCCCGCGCCGGCACGGTGCCCGCGTCGGCTCCCTGCGCCGTGGTGTCGGAGGCGATCAGTGTCGCTGTGGGCCCTTCGTCGGTGTTGAGCGCGCCGAGGGCCGACACGACGTTCGCGCCGGCGGTGCCGGTGAACGGCCAGTACATCCCGCCGCGTGCACCGTCGATGGTGAGCAGCTCATCGAGGCTCGGGTAGACCGGGTCGCCCGGTGCTGTGGTCGGTGAAGGGCTGGGGGTGACCCCGGGAGTGGCCGTCGCTGTGGGGGTCGGGTCCGGCGTCGCCGTCGGCGTGGGGGTGGCGGCGGCATCCGGAATGAAATCCGCCGCGGCGAGGTAGGGCTGCAGGGTCGTCGGAGCCAGGGGAGCCGCCAGCCCCGAGTCGATCTGAGCCGCGACGTCCGCATCACCGAACTGCAGTGCGAATCGCTCGTTGGGCAGCGATTCGAGTCGCTCGAGCCACGCGGTGGCGCCGGCGGGCGCCGAGGTGCCGAGCACGCGGATCGCGGCCGCGATGGCGGGGTCGATCGCGAGGATCGCGCCGGTGCCGTCGACCGCCTCGAGCTGCGCGGTGAGCTCACCATCGGGCGCGGTGAGCGCGAGCAGCTCGTCGGACGACAGCAGGCCTTCGCCGAGCGCCGGAGCCGTGATCGGCACCACGACACCCACCGGCACGGGCGTGACAGCGTCGTCGGGGACGATCAGCACGCTCGTGGCGACGAGCGTGCCCGATTCCGATGCCACGGTGGCGCGGAGCGCGTAGACCCCCGGCGCCCTGCCCGCCAGCTGCGGATCCTCCGGCGGCACCATGATCCCCGTCGTGCCGCGCTCCCCCGGCTCGACGGGCTGCGCCTGACCGGTGGCCAGCACCGTGAGTTCGCGGCCGCTCCCGTCGCCGGTGAGCCAGCCGGTGAGGGCGGCGCGGTCGGCCAGTGCCGCTTCTCCCACCTCGAGCACGACCTCCGCGGCGGGTGTGGCCGCGGCGGTGTCGTTCGTGAGCGACACCGAGAGTGACAGCGTCTCGCCGGGTCGGACGACGCCGTTCCCCACCGGAGCGAGCGTCAGCTGCGGTGCGTCGGCGACCGTCTCGGGGTTCGGCTCGGTGGCGCCGGTGGCCGGCAGCACGGGCGTCAGCGTCAGCAGGACCAGCACCGCGGTCAGCAGTGCAACGATCCACGGACGGCGTGGCACGGTGGGGATGTCGGTCATGGTGGGCTTCTGCTCGGGGTGCGATCCATGACCGCACATCAGAGCGATTCTAGGCCGAGCCCTCCTCTGAGCATCCCGAGTGCTCGGGCGATCCGCCGGATGCGGGTTGAATGGGACGATGCCGCTCTCCCCCGATCCTGCCCTGTGCCGGTCCCTCGCCGCCGACCTGCGCGACGCGGGCTTCACCGCCGATGCGCTGCGCACTGCCTGGGGCGACTCGGCGGATGCCGCCATCGCACGCGGTGTGCGCGCGCCCGCCGAGCGGGCCCTCGCCGGACGCACCGACCCCGTCGCAGTGCTGGCGCGGTTCTTCGTGCTCGGTCTGTCGCAGCCCGCAGTGGCGCTGACAGCGACGCTGCGGCGCACCGCGGTCTCGGGGCTGGTGGCGCTCGACCTCGCCGCACCCGAACACGACGCGACCGTCGCCCCACGTGCGCTCATCCGACCGCAGGAGCTGGTGGATGCCGCCGGCGACATACAGTGGTGGCTCGCGAGCGACCTCGATGAGACGGCCCTCGGCGGGCCGCTGCCCGAGGGTCACGTGCTCGGCGTGGGCGGTGCCTCACTCACCCTCGCCGGGCTGCAGCTTCCCGGGCATGTCGCCCGGGTGCTCGACGTCGGCACCGGCTGCGGCATCCAGGCGCTGCGCGCCCGCCGAGACGCAGATCACGTCGTCGCGACCGACATCTCGCCCCGCGCCCTCTTCTTCACCGAGTTCAACGCGGCACTCAACGGCGTGGACGGCATCGAGGTGCGTCACGGAAGCCTGTTCGCGCCGGTGGCGGGCGAGCAGTTCGACCGCGTCGTGTCGAACCCGCCGTTCGTGATCACGCCGCGTGCCGAGGGCGTCCCCGCCTATGAGTACCGGGACGGCGGTCTGGTGGGCGATGCGCTCGTGGCGGGGTTCATCCGGGGGGTCGGCGAGCACCTCGCCCCCGGTGGGGTGGCGCAGCTGCTGGGCAATTGGGAGTACCGCGACGGCGAGGATGGGCTCGATCGGGTGCGGCAGTGGGTGGCGGCATCCAATATGCCGCTGGACGCATGGGTTGTCGAGCGGGAGGTCCTCGACCCGCTCGAGTATGCGGAGCTCTGGATCCGCGACGGCGGCACCGTCGCCGGGTCCCCCGCGTTCTCCCGGCTCGTGACGGCGTGGCTCGACGATTTCGCGGCGCGCGGCGTGACGGGGGTGGGGTTCGGCTATGTTCTGCTGCGTCGGCCGGAATCGGGCGCACCCACCCTGTCGCGGTACGAGCGCCTGACCCAGGCCGTGCCGGCACCGCTCGGCCCGCACCTGCAGGCCGCCCTCGTCGTACACGATCGGCTCGCCACGCTCGACGACGCTCAGTTGGCGGCAGCCGTGCTCGCCGTCGCGGCCGATGTCACCGAGGCACGTCACCATCTGCCCGGCGCGGAGGCGCCGAGCGTCATCGAGCTGCGTCAGGGCGGCGGATTCGGGCGCACGCTCGACGTCGACCCGGCGCTGGCGGGCCTCGTGGGCGCGTGCGACGGCGACCTGCCCGTGGGCGTGCTCATCGACGCGATCGCGGACCTGCTCGAAGTGGATGCCGCCGCGCTCCGGGCCGACCTTCTCCCCCGCGTGCGTGAGTTGCTGTTCACAGGGTTCCTGACGTTCGCCTGAACACGGCGCGGACGGCGACGCTCGGTAGGCTCGACCCCATGCTCAACATGGCCGAGGGCCTCGCCCGTGCCGCCGCACTGGCCGCGTCGCCGGTGGTCGACACGTTGGCTGCGACATTCGCGAATGCCGGCTTCGAGCTGGCGCTGGTGGGCGGGCCGGTGCGCGACGCGCTGCTGGGTCGCACGACCAACGACCTCGACTTCACCACGAACGCGCGCCCCGACGACATCCTGCGCATCGTGAAACCCGTCTCGACCGCGCAGTGGGACATCGGCCGCGAGTTCGGCACGATCGGCGCGCGCGTACGCGGCGAGCAGGTGGAGATCACCACCTACCGCGCCGACGAGTACGACGGCGCGACCCGCAAGCCCGTCGTGGCGTTCGGCGACGACCTCGAGGGCGACCTGGCGCGCCGTGACTTCACCGTCAACGCGATGGCGCTGCGTCTGCCCGGCCCGACGCTCGTCGACCCGTCCGGCGGTGTGGAAGACCTCGTCAGCGGCATTCTGCGCACCCCCGTCGACCCGGGCATCAGCTTCGGCGACGACCCGCTGCGCATGCTGCGCGCGGCGCGGTTCAGCGCCCAGCTCGGGTTCGACGTCGACCCGGCGACGGTCGCGGCGATGGCCGCCCGCGCCGACACCCTGTCGATCGTGAGTCCCGAGCGCATCCAGGGCGAGCTGGTGAAGCTGCTGCAGGCCGACGACCCGGTGCGCGGCATCCGTCTGCTGGTCGAGACCGGTCTGATGGCGAAGTTCCTCCCCGAGGTGCCGGCGCTGCGACTCGAGATCGACGAGCACCACCACCACAAAGACGTCTACGAGCACTCGCTGACCGTGCTGCGGCAGGCCATCGAGCTCGAGCACGAGCGTCATCCGGATGCCGCACCCGACGTGCCGCTGCGTGTGGCGGCGCTGCTGCACGACATCGGCAAGCCCGCGACGCGGCGGCTCGAGGAGGGCGGCGGGGTCACCTTCCACCACCACGACCTCAAGGGCGCGCGGCTGGCCCGCAAGCGTCTGCAGGCGCTGCGCTTCGACTCCGACACGATCGGCTCGGTCACCAAGCTCATCGAGCTGCACCTGCGGTTCTTCGGCTACGCCGAGGGGGCGTGGAGCGACTCCGCCGTGCGACGCTACGTGCGCGACGCCGGCGACGAGCTGGAGCGGCTGCACATCCTCACCCGCGCCGACGTGACGACCCGCAACAAGCGCAAGGCCGCGCGTCTGCGCTCGGCGTACGACGACATCGAGCGTCGCATCGACGAGCTGGCCGAGCAGGAGCAGCTGCAGTCGATGCGGCCGGCGCTCGACGGCAACCGCATCCAGGAGATCCTCGGCATCCCACCCGGACCCGTCGTCGGCGAGGCGTACCGCTTCCTGCTCGACGTGCGCCTGGACGAGGGCGTCGTCGACGAGGCCGAGGCCGAGCAGCGCCTGCGCGCCTGGTGGTCCGCCCGCCCCTGACCCCGCCACGGCCGTGAGACGAATGCGGACGGACGAGACCGCGGGTGACACCCATCGTCTCGTCCGACGGTATTCGTCTCAGCGGGAGAGGGGCCCCGGGGGCCGGTGCGCGGCGGGGGGTGGCGGGCTACACTGACCGCACGCTCCCCACCGCCGATCGGAGCTGCCATGTCGTCATGGTCGACGCGTCGCGATGTCTCACCCGAGAACGCCCGCCTTCTGATCGAGCGTGCCCACGAGGAGTTCGTCGCCACCGGCGACGCAGATGAGCGTCGTCTGCGCGACGTGCGGGCCCTCGTGCGCGAGTCATGGCGCCGCTCGCGCGCCGGGCACGTCGGCGCCGAGGGACTGCCGCCGCTCGACATGTCGGCCGCACAGCTCGAGGCCTACCGCCTCACGCACCCGCTCGCCGGCGTCATGGACATGGTGCGCGCACTGCTGCTGCCCGGTTCCGCCGCCGACGCGGGTGTCGCCGTTGCGGTGGGCGATGCCGCCGGCCGCCTGCTGTGGGTCGAGGGCGACACCCGGGTGCGCACCCTCACCGGCGACATGGGGTTCGTCCCCGGGGCCGACTGGTCCGAGCGCGCGGTGGGCACCTCGGCGCCGGGCACCGCGCTCGCACTCGGTCGCTCCGTGCAGATCCGGCAGGCTGAGCACTTCAACCGGCTCGTGCAGCCGTGGTCGTGCACCGCCGCGCCCGTGCACGACCCCGAGACGCATCGCCTCGTGGGCGTCATCGACGTCACCGGCGGGTCCGAGGCGGTCACCCCGCAGGCGCAGCTGCTGGTGGATGCCACGGCGCTCGCGATCGAAGGCGAACTGCTGGTGGCGCGCTTGCGGGCACGCGCCGCCGCCCCGGCATCCCGCCGCCCCCGCGCGCGGATGCCCACCGCGCGCGGCGGCGAGCCGACGCTCGCGACGCTGCGGGTGCTGGGGCGCGACCGGGCGCTGCTGGAGGTCGCCGCGGGCGGCGTCGAGACCATCACCGAGCTGACGGCACGGCACGCCGAGATCCTGCTCATGCTTGCGACGCATCGCCAGGGCCTGTCAGCCGAGCGCCTGGGTGAGCTGGTGTACGGGCAGGCGGATGCCGCCCTGACGCTGCGCCCCGAGATGGTGCGGCTGCGCAAGGTGCTCGAGCATGCGGCGCCGCACCTCGTGCGGCAGTCGCGGCCGTACCGCCTGACCGCCGAGCTCGAGACCGACGCGCACCACGTGCTGTCGCTGCTCGATCGCGGCGCGCACCGCGTCGCGCTGACCGCCTACCGGGGGTCGGTGCTGCCCGACTCGGTCGCGCCGGGCGTCGAGCAGCTGCGCGAGAGGGTGCGGGTCACGCTGCGGGAAGCACTCCTGGCCGAGGCATCCGTCGACGTGCTGATGGCGTACGCCGACTCGGTGGATGCCGCCGATACCGACGTGCTGCGGCTGTGCCTGACGCTGCTCCCCGCCCGCTCCCCCAAACGGGCCCACATCCTCGCCGCTTTCGCCGCCCTCGTCGCCGAGTGAGCACTCGTGCCCGCGCGTGCCGCGCGGTGGCCGTGCAAGGGGATGCAACCTTCGGCGGCGTACGGTCGGCGATGCGCGGCGATGGGGCCGCGCGTCGCGTCGAAGGAGACAACATGACCATCGTCGAAGAGAGCGTCTCGAGCGTTTACGCCGCACCCGGCCAGCGCGGTGCCATCGCCGAGTATCGCCCGCGGTACGGCCACTACATCGGCGGCGAATTCGTCGAACCGGTCAAGGGCCAGTACTTCGAGAACATCACCCCGATCACCGGCAAGCCGTTCTGCGAGGTGGGCCGCGGCACCGTCGAAGACATCGACCGCGCCGTCGACACCGCGTGGAAGGCGTTCGAGGGCTGGAAGAAGACGACACCGGCCGAGCGCGCCGTGGTGCTCAACAAGATCGCCGACCGCATCGAAGCGAACCTCGAGAAGATCGCCGTCGCCGAGACGTGGGAGAACGGCAAGCCGGTGCGTGAGACGCTCGGCGCCGACATCCCCCTCGTGGTCGATCACTTCCGCTACTTCGCCGGGGTGCTGCGCGCCCAGGAGGGTTCGCTCAGCCAGATCGACGAAGACACCGTCGCCTACCACTTCCACGAGCCGCTGGGCGTGGTCGGTCAGATCATCCCGTGGAACTTCCCGATCCTCATGGCCACGTGGAAGCTCGCGCCGGCGCTGGCGGCGGGCAACTGCGTCGTGCTCAAGCCCGCCGAGCAGACACCGGCATCCATCCTCTTCCTCTTCGACCTCATCGGCGACCTGCTGCCGGCGGGCGTCGTGAACATCGTCAACGGGTTCGGCATCGAAGCCGGGGCACCGCTCGCGTCGCACAAGCGCATCCGCAAGGTGGCGTTCACGGGCGAGACCACCACGGGGCGCCTCATCATGCAGTACGCCTCGCAGAACCTCATCCCGGTGACACTCGAGCTCGGCGGCAAGTCGGCCAACGTCTTCTTCGAGGATGTCGCCCGCGAGAAGGATGCGTATTACGACAAAGCCCTCGAGGGTTTCACATTCTTCGCCCTCAACCAGGGCGAGGTGTGCACGTGCCCGTCGCGGGCGCTCATTCAGCGGTCGGTGTACGACGGCTTTCTCGCCGACGGACTCGACCGGGTAGGCAAGATCGTGCAGGGAAACCCGCTCGACCCGGCGACGATGATCGGCGCGCAGGCATCCAATGACCAGCTCGAGAAGATCCTCAGCTACATCGACATCGGCAAGAAGGGCGGCGCGAAGCTGCTCGCGGGCGGGGAGCGCGTCGACCTCGGCGGCGACCTGAGCGGCGGCTACTACGTCGCGCCCACGGTGTTCGAGGGCACGAACGACATGCGCATCTTCCAGGAGGAGATCTTCGGCCCGGTCGTCTCGGTGACTTCGTTCGACGACTTCGACGACGCCATCAGCATCGCCAACGACACCCTCTACGGTCTCGGCGCCGGCGTGTGGAGCCGCTCCGGCGACACCGCCTACCGGGCCGGACGGGCCCTCGAGGCGGGCCGGGTCTGGACGAACACGTACCACCAGTACCCCGCTCACGCGGCGTTCGGCGGGTACAAGCAGTCGGGCATCGGGCGCGAGAACCACCTGAAGATGCTCGACCACTACCAGCAGACCAAGAACCTGCTGGTGTCATATGCCGAAGGGGCCATGGGCTTCTTCTGAGTCGCCGCCGCCGGGCGGAGGGGTCGTCGGGGGGCACCCCTCCGCCCGGTTCTCCAGGGAGGTCACGATGGTCAGTATCGCCACGTATCAGCGCGTGGATGTGACGGATGCCGCGGCCGCGCTGCTGCGGCAGCTCACCGAGCAGCACGGCCCGCTCATGTTCCACCAGTCGGGCGGCTGCTGCGACGGCAGCGCGCCGATGTGCTTTCCGGTGGGGATGTTCCTCACCGGTCCGAGCGACGTGAAGCTCGGCGAACTCGACGTCGGGCTGCCGCAGCCGATCGAGGTGTTCATCTCGGAGGCGCAGTTCGAGTACTGGAAGTACACCCACATCACCATCGACGTCGTGCCGGGTCGCGGCGCGGGCTTCAGCGTCGAGGGGCCGACGGGCTACCGGTTCATGATCCGCTCGCGCATGCTCACCGACCCCGAGCTGTCCCACTTCGGCCTGGCCCCCGCCCCCGCCCCCTGACCGCGACCGTCCCCGCCACCGTGAGACGACAACTGGCGGACGAGACAGTGGGTATTTCCCATGGTCTCGGCCGCCAGTATTCGTTTCAGCGATCGGATGCCGGGCGGGCGTGGCAGGTAGCTCATCCCGTTCGCCCGGGCGAAGCAGTCGAGCCGGTAGCGGCGGGTGGCCGCACCTGACCGCGAGATGACGAGGGCGACGATGCCCACCAGGCCGATGCCCAGCAGAAACAGCATCGACGGGATCCTCTCCGACAGGGCGAGACCGACCGAAGAGGATGCCCCGGAGCTCAGCGCCTCGAACACCAGCGCCCCGATGAAGAACGCCGCCACCACCACGAGGGCGACGATGCTCGACACCACACCGTTCTCGGCGCGGCCCGACGCATGCAGCTCCCGGGTGAACGCGCGCACGTCGGCGCGGGTCACCGGCTCGGTGAGAGGTCGGGCGTCGAACGATGCGGATGCCGTGGGCTTGCTCATCGGGAACCGTTCCGGGTCAGCGGCTCAGGAGGCTGAACAGGCCGAACATACCGGTCTGCATCCCGACCCAGAGCACCGCGAACAGTCCTATCAGCACGATCGTCCCCCGCGGGATGCGGCGGCGGAGGCGCTGCCCCTGCCGCGCGACCCCGACGGGAGGGCGCAGCTGCGCGGTGGGCGGGGTGAAGGGAAGGCTCTGCGCACCCATCGCGGCCGCACCCATCGCGGCCGCACCCGGTGAGGTGGCACCCGGTGCGGGGGTGCCTGCCTGTCCCGGGTGCGCCGTCATCGGCTGCGGGTGGGCGAGCCTCTGGCCGTGCTGCTCAGGAAACACCAGCCGCTCGTCGCGCCAGCGCTCCCACTGCGCGATCTTGCCCAGCAGCGCACCCACGACCGAGAACAGCCATGCCCACATGCGCGGATCCAGGGTGGAGAAGTCCCGCCGGGCATAGAGGAAGAGCCAGTCGTCGACGATCTCGACGTCGAGCTCGGCGGCGTTGTCGATGAGTCGGGCCATGATGTCGGGCGTGAACAGGTAGAGCGCGTCGCGTTCGTATCCCGCCGGGCAATACAGGCGGAAGTAACGGTCGAAGTCTCCTTCCAGGCTCAGCAGTTGCTCCTTGTCGAAGCTGGCAGGCAGGTTCGAGCCCAGCAGGCCGTTGTTGCCGACGGCATCCAGCACGATGTGCGGCAGCGGCGCGCTCAGCTTGACGGCGATGTACCCCCAGTGGTGGGTGGTGCTGTTCTTCCCCGACCCCGTCGTGTACCGGTAGTTCGCGAACTCCACGAAACGCGGCTGCGTGCCGCGGAGCAGATCGCTCGCCACCCGCGCCCGGCCCTGGTGGAAGATCATGCCCGGCAGTGGCGGGTCCGTCGCCTCGGGGTACCAGGTGAGGCCGTTCGCGCCGGCGAAGCGATCCAGCCGGTAGGCACGCTCCCGCCCGCGGCGGGCATTGCGCACCAGGTAGAAGATGATGAACGCCACCACCGCGGCGACGAACAGCAGCGGCAGCAGCCCCACCAGTGCCAACGCACCGAAGCCGTCCGACGATGAGAGCCCGATGAAGAGGAAACCGACCGGCGCGAATGCGCCGAGACCGAACACGGCGATCACGACGAGCGCGATGATCGCCTGCACGTTGCGCGATCCCGGCGTCCGCCCAGTCGCCGCCAGGTGATGTCGGTGCGCGGCGATGGCGGCAAGGTCGACCGGTTCGACGAGGGGCCGGGCGTCGAACGGCTCCGCCGGCGCAGGTGTCGTCATCACAGGAATCCTTCCCAGGGGTCGAACAGGCCGGTCGCCCAGGCAGCGCCGAGAGCGACGAGCGTGCGCGTGGCACTCGGCTGCTTCCCCTGCACGCCGCTCACGCTATCGAACGCGGGGCGGGGATGCCGCGAGACAGCGATTGCGCCCTCGCGTCGGTCGATGGCCGCGGCATCCGCTAGACTGTCGTGGTTGCCCGTCTGGCCGCGCCCCTGTGCGCACGCGAGCGGGCACGTGCACACACCCTCCTGCTTCCGGGAAATGCCCGGGAGCCGTTCTAGTCCGAAGGAGGTGGGTCAGTGACGCACACGCACCAGTACGAACTCATGGTGATCCTCAACCCCGAAATCGACGAGCGTCTCGTCGCCCCGAACCTTGAGAAGTTCCTCAAGGTCATCACGAATGATGGGGGCACGATCGACAGCCTCGACATCTGGGGTCGCCGTCGTCTCGCGTACGAGATCGAGAAGAAGACCGAAGGCGTCTACGCCGTCGTCAACTTCACTGCCACGGCCGAGGCCACGCAGGAGCTCGACCGTCAGCTGAAGCTGAGCGAGCAGATCATGCGCACCAAGGTTCTGCGCGCCGAAGACGCCATCGCTATGGTCGCCTCCGAGAAGGAGCGTTCCGACGCGAAGGCCGCTCGCAAGGCTGCCGCGCCCGCGAAGGCCCCGAAGGCGTAACCACCATGGCTGGCGAAACCGTCATCACCGTTGTGGGAAACCTCACGGCAGACCCCGAACTGCGTTACACGCAGGGCGGACTGCCCGTCGCGAACTTCACGATCGCGTCGACGCCGCGCACCTTCGACCGTCAGGCGAACGAGTGGAAGGACGGCGAAGCGCTGTTCCTCCGCGCGTCCGTGTGGCGCGATTTCGCGGAGCACGTGGCCGGTTCGCTCACCAAGGGCATGCGGGTCATCGCCAGCGGTCGCCTGAAGCAGCGGTCCTACCAGGACCGCGAGGGGCAGAACCGCGTCTCTATCGAGCTCGAGGTCGACGAAATCGGCCCGTCGCTGCGTTACGCGACCGCACAGGTCACGCGCACCAGCAGCAGCGGTGGCAACAACAGCGGCGGCGGCGGGGGCGGACAGCAGTCCCGCCCGGCGCAGCAGCAGGTTGCCGACGAGCCGTGGGCGACCCCCGGTTCGGCAAGTCCCGACGCGTGGAGCGCCCCCGGCGCTTACGGCGACGACACACCCTTCTGATCCTCGGATCAACCAACACTCGTAAGGAAACACCATGGCTGGAAAGTCGAGCGGCGACCGCCGCAAGCCGCGGAAGGGCGCGAAGAACGCTGCCCCCGCGAAGGCGATCCGTGTCGGCGTCATTGACTACAAGGACGTCGCCACTCTCCGCAAGTTCATCTCGGAGCGCGGGAAGATCCGCGCCCGTCGTATCACCGGGGTTTCGGTGCAGGAGCAGCGTCTGATCGCCAAGGCGATCAAGAACGCCCGTGAAATGGCGCTCCTGCCCTACGCCGGCGCTGGCCGGTAAGGGGTCCCGACATGGCAAAGCTGATTCTCACGAATGAGGTCGCCGGGCTCGGAAGCGCCGGCGACGTGATCGAGGTCAAGAACGGGTACGCCCGCAACTACCTCATCCCCCAGGGCTTCGCAGTGGCCTGGAGCCGCGGTGGCGAGAAGCAGGTGGCGTCCATCCGCGCCGCCCGCGACTCCCGCGCGATCCACGACCACGAAGAGGCCGTGGCCCTGAAGAACTCGCTCGAGGGCACCAAGGTGCGTCTGGCCGTCAAGGCCGGCGCCGAGGGTCGCCTGTTCGGTTCGGTCAAGACCGGTGACGTCGCTGACGCGGTCAAGGCTGCCGGGCTCGGCGAGCTCGACAAGCGCAAGATCCACATCACCACGCCGATCAAGGCCGTGGGCGAGCACGAGGCGACGATTCGCCTGCGTGACGACCTCACCGCCGTGATCACGCTGCAGGTGGTCGCCGCCAAGTAAGCGGTGCGACAGGACGGATGCCGTGGACCCTCGGGTCTGCGGCATCCGTCTTTCTTGTGTGCGCTCAGGCGTGGTTTCTGCTAGGCGTACGGGCTCCAGGCTGTGCATAACGCGGGCGCCATCCCCAACCTTCAACACTCACTTCAATCACAATCCCATCCACAGGGTGTGAATTAAAAAATCCCAGGTAGAGAGGGCTAAATTGGTTGTGGACTTCTGTCATCCCGGGCGTTTTCCACAGGCGTTGTACACAGGCAGGGCGGCGTTTCGCGCAATCTCTCCACAGAGTTATCCACAGGCTCGGTTGCAACTGTCAGAGGTCGTGCATAGCGTGAGTTCGTCCCACCCCGACATCCCCAACCCGACGGAGGTATTCGCGCGTGTCGATCGCTGACATCTCCGAAGAACGACTCGGTGGCCGCCGAGAGAACGAGCGCACCCCGCCGCACGACATCCTCGCTGAGCAGAGTGCCCTGGGGGGCATGCTGCTGTCGAAGGATGCCGTCGCCGACGTCATCGAGACGCTGCGCGGTGCCGACTTCTACGTGCCCAAGCATGAGCTGATCTTCGAGGCCATCCTCAGCCTCTACTCGCACGGTGAGCCCACCGACGTCGTCGCCGTGACCGATGAGCTCATCAAGTCGGGTGAGCTGCAGCGCGCCGGCGGTGCTGACTACCTGCACTCGCTCACGTCGATCGTGCCGACCGCGGCCAACGCCGGCTACTACGCCTCCATCGTCTCCGAGCGGGCGCTGCTGCGCCGCCTTGTCGAGGCGGGCACCCGCATCGTGCAGATGGGCTACTCGGGTCAGGGTGAGGCCGTCGAGCTCGTCAACAACGCGCAGGCCGAGATCTACGCCGTCACCGGCGCCGAGGCGGCCGAGGACTACGTGCCGCTCGAGACCGCAGTCACCTCGGCGATCGACGAGATCGAGGCCGCCCGCGGACGCGACGGCTCCATGACCGGTATCCCCACCGGCTTCGCGCAGCTCGACGAGTTGACCAACGGCCTGCACGGTGGGCAGATGATCGTCGTCGCCGCCCGCCCCGCGATGGGTAAGTCCACGCTGGCGCTCGACTTCGCCCGCGCCGCGGCCATCAAGCACAACATGCCCACGATCTTCTTCTCGCTCGAAATGGGCCGCAGCGAGATCGCCATGCGACTCATGAGCGCCGAGGGCGCCGTGCCGCTGCAGAACATGCGCAAGGGCACGCTGGACTCGCGCGACTGGACGACCATCGCTGCGACCCGCGGCCGCATCAACGACGCGCCGCTGTACATCGACGACAGCCCCAACATGACGCTCGTCGAGATCCGCGCCAAGTGCCGTCGCCTCAAGCAGCGCGTGGGGCTGAAGATGGTCATCATCGACTACCTGCAGCTGATGACCAGCGGCAAGAAGGTCGAGTCGCGTCAGCAGGAGGTCAGCGAGTTCTCGCGTGCCCTCAAGCTGCTCGCGAAGGAGCTGCAGGTGCCCGTGATCGCGCTCTCGCAGCTGAACCGTGGTTCTGAGCAGCGCACCGACAAGCGCCCCCAGGTCAGCGACCTGCGTGAGTCGGGCTCGATCGAGCAGGATGCCGACATGGTCATGCTGCTGCACCGCGATTCGGTGTACGACAAGGACACCCGTCCCGGCGAGGCGGACCTCATCGTCGCGAAGCACCGTAACGGCCCGACCGCGACGATCGAGATCGCCTTCCAGGGACACTTCTCGCGGTTCACCGATATGGCTCCGGTGTAACGCAGCGGCGTGTAGGTTCCGCGCGATGATGTCGGATTCCAGGATGAGTTGTCGGCGACTTGTCGGATACGACATTTGCGGCGGATTTGGCCAGCCGGCTGGGAGGGTGGCCGAGTTGAGGAAGAGGCGGGTGTCACCCGTCGTGCGTAGCGTTGGCGTGGTTCGTTCGTGCAGGGGTTTCCCGCACGGTGGAGTTTGGAATCTGGGGAGAGGCGTTCCACGTGGCTGAGACAGCGGTCGGATGGTTGAAGGATTTGACGGGGCTTTACACGCCAACGTCGACGCAGTTCGACGCAGCGCGGGGGCACCGAGCGTCTATCGAGAATCGGTTGGATGCCGAGTTCGGTGTTCGGGAGATGTTTGAGATCGGATCGCTTAAGCACGGCACGGGCGTCTGGACCTATAGCGGCTCATCGCATTTGAGCGTGTAGTGCTGGTCTGAACCCGCCGGCTTCGAGCAGGGATCTGGCGATGTAGTTGGCGA
>NZ_JACSQP010000009.1 GCF_014836535.1 Microbacterium pullorum
GCCACCCGGCGCCGCGCCGCGGCCAGGTCGGACAGCACCGCACCCGGAGACCGGGTGTCGCTGCGGGGGCTGACCGACGAGGTGTTCATACCTCTAATGCTGCCGACCCCCTCCGACATTGCAGCCGCGCAAACCCCAGACCAAGCGACGAATACACCGATTCTGTGGACAACTGGCAGCAGGTCGCGTCTGGGGAGGAGACGACACCGCGAACCACCCCGCGACGGCGCGATCCGGTCACCTCACCTCACGCGGGTGATGCGGGCAGCGCCGCACGCGCCCTAACGTGCGCCACAAGCGCCGCATCGCGCACCGCGGCCCCGCCCCGGCGCGCACCACGCACCCCGGCACCACGCCACCCCGACGCACCACCGACCACGCACCACCGCACCACCGCACCACCGACCACCGACCACGAAAGGACCGACCGACATGGGCGTATGGGATTTCCTGATGTGGGCGTTCATGTTCTACATCTGGCTCGCCTGCATCTGGCTCGTCGTCACCGTGCTCGTCGACGTGTTCCGCGATCACGAACTCAGCGGCGGGGCGAAGGCCCTCTGGGTCATCTTCGTCGTGTTCCTGCCGCTGCTGGGGGCGCTGGTCTACATCATCGCGCGCCCCCAACGCCTCGGCGAGCGCCGCAGCGGCGTGCAGGCGCGGGAGAGCAGAACGGATGCCGATGCCTACATCCGCGACGTCACCGGACGCTCCCCCGCTGCCGACATCGAGGCGGCGAGGAAGCTCCTCGACTCCGGCGCGATCTCGCAGGCCGAGTTCGACGCTCTGAAGACCCGTGCCCTCGCTGTCACCTGACCTCGACATGGCCGCCGTCACTCCCGTGCAACCGAGCGCCGGGTTCGCCGCCCGACGCGAGGCCGGCCGCGCCGCGCGCGCCCAGACGCCCCGGCGCAGTCACGGCCCATGGCAGGCCGCCGCTGGCCGCACCGATCCGCTGGCGCTGCTGGAGGACCAGGCCCGTTCGCGTGTGCCCGAGCTCGTTCCCGTGAGGTACGAGCGCATGCGCACCTCGCCCTTCGCCTTCTATCGAGGCGGGGCGCTGCTGATGGCGTCGGATCTCGCCGCCACCCCGCAGACCGGGCTCACCGTGCAGTTGTGCGGCGACGCGCATCTGTCGAACTTCGGTCTGTTCGGATCGGCCGAGCGGCGCCTGATCTTCGACATCAACGATTTCGATGAGACCCTGCCCGGCCCGTTCGAATGGGACGTGAAGCGCCTCGTCACGAGCTTCGAGATCGCCGGTCGCCACCGCGGGTTCAGCGACGCCGAACGCCGCGAAGCGGTCACCGCGGCGGCCACGGGCTACCGCGAACGCATGCGGGCCGCGGCCCGGGCCTCGGTGCTGGACGCCTGGTACGACACCCTCGACGCCGACAGCGTGCAGACGTGGCTGCGACACGAGCGCGGCGAAGAGCGGGCGACCAAGCGCCAGACGAAGACCTTCGCCTCGGTCGTGGCGAAGGCCCGCACCAAAGACCGCCTGCGCGCGTTCGCCAAGCTGGTGTCCACCCAGGAGGGGCGTCTGCGCATCGCCGCCGACCCGCCGCTCATCGTGCCGGTCGAGGACCTCGTCGGTGACGACATGGATGCCGCGGACATCCAGGACCGCATGCAGGCCCTCCTCGCGTCGTACCGGACGACCCTCGGCATGCAGCGGCATCCGCTGTCGGAATACACCTACGTGCACATGGCACGCAAGGTCGTCGGGGTGGGGAGCGTCGGTACGCGGGCGTGGGTGCTGCTGCTGGTCGGGCGCGACGAGGAGGACCCGTTGTTCCTGCAGGCGAAGGAGGCGGAGGCATCCGTACTCGAACGGTTCCTCGGCCCCTCGCCTACCGCCAGCCACGGCGAGCGCGTCGTGCGGGGGCAGCGGGCGATGCAGGCTTCGAGCGACATCTTCCTCGGCTGGCAGCCGAGGGCCGCCGGCGACGACGCGCTGGAACACGACTACTACATCCGGCAACTGCACGATTGGAAGGGCTCCCTCGACCCCGAGCGGATGGTGCCGCTGGGCGCGGTGCTCTACGCCCGCATCTGCGGTGAGACGCTCGCGCGCGCCCACGCACGTTCCGGCGACCGGGTGCAGATCGCGGCGTATCTCGGCGAATCGAGCGCGTTCGACGACGCCATGGCCGACTTCGCCGCCGCGTACGCCGACCAGAACGACGCCGACTACCGCACATTCGCGGCTGCCGTCGACTCCCACCGCCTGGGAGCCACACCGGCCTAGCCGGAGGCGGCGATGAGCGCACCGGCACCCGCCACGGGCACCTTCAACGGCAAGCTCGCCCTGCTGCTGGCGATGGCCATGTTCGTGCTCGTCGTGGACACGTCGATCATGAACGTGTCGATCTCGGCGGTCGTGGCCGACATCGGCACGACCGTCAGTGGGGTGCAGTCGGCGATCGCGCTCGAAGCGCTCGTCTCGGCGGCGTTCATCCTCATCGGCAGCAAGACCGGCGATCTCATCGGCCGCAAACGCGCCTACGTGATCGGACTGCTCTGCTACGCCACCGGGGCGGTGGCGATGACGCTCGCCCAGACGCTCGTGCCGATCATCATCTTCTGGGCGGTGCTCGGTGGCCTGGGTGCCTCGCTCCTGCTCCCCGCCATGCAGTCGCTCATCCACGGCAACTTCGAGGGCGCCGCGCAGAAGCGCGTGTACGCCCTCGTCGGCGGCTCGGCGGCGATCGCGGCGGCCGTCGGCCCGCTGCTGGGCGGTTTCATCACCACGTTCCTGTCGTGGCGCATCGCGTTCCTGCTGGAAGCGGTGGTCATCGGCGTCGTGCTGCTCGGCATCCGCCTCGTCCGCGACGTGCCCTACACCGGCGCGCGCCGGATCGACGTCGTCGGCTCGATCCTCTCGGTGTTCGGCATGGGCGGTGTCGTGATCGGGATCCTCGTGTGGCAGGAGGGCGAGGGTCCGGTGATCGCGATCATCTCGGGTGGGCTCCTCTGTCTCGTGGGGCTCGGATTCTGGCTCGTGCGCCGCCGGCGCCGCGAGCGGGCGACGCTGCTGGACCCCGACCTGTTCCGATCCAAGCCGTTCCGCATCGGGGTCACCCAGCAGATGCTGCAGCAGATCGCTCTCGGCGGCTCGATGATCGTGCTGCCGATCTATCTGCAGATGGTGCTCGGCTACAACGCGCTGCAGGCGGGCCTCTCGCTCGCCCCGCTGTCGCTCAGCATGTTCGCCGTCGCGATGATCGCCGGCAGGATGAAGCGGCAGCTCCGCCCCGCGAACCTCGTGCTCAGCGGCTTCCTGCTGCTGCTCGCGGGGCTGCTCACCCTCATCTTCGTCGTGCCGCGCGCATCGAGCGGCTGGCTGCTGCTCGCGCCGCTGCTGGTCTGCGGGTGCGGCCTGGGGCTGTTGGTGTCACAGCTGAACAACTACACCCTTTCGCCCATCTCCGACGAACGCGTGAGCGAAGCCGCCGGCGTCAACTCCGCGGCCGGATCGTTCGGGCTGTCGTTCGGGCTCGCCTTCGCCGGCGCCATCATGCTCGCCTCCCTCGCCTTCGTCTTCACGAACATGTCCGAGGCGAGCAGCGTCATCCCCGAAGATGAGAAGCCACGCGTCGCGCAGGTGCTCGAAGCGGATGCCCAGTTCATGTCGGATGCCGCCCTCGCCGATCTCCTCGTCGCCCAGCCGCCGCCCATTCAGGAGGAGATCCTGCGCATCAACGCCGAGGCGCGTCCGATCGCCCTGCAGGTGGCGCTGCTCCTCCCGACCCTCACCGCGCTCGCCGGCATCGTCAACGCACTGCGCATGCGGCGCCTCCCCGATCCGGTGGCATCCGGTTCGGGCAACACCCTGTTGGACTGACCCGGCGTCAGTCGGCAACGCATCCGCGCCGCACCGACGCGTGCGGCGAGCACAAGCCCGTGGCGCGCGCTCAGGCCGCCTCGTACGACCCGACGAACTCGCGCAGAGCGTCCTCGGCGGGCAGTTCCACCCACAGCCTGCTGCTGCCCGCGGTCGAACCGAGCCCGTTGACCAGGGCAGCACCGCCGAGATCGTCCAGCAGCGGTGCGATGCCGGCCGCGTGTGAGTCCGAGACGTATCCGACGACGCGCCCGCGCGCGTGGACCGCGATCGATGAGGCATCGCGACTGTTGCGCGGCTCGCGACGCAGCACATACATGCGGTCACCGTTATGCGAGCGCTCGTGGTCGTCCGCGAGGAAGTGGGTGCGCTCCACCCGGGCACGGCGGGATTCGAGTCCACGCAGATCGGGGAGCGCGGCGTGCTCGTGGGCACGCAACGAAAGCAGAGAGCGGACGTGTTCCCACCAGACAGACATTCCGTTCAGGGTATCGAAGCGCCCTGGGAAATCGCCCGTGCCGACGGTCGCCGCCACTACCCCTGCGCGTCGGGGGCGGCCGGAGAGGTCGTGAACCCGATCAGCTTGTGCGTGCCGTCGCACCACGGCTTGATCGCCGACACCCCGCAGCGGCAGAGCGCCGCCGTGCGCCGCGGCTGGCGGATCTCCTCCCCCGCTTCGTTGCGGAAGACCACGTCGCCGCGCACGATCAGCGGCCCGTCGGGGTAGGGGGTGATGGTGGTCTCGGTGCGCGTCATGCTCTCCTCCACAGGGCGGTGCGTCCCTCCTGCCAGGCGTTCAGGATGTGCTCCCCCGCCCACCCGTCCACCGCGAGGCAGGCCGCGGCGCCGAAGACGATGTCGGGCACGAGGTGCGGCTCCTCCTCGGCGAGCGCCCCGGCGAGGTCCCGCCCTGCGATCTGCTCGTGCACGGCATCGGCCTCGACGTGCTCGTCGAAGTATGCGGTGACGTCGCAGTCGAAGCCGGCCCGGCGGAACCCGTCACCGTAGTGCTTGTTGGGGATCGAGGAGGTCATCTCGAAAGCGGCGAGGTGCCCCACGATCGCGCCGCGCAGGCGCCGCTGGAGGCCGAACATCGACATCACGTTCAGCGACGCGAGCGTGACCGCAGGCACGACATCGACGTAGACGCCGTACGTGTCGTCGAGGCCGACGCCGCGCATCGTCTGCGCGAAGATCCCGGCGTGCGCGCGGCCGGCGTCACCGCTGCCGTACTCGTCGAACTGGATCTCCATGAGCGCCGCCTTCGGCCGGCCGGTGAGCCGCGGGATCGCCCACGAGTGCGGGTCCGCTTCGCGCAGCGTGTAGATGCTGCGGTGCATGAGGAACTCCCGCAGCTGCTCGACGGATGCCGTCTTGGCGACGTAGCGGGCCAGGCTCGGCCCCGGAGCCGGCGCCGTCATCGAGAAGAGCAGCCGGGCGACCGCGTCGACGGTGGCCTCGGGGGCGTCGGGAACCTCGATCTCGGCGCGCAGCTGCGCCTCGAACGCTGCCTCCAGCACCCGCCGCGCGCCCAGCAGGTCGAGATCCCACTCACGTGCGACCGGCAAGTCGGCGAGCGATCCGTAGTGCAGCGCATAGAGGAGGAACAGGCTCACCTGCACGTCGTCGTCCCGGGCGATGTCGGTGGCGCGGTCGACGACGGCTGCCGCCCGGTCGGCGAGGCCCGCGGCATCCTGAGTATCGTCCGCCAGCAGGTCGAGGATCTCGGCGCTGAGCGGCCCGCGCGCCATCGGTCGGGTGCGTGTGTCGGGGTTCGCGGCGGCGTGGGTGGTCATCGTGCGTCCTGTCTGTGGTCGGTGCCCCCTCAGACTCGCAAGAAGCCCGATCCGGTCGCAGGGACTTGACGCCGCCGATGCCGGTCGCTAGCGCGGATTACCCTCGCGACCGTCGCCCGTCAATCCCTTCTGGCTCGCCGCGCGAGGTGGTTACGGTCGTGCGGAAAGACGCTCGAACAGAAGGAGGACAGCCATGGACACCGACAGCGGTCACCCCAGCCAGGCCGAGGGAGAAGACCCCGACCGTCCGCCGGACGGCGACGGCGACGGCGCCACCGGCCACCCCTCGCAGGCAGAAGGCGACGACCCCGACGACGACCGCGAGACCGGTGAAGCCGGGTGAACGTGTGGGCCGGGCATCCGCCCGGCCCTCACGTCGTCACGGGTACTGCGAGCGACGACAGAGCTGCACGAGCCGGCCGAGATACCCCGCCACGGCGAGTTCGGGCGAGAACGCGGGGGCGTTCTGCGCACCCGCGGCCACGAGCTGCGCGTAGCGGGTGACGGCGCGGGACGCCTCATCGAGGCACTCCGCGGCCTCCGGCTCCGACTCAGGCGTCGCCATCAGCACACCGCAGGCACGCACGGCCTCGGCCAGGGCCACGGTCGAGCGATCCGACGCGCCTCGAGCGACGTCGGGGTACTGCATGAGCATTTCCATCAACTCGCGCACGAGCAGCACCGACCGCTCCAGCGCCGACCACGCCCGCCGGTTCTGCTCCTGCTCGGCCGCACGATGTCGCCCGCGCGGATTACCGCGCACGCTGCGCCCCGCCTCGCGCACGCCTTCCGCCACGCTCACCGAGAGCGCCGCAAGGTCGTCGGCGTCACGGCCGAGGCGATCGGCGTCGAGGTCGCCCTCATCGATCAGATCGGCGGTCTGCTGCAGGCTCTGAGCGATGCGATCGCGCAGCTGGGCGAGCTGCGCCCCCGCTTCTCGCAGGTACAGCGGCGGCAGCAGCACGTAGTTCGCGGCGACGCCCACGAGCACCCCGAACGCCATCGTGACGATGTACGAGGTGGAGAATTCGTCCGCGTCACGGCCACCCAGCACCAGCACGAACAGTCCCGCCAGCGCGATCCACTCGCGCCCCTCCCCGAGCCGGCGGATGCCGCCCAGCGCCACCCCCACCCCGATGACGAGGGCGATCGCCACGATTCCCGGCGCCCCCACCGTCAGGGCGACCAGTCCACCGAAGCCGAGCAGGATGCCGAGCCCGAGCCCGACGATCGCCTGGAACCCGGCGCGGGCCGAGTCGGCGACCGTCGGGTACATGCTCACCAGCACCCCCATCGGGGCGTAGTAGGAGTATTCGGCGCTGGCGAACGGCACGTAGGGCGCGAGATACCAGGCCAGTGCCGCGGCGACCGCTGTCTTCACCGCGAGCAGCAGCCGGGACAGTGCGACGACCTCGCTCCCGGCGGAGCGCAGGGTCGCGACCACCGCCGGCCGTCGGAGTGCGCCGCGAGGCGAGGGGCTCATCGCGCCGCCCGACGACCCCGCGCGGCGGCAGCCGCTGCGCTCACTCGTCGTCCTGATCGCCGCCCCGCGCCCCGATCACGTCTCCGTCGTCGTCGAGTGGCACCGGCCGCTCCTCGTCGGGCACCGGCTCCGCCGGCAGCCCGGTGTCGGGATCGATCGGACGGTCCTCATCGGGCACGTTGATGCTCATGGCGTGCTCCTTTCCTGACTCCTTCAGGATCGATCCCCCCGCGACGGACCGCACCCGGTTGACGAAGCCCCGCCGCGCGGCTATCCGCGCGCTCGGAGGCTCCGTCCAGGTTCTCCGTGACAAAATCGTTACTCGAAATCGTTGCGGACCAGATCGAGATCTGCAATCACCCGAACACCCGCCGTAGACCCGACGGCGCCGATCCGCGGGGCCCGACGCGCCCAGAGGAACCGTTTGACTGAGCAGAATTCCGCCACGCCCGCCGCCACGCGTCGCGCCGCCCGCGCGGCTGCCCGCGACGCGGCACGCGCCGTGACCCCCCGCGTCACGGTGCGCAGCGCGTTCGCGATCGCCGTCGTCGTGAGCCTGGCCGGCACCGTCGCCCTCCCCGCCGTCGCCTACCCCGGCACGGAGGGCACGACAACGGCGGCGCAGCCCGCCGTCCCGGGTACGGCGACGGATGCCGCCACGTCGGCGGCAGCCGCGGCCGACACCCGCGAGACGCAGTCGCTCGTCGTGGCATCCGCCGCCGACGGGGTCGCTCTCGACCGGGCGTCCTACGCAGCCACGACCCCCGAAGAACTCGCCAGCATCGAGCAGGCGAAGGCCGAGGCCGAGCGCGCACGTCTGGCGGCCGCCATCACCAACGGCCAGCTCTCGTCAATCTCGTCGGCGCTGCCCATCGTCGGCGCCGGTGGGGTGACCCGCCCGCTCCCTTACTTCAACAACTTCGGCACCCCGTACGCCGGTCACAAGGGCGTGGACTACATGGTCGCCGCCGGCACCCCCATCTACGCCATCGCCGATGGCATCGTGATCGAGTCATCCGAGAGCGGCCCGGGCTGGGGCGTGTACGTGCGGGTCGCCCACAACATCAACGGCACGAGCGTGACGACCCTCTACGCGCACATGACCTACGGCACCCGCACCGTCCAGGTGGGCGACCGCGTCACCGCTGGGCAGGTGATCGGCCAGGTCGGCGCGACGGGTCGCGCCTTCGGCACGCACCTGCACCTGGAGGTGCAGGTCAACAACAGCTACGTCAACGGCGAGAGCTGGCTGGTCGCCAACGGCCTCTGAGCGCAGGGCGGTCAGGCGATGCGGGTGCCCGGGGGCAGTGCGCGCGCGGGGGTGCGGGTGCGGGCGTAGGCCCAGAACATGAGGCCGATGGCCAGCGCGATCTGCACCCCGAGACCGACGAACCAGCTGGGTGTCGTCGAGGCCACGATCTGCTCCGCCGTCTGGGACTGCGGGGCGCGTTCGGCGCACTCGTCGTAGATCTCTTCCGCGACGGGGGCCAGCTGCGCCGAGCGCACAGCGAGCTTGATCTGCCCGAACAGGTCCACCGGCCACCCCTCCGCGCCGAACTGCGCGGGCGTCGCATCCGCCAGGATCACGAACGGATTCGCCGCGAGCACCCACCACACCGAGTCGAAGCGGGGCTGCTCGCGGGTGTAGGTCTCCCACTCGTCCGTGCACACGACGGTGTCGCCGGAGTAGTCGGCGACGCGGTAGGACGACGTCACCTCGGTGCGGATGCTGGAGCCGACGAGCGCGAAGACGATGAGGGTACCGATCGTCAGGGCCGAGACGACGAGGTAGGTCGTGGCCACCGAGAACAGCGGACGGGCGAGGATGCCACTGAGTGCGACACCGACGGCGGAGATGACGCCGATCTCGATGATCAGCACGACGAGGGAGACGAGCACCGTCCACGGGCTCACGCCACCGCCGAGGGTCGCGATCGCCAGGAACGGCAGCGCGACCACCGCGAAGGCGAGACCGGTCGCCCAGGCCGCGAGGAACTTGCCGACGAGGATCTCCCCCGTCGAGGCGAGCGTCACCTGCACCGGTGCGAGCGTGGCGGCATCGCGGTCGCCGTTGATCGAGTTGCCGCTGAAGGTCGGTGACACCAGCACCGCCAGCAGCAGTGTGATGAACACGACGGTGGAGTAGATGCCTGCCCCGGTGTCCGCCGTCGAACTGAACATCGTGAACGCCAGCATGGTGACGCCGACCAGGAGCAGGCCGAAGATGCCGAGCAGCACGTACCAGGCCACCGACCGCACCCGCTGGATGAGTTCGAGCCGCACGATCGTGCCGAGCCGCTGCAGGTTCATGCGGTGCCTCCCCTGGCCGGTCCCTCACCCAGATCGAGGAAGGTGTGCTCGAGCATGCTGGTGGCCGCCGAGAACTCCGCCACCGGGAGCCCGGCGCCGATGAGCGCGGCGAGCGCCTGCGCGGCGTCGGCATCGGAGGCGAACCCCACGAGCACATCGCGCCGGTCGATCGGGAGCACACCGGCATCCAGCCCCAGCGTCCGGGCCACCGGAAGCACGGCGGCCGTCGCGTCGCGATCGGCCAGGCGGATGCGCCAGGTGCGCACGCGGGATGCCGCGGCGGCCACCCGGTCGGAACCGACCGTCTCGCCCGCCACGAGGAACACGGCGTCGTCGATGACCTCCTCGAGCTCCGACAGCACGTGGCTGGAGATGAGCACCGTGCACCCCTCGGCGGCGAACCGGCGCAGCAGCACGCGCAGGTCGATGCGCGCCTGCGGGTCCAGGCCCGAGGCTGGTTCGTCCAGCAGCAGGACGCGGGGGTCGTGCACGAGCGCGCGGGCGAGCCCGAGCTTCTGCTTCTGTCCGCGCGAGAGCACCCGCGCCGGGGAGTCGGCGAGGGGCTCGAGGCCGAGCTCGGCGAGCAGCTGGGCGGCGCGGGCGCGGGCCTGCTCGCGGGTCATGCCGTAGAGCTCGCCGGTGATGGTGATCGTCTCGCGCGCCGTCAGGGCGGGCCAGGCACCGAGCGCATCCGGCATCCACCCCAGGATGCCGCGCGCGAGCGCAGGCTCGGCGACGGGATCGACCCCGCCGATGCGCAGGTCTCCGGCGTCGGGGGCCAGGAGCGAGGCGAGCATGAGCATGAGCGTCGTCTTGCCCGAGCCGTTGGGGCCGACCAGCCCCGTGACCGCACCCTCCCGCGCTTCGAGGGTCACATTGCGCACCGCGTGCACGTCGCCGAACGACCTGCGCACGCCGTGGGCCACTATTCCGGGTGTGGTCACGAGCGTCACCCTAGCGGACGGCGTCGGGGGCGGCGCGAACACCGATCCGGCGCGGCGGGTCAGGGATCGCGGAAGAAGTCGACGCCCAGATCGGGGTGGTCGACGAAGACGCCGTCGACCCCGGCATCCACCAGCACCTGCCACTCCGCCTCGTAGTCGCCGAACACGGCCTTGCCGCCGGGACCGCGGAACTGGCGCACCAGGAACGCGTTCTCGGGGCGCGCCGTCCAGGTGAACACGCGCAGCCCCCGCGCGTGGGCATCGGTGGTGACCGCCGAGGGGCCGTGCACGTGGCCGAGCTTGTCGGGCGCGAGGATGAGCCGCTTGTCCACGCTGATGCCGTCGACGGCACCCACGAGCGCATCCAGGCCCGCCGGGGTCGCCGTCTGCCGGTAGGTCGGCGCGGCGGCGCCGTGCGTGGCTGCGAGGTCGAAGGGCGTACCCGCGGCCTCGAGCAGGTAGATGTAGGAGCCCCGGATGCCGCGGCGGCGCAACTCCGCCAGCACGGTCGATTCGAACGACTCCACGACGAGCGGCAGCCGCCCGTCGGCCCAGCCCGCGGCGCGCAGCTCGTCGGCGACGATCGCGGCCATGTCCCACCCGAGCGAGGCGAAGTAGGTGGCGTGCTTGATCTCCAGCACCACCGCGGTCTCGCGTCCCTCCGCGTGGGACGCGTCCCGCACGAGGTCGAGCACGTCGCGCAGCCGCAGCACCGGCTGGGCGTCGTCGAACCCGGCGCTGGCGGGGCGGATCTTCGGCAGGCGCTCCCGGCAGCGCAGACCCGACAGCTCTTCCCACGTGAAGTCCTCGGTGAACCAGCCGGTCAGTTCCTCGCCGTCGACCGACTTCGTCGTCCGCCGATCGGCGTACTCCGGACGGTCGGCGACGTCGGTCGTGGTGGAGATGTCGTTCTCATGCCGCACCACCAGCACGCCGTCGGCCGAGAGCACGACGTCGGGTTCCACCCCGTCCACCCCGAGCGCGAGGGCGAGGTCGTACGACGACCGGCTGTGCTCGGGACGGTACCCGGGCGCACCGCGGTGACCGATGACGAGCGGGCGGGGGCGGGGCACCGATCCAGGCTACGCGGCGGGGCTTTCGGGCATCCGATTCATTGCTCGCTCTCAGCGATATCCCTCTCCTCCCCCGATACCGGTCCGATACTGTGGATTGCACACAGCATGGCGCTGTGTCACCAACCCCGACTTTGGAGTGTGAGAGCACGTGGCCCTCAACAATCCCGCATTCGCCAACCCGGCGTTCCAGGAGCAGCGTCCCGGTCTGACGCCGCCCAGCGCCGGCGCGGCACAGACTCAGTACGCGGCCGCTCAGCACCAGGGCGTCGACGTCGCCACCCAGGCCAACCTGGAAGGCATGTACGCCGCCCCGCCCGCCGGTGCGATCGAGACCGACCGCATGACCGTCGAGGACACGGTCATCAAGACCATCGGCCTCTTCGCGATCCTGCTGGTCACGGCCGTCGTCGGCTGGATCTGGACGCTGTCGACCGTCACGGTCGCCAACCCGGCGCCCACGATGATGCCGTGGATCATCGGCGCCCTCGGCGGCTTCGTGCTGTCGATGGCCGTCATCTTCGGCTCGCGCAAGAAGATCCGCCCGGGCCTCATCTTCGCCTACGCGGCCTTCGAGGGCCTGTTCGTCGGCGGCATCTCGGCGTACTTCGAATTCATCTTCCCCGGCATCGTCATGCAGGCGACCCTGGCGACGCTCGCCGTCGTGGGCGTGACCCTCGCCCTCTTCGCCAGCGGCAAGGTGCGCGCGTCGAAGAAGGCCACCAAGATCTTCATGATCGCGATGGTCGGCTACCTCGTCTTCTCGCTGCTGAACGTCGTGCTCATGCTCGTGGGCGTCGTGCCCGCCGGCATGATGTTCGGTCTGCACAGCGCCACGATCGCCGGCATCCCGCTCGGCCTGATCATCGGGGTGCTCGTGGTCATCATGGCCGCCTACTCGCTGGTGCTCGACTTCGACCAGATCCAGCAGGGGGTGCGCAACGGCGCTCCCCGCAAGTTCGCCTGGATGGGTGCCTTCGGCATCATGGTCACGGTCGTCTGGCTGTACGTCGAGATCCTGCGCATGCTCGCGATCCTGCGCGGCAGCGAGTAAGCACCGCGCCGTTCGTCGCGAACGGGCCGCCCCTCGGGGCGGCCCTTTCTGCGTTCCCGCGGGGCGTGGCCGGACCGTGAGACGACAGCGGGCGGCCGAAGCAAGGGGAGCTTCCCATCGTCTCGGCCGCCAGGTGCAGCTTCACGGACGGCGGGGCGCGCGCGGGGCGCGGGCGCGGGGGGCGGGCGCGGCGGGCGGGCGCGGGGGGCGGGTCAGCGACCGGGGCGCGGGGCGGGGGCGGTCAGCGCGGACTCGACGGCCGCGGCGAGCGCACGCATCGACGCGGCGGCATCCATCTGCGCGGCGGCGGCGCGGGCGGCATCCGACAGCCACGCGCGCACCCCGGGACCGGTCAGCAGCGCGGTGAGCGCACCGGCGAGGGCCTCGACATCGCCGTCGGGCACGAGCATGCCGCCGCCGCGGGCGAGGGTGTCGCGCGGGCCGTAGGGCATGTCGTACGAGACCACCGGCACGCCGTGGCCGAGGGCTTCGAGCACGACGAGCGGCTGCCCCTCGTTGGTGCTGGCGAGCACGAACAGGTCCGCCGTCGACCACGCCGTCTCGGGATCGGGAGCGTGCCCGTGGAACACCACCGCGTCCCCGACGCCGACCTCGGCTGCCAGCTCCTCCAGCGCCGCACGCTCGGGGCCGTCGCCGTGCACATGCAGCTCGGCGTGCGCCACCGATGCCCGCACACGCGCCAGTGCGCGCACGGCGTGGTCCACGCGCTTGCGCGCGCTCAGCGTGTTGAGCATGACGATGCGCCCCGGCACCGGCTCGTTCCGAAGCCCCGACGGTGCCGGATGCGGCACGACGAACGAGGGGATGCCGTCGCCCACCCGGCGCTGCACATCGGCCTGCTGGGTGGGGGTGAGCCACAGCACACCGTCGAACCGGTCGGCGATGTCGAGCCACCGCGACCACGCGGCATCCATCGGCGCATCCCACGTGTACGGCGTCTGCACATGGCAGGCATGGGTGGTGTGGAGCACCCGGATGTCGGGGTCCAGGAGCGGCGGCGCGTCTGCCACCAGCACCTCGCCCACCTGCCGGGCTTCGCAGATGACGACGACGGGCCGATCGGACACCGCGGCGAGGGCGTTCAGCCACGCGCGGTAGAGCCCGCCGAATCCGGGCAGCCAACCGGCCGGCGCCGTGCCGTCGGCGTTCCAGACCACGACCGGCGCCTCGCTCAGGTGCCACGCGGGGTCGCCGGCGATCACCGGAAGTTCCAGCACGGTGCGGCCCTCCGCGTCGCGGATGGTGCGGGCGTCGTCAGCGGCCGTCGGCGCGGGCAGTGGCAGCGCCGCGGCGCGCAGCCACGCGGCATCCGTGCGGGCGTCGTCGAACAGGTTGCGAAGATCTGCGGGCGCGACCAGCAGCCCGCGACGCACCCACTCGGCACGGTGCGCGTCGTGATCGGCCTGGTCGCCGGGATCGACGCTCAGCACCCGCACCCGCGCGCCTGCGGCCCGCATGTCCTGCACGCGGCGCAGCACCGAGATGGTGAAGCCGCCGTCGCGGTCGGGAATCAGCCGGCTCGCCAGAACCAGGTACTCGGCGTCGGGAAGGGCGCGATCGGTCATCGCTCCATCCTCCCCCACCCCGCCGGGTGTCCCCCGAGCCGGCGTCGGAATTCAGGCTCACGCACCCTGCCGCCCGCCGCAGCTCGCCCGCACCGCCCACAGCCTGAATTCCGACTGTCGGAGGCGCCCGGTGCGGCCGCGCCTCGCGTCGGAATTCAGGCTCACCGCTCACGGCAACCGTCTGCAGCCCGCCCGCACCGCCCACAGCCTGAATTCCGACTGTCGGAGGCGCCCGGTGCGGCCGCGCCTCGCGTCGGAATTCAGGCTCACCGGACCCGGCAAACCCCCGCAGCCGCCCCCGGCCACCCACAGCCTGAATTCCGACAGGCGAAGGTGCCCGAAAACGACGGATGCCGCGACCCTCAGGCCGCGGCATCCCTCACCGATTCACTCCCACTCGATGGTCCCCGGGGGCTTCGACGTGACGTCGAGCACGACCCGGTTGACGTCGCGCACCTCGTTGGTGATGCGGTTGGAGATCTTGGACAGCACGTCGTAGGGCAGGCGGGTCCAGTCCGCCGTCATGGCGTCTTCGCTGGAGACCGGACGCAGCACGATCGGGTGCCCGTAGGTGCGGCCGTCGCCCTGCACGCCGACCGAGCGCACGTCGGCCAGCAGCACGACGGGGCACTGCCAGATCTCGCCGTCCAGGCCCGCCTTGGTCAGCTCTTCGCGGGCGATGGCGTCGGCCTCACGCAGAATCTCGAGACGGTCAGCGGTGACCTCACCCACGATCCGGATGCCGAGGCCGGGCCCCGGAAACGGCTGGCGGCCGACGATGACCTCGGGGAGCCCGAGCTCCCGACCGATCGCGCGCACCTCGTCCTTGAAGAGGGTGCGCAACGGCTCGACGAGCTCGAACTGCAGGTCCTCGGGGAGCCCGCCGACGTTGTGGTGGCTCTTGATGTTGGCCGTGCCGGCGCCGCCGCCGGACTCCACCACGTCGGGGTAGAGCGTGCCCTGCACGAGGAAGCGAATGGGCTCGCCGTCGGCTTCGGCTTCGGCGACGAGGGCCGCCTCGGCCTGTTCGAACGAGCGGATGAACTCGCGCCCGATGATCTTGCGCTTCTGCTCGGGGTCGCTGACGCCGGCGAGCGCGGTGAGGAACTGCTCCCGGGCGTCGACGGTGACCAGCCGCACCCCGGTGGAGGCGACGTAGTCCTGCTCGACCTGCTCCCGCTCACCCTTACGCAGCAGCCCGTGGTCGACGAAGATGCACACGAGCTGGTCGCCGACCGCCTCGTGCACGATGGCCGCCGCGACCGCGGAGTCGACTCCGCCGGAGAGCCCGCAGATGACGCGGGAGTCCCCGACCTGGGCGCGGATCTTCGCGACCTGCTCGGCGATGACGTTGCCGCTGTTCCAGTCGGCGGGGAGCCCGGCGGCCTTGTGCAGGAAGTTCTCCAGCACCGCCTGCCCGTGGTCGCTGTGCTTGACCTCGGGATGCCACTGCACGCCGTACAGGCGACGCTCGTCGTTGGCGAACGCGGCGACGCGGGTCGCGGCCGTCGAGGCGAGCACCTCGAAGCCTGCGGGGGCGGCGGCGACCTGGTCACCGTGGCTCATCCACACGTTCTGCGCCGCGGGCTGGCCGCCCAGCAGCACGCCGCCGTCACCGGTGAGCGTGGCATCCGTCGCACCGTACTCGCGCAGTCCGGTGTTGGCGACCTCGCCGCCGAGGGTCTGGGCCATCACCTGGAAGCCGTAGCAGATGCCGAGGGTCGGCACGCCGAGATCGAACACGGCGGGGTCGAGCGCCGGCGCACCGGGCTCGTACACCGACGAGGGTCCACCGGAGAGGATGATCCCCACCGGCTCCTTCGCGGCGATCTCCGCCGCCGTGGCGGTGTGTGGGACGATCTCGCTGTAGACGCCGGCTTCGCGGACGCGGCGGGCGATCAGCTGCGCGTACTGCGCGCCGAAGTCGACGACCAGGACGGGGCGCTGGGACGAGTCGGTCTGCGTGGTCAACGGGTGCCTTCCGTGGCGGGGATGGATTCGGATGCCGCGGCGTCGCGCTCGCGTCGGACGAGGTAGGCCTTCACATCACGGGCGACGCGGGTCTCCATGAAGAACGACAGCAGCGGGACGATGCCGCCGCACGCGAGCAGCAGGAAGCGCCAGAACGGCCACCGCATGAGGCTCCAGATGCGGAAGCAGGCGAACAGGTACACGACGTAGAACCAGCCGTGGACGATGAGGATGCCCAGCGACAGGTTGAGGCCGTCGCCGGTGGACAGGAGCTCCCCTTCGGGGCCCGGGACGACGGGGGCGAGCCACAGCAGACCGCCGGATCCGCCCGCGAACACCTCGACCGCCAGCGGCGTGTACTTGAGGATCATCTCGGCACACAGCAGCAGCAGGCCCACACCGGTGATGACGGATGCGATCTGGTAGAAACGCAGGGCCCCGCGGATCGCCGGAAACGAGGCGAGTTTGGGCTGAGGCATGGCCTCTATCCTACCGTCGCCGCACCTGTGCCATCCCCGCGCGCCGGGGTGCTCGCGGCTTCCTCCTCGAGGGCCTCGACCTCCTTCTCCCAGGCGTCGCGACCGAGGCGGTACCACATGTAGAACGCGAAGCCCGCGAACACCGCCCACTCGGCGGCATAGAAGATGTTGAGCCAGTTCACCGTGGATCCCTCCCCCGGGGCGGGCGAGTGGATCCGCTCCAGTGCGCCGAGCGGCTCCGCAGAGGTGAGGTACGCCCGGTACGCATCGAGGCCGTCGATGTCGTGCCACTGCGCGAGCAGGGCCGCGGGGGACATGCGGGTCATCGTCTGGGGATCGGCGCCGGCGGGCGGAAGACCCGGGCCCTCGTCCGAGATGAGCCGGCCGGTGACGGAGACCGTGGCATCCGGATCGGCGGCGACCGCGGCGTCGAGCTCGACGACGGCGGCCTCCGCCCCCGTGAGGGTCGGGGTCCAGCCGACCGCCACAGCGAGTGAGGTCGGCTGGTCGGTGCCGGTCGTCGCCGCATCCAGCCGCAGCTGACCGGTCACCCAGTACCCCTCGACCCCGTCGTTGAAACGGGATGCCACGATGAGGAAGTCCCCGGGGACCCAGTGCCCCGATGCCTCGACCATCTGGCCGACGAGCGGCTCGGCGAGGTACTGGCCGGGCTCGGTGACCTCGGCGAGCGGTCGCACCTGCTCGTTCATGCCGGGTGGCGGCGGGTCGGTGTCGATGGCGCTGCCGAGCTGCCACTGGCCGAGCCAGGCGAACACCCCCGCGACCACGAGGGCGAGGGCGAGCATGCCGAGCCACCACGGGCGCAGCAGCACTTCGCGCAGGGTCGGGGGGAACACCTCGGGTGGGGCGGCGGGCGCGGTGACGTCGCGGCCGGAGGGGCTGTGCGGGGTCATCCGCCGGAGTACGGGGCGACGACGACCTCGACGCGCTGGAACTCCTTGAGGTCCGAGTAGCCGGTCGTCGCCATCGACTTCTTCAGCGCGCCGATGAGGTTGGCGGAGCCGTCGGCGACGGTCGCGGGACCGTAGAGGACGGACTCGAGGTTGACCTTCTGCTCGACGCGGATGCGGCTGCCGCGCGGGAGCTTGGCGTGGTGCGCCTCGGGGCCCCAGTGGTAGCCACGCCCGGGGGCGTCGGTGGCGCGAGCGAGCGCGACGCCGAGCATGACGGCATCCGCCCCCATCGCGAGAGCCTTGACGATGTCGCCCGACGTGCCGACGCCGCCGTCGGCGATGACGTGCACGTAGCGCCCGCCCGACTCGTCGAGGTAGTCGCGACGCGCGCCGGCGACGTCGGCGACGGCGGTGGCCATGGGCGCGTGGATGCCGAGGGTGGCGCGGGTGGTGGATGCCGCTCCCCCGCCGAACCCGACGAGCACGCCGGCCGCGCCCGTGCGCATGAGGTGGAGGGCTGCGGTGTAGGTGGACGCACCGCCGACGATGACGGGAACGTCGAGGTCGTAGATGAACTTCTTGAGGTTCAGCGGCGCCTCGACGCTGGAGACGTGCTCGGCCGAGACGGTGGTGCCGCGGATGACGAAGAGGTCGACGCCGGCGGCGGCGACGGTGTCGTACAGCTGCTGTGTGCGCTGCGGGGTGAGGGAGCCGGCCACGGTGACGCCGGCGGCGCGGATCTCGGCGATGCGGTCGCGGACGAGCTCGGGCTTGATCGGCTCGGAGTACAGCTCCTGCATGCGCGCCGTCGCTTCGGCGTCGGGAAGAGTCGCGATCTCGGCCAGCAGCGGGTCGGGGTCGTCGTAGCGGGTCCACAGGCCTTCGAGGTCGAGCACGCCGAGGCCGCCGAGCTGACCGAGCATGATGGCTGTCTGCGGGCTCACGACCGAGTCCATCGGAGCGCCGAGCACCGGGATGTCGAACTGGAACGCGTCGATCGCCCAGGCGGTGGACACATCCTCGGGGTTGCGGGTGCGCCGCGACGGCACGACCGCGATGTCGTCGAACGCGTAGGCGCGGCGAGCGCGCTTGGCGCGGCCGATCTCGATCTCCATGCTCACGCCCCCAGCCTACCGGTCCCCTCTTCCCCGGCCGCCGAGTGAGTATTCGCGCTGCCGAGTGAGTATTCGGGACGGGCGCTCCACTGCGGCGCGCGACGGTCAACGCGCGCTGACGGCGACCGCCTCTGGGCAGGCGACGCTGTCACCGATCGGGGTGCGCTGGTAGTACACCTCGCGGCCGCGACGGAAGGAGCGCAGCAGCCCGGCCCCAGAGAGGACCCGCAGGTGCTCGCCGGCGGTCGCCGCGGCGACGGCCAGCTGCCCGTCCAGCTGCGTCGTGGTCATCGGGACGTCGAGCTGACACAGCACATTCGCCCGCGTCGCCCCAATGAGCTGCCACAGCGACGACTCCTCCTCACCGACGGCGCGGCGCTCCCACATCGCACCGGCACCGCGCGGCGCGTACGTGAGGGTCGGGCGAAACGGCGGCCGGTTGAGAACGAGCGTCCCGAGCCACGCGAAGACGCAGGGCACCAGGATGAGCCCTTCGCCGCTCAACCCGCTCGCGAGTTCGCAGCACTTGCGCGATATGTCGAGCCCGTCCTCCGTGCGCGTGACCTGGGGGTGCAGCGTGCGCAGCATCTCCTCCAGCCCGCCGCGCGAGATGAGCCGGGTCCGATGCTCGATGTCGGCGACCTGCGGGGCCTGGATCCTGTCCCAGTGCGCCACCAGCGCCGTCTCCCAGAACCATTCCAGCGCGTCGAGAATCCGGTGGACGCCCACGGTCGGATCGGCTTCGAACCGGTCGAGGACCTCGATCGACGCGGGCCGCTCCGCACGCTCCCGCAGAGCGATCAAGTCGTCGGCCCACACCGCGAGGTCCTGGGCCGCGACCCGATCCCGAGAACGGGAGACGGTCTCATCGCGTTCCGCGGTCGGGGTCAGCGCATCCGCGATGAAACCGGAACGCAGGCCGCCGACGTCGTCGACTCGACCGATGAGCCTCGCGGGCACGTCCTGCGAGAAGACCCGCTCGAACGGATGCGCCGTGAGCACGACGAGTTTGCGGCCCGGGTCGGCCTCGGCGCCTTCGGCTGAGCGCGCCGAGAGCGCTGGATGCCGGGAGGCGATGCCGCACGGGCACCCCGAATACTCACTCGGCGCGACGAATACTCACTCGCGAGCGCGAATACTCACTCGCGAGCGCGGTCAGCGGCGGTAGTTGGGAGCCTCGACGACGATCTGCACGTCGTGGGGGTGGGACTCCTTGAGACCTGCGGGGGTGATGCGCACGAACTTGCCGCGCGACTTCAGCTCCTCGATCGTGCGGGCACCGACGTAGAACATCGCCTGACGCAGTCCCCCGACCAGCTGGTAGGCCACCGCCGACACCGGGCCGCGGTAAGCGACCTGACCTTCGATGCCTTCCGGGATGAGCTTGTCGTCGCTGGGAACGTCGGCCTGGAAGTAGCGGTCCTTCGAGTACGACGTCTTCTTGCCGCGCGTCTGCAGCGCCCCGAGCGACCCCATGCCGCGGTACTGCTTGAACTGCTTGCCGCCGACGAAGACGATCTCGCCCGGCGACTCGTCGGTGCCGGCGAACAGCGACCCGATCATCACGCTGTCGGCCCCGGCGACCAGTGCCTTGGCGATGTCACCGGAGTACTGCAGCCCGCCGTCGGCGATCACCGGCACACCGGCCTCGCGAGCGGCGAGCGACGCCTCGTACACGGCGGTCACCTGCGGCACGCCGACACCGGCGACGACGCGGGTGGTGCAGATGGAGCCCGGACCGACGCCGACCTTGACGGCATCCACACCCGCGTCGATCAGCGCCTGGGCGCCCTCGCGGGTGGCGACGTTGCCGCCGATGACGTCGATGTGCGCGAACGAGGGGTCGGCCTTCAGGCGACGCACCATGTCGATGACACCCGCCGACTGACCGTTGGCGGTGTCGACGACCACGACGTCGACGCCCGCGTCGCGCAGCGCCTCAGCGCGCTCCCACGCGTCGCCGAAGAAGCCGATCGCCGCGCCCACGCGCAGCCGGCCGTGCTCGTCCTTGGTCGCGAGCGGATACTTCTCGCTCTTGTCGAAGTCCTTGATCGTGATGAGACCGGCGAGCTTGCCCTCGTCGTCGATGAGCGGCAGCTTCTCGACGCGGTGGTGGGCGAACAGGTCGATGACGTCTTTGGCGCCGATGCCGACCTTGCCGGTGATGAGCCCCTCGCTGGTCATGACGTCGCGCACCTGGGTGGCCAGCCGGTCGCTGCCGGTGACGAAGCGCATGTCACGGTTGGTGATGATGCCGACCAGTCGCCCTTCGGTGTCGACGACGGGGAGCCCCGAGATGCGGTACTGCGCGCACATCGCGTCGACCTCTTCGATCGTGGCATCCGGCGTCGTGGTGATCGGGTCGGTGATCATGCCCGACTCGCTGCGCTTGACGCGGTCGACCATCGCGGCCTGCTCGGCGATGGCGAGGTTGCGGTGGATGATTCCCAGACCGCCCTCGCGGGCGATGGCGATCGCCATGCGCGCCTCGGTGACGGTGTCCATGGCGGCGGCGATCAGCGGCGTCGCGACCGTGATGCGTCGCGTGACGCGCGAGGATGTGTCGGCATCACTGGGGATGACGTCGGTGTGCCCGGGCAGCAGCAGCACGTCGTCGTAGGTCAGTCCGACGAAGCCGAAGGGGTCGTTGTGCTCCATAGATGTTTCTCCTGCGCGCGCGGCGCGTACTCGAGTGACGACGACGGCCGGCGCAGTGCGGCGCCTCTTGAACGATTCTAAGCGCGCATGCGCCCCTTTCATTCCCGCGCGCTCACCGCATGCGCACGTGCGGCGGGTTCAGCCGCGCCGCGGCAGAGGGGAGGCAAACGTACGGTAGGCGAAACAGAACCGACACATTACGCTCATACCGTCGTACATCGAGGCTGATGTCGAACCCGCGCTTTGGCCTCCCGTACTCGAACCGGAGGTTCCGTGAGTCCCACGACCACGACGCAGCGGCGCAGCACCGGATGGGTGGGCGTTCTCGTCGGCCTCTTCCTTGCTGCCGCCATGGTCCTGCTGGTCGCGCCCACCGGCGCACATGCCGCATCGACCGCGCCGGACACCCCGGGCGCCGATCAAGAAGAGACCGACTACTACTTCGGCGGCGTCATCACCTTCGACGATGAGGCCGTACCCGACGTGACGATCGGCATCGAGGGCGGCGGCTTCGACGCCGAGACCGTCACCGGCGCCGATGGACGCTGGCGCCTGTATGTGCCGGAGAAGGACACGTACACGCTGGTGATCGACGAATCGACCCTCCCCGAGGGCGTCATCGTCGACCCCGAGCTGCTGCCGGAGGGCATGGTCCCCGTCAGCGGCGCGACGGCGTCGTTCGAGGTCGAGTTCGGCCTCACCGGCTCGAAGATCGTCAACCTCTTCCTCGGCGAAGGCGTACGCCAGACCACGTCGTTCATCGACCAGCTCGCCTCCCGCCTCGTCAACGGCCTCAACTTCGGTCTGCTGCTGGCCCTGGCCGCGATGGGTGCCGCGCTCATCTTCGGCACCACCGGCCTGTCGAACTTCGCGCACGGCGAGATGGTGACGTGGGGGGCGCTGGTGGCGATGGTCGTCAGCACGATGTGGCAGCTGCCGCTGTGGGTCGGGCTGATCGCCGCGGTCCTCGGCGGCGCCGCGCTCGGGCTCGCCTCGGATGCCGCGCTGTGGCGACCGTTGCGAAGAAGGGGCCTCGGCGTCGTCCAGCTCATGATCGTGAGCATCGGACTCTCGCTGGCGCTGCGCTACACCTTCCAGTACCTCATCGGCGGTTCCACGCGTCAGCTGCCGGGCGCGAGCCCCGCGCCGATCCAGTTCGGCCCGATCACCTTGAGCTACATCGACCTGATCAGCATGGGCGTCAGCATCGTCGTGATCATCGCGGTCGCGTACTTCCTGCTGGGCACCCGCATCGGCAAGGCGACCCGTGCGATCTCCGACAATCCGCAGCTCGCGGCGGCCTCCGGCATCAACGTCGACCGGGTCGTGCGCATCGTGTGGATCCTCGCGGGCACCCTCGCCGCCCTCTCGGGTGTGCTGTGGGCGTACTTCCGCCCCGGCGTGCGCTGGGACATGGGCACTCAGATGCTTCTGCTCATCTTCGCCGCGATCACCCTCGGCGGTCTCGGCACGGCATTCGGCGCTCTGCTGGGAGCGCTGATCGTGGGCATCGTGGTGGAGACCTCCACCCTCTGGATCCCGTCCGACCTCAAGTACGCCGGCGCCCTGGTCGTGCTCATCCTCATCCTGCTGGTGAGGCCACAGGGCCTCCTCGGTCGCAAAGAAAGATTGGGGTAACCCGATATGGATTGGGGTGCCATCCTCGGAAACACGCTCAGCTACCTGCTGAGCCCCGTCACCATCGCCTACGCGCTGGCGGCCACGGGCCTCGCCGTGCACTTCGGCTTCGCGGGCCTGCTCAACTTCGGCATGGCGGGCTTCATGGCCCTGGGCGGCTACGGCTACGCCATCTCGGTGCTGAGCTTCAACCTGCCCTGGTGGATGGGCATGATCGTCGGGCTCCTGCTGGCGGCGCTGTTCGCCGTGCTGCTGGGGGTCCCGACCCTGCGTCTGCGCGCCGACTACCTCGCGATCGTCACGATCGCGGCGGCCGAGATCGTCCGGCTGTTGTTCACCACGCAGGTCTTCGACGAGTGGACCAACTCCGCCGACGGTCTGGGTAACTACCACGGCGGATTCCGCGACGCGAACCCGTTCCCCGACGGCCAGTACGGTTTCGGGCCCTGGACGTTCAACCAGGACGGCCTGTGGGTGCGGGTGTTCGGGCTGTTCCTGCTGGCGCTGGCGATCTTCGTCGTCTGGTCCCTCATGCGCAGCCCCTGGGGCCGCGTGCTCAAGGGCATCCGGGAGGATGAGGACGCCGTGCGGGCGCTGGGCAAGAACGTCTTCGCCTACAAGATGCAGGCCCTCGTCGTCGGCGGCATGATCGGCGCGATGGGTGGCATCGTGTACGTGCTCCCCTCAGCGGTGGTCCCCTCGAGCTACACGACCTCGCTCACGTTCTTCCTGTGGACGATCCTGCTCCTGGGCGGTGCTTCCACCATCTTCGGCCCGTCGCTGGGCGCCGTGCTGTTCTGGATGGTGATGGCGCTGCTGGGCAACCTGCTCCCGCAGCTCGCGGCCGAAGGCATCCTCCCCATGTCCGACATCCAGGCGGGCACGCTGCGCTACATCCTCGTGGGTGTCTCGCTCATGCTGCTCGTGATCTTCCGTCCGCAGGGCATCCTCGGCGACAAGAGGGAGATGACCTTTGTCAAGTGACCAGACCAACACGCCCGAGGAGCCGCAGGCTCCGCAGGTGCCGCCGGTGACCGGCAGCGTGCCGCGTCCGAAGACCTCGGGCCTGGCCCGGGGCGAGGCCGTCCCCGGTGTCGCCAAGGTCGACCCGATCATGGTGATCGACGGCGTCACGCGCCGCTTCGGCGGTCTCACCGCCGTGGACGTCGAGCACCTCGAGATCCCGCGAGGCGCCATCACGGCGCTCATCGGCCCCAACGGCGCCGGCAAGACGACCCTGTTCAACCTGCTGTGCGGCTTCGACAAGCCCAACAGCGGCTCCTGGTCGTACGACGGGAAGAACCTCGCCGGCATCCCCGCTTTCAAGGTGGCCCGCATGGGCCAGGTGCGCACCTTCCAGCTGACGAAGGCGCTGTCGCTGCTGACGGTGCTGGAGAACATGAAGCTGGGAGCCCCGAAGCAGCGAGGCGAGAAGTTCTGGCAGTCCTTCATCCCGTCGATCTGGCGCGGTCAGGAGACGGCGAACGAGGAGAAGGCCCGCGACCTGCTGAAGAGGTTCAAGCTCGATGCGAAGGAACAGGACTTCGCGGCGTCGCTCTCGGGCGGGCAGCGCAAGCTCCTCGAGATGGCGCGCGCGCTCATGAGCGACCCGAACCTCGTCATGCTCGACGAGCCGATGGCCGGGGTCAACCCCGCCCTCACCGAGTCGCTGCTCGACCACATCCTCGACCTCAAGGAATGGGGGATGACGGTGCTGTTCGTCGAGCACGACATGCACATGGTGCGCCACATCGCCGACTGGGTCGTGGTGATGGCGGAGGGCAAGGTCGTCGCCGAGGGTCCGCCGGATGCCGTGATGCAGAACAAGGCGGTCATCGACGCCTACCTGGGCAGCCACCAGGACGTCGACCTCGGCGTCGTGACCGGACGCATCGCCGGGGAGCTGGACACCTCGGCGGTCGACCTGCTCGAAGAGATCAAAGAAGAGGAAGAGGCGTCGATCGCCGAGGCCGAGAAGGAGAAGAAATGAGTGCTCCCGCTCCCGCCGCGGCACCGTCCGCGACCGACGGCGACGTCGTCGTCGACGTCGTGGACCTGGTCGCCGGCTACCTGCCCGGCATCGACATCATCAACAGCGCCAACCTGGTCGCCCGCAAGGGCGAGCTGATCGGCATCATCGGTCCCAACGGGGCCGGCAAGTCGACGCTGCTGAAGTCCATCTTCGGCATGGTCAAGGTGCGCAGCGGCGACATCACCGTCAACGGCGAGAGCATCGTGGGCCTCAAGGCCGACAAGCTGGTGCGTCGTGGTGTCGCGTTCGTCCCCCAGTCGAACAACGTGTTCCCGTCGCTGTCGATCGAGGACAACCTGCAGATGGGGCTGTTCCAGAATCCCAAGATCTACGCCGAGCGGCTGGAGTTCGTCACCGGCATCTTCGCCGAGCTCGGCAAGCGCCTCAAGCAGCGCGCGGGGTCGCTCTCGGGCGGCGAACGACAGATGGTGGCGATGAGCCGCGCACTCATGATGGATCCCTCCGTGCTGCTGCTGGACGAGCCGAGCGCGGGACTGTCCCCCGTTCGGCAGGACGACGCCTTCATCCGCGTCTCCGACATCAACAAGGCGGGCGTGACGATCATCATGGTCGAGCAGAATGCCCGCCGCTGCCTGCAGATCTGCGACCGCGGCTACGTGCTCGATCAGGGCCGTGACGCCTACGAGGGCAGCGGCCGGGAGCTGCTCAACGACCCGAAGGTGATCGGGCTGTACCTGGGCACCCTGGGCACCGACGGGGCGTGACCTGCCCGCCGCCTCCCGCTGCACGAAGTGAGGGCCCCAGATCCGTGGATCCGGGGCCCTCACTCACTCACTCACTGGGTGTCAGCGGGTGTCGATGCGCTCGTGCATGTTGTCAGCACCGAACTGGAAGATGCCGATCGACGCCTCGGTCGGGTCACCGTTCTCATCGAACGTCACCGGGCCGGAGTAGCCGTCGTAGTCCGCGGTGCCCCCTTCGAGGATGATGTCCGCGCACTCGGCGAACGAGGTGCAGGTCGTGCCGTCGCCCGAACCACCCGAGACCTCCTGCAGCTTGCCGGAGATCGCGGCGGCGTCGGTGGCGTTGGCCGCCAGCGATGCCAGCGCGAGCAGGATGACCGCGTCGTAGGACTCGGCGGCGTAGGAGAAGTCCGCCAGATCGCTGTTGCCGTCTGCCGTCCAGGCGTCGTTCAGACGGGCCTGGAAGTCGTCCTCCAGCACCGGACCGGGCGTGGTGCCCTTGGCGCCCTCGAGCGGGACGGCCACATCGGTGCCCCACTGCTTGAGGTTGCCGTCGACCAGGTAGAAGTTCTCCGCCGACTGACCGGCGTTGACCAGCAGCGGCGCGATGGTCGCGAACTGGTCGAACGTGATCAGCACGACCGCGTCGGGGTTCTCCGCCGTGACGGTGGCCACCTGCGCGTCGAACGAGCTGTCGCCGTCGTTATACGAGGCCTCGGCGACGACGGTGCCGCCGGAGGCTTCGAAGACCTCCTTGACAACCCCGAACAGACCGGTGCCGTAGGCGTCGTTCTGGTAGATGATGGCGATGTTCTTGTGGCCGTCCTCGGCGATCAGGTTGCCGAGTACCTCGCCCTGCAGCAGGTCGCTGGGGGCGGTGCGCCAGTAGAGACCGTCGTCATCCCACGTCGTGAAGTCCGGCGAGGTGTTCGCCGGCGAGAAGGTGATGATGCCCTCGGAGACGTTGCTGTCGAGGAAGAGCTTGGTCACACCCGACGCCGCTGCGCCGATCATGGCCGAGACGCCTGCGCTCTGCAGCTTCGGAACAGTGGTCTCGAACGCCTTGTTGTCGGCGTCGCCGGAGTCACCGGGGGTCAGGTCGATCGTGAGGCCCTTCGCGGCATCGTTGACCTCGTTGACCGCGAGCAGCACGCCCGCCTCCTCGGGCGGGCCGAGGAATGCGAGGCTGCCGGACTGCGGCAGCACGGTTCCGATGCTGAGGGTGAGGTCCTCGCGGTCGTCGGCGGGCGCCGCCGACGTCTCTGCCGGCTCTGACGAGCCGGCGCAGCCTGCGAGGATGATCGCGCTGACCCCGGCCACGGCGACTGCGCCGAGGACCTTGGCGCTACGCGAACGTGTGAAGACGCTCATAGTGCTCCCTAATTGATTCGTCAGCGGCGCGGCTTGTCGGGCGCCGAGCCAGTGGGACAAACCTAAGCCCGGGTCCGCGTCGCCAGTGTTGCGATGTGTTAACGGTCTGAAACAGTCGCGTCTCGGATCGATAACGGCGTGGCGGATGCCGCGGCGCGCCCGTTCAGGTGATCGCGCCGAGGTCGCCGACGCCGCGGCTGCGGCGGGCGTGGCGCAGCGAATCCACCGTCAGCAGGATGAGCGCCACCCAGACCAGCGCGAAGCCTGCCCAGCGCTCGGGCGGCATGTCCTCGCCGAGCCAGACGCCGATGGCGAACTGCAGGATCGGCGCCACGAACTGCAGCAGCCCCATCACCGACAGCGAGGTCCGGCGGGCGCCCGAGGCGAACAGCAGCAACGGCACGGCCGTCACGACGCCCGCGAGCCCGAGCAGCACGGCGTGACCGGCACCGGCCGTGCCCATCGTGAGGCCCGTCGTCGCCCCCACGACCGCCAACTGCACTGCGGCGACCGGCAGCAGCCAGAAGGATTCGAGCGTCAGTCCGCTGACGGCGTCCACCGCGGGCCCCAGCTGCTTCTTCACGAGGCCGTAGAGTCCGAACGAGCCGGCGAGGGTGAGGGCGATCCAGGGGAACGCGCCGTAGCCGACCACGATGACCCCGACCGCAGCGGCGGCGATGCCCAGGGCCACCCATTGCGTCACGCGCAGGCGTTCGTGGAGCACCAGCACACCCAGCAGCACGGTGACGATCGGGTTGATGAAGTACCCCAGGCTCGACTCCAGCACGTGGCCGGTGAGGGTAGCGATGAGGAACACCTGCCAGTTGACGTAGATGAGGGCCCCGGCGACCGCCGTCCACAGCAGCAATCGCGGCCGGCGCACGATCGCGAGGATCTTCGGCCACGACCGGGTGACGCTCAGCAGCAGCAGACAGAAGACGAACGACAGCAGCACCCGCCACGACACGACCTCCCACGGGCCGGTGGGAGCGAGCACGAGGAAGTAGAGGGGCATGAAGCCCCAGAGGAAGTACGCCGTGAAGGCGTACGCGCCGCCGAGAAGTCGTTCGCGTGCCGGATCGGCGGCGGGGGCGGTCGTCACCGACTCAGCCTAGAGCCGCCGTGATGCAGAAGGACCCGGATGCGCAGGGCATCCGGGTCCTTCAGAAGTGCAGAGCAGTCCGGGTCAGCGGACGACGACCGCCAGCACGTCGCGGGCCGACAGCACCAGCAGCTCGTCGCCACCGAACTTGACCTCGGTCCCGCCGTACTTGCTGTAGATCACGCGGTCGCCGACGGCCACGTCGAGCGGGATGCGGTTGCCGTTGTCGTCGATGCGGCCGGGGCCCACGGCCACGACCTCGCCCTCCTGGGGCTTCTCCTTGGCGGTGTCAGGAATGACCAGCCCGCTGGCGGTGGTCTGCTCGGCCTCGACCTGCTTGATGACGATGCGGTCCTCGAGCGGCTTGATGGAAACCGACACGGTCTACCTCTTTCTTGGAACTGAAGACTCGTTAGCACCCACCCGTTGAGAGTGCTAACGCCAGTGTACGGGGACGCTGGCACTCACGCAACGCGAGTGCCAGCCCGTGACGCCGCGTGACGGATGCCCGGCTCGCCGCTGTGTGCCGTTGTCCGCCCGGCGGGCACGTGACCGACTCATCGCATCGGATCGGGTCTCGCGGTCGCGTGTCGCGGCCTCCCCCGCGACGTAGGCTGAGCGGATGGACCTGGCCGAACTCGGTGCCCTGCTCACCCCCGAAGGCCTGCGGCTGCTGGATGCCACCGACGGCATCCGCACGACCGCCGAGGCCGCCGCCGCGGTGTCGCGGCTGCGGGCCGCGGGACACTCCCCCGATCTCGTGTCGGCCGTCGTCGGCCAGGCGCGGCTGCGTGTGAAGGCGGAGGCGAAGTTCGGCCCGTTCGCCGAGCGCATGCTGTTCACCCGCGCGGGTCTCGAGCAGGCCACGCGGCTGTCGGTGGCCGCGCGCCACGCCGCCCGCTTCCGCGCGGCGGGGTCGGCCCGGGTGGCCGATCTCGGCTGCGGCATCGGCGGTGACGCCCTGGGATTGGCGGCCTTGGGGATCGAGGTCGACGCGGTCGACGCCGACGAGGTGACCGCCGCGATCGCCGCCTACAACCTCGCCCCGTTCGGATCGCAGGTGCGGGTGCACCACGGCACCGCCCAGGCGTTCGACACGGCGGCGGTCGACGCGGTGTGGCTCGACCCCGCCCGCCGCACCGCCGGCCATTCCGAGACCACTCGGGTGGGGGCCGCAGACTGGTCGCCGCCACTGGAGTGGGTGTTCGACCTGGCCGGGCGCCTGCCCGCGGGGATCAAGCTCGGCCCCGCGTTCGACCGCGACGCGCTGCCGGCCGATGCCGAGGCGCAGTGGATCAGCGTCGACGGCTCGACGATCGAACTGGTGGTGTGGACGGGCGCCCTCGCGCGCCCCGGCATCCACCGTGCGGCGCTCGTCGTGCGCGGCGACGCCACGCACGAGCTCACCGCGGCAGCGGATGCCGCAGACGAGCCGGTGCGCGACCTCGGCGCCTTCGTGCACGAACCCGACGGGGCGGTGATCCGCGCGCGGCTGATCGGCGAGGTGGCGCGTGAGCTGCATGCCGGCATGCTGGCGCCGGGCATGGCCTACCTCACCGGCGACGCCGCCGTGACGAGCCCATTCGTGTCGAGCTTCCGGGTGCGCGAACAGCTGCCGTCGGATGTGAAGGGGCTGGCCAAGGCGCTGCGCGAGCGCGGCATCGGCACCCTCGAGATCAAGAAACGCGGCGTCGACGTCGACCCCGCGGCGCTGCGCACGAAGCTGAAGCTCAAGGGCGCGGAGTCGGCCACGCTGCTGATCACCCGCATCGGCACCAGGCGTCTGACGCTGCTGGCCGACCGGGTCGGGTGAGCGCGGCGGCGCGCACCACGACGACGGCGCGTGCGTCGGGGCGTCAGGCGAAGATGTTGGCCGTCTGCGCGGCCCACACCAGCCAGCCCGCGCTGTAGAGGACCGAGACGATGCCGAGCACGAGCGCCCAGACGGCGACGGCGCGATTCTCGAGCGGCCGGCGCAGCGCCACGATCGCGGTGATGGCCGAGCCGATGCCGATCGGGAACCCCCAGCCGACGAAGCACGCGATGAGCAGGCCTGCGACCGAGAACCCCAGCGCCCAGCCGGCGAGACCCACCAGCGGCCGCTGCGGTTCGATCCACGTCGCCGTCGTCCCGGTCTCAGCGCGCGTGACCTCCACGGGTGCCGTGGGCAACCGGCTGAACCCGCCGCGGTGCTCCCCCGGGAGCCGCAGCGACTCGTCGGCGGGGACGACATCGGTCGACGGGGGTTCGATCAGCGGGGATGGTGCGGACGGCGGCGGCGGAGCGGGCTGGGCGGGCTCCCGGGTCAGCGGGGGTTCTGCGGGCTGCGCCGGCGCGGCATCCCCCGTTCGGGAATCCACGGCATCGCGGCGGGGATCGGTCATGCTCGCACCCCCTCGGCCACCTGGATCTCGGTGACCGGCAGCGTCGAGTCGGCGCCGAACTGCAGCGACGACGCGGGCCGCCCGGCGACGATCAGTTCGGCGGCCAGGCCCGCGATCATCGCGCCGTTGTCGGTGCACAGGTTCAGCGGCGGAATGCGCACCTCCACGCCGGCCTCGGTGGCGCGTGCGACCGTGACCTCCCGCAGCCGCCGGTTGGCGATGACGCCGCCGCCCAGCAGCAGCCGCGGCACGTCGTACCGGGCGCAGGCATCGAGCGCCTTCGTGACGAGCACGTCGACCACGGCTTCGCGGAACGACGCGGCGACGTCGGCGATGGGCACCGGCTCGCCCGCCGCCTCGCGCTGCTCGGTCCAGCGGGCGACAGCCGTCTTCAACCCCGAGAACGAGAAGTCGTAGCGGTGCTCGGCCATGTCCGACGCGCGCGACAGCCCGCGCGGAAAACGGATGGCGGTCGGGTCGCCGCCGACCGCCGCGCGGTCGATCTCGGGCCCGCCGGGGTAGGTCAGCCCCAAGATGCGGGCGACCTTGTCGAACGCCTCTCCCGCGGCATCGTCGACGGTCTCGCCCAGCATCTGGACGTCGCTCGTGAGGTCGCGCACGAGCAGCAGCGACGTGTGGCCGCCGCTGACCAGCAGGGCCACCGTCGGGTAGGCCACGGCGTCGCCGGTGAGCAGGTCGGCGGCGATGTGGCCGACGAGGTGGTTGACGGCATACAGCGGTCGATCCAGCCCCACCGCGAGCGCCTTGGCGGCGCCGATGCCGACCATGAGCGCGCCGGCGAGGCCGGGGCCGCTCGTGACGGCCACGGCGTCGAGGTCGGCGAGGGTGATCTGTCGCCCTTCGGTGGCCGAGGCGTCGGCCAGCGCCCGCGCGATCGCCGGCTGCAGCGCCTCGAGGTGGGCGCGGGCGGCGATCTCGGGCACGACCCCGCCGTAGCGGGCGTGCTCGTCCATGGAGCTGGCGATCGTGTTGCTCAGCAGGCGCCGGCCGCGCACGATGCCGATGCCGGTCTCGTCGCAGCTGGTCTCGATGCCCAGCACCAGCGGGTTGTCGCGGTTCATGTGCGCTCCCTCGGTGCGTCGGATTCGGTCGGCGCGGTCGCGGTGTCGGCGGTGGTCGTGACGCGGTCGGACCAGCCGCGCAGGTCGAGCCGCATCACGATGGCATCCACGCCGTCGGGCTGGTAGTACCTTGGCCGCCGACCGAGCTCGGTGAAGCCCTCCGAGAGGTACAGCGCCTGGGCTGCGGGGTTGTCGGCGCGCACCTCGAGGAACACCTCCGCCGCGCGGCGGGCGGCGGCTTCGGCCAGCAGCGCCCGAAGCAGCGTGCGGCCATGACCGCGACCGCGGGCCTCGGCGGCCACGGCGATGGTCTGCACATCGGCATCCTTCGACCCGGCGGGCGCCCGCAGTCCCGCATATCCCACCAGCCGGCCCTCCTCCTCGAGGACGAAGTACCGCCCGTGCGGCGAGGCGAGCTCGCCGCGCATGAGCGTCTCGCTCCACGCGTCGGTCGGGAACGACGCCCGCTCGAGCGCCATGATCGCGTCGAGGTCGGCGACGGTCGCCGCACGCACGCTCACGTGCCGACCTTCTTGCGCGGGGCCGGCACCGAGACGTCGGGCGAGCGCAGGTAGAGGGGTTCGGATGCCGCGACCCGGCGGCCGGCGGCGATCGCCCTGGCCGCGACGAGGGCGAGCAGCTGCGCCGGAACCGCCGCGGCGTCGTGGCGGCGGGCGCCGAGATCGGCCAGGCGCGCGTCGAGGTCGTCGCGCGGAACGAGGGCGGGCTCGGTGACGCGCACCGGCAGACCGTCATCGTCCAGGCCGTCGTAGACGGTGTAGGCGAACTCGCGACGGCGGGCGTCGGTGACGACGGCGAAGCGGGGGGTCTCCTCCCCGCTCATCGCGTCGGCCAGCAGCACCTCGAGCGCGACCGCGTCGTGGCTGGCGACCGGAACGAGCGGGATGCCACGGGCGAGCGCGAACGCGGTCGCGGCGGCGATGCCCACCCGCAAGCCGGTGAAGGGCCCCGGCCCCATGCCGGCGGCGACGTGGGTCACGACGACCGGTTCGGGGGCGCCGGTCGCGCCGATCGGGCCGAAGGCGGCGTCGGCGAGGGCGCGCTGCAGCAGGTCGCCGATGACCTCGGCGTGTCCGAGCGGATTGGGGCTCGTGGCGGCGGAGCGCACCACCCCGTCGTCCTCGACGACGGCGACCGCCGTGCCGAGGGAGGTGTCGATGCCGAGGATCACCCGTCCAGGCTACCTGCGCCACCGGGCGGCATCCGCGTGACCGTCACGGCCGGCGGGAGATCACGACGCGGCGCGGGGTGTCGGCGTCGAGGTCGTCGGTCGCCCGGGAGTACAGCCCGCAGGCGGTGTCGAGGCCCCGGCCGTGCCACTCGCGATCGAGCTCCACCTCCCACCAGTTCTCGCGCAGACCCGCGACCATGTCGCGGCCCCACTCGACGACGACGACCGAGCCGTCGAGGTCGATGTCGAGGTCGTCGAGTTCTGCCGCCGAGCCGAGCCGGTAGGCGTCGACGTGCACGAGCGGCGGCCCGCCGACGAGCGACGGGTGCGTGCGGGCGATGACGAAGGTGGGGCTCTGCACCGGGCCGCGCACGCCCAGGCCGGCGCCGATCCCCCGCGTGAGGGTGGTCTTGCCCGCCCCGAGGGCTCCCGTCAGCACGAGCAGGTCACCGGCGCGCAGGCTCTCGCCGATCGTGCGGCCGAGCGCCTCCATCTCGGCCGGCGACGAGATCTCCCGCTCGCCGACGAGCTCATCCAGTCCGGTCATCGCGCCCTCCTCGTGCACAACGTCGCCGATCGGCCGGCGGAGCGGCCGTGAGACCGGTTCCGCGCGCGGTGCCGGCCCGGAATGGCGACGTTGTGTGCCGGTGCACCGGGCTCGGCCGGCGCGCCGGCACCGCGCTCACGGCGCCACCTCGCGCCGCGGCACGCGCGCGCCGATGCGGGTGACCACCTCGTAGTTGATGGAGTCCGACGCGGCGCCCCACTCGTCGGCGGCCGGCTCGCCGCGGGCGGGATCGCCGAAGAGCACGACCTCGTCGCCGACCGACACCGCGGCGTCACCGACGTCGACGACGAACTGGTCCATCGCGATGCGCCCGGCCACGGTGAACCGGCGGCCGCCGATGACGACCGGCCCGCGTCCCGATGCCGCCCGCGGCACGCCGTCGGCGTACCCGAGCGGAACCAGCGCCAGCGTCGTGTCCGCCGCGGTGCGGTGGGTGTACCCGTACGAGACGCCCTGCCCCGCGGGCACGCGCCGCACTGCCGCGACCGGCGCGCGCAGGGTCATGGCGGGGCGCAGGCCCAGGTCGGCGGAGGTGCGATCGTCGAACGGCGACAGCCCGTACATGCCGATGCCGATGCGCACGGCATCCAGTCGGGCCTCGGGCAGATCGATCGCGGCGTGCGTCGCGGCGATGTGGCGCAGCCGCAGGTCGAGACCCGCCGCACGCGCCAGTGTGGCCGCGCCCGTGAAACGCGTGAGGGCCCGGCGGTCGTCGGCATCGGAGGTGTTGGAGAGGTGACTGAAGATCCCCACCACCCGCACCCGGCCGAGCCCTTCGAGCCGCGCAGCCTCGGAGAACACCGCCGACCAGTCGGCCGAGGCGATGCCGTTGCGCGCGAGCCCGGTCTCGACCTTCAGGTGCACGCCCACCGGGCGCTCGGCGGATGCCGCCGCGGCGGCAGCCTGCAGCTGATCCATGCTCGACACACCCAGTTCGACCCCCGCCGCAGCCGGCGCCGAGAAGGAGGCGCCGGGGGCGTGCAGCCAGGCGAGCACCGGCGCGTCGATGCCGGCCTCGCGCAGCGCGAGTGCCTCGGACACGTCGGCGACGGCCAGCCGTGCGGCACCGGCGGCCAGCGCGGCGCGGGCGGCGCGCTGCGCCCCGTGTCCGTAGCCGTCGGCCTTCACCACGGCGATGACCTCGACCCCGGTGAGGGCTCGCAGGTGGCGCACGTTCGCCTCGATCGCTGCGGTGTCGATCGTCGCTTCGCGGAGCACGCCCGCCGGCATCCCGGTCATGCGGGTGCCTCCGCCGGGGCCTCGGCGACGACATACGCCGTCGCGAGCCCGGCGTCGTGCGACATCGACAGGTGCAGGGTGGTGATGCCCCGGTCGGCGACGACGGCGGCGGTCGATCCGGTGAGGGTGAACCACGGGCGGCCGGAGGGTTCAGGGGTGATCTCGATTTCGGTCCAGTGCACCCCGTCGGAGCCGCCGAGAGCCTTGATGAGCGCCTCCTTGGCGGCGTAGCGAGCCGCGAGCGACCGCGTCGGCAGCCCGCGCTCGGCGGGCGAGAACAGCCGCTCGCTCAGTCGCGGCGTGCGCTCGAGCGACCGCTCGAACCGAGGGATGTCGACCAGGTCGACGCCGATTCCGACGATCACGCGCGCCTTCCTGACGCCGCCGATCGGACGAGGTGGCGCCTCCGCCAGCCTACTCCGCGGGGTCGCGCGGGTGCCCGCCGCGCGGGGCGGGTGACGCGGGTGCGGACGCAGGCGGGTCAGAGGGCGGCGAACCGCGCCTCGTAGCCGGGCGACAGCGCGCGATAGCGCTGGTGCCAGGCATCCTCGTCGCGTGTGGCGTGCGGGCGGGCCAGGTGCGTCTCGAGCGCCTCGAGGTAGGTGTGCCAACCCGCACCGTAGAAGATAGGGCGGATGCCGGTGTGCTCGAGCGTCAGCCGGGTGCCGCCGGCCACCGCGGCGAGCCGCACCACCAGTTCGGTCGGTTCCTCGTCGTCGGCGTGCCAGACGGTGGTGAACCCCCGCGGCGCATCGCACGAGGTGACCGTGCCGCGGCACCACACCCCTTTCCCGTCGGCATCGGCCACTTCCCACCGGCCGCCGAGGCGCAGGTCGCCGCTGTAGTCCGCCATCCACCGCGCCAGCCGGTCGGGCTCGGTGACCGCGGCCCAGAGATCATCGATGTCCGTGGCGTACACCGCCTCGTACACCAGTCGATAGCCGTCGCCGTGCGAGTGGATCAGCGGGGGCGCGATGGTCATGAGACGTCCTTCCGTCGGAGAGTGGGAGACGGTGCCGCGGCGGCATCCGTCGGTCGGGTCGTCGCTGCGCGTACGCGTTTGCCGCGGGCGACCTCGGTGTGGAGGGCGTCGAGCCGCTGCGCCCAGGGAGCGCGCAGCCGCGCCAGCGCCGCGTCGACTGCCGCGAGCCCCGCGGGGTCAAGCGCGTAGATGCGGCGGTTGCCGTCGGGATGTGTCGTCGCGAAGCCGTTCTCCCGCAGCACCCGCAGGTGCTGCGAGACCGCCGGCTGCGAGATGCCGTATTCGCTGCGGATGAGGTCCACGAGGGCACCGGCGGGCTGCTCCCCGTCGGCGAGCACCTCCAGGATCCGTCGCCGCGTGGCATCCGCCAGCACCTCGAACACGTTCACGCCGCCACTATATAAGTGGCGGCTTATATTGTCGACAGTCGCGTGCTGGACGGAATTCCTGCCCCGCGCGCACCCGCGTCGCGAGTCGGTCGCTTTCGCCGCGCAGAGCAGGAATGCCGACACCCCGGGCGGCCGCCGCGAAGCGGGCGAAGCCCGCGCCGAGTGCCGTCGGAATTCCGGCGTTTCGTGCTTTGGCGGCCCGATCGTACGGCGCGCGACACCGTGTGCCTGAATTCCGACACTCCGGCCGCCTCACCGACCGCCGTCGGCGATCGTGGGCGCTCTCCCGGCTCCGCGCACGCGCACGGCGCTCACTCGGGAGCGCGAGCGCCGATACTCACCCGACGACGCGAATACTCACTCGACGGTGACGGACTTCGCGAGGTTGCGCGGCTGGTCGACGTCGAGGCCCTTGGCGTTCGCGAGGCCCATCGCGAAGATGTGCAGCGGCACGACCGCCAGCAGCGGCTCGAACAGGGGCGCGGCCAGCGGGATGCGCAGCACCTCGTCGGCGTACGGCAGCACCGCGGCATCCCCCGCCTCGGCCACCGCGATGATGCGGGCGCCGCGCGCGCGGATCTCCTGGATGTTGGAGACGACCTTCTTCTGCAGCTCGGCGGACTCGCGCGGCGACGGCACGATGACGAACACCGGCTGCCCCGGCTCGATCAGGGCGATCGGTCCGTGCTTGAGCTCGCCGGCGGCGAAGCCCTCGGCGTGGATGTAGGTGATCTCCTTGAGCTTGAGCGCACCCTCGAGGGCGATGGGGTAACCCACGTGGCGTCCCAGGAACAGCACCGAGCGGGTGTCGGCCATCCAGTGCGCGAACTGCTCGATGTGCGTCTGCTCGGTGGCGAGGATCTCCGAGATCTTCGCGGGGATGGCTTCGAGCTCGTGTGCGTTGACGGCGATCTCGGCAGCGGTCAGCGAGCCGCGCAGGCGCGCGACGTGCAGGGCCAGCAGGTACAGCGCGGTGATCTGCGCGACGAAGGCCTTGGTGGATGCCACGGCGACCTCGGGGCCGGCGTGGGTGTAGACGATGGCGTCGGATTCGCGCGGGATGGTCGCGCCCTGCGTGTTGCAGATCGACAGCGTCTTCGCACCGCGGGATGCGGCGTACTTCACCGCCATCAGCGTGTCCATGGTCTCGCCCGACTGGCTGATCGACACGATGAGCGTATCGGGGCCGATCACCGGGTCGCGGTAGCGGAACTCGTGGGCGAGCTCGACGTCCACCGGAATGCGCGTCCACTGCTCGAGGGCGTACTTGCCGACCATGGCCGCATACGCGGCGGTGCCGCACGCGACGACGACGATGCGGTTGATGCCGAGGAACATCTCGTCGAGCCCGTCGAGCTCGGGGATCTGCACCACGCCGTCGTGGATGCGCCCGCGCACCGTGTTGGCGACGGCCTCGGGCTCTTCGGAGACCTCCTTGGCCATGAACGACGACCAGCCACCCTTCTCGGCTGCCGAGGCGTCCCAGACCACCTCGAACGGCTCCACCTCGACGTCGTTGCCGTCGAAGTCGGTGACGGCGACGGCGTCAGGAGTGATCGTGACGATCTGGTCCTGGCCGATGGCGAGGGCGTTGCGGGTGTGTTCGACGAACGCGGCGACGTCGGAGCCGAGGAAGTTCTCCCCCTCACCGAGACCGATCACGAGCGGGGAGTTGCGACGGGCGCCGACGACGACGCCGGGACTGTCCTGGTGCATCGCGAGGAGGGTGAACGCGCCCTCCAGCTGCGACACGACGGCCCGGAACGCGGCGACCAGGTCGCCGTCGTGCTCGCGATACGCGCGACCGAGCAGCGCCGCGGCCACTTCGGTGTCGGTCTCGCTGCGGAACGGGTACCCGTCGGCGACGACGCCGGCTTTGAGCTCGGCGAAGTTCTCGATGATGCCGTTGTGGATGACGGCGAGCTTGCCGTCGTCGGCGAGGTGCGGGTGGGCGTTGGAGTCGGTGGGACCGCCGTGGGTGGCCCAGCGGGTGTGGCCGATGCCGGTCGTGCCGTCGGGCATCGGATCTGCCGCGAGGTCGTCGCGCAGCACGCTGAGCTTGCCGGCGCGCTTGCGCATGTCGAGGTTGCCGTCACCGTCGATCACCGCGATGCCGGCCGAGTCATAGCCCCGGTACTCCAGTCGCGCCAGTCCCGAGAGGAGGATGTCCTGGCTCGGCCGCGGGCCGACGTATCCGATGATTCCGCACATGCCGCCATCCTAGATCGCGGCGGCTGAACGCTTGCGCCGCGGGCGCAGGTCAGGGAACGCGCGGGTTGTGCCGGGTGGGGAGCTCCCCCGCGAGCACCGCGACGATGTTCGCCACCACATCGGGGTTGCCGAAGAGGTCGTCATGGGCGCAGTCACCCCCGCCGATGGGCACCGACACCTCGCCGCGGAGCACCTGACCGAGACCGGCGAGGTCAGCCGTGATGCGCGTCTCGCAGCGCACGACGAACACCGAGTCCGCCTGCGCGGTCGCGGACTCGCGTGAGACCAGTCCGTCACCGAACGACACCATCTGGTCGCCGACGACGAGCCGCGCCTCTCCCGCAATGGCGTGCACCTGCAGCGCATCGGGCCAAGCGGGCAGGTTCGTCAGCTCCTCCGACCCGACGTGCAGCGCACGTCCGGCTTCACCGGTGTTCGCGATCGAGGTGCGCAACCACGTCGGCAACCCGCAGCCCGACTTCGCATCGGTCGCGAGGTCGCGGTTGCACAGGTCCACCAGCGCCGGCACGATCAGCGCCCGCGCCGCCGAGCCGGCACCGACCACCGTGCCGGTGACGAGCGACAGGGCGTCGAGCAGTTCTGCGGCATCCGATCCCAGGGAGGGCGTGCCGACCGTCACCACCTGGCCGATCAGTGCCTCGAGGTCGGGGTGAGCCGCCACCGCATAGCGCAGGGCGAGTCCACCCATCGAGTGCCCGATGACGTCGACGGGCGCGTTCGTCTCGGTGGCGAGCCGGCGGATCGCCCGCGCGAGGCCTTCGACCACGGCGGCTCCCCCCACCCAGGCGGCGGCGGTCTGGGAGTAGTCGAAGGCGTACAGCGTGGTGCCGGGCAGCGCCTCGATCCGGTCCTGCAGCGAGCGGGTCGCCTCCATCGTCTGGGCGAGCGTGGCGCCGGCAGCCGAAACCGGTCGCCGGGCGAAGGGCGATTGTGCGACACCGGGCTCGGCGTCGCCGACGGCGGGCAGTGAGGTGCTCAGCCAGCCGTGGACGAACAGCACCGCATGCTCGGCGGATGCCGCGCGTTCGGGCGCCGACAGGCTGACGAGCGACCCGCCCACCGCACCGGAATATCCCTGCGTCACCGAGAGGTCGACGGGGTTGTCGGTGGGGGTCGCGGCGTGGGAGGGCAGCGGCACACCCGAGCTGGAGAACACGAGCACCACGACCACGGCCAGTGCCACGCGCGCCGAACGCGACAGCCCTCCGCGACGCAGCCACCGCCATGGCCTCGGACCGGTGGGTCTCGACAGCGCTGCACGGCTCGCCGACGAGTGCGGCGAGGTGAGGACACCCCGTGGCGAGGCGGCGCGACGGTCGCCGCAGCGATGCACCATCAGCCGGTTCTCGAACGCGCGATGTTAACCCCCATATCAGTAGATTATGGCGGTAATCGCGGCGTGTCCGAAATGCGGGATCCGAGGGGGAAGCGGGACCCTCTCGAGTCAGCCATTTGGGGACTGATTTACTCGAGAGGGTCCCTCACCCGCGCACTCTCGAGCGATCCGTTGGGGACGGAGCATGCCCGAACGCCGCTTGGGGGGCAGCTGAGATTTACGCGCAGGCGCGCCCATGCTAGCCGATGCGCCCACGAGACCACGATGCGAACCGGCCCGACCCGAGGACGGGCCGCACGCCCCGATCCCCGCCGATGGCGATCTCAGCAGGGGGGCGTCCCCCTATTGGTGGACAACGGGCATCTGTGTAATATTGCCGCCGACAGGCAAGGCCTGAGGCATTTGGGGAGTCCCAGGCCACTGAATTGTCTGTCGATCCAGGGGGCATTTGGGGACACTGTGCACCGTGGGGGGCGTTGTGCCGTCCGCTGTTGCAGCGCACGGCACAACGTGTTTGCGGCCCGGTGTCGCCGACGCGGATTGCCGCTTCCGCTCGCCGGAACCGTGTGCCATACTCAACCCACGCCGGCCGCCGAGAGGGGGCCGCGGAGTACCGAGGGGTCGGTATTCCGCTTCGGACCGATGTGGGAATCGGGCCGCGACAGACACGGCGCCTATTTGGGGGAGTGCGGATTTCGGTCCGTGCTTGGGGAACGCGGGTCTCGACCCGCCTTTGGGGACACTGGGGAACGTTCATGGGGAAACGGTTCTGCACGAGCGCGCACCGTCGTGCGCTCTGCGCTTCATTCATCGCATCAACCGGCGTCGGAACACCGCAATGATCGCCGCGGCGCTGCCTCTGGAATTCGAGGCGAGTGTCCGCGCACCCCGCGTCCTGCCGCTCTTGGAGCAGCGGCTGGCGTGGCTGCGCAGACGGCGCGCGTGGACGGGGACGATCGACGTCGCGGTGATCGTGGCGGCATCAGCCGCGACCACCGCGGTGGCGGGGGCGGCGGCGTCGGGGGAGGTCGCAGCCCTCCGCCCGCAACTGCTGATCGGCTCGGCGGCGCTGGTCGCCGTGTGGATCGGTGCGCTGTTCGCACTGCGCCGCGCGGCGTACCGCCACGGCGCGGGCCGGCGCATGGAGCTCCTCCCGGTGCTCCACTCCGCCGTCCTCGCCCTCGCGGCGCTCGCGCTGACCGCCGGCCTCACCGACTGGTCGGTCGTGCAGCCGCACGTCGTGGTGACGCTGCCGGTCGCGGTCACCGCGCTGGTCAGCGCCCGCCTGCTGCGCCAGGTGTGGCGATCCCACGGGCACAACGCCGTGGCATTCGCCCCGCGCACCCTCATCGTGGGCGATCGGGTGGGCATCGAGCACACGATCCGCTCGCTGCGACTCGACGGTCGGCTCGGTCACAACGTCGTGGGGACGGCGTTGGGGGACGATGGTGTCACCGAGCTGGCCGTCGATCATCTGACCTACCCGGTGCTCGGATCTCCGGGGCAGGCGGCACGGATCGCACGCGAACTCTGCGTGGACACCGTGATCATTGCGGCCGGGACGGACGATCCCGACTTCGTGCGCAGGCTCAGCTGGAGCCTGGAGGGTGCCGCGACCGATCTTGTGCTCGCGACACGACTGACGGACGTCTCCCGTTCGCGCATCGCGTTCGAGCGCACGAACGGTCTCGCACTCACGCACGTGAGTCTGCCCCGGTTCGACCGCTCGAGCATGCGCAGCAAGCGCGCGCTCGACGTGGTCGTCGCGCTCGTCGCGCTCGTTCCGATCGCGATGATCACACCGATCATCGCCCTGCTCATCCGGATGGACACACCGGGGGGCGCGTTCTTCCGGCAGCAGCGGATCGGGCGCGACGGGCGTGAATTCGGCATCCTCAAGTTCCGCACCATGGTCACCACCGCCGAAGCGGACCGCTCCGCACTGGAGGCCCTGAACGAGGGCGCCGGCCCACTGTTCAAGATGAAGGCAGACCCGCGCGTGACGCGTGTGGGCGCGGTGCTGCGCCGTTTCTCGCTCGATGAGCTGCCGCAGTTCTGGAACGTGCTGAAGGGGGACATGAGCGTCGTCGGGCCGCGCCCGCCGCTGCCGACCGAGGTGAGCGACTACGACGGCACGGTGTTCCGGCGCCTCTACGTGCAACCTGGCATCACCGGCCTCTGGCAGGTGAGCGGTCGCAGCGACCTCACCTGGGAGCAGAGCGTGCGGCTGGACCTGCACTACGTCGAGAACTGGTCGCTCTCCACGGATCTCGGCATCATCGCCCGCACCGCCGGCGCGATGGTGCGCCCGAAGGGGGCGTACTGATGTCTCGTCCGACGCTGGCCCTGCGCCCGCAGACCCACGTTCGCCAGGTGCGGGTCGCCGCGCCACTGCCTGCTGCGGCGTCACGGCCGCTCAGCACCGAATTCACCGATGTGCCCGCACTCCTCATCGGCGGCGGCCCGGTGCACCTGACGGATGAGCTGCAGTCGCGGCGCCTCATCATGGCCGCCACCCACGAACCATCGTTGCCGCCGCTGGCGGTCTGCTCGATCAACCTCGATCACGTCCACCACTTCGCGCGAGCCGGCGACGACTTCGGCGAGGGCGCGCCCGTGCGATGGCTGAACCTGATCGACGGCGCCCCGATCGCGCGGCAGGCCCATCGGATGACCGGGGTGTCGTATCCGCGGCTCGCGGGGAGCGACGTGATCCCCGGCATCCTCAACGACGTCGCCACCGCAGGTCTCGCCGTCGGAGTGCTCGGCGGATCGGCGGAGGTCTCGCGGGCGCTGCGCGACCGCCTCGCGACGGGTTGGCCGGGCCTGCGTTTCGCGGGGCACTGGACTCCCCCGCGCGAAGATCTGGCGGACCGGGAGCGATGTGACGCGATGGCGGCGGAGATGAAGGCCGGTGGAGTCGATGTGCTGCTGGTCTGCCTCGGCAAACCACGGCAGGAGCGGTGGATCGCCAGCTACGGCCCCCAGACCGGCGCCTCGGTGCTGCTCGCCTTCGGGGCTGTGGTCGATTTCCTCGCAGGCAGAGTTTCCCGTGCCCCGCGGTGGGTTTCCCGCGCGGGCGTGGAATGGATGTGGCGGCTCATGCTCGAGCCAAGACGGCTGGCGCACCGATACCTCGTAGAGGGACCACCGGCCTATATGGCCGTGCGCCGGTCGCACTCCTCCCCCAGAGGGCATGAGCCGACCACTCGATGAGTGCCCGCCCGGCTACCCAGAGGCCGGGCGGGTACTCGGCCGGGCAAGGGGACCAACACATCTGGGACGGGGAAGGCGACAGCGCTGCAGGTCCGCGAGTCGACAAGGGGAGATCGACGGGGGCACTGCGGCACCGGCGTGAAATGGATGCCGGCGATACGGCATCCCTGAATCTGGGGATACACGAATGGGGAATCGATCACACGCGCACGAGCGCGCCGAAGAAGGCAGGCCACGCGCCGCCGGTATGCGCTGGACGCTCGCGGGCGTCGCGCTGGTTGTGATGATCGGCGTCGGCACCTTCGCGTGGCTGGGGATGACGGCGCCCGGGGAGCGACAGGAGGCCGCCCGTCCCACGGAGGGTTCCTCCCCCGTATCAGCCACCCCCGGCCCGACGATCGGCGCGGCTCCCGCCGCCGGCAGCGAGGTACCGCCGCTGACGACGTCGGACACCCCCGCGAACCGACTGCCTGCCCTGCCCGCGCCGCGTGCACTCGTGTCGACACCCTTGCCGGCGGACGGATTCGCCAGTGGCACGCTCGTCGCCGGCTTCCCCGTCGAGGTGGCCGGCCCCGTCCCCGGCGACGACGTGATCGACACATCGATCGCCGTCGACGACACGACAGCGCAGGTCACGCTCACAGCGCGCACCGATGCCACGGCAGAAAGCGTCCGCACCCACTATCAGCAGGCGTGGGCAGCGCTGAGCCTCACCCCAGGGGTGACGTCCGGGGCTGAGTTGACCTACTCCGACTCGTTCTCATCGGTCTCGCTCGCCTTCGGGCAGAACTCCGGCACCGGGACCGTCTACACCGTCTACGCCGTGCTGCGGGCGGAGTGAGGCGTGTACATCTCATTCCGCAACTCGCCCGTCGAAGAATCACGTCCGTCCGCGCGCAGGCGCGGCGTGCGCACGGTGTCGTCCACGGTCGTCACCCTCGGGGTCGTGTCCCTGCTCACCGACATCTCGTCGGAGTCGGTCGCGGCAGTCCTGCCGCTGTATGTGACGGGCTATCTCGGACTCTCGATGATCGCGTTCGGAGTGCTCGACGGCCTCTACCAAGGCGTGAGTGCGTTCGTGCGCATCGCCGGCGGCCATCTCTCCGACCGCGTCGATCAGCCCAAGTGGGTCGCGTTCGGCGGGTATGCGCTGGCCGCTGTCGCCCGGGTCGGACTGCTCGTCGCAAGCGGTTTCGCCGCGATCTCCGCGGTCGTCACGCTGGATCGCATCGGCAAGGGGATCCGCACCGCCCCCCGGGACGCCCTCATCACGGCCGCCTCGGATCCGCGACGCCTCGCCGCCTCTTTCGGCGTCCACCGCATGCTCGACAACGTGGGCGCGGCGCTCGGGCCGCTCATCGCGTTCGTGATCCTGCTGGTGATCCCCGACGGCTTCCACACCGTCTTCGTGGCGTCGCTCGCGTTCGCCGTGATCGGGGTCGTCCTGCTCGGCCTCGTGGTCCCGAACCTGCGCACCCGAGCGCACACAGCGCGCCGCGTGGCCGTCGGCGACCCGGCGCCGCAGCGCACGCCGTTCGACTGGGCGGTGGTGTGGCGCAGACCGATGCGCCGGCTCCTCGCGGCCGCCGGGATCCTCGGCCTCGTGACGATCGGTGACGGATTCGTGTACCTCGTGCTGCAGGCGCGCGGTGACTTCGCCGCACAATGGTTCCCCCTTCTTTATGTCGGCACCAATCTCGCCTTCCTCGCGTTCGCGATCCCGTTGGGTCGCCTGGCCGACCGCGTCGGCCGGGCCCGCGTCTTCGTCTTCGGGCACCTCGGGCTGCTGGCGCCTTACGTCGTCGCGACGCTCGCGATCGACGACATCGCCGCGACGCTGCTGTGCCTGGTGTTCCTCGGCGCGTTCTATGCCGCGACCGACGGCGTCCTGGCAGCTCTCGCGGCGCAGTTGACGACTCCGCAGACGCGCGGCACCGGCATCGCGGCGGCGCAGACCGTGGTCGCCGTGTCCAGATTCGGCGCCGCGGCCGCGTTCGGCGTCCTCTGGTACGCCGTCGGCCGGGAGCTGTCGTTGATGGTCGTCGCCGTGCTGCTGGTCGTCGCGATCCCGGTGGCGGCCCTGCTGCTGCGCCCACTGATGGTTCCGTCCGCCGTGGAGTCCGTATGAACGCTCGAATCAAATGGGCGGTCATCGCGGCAACCTCCGTCGTCGCACTGGGCGCCGCGACCGTTTTCGGCGCCGTCGCATGGGCGGGCCACGACTCGCGGCTGCAGGCGCCGAGCACGGCCGAGACCAGCACTCGGAACTGGGCGGACGGCGACCGGATCGTCTTCCGCAACACCGCTGACGGCCAGGGCTACGGACACGTCGCCAGTGTGCCGCTGACAGATCCCGCGGGTGCACGGGCGATCACAGACACCGTGTGCGATCGCCTCGATGCGACCGACGACACGATGTCGTGCCTGCGCTCCGTGCGCGGCATCATCCCCTCCTACACCGGCGCTCTCTACACCGACGAAGGCACAGTGACACAGCAGTGGCCGCTCTCCGGCATCCCGAGCCGAACGCGCTTGTCCGCAGACGGCTCTCTCGTCGCGTCGACGTCGTTCGTCACGGGTCACTCCTACGCGACCGTCGGGTTTTCGACCGAAACGATCATCCGCACCGCGCAGGGTGAGAGCCTGGGCAGCCTCGAGGAGTGGTCGCTGCTCATCGACGGCGTGCCGGCGGCGCCCCTGGACCGCAACTACTGGGGCGTGACCTTCGTCGATGACACCTCTTTCTATGCCACCGTCGGTCTGACGACGAGCGGCACGACGTATCTGGTCCGCGGGGACATCCCCGCGCGCACGCTCACGACACTCGCCGAGACGGTGGAATGTCCCTCGGTGTCCCCGGACGCGACCCGGGTCGCTTTCAAACGGGTGACCGCAGGCGCAGGTCCGACGGCGCATTGGACACCTGCCGTCTACGATCTCGCCACCGGACGCGTCACGACGCTGCCCGAGCCGCGCAGCATCGACGACCAGATCGAGTGGCTCGACGACGGGACGCTGCTCTACGGGATGCCACGGGAAGGCGCGCCGGGCGCGACCGATGTCTGGTCGCTGGCCTCAGACGGCTCGCGTGAGCCGGAACTGCTCATCGAGAACGCGTGGTCCCCGTCGGTGGTGAGGGAGAAGTGATGCGCTCGCGTCGCAACACCCACAGCCAGGCCACGGCAGCCCCGATCGCCGCCCCCAGCGCGTTGGCGAGGATGTCCCGCGGGCTGGCGGCACGCGAGGGCAGGAAGAGCTGCGCGAACTCTGCCGCGACCGACAACGCGAGGGCTGTGGCAGCGCCCCACCACGGCCGGCGGAACAACAGAGTGAGCAGAAAGCCCAAGGGTGCGAACAGGACGACGTTGGCGGAGAACTCGATCCAGCCGTATCCGAACCAGGTCGCCCCCGTCCCCTCCCGGATCAGATCGCCGATCGCCTCGACGATCCCGCCGTACGAGACGGGTGCGAGCAGGATCACGACGGCCCCCAGCAGGTACGCGCCCAGACCGACCAGCACCCACCGGCGACCACGAACGCGCTGCCCCATGGAGCCACCCTGGCACACGCCCGCCGCATCACCCCAGAACCGACCGCAGGAGACGAGCCGATGACTGCCGCAGAACGCACAGGGAGCTTCGCGACCGACACCGATGATGCTGAGATCGCGGTGCTCATCGTCACCTACAACAGCGCCGCGGAGATCGGTGGCCTCTTGCAGTCGCTGCGAGCCGAGGCCGCCGACACCCGCATGCGCGTCATCGTCGCCGACAACGACTCGGCGGACGCCACCCTGTCGGTGCTGGCGCGACATGACGATGTCGCGGTGGTGCACACCGGTGGGAACCTCGGCTACTCGGGCGGCATCAACGTCGCCGCCGCCCGTGCGGGCGCCCTCGAGCACTTGCTGATCCTCAACCCCGACCTGCGCGTGCGCCGCGGCGCGGTTCGCGCGATGCTGGCCGCGCTGCGGGACCGCCCGCACGCCGGCATCGTCGCGCCGCGCATCGTGGGCGACGATGGCCGGACCGCCGCGTCGTTGTTCAACGAGCCGCGGGTGCTGCGGTCGTTGGGGGACGCCCTGCTCGGCCCGATCTGGACCACGAGGCCACCGCTGCTCACCGAGTGGATACGCGGCGAGAGCGCGTACACTCACCGCCGCAGCGTCGATTGGGCAAGCGGTGCCGCGCTCTTGGTCTCGGCGGAAGCCGCCCGTGCGGTCGGTGAATGGGACGAGCGGTTCTTCCTCTACTCCGAAGAGACCGACTACTGCAGGCGAACCCGGGAGGCCGGCTACACCGTCGTGTTCGAACCGGATGCGGTCGTCGAGCACAGTCAGGGGAAGTCGGGGACATCGGCGGCCCTCGATGCGCTGCTCAACGTCAATCGCGTGCGATACATGCGCAAGCACGCGCCGCAGCGCGCCGAGGCATTCCGCCGCGTGGCCGTCGTGGGGGCGGGACTGCGGGCGAGGAAGTCCGCGGCGCACCGATTCGTGTTCCGCACCATTCGCGATGAACGCAGCTGGCGCCAACTGCCCCGCGGCAGTTGGCGAGGGGTGGCCGGTTCGGTTGCCGCCTCGGTGATCGTTCCGGCGCACGATGAGTCCGCTGTCATCGAGCGCACCCTGCGCGAGCTCGCCGAACCTGCCTCAGCCGGATCGCTCGATGTCCACGTCGTCTGCAATGCCTGCAGCGATGACACCGCGCTCAGAGCCGGTGCCGTGCCCGGCGTGCGAGTGACTTCTCTCGACATCGCCTCGAAGACCGCTGCGGTCAACGAGGGAACCAGGGCCGCGGCGACAGCGCCGTACATCGTGCTCGATGCGGACATCCACCTGCCGTCCACGGCGATCCCCACTCTGCTGCGTGCGCTCAGCCGACCCGGAGTGCAGGCCGGCAGACCGCCCTTCGAGTACGACACGCTCGACTCGGCGCCGCTCGTGCGCGCCTACTACCGGGCACGCTCACGAATCCCCGCCATGTCGGCCGCGCTGTGGGGCGGCGGCGTCTACGCCCTGGGGTCGACCGGAATCGAACGCGTGGGTGTCCTGCCGGCGTTGACCGCCGACGACTTCTACGTCGACAGCCTGTTCGCCGCGCGCGAGAAGGCGATTCCGCTGAGCGCGCCGGCGCGGGTGCGCATGCCGACTACGACGAAGGCGCTGCTGTCCGTGCTCACGCGCAATCGCCGCGGGGTGTCCGCACTCGGGCACGACGCGGGGCGTCGGACGCTGCGAGACGTGCTGAGCACGGTGCGAGGGCCCGGCAGCATGGCGGACGCGGCCGCCTTCATCGCGCTGACCGCGATCGCTCGCCTGCGCGCGAGGCGATCGGCGGGCAGTGACATGTGGGAACGGGACGACTCGAGCCGCGAGCGCGATGGCGTCGCGATGTTCACCCTCCCCGACAGGTGCGGTTCGGCACGGAATGAGAAGTGTCTCACCGGCCCCGGGGCATGGTGAACCCGGCGTTACGCTTCTTGAGTTCGCGTGACTCGGCGTGAACAGCCCCGCGGTGGGAGTCGCTCCAATGAAGCTGACATCGGCGTTGCGCCGCACACGCGTGCCCCTGCGGCGCCGCGCTCTCTTACTGATGTGCATTGCGGCGGCGGCGATCGTGCTCCTTTTGGGCGTCGTGACGTCCCGGGCGGCGGGCGACGCCGACGCGACCCAGACGCAGCCCGTCGAGGTATCGGTCTTCGGCGCGTCCGCCCCGCCCGCGGCGGAGACCGCGGAGACCGCGGAGACCGCCACACGCTCCGCCTTCGCCGACACCGCGCGCCCCGCCGTCCCCGTCGACCCCGATACGCGCGCGGTCGAACTGGGCATGCGGTTCTCCCCGACGACCGCAGGGACGGTCACCGGTATCCGCTTCTACAAGACGGCGGCCAACGTGGGCCAGCATGTGGGTTCGCTCTGGAACGAGAACGGCGAACTCCTCGCGAGGGTCACTTTCGCCCCCGCCACTGTCGAGGGGTGGCAGTCGGCGTCGCTGAGCAGCCCCGTCGCGCTCACGGCAGACCGGGAGTACGTCGTGTCGTACACCGCCGAGTCAGGAGCGTATTCGGTGGAGGAGGACTACTTCGTCCGCTCCCGGACGGTCGACGGCCTGCGCCTGCCGCGTGCCGCCGGTGTGTACTCCTATGAGGCGGGCTTCCCCACCGCCTCCCACCGATACTCGAACTACTTCGTCGACGTCGTCTTCGCCCCGGCCGCGGATCCCGGCGACGGTCAGCCGACCCCCGCTCCGACGCCGACCGCGTCGGTGCCCCCGGCGAGCGCCTCCGTGCTGGACGAGACGCCGTCGCCGGGCGCAGAAGACATCGATGCCGCCTCCGTCGAACTCGGCATGAGGTTCTCACCGAAGGTGGACGGGGCGATCACCGCAATCCGCTTCTTCAAAACCCCCGGCAACTCCGGCTTGCACCGAGGAACCCTCTGGGATGCCGATGGCAGAGCGCTCGCGCGCGTGACGTTCCCCGAGACGTCGACGCAAGGCTGGCAGCTCGCGCGGCTCGACTCACCCGTGGCGGTCACCGCCGGCGACGAATATGTCGTGTCCTACCTCGCGCCGCGCGGACGATATGTGTCCGAGGAACGCTTCTTCGACCGCGGGATCGACGGACTCTACTTGTCGGTGCCGGCCACGGCGGGCGTCTACGCCTACGGCTCGGGCGGATTCCCCACCGACGACTACGAGAACTCGAACTACTACGTCGACGTCGTCTTCACCCCGGAGCCCACGACGACGCCCCCACCGACCAGTACGCCGACGCCGGTACCGACGCCATCGCCCTCTCCCGTCCCGACCACCCCCGCCCCGTCACCCACACCGACCCCCACTGCCAGTCCCACACCGTCGCCCGAGCCGCACGGCTCTGTGCTGGACCTGCCGCAGGAGGCCTGGTGGGGTGGGCCCGCGTACTACAGTCGATTCCCCCGGGCGAACGCCGCGGGCTGGGATGAGCCCACGTTCTTCCCCATCGCGGTCTTCTTCGGAAAGCCGGCCCATGCAGCTTCGCTCGCTGCCATCGGCGTGAACACGTTCATGGGCGCCGAACACGACGGCTCACCGGTCTCCGTCGTGACGAGGACGGGGATCTCGCTGATCGCGCAGGACGAGTGGACCTCGCAGGAGGTCGGGTCCGACACACGCGTGGTCGGCTGGCACGTGTCGGACGAGTGCGACATGGGTCTCGGCGGCTGCGACAGCCCGCAGGGCGAGCAGGGCAGCCTCGCGATCCAACGTGGCTACGTCGACGCACTGCGAGGCAAGGCCGACGGTCGGTTCCTGCAGGCGAACTTCGGCAACGGCGTGCTGGGAACGTATTGGTCGCCGACCACGATGGACGACCACGTCGCCCTCATGGACGTGACGAGCGTCGACAAGTACGCCTATACGAGCCCTCATGTGCAGGATCTGCTCCGCGGCGCGCCCAGCTGGCCGAGCGAGGTGGACCCGGCGTCGGCTGTGGCGTACGGATGGCAGCAGGACCGCATGGAGACGTTCATGTCTCCCGTCGCCGCCACACCGAACTGGGCGTTCGTGGAAACCGCGCGGCCCTACCTCATCGAAGAGGGAGCGAGCACCATCGCCGTCCCGCAGATCGAGGGCGCCGTGTGGAACTCGATCATCAACGGCGCAGCGGGAATCGCATACTTCCAGCACAACAATGACTCCGCCTGCGGCAATTACTCACTCATCGACTGCTCGGCATCGTTGCGCGACGGCGTGGGGCGTATCAACGCGGAAGTCGCCGCACTCGCGCCCGTCATCAATTCCCCGAGCTATTCGTGGACGTTCGGAGATCACCTCGACACGGCACTCAAAGCCCACGACGGGTACGCGTACATCTTCGCCATGACCGACGGCGGCACCGGTACACGCAACTTCACTCTGCCCCCGGGCGTCGCCGGAGACATCGAGGTGGTCGGGGAGGACCGGGAGATCCCGGTGGTCGACGGCCGCTTCAGCGACGACTTCGAAGCTGAGTACTCGCACCGGGCCTACCGCATCGACCTCGAATAGCCCTATCCTCAGAGGTGGGGCGGGGCCGGGGGGGCCTCGATCTCACGTTCTCTGGGGGTGGACGTGAAGCTGGGGTATTTGGTGCCGGAGTTTCCCGGCCAGACACATGCCTTCTTCTGGCGCGAAGTCAAGGAGCTGGAGCTCGCCGGCGCGAAGGTCGATCTCATCTCGACGCGACCACCGGTTGAGGCGATCGCCTCGCATGCCTGGGGTGACGACGCGCGCGCACGAACGGCGTACCTGAGCAGTCCCGACCTGAGGCGGGCTCTGCGGGCCATTGCGATGCTGGGCAGTGCGGTCGTCTCGGGCCGCATGCGCGCGGTGGTGCGCTCGCTCACGTCACCGGGCGACTCGCGCGCTCACACGCTGCGGACGATCGCGGCTTCCGCGGTGTTGGCCGCGCAGGCGCGTTCCGCGGGATGGAGCCACGTGCACGTGCACTCCTGCGCCGGTTCCGCCGATATCGCGATGACCGCTCGGCTCCTGTTCGGCCTGACGTACAGCCTCACTCTGCACGGCCCACTCGCCGACTATGGGCCGCGCCAGGACCAGAAGTGGTCGCATGCCGAGTTCGGCCTGATCATCACCGAGACGTTGGCGGCCCCCACGCGGGAGATTCTCGGCGAGGCCCTCCCGGAACGGGTGTCGCTCGCCCCCATGGGCATTCGCACTGTGGAGATGCAGCGCGAGAGCCCGTATCGGGCCTGGGCGGGACAGGGACCGTTGGTGGTCTTCAGCTGCGGGCGTCTGAACCCTGCCAAAGGCCATGACACCTTGATCACCGCGATCAAGACCCTCCAGGGGATGCAGGTGCCGGCACGTCTGACGATCGCGGGCGAGGACGAGCAGGGCGGCTCCGGCTATCGGCGGCAGTTGGAGGAGTTGATCGCTCACCTGGACCTCGTCGAGCACGTCGAACTGCTCGGCGCTGTCGATGAGGACACCATCAGGCAACGTCTTGCGGGTGCCCACGTGTTCGCGCTGGCAAGCCACGGCGAACCGCTCGGCGTGGCGATCATGGAGGCGATGGCGATGTCGATCCCCGTTGTCGTCGGCGATGGGGGCGGCGTTCGCGAACTGGTGGTCGACGGCGTGGGCGTACTCGTCGATCCGGAGAGCCCTCTCGGGGTCGCGAGCGGGATCCGCGCCATCGCCTTGGATCCCGCCTACGCCTGCGCACTGTCCGCAGCAGGACGCGCATCGGTGATTTCACGTTTCGACAGCGGCAACAGCGCCCGAACGCTGTTCGACGAGGTCGCGCGGACCCTGTCGACGCGGGCGGGGACAGCGGCATGACACAGCACATCTCGGACATCCGGAGATCAGGCTCGAGTTCGCACGGCGCCCCCTTCTCCCGTTCCACGTTCAACCCTGCGGTGGCGCCGCACGGCGCGGTACCGCTCCTGCTGCGAGTCACTGCCTTCTCCGTCTTCTTCTTCCCTTCGACCATGGTGATCGACGTCATCGGCGCCGCCGGCACCGTTCCGATGATCCTGAGCTGCCTTCTGCTGGTCTTCTGGCTCTGCTCGTGGGCGTGGGGGCTGCACCGCCCGCTGGAATCGCGCCACCCCGGGCGCCTCGCCGGCTTCTTCCTCCTCGTCGGCGTCGCGTCGTCGTATGTCGCGCTCTACGGCGGGTGGTCGGGAGAGAGCACGGCCACCGGGCTGATGGCCGCAGACCGTTGGCTGATCCTCGTGGCCGCCAGCCTGGCTCTGATCCTGGTCACGGGCGACTCCGTCAGAACGATGGCGGATGTGCTGCAACTCGCCCGTTGGCTGCTCGCCGGGGCGTTCTTCTCCTGCCTCGTCGGCGTCGTCCAGTTCACTCTGGGCATCAATCCGATGGAGTGGATTCAGATGGGCATGCCCGGTTTCCGCTACAACGGCGGCGACACGGCCTTCCAAGCCCGCGGCAACCTGATGCGGGTGGCCGGCAGCACCTTCCATTCGATCGAGTTCGCGGTGGTGAGCGCGATGCTGCTCCCCCTTTCGGTATGGCGCGCTCTGCACGATCCGCGAGGAAAGGCGTGGTTCCACTGGCTGCAGACCGCGTTGCTGGTCTTCGCCGTCGCCGCCACCGTGTCACGGTCGGGAATCCTCGGTGCGGCGGTGGCTCTCGCCGTCTTCGTCCCGTTCATGCCGCAGCGCCCCCGGCGCGCCGTCCTGGCGGTATTGCCCGTCGTCGTGGTCGTGCTCTTCCTCACCATCCCGGGCTTCATGCTCACTCTCACCGGCGCGCTGACCGCCGATGATTCGGATCCCTCCATCTCGACCCGCACGAACAACTATCCGCGAGTGATGCGAATGATCGACGAACGGCCATGGTTCGGCGTCGGCCCCGGCAACTACACGGCGCACGGGGCGCTTCAGATCCTGGACAACCAATATCTGAACGCCGCAGTGAGCATCGGGCTCATCGGGCTCGCCTGCCTCGTGGTGTATCTGTGGTTCCCCGCACTCACCGCAATTCACACGGCGCGCACCGCGAGCAGCCCACCGGTGAAGAGCCTCGCGGGCGCATGCGGTGCGGGCCTCGCCGCGGCTGCCGTGTGCTCAGTCACCTTCGACTCTCTCTCCTTCCCGGTCTTCACACTCACCTATCCCCTGCTCGTCGGCCTGTCCGGCGCCGCATGGCAATTGGCCAAGCGCGAGACCGAGTTCGTTTCCGCATCCTCAGGATCCAGCAAGGCATCGGAGTAACCCATGGACCCTCTCGCCGTCATCCGCACGATCTGGCAACAGAAGTGGTACGCGCTGCCTGCCGTCATCCTGGCCATCGCGGCGGCCGTATTCGTCTATGTCGAAGGGCCCCGCGTCTATGAGTCGGACCAGGCCTACGCCCTCGCCAACCCGCAACCGCCGACGGAGAAGCAGATCGACGCCGACCCTTCGCTGCTCGATCTGAACGCGGACAATCCGTACCTGCGCTCGTCCGACCCGAACCTCATCGCCAACGTGTTGATCACCCGGTTGAACTCGCAGGAGTCCGCCAACAGTCTGCAGGCGGCGGGCATCACGAGCGAGTATGAAGCGACCTCGGGATCGATGGGCGGAGGCCTGGCCATTTCGATCAGAGCCTCGGGTGACTCACCCGCGCAGGCCGTGGCCGCCGTGACCGAACTCGGGACACTGCTCCGGTCGTATCTGCGCGAGGTCCAGACCGTGAACGGCGCGGACGAGCGCTACCTCTTCACCGCCATGGTCGTGTCCGACGTCAGCAAACCCACGGAGAAGCTCTCGAGTCGGCTGCGCACCGTCATCGTCGTCGGTATCGTCGGCATCGCTTTCGTCTTCGGCGCGGTCTCGCTCGGGAAGTGGGTGGAGGTCCGGCGGCTCAAGAACGGGAAAGCGCCCCGCCGGTCGCGCAGCGCCGGCGCGACCGAACCTGAAGACCCTGCGCCCGGCGGCGACACCGCCGCGGCGTCATCTGCGGTCGTCCCCCGGCGCACCCTTTCGACGTACGATCCCGTCGAAGCACGACCCTCACACAGGCATCGGACACGCAGTCCCCGGGCGTAGCGACGACGTCAGTCGAACCGGCGAGCGATTGCGGCGATGCCCGCCCGACGCGTCTCCATGTCGGTGCCCGACTTCGCCGAGACCATCACGGCCACATCCGCCGGCATGAGCCGATCGAACAGCGTGGACAGTTCGGTTCGGTCCAGCGTCCTCTCATCGGAGATGCTCACGCAGTGCATGTCCTCGGTCACGACGAGGTGCTCGTCGCGCGGCCGCGCCTGCTCGCTGAACACCCCGTAGAGCACCATCTCCGAGAAGTGCAGTTCGCGCGCGATCGCCGTTGGCCAGTCCACGCCGGCGACGGCGGAGACACGCTCGAGCAGGTCGCGCACGACGGCCGGTTCCCACAAGCTCGGCCACGAGATGAAGTCAGGTCGGGTCGGCAGCGAGCGTGGCGCCAATCCCAGCATCCGGTGCGCCACATCATCCCAGAGAATGTGACGCGGCATCGAGTCGGAGACGGCGTGCGGCAGGCGGTACAGCGGAATCCGCCCGTCCACGAGAAAGGTCTCGAGCGAGAACGGCCGAACGAACTCGATGTCCGAGTCGACGATGAGGACCGCTCCGGCGTGGCTGCGGGCAACGGTCGCGAGCTTGATGATCTGCTGCGCGATCCACCCCCGCACGGGCGGAAACGGCCGCCGCACATTGACCCACGCGTTCATGCCCGGCAGAGCGGCGAAGCTCCGCGGCAGCATCGACCGGGTGGTGATGATGGATGCCCCGGAAGCTCGCAGGGGCGCGAAGAGCGTGAGATCCCGGGGCGGCACCACGATGGTGTGGGCGATTCCCGGGGGGCCGTAGGCGCGGCAGCTGCGCACCAGCTCACGACACAGTTCGAAGTCGCGCGCGTAGCTCGGGGTGACGATTTCGAAGGACTGACGGGTCATCTCTGGCCTCCTCGAGGTAGTGGGTGCGGGGTGATCTCGGGCCTCAGCCCACAGGCGCGGTGCGGTCAGGGGACATGAGCAGGCCGACGAGCTCGGCACTGGTGTCGTCCCATGACGGTGTCCGCCACGCGGCGGCCCTCTCATGCACCGCGCCGTCGGGGTTCATGACGGTGCGCTCGAGCGCGTCCGCGATGGCGGTCGGCGTGGCCGCTGCCCACACCGCTTCCGGGTTGTCGAAGGTGTGTCGGGCGTCGGTGTGCTCGTTGAGCACCGGGATCGCCCCGGCCGCGGCCAGCTCGGCCGGGATGAGCGACACGTTCGTGAACGACAGGACCAGACCTGCGACGACGGAGTTGTAGAGACGGTTCAGGTCGTCGGGGCTCAGATACCCGTGGTTCACGACGTTTCGACCTTGCTCCCTCACCTCGTCGCCGTAGACGTGGATCGGGACCTGCGGGTGCCGTGACTGGAACTCGCGCAGCGCGAGATCGGCTATGCGGAAACCACGTCGGTCGTTGCCGCGTTTGGCGAAGAAGGCGACGCCCTCACGTGGGGGCCGCTCCGGCAGCAGCCGGTACACCACGGTGTCGGCGCCGAACGGCACGACCGACGGGGAGGTCCCCGTCGCCGCGCCGATCGCGGTTCCCACCATCGGGCCGAGGGCGATCATGTGGAAGCCGAACCGGTAGCTGTCCTCTGCGAGGGAGTACAGCGCCCCGCGCGGGTGGAAGTAGGGTTCGAAGTCCTGCACGAAGTAGTGGCGGCTTCCCGGGGCGCCTTCTGCCCGAGCGCCGAGCACGTGCGCGGTCTGCCACGAGGATGCCACGTAGGCGTCGAAGCCCTGCAGCTGCTGCGGGACCGCAGCGATCTCGCACGTGAGCCATGGCCAGCCGGCGCGGATCCGCTCTTCGTGCAGGCGCATATCCCCCCGGTACCGGTCATAGAGCAGGAGTGTGTTGACGATTCCGGCCCGCTCCGCGGCTTGGATCATGCGGAAGAGGGTGGTGTGCCCACCCGAGCCGACACCCGGCGGAACGACGAGCCACGCCACGCGACTGCCCGCAGCCAGCGCAGCCCGCTCCGATGCTGTTCGCGCGGTTGCTCTGACGGAGTCGTAGACGTCGCCGTCGAGCAGCGGGAAGTCGAGTTCGGCGACGTCGAGCCGGTCAGCCAACTTGCGCACGAGCGTCTGCGCCGTCAGGCGCGGACCCTTGTGCGCGAGCCGCCGGGCCAGCCCGACCGGCCCGTGCGGGCCCGTCCACCGTGGCAGGAGCGGCCCGCTCATGCGACACGCTCGCCGGCGAAGGAGAGCAACGTCGCTTGATGGGCGGCCAGACAGTCCGCTGCACTGAATCGAGCACGGCAGTGGTCCGCGATGACCGCCCGGTCTGCGAAGACCAGCGACCCCTCAGCGACGCCGCGCATCGCCGCGACCAGGTCCGGGCGGTTGGCCTGTCTGCGGTACGCGGCCTGCGAGATCTTCGGCCAGGTCACCCCCACGGGTCGCCCCAGCGGGTTGGGGATCAGCACCCCGCGCGCAGGGCCATCCGTCAGCTGCTCCCGTGCGCCACCCACGTCACTCAGGATGACGGGCAGGCCGGTTCCGAGCGCCTCCATCGATCCCAGCGCCCAGCCTTCGAAGAACGAGTCCAGCACGAACGCGTCGGCAGCCCACAGCAGAGCGTCCGCGTCGCCGAGGTTCCCTCGCAGATGGATGCGTCCGCGCAATCCCAGCCTGTCTCGCAGCGCCAGGACCTGCAGGGTGTAACTCGGGTCGTCCACACGCCCGCAGATCAGCAGATGTGTCTTCTCGTGCAGGTGCGCGATCTCACCGAAGGCGGAGACCAGCGCGAAGGCGTTCTTCTGGAGCGAGTGACGTGCGAGGGAGAGGAAGAGGAACTCTTCGTCGAGACCCAACGCAGCCCTCACAGCCTGCCGATCGAAACGGCGCGAACGGCCCGGGTCGACGGGGTTCGGGATGGTCACCACTCGGTGCGGCGGGAGCGTGGGGTCGCCGCTGAGGTACTCGGCTCGCACCATCTCACTCACGGCGATGAATCCGTTGACGTCCTCACGCCGCGAGCGCATCTCGTGCGGCGTCTTGCCCATGATGTTGTGGATGCCGTGCAGGGTGACCACCGCAGCCGAACCCGCGAGACGTGCTGCGCGCAGCGGCCAGAGCGCGGCGCCGTGGGAGTCGACCACGTCGGGTCGCCACTGGGCGATCCAGTGTGCGCCGCTGAGGGATCCGTGCTTCTCAGTCTGGATTCCCTCGGCAGCCAAAGCCCGCCCGAGCCGCCCGATGTCGTCGCCGGGATCGGAGCCCGCCACGAGCACTTTCACGTCCCACCCGGCGGCACGAAGCCCACGGGCGAGAAAGGCCACGAACTCGTCCATCCCGCTGGCGTCGAGGGAGTCGGTGACCAACAGGCATCGCACCGCCCGCCCGTCCCCGGGCTCTGTGCGCGTCGGCACCCACGCAGATGATTCCACCGCGGGTGCCGGCAGCCGCAGCGGGGATGCCGCGGCGCCCGGGATCAGCGGGCTGCTCCAGGAATCGAGTCGAACTGCGGAGGACCCCCGGACCGGCAGTAGAGCCTTCGCAGCCTTCTTGATCCATCCCGGCGCGCCCGCCGCCGCTCGGTGGGCGAGTCCGCGAATCCGATCAGACGTGGTCATGTGATCCTCCAGGGGTGCGCGCTGCCGCTCCCGGCGCGCTCTCACGATCTCCGCGGGTCTCCGGACGCTCACGTGCGTCCCCGCGCCGGCGGCGTCCGCGCGTGGGGAGTCGGGAGCGGACCTGCCGTCCCAATTCGTCGAACGCCTGCGGCAGCAGCCAGCGCGCCAGGCAGAAATGGACGATCATCACCGCCGTGCCGGCGACCGCGATCCGGATCAGCGCCGGCGCACCAGCCACCGCCAGGCCCGCGGCCCAACCGGCCATACCGGCCGCACCGGCCAGAAGCAGTGCCCGTGCCGTCTGCGCGGCGAGATGACGGGCGCGGGCGCGGATCGCGTGGGCGACGATGAACCAGCGCGCGACACACGCCAGCGTTGCCACCGTGACGAACCCGACAGCGACACCGGCGATGCCGAACCGCACGGCGAATGCCGTCATCGCGATCGTCGAGGCGTCGACGACGACCGCGTAGACGAGCCAGGCGCCAGGCCGGCCCAGCCCGTAGAACAATCCGTGATCGAGCGCTGCTCCCGCAGTGAAGATCGCGGCGACGGCAAGGGCTTGGGCGACGGGGATGCTGGTGGTCCACTGCGGACCGAACAGGAACGGAACGATGGCGGGTGCGGCCACAGCGACCAGGCACAGCGCAGGCATGATCATGAGATATGTCGCACCCAGCGCCCTGTCGTACCCCGACCGCAGCCGATCGGGGTCCGAGCGCACGGTCGCGAAGACGATGGTCGACACCGGAGCGATCGCCGACCCCGCGAGATCCTGCGTGGTCTGCACGAGGCGCTGCGCGATGCTCAGCTGCCCGAGCGCGGCCGCGCCGAGGACATTGGAGATGATGACGTTCTCACCCCAGAGCCGGGCGACCGAGATGGCATTGACACCGACCACCTTCGTGCCGAACGACGCCATGATGCCGAACTCCTTCGCGGAGAACCGCAGGCTCGGAATCCACCGCGCCGCGATCCACGCTCCGGTCGTCACGACCACCTGACTGACGCAGACCTGCGCGACGAGAGCCCACACCCCCGCGCCTGAGAACGCCAGCGCCAGCGCCATCACCTGCCCGACGACCCCGGCCACGGCCGCTTGGATCGACAGGGTCCGAAACCTCATCGCACGCCGCAGCAGCGCCACCGGCACGGACGCGAGGCTCGACAGCAGCACCACGGGGCTCATCGCCATGATGACGCCGGCCACGTCCGCCACGCCGAACAGCATCTCCAGCCCAGGCGCCGCCGCGGCCATGCCTGCGGCGAGGAGCAGCCCCGCGGTGAACGAATACCAGAAAGCCGTGCTGGCGGTGCGAGGGCCGAGAGCCTCGGCCTGCATGAGATAGGTGCCGAACCCCATGTCCGCGATGAGGTAGACCAGCGGAAGCACCGTCATGGCCACCGCGACGGATCCGAAGTCTTCCGGGGTGAGCAGGCGCGCCAAGACGATGATCGTCACGAAGCCGCCGACCTTGACCGTCCAGGTTTGCGCGGTCAGCCATCCGACGCTGGAGGCTGCCCGGCCCGTCAGCCCGGTGGCGACCGCTGCCTGATCGGGTGTTCCGTCAGACATCTGAACCCCGCGGCTCTCGGAAACGGGTCACACCCGCCTGCCCGTCCGACACGCCACGCGCCACGCCGATCGGCGCGAGGATCGCTGCCAGCCGCGCGAGGTCGCGCGCCTTCCCGAGATCACCGGCCTGCTGTTCCCGCCCCGCACACGCGAGCGCTTCCGCGCTCAACGTGCGCGCGGCGGACGCCCTGGCATCCATGACCCACCGACGGCCACGGCTGACCTGGGGAGAGCTGAGCACGTCGAAAGCCGCCATCTTCTGCTCGATGTCGGCGATGCTGCCCGGAAACCGGGTGAGGTGCATGTTCGCCCCGTGCACCCGGTAGTTGGCCTGCACCACCCCCCGCACCTGCCCCACGTCCCACAGCGCCGCGACTCTGAGCCAGTACTCGAGATCGCCGGAATGCGGCAGGTCGCCGTTGTACTCGCCTGCCTCTCGCAGCGCACTCGTACGCAGGACCGCCTCCGGGGAGATGATGGGGTTGAACCCGTTGCGCGCGACGCTCTCGATCCACTGCCGCCCCGTCCACACGTTCCACAGTCCGCGCCACTGACGACTGCGGGGCACCGCGTCACTGAACGGCACCAGCTTTCCGTAGACGAGGCCGACGTCCGGGAAGCGCTCCATCAATGCGACGGCGCGGTCGATCGCTCCCGGGGCCACCAGGTCATCGGCCGAGACCAGCGCGACGAACTCCGTGTCGACGCGGGCGAGACCGTCGTTGTAGGTCTGGATGTGGCCCAGATTGGTCTCATGCGCGACCACCTCGACGCGGGAGTCTTCGGCCGCAAGGCTGCGAGCGATCGTCAGGGAGTCGTCCGGCGAGCAGTCATCGACGATCACGACACGCATGTCCACGTGGCGCTGCGCGAGGGCGCACCTCACCGCCTCGGGCAGATACTTCCCATACCGGTAGCACGGGATGACGACGGTGGCCGTGTGCCGCTGTCGGGGCACCGTCGGAAGCGCATATCTCGGGCCGGGCCGGCGCAGGGGCCTCCCCGTGGCGTCCGCAGCGTCGATGGCGGCAGTCATGCCGTGCTCGTTCCGCTCGACACGGCGCGCTGAAGCGCCTCGGCGACGAGCTCCTGCTGCCGCTGCGTCAGGTGCGGGAACATCGGCAGCGAAAGGATGCGGTCGGCGGCGGCCTCTGCGACCGGAAACTGCCCGCGACGTCCGCCGAGTCCGGCATAGGCGTCGGTCAGATGCACGGGGGTCGGGTAATGGATGCCGACCCCGATGCCGGCTGCACCCATCCGTGCCATCACGTCGTCGCGATCGTCCACACGCACGACATAGAGGTGCCAGACGTCGACATTGCCCGGTCGCGGTGCGGGAAGGCGGACCCCCTCGACTCCGCTGAGGAGCTCTGCGTAGCGCGCTGCCGCCGTCCGCCGGGCGGCGTTCCAACTGTCGAGACGGCGCAGCTTCGCACGCAGCACGGTGGCCTGCACGGCATCCAATCGGGCGTTGAAGCCGATGTTGTCGTGAACGTACTTCACCGAGCTGCCGTGGCCAGCCAGATTCCGCACGATCGAGGCGATGCCTGTGTCGTCCGTCATGACCGCTCCGGCGTCACCGGCTGCCCCGAGGTTCTTCCCGGGGTAGAAGCTCGTCGCGGCGACCCTCCCCAGCGTGCCCGCACGTCCCGCCGCACCCGACGCACCCTGGGCCTGGGCTGCGTCCTCGACCACGATCAGCCCGTGCCGACGCGCGAGCGCCGTGATCTGCGCCATCGGCGCCGTCTGTCCGAACAGGTGCACCGGCGTGATGGCGCGCGTGCGCGACGTGATCGCGGCAGCCACGGCATCGGGATCGATCAGCAGATGCTCGTCGTCGACGTCCACGAACACCGGCACCGCCCCCACGCGCGACGCCGCCTCGGCGGTCGCGATGAACGTGTTCGCGGGCATGATGATCTCGTCGCCGGCCTGGATGCCGATGGCACGGTACGCCAGCTCCAGCGCGTCGGTGCCGTTGGAGACGCCGACGACGTGGCGCGCGCCGATGTACTCGGCGTACTCCGACTCGAAGGCCGCGACCTCGGGGCCGCCGACGAACGACGCCGATTGCAGTTGCGCCCGCCACCCGGACAGCACCTCATCGGCGACCTCGGCCTGTTGCGCGGCGAGGTCGAGGAACGGCACCGTCGTCGTGATGGTGATCGTCATGCGTGGACTCCCAATGCTCGTGCCGGCACGCCGGCCCATGTCTCGGCCGGCGGAACGTCATCGACGACGGCGGCTCCCATTCCGACGGTGGCGCCCGCCCCGACCGTGATGCCGGGATGGATCGACGCGTTCATTCCGATGTAGACCCCCTCACCGAGGCGCACGCCGCCGCCGAGGGCGACTCCCGCAGCCAGGGTGACGAAGTCGCCGAGCACGTCGTCGTGCGTCACGACGGTGTGCGGCATGAGGACGACGTGACGCCCGATGGTGACATCCGCCGTGACGACGACACCGTCCAGCACGATGGTGCCGGGCGAGAGGCGACTGGTCGCACCGACCCGAGCGGAGGCGGCCACGAAGGTCGAGAAGCGGTCGTCGGTGACGCCTGCGTGGCGCAGCCGGTCCACGACCGACCGACGTGACGCGCTCGGTCCAATGCAGACAAGGACCCGTGCCGACTGATCCGCGGCGGCCGCGATCGGCCCTACCACCGGCACACCGCCCACCTCGGTCCCCTGCAGCGTCGCATCGTCGTCGAGCAGCCCGATGGCATTTTCGAGACCCGCGGCCAGCACCTCGCGCGCGAGCCCGCTCGCACCGATCAGCAGCACCCCGCTCATGCCGCAATCCGCACCGGATCGCGCAGGACCGAGATCACCCGGTCTTGCTGAGCTGCGCTCAGCGTGTGGAACAGCGGGAGGATGAGAGTGCGATCCGTGAGCCGCTCGGTCGCCGGAAGCATGCGCGCCGAGGCCAGGTGGCGGTAGGGCGCGTGCCGGTGTGAGGCCATGATGCCGCGGCGCGCGGAGATGTCGGCTTCGGCGAGCGCGGTGAGCAGCCCGTCGCGATCGGTGGGATACTCCTCCATCACCTCGACCCAGAACGACTGCACGTTGCCGGTGCCGTAGTCGGGGTCGGCCACCGCACGAAGCCCTGGGATGTCGCGCAGCGCAGCGCGATAGCGCTGCGCGAGCTCGCGACGCCGGTGCACGATGAGCGGCAGCCGCCGCAGCTGGACGAGCCCGACCGCCGCCTGCAGATCGGTCATGCGGTAGTTGTACCCGACCTCCGTGTACTCCTCAGCCGGCGGCAGCACGGCACCGTGACGGTCGCTGGCGGACACGCTCATGGCGTGTTCGCGCAGGTGACGGGCCCGTTTGGCCCAGTCGCCGCGGGTCGTGGTGAGCATGCCGCCCTCGCCCGTGGTGAGGAGTTTGCGGGGATGGAAGGACCACGCCGCGATCTCGGCTCCCGCGCCGACCGGACGCCCCTTGTAGGTGGAGCCCGCGGCACACGCGGCATCCTCGATGACGAGGATGCCGAACGGGTCGGTGATGGCTCGGACGTCGTCGAGATCCACCGGCACGCCCCCCTGATCCACCACGATCACCGCCTTCGTCGCCGATGTGATCGCCAGGCGCACCGTGTCACCCGTGACATTGCCGGTGATCGGATCGACATCGGCGAACACCGGCTGAGCCCCGACGTAGCGCACCGCGTTGGTCGTCGCGATGAACGAGAACGAGGGAACGATGACGTCGTCACCCGGACCGATGCCGGCGACGATGAGGGCGAGGTGCAGAGCCGTGGTGCAGCTCGTCGTGGCGACGGCGTGACCCACGCCCATCGCCTCGGCGAACTCCCGTTCGAACTGCGCCACCCTCGGTCCCTGGGCCACCCAGCCGCTGGCGATGACCTCTGCCACCGCGTCGGCCTCCTCCTGCCCGAGCCACGGGACCATCACGTTGATCCGCTCACTCATCGTGCGTCGACCGTCCGTCCGGCCGAGATCTCTTCGCGCAGCGGCGCCCACCACTGCACGAGCTGCCGCAGACCTTGCTCCACGCCGATCTGGGCGTCGAACCCGAGGTCACGAGAGGCTGCGGTGGTGTCGGCGAGACGTCGCACGACACCGTTCACTGCGCGGTCGGGACCGTGCTCGACGCCGAGTTCGGGCGCACCCATGACGCGCAGCAGGGCTTCGGCCAGCTCGAGCAGGCTCGTCTCGGTGCCACTGGCGATGTTGTAGGTGCCTTCGACGACGTCGCTCTGTGCGGCGAGCACGTTCGCGCGGGCGATGTCGGGGACGCAGACGAAGTCCATCGTCTGCGCGCCGTCGCCGAAGATGAGCGGCGGCCTCCCATCGGCGATGCGCTCCATCCACCGCACGAGCACCTCGGTGTAGAGCCCGTGCACGTCCATGCGGGGTCCGTATACGTTGAAGTACCGCAGCAGCACGTAGTCGAGCCCTTGCATCGCGCGGAAGCTGCGCACGAGCCCTTCGTTGAAGGTCTTGGCGGCACCGTAGAGCGTGTCGTTGTTCTCGTGGTGGTGACGCTCATCGGTGGGGAAGCTCTCGGCCATGCCGTACACCGAGGCACTGGATGCCGCGATGAGCTTTTTCACCCCGTGACGCGCCGCAGCCTCGACGACGTTGAACGTGCCGTCCACGAGCACTTCCAGGGCCAGCCGCGGTTCCTCGGCGCACTGCGTGATGCGGATGGCGGCCTGGTGGAAGACGAGGTCTTTGCCTGCCGTGAGGTCGTCGACCAGGCGCGCGTCGCGGATGTCGCCTTCGACGAGGGCCACCCGTCCGGTGGCGAGGGCGTCGTCGAGGTTGGCCAGGCGACCGCGCACGAGATTATCGAGCACGTCGATGTGGGCGACGCCGGCGGCGAGCAGACTGTCGACGAGTGTGGAGCCGATCGTGCCGGCGCCGCCGGTGACCAGGACGCGGGAGTCCTCCAGTCGGGTCATGCCGCCACCTCCTCGAGTGCGACAGCGACCGGCTGCGGGGCACCGGCGCCGGCGAGGCTGGCGGCAGCGGCATCCAACACCGAGAGCACGCGCAGCCCGGCTGCTCCGCTGGTGCGCGCCGGGCGCCCCTCACGGATCGCGGCGGCGAGTTCCGTCACGACCCCACCCAGTGCTTCGCGCTCGGGCAGAGCGGGTGCCCAGGTGTCACCGAGCCGATACGAGATGTTGGCGGCCCGGGCTTCGGCCGATGTCGGCTTGGACAGGTGTTCGATGTCGACACCGCGGTCGTAGACGCTCAGCCGCTGCTGCGGGTTGAGGTCGTCCCAGACGAGCGTGCGCTTCGTGCCGCCGATGACCATCTGGCGAATCTTGGTCGGGCTCAGCCAGTTGACGTGCACGTGCGCCATGGCACCGCACTCCAGCGGCATGGCGAGGTAGCCGACGCACGACTTGCCGGTGCGAAGCGGGTCCGAGCCGTGCGCCGAGACCGATGTCGCCGCGAGGCCGCCGGGGAGCACGAAGTCCATGATCGACAGATCGTGCGGGGCGAGGTCCCAGAAGACATCGACGTCGGGCTGGATGAGCCCGAGGTTGATGCGCACGCTGTCGACGAACAGGATGTCACCCAGCGCCCCTTCGGCGACGAGCTCGCGGATCTTCAGCACCGCCGGCGTGTAGCAGTAGGTGTGGTCGGCCATGAGCACGAGCCCCCGCTCGTCCGCCCGACGGACCATCTCCACACCCCGCTCCCGGGTATCGGCCAACGGCTTCTCCACCATCACGTGCTTGCCGGCAGCCAGCGCCGCCAGCACGATCGGGTGGTGCGTGCGCGCCGGGGTCGCGATGGCGATGGCATCGACCTGCGGGTCGCGCAGCACGTCGGTCAGGTCGGCGGTGACAGGCACCCCTCCCACACTGTCTGCGACGCCCCGGGCGCGCTGCTCGTCGAGGTCGCAGATCGCGACCAGATCCCAGTCCGCCCCCGCGCGGAAGTTGCGCGCGAGGTTCGGCCCCCAATAGCCGGCGCCGATGACGGCGACGTTCAACCGTTCAGACACGGTTCCCCCAGATTCCCCAGATGTCATGGTGTTTCCCCAGATTCGCGGCCGTGCCGCTAACCGGATGGGACGAAGGTGACGTCCACCCAGTAGTTGTGTGGCGAGAGGCTCACCGGAAACCCTCGCGAGTAGGTGTGGGCGCCGCCGTCGGCGGGAATCGCGAACCCGCCCACCGTGGTCTGCCCCGCCAGCATCCCGACGTCCACCGAGTAGCGGCCTTCGGTGCTGTGCAGCCCGACCCGGTATTCCACGCCGGGCTGCAGCTCGACCGGCGCCGCGAACTGCGCGGTCTGCCACCCCTCCGGCGTCTCATCGGCGAACTGCACTTCGGCGAGGAGTCGGTGATCCCCGCCCCATAGGTATCCGGTGTGCGCGCCGACGTTCGCCGCGCCCTTGTAGAAGCGCACCCCCGTGGCAGCCCCCTCCGCCCTCACCTGGAACCGCGTCGCCACCTGCGTGGCGGCGGTGTCGTCCCAGGCCGCGTGCGTCGGCGTCGCGTCGCCGAACATCGTCTCGACCGGCGCCGACCCGACCGGACCGTCCGTGCCCGCATCGGCCGTCGTGAACGACCACTGACCCAGCGTCTCGCCGGCGACGAGCACCCGCACGGTGTACGTCGTCGCCGCGATCAGCGGCATGGCGGGGGTGAACGTCACCCGCCGAGTGACGGGGTCGAAGCCGGACGTGCCCGTCACCACGGCCCCGCCACCGGACACCGACAGGGTCGGCAGCTGGGCACCCGGGGTGAGGGTTGCGGTGATGGGTTGCGACAGCCCGACGCCGTCGCCCACCGGCTCCTTGGCCTGCACGGCGACAGGACCGCTCGGCGGTGCCGCCGCCACGAATTCGACATCGACGAAGTAATTCGTCGCCCCCCATGTCTCGGTCGGGCGCTGGCCCGCGGTGCCGTAGCGGTACACCCCGTTACCCGCCGTCGCGGCCGTCAGCGGCCCGCTGGTGCGCGCAATGGTGAAATAGCCGGACTCCGAGACGTACCGGCCCAGGGGCGATTGGTAGGACACCGTGTAGGGCTGCCCGACCAGCAGCGCGACCGGTGTCACCAGCGATGCGCGCTGCCACCCAGATGCACTCTCGTCCTCGAAGAGGACCGAGGCCAGCGCGACCCCCGTCGGGGACCAGAGCGTACCCGTGTGCGCCCCCGTATCGCCCTCGGGCTTGTAGAAGCGCAAGGCCGACACCACGCCGGACTCAGATGTCGCGAACACCATGCCCAGCTCGACCGGCCTGCCGTCGTCTGATGCAGACGGGGCCGTGGGCGTCGCCCCGAAGAACGAATACGGCGCGGGCACCGTCGGGTCTGTCTCCACCCTGAAGCCGAAATCCAGCTCCGTCTGCACACCGGAGGAGCCGTGACCGCTCACCCGCACGGCGACCTGGGTGCCGTAGGGCAGCAGAGACGACGGGGTGAAGATGACCGTGGTCCCCGCGGCATCCAACCGTGTGGTGCCGGAGACAGGCTGGCCGGCGGCGTCGACGTGCACCTCGGGTACCGCCGTGAGCACCTCACCGAACGTGGTCGACACCTCGACGTTGCGCGCAACGCCGGTCGATCCCGTGTCGGGAGACGTCGCGACCACCGCCGGCCCCGCGGCTTCGGGCTGGAAGACCGGCTCCACGTAATAGCTCGACGAGGAGGACTGCGACGGGAAGCCGCCGGAATAGCTGAAGACCGCGCCACCGGCGGGCACACTCAGCGGGCCGCGGCTGTACCCCGCGGCATACGCCGCCGGCGTGACGGAGTAGCCGCCGACCGGCGCTTCATACGAGACGATGTACTCCGTGCCGCTGGCGACGGGCACCGGCTGGGTGAACTCGGCGGACTGCCAGCCACCGGCGGACTCCGTCGCGAACGAGACCTCCGCGATCCTGCGTCCGTCGGTCGTCCAGAGCGCCCCCTTGCGAGGTCCCGCATTCGAGGGGCCCTTGTAGAAGCGCACGCCGGTCACGGCACCCGGTCGGTTCACCGCGAACCGCACACCGAGCGTGACGCTGCTGCTGTCGCCCGCGGACGCGATCTGCGGCGCGTCGAGCGATGTGTAGAGCGAGCAGGGGCACTGGCCCTCGGGCACGAGGGGATCGCTCGTCGTGAAGGTCCAGGGCTGCCCGGGGTCGAACGACGCGTTGCCCGCGACGGCCGCATCGACCGACACCGAGTACGTCGTCGACTGCGCAAGCGGCGCGTCTGCCACGAACAGCGCCCGGCGCTGCGCCGCGTCGTACGAAACCGTGCCGCCGAGGGGATCGCCGTCCGGTCCCGCAATCGAGATCTCCACCGACCCCGCTTGGACGTCGCCGGTGAAGGTGACGGCCACGGGGCTCGTGGGAGGGACGCTGGACAGGTCAGGCGACGGGTCACGATCCGACACCCGGACGGTGATGTGCGGATCGACCTCGAAGATCGCGTCGACGTAATAGTTGGCCTCACCCCAGGCCTGCGCGGGGAACTGTCCGACGTGCCCGAATACGCCCGGGCTCGCCTCCCCCACACCGGGGATCACGCCGACCGGCACCGACGGCCTCGCGCGATACGGCCAGTAGGCGGCGTCGAACGAATACCCACCCTGCGGCGCCGAGTACGACACCACGTATCCTGTCCCGGCGGTCACGGCCACGGGCGCGTCGAACCGCGCGGTCTGCCACCCGGTGGCGGTCTCGTCACCGAACTCCACCCTGCCAAGCTCGTGACCGTCGCCACTCCACAGGCGACCGAGGTGGATGCCGGTGTTCGTCGGGCCTTTGAAGAATCTCACCCCGCTGACGAAGCCGTCGACGGAGGGGGTGAATCGCAGGCCCAACTCGACCGCCTGCGAGTCATCGGCCGAGACGACCCTGGGCACCGCGTCGCCGAGCGACGAGGCCGCCCCGCTGATCACGATCGTGCGTCGCGTGCCGACAGACGAGAAGTTCACGCTGTCGTCGACCGCCCGGGCGCGGATCTCGGCTTGCACGTTCCCCTGCTGGAGGTATGTGTACGACCAGCTGGTGGTGCCGTCGGCGGCATGCCACGACGTCCCGCCGTCGGTCGACACCTCCACCGCCGCCACGACGCCAGCGGCATCGGCGGCGGTGCCGGTCACGGTCACAGTCGATCCGTGCGTGATCTGCTGTCCCGCCGCGGGGGTCAGGATCACGGTCGTCGGCGGCGTCGTATCGGTACTCGGCGAGGCCGGGACGAGACCTGCCATGAGAGACCCGGGCTGGGCGCCCATGTCGGCGAGCAGGTTCACCTGGGCCTGCTGCATCCGCACGTCCGCGGGGGCACCGTCGCCATCGTGTGTCTCATCGAGGCCCCAGCTCCACTGCACGCTTCCCGCCGAGAAGACGAGAGCTCCGCCGGCGGCACGGTAGAGCGTGGTGTGGTGTTCTGTGGTGCCGGCGACCACGGTGTTGCCGTAGTCACTGAGGTACTGCGGCGTCTGACCGACGGTGGTGGACAGGCGGATGAGGCCGGGCGGGCTGAACCCGTTGTCGAGGACTTCGTTGGATTCGTAGCCGACGGTGTGCGGGGCGAGCTCGGCGGCGGCTCCTGCCGGCAGTTCGGAGAGTGCGGTCCCACGCCACATGCGCAGCTTGCCCTGCTCGGCGGTGACCGTGACAGGAAGATCGTTGTGGTTCGCGAAGTACATGGTGCCCGTCACGGCATTCTCGGGCAGGTGTCCGCCCTGCGCCGCGGTGGCGAACCGCGGGTCCCGCCAGGTGCCCGTCCACTCCTGCGACGGGTCGATCTTCGCGTTGGACCACGTCTCCTTGTACGACACCAGCGTGCGGTGGGCCGTGCGGGAGTCATCGATGGACGGCTCGTACCGCGTGCGCCAGTAGCCCTCATTGCCGGTGAGGAACTGCAGGTTCACACCGGCATCGCGTGCCGCCTCGATGTTGGCGCGTTGCGCACCAGACCAGTACTCGTCGTGTCCGACCGACAGGAAGACATCGTGGTTGAGCAGTTCTCCGCCGCGTCGATCGGTGTCGACGCCCGCGATGTAGCTCACGTCGTAGCCGTTGCGTTCCAGAAATCGCACGGTGGCGTACTCGGAACTGAAGTAGAAGTCGCGGGATGTCACACCCTCACGGGTGGCGAACGGACGGTTGTAGCTCACCTTGTACGCCCGCCCATTGTCGGCGCCCTGATAGAAGTCCGAACCCCCGTAGCCGTTGTACGCGTGCCACGTCGGATCCGACGTCTGGAAGAGCACATCCGACGTGTTGCCGTCGCGACGCACGATGAAGATGATGTGGCTCGCACCATGGGTGTCGGTGCGCTCGAGACGGGCGATGTACACGCCCGAGGCGGCGTCGGCCGGCACGTTCCATGTAGCCGAGACGTCCCAGGTGCCGCAGTCGTACAGCTCGGTGAGCTCGTCAGACTTGCACTCGTTCACCTGTGGCGCGATGTGGGACGGTGTGACCGGCTGGATGAACCGGGCGCCTTTGCCCTGATACCAGCCGGTCCGATAGATGTCGATCTTGTAGTCGGCGGCATCCGTGTCGATCTTGAAATCGATGGGGCTGCCCGCATTCACGCTGATGTCGGTGGCGAACCCCTGGATCGTGGGGTCGCCGGCGCCGTCGATGTCCCAGACCTCGGGGTCGGTGCCGCCCTGCTGGTTCTCGCATACGACCCGGTTGACGCCGGCACCGCACGGGCTCGATGCCTCCGCACGCGCGGAGGGCTGCAGCGCCACCAGCGCGGCGGCCAGCAGCGCCACGATGACGATCGCCGCCACCCGCCGTGGCGCGCGCGAAGACGGTTCTGCCGTCCACGCGACAGCGGTCCCCAGATTCCCCATGCTCTTCCCCAGTCGCCTGCGACGCGAGCGAGCGTCACAGGCCATTGACCGGCACGACGACGAGCAATCTCATCGGCGTCGTGCGAGCGCCTCCCCGACGCGCACACAACCGGTATCCCCGCGGGCAGTGTATCCACAACCGCAGACCACGCACAATAGAATCTCGGAGCACGTCCACCCGGCACCGCCGTCGGCCAGGACGGGGTTCGTCGAGAGGAAGCCGTGACCACCACCGCAGACGCCCCGGTCGTGCAGCCGACCGCCGACATCGACGACGACGTCACGCTGGGACCCCGCACCCGCGTGTGGCATCTCGCCCACGTGCGGGGCGGTGCGCGCCTCGGCGCGGACTGCAACATCGGCCGTGGGGCCTACATCGGCCCGGGCGTCGTGCTCGGCGACGCCTGCAAGGTGCAGAACCACGCCCTCGTGTACGAGCCGGCCGTCATCGGCGACGGGGTGTTCATCGGACCTGCCGTGGTGTTCACCAACGACGAGTTCCCGCGGGCGGCGAACCCCGACGGGTCGCTCAAGGGCGCGGACGACTGGCACGCGGTGGGGGTCACGGTGGAGCGCGGGGCCTCGATCGGCGCGCGCGCGGTGTGCATCGCGCCGGTCACGATCGGCGAATGGTCGCTCGTGGCGGCGGGGGCCGTCGTCACCAAGGACGTTCCCGCGCACGCGCTCGTGGCCGGGGTGCCGGCCCGACGCGTGGGCTGGGTCGGGCGCGTGGGTCGCCCGCTCGTGGCCGACGGCGACGAGTGGGTGTGCCCGCAGTCCGGCGAGCGCTACGCCGAGAACGGGGACACGCTGCGCCTGCTGGCGTAGCGGCATCCACCCGCCGCGGCGGTGCGCCCGGCATCCGCCCCGTCAGAGCTTGCGCAGCAGCACGCGCTCCACGGCGTGGTCGACGCCCTTCTGCAGCACGAGGGTCGCGCGGTGGCGGGTGGGCTCGACGTTCTCGCGCAGGTTCGGCAGGTTGATGTCGTTCCAGAAGCTGAGGGCCTGGGTCACCGCCTCGTCGTCGGCGATGTCGGCGAATCGGTTGAAGAACGAGTTCGGGTTGCTGAAGGCCGCACGGCGGAGCGCCAGGAACCGGTCGACGAACCACTGGGTGATGTGCTCGGCGTCGGCGTCGATGTAGATCGAGAAGTCGAACAGGTCGCTGACGGCGACGTCGTTGGGCGACGGCGGCGGCTGTAGCACGTTGAGTCCCTCGACGATGACGACGTCGGGGCGGCGCACGGTGACGTGCGCGTCGGGGATGATGTCGTACCGCATGTGCGAGTAGAACGGGGCGCGCACCTCGGCGGCGCCGCTCTTGACCTCGGTGAGGAACGCGACCAGCGCCCGGCGGTCGTACGACTCGGGAAAGCCCTTGCGGTGCATGATGCCGCGGCGCTCGAGCTCGGCGTTCGGGTAGAGGAAGCCGTCGGTCGTGACCAGCTCCACCCGCGGGGTGCCCGGCCAGCGGCTCATGAGTTCGCGCAGCAGACGCGCGATGGTGGATTTGCCCACCGCGACGGAGCCGGCGACCCCCACCACGAACGGCGTCGTGGTGTTCGCATCGCCCAGGAACGCGCTCTCTTCGGCACCCAGGCGCTGGGTGTTCTCGGCGTACAGCGACAGCAGTCGGCTGAGGGGCAGGTAGACCTCGCGCACCTCGTCGAGGTCGAGCCGGTCGCCGATGCCGCGCAGCTGCAGCACCTCGGTCTCGCTGAGCGGGTTGGGGATGCCGCGTGCGAGGCGGGCCCAGTCGGCACGGTGGATCTCACGGTAGAGCTCACGCGCGAGGGGCTCGGGCGCGGCTGCGTCGCTCACGGCAGTGGTGTCGGCCATCGGGCCCATCGTATCGGTGCCGACCGGCCGGGCACCCTCGCACAACGTCGCCGATTCGCGCGCCGAGACCCTGGAACCGGCGGCTTCGGCCCCGCGCGGCCCCGGATCAGCGACGTTGTGCGCGGGCCGGGCGCGGCAGCGGTCGCCGCGCGGCCCCGATCGCGCCGTGCCCCGGCACCGCTACGCTGACCTCGTGCGCCTCGGAGTTCTCGACATCGGTTCGAACACCGTCCACCTGCTGATCGCCGATGTGATCCCCGGGGGCCGGCCCCACGCGACGACCAGTCAGCGCACCGTGCTGCGGCTGATGCGGTATCTGCAGCCCGACGGCTCCATCAGCGAGGAGGGGGTGACGGCCCTCGTCGACGCCGTCGCCGAGGCCCGCGACATCGCGGCGAACGAGAACGTCGCCGAGCTGCTCGCGACGGCGACCAGCGCCGTGCGCGAAGCGAAGAACGGCACAGAGGTGATCGCCCGCATCGAGCAGGCCCTCGGCCAGGAGCTGCAGGTGCTCGGCGGCGAGACCGAGGCGCGGTTCACCTTTCTCGCGGTGCGCCGCTGGTTCGGCTGGTCGGCGGGGCAGATCCTGCTGTTCGACATCGGCGGCGGCTCGCTCGAGCTCGCGGCCGGCGCCGATGAGCTTCCCGATGCCGCGGCATCGGTGCCGCTCGGGGCCGGCCGCATGACGGTGGAGTACCTGCCGAACGATCCGCCCGGCGACGACGACGTGGATCGGCTGCGCAAGCACGCCCGCGCGACGCTCGCACCCGTCGCGGAGATGTTCGCCGGCATGCCCAAGCCCGATCACGTCGTGGGGTCGTCCAAGGCGATCCGCTCGCTCGCGAAGCTCGCCGGCGACCCCATGCCCGGGTGGTCGGGAATCGAGCGCATGGTGCTGCCGCGGTCGGCGCTGAAGGCGTGGATCCCCCGGCTCGCGCGCATACCGGCCGAGGCGCGCGAGGCGCTGCCCGGCATCACCGCTGACCGCACGTTCCAGATCGTGGCGGCTGCCGTCGTGCTGCACCAGGCGATGAAGATCCTCGACGTGGACGAGCTCGAGATCAGCCCGTGGGCACTGCGCGAGGGCGTGCTGCTGCGTTACATCGAGTCGCTGTCCTGGACCCCTCCGGGCGCCTGACCCGTCGGGGAACGAGACGGCACCAGTCGAGAGGGAACGGGAGAGGGCCGGCCCCAGTGGCACGGCCCCCTCCCGGCTCCGGCGCTCGGGCGTCGCAGAGCCCACGGCTCCAGGCGGACACAGACAATTGCGTGGGGGGATACAGTGTCGGCCCGGCGCAGTCGCCGTGCATGCCACTTTTGTATCGCATGCAGAAACGTCAGCGCCAGTGTTCGGCGATCACATGTCGGAATTCTCACCGACAGGCGGGCTCAGGCGGGCAGCGCCAGTCGCTCTCGCACAACGGCGGCGAGGTCACCGGCGACCGATGCCGCGGCATCCGCCGTCTCGGCTTCGACCATCACGCGCACGAGCGCCTCGGTGCCCGACGCGCGCAGCAGCACCCGGCCCGACATCCCCAGCGACGCCGTCGCTGCGGCGACCGCCTCTTGCACGGCGTCATCGTCGTTGACGCGGGTGCGGTCGACGTCGGTGACGTTGATGAGCACCTGCGGGTAGACCGTCATGGCCGATGCCAGTTCGGCCAGGGTGCGGCCGGTGCGCGCCATCTCGGCGCACAGGTGCAGCCCCGTGAGCAGCCCGTCGCCGGTCGTGGCGTATTCGCTCATGATCACGTGGCCCGACTGCTCGCCACCCAGCGAGAACCCGCCGGCGGCCATGCGCTCGAGCACGTAGCGGTCACCGACCGCAGTCTGCTCGACGTGGATGCCGTGCTCGGTCATGGCGCGGTGCAGACCCAGGTTGCTCATGACCGTCGCCACGAGGGTGTTCTTCTTCAGCCGTCCGCGCTGCTTCATCGACAGCGCGAGGATCGCCATGATCTGGTCGCCGTCGACGATGTTGCCTGCGGCGTCGACCGCGAGGCAGCGGTCGGCGTCGCCGTCGTGGGCGATGCCGATGTCGGCACCGACGCGCACAACCTCACCGGCGAGCACATCGAGGTGGGTCGAGCCGAAACCGTCGTTGATGTTCATGCCGTCGGGGTCGGCGCCGATGACGGTGACGCGGGCGCCGGCGTCACGGAAGGTCTCGGGCGACACCCCGGATGCCGCACCGTGCGCGCAGTCGAGCACGACGTGCAGGCCGTCGAGGCGATGCGGCAGCGAGCCGAGCAGGTGCACGACGTAGCGGTCCTCGGCGTCGGCGAAGCGACGGATGCGACCGACGGCGCCACCGGTGGGCTGGAGCTTCGGGCCCGACATGGCCTCTTCGATGCGCGCTTCGACCTCATCGGGCAGCTTCGAGCCGCCGCGGGCGAAGATCTTGATGCCGTTGTCGGGCGCCGGGTTGTGCGAGGCCGAGACCATCACACCGAAGTCGGCGTCGCGGTCGGCGACGAGGAACGCCGCCGCCGGGGTGGGCAGCACGCCGGCGTCGAGCACGTCGACACCGGACGAGGCGAGGCCCGCTGAGACGGCGGCCGCGAGGAACTCCCCCGACACGCGGGGGTCGCGGGCGACGACGGCGGTGAGCCGCTTGCCCGCCTGGCGCCGAGCCTCGGCAATACGCCCCTGGCCCAGGACGACAGCAGTCGCCTGGGCCAGGGAAAGCGCGAGGTCGGCGGTGAGGGGGCCGTTGGCCAGCCCCCGCACACCATCGGTACCGAACAGCGCCATGTGCGCTCGGATCAGCGCTTCGAGTACTGAGGCGCCTTGCGGGCCTTCTTGAGACCGGCCTTCTTGCGCTCGATGACGCGGGCGTCACGCGAGAGGAAGCCGGCCTTCTTGAGGGTCGGGCGGTTGTTCTCGGCGTCGATCTGGTTGAGGGCACGGGCGATGCCGAGGCGCAGCGCGCCGGCCTGGCCCGAGTCGCCGCCACCGGAGATGCGCGCGATGACGTCGTACGCACCGGTGAGGTTCAGCACCGTGAACGGGTCGGTGATCAGCTGCTGGTGCAGCTTGTTGGGGAAGTAGTCCTCGAGCGTGCGGCCGTTGACCGTGATCGTGCCGGAGCCGGGGATCAGACGCACGCGGGCGATGGCCTGCTTGCGACGGCCGACCGCTGCGCCGGGAACGGAGAGGACGGGGCGCTCAACGGCGGCCTGCGTCTCTTCGGCGGGCGTCTCGGTGGAGTAGTTCTGCGGGGTCTCTTCGATGTTCGCCATCAGTTTGTCCTTAAATCTGAGGGGCGCTTACTGGGCGACCTGGTCGAGGGTGTATGTCTTGGGCTGCTGCGCCGAGTGGGGGTGCTCGGCACCGGCGTAGACCTTCAGCTTCGACAGCTGCTGGCGGCCGAGGCTGTTCTTCGGCAGCATGCCGCGGATCGCCTTCTCGACGGCGCGGGCCGGGTTCTTCTCGAGGAACTCCTCGTAGTTGATCGACTTGAGGCCGCCCGGGTAGCCCGAGTGGCGGTAAGCCCGCTTCTTCTGAAGCTTCTGACCCGTCAGCGCGACCTTGTCGGCGTTGACGATGATGACGAAGTCACCGGAGTCCATGTGGTTGGCGAAGGTCGCCTTGTGCTTGCCACGCAGAAGCGCGGCGGCGTGCGAGGCGAGGCGGCCGAGGACGACGTCTGTTGCGTCGATGACCAGCCACTCGCGCTGGATCTCGCCAGCCTTGGGGGTGAAAGTGCGCGTCACGATAGTGCTGCTTTCTTGTGTCGAACGGAGGAGTTCGTGAATCCCACTCCGGGGTGGTTCGGTGCCGCAGAAGCGGTCGAACACGCCAGTGGAGGGCTCACGTTCGCGGTGCCGGCCAGCAGGCGGCCTGCACCAAAGAGATAGCTTAGCACGCCGGCCCTGCGCACCCCGGCCGGGCGCGGGACCCTACGCGCGGGAGCGCCGGCTGGCAACCCCCTGCGCCGTGGGCGGCCGCCCGATTAGCGTCGAAGCATCCGATCAGGATCCAAGACCCGCGACGACCGCGACCCGGCCGTTGCCACGAGGAAGGAGAGCCCATGGCTATCGGAGATGACATGAAGCACAAGGCTGAAGAGCTCAAGGGCAAGGCCAAGGAAGGCATCGGCAAGGCCACCGACGACAAGTCGATGGAGACCGAGGGCCACGTGGACCAGGCCAAGGCTCACGGCAAGCAGACCGCAGATGACGTGAAGGATGCCTTCACCGACAAGTAGCAGTCGGCAAGCACACGAAGCGGTCACCCTTTACGGGGTGGCCGCTTCGTCGCGTTCGGGGCGGGTCGCTGCATCGTCGCGGCCGTTCAGGCTGGCACGAAGTCGAACCGCTTGCGTGCGCCGCGCCGGGGCGTGCGGGTGGAATCCACCCACGGCGGCGGGATCAACCACACATCGGCATCGACACCCGTCCCGTCGATGCGGATCTCATACCCGTTGTCGTGCACGCGGTGGTGACACGAGTCGCAGAGCAGCACTCCGTTGGACAGATCTGTCGTGCCGCTATCTCGCAACCACCATCGGATGTGGTGCACTCGGGTCATTCCCGGTGGGGCTCCGCATGCGGCACAGCCACCGTCGCGCTCGATGAGGGCGAACTTCTGCGCCTTGGTGAACAGCCGCTTTCTGCGACCCCAGTCGAGGATCTCGCTCTTGCCCCCGAGCACGCAGGGGATCACGCTTCCGCCGGCAGCCATGCGCCGCACGGTGCCGATCGACACCGGCTGGGTCATGCCGTCGATGGTGGCGCTCCCCGTGCCCTGCGCGAGGTCGTCGAGCGTGACGCGCACCACGACGGTCGCCCCCTCGAGCGGCAGGTCGGTGTGATCGCAGCCGAGCGCGTGCGCACACAGGCGTGCCAGTGCGTCGGCCTGCAGCTTGGGGATGGAGGGGCGCGACGGCTCGGAACCCGGAGCTTCAGCGACGCGCGGTGCCCTCAGATCGGCCGACACGAGCGCCTCGAGGGCCGCGCGCACCGGTGCCGCATGCTCGGGGTCGAGCATGGCCGACAGCGACGTCATGCCGTTGCGCTCTTCGCGGATGTGCAGGTAGCGCTGCGAACGCAGTTCGTCTTCGCGTGGTTCGACACCGTCGGGATCGAGCCAGGCCTCAGCCCGCGCGATGAGCTTGGCCAACTGGTCGGCGGAGAGACCGGGGGCCTGCTCGACGAGCGTGCGCTCGGCGGCCTCGGTCGCCTCGCGGCCGGCACGCAGCACGACCCTGTCGAGCATGCCGATGATCGCGGCCGCGGCGGGCGCCCCGATGCGCCCCGCGTCGACCGCGCAGGCGACGTGCGGATGCCGGGCCGGCGCACGTTCGCCGGAGAGCAGCAACCGCGGCGCCGTCGCCTCGCCCACCTGCACCAGACGCGCCGCTTCTCCGTTGGTCGAACCCGTCGTGGCCGCGATGAGCGCCGTCGGGTTGCGGTAGCCCTGCGTCTTCGCCAGCCCGTCGGGCCCGAGCTCGGGGCGGGACTGCCGGGCGATCTCGGCCGCCACCTGCGCGTGCAGCCCGTCGGTGAGCCGTCGCACCCTGCCGAGGGCGTCGTTCAGCGCGACCAGCGACGACCCCGCCGCACCTTCGACCGCCACGTCGGGCCAGCCCTCAGCCACAGCGGCGACCGCTGCGATGAGGTTGCGAAGGGGTTCGTTCATACGGCGATTCTACCTCGCGCGCAAGCCGCAGTCTAGAACATTTCTTCTTCTGTGGATAACTTAACGCGGGAATCACCTGTGCAGTGGGAGTTGACACGTGCCGCGACATTAGAACATGTCTACGCCCAGGATGCAGTGGGCCGCCCGATACAGTGGCACAGACCCTCACGCCCGAAACGAAAGGTCGTCCGTGTTCGAGATCATCACCGTCTGCACCGGCAACATCTGCCGATCCCCGCTGGCCGAGCAGCTGCTGCGCACGCGCCTCGCCGGACTGCCCGGCACGGTGAACAGCGGCGGGACCTACGACATGGGCGGGGCAGAGATGCCGGCCGAGGCGCAGCGCCTCGCCGCCATGCACGGCGTGCCTGCGCAGCTGTCGGCCGAGCACCGATCGCAGACGCTGACGAGTCGCATGCTCGCCTCGCCCGACCTCATCCTCGCGATGGCCCGCGAGCACCGTCGCGCCGTGGTCGAGCTCGCGCCCGCACGGCTGCGCTCGACCTTCACCCTGCGCGAGTTCGCCCGGCTGGCCGCCGATACCACAGATGCCGAGATCGTCGCGGCCGCCGACGGCGCCGGCACCGATGCCTCTGCGCGGCTGCGCGCCGCTGTGGCATCGGTCGCTGCGCACCGCGGCGTCTCGCTGCCGCCGGCGGATCCCGCCGACGATGACGTCATCGACCCCTACCGTCGGTCATGGAACACCTACGAGCTCTCGGGCTCGCAGCTGGTTCCCGCGATCGACCAGGTCGTGCGAGTGGTACGGACGGCCATCCCGGCCTGAGCCGCAGCGCCGCCGCAACGCGCCGGCTCACCGACCGCGCCGGTTCACCCGCCGGCCAGTCTCACCGACCGCGCCGGTTCACCCGCCCGGCGAGTCTGACCGACCGGCCCGTCTCACCCCACCGGCGGTTCGGCACCGGGGTCGGGCTCGGGCACCGGCTCAGGCGCAGGCTCGGTGCCAGGTTCGGGCTCCGGCGCCGGTTCACCCGGCTGAGTCTCGTCGCTGCCGGACCCGCCGGAACCTCCGCCACCGGAATTCTCCCGCGCTTCCTCCTCGGCGGCGATCTCGTCGAGCACGCGCTGGTGGTCCTCGCGCAGGGCATCGACGAGCGCCGGCAGGGTGAGCATCGCCTCCACACCGAGCAGCCCGCCCTCTGCCGGCACCGCAACGGCGGCAGCGGTGGCCGCCAGGGCTTCTGCCAAGGTCTCATCGGCCGCGTAGTTCTCTGCGATGACTCCCTCGGCCCAGGCGGGGAACGTCGTGCCGAAGGCCGCCATCTGCGCCGCGAACCCGTCGCGCAGCCCGGTCACGGTGGTGCGCAGCGCCGAGGTCTGCTGCGACGGCGCGTCGATGTCGACCGAGAGCTGCTGCACGCGGTCGATCGCGGCTCCGACATCGGCGAGCGATTGCTCATCGAGGGCGGCACGCGCGTAGGGCGCGGGCAGCTGCGGCAGCACGAGGGCGTCGAGCCCGGCGCGGTAGTCCTGCAGCGCCTGCACGGCGGCGGCCCGAGCGGGTTCGTCGGAATACCCCTCCACCGCGACGAGCGCCGGCTCCAGGCGTGCGGCGTCTTCGCGGGCGGCGGCGACGTCGGCCTCGACGCGCGCGGCAGCGGTCGCGAGGGCCTGCTCGGCGTTGACGAGCGCCGCCTCGTCGGCAGCGAGCGAATCGAGCGCACCTGCGGCGGGGCTGGCGGAGGCGAATTGGATGCCGGCGAACACGGCCGTCGCCGAGACCACCCCGATGGCGAACACCGCGACGACCACGCTCAGCCAATCGGTGCGCTTGCGCCCACGCGACGACGACTTCTTCGACTTCGCACCGCCGGCCAGCACGACCGGAGCGGCATTCTGCGAGGCGCTGCGCACGAGTTCGACCAGGCGAGGAGTGTCGTCGACCGGCGCGCGCACGGTCTCGCGGCGCGGGGCCCCCAGCATCTGCGCGAGTCCCGCGGCGCCCGGCAACTCCCGCGGCCCGGCGCCGGCGGCGGCGGCGCCGGGCGCGGTGGCGCGGTCATCGTCGAACAGATCGGCGAGAGTGCTCATGAGGCCTTTGCAAGCGGAGGCGGCGCAATGCCGCAGGCGGCGAAAAGTGACGGGACAATTCGTGAAAGGATACCCCGCGCAGGATATCCCACCCCGAGGCAGGAGCGACGTGGCTATTCAGGACTATGTGCGCATCCTGCGCCGAAATCTCGTCCTCATCATCTCGCTCACCCTCATCGGTGTTTCTGCCGGTGCGTTGGCCGCGCTGACCACGCCCGCGAGCTACTCGGCATCGACCCAGCTGTACGTCGCCGTCGGCGGAGACAAGGGTTCGAGTTCGGAATTGAACCAGGGCACGAGTTTCGCCCGGCAGGCGGTGACGAGTTATGTCAGCGTCATTGCGAGCTCCATCGTGCTCGACCCCGTGATCGAGCAATTGGGGCTCGATGAGACGGCCGAAGAGCTGGCCGCCCGGGTGCACGCGTCGGCGGGCCTCAACTCCGTCGTCATCGACGTCACCGTCGACGATGCGAGTCCCGAGCGGGCCGCCCGCATCGCCAACGCCGTCGGCGAGAGCTTCACCGCGGTGGTCGCCGCCCGGCTCGAGGCACCCACCGGCGATCGGCCGTCGCCCGTGCGCATCGAGACGCTGCAGCCTGCCCAGGTGCCCCTCGCCCCGACGGCACCCAACATGCGCCTGTCCCTCGCGCTGGGCGGCCTGCTGGGCCTGGCTGCCGGGGTGGGCATCGCGCTGCTGCGCGAAGTGCTCGACACCCGCATCCGCACCGTCAAAGACGTGGAGGAGATCACCGGCGCGCCCACTCTGGGCGGCATCGCGCTGGATCCCGAGGCGAAGAAGCGGCCGCTCGTCGTGGCCGCTGCGGCCCGCGATCCCCGCGCGGAGGCCTACCGATCGCTGCGCACGAACATGCAGTTCCTGGCCATCGGCGGCGGGGCCGCGGCCTATGTCATCACCAGCGCGGGGCCGAGCGAAGGCAAGTCGACGACGGCCGCCAACCTTGCCATCGCCTTCGCCGAGACCGGCGCGCGGGTGGCGCTGCTCGACGGCGATCTGCGCAAGCCGAAGGTGGCCGACTACTTCGGCATCGAGGGAGGCCTCGGGCTCGCGGACGTGCTGGTCGGTCGCGTCGCGGCATCCGATGTGATCCAGCGCTGGGGCCGCGGCACACTGTTCCTGCTGCCGGCGGGCACCGTGCCGCCCAATCCGGCCGAGCTGCTGGGCTCGACGGCCATGGGCAAGCTCATGGGTGAGTTGAAGGCGGCGTTCGACGTGATCATCATCGATGCCCCGCCGACCTTGCTCGTGACCGATGCCGCCGTGGTGTCGCGATTCACCGACGGCGCGATCGTCGTCGCCGCGGCGGGCTCGACGACCAGACCGCGCCTCGCGAGCGCCGTGCAGAGCATCGAGGCGGTCGGGTCGCAGGTGCTGGGCACCGTCGTCACCATGGTGCCGACGGCGGGTGCTGATAAGACGGCGTACGGAACGTACGCGTACGCGTCGCACTGACAGCGGGCCGACCGGGCGCGTCCTGGCCGGTCCGCACCGCTGTGGGAGAATGACCGAACCCGACCACCTCACCCCTGGGAGACCCCCGCGTGGAACTTCGCGACTACCTGCGCATCCTGCACAAGAACTGGATCCTGCTCCTTGTGCTTCTCATCGCAGGCATCGCGGGCGGTGCCGGGTACGCCTTCATGCAGGCACCGAAGTACGAGGCATCCACGCAGCTGTACGTCTCGGTGCGCACCGAGGGTGCCGCCACCGGCGATCTCGTGCAGGGCACGACGTTCGCCCGGCAGATGGTCGCCAGCTACGTCGACGTCATTCCCACCGCTCTCGTGCTCGACCCCGTGATCGAGGAGCTCTCGCTCGACGTGTCGGCTGGTGAGCTGGCCCCGCAGGTCTCGGCGAGCACGCCGCTGAACACCGTGCTGCTCGACATCTCGGTGACCGATGAAGATGCCGAGCAGGCCGCGGCCATCGCCAACGCGACGGCGGCCAGCTTCGCGCAGGCCGTGCAGACCACGCTCGAAAGGCCCCAGAGCGCCGAGGCGATCAGCCCGGTGCAGATCACGATCACGCAGCCGGCGACGGCTCCTACGTCGCCCGCCAGCCCCAACATCCCGCTGCTCATCGCGCTGGGGGCGCTGCTCGGCCTTGCCGCCGGTGTCGGGCTCGCGGTGCTGCGCACCGTGCTCGACACGCGCATCCACACGCTGAGCGACCTTGAAGCGCTCACCGACAAGCCCATGCTCGGCGGCATCGCCTTCGACCCCGAGGCCGCCAAGCGTCCGCTCATCGTGCACGCCGACCCCCGCAGCCCGCGTGCGGAGTCGTTCCGGAGCCTCCGCACCAACCTGCAGTTCCTCGACGTCGCAGACGGCCCGCGCAGCTTCGTCGTCTCCAGCGCCGGCCCCGGCGAGGGCAAGTCGACGACGACCGCCAACCTCGCCATCGCCCTGGCCGAGACCGGCGCACGCGTCGCGCTGCTCGACGGCGATCTGCGCCTGCCGCGCGTCGCCGACTACATGGGTCTCGAGGGCGGAGTGGGCCTCACCGACGTGCTCATCGGTCGCGTGCCGCTGGCCGATGCACTGCAGAAGTGGGGCGCGAACCAGCTCTTCGTGCTGACGAGCGGCCCCGTGCCGCCCAACCCCAGCGAACTGCTCGGGTCGTCGGCGATGGACCACATGCTCGCCGCGCTCACCGAGCACTTCGACTACGTGCTGATCGACGCGCCGCCGCTGCTGCTGGTCACCGACGCCGCGGTGCTGAGCAAGAAGACGCGCGGCGTCATCTTGGTCGCCGCATCGGGCAAGACCAAGAAGCAGGATCTCGCGGGCGCCATGCGCACCCTCGAGACGGCCGGCGGCAACCTGCTAGGCGTCGTCGTGACGATGCTCCCCACCAAGGGCCCCGACAGCTACGGCTACGGCACCTACACCTATGGTTCGACCCACCACCACGAGCAGGCAGCCGTCGAGATGACGCGCGCCGAGGTGAAGGGACGCCGGGGGCGTCGCACCAAGGTCGGCCAGAACGCCTGATCTTCCGCGCGTCAGGGAGCGCAGACGACGAACGGCGGGGCGCCCGTCAGCGGCCGCTCGCACAGTGCCGTGTCGCTCGTGAGCACGGGGTAGCCGGCGGTGTTCTCGGGCGGGGCGTCGGTGAGGGCCACGTGCGACCCGGCCAGCACGACGAGACTGACGGCGCCGCCCCACTGAGTGGCGATCCACTCGGCATCCACCGTGGCGATCTCGGCGGCGATGTCGCGTTGCTGCGCCAATACTGCGTCGTCGGATGCCAGCGCGGCTGAGGCCGCGGTGACCGTCTGCGCAACGGCGACGCCCACGATGAGCGCCGTCGCCACCGCCAGCGCGGCGCGAGTCACGCGCGTCATGGTCGACGGCCCGGCGACAGTGTCGCCGTCGACGGCTCGCTGCGCCGAGGCGCGCCGCTCCCCCGCCGCCCACAGCAGGCGCACTGCCGGCACGACGAATGCGACCAGCACCGGCACGAAGGCCAGCAGACCGGGAGCGGGGTGACGCACCCACAGCGGCGTGTGCGCGGCCGTCGACCACCAGGCGATGTAGGTCAGTGCGCCCAGTGACGCGCCGGCGAGCAGCGGCGCAGTGGCACGCACAGATGCGGCAGTCCCCAGACGCAGGTCGCCCAGCTCGGGCATGCGCCCGACCGCCACCACGGCGGCCACCACGAGCACGGCCGCCGTCACAGCGGCCACCGCCACCCACACGCCCGGGACGTGCCATGACTGAGACAGCGTCGCCAGCTTCTCACCAACCGTGGTCTCGACGCCCGGCTGTCCGGCGGAGCGCACGAAGCGCACGGTGTCGAGCACATGCCGCACGAAGCCGGCGGGGCCGAGCGCGATGAGCGCGCACACCTCTATCACGACCGTCGGCACCAGCGCCAGCGCGGCCGGCACGATCGCGGACCGCAGCCGCCGCACCAGCGGCACGCCGGGCAGGCTCAGCAGCAGCACGACCACGAAGGCGGGAGCGGCAAGGAGCGAGATGTACTTGGCCTGAACGGCGAGGCCGAGCAGCAGTCCCGCCAGCCACGGCCGGCGCTGCAGCGCGACCAGCCCCCACGCGATAAGTGCTGCGGCGGGCACCTCGCCCAAGATGTCGGCCGGCCCCTGAATGGGCGACGGGGGTGCCGTGGCGTCGAAGGCGAGCGGCACGGTCACGGCGAGAAGCGCGGCCCAGCGCCCGCCGACCCGGCGCCCGAGCACCCACACCGCCACGATGAGCGCGACGTAGAACGCGGCGGGCACCAGTCGCGCGCCGGCCACCAGATCGGCGCCCGTCGCGAGCACCGCCGCGATCGGCAGTAGCACGACCGGTCCCGTGGAGATGCGCGGATCGAACGGCGTCAGCGTGCTGCCCGACAGCGTGCCGTCGCTGGTGTAACCGAGCCCGGCCAGCAGGTTGACCGGCACCGTCAGGTTGAACGCCTCGTCTTCCCACAGCGCGTTGGCTGCGATGCTCTGCCACAGCACGATGAGGTGGGCGGCGGCGAGCAGGGCGACGCACACCCAGAACGCCGCGTCGACCGCGCGGCGCATCGTCATCGTGCGTCGTCCGCGACGCGCGCGGACCGCTCGGCGGCACCGTTCGACAGGCTGCGCATCGGCGCGCCCGGCCGCAGCGACAGCTGCCAGAGTTCGGCCAGGGCCTGCCGCACGAACGCGCGCAGTCGCTTGGGGGGCACCTTGGGCTGCGTCGGGCTCCCCCACATCGTGCCGCCCGGCCCGCCGCCGCGGCGGGGCAGGCTGCGCACTGACACGTAGGCCACGGGCATGGCCGCCCGCGCTTCGGCGAGGGAGAAGTGCACGTGCGGCACGATGGCATCGGCCCCGAGTGCTTCGATCAGGGCGCGCAGCTGCTCGGGGCGGTAGGCCCGCAGCGGAGTGTTGATGTCGGGCACACCGCGCCCGGCGAATGGTCGCACCGCGATGCGCAGCCCGAAGCTGAGCGCGCGACGGTACCAGGGGTCTTCGCGTCCGCGACGCACGCCGTGCACGATATCGACGCCCGCGGTGTCGAGCGCCGCGATCACGCGGGCGATGTCGGCGCCGGCGAACTGGCCGTCGCCGTCGACGTGCACGATGACATCGGGGGTGACGGCGAGCCCGGCGCGGTAGGCCGCGAGCGCGCTCGGCCCGTGTCCGCGATTGCGGGCCTGCGTCTGCACCTGCACACGCGCCACATCGAGCCCCGCGACGACCGCAGCGGTCGCGTCGGTGGAGCGGTCATCGGCGACGATGATGTCGAGCCGCGAGGCGAGCGGCGCGACATGCTCGTGGATCTCGAGCAGAAACTCGGCGATGCCCGGCGCTTCGTTGTACGCGGGCATGACGACGACGATGTGCTCGAAACTCACGTCGCGATCTCCCGTGCTGGTGGCTGTGCGGTGCCCTTCAGGCAATCCCTGTAGCGTAGTCGAATCATGCAGCTCCCCCCGCGCGCGAAGCGCCTCCTCGCGCTCGGCTCCCGGTTTCTCACTGTGGGCGCGATCAGCACCGTCATCGAGATCGCGGTGTTCAATCTGCTGCTCGTGGGCTTCGGCTGGGATGCCGTCGCCGCCAAGATCGTCGCCTCGCTCGTCGCGCTGGTGAATGCCTACTTCGGCAACCGCCAGTGGACATTCCGCCATCGCGCGCGCCGACAGCGCTGGCTCGAGGTGTCGCTCTTCATCGCCGTCAACGCCTTCTGCACCGTGCTCGGTGCGGTGATCGTCTGGCTGGGAGTGGATGCCGCCGCGTCGCTGCTCGATCGCGAACCGGGCGCCCTCGTGGTGAACGTCGTCAATCTCGCGAGCATCGTGGTCGTGGTGCTCGCCCGGTTCGGCTTCTACCACGGCGTCGTGTTCCGCGTCTCGCCCGCCCCGCGCGCGGCTACGGAGCCGGGCACCCCGGCGCATCGATCGTGACGGGCGTCTGACGCACCATCGGGGTGTGCCACACCTCGACCGGGCCGTAATCGGCCCCGGCCGCGCCGGTGAAGACCGCGGTCACCGCGTGCGACGAGGCGGGGTCGTTGATCACGTTGACCTTGACCGCCTGCCGACCGAGGTGCTCGACGGGTGTGGCGGCGACCGGCACGCCGTCGATGTTCGCTGAGACGAACGTCGCACCCACGGGACCGTAGACCACGAGGTCGGTGCTGATGACGCCCTTCGGGAAGAAGCGGCCGGGCGAGATATAGGGGGCAAGGCCCCGCACCTGATCGGGTTTCAGAGTCGAGGTGAGCGACGTGGTCACCGTGAAAGTGGGAGCCTGGTCGCCTGCGACGGCGCAGACGTCCGCCGCGACGGCCACGGCGGTGTCCATGTAGTAGTTGAGCTTGCCCTCGGTGATGTCGTTCACGTACGAGCCGATGAGCGTGGTCTCGGCGTTGTCGGTCGGCAGCGCGCCGGTGAGGCGGGTGCCGGCGATGAGCTCAGCTTCGGCCGGCGACGTCGGCACGTAGAGCAGGCGACCCTCTTCGACTGCTCGGCTCACCTGATCGACCAGCTGGCGGGGGTTCGAGACCGACGTGAGGGCGTCGAAGATCGCGCCTGCCGCGACGGCGAAGTACGCGTCTTGTATCTCGGGGTCGGGGTAGCGGAAGTAGACCTCGTTGAGCAGGTTGGCCACCACGGTGCTCGACTCCAGCACGTCGCCGTTCGGCAGACTCACCGGGCCGGTCGCCGCCATCAGGTAGCTGAGTGCGACGGGATCAATGGACACCGTGCCATCGATGGGCGTTCCGAACGTCTCCGCCCAGAACGCGCCCATGATGCGCGCCGACTCCGCGAAGTCGGGCGTCATCGTGACGTCCTGCATGTAACGGCCCACCTTGTCGCCGTAGAGGGCGACGGTCGCGGGATCAAGCTCTGCGACAGGGTTCGGTCTGCCGTTCATGAAGTCCTGGCTCGATGCCTGCTGCGCGATCGAGATCGCGCCGTCCTCGACATGCAGCAGCACGAGCGCAGCGGGATTGCCCCCTGTGCCCCGCGATTCGGCGTTGTTCTGCACGAGCACCAAGTAATTGCGGGGGCCCTCGGCGCCCAGCATGCCGGGCAGCACGGCAAGCGCCTGCTGCGCCGGTGCGATGAGCGGTTCGATCTGGGCGACCACGCGGTCGAGCTGGTCGACGCCGGATGCCACCTGGTCGACGATGCTGCTGCGGTCGATGCCATCGATGGTGGCGCGGGCGTCGGCGACAGCAGCGGCGGCTTGATCGACAAGCTCAGATGCCTGCGTGAGCATTGCCGTGTCAATGCGTCCGCCCGCCGGGGCCAGCCCGTCGAGGTTCATCTGCGATGCGGGCAGGGCCGCCCGCACGACCAGGTCGTCGATCGTCGCAGCGACGTCGCGCACGACGACGAGGTTCGGTCCGGCGACAGGCAACCGCTCCGCGAAGCGCCAGAGTTCGCCGTCTGCCTGCGCACGCGCTTCGGCCGTCAGCTCCTGCAGCTGCGCCACGGTCTGCTGGGCAGCCGCGGAATCGCCGGCGAGGATCTGCTCCTTCACGGTGGCTGCGAGCGGAACAGCGCTCTGCAGCGCGTCTCGCGCGGCGAAAGCGCGGTCGGCCAGCGTCTTGGCCGCCAAAGCGCCACCGGCGATGAGAGCGATGAGCACGAGGGCGGTGACCGTGAGAACCCAGAACCGGGGCCTCCGGAGCACGGTGCGTTGTTGCGCGCTGGACACCTCCGCAGTCTAGGCGCTGACTTTGGGTGGGCTTTTCATTGGCTATGTTGTAAGGGGGGATATATCCATGACAATGCAGTACACGGCACTACCGCCCCGTAAACGTGGGCACGACCGGAACTCACACCAATGACCACGACCTTTGCCGACCCGCAAGAGGCGGCCGAGCTCGGCCCCACAGAACGCACGCCCAGCGGACCAGCGGTCAAGGACTGGCGCCCTGCCTATGCGAAACGCCTCATCGTCAGCGACCTCGTGGTCCTCATCGTCGTCGTGTTCGGTGCGCAGGTCATCTGGTTCGGTCTCGGAAATGTCGATGTCGCGATGCGCGCAGATGCCCGCATTTCGGAGTTCTCATATTGGCTGTTTTCGACCGGATTGGTCATCGCGTGGATGTGGGTGCTGCGGCTCATTGACTCCCGCAGCCACCGCATCGTCGGCAACGGCACGGCAGAGTATCGCAGGGTCCTTGATGCGAGTCTCCGACTGTTCGGCTTCATCGCCATCCTCGCGTTCCTCTTCCGGGTAGATGTCGCACGGGGTTTCCTGCTCATCAGCCTTCCCGTGGGAGTTGTCGCTCTGCTCATCGAACGAGGGCTTTGGCGCGTGTGGATCAATCGCCGCCGTCGCCGCGGTGAGTACTGCGCTCGCGTGTTGCTGGTGGGCTCACAGCAGAGCGTCACTCACATCGCGAACGAACTTCGTCGTACACCCGAGGCGGGCTACTTGGTCGTCGGGGCCTGCGTACCCACGGGCAAGATCGCCGACACCATCCGAGGCACCACCATTCCAATCATGGGGACAGTGGACACCGTCAACAGGGCTTTGGCAGTCACAGGCGCTGACACAGTCGCCGTCACCAGTACGGACGACCTACCTCCCTCGAAGGTGAAAGAGATCTCGTGGAGCCTTGAGGCTGGCCGACAGCACCTCGTGCTCGCACCAAGCCTCGTGGACATCGCTGGGCCCCGGCTCCACACACGGCCAGTCGCCGGGTTGCCGCTGATCCACGTCGAGACGCCACGATTCAGTGGCGGCCAACTTTTCGCTAAGCGCGTGGTGGATCTGGTACTAGCGGTCGCGGGCGTCGTAGTCCTCAGCCCGCTCCTCATCACGCTGGCCGCCGTGGTTCGCGCTTCATCTCCCGGTCCAGTTCTCTTCAAGCAGCGAAGGATAGGCCTCGGAGGTGCGGAGTTCACCATGCTTAAGTTCCGCACCATGGTGGACAAAGCAGAAGGACTCCTCCCACAGCTCGCGGGAGAGCGGCGCGACGCCGGCAACGAAGTGCTCTTCAAGATGCGAGATGATCCGCGAGTGACGCCAATCGGTCGCATGATGCGCAAGTACAGCCTCGATGAGCTCCCCCAGTTGCTCAACGTGATCGCAGGCTCTATGTCGCTCGTGGGCCCGCGGCCGCCGCTCCCCAATGAAGTGGAGAAGTACGCGGATCACGTGCACCGCAGGTTCCTGGCAAAACCGGGCATCACGGGGGCGTGGCAAGTGGGCGGACGCTCGACGCTTTCGTGGGAGGAGTCAGTTCGGCTAGATCTGTCTTACGTAGAGAACTGGAGCCTTTTGGGCGACGTCCTAATTCTCCTCAAGACGGTTCGCGCTGTTGTAGCGCCAGGCAGCACCGCACATTAACCGCCACCCGGAACACATATCCATTATTGAAAGGGTCATGATGAGCAGGTGCTTGGTGATCGGCGGCAACGGCTTCGTCGGCTCCCACGTAGTCGACGCTCTGGCGCGCGACGGACACGACGTGCGGGTCTTCGACCGGTTCTCGAATGGCCGAGCAAGGTTTGAAGCCGGCAACGTTGAGCGAGTCACGGGCGATTTTATGAACGTCGGGGAAGTGAAGGAAGCCGTCCGCGATCGCGAAATCGTCTTTCATTTCCTCTCGACCACGACACCCGCCACGGCGGAGATCGACCCACTTCTCGACGTGCGCACGAACATCACGAGTTCAATCGAGCTGTTTCGCGCATGCGCAGAGCTTGGCGTGGAGCACGTGTACTTTGCATCCAGCGGAGGTGCGATCTATGGAGACACTTCGGCGGTTTCGTTATCCGAGAGCACGACACCGAACCCCATCTCTCCATACGCGATCGGCAAACTCACAATCGAGGGCTACCTGCGGTACTTCGGCCGGACCGCGGGCTTGCGGTCCACCGCCCTTCGAATCTCGAACCCGTTCGGCCCCAGGCAACATCGCGACCGGAAGCAAGGCGTGATCCCGATATTCCTTCGGAGCATCGCGCGCGGAGAACCGATCGTCGTGTATGGGGATGGTTCGATGGTTCGGGACTACATCTATGTGGAGGATGTCGCCGACATGATCTGCGCTATGGTCGGCAAGCCCAGCGCGGGCCCCGTCGTGAACATAGGTAGCGGAACCCCATATTCGGTCAACGAGATTGTCGATGTTGTCGCGGCAGTCACAGGGATCCAGCCGATGACCGAGCGGCGCGCAACCCCACCAACCTTTGTCGAGCGCGTCGTTCTCGACACCTCGACATACAGGTCGCATTTTGGCACGCCGAAACATACGCCCCTGCGAGAGGGAATTGAAGCTACGTGGGCCTCGCTGATGACGGAAATGAGTATCCTGGTTTGAATGCCATTCGTGTCTTGCACGTGACCGAGGCCATGGGCGGCGGGATTGTCTCCTTCATTTCGAGCATAGGCAACCGGCAATCATCGGCAGGCGCACGCGTTGCGGTGCTCTACGCACGCCGCGCCGACACGCCTCCCGAATCCGACCTGCGGCAGCGCTTCGGCGACCGCGTGGAGCTCCATCCGCCCGTGACAGGCAAGAGTCACCTCACTCGTTCCTGGCAACTCCGGCGCAGACTGCGCGCTCAGATGCGTTCTGGCGACTATGACGTAGTTCATTTGCACTCCTCAATCGCGGGCGCGCTGGGGCGGACTGTCCGCCGGAGACGCGAGGATGTATTGCGGGTTTACTCGCCACACGGGTTCTCTTTCCTCCGCGAGGATAAGAGCCTCACCAACAGATGGGCGACCGAAGCGGCGGAACGCGCGATGGCCCGGCTAGACCCTTTGATCCTGACCTCCGTGTCGGAAGTCGAGATCGCGCGGCAACGGTTGCGAGCCAAAGAGTTAGCGTTCTTGCAGTCAGGAGTGCCACGCAGCTCGATAGTCGACCGACCGCACACCCCGGTTCAGCGGTTGAGAGTATTGATGCTTGGGAGGGTCGTTTACCAGAAGGCACCCTGGCGGTTCGCGGCTGTTGCACGCGCTCTCGGGCACCTGGCGGATTTCGTGTGGGTAGGCGCAGGGAACGGGAATTATCCGCGAGAGTGGTTCGCGGATTCGCCGGTGCAGGTGCTTGACTGGGTTGCCCCCGAGCAACTCGACGATCTTCTCGCCCAGTCGGCAGTCTTTCTGTTCCCAACTCTTTGGGAAGGGATGTCCCTTTCCCTTATCCATGCCCAGAGCTGCGGGGTACCATGCGTGACGACCAACGTCGTAGGCAATCGGGACGCCATCGTCCATGGCGAGACGGGTTTCGTCTGTGACAGCGACCCCGAGTTGATCGAGGCCACGCGCCTACTCCTGGAGGACCCCGCCCTACGCAAGACAATGCGCGAAGCAGCCCAGAGGCATGCGAGGGCTGCACTCACAGACGACGAGATCGGCACCGCTTCGCTGGAGCTGTACCATCGCTGGATGAGTGCTAGCCGGTGAACCAGGTTCTGCCGAGTATCACGTCCCGTCCGCTGACATGACCCTCTACGTAACAATAACCGCGGTCGTCGTGGTACTGGCCTGGGCCGCCGACCTTGCCGGACGGGAGCTCCGCCGCCGTCAGCCAGCGAACAACCCAGGGGCGGCCGACACGCCAGTGCGCTGGGGGCTTTCCGACGTTTTTATCATGTCGGTCTTGGCGGGCGTTGCGGGCCTACGGTTTCACGTCGGAACGGACTACTACATCTATGCGAACGTCTTTGCCAGACTAGACACCCGCGACTGGGCGACCTCGATCGCGAACTCCCCGCATGAGGCGGGGTACACGATCTTCTCACTTCTCGTCAAACAGATCTCCCCTGACCCATCCGCGATCATCCTCGCCACCTCCGTCGCCTCCGTCGTTCCTATATACATCGCGATCCGTCGACTCTCAGGTCACCGCGCACTTTCACTTCTTCTTTACATAGGGATGGGCTTCTACTTCATATCCTTCAACCAAGTTCGACAGAGCATTGCCGTAGGGTTGTCAGCCCTTGCCTATAGCTACTTCGGCAAATCAACGTGGAAGTTCATCGCGCTCAACGCCCTTGCGAGCGCCTTCCACGTGTCGGCGATCGTTGTTCCGCTCGTTCAGCTAGTCACCGCCACGTGGAAGCTCCGACTGCGGGTAATTACCCTCGTATTCGCCGCTACTGCGGTGGGAGGAAGCGCCCTAACGATTCTGGCTAATTTTGCTGACTTCCTAAACCCGAGGTACGGCGGCTACATCGAAGAGGCAGAAGTTGCGGGGACCGGCACGATTCTCATGGCCGCCGTCAGAGTGGCGATTGTCGTCGTCGCGCTGCTGGCTAACGTCAAAAAAGACCTGCCTATGGACCTCCAGCGGTACGGGGTCTATGTGGCATTGAGCGCGGGCTTGATACTGATGGGTTTTATCTCCATCCCAGTAGCCCGCCTAGAAATGTATTTCAGCATTTATATGATCTTTTTGCTCCCAGCCTTGACGGCGAGGAGCCGGCATCCCAGGCTTTTTATGTGCATCCTCGCGATCCTAGCCATCGCGCACATGCTGGTATACATACCGTCATTCAACGGCGTTCTTCCGTATCAAACAGAGAACGGTTTCCAGTCTTGATACTGCACCTCCGCGCCCTCCCAACCGCCGCTCGTCGCCCGGGACCGACAGCCGCTAAACCGCTGGGGTGTGAAAACCGTTGCGTGCCCGCGGACCGACGGACAGTCACCGCGCAGTTCCCGCAGCCCACGGCGTGCGCCGCTGACCACCCCCGAGCGGTGGTACGTGATCAGGGGAATGGTGTCCGAAGCGGCGCTCAGCATCGCGGCGAACGCGTCACATCTATACACCGTCGCCTGGATCAACCACCCGGCAATCACTTTCCAAACCCCCCGGAGGCTCGTCTTGCCCAGTGAGGCATCCAAGTTCAGCTGGCTCCCGAGCGGAGCGGCCCCAACATACCGCCCCGAGGTAAGTGTGTCGGTAGTGGTTCCAGTCCACAACAACTCTTCGGACGCTACCCGCGCCATCAGTTCGGTTGTCGCCCAGACCATGCCAGCAAAGGAACTCATCATTGTCGACGACGCCTCTGATCCCGAGCAGCTAAAGCTCCTTAAGGCATACCTGGGTGCACTCGATTCGGCGCCACCCATCCGCCTAATCTGCCTGCCGGAGAACGTGGGCCCGGGTCTCGCACGGCACCTCGGCGCGCAACAAGCCGAAGGTGAGCACGTTGCGTTCCTCGACGCGGACGATCAGTGGCATATCGAGAAACTGGAGACCGTCGCCCCGTTGCTGACTAGCGGGCGCGCTTCGCTCGTCGGCCACCAACGCCCCTGGCGCTTCGAGGTGGGCACCGACGATCTGCGGAGCACTATAAGCGGTGCCCCGATCCGCGCTTTGAAACGACGTCACTTTCTGCGACGAAACCCAATTCCGACCTCCTCCATCGTGGCGAAACGAGAAGTTGCGCAGACGATGTTCGCCCTGGGTGGTCGGCGCGCCGAAGACTACATGGCACTGCTCGTCGCGACCGCCAACCCAGGCACAACGAGATTCATCGCCGCGCCGCTTTGCTTTGCGAGCAAGCCGCCCTTCGGGCATTCTGGTGAAGGCGCAGATCAAAGGGAGATGTACGCGGCGACCTTCCGGAACGCTATGCGCCTGCGAGAGCTAGGCCACCTGGGAAAGACTGAGTTCATCACACACATAGCCTGGCTGGTAGCGAAAGTACCCGTTGGTCTCTTGCGCCAGGCCCGATATCGACGCATGCCAAGAGGCGGGAGCATAACGTGACCCTCAGCCGCGTGCTGTCAGGCCGTGCCGATGTGCTGGCAGGATATTACGGATTTCACAACTTCGGGGACGACCTGTTTAGGGAGGTGCTCACCACAGCCCTCGCCGCGGAGGACTGGGCTCGCCCCATTGTGTCGAACGCGGGCGACGGACGGCTCGACAAATTGACCCGCAATGTATACGCAGTGCGCAATCTCGGACGCGCCCGAAGCCTTACGCTCGGCGGGGGATCAATCCTCGGGGCCAGACCCCCACTTTCGATGCGCCACCTCGAGATGGTGGCGTCCGCTAGAGGGCGCATCTCTTACTGTGCGATCGGGGTCGGGGTGATGGAAGGGAAGTCGATCCCTCCCAATCGGATCATTGCCCAAATGTCTTGGGTGGGACTCCGAAGCTATTCCGAGTATCAGGAACTGGCGGCGGCGCACCCGCAGGTTACCTACAGTTCCGACATCGCATACGCAGCGCGGCGGCTTCTGCCCGTCGACCCCATGGGCGTGGGGAGTAATATCGTGGTCATACCTGCCGCGATCGGGGAGCTGGGGCGGAGAGCGCACGACGCCGCGTTTCTGTCCGATTGGCTTTCCACGAGCGTGGTCAACCAGGCTTCGCCTTCCGAAACCGTGACCGTTGTCTTAATGCAGCCGAGTAACGCCGAGGATTCCGCCATCTGTGCAAAGGTGGCGTCCGCGCTACGACAACACGGGCTCAGCGTGACTACTGTCGCCCATCGCGACCCGCGTGAAACACTCGCCATCATCGCTGCGAGCAGGCTCGTTCTGTCGGACCGCCTCCATGGCGCCATAGCGGCTCACATCTACGACGTGCCGTTCCGCCTTTCGAAGCACCACAAAAAGTGCATTGACTTTCTGACTGATATAGGCCACCCCGACTCCGGCGAAGAGGTCAGTTACGTCGGTCCAGACGCACAGGGGCGGTTGGAGACGGTGTCAGCGTGGGCCCAAACCCAGGGTCCTCACCGCCAGGCGCATGAAGACATCTCCACTAATGCAATCGAAGCGTGGATCGCACATTTGCGGCAACGATCGTTATGAGGAGGCTGCAAATGCGCGGCCCCATATGGGTTGCGGGCGGCACAATGGTTGCCGCCGCCCTCTCGTTCGCATTCCAGACCGGCCTCTCACTGATCATGAGCGAGTCCGCCTTCGGAGTGGTGGCCTCGGCGATGATCGGGGCTGCGGCGCTGGCGGTGTTCACGTCGATGGGCAGCCAAAATGTGATGCTTGACGCGGTCGAGCGTCAAGGACGGTCCGCTCGGGATGTCGTGAAGCCATACCTCCGCATCTGGGGGACGACATCTGTCATCGGCGCCACTGTGGTCGGTATCGTCGTCGCCGTCGTCCCGGCGCTGGGATCCGCACTGGCCTTTACGGTTGCTCTTTGCTGCATGATCTCACTGTTCAGCATCCTCGCGTCGAGTAGGCAGAGTGCGCGCGACTTCCCCGGCGTTGGTCTCCTTCTGATTGCACCCGAGGCAGCAAAAGTAATAGCCCTGGCGGCGTTGTGGCTCGCGGGTCTCGAAGATCTGCATGCCGCCTACTGGCTGATGTCAGGCGCTTTTGCGGCCGCGTGCTTGATAACGATATTGCTAGGACTCCCCAGCGCACGGGGGATATCCCCCCTAACGTGGAGAGACGTGGCCGTCGCGGGCTTCCCCTACGCCCTCTCTGGCCTTCTCTTCATGCTTTACTACCGAGCGAGTATTCTGGTTATGTCGAGCCAAGGGTACCTAACAGAAGCCGGATCGCTCGCCGTAATCTACCTCTTCATCACCGCAATCCTGATGCTGCCGAATGCGTATAGCCAGCGCTTCCTCCTGGGACGGTGGCATGCGGTCAGCGGGAAGCGCCCCGAGGTCTTCAGGTCTGAGCTTAAGCGTCAGGTTCTGTCGGTTCTCGCCTTCACCATACCGATCAGTGCCGCTTGGTTTTTCTGTTCCCGCGGCGTTCTAGCCTGGCTTTACGGGGATGCCTACTTACTCGCGCAGCAGTGGGCCCCGGCTTTCGCTCTGGTTCTCCTCTCGAGAGGCGTGAATATCCCATTGCAAGCGGCGAGCTCCATCGCGTCCCTTCGATGGCCCCGGACGTGGGTGATTTGCGCAGCGGCCGCGGTCACCGTGGGACTCACGATCGCGTTGCTCCCAAGCATCGGTTTCGCAAGCGCATATTGGGCTGCACTCGCCGCGGAGGTTGTCTTAGCGTCGGCTCTTTACATCATGCTCCACCGACGGGGAAAGGCTCGTTCGGTGGATTGAACAAGTTGATGGATTGGTCTGTTGCAGGGCTCGATCCCATGAGCTCAGCTGCCTCGTGAGGACAGCCCGGGAGACCCTCCTCGCACCTAAGCCGCACCCGAGCGATTTCCGCGACACCGTTGTGCGCATCGCGAGCAACCGCGAGCACGATGCCCCAATCGAGCGCATCGCCACCGACGTAGGGGCTCACCCCCTGGCGCTGTAGAAGTGATTGCGGTGGCGGGGTCAGGGACGGCGCGCGCGGATGGCGAAAGGAGAGGGCGCAGCGACGTGAGGTGAGGAAGCGAGTGCTGTTGCTCAAGCAGCAATATTGCGGTGATTCAGCGGCGTCGTCGCAACTGCGTCGCGCAGCCTGTAGGGAGGAACGCCCGCTGGTGGTCGCAGACCCGCGGACGGTCTTTTCGTCGCCGCCCCGTGTCGGCGGCTCCGGAACACCGACGTCGCCCTCGCCGTCGCGACTACATCCCTGCACGTACGGGTGCAGCGTTCCTGATTCTTACGTTGTTCCGGTCGGCGACGCATGTCAGAAGGGTCTGCCGCACGGATAGGTGACGGGTTGTAGTCACGCCGCGAGGGCGACGTCGGTGTTCATGATTGCTTCGTACT